>OY969717.1:0-2331622 GCA_963702155.1 uncultured Alphaproteobacteria bacterium
ACTCCAGAAAGGCTATTAAAAGAATTTGAAGTTGGCTTATGATCGCCCTCACCTGACACTAACATATGTTTTATTTGATCATTACTTTGTAAAGTTTTAAGATTATAATCATTTTCAGATAATATATGAGAAAGCATTTTCAAATCATTTTTTTCGAGATGTCCTTACAATTTCTTGTTTTAAATGTGCTTTAGCAAAGTCCTTTAGAAAAGATTTCTTCCTTTTTCTGCGCCCCCTAATACGCTCATCATTTTCTCATTAATATCAAGTCAGTCCATGCCTTTGTACATAGCAAATTTAACTATCCTAAGCGGGTCATTATTTGCTAACGCAGTTTTGTTTTTAGAGGCAGAATCTTCCAACAAGAAGTCTTCTATTAAAGATTGCACATATGGGCCAACGCTTCGTTTAAAATCACGTAGTTTATTTTTCTTGGCAAAACTTATGATTTGACTTTCAGAAGCTGGCTCTTTTTGATGACGCTTAAACTCACCTGCGTGATTTGGTTCTTTCATATATGGATGTTTTTCAAAAAATCTTCTTCGCCTCATATGCAGATATTCCACGATCTCTCAAGGCATTTTGAATATAGGATTTATCTAAAGTATTCGTAGACTTCTTTCTGTTGAATTTATTTTTAAAAAGTTGAAAGCGCAGCTTTTCGTAATGTTCTATATTTTTAGGTTTGAAAGATGCGCTGTCTTTCAACATGCCAATATCGCGGGCATATTGCGTTATAAATTCTTTTTCTTGTTCTCTTAAAAGATTTAGGTTTTTAAAATTAATACCACCTTCATCTATTTTTTGTGCTTTACAAAAAAGTTGGAGGCGTAAGTCGTCATCATTGCAAATACTCCATTGAACAGAATATATGCCATCATCTTTGGGGGTTTTCTCTGCAAAACCCTTTATTTTGTTGTATACAACATCATGTAATGGAAGATTTGCTTTTTTAGCAGCTTCTTTTACTCTCAAATCAATAAAGTTCATATACTCATACTCATAAATGCTTTTTTTAATGCCTTTACTATATATATAATGATATAGCAATGCCATATATTTTTATGGTAATATTTTAGATTATTGTTTTAATCTGATTTAGTATAGAAATAGCCTTCACAATTTAAAAATTATAAAAAAATGAACAAATCACAGATATTAGAATTTATACAAAATGCTGACACACCTAAAACCAAGCGGGATGTGGCGCGTAATTTTGGCGTTAAGGGGAGCGGGCCGCGGGTTGCTTTGAAGAAAATTATTAAGGAGCTTGAGCGGGATGGCCTTATCATCCGGCATAAAGGCGGCGGGTATTCTATGCCGAGGGTTTGCCTGCGGTTGCTGTGATAGAAGTTACAGAGATCAGCATTGATGGTGATACGCTTGCCAAGCCGGTTGAATGGAACGTAGAAAAACAAGGCGACCCACCGCATATCGAAATTATGCCTGATAAAAAGGGGCATCCGGCGCTTATTGCTGGTGACCGCGTTTTGGCGCGTTTTCGCCGGGTCGATGAGGGGACATATGAAGCACGGGTTATCAAGCGGCTTGATGATGAAGCCAATCAAATGACAGGGATGGTCAAGATGCATAAGGCGCATGCATCGTTAGAGCCGGTTGATAAAAAGAGCGGTCGTCTTTTATCATTGATCTGGATGATTTAAATGGCGCGGAAGATAATGATTTGGTTATGGCCGAAGTGCAAGCTAGCCACGGGCGGCATAATAAAAAGGTGCGCGTGGTGCGCGTGCTGGGCAATCGTGATGATCCGAAGGCGATCAGCATTATCTCCCTAAGCGAAGCAGGATTGGTCGAGACTTTTCCGAAGGATGTTTTGGCAGCAGCGGAAGGCTTAGACGTTCCGGATCTTAAAAACCGTGAGGATTTGCGGGATATTCCATTGGTCACAATTGATGGCGCGGATGCGCGGGATTTTGATGATGCGGTTTTGCTAAAAAAGATGGCAATGGTTTTCATTTAATTGTCGCGATTGCAGATGTCGCGCATTATGTACGATCAGGCTCCCGCTTGATCGCGAAGCCTATCGCCGCGGGAATTCAACATATTTCCCCGACCGTGTTGTACCGATGTTGCCCGAAGCGCTATCCAATGATTTATGTTCGCTTCGTCCGCGGAGAACCGCGCATGTCTGGCCGTTCACATGTGGATTGATGATAGGGGCGCACTGACCCGTTATAAATTTGTGCGCGGGTTGATGCGCTCGGAGGCGAGGCTGACCTATGATCAAGTGCAGATTGCAAAGGATGGTAATCCTGATAATTTGACTGCCCCGTTGATGGAGCCCGTTATAAATCCGCTTTATGAGGCGTATGCGATTTTGGATGAGGCGCGGCAACGTCGCGGCGCGCTTGATCTTGATTTGCCGGAAAAACAGATTTTGATTATGTATAAGGGCGAGATGACGGGCGTTGCGCTCCGTACGCGCTATGACTCGCATAAGTTAATCGAAGAGTTTATGATTTTGGCCAATGTTGCGGCGGCCAAGGCATTGGAAGATAAAAACGCGCCGTGCATTTACCGCGTTCATGATAAACCATCGATGGATAAGCTGGATAATGCGCGGGAATTCGTGGAAACATTCGGGGTTTTTCATTGCCCAAAGGCCAAGTCACCAAGCCGAAGCAGATTAATTATCTTTTGCAACAGGCGGCGGAGATGCCCTACTCCCACCTGATTTTGCAGACAATTTTACGTACACAATCCCAAGCTGTTTACGCGCCGCAAAATATTGGGCACTTTGGACTGGCGCTTTCCAAATATGCGCATTTTACCTCCCCCATCCGGCGGTATGCGGATTTGATTGTGCATCGCTCGCTGATAGGGGCGTATGGTTTGGGAGCGGGCGCTTTAGATGAGGGTGAGCGCGCGCGGCTGGATGAAATTGCCCAGCATATCAGTTCAACAGAACGTGTTTCCATGGTGGCTGAGCGGAGCGCGGTAGACCGATTTACGGCGGCTTATTTATCCGATAAAGTCGGCGCGATTTTTGATGGGCGCATTACCGGCGTCACCCGGTTTGGTTTGTTTGTGGAGCTGGCGGAAAGCGGCGCGGACGGGCTTATTCCTATCCGTACGCTCAATGGTGATTTTTATGTCCATGATGAGAAAGCACATGCCTTAATAGGACGCAGAACAGGCGTTGCGTTCATGCTTGGCGCGCGTGTGCAGGTTGAATTGATTGAAGCGGACGGCCTTACCGGATCAACCCTACTTGCGCTTCACAAACATGAAGACGGCGCATTGGTCGAGGGCGTAGACATTCCCATTCTTAGCGCGGATGCGCGGTATAGCCGAGCGGGCGCGGGCCTAGCAAAGGCGGTAGAAAAGGCGGGCGCGGCGGCGGCAGGGACGGATTTAGAAAAGCGCCAAAAAATCCAGATAAAAAACGCAAGCCTCAAGACAAACCCGCGAGTAAGAAAACCACGCCCAAGCATAAGCGGAAGAAAATTGTAAAGAACAATAAAAACTCTAAAAATTAATAGCAGGAAGACTTATGGGCTCTCAAATGCGATGGTTTAACGAACCTAGAAATGGGATATCGAGGATGATGGAACTATCACCATGTTTGTTACGCCTAAAACAGATTTTTGGCGCAAAACACATTACGGGTTTACGGTTGACGATGGCCCTTTCTATTCTCTGCTTGCAGGTGGGGAGTTTGAGGTTTCTGTAAAGATTACAGGGTCATATGCTAATCGCTACGATCAAGCCGGTCTTATGATCAGAAAAAATGAAACAACTTGGATCAAGGCCGGTATAGAATACGTAGATGATCAATATAATCTAAGTGCCGTTGTCACGCATCAGTTTAGTGACTGGAGTGTTCAGCCGCTTTCGAAAGACGTTAAAGATATTTGGATAAAGGTAATAAGAAAGCTTGATGCGGTTGAGCTTTACTATTCTAGAAATGGCAAAGATTATAGCTTATACAGGCTCGCTTATTTTCCAGATCACTCACCTGTTGAAGTTGGCGTTATGGCGGCTTGCCCCGATGGAGATGGTTTTGATATTCGGTTTGAACATTTTTCATTTTCTCACTTACCGGATCAAAGGCGCTTACAATGGCTAAAAGATAATAAATCTTGAGATAAATCCTTGACAATAGTGCGCAAATATCCGATAAAACGGGTCGTCGGACATTAGGAGATAAGAAATGGCAAAAGGTTCATCCGTTAAAGTTAGATTAGAGAGCGAAGCCGGAACAGGATTTCGTTACTACGCCAAACGCAGCACACGCGCGGAATATAAGATTAAGAAGAAAAAGTACCACCCATGGCTACTTACCCCGAGACAGGGAATTGCGGCGCGCATGTATGGTTTGTTGAGAAGAAAATGCCGCCAAGCAAGAAGAATTAATTTTCTTTTTAGCCTCATTTGTTTTAAAATTTTTTATAAATGCCCGCCTCACGGTTCGGGCGTTTTCTGTTGATCTGTGCATGTTTTAACCATATTCTTGGGCTTTATTATAAAGGAGATAGCTTATGAGTGAGAAAAAAGGTGCCACTATTCAAGATATTTACAGAAAAGCGACAACTACAGCGTTTCAAGAAGCTTTAAAAACTGTTGGTCTTGACAATTCTTCATTTTATCCTGTTGTTACAGAAGAGCTTGGGAAATCAGGACACAAATCAGAAGAAATAAAAGAGAAATTAGAAAAAATTTATCCGCCTGAGTAATCCTGATTTTATGAAAGATAATTTAAGTAAATCAAAACTTTATAAACGCGCGTCACTTGATTTGCGGCAGTATCATTCATTATTGGTTCACTTAGTCCTTACACTACAGATTGGGTAAAGAATAAGTTTGAAAATTTTGTAAACGACTATGATGCCACTAATGTGAACCCCGCCCCTGCTTTCGAGAGAATAGAGTGGGAACAGGCAGATAGTTTGGGTATGCCGCCGCCGGAGAAATAAGAGCGAGCTGTATCGTTTAATGATTGGCCTTAATAAATGGTCTTGATTGTGGTTTGTAATCTTCGGGATTGAGTTTGCCTTTGCGTTCAAAAATGACGCAATTTCGCCCCTCTTCCTTGGCTTTATACAAGCATTTATCCGCGCGCTCCAGCACGTCTTCGACAGGATGTTCTTTGGAGCGGACTATAAGTGCGCCGATTGAGGTTGTAATTTCGAGCTCGCCTTCGGGTGCTTTGCAGGTAAATGGTTTTTCGGCGATACCGCGGCGTAGGCGCTCGGCCACCATATGGGCGCGCCCTTCGGTAACATCAGGTAAAATGGCAACAAACTCCTCCCCGCCGAGGCGCACGACAAGATCAAGCGCACGTAAATTATCCTTCATCCGGATGGCAAATTTTTGCAAAATTTCATTGCGACCGCGTGGCCATATGTATCATTTACGGCCTTAAAATGATCAATATCGAGCATAAGAATTGCGAGTGATTTTTGGCTCATTTGATTTCGTTCGATTAGCTTTTCCAAATGCACTTCCAGATACCGGCGATTATGAAGGCCGGTAAGAGAATTGGTAAGCGCCATAGACAAACTCACCTCGTAATTGGAGCGCAAGGATTCCTGAAAGCGCTTACGCTTGATTTGAGTGCGTGCGCGCGCCAGTAGTTCATTGCGGTCCATTGGCCTAAGAATATAATCATGTATACCGATATCCAGTCCCTGAACAATTTTGCCCATGTCAGGCTCTTCACCCATCATAATAATAGGAACGCCGCGTGTTCTCTCGTTAGATTTGAAATGAGACGCAAGGCGTAGACCGTCTTCGTTTTCTAAATTGAGACTTATAAGCAGTAGATCATAGTTATTTTTGGCACTTTTCTCTATCGCATCTGTGCCATTTGATGCAATTTCAACTATATCATTATCAACTGCGAGGGCGTTTGCGATTTTCTTTTGTTCAAAACCCTGATCTTCAACCACCAAGATGCGGGCGGCGGTACATGATTCCTTCATAACGCTTGTGACTTCTTCGACAACACCGAGCTGGTTTGCGGTATTTTCACGTACACGCCATTCATCGAGCGCCATTTTCAAACGTATAAGCGACCGGACACGCGCCATAAGTGCCGTATCATTTATGGGCTTGCTCAAAAAATCATCGGCACCGGCTTCCAAACCTGTCACTTTATCTTGTGTATCTGTTAAGGCGGTAACCATAACAATAGGAATATGTGCATATTTGGGATTTGCCTTTAACCGGCGGCATACCTCAAAACCATCCATGCCTGGCATCATTACATCCAGCAAAATAAGATCCGGGCTTTCGCGTTCGACCTTTTCCAATGCTTCCTGACCGTTCTGAGCCGTCAGTACATCATAATACTGCGCGCTTAATTTGGCTTCGAGCAATTTTACGTTTGGCAGAATGTCATCAACGACTAAAATCCTTGCGGACATATATTTTCCCTGTTCTTTTTTTATATTTTTGACCTTTTTTAAAAAAAGTCTTCACCCTATTTTATTTTTCTTATTCCTGAGGTTTTTTTTTGGTGTTTTATGCGGCTCGTTTTCCGTCTCGTTTTTCTGATTTTTCTTTCCTTTATCTTCGGTAAGATATTTGTTTACCACCTCCATAAAAGACCCGACAGAAATTGGTTTTGAGATATAATCTTCGCATCCACCCTCTCTAATTTTCTGTTCGTCCCCTTTCATGGCAAAGGCGGTTACAGCGATGACAGGGATATGCTTCAAATCCTCATCATCTTTTAGCCATTTTGTTACATCCAGGCCAGAGACCTCAGGCAGTTGTATATCCATTAAAATAAGATCGGGGTTATGCTTGCGTGCAAGGCCTAAAACCTTGTTGCCATCACTGGTTTGGACGGTTCCAATTTTATATGCCTCAAGTAAATCATGAAATAATTTCATATTTAGCTCGTTATCTTCAACAATCAGAACTTTTTTACTCATATATTTCAAATCTTTATCTTTTAATTTCTAATTTAATATCAAGCGGCTTTTTATATGTGTTTATTATAAATAATACCAAAGAAAAGCTTACCATATTTATGGGGTTTTTATAGAGGGTATGTTATTTTCGCAAAAAGATGCAACCGGCTCTAAAGCTTTTAGGCTTTGGCGGACTGAAAAATCTTTATATTCAATCACCATATCAGAAATGATGCCGTTTTTATGAAGCACCAGAGACATTTCATATCTTGTCGAAGATGGCTTGCATAGAGGGAATGTGCAATTCTTACGGTTTAAGGCTTTAGCCTCTAATAATGATTTATCAATTTGCGCATTATCATCAAATATTTGCTCATCCTGCGGGTTTACCGATGAAGGTGTTCATCAACACGGCCTTTTTCATCACTGCCATCAAAAACCACCGCGCTATAGAATTTTTTGCCTTCGTTTATAGTTTTTAAAATTTCGACTGTATGACGGATAGGAAAATGTGCGTCATCAGGTAAGGCATAGGCTTAGATCGTAATGGACGTTATAAATAGCCTTACCACCCAAACCATCCGCGATTTCGCACGTCCCTGAATTTCCTCATATCCCACCATCTCGTTTGCGCTGTGACGAAAAATTCATTACATCAGCGGAAAAATCCTCATAGGTTGTAAATTGGCTGGTAACGCGCATGGGCGGTGTATCGGCGTATTCATATGTCAGGTCGAAACGGCGATTGGCTTCCCAAGCCTCTGAGGCCCACTTTGATTCATAAAACATTTTGTATATGTTTACAATTTGAGAGCCGCTTTTCTTATTTTTTAATTCTATATCATATAAAGCCTTATGGGGTGCCAAGCTAGCGGCCCTGCGGCTTTTAAATCCAAGAATTCTGCCTCTGTAGGAGGGCATCGTCATCATACATATAGCCAGAAGAGTTGTAATTTTAAGATTTAATTTCATTTTCATAGGAATGCTTTATTGGAGTTTTTTTAAGATTTTCAATGTGCGCTATGTACATTTCTTTATTACTATAAGTATCAATTGTTAATATATTCTATTTTTTCAAATATAGAGGCATAATTATTTTTAACATGGATCATATGTTTCTTAAGGGACGCTCATCTTGGTGTGAATTTTTAAATTCTGAATTTTATTTTGCGTTGATATTGGATTTTCGCGTGGCAGAAAAATAGGGAATAGAAAAAATATCCCTATTTTTTTAACAATATTTGCCTTATACCCTATTTTAAAAATTATCAAAGGTATTTGTTTCAAAATATAATTTAAAGAATTGTATTTTGGCACAGTATTCGCAAGTTAAGTTTTATCATTTATTTTAACTATGCGGAGCCGAAACATGATGGTGCATTATAAAAACCTAGATGACAACACCCTTATGGCTAATGACTCGGGGGCGCCGCTATAGAGCTTAAGTCGCAAGACCAATTTGTCGATGGTCATTCCGATATATTTGATTTGCTTCAATATCGTAACGGTCGCAGATAAAGATAGCGGGTATAGCTATGATGATGCGATCAAAAAAGAAGTGCTTAGTTTTTTCAGTCCATTCGCTCACAACTACTACACGCCAAACACAGGTTTAGAAAGAATTTTTATCAATGCCTTAAAAGTTTTGCGACAAATGATCCAGATAGCGGTATTTACAACAAGCTAGGGTTAGAGTGAAATAGTTCGTCGCTGAAATTTTTGCGCGCATGGCACGGGAAAACATAACCCAAGATCATAAAAATCATCAAAAAGTATCGCGCGGTGGCATTTTGATTTTAATTGAGATTGATAATCTTTTTAAAATGGGTGGCACGCATGGTAAAAAAGCAAAAACGGCGCGTTCAAGTTAATTTGGCGAGATTTTAAAAGGCGAAATTCGCGATATGGATTTTGCCGCCCATCATGAAAGTCCGTTTTGTAAATTTTACCTTATGCGAATGCCCAGCGTATTGTTGGAATCGCGCACAAAAATTGGCACAGCGCCTAAATAAGTTATCTTTTGTCATTCAAGATACTGAAATACCTGTAAATGTAAGTCTTGGATTAAAGACTTATGGCCCGCAGGATACATTTAATACACTTTTTGGATAAAAAATTTTAGGATTTAAAATATGAGGCTTGTATGATTTCCCTCCAATTGTCCGTCACTTCTCCTCCCCTACTAGGACCTTTTTAGCTATTTAAACCTTAGCTAAAAAAGGCAGGCATTAACCTACACTAGAAGTAAAGCTCCGGTTTTCATTTTATAGAAGCGCTATTTATCTCCTATCCGCTTTTTTAAAAAGGTTAATCGGGCTTTACTACTTTGAGTGGATATCATTTTTTGGTGGCTTTGTTTGAAAGAGAAAAGTTTTGGGATTATAAATCGGCTCATAATTTTAGCTGCGAGTGCCCCCTTTACCATGCGAATACCCATCCATATTGCGCTAACAAACCAGAATATATAAGGCAATGTTACCAAAAACCCGATAAATATAAATACAATCACAATTATAACTGTACGTATAATAACATAAATGGGTTGTAGCCATGGTTAGTATTTGTTGATAAATGCTGAATAACCGCACCGATTAGAGCTGTAACACCAGGTAGTAAAGTGAGGCCTATACAAGTATATAAATCAAAATTGCCGTATCCGGCTTTTGTGGTTTAGTTGATTGTTCTTGATGCTGTTTTTTGTTGCCATGATAATTATCCAATATCCTCTTTTTTCAAATAGAATACTTTATAATGGCATGTCCTTGTCCTTTCAAGAGAAGACAATTTCAAGCTTAATAAACAAGCTTTTCGATGTTTTTTTAGGTAGCCAGTGGGAGCTGTCTTCGCCCTGAAAAATAATGGTTTTAGTGTTGCAGGTTTCGAGCGTTTTTTGGTCTATTTTAATCACTCTTTTAGGCGTTTTAACAGGGGCGCTGTTTTGGTCGTTATCATGTCTTTGCGCACCCATAAGAATCAGGCCGGGAAAAAATACTTACCTGTTATACTGGGTGTTGCTTGTTTGAACCGTGTTTTTAAATTTTCTAGCTTTATACTCATTTTATACTAAAACTATCTTAGTTTTTGGGTCGTGTCGCTGTTCTTTTTGATTACTGTAACTGTGTCCGGCTCCAAAATCTCTTGCGTAAATTTTTGGGCGTAAGGTAAAGTTGTAGCCACCAATGCAGTTGCCGCCATTAATTTAAATTGATGAGCAATTGAGTTTATATTTTTTTCACTGGTTTTTTCATTATTCATGCATTAAAAGCCTTTAATAAATGTAACACCAAATATTATTATGATAAATTCATATATTTTCAACAAGATCTATAAACTGGTGCGAAAATATATTACGCTGCCTCTGTTTTTGGTTTTGGCAGGTCGAGCTCTACTGCAAATCTTTGAGTTGATCTTCAAATACTTGGCTGGGTGCATTCATCATTTGATCTTCGTATTGGCCGGTTCAACTGGACGAATGCGTAGGTTCGCGCAAGTTTGGTTCGTCGGCAAGAAGCATTACGATGCGGTCCAAACCAAAAGCGAGGCCGCCGTGCGGCGGGGCGCCGACATTGGATCGCTGAGAGCATGCCGCCGAATTCTTTTTCAAGATCGGCTTCTATTATATCCGGCAAGTTCTAAAAGGCTTTTTCCATGATTTCGGGTTTATGATTTCGAATTGCGCCGAGACGGCCAATTTAAACCCGTTACAGACGCAATCATATTGATAGGCGTATACATCAAGTGGGTTATCGCCTTTCAGCGTGCTCTATCTCGCTTGGGCACGAAAAGGGGTTGTGGAGAAATCAACTTTGCCTGTGGCCTCGTCCATTTCATACATAGGGAAATCCACTATCGATACAATTGAACCGCTGATGCTCGCGCGCGGCCTCGTGCCCCTTCTGGTAAGCGTCGCAAATTGCATCACGGGCGAGGCCAGCCATTTTGTGGGGCCGGTGCATTTTTTGTTACAGATGAAGAATATGGGCATTGTACTTTTTCACCCCACCTATTTCAAACAATCTTTTATCGCTTCGTAGGATAGAAATTTTGCACAATAGGCCCGTTCAAAAAGCAGCTGCAGGTATGATATTTTTATCCCAATTTCCATTACTATCATGCTTGCCTCCAGCCATGGATGCAGTTTTAGCATGTGATATATCTAAGCCTGGCGCCCCTTGCTCTTGTGCCCATTATTTCTCAGTTTATCAAAAAAGCTACGAGGTTGGGACGTTTCACAAACGCCATCGACCTTTCGGAATACGGACGTGCACAATGCTGCCCTTTTTAATCACATTTTTAAAGGCATTAAATTCTACATCATCACGTGCGAATACCTCAGTAACACTCCACGATCTCAAGGGGGTTTTTTTGCGTAAGTCAGGCTTATCAGAGCCGTATTTAAGCATCGCCTCTTTATAGGGTATATTATCAAGCCATTCGACTTTACGCTTTTCGCCCGTGAAGTCCGCAAACTCTTCAAATACGCCTTGGATAACGGGCCGCATTGTGTCGTGCACATCTTGCTGTGTTAAAAGCTCATCTCAACATCTAGCTGGTAGAATTCGGCCAAACATGGTTGAAAATTTCATCACGAAAACAGGGCGCGATTTGGAAATATTTATCAAAGCCGGACATCATGAGCAGTTGTTTAAATTGTGTGGCGCTGCGGCAGGGCATAGAATTTGCCCCGGATGCAAACGTGATGGCACAAGATAGTCACGCGCGCCTTCAGGCGAGCTCGCGGTTAACGGTGTTCGAAATTCCTGAAACTCTTTATCGTACATACGCTGACGCAGGCCGCGGACAACATTGTTCCTTAGGCGGATATTGTTTTGCATTTTCTTTCGGCGTAAGTCCAGATAGCGGTATTTAAGGCGAATCTCTTCTCCCGCGCCTCTGACGTGATCCCGTTTCAAGTCTCCGAGATGATGGCGCGGGAGAAGAGATTCGCCTTAAATACCGCTATCTGGACTTACGCCGAAAGAAAATGCAAAAAAATATCCGCCTCCGGAATAATGTTATCCGGTCCATGCGTCGAGCGTATGTACGCGCAAAGAGTTTCAGGAGTTTCAAACACCGATTTTAACCGCAAGCTCGCCCTGAAGGCGCGCGCGACTATCTTGTTCCATCACGTTTGCATCCGGGCAAATTCTATGCCTTGCCGCAAGCGCCACAACAATTTAAACAACTTTTCATGATGTCCGGCTTTGATAAATACTTCCAGATCGCGCCCTGTTTTCGTGACGAAGATGGCCGCGCCGACCGTTTGGCCGAATTCTACCAACTGGACGTGGAGATGAGCTTTGTAACCCAGCAAGACGTTCACGACACAATTCAGCCCGTTATCAAGGCGTATCTTCGAAAAGTTCGCGGACTTTACGGGCGAAAAACGTAAAGTCGACTGGCTTGATAATATTCGCTATGAAGAGGCGATGCTTGAAATACGGCTCTGACAAGCCTGACTTACGTAATCCCCTTGAGATCGTGGATGTTACTGAGGTATTCGCACGTGACGATGTCGAATTTAATGCCTTTAAAAATGTCATTAAAAATGGCGGCGTTGTCCGCGCTATCCGCGCTCCAAAGGTCGATGGCGTTTGTGAAACGTCCCAACCTCGTAGCTTTTTTGACAAACTCAATAGCTGGGCACAAGAGCCAGGGCGCGCCAGGCTTGGATATGTATATGTCTGACTGATCCATGGCTGGAGGCAAGCATGATAGTAATGGAAATTGGGATAAAAATATCATACCTGCAGCTGCTTTGAACGGGCCTATTGCAAAATTTCTATCCTACGAAGCGATAAAAAGATTGTTTGAAACAAGGCGCCGTGAAAAATTGCGATGCCATATTCTTCATCTGTAACAAAGAAATAGACGCCGCCAAATTGGCTGGCCTCGCCCGTGATGAAATTTGCGACGCTCTACCAGAAGGCGCACGAGGCCACACGCGAGCATGGCGTTTACAAATTCTGCTGGATCGTCGATTTCCCAATGTATGAAATGGACGAGACCACAGGCAAAAAATTGACTTCTCCCACAACCCGTTTTCCATGCCGCAAGGCGGGATGGACGCACTGCAAAGGCGAGGACCCGCATGATGTATACGCCTATCAATATGATTGCGTCTGTAATGGGTTTGAATTGGCCTCTGGTGCAATTCGTAACCATACACCGGAAATCATGGAGAAAGCCTTTGCAACTTGCCGGATACAATAAAGCCGATCTTGAAAAGGAATTTGGCGGGATGTTAAAGCGATGCGATACGGCGCGCCGCCGCACGGCGGCCTGGCTTTTGGTTTGGACCGCATCGTCAATGCTTCTGGCTGACGAACCAAATTTGCGCGAAGTCTATGCATTCGTGATGAACGGTCAATATGAAGATCAAATGATGAATGCGCCCAGTCCGAGTATTGAACGGATACAGCTCAAAGATTTGCACATCAAGCTCGACCTGCCAAAACCAAAAAACAGAGGCAGCGTAATATATTTTCGCACTAGTTTATAGATCTTAGATTTTTGTTGAAAAATATATGAATTTATCATAATAATATTTGGTGTTACATTTATTAAAGGCTTTTAGCTACACGAATAATGAAAAAACCAGTGAAAAAAATATGACTTAATTGCTGATCAATTTAAATTAATGGCGGCAACTGCATTGGTGGCTACAACTTTACCTTACGCCCAAAAATTTACGCAAGAGATTTTGGAGCCGGACACAGTTACAGTAATCAAAAAGAACGGCGACACGACCGAAAAACTAGAGATAAGATTTTAGTATAAAATGAGTATAAAGCTAGAAAATTTAAAAACACAGTTTAAACAAGCAACACCCGGGCTGTTGACGGTAAGTATTTTTTCCGGCCTGATTCTTATGGGTGCGCAAAGACATGATAACGACCAAAACAGCGCCCCTGTTAAAACGCCTAAAAGAGTGATTAAAATAGACCAAAAAACGCTCGAAACCCTGCAAAACACTAAAACCATTATTCAGGGCGAAGACACATTCCGGCTGGTACCTAAAAAAACATTCGAAAAGCTTGTTTATTAAGCTTGAAATTGTCTTCTCTTGAAACGCCATGCCATTATAAAGTATTCTATTTGAAAAAAGAGGATATTGGATAATTATCATGGCAACAAAAAACAGCATCAAGAACAATCAACTAAACCCGCAAAAGCCGGATACGGCAATTTTGATTTATATACTTGTACTGGCCTCACTTTTACTACCTGGTGTTACAGCTCTAATCGGTGCGGTATGGGCGTTTTTTGTCAAAGACGATGCTGACCCATGGCTACAATCCCATTATAGTTTTATTATACGTACAGTTATAATTGTGATTGTATTTATATTTATCGGGTTTTTGGTAACATTGCCTTATATATTCTGGTTTGTTAGCGCAATATGGATGGGTATTCGCATGGTAAAGGGGGCACTCGCGGCTAAAAATTATGAGCCGATTTATAATCCCAAAACTTTTCTCTTTCAAACAAAGCCACCAAAAAAATGATGATATCCACTCAAAGTAGTAAAGCCCGATTAACCTTTTTAAAAAAGCGGATAGGAGATAAATAGCGCTTCTATAAAATGAAAACCGGAGCTTTACTTCTAGTGTAGGTTAATGCCTGCCTTTTTTAGCTAAGGTTTAAATAGCTAAAAGGGTCTAGTAGGGGAGGGAAGTGACAGGCATTAAAAAGGGGAATTATACAAGCCTCATATTTTAAATCCTAAAATTTTTTATCCAAAAAGTGTATTAAATGTATCCTGCGGGCCATAAGTCTTTAATCCAAGACTTACATTTACAGGTATTTCAGTATCTTGAATGACAAAAGATAACTTATTTAGGCGCTGTGCCAATTTTTGTGCGCGTCCAACAATACGCTGGGCATTCGCATAAGGTAAAACCAGAACAAATTCGCCCGCTTTATGATGGGCGGCAAAATCCATATCGCGAATTTCGCCTTTTAAAATCTCGCCCATAAGTTTGAAACACGCCGTTTTTGCTTTTTCACCATGCGTGCAGCCCATTTTAAAAAGATTATCAATCTCGATTAAAATCAAAATGCCACCGCGCGATACTTTTTGATGATTTTTATCATCTTGGGTTATGTTTTCCCGTGCCATGCGCGCAATTTCGCGAGTAATATTTCGCTCTAACCCTAGCTTGTTGTAAATACCGCTATCTGGATCAATTGTCGCAAAACTTTTAAGGCGCGTGATAGAGCGATCTTGCTCTAGAATTCTGTCCTTGGCATGTAGTAGTTGTGAGCGAATGGACTGAAAAAAACTAAGCGCTTCTTTTTTGATCGCATCATCATAGCTATACCCGCTATCTTTATCTGCCGTACCGTTACGATATTGAAGCAAATCAAATATATCGGAATGACCATCGACAAATTGGTGTTCGCGACTAAGCTCTATAGCGGCGCCCCCGTCATTAGCCATAAGGGTGTTGTAATCTAGGTTTTTATAATCCGCCGTCATATGTTCGGCTCCGCATAGTTAAAATAAATGATAAAACTTAACTTGCGAATACTGTGCCAGATTTAATTCTTTAAAATTATTATTTAAAACAATGCCTTGGCGTAATATTTTTAAAAATCGGTATAAGGCAAATATTGCTTAAATATGAAAAATAGGGATATTTTTTCCTATTCCTATACTTTCTGCCACGCGAAAATCCAATATCAACGCAAAATAAAATTCAGAATTTAAAAATTCACACCAAGATGAGCGTCCTTTAAGAAACATATGATCCATGTTAAAAATAATTATGCCTCTATATTTGAAAAAATAGAATATATTAACAATTGATACTTATAGTAATAAAGAAATGTACATAGCGCACATTGAAAATCTTAAAAACTCCAATAAAGCATTCCTATGAAAATGAAATTAAATCTTAAAATTACAACTCTTCTGGCTATATGTATGATGACGATGCCCTCTATTACAGAGGCAAAAATATTGGATTTAAAAGCCGCAGCGCAGAAGGCTGGCTTGGCACCCCATAAGGCTTTATATGATATAGAATTAAAAAATAAGAAAAGCGGCTCTCAAATTGTAAACATATACGGTCAAATGTTTTATGAATGGAAACCGGCCTGCGAGGCTTGGGAAGCCAATCACCGTTTCGACCTGACATATGAATACGCCGATACACCGCCCATGCGCGTTACCAGCCAATTTACAACCTATGAGGATTTTTCCGCTGATGTAATGAATTTTTCGTCACAGCGCAAACGAGATGGTGCAGTGTATGAGGAAATTCGCGGACATGCAGAAATCGCGGATGGTTTGGGTGGTAAGGCTATTTATAACATTCCATACGATCTAACCTATGCCTTACCTGATAACACACATTTTCCTATCCGTCATACAGTCGAAATTTTAAAAACTATAAACGAAGGCAAAAAATTCTATAGCGCGGTGGTTTTTGATGGCAGTGATGAAAAAGGCCCTGTAGAAATGAACGCCTTCATCGGTAAACCCGCAGATAAGCAAATATTTGATGATAATGCGCAAATTGATAAATCATTATTAGAGGCTAAAGCCTTAAACGTAAGAATTGCCGCATTCCCTCTATCCGAGCCATCTTCGACGGCAGAATATGAAATGTCTCTGGTGCTTCATAAAAACGGCATCATTTCTGATATGGTGATTGAATATAAAGATTTTTCAGTCCGCCAAAGCCTAAAAGCTTTAGAGCCGGTTGCATCTTTTTGCGAAAATAACATACCCTCTATAAAAACCCCATAAATGTGGTAAGCTTTTCTTTGGTATTTGTATAATAAACACATATAAAAAGCCGCTTGATATTGAATTAGAAATTAAAAGATAAAGATTTGAAATATATGAGTAAAAAAGTTCTGATTGTTGAAGATAACGAGCTAAATATGAAATTATTTCATGATTTACTTGAGGCATATAAAATTGGAACCGTCCAAACCAGTGATGGCAACAAGGTTTTAGGCCTTGCACGCAAGCATAACCCCGATCTTATTTTAATGGATATACAACTGCCTGAGGTCTCTGGCCTGGATGTAACAAAATGGCTAAAAGATGATGAGGATTTGAAGCATATCCCTGTCATCGCTGTAACCGCCTTTGCCATGAAAGGGGACGAACAGAAAATTAGAGAGGGTGGATGCGAAGATTATATCTCAAAACCAATTTCTGTCGGGTCTTTTATGGAGGTGGTAAACAAATATCTTACCGAAGATAAAGGAAAGAAAAATCAGAAAAACGAGACGGAAAACGAGCCGCATAAAACACCAAAAAAAAACCTCAGGAATAAGAAAAATAAAATAGGGTGAAGACTTTTTTTAAAAAAGGTCAAAAATAAAAAAAGAACAGGGAAAATATATGTCCGCAAGGATTTTAGTCGTTGATGACATTCTGCCAAACGTAAAATTGCTCGAAGCCAAATTAAGCGCGCAGTATTATGATGTACTGACGGCTCAGAACGGTCAGGAAGCATTGGAAAAGGTCGAACGCGAAAGCCCGGATCTTATTTTGCTGGATGTAATGATGCCAGGCATGGATGGTTTTGAGGTATGCCGCCGGTTAAAGGCAAATCCCAAATATGCACATATTCCTATTGTTATGGTTACCGCCTTAACAGATACACAAGATAAAGTGACAGGTTTGGAAGCCGGTGCCGATGATTTTTTGAGCAAGCCCATAAATGATACGGCACTTATGGCGCGTGTCCGGTCGCTTATACGTTTGAAAATGGCGCTCGATGAATGGCGTGTACGTGAAAATACCGCAAACCAGCTCGGTGTTGTCGAAGAAGTCACAAGCGTTATGAAGGAATCATGTACCGCCGCCCGCATCTTGGTGGTTGAAGATCAGGGTTTTGAACAAAAGAAAATCGCAAACGCCCTCGCAGTTGATAATGATATAGTTGAAATTGCATCAAATGGCACAGATGCGATAGAGAAAAGTGCCAAAAATAACTATGATCTACTGCTTATAAGTCTCAATTTAGAAAACGAAGACGGTCTACGCCTTGCGTCTCATTTCAAATCTAACGAGAGAACACGCGGCGTTCCTATTATTATGATGGGTGAAGAGCCTGACATGGGCAAAATTGTTCAGGGACTGGATATCGGTATACATGATTATATTCTTAGGCCAATGGACCGCAATGAACTACTGGCGCGCGCACGCACTCAAATCAAGCGTAAGCGCTTTCAGGAATCCTTGCGCTCCAATTACGAGGTGAGTTTGTCTATGGCGCTTACCGATTCTCTTACCGGCCTTCATAATCGCCGGTATCTGGAAGTGCATTTGGAAAAGCTAATCGAACGAAATCAAATGAGCCAAAAATCACTCGCAATTCTTATGCTCGATATTGATCATTTTAAGGCCGTAAATGATACATATGGCCACGCGGTCGGCGATGAAATTTTGCAAAAATTTGCCATCCGGATGAAGGATAATTTACGTGCGCTTGATCTTGTCGTGCGCCTCGGCGGGGAGGAGTTTGTTGCCATTTTACCTGATGTTACCGAAGGGCGCGCCCATATGGTGGCCGAGCGCCTACGCCGCGGTATCGCCGAAAAACCATTTACCTGCAAAGCACCCGAAGGCGAGCTCGAAATTACAACCTCAATCGGCGCACTTATAGTCCGCTCCAAAAAACATCCTGTCGAAGACGTGCTGGAGCGCGCGGATAAATGCTTGTATAAAGCCAAGGAAGAGGGGCGAAATTGCGTCATTTTTGAACGCAAAGGCAAACTCAATCCCGAAGATTACAAACCACAATCAAGACCATTTATTAAGGCCAATCATTAAACGATACAGCTCGCTCTTATTTCTCCGGCGGCGGCATACCCAAACTATCTGCCTGTTCCCACTCTATTCTCTCGAAAGCAGGGGCGGGGTTCACATTAGTGGCATCATAGTCGTTTACAAAATTTTCAAACTTATTCTTTACCCAATCTGTAGTGTAAGGACTAAGTGAACCAATAATGAATGATACTGCCGCAAATCAAGTGACGCGCGTTTATAAAGTTTTGATTTACTTAAATTATCTTTCATAAAATCAGGATTACTCAGGCGGATAAATTTTTTCTAATTTCTCTTTTATTTCTTCTGATTTGTGTCCTGATTTCCCAAGCTCTTCTGTAACAACAGGATAAAATGAAGAATTGTCAAGACCAACAGTTTTTAAAGCTTCTTGAAACGCTGTAGTTGTCGCTTTTCTGTAAATATCTTGAATAGTGGCACCTTTTTTCTCACTCATAAGCTATCTCCTTTATAATAAAGCCCAAGAATATGGTTAAAACATGCACAGATCAACAGAAAACGCCCGAACCATAAGGCGGGCGTTTATTAAAAAATTTTAAAACAAATGAGGCTAAAAAGAAAATTAATTCTTCTTGCTTGGCGGCATTTTCTTCTCAACAAACCATACATGCGCGCCGCGATTCCCTGTCTCGGGGTGAGTCGCCCATGGGTCGTATTTTTTCTTCTTAATCTTATATTCCGCGCGTGTGCTGCGTTTGGCGTAGTAACGAAATCCTGTTCCGGCTTCGCTCTCTAATCTAACTTTAACGGATGAACCTTTTGCCATTTCTTATCTCCTAATGTCCGACGACCCGTTTTATCGGATATTTGCGCACTATTGTCAAGGATTTATCTCAAGATTTATTATCTTTTAGCCATTGTAAGCGCCTTTGATCCGGTAAGTGAGAAAATGAAAAATGTTCAAACCGAATATCAAAACCATCTCCATCGGGGCAAGCCGCCATAACGCCAACTTCAACAGGTGAGTGATCTGGAAAATAAGCGAGCCTGTATAAGCTATAATCTTTGCCATTTCTAGAATAGTAAAGCTCAACCGCATCAAGCTTTCTTATTACCTTTATCCAAATATCTTTAACGTCTTTCGAAAGCGGCTGAACACTCCAGTCACTAAACTGATGCGTGACAACGGCACTTAGATTATATTGATCATCTACGTATTCTATACCGGCCTTGATCCAAGTTGTTTCATTTTTTCTGATCATAAGACCGGCTTGATCGTAGCGATTAGCATATGACCCTGTAATCTTTACAGAAACCTCAAACTCCCCACCTGCAAGCAGAGAATAGAAAGGGCCATCGTCAACCGTAAACCCGTAATGTGTTTTGCGCCAAAAATCTGTTTTAGGCGTAACAAACATGGTGATAGTTCCATCATCCTCGATATCCCATTTCTTAGGTTCGTTAAACCATCGCATTTGAGAGCCCATAAGTCTTCCTGCTATTAATTTTTAGAGTTTTTATTGTTCTTTACAATTTTCTTCCGCTTATGCTTGGGCGTGGTTTTCTTACTCGCGGGTTTGTCTTGAGGCTTGCGTTTTTTATCTGGATTTTTTGGCGCTTTTCTAAATCCGTCCCTGCCGCCGCCGCGCCCGCCTTTTCTACCGCCTTTGCTAGGCCCGCGCCCGCTTCGGCTATACCGCGCATCCGCGCTAAGAATGGGAATGTCTACGCCCTCGACCAATGCGCCGTCTTCATGTTTGTGAAGCGCAAGTAGGGTTGATCCGGTAAGGCCGTCCGCTTCAATCAATTCAACCTGCACACGCGCGCCAAGCATGAACGCAACGCCTGTTCTGCGTCCTATTAAGGCATGTGCTTTCTCATCATGGACATAAAAATCACCATTGAGCGTACGGATAGGAATAAGCCCGTCCGCGCCGCTTTCCGCCAGCTCCACAAACAAACCAAACCGGGTGACGCCGGTAATGCGCCCATCAAAAATCGCGCCGACTTTATCGGATAAATAAGCCGCCGTGAATCGGTCTACCGCGCTCCGCTCAGCCACCATGGAAACACGTTCTGTTGAACTGATATGCTGGGCAATTTCATCCAGCCGCGCGCGCTCACCCTCATCTAAAGCGCCCGCTCCCAAACCATACGCCCCTATCAGCGAGCGATGCACAATCAAATCCGCATACCGCCGGATGGGGGAGGTAAAATGCGCATATTTGGAAAGCGCCAGTCCAAAGTGCCCAATATTTTGCGGCGCGTAAACAGCTTGGGATTGTGTACGTAAAATTGTCTGCGAAATCAGGTGGGAGTAGGGCATCTCCGCCGCCTGTTGCAAAAGATAATTAATCTGCTTCGGCTTGGTGACTTGGCCTTTGGGCAATGAAAGCCCGAATGTTTCCACAAATTCCCGCGCATTATCCAGCTTATCCATCGATGGTTTATCATGAACGCGGTAAATGCACGGCGCGTTTTTATCTTCCAATGCCTTGGCCGCCGCAACATTGGCCAAAATCATAAACTCTTCGATTAACTTATGCGAGTCATAGCGCGTACGGAGCGCAACGCCCGTCATCTCGCCCTTATCATTAATCAAAATCTGTTTTTCCGGCAAATCAAGATCAAGCGCGCCGCGACGTTGCCGCGCCTCATCCAAAATCGCATACGCCTCATAAAGCGGATTTATAACGGGCTCCATCAACGGGGCAGTCAAATTATCAGGATTACCATCCTTTGCAATCTGCACTTGATCATAGGTCAGCCTCGCCTCCGAGCGCATCAACCCGCGCACAAATTTATAACGGGTCAGTGCGCCCCTATCATCAATCCACATGTGAACGGCCAGACATGCGCGGTTCTCCCGCGGACGAAGCGAACATAAATCATTGGATAGCGCTTCGGGCAACATCGGTACAACACGGTCGGGGAAATATGTTGAATTCCCGCGGCGATAGGCTTCGCGATCAAGCGGGGAGCCTGATCGTACATAATGCGCGACATCTGCAATCGCGACAATTAAATGAAAACCATTGCCATCTTTTTTAGCAAAAACCGCATCATCAAAATCCCGCGCATCCGCGCCATCAATTGTGACCAATGGAATATCCCGCAAATCCTCACGGTTTTTAAGATCCGGAACGTCTAAGCCTTCCGCTGCTGCCAAAACATCCTTCGGAAAAGTCTCGACCAATCCTGCTTCGCTTAGGGAGATAATGCTGATCGCCTTCGGATCATCACGATTGCCCAGCACGCGCACCACGCGCACCTTTTTATTATGCCGCCCGTGGCTAGCTTGCACTTCGGCCATAACCAAATCATTATCTTCCGCGCCATTTAAATCATCCAGATCAATGATAAAAGACGACCGCTCTTTTTTATCAACCGGCTCTAACGATGCATGCGCCTTATGCATCTTGACCATCCCTGTCATTTGATTGGCTTCATCATCAAGCCGCTTGATAACCCGTGCTTCATATGTCCCCTCATCGACCCGGCGAAAACGCGCCAAAACGCGGTCACCAGCAATAAGCGCCGGATGCCCCTTTTTATCAGGCATAATTTCGATATGCGGTGGGTCGCCTTGTTTTTCTACGTTCCATTCAACCGGCTTGGCAAGCGTATCACCATCAATGCTGATCTCTGTAACTTCTATCACAGCAACCGCAGGCAAACCCTTCGGCATAGAATACCCGCCGCCTTTATGCCGGATGATAAGGCCATCCCGCTCAAGCTCCTTAATAATTTTCTTCAAAGCAACCCGCGGCCCGCTCCCCTTAACGCCAAAATTACGCGCCACATCCCGCTTGGTTTTAGGTGTGTCAGCATTTTGTATAAATTCTAATATCTGTGATTTGTTCATTTTTTTATAATTTTTAAATTGTGAAGGCTATTTCTATACTAAATCAGATTAAAACAATAATCTAAAATATTTACCATAAAAATATATGGCATTGCTATATCATTATATATATAGTAAAGGCATTAAAAAAAGCATTTATGAGTATGAGTATATGAACTTTATTGATTTGAGAGTAAAAGAAGCTGCTAAAAAAGCGAATCTTCCATTACATGATGTTGTATACAACAAAATAAAGGGTTTTGCAGAGAAAACCCCCAAAGATGATGGCATATATTCTGTTCAATGGAGTATTTGCAATGATGACGACTTACGCCTCCAACTTTTTTGTAAAGCACAAAAAATAGATGAAGGTGGTATTAATTTTAAAAACCTAAATCTTTTAAGAGAACAAGAAAAAGAATTTATAACGCAATATGCCCGCGATATTGGCATGTTGAAAGACAGCGCATCTTTCAAACCTAAAAATATAGAACATTACGAAAAGCTGCGCTTTCAACTTTTTAAAAATAAATTCAACAGAAAGAAGTCTACGAATACTTTAGATAAATCCTATATTCAAAATGCCTTGAGAGATCGTGGAATATCTGCATATGAGGCGAAGAAGAATTTTTTTGAAAAACATCCATATATGAAAGAACCAAATCACGCAGGTGAGTTTAAGCGTCATCAAAAAGAGCCAGCTTCTGAAAGTCAAATCATAAGTTTTGCCAAGAAAAATAAACTACGTGATTTTAAACAAAGCGTTGGCCCATATGTGCAATCTTTAATAGAAGACTTCTTGTTGGAAGATTCTGCCTCTAAAAACAAAACTGCGTTAGCAAATAATGACCCGCTTAGGATAGTTAAATTTGCTATGTACAAAGGCATGGACTCATTTGATATTAATGAGAAAATGATGAGCGTATTAGGGGGCGCAGAAGAATCTTTTCTAAAGGACTTTGCTAAAGCACATTTAAAACAAGAAATTGTAAGGACGTTTCAAAAAAATGATTTGAAAATGCTTTCTCATATATTATCTGAAAATGATTATAATCTTAAAACTTTACAAAGTAATGATCAAATAAAACATATGTTAGTGTCAGGTGAGGGCGATCATAAGCCAACTTCAAATTCTTTTAATAGCCTTTCTGGAGTTAATAAGTTGATAGATCCAGACGACAAATCTTTTAATAGATACGTCAATGATTCTGAAAGGGTAAAAGACAAATCAGATTATTTTAAAAAGGACTATTATCTGGAAATAAAGACAATTGCCGAAGAGAACAATCTTTTGAACACACATGGAGCTGTACCTGGGTACGTTTCTAACTCTCTTTACAGTTTTGTAAACGGAAATAAAAAAGAACATAATATCAAATCCTTTATTCATAAACACAAAGAGCTGCGCCTTACAATGTTTGCTAACGCAATGGATTATGACATTCAAAAATTCGATACACAAACAAAACGCCATTTGATAAATGAAGAAGAGGCGCTGGTAAAAGCTTTTGCACAAAAAATATTTGAAACATATTCAAACGAAGATAACAAATCAATTGACCTTGATTATGGCTCTTATGGAAAAATGCGTCATCATCTGGTTATAAACAATTACAATATGGACGAAGCGTTAAATACACTTGAGCAAAACAGAGATATGAAAATGTTCGTTCATCAAAAGAATTATGAAGCTGATGTAGATTTAACTACGGAAGAAATGCGGCATCAAGACACGATGGATAAAATTTTGCAAAGATACGAAATGTAGAACGCTATTTCTTTTTCTTCGCCGCGGCTTTCTTTTTAGGGGCAGCTTTCTTTTTCGTTCCCGTTTTCTTCTTCGGTGCAGCCTTTTTTCCGCCGCCCTTGGCGGCCTTCTCCGCATCACGGGCGGCTTTAGCAGCGATCAAATCGACAGCGCGGTTCATACCGATATCCATCACATCTTCATCCTTAGGGATCGATGCATATTTACCGTCATGCAACACAAACGGTCCAAACCGCCCGATACCGGCCTTAATCATCTTACCTGTTTCTGGGTGTTCTCCAATATCACGCGGCAGAGCAAGCAGATCAATCGCAATCTCCAGCGTCATATCTTCAATCGTCACGCCCTTCGGCAAGCCTTGACGCTTCGGTTTTGGTGCAGTCGGTTTGCGCGGCTTTTTAGGAGCCTTTTCACCAGCCGCTTTCGCCACTTTCTTCGCTTCCATCCATTTTTTAATGTCAGCTTCATACGGCGCCATATCCACCACTTCATTGGGCAGCGGATCAATCTGAACATAGGGGCCATAGGGGCCACGGCGCAGCGTAATCATCCGCCCCGTACCGGGATCAGTGCCAAGCTCTTTCGGCTGGTTCGCTAATGCTGCGGCCTCGGCACTCTCGCCATCTTCGCCTTCCACAGGCACCTCTAACGGGCGCGTATATTTACAATCAGGATAATTCGAACAACCTATAAACGCGCCAAATTTCCCAAGCTTCAACCCAATCCGCCCAGGATTATCCCCATCGCCACAGGCCGGACATTTACGCACATCTTTGCCCTCTTCCGGCGGCATTTTAAAATGCGGGCCAAGCTCTTCATCAAGATAATCAATCACTTCGGTAATGGTCAGCTCTTTTGTACCATCAACCGCCTTTTTAAAATCAACCCAGAACAGGCGCATCGCCTCTTTCCACGCCACATGACCCGATGCAATTGCATCCAGCTCCTCTTCTAGATTTGCCGTGAAATCATAATCGACATATTTGGTCGAAAAACTTGGCTCAAGGAACGTGGTAACAATGCGGCCGCGATCTTCGGGGTAAAAGCGGCGGCGTTCCATCGTTACATAGTTTCGGTCACGCAGAACTTGCAAAATCGACGCATACGTAGATGGACGACCAATTCCCAGCTCTTCCAGTTTCTTCACCAAAGAGGCTTCGGTATAACGCGGCGGGGGTTGTGTAAAATGTTGATCGGCGCTGCGTATCGACCAGCTTTGTTTTATCGGCCTCTGCCATCGGCGGTAGAATACGGTTTTTATCATCTGCGCTGCTCTCGCCCTCATCTTCGTCCTTATTTTCAATGTAAAGCTTTAAGAAACCGTCAAACGCAATCACCGATCCATTGGCACGCAAAATCGCATCATCTGTACCATCGGAAATATCAATTGCGACCTGATCCATAGTCGCGGCCTCCATTTGAGACGCAACGGTTCGTTTCCAAATCAAGATCGTAGAGCTTAAGCTGCTCAGGCTCTATCTTCCCACGCAACGATGCGGGTGTCCGACAATGCTGTTGGGCGGATCGCCTCGTGCGCTTCCTGCGCATTTTTCGGCTTTGGATTTAAATAGATCGCGGCGCTTCGGCACATACTTCTTGCCGTAATGCTTTGCCAATCACGACCGGCATTCATTCACCGCGTCTTGGACAAGGTCGTACCATCTGTACTCATATATGTGATAAGACCAATCGCTTTCGCCATCAATCGTGATGCCTTCATATAAGACGCTGCGCCAATCGCATGGTTTGCGCGGCGGAAAGATCTAATTTGCGTGAAGCCTCCATTTGAAGGCTGGATGTTATAAAGGGCGGGATGGGTTTCGTTTAACTTGTTTTTTCTCGATTTTCTGGACGACAGCGTTTTTTCTTTATCCGCGCTAGGAGGCTTGATGGCATCTCTTAGCGGTTGGAATATCAAATTTACTAAGCTTGTTGCCCGCCAGATGAGTCAAGCGCGCATAAAGGGCGCACCATCAGGGGTGTGCAAGTTTGGCTTCAATACTCCAGTATTCTTGCGGCTTAAACACTCAATGTCAGTTCGCGCTCACAGATCAGACGAAGCGCCACTGACTGCACCCTCCCAGCCGATCGTGATCCGGGTAGTTTACGCCATAAAACGGGCGAGATCTTAAACCCGACAAGTAATCTAATGCGCGGCGCGCCAGATATGCCTCAATAATGCGGAACATCCAGCTCCCGCGTATTTTCAAACGCTTTTAAAACGGCTTTTTTCGTAATTTCGTTAAATGTAACACGGTGAACTTGGGTGCTCTTAAAAAGCCGCCCGCTTTAAAATCTCTTTCACATGCCATGCAATGGCTTCACCCTCTCTATCGGGGTCAGTCGCGAGGTAGAGGCTTTGGCGTTTTTAACGGCCTTTGCAATGTCTTTGACGTTCTTCATTGCGCGGTCATCAACATGCCACGCATATCAAAATCCTCGTCCGGCATGACCGATCCATCTTTATTGACCAAATCCCGCACATGCCCGTAAGACGCAAGCACCGTAAAATCAGACCCCAAGATATTTATTCGATGGTTTTGGCCTTTGCAGGCGACTCAACGATGACAACGTTATCAGCGGTCAGAATTTCTTTCTTTTTATTCGTCCATCCTAACAAGCTGATCCGGTTACCCGGCGCTCGTTTTTATACGTCCCGGCCAGCTCTAATTCGAGCAACGCAGTTTGCATATGCGGAATACTCACATGACATGCCCGGATCAATTCGTCAACATGTATCGGTGTAAAGGACAGATGATCTATAATCGTATCATGCAGATTTTCGGGCATATTGTCCGGCGGTGAATAATCACTAAAACCCGTATTGGCCGCGGCGGGCGGTTCGCGCAAAACGCTGCCTGTAAAGTTTTGTAAAGTCTCTTCCATAACATCCTGTGCATTTCTAATGAGCGTCGCGCCATCACGGATCAACTTATTTGGCCCTTGCGCGCGCGGATCAAACGGATGTCCCGGTACGGCGTAAACATCTCTGCCTTGCTTTCCCGCCAAACGCGCCGTAATAAGCGAGCCTGAGCGGATCGTGGCTTCAACCACAATAACGCCTGCGGATATACCTGAAACAATACGGTTACGGCGGGGAAAGCTCTTCGCAAACGGTTTTTGGCCAAGCGCACTTTCCGCTAAGACTAACCCTCCGTCTTTAATAATTGTTTCATACAATCCCTGATTTTCCTCCGGATAGACAACATCAATCCCGCCCGCCACAACGGCAATCGTGCCGGATTTTAGAGCGCCTTTATGTGCCGCCGTATCAATCCCGCGCGCGAGACCGGACACAATAATTTGTCCCGCTTCGCCTAAATCCCGCGCAAGTTTTTCGGCAAATTTACGCCCGTTGAGCGAAGCATTTCGTGCGCCAACAATTCCAACACAGGATTTATTAAGGAGGGACACATCACCAAGAATACTCAAGACCGGCGGCGCGCCATCAAGCGCGGATAGTGCAAGCGGATATGCATCATCCGCCGCCGTAATCATATCCCCGCCGAGTTTTTTGAGTGCGCGATATTCTTTTTCTGCCGAGGCGGGGGAGGGAGCATTGAGCGGTTTTTTCCGTCCTCCGCGCTTCGCAATTTCGGGCAGAGCATCAAGCGCGGCCTGGGCAGATCCATACGCTTCAATCAAACGATAAAACGTCACAGGCCCGACATTTTGCGTGCGGCTAAGACGCAGCCACGCCAGCTTTTCTTTGGTATCCGGCTCCGCATATGAAGGTTTGAATTTAAACATCCTGCACCTTTTTCTTAAATGAAATTTTACTCTCTTCTCCTTTTATAAGGCGGCGAATATTCTCCTTGTGTCTGTAAATCACGAGGAGAGAAATCCAAATACTAAGTGCAAAATTGTGATAAGAAAACAGGACTATATCCAGTAAAAAATCAAAGTATGTTCTCTGTATTGGTTCCCAATAAAATATATATGTCACAATTGGTGAACAAAGCATCGCAAAAATAGCAGCTAATGATGAGTATCTAAAAGTGAAAGCTGCTGTAAGCCAGATCAAACAGGCAGTAATACCAGAGAGCGGAAAAGAAACCAGTAAAACACCCAAAGCAGTTGCAACCCCTTTCCCCCCCTTAAATTTGAGCCAAATTGGAAAACAATGTCCGATAATAGCGCCTAAACCTATCAAGGCAGACATTCCATGATTGTATTCTAAAACAAATACAGAATAAATAAGAATAGGAATAACACCTTTCATTGCGTCTAAAATCAAAGTAAGGAAGGCTAACTTTTTATTGCCCGTTCTTAAAACATTGGTTGTACCAATATTGCCCGATCCAATTTTTCGTATGTCTCCTAACCCAGCGAAATTGGTGATAATTAAACCAAAAGGTATAGAGCCAAATATATATCCAAATAATAAATCCGGTAAGACAACGGTCAAAGAAACTTCAATCCATGGTTCAAGGTTTTCCATCACCCACCCACCAGCATATCCAGCACCGCCATCCTCATGGGTACACCGTTCTCGACCTGCTTTAAAATAAAGCTTTTGTGCGGATCATCCGCCACATCATCGGCAATCTCCACCCCGCGGTTCATCGGCCCGGGGTGCAACACCATGGCATCCGGATTGGCCAATGATAAACGCGCCTGTGTTAAACCATAATCTTTAAAATATGTCGCTTCATCAGGGATCAGGCTCATCTCCATCCGCTCCTTTTGAATGCGCAGCATCATGATAACATCACTGCCGGGCAGGCCATCTTCTAATGATGTAAACATCTCAACATCATCCACCGGAAACTTTTGCGGCATCAAAAATTCGGGCGCAATCAAACGCACATTCGCGCCCATCTTTTTTAGTAAAATTGCATTAGACGCCGAAACACGGGAATGCGCGATATCACCGCAAATTGAAACGGTCAGCCCCTCAAGCGTGCCTTTTTCTTGGCTAATAGTCAGCGCGTCTAGTAATGCCTGTGTTGGATGCTCGCGCCAGCTATCACCGCCATTGATAACCGGGCATTGAACCCGTCCCGCAACATAGCCGGGCGCGCCGTATTCCTTATGCCTGATCACAATACAATCTGGCCGCATGGCGCCTAACGTTTCAATCGTATCTGAAAAACTTTCGTCTTTTGAAAGCGACGAAGTCTCCGGATTCCAGACCACCACATCCGCGCCAAGCCTGCGCGCCGCTATATCAAAAGATGTTAAAGTCCGCGTAGAGTTCTCATAAAACAGCATGAGGATAATTTTCCCAGCCAGCGTTTTGCGATCCCATTTTCCTTTGTTCAGCGCCTTCGCATAATAATCCCCGCGGTTCAGCAGGTCTTCAATTTGCCCTTTATCTAAGTCGGCAATACTTAGCAAATGATCCATAATTCTTCTCTAAGGTAAATTCTGTATTTCGATAGCACCGTTGTCTTTTAAATATTCAATCTCTTCTGCACTATAACCCAGCAAGTTTTCAAGCACTTCTTTTGTATGCTGGCCAAGCGTGGGCGGTGACAAGTCATAAGATACCGGCGTTCCCGACATTTTGAGCGGACTGCCCACAAGAGATATCGGGGCTTTGGAAACCGGATGATCCATATCAATCCGCATGTCTTGCGCTTTGACTTGCGGGTCATCAAATACCTGATCTAATGTATTTACAGACCCGCACGGTACATCAGCCGTTCGAAAATCAGAAAGCCAAGTATCGGTATTTTTCGTTTTGATAATATCTGCAATCATTGGCACAAGCACTGTCCGGTTTTGAACGCGGACTTTATTGGTTTTAAACCGAACATCTTCAATCCACTCCGCCTTATCTAACACGCGCCCTAGAGACGCGAATTGTGAATCGTTGCCCACCGCAATAATAACGTGCCCATCTGTTGTTTGGAATGATTGATACGGCACAATTGTCGCATGCGCATTTCCGACACGCGGCGGAAGACTGCCCGACGTCAAATAATATTGCGCCAGATTGCTCATCGCCGAAAGAGTTGTATTGAAAAGGGACAAATCAACGTGCTGCCCTTTGCCGCTTTGGTCGCGCGCGCGTAAAGCCGCCAAAATTGCAATCGCTGCATTCATCCCCGTCATAATATCGCTAAGTGCAACGCCTGCTTTAATCGGTGCGCCGTCAACTTCACCGGTAGAGGCCATAAGCCCGCTCATCCCTTGCGCAACAAAATCATATCCCGGTTCAGACGAAAGCGGTCCATTCTGCCCATATCCCGTAATAGAACAATAAATAAGTTTCGGATAACGGTCTTTCAAATCATCATAAGAAAGGCCATATTTTGCCAGCCCGCCGACTTTGAAATTCTCGATAAGAACATCCGAATGCGCGAGCAAGCGATAAATAATTTTTTGCCCTGCGTCACTTTTAATATCAACAGCAACCGATTTCTTGTTCCGGTTACAAGATAAATAATATGCACTCTCATTTGTCTCCGCCCCATTCTCATCTTTTAAAAATGGCGGTCCCCAGCTTCGCGTATCATCACCGCTATCGGGTTTCTCAATTTTTATTACCTCCGCTCCCATATCGCCAAGCATCTGTGTGCAATATGGCCCCGCCAAAACGCGGCTAAGGTCTAGAACGCGCAAGCCTTTTAATGCACTCATCCGGTTACTCCTGCGCTCATAAACTGCGGCAAACTTCGAAGCATATAGGCCATCACCCCTAAAATCCCGATTACAAACCCCGGGCCTGCCGGAACATTGGTAAGCGCGAGCGGCGCCGAATTATGGCCTGCCACACGCATAACAAGACCATGGACAATTCCCGCAAGCGATCCGGCAATCAGCGCAAGCAGGATATAATGAGAGCCAAGCCATATGCCTGCGCCAAGCATAAGTTTTACATCCCCCATACCGAGCGCATTTTTATACCCCGCCATTGCCGCCGCCTGCCGAATAAAAAGCAAGCTTGCAAAACCGATAAATCCGCCGAGCATTGCATCTTGCAAGGTGACATATTCATACAAAGTCAGAAGATGAAACGTCAGCCCGCAGCCAATAAAGACCAGAATATAGCCATTTGGCAAAATATAAGATTTCAAATCCACCCACGCTAATTTAACCAAGGCGCAAACGGCACTGGAAAGGATAAGAATAATTAGAAGGTCTGAGATAGGCATAATCCGCATAATAATACATTCAAACTGAACCACCAAGCAGCAAAACGATTCCTATAGAAAACTAAACTCTAGCCAAATGCTTTTCTTTCCTTTAGAAATCTTGAACTATGGCAATTTTTTATTTTAAAACGGCCATAAATTCAATTGTCTCGCCGCATTCCGTTGCTATTTTAATTTTTTGTAAAAATACTATGTCTGAAAATAAAACCATTCTTGTCGTCGAAGATAACGATTTTGTGCGAATGCAAATCGTAAAGTTTTTAAATGATGCGGGTTTTATAACCGTAGAAAGCAAAGATGGCGAAGAGGCTATTGAAAAAATGACCGAAGATATAAGTATGGCAATTGTAGATATCCGGATGGAGCCAATGGGGGGATTTGAATTTGTACGTACTATCCGTGGGTTTCAAAATGATACACCTGCAATTCTTGTAACTGGAGACAATGATCCTGAAATTTTAACCGAAGCTTCTAAATTAAATATCGCCGCGGTCTTGATGAAGCCGGTAGAAAAAGACAGACTGATCAAAACCGTGGAGCGTACCTTGAGAATTAATACCCAAAAATAGCTATATTAATTAAGAATGATGAATAAATTTATTAAAAAATATATTACAAAAAAGATACCCTGTTATATTGTATTAATGGTTGTGCTGAGCGCGCTATCCTTATCTGGATGTGCGGATGTGGATGTGCCGGGTGCGCGGAATTTGAATGTACCATCCCCCACGGCCGCCGATATTAGGCCTGAAGCATTGAACGAAAAACCGGATAGCGTTTTACATCTCCCCCTTGGTGATGATGTGTTAATCCCGCAAGCACCCTATGTTGATCCGCTTCCAAATGAAATGGTCGGGCCTTACGAGCTGCGCTCTGAAACGCTTGCAGGCGCGCTCCAGCTTATTCTGGCAGACTACGAAGTGCCGCTAGCTTTTGAAACCGAAGAGGGGCTGACACGTACAATTACCGTCACGAATCTACGCGGCCCTTTGAATCGCGTAGTGACACGTGTGTGTGGTTTGGCTGATCTTTACTGCGCCTTTGAAGATGGGATTTTAATTGTTAAAGATGCGCAAACATTTACAGTGACCGTCCCCCCCATTGGCGGCGATACTGATATTTTGGGTGCGCTGGCCGATGGATTGGCCGCCATTACAGGGTCACAGCCTATAACAGAAACCGCAACCCGTACGATTATATATCAGGCTACGCACAGAACGGCGTCACTCGCCGAGCGCTATTTTCAAAAAATGCGAGCGAATACGGCGCTCATCGTATTTCAGATTTATATCTGGGAGGTAGAGTTAAACTCTCTTAATGATACGGGGATTAACTGGGAAAAGATTGATACCCTTGGTAAGTTTAACGTCGGTATTCAATTACCGGGCAGTGTCGGTACGGCAAACCCTGTAAGCATCGGGTTGCCAACAACACAGGATGCTGCCCTTGGTGCTGGCGATGTGCTTGAGTTTATATCTAATTATGGCGCGGTTAAATCCATATCACAGCCGCAGATTACAGTGCTTTCAGGTACGCAGGCCAGCCTGCGCGCAGCCGAAACAAGAAACTATATTTCTGCCCTGACGCGCTCTGTCGAAGATGGCGAAGTTACGGTGTCAACCGAAACGGATTCTGTCGATAGTGGTTTTACCATGACCATCAGCAGTGCATGGAACAATGCAACTGTATATGGCACAATTGAAATTGAACTTCAGGAGTTTTTGGCGTTCGAACAATTTGATTTGGAAGATGGAGGTGAATTACGCTTGCCAAACACGATAGAACGCGAGTTATCCACACAAATTCGTATCCGCCCCGGTGATTCTCTTCTAATTGCGGGTATTATCCGCGAGCGCGATCAGTTTGATGAAAACGGCCCTGGTTTTAAGCAGCCAATTCTGCCGCTTTCTCGCCGCGCCGAAGTATCAAATTCTGAACTTGTTTTCTTGATTAAGCCGCATGTTATTGTCTTTACATCCGAAGAACATGGTGGCGCTGGTATGCCAGCTCATCAGATGCCGGCGTTTGAGCCTATACCGGATGCTAATTTTGAATACTATCTCTCACCCACGCAAAACCACCCCGAAGCGAGTGTCAGAAATACTCCCAAACCTGTAGAATCATTTCCGGTAGATGTTTTAAACCCGTCCGGTCGTCGATAAAGTAGTTATTGACATTTATCTGAGTTGACAAGTGCAAGCGCATAAAAAGCTTTAAAGTATTAAACCATAACCTTTTGTTAACGCTTGCTCTATATTTTATGATAATATTTTGTTAAACTGCATTTGAATATATTCTTCACTTCCAAAGCATATTATGCGTACTCAAAACACAATTTTTAAAATTCTGGCTTTTGCCGCGGTTCTTATAATAAGTGCTGCAAGTTTCGCGCATGCCCAATATCCCGGTTTTGGTGATCCCGGCTCGCGTCAGTCCGGTAATGCGACGGACGGCCTTGTGCCTGTAGAAATGGCGGTCGATGGAGGCACTGTACCCGTTGGCGCCACGTCGCAAGTGGTTGTAAGGTTTAGAAATGAAGGCGGGCAACCTGTAGAAATGGGCGTAATCCGCCTCTACCCTTCTTCTAATGTTTCATCCTCTGTATCTATGAATGAATGTAATATAGAGCCTCTTCCCCCCGGCGCAGAATGTGCGATAGCCTTATCGATAAAGGGCTTGCAAGCCGGACAATGGCGCACCGAAATGCTAATGGTGCATAGCGGCAGAACACGTCTTGTGACTGCAACGCTTTCAGGTAATGTGGAGAGTAGCGGCGATGGCGCGGATCAGCTAACCAATGATATTGAAACAATCCCGCAAGAACTTGATTTCGAAACACTGAATGCAAGCCAGACTTTGGTTGAGCCTGTCGTTCTAAGAAATGTAACATCAAACCCGATTAATATTACAAGAATGTATGTCGATACCAGCACACAAGCCGGGTATACACTTAAAAGTGAATGTAAAAGCTTGGAGGCCGGGCAAGCCTGTATCGCAATTGTAAGTTGGTCACCAAAACTAGAAGGGCGATCTTCAGGTGTTCTCGTAATCGAACACAGCGGCCCTGCCGGATTAACAAGCGTACCTTTAAAAGGTGAATACGCCCCCGATGATGTTGATCAGGCCGAAGTTTTTCCAAAGGCTGTACCGGGGAAAGGGTTGCTTGTATCTTCTCAAGAGGAAATAGAGTTTGGTACAAACGTGCAAACGGCGTCCACAATAACGGTTTCTTTAGTAAATGTCGGCGATGCGGATATAAATTTGAGCAATATCAAAATATCCGGCTCTGATAACGGCCTGAGCTTCAAAGAAGACGGGTGTACAACCGGAACTTTGTTAGAGCCGGTCGAGGCATGCGCCCTCACACTTACATGGTCTCCAACGCGCATCGGTCAGCTTTTTGATGATATCCAAATAAATCATGATGGCGCGCGCGGCGTGCTTGTTCTACCTATTCGCGGCGAATCTACCGCAACCGTATCCCAAGATCAGCGCGCGATTGTATACGGTAGCGGGTCATTGGATGATGTGGCAGATGATGACAGGCCGTCCAGAAGCGAGACAGCACGCAATAATCGCGAAAGTGTTTACGGTTCAAGTGATTTTTCTTTTGAAGGTGTTGCAAACCCGCAAACGGCACTTGATGGATACAAAATCACATCCTTTGCCCCCACCCGCGCTATTATAAATGGCCCGGGCGGCAGCCGGATTATCTTTGATGACGAAGATGTTTTACTCGGCGGTATCCCTTGGTATGTTACAATTCAAAGAAATGGCATCGAATTTATGCATAAGGGACAGCGTGTGCTTCTACTTTTTGATAGATCTTTATCTTCTATTAACAGAGTTTCGGCATCATCAAGAGGAATAGGCTCGGCCGTCGGCTCATCAAATTCTGACAGTATCGATAGTGAATAGCGATAAATACAACCAGAATAAAGATGAATAAAATGGCACATAGTCTTGTGTAAGCCGCTAACTAGAACTTAAAATTAAAATCATGTCTGATGAAAATCAAATAGAAAAAGATGACAGCGCCCAATCTAAAAGCGATCAATCATCTGCAAAAACCTCTAAAAACCCTAGCGGGCAATCCGGGGATTTGAAAAGCTCAATCGCTATCCGCCGAAAAAAAATGCGGTCAACTGAAGGGCGCGAACGCTATCTTGATATGGTGCAACGTGAACGCGTTATGTTGCTAGATCAAGGGATACCGCGCTCCACCGAACAGCTTTTGGATATGGCGGGTGCCAATGTGGGTACTGAAGCCGAGGATGAAGGCATCAAGGATCGCGCTACTGGGGATCAGCTTCGCGCTGTTCTGCCCGTGCAGGCTTGGCTGCCTTTAAGTATTCACTTGATCGGCCTCACAGACGGCATTTTGAGAATTGCACCGCTTTATGATTTAAACGAACGCCAGATCGAAGCACTCACCTCAACCGCAAACCGAAGCGGTTTTCATGTTGAGCGTGTTGATATTGAAATGTGGGATCGCAAAGAGCTGATCGATACATTACGCTCTGTTCATGACCTATCCGCCGATCGCTGCGAAAAAACATTATCATTGTGGCTTGCCGATAACGATAACGGCTTGCTTTTAAACCAGTTTCAACGAGATATGCTCGCCGAAGCGCTTCAAATGCGCGCCTCCGATATTCACCTTGTGCAAGATAATAACCCCGAAGCGCCCAACTGGATTCAATACCGTATTGATGGTGATATTATACCGATGCATCTTTTGCCTGCGGACGCAATGGCACGTTTAACCACGCTTTTGAAGAGGGATGCGGGACTTAACTTTGGAGATAGAACCACGCCAAAAGATGGACGCTTCGGTTTTACATGGCAAGGGCGCGCAATTGATGTCCGTGTGGCCGCCGGCCCGCAAGCACAAGATGGTGAAAAACTAACGTTACGTTTGCTTGATCGTGCCGCGCTAAAAGGATTTGATGAGCTGTTCCGCCGTCATGAGGATGTTGGAGACTATCTCGCCAAACTTTTATCACCTGATATTAAGGGGGGCGGGGGTATGATTTTGCTCTCTGGCCCAACGGGATCCGGTAAAACTACAACGCTGTATGCCTGTGTACAACAGATTGATCGCCGCCGCCGTCACGTTTTAACCATTGAAGATCCGATTGAATACGAACTTAGATATGCAACCCAATGGCAAGTACGACCGGGCATGGCAGGCGGCGCGTTCGCTGATTTAATCAGGGCTTCCATGCGTCATGATCCGGATTATATTATTATAGGGGAAATGCGGGATGCCGATACGGTTGAAACCGCGCTAAAGGCTGCCGAATCAGGCCATACAGTTATATCAACAATTCATGCCGATACGGCGCTTCAAACCTTCGAACGATTGCGCTCTCTTATGCCAACCGATCGCGAGCGCTCCTCAACCTTTACACTTTCCCAACAAGTGCGCGCCATTTTGAATCAGCGTTTGGTAAGAACATTGTGTCAGGGGTGCGCACATTCGGAAAAAATAGAAGATGCGATTGAACTCCATGAGCTGCACGAAATAGGTTTACCGCCAGAAACAAGGATTAAACGCCATAATTCAAGCGGGTGCGATTTGTGTAATCGTACCGGTATTTCCGGTCGTACACTTCTTCTGGACGCTGTACTTATACCCCTTGGCCCCTCCCAAAGAGACAGTATTTACGATTCCTTAATAGGTAATGTGAATAATGTAGTGAACGAGGACGGCGTAATTATACATACACGCAGGGAAGGCCTTGTTGATTTGGTTCTCACCGGATTGGTCGATCCGAAAGCTGCGCTTTCCTACCTCGAACAGTAACTCTACTGCGTATTTTGTTTAAAAATTTGGATACATTTTAATGCAGCAATGGATTGCACAGATAGCCTATGAAAGTATGTCCGGCCCTAAAAAGGTGACCGAAACATTTTATATGCCATCGATTGATGATGTCCGTATGGCAATTGCCAAAAAGGGCGGATACGCTCTAACCATTCGCCCGCATACACGCTCTCCCATTGAACGCTTACTTGCAAAATCTACATGGTGGCAGATACAGCTCTTGCGCGGAATTCAGTTTCGCTCAACCTCAACATCACCGGGCGTGGCATTGTGGAAGATTATACAAGCCGAAACCAATCCGCGTCGCCAAAATATACTTGCGCCGGCGCGTGAAGCATTATCTCGCGGGTTAGGAGTTATTGATGCGTTGAAGGCGCTCAATACATTTGATCACGGAACGCTCGCTATCCTTGCCGGATCAGAGCGTGCAAACCGTTTGGTCGAAGGGATACCTCACGCGATTCACTCCATTTCGCAAAAGAAAAAGAACACTCGCGCCATTATGGGAACGATGAGCTGGCTTGGATTTGATGTGTTTTCCATCGTAACCTCTTTGTGGGCAGGTAAAGACATGGTTTTGGGGTGGTTTAGAGATAATCAACCAACAGATCCCGAAGAAATTGATAAATTTGTAACCGTTGTAAACCGGCTCGAACTGACATGGAATATTTTGATTTACACCTCAGTTGCATCCGGTATTTTTATGGTTTGGTGTATCATCTCATTCTGGTTTAACCGCGGGAAAAGAGACTGGCCAACGGCTCGTGTTGTCCGTAAAATCCCGCTCATCGGTGCATATTTGCAAGATTTGGCGTTCGCCGATTCAATGTCTGCAGCATCTCGTATGTTGCGCGGAATGGTGCCGATTAACGATACGCTCGGCCAATCAGCCGAAGCATCCTCCGCGCCAGAAGTAATACAATATTGGAAAGATTCAGCACAAGACCTCGGCCGGGGCGTATCCCTTGGCTCGGCACTTGATCGCGCACCCTTGCGCCGCGCTGAACGTTTAGAGATTGCAAGCTTGTCTGACCTCGATCAAGTTGCTACAGTAATGGAGTCTATTGCGGAAATGCGTTCTGCTGCGGCAAAAGGCAAACACAAACTCATCGTCTGGTTGGCTTTCGGGCTTACGGGCGTCTTCCTCGCTATCGCTTTCGGTAGTGCCATTTACGCGTTAACAGTTATGAATATGAGCATGGATTCCATGATGGGCGGCCTTATGCAAGGGGCGATATAAAATGGCTATCAAAAGAAATGACACAGATCCAATGGCAAAAGGCCGCATAGGAAAAGACACAATCTCCGGGCCAAATACTGGAGGCAGGTTGCGTCCCGGTGTTGCCGATTATATGGCCGGAGAAAATGAAGAATTTGTTCGCACACTGACCCCGTATCTCCCGCATGAACTGGTTGGCGGAAATATTCCGCATGTTGCAGGAACAGAAGAGGAAGCTGTATGGAATGCAGCTTCGCAAGCCTGCGCAACAGAAAAAGTCAGTTTTTGTTATTCAATAGATGAAGGCCGAATTTGGTATCTGGCATGTCCATCTGCCGCGCTTGCCTCTAATCCGGATAGCTGGTGCCCTTTGGCCGCTGCTCTGCCGGGAAATAGCGAATATTGGGATCGCGAAACGGTTTATTTATATGAACAAGAAGGAATTGCATCTGCTTTGAGATGGGATCCGGAAACGGGCCGTATGCAGGTGTTCTTGGGCGCGTCGAGAACAATATTGCCGCGCGTACAAAGCATGGATGCAAACTTTGTAACAATTAACCCCGAGGTTGCGGATGTTGTTCCATGGAAAAACAGAAGTCTACGCACCGAAAAATTGGCAAGAGCAACAGTACGCACGTTACTGTATGCCGGGCTTGCTGTTATTTTCTTCTCTTTGATAGTTTTGATTTTCACGCATTTATCTATCTCAAGCTCTGAAAAAAGATTGCAAGATCTAAAAATGGCATCGGATAATGCTGCCATGCAATTACTTGAGGGCGCGGTTGAGGTTATGCAGAGTGACAGCATAAAACATTTGGTGCGTGTTCAGGAATTATTGGACGATCTTGCCAAATTCGACGGCACGCTTGTTAAATATGAGGTAGAGGAAAATGGGTCGGTAGAATGGGAAGCATTAATTCCGCAAGCCTTTGCCGGGCAGTTTGGTAAACCGGGTGAGTCCATCGAAAAAGATGGCCGCGTTCGCGTAAAAGGACGTCAGTAATGTCTAAAAAGTCGAAAAAGACCATATTTATTAAAGAGACTTTAATACTTAAAATTTATAATACATTATAGATACTATTATTTTATGTAACTATAATGATAAAAAATAACAGATATAAAACCTGCAAAACCGAGGTATCGTTTTGAATTTGGATGGAATTAAAAAATTTAACTGGTCATCACTGAAGCGCTATACAAGCCCTTCGGCAATAGATCAATTAAACCATTTTCTTGAAAAATTACCGCAAAACACAAATAAAATGATGCTGATCATAACCGCTACCGTTTGGGCTACGGCAGGTGCAAGCGGTTTATTTGCAACCGTACAAACACAAAAAATGACAGAATTAAAAGCCGAGCGTGAAGAAGCCGCCGCTGTAGTGCCGGTTGTACCAAAAATCACAAATGTTTTGGCAAGTGCCGGTGAGGTTAGAGGTTTTGTCGATGATGTATCTGATATATATCAGGGCCTTGAAATTAAGGCTTCGGGATCGCAAATTTCAATATCCGCGCCAACCACAAACCAATTTGGTCAGTTTAGAGAAGCCATTGGCCATGTGCAAAGCGGTGGGAAAGGCTGGCGCGTTCATATGGATAAACTATGTGTCGGGCGCGAATGTGAGAAATATAAGCTGGCCGCAACCCTGAAAATAAATAGAGTGGATATTAAATAGCTGAAAAACTTAACCTTAAGGGCTAACCCTTTTAAAAAGAGTATGTTATCATGTTATATGGAGTAATTTATGAATAGAGATTTTATAACGATGAATTTGAAACCTAACCAAGAAACTGGAAACGTATTATTTTTAATCTTGATTGCGGTGGCGTTATTTGCGGCACTGTCTTATGCAGTTACTCAATCCAGCCGCGGAAATAGCGATAGTGGCAGTGGCGAGCGCTCGCTTATAAACAGTGCATCATTAACCCAATATCCACAAACGATAAAAACATCCGTTATGCGTATGATTGTACGTGGTATAGATGACGGATCTTTAGAATTTAATACACCCTCTATCTTTGATGATTGTTCAAATAGTGGCGCCAGTTGTGTGTTTCATCCAGATGGCGGCAATGCGGCTTATGCAAATGCCCCATCTGAAATGATGTTGAATAGTAGTGATCCGGGTACATGGGTCTTTAATGCCGAAAATGAAATTTATTATGTAGGCACATCAGGCAGTACTCCGGGAACGCCAACGGCGCAGACTGCAGATTATATCGCATTTTTACCGGGTATAACCGAAAGTTTATGCTCCCGTGTTAATGAGGAATTGGGGCTTCCAACTACACCACCAGTTGAAACCGGTATTGATGTCACAACACAAATGATAAATACCGATGGTAGTGCCGGTGGTCGTACGGATATTTGTGACGGCGGTTGCGGCGGTTCTATAGGGGAAGATCAAGCGGTATTTAATAACCAGCCTTTTGGTTGTTTTGAATTAATAAACGCATCTGATAATTTTGTATATTATCACGCTATCGTTGAGCGTTAGGGGTAAAATCTTATAATGCTTCAACGCTCCCAAAAGCGGCATAATAAAGAAAACGGTAGCGCGCTCGTTTATATCCTGATCGCAATCGCACTCCTTGCGGCCTTAACGATGAGCTTTATGGAACCATCAAGTCAGCAAACCTCTTCCCAAAATGCTTTTAAAACAATAACTGAACTGCGCGGGCAGGCAGATCTCATTCGCTCTGCCATACAAGAATGCGTTTTGACATATCCGCGCGGCGACACAACAATTGATGCAACCGGCTCGGGTTCTGATCCTGGCGCCCGAAAAACATATCCCATCAATCCAAACTCATCTCATTTCTCATCCGCAACGCCCGGTCAATCCGGCGATCGCTTGATACGCAATTTTCGCTGCCCCGGTAATAATCCCGGCGGTGCAAACGCAGCCGATCACGCGCGAATTTTTGGAGGTAGCTCCGGTAAATACATGCCGCCTGCACCAGATCTCTTTGATGATTGGCAATACTACAATGAAACCGATGGTGTCTTTTTCTGGACAGAAACCGATAAAACGGATGCTTTTATCGAAACAGCGCTACAAAAATTTGACGAAGGTTTTTCTGAATGTGAAGCAGATCTAATTAATGCAACGGGCGCTGCCGTTGATATGGATAGTACGAGCCCCAATGTCGTAACCTGCCCAAGCGGTCATTACTGCTTCCGTGTTTGGGTAATATCGAACGGCACTGGCCAATTCTATGGCGATGAAGCCACCGCCGGCTGTAGTTAAATGTTTAATATTTCAAAGTAAAACATAAAAAACAGAATAATACTTCCGATCTTCAATATTATTTAAATATCAAGGGAAATTGGAAAAAATATTTAATACCTTTGTAAAAATGCCCAAGCGTAAAATAGCTAGGGAGTTAGCAAAAAAAAATTGAAACTCCAACAGGAAGAAAATTATAGACCGACACAACTATTTTTAGGGTAATTAAAAAAAATTGATGCATTTTGAAGATAGGGGGAAGATTAGGGAGAGCGAAAACTACGTTCTTTAAATAACTCTAACCACACGGTATCCCCTTAAATAATATTTTTACAAAACTTAAAGCGCCGTAATCTCGGCTTTTGCGCGTTTATATTCGACTTTAATTGATGCAATCAGTTCATCTGAACTTTGCCCTTTTTCAGCCATATCCTGCAATTCGCCAGATAAATCACCTAAAATTAAACAGCACGCCGATCGTGCCGCCCCTTTTAAACTATGGGCGGCTTCAGCCAAATCGTTATATTGGTTTTCCGAATGATAAGTATTGATTTTTTCAATAAGAGGCGTGGTAAAATCGGCAAACATTTTGAGCATTTCAATAGCGCTATCATCCATTGCGCCCATCTGATTCTCGACAGCATCAAGATCAACGGCTGCTTTTTCCGAAATGCGCAGGTCTTTGGAAGAGCTGGCCTCCACCGTGTCTTGCAGACTTAGCAAACCCCAGCGCACAAGTAACCGCCTGAATTGGCCAAGAGAAACGGGTTTAAGCAAGCATTCATCAAATCCATTTTGCAGATAAATCTCGCGTTGTGCCATCTGGACATCTGCTGTTAAAACAATGACTGGAAAATGGGTATCCGTATTTTTTTCCTTAGACCGGATAGTTTCTACAAGCGCGTATCCATCAACATCCGGCATATGCAAGTCAGTGATAAGAATTCCGTATTCACCGGTTTTTAACGCGTCCAACGCTTGCCGCCCATTAGCAACAAAGGTTGCCTCAACGCCAAGTTTATCTAGCTGCCGCGATAAAATATCCTGTACGCTTGGTGTATCTTCCGCAATTAAAAGTTTTGTCGGCCCGCTAATATCAATCGTGTGCGACCGGCTGGCGGCATCCCTCACCGCTTCCCCAAGCCCCGCGCGGCTTGCAGGCTTTGTTAGATAGGTTACACCAAGCGCCTGTAATGTATGTTGCAATCCCACATCATCGCGCACCGTATACATAATAAGCCCCGTATTGGGGCGCAACTCCATAGCTTCACGGATCAGATCAATACCAAGCCCGTCCGGCAAACCTTGGTCAATAATGGCAACATCAAATGGCCGCCTGCGGATCAAATCCGTACCCTCTTTCAAAGTAGGGCAACTCTCAACACTTGCGCCCATAGATCGCAAGGAACTAACAATTTCCTTTGCGCCTTGCGGGTGATCCTCCACCGATAAAACGGATATTCCATCAAGTGCGGGTAAATCAATAACCGCGGCATCTGTGCTGACCTCTTCGGTCGGAATTTCAAACCAAAATGTAGACCCTTTGCCCGGTACGCTCTCAACACCAATCTCGCCGTTCATCAATTCAACCAGCTTTTTGGAAATAGATAGCCCCAAACCCGTACCCCCATATTTGCGGGAGGTTGAGCTATCCGCTTGCGTGAAAGAGCTAAATAAGCGTGCGCAAACTTCTTCGCTCATCCCGATACCGCTATCTATAATTTCAAAACGCAAACCAACTTGTTCTTTATGTGGTTTGATGTGTTGGATATTCGTATTCACGCATACAGTAACAGTGCCTTCATCAGTAAATTTAAGGGCATTCCCCGCCAAATTCATAATAATCTGGCGCAAACGTTTGGGATCCCCGATAACAACAAACGGCACATCTTGGCTAATATCATCAATTAGCGCAACGCGCCCGCTTTGCGTTTTAACAGATAGCGCCTCCAATGTGCCGCGCACAAGCAACCGTACCGGAACCTCAAAAATATCAAGCGCCATTTTATTGGCATCCATTTTTGCCAAATCAAGAATATCATCAAGAATTTCCAGCAATCCGCTCGCCGCTGTCTGTGCAATACCAACCATATTCTGAACTTTGCCATCTGGTTTTTCTTCTGTAATAAGTTCAAGCAAACCGTAAATAGTCTGCATAGGCGTGCGAATTTCATGGCTCATCGTCGCTAAAAAATTAGACTTCATTTCTGCCGCCGCGTCAGCCTCTTCAATTTTCTGGCGTAGCGCGGCAATGGTTTTGGATTGTTTCTCGGTCATGAAAAGAATGAAATAGCAATAAGAAAGGGGGTTAACATTACAGGCGTTTTAGCGTATCACAATTCAATAAGGAGATATAGATATGGGTTATAAAGTTGCAGTCGTGGGTGCCACCGGAAACGTAGGGCACGAAATTTTAAAGATTCTGGATGAGCGTAATTTTCCGGCTGATGATGTGATCGCGCTCGCCTCTGCGCGCTCGGTCGGGCGCGAGATTTCCTTTGGTGATAAAGATCTGAAGGTGCAAGACCTCGCCAAATTTGACTTTAAAGGCGTGGATATCGTGCTATCTTCACCCGGTGGTAAAGTCTCCGCCGAGTATTCGCCTAAGGCTGCAAAGGCCGGCGCGGTGGTTATTGATAACACCAGCTACTGGCGCATGGATCCTGACGTGCCTCTAATCGTGCCGGAGGTGAACCCCGAAGCTATAAAAAATCATACAAAGAAAAACATCATCGCAAACCCGAATTGCTCAACCATTCAGATGGTGATGGCCTTGAAACCTATCCATGATGCCGCGACCATTAAGCGTGTTGTCGTTTCTACATATCAATCCGTTTCTGGCTCCGGTAAAAAAGCTATGGATGAATTATTTAATCAAACCAAGGGCATATACGCCAACCACACTCCATATCCAAATGTATACCCAAAACAAATTGCTTTTAACGTCATTCCGCAAATTGATGAATTTATGGATGATGGCATGACAAGGGAAGAATGGAAAATGGTTGCCGAAACAAAGAAGATTTTAGACCCAAAAATAAAGGTCAGTGCGAGTTGCGTCCGCGTTCCCGTCTTTATCGGTCATTCTGAAATGATTAATGTTGAGCTTGAAAATGAATTATCAGCTATTAAGGCCAAGGAGCTATGGCGTAAATTTGAAGGCATAACACTTATTGATCTGGAGCAAGAAGAGCTTGAGTTTATAACCCCTTGCGAAGCACAAGGCGATGATGATGTCTTCATCAGCCGGGTCCGCGAAGACCCGACAGTTGAAAACGGTTTAAACTTCTGGTGTGTTGCCGACAATCTGCGCAAAGGCGCGGCTTTAAATACCGTACAGATTGCGGAGTTGTTGATTAAAACCTAAAGGCTTTGTCCAGGAAGTTTCTCGTTTTTATCATGAGGCTGATCATCCTTAGGAACAAAAATTCTAGGGTTTTCAATAGCCTTTCCAAGCGCTGCCCCGGTTTCGGTGGCGCGGCTATCCTTGAAAATACCAATATCCAAACGCATTGTTGCACCATTATCTAATTCAACAAATTTTGTCGAACGATCATACGCTTCACCTTCGTAAAGCTCTTCAACCTTTTTAATGCTTTGATCTTCATTATATTCAACAAGATAAAATCCGTCTTCAAACGACACAACTGCTTCATTGTTTTCAATAACATAATTTTTATCGCAGGCCGTAAGATTAAACGTTGTTGCTGCGGCTGTAATAATCGCTGTATTCTTATTCATTTGTAAAATTCTCTTTTATTATGAGTTTGAAAGTGTCAAAAAATATAAAGGATATATTGAAATATCGCAAATAAAATTCTTTGGTCTTTTTAGGGGCGTACAAAGAAACACATTGAATTATCGTGCCTATGCCTTATTATTATTTTCAGTAAAAAATCTAAAGGCAATAAAAAATGTCCGAAACCACATTTGATAAAAATAATCGTCCACTCTCCCCGCATTTACAAGTTTACAAACCGCAATTAACCTCCGGCATGTCGATCTTTCATCGTGTTACCGGCGCGGCTCTTGCCGTTGGAACATTACTGGTGGTCTACCTTTTGGTAGCCGCTGGAACAGGACAAAATGCTTATAATACCGCGATGGCGCTCATTACATGCCCGCTGGGTATCGCCGCAATGTTTGGCTGGACATGGGCGCTTTTCTATCACATGTGCAATGGCATTCGGCACCTGTTTTGGGATATGGGATATTTGTTTAAATTGGAAAATGCCTATAAGGCCGGATATTTGGTGCTTGCCGCGTCATTTGTCCTGACCGCCCTCACATGGTACAGCGCATATAATATGAACGGGGAGGCAGAGCGAATTATGATTGAGGCAAGCGCCACCGACTCACAAGACATTACAGAAGGGGCCGCAGAATAATGAAAATGAAATGGGAAAATCACGGCATTAAAACCCCGCTTGCCCGCGCCCGCGGGCTTGGATCTGCCAAAGAAGGTGTTGAGCATTGGACAATGCAACGTATAACAGCAATTGCCAACATACCGCTTGTCATATGGTTTATTTTAAGCATTATTCACTTGATCGGTGCGGATTATCAAACCTTTACAAGCTGGCAAGCGCAGCCCACAAACGCCATTTTGATGGTATTATTTATATTGTCCACATTTTATCACGCTTCATTGGGTTTACAGGTTATTTATGAAGACTATATCCATCATGAAGGATTTAAATTTATAAAAATTATTGGTATGAAACTTTTTTTCTTCGGCGTTGGTGTCGCAAGTATTTTCTCCGTTCTAAAAATCGCCTTTACGGCAGGGGTTTAAAGGAAATAAAATGACTGAAAACAAACCATCCCAAAAATATGAAATTATCGATCATGAATTTGATGTGGTCGTTGTCGGCGCTGGTGGTGCGGGGCTGCGCGCTGGCTTTGGTTGCGCGGAAAAAGGGTTGAATACGGCCATTATTTCCAAGGTTTTCCCCACCCGCTCGCACACCGTGGCGGCACAGGGCGGAATTTCCGCCGCGCTTGGCAATATGGGCGAGGACGACTGGCGCTTTCACATGTATGATACGGTAAAGGGCTCTGACTGGCTTGGTGATCAGGACGCTATCGAATATATGTGCCGCGAGGCCATCCCCGCGATTATCGAACTTGAACATTACGGCGTGCCATTTTCGCGTACAGCCGCTGGAAAAATCTATCAGCGCGCCTTCGGCGGCATGACCACTCATTATGGTGAGGGTACAGCCCAACGCACATGCGCCGCCGCCGACCGGACAGGTCACGCCATTTTGCACACGCTTTATACTCAGGCCCTCAAACATAAGGCTGAGTTCTTTATTGAATATTTCGCCCTCGATCTTATCATGAGCGAAGATGGACAATGCCTTGGTGTTATGGCTTGGAATCTGGATGATGGTACAATCCACCGTTTCCGCGCACATCAAACAATTCTGGCAACCGGCGGTTATGGCCGCGCATTTTTCTCATGTACCTCTGCGCACACTTGCACAGGCGATGGAAATGGTATGGTTCTGCGCGCCGGTATTCCTTTGCAGGATATGGAGTTTGTACAATTCCATCCAACCGGCGTATATGGCGCAGGCTGCCTTATAACCGAAGGCGTACGCGGGGAGGGAGGGTATCTCACCAACTCTGAGGGCGAACGATTTATGGAACGCTATGCACCTAGCGCGAAAGATCTAGCCTCTCGCGATGTTGTATCTCGCTCCATGACCATTGAAATTCGGGAAGGGCGGGGCGTTGGCTCCGGCAATGATCATATCCATTTGAACCTTATGCACCTTGATCCGGACATTATTAACGAGCGTCTGCCAGGCATCGCCGAAACGGCTAAAATTTTTGCAGGCGTGGATGTCACGAAACAGCCCATACCCGTTCTGCCAACTGTGCATTATAATATGGGCGGTATTCAAACCAATTTCCGTACAGAAGTCATCAACCCAACCGCGCATGACCCTAATGCAATTGTACCAGGCCTTATGGCGATTGGGGAGGCAGGATGCGTTTCCGTACATGGCGCTAATCGTTTGGGTTCAAACTCCCTGCTGGATCTTGTGGTCTTTGGCCGCGCCGCTGCGATCCGTGCTTCGGAAACCATACAGCCCGGCGCATCACACCGTCCGTTTTCCGGCGATGATGGCACCCGCGCGTTAGAGCGTTTGGATCGTTTCCGCTATGCTGATGGCGGCACGTCAACGGCGCAACTTCGCGGTGAAATGCAAAAGACCATGCAAAACCATGCCGCCGTATTCCGCACAACTGAAAGCATGAATGAGGGCGTGGGCAAAATAAACACCTGTTTCCAAGGCAAGCAGGATCTGGGTATAAAAGACCGTACGATGGTATTTAATACCGATCTGGTGGAAACGCTTGAGCTTGATAATCTGATGGGTAACGCGGTCGCAACAATGCATTCCGCCGCCAATCGGGAGGAAAGCCGCGGCGCGCATTCCCATGAAGATTTTAAGGATCGTGATGATGAAAACTGGATGAAGCATAGCGTGATCTGGCTGGACGAACATGGCAATTCCCAAATCGGCTACCGCCCTGTAACCCTCCACAGCCTGACAAACGAAGTCAAAGCCTTCCCACCAAAGGCACGGGTTTATTAAAAAACGAAATGACAAAAGCCCTTACGCATATATTTTAAATATATTACAATGCGCGTGTGTGGTTTCTCATCATTTAAAAACAAGCAAAGCAAACATAATGGCAAAATTTACCCTCCCTCAGAATTCCAAAATCAAAAAAGGTAAAACTGTTGATGCCGCCAATGGCGCATCTAATAAAAAAACGCTGAGCGTTTACCGGTGGAGCCCAAATAATTTGGATGAAAATGGAGATGTGGAAAATCCATCCATGGATAACTTTACTATAAATTTAGATGATTGCGGGCCAATGGTTTTGGACGCGCTACTTCACATAAAAGACACAGTAGACAGTACACTGACTTTGCGTCGCTCTTGCCGCGAGGGGATTTGCGGATCCTGCGCCATGAATATTGGCGGCACAAATACGCTTGCGTGTACCAAACCGATTGAAGATTGTAGCGGTGATATCAAAATAACGCCTCTGCCGCATATGCCGGTGGTTAAAGATTTGGTACCCGATTTAAACCATGTCTATGCACAGTATCAATCAATTGAGCCATGGCTAAAAACCGAAAGCCCTACCCCAGATCGGGAGCGCCTACAAACCGAAGAGGACTCTACATTACTAAACGGTGATGATGGTCACGGCCCCGCCGCCTGCATTCTATGCTTTTGTTGTTCAACGGCATGCCCCTCATATTGGTGGAATGGTGACCGCTTTTTAGGGCCGGCTATTTTGCTTCAAGCTTATCGCTGGATCGCTGATTCTCGTGACGAGGCTACGGGCGAGCGTTTGGATCAGCTGGAAGACCCATTCCGACTCTATCGTTGTCATACTATTATGAACTGTACCAATACATGCCCAAAGGGACTAAATCCCGCAAAGGCCATCGCCGAAATAAAAAAATTGATGGTCGCGAGACGTTAGAATTTATAGAGTATTATAAGTAAAATTTGACAAAATAGAGATAAATGATGTATTTTGAATATTAATTTAAATATAGAAAGATTTTAAAATGGGTGCAGGTAGGGTAGTTACAAATGTGGTTGAAGGTGCAGGGTTCGGATTAGGACTTGTTGCGACATTCGCGGCCGCCGCCTCTGGCGCTGGCGCAATTGCTTTGGTTGCAGGTGCTGGAACAGCTTATAGTGGGTTACTTTTAAAAGAAATCAATAGCCCTTAAAATCCCGAAAACTCAATCAAAGTTTCGCAATTGGCGTTATACATTTGTATATCGCCTTTTTTATTGAGCATTAAAATCTGTGAACATTGTGATGTACCTGTGATAGGAACCTCTTCTGGCTCCCCAAAACCATTACTAATCGCCATGGCGCCAATTTCACGATTAACTGTTTGAACCGTGGCTTTGCGCTTATCGCTTGAAATTTGAACGTCCTTAATTTGAACCTCAGTTTGGTATTTGGTAAGCGCCTGTGCGCCTTCGTCTATGCTTTCTATAAATTCGCGCTTATCTACACGCATTGCGCTTTCTTGGGTTGGGAAACCCGGAATTTGATAGGTCATTACGCTTTTAAAACGCGCATCATCATGTAAGTGCCGCTCTAAATATCGTATGGCCTGATCCGGTGAAACGCTGTCCGCACTGCCTGTAATAATCTTGGTTGTTTTCTCTATGAAACGCGTAACCGCCTGTTCATCAAGGGTTTTGTATTTTTGCGCGTAAGCAGGCATTACAAAAACACCACTAAAAAATACAATGGAAAAAACGAATGCAAAAGCTTTGTCAAAGCGCGTCATCTAATTACTCTATTTTTTATTTTTTCTTATCAGCAATAAGGTCTAAAACCTTATTCGCATCATATTTTATATATCCCACATCCAAGGATAGGCTTAAATTATGAAAATAATACTAATACGTTAAAATAATTATTCGATATCCAGACCGATATCAAGCGCTTGTACACTATGGGTCAACGCCCCAACGGAGATATATTGAACGCCCGTCTGTGCAATACTGGCAACTGTATCTAATGTAACACCCCCCGATGCCTCGGTAATGATACGCCGATCAACCAGATCAACAGCCTTTTTCAAGGTTTGCGTATCCATATTATCAAGCATAACAATATCTGCGCCGCCATGGTTTAAAACGGTTTCAAGCTGTTCTAATGTATCAACCTCAATCTCGATTTTAACCGTATGCCCCGCCAATAATGTCGCCTGACCAAGCGCCTGTTCAATACCGCCTGCAATGGCAATATGGTTATCCTTAATCAATATAGCATCATCAAGCCCGCAACGGTGGTTTGACCCCCCGCCCATTGCAACGGCATATTTTTGAAACGGACGCATGCCAGGGAGCGTTTTGCGCGTATCACATATTTCTGCATCTGTACCGTGTACGGCATCAACATATTTACGCGTCATTGTCGCTATACCAGACATATGCGATAAATAGTTAAGAGCAACGCGCTCTGCCATTAATATACTTCGCGCCGATCCTTCAACAATTGCAAGTGTTTGTCCGGCACTCACCGTTTCGCCATCCTGAATTTCGATAGACATATCAAAATCAGAGTGACATAGGCTAAAAGTCGACAGCGCCACAATAAGACCCGCGACAACGCCGTTTTCACGTGCATTAAATATTGCTTGCGCGCGCGCACTTTCTGGCACTGTAACTTCGGATGTTATATCCCTGCCATGTCCCAGATCTTCTTCCAATGCGGCACGTACCGCTTTTTCTATGATTAAATTTGATAACATAAGAATTTTGTAGCATATTACCGCTATATAAAAAGCACAAAAGATACATAAAAATGATTAAAGACGAATTTCACGGTGTTGTTACTGGAATACTTCAATATGAATACAAAAATGAAAGTATGGTCAAGATTTCATATCGCCCTAATAAGGAAACAAATGTCACCCAAAGAATGGGCGGTGCGGAAGGGCTGGTAGATTTAAATATTGACAGAGATATTGATAAAATGTCTTTAACACGCATTTTAAACGCAACGGGAAAAAATGTGCATATCATAAACCAAGGGATTGAGCGAAATAAACATCATAGCTTACCAATGCAAAGCGTAGCTATAGAAGACATACCTGTTTATGAGCGTGTTAATTTGAGAGTGAACAATCAGAATCCAAAACCCGAAAAGAAAAAAAGTTTTTGGTCAAAATTTGGGCTTTAAAATATTATAAAACGCTAGCTAAGCTCTAACATTTTATCAACCGGCACGCGGGCACGGTCAATAATAGCCGGATCCACCAAAACTTCCGGCCCTTCGGTGCGCAAGCTCTCCAAGATTTTCGGCAACGTAATTCTCTTCATATGGGGGCACATTTGACACGTGCCTATCATTTCAACATTCGGGTTGGCGGCGGCGATATTATCGCTCATCGAACACTCGGTCATCAATACGGCCTTGGCGGGCTGATAAACCTTTATATATTCATCCATCTGCGCGGTTGATCCGGAAAAATCGGCCTCTGCCATGACTTCGGGTGGGCATTCGGGATGTGCAAGTACAACCAAATCGTCATCACCGCGTGCCTTAAACTGGCGGACATCTTCTGCCGTAAACCGTTCATGCACCATGCACGTCCCCTCCCAATAGATAATTTCTATGGGCGATCTTTTGGCTTTCAACTCATTGGCAACATTTTGCGCCAAAAACATATCCGGCGTCATAATAACTTTATCCGTACCCCATTCCGCCGCAATTGCTTCAACAATTTTAAGCGCGTTAGAGGAGGTGCAACATACATCGGATTCCGCCTTTACGTCGGCCGATGTATTGACATATGTAACAACTGGCAAGCCCGGATACTGCGCCTTAAACGCACGCAAGCCATCGGCTGTTATAGATTCCGCGAGGGAGCATCCGGCCTTCATATCCGGAATAATAATTTTCTTTTCCGGTGATAAGATTTTGGACGTTTCCGCCATAAAATGCACGCCGCATTGAATAATCATCTGCGCGTCCGTTTTTGCCGCTTCCCGCGCCAGCATAAGAGAGTCCCCAACAAAGTCGCCAACGCCGTAAAAAATATCCGGCGTCATATAATTATGCGCCAAAATAACCGCATTTTTTTCCGCCTTCAAACGGTTAATCTCATAAATATAAGGGGCAAGGCTTTCCCAATGTGACTGCTTGTATTGCTTACCAAGCTTTTCAAAAATTGGTGCGGTCGCATCCGCTACATCTTGCGTATATTCTAAAGTTGAGCTTTGCATCAATGAACTTTCATTTTGTTCTTTAAATGTTCGCGCATGTCCTGTTATATAAGATATAGTTTTTTACCGCAGGATCAAGCCATGAGCGACCTATTTGAAGCGCAAAATAGTGAAGAAAAACCAAAAAAGCAAGCATATAGACCATTGGCGGATCGCTTGCGCCCTAATTCTTTGGCCGAAATCGTTGGTCAAGATCATATTGTTGGTGAAAATGCCCCGTTATCAAAGGTTTTAGATGGCGGTCAAATCCCGTCTATTATATTATGGGGCCCACCTGGATGCGGGAAAACCACACTCGCGCGCATTTTAAGCCATCATACTAATATGCATTATGAGCAGCTTTCCGCCATTTTTTCCGGCGTTAAGGATTTGCGCAATGTTTTCGAAGCCGCAAAAATCAGAAAACAAAACGGGCAGGGGACGCTGCTTTTTGTAGATGAAATCCACCGTTTTAACAAATCGCAACAAGATGCTTTTTTACCAGTGGTCGAGGATGGCACGATTACGCTGATCGGCGCGACCACCGAAAACCCGTCTTTTGAATTGAACGCCGCCCTTATGTCCCGCGCGCAAGTCTTTGTTTTAAAACGCCTTGATGAGGGCGCGCTTGAAAAGCTTTTACAAAAGGCCGAAACGGAAGCCTGCAGGGATTTGCCTTTAACCTATGACGCGCGCGGAACAATGAAAGCGATGGCCGATGGAGATGGACGCTATATCCTGACCATGGCGGAACAAGTTTTTAAAAGCAAAGAAACGCTGGATAAAGAAGGACTGTTTAATCTCGTCCAACGTCGCGCGCCGCTCTATGATAAGGGCGATGAAGCGCATTATAATTTAATTAGCGCGCTTCATAAATCCGTTCGCGGCTCTGATGTGAACGCCGCGCTTTATTGGTTTGCACGCATGCTTGAGGGCGGTGAAGACCCCGAATATATCGCCCGCCGCATGACACGTATGGCGGTTGAAGATATCGGCCTTGCCGACCCGCAAGCTATGGGTATCTGCGTACAAGCTTGGCAAACATATGAAAGATTAGGCAGTCCCGAAGGTGAGCTTGCTCTGGCACAAGCGCTCACATATTTAGCCACCGCGCCCAAATCTAACGCGGTCTATAGCGCTTATAAATCTGCGCGGCGAAGCGCAAAATCAACCGGATCCCTCATGCCGCCAAAACATATTTTGAACGCCCCAACAAAATTTATGAAGGATCAGGGCTACGGCAAAGACTACGCCTACGATCACAACACCGAACATGGCTTCTCCGGCCAAAACTATTTCCCCGATGAGATGCCGCGTGAACAATTTTATACGCCGCCTGATCGCGGCTTTGAGCGGGAGATCAATAAACGGCTAGAATATTGGGCAAAGTTGAGAGATAAAAAATCAATTGGATAATTTTGCTTTTTCTGCTTTCCTCCGCCGATTATGTGCCGCCCATAGATTAAGCGCCTCCACCCCCATAGAAAATGCGATGGCAAAATATAAATACCCGCGCGGAATGTGAAAGTGTAGTGCGTCCGCAATAAGCGCAACCCCGACCAGAAGCAAAAAGCTGAGCGCCAGCATTTTAACTGATAAATGCTTTTGCACGAATGCGCTTGTTGGCTCTGCCGCAAATAGCATAACAATAATCGCAAACACAATGGCCGCAACCATAACTGGGACTTGATCTGTTAAGCCAACGGCTGTAATCACAGAATCTAGCGAAAATACAAGATCAAGCACAACAATTTGTGCAATCACCGAACTGTAAGATATGGTTTTCTTCTGTTTTTTTAATTCATCTTCATGCGGATCAACAGTATGATGAATTTCGGTTGTGGCCTTATATAAAAGAAACAGGCCACCCGCCCCTAAAATAATATCTCGCCATGAAACGCCATGTCCCAAAATTGAAAAAACTTCCGCTGTCAAACTCGCGAGCCATGCAATTCCAAAAAGCATTGCAATCCTCATGATTAGCGCAAGGGCAAGTCCTATAACGCGGGCGCTACGCTGCTTTTCCGGCGGCAATTTTGATGTAATAATTGAAAGAAAAATAATATTATCGATGCCAAGAACAATCTCCAAAACCGCAAGTGTTAAAAAACTCATCCAGATTTGCGTATCCGTGACCCATTCAAACATAAAAATTTTTCCTTATATAAATTATATATACAACGTACCAAGGGCGTGTAAGGTTCATAGTGAATAATTTTAATACATTTATTGGCATCGATTGGTCAGGGGCAAAGGCGCCAATTCATACGCGTAGTATTGCGATTGCAAAATGCGAGCAAGGGCAGGGCGCGCCAGCAATAATTCAATGTCCAAACCATAAATATTGGAGCCGCACCGCTGTTGGTGAGTGGATTAAAAACTTGCCTCAATCACGCCGAACGCTTATCGGAATTGACGCAAATTTTGGTTACGCTGAAAAAGTAGGTGTTCAGCAATTCGGCGATGACTTCACATATTTTAACCTTTGGCGCGCAATTGAAAAAACAAGCGTAAACCTCTCTAATTATCTCGCCGCCGGATTTTGGGAGCATCCAGAATACGCTTCATATTTTTGGACGCAAGGCAAAAAGCCGCAGCATTTAACCCTTCCCAAACGCATCACAGAAATTGCGTGCGGGGAAGGTGGGTATGGTTGGCCGGAAAGCCCGTTTAAATTGATTGGCCCAAAACAGGTGGGCAAGGGCGGTATGGCGGCGATGCGCGTTGCTCTCGATTTGAAAAAAACGCTCGGTGATACGCTCGCCATCTGGCCATTCGAACACAATTTAGCCGCCAAACACTCATCTATCGTCATCACCGAAATCTACCCGCGCCAATTCTTGCGCCGCGCAGGACACGGTGTATCAAAGGTAAAAACTGCCGCAGATTTGAATTTGCGTTTAAAAGCAATCAACAGCGAGCCTATGGATATTAGCGGCTCAATCTCTGACCATGATACAGACGCCCTCATTTCTGCCGCCGGCCTTAGATATTTGTGCAAGGGCAAAGAAAACATCCCAATTAGCATCTCGAACCCACCAGCTATGACTAAGGCCGCCCGCACCCGCGAAGGCTGGATTTTCGGTGTCTGAAAAAGCGTTTTTATCAAAAAGATCGTCGCGGCCTGCTTTGAAAAGCTTTTTCCTGTTTTCGCTCCCGCCAAATCAGTACAAGCCCGCTTCCAATGATAACGGTTGCACCTGCAATCGTCCAAAAATCCGGCAAATTACCAAAGAAAAAATAGCCGTAAAACACGCCCCACAAAATCTGTGTGTAGTGAACGGGGCTAACACTCGCCGTTTTTCCAATACGAAACGCCATCGACGTAAAAACAAGACCGCATAATAGTGTCCCTCCATTCAACATAAAGTAAGGCATATGTTCAAGCGCCGGCATGTTACCATAGGCGAGCGATACAGTAAGCCCTATAAATAAGTTATTTAGCAGAGGATAGAACCCTAACGATAAAAGCGGCTCATCCTTATCTAAAAACCGCGCCAGTAAAAATAAGAGTGATAAAAATATTGTTGCCGCCAAAGGCATTAAAACGGCTATATCTATGGCCTTATCCCAAGGGTGCAGTACAATCAAAACACCTGCAAACCCGCACGTAATAATTGCCCATTGAAAAAGCGTAACACGCTCTTTAAAAATAGGAATAGCCAAAACCGTACTGATAAATGGTGTTACAAACAAAACTGCATACATGATGGTCAGCTCTAACCCCATAGAAAGCCCATACACGATTAAAAATCCGGTAGCCGTGTTGCATAAGGCGCGCCCTATGTGAACTTTTAAATGAGGCGTTTTAATTGTACGTTTCCACCCGCCAAGCCATCGAGAAAATATAAGCATATAAAGCATTGCAAAGACACCATTCCATGCAAGTACTGTAAAAACATCATAAATGCCGGACACATATTTAACGCTCGTATCGCCAAGCGCAAACGCACTAAACCCGATGAAAGCCAGTAGTATCCCTTTAAAATTATTGCTAAGGTTGGAAAACATGCTACAAACCGTTTAAATAAAAACCTGTTAGCCCCTTGCATAAGGACAAAACATGATAAACACAATAGCCAGTATTGCCGCCGGCGGCGCATTAGGTGCGCTATTGCGCTATGGCGTTGATATCTCGGCAATAAAATATCTTGGGATAGGCTTTCCCTATGGTACATTGATTGTCAATGTATTGGGCTCATTCCTTATGGGGGTGATGATCGCCTATGCAGCGCACATATGGCAACCACCGCATATTTTAAAATTATTTATAGCAACAGGATTTTTAGGGGCGTTCACAACGTTTTCAACATTTTCCCTGGACGCTGTAAGCCTGTATGAGCGCGGCGCATATCTATTAAGTGCGAGCTATATCTCCGCATCTGTCATTTTATCTATTGGCGCGCTGTTCACCGGCATGGCAATTATTAAAGGAATAACATCATGAGTAGTAAAGACAACCCTGCAACTAAAGTCGAAAGTGGGGTAGGAGTGCAGCATGTGATCGTTTTAAGGGATGACGACGGACAGCGTCTGGATCGCTGGCTTCAAAAACATATTCCCAGCTTACCGCAAAGTTTGATGTATAAAGTAATCCGTAAAGGGCAACTGCGGATAGATGGTAAACGCGCAAAACCCGATACAAAGCTAAACGAAGGCCAAACTTTGCGTATTCCGCCGCTTGGAACACCAAACGTGGGTAATCAATATAAGAAATACGAAAAACAAATGTCGGATGAAGATATATCATTTATCCGGTCTATCGTCATTTATGATAAAGGCGATATTGTAGCAATAAATAAGCCTTTTGGATTGGCATCTCAAGGTGGCACAAAGATCAAAAGACATGTAGATGGTTTAATTGAAGCATTAAAGGACAAGGATGGCGTAAAGCCCCGTCTCGTGCATAGGCTAGATAAAGACACCAGCGGTGTTCTTCTTCTGGCGCGAACCGCCAAAATGGCCAAACAATTGGGTACCATGTTCAAAAAACGTGAAATTCGCAAAACCTATTGGGCGCTTGTTGCCCCACCGCCAGAGCTTCCCGAAGGTACAATCAAAGCGCCATTGGCCAAAAGCGGTGCACCAGGCAGGGAGCGCGTTTTTGTGGATGATAAGGAAGGTAAATTTGCCCTTACGGAGTTTACAGTTATCGAAACAGTATTACACACGGCAGCCTTCATAGCATTCTGGCCCAAAACCGGACGTACGCATCAAATTCGTGCCCATGCTGAATTAATGGGATGCCCCATTATAGGCGACCCGAAATATAAACGCCTGCCAGAAATGCACGAACAGGCCGACCAGCCAACTTTTAAAGATGCAATAGCAAGCGTCGATTTTGCAGACCGTTTACATTTACATGCCTATGCTGTGTCTTTTAAGCACCCCGAAACAAAACAATGGGTCGATATCCGCGCACCTCTGCCCTATGATTTACAAAAAAGCTGGAAAGCGCTGGGTCTAAACTATAAATTCAAGGGCGACCCGTTCGCAGATGTTGAAACAAAGTAAAACAAATGACCGAAGAAAATAACAAGCCTGAACAATCAAAGCTCAAAAAATGGATATGGCGGATTATAAAGATATCGCTCGTCTTGGCCGTGATTTTGTTTATCGTTTTTTCTGTTCTGCGCGGCCTTGGCGGCAATAGCGATACTTTAAAAAAATCCATTGAAGAATATGTAAGCGGGGCCACCGGATATAGAGCGGAGATTTCAACATTAAACGGCTTGACATTTTTCCCCGTGATCAGCTTGGATTTTGAAGGGCTAAATTTGTATGCCGAAGCGGCCGTTGCACCAAAAGCCACGGCTGGAAAAGTCATATTCGCGATGGATTTTTGGGATGTCATGTTTCAAACGGGAAATTTCCGAAGCCTTTACGCCGAAAATATTATTGCGCAGGCCGGCGTTTTATTACAAAAACCAGTCGTCATAAATAAAATCGGTATACAGCAAGATGAAACGCTAAGCCAAAGACCGGAAACTCAAAATCACGCGGCATTGTTTTTAAATGGTATGATTGAAGATGCGCCGATTAAAATTTCCCTTTCCGTTATTGAAAAAGATAAAGGAAATGGCTTGTCCAAGTACAGCTTCGATATAAATCGCGCGCTCAATATTACGCTTGGAGAGGGCAATATAAAAGCTCTACAAGTTTTACAAGAAGACGGCTTTACCCTTGATAATGTTAAACTATCCTATAAAGATGAACCAGTAGGAAACGGCACACTCGAATATAATATAAACCCAAAAGAAGCCAAAAATTTAACGGGCGAAATCAATCTTGCATCAGGCACAACGGTTTTAAAACCGCATGTAATCGTTTCAAATACAGCAAACGGCATGACCCTTGAAGGGAAAATTAAAACGGAGAATCTACAAATATCCGATATATGCGAGAACTCACAATGGGCCAAATTCATTACCCATTTACATCAGGTTTTAAGCGAGAGACCTGAAGATCAAATTCAATCATTAGATGAGACAGCCGCAAAAGAACTACGCCCCACTTTGTCGCTCGATATCGCGCCGCAACTATCTTTGCTAAAACCACCTTACGAAGAGTGCGTACCCTCGGTAGATACAGAAGTAGAATAATGCAGAAAAACAAACGCTTTTACAAAATGGTAAACATTATAAAATCGCCGAAAGGCTGGTCAATCGCGCTCGATAATAAACCGATCAAGACCGCCGCGAAAAATGAACTAGCCGCGCCCACTGAAAAAATCGCCAGCATGATCCAAAGCGAATGGAGCGCGCAAGATACGCATATTGATCCTGAAACCATGCCGATAACACAATTGGTCAGCACAAAGATAGACCGTGTAACCTTCCAGCGTGATGAAATCTGTGCGCTCACATTGAAATATCTGGACACAGATCTGATTTGCTATCGCTCTCCCACGCCGCCAGAATTAAAGGCAAAACAATCAGAAATCTGGGATCGCTGGATCGATTGGACAGAAAAAGAATATGGTGCGCGCCTTCAAACCACCGAAGGTTTAAGCGCATTAAACCAGCCCGCCTCACTTCATAAAAAAATACATAAGCAGGTATTTGCGCTTGATAATGACCACTTTACAATACTCCAGCTTATAACCTCTGCCACAGGCTCGCTGGTTTTGGCACTCGCTTTTATAAAAAGTGAAATCACACCGGATGAAATATATGAGGCGATCCGCATCGAAGAGACATTCAAAGCCGGGCTATATAATGAAGAAAAACATGGCGCTGATCCCGCGCAAGAGGAAAAGGAATATGCGTTAATCGCAGATATAAAATCCGCACGCGCATATTTGGATGCGCTATAAATTAAAACATTAATTCCATCGCTTAGGATCCGCAAGCCTCAACCCTTTAAGCGCGTGCCGTATCCCGCGTATAATGCGCATAATCATATAAATCAGAATCGGCACAATCATAATACTACTTGCAATGATAAAGACGACCAAATTTCCGTTTATATAATCTTTAATACAAACTTTAAAAACAGGCATGATTTTTTCCTGCTCGGCAATCATAACATCATTTATTATCTTCATAAGTTCACCAATCGGCGTTTGCTCATCAATTGGCGGCAATTCAATAATCCGGAAAATATCACTTAAACGGGCTATACAAGGATCAAGCATCGTATGATCAACAAAGCTCAAGAAATAGAAAATACCAATCATAATTGTAATAAAGCCGATCAAACTCCCGATCCATATGGTACGGATCAAAAATGTCATATGATTGGCCGTCAAACTATGCTTTGGCTCATCCGTGCGCATTACATAAGCCGCAATCAATACTATAAAAAACAGTACAAACGACAATAAAGCCGCCCAGATGCTCGGTAAAATGGAGAGCAAAAGACATGCGATAAAAAGCCCGTAAAGCTTAAGTATTTTTGACTGCTCTGGCGTTTTCGGGCTTTGCGCGCGCCTTTCTGACATATGTAGATCATCATCCGCCATATCATCGCCGCCCGAACAATTTCTCAATATCTTTTAAATCCATCTCTACATAGGTCGGTCGCCCGTGATTGCATTGCCCCGACATGGGCGTCGCTTCCATTTCACGCAATAGCGCGTTCATTTCAGTTACATTCATACGCCGCCCAGATCTGACAGACCCATGACACGCCATGCTGGAAAGCACGTCGTTTATGCGCTCTTGAAGACTTTGCGCGGTGTCATGTTCGGCAATCTCATCCACCAAATCCATGATAAGCCCGCGAATATCAGTTTTTTGCCCTAGCAAAGCCGGAACCGCCTGAACCGCGACTGCGCCCGACCCAAAAGGTTGGATTTCTAATCCAGCGCGCTCCAAAACAGCGGAAAAACTGCACAACCGGTGTGCCGTATCCTCATCCATTTCAATAATTTCCGGACTTAAAAGCCCTTGCTTTTCAATGCCATAATCTTGCATTTGCGCCTTGAATTTCTCATAAACAAGCCGCTCATGCGCGGCATGCTGATCAACAATAACAAAACCATGCTCGTTCTGTGCAATAATATAATTCTCGTGTATTTGCGCCCGCGCCGCGCCTAAAGGAAAGCATTCAGCCGCCTTATGCGCTTCTAAATTATAATCATAAATATCTGCGCGCGCCGAAGGGGTAGCTTCAAATAAAGAAGAGGGCGCGATTTCGTAATCATTATGCCGTGCTTCGGCCAAATGCGTCTGAGCTTGATCAAGTGGGGCATTTAAAATATGTGAGACCACACCTGCATTTGATTGGCTGTATCCGGCGGTCGGCCTCATATTTCCATACTGGCGATAGGGAAGGGCAGGTGAAGTGCCGCCATAAGATCTTAAACTGCTCATCGCGGCCAAGCCCGTTGTGCTGGAGGATTTAAACCCGTCTTCCAAAAGTGCATGCTTAAGCGTTGAAACAATAAGTCCCCGCACGTGACCCGCATTTCTAAACCTGACTTCCGCTTTTGCCGGATGCACATTAACATCTAAATCTTGCGCCGATAATTGTATGAATAGCGCGATCATTGGATAACGCCCCCGCGCCATTACATCGGCATACGCCCCGCGTACTGCGCCGCTTAAAAGCTTATCTTTAACAGGACGCCCGTTCACAAATAAATATTGATATTGCGATGTCCCGCGATGAAGCGTTGGAAGTGCGGCATAGCCAGATAAAAATATATCCTCTCGCTCTGCTTCAATTGGCATAGCATTATCGCGGAAATCCTTGCCCAATATTATGCCGAGTCGCTCTTTCGCGCTTTGTTGGCTAGGCGCTTTAAAAGATGTTTTTCCATCATTGATAAGCGTAAATCCAACGGCCGGAAACGCCATGGCCAAACGTTGCACCGTATCTTTAACCGCCATGGCTTCGGCGCGCTCCGACTTTAAAAATTTAAGCCGCGCAGGGGTCGCAAAAAACAAATCCCGCACTTCAATTTTTGTGCCCTTCGGCTGGGATGAAGGACGCGGCGCGCTTTTATGTCCTGCATCGCACGTAATTTCCCACCCTTCTAAGTCTGCTTGCCGTGTGGATATTTTAACCCGCGCCACCGCAGAAATCGAAGCCAGCGCTTCGCCGCGAAATCCCAAATGATGAATATCAAGTAAATCATTGCCCGGTAATTTGGAGGTCGCATGACGGTCAAGCGCGGCAACCAGCTCTTCGCGGCTCATACCAATACCATCATCTTCAATGAGAATCAGGCTCTTCCCGCCATCTTTAATCTCGATTTTAATATGAGACGCGCCCGCATCCACCGCATTTTCCGCCATTTCTTTAACAGCCGCCGCAGGACGCTCAATCACTTCCCCCGCCGCAATCTGATTAATGAGGGTTTCCGGTAAATATCGTATACGCATAAAAGAAAGATAAACCGTTTAAGCCAAAATGTCAGCTTAAGCTATGTGTAATGTCAAAAAGCAAAGTGGATAAAAGATTTAAGATTTGATAATGGCGTGGTCAGTACGTGCCTGATCCAATATGGCATGATCTAAAATGGCCTCACTTAAATCCGCATATCGCAAATCCGCACCGGTTAAATTCGCGCTGGTTAAATCAACACCGCGCAAAATACAATATCTTAAGTCTGCGTATTCAAGCGTGATATATCGCAAATTTGCGCCGCTCAAATCTGTGTGTTGAAAATGGCTTTTGCGTGTGTCTTTTTTAAATTCTAATGGACAAAGCCGCGCATGCGATAAATCCGCCCGTGTCAGCTTAGCATACCTAAAACTTGAGCCTCGTAAGTCCGCATCCACCAAACGCGCATCCCTAAAGTCGGACTTATCAAAAACACCGCTTTGTAATTCGGATGAATTCAAATTCTGATTAAGAAAATTTGCCCCGATTGCAGAAATAGCCGTTAATGGAAAACGCTTTAGGTCTGGTAGGTTACGCAAATCATACCCATCCAGATTAAGCTGCCGCCCTGCGCGCCCCGCTGTCGCAACCCAAAGCGTATGTTCCTCTAAAAGTTGGGACAACGTTTTACCTAAATTCTCTACAGCATCTCCCATATCTGCTTCATCTTTAGAGCCAAGTAGGTTAAGCCCGCGCCGCTCCGCCCCATCCATATTAGCGCCCGCAATAACCGTATCGCTCATATCCGCATCCGTTAGGATAGACCCACTCATATTAGTAGAGGCAAGATTTGCGCCTTTAAAGACCGCGCCTTCCAAATCGGCACCTGTTAAATCGGCATTGCTCAAATCCGCATCGCTAAAATTCGCGCCATTGGCATGTGCGCCGTTCATTTTTGTGGAATTAAGTTTGGCTCCGATTAAAATTGTAAGCCCCCCCTTACCGGCAGATCGTTTACGATCATCCAGAATACCGCTTTTGTCACGTTGCATGATTTTACCCTCGCGCATATCCGCCTTGGTTAAATCCGCGCCGCTCATATCGGTACCGGCAAGATACGCGCCGCGTAGATCTACGCGTGTCATATTAGCATGTTTAAAGCTTGTATTGCGTAGATCACAGGCAAAAAAGCTTGTACTGCGCAAAGTGCAGCCTGTTAGGTCACAATCCAGAAGCATTGATCCGGTAAAATCCGCATCTGATAAATCTGACGCATTAAAAACAAGATGAGAAAGATTACGATATTGGATAACGGCGCGCGCGCCTCCCATATCACCGCGCATGAACATATCATGTTTGCGGATCGCATCATTAAGCTCGCTCTGGCTAAGCGGCTCTAAATCACTATAATCGGGTACTCGTTGCTTCATGCGGTTCTTCGCGTTTAAATTTTATAAACCAAAACAGGGGCATAATCCTTATGCATAGCACCTGTACCGCATTTTATATAAATACGATTGAAATCAGTTTACACGGATTTACGTGAAGATTTTATGAATATTTCTAAGTTTTTTTATCGTCCACATGCGATAGTAAACCAGCCGTTGAGCTATCAAAACCGGAATAATTATAGCCCTGTTCTTGCGCGGACAAAATATCCTTGGCTAAAATCTTGCCCAATTCAACACCCCATTGATCAAAGCTGTTAATATTCCAAACAATTCCTTGCACAAAGACCTTATGTTCATAAAACGCAATCAGCATACCGAGCGCCTCTGGCGTAAGGGTATCCAGAACAAAGGTCGAAGTCGGGCGATTACCCTCAAACAATCTGTAGGATTGATCCGGATTTGGTTGCCCGTCCATCATTGCCATGGTTTGCGCAAAGCAATTCGCTAGTAATTTTTGATGATGATCGCCGATATCATGCTCGGGCGTAGCGGCACAGATAAAATCCGCTGGAACAATAGTTGTACCTTGATGCAGAAGCTGGAAAAACGCATGCTGGGCATTGGTGCCGGGATTACCAAATATAATTGGCCCCGTTTGATAATCAACACGCTCTCCATTTCGATCAATCGCTTTACCATTTGATTCCATATCAAGCTGCTGTAAAAAAGAAGCAAATTTATCAAGATATTGCGAATAGGGAAGAACAGCGTGCATATCATAATTATAAAAATTACGATACCAAACACCAATCATCGCCATAAGAACAGGGATATTCTGATCAAGCGCCGCATTTTTAAAATGGTCATCCGCCATATGTGCGCCATTTAAAAAATCTTTAAATTTATCAAAACCAATCGAAACGGCAACGGGTAATCCAATCCCTGACCACACACTATAGCGCCCGCCGATCCAGTCACGCATTGGCAGGATATTACCTGCATTAATACCAAAATCCCCGGCGGCCTTAATATTGGTGGAAACAGCGGCAAAGTGGTTGGGGATATCGCTCTCGCCCATATCTTTCAAAAACCACGCACGAGCTGTCCGCGCATTGGTCAGTGTTTCCTGTGTGGTAAAGGTTTTGGAGGCAATAATAAAATACGTATTTTTCGGGTTTAAATCTTTTAAGACATGCGCAATATGCGATCCGTCCACATTGGAAACAAAATGCACGCGCGGGCCATCTGCATGATGGGATAACGCCTCATACACTAGATTGGGCCCAAGGTCAGAGCCGCCAATACCAATATTTACAACATCGGTGATATAATCATAACCGCGAATTTTATCGCTTAAGTTTTTAATTTTGTCTTGAAGGTCGGCAACAAATTGCGCAACAACTTCGCCATCAACGCTTATATCATCATCAGTTGAGCCACGTAGCGCCGTATGCAAAACAGCGCGATCTTCACTCTCATTGATGGCCTCGCCAGAGAACATTTTATCCCGCCAACCTTCAACATCACACGCCTTTGCCAAATCCATAAGCGCATCAATAGTATCCAGTCCAATATGGTTTTTAGAGTAATCATAAAAAACCGCGCCCGCTTGAATACTAAAAGCATTAAACCGCGCAGCTTCATTTTTAAAACGATCACGCAGTTGGGTAGTTTTTGTTTCTTCAAAATGATTTTGTAAAGCTTGCCAAGCGAGCAATGTTGTTGGGTTTTGTGTACGCGTCATATATAAATCCGTATATCCGTAAGGCTTTTTCAAAAAATATAAAAATGTTTTTACTCAACATTGGGTAAAGAGTCCACTCTCAATGCACCTTCAATCTCTGGCGGTGCGCCCACAAGCACTGTCACAAATTCATCAGGCGATAAAATATTTTGTGATACACGGCTCACATCTTCGGTAGTAACGTCATAAATTTTTTGTGAGCGTGACTTTAAATATGAAGGCGGCAGGCCTTCAAGCTGTAAAGCCATCATAATAGATGCAATATCCCCTGTGGACGTCATCGAAAGCGGGAGCGATCCGATCAAATACGCTTTGGCTGTATTCAGTTCTAAATCTGTAATGGGTTCATTTTGTAGGGTTTTGAATTCTTCTTGAATAATTGAAAGTACTTCCGGCACATTCTCATTGGCGGTCGATGTACTAAGCGTGAGGGTGTCCAGATATTCCATATCGGTAAATCCTGTATAAATTCCGTAGGTAAGGCCGCGCTCTTCTCGCACTTTTTTCATCAGCCGCGATCCAAAGCCAGAACTGCCCAAAATATAATTCATAATCTGCGCCGCATGATAATCAGGGTCACGGTGATCCACCCCCCGCTGCATAACATCAATAACAGTTTGCGGAATATCCTTTTCATGAAGAAAAACTGACCCTGTATTCTGTAATTCAAACGCCTTCATATCATCATTACGCTCGGATATTTTTGGTAAATCCCCAAATACATTATCCAGCACAGATTTAAGCACCGTTTCGTCAATATCTCCGGCAACGGCAATATGCAGACGATCTTGAGAGAGGGCAGAAGCAAAAGCGCGTAAATCATCCGGCGTAATAGTATCCAGAGTTGAAAGAGTTCCGCCGCTATTCTGCGCATAAGGATGACCTTGGAACGCCTTATCGTTCATAATGCGCGCTGAAATCCAGTCCGGGTCTGTCAATGATGATCGTATGCGCGCCTGATTGGCCGCGCGCATTCTCTCAACCGCATCCACATCAAATCTGGCTTTAGTAAGCGCAAGCGTGAGCAATTCAAACGCACGGGTTTGATATTGACTTAGCGTTTTAACGGCACCGCCAAAATGATCTCTCCCACTATTAAATCGGAGCGATATGCTCAAATCTTGTAATTCTTTTTGAAAGCTTTGCGAATCAAGATCACCGGCTCCTTCATCCATCGTATTAGACGCAAGCAGTGCCAGCCCTTGCAAATCTGCCGGATCATTGACCGCGCCTTGACCTTTAAATGCAAACTGCATGGCAATAACAGGAACAGTATGATCTTCAACAAGCCATGCTTTAATACCGCCATCGCTTTCAACCTGCTTGATATTTAAAAGCGGTTTGTCTGAAGGCGGCGGCAAATTAGTAAGATCAATGGGTTTTACATTAATAGCCTGCACGCCCAAAACGACATCTTGGTCTATGTTTTCAACTATATCCTCGATTACAGCAACTCTATCTGCAGTGTCCAGATCCCCGTCATCTGAAGATATTGATAAATTCTCGGTCTCCGGCATATCTACAACGACGTTTGATTGAATATAAAAAAATGCAGGGACGGCAAGCATAGCACCAAACAAAAAAACAAGAAGAACACGCGTCATATTTATTCTCCTACCGCTTGAGATGATGGTGAGGTCAAGGCCTTGGGTGCTACAGTCTCAATAGAGGGCACACTTGGAATGTCGTCGGTATCCATGTTTTGCGCAGGTATATTATCATTCGCTGCGTCTTTTTTTATAGTGGCATCAGGAATAACATTTTCTTTAACATTATCGTTCGCTTCTGACATATCCAGATATCCCTCCGGCAATAAATACCCCCGTACAAACGGAACAAGATAAGGCTCTTCATGATTGAGGTATGTACGCGCAACGCGGTTCACATCATCCACCGTAACTTTACCGATGCGCGCTGGCCAGTATTCAATATCATCAATACTTGAGCCTGTAGAAAGCGCATAACCAAAAGTCATCGCCGGCCCGCTAACGCTATCTCGCGCATAGATCGCACTATTTTGCATACGTGTAACGGCTTCTGAAACTTCCGTTTCGCTCACGCCAGATTTTAAAAGCAGCGCAATCTCCGCCTCTAAAGCATCTTCCAAAACATCAATACGAACATCGGGAAGCGGGCTGCCGTAAACCTTTATATCGGCTGTATCAAGCGCCGTGCCGTTATAGGAAAGCCCTGCACTGCTCGCAAGTTTTTGATCCACAATAATAGATTTATAAAACCGTGAAGATGCTCCGCCGCCCATAATTTCTTCCAAAACTTGTAGGGCAAGCGCGTCTTTATCGTTCTGATTATATGATGGAGCAAGATAAACCTGCTGTACGCTTGGCTGTTCAATTCGCTCGTGCTGCAACGTTATGATGGCATCTGAATTCATCGGCGGAATTTTTGGCCTTACGCGTGCCGGAATATCACGCGCTTTTAAGGGGGCATAAATCTCTTTTGCCAAATCATAAACCTGCGTACCTGTTACATCACCGCTTACGATTAAAATCGCATTATTGGGGGCATACCAGCGATCATAAAATGCCTTGGCCTTGTCCCATGTCAGCGTTTGTATCTCATGCATCCATCCAATAACTGGAATGCCATAAGGGTGGTTGATATAAACCGCAGCACCAAGTTGCTCTGCAAATCGTCCACGCGGATGGTTATCCGTACGCTGTTTACGTTCTTCTTGAATAACAAGCAATTCGGATTCTACTTCTTCCAACGGCGGGTTAAGGCCGCGCATACGTCCGGCTTCCATACGCATAACGGTTTCCAAATGCTCCGAAGATACTGTTTGGAAATAGGCTGTATAATCTTGCGAGGTAAAAGCATTATCACGCCCGCCAAGCTTTTTAATGGTTTCCGAAAATTCACCGGGTTCAAGGCCGCTTGTGCCTTTAAAAAGAAGATGCTCTAAAAAATGCGCAATCCCCGATTGCCCCCACGGTTCATCCGCCGCCCCGACTTTATACCACACCATATTTGTGATCACAGGCGTGCGGTGATTGGGAATAACAACAATCTGCAAACCATTTTCAAGGGTAAATGTTTCCGCATTAAAAACTTTTTCAACAGCCTTTGTTTCCGAATTTTCAGAAGGTTTCTGAGGTAAAGATTCTGCGGACTGAACATCTAATGGAGCCGTATCTTGTGCCAACACCGGGCATGCAAATGCTATTATCAAGAGTGGAAATAATAAAACAATTCTCATAAATAACTCTATCGCTCCACACTGGGTGTTTCGCCTTCGGTTGCGGGTTTACCTTCTGCGGCATTTTGCTGCAGCCGCTCAAGTTCTTGTTCTGCATCAACAACCTCTTCTGGCGGGTCTTCATTATTAACTAGGCCAAAAAGCTTCTTCGCTGCAGGTATTTTGCTGCGGTCGTAATCATTGCTTTCCTCATCCACCTTCGCACGGATCGAAGGATCGGCAACCCCAGTACCGGCCTTTTGTAGCAAAACAGATTCGCCTGCTGTAACGCCATCTTTGGCTTGTAAAGTGCTTGCACCTAGAACAGCTTCTTTAGCTTGAATATTTGGCGATGTTTCCTGAGGACGCGCCGCACCCGGCCGTGGAGGCGCCAAAGTATAACTCGGCGGCAATTCAAGCGGCGCGCGTTTGACAACCGCAAATTCATCCGGAGATTTTTTGCTAAGGCCAAGCTGTTCCTTGGTGCTTGAACATGAAACCGCGATACTGGCAGATATAGTAAGGATTAGTATTGTATAAAATGAACGCATAATTATAAGATATTCTTCTTTAAAATGATGATCGAATGAAAGTATATACCAAAGAGTAAAGCGTTTGTTTTATTTATGAAATGAATTTTCAAAAAACATGGCATATATTATGAGTATAACAACGCCTACCACAATCGAGCTATCGGCAATATTAAAGGCCGGATAATGCCAATCGCCAATATGAAAATCAAGAAAATCTACAACAGCGCCATACTTGAAGCGGTCAAAAACATTACCCAACGCGCCGCCAATCACAAGCGCAATCCCAATTTTTTGCATACGTGCGTTCGTCTTAAAAAGCCATATCAAAAACCATATAGTAATCGCAAAAGATAAAAGAATTAAAAGCGTCACAGCAATTGTACCGCCTTGGTTGAACATACCAAAGCTAACGCCTTTATTCCAAACCATAACCCAATTGAAAAACGGCAAGACTTCGATTTGTACATATGGCCAAAGGCCGTGCGGGGTAAAAAGCCAATGAAAAAATCCGGATGGTTCCAAATGCTGAACCAAATCACGTTCGGCAAAAATGGGTGCATCGGCATGCCCCCTTAAAGTCGGCTTTATAATATATTCAATAACGCCCCATTTGCTAACCTGATCGGCCACCATCACAAAAAAAGCAAACAAAAGATAATAAACATTTCGCATAATGTAATGTGTAGCGTGGCACTTGGCACGTGTAAAGGGTAATGCTTACTTATGCAGATATTTCAAAATATAATAATCTAACGCTAATCGCCCTCCGCCTTTTACAAAAATAGATGCACCCAAAAAGGCCCATAATATATGCTGCAAAGAATGGATATAAGTGAGCTCTATAATCGCCGTCATAATGAGCAATCCCGCCGCCGCGAAACGCGAAAATAACCCAAGAACCAGTAAAACAGGCAAAATCAATTCTCCGGCGGTTGCGCCGTATGCCGCAATTTCAGGTGAAAGAAAAGGGACGGGATGCTCCAGTTCGAAAAGGAATATTTGATTGCTAAAATTGCCATTCATATAGTCGGCAAAGCGCAACATACCGGATTTAAAAAATGCCCAGCCTAAATAAAGCCGCGCAGCCAGATCCCAAACGGGCGCGCCAATATACATCGCCACTTTACGAAGCGGCGTAATCCCGCGATCTAGTTTTTTAAAAAATGTTTTCATTATAAAAATATGCTTTCTCTTAAATATTTTATATAACCGCATTCGCTTTAAAATCACAAAAAGTTTCAAGCACAATGAATTTTTGTAAAAATGCCTGTATATTAAACGCAGGATAGCTGTCCATTGTTTGCGCCACCGCATCGCCTAAAGGCGTTTTTGCGTATAAGGCGCTTAGCATCAAAAACTCATCCATACTAACGGTAATAATTTTAACCTCAAGCGCCGGCCTATAGATCATAAGGGATTGCCCGCCCGCGTCTAGATCAAGCGTATCTTCCTGATTTTGGGTCAAACAAAAATCGCGGATATGAGAAAGCGGGTAGGTCGATGAAATAAGCCGTACACTATCCCTAAAATAAAACACAGTATCGGCAAGCATCTCCGGCGCAATATCGGCTAAAACTTCCGCCATCGCTGCCATATCATCTTTTGCGTAATAGGCATGATTAAGCGCAATTTCAAATGTGGCAACATCAGGAAGATATGGTAGCGCAGCCGCAGGTTTAAATTCTGATATAAAAGCATCAAACCGGTCACCGTATGTATTAAGGCATCCTTTTTGCGGTGGAGTATTCAAAACATAATGCCGCGCCATACCGCTCAAAAAATCTTCACCAACCAATGCATTTATAATCGGAAAAGACTGAACCATCACATCGGTTAAACTACCGACAATATTATTCCGATAAATTTTGAGGCGCTCTGGCAACGCAACGTCACCGCTTTCATAAATATCATAAAAATCTGAGGGAGGTACATTAAGCGCATCAGGATGATCCAGCATCAAATCTTTAAAATCATTTTGAACCTTATTCAGCCGCATGCGAAACGCTTTCCGCTTGAATGTTCATTATAACTGCACGGGCTTTATCAGCTTCATCCACTAGAGTATCAAGGGCCGGAAAATCACTATCCCATTCAATCAGGGTTGGCACTGTCCCAAATTTTTGCACCGCATATATATACAAATCCCAAACATCCGCGCACACGGGCTGGTTATGGGTATCAATCAAAATTACGTTTTCGCCAATTGCACGCTCTGTATGCCCCGCCAAATGCATCTCCCCGACATGCACAGGCTTAATCTCGTTTATATAAGAGAACGCATCAAACCCATGATTACGCGCTTGCACATATATATTGTTTATATCAAGCAATATCCGGCAACCTGTCTTATCTGCAAGCGCATTCATAAATGCTGCCTCGCTCATGTCGTTATCTTTAAACGCAATGTAAGTTGACGGATTTTCAACAAGTATTTTCCGCCCCAAATAATTCTGCGTCCTGTTAACATTATCGCAGAGCTGCGATAGACTTTCATGACTATAAGGAAGCGGCAATAAATCATTTAAATGCGCATTACCGCTCGCACTCCATGACGCATGATCGGACACATGAAAGGGATTATAAATATCAATGAGCTCTTTAAGCTTTGCCAAGTGTGAAGTATCGACCACCTGATCAGAGCCAAGCGATAATCCAACCCCATGAAAACTAATTTGAAAACGTTCTCGTGCTTTTCCTAAAAAATGCCGATGCACCCCGCCGCCAAAATAATTTTCCGGATGCACTTCCAGCCACCCCAAATTCAAATCGGTTTTTAAAACCTCTTTATAGTAAGGGTGCCGTAAACCAACTCCCACTACCTCAGTCGGAACTGACGCAAGTGGGAATGTGCTATATCGAGATAAATCAGTCATAAGACGTGATTACATGTCTTTCTTTTCTTCGGTCATCGCTGGTTTTGCATCGGCAGAGATAGGTATTAAGGACGCGCCAACAAGCTTTTCACAAACACCTTTTGGTAATGCTAGCCACTCACCGCCATGCCCGTCAACCTCGGCATGACCCGCGCAAGAATGCGTTTTTGCGGCATTCGCACAATCATTATGTCCGGCCTTTACAACGCCGTAACATTTTTCCTTGTCTGCATCCATGGCCATTGCCTGCGTGCTCAAGCCGCCAACAGTCATAACAACCGCACCAGCCAACAAAGTATTCATGCTTTTTCTTGAAATCATATAATTTCTCCTTAAATAAGAAATGTGTAATATTATAATGAAGGGTTGCAACATGCCCCCTTTCATACTCTATTTCGTATGAGCAAAAAAAATCGTTACATATTAAATTTGAAATAACACCTATAAAATTTTTATTGATAAAATCTGTCCACCCTTTAAAACAAGCCCTATGAAAATTTTCAAAGATATCAATAAAATACCCGATACGGCAAAAAGCGCGGTTGTCGTTATTGGTAATTTTGATGGCGTACATAAGGGGCATCAGGTCTTGTTGCAAAAGGGCAGAGAAATTGCCGTGCGAGAAAACAAACAGCTCGCAGTTCTAACATTTGAACCGCACCCCCGCTGGCTCTTCCGCCCTGATGATCCGCCATTTCGCATAACCCCCGCAGGCATAAAGCAATGGCGGATGAGCATGGAGGGTGTTGATACACTTTTCGCCCTTGAATTCAATTGGGATTTTGCCAGCCTGACAGCAGAGCAATTTATAAATGATATTTTGATCGGCGGCCTCGGCGCGGCGCATGTCGTGATTGGCTATGATTTTCATTTCGGCCAAATGCGAAAGGGTAAACCCGAACATATCGCCACCAACTTACCCACAGATATTGTGGATGAAGTTGTGGAGCATTCAGAGGATAAAAAATCAAAGAAAATTTCTTCTAGCAGAATCAGGCAATTACTGCGGCATGGAAAAATCTCAGAAGCAAACACCTTGCTTGGCTGGAATTGGGAGATTCGCGGTGAAGTCGTAAAAGGCGACCAGCGGGGCAGGGAGCTAGGCTATCCCACCGCCAATTTTGCGCTCGGCGATACCGTGCATCCAGCTTACGGCGTCTATGCCGCCCGTGTGCAGGTTGAGGGTGAGAACAAATGGCATGGCGCAGCCATTAATATCGGTATCCGTCCAATGTTCGAGGTCAAAACCGCCCAAGTCGAAAGTTTCATCCTTGATTTTGATCAAGAAATCTACGGAAAAATCCTCCGCGTCCAACCTATTCAATACCTTCGCTCCGAAGCAAAGTTTGAAACACTCAACGACCTCATCACTCAGATGGACAAAGATTGCGAATTGGCGAGAGAGATTTTAAAGACACAAATGTTATAAAATTGTTATTTAAATATACTAAATGACCAATGTATGATATACAATGCAATAAATATTTTCCATATTTTAAAAAGGTGTTGTTATGTTCATTGAAAGAAAAGAAATTCTCAAACCAGAAGATGTAAACCCTTTTGACGATCGAATGGAAATTGTAGGAGCGTTCAATACCGGAGCTAGTATCGGCCCGAATGGCCAAGTTCATTACGCCGTTCGCGTCGTTCACCAGCCCAAAGAACAACCAGAGGGCGGACGGCATTCCCCGCGCTTTGAAAATGGAGCGCTTCATCTTGATTTTATAGACAACAGCAAAATAGATCATTCTGTAAATGATCCGCGCGGCATAAAGTTATTGAATGACACGTGGCGTTTACCTTTTATTTCCACTAATGAAATTTACGAAAGTAATGATGGATTTGAATTAAATCCCAAGCTGCATAATAAAAAGCCTGTACGCATTCTTCCAGCAAGTAAAGATCAGGAATTTGGTATTGAAGATGCGCGCGTAACGCGTATTGAAGATACCTATTATATTACGGCAACCGGCGTATCAGAAAAAAATGGATCGGTAACACCTCAACCCAATATTATCAGCACTAAAGATTTTATTTCATTTACACCCCCTAAGCCTGTTTTGGGATATCCTGACAAAAACATGGTTCTTTTCCCTGAAAGAATAAATGGAGAATTTGTTGCATTTCACAGGCCGGATCTCCCTTCAGGATCTTCTGATATTATGGTCACACATAGTGATGATTTAGAAAACTGGGAAGGGGACAGCCATCTTACATTAAACGGACAACCTTTGGCCGGACATCACCGTGGCCCCGGCGCGCCGCCCGTTCGTATTGATGAGGGATGGTTGACAATTACACACAAACGTTCGGTTAATCCTACGGGGGAAACACCATTCATCTATTCCGCACACGCAGTTTTATTAGATGAAAAAGACCCTACGAAAATAATAGGCGCAATGAAAATGCCATTTATGTCACCCGAAGAAAAATACGAAGTAGAGGGTTTTTTCGGAAATGTCGTATTTCCCACTGGTGCGATTAAATTAGACGAAAATTCATTATATGTTTGCTACGGCGCGGCAGATGAAAGCACTGGTGCTGCGATAGTGGATTTAAAAGAACTAAAAAGTAAAATTACAAATATTAGAAATACATATCCTGCGCATGGTTCCGCTAATATCACATCTCATTATAGTATAGATGATTTTAGCATCTGATATTTCTAAAAAATATGGTCTAGCCACTTGCTATGTGAAAAAGAAATTGTCACAACATTCCAGATGGAAATATTCCTAACTTTATTCACGAACCTGCTCCCGCTCTATGCCCTCATCGCGCTTGGCTTTATCGCGGGGCGGTATTTCGGCGTGGAGCGTTTATCGCTGGCTAATTTAGCGATTTATACCATCGTACCGGTCGTTATTTTTGGCTTCATTGCAAAACTGGAACTGCAACCGGAATATTTACTCTTACCAATTATTATTTACGCCTTGCATGCCGCGCTTGGCATAATTTTTTACCGCCTGTCACCAAAAATCTATCCGGATAAACGCGCCAACCTCCTGACCATTATCTCGACATCCGGCAATCACGGATACTTCGGCCTTCCGTTGGTCATGTTGTTATTCACCGAACAATGGATTGCTGTCTATATGTTTATCATCCTCGGCGCAGTCATCTGGGAGATTACGGGAACATACTACATCGCCTGCCGCGGCCAATTCAGCGCACGCGACAGCCTCAAACGCCTCGCAAAATTTCCGACCATCTACGCCGTTATTTTTGGCCTTCTTTTTAACGTTCTGGGCGGGGATCTGTCGCCCATGGCCGAACAATACTGGACATACTTTCGCGGCTGTTACATCGTTATCGGCATGATGATTATCGGCTGCGCGCTTGGTAAAATTGATCGCCTTGTAATTGCACCCAAATTTATAACGCTTTCCTTTGCCGCAAAATTTATAATATGGCCGCTCATCTCATGGGCGTTTGTATTGCTGGACGCGTTTGTTTTAAAACTATTCCCCGAAGACGTGCATCAATTGATTATGGTCGCCGCTATTGTACCATTCGCCGCCAATATTTCGGCCTTTGCAACCCAGCTGAATTTAGATCCTGAAAAGGCGGCCACGACAATTCTGCTCGGCACAATCTTCGCACTCCTATACATTCCACTTTTTCTTGCGTTTTTTAATATGAGGTGATAAAACCCCCGATCTTGTATTCTAAATAGAATATAAAACGGAGAAAAAAACAGTGTCAAACACGAACGAATTTAACAAAAAAGGAGCCACGATACCTCTCGCGTATGACCTCCATAATGTTCAATTTAAAGACTACAAGAGAACAATGCAGCAGCAACAACAAAACTACAATTTTCAATTAAGTGATGAATATAAAAAACAAGCCGCGCAACAATCTGACCGCATAGAGAATGTGTTTCCCGGTGCGTTCGACGCGGAAGGCAATTTTATTGAGCCCCGTGAGCAAGAGGCCAACAAGCAAGAAGCCGAAGTAAGGCCTCTATATCCTTCAAACAAGCCCGGAATGTTTAATCAGGGTTAAACGCTTGCACTTTCCTGCGCAATTCGCCATATTGCGTATATGCAACGTATATTCGCAATAATAATACGAATTATAAACCCGGCTCTGACCTAAGAGACCGGGACAAAGCTTTATGTAAGCGTTGCACTTTTTCCAAAAACTGATAGAAATTTGAGAACCCGCGCCGCCACAAATGCGCGCGTCCCAAAATATAAGAGATATAAATGACCACTGATAACAAAGCCGACCAGTATAAAGACACCGTATTCTTGCCTAAAACCGACTTCCCCATGCGCGGCGCCCTGCCGCAGAAAGAGCCGGAAATTCTCAAGAAATGGCAGGAGATGGATCTCTATGGCAAGATGCAGGACGCAAGCAAGGATAAGGAAAAGTTCATCCTTCACGACGGCCCGCCATACGCAAACGGCAATATCCACATGGGTCACGCACTTAACAAAATCTTGAAAGACGTAGTCGTCAAATCGTGGCAGATGATGGGCTATAACGCGCCATACGTGCCGGGGTGGGATTGTCACGGCTTGCCGATCGAATGGAAAATTGAGGAGCAATACCGCGAAAAGGGGCAGGATAAAGACGAGGTCGAACCCCTAAAATTTCGCGATGAATGCCGCCAGTTTGCAAAAAAATGGGTGGATATCCAGTGTGATCAATTCAAACGCCTCGGCGTAACGGGCGACTGGCAAAACCCGTACCTCACCATGCACTTGCCCGCCGAAGCACAAATCACCCGCGAGATACACAAATTCGCGTTAAACGGCGGCTTGTACCGCGGCGCCAAGCCCGTCATGTGGTCGGTTGTCGAAAAGACTGCATTGGCCGAAGCAGAAGTCGAATATAAAGAACATAAATCCGTCACCATTTGGATCAGGTTTCCGGTACAGTCAAGCAATATCGCCGAGCTAAAAGATGCTGACATCGTCATCTGGACGACGACGCCATGGACCATGCCATCCAACCGCGCAATCGCATACGGCAAAGATATCGACTACACCATATATGAAGTAACCGAAATTGCCGAGGGCGCAAACGCGCAAATCGGTGATATGATTGCGGTCGCATCCACGCTCGCCGAGGGGATCAAAACCCAAGCCAAAATCGAAAACTGGGAAGCGGTCAAAGATTTTAAAGGTGCAGACCTAAAAGGGACAATCTGTCACCACCCGCTTAACGGTAAGGGTTATGATTTCCCTGTTCCTCTTTTGGAAGGCGATTTTGTAACAGACGACGCCGGAACCGGCTTTGTCCATATTGCGCCTGGCCACGGGGAAGATGACTTTTATCTCGGCACCGCCAATGGTATCGAAGTTACGGATAACGTCACCGATGACGGAAAATTCCGTGAGCATGTTCCGCTTTTCGCTGGTGAAGAAGTCTACACCCAAGACGGAAAACTTGGCGGCGGAAACTTTGCCGTCCTTCGTGAAATGGCAGCCGCAGGAAAACTCCTCGCCAAAGGATCACTCCGTCACGAATACCCGCACAGCTGGCGATCCAAAGCGCCGCTTATCTTCCGTACAACCCCGCAATGGTTTATCTCGATGAAGGAAAACGGCCTTCGCGATACCGCGCTCGAAGAAATCGCGGAAACGCGGTGGGTACCCGAAAAGGGTGAGGCCCGCATCCGCGCCATGATTGAGCAGCGACCCGACTGGTGTATCTCCCGCCAGCGCGCGTGGGGCGTGCCAATCGCGCTTTTTGTGCATAATGAAACAAAAGAAATCTTGAAAGACGAATCCGTTCTTACCCGTATCACCGATATCTTCGAAACCGAAGGATCAGACGCATGGTGGCAACGCCCTGCGAGCGAATTCCTTGGCGCAGAGTACAACGTCGATGATTACGAACAAGTCTTCGATATTGTTGACGTCTGGTTCGAATCCGGCTCAACCCATGCCTTCGTTTGTGAGGATCGCGAAGAGCTCCAAAGCCCCGCCGATTTGTATCTGGAAGGCTCCGACCAACATCGCGGCTGGTTCCATTCCTCATTGTTAGAAAGCGCCGGAACACGAGGGCACGCGCCCTATAAGGCCGTCCTCACTCACGGCTTCGTCCTTGATGATAAAGGGTATAAAATGTCCAAATCACTCGGCAATGTTGTCGACCCCCTCAAGCTTATGGATCAAAGCGGCGCGGATATCTTGCGCCTCTGGGCGATGCTCTCCAATTATGAGGAAGACATCCGCATCGGCAAAGACATGCTCAAAACCACGAGCGATATTTACCGTCGCATTCGTAATACGCTCCGCTTCCTCCTTGGCGCGCTGGATGGGTTTACGGCCGAAGAAAACGTATTTAATGATGACGACTGGGGCTTAAAAAATGGCGGAACGATTGCTGATCTACCTGAGCTTGAACAGCTCGTCCTGCATCAGCTCTACGAAACAGATCAAAAAATCCGCGGATATATTCAAAATTACGAATTCGGTAAAATCGCCAAAACATTGCACGATTTCTGTAACGAAAACCTCTCCGCGTTTTACTTCGATATCCGTAAAGATAGACTTTACTGCGATGATCCGAAAAGCTTTGAACGCCGCGCAACCCGCACCGTGATGGCGATCGTCTTTAACGGTCTAACCGCATGGCTCGCCCCAATTTTAAGCTTCACAACCGAAGAAGCGTGGAGTCATAAACCAAGCGGCATATTCGAAGACGTAGAGAGCGTGCATCTGCGCGAATTTCCGACCTTGCCAGAGAGTTTCCAAAACGCCGGCCTCGCCGGAAAATGGTTCGCCATACGTGATATAAGAAACGTGGTCTTAGGCGCAATCGAGCCACATCGTAAGGACAAAACCATCGGCTCTTCCCTTGGCGCCGCCCCAACTGTCTATCTGGACGAGGATTACGCCGAAGCGATCAAAGGTCTGGATTTAGCCGAGATCAGCATTACATCCGATACAAAAATCAAAACTGAATCTGCTCCCGAAGACGCTTTCACTCTAATCGGCATTAACGGCGTTGCTGTAGTCTTCAATAAATCTGAGGGCGATAAATGCAATCGCTGCTGGAAAATCCTCCCCGAAGTAAAAAATAACAATGGCACCTGCAACCGTTGCGATAGCGTGGTTCAGGGCGCGAAGAAAGCGGCTTAAAAATGTGGAAGCCAATTTTTGAAAAATACTTTGATTCTTATGAAGAACTAGAAGATTTTTTGAATACGGATGATGTAAAAAGATTAATAGGGAAAAACTATGATAAATACAAAAATCTATTTTTGTATAAATATAGAAATACAATTCTAAATCAGCCTAAAGAAAAAGTGAAAGGAAACATTAATTGGCCTGCTATACTAGCGCTTCCTTTTTGGGCTGCTTATCGAAAAATATATTCAGTATCTGCAATTATTGCTATTATTTTGAGCATAATAGTTTTTATTGAAATATATTTTAATTTAAACGAGATTAATATTGGTATAGGTATTCTCGCGTGCAGCTTTTTTGCAAATGCAATGTATTTTGATCATATAGTTAAAGTTATAAAAAAAAATCTAAGAAATTAGAGCAAAAAAGTCGTCAGAAATATCTGAAATTAAGAAGTGGCACAAGCATTTTGTCTGTTGTCTTGTATGCCGTTTTTATTTTTGTATTGTCTGTTTCTACGATAGAAATTGCTGAAACACTAAGTGGAAATTCCTACCTATAGTTAGGTAATAAAAACGCTACTCCCCCTTAACCGCTCGCCTTTGACGTTTCAGGAAATCATTGATATGCGGCTGGCCGGTCTTGGCTTCGTACTTCTCGTAATACCGCTGATGATAATCCTCGGCCTCCCAAAATTTACTCGCCGGCTCTAATTTCGTCACAATCGGCTTATCATATGCGCCGCTGGCTTCAATATCTTTAATCTTCGCCGCCGCCGCTTCTTTCTGCGCTTCATCTTGATAGAAAATGGCTGAGCGATACTGCGTACCGGTATTCGGCCCTTGACGGTTTAACTGCGTTGGGTCATGCGCGACACGGAAAAAGAAATCTAAGATGTCCTCAAAACTGGTTTTGTCCGGATCAAACGTGACCTCGACAACTTCCGCATGTCCGGTATCACCCTTGGTAATATCTTGATAAGACGGATCATCAAGCGTGCCGCCCATATATCCAACCCGCGTATACAAAACACCCGGCCGCGCGCGATATTCACTCTCCGTACACCAAAAACATCCGCCCGCAAGCGTAACAGAAGGATACCCCTCCGGCTTTGTGTCCATTAAATCATCTCCTCTAACTTGTGCGTTGCTTGACGCATTCCACATGAATAAACCCGCGCCAACCGCAAGAATTAAAACCAGTCCCCAAAACGCTTTCATATCGATTATCCTTTTTTATTTATATAGGGCAGATATTTATATATTCGTAGGGGCGCATAAATATGTTACATAAATAAAATGTTTTGGAAGAAAAAACACTACACATCCCCCAATTTTAATGACCGCGATGGCGATGTTTCGCCGTCCATGCTGATCCTGCATTATACGGATATGAAAACGCCAAAAGCCGCGTTGGAAAGGCTATGCGACCCCGCCGCGCAAGTCAGCGCGCATTATGTGGTTGAGGAGGGGGGCAAAATTCACGCGCTAGTCGATGAAGATAAACGCGCATGGCACGCGGGTAAATCGTACTGGAACGGGTTAACGGATATAAATTCCTATTCGATTGGGGTGGAAATCTGCAACTGCGGCCATAGCAACGATTACCCAGATTTCCCCGAGAAACAAATTACGGTAGTTATAATGCTTTGTAAGGAAATCATCGCCCGCCACAATATTCCCGCCGCAAATGTTCTTGCGCATTCCGATATTGCACCGGAACGTAAAGTTGACCCGGGCGAAAAATTCCCGTGGGAGCGCTTGGCGCGTGAGGGAGTGGGGCTGTGGCCAGCTCCTCAGGAAATGGATTATCAGGCCGCGCAAGATTTAATCTTAAATCTGGATGGGTTTGACGAACTCTTATGCGGTTTTGGATATGATCTTACAGTAGAAAGAGAAACGCTTTTCTCTGCCTTCCACCGCCGATATTACCCCGAAAAATTTAACACTGGCGAAAACGCAGACGAGCCTGATATAAAATCAATCGCAAAACTTTTATCGCTAATTAGAAAAAAACATGAAAGCTGATATTGATATGTGCGAAAACGAACCTGACTATACTTTAAAAACTATTAAAGAAAAAGCAAACGAGGTTTTCGGTGAGCCTGAAATCACGCAAGAATGGCTGACAAGCAAGATTGAGGGTTTAGGACATCAAAAACCTATTGAAATGATCAGGCATGGGCAAGGCGATAAGGTCTATGATGCCTTGCTGAGAATAGAATACGGCATTTATTCTTAAGTCATATTAATATTGCATTTAATTCGAAATATCTTCATTGTACGGATGACCGGAAAATCGGATGGCCGCTTGCGTATTTATATGTAAGAGGAAAGTCCGGGCTTCATGGAAATACGGTGCCGGGTAACCCCCGGGTGGTGCAAACCAACGGATAGTGCAACAGAAAGTATACCGCTTGGCTTATCTGTTCAAACCCGCAATCACCTTGTTTTACAATGTGACGGGTTTGAAATTTAAGTGTTTTTTAAACGCGACGCATTCTCTTGAATGCGGTTGCCGGCTTAAAAACATCAAGTAAGGGCGAACAGGTGCGGTAAGAGCGCACCGCGTATCTGGCAACAGATACGGCGACGGTAAACCCCGCCGGAAGCAAAACCAAATAGGGATTGTATGTCTTCAATGACAGGGCGCATTTCCAAGCCCCGCAATCCGGGTAGGTTGCTCGAGCCGCTTAGTAATAATCGGCCTAGATGAATGGTCATCGCCTTGTTTCGGCAAGGTACAGAACCCGGCTTACAGATTTTCCGGTCTTTTTTTATATTTGTAAAATCAAATATACCTTGATAGAGTGTAAAAAAGAAAGGGTAAATTTATGAAAATTAAAGGCAAAGAAATTGCGCTAGGGGCAGTGTTTGTCGCTGGGTCAATATTTGCGGCAAATGAAGAGATGTCAGAGCGATATGAGCGTGTATCTCAAGACGGCGAGCAGAATAACACCGAAGTAAAAGCTGAAGTAAAAAAGCCAGATTGGACAGACGGATATTCATATTCTCCTGAGCCCAAATAAGACCAAAGCAATCCGCGTGCAATATTATAATATTTAAAAGGGCATGATCAAAGTGCTCTTTTTTTGTGCATAAAGCGCAATCCGAATCGCCGGATTCATTGACGATTCTTCTAAATACGCGTATGAACTATATAACAAAGCTTGATTTCTATCTTGTTTTGAGTCCATTCTCAATTCGGTCTCTCGATCTTTAATTCTAAAACTTGGTGAAATCACCTATGAGCGCGTCCGCCTCGCCGTACTATATACATACGCCCGTTCTATTAAGTGAAGTGCTGGATGCCCTGTCGCCAAAAGACGGTGGTGTGTATGTTGATGGTACGTTCGGAAATGGCGGATATACACGTGGAATATTAGAGGTCGCAAATTGTGAAGTCATCGCTATTGATCGCGACCCTTCCGTAAAACCCGCCGCTGATAAATTAAAAGAAAAGTATGGAGAACGTTTCACATTTATTGCTGGTGAATTCGGAAATATAAAAGCGCTGCTAAACGGACGGCGTATCGACGGGTTTGTAATTGATATTGGCGTATCATCCATGCAAATCGATCAGGCCCAGCGCGGTTTTTCCTTTCAAAAAGACGGCCCCCTTGATATGCGGATGAGCGGGCAAGGGCAAACCGCCGCCGATATCGTGAATACATATGAAGAGCAAGCGCTTGCCAATTTAATTTACAAATACGGAGAAGAGCGCAAATCACGCCATATTGCTTACAAAATAATCGAACGCCGCGCAGAAGCAAAATTCGAAACCACAACCGATCTCGCAAATATTGTGCGGGACGTTGTGCCAAAATCAAAAGACGGGATCGACCCGGCAACACGTACATTCCAAGCACTCCGTATTGCCGTAAATGATGAGCTAGGCGAGCTTGAGCGGGCGTTGAAAGCGGCTCAAGACGTTTTGAACGCGGGTGGCCGCATGGTGGTGGTGTCATTTCATTCGCTGGAAGATACAATTGTAAAGCGGTTCTTCCGCGAAAAATCAGGTGCAATGCCAAATGCATCACGATATGCGCCTCAATCTTTTGTGCAGGAGCAAAAATCACCTGCAACATTCTCTTCTATTTCCAAAAAAGCGATACGCCCCTCCCATGAAGAGAGCGCCGCCAACCCCCGCGCCCGATCTGCGCGTTTGAGATGGGCTGAAAAAGCCCCGCTAAAAAGCGAGGGAGCATGACATTAAGAGCGCAGAAAATTGGTTCCATAACGATAAGAGCCGAGAGCGTAAATGATAAAAATCATACCAAGAGCGATCCAAAAAAATCCGCCTTTTCTTGGAGGGTCGCGCTTATATATATGTGTGTTTTAATTTCGGGAATTGGATTAATTCATATATCAAAAAATGTACGGGATGCCGAGCGCGAATATAAAAAACTTGAGCGCGAGATAGAAAGCGAACAAAGTCTCATGCGTGTTTTGGAAGCGGAGTGGGCGTACCTAAATGCACCGGATAGGCTAGAAGCCTTAGCGGCAAAATACCTGTTCTTTGATAACAAAAATACACTGCAGATAACAGGCGGTATGCCCGAAAGCATGCCCATAATAAATGAGGAAGATTTAAACAGCGCAGCGCCGGAATTATACAGACAGGTATCAACATCCTCGCCGCCAACCCCGCCCCGAAAACCTGTGAATCTAAAGCCTGTTAGTATCAAACCTGCGGCAGCCGGAACAAAAAAACCGGCATCTTCGCAACAGAAAACATCTACCCAGCCAGAAAGAATTGGACGCAAACCAAAACCATCACGGCAAAGCTTTAACGATCTTTTACAAAAACTGAATAATGGCGCCCCGCAAGATCAGGGGCAAACGCCATGATGCAAAAAGAATTAATCCGCAGACATTCCACTCGTATAATCGGTGAAAATTCATCTCTATTTTCAATGGCACGCGGACGTTTAATTTTTATGAACGCGGTATTCTCGCTTGTATTTATATTTCTAGGAGTGCGCGCCTTTGACTTGAGCGTTATTCAGGGCGATACCTTACGCAATATCAAAATGGCGCATATTGACGCCGCAGATCGTGGCAATTATGAAGCCGAAAGCACTGGCGAAAAAAGCGCACTTCCCGCCGTGCCGCGTGCAAATATTTATGACCGTAACGGCATCATGCTAGCGACCAGTTTGAAAACCGCCTCTCTTTTTGCCGATACGCTTCTTATTGACGATAAGCAAAAAACCGCACAAGGCTTGGTCGAAATTTTCCCAGATTTATCCTTTGGCGACGTACTTAAAAAACTGCAAAGCGGTAAACGGTTCGTTTGGATCGAGCGTAATATTCTGCCGCACCATCAGGAGAAAGTGCTAGAACTGGGGCAGCCCGGCCTGGGGTTTGAGGGAGAGCATACCCGCATTTATCCGCAAGGCACCCTAACTTCGCATATTGTCGGCTATACCGATCTGGATGAAAAGGGGCAGGCCGGCGTTGAAAGAGGGCTGAATAACATGCTCGCCAAAAATACGGATCTGGATCTATCTCTGGATATCCGGCTGCAGCATATTCTACGCCGCGAAATGAAAAAATCCATAAAAGATTTTAACGCAATCGGCGGCGCGGGCATTATCATGAATGTAAAGACCGGTGAAGTGCTTGCCGGCGTATCCCTTCCTGATTTTGATCCACATCAAGCCGGAAACGCAAAACCGGATGAAATCTTTAACCGCATGTCACTGGGCGTGTACGAACTAGGGTCAGTGTTCAAAATATTTTCGACCGCCGCCTTTTTTGAAACGCATAATGTACCTATAAACACAAAATTCGATGCGACCGAGCCAATCAAAATCGGCCGATTTACGATCAACGACTACCACGCCGAAAACCGTATCCTGACCCTGCCCGAAGTGTTCATTTATTCGTCTAACATTGGTACGGGCTTAATGGCGCAAGCTATCGGTAATGAAAGTTTAAAAAACATTTATAATGATCTGGGCTTATTAACGCCTCTTTCGACAGAAGTAAAAGAGATCGGCCGCCCGATGGTACCCGAACCATGGGGTGATGTGCATACAATAACCGCATCTTATGGCCACGGTCTTGCAACAACACCGCTTCAGATGACCGCGGCAATATCAACCGTTTTAAACGGCGGTATAAGTGTAAAGCCGCGCTTTACAAAGATGGATCAGGATATTAGGGCGGCAACAGAAATAAACACCAAGTTGCAAAGTCGTGTGCTCTCTGAGAAAACGGCTCATCGTATGCGCCAGCTTTTACGTTTGAATGTGACCGTAGGAACGGGAAAAAAGGCCGATGCCCCGGGATATATTGTCGGCGGTAAAACCGGTACAGCCGAAAAAATGGCAAGCCGCGGCGGGTATGACAAGAAAAAATTGATGTCATCCTTTGTGGGAGCGTTTCCAATGAATGATCCTGAATACGTGATCTATGTTGTAATTGATGAACCCAAAGGCAATAAAGCTAGTTGGGGCTATGCTACAGGCGGCTGGGTTGCAGCGCCTGTTGTTGGCAATGTTATAAAATCTATGGTGGCTGTACTGGGTATTCCGCCTTTTGCAAAAAATGACGAACCGGATTTGAGCGAGTCTTTAAAAATATACGTGGCGGAGAAAAAAAGATGATCGAAACAGTCGTTCACAATATTGAAAATATTATAAAAAGAAATGCCTTAAACAAGCCTGAAGATATAATTAAAAACATTGCTGGTATAACAGAAGATAGCCGCGCGGTACAGGCGGGCTTCCTTTTTGCCGCCTTTAAAGGCACAAAAGCTGACGGTACAAAATATATTGATAACGCGATAAAGATGGGCGCAACGCATATTTTGTTAGAAGATACCGCAGAAAATAAGGAAAAATTCAAACATTTGGAAGAAAATGCTGCCTTTATATTTAACGCAAATCCAAGGCTATTTTTTGCTCGAATAGCCAAATTTTTCTATAAAGATCAGCCAGAAAACATCATTGCCATTACCGGTACAAATGGCAAAACCTCCACGGCTATATTTGTTGAACAGTTATGGCAAGCCTTTGGCCATAAATCGGCATCGCTCGGCACACTTGGTTTAAAGGTTGGCGATACGCTTGCGACCGGAAACTTGACCACGCCTGATACTGTAAGTTTGCATAAAACAATAGCAAATATAAAACTACAAAACATTGAACGCGTCGCTATTGAGGCTTCAAGCCATGGCCTGAAACAATACCGCTTGGATGGTCTCGACATAAAGGCGGCCGGCTTTACCAGCTTCTCCCGTGATCATCTTGATTATCACTCCGATATGGCTGATTATTTAAACGCAAAATCCCGGCTCTTTACAGAAATTTTAAAAGAGGGCGGTACGGCTGTTCTAAACTCTGATATCCCCGAATACGATAATCTCAAAAAAATTGCGGTTGACCGCGAATTAAGCGTGATCAGCTACGGACGCAATGCCGAAGAGCTAAAGATTATTAAAATCGCGTCGCATGAAAATGGCCAGACCATAAATATAAAGGCGTTTGGGATAGATATTGAAGCCAATATCCCCTTGGTCGGTGAATTTCAAATCTATAATCTTTTATGCGCTCTCGGCCTTATCTGGAAAGGTGAGCATGTTGAGATGGATAGCATAAAAAATATTTTGGAAAAAATAGAAGGCGTGCCCGGGCGCTTGCAAAGGGTCAAAGGCTATGAGGGTAGTAATATATCCGTATATATAGATTATTCGCATACACCGGATTCTCTCGAAACAGCTTTAAAAAGCCTGCGCCCACATACGACTGGCCGTCTTATATGTGTTTTTGGATGTGGCGGTGACCGTGATAAAGGCAAGCGCCCGATGATGGGCAAGGTAGCGACCGATTTTGCAGATATCGCAATCCTTACTGACGATAACCCGCGCTCTGAAAATCCCGCTACAATACGTGCCGAAATTATGGTTGCCGCGCCAAACGTAAACGAAATAGAAGGGCGCGCCGCTGCAATAAATCAGGCTATAAGCATCGCTAGTAAAGGGGATATCGTACTTATTGCAGGAAAAGGCCATGAGCGCGGCCAGATCTTTGAAGATCGAACCGACCCCTTTGATGATTATGAAGAGGCGGAAAAAGCGCTATCTCAAAAAATAAAAATGTTACAAAGTAACAGCCAAAAATAATAATTTAGAAATTACACTGTGTAAAATAATGATAAGATCAAAATTAAGGCTAACGAAGCGTATCGTAATAAGGTAAAACTAAAACAAGAGTCATGAATAAAAACACCCTGAATCAAAAAAATATTTTATGGAGCGCAACTGAAGCCGCCGTTGTTACGGGCGGGAAAACTGCGCATGATTGGTTTGCAACGGGCGTAAGCCTGAATATTGATGATATCAATCCGGGCGATTTATTCGTGGCGTCGCGCGAAGATAATCTTGAGCATGTTTTTGCAAAAGGCGCGGTTGCTGCCATGGTTCCTGGCACGCACCCTTGCGATATTGATTTTCCGATCCTTCAAGTTGGCAATACGTTCGAAGCCTTACAAAATCTGGCACAAGCTGCCCGCTTTAAAACACATGCACTTATGATTTCTGTCCAGGGGTTAGAGGCACGACATAATATGGCGGCTATGCTTGGCTCTGGCACAAATGTGTTTTGTGCTGGGCGCCATTTATCTTTAAGTCTTGCCAACATGCCGGAAGATTCTGATTTCGGCGTGTTCCCTTCATCTCCCGCTGTAAGGCCTGATATCGCTGTGATCACCAACTGCGCTAAGTCAAATCGTGATACATTATTCGAAGCCATGCCCGTATCTGGTATCGCTATTATAAATGCCGACGACATCAATGCGCCGCATATTAGGGCTGCCGCAAAGGCGGCCGGCATCCAAACCGTTTTATCCTACGGCCACAAACAAAGTGCTGACGCACGCTATAAAACAATTTTATGTGCGGAGAATGGTACGCGCATTGATACAAATATTATGGGTGAGGAGTTCTCAATATATTGTGAGAATACATTTGACGCCAACCCCCTATGGCTTGCCGCAATGCTGGTTTATCGTTTGGCGGGCATATCACCTGAATCCCTTTTTTCAGATGTGTCAAAACCGGTACCATCAAACGGCTTAACGCCACAAGATACAAAGAAAAATGCCCTGCGCCTTCTTGACCCCCATATTAGTGAGCGGGCATCAAATATGAACAAAAGCATTTTTCGCGTTCAATCCATGATCGATTTGGGGCGCGGCAATCAAACGGCGGTATTGGATAATATTTTAAAACAAAACCGCCGCGTTTTATCCGGATATTCAAAAAGTTTGACCACACCGGGAAAGCTGGATAATTTAAATCTACTCTACGCCAGCAAGGGCGGGTCATCCGCGCAAAATCCGCGAAATGTTATCCGCGAAAATCAAAACCATAAAGATGTGAAACCAATCGTCACTGATATTTTGGCGCCGGGTGATTTTGTTGTTTTCCGTCAAATCTGGAACAGCTCGCGCGCGGTCTTTTCCGAAGCACTTCGCCCTGTCCGCACCACTAGAAAAACAGCCAACAAAAGAACTGATTATGCTTTATAACCTGCTTGCCCCGCTTGGCGACGATATACAATTTTTCAATCTTTTCCGCTATATCACATTTCGGACGGGCGGCGCTATTATGACCGCTCTAATCATCAGCTTTGTAATTGCTCCGCCAATGATCCGCTGGCTCAAGAAAAAACAAAAACAAGGCCAGCCTATCCGAACAGATGGCCCCGAAACACATTTTGCAAAGGCCGGAACGCCAACTATGGGCGGCCTAATGATTTTAATATCGGTAACAATATCAACTTTGCTCTGGGCGGATTTAACCAACCCCTTTGTCTGGTATGCCATGCTTGTAATGGTTGGCTATGGCATGATCGGTTTTGGTGATGATTATTTAAAGCTGACCAAGCGCAATACTAAGGGCTTGCCCGGAAAGGTAAAGCTCCTCGCGCAATTTATAATCGGCATTATCGCAGCCATAGGGATATCGGCAACCTTGCCGGATAATCTTGAAACGCATGTCGCGATCCCGTTTTTCAAAGATTTGTTTATAAATATATCGCTCGGCTTTTTCATCTGGGCTTTATTAGTGATTGTGGGCGCGTCCAATGCAGTAAACTTAACCGATGGGTTGGATGGCCTTGCAATTGTGCCGGTCGCCATCGCTGCTGCATGTTTTGGGCTCATCGCTTATCTGGTCGGACGCGTTGATTTTACCGAGTATTTGAACATTCCATATGTACCGGGTACGGGCGAATTAGCCATTTTGTGTGGCGCGCTGATTGGCGGCGCAATGGGTTTTTTGTGGTTTAACGCTCCGCCTGCTATGATTTTTATGGGTGACACCGGCTCGCTCGCAATGGGCGGCGTGCTGGGAACTATTGCGGTGATTACAAAACACGAACTTGTTCTGGCCATTATTGGCGGCGTATTTGTGATGGAAACGCTTTCGGTCATTATTCAGGTTGCCTCATTTAAACTCACCGGAAAACGGGTCTTTGCCATGGCACCTATCCATCATCATTTTGAGAAAAAAGGCTGGTCTGAACCCACCGTCGTTATCCGTTTCTGGATCATTGCGGTTATCCTCGCTCTGATTGGTCTATCCAGTCTCAAACTACGATAAAGTTAAATGGATAAAGCCGCGCTCTTAAAAATAACCGGATCAAAACCTGTCGCCATTTTTGGTCTTGGCGCGTCCGGTTTGGCGGTAGTGCGCGCTATGACCAGGAATGGCATCAAAGCCATCGCTTGGGATGATAAAGAAGAAAGCCATAGTAAAGCTAAAAATTTGGGTGCAGATGTAATACCTCTAGATGCTAAAATCTTGAAAGAGTGCGCATTTTTAATCCTCGCCCCGGGCGTGCCGCTTGATTTCCCTGCACCACATCCTGTCGTACTTGCCGCAAGAGAAGCCGGCATAAAGATCATCGGCGACATCGAACTATTCAACATTTGTCACCCGGAAAAAAAATTCATCGGTATCACCGGCACAAACGGCAAATCTACAACCACCGCGCTGATCGCACACACGCTTAAAAGCGTAGGCTTAAAAATACCTTGCGGCGGTAATATCGGTAAATCGGTTTTTGATCTTGAAGTAAATGACGATAAGGGTTGGATATTGCTTGAACTATCCTCTTTCCAGCTCGACCTCTGCCCAAATTTTTCGCCCGATATCTCTGTGCTGCTAAATATCACGCCCGACCACATTGACCGCCATGGCACGTTGGAAAATTACATTGCATCAAAACAAAAAATTTTCCGAGGGGCAGGCTTGGCTATCATTGCAACAGATGACCGCCACACTAAAAAGATAGCAAACACCCTTAAAGCCGGCGCAAGGCAAGTCATAACCGTATCCAAAAAATTTTTGTTACCATTCGAAAATAAAAATCTAAATTTGCGCGGCGCGCACAATATTCAGAATATGCAAATCGCCCGCGCAGTATGTACAAAATTAGGGTTGACCGAAGCGCAAATAGAGCAGGGCTTTCAAACCTATAATGGCCTCCCGCATCGCCAGCATTTGATCCGTACGATCAAGGGTGTACAATATATTAACGATAGCAAAGCCACCAACGCCGAAGCGGCCGCCACTGCGCTTGCCGCATACAAAAATATATATTGGATCGTCGGCGGTACAGCAAAAAAAAGTGGCCTAAAAGGTTTGGAGCAGTATACACCCAACATCACCCACGCGTTTTTAATCGGCGCAACGCCTGAACAATTCGTGCCATGGATAAGTGAGCAAAAAATTTCCTTCACCATAAGCGGCACTTTAGAAAAAGCAGTTGAGGCCGCGCATAAAATCACGCACAATAAAAACAACGAGAATATAGCCTATCTGCCAAATCCGCCAATAATACTTCTGTCCCCCGCATGTGCCTCATACGATCAATTCAAATCATTTGAACATCGCGGCAACCAATTTGAAACGCTCGTAAAGAATTTAAAATAAAATAATGAAGCTCTTCGATCGCACCAATAAATCATTTCTAGGCCAATGGTGGTGGACGATGGACCGTTCGCTTTTGACGTCGTTTCTGATCCTGACAATTTGCGGTATTATGATGGTGGCAACGGCCAGCCCGCCTGTGGCTGAAACAATTGGCTTACCGCCTTACCATTTTTTGATGCGGCATATAGTTATGCTTTTCCCCGCAATGGCGCTGCTGATCGGTATATCGCTTTTATCACATAAAGTCATCTGGCGCGCGTCAACTATTGTATTTGTCCTCGCGATGATCGGCATGTTAATCGTTCCTTTTATAGGGGCAGAAATTAAGGGCGCGCAACGCTGGCTCAGAATTTTTGGTTTCTCGCTTCAGCCAAGCGAATTTATTAAGCCCGCTTTTCTTATTATTTCCGCATACTTTATATCACGTAAAAAGACAGGCGAAAATACGGCCGGATATTATGTCGCCTTTGGCTTATATTTGGCAGTTATAACATTGCTTTTGATGCAGCCTGATCTGGGTATGACATTTATTGTTACAGCGTCTTGGATCGCGCAAATTTTTCTGGCCGGATTCCCCTTGCGGTATGTAACCGGCATCGCCGCCGCAGGGTTAGGCGGCCTTACAACAGCATATTTTGCCTTCGATCACGTACACAGCCGTATCAACAGGTTTATAAACCCTGAAAGCGGTGATAATTATCAAGTCGACAAATCGCTTGAAGCTATTCAAAATGGCGGCTTTTTCGGCGCAGGACCGGGGCAGGGCACTATAAAAAACCATCTTCCTGATGCACATGCCGATTTTATTTTTTCTGTTGGCGCAGAGGAAATGGGTCTAATGTTTATGGCAACTATCATCGGTATATTTGCCTTTATTGTTCTGCGCGGCTTTAAAACATTAATGGATCGCGAAGATATGTTTGTAATATTGGCCGCGGGCAGTTTGCTCGCCATGTTCGGACTTCAGGCTATCGTGCACATGGGCTCCGCCCTTAACGTCTTGCCTGCCAAAGGGATGACTTTACCCTTTATCAGTTATGGCGGCTCCTCTATTCTTGCAATTGGGTACGCCATGGGCGTTGTCTTGGGCTTAACCCGTAAACAAACACGCATTGCAATGCCAAAACCCCGCCTTGTATCAAAATTCGGATCATTTCTCTATACACCAAAGCAAAAAAACGCTTAAAGTATATGGCAAAAGAAAAGAAATTATAAAATCATGAATACACAAGACGAAAGATTGATAGTCCTTAGCGCAGGCGGAACCGGCGGACATATGACTCCGGCGCAGGCTTTGGGGCATGATCTTTTATCCCGTGGGTACAAGGTTGCCGTCATTACAGATAATCGAGGAAAAAACTATGAGCACATGTTTGGAGATATGCCAATGCATGTTGTGAATGCAGGAACTGCACATAAAGGCTGGCTGAGCAAGGCTAAAGGCGTACTGAATTTAGGAACGGGTTTAATCCAGTCTGCTGCGCTTCTAAAAAAACTAAAGCCGAGCGTTGTTATTGGTTTTGGCGGCTACCCATCTGTGCCGGGCGTATACGCCGCGCAAAAGCTGAAAATTCCAACTATTATTCACGAACAAAACGCCATTATTGGCCGCGCCAATGCTTTTTTAGCGCCGCGCGCAGACCGTATAGCGCTTTCGCTGCCGCTGCTCTCAGGCCTTGATGAACCGGAAAAGGTGCGTACCGTTATAACTGGAAATCCTGTCCGTCCGGATATTGCCGCTCTATATACCGAGCCTTATCCAGCATTAAAAGAAAATGGGACACTCCGTATTTTAATCATGGGCGGATCACTGGGTGCAACCGTTTTCAGCGAAATTGTACCGCAAACTCTATCCAACTTATCGCCTGAATACCGAAGAAGACTTCACATAGTTCAACAATGCCGCGAAGAAGATATATCCAATGTGCGTGAGATTTATAATAAAGCAAATATAAAGGCCGATCTGGCAACTTTTATTAAAGATGTCGCTACCGAGTTATCGGAGGCACATCTTGTAATATCGCGCTCTGGCGCATCCACAGTTGCCGAAGTAACAACAGCCGGACGTCCTGCTATATTCGTGCCTTACCCGCATCATAAGGATCAGCAACAAAAAATGAATGCAGATTCCGTATCTGATACTGGCGGCGCATGGACAATGACAGAAGCCGGATTTACAGAAAAAGCATTGCTCGCCAAAATGGAAACATTTCTTCAAAATCCGCAGATATTATTTAAAGCCGCAGAGAAATCAAGCGAGTGCGGCAAACCGGACGCCGCCCGTAAACTCGGTAATCTCGTCACTGCTCTCGCGAGTGGCTGGGGAGATTAGACGCTATTTTAGTGTTTTAATTCAGCATAGATAAAAATAAGAGTTAGACTAAAAAAGCCGCACAATATAATGCGCGGCTTCTTATTAAGCTAATACGTATAATTACTTGATAATGTTATTTCAAGAAGCTGAATTTGCCACCAAAATCCGTGCCATGCGCACGGTGATGTCCGCCCATAACGCTTGCCCACCATGCAACACCCGCAGATACGCAAGAGACTGCACCAATGACAAAACCGGAAATAATAATCGCGTTTTCCTGCCTATCAGTTAGCGCTTCGATCACATCTATAGTCTCTGAAGAAACAGATAGTGCCGCCGTAAATGCGCCAAACAAAGCTGTGCCTATAAATACAGCCAAAGTACCTGTTGCCCAGACAGCAAGACCGTAAAATCCATCACGCATTTCATTATCATGAACACCAATTTCAGGAGAAACGGATCGCGTATATCCTGCAATATATCCGCCTATTAAAGACGATATAAGCTGCACCAATAAAATCCACAATCCAAGAGCAACAATACTCCAATGTGTAATGGATTTATCTTCGATATCCACTTCGCCGCTATATCCAATGGCTACGCCAAATTGCACAAGAACAATTGTAATCGCAAGTGCAACAATTGATCCGGCAACAACAGGGCTCCATTCAAAGCGATGATGTGCTTCATAAGCTATTTTTTTTAATTCTGACATTTTTATGTTCCCTCTATGCTAGGCCAACAAATGACAAAATAGCCATAACAACTACAATCAATCCGATAATGTAAATAATTTGGTTCATAATTTCACTTTCTTGTTTTAATGTTAATAGACCAAGCAGTTGTTTGCTTGAGAATTTCGACTTAACTAACAGGGAAGAAAAGAAAAAGTTCATTTTTTTTGAAAATAATTTTTTAAATCCTTAAAAACTCTGGCCTTGGCTTTCCAAAAACCTGTGCTATAAAAATAAAATCATTAGGCTGATCTAAAATCAAAGCTTTATAAAAAGAAAACGAAAGCTACAAAAATGTCTCCTCCACAAAACCCCATGCCTATCGACATCGGCACCATCCATTTTATCGGCATTGGCGGTATCGGGATGAGCGGTATCGCCGAAGTGCTATGCTCGCTCGGTTACACCATTCAGGGCTCGGACATGAAGGAGGGCGCAAATACGCGGCGACTGCATTCCAAAGGAGCGCAAATCTTTATCGGCCACAGCGCTGACAATCTAAAAGATAAAAACGGCAATGCGCCTGTGTGCGTGGTTATCTCCTCCGCCATCAAAGACAGTAATACCGAACTCGCCGCCGCCCGCGCGCAAAAAATCCCCGTGATCCGCCGCGCCGAAATGTTGGCCGAGCTTATGCGTATGAAGCGCTCTATCGCCATCGCCGGAACACATGGCAAAACAACGACAACCTCAATGGTAGGACAGGTGTTAGACACCGGAAATATCGACCCGACCATTATCAACGGCGGCATTGTGAACCGTTACGGCACCAACACCCGCATGGGGCAAAGTGAATGGATGGTAGTCGAGGCGGATGAAAGCGACGGAACATTTACGCGCCTTCCGATCAGCGTCGCCGTCGTTACCAATATGGACCCCGAACATATGGAGCATTACGGGACATTCGATAAGGTGCGCGAGGCCTATACGCGGTTCATCCATAACCTCCCGTTCTACGGATACGCTGTCTTATGTATGGATCATCCGGAGGTACAGGCGCTCATTCCAACAATCACCGATCGCCGCGTAATAACTTACGGCGAAAACCCGCAAGCCATGGTGCGGATGAGTGATATCAGAACTTCGCCGGAAGGCAGTCATTTTAACGTCACTATCGCCCCCTTTAAACAAGGCGATCAGGAACTAACATTGCGCGATGTGTTCTTACCTATGCCGGGACTGCATAATGTACAAAATGCATTGGTGGCGCTCGCAATAGGGCATGAAATGGGCATCGCCCCGCCGCTCCTTAAAAAGGCGCTCGCCGAATTTTCCGGTGTGAAACGCCGCTTTACCAATGTTGGCGATGTGGACGGCATTCGCATTATTGATGATTACGCCCACCACCCCGTCGAAATCGAAACCGTTCTAAAAGGCGCGCGCGCAAGTTTGGAGGGGACAGACGGTAAAGTCATAGTTGTAAAACAGCCGCATCGCTACACAAGACTTCATGATTTGTTCGAAGAATTCTGCACCTGTTTTAATGATGCCGACACTGTTATTATTGCCGATGTTTATACCGCAGGTGAAGAGCCGATTGAAGGCGCAGATAAAGACGGCCTTGTCGAAGGCATAAAGTCCCACGGCCATCGCGATGCTAGAGCTTTGGAAAGCCGCGAAAAGCTCGCGGAAACCTTGGCAGACATTGCAAACCCCAGTGACATGATCATCTTCATGGGCGCAGGTGATATCACCGCATGGGCGTACGACACTCCAAAGGAATTGAAGGCGGCGCGATCAAAAAAAAACGGCAAGGCGGCATAAGATGAGACTCCATCTTCCTCAAATCCAAAATTAAACCGTCACACTTGAAGCGTTTGAAAAAAATATCATGAACCCTACAATCCAGAAAATCCGCGAGATCTGCAAAGGCGAGCTTATAGAAAACGCTCATATTGGCAAAGAAAGCTGGTTTGGCTGCGGCGGCGATGCTGATCTCCTGTTTCGCCCCGAAAGCACCGAAGACTTAGCCGAATTTCTAAAACTCTACCCATCAACACAGCCCGTTACGGTGCTCGGCGGTATGGCCAATACAATTATCCGCGATGGCGGTGTACGGGGCGCGACTGTTCAATGCTCCAAAAAATTTGGACATGTCGAAGATTATGGCGAAGGGACGATCATCGCAGAGGCGGGCGCGCTAAACGGCACACTCGCCGCCTACGCCATGAAAAACGGTATCGGCGGTCTTGAATTTCTCTCTGGCATCCCCGGCACAATCGGCGGTGCAACCCGTATGAATGCTGGTGCGTATGGCGCGGAAATAAAGGATGTGTTTCTTAAGCTCTATGCCCTCGACCGTTTTGGAGTTGAGCATGAGCTTGGCTCCGAAGACCTCATCATGACGTATCGCTATACCGGCCTGCCGGAAAGCAATATGATCATTACCCGCACCGTTTTAAAAGGAACGCCGGAGCCATATGAAACCATAAAGGCGCGTATAAAAGAGATTAAGAAAAAACGTAACGAAACCCAGCCCATCCGCGAACAAACCGGCGGCTCAACCTTTGCAAACCCTTCCAAGCAAGCTTTGAAAGCTGCCGATCTCCCCGAAGACACCCGCGCATGGGAAGTAGTGGAAAAGGTAGGCGGCCGCGGCCTTGAATTCGGCGGCGCAAAAATGTCGGAGCAACATTGCAATTTTATGATCAATACAGGAAACGCAACCGCCAGCGACCTCGAAAATCTCGGCGAAGAACTCCGCACTCGCGCGCTCCATCAACTCGGCCTTGAGCTAAAATGGGAAATAAAGAGGGTAGGGGATAAACTCTAAAGCTTTCTTATCTCAGGCTCATTAATGGTAATGACATCTATAATATGATCTAAACAACAAAAACAATAATGATAATATTTACCGGGAAAATCTTCGTCTCCCCAAGTAGTTTTCTTCACAAAATCCAAATAATTAGATTTTTTGTAGATGCGCACTAAGTGCCCTTCATATTCTTCCGTTTCACTGGATAAAGCAAAACTCTCATCTGTAACGTTATATGCAATATAAGAATTAAAATTGATTTTGTAGCATAAGCTTTGCGGTGTTATATCAATGGGTTTAGCATTATTTAGAAGAGATCTAATTCTTTCGTTGGGCTCTTCATTAGGGCTAATTTCAAAATTTTTATCTAAAGTTTTACCTTCAGTTATTTCTAGATGAAGACTGCCATTATCGTCTTCTTGAAGACTTGTTAGAAATAGATATTTAGCTTTATTAATTTCTTTAAACATAAATTAAAACCTAAAGCTTCGGCACGCGCTCATATATATCGGGCAGATCATTCTCAATCAAAATGACATCACGATCGGTTTTGTTTTTCTCTATCCACGCTGATGCATTCTTAAATGTATCAACCTCAATAAACTCTTTGCCGCCGCCACTCTCTTTAAAACCTTCTTTAAATGTTGGTATGCGTTTTGGCGAAACGGCCAAAACCACATCGCAAACCTCCCCCGCATATTTACCGATATTTTTGTGAAGCTCATCATGTGCCGCGCCCATTTCCACCATCCCTGGCGTAATTAAAATCTTACGCTTGTTCTTGCCTATCAATTCCAGCAAATCAAGCGCCGACCGAAATCCTAGCGGGTTGGAATTATACGCATCATCAATAATAACGCGCCCATCTGGCTGTTTTTTAACTTCTAAACGATGGCGGATTTGCGGCAACGTCCTAAACGCGGCATGTATATTTTCAATTGGAATACCAAGCTCTGACGCGGTAGCAAACGCCAGAACCAGATTATGTCCGTGATGAAGTCCATATAGGGGCGCTTCGATAGAATGCGTGGTCCCGCTCCATGTAAAACGAACCTCTAAACCTTTTTCACGCTGGTATATGCCTTGTATTTGCAAATCTTTATCTTCCAGATAGGATGGTCCGTCACTTGGTTTTGAAATCGCAGAAGATTCCCCGCATACGGTAAACATGTCTCTATGCAGGTCTTTTAGAGATCGCGATTCTTCAAAACGTAACGTACGCTCATGAACAATGACATGCCCATCTTTTTGAATAACCGCTTCGGCTAATTCATACTTTGTGCGCGCAACTGTATTTAAATCTTTAAACCGCTCATAATGCGCGTGTCCTATAGCCGTAATAACGCCAACATTTGGCGGTGTTAAACGGCACAAACGATCAATTGAGCCAAGGCCGTATGCCCCCATCTCAACCACAAAAAACCTGTGCGAATCTAGTAGATCCTCACGAATAATCCGCGTTATACCCATCGGAGTATTAACACTGCCCGGTGTAATAAGGGTCGGCGCATGGCTTTTTAAAATATGCCCCAAAATATGCTTAACGGACGTTTTCCCAAACGAACCCGTAATCCCGATCACTATAGGGTTGAGCGCCATGACCTTATTATGTGCCTCTTGCCAATAAGTTTGCTGAATACTTTTTTCAATCGAACCTTGAAGCGCGTTTACGATAATTAACGAAAATGGCGCCACATGAATAAGAACAAGCCAGTTCCACGGCACCAATCCTCCCATAAAAAATGGAAAACCCAAGACCGCCATAGCAATAAAAGCCGGAACATAAATCCGCTTTGTCCGCGCCGTCATGGCAAGTTTTTTCTTCGCATCCTTTCGCGGGTCAGGTTCAAAAAACGCAATCAGGGAAAACCCTATAAAAATCAGGAAATAGGCAAACACCGGCGGAATGAAATAGATGGCCACCGCAGATCCAAGCAAAACAAAACTCATCTTTTTATCAAAGACTTTATAATGCGCCATCCATTGTATAAGACGCGCACCATCATATTCTTCTTGTTGCATAGCGTGCATATAGGTCAGCAAACGCTTACCAATAAATGCAAGATAGGCGATATAAACAATAAAAATAGCGTAGGTTTCAAAAAACATATTTTTAAAAATCCGATAAAGAAATGGTTTTAACAAAACGATTGAGAAGGTTTACAACCTGATGGCGTCCTTTTCCTAAAACACTATAATGATCTTGCCCGTCTAGGGAAACCATTTCTGAACTAGGAATAAGGTGTGCCAAACGCTTGCCGATTTCGGGCGGTGTTTCGGTGTCGTTTGTGCCATAAATCAAAAGTGTGGGGCAGGCTACTTTGCTTGCCGCTATGCTTAAGTCCTCGTTCACTGTTTTAACAAAAATCGCGCGCATTGGCCCCGCGCTTTTAAAATCCGCACTGCCAAATTTTGATTTAAGCCACGCCTCGCTGATTAAGCGCAACGGGACGAGTTGTTTCATAGACTTATATGCATAAATTTTGGCTTTTATATAAAGATGAGTATGAACAGGGCGTTTACGCTTTAATCCTGCCCCCGCAATAAGGGCCATCCCTTTAATAAGGTGCGGATATTTTGCCGCAATTTGTATCCCGACCCTGCATCCAAAAGAATGCCCGACCCATATAATGGGTTTCGTGGTTTTGTCTTTTATAAACGCAGCCATAATATCCGCATAATCTTCGGTATCCCAAACAGTTTCAGGTACGGGTGAAGCCCCCATGCCTGGTAAATCAACGGCATAATGCTCTGCGCTTACAGGCAGGCTATTAATCATATCTAAAAACGAAGCATGGCTTTGCCCCCACCCATGTGCCCAGATAAAAACATGTCCGTCGTGCACACCTTTACGTATAAAATGAATCCGCGAACGATCATAATTTTCGCTTAATTTCTCCGCGCTATCCTCTTTCATTCCGGCGTCTTTCGTGCTTAAATTAAATATATGAATATTCCACCGCGCAATGTCCCCTTTTGCGCTATTTAATAAACCAAGGCTTCTAACATAAATGTCAAATAACAAAAAAACAATTGCAGTATTCTTTGGTGGTAAATCACCTGAACATGATGTCAGTATCGTTTCTGGCCTTCAAGTCCTAAACGCTATTGATACAACGCTTTATAATGTGTTTCCGGTATATGTCACAACAGATGGTAAATGGCTAACGGGTGACCTACTTAAGGATCGCGGCAATTATATGCTTTCCCGCGAAGATGTCGCACAATGTGATGAGGTTACACTTCGTTTCGGCGCTAAAATACCGACATTGGTCTCGACAAAATCCAGCCTGTTTTCCAAAAATAAAACCTTCGAATTTGATATCGCATTCCCTGTATTCCACGGCCTGTACGGTGAAGACGGAAATATGCAAGGCGTATTTGAAACTGCAGGCGCCGCTTATGTGGGTCCCCGCACGATGGCATCATCGATTTTGATGGATAAAAAAATTACAAAATACATGCTTGCCGCACTTGATATTCCTTATTTGCCTTACGCTATTATAAATCAGCCGGGCGAGGGGTATTTAATAAATCATAAAACACTAGAACATCTTACCAAAGATTTAAAATGGCCGCTTATTGTAAAGCCTGTCCATTTGGGTAGCTCGATAGGCGTTGCAAAAGTAAACGACATTAAGGAACTGGGCATGGCATTACCCGCGATATTCTCGGTCGATAACGCCGCCATTGTTGAACCGTTTGTCGAAAACCTTGTCGAATATAATATTGCTGTTTCCAAGATCGGCACAGGCGGCACTATTTTATCTGCGATTGAGCGCCCTAAAAACCATGAAGAGCTACTAGATTTCAAAACCAAATATTTATCCGGTGGCGATGGCGGTAAAAACGGCAAGGCTGGTACAAAATCGGCGGGTACAATTTCCCAAGGTATGCTCTCTTTAACGCGCGAACTTAACCCCGATTTACCCCAAGAAACCAAAGAAAAAATTAAAGATTGGTCACGCCGAATTTTTAATGCCCTTGATGGGGCAGGCGCGCCGCGTATTGATTATATTTCTAATGGTAGCACCGGTGAAATATGGTTGAATGAAGTAAATCCTATGCCTGGTTCTGTTGGCTACTTTCTATGGGAGGCCGCGCCAGACCCGCTTTTATTTACCGAATTTTTAAGTTTTCTTATTGATGAATCCACGGTCGAATCCAGAAAAACAACCCTCGACAAAGACCCCGTCCCATTAGACGCACAGCTCTTCAAACGTAAAACATAACAAATTATTATATAGCGCCATGGCCCTGTTCAAATCGGCATATTTAAGAAAAAACAAAAGCGCCAGTCGCCGTAAAAAAAATCGGCCTGTAGCGAACAAAAGACGGCAAGGGAAGCTCGCCGTTATCATACCGTGGTGTCGTCGTTTTGGCATGATCATGGGTGTTCTGATTTTTGGCATATGGATGACATCGTGGTTTTTTATAAGCGGCGCAGCGCAGAGCACCGCCGAATGGGCGCATGATAAAGCTATGGAAACCAGTGTTGATATGGGGTTTACGCTTGAGAATATAATGCTTGAGGGGCGTACACATGCTGACCCTGCGATTGTCATGGCAATTATAAATATGCAGAAAAGCGATCCGATTTTATCTTTTAATCCTGCCGAAGCCAAAGAACAGATCGAGCGCATATCATGGGTGCGTGAAGCTCAGGTTGAGCGCCGCCTGCCGGATACAATTTATATTAAATTGAACGAACGCAGACCACTCGCTCTGTGGCAGGTGGACAATCAAATTTTTTTGTTGGATGAACACGGTGATAAAATCTCTACAACGGGCGTATCGCGGTTCAAGAATTTGATAAAAGTAAGTGGTCTGAATGCCCCTGCTCATGCCTCTCACATAATAAAAGATATTAATGCACTAACCGATCTGAAACCGCACATAAAAGAAGCAATACGCATTAGTGATCGCCGTTGGAACCTTAAAACAAATGCCGGCACAATTATTTACTTGCCGGAGAAAAATGCTGATATTGCTTTAAAGCGGCTGGTTGATGCGCAAAAAAGCGATAAAATTCTGGATGCTCGTTTTATAAGCCTTGATCTTCGCCCTTCTGACCGTATTATAACCAAAGCGCCTTCAGGGCAGGCAGATGGTGATGTAACCATGTCATCCTCACAATCACAAAAGACATCTGATAAGCAAAAAACAAATGCCTTAGGCAATCCGATCTAAAATTTAACGGAAACAAAATGAAACAAAAACACAGACCCAAAGGCTCGCTGCTCGCCGCACTGGATATAGGATCCAGCAAAATTGCCTGTTTTATCGGGCGTATTTTGGATGATAGGGGCACATTTGAGGTTTTAGGTGTTGGGCATCATGTTTCAAAAGGCATAAAATACGGCACTATCGTAGATTTGGATCAGGCCGAAAGCGCCATTCGTCAGACCGTGCATTCTGCTGAAAATATGGCCGCAGATATAATGAAAGGCTACCCTTTAAGAGAAATTATCGTAAACCTCCCCGGTACACATAGCGTATCCCACGCACACGCCATTGATATTCAGGTATCCGGGCATGATATAACGGATAACGACGTACGGCGCGCTCTTTCCCGCGCGCAAGAGCAGGTCGTAAGTAACGAATATGAATTAATCCATACAATTCCCACTTCTTTCCGTATTGACGGGCGGGAGGGGATTCGCGACCCGCGCGGCCTTCACGGTCAATCCATGAATGTTGATATTCATATGATAGCCGGCGAATTAAGTGCAATGCGTAATATCGGCACCTGTATTGGCCGCTCTCATCTTGATGTAACGGCTATGTGCGCCTCTTCTTATGCTGCCGGTTTGGCGACTTTGGTTGAAGATGAAATGGATTTGGGCGCAACCGTTATTGATATGGGCGGGGGCGTAACATCATTTGCAGTCTTTCAAAATGGTAACGTCATTTATACGGATTCTGTTACCATCGGCGGACACCATGTAACATCTGATATCGCCAAGGAGTTAACAACATCTTTGGCTGATGCTGAACGCTTGAAGGCGCTATACGGCAGCGCAATGGCATCTGGAACGGATGAAAGCGAACTGATTGATGTCCCGCGCTTGGGCGAGCGCGATAATCATGAGCCAAACCATGTGCCGCGTTCTATATTGGTAGGCATTATCCAGCCGCGTATGGAAGAAATTTTTGAAATGATCCGCTCAAAACTAAGCGATAGCGGTTTAGGCCATAATTTGGGGCGGCGCGTTGTTTTAACCGGCGGCGCATCGCAAATTCCAGGTATCCGCGAGTTGGTCGGACATGTCATGGATAAACAGGTGCGTTTGGGGCGTCCTATTCGTATGGGCGGCCTGCCCGATGCGGTATCCGGCCCCGCTTTTGCAACCACCGCCGGATTGTTGACCTATCTCTCAGAGCGTTCAGATGAAATGCCCGCCGAAATTATGGCACAAGTCGAACCAGGAAGCTTGTGGGAGCGTGTAAAATATTGGGTGCATGAAAACTGGTAGCACTTAATAAAGATATCCCTTAAACCTCACAAACTTATCCACAGAATTTGACAACTGTTTAAAAAGTCTTAAATATAGATGTTACGGGTATGGCAAAATATGAATCGAAAGAGTCGTTTAGTACCTTGTTTTAAGTTTTTTGATTGATGCCTATACACAATTTATCTGCAAATTTTTCATCAAACTCTGTGTACACCTTCAATTTTCCTCTTTTCTGCGTGCCAAATCTTACTTAAACTAACAATCAATCATCTGGCACGATTCATGTGCCGCTCTTGAAATTATATGTCCACACCCATCAGAGGCAACAAAAACCCATGATCAATATCAAAATGCAAACCAAAGATGTCCACAGTCTAGCGCCAGAAATAAAAGTTATCGGCGTTGGTGGGGCGGGCGGTAACGCGGTTAATAATATGATCTCGTCCGGCCTTGAGGGGTGCGAATTTATTGTATGCAATACCGATGCACAAGCTTTAGACGGTTCGCTTTGTGATACGCGGGTTCAACTCGGGGCAACTGTCACGGGTGGACTTGGCGCTGGATCAAAACCCGAGGTTGGAAAGGCCGCGGCCGAAGAAACATTGGATGAAGTCATGGCAATGTTAGAGGGCGCAAATATGGCGTTTGTAACAGCTGGTATGGGTGGGGGTACTGGAACAGGCGCGGCGCCAATTATTGCAAAGGCTTGCCGTGATCAGGGGATTCTTACCGTTGGCGTTGTTACAAAACCGTTCCATTTTGAAGGGTCGCACCGTATGCGCTCTGCCGAGGCCGGTATTGAGGAAATGCAAAAATATGTCGACACCTTAATTGTGATTCCAAATCAAAACTTGTTCCGTATTGCGAATGAAAAAACAACTTTTGCCGAAGCCTTCCGTATGGCTGATGGCGTACTTCAATCTGGCGTGCGCGGCGTAACCGACCTTATGGTACGACCTGGTCTTGTCAATCTTGATTTTGCCGATATCCGCACCGCGATGATGGAAATGGGTAAGGCCATGATGGGTACGGGCGAGGCCGAAGGCGAAAAACGTGCGCTCGAAGCCGCAGAGGCCGCCATTAACAACCCGCTCTTGGATGATGTGTCCATGAAGGGCGCTTATGGTGTGATCATTAACGTAACAGGCGGCTACGACATGACCTTGTTTGAGGCTGATGAGGCCGCAAACCGTATTCGTGATGAAGTAGATCCGAACGCAAACATCATCTTCGGTGCAACATTTGATGAAAGCTTGGATGGCGTAATGCGGGTTTCTATTGTCGCGACAGGGATAGAGCGCGAGGCCGAAACCAAAGCCAGAAACGATAGTCAGTCCGGCGGTGGATCGACTGGAATGATTGGCGGATCAAGCGATAATCGCGCTAAATTGGGTTTAAGCGAAACTAAAGTGGCAAGATCTTTAACCGCGCCCGCACATAACTCTTTTATTCAAAGCGGTAATAATGCAAATGCCGAGCTAAATAAGCAGGGGGCACCCGCGCCTTCTTTAGGTTCAATCCTCGCAAAACCGGTGTCTGCTGGCGCTGCCTCTATTCCTAGTTTTATACCGGCATCAAAAAAAACATTAACGCCTGATTATGCAGGGCTAAAAGCTGCATCAAGAATCGCGGTAGAAAAGGCGGATAATATCGTACCCAAAGATGCGCCAACTACGCCGCGTGATACCGGTATCGATATGTTTGAGCAGGGCGAATTCGCAATTCCATCCGAAGATGAAAAATCCGCCCTCCCTGAAAACACGGCCATGCGTGGCACGCGATATAAAAACGCATTTATCCCCCCGCGCCCTATTGAACCGGAAAAGCAAGATATTAGTGTGAACTATGGACAAGCTGCAGAAGAGCGCTCCGCATCATATGCACCAACGTTTTCTGCTAAAGCGCCGCATTCCGCAGCTGGGTATAACGCAAATCAGGTGACCGGATCCAATATTGCCGCAACACCGCGAGCAACAATTAAGCCGCCAACACCTTCGCATCATTTAAACGCGCCGGGTTTGCGCTTGAATCCACCAAAGCTGCCATCACAAGAGAACCGAAAGCACACGCCATCATTATTCGAGCGGATCACAGGCAGTGTTCAACAAAGAATTGGTGGATTACGCGATGATTCCTCTAATCGCCAAAGGGTTGAGCCAACGGAAATATCTTCTGATCATGATCAAAATGACCGTCAGTCACCATCTTCTGCACCTATGCGTCCATCCCAAGGCCGCCTTAGTATTGATGGGCCGGCTAAACCATCTAGCGATGATAGTGATCTTGATATTCCGGCATTTCTGCGCAGACAGGCTAACTAACGCACGCATCGTTAGTATTGTAAAAAGGTACTGTAAAACCCTGTGATATAACCCGCAGGGTTTTTCCTTATGTATACAAAAATAAAACATTAGAACTGTTTGTAACAAACCGTAATAAAGCGTGATTTGTATATAAAAAGCCTATTCCTTATATTAACATCAGAAAAACGAATTAAAGACATAAGATAAAGCAATGAAACAAAACACAATATCACGCCCAATCACTCATAAAGGCATCGGTCTTCATTCCGGCGTGGATATTACAATGCGCTTGCGCCCCGCGGATCAATCCACGGGAATTGTGTTTGTACGTACCGATTTGGTTAAAAATAATATTATTCCTGCAAAGTGGGACAACGTTGTCGACACAAAGCTTTGTACAGTTATTGGCAACAAAAACGGCGCTATTGTCGGCACGGTTGAACATTTGATGTCCGCATTGCGCGGCGCAAGTATTGATAATATCATTATAGAAGTTAGCGGCCCTGAGCTCCCCGCAATGGACGGTAGCGCGCGTTTATTTCTTGAGCTGATTGAAAAGGCGGGCATTACGCAGCAAAACGCCCCCCGACACTATATTAAAATCCTAAAAGAAATTGTGGTTAAGCAAGATGACAAAATGGCGTCTTTTAAACCTGCGCAGCGCAGTGTTTTTAGCGGCGCAATTGAATTTAATCATCCTGAAATTGGCCGCCAGAATTACACAGTTGAACTCATAAACGGTAACTTTAAACATGATATTGCCGCCGCCCGCACATTCGGTTTTTACCACGAAGTCGAATATATGCGTAAAAACGGCTTGGCTTTAGGTGGTTCATTGGATAATGCCATCGTTTTGGATGATAAAACGGTTATGAACGCAAAAGGTCTGCGTTTTGCCGATGAATTTATCCGCCATAAGCTTCTGGATGCAATCGGTGATTTGTATTTGGCTGGCGCGCCTATTCTTGGCATATATGATGCGGAAAAGGCGGGGCATGCAATGAATAATAATTTATTACGAGCTTTGTTTGCCGAGCACAATGCATACGAAATTGTTGATGCGACTGGTAATGTGGTTAAAGATGACGCCGTGCTGTCTATTGCTCCTTTCATTATTGATCAAGATACGCCGCGCAAAACAATCGCTGCCTAACCATTCTTCAAAATATTCTTCCTTAGCAAGTAAAGCGTTTCTGACGGTCATATGAACGTTGGGGAAATAACGATGCAATTTGTAAAACTGCGAATTTATTATACTGCCCCCTTTCAAAGTAAAACCATCTTCTTTATGATTATACGATATTCATAGTTACATAAAAATTTGGAAAAAAGCACTCATGCGCATAAACCGCTCTCTCCTCATGCTGGCCTTGATCATGGCAATATCCGCACCTGTTCTGGTCGCATGTTCATCAAACGATAAAAATGCAACAACACCTGCTGATGAATCTGTTGATGTTTTATATGAACGCGCTCAAACCGCAATGGAAGAGGGGCGTTACCGCGCGGCCACTCGAAATTTCGATGAACTAGAGCGCCAGCATCCATACTCTCAATGGGCCAAGCAATCACAACTTATGTCGGCCTTTGCATCTTATAAAGATCAGCGCTATGACGAGGCCGTCATAACCCTTGATAGATTTATCGAGCTTCATCCGGGGCATAAAGACGTAGATTACGCATATTACTTAAAAGCTCTAAGCTTTTATGAACAGATTTCAGATGTCGCCCGCGACCAAATCATGACAAAACAAGCGATGCAATCGCTAGAGACTGTGATTCGGTTATTCCCTGAAAGTAAATATGCGCGCGACTCTCAATTTAAATATGACCTTACGCTCGATCATTTGGCGGGCAAAGAAATGGAAATAGGGCGATACTATTTAAATCGCGGCCATATAAACGCGGCCATCAATCGCTTTTTGACCGTTGTTAAGACCTATGAAACAACTACACACACGCCCGAAGCACTGCACAGACTGGTTGAGGCTTATTTGACCCTTGGTCTAAAAAATGAAGCTACGCGAATAGCTGCTGTTTTAGGGCATAATTATCCGGGTAGTAAGTGGTACGAACGCTCTTATAAGCTTTTAGATGATAAGCAGCGCGCCAAAATTTTGGATGAACGCGGCATTATAGATCGAACCATCGACTCGATTTTAAAACCGGATTAAAAATTCATGCTCGTCAATTTGAGTATTGAAAATGTTGTTTTAATTGATCATCTAACCCTTGATCTTAAACAAGGGCTATGCGCGCTTACAGGCGAGACCGGTGCTGGAAAATCCATTTTACTGGATTCTATATCGCTCGCTATTGGTATGCGTGCAAGTGCGGGGCTGGTGAGAAAGGGTAAAAATCAGGCGCGAGTAACCGCCATGTTTCAGCCGCCCCAAAATCACCCTTCTGAAAGTCTCTTAAAAGAGGCGGGCATAGACACCGAAGATACGTTAATTTTACGCCGTATTCTATCAGCAGACGGACGCAGCCGCGCATTCATAAATGACCAGCCTGCAACCATAGGGCTTCTCAAAAAAATCGGTGAAACACTTGTCGAGATTCACGGTCAATTTGAAACACAAGCGCTTTTAGATCCATCAGTCCACCTTAATATTTTGGACGAATATGCTGGATTGGAAAAAACCTTACACGAATTTTGGTCTGCTTATAACACGGCGACACAAGAGTTAAAGGCATTAAAAGAAAGCGTAAAAAATTCAAAAATTGACGAAGAATACCTGCGCCAGTCAATTGAGGATTTGAACGTCTTATCACCTCAAATGGGCGAGGAGCAACATCTAAGCACTCTCAAAGAAACACTTAAACATCGCGATCTTGTGATATCAACTTTGAACGAGGCTTTTCAAACACTTTCTGCCGAAGACGATCCGATTACAAAGACCTGGGCAGCACTTGAAAAAATTGCCGATATATTGGGCGAGCAAGGTCAGCCGCTCTTACAAAGTCTGGAACGTGCAAATCTTGAAACACAAGAAGCACTGAGTTTTATTCGCGATCTATCAATGCGCTATGATGAGGCGGAACACGGTCTGGAAGACATTGACGATCGTTTATTTGCACTGCGCGCCGCCGCGCGTAAACACGGATGTACTGTAGGCGATCTGCCGCAAATGCAAGAAGAATTGCAAGAGAGTTTAAATAAAATAGACCACGCCGATACATTATTAAGCGATAAAGAAAACGCCGTTAAAAATGCACGAAACGCATATCAAACCGCCGCAGAAAAAACAAGCACAATGCGCAAGAAAGCAGCCATAAAACTTGATAAGTTAGTGAATGCCGAGCTACCCGCCCTCAAAATGGAGCGTGCCAAATTTAAAACAGACATAAAGCCAAAGGAAGAAAAAGACTGGAACGCTGATGGTATAGATAGTATCAGGTTTCTGGTTGCGACCAATCCGGGTGCAGCTCCAGGCCCTTTAAATAAAATTGCATCAGGCGGAGAAATGGCGCGTTTTATGCTCGCGCTTAAAGTTATAACCGGCGAAATTGGTGCTCCGCAAAGCATTATCTTTGATGAAGCCGATACTGGCGTTGGCGGGGCGGTTGCCGATGCCATCGGTGAGCGTTTGGCAAAACTGGGGCAATCCAAACAGGTCATGGTTGTAACCCACGCCCCGCAAGTAGCCGCGCGCGCGAATAATCATTATATAGTTGAAAAAACGGGCAAGGTGAAACCAACCACCAAAATAACCCCGCTTAAATCTAGAGAAGCCCGCGCTGAAGAAATTGCCCGCATGCTCGCAGGTGCAATTATTACGCCCGAAGCCCGCGCCGCCGCGAATAAATTGTTAGAACCGACAAAGGCGGCTTAAATGAAAAAAACTTGAAAGCTCTAGACCCTGTCATTCTGAGCAAAGCGAAGAATCTCTATTTTCCAACTATAAATCCTTTGGCTTCGCCTCAGGATGACTTTTTGTCTCTAAGAAACTCTAAAAACCATGAATAACGTTTTATTTGATTTCACATTAGAAGATGCGCGTGCGCGTCACGATAAATTGGCAAAACAAATTCACGATTATGATGCACTCTATTATCAAAAAAATACGTCCGAAATTTCCGATGCCGAGTATGATAAGATCCGCCGCGAATTGGAGGAGATTGAGGCGCAATACCCTGAACTCATCACAAAGGATAGCCCCACTCAAAAAGTAGGCGCCGCACCATCATCTGGCTTTCAAAAGATAAAGCACGCCGTACCGATGCTCTCTCTCTCCAACGTTTTTGATTGGGAAGAGTTTGAGATCTTCCGTGACAAAATTGCCCGCTTTTTAAACAGTGAAAATGCACAAGATATCGAACTTATCGCCGAGTTAAAAATTGACGGCCTGTCTTGTTCTCTGCGGTATGAGAATAAAAAGCTGATAACGGCTCTCACACGCGGAGATGGGTATACAGGCGAAAATATTACTCAAAACGTAAAGACCATAAAAGATGTGCCGCAAACCTTGCCGGATGATGCGCCGGATATATTGGAAGTGCGCGGCGAAATATACATGTCCCTTGAGGATTTCAAGTTTTTAAACCAGACGCAAATAGAGGCCGGAAAGTCGCCCTTCGCGAACCCTCGCAATGCGGCAGCAGGCAGTGTAAGGCAACTGGACGTAAACATCACCAAAACCCGCCCGCTTCATTTTTTTGGATATGCTTTGGGTGAGGTAAATAAAGATTTCGCAACCACACAAAACGAAATCCGTGAAACTTTGAAATCATGGGGCTTTCAAATTCCAGAACCCTCACACTGCGGGCAAGTTAGAAAAGACTTTGAAACATTTTATAAAACGGTTACAGAAACACGCAACACGCTCGATTTTGAAATTGATGGCATCGTTTATAAGGTGAATGACCTCGCTTTGCAAAACCGCCTCGGCTTTGTCTCGCGTGCACCGCGCTGGGCGACCGCACACAAATTCCCCGCTGAACAAGCCATAACAAAGCTAAACAAAATTGAAATTCAGGTCGGCCGTACTGGCGCGCTCACCCCTGTCGCACGGTTAGAGCCAATTACCGTTGGCGGCGTTGTTGTGTCTAACGCGACCTTGCATAATGAAGACGAAATTGAGCGTAAAGATATCCGCGAGGGCGATACGGTCATAATCCAAAGGGCAGGGGACGTCATCCCGCAAGTGGTAGAGGTATTAACCGATAAACGCGATGGCAGTGAAACCAAATTCAGCCCATTAAAAAACTGCCCCGTTTGCAATTCTGTTGCCATCCGTGAGCAAGATGAAGCGGTGCGCCGCTGCACTGGCGGGCTTATTTGTGATGCGCAAGCGGTCGAAAGACTCAAACATTTTGTATCGCGTCTCGCATTCGACATTGATGGCATGGGCGCAAAAATTATCGAGCTTTTTTGGGAAAAGAGCGTTATCCGTACCCCTGCTGATATCTTTTCATTAGAAGAAAAAAACAAAAATCTCTCACCACCCTTACAAGAATGGGAGGGATGGGGCGCACAATCCGCCGCCAATTTATTTGCCTCCATCAACAATCGGCGCAAAATAGAGTTAAACCGCTTTATATACGCACTCGGTATCCGCCAAGTTGGTGAAGCCACCGCCAAACGCCTCGCCGCACATTATGGCACATTGGAAAGGCTGAGAACCGATATGATAGCCGCGCAAAATAAGGATAGCGCTGCGCACGTAGAACTTATTGCAATTGAAGATATCGGCCCCGCCGTTGCGCGGGATATTATCGCATTTTTTGCCGAAGATCATAATCTGGATGTACTAAAAGCGCTCGAAGCTAAACTCAAAATCATGCCATATGAGGTGCCTGACATGACCGGAGATAGCGTATTTTTAGGAAAAACGCTTGTGTTTACCGGAACAATGGAAAAGATGAGCCGCGCGGAAGCCAAAACAAAAGCCGAAACTTTAGGCGCAAAAGTCTCTGGCTCTGTCTCCAAAAAAACAGACTTCTTGATCGCGGGAGCAGAAGCCGGATCAAAACTCAAAAAAGCCGAAGCCGCCGGTGTGAAGATATTGACAGAAGATGAGTGGTTAGATTTGTTAGAATGAAAAACGACAGAAAAATCAATCTAAGAATTTTACGCGAGAATAGCAGTTTTCGAGAACCTAAAAATGCAGCGTATATAGCTATACGTAAGACCCAGAAGCGCAGAAAACTATTGTTCGCAGGTCAAAAGAAAAAGATGGATACTAAATCGCGTCTGAAGAATCCCGCAAATCGTGAAGCTTATTCATCGCCTTTTCAATCTCCGGCGGATAATCACGGCGCTCAATAAATTCACCGCCGCCCGTATTGCGGGTCATAGCTTGCTCAAGCGCGCGAGTAAGAATCTCTGCAATTTTCAAATCATCTTGCTCAAGCGCAAGCTCTAGCGAAGATAAAATCCGGTCACTTAAACGAATACTGGCTCTAGAATCTTTATCCATGGTTTTTTAAAACTCCCTATATGTTCTTGAGTAATACTTTGCCTTGATTTTAAAAAGGTTTCAAGGTCTCTGGTCGATCAATAATCGTTTCTTTCACCAGTTTATAAAAATGGGTCATAAATTGATCGCGTAATTCATGGCGCTCCATCAATATTTCGTGCCGCGCGTCTTTAATCTCCAGCAAATACGCATTTTTGAAATATCCTGCCAATTCCCGCGTAACACGATTATCCACCAGTTTCTCATGATCGGAAATAGCCATGAATATTGGAATATCAATATCGCTAACCCAGTTTTTTTTCTGTATAATCGCGCAAGAGGCCGCCGCCTCGGCGAGCCATTTAAACGTTATATTACCAATACGAAGCGCAGGGTCGGCCACGGACCACGCTTTATGTATCTCTTTACGATGTGGATCGCTTGAAAACAAATCATTATGAATACCGGTACGCATATCCTCATGCCAATCTCGCCCGCCCGGTACATAAAAACGGCTCGCATATAAATTAACAAAACCGAGCGCCGTGCGCGCACTACCAAAACGCAGCGGCCTAAGCGCGCGTATGCCAAACATCGGCGCGCTAAAGCTGGCGCATGCAAAAACATCGGGATATTTTTTGATATATTGCAAGCCAATATTAGCGCCCATCGAATGCGCAAGCATGGCCAAGGGGATATATCCGACATCCGGATGCACACTCGCGTGTTTTATATAGCCAGTGATCAAAGCATGCAAATCATCCACATCTCGCATAAAACCGGCAGAGTGTCTTTTTTGCGAATGTTCAAAATATCGTCCGGATTTGCCCTGCCCGAACCAGTCAATTACCCAAAACGCCATATTTTTGGACAGACAATCGCGCGCCGTTTCAAAATATTTTTCACCAAATTCACTTAAACCCGGCAAACATACAATGGTTGCGCTTGGTACGTTATCTTTTGGAAAGACAGAGCCAAAGCGTATCGTTCGCCCATCGGCAGTTTTAAAACTATGCCATCGCCAGCCATCCGGCTCTGTAAATTGCTCGTCTAATTCTGGAGTAAAGGGTGTGTCGGTCATATATTCAGATTACTAATCAGATTAAAAGGAATATAGAGCCTAACATATAAGTGATTAAGATTTTGCCAAAATCTATGATGGGGCAATGTATAAACGCAGCAGAAAAGCCAACCAAATATAAAAGCTTTTTACTCCATCGCCTTTAAAATATCTTCGGTCATTTTCTTTGCATCTCCAAGAAGCATCATCGTCTGGTTTTCAAAGAAAAGCGGATTATCAATACCGGCATAGCCTGCGCCGAGCGAGCGTTTTACAAATAAAACCGTCTTGGCCTTTTCAACATCCAAAATAGGCATCCCGTAAATTGGGGAAGTTGTATCCGTTTTTGCCGATGGGTTGGTAATGTCGTTTGCACCAATAACGTAGGCTACATCGGTTTGCGCAAAATCACGATTGATATCCTCCATCTCTAGAACATCATCATACGGTACATTGGCTTCGGCCAGCAAAACATTCATATGTCCCGGCATACGCCCGGCAACCGGATGAATCGCGTATTTTACATCCACGCCTTCATGTTTCAAAACATCCGCCAGCTCTCGTAACGCGTGCTGCGCTTGCGCAACGGCCATACCGTATCCGGGTACGATAATAACTTTCGATGCATTTTTCATGATATAGGCCGCATCTTCCGCCGTACCGATATTGGCTGACCGGTCGCCATAGTCTTGCGCACCCGCAGCATTATCTTCTCCGCCGAACCCGCCAAGTAAAACACTTATAAAAGAACGGTTCATACCCTTACACATAATATAGGATAAAATCGCGCCAGAGGCCCCGACCAGTGCGCCTGTTATAATAAGGAGGTTATTATGAAGCGTGAAACCGATGCCCGCGGCCGCCCATCCGGAATAAGAGTTCAGCATAGAAACGATGACCGGCATATCCGCACCACCAATTGGAATGATCATCAAAACACCAAGGGCAAGCGCAGTCAGTGCCAACGCCCAGAAGAAAAATCCGCTCTGTGTCGTACATAGTAAAAACAGAAACACGAGCATAAGGATACCAAGCCCCGCGTTTAGCATATGTTGGCCGCCAAACTGCACGGGTTTACCGCTTATAACACCTTGTAATTTACCGAATGCCACAAGCGAGCCTGTAAATGTGATAGCCCCAATCGCAAGCCCTAAAGACATTTCAATCAGCGAGCCGAGCTTGATCGCGCCGCTCGTCCCGATACCAAACGCATCCGGATTATAAAATGCCGCCGAAGCCACAAATACGGCCGCCAAACCAACAAGCGAATGAAACCCCGCCATAAGTTGGGGCAGGGCGGTCATCTCTATTTTATTGGCAATAAATGCGCCAATCCCGCCGCCAATCGCAATGCCGAAAATAATGGTGATATGATTATCAATATTGGATAAGAATAACGCCGTCCCTACGGCAAGCCCCATACCAATCATACCGTATAAAAGACCTTTTTGCGCGGTTTCCGGATGTGACAATCCTCGTAAAGCCAAAATGAATAAAACGGCGGCAACCAAATATATAAGTGATGCAAATGTAACCATGACTAAACCGTCCTACCCTTTTTTCTTGAACATATGCAGCATCCGCCGCGTAATAATAAAACCGCCAAAAATATTGACCGATGCCAAAACCACGGCTAAAAAAGCCAGAAATGAAGACAAGCCCGTAGCTTGTGCCGCGCCAGTTGCTATAACCGCACCGACGATAATAACCGATGATATCGCGTTAGTAATACCCATCAATGGCGAGTGAAGCGCAGGTGTAACCCGCCAAACAACATGGTATCCGACAAAACAGGCAAGGATGAAAACAGTTAGGCCTGTAATAAAAAAAGAACCGCCGCTTGCTTGTACGGCTAACGTACTAAGTTCTGCTATTTTATCTTGCGCCAGTTCTAATGCGCCGCCAATTTCTTCCAAAGTTTGGATTTTTTCTGTTTGCGCCATTATGCTTTATCCTCTTTTTTCGTGTCATCTTGCTCATCGGTTTTAGAAACAGATTGTGCCGTTGGCTTTGTTTTCGTTTTTTTGGTGGATACTTTTTGCGTTGTATCTGTATTATCATCAGATCTGCTATTTGATGAACTCATGGCCGTGGTTTCACCTTTATCATTCTTTGTTTTATTTCGTGCCCCATCATTTTTATCATCTTTGGCCAATGTATCACTTGCCTGCTCTTGGTTACCAAACTTCGGGTGAATGGCTTTACCGTCTTTGGTTAACGCTATGCCTTTGACAATCTCATCATCCCAATCAATCGCCAATGTGCTACTTTCTTTATCAATCAACAGCGCAACCAGGTTGTAAACGTTCTTTGCATAAAGCTTGGACGCATCTGCAGCTAAACGGCCGGGAACATTTAAATGGCCAATTACAGTAACCCCATCTTTTTCAATAATTTCTCCTGCCTTTGAAGCGGCACAATTACCGCCTGTCTCAACAGCCAAATCAACAACTACACTGCCCTTACGCATGGATTTAACCATTTTATCACTAATCAGCTTCGGCGCAGGGCGCCCCGGTATCAAGGCCGTGGTAATAACTATATCTTGTTTGGCAATATGCTTTTCAATCAATGCGGCTTGCTCATCCTGATAGGCTTTTGACATTTCTTTGGCGTAACCACCGGAAGTCTCGGCTTGTTTAAATTCTTCATTCTCAACCGCAATAAAATTCGCGCCTAGAGATTCGACCTGCTCTTTTGCCGCCGGACGTACATCAGTTGCCGTAACAACCGCGCCAAGCCTGCGCGCAGTTGCAATGGCCTGCAATCCGGCAACGCCTGCGCCCATCACAAAAACTTTTGCTGGCGGTAATGTGCCCGCCGCGGTCATCATCATCGGAAAGATGCGTCCATAATGACCGCATGCATCCAATACCGCCTTATAACCCGCCAAATTAGACTGCGAAGACAAGACATCCATAGACTGCGCGCGTGTGATACGCGGAACCAATTCCATGGAAAATGCGCTTAAACCGGCAGTTTTAAAATCTTGAACGGGGGTGTTTTCATTATAAGGCGCAAACATACCAATAATAAGCGCACCTTTCTTTATCTTCCTAATGTTGGTCGCACTCGGCGCTTTTACACATAAAACAATATCCGAACTTTTGAGGGCGGTATCCGCACTTGCGGCAATGGCGGCACCCTTATCCTTAAACTCCTCATCCGTTATGCCGGCCTCAAGTCCCGCGCCTTTTTGTACGCAAACAGTTGCCCCAAGATCAACATATTTCTTGACCATATCCAGAGAAATCGCAACACGCGTTTCATTCTTTTCTGTTTCTTTTAAAACTGCAATCGAAAGTGTCACCGATGAAGCCTCTTTATAATGTGTAATATAATTTTGAAATTACGCATATATTTGCACGATCCGTATAGACTTGTGAAGGGGGCGTAAATTTTCGTTCACAGATAAATATAGCGGTAACAACTTTTGATAAATTTTAATCAATATAATTTTAACCAAAGGTTATAACTAATATTATAATTGTAAAGCTTGAATTATATGAGTATTTAAATTACGATTCTTTCATAAACATATGAGTTCTCGTTGCAAATCTGCTTAAATCATATAAAGAATCATAATGAAAATAATAAAAAGGCCGTATAAAACGGCTGTAAACAAGGTATTTCTTATCGGCACGTTCCTATGCGTGGCTTTTGCATCGGCGCCACACGCGCAAGAAATAAATACAGCAGAAGAAAAAACACCTGAATCCCTCACAGCCGCCCCTTTAATATATGCGGTTGGACAGGCTCTTAAAACCCATCCCAGTTTAGAATCTGCAAAAGCTCTACTTCAATCAGTTGAAGAGGAACGCAAGGCCACATATTCTGGATATTTCCCAACCTTATCTGCAAATGCAAGCGGTGGCCGTATGTATGGGGATAATGCAACATCCAGGGGGTTAAGCGTTGATCGCGGCGCTGGATACTCTTATTTGTGGGAGGGGTCTGTGACCGCCCGCCAAATGATTTTTGATGGTCATGAAACCAAAAATCTTATGCAATCCGCCCATGCACGTGAAGAGGCCGCCGATTTATCCCTTGCCGATATACGTAAATCATTGGGTATGGCGACCGTACGGTCTTATTTAAATTTAATGCGCGCCCGAACAGGCCTAAAAATGCTCAAAGAGCATGATTTAAAAGTATCAGACTACTTAAACCGCATTAAAATCTCGGTCGAAGATGGCGCAGCCGACGAAGCCGCTTATCAGCAGGCGCGTGATGTAAAGGTTATATTGGAAAGCTATGTCGCCGATTATGAAGGGCAAATGCGCGCGGCAACGGCAGAATATATTGATATAGTCGGAGACCCGCCGCCAGAAATTATGGCTGTGCCGGATCAACTGGCCTCTAATATTCCAAAATCTTTATCCAGCGCGATAGAAATCGCAAAAAATAATCATCCTGCGGTCAAGGCGGCAAAGCTACAATCTAAATCCGCTTCCTATCAAGTGGAGGCCGAAACCGCGCAGCTATATCCCGATATAAATGGTGAGCTATCTTACCTCAAATCAGATAAAGATGATTTAATTGGCGGCGAAGTGGTAGATGCACGCGCACTTATTCGTATGAGCTGGAACTTCGAGACCGGCGGCGGGCAATTCGCCGATATACGCAAAAAGAAATATGATCATAAGCAGGCCGCCTATCGCGTCCATGAAACACAAAGACAGATAGAGCGCGTTGTGCGCCTTTCATACAACGAATTACAAACCGCGCAAGATCAGCTAAAGAGTCAAAATTTAAGGTATGATTTGAACAATAAGCTATACGACACATATCTTGTGCAATTCGAAGGCGCGCGTATTTCCTTGCTTCAGCTTATGCAAGCACATAACCAGTTTTTTAACGCAGGGTTAGAGCGTATGAACGGGCAATTCCGTACACACATTGCGCAATACGCCATTTTATCAAGCATGGGTAATCTTTTACCGACAATTTTAGGTGATCAAAATATTGCGATAAACAACAAAACAACAGAAAAACAAAAAGAAAACGGGGATAGCCAAGGCGCCGTCACTTCATATTTTGATCAAAAGGGTATAAGCTATAAATCAGACATATCCGAGCCCGCTCCTAAATTTTCAAAAATAATTCATTCTCCCGAAAATCAAAATGCCCCCAAAGCAGCCCCCAGATCAGAATCCCAAAACTCCCAATCCGGCCAAATCGCCGAATAAACTTAATGTTGCATATGATTTAGGGCGCAGCAAAGACCCGCTTTTAGAATGTCTCGTGTTTCTAACCGCGCATTATGGACGCGCCAAATCGGCGCAATCTTTAACGGCTGGTTTACCCTATGATGAAAATAATATGGGGCCGGATTTATTTTGTGAGGCCGCAAGCCGTATTGGTCTGAAAACAGCCATTACTAAAAAAACAAAATTATCAGATATTCCTGCCGCTGTTTTACCTGCGGTCATAATACTTGATAAAAATCAGGCTTGCGTTTTGATAGAAACGCGCGGAAAGCACGCGAAAATATTCTGGCCGGAAACGGGCGAGACCGCGCGCACTGAAATAATGAAGCTCTCTAAAGATTATAGCGGCTATGCGATTTATATTCATCCGCGTACAGAATCTAATAATATTGAAGCCGCGCATCTGGATGATACAAGCCGCCATTGGTTCTGGGGTATCGTCCGCGAAAACCGCCGCACATATGCACTGGCTTTGCTTGGCGCAGTGTTTATAAACCTATTCGGTCTCGCCAGTCCGCTTTTTATAATGAATGTTTACGACCGCGTTATACCCAATAATGCTATTGAAACAGGTTGGGCGCTTGGTATTGGCGCACTGGTTGTTTTCGTATTTGACTTTATCTTGCGCAATCTTCGTGCCTATCTGGTGGATTTGGCGGGGCGGCGTATTGATGTTGTTGCCGCGCGCCGGATATACGATCAAGTCTTGGATATGAAGCTTGCCGGCCGCCCGCCTTCAAGTGGTATATTTGCAAATATGCTGCGGGATTTTGACTCTGTGCGCGATTTTTTCACCTCCGCAACGATTACCGCGCTGGTTGATTTACCGTTCACGATTTTCTTCCTCTTTATTATTTATCAACTTGGCGGCCCGATAGCCTTTATTCTGGGCGGGCTTATTCTTGCAACATTTTTGGCGGGCTTAATCCTGCAAGCCCCCCTTAAATCGCTGGTTAAAAAATCCGTAAAATCATCCGAAGCCAAACACGGCCTTCTAATAGAAACAATCCAAGGGCTGGAAACGGTAAAATCTATAGGCGCAGATGGCCGCTTTCGCAAAAACTATGGCGCGCATGCCGCCGAAAGCGCGACCTACGGCCAAAGCTCCCGGTTTGTATCTGGTCTAGGTGTTAATATCGCAACATTTCTACAGCAAACCGCATCTGTAATTGTCGTTCTTGCTGGCATGTATCTGGTACAGGATGGCAGTTTGACCGTTGGCGGCTTGATCGCCTGTGTGATTTTGGGTGGCCGCGCTATTGCCCCCATTGGACAAATCGCAAACCTCATGACCCGTTATCACCATGCGGGCGGCGCGCTCAAAACGCTGGATAATATAATGACCCAGCCAATAGAGCGCCCACTAACAAAACAATTTTTAAGCCGTCCCGATTTAAAAGGCGAAATCGCCTTCCGTAAAGTGTGTTTTGCTTACCCGAACACCAAAGAGCTAGTGCTAGATGATGTAACATTCAAAATAAACGCCGGCGAGAAAATTGGCATTATTGGGCGTATCGGTTCGGGAAAAAGCACAATCGCGCGGCTCCTCCTCGGCCTTTATGACGCCGATAGAGGTACAATTTTAGCAGATAATACGGATTATCGGCAAATTGACCCCGCGGATTTACGCCGGAACATGGCCTATATCGCTCAAGATGTGATGCTTTTTAATGGTACGGTGCGTGATAATATAACGGCAAGCCTGCCCGGCGCAACCGATGACCAAATCCTTACCGCATCAAAAGCCGCCGGCGTACATGATTTTATTTCTCGTCATCCCATGGGCTATGATGCACCCGTTGGCGAACATGGCGCGCGCCTTTCCGGTGGGCAGCGTCAGGCCATCGCACTGGCGCGTGCAATCTTACGCAACCCTAAAATTTATATTTGTGATGAACCCACCAATGCCATGGACAGCCAAGCGGAAAATACGTTTATAGAGTACATGGCAAAACAAGCGGATGACGCAACATTTATCCTTATCACCCATAAACCGCATCTTTTAAAAATGGTCGATCGTCTGATCTTAATGGATCATGGCCGCGTAATGGCTGATGGCCCGCGCGACGATGTTTTAAAAGCCCTTCAAAGTAATACTGAAAAAAATGAGGGCGCAGTATGAAAAAAGTAAAAGAAACCGACTTCATGTCCGAACTGGATGCCGCGACGGCACTTAAACCCGCTACGCCGGCTATTCTAATGCTTTTTACTATCATCGCACTTATCATCTTTTTTATTGTATGGGCGGGCATATCAAAGGTAGAAGAGCGTACGCGAGGCCAAGGCCAAGTCGTCCCGACCAGCGAAGTCCAATATGTGCAAAGCTTGGAAGGGGGGATCCTCGCCGAGCTTTTGGTTAACGAGGGCGATCTTGTGCAAAAGGGCGACCCGCTCCTTAAAATCAGTGATGTCCAGTTTTCATCCGAAGGGCGCGGCACCGAAGCCAGGTTCTTAGGTCTTTCCATGAAAAAGTCCCGCCTGCAGGCCGAAGCCGAAGGTAAAGCCTTTAATCTCCCCAACAAAATGAAAGCAGAAAACCCCGAAATGGCGGCAAATGAACGCGCCCTTTATCTCTCGCGCCAGCAAGAACTTAAAAATGCCTACCAGATTTTAGATGATCGTATCGCCAAGGCCAACGCCGATCTTGCTGAAACCCGCGCTCAAGTAAATCGCCTCTCTGAAAGCAAACGCTTACTAAATAAAGAGCTGTCCATGACCCGCGATATGGTCGCCAAACGCGCCGTACCGCAAATAGAGCAAATCAGATTAGAGCGCGAGCTTGCCGATATAGGTGGCCAAATCAATGCGGCTGTACAAAAGCAAAAATCACTCGCCGCCGAAGCACAAGTTACAAAAACAGAGCGCCAAGCCCAAGACGATAAATTCCGCTCACAAGCTTTAAGCGAACTCAACAAAGTTGAAACCGATATCGCAGCACTCGAAGGGGATCTAACATCCATAAGCGACCGTGTGGATCGCGCCGAACTTCGCGCCCCTGTAACAGGTATTGTAAACAACATTTCCGTAAAAACGATTGGCGGCGTTATTGAACCGGCGCAACGATTAGTCGAAATTGTACCTGTCGATGATGAGCTAAAAATTATCGCTAAAATCGCGCCGGCCGATATCGCTTTTATTCATAATGGTCAGCCCGCAAAGGTAAAAATAACGGCCTACGATCCACAAAAATACGGCAGCTTGAACGGCAGGCTGGTCAGGATAGGCGCGAACAGTGTAAACGGCCGTGAAGGCGAAGTCTTTTTCGAAGTTGAAATCAAAACCGATAAAAACCATTTAGGGACGCCCGATAACCCGCTCCCCATCACACCCGGTATGGTCGCAGATATTGAAATTATAACGGGCAAACGCAGTATCTTGGAGTATTTGCTCAAACCCGTTCTACGCGCCCGCGATAACGCTTTTACAGAACGTTAGGGATAAGTATGAATCGCCTTTTAACAAACCAAATATTTCAGATACTTATACTGCTCGCACTTTTAAGCACGGCTGTCTTGTTTAGTTTCTCAGATTCTCGCTGGCGGCAACAAATCCGTAATTTTACCTTCGACAATTACAATCTCTTCAAACCGCGCGAGGCCAGCGGCGACATTATCATCGTGGATATAGACGAAGCCTCCATTAAGCAGGTCGGCCAAATGCCATGGCCGCGCACCATTATGGCTGATCTGGTCACAAATTTGAATACGCTCGGTGCAAAAGCAATCGTTTTTGATATCGTATTCCCTGAATCTGACCGCTCCTCTCCCGCATCTTTTGCACGTTCGTTTAAAAATATGGAAGGGCTGGAAACCCTGCAAGAAAGGTTATCAAGGCTGCCCGATAACGATTTGTTATTCGGCGCCGCCATTAAAGATGCGGGGAATGTTGTGACTGGTTTTTCTTTTACAAATGAACAAACCATGGGTACACCTCGCCAAATTGGGATTTTCCGAGGCAAGGATATTGATAAATTCACGCCGAACCTGCGCGGCGTTTCCGAAAATCTTCGCATCATTACAAAGTTTGCCGCCGGAAACGGCAGCTTCTTTGTCTCAACAGATACCGATGGTATTATTCGGCGTGTACCAATGCTGGTCGGACACAATAAACCCGGCACATCCATTACAAGTATTTATCCGTCTTTATCCTTGGAAACGCTGCGCGTAATAGATAAGGAGCGCGGCGGCCACGTTATATTAAGCAATCAGAAATACGCGAAATTGGACCCAAACCGTTTTGGAATCATAGGAGTTAGAGTAGGGCGCGGGGAAGAAGGGCGCTTCATCCCGACAAACGGACGCGGCGAATTTTTAGTATATTTCGCCAAATCAAACCCCGATTGGTATATCCCCGCCCATACGGTATTAAACAAAACTATTGATCCGCAAACCATAAAAGACAAAGTCGTCCTGATCGGAACGAGCGCGGTTGGCTTAAAAGATATTCGATCAACTCCGCTTGATACCTTTGTCCCTGGCGTTGAGGTACATCTAAATATTATAGATCAGATACTTCAAAGCCAGTTCCTAAAACGCTCAATCGAAGCCGAGGGCATAGAGGCCGTCACAATTCTGGCAATCGGGGTTGTGATTATCCTATTATCACCTTTTATCGGCGCCCTAACGCAAGCCATCGTTGTAACAATACTTATGCTGGCCTCTATTTATGCTGGCTGGTACGCTTTCAAAACCGAAGGGCTTTTGATTGATGTGATATATCCCGCGCTTTCTGTTCTGGTGATATTTACGTTTTCTAATATTCTCACATATTTGCGTACGGAAACCGAAAAAAAACAAGTACGCGAAGCGTTTGGCTTATATATTTCGCCCGATTTCATGACCGAGCTAACAAAAAATCCGGATAAGCTCAAACTAGGCGGCGAAATTCGCGATCTCTCCATAATGTTTACAGATATCCGCAATTTTACAAGCATTTCAGAAGGACTGCTCCCCGAAGAATTGATCCAGCTGATGAATGATTTTTTAACGCCAATGTCCAACTTGGTCATGAAAAATCGTGGTACAATCGATAAATATATGGGAGACGCCATGATGGCATTCTGGAATGCCCCTCTTGATGATGATCGCCACGCCTATCATGCATGTATAACCGCGCTTCAAATGAAGCAAGCGCTAGAACCGATCAATAAGCGCCTTAAGGAAAATGCTGAAAAAGACAGGAAAAATCCGTTAAAGCTTACGGCTGGCATAGGGATCAACACCGGCCCCTGCGCGGTGGGCAATATGGGATCCAGACAGCGCTTTGCGTATTCCGCATTGGGCGATAGTGTAAACCTTGCCTCAAGACTGGAAGGCCAAACAAAACAATACGGCGTCGATATTCTAATCGGTGAAACCACGCATCAACAAGCCGCCGATCTGGCAACACTCGAAATTGACTTGATCCGCGTAATCGGCAAAACCCAGCCCGTCCGGATTTTCGCGCTTCTCGGTAATGAAGAAATGGCAAAAAACGAAAGATTCATACACTGGCGCGAAACCCACGAAGCTATGATGACCGCCTACCGCAACCGCGATTTTGATACAGCCTTCAAGCTCGCCGATAAATGCGAAATGAAAGAAGTATCAAGTATCACCGAAGTGTATGAAATTTATAAAGAGCGCTGCATCACGCTAATGAACAATCCACCCAGCGATAGCTGGACGGGCGTTTATGAGGCAACAACAAAATAAAATCTAAATCTTGGGCGCGCCCACAGTAACTTGCACCTGCATTTGTGCATCGTCCGCACCAAGCGTTTTACTCTGATCCGCCGCCATATCCTGCAATTGTTCTACTGAAGGCATAGATGTGGTTTGCGCCGCTAAGGCATTAAAATACGCATTCACCGGCTGCCCATTCTGTACAAACGTATTCGATGTACCATCTTCCCTATAAGCCGGCCCCGCAAATGCGCGTGGCGAGATAGAATCGGTCGGGACAATATTTAGACCTTCACGATTATCCAATTTTTGCTCAAGCTGTATGTTCGTCTCTAAATCTTGTATGTGTTCTTTTATAAGATATTCATCGAAGGGAGCGTCGGAAAATGCATTTTTATCTACTAAATCTCTTAAAATATTAATTTGTTCTTGCAAAGGTTTGCTATTGAATTCACTTTCATCTAATCCAGTTTCATGAAAAATCTCCACTTTCATATGTTCTTCATATGACTTTTCTGCATTCTCTATGCCTGTGGCTACAACACGTCGCTCGAATGTATCTGCAAAATCTTTTATATAGGCTTCGACAGCCGGCATTTTTTCAAATTTTCCATCATCTAACATCTTGTTTAAGGTCTCAGAGTATTCTACAGGAAAAAATTTATACATATCATCATGTACTTCCGCCTCTTTGCGATACGCCGCTACACTTTTACTATTGAGATTACCATATTTATCGGGATCGATTTCTTTTAACAAATCTTGTCCCATTCGATGTTTTAGGACAATTTTAAAAACTTTTGATGCTTCAGACTGCTCATCGTATAAGGAGTTTTTTTCGGCATCTATTTGATAAGGTCGATCACGCCCTAAAAAATGATCGGCATTATTACCAATCATAATTTGAGTGGCGTGGCGGCTATCACTTTCGTGAAAAACAGATAGAGTACGAATATCTTTAAAATCTTTAGCGACATCTAACGCACCTTCATTTTTAAGAAAACTCATTAAAGCGGCATCGCTCTCAATTTCCGCTTTTATGGTCCAATCATGAAGGGCTTCTTCTACTTCTTCAAAGTATTCATCTGGTTCTCGGCCTTCTGGAACATCTCCAGAACGAGGATAGCGCCTGAAAATATCGCTTATATCTTGATTGCAATGTTGTCCTTCATGAATACCAATAGCTTTCATCCAAATTAAATCATCACCTGCAACGCCCCCCAACTCATTCACATGTAAACCAGTAAACTCGAAAACAACTTGATCTTTACTAAGAAACCCATCTGAAGGTTCAAAAACAGGAACACGTTCAATGTCATATATGTCTATTTTCATATTGCTTGCAACAGCAGGGGAATTAGTATCACTAACTTTGACAAGATCACGTATTTGATAAACCGAATACATATCCGACAATCCCTCAACTTGATTGTCTAATGTTTCACGCATTTCATCCATTGTGTATTTACGGCCGATACTAGGGATAAAAACAGGGTCAATCTTAGCTTGCTCGCGCACACCATCACGAAAAGCCTCCAAAAGCTCTTCTTTTGAAGGCGGTATTTCGTCCGGCCTTAAATCACGTGCCGTCACTATTGGAGCGCCAGGAACACCCATATCTACATTAAACCCTTAGAATATTATTATTTTTATTTATCAGATTATTATAATTGAAAAGGATATGTAAAGCAAAAAGATGATCCAAAGTGCACTATTAAATTTGAATCTCCTGATGCTCTCGCAAAAACGCGGTCACATCCATCTCGCTCATCGGTTTGGCATAATGATACCCTTGTGCCATTTCACATCCTAAATCACGCAACGCGCGCCCTTCATCGGCATTTTCTACACCTTCGGCAATAATCTTCATATTCATATTCTTGCCAAGCGCAATAATGGATTTGACGAGAGCCATACTACCCTCATCCTTGTTCATATCTCGCACAAAGCTCTGGTCAATTTTCAAGGTATCAATCGGAAAATGGTGAAGATAGGAGAGCGACGAATACCCCGTGCCAAAATCATCAATAGCAATGCTCATGCCCGCATCGCGGCACATTTTAAGGGTTTCGCGCGCATTATCGGGCTGGTCTATCAATAAACGTTCTGTAATCTCTAAATGAAGCTGCTCGGTGCAACATCGCTCTGACTTATAGTCGTATAAACCGCATTCACAAAATCATCGGACGCAAAATCATGGGAAGTAAAATTAACACTCATAAACATGTCATTTTTATGCCCTGTACGGTCTTCAATCCGGCGCAGCGCTTTACATGCCTCTTTAAGCGCCCACTGTGATGCCTCAACAATAAAACCGCTATCTTCTATAATCGGGATAAAAACACCCGGAGATATAAACCCGCGCTCCTCATGTGTCCAACGCATCAGCGCTTCAAATCCGGCAATTTTAGCGGCTTTCAAATCAATAATAGGTTGGTAATGCAACGTGATATCGCTGCGGCTCAACGCATTCTTAAAGTCATTGGCAATTTTTATGTTTTCAACCGCGCTCGTTTGTCCGGCATAATTAAGCTCCAACGCCTCCGCCGGCGGCCAGTTTGTATTCTCGCCATGTATGGCAACCCGCGCCAACATATCCCGATAACGCGTTAAAATAACCTGTGCCGTCATCCGTAAAACCGGATCGGCAGACTGTAATCTTCGTGTAAAATCGTCCTTGGTAATTTCTAGAAGCGTGCAATCCTCAACCGCGCGTACTGTGGCCGTACGCGGCGCATTGTCAACAATCGCCATCTCGCCAATCATCGTGCCTTTTCCTCGTGTACCAACAAATTGCCGATGCCCGCTAGCCGTTGAAATCAAAATCTCTACAACACCATCTTCAATGATATAGGCGCATTCACCCATATCACCCTGCTCCATGATTGTATCGCCAGCTTTAAAATGTATTTGCGTCGATTGTTCCGACGGTGTGATTGTCTGCATTATATTCCTTAAAAATCCCCGTAACGATTAAGGCGCGCTATTTTTTTTATAAAGCTATTTGAACTTATACGTGTTCAATTTAGCTAAAACACAGCTTAGCATAGTATATGTCCAACGTCTTACCGTTTGGTTAATATTAAGAAGAATGCATACAAATACAAAATAAAGTATAATCGTAGCCATATTTCTAACAAACCAAAGCTTGACAAAAGGGTGTCATATTCGTTAATGTCCCAATTCATTCGAGAATTTATTAAGTTTAAACAAGGACGGTATGCGCCATGAAAGTTGCAAATTCATTAAAAACACTAAAGAAAAGAGATCGCAATTGCCGTGTTATACGCCGCAAAGGCCGCGTCTACGTTATTAACAAGAAAAACCCACGCTATAAGGCACGTCAGGGTTAAGTCTTATACACATTATTTGAAATGGCCGCTTTTTCAAAAGGCGGCTTTTTTTATTTGATGTTTGCATGACGTTTAATAAGCTAAAATCTGATCTGTTGAAAGAATCAACGTGAACACAATTCTCTTAATGCAATCGCTCTCGCGCTCTGCTATAAAAAGAATCACATTTCTAAATTAAAGGCAAACACGCCGCTAAGTACTCTGTAGGTTCATATGTTCTCCAAGCTTTTTGGCTTTATGTCTGCCGATATGGCAATTGATCTCGGAACGGCCAATACACTGGTTTACGTGAAAGATCGCGGTATTGTCCTGAATGAACCATCTGTTGTTGCTATCTCAACCATAAATGGGCGAAAACAAATTCAGGCTGTGGGGAATGAAGCAAAGATGATGCTTGGCCGCACACCGGGCAGCATTACCGCCATGCGTCCTTTACGTGACGGTGTAATTGCCGATTTTGAAGTGACCGAAGCCATGATCAAACACTTTATCCGCAAGGTGCATAATCGCCGCTCTTTCGTATCGCCAAAAATGATGATCTGTGTTCCATCGGGCGCAACCGCGCTTGAACGCCGCGCGATTCAGGAATCCGCGGAAAGCGCGGGCGCATCACAAGTCATGCTTATCGAGGAACCTATGGCTGCTGCTATTGGCGCTGGATTACCTGTGACTGAACCAACCGGATCCATGGTAGTCGATATTGGAGGCGGCACAACCGAGGTCGCCGTAATCTCCCTATCCGGTGTTGTATATGCCCGTTCGGTAAGGGTAGGGGGCGATAAAATGGATGAAGCCATTATCGCATATATACGGCGCGTTCATAATCTTCTCATCGGTGAAGCCACGGCCGAGCGTATTAAAAAGGAAATCGGCACCGCATGCCCGCCCGCTGATGGCGAAGGGCAAACCATGGAAATCCGTGGTCGCGATCTTATGAATGGCGTGCCAAAGGAAATCATTATCACCGAACGTCAAATGGCCGAAGCCTTGGCTGAACCTGTCGGTCAAATTATCGAAGGCGTAAAGGTTGCCCTCGAACACACCGCACCAGAACTGGCTGCCGATATTGTCGATAAAGGCATCGTAATGACCGGCGGCGGCGCGCTCCTCAAAAATCTGGATTTTGTATTACGCCACGCAACTGGCCTTGCAATAACTCTTGCTGATGACCCGCTAACATGTGTTGCACTTGGTACCGGCCTGGCCTTAGAAGAGCGCCGCATCCTTCATGGTGCGCTTATTGGAAATTATTAATTTTAAATATTGTTTCGGTCTTCAGTATCCTTTAAGACATTTGATCTATAAACAGGATAATGTTTAATCTTATTTTCAACATTGCTATTTAAAATGAATACTATACGCTGGAACTATAAACTGCGTATTTGAAAAAACTGACAAGCAAAAGATACACGGAATAATATTTTGAAAAGACGCTACCTTTCAAAATCTAAATCAAACAATATGTCTGCCACAATGTCCGGCGGGGCATCTGCCGCAACAATCTTTATAGGCATAAGCGCAATCACATTGCTGGTATCGGTCTTTAGTCCCGGTGCATTTTCCGGCGCGCGTACCGCAACGTCTGATTTCTTTTATCCCATGCTGAATACAGTGGTGCAGCCTGTTCAATATGCGGCTGAATTTGTCCGTAATGCAACGGGCTTGGCCGAGCTGCAGGCTGAAAACATACGCCTTCAAAAGGAAAACGACCGCCTTCGTGAATGGTATCAGGCGGCTCTCGTGCTTGAGGCTGAAAACAAATCCTTGCGTAATTTGATGAACGTAAAGTTAGAGCCACATAATAAATATATTTCCGCGCGTGTCCTAACCGATTACGGACAAACCTTTGCGCGAAGCCTTATGGTTGGCGCAGGTCATAATGATGGCGTTAGAAAAGGGCAATCGGTTATCTCCGGCGATGGTCTCGTCGGGCGTATAATTGATGTGGGGGAGCGCACATCTCGCATACTGCTCGTTACGGACTATAATTCGCGCATCCCTATTTTAATAGAAAATACCAGTCGTCACGCCATTATGACCGGCGGAAACGAAGCCATGCCAACATTGCGCCATTTACCGCCCGATTATGAAATTACCGAAGGCGCGCGCATAATTACCTCTGGCTTGGGCGGTATGTTCCCCTACGGTATTCCGGTTGGTCGTGTCACATATAGTGAAAATGGCAATCGCTCAATCAAGCTTTTTGCAGATACGGATCACATGACCTTTGTACGCATTGTTGATAAAGATAGCGACCCGAACCTGCAGCGTCCCGGCGAGGGCACTGCCTTAAGTATCGATTAAAAAAATCCGCGGTTCTAAAAAAGTATAAATAAACTAAATCTCTTATCAAAATCTTATTAGGGTTTGCACCTGATGGGTCTTTTTGCGTATTCTAAAGCAATCAAAATAATTCATAATTAAGCAAACCATAAAAAATGCTATGCCCAACAACGCATCTTATGCAGATAAAGTAACTGGCACGTTTCGCTTGATTATACCGGGCATCGTATTTTTAATACTGTTTTTACTCAACACGGCCTCGTTTTCTTCTGCGCTTGGCGGGACGGCAAAACCGCCTTTTGTTTTAATGGCGGTCTATTACTGGTCAATCTACCGGCCATCCCTTATGCCGGTATGGTTCTTGTTTGTTGTCGGCATAACAATGGATTTACTCGGTGGCCTGCCGCCGGGGCTAACCGCGATAACGCTTGTGGCTGCTGGCTGGATTATATCAAACCAACGCCGATTTTTCATGGCACAGCCTTTTATTATGATCTGGCTCGGGTTTATAATGGTATCTTGGATATGTATAGTTTTTCAATGGCTGATCCATGGCATATTATATCCTGGCTGGCCTTCATTAAGGCTGGCTATTTTTACCGTAGGCTACGGCGCGCTTTTATTTCCTGTAATTGTTTTTATACTGTCTTTATCCACAAAAACCCTAAAGCCGGCCAAAAAAAATATGCGTTTTGGCGGGCGAACGATAGAGTAACACGAGTTTTTTAAATATAGCACTCAATAAGGCATCATGAGAAAAAAGTCACCCGAAATTCGTATGTTTACTCGCCGCGCCTTTGTAATTGGCGGCCTTCAAATATGCGCGCTCGGACTTATAAGCCTCCGCTTGGCATGGCTACAGCTATCTCAGGGGCAGCGATATAAAACACTGTCCGATAAAAACCGCATCAATATGAAAATTTTGCCACCGGTACGCGGCAATATTGTTGATCGCTTCGGTGTACCGCTCGCCGTTAACAATCAGAATTTCCGTGTCATGGTTACCGCGGAACAAACAAAAAGTATTGAACAATCTGTCCGCAAACTGGCTCAGTATATAAAAATCAGTGAAACCCAAATTGAAAAGGTTTTAAAGCAGTCAAAGAAAACATCAAAATTTGTGCCTGTCGAAATCCGCGATGATCTGACATGGAAGGAAGTCGCAAAGGTAGAAGTCAATCTCCCCGATCTCCCCGGTATTTCAATTGGTGAGGGCGAAGTCAGGAATTATCCCTACGGTGAATCCATGGCGCATATCATCGGATATGTCGGTATGCCAGCAGAGGCCGATATAGAAGAGAACCCGCTTTTACGTCTGCCCGGTTTTAAAATTGGAAAAAACGGCATTGAAAAACAGCATGACACAATGCTGCGCGGCGCGGCCGGAAACGCGGAAATCGAAGTAAACGTCGTCGGGCGCGAAGTGCGCGAGCTAAATCGCAGGGAAGGGCAGGAAGGCGCGCGCGTTATGCTGAGCATTGATGCAGAGCTTCAGCGTTTTACCCGTGACCGCCTTGCAAAAGAGCGTAGCGCCTCCGCCGTCATAATGGACACACAAACCGGCGCTGTGTATGCCTCGGCTTCGCATCCATCATTTGATCCAAATCTATTTACATACGGTATTTCCGCCCCTGCATGGCAGGAGCTTCTCGCCGATATCGGGCACCCTTTAACAAATAAGGCCATTGCCGGCCAATACCCACCCGCATCAACATTTAAGATGATTACGGCTTTGGCGGGTTTACGTACAGGAAAAATAACAACAAATACAACATCTTTTTGCTCCGGCCGTTATGATTTTGGAAATGGCAAATTTCATTGTTGGAAACGCGGTGGTCATGGCTGGGTCGGCGTTAATACGGCAATCATGAAGTCATGTGATGTTTTTTTCTATGAGGCGGCCACCGAAATCGGAATTAACGAAATCGCCAAAACCGCGCGCCAATTTGGCCTTGGTGAAAAACTTGGTTTTGATGTTCCGGGCGAACGGCCGGGCTTGGTACCAGATACAAAATGGAAGCTTGGCTACATGAATAATAAGTGGCAGCAAGGTGAAACGATCATCGCCAGTATAGGGCAGGGATATTTGCTGGCGACACCGCTACAGCTTGCGGTGATGACTGCACGGCTCGTTAATGGCGGCTATGCGGTTAAACCGTGGGTTACCGCCGCTATAGACGATAAAATCATAGAGCATCCAAAATCATGGCCAAAAATGGATGTAGACCCGTCCCATTTAAAGCTGATGATAAAAGGCATGGATGATGTGGTCAATCATAAGCGCGGAACGGCGCATGGTTCAGTGATAAAAGAGGAAGCCTTTGCCATGGGCGGCAAAACCGGAACGGCACAAGTAAAACGTATCACTATGGAAGACCGCCGTCGCGGCGTAAAAAATGAGGAGCTTGATTGGAAGTCCCGTCACCACGCACTTTTTGTTGGCTACGCTCCTTTGCATAAACCGCGCTATGTGTGTTCGGTTGTGGTGGAGCATGGTATAGGCGGTTCAAGAACGGCGGCCCCCATTGCGCGTGACCTGCTTTTAGAGGCGCAAAAGCGCGCCCCTGCAGACAGTCCGCTTCAAATATCGACAGGGGCAACCCCCATTAAATCGCCTGCAAAAAACAACGGATAGGGTAAAAAGTAATAAAATGGCAAAATCATTATCCCTTCAAACACAATACGGCCCGCTCGAAAAGTTAAAATATATGAGCTGGGGGCTGATCCTGCTAATTGTAATGATATCCAGTGTCGGCTTTGCGGCGCTTTATTCTGCGGGTGGCGGCTCTATGGATCCTTGGGCTTCACGTCAAATTACCCGCTTTATCATTGGCATGGTCGCGCTTTTTGTCATCGCCCTGACCGATATTCGTTTTTGGTTCAATATGGCATGGCCTATATATATGGCTGGTTTGGGGCTTTTATTGGTAGTGGAGATTATGGGACATGTCGGCATGGGCGCGCAGCGTTGGATCGACCTTGGTTTTATGAAGCTGCAACCATCTGAATTGATGAAAATCGCGGTAGTGCTGGCTCTGGCTAAATACTTTCATACCGCAACCCTTTATGATATGCGCCGTATTACATTTCTTATAATTCCTGCAATTATAATTATTGCACCCGTAGCGTTAGTTATGCTTCAGCCGGATTTGGGTACATCCCTTATGATTATAATGGCTGGTACAGCTATGATTTTCATGGCGGGCGGCTCAATCTGGCTTTTTGTATTGGGCGGTTTGGCGGTTGCGGCGGCGATCCCTACGGCGTGGTATTTCTTACTACATGATTACCAGAAAAAACGCGTACTGACTTTTTTTGATCCGGAATCTGATCCTTTAGGTGCCGGCTTTCATATCACACAATCCAAAATCGCATTGGGCTCAGGCGGCTGGGACGGTAAGGGGTTCTTGCAAGGCTCTCAAAGCCGCCTTAATTTTTTGCCTGAAAAACAAACCGACTTTATCTTTACGCTTTGGGCCGAAGAATGGGGCTTTATTGGCTCTGCCGCCGTATTAATACTCTTCGCGCTTGTATTTATATACGGCTTATTTATTGCCATAAGGATGCGTCACGGGTTTGGCCGCTATTTATGTTTAGGTTTAAGTGTAAATTTCTCGCTCTATGTTTTTATAAATATCTCGATGGTAATGGGATTGATACCGGTTGTAGGCGCGCCGCTCCCGCTTGTGTCATACGGGGGAACGGCGATGCTGGCCGCCCTCATCGGGTTTGGCCTCATCATGTCCGCAAATATTCATAAAGATGAAAAACTAAGTAGTCTTTAAGCCGCCTTTTGATATGCAATGCCTTTATCATCCAAAAGCTGTTGCAACTCCCCGCTATCAAACATTTCACGCACGATGTTGGAGCCGCCTACAAATTCTGCCTTAATATAGAGCTGTGGGATGGTTGGCCAATCTGTATAATCCTTAATCCCTTGACGAATATCATTATCTTCCAAAATATTGACATCTTTAAACTCAACCCCTAAATGTGACAAGATCTGTACAACCACAGATGAAAACCCGCACTGCGGAAATCCCGAAGTGCCCTTCATGTAAAGAACAACATCGTTCTCATTAAGGTCTTTTTCTATACGCTCAAATATTACATTTTGCATTTTATATTTTCCTTTTATATTAATATCTTATGTCGGTATCTTTGTCTGGATAGAGAGCGCGTGCAATTCTGGCCCTAGTTTACCTTTCATCGCATCATGAACCATTCTGTGTTGCGCGATACGTGATAATCCGCGAAACGATTCCGCCGTAACATGCGCCGCATAATGATCGCCATCGCCGCGCAAATCTTCAATAACAACCTGTGCATCGGGGATGCCTTCGCAAATTAAATCTTCAATAGTTTGTGCGTCCATCGCCATAGACTTAAAACCCTTTCCTTATATATATGAGAGTAAAATGGAGAGTGTACAGCGCAAAGTCAAGCCGATTCTATGTCGGCAGCCGCACAACAAGCTTTAAAGTATAGCTTTAATAGGGTGTATTTTCATTATCTATTTCATAGGCTTGTATGACACTATAAAAATTTTACTTGTGCTAAAAATATAAAATACATCATAATAAGATTAAGAATAAAGCTAAAGTTGAACAGGGCTTATAACAAAAGAAAAGGCTTCGCATCCATTTAAAAACGCGAAGCCTTTTTTTTATTAATCCATATATTTATATCAAAGCCGCGCTTTAATTATCGCATAAATCATGATTAAGTTGGCAACGAACGTCTTTAAAAATCCGATCAAGCGCCGCTTTCATATCTTCATCTGATATTGATACATGCTTCTCATCAAAATCCGCGCGCACTTTCCGCAAGACATCATCAAAACCCGGCTCCTCCAAATTGGCCTCAACAACCGAAATCGCATATGCTTCCACATCGCTACCACTAAGCTTTAATTGTTCTGCCGCCCATAACCCGAACGCCTTACATGTTTTTGCTTCTTCTTCAAAACTAACTTTTTCCTTATGCGCGTACTGGTTTTCATATCCACGTTCCCGATCATATAGGTCTGTCATAACTCACCTCTAAATTAAAGTATAATATAAGCAATATTTGAATTTCTATTATATGACTGTTATATCATGACCTATAATAGAACCACAAATATATTGATAAATAACTAAGGCAAGAGACTGGCAATGGCAAGACGCAAAAAACTTTACGAAGGCAAGGCAAAGATTATTTATGAAGGCACAGAGCCAGGCACAGTGATCCAGTATTTCAAGGATGATGCCACCGCGTTCAACGCACAGAAAAAAGATGTAATTGCGGGCAAGGGCGTTTTAAATAATCGCATCTCTTCACACCTCATGACAAAAATTGAGGCGATGGGTATCCCCACGCATTTTATCCGCTCCATTAATATGCGTGAACAACTGGTGCGGCAGGTTGATATAATTCCGATCGAAGTCGTGGTTAGAAACATCGCCGCCGGAACGCTTTGTAAACGTTTGGGCGTGAAAGAGGGAACCATTCTCGGCCGTCCTCTGGTGGAGTATTTTTATAAAAAAGATGAGCTTGGCGACCCTTTAATCAGCGAAGAACACATTTTCACCTTTGGCTGGGCTGACCCATATGAGCTTGAAGAAATGATATCTATGGCATGGCGCATAAATGATTACATGTCTGGATTATTTAGCGGTATCGGATTACAGCTTGTTGACTTCAAGCTCGAATTTGGCCGAATCTGGGGCGAGCAGGGGGAGCTTTATATTATCCTAGCCGATGAACTATCTCCTGATAACTGCCGCCTTTGGGATGAAAAAACCGGTGAGAAACTGGACAAAGATCGTTTCCGCTATGACCTAGGCGATCTAATTGAAGGATATCAATATATCGCCGAAAAACTGGGCTTGATCCCCGAAGGCGGCATTATGAAGGGCGGGGCGATTAACGAAAAACTCGCAAAAGAACTGGGACAAATCGAAAACGAACTCGCCGAACGCCGCCGCCTTAAAAATCTCAAACCTCCTGCAGGTGGTGGGTCATCGGGTAGCATGGGAAAGCGTTAAAATATAAAAGCCGCTAAAAAAGCGGCTTTTTATTAAGGTCGGTTAAAAAAATGTTAATCATTAGATGGATTATAATTATTTTCTGTTCTGCCGTTTGGGTATAAATTTGTTCTGAAGGAAATCGTAGGTATAGGCGTTTTTGCTCTTCCCAAGCTCCCCCCATTGTTTAGAGCTAAAACTTTTTCACGATCACTATTATTCATAGGATTGCTTAAACTAGGCTTTGGAAGGACGTGAAGCATATAAAAGGTTTGTGTTAAAGGCGCGCCGGTATTATTTGGACCATTGAATTTACTCAAAAGTTTACTATCGCCTATATTGGATTTAGTGTCGGAAGACGAACAGGGGTTAGAACCTACACATACTAATTTAGGATGCTCACTTTCTGGAAACTCTCCGGCATAACCTTTCTGGGATGTTCTCAATGCAATTCCTGGATATTCGGTAACTTCAAATCTTACCAATTGTATAAATTTATCTTCAACTATAAACCCATTGTCAGACTGAATAAGTATACGTGAACGCCCTGTATCTTTTTCCCAGCTACCGTTACCACCAGTGTAGGTTTGAGTATTAAACCCATCACGGCTCCCTGAAAACCATGCTAAATTTCCTTGTGATCGACCATCGATCCAACCTCCAATACCCATGTAATCCGGATAATTGCGAAGAATTTTATCATTATCATATAGTGATGCACCGCTATGAAAACCAAACGAAGTAATGTAAGCGTTTTTATTAATAAGTTCTGTTAACTTATTGCTTGCTTGGAAATAATTAAGTCTAGGCAGGCGAGTATTATCACTAATCTCAGTATACTCCTTCACCATACCGTTTTCATCAATATATGCCGGCTTTATATCCTCTTTAGTAAGGGTTTTAAATTGAGGCACTTCAAAAGCATCCGAGACTTTAAAGAAACTTTCCATCTCATTTTTGTTTTCAACTTTGTCGATCACTATAGGTTCAACAATATCTTTATTTTCACATGCTGTTGAAAACAAACTTGAAGCAGCTATACCTGCAACCGCTATATTTTTAATTATTGTCATAGGATCCTCTAAAATTTTTATTTGAAAATAATAAAAAGTATATAAAGAAATTATGTTTATATGTCAATTAAAATAAATTAATATTGTTTATTTTACAGATACTTTATAAATTAAGCTTTATTGTAAAACAGATTTTTCCAAACCTTGCAAAATAAATATGATAGAAAAAAACCTATCAAAGCGCCGCCCGCCGCACACACCGCACCAATCGGCTGCTCAAAATTTTGTTCGCGGATGAGGATAAGGCACAATCTGAAAACGAAATCGTATAGACATTCCCATTGCTAAAATCGGTGGAACTATGATAAGCGGTCGCGTTCGAAAACCCGTGCCCCCCGCCACCAAGAGCATCACAAATTTGCAGTAGCTCCGCCCCACTAGGTAAATACCAGTCAGTAAATCCCCCATAAACCATATTTTCGCAATAATTGCCCGCTGGAAAAACACCAATCGCCGCGCCGATTGCCGATGTATTCGCCGCGCCATCATGCCATAAATTCCGAACGCCAATATTTAATGCCAATCCCCATGTCTTTGAAATCGTATCTGTCCCGCCAGCACAATTGGGGGTAGCGCTATCCGTGCATCCGCCCGGAGCAGCAATCAGATTGTAAAGAGTATGGCTCCCATCCCGTGTAACCCCCGCACAAATTCCGCCGCCAAAGCTATCGCCCATATTATAAGCCCTGGCGGCTGCTTTAAAAGGGGTCCAGCCACTCCCGTTGCAATATTGCCAGATATCGTTAACCGCATCATAGCTAAGCGCGCCTTTTTTATCACCATCACAAGGGTCGGTATCCACACCAACCTTAATAGATTTACCAAACTCGACACTGCCATCTACATTCATGACAATCGCACTTTGATAGGTTGAGCCATCGCAAATCGCAATATTTTGTGTGCCCGCGCTAACACTGCAGCTATCACCCGGTGATTGGCCATAAGCTGAACTATAAAACGCTGAGGATACACCCCACAAAAATAAAATAATTAAAAACCGCATATCAAACCTCAAGGAGAATTGTGGTTAAAGACATGCAATCTTATAGGGAATTCAAATCAACCGGAATACGTGAATACTGGCGCATGTTGTGGTCTCACATGGAGCCACACAGCGAAGAAACACGAAATAAAGTGGTTCAACCCTTAGGCGAAAACTGCTCTTGAAAAATCTTTTCTTCCAACGGGTTATCCGGATCAAACAAAATCGTTTTGGAAACCGACCGCGCCTCTCGTATTTTAACGCTGGCCACATCACGCACTTCTTTTGAATCGGCGGTCGCAGAAACCGGCCGCTCCTCCGGTGTGTGAATATCAAGCGTTATTTCCGAGCTATTCCGCACCAGCGCCCCAGCCCAGCGCCGCGGCCGAAATGGAGAAATCGCCGTAATCGGCAGTACATTGGCATCAAGCGGCACAATCGGCCCGCCCGCAGATAAATTATAAGCCGTAGAGCCGACCGGCGTTGCAACCATAATCCCGTCACATACCAACTCGTCAATTCGCGCCTCATCATTGACCGAAACCTTGATCTTTGCCGAGTTATGCGTTTCCCGCAAAATAGAAACCTCGTTAAACGCAATTTCGGTATGTTCGGCGCCGCGAATATCTGTAACATGCATACGCAGTGGATGGATCACAAACTCATTCGCCGCCTCAATCCGCTCTACCAGACCTTCGGCGCGATATTCATTAAGTAAGAACCCAAGCGTACCCAAATTAAGGCCGTATAAAGGCACATCCCGCTGCGCATATTCGTGAAGCGCGCGAAGCATCATCCCGTCCCCGCCAAGTACAACCACAACATCCGCCTCATCCGGCACGCAATCATGATACTGTGCGCGCAAGGTTTTATAGGCCGCCTGCGCCTTGTCTTTATTTGAAACATGAAACGAAATTTTCATAGGGCTCAATTACTTCACTTTTGCCATATTATCATCCTGCCATCCCGTGGGGTCTTTCAAAAATGCCCTCACTGCCGTAATTGTTTTTTTATCCAATCCGCCATTTTCTTCTGCGCGATCAATAACAGAATGCCAAGTCGTAAGCGCATGAAGCGTAATCCCAAGGTCTTTCATATTTTTTTCCGACTGCGCGAAGATGCCGTAGTGAAACACCACAAAGGCGTGTTCAACGTTCGCCCCCGCCTCACGAAGCGCATCAATAAATATTTTCTTGCTGCCACCATCGGTCTGTAAATCCTCGATCAAAATAACATTCGGCTTACCCCCGCGCGCATTTTTCTCCGGCAATACGCCTTCAATCTGCGCCATACGCCCGTATCCCTTCGGCTCTTTCCGCACATAAAGCATCGGCTTGTTCAAGCGCTCGGCAATAAACGCGGCATAAGGGATTCCGGCGGTCTCTCCGCCCGCAATATAATCGATATCATCAATTTTAATGGCTTTGCGCAAAATCGCCGCGCCATAATCCATCAAACGATTACGGGCTTCAGTAAAGGAAATCAAACGACGACAATCTATATAAACCGGTGAGGGGCGACCGCTTTTTAAAACAAACGGTTTTTCTGCATTAAATAACACGGAATCGGTATCCAGCAATATCTGCGCCGCATCTTTTGCAATCGCATCCGCACTTAAATCTAAAAAGTCATCCGAATCATTCATAAGCTGACTCAACTCCTCCATCGTTGCGCCGGTCGCGGCTAAAACCTTGGAAATGCTCTCACTAGATGGCCATCTTGGCTTGCCGTCGGGTGAAAACCGCTTGCTTTTGTTGAATGATGTGGGGTCAAGCCCGGCCTTTTTGGAAAGCCCCGAAGAAGAGTACCCAAGGCTTTCTGCTAAACGGTCAAGTGCCGTCCATATTTGTAGATGTGTAAACATGGGATTATAGTCCCATTTGTAGGTGGAAAAATAAAGCTAAAACTGAGTAAAATTTAAATTATAAACATAAATTTAAAACTTCGACATAACGATAAAATTTATGATGTTTTATATAGCTCTTAGGTATCACTAAACAACACTCAGAAAATCCCCAAAAAACTAAAATTAGGAAAATATTCTTATTTTTTCCTTGACTTTCAAAACTTAATAGTGTTTATAAATAGAACATATTAAGAACAAAAAGTGAACAATAAAAAAGGGGGAAATCAGAAGAAATGAAATATAATATGACAGACCGCTCACATATGGGCGATACAAAAACAGCCCCTTTTGAAGATGCGCAAACCGCTTGGTTCTGGTTTATCATGGCGCAACAAGCCCGTAATGAAGGCGCGCGCATTGCAGCGGGCCAGGGTGCTTTCAATCGGCCGTGTGAGCCTATCGATATTTTGAAAATAGTTGATCGTCTCTACCGTAACCGCAGGTTGATTCGCGATCATTTGCTCGTCCTGCGTCATTATGGCAGACGCCAGCTCGCCCCCGATCCATATCGCGTTAAAGAACAACGCGCGCATACCATTTGGTGTGAGGCCATGGAAAACTCGAAGAGGTTTTCGAATCAAAAGGTATCGTTAAAAAATCGGGATGGGCAAATAAGAGCCCCTTAAAAAAACGGAAACGCTCTGTAAGTATGCCTCATATAAATCCTCTACGGCCTGTAAAACAAAACCGTTTTCAATTTGAGGGGGTAGCTGCAGAATGAAAATCAATTCAAAGCTAAAAACGCGCGCTTGGGTAGCTTTTACTGGTAAAACTGAGCTTAAAATACTTCGGTTTCTCAAGCCCGGTTTTCGCCATTGTCTGCTCATTTTAAATGACGGTACAAACTGGCTCACGGTTGATCCGCGCGCGCCACAAACTGATATCATAATCCATACCGCGCCGCTAAATTTCGACCTCCCTCTATGGATTGAGGATCTCGGATACACAGTTTTAAAAACGCCTATATATGCGCCGCAATCCCCCGCGCCATGGCTCAGCGTGGGGTGTGTTGGCACAATCAAACGCGTTCTCGGCCTGCACGCACCGCTAATCTTCACGCCGCATCAACTCTATCGCTACTTGAAAAAAACTCATCAAAATAGTCCTGAGCATAGCAAAGGATCCCAAACCACATTCACCAAAGGAGATTTATCATGGGAAGCCTAGCCACTCGCCCTAAAATACCAACCCCAAGCCCGCAAATCGTTTACGTGCCCGCACCAACGGTAACATCAACTACAAAGCAGAACACAAACGCAGGCACGTCTTCTGGCGCCGGCAATGCCTCTGGCGGAGATACAGGCAGCAATCAGGGTTTAACTGCTGGCGCATCCACGCCTTTAAGCCTGCTTGACCGTACCCGTGGCCGTTTCGGAACAATAACCACCAGCTTTCGCGGGCTTCTCGGCAATACCGAAAATGCATCTGGTCGCAAAACTTTACTGGGAGAATAAGTATGAACAATCATAGTAAAATATTAAAAGAAGGCCCTCAAGAAAATATCGATCTTAATCCGATATTGGAGCGCTACACCGCCGCCAAAAATCGTCGCGGCAACTGGGAAAAACTATGGCAGGATTGTTACGATTACGCCCTTCCTCAAAATGCGGGCTTCACCTTTTCACAAATGCCGGGGCAACCGCGCACCGACAAAATTTATGATGCAACGGCATTGGACGCCGCCGACCGTCTGGCCGCAAGCCTGCTCGGCAATCTGACCCCGATATGGTCGCAATGGTTCGGCCTTAAACCCGGCCCCGATCTTACATCGGCCGAAGCCGACCGCCTCGCGCCAACATTGGAAAAAACAGCCAAAACCATTCAGGATCATTTTGATCGCTCCAATTTTGCCGTGGAAATTCACCAATGCTACCTAGATTTGGTGGTCGGAGGTACGGCAAGCCTCTATTTTGAAGAGGCCGCCCCCGGTGAATTCTCTGCCTTTCAATTCTCCGCCGTTCCTTTAAGTCAGAGCGTGTTGGAGGAGGGGGCCGCCGGACGTTTGGAGAACAGCTACCGCATCATAGATATGACGATAAGACAAATCGCCGAACGTTATGGCAATCTGGAAAGCATCCCCCGCGACATCCTCAAAACCGCCGCCAAGGATCCCCAAACCCGTTTTAAGGTGATGGAGGCTGTCCTATCCGAAAATCTGGTCTACAGCTACTACGCCATATTAATAGAAGATTCTGAAAATCCGCTCCTCTTAGGCGCTGGCCAGTTTGAAGATAGCCCCGTTATCTCGTTCCGCTGGCTCAAATCCCCGGGCGAAATATATGGCCGCTCCCCTGTAATGAAGGCTTTGCCTGATATAAAAACGGCAAATAAAATTGTGGAACTCGTCCTGAAAAATGCTTCTATCGCCGTGACAGGAATATGGCAGGCGGACGACGATGGCGTTCTAAATCCCGCCAATATTGAACTTACCCCGGCTCAATTATTCCAAAGGCAATTGGCTCAAAAGGCCTGCAGCCTTTGGAAATGCCGGGTCGCTTCGATGTGTCGGAGCTGATGCTGGACAGTTTGCAAAACCGCATCCGCCACGCTCTTCTGGCCGACCGCCTTGCGCCTGTGGCCTCTCCCCGCATGACCGCAACCGAAGTTTTGGAGCGCAGTGCGGAAATGTCGATGCTACTGGGCGCAACGTATGGCCGCCTGCAATCCGAGCTTTTGACACCGCTTATAAAACGGGCATTCAACATTTTACGCCGCCGTGGTGAAATTCCCGATATCGCGCTGGACGGGCGCTTGGTTGTTGTAGATTACCGCTCTCCGCTCGCGCGGTCTCAAGGACGTGAAAATATACAGAACACGCTCTCATGGGTTAATACCGCGCTGAGTATCGGCGGACAGGGGGCTGAAACCGTAAACACTGCCGCTGCCGTCCGCTTCTTGGGCGACGCATTGGGTGTGCCGTCTGATTTAATTCAAAAGGAAACCGCACAACCCCAAATGCCCGTACCACAAACGGCCATCTTAAATACCGCGCCACCGGAAACATATGCTCCAAGCCTTACAACGAAAGAAACCGCCAATGCTTAAATCAATTCTAAAGAAAGAGCCGCAAGGCACTGAAGAAGCGCCTTTTATATATACACGCCCCAAACCGCCACCAAAGGAGTTGCGCGAAATTGAAAAGGCCTACGCACGCCTGTTCGCCAGCCATGATGGGCAGCTCGTATTAAGCCACTTGCAGGCCACAACCTTTGACCGTGCATTGGGCGCAACCAGTACGGATGAACAGCTCCGCTATACCGAAGGCCAGCGCGCCCTTGTCGCAACGGTCATGCGCCTGATCGACCGCGGCCGTAAACAATAACTTTTAATAACGTGATTTTTAAACCAAAAGGAGACTACATATGACTGACCAAAACCTGCTACTAGATAACTTCGACCCCGTAACCGTACCCGATAAATTTAAAGACAACCAAAACGGAACGATTCGTCTTCAAACCTTGATTGATTCCTATAATAATTTAGAGAAAAAAATGTCGGGCGCATCGCATAGCGCCGCCCCGCAAAGTCACGAAGAGTATTGTATCACATGCGACCACGGCATGTTCGAACCAGATGCGGAGATCAACAAACGCCTCCATGAAAAAGGGATGAGCGAAGATCAGGTGCAAACCGTCTATGACCTCGCCGCTGAGCGCATGCTGCCTATGATTGCCGATCTTGCCGCTGATTTTCAGGCCGACCGCGAAGTTGAAAAACTGATCAATCACTTTGGCGGACAACAGAAATGGAAAGAAGTATCGCGCCAACTCCTCTCATTTGGCCGCAAAAACCTACCTGCGGATGTTTTGGATGGTTTATCAAGCTCTTATGAAGGTATTCTCGCCCTCCACCGCATGATGAAATCCGGCGAACCGGGCTTGCAAACCGGCGCATCCCCCGCCGCCGGCATAGGTGAAAAAGACCTTCAATCCATGATGCGCAACCCCAAATACTGGAAAGATAAAGACCCCGCCTTCGTAGAAAAAGTCACCCAAGGCTTTCAAAATATGTACGGGGAATAAAAAAAGTTCAAAAATTAACGAGAAAAGAGGGTGTATCGCCCTCTTTTTTATATATACAAATGCCTAATAATCTGACCGTCTTCATTTGTAAAAGATGGAATATCTATAATCCACGCTTGCCTAAAGCTTTTCTGTTTTTTCAATAACGTCATAAGATCGTGGATTTTAAGATTTTCAGGCTTTGAATAAAGCGTGGTTCGCGATACAATTTCTTTACCTTGTCGATTTTTGGCATAGCCGCTAATGGCACCAAGCGCTATGGCTTCGTCTGTGATGTTATCCCAGATTGAATTTTTGAGACTGCCCAGATTAATAAGGTTATTTTCCGGTTCGGGGTTTGGCTTTGAAGCTGGATAAGGTGCTGTTTCGGGCCCAAGGTCATTATCTTGCTCATCATCCACATTTTCTTGAGGACACCCGGCCTTATACCCATCCGCATCAATAAAATGCTTGCTAAGTCCTTGTTTTACTGTGCGCTCACGAATTTCATAGCGATCAATATCCGGCAATATATAGACGCCGACATAACGGCGTTTTTGATCGTCAAGTGATAATACGGCGTCTGGTGAGTCTGGCGATAGCTTTGGCTCTCCTGTATCAGCAAACGAAAACAAATGGCTCAGATGAATCCATTTTTTCTTATCGATAGTGCCTAAGTATGTAGGTGAATTTTGTTTGAGTTCTTCCATATTTATGTGTTTATACGTAAATACACATAAATCGCAAGAATTTTATGATCTAACATCTTCCAGTAAAAAATCTTCAACGTTTACATCACCGTGCAATACCGAGACATCGCCTGTTGCTTCCAAAACAACTGCCCTCACCTCTGAGAGTTGCAAAACATTGGCCTCCCTCAATTTTCCGCGCAAATCATTAAGCGTGATTTTTGCCTTGGCTAAATTGTTATCTAAGATTTCACCATCACGCATCAACATAATGGGATCATTTTCTAGAAAAGATTGTGTGCGTTTGCGCCGCCAAACCGAATATAGCGTTTGTACCAATAGCAAAGACCCGATGCCAAAAAGGGCCTGTAATATAGAAGGCTCTTTCGCAATACAAGCTGTAGCTAAAATAGAGCCAATAGCAACCGTTACGGCAAAATCATGCGCCGACATTTTTGAAAAACTGCGCAAGCCATTCATACGAATAATAAGCAGCAAACCGGCATATATTAAAAACGCCGATAGAAAAATTCCGATAATTTGTTCAAATGTAATAGAAAACCAGTCAGACATAGTAAGCTAACTGATTAAAATGAATAAAGTTCAGATTTAAACCTGCGATCGCGCAAATTCCCGCGTCATCATATCATTGATAACATTTTGAAACCGCTTACGCGTGACCTCGTTTAAGGGCTCGAACGCAAATGCAACATGATCGCGCCCCTTACGGATAACATGGGCCGGTTGCGGTATATCAATCATACGGTCCATAATGCGAAAGCGTAACGTGATATTAGCCAGGTTGTCGTTGCCAAACATACGGCTATCGGTTTCGATTAAAACCCCGCCCATAGACCAGTTTTGCACCGGATACATTTGCCCGTTTATAACAGCAACACATTTATCAGCCTGACGGCGCGGAAACTCACGCTTATGCGTAAATTCCTCATTACTTTTTCGGTTCGTTAGTTTTTTCAACATATTTTTAAACATTTATAATCACTCCACACGATATATTGTTGCGGAAAGAGTACAGAATTATGTGAAGAAAAACAATTTAATTTAAAATGTTCCTATTTTGTTCTTGACTTTTTCTGTGGATAGGCGTATACCTATAAGCATCAAGGCCACATTTGTATCTAAAATTAATTTTTAGATAAAATAAGTGGCCTTTTTCATTTTCAGATAACCAAACCGGCCTGAACCTATCCCGCACATTTTGGCCGCTACCCTTTTTTTAAATTTTAAAAGGGTGCAGCGCGACAACCTGATTGTCTGCGGGCATTCTTCTCAACCCATATTTAAAATTTAAGGAGTTTGCATGTCTACTACAATAGATCAGGCCTTTATCAAACAATTCGAACGCGAAGTACATGAAGCCTACCAACGCCAAGGCTCAAAGCTGCGCAACACAGTAAGAACAATATCAAACGTCAACGGCTCATCCGCCATGTTCCAAAAGGTGGGCAAGGGCACGGCCTCCACCAAATCAACCCACGGCATGGTGCCGGTCATGAATTTGGAACATTCCAATATCGAAGTCACATTGCAGGATTTCTATGCCGGTGACTGGGTCGACCGGTTGGACGAACTCAAAACCAATATAGACGAACGCCAAGTCATCGCGAACGCCGGTGCAAATGCATTGGGGCGCAAAACGGACGAACTTATTATAGACGCCCTGGACGCAACAACCGGCATCACAATCGCCGATGGCAATGTTGGCTTGACCAAGGATAAAATCTTGGAAGCCTTCGAGACCTTTGGCGAAAAAGATATCCCCGATGATGGTAACCGTTTTTGTATCGTTGGCTGGAAACAGTGGAGCGAGCTTTTAAGCTTGGATGAATTCGTAAAATCCGATTATATCGGCGTCGAAAACTTACCATTTGCTACGATCACACAAGCCAAAATGTGGCTGGGTACAATTTTTATCCCGCATTCCGGCCTGCCGATTGACGGTAACGATATCCGTTCTTGTTATTGGTATCATAAAACATCTGTTGGTCACGCCGCTGCAAGCGATGTGCAGACGGATATTTCCTGGCACGGCGACCGCGCATCCCACTTTGTAAATAATATGATGAGTCAAGGCGCAGGGCTAATTGATGATGCTGGCGTGATCGTACTCGAATGCGACAAATCACCCGACGCTTAATTCAAACCGATTAAACCATACCGTATCCGTCATGTTGGCCCGCGCTGGCATGACGTGCATACGCAAACAAAAAAATCATAAAAGGAAAATAAATATGGCTTTTACCCCATCGGACTTATCCGTCCTCGCCTATGCAAACAACTTTACCCTCTGGCACTACACAACGATCGATACCGACGTAACAACGTCCGGCTATTTCGATACCGCCAGAGACATGGTCAGGAAAGGCGATCTTGTCATCGCCAATGTCAATACCGACAACACGCCCGTGACAAAATTTTACATCGTCACAGCCAATGACGGCAGCAGCGTCACCGTGTCCGCATATAGCTAAACTGCGATTGCAAATGACACGTCCCGCCCGTAAAACGCTGAAAAAAAGATGACCTTTCCAATCAGCCATCATCTTTTGCGGTCATATACTGCGTGGGAATATAATGTTGGTATACTCGCCTGACCAGCAAAGCGCGCGGCTTGTTATCTTTTATAAATGCTTCATCTGACCGATGCCAAAGTATAAAAAAAGAATCAAGCCGCGTGTCTTTAATTAAGAAGGCTCAATAACAGAAGGTTTTTGAGCATAGTGTTGGATAACATAACCCGTATGTTCCATATCTGCTTTTGAAGGATTATTTCCATCAATACCAAGAGAAACACGCGCCTCTTCTGCATATGTTTGAACATCGTTGAAAGTGATACTTAATCGTTCTGTGTCTGAATAATCTTTTTCAATTTGTTCAAGCGCCGTTTCAATAATTTGCTGCTTTTCAGTGTAGTTCATATTTAAAGTCCTTTATTTATAGGTTTAGGAGTAATCATCATGATCAAATGCCGAGTAATCGTCCTTGCCCACATTATTGTTATGTGTGCTTTCGATACGTGCGGCGAGATAAGAAATATCGTCATGTGTAAAGTTTTGTTCTTCCGTGCTACTTTTAAACGCTTCGCTTAACCACTGTTCCGCCAGTTCAAACGACGAATAACTTTGACTGGAATTGTAAGTAACACCATTAATAAAGTCACCACCACTTTGAAACGCGCCAAATTCTTCATCTGCAAGATAACATGCGGCTTCATTTGCAATATTTCGTAATTGTCCTTTGTTCATATCAAATCCTTGTATTTAGATATTGCAGATAACAAAAAATACATAAATAAGTCAAACAAAATATAAAAGGAAACCTCTTATTATGCCCCTCAATGATATCGCTTTATGCGCCCGCGCGCTCATCCGTATCGGCGCCGCGCCTATTACCAGCTTCGATGACGGCACGGCCGAGGCAGAAATCGCCGCCGCGCTCTACCCCTCAACCCGTGACGCGCTTATTTCTGCTTATGGCTGGAGCTTCGCGCTTGGACAAATCGAATTAAATAAATTAATCGCCCCGCCAGAGGCCGACTACGCCAACGCATTTCTATTACCAAACGACTTCTTGCGCGCTCTTTCTGCCGGAACAAGCGGCAAGGGCAGGGGGCTAAATTATCGCATTGCCCGTGGCCGCCTGCACACAAATGCCAATCAAGTCATACTAACCTACATTTTCAGACCCGATGAAAGCGAGTTTCCGCCTTATTTTGATCAAGCTTTAATCGCAAGGCTAAGCGCCGAATTCACAATCCCCGTCACCGAAAGCACCAGCCGCGCCGAAGCGCACTTTCGGATAGCCGACCAAGAATACGAACGCGCCCGCCAAATCGATGCGCAGCAAGACACACCCGGCAAAATCGAAGATTTCTCCCTAATCAAAGCCCGGTTTTAGCTTGACATAATATAAGTAGTGTGGAATGCTAATTTTGATTTTATTCTAACGGAATTTTAAAAATGAATATATTTAAACGTCTAAAGCAAGAATTAGTTGACACTGTCACTTTTAAAGGATGGAAGGACTTGATTAAAAAAGTTGAGGAATTCAATAAAATGACAGAAGAGAACGCCAAGAACATGGATGGTATAGATGTTGATTATGCTACACCCGAAGATTTTGCAGATGCCATTGAAACCGGTATTATAAAGAACGAAACTCTATTCAATGAAAAAACCGGAGAAGTAACAGGAAGCTTTCATACGGCTGCGAACGCTAAAAACAAATCTGAAATTACATTTCAAAATTTGGCTATATTACAGGAAATTCCGGATGATCATATTACATATGCAAGCGAAGAAAAACCGCCGCAACCATAAAATTATTTTAAAAAGTTAATTTATTAAAACCTTTCAAATATGAGAGGTTTTTTTAGTTCAGGTGAAAGATTCTACGTGCTTATTCATCCAAATCAATATCGTCTTTGTTTGCAAGTATCTGATGTTATAAAATTAACCTAGCAGCGTGGATCTGGATGCCCGTATAAAGCGGGCATGACAATGCATAGTTTCAATAAATAAAATTAGAAAACCCTTATTGTTTTAGCTTTTTAAGTCCTGACACATTTAAAAGCTTTGCACCTTCGCGACTGCGCGATGAAAAGCCAACACCCAACCAATGAAAATGGAGCCTAAAATATGACACGTATCCGCGATATAAAAACCACCTTCACCGCCGGTGAAGTCTCCTCCGATTTGCTTGGGCGCGGCGATTTGCGAGCTTACGAAAACGGCGCGCTTAAACTGCGCAATGTCTTTATAAACCCGACTGGCGGCGTCACACGGCGAAGCGGGCTTTCATATATTGATGCTGCAAAGGGGGAGGGGCGCTTGATTGCCTTCGAATTCAATACGCAGCAAACCTATCTGCTTGTCGTCACAAATCTCTCCATCGACATTTATGGCGGCGGTGTAAAAGTCGCAAGCCTGCCCGCCCCATGGCAAACCGCGCAGATAAAACAGCTAGCCTGGACACAAAGCGCAGATACATTATTGCTCACGCATCCGGACACGCCGCCGCAAAAATTAACCCGCACAAATGCGGGATGGTTACTGGTGGAATGGGAGTATTATACGCTTGATAACGTTATAAATCAGCCCTATTTCAAATTTGCAAACAGTGCGCTACACTCACCCCCAATGCAACCACCGGCACAATAAGCCTGACCGCCTCAGCGCCTGTGTTTACACAAAATCATGAGGGTGTTCGCCTGAAAGTGCAGGGCAAGGAAATCGAGATCACAGATTTTGACAGCGCAACCGTTGTGACCGCTACTGTGATAGAGGAATTGCCAAACACCAATGCAACCATCGACTGGGCAGAGGCGAGCTTTAGCCCCGTTCGAGGATACCCCGCCACCGTGGCATTCCATCAGGATCGGTTGGTCATAGGCGGCAGCCGTGATTTGCCAAACCGCCTATGGTTCTCAAAATCTGGTGACCTTTTCAATTTTGATCTTGGTGAGGGGCTGGACGATGAGGCGATCGAATTCGGCATCCTCTCCGATCAAGTGAACGCCATTCGCGGCATTTTCTCCGGTCGCCATTTACAAGTGTTCACAAGCGGCGCGGAGTGGATGGTAACAGGCGACCCGCTGACAGCAACAAGCGTTCAAATCCGCCGCCAAACGCGCGTTGGCTCGGTCACGGGGCGTTATATACCGCCTGTAAACGTAGACGGCGCGACCTTATACGTCGCCAGAAATCAGCGCGAAATCCACGAATTTCTATATACCGATATCGAGCAAGCATATCAATCAACAGACCTCGCGCTGCTTTCCCGCCACATAACTGAAAATCCCGCAGATCAGGATTATGATCAAAAAAATAGACTGCTTTTTGTTGTGCGCGAAGATGGGCGATTTGCAACTTTAACCGTTTTTAGGGCCGAGCAAGTTTCCGCATGGACACTGCACGAGACAGCCGGTTTAGCGCTGTCTGTAGCTGTTGTCGGTGAAGAAGTTTATATGCTGATAAATAGAAACGGTACGATAAATATCGAATTATTTGAAGAAGGTTACGCTATAGATTCCGGACTTAAGGGGGAAAACGTATCCCCAAATAGAATATGGACGGGACTCGATCATTTGGAAGGACGTTCCGTATCGGTAATTGCGGATGGCACACCGCTTGATACACGTGTTGTTACAAACGGAACAATAATCTTGAACGAGCCAGTAAGCGCGATCGAGGTCGGCCTTCCCTTCACCCATACAATCCGGCCCCTCCCGCCAAGCGCGGTGGGTAATGCCGGCGGCGCGCGTAAAATACGCATGGTTGAAGGGGTTTTTCGCGTAAAAGAAACGGCCGCGCTACGGCTCGATATCGGGCGCGGTATGAAAGATGTTAGCCTGCGCCAATTCGGCGAGGATAATATTCTGGACGCCCCCCGCCCTTAACCAGCGGAGATATAAGGGTGCGCGCGCTGGGCTGGCAATCCGATAGCACAAAACCTTTATGGGAGATAGAGCAGGACATCCCGCTCCCCTTTACGCTTCTTTCCGTCACCGCAGAGATCAAGGTCAACGACTAAATTACTATTCTCATCTTGAGCGCACGCGAAAAAATCAACCATCAAACTGAACAGGTTATTCGAGCTATGCCTCAGAATAGCCATTAAAATAAAATTCGAAAGGAAACACCATCATGGGCGCAATCGCACCACTTGCAACGCAAGGCCTCGGCCTTATTTCAACTATAACAGGCGCCGTCAACACCATTAATAGAGCCGCCAATGTGTTCGAAAGTCCCACGCGCGATCTTCGCCAAGAACAGAATTTGGCGCTTCAACAATTACAACAGCGGCAAGTCATGCAAGAACAGCAGATAGCAAGCGATACAGCGCTTGACCGTGAGCGTATCGCCGCCGATACCGATGCATCCGAACGCCAGCGTCAAAACGCTTTGCGCCGAGCCGTCGCCCGCCAACAAGCCAGTTTCGGTGGCCGCGGAATTAGTACAGATAACGGCTCCGCTCGCGCCGTACTGCTCGGCCTGTTTGATGAAAGCGAAGAGGAGCTGGCCGAACGCATCCGCCTCGACAGCCTTCGCTACCGCGCCATTGATTTGAACCAATCAAACACCCAAAGCTTAAACGTGCTTCAGCGTACCCAATTACAAGAAAGACAACGCCTGGAACGCAGTTTGTTTTAAATTGACATAATTTAAAAATTTCAGTATATTCCTGCGCTATAAAGCGGAGAAAAACGATGAAAACACAAGATACGAATACAAATAAAATTATAGACCTTACTGAGCCATGGCTTAAAAATGAACGCACACCGCCCACTACACGATCAAGCCTTCTGACTATTTTAAATACGTTGGCGCAAAATGCATTTGCGCTCGCATTGGATGATCCGGAAAATAAAATGGATACACAGCACAAAATATCGCTCATAGATCAGGCAAAGGCGTTAAATAAAATTATTCAGGAAACACGTATGGAAACACCTGCCACACAAAATCTTACCGCTCTATTTGAAAGCGTAAGAAAATTATCGCCGCATGTTCCAGAAAGCAAGCAGGCCTTCGTTCTTGAAAGTATTGAAGTTGTTTCAAAACGTGTTGAAAACGAAAATACTTTTCAAAACCAACCAACTTAAAAAAATGAAATAATAAAAATCTCTAAGCCCGCACATCGCGGGCTTTTTTAATGCCAAATCACTTCAAAAGGATCACGCCCATGCCCGATACACATATAAAAATTCCCGCCGTCACACCCATCGTGCGATATAATGCAAATGGCACGCAAACCGCGTTCGCCTTTCCGTTCCCAATATTCGAAAACGATGATCTATCCGTTTACCTGAACGGTGCAAATCAGGTTAGCGGTTTTAACATCACCGGCGCAGGGACCAGCGCGGGCGGAACAATAATATTTAACGCCGCCCCAGATAACGGCACCATAATAACAATCGCGCGTGAGCTTTCTATCGAGCGCATAACCGATTTTCTGGAAGGGGGCGATTTTTCCGCCGCCTCTATTAATGCAGAGCTGGATTATATCATTGCCGCGCTTCAGCAAGTCGGGCGTGAAAACGATTTGATGTTAAAATACGGCGATCATGAAGTGCCCGCAACCTCAATCCTGCCCGATAAATCCATCCGCGCAAATAAAGCGCTTGGATTCGATGGTGATGGAAATCCTATTGCCGTATCGCTCGAAGGCTCCATGGCCGCACCCGATTATACCGCGCTCGGCTCCGGCGCTCTCACGCGTACTTCAACAGATAAGTTAAGAGAGATGGTGAGCGTGAAAGATTTTGGCGCGGTCGGGGATGGCTTAACCGATGATACGATAGCCTTGCAAAACGCGCTTCAGTCAAGCTATTCAGTATATTTACCAAACGGTACGTATTTAATAAAAAACACACTCGAACTCACATCGTATAGAGCCATTATCGGCATGGGGATGGCCTCGACAATTTTATGTAGCGATAATAGCTTTAATGCGATTGAAATAAATGGCCGTAACACGCTTATTCAAAATTTGAGAATAATAAACGGTGATACAGCCTTGAAATATTTTGGAAAAACAACCGAGTGTACTCAAAATGCCGCAAGCGACCTTACAATAGAAGCGTGCAATACAGGAATACAGCTTGATGGTTATAATGATGGCAGCCGCCCATGCTACTGGAACAATTTTGCCCGTATCCTTATCGAGCGCCCATTGATAAACGGCGTGCATCTAACGCTGACCGGCGGTGGCGATACGCCTAACGCCAATAAATTCCATGCTGTCCGTGTATATTCCAAAGGCGCGCTCACATCGCAAAACGGATTTTTTATCGAACATGGCAGTTTTAATAACAGCTTTGTCGATTGCGAAGCCAACATGAACGGTAACAGCGCACAAGCTTGTTTCCGGCTAGGCGATGGATCAAATAAAACGTTGATTATGAACTTCTTGGCTGAGGGTTTTAATACCGTACCTAATATCCGAATTGATGAAAATGCCCGCGAGACATCTATTATAAACTTGAGCGCGGAAAGTAACGGCGCGGCGATTTGGGATTTCTCCGATGGCGATTATGACGCTTATAATGCAGGTTTCCCGTTTAAAAACCGCTTGCGTAAAACAACCGTGACCGACCTAACGGCAACCCTAATGCGTTTTGATACAGAATTTATCGATACGGCCGGAACGACCACAATTGACCTGTCCCACACGGTGCATATCGTAAACGCCAGTAATGGTGCAATCACAATTGAACTGCCCAATGCCGGTGATGCGGTTGGAGCGGAAATCACAATCAAAAAAGTCGATATTACAGGTAATATTGTTACAATCACAGAAACCGGCGGCTTAGGACCGGATCGCAATGATATGCTGCTCGGTGGGCCAAATGATTACGCAACGCTGGTCTCAAACGGCGCGGAATGGTTTATCACCAGCTCAAACCGCTTGGCGGGTAACACGCGATTTATTGACGGTACAGGCACGGTGGATATTGACATGGCCGTGGATGTATATTTGCTATCAAGTTTCTCTGGAGCCATGACCGCGCGCCTGCCCCCGCAAACGCCGCCGAAGCCGTTGGGCGAATCATTACGCTCAAAAAAACCGATAGCTCCTCCAACGCGGTCACCGTAAGCGAGCAGGGCGGCAGTGGCCCCGATAACTTCGCCCAACCATTAAACAGCCAATACAATGCCATCACCGTCGTATCCAACGGCGCAAACTGGCACATTCTAAACCGCTTTTAAAAGGGTAGGGTAAAACATGCGTTAAAAGCATTTTTTTTGTTTGCAAAAACATAATATTTTCCTTTATTAGATTTATCTAAATACGGTTTAGAAAATGTATTTAAAAATATAACGAAACGGAGAGAAAAAAATGGGACATCCAAAACTAGAAGTTCAAAAAAAACACCCCGAAGTGCAACATAAGCTTGAAGATTTGATTGATAAGCGATCCGCTGGTTTCATGGAGGTTGTTTATAATGCTGAGCATGAGCGGATGAAGGCAAATATGCCGCAAATGCGTGAAATATTTTCAAGTACGGCATCTGAAACGCTATATAAAAATCAGGTAGAACTTGCGCAATCTTATAAATCAAACGCTGATATTGTATTAAAAGAAATTAGTGAAAACGGAGATTACAAAGGCTTTGAAGTGAGAAGTGCTGCATGGAAAATGGATATCGCACAAATAAAATTAAACAATGAATTTGTAGAAGCCATTACACTAGGATCAGGCATGCCGCGGTCTTTTAAGGATAAAGATGCACAAGGCGTCGCTGGCGTTTTAAAACATGAACTGGGTGTATATTTAAGCACGCAGCACTATAACGCAAAGCTTGGTTAAGCGATAAAATATAAAACGTTAAATCAATATTTAAAGCCCGTCCTTTCGCGACGGGTTTTTTTATTTTTCACTATAGAAAAGAGACTTATGAACATACAAAACGACGCTGGCAATGGCGGCGACAATACGTATATCAGTTTTCAAAATTTTGTTGAAAGCTGGAACGCGCTTCAAAATATGGATACGCCTGGAATTCATATTAAAATGATCAACTGGCTCGAATCCAAATGGCATAATAATGAAACACGGTTACTCGTTATGGCGTTCCGCGCTTTTGGAAAAAGCACAATTATCGGCCTGTTCTGCGTATGGATTTTACAAAATAACCCCAGTAAACGCATTCTTGTTTTATCTGCAGACGAGGCACTCGCCCGTAAAATGGTGCGTAACGTAAAACGCATTATTGAGCGCCACCCCCTAACACATGGCCTAAAACCCGCAAAGCCCGATCAATGGGCGTCCGACCGTTTTACAATAAATCGTGATACAGAACTGCGCGACCCCTCCATGCTGGCCAAAGGGATCAGCGCAAACTTGACCGGAACCCGCGCTGATATTGTCATTTGCGATGATGTGGAAGTGCCAAACACTAGCGATAGTGCAGAGAAGCGCGAGAACCTACGTAAACAACTGGCCGAAGTTATATATATTTTAAGCCCGAACGGGACGCAGCTTTATACTGGAACGCCGCATACCTATCAGACGATATATGCGGAAAATGCCCGTGCAGAATTGGGCGAGGATGAAGCGTTCTTAAACGGGTTTTGCCGTCTTAAAATACCATTATTGGACAAGAACAACAACAGCGTATGGCCAGATAAATATGATCGCCAGACTATAGCGCAAATCAAGCGCCAGACGGGGCCGAACAAATTCGCCAGACAAATGATGTTGGAGCCGGTTGATATATCGGAAGGGCACCTAAACCCTGCGCTACTAAATGTGTATGAAGATGAATTACACTATGTGAAGGAACTGAACGGTCTTTATATTGGGGGGCGAAAAATGATATCCGGCACGGCATGGTGGGATCCTGCCTTTGGCTCTGCGCGCGGAGATGCAAGTGTTTTGGCTATCATTTTTACAGATGAAAAAGGCGCGCTGTACCTTCAGCATTTGCTCTATATCAAAACCAATCCGAATGAGGCAGAAGACGAAGCCAATCAGCAATGTACCGCCATCGCCGCCGCCCTAAAACAACACTACGTGCCGAGCGTATCGGTGGAAGTGAACGGTATTGGAAAATTCCTGCCCCGTATTCTAAGAAACACACTCGCCCGTAGCCGCACCCCCTGCGCGGTGGAAGAGGCGGTTAGTAGCCGTTCAAAGGATTTGCGAATATTGGAGGCTTTTGATGCGGTATTAGCGGCCAGAATGCTCAACATTCACCGCTCAATTTATCAAACGCCCTTTATATCCGAGATGCGCGACTGGAAAACTGGAAAATCAGGCGGCAAGGATGATGGTTTGGATGCGGTAGCCGGCGCAATAACAAAACAACCCGTCCGCATTGAACGCATTTATGGCAAGGGCGGATACAATTGGAGCGGAACCGCCAAAAACCATACCGCAAAAACCGATTTTACGGTTTAAGGTAAGTTATTATAATATCTTCAAGATAAATCTGATTTAGGCGTACTGGAAAATTTATTTCGGTATTCCAGACCGTAATAATCAATAGTCTGACAATGCGCTTCCCGTTTGGCCGCGTCCATATCGGCCTCTGAATCAAGTACATTTTGATTTAACACAAAAAACGCATTAACGGCATCCCATATGGGGTCGCTGCCGATGTCATCACCCATTGTTATAATATAGTCTAAATTATTAGGATTGCTTAAATTTTTCAACGGATCCACATCGTTGACGTGCTGATAACGGGTAAAAGAATACTGATTTGTACCTTTCGTTTTGTCAAACTCATAATCTGCGAGAATGTCTATGGCATAACTGGATGCGTCATAGGCTGTAGCCTTTACAAGATCAGTTTTTTCTGAGCCTGCCTGCGTGAAAATTTCGGAAATCTCATGAGCAGGTGTGGGCAGCATATATCAATCTTTCTATAAATTAACAATTTAATATGAAACAAAAATACAAAAACTGCAAGATTTCATTGCTAAAAATGTCATTTTTTCCCGCAATACATAATATGAAAATCACAATATCTTAAAAGAGATAAAATATATGAAAACACTCTCAATCGACCTTATGTGGTGGATCACCGTTATCGATTTACCCGCATTGGCCGGATTATTCTGGCTTATATGGCGCACGCGTCAGGATTCAGAAACCGCTATCGATACGATGCAATCGTTGCTGGACAAGCGTTCAAACCAACTTCGCGAGGCACTTTACGCATTCAAACTGGAGGTTGCTAAACACTACGCCTCACAAACCGATCTCGGTAATCTGGAACGCCGCATCGTCTCACATCTTCTAAGAATTGAAGCAAAACTGGATGCAACGGCTTTAAAAGCCGAAGCTCTGGGCGCAAAAGATAAATAAAACAGACCTAAACCTTTAATCTTCAAACTAAAAGGATAACCCTATGAAAAAACCGCCAAAATTAACGGCGATCGATAGCGCATGCCGTCCCGAAAAAGGCAGCGAAGCCGATCGCGAAATGCACGAATTTTACCAGAATATTGAAATAGACACCCTTGCCCGCACATTATGGGGTGAAGCAAGAGGAGAGGGGGAGCGCGGCATGCACGCCGTTGCAAACGTAATAATAAATCGTGCGCGCCACGCCGAAAAACGGGGTAAATTCTGGTGGGGCAATAATATTATTCAAGTCTGCCAAAAGCCTTATCAATTCTCATGCTGGAATAGGAGCGACCCGAATTTTCGTAAACTACAGACTATTGATACGCGTAATTTTGCCTATGCCACAGCTCTGAAAATTGCAAAAAGAGCGGTATTAGAAACTTTTGAGGATATGACCAACGGCGCAACGCATTATCACGCGAAATCAATAGAGCCATATTGGGCAAAAAATGAGATCCCCCTCATTTCCATCGGTAATCATGTTTTCTATCGTTTAGTCAAATAAGGGTATCAAAATGTTTAATCTTCTCTCCCAACTTGGTCTGCCTTTTTTAATTACACTTGTATCTAAAGCGCTCGGCTCGATAGATAATCCGTTAACCCGTGCCGCCGCCGAAGCACTAAATGCGGTAGATGAAGCCATAAAACGGGGTCAAATCACCACCGATCAAATGATTGAGGCCAACCGCCACACTGAAGAAATGGCCATAATAGCCGCAACACGTGAAACATCCAAACTTGCGGAAATTAACGCAAGCTTGCGCGCCGAAGTCGCATCAAACGATCCCTATGTCCGACGCATGCGTCCGACTTTTGGGTATATTATGGCTTTGACATGGGCAGCGCAAATGTTCGGTGCGGCCTATATTATAGTATTCGAAACCGAAAAATCCGGCATGGTTTTAAACGCAATCAGTTCGCTAAGTGCAATCTGGACAGTTGGTTTATCGGTGCTTGGAATTTATGTTTATAAACGCAGCCGCGAAAAACTGGCGAGCCAAGAAACTATTTTCTGGAATAATACAAAAAAATGAACGCATAGGCTTTCTAAACGTTGCATATTCCGTTATACGATTAGAATATTAAAACATCCAATCCATTGAAAACCGTTTAGATTTAAAAGAGATTATGAGCAACCACACCCCAGAGAGAACACCGCCGCAAAGTCGTAATGTTATTATGAATATGGCTCGCAGATTTATGCAACTGGAGGCGTCTGGCGGTATTTTGCTGGTTATTGCAGCTACGATTGCAATTATTTTTGCAAATACATTTTTATACGATATCTACAATCATATTTTAAATGGCATAAAGTTTAAAATTGGGTTTGATGATGTTGATGGCACATTTAATCTCGAAGTGAAAAAATCGCTTCTATTATGGATCAATGACGGTTTTATGGCTGTCTTCTTCCTGTTGGTTGGATTGGAGATAAAACGTGAAGTAAAAGATGGCGAATTATCGAGCCGCTCGCGCGCGCTTTTACCTATAATGGGCGCAATTGGTGGTATTCTAGTGCCAGCCGGTATTTACTATTTTATAAATATGGATTCGCCGGAAACGATTAAGGGTTGGGCGATACCCGCCGCTACCGATATTGCATTTTCCCTTGGGGTGTTGAGCCTCCTCGGAAGCCGTGTCCCGACCAGTTTGAAAATCCTTCTAACTGCCGTTGCAGTTATTGACGATTTGGCAGCGATTTTAATCATCGCATTCTTTTATACAAGTGGTCTGGTCATGACCCCGCTTTATTTTGCAGCCGGCGCGCTGGCTGTACTGGGGTTTATGAATTGGCGCGGATATAGCTCTATCACGCCCTATATTCTGGTTGGAATTATTCTATGGGTCGCCGTTCTGAAATCAGGCATGCATGCAACATTGGCAGGTGTTATTACGGCATTCTTTATTCCGCATAGCTGCCCCAAAGATAAGGATTATTCCCCCGGCACACATTTGGAGCATGTCCTGCACCCGTGGGTTGCCTTCATGATTTTACCCATTTTCGCCTTTGCCAATGCGGGCGTACCTTTTGCCGGCATGGGGCTTCACTCCTTCGGAGAGCCTGTAACACTTGGTATTATTCTAGGCCTTGTGGTAGGTAAGCCAGTTGGTATTTTTGCCATGCTTTATATTGCAATTAAGATCGGTATGTCACCTAAGCCTCCGGGTACAACATGGTCACAATTATTGGCCGTATCCGTATTGTGTGGTATCGGATTTACGATGTCGCTCTTCATTGGCGGCTTGGCATTTAACGATTATCATTTGCAGGCCTCAATTCGTCTCGGCGTTTTGGTTGCCTCTCTTATATCGGCCTTTGTCGGATACTTTATCTTGCGCGCGAGTATCTCTAAAACATCAGGACCAGTAACGCCAAAACCAGATCAAAATCCGGTTAAGTTTAAGGCATAAAAATCTTAAGCATTAAAAATACGCGGTTCATCGTTACGTTTGAGCTGTGTATTTTTATCCATCTTTTGTTTCATTTTACGTTTTAATAAATCAAGGTCGTTCTTTAAAAAATTTTGCTGAGATGGGGAGGCTGCATTATAAAAATCCTGCGTATGTTTTAACGCTTTTTTATAGCTATTTAGTGTTTCAACGTGCTTGCCTAAAATGCGGTATCCATTGGCCATATCAGAAATTTCTATTCTGAAAATTTGCCGCCCTGTTTCAAAATCGGCACTGTCTATTGATGGAAGATTTGAAAGGCTATCTAAAAAATCATGCATCGAAGCAACATCTCCTTTCTTTGGATATCGCTTTTCTTGCGGAGGCTGAACAACTGCAACACTATCTTGTGTATTTTGAAAATCAGAAGAAATGCTTTCGTTTTTTTGTGAATTTTGCAAAAAATAGATACCGCTCGCCAAGCTGAAAACGCCTGCAATAATATTCCTGTGCCGTTTTTTAAACATCAATCCCTGCATCCCTTTTTAAATTTGTATTATGACTATATATAATGAAAATATATTTGAAAATGCTTTAAGTGGATAAAAAAACACTAAATAGATACATAAGCTTCACAAAATGTTAAGATTTGCACACGAAAATGCATTTCATATTATAAACCACTCCATAACGTTCATATAAAGATTTAATGAAAGATTTAAAGATGACAAAAACTCCTATCACAATTGCTAAAGGTGATGGCATCGGTCCTGAAATTATGGACGCCACACTTGAAATTTTAAGCGCGGCCGGCGCGCAGTTGGATATTGAAGAAATCGAAATAGGTAAGTCCGTTTATGAAAGCGGTGCAAAAAACGGCATTGAGGATTCCTCTTGGGACTCTCTTGCGCGTACAAAAATTTTCTTGAAAGCGCCAATAACTACGCCCCAAGGTGGCGGTTTCAAAAGTTTAAATGTGACTATCCGTAAATCATTGGGCTTATTTGCCAATGTGCGCCCTTGTATATGTTATGCCCCTTACGTTGAAACCAATCATCCGGATATGGATATTGTGATCATTCGCGAGAATGAAGAAGATTTATATGGCGGTATAGAATACCGGCAATCTCAAGACGTTATGGCATCCCTTAAAATTATTTCTCGTCCGGGAACCGAGCGTATTGTGCGCTATGCTTTTGAATATGCGAAAGCCAATGGCCGCAAAAAAGTTACTTGTATGACCAAGGACAACATTATGAAAATTTCAGATGGTCTGTTCCACAAAGTTTTCGATGAAATTGGTGAAGAATATCCCGAAATTGAACAAAGCCACATGATCGTCGATATTGGTACGGCTAAAGTTGCCGCGCACCCTGAAATGTTTGATGTTATTGTTTTACCAAATCTTTATGGGGATATTATCTCTGATGTTGCTGCCGAAGTCACAGGTTCGGTTGGTTTGGGTGGATCCTCTAACGTAGGTATAGATTTTGCTATGTTCGAGGCCGTTCACGGGTCCGCCCCCGATATTGCAGGGCAGGGAATTGCTAACCCATCCGGCTTACTGCTTGGCGCGGTCATGATGCTCGTCCACATTGGACAGGGCGATGTAGCTGCCAAAGTCCAAAATGCTTGGCTAAAAACGATCGAAGACGGTATCCATACAGGTGATATTTATAACGAAAAAAACAGCAAAAAACGTGTGGGAACCGAGGAGTTTTCAAAAGCCGTGATCGAGCGTTTAGGGCAAAAACCGGCTACACTTACGATATCGGATTATAGCAACGTACCATCCGGCGGCATGAAATTACCACCACTTAAGCCCACTGTGTATGAGAAAAAAGAACGTATTGGCGTTGATATCGGAATCAATTGGGATGGCAGTGCGGATGATCTGGCCGCCGCTGTAAAATCATGCGTAAATGATAATCTTGATCTCTCGATGATCTCCAATCGCGGTACAAAAGTATGGCCTCAAGGTAAAAAAGAAACCTTTTGCGCCGATAATTGGCGTTTGCGCTTTATGGCTAAAGACGGCACGACGGTGAAAACATCGCAGGTTATTGCCCTGATGCAACGTATGAATGAGGCAGACTTGAACTTTACAAAATCCGTCATGTTGCATACATTTGATGGAAAACCTGGTTTCAGTGTTGCTCAAGGTGAGTAAATATAAATATAAACAGAGCGTTGTATGAATAAAAATACCGGATGTAATAAAAACGTAAATTCGTTTTGTCATACAAGCGCGCTAATTTGCCTTGTTATGACAATCCTTTTTTTGGAGGGCGGCACAGCCAATGCACAAGAGCAAGACACTCCTTTATCTCAGCAAGATGAGGTTATTTATGACACATCGCTATCTGGTGCGCGCGCAACGCGTTCTGAAAAACTATATATTCGTGACAAGAATAAACCTCGGCCAGCTATACCCTATTTTCCGGAAGTCACATATCAACGCCCCCCTGTGCCACAAACAGTTTCCGAGCAAGTCTCAAGCGTAAAATACGGTATCGATATTATTATAGATCCTAAATATGATCATTATGGATATGAAATTAGAAGATTTATGGTCGGTGTTTTAAATCCTGAAGTTTATACGGATTTGGAAAAAATTAATGATGAATTATTCAATATCGAAAAAGCCAAGATAGTGGCAGAATACTGGAGCAAACATATCAGAATAGAGGCTAAAGAAATAAAGGAAAATATAGAGAAATCCTCTGCATCTAATAATCAGGTACAAAGAATATTAGGACATAATTTGGCAACAGCAAATATATTTTTTGCAGACTTAAATCAATGGATTCAAAGCAACAAGAAAAATCTGGATTTTTTAAAAGAACACTACGGTCAGTACGGATTTGAAGATCCTGTAATTGTATTTGATGATGTAAAAAAACAGAGGGAGTTTGAGGATTTACTTAAAGATCAACAAGCAAAATTGGATAAAATAAGGGCATATGGACCGTTTACAAATATGCCGTATTAATTTTTTGAGATATTTATAGGACTTAAGTTTGAAGTCCGCGCGCTGCCTTTACCGTATTGCGAAGTAAACATGAAATTGTCATCGGTCCAACGCCGCCCGGAACGGGCGTAATAGCGGAGGCCACTTTTTTCGCCTCATCAAAATCCACATCTCCGCAAAGCGATCCATTATCAACACGGTTAATACCGACATCAATAACAATCGCGCCTTTTTTAATCCATGACGCTTTAACCATTTTTGCACGTCCCGCCGCGGCAACAAGTATATCAGCCTGGCTACATAAATCTTCCAAATTCCGAGTGCGGGAGTGTGCTTGTGTAACAGTACAGCTTTCCGCCAATAACAACTGTCCCATCGGCTTGCCAAATAAAAGAGAGCGCCCAATGACAAGAGCATTCAGCCCGCTTATATCTTTACGAACGGATTTGATCAAAAGCATTGAACCTTGTGGCGTGCATGGCACAAGCCCATCCAAACCGCTCATCAATCGACCGGCATTAAGAGCATGAAGGCCATCCACATCCTTGCGCGGGTCGATCGCTTGAATAAGAGCAAGAGAGTCGAGTTGTTCCGGTACAGGCAGTTGCAATAAAATCCCATGCACATCTTTATTATCGTTAAAGGCCTTTATTTCTGCCATAACTTCGGCTTGCGTAGCTTTCGCCGGCAAACGCGCTTCAAAGCTTCGAATACCTGCGCGCGCGCACGCTTTTATTTTGCTACTCACATATACTTGTGATGCTGGATCATCACCAATTAAAATTACGGCAAGCCCCGGAGTATAGGAAAGCCCTTCCACCTCTTTTTTCAAAGCATTGCGATAATCTCGCGCGATAGCTTTGCCATCAATCAATGTAGCGCTCATACGTGCAATAGTCCTTTTTTTAAGAGCGTTATTTATAGGTTTAAATCAGAATGCTAATAATAACATCGCTAATAATACTTATCCCGATAATCACGATTAAAGGCGTAATATCAATCCCCCCAATCGGCGGAATATATTTACGCAATGGCTCATAAACCGGATCGGTTGCTTTTTTAAGCATACGGATCAAACTTTGTGCTTGGGCGCTGTTTGGGTTAATCACATCAAATGCGATTAGCCAGCTGATTAAAACTTGCGCCACAATGATATATATATAAATAGTCGCCGCCCATCCAATAAGACTTGCAAGAATAGCCATGATAAATTTCGCCTTTTATCTTATATTTAAAGAAACACGTTTTATAGTTTTTGCATTTTCTTATTCTGCTATACTATTAAATGCAAATTAAAGCAAAAGCGCAATAAAGGAAACCGTTTATCACACCATGTTAGGAATAGATTTTTTAACGGCCGGCACTTTGTTAATCATGGCGAACACACAAAACGAGTTGTGTAAGATGCCCGCGCCAACGCAGATTAATGTTAAACCCATTTCAAAAAAGTTGCGATATGACACAAAACAAAGCCTAAAGCAAATTCAAAAGGTGCAAACCGACACCATCAATCCGCATGGCTTTGGCGGCGTTAGTTATACGCAGGCCTATATGAATGGACAGATTAAAATTGTACCAAATGTAGAAATAAGCGACGTGGAAAACCCGGATCGCGGCTACGCATGCCTATGGTATACCAAAATTAACATAAATATTGAAATTGACCCCGAAATCGTTATCGCGCGGGAGGTATACCGTGACCGTTGCATGCGCGAAGCCGTTATCGGACATGAAAAAAAGCATGTCAAAGTGGACCGCAAAATTGTAAATAAATACGCCAGAACAATGGGCAATAAAATTTACGAGGGGTTAAAAGAACGCGGATTTATGGCTGGCCCCATACGGATAGAAGATAAAGACGCCGTCGTTGCCCGAATGCAGCGCACAGTCGGCCAGCTTTTGGAGAATGAATATAAGAGAATGTTATTGGATCGCACCGAAATGCAACAAGCCGTAGACAGTCGCGCAGAGTATGAACGTGTAGACGCAATGTGCCCAAACTTTGACAATCAAAATACCATTGAATAAATCATTAAACTATAATGTGATAGCAAAGTAAAACCGCTGTCCTGGTAGGGAACAGCGGCTTTGTATTAGTAGTGAGCTAACTAGACGTAAAAAGAGAAAACTTAAAATTCTTTTGTCTATGTTTATTATAATGCCCGAACAATGTGGCAGAAAAAAGGAAGACCCGTGCTTATTTAGTGAATTACGGTTTTATAAGATATTGTTTTGCCTGTGGAAAACTTATTTGATTTTACAAAATATCGGTTTTCCGAGCTTTTATATTAGTAAAATACATTAAATACCTAAAAAACCACATTTTAAACTTGATTGTTTACATATGATTTCTCTATATTAGACCTTCAAATTATAATTTAAATAGTTTAAGGCAGTTTGTGTAGTGGAATTAGATCAGACTTTAAATCAAAAAAATAAAATGCTGTCTTCAGAGATGTATCGCGCAGCGATGATCGTGGCTGAGTATAATAAAAATTATACAGTAGCAAGAGAATTGGTGGAAATTGCAGAATCCGTTTCAAAAGAAGCAATACAAGACTTAGAACAACAAGGTTGTGGCATAGAATTTAAAGAACTTTATGGCAAAGATTTAGAACGCTACACTTCATACAAGAATATATTTGATAAAAATAATCTTATACACAATCTGAACAATCTCAAGAATCAATTTGGTGATGACCAAAATATTTTGGCAAAAATTAGGCTCTTAGAGTTGATGAATGATATTGAGCCCGATAACCCTCAAATATATAATGATCTTGCAAAGGCTCATGAACAAAACGATGAGTATGAAACGGCATCTTTATACTATGAGAAGTTGTATGGTTATTTTCCGGAAGATGAAGGTATTCAATTTGATCTTATGCTTGCATACGAACGCGCAAAAATGCATGAGGAAAAATGGAAATTCTTCACACAGACATTTTTGAAAGATAATGCAGTAAATAGCAAACAAGCGCTTTCAATATTTGAAAAGGTCATTGATACATACTCTCAAAATATTTTGCCGCAAATGTTAAAAGTATTCGCGGAAAATGTAAACGCGGATGAGATTATCGAAGAATTAACCGAGTGCGCAAAAGATAGACTGGACGTTAAAGCAACGGCAGCTGTGCTTGATTTCAGAATTGAGCAAGATCCGTCTGATATGGATGCTTTGCTTACGTCTGCTAGGCTAACCCTTGCACATGCCGAAGACTTACAAGAATCTATAAATACGCAAATACCTATACCGGGTTTCTATTTTACAAATGGAGAGAAGCATGATCTGTCATATCTCGAAGATGTTGAGGGCTGTTTCAAGAAATCTTATCAAAACTTAACAAGAGCATACGCAATAAATCCAAGTCATCCAACGGTTCACTCCATCTATGCTGATCATGCCAATTTTGTAAATGATTACGCTACCGAAAAGTTAAAACGGGAACAGGCAGTTAAGCTTGGAAGTGACTATATAATCGATTTTGAACGTTTGACACAACTTGAGCGTCAAAGTAGCAACGGAGATTTGTCAAAAGCATATTCGTACGCGATGCGATGGCAAGATTTATTAAAAGAAAATTTGCGTAGATATGACATTTATGATGAAAGCGGACTTAAAAACTTAAAATACATCTTTAAAAGCCTTGAAAAAAGAGGAGCCCTTAATAGCATATCTCTTTCCGACCTCAATCTTGAAGACAAAAAAATAAGCGCTAAAAACTTCCCGCATAATGGGCCAATGTAATGCAAAAAGCGAACGAAAAAACATTATTTATAAACCCATGGGCGTACAAGTTGAGCGAAGTTGCGCGTGATGTAAATGACGCACATGGTAGTTTTGATACGGTTCATACTTTAATGAAGCGCGCGCATGAAATCGACAGCAATGCGCTTGGTATCGGATTTGTCCGTGAAAAATCTATAAATCTTTATCAATATTTTACAGGCGTTACAGGAAACATCATTAACCCTGAAATCATGAAGAAAAAGATAGAGAATTTATATCATGATGCGCATAAGGAAAAAGACAACAAAACAGCAAGAATTTTAGGGGAACATTTAGCCGTATTATTTCCAAACGATATGAAGTGGAAAAAAATTTCAAGCGGCGAAAAAGACCGTTTCTTGCAGGAAATTGAAGATCCCGAAGATAGATTTTTCAGCGTTATTGACCGTATGAACGAACTGGACGAAGAAGGAAATATTGAAGAGCAACGTCTTTGGTTGAACGAATTTTGGAAATCGCTTAAACAATCCGGAAACTGGCAACATGCCGTTGAAGGTGTAGAGAAAACGATAGAACTTGAGGGTATCCACAGCCAAAAAACATCAGACGCTGTGTTTAGTCTTGCCGATATAAAAAAATACGATCTTTTTGAAAAGGCGCTGAATATTTATGCGAAATACGATGGCGTGGGTGAAGCATTTGAAAATTCGCTTTTTAAAGATAAAATTATAGAAGGTTCAAACGGAAATCACGATATTGAATTTTATGAAAGTATTATTAATGTTTTTGAGGAGAATGGCTTTGATACCTATGATGTAAAACAAGCCGCTGCACAAAACTGTGCTTTTATAACCGGCCTCGAAAAAACCGATCCAGCTATTTCTAAACGCGAGCTTAAAAAACTGCAAATTAAGGCGGCGGATAGAGCGCAGGAATTGATACACGAATTATTAAACGCAGATACAAAAGACCATAGAAATTATAATATGCTTGCGCGTGTTTTTAATAACATGCAAGAAAGAAATATCTCTCCTGATCCGGTTCGTGACAAAATTTTGCAAGGCTGGGCCTATGATGAAGCATTTTATAAAAATCCAAAGAATGAGATGTATTTTAAATCATACTTTAAGTATTTAAAATATAAGGGAGATTTTAAAGAGGCTTTAAAAGTTATCAATACTTTTATGTACGAAAAATATGAAGCCCAAAATGAAACTGTACCTGAAGAATTCAGAAAAAGACGTCTTGATATGTTGCAAAACATACACATACAAAAAAGATGGTATCAAGAGCAAGGCGCTAAAATCTTGGATCCTATAAAACCCGATCCTTTATAATTATTTTTTCTGTTAACCAATTTTACATCCTTTAATATCATGATACACTCACCTGTATAAAATAGGCAGAGACGGAACATTCGCGCCGTATCGAACATAAACAGACATAAATTTAATCTTAAAGGATCATTTGCCACCATGAGCACACGCACAGGTCAAGACACATTAAAAACACGCAAAACACTAGCTGTTGACGGTAAGGAATATGATTATTTCTCGCTGGAAGAGGCAAGCAAGCAAATTGGAGATGTATCGCGTTTACCCTATACATTGAAGGTGTTGTTAGAGAACCTGCTCCGATTTGAAGATGGGCGCAGTGTGACAACAGATGATGTAAAGGCATTAAAAGGTTGGCTTGATAACAAACGATCCGACCACGAAATCGCATATCGCCCCGCGCGCATACTATTGCAGGATTTTACTGGCGTGCCGGCTGTGGTTGATTTGGCCGCCATGAGAGAGGCCGTCGTAGCCCTTGGCGGTGAAGCACAAAGCATTAATCCGTTAACACAGGTCGATCTGGTCATTGACCATTCTGTCATGGTGGATGTTTTTGGCAATGAAATCGCATTTGAAAAAAATGTACAGCGCGAATTTGAGCGCAATGGCGAGCGCTATGAGTTCCTGAAATGGGGGCAGGGCGCCTTTAAAAACTTCCGCGTTGTCCCGCCAGGAACGGGAATTTGCCATCAGGTAAACCTTGAATATCTCGCCCAGACCGTATGGGTAGATGAAGATGAAAACAATGGCGGCCGCAATGTTGCATACCCCGATACGCTTGTGGGTACGGACTCACACACAACTATGGTTAACGGTCTGGCCGTTCTAGGCTGGGGTGTTGGCGGTATCGAAGCCGAAGCCGCCATGTTGGGTCAGCCCATTTCGATGTTAATCCCCGAAGTGGTCGGATTTAAAATGACGGGTAGTCTGAAAGAAGGTACAACCGCAACCGATCTTGTTTTAACAGCAACCAAAATGCTGCGTGATAAGGGTGTTGTCGGCAAGTTTGTTGAATTCTACGGCCCCGGCTTGGATCATATGAGCCTGCCGGACCGCGCAACATTGGGAAATATGTCCCCTGAATTTGGTTCAACCTGCGCATTCTTCCCCATTGATAAGGAAACACTTAGATACCTAGAATTCACAGGGCGCGATCCTCACCGCATTAAAGTGGTGGAGCAATACGCGAAGGCACAAGGCATGTGGCGCGATGAAGGATCGCCCGATCCTGAATTCACAACCACGCTAGAGCTGAACTTGGGCGATGTTGTACCATCCATCGCAGGGCCAAAACGCCCGCAGGATAAAATAACACTGGATCAGGCCGCACCGGCTTTCGCCAAACATCTTGCGTCAACATTTAAACAAACGCCTGTTATTGAAGATAATCCTACAGGTGCTGAAGGCCGCTTACTGAATGAGGCAGGACAGATGCCGCCTGAAAAAATGGAAGAAATCAAAGACGTGCAAAATTTAAACCAACGTCACAGTGTTAATGGAGAGAAATACGACCTTGGCCACGGCGATGTTGTGATTGCCGCGATTACGAGTTGTACCAACACCTCTAACCCATCGGTTATGGTTGCCGCCGGTCTGGTCGCAAAAAAGGCGCTGGAAAAAGGGTTACAAGTTAAGCCTTGGGTAAAAACATCCCTAGCGCCCGGATCACAAGTTGTAACCGACTATCTTGAAAAGGCCGGATTGCAGGATCATCTGGATGCGCTTGGCTTTAACCTTGTCGGTTATGGATGTACCACATGTATCGGAAACTCCGGCCCTCTGCCTGCGCCAATAGCAAAGGTAATCGAGGATCGGGATTTAAATGTGACTTCTGTCTTGTCCGGTAACCGGAATTTTGAAGGACGTATTTCTCCGCATGTAAAATCCAACTATCTTGCGTCTCCGCCTTTAGTGGTGGCCTACGCACTTGCAGGATCAATGAATGTTGATCTTTATAAAGAGCCATTAGGCCAGGATCAAAATGGTAATGATGTGTTCATGAAAGATATATGGCCAACCAATCAGGAAATCGCAGAAACAGTGCGCGACGCACTGACAACCGAGATGTTTAAAGACCGTTACGGCGATGTATTTAAAGGACCAAAGGAATGGCAAGAAATCGGCGGTGATAAGGCGAGCGAAACCTATAACTGGCAGGAAAGCTCGACCTATGTTAAAAACCCGCCATTTTTCGCTAACATGAACCGCGAACCATCCGAAATTAAGGATATTAGCGGCGCTTACACACTGGCGCTGCTGGCAGATTCTGTAACAACGGATCATATTTCCCCCGCCGGCGCGATCAAAAAAGATTCCCCCGCGGGAAGCTATCTGATCGAAAATAACGTGCAACCTGTGGAATTTAACTCCTATGGCTCACGGCGCGGAAACCATGAAGTTATGATGCGCGGCACGTTCGGCAATATCCGTATCCGCAATGAAATGGTACCGGGCACAGAGGGCGGTTTTACAAAACACGTCCCAAGTGGCGAGCAAATGTCAATCTATGATGCCTCCATGCGATACCAAAGCGAAGGCACGTCATTGGTTGTGGTCGCTGGTAAGGAATATGGCACGGGATCATCGCGTGACTGGGCGGCGAAAGGCACGATTTTGCTCGGAGTTTCCGCCGTCATCGCCGAGAGTTATGAGCGTATACACCGCTCAAACTTGATTGGTATGGGCGTACTGCCCCTCCAATTTAAAGATGGGGACAGCCGTACAAGTCTGAACCTAAAAGGCGAAGAAACCTACGATATCAAAGGGCTTGCAGGTGGCTTAAAGCCAAAGCAGGATATTGAAGTCACCATTCATTATCCGGACGGTACAAACAAGGACATTACCGTTCTCTGCCGTTTGGATACGCTGGATGAGGCCGATTACTACCATAATGGCGGTATCTTGCACTTTGTTTTGCGAAATATGGCGAAGGCCGGCTAGCTGTAATTGCTAGATAATTTAAAAAAAACCATTGCACAGATATGCAGTGGTTTTTTAAGAGCTCGTCAAAATAAAAGAATGAAGGTTTTTATAGGCTTGCGTTCTCGAATTATGCTTTTTCATTTCATTTTGAACAGATTGCACATAGCCTTGAATATTTGTTGTCATGCCTATACCGTCAATATTGCCTTTATGCATATAATGCTCGACCGCGTCCCAAAAAGGATGCTTGGTTGCTTTAAGAGGGCCGTATTGGATACGACCTTCAAAGTTCCCACCATTAGCAAGTGTCGCCGCTACTGAATTAAAAACCAGTTTTGCCGTAGGCGCATCTTTAGGCTTTAATCCCTGCAAATTAGTGTGCGTTAAATCATTTTTTTCTGTGTGTATTTTGGAAGATTTTTTTTGCGTAACTTTTGCGTATGAATTTGCATTCTTATATTTTTGTTCTAATTTTTTCGAGCGTCTATCTAAATCATGAATAGTGATAGTGTTAAAAAGAGTTCTGACTGCAAGCTGATCGAATTCTATAGACTGCTTACGAATGTAATCAAAATCGGGAGGGCGAGGGCCAGGTTTCTCTTTCTCAAGATACGGATCGTATGTTTTGTCCCACCCTTGTTGTTTTATAATTTCTTTTAAAGTAATGGTAGATTCCATACCTGCTACCTCATCATCAAAAATACGTTTCTGTAAATCTGCCCATGATATGCCGCTTCCTTTAAAAGGTTCTACGGTAATTTCACCTTCTAAAGATTTTGAAATATCATAATTACGCCTTTTGCAAAGTATATTAAGGTTCTTAAGAGCATCGTAAATATAAATACCTTCAAGGTAGGGCTTATCATTAATAGTCATAATTTTTTCTTTTAACAAAAATGTATATTATAAAAACAGATAGAACAATTTCTTACATAAGAAAAGCCTAATTTCTTTAATAAACCCAATCATTCCCGCCAGGCTGCAAAATGGTGCGTGCTAATTGCTCGGCCTCTGTAATCGCTTTTTTAAAATTGGGTTTTTCGGGGCGGTATCGTACCGTGCAAACATCCTCCAAATTCGTAATCTCCGCACTTAAATGTGATAAGCGCTGTATACTTTGTTTGTGAAGCTTTTCCTCCGCAGAACCGCGCGTAATATGGCCAATTCTAATTTTCTCTTTATTCATACCGATCACAAAGCTAAGCTGTAGCCCTTCTAAAAATGAAGCGGCAACAGCCAGACATTGCGGATATAATAATGCCTGCTTGTTTTTGGGCAATACCGTAAAATTAAACGTTGTCGTACGCGCCGCACCCCTTAATACAACGGCGCAACGGGCGCTCCGCGCTTCAAAATTAACCACCAGTGCGACATTGCCATCATATTCAATTTTAACAAGTTTTCCCGTTTTCTTGAACGCCGTTTCCGCCAACGGGATCGCATCTTCGTAATCGCCGGAGTTTTGTGCATCGCATTTTTCAATCACATCTAAAAAAGGGTGATGCATGGCGTCTTCATAAATAACTTTGCCCTGATTATATATCGCAACCCACCGCGCCTCATTGGTAGCATATTCATAGTCACTAATCGCGGCATTCCATGCGCCCCCCCAATCAAACGGAACTGGGCGATTTAATAATGGCCCGCCGGTATCATAATTATGCATCAAGCGCGTAGTCATCCGGACACAGCTATGCATGTTTTGTGTACGTATAACATAGCGTTCCGCGTTACTGCCCATCGGGCCGGTCAACAAAATATCCATACGATTACTCATCGCCGTTACAAACTTGGACGTTTTCGGATCGTGGATAATAAATTTTTCCCGCAAAAGGGATGTTTGAAAAACATTCATAAATCAAAACAATGGGCAGATCAAAAAAGCATGCCTTTTTGTAAAGACACGCTTAACATCTTATCATAGATTAATCGTATTTTTAAAAACTAAAACCGATTGAAGATTGCGAGTACCCATTATTAAACAAACCGCCGCGCTTATTGGCAAAATAGGCACGCTGCTGATCGTCTAAACTCCGCTCAATGCCCATGCGGCGCGGTAAATCGCGCATATACTTTTGATACGCTTCACTGGTTTGAGAGCGGCCGTTAAATCCTGCCGAAATAGAGTTCTTCTGAGCTATACCGTAAACGGGTGCGCGGCTATCTTTAGTGGCGCTATGAACGCCCGTTTTGCTGCTTTTAATACCCAGCATAAAAGCGCGCTCTTCTTTTTTTGCACGGTCTTCTTGATACGCATCGACCGCATCCACGACAAAATCGGCATGATCCATAAGCGGGCCAGGGATATGATCTGCCCAGTCTTGGGCCGTATCAGCAGTATTTAAGTTGGCCGCAACTTCGCTAAAGGCAAGACCTAACATACCCTCCAACATCATGGAGCCAAGCATACCATCTTGATCAGGGCCGGGTTTAAATGCGCTATCAATCTTTACAAATTCTGCGATTTCACCACTTGTCGCATCGGGATTAGATGCCAATTTTTCAAGCGCGCACATTAACCCCGCCATATTACGCATTATATTTTGCGTATCATTTTGTATGGGGGGGCAGGTAGCAGTATCGAATGCCGCACCTAAATTGCTTTCTAAATTTGTATTCATCATCTCGCACACACCTTTATTAACCACTGTCCCGTTTTGGGAATTATCATTTCTATGTCGTGATCATATCGGTTTGACGTAAAAAACCCGTAAATATTAGATTGCATTTTATCTAACTGTTTTTATTGGATTTAATCAGTGAGAATATATGCGAGAAAACGCAGTTTAAGTTTTAGTTAAACTTGGGCGTGTATACTATAATGCGGTAGGGTTTGAGCAATAATAGATGTAATAAAATGCCACGTGAAGACAGACATATTATTTTTGAAAATGCAGAAGTGTATAGCGCTTTGACTGCATTAGTGAGGCAGCGCGAAAATAAACGCCTGCCTGAAGGGGCTATAGAAATTATAAAGCCGAATGAGGCCGATAAAAAACAGATTGTCTTATTTATTCAAAATCCAGCCGATGGCATGAAAGCCAAACGCGAATATTCTGCCGATTTTATAATCGCGGCATTGATGATGTATTGCCGCAGTGTTGGCATACCGCTGCCTAAAGGCGCACGTAAATCTCTTATAATTGAAGATAACATCGCCACGCTGCGTGTGCAGATAAAATAAAACGCTCTTTTATAATTTGTTTTTTAAGAGTTAGCCTCTCGCGCCTCATCCGCGCCGGCGCCAATATCAATGGTGCTTTTACCCGCCCCTTTGGCCGTTGGATCTTGATAAAGATCAAAAACATCAACGACTTCCAGTAATTGCTCAATCTCTTTTTTACAATTCATCGCATGACGCGGCGTTGTAACGGGTACAAAAATATTGGATGGTTCAAACATATCATGATCATAGGGGATCGCCATAAAAACGTATTTACCTTTAAATAAAACGGCAGACATGGGAGAGCTATCAAAAATATCCGCCGCCTCGGCCAGCTCCTTAATCAGCTTTTCTCCAACCAGCAAACTGGCGCTTTCAGGCTTTGTACTAAACACATGGAATCGATCCCAACTCGGTTCGGTCACTTTAATATCAACGGGTTTTAACTTTTTCCACCGCGTCTGTGGCCAATGCTTGGCGTATTCCTTGTTCGCCGTTAAAATGGTGTGGCCTTCAATTAGGCTATCCGAAATTTCTAGCAAGACCAGAACGCCGCGAAAAACGCGCTCTCCCTTTTTCTTGGGGTGAAATAAATGCGCCTCCGACATCATAATTTTTGCGCCCTTATACGTGCCCATAAAGCAATCTTCGGCTTTATACGCGCCGAAAGCCGGCAATATACCAGTCTTGCGTAAGATATTTTCTGATATTCCGCGATTTGGATGAAACTTTAGATCACCAAGCGCCTTGGCAATCTTGGGCATATAAACATGCTTGAACTCTTTTTGATATGTCTTGATCGGTTCATTCGCCCAGAAGTAAAGAAACGAAGGCAAAATCACAGCAACGAACATACTGGCTACGGCCAAAAACAGATTACTTTGCACAAGGAAGAACCAGGCAAACGCACTCGCACCGCATAGCACAAGAATTATACCAAGCGACATCAAAAGCATATGACGTTTGCGATGCTGCTCCATACGTGAAAGCCGCATTTCTTCCGCCTCTTTGATAAGGGAGTCCATTTCCATCTGAAACTGCTTGTCATCGCGCTTTTGCATGGCGTTTAATCCTTGATTTGTAAAAACTATGGTTTAAGCTAGCATGGAACTCGGGCGGCGAAAAGGCCGGATTATTTGAAAAGGATGTAGATATGCAGGGCAAGATTATAAATTATGAACCGGCTCTCGGCACTGGTATTATTCGCGGAAATGACGGCGTGCGTTACGAATTTATGAATAAGGATTGGGAGACAAAAGATTTGGCGCCGATAAATGGCATTGCTGTAGATTTTGAAGCCAATGATGGCCATGCTAAAAAGATTTTTAAGATGGAAACGGCAGACATTGCATCGGGCAAAAAGAAATCAAGGTTGGCGGCAATCTTGCTGGCATTTTTTCTCGGTGGTTTTGGTATCCATAAATTCTATCTTGGTCAAATCGGATGGGGCATTGTGTATCTTGTATTTTTCTGGACAGGTATTCCCGCGCTAATCTCTATAATAGAGTTCATTATGCTCATTCTAATGAGCGACGAAAAATTTGATCGACGTTTTAATTAAGATGTTTTAATTGAAGTTGACATAAATGCCATAAATATGGTATTGCCAAAATGAGAATTTAATTTCATATTTTTTTGGAGAATGCAGATGGGCGCAGGTTTAAAATTAGGATCAGGCGAAAATGAGTCAGATCTCGATAATGTAAACAAAAGAATAAATACTCAAGCTGTAGCTTTGACAGCATTTAGTGGACTTACAGCTTTTGCCGGGGCTGGAAGCGTTAAAATTTTTAATAGTAGCGTTAATTTATTTAAACGTAGTGGTTCTAAAGAACATATTACATCTATTAAAGGTGCAGCTACCGAAGAATATATTTCTAATATTTCAAAAGAAGCGCAAAATAAAATAAAAAATCAGATTGAAACATCAACCGAAATTACTGAATTAAAAAATGAATACACCGTTTTGGTAAAACCGAATGTTAAAGATCATGCACAAATGCAAGAAGAAATGATATCAAACAGAACAACGGAAATGGACGTTTTTGGGGGTGCAGGAATTGCTCTTTCAGTCGCATTTGCAGCTGCATCTGTTATTTTGACTAAAAACGCGGTGCTGCCTTTTGCTAAAGAATTAAATAAACTATTTAAAGAAAAAAAGGCATTACGGACAAAAGCAAGCCCGCTATCAACGCCGGAAATTTAATCACCCAAACAACATGCCCAAATATTTCTCCGCGCGGTCGCAGAGGAAGGTGAGAACGGTTTTTATCTCTGGATTGCGCGCCTTAACCTCCGCCGCGGCCAGCATGTTTGCCCCGCTGCTTGGCCCCACAAAAAGGCCGCCCGCGCACATTTCTTTGGTTTTTGCAATCGCCGCATGGCTATCAACCGAAATCACCTCATCAACCAGATGTTTATGCCGCGCATAAATGGTGGGAACAAACCCGTCCGAGATCCCCTCAATTTTATGATCGGCCACCAAACAGCATTGCAGCGTTTTACTCTCGCTAGGCTCCATGGCAAAGATTTTGATATCAGGATTATGCCATTTTTTGAGCGCTTGCGCCGTTCCGATAAGCGTACCGCCCGTACCAACCCCCTGCACAATCGCATCAATTTTGACGCCCGCCGGTAACTGCGCAATAATCTCCCGCCCAAGCCATTCTCGGTTTTCTTCAACATTCCATTCATTATCAAACTGCGCGGGGCAATAATATCCATCTTGTTGCCCCAACCGCATGGCCTCTGCGCGTGCCTCATTCACTTGAAAGTGCCCGACATAGCGAAGCTCCGCCCCATATCCGCGCGAAATCATGCTGCGCTCGTTCGAATATCCATCCGGCATCAGAACAAGCATTTTATACCCCTTAATTGCCGCCACCATTGCCATCGCATTTCCGGTATTACCGCTGGTCAATTCAACGATTGTATCGCCGGCTTTAAGCAAGCCCTCTTTCTCCGCCCGTTCAATTATAAAATGCGCCATCCGTGCCTTAATAGAGCCGGACGGGTTTTGAAATTCCGCCTTTGCCAGAACACCGTCGCCCATATCCATAAGCGGCGTATTCCCAATCGCGGAAAGTAAGTTTTGCGGTAAACATTTATTGTGCATTGCAGTATAAGCCTTTGTTATACAATATAATTATTATAGCACAAAATAAAATTCGAAGGAATGAAGCATTGATCACGTAAAAAGAGCAATCAAAGAATAAAGGAGAATAATAAAATGAAACAAAAATATATAATGGGCGTCATAACAATCGCGCTCGTATCATTATTTGGTACGACCGCGGCCAAGGCCGAGCGATATTGCCGCGAATATCAAAAAACTGTCTATGTCGGCGGTGAGGCGCAACCCGCATACGGGCAAGCATGCTATCAACCGGATGGGTCATGGGAAATAGTATCCACGCACAATGCCCCCGATTTTGTACGATATATTAATAACGATGTTCGCTATAACCACGGGTCGCGAACCATCATCCGCCAAACCAACCGCGCGCCTGTATATTATAACCGTGGCTATCACAAACAATATTATCATAACGGATATGCCCCGCGCGACAACGGATACAGCTTTACTTTTAACATCGGGGATTATCATCGCGACGATCATAAGCATGGAAAACACTATAAAAAATACAAGCGCAACAAACACGGAATTCATGAAAGTAAACATAAACGCTACAAACATAAACGCTAAAAACATAAGCGCAAACATAACCGTTACCGCAAGCATAATTAAGAGTAATAAGTAACATAAAAAAAGCCCCATTTATAAAATTAGGGCTTTTTTATATCTAGGCCGCCAAACCAATAACAAGAATTTCCGCGCCAGTCTTAGCCGTAATATCAAGCGTTTCCACGTTTTCAACGGCCGCGCCGTCGCCTTTGTGCAACAGCTCGCCGTTAATCTCGACATCACCATCAGAGATCAAAATATAAGCCGGTCTGCCAAGCGGTTGCGTGATCTGCGTGCCTTTTTCCAAACGCCCGCCATATATCACCGCATCAGCATGAATCGTGAGCGCTCCATGATCAGTATCGGCTTCATTACCAGATACAAGCAAGGGAAGGGCATCGTTCACTGGTGTTTCGGGAAAACTACGAGCATCCCATCTGGGCTTCACATTGCGCTGCGTCGGCATAATCCAGATTTGATAAAGAGTGGTATCCTCAGCTTCTTGGTTAAATTCGGAATGCGTAAGGCCGCTACCCGCGCTCATCACTTGCACATCACCAGCAGCCGTACGCCCTTCATTGCCGGTACTATCACGATGGGAAATCGCACCTTTACGTACATAGGTAATAATCTCCATATTATCATGCGGATGCTCACCAAACCCTTCGCCGACCTTCACAATATCATCATTGATAACGCGCAGATTTTTAAAGCCCATGCGCGCAGGATCATGATACCGCCCGAAAGAGAAATGATAACGGGCATTGAGCCATCCAAAATCATAATTGGCCAGATCGTCATAACGGATAATGTTGAACATTAATTTTCTCCTTAAACAAAAAATAAGCGCCCGGTGTTGAGCGCTTTATAATATACATACGGTAGAGTTTTAAAACCGGATCATTTTGATATAAGAATGAAGTAGTTAGTCCACCCCAAACATAGCCCCAGGGTTAGTGGATGGGTCATCATGATCATTTTTAGAGGATATTAAAAAATCCGCGCGGGCTACAAGAGCATTATCAATATCTGAGATTTTTCTACTTTTTAGTACATCTTCCGCGATATCTAAATCATCAGATGTTTTTATTTTGCCGATCTCTTGAACAGAGATAACTACGGCTTTTTGATGTAATATGCTTTTTCTATCAAGCGCCTGCTTTTTGAAGGTTTTGCTTAAGATAGAATCTTCACTAACGCGCCGTGATGTCTCCGCTAAAACGCGGTTTAAGGTCGAAAATTTTAAATGCTGGTCATTAATATGTGGCGCATCTTCCAAAGCCATATCTAAAAAATCAAAATTGTGGTCATTCATATGCCACGCAGTTGTATCGGAAAAATATGACTTGATGAAAAAACCGCGTAAGCTATGGTCATCAAGCGTATCAAAATATGAATGCAGTGTATTCAACGCCGCCGGTGAGGGCACAGCTTGGAGAGATTTGTTCATATCTTTATATTCATCGCGGATGGTTTGAATATCATATCCCCCATTAGATCGATTGAGTTGCATGAAGGTTTTCCAGATAAAATCTTTGGCTGGCTCGTTGTGTGCAATATCATCCCAAGTGTCTGGCAAATCTTGCGTGAAAGCCGAAATTATATGATCTAGATTTTGCGCCGGCTTACGAAAACTATCAGTTATAATATGCCAATACATTAATTTTGCTGTAATCTGACGATCTGTATTATCTGTACTGTCTTCAATACGGGCACGAACGGCATTATGAATTGCATTTAATTCGTCCGAATGCGCCTTGTTTAAGACCGTGTTCTGCAAAACGTTATGCACTTCAATCGATATTTTTTGTAGGTTCTTTGTGTTTGCCCGCGTGTCTTTGGATAAAAGAATATCAATATTATCTCGCGCAAATGTACCTTGGTTTTTTAAATCCAAAGGTACGGAGGATTTTTGAAAAGATCCGTCAAAGTCTTGTGGAGTAGAGCTTTCATTAAAATCAAACGATGTCATTCATACCCCCGCGCAAGGCTACTTTAAATTATTAACAATTATTATATATGAGGTAATCTATGGAAATAGCAAGGCTATTCATATATTTTAAGGAAAAATGCTCATACCAATCGAGGGAGCATACCAGCATAAAATGTGACGGATGGTTAAAAAGGGGGGCTTTAATTAAGCCACCAATACCCGCCATTTAGATACATCGCAAACAAAGTCCAAAGCGTTGGCGGAACCATCAAATACGCTGCAGGCTTTGCATGTTTAAGGGCGAGAGCGACAAACCAGATGGAAAGTATGTTGAGCGCCGCAATCCAAAGTAAACCACCGAGCAGCATTTGCATTGCAAAAAATACAAAGCTCCACCCCCAGTTAAACAGCATATACACGGCATAAATCATAAACATCCGGTCTGCACCAACGATCGTTTTGCGCCGTGTCCAAATATACCAGCCTGCCGCGGCGATCATCATATATAAAATACTCCACATAATCGGAAATATAAAATTTGGCGGGTTAAGGGGCGGCGGCGTTAGCGTTTCATACCATCCAGGTATCGCCGTTTGGGTCATCATGCCAATACCGTAAGAAAGGCCGAGATAAAGCAAAATCCATAAAACGAGCAGTATGTATTTTGGCATAATTAAGAATCCTTAAAAAATAATATTTTATTTAAAAAGTATAAATGGAACATTTTTCAAAACCAGCTATTTTTAAATTATGACAGAAAAAAATATAAAAGCGCTCTATATAAATTGCTCCCTAAAACCATCAAGCAAAGAATCGCACACTGATCTGCTGATTAAAAAATCATCGGCTATTTTAGAAGCGCAAGGTATAAAAACCGAAATTTTGCGCGCCGCCGATTATAATATCGCATATGGTGTGCAGCCGGATATGCGCGAGGAAGGGGCAAAGCAAGATGATTGGCCAAAGATTTGGGAAAAAGTAAGTGCGGCAGATATTGTTGTGATCGGCTCTCCCATCTGGATCGGCAACGCAAGCTCGCTCTGCATTAAGGTGCTGGAGCGTTTATACGCCCATTCTTCGCAAACAAATGAGGCGGGACAATATATTTTTTACAACAAAGTTGGCGCGGCACTTGTTACTGGAAACGAAGATGGCGGTAAACATGTTTCACGCGACATTTTATATGGGCTGCAGCATGTCGGCTTTACCATCCCCCCGCAAGCCGACGCCTATTGGGTAGGTGAGGCCGGCCCCGGTCCGTCATATGGTGACAAAGATGAAAACGGAAATGCCGCAGGTATAAATAGCGATTTTACCAATCGTATGGTACGCATTATGAGCTGGAATTTAATTCACTTTGCAAATATGTTAAGAAAGCATGGCGGTATTCCGGTAAAGGGAAATACAGCCGAAGAATAATTTAAATTATAACTGAGCACAATTTTAACTTAAAAAAGGACGAATAAAACATGAAAAATATTTTAATGCTGACCACCTGTATGCTTATTGGCGGCACTTCCATAGCGATGGCAGATATGCATAGCCATAGTAAAGAAAATACAGATAACACTCATTCTGAAAAAACAATGACACACGCAAAAACGGCATCGTCTGATTTTATTAATAATAAGGGCGAAACGATTGGCATGGTAAAAATGACGGAAAAACATAATGGGGTTTTATTCTTCATCGACCTTAAAAACCTGCCCGCGGGTACATCGGCGTTTCATATTCATGAAGCTTCATCTTGCACACCTTTGGATAGCTTTAAAGACACGGGCGGACATTATAACCCTACCGGAAAAGAACATGGTTTCGGTGTTAAAAACGGTGTTCATGCCGGCGATATGCCAAACTTGTACATCCCCGAAACCGGTACGATAAAACAGGAAATTCTGAATACATATGTAACATTAGAGGGCGCAGGCGCAAATGCGCGCGCGCCATTATTGGATGATAACGGATCCGCGCTTATTCTGCACAGAGGCGCAGATGATTATAAATCCCAGCCATCTGGCGCGGCAGGTAATCGCATTGCCTGCGCATCAATAAAAACGAAATAATATGAATGTATAGAAAAAAAGCGCGGTTATAAATGCTGCGCTTTTTTTTAAATCGTAACCTTCAATTAAGGCAATAGCAGCGCCCGCGCAGATACAGTCAATGACACATCCGTTTTACCAGGTGCAGCAGATGGTTTTGCAATCTGTGAAGAGGAATCCGCCATCATCCTTTCCGCTCGTGCTGCATACATGGGGGGCGATATATTGCCGCCGCCTTGTGCATCAATTTCGATCAGTTGGGCATCAGATTTACCAAGCGCACGCGCCGCTTCTTTTGCACGCTTTTGCAATTTTATAAGCGCAGTTTTCAGCATAGCATCCGTTGTTTCCTGATGTTTTTCCGATGATAAATAATAGTTTAAACCATTCATTTTAAATCCGGTTTCCTGCAGTTTTCCCGCCAATATCAAAATTTCGTCTGCGTTTTTTCCGCTTAACGTAATGCCTTGTTGGGCGCGCCATTTTGTTTGATCGGTAATTTTCTCATTATTGCGGTTCACCATATACACATAATATTGATCTGTCTCATGCTCGACATTTTTGGATTTTTTGATTGTATCTAAAGCTTTGGCAACTGCCTTATTAACCTCGTTTTGAAGCGCGGTTTGATCTGTGCCCTCGGCTATATATTGCAAACTTGCACGCAACTCGTCTTGATCAACGCTCTGCTGCTCTGTTGCATTAATATTCAATAGCGCCTGACCAGTGGCAAGCTCATTTAAATCAAACTCAATTTGTGCAGATGCGCCTGAAAAAGGTGCAGCAATAAACAAACCAAGCGCAGCAATTAGTAAACCGTGTTTCATATTAACAAACCTTTTAAATAATGATTGAAAAATATAATGGCATAAAAACCATAATCCATAAAGAACGATCTTTAAATTCGCATTGTATGGGCTATTCTCAATATTAAAGATTTTTAGGAGATGAAAAATGAATACGATAGAAATAATTAAGGCGCGCCGGGCGACAAAGGCGTTCGACCCCGATTTTAAAATGACCGAAGGCGATATAAAAGAGCTACTTGAAATTACAACTTACGCACCAAGTGCTTTTAATATTCAGCATTGGCGATTTGTTGTTATTACCGATGCCGAAAAACGAAAGGCTATTCGCGCCAAAGCATGGGATCAGGCGCAAGTGACGGACGCCGCCGCGCTTATCATCCTGTGCGCCGACACAAAAGCGTGGAGCAAAAATCCTGCAAAATATTGGGAAGGCACGCCGCAGCCCGTGCAGGATTTTCTCGTCCCCGCAATTAAGGATTATTATAGCGGTTACCCTGAAGAAGAGCGCGTACAATTAGATGAAGCACATAGAACATGCGGTTTTGCAGGGATGACTTTAATGCTGGCGGCTAAATCTATGGGTTTGGACACCTGCCCCATGGATGGCTTTGAATACGGCCCAGTTGGCGAAATTGTAAATCTTCCGGATGATCACATTATTAGCTACATGATCGCGGTCGGTAAACCTCATTCCAACCCCGAAATGCCACTATTCAATCGCCCACCCAGATTGCCATTGGACAAAGTGGTCAAGATAGACGGGTTTTAAACGGGTCTAAAACCGAATAATTATGATGGGGAAAAAGCTTTTACATTAACTTCGGGCGTCGTTGGTTCAATGCCCGGCGTTGAAGGCTCTTGAGGCTCAATAGCAGTAGGAATAGCAGAGCCGCCCATTCTGCCAACTTCTTCATAGCCGGTTTTTATAAACTCATTCAAAAGCTGCATTGGGTCTCTATGCTCATTGTTCTATATGACAAATCCGTTATCCGGATCAACTACGCTTATATGTGCTATGGAACCGCCATCAAAAGTTACAACATTATATGTATATTGATCATCACTTACATCCATGAACCGAGCCTGCATGTCAGGATCCAGTTGGGATATATCAAAATCAGGAGCTAAGCTATCTTGAATCAGATCATAAACAGCCTCATTACCGCCAAGTTTTTCTATTGTTCGTTCTTGTATTGCGCGCGTTGCCGGATCTTCTGAAAGTCCGTTATCGAGCATGGTACGAAGGTTTGCCAAATCAAGATCCACGCCTTCTAGAGCTTTTTCCGGCGTGTAAGAGCTTCCCAGACTTTCTGCCTCTGCGCACAATTGCTGCCATTGTTCTACCTGGCTATCATTAAGCATATCAGTAAAATTTGCAATCTCAGTAGGGCTTGGATCATGAGCAGTATGAACGTAATTTTCCTGCTGTTCAGACGATAAATTACCGTAAAACGTATCTACATGGTCGACATGTTTACCAAATTCTGTTCTTTCTATGGTTGTTGTCGTACCGCCAGCATTTTGTCTCTGCCTCAACAAATACTGCAAATATAAATCATACCCAAATTCATCTTCCATACAAAACCCTCTAAAATAATATTTTTTATATCTAATATTGTAAACTATTATATAAAATTATAGCAAAGTTTAATTTACTAAAATAACGGCTTAAATTTGCGTCGAAATCATGAGCGGTACAGTGTGTGCTTCTCTTGGAGTGCGCGTAGCATCATTTTCAACACGAATAAGCAAAATGTCCGCCTCATACTGTACACGCTCATAAATCGCTTTATCAATCGTATCTAGCTTAATGGCCTTTTGCCCCACATCCTCACCGCCAACATAAATTTCCCCCTGTTCAACATCAATAGATGCCCATTCGGGTGTAAATTCCAAGGCTTGAGAGTAAAAAAGGGCAAGCTGGTTTTTATTGTTTAAGATGAGCGAAGTATTCATATTTATTATATATATAGCAAAAAATACATAAGAGATCTTTAAAACCTTTAAAATTTCACTCAAAAGGTCTCAGGCTTACAATAATCAAAATTAGAAAATTTAAAGTTCTGACTGCTCTCTTAGTTTTTATGAGGTTGTTAATATAGACGGATTTTAGAAAAAGCCGATAAACGTTGCCTTTTCTGCTCTTCATCCAAAACAGGCCAATCAGGTTTATGCCTACCAGTATACTTATAAACCAATTCAATAAGTTTTCTGCCTGTGATATCCAGCTCACTTACATCTTCAATTCTTTTTAGTGTCATTTTAACTCCATAAATAATCGAATTTTAACTTTAACACGACAAGCCTAAAAAGAACAAAATTCTCATTTGAGCTTAAACACATTTTCCACTATGACTATCAAATGTCAAAAAAATACGAAAACTTGTCCGGCGAATGGACGGGTGTTTATGATTACCCGGATAATTATGATGGCGTACCAGTTGCGTTTACGGCTGTTATTGCCGATAAGGAAGGCTGAAGTACGCCTTTATCAAGGCGGGAAGGCGTGCTGTCCGGCGAAATTATAGAAGAAGATACCTTCACCGAAATGGCAGGACAAAGAAATTTATACGCATTTATCGGCGGCTCTTGCAATGGTCGGGATGTCTATTTTACAAAAACATATAATCAAGGCGGAAAGGCCAACCATAGTATCGATTACAGCGGTAATGTTGATGATAGTTTTACGCTTATAGAAGGCACGTGGTCAATTTTTTATACGCCTGAACAAATGGAAATGTACAATATTGAATCAACATTTTCCGGACGGTTTATAATGAACCGCGGCGGTAAAGGCGGAATAACGCAAGCAATTGAACGTAAAGAAAAACTTTTGGAAACGATTGGAACTTTGCCGGGAGGTAAACGCTTTGATAATAAAGAATAAATTTTAAATAAGGATTTTTAATATGAAATGGCGCGGCAGACGACAAAGCGGAAATGTATCAGACATTAGAGGCAAAGGCGGCGCGGCGGCTGGCGGCGGCCTTTTGTTTTTCGGTCTTGCGGCAGTCGTGTATTTCCTCGGCGGTGACCCTTCGCAATTTGTTGCCGAAGGATTAAACCGGACTGTAAAATCCTACTCAACTGCGCGCTCTAATATAAGTGAGGAAGAGCAAGACGAATTGGCCGAATTTGTATCCGTTGTCTTGGCCGAAACAGAAGACACATGGAATGCCAAATTCGCGGAGCAGGGGGGTAACTATGATGAACCAACGCTCGTCCTCTTTACAGGATCGGTCAATTCAAACTGCGGTATGGCGAGCAGCGCGGTCGGCCCGTTTTACTGTCCCCTTGATCAAAAGCTTTATATTGACCTGGATTTTTTCTATGAATTGAAGGCGCGCCACGATGCGCCCGGAGATTTCGCTCAGGCCTATGTCGTCGCGCATGAAGTTGGCCACCATGTTCAAAACCTTATCGGCGTATTGGAACAGACACACAACGCCAAACGCCGCGCAAGCAAAACCGAAGCCAACAAAATATCCGTTCGCTCCGAACTTATGGCCGATTGTTTCGCTGGTATCTGGGCGCATGACGCGGGCAGGGCGGGGCTACTAGAGGGGGGCGATATCGAAGAAGCCTTAAACGCCGCCACCCAAATTGGCGATGATACAATGCAAAAACAAGCGCACGGCCATGTTATGCCGGACAACTTCACCCATGGAACAGGCGCGCAAAGATACGAATGGTTTAAACGCGGCTACGAAACAGGCAATATGGATGCGTGCAATACGTTTGAGCAGGGGATTTAGTAAAAGAGGCTTGTAAAATATACTCATTATTCAAGGCCGCAAAAACAATAAGTTTTGGGATTTAAATAATATAGATTTATTCTAATAAAAGAGGTTTGCTTATATCAGTGCCATGCAAAAACTTCCAAGCGTTTTCAAATTTGGTAAAAGACTTTTCTTTATTCCAATTTTCGCTAACAACAATCTGACTGTGCCCTTTTGAAAACTGATACAAAAAATCAGGTGGGAATTTTTCAGGCATAATTTTGCCGAAGTAAAAATTGAAATAGCTGTCATCGCAATCAAATGAATAAAGAAAACGCGGGTTTGAGAGTATGCCTTCATATAGATCTTTCTTCTCTTTTTGCCGTTTCTGAAGGCTATTGGTGATATCTTTCAAAATTTGATTTTGCGCTTCAACGTCACTTTTACAATCATCACTCATATTCTTTGAATGTCTAATAAGATATTCTAGTGTTTCCATGGCATTCGCCATTTCTTTGTCTGTTATGTCTTTCCAAATTTTAAATTTTTCATCTGTATAATTTTCCGGATCAATAGAATGGCAGACAGGGAAAGCGTGATCACCAGTTTTAATCTCATTCATCCATTTCAGAATTGAATAGTAGCTGTAACCATAATCATTATATTCTTGAGAACAATCTAACTCTACTTTTTGCGCAAATGCAGGCAAAGTTATCAAACATAGAAAAGCTGTTAAAATTAAAAGTTTGTTTATCATACCATACCTTTAAGTACGAGAATAAATAGAAGAAACGTCACCTTGCATCGCTTTATATTTTTGCATCTGATAATCTCGCTTAACCTGTTCATCTGTATAATAAATGTTTAATAAAGACGGAATTTCTTTTTGAATATGTTCAACATAAAGTTTCAAATTTTTTGCTGTAAAAATTCTGGGGGATATAGGAATAAGGGCGGATCTTTGTAGTGTCATATATCGTCTGATATATCTTCTATTTTTACGTCGTGACTTTATAAAAAGCCATTCGGTTTGCAAGTCTGAGGCTTTATTTTCTATCGCCGGATGGGGTAAATATTTCTTTGGAACAAGAGACACTAAATAAGAATAATTCGTTGAGTGTTTACGATATTGATTTCGATTTAAAAATAAAACACAGTCTTTTGTTTGAAAAGTTTCAGTTTTCGCGCTCAGTTTTTCAAAAAAAGATACACTTACTTCATCATGAGATAAGTAAACTTTTCTAATGTGTACTTTCCAAAAATTAAAGAAAAGAAAAACAAAATAAGCAAAATATATAAAGTTTTCAGCAGCGGCGTCTTTAGAAGGCAAAAATAGTATAAAAACACAAAGAAAAGTAGTTAAAAAAATTTTAAACAAGGCATAATCACGAAAAACCGGAATATGCGCAGGTAGATCAGGAAGTGCAAAATCAGGCCTATCAAAAAATACTTTTGTAAAAGAAGAAAAAAAATTATTTAACTTTAAATGTTTTTCTGAACGACTTAACGCGTCATTTTTCCTGAACACTAATCATCCCCCATCTTCAGCGCGGCGATAAACGCGCTTTGGGGTATCTCTACATTTCCGTACTGGCGCATTTTCGCCTTCCCTTTTTTCTGCTTTTCCAGCAGTTTCTTCTTACGGCTGATATCCCCGCCATAACACTTCGCGGTCACATCCTTACGAAGCGCGCTAATCGTCTCCCGCGCGATAATCTTTCCGCCAATCGCTGCCTGCACCGCGATTTTAAACATCTGCTTCGGGATCAAATCTTTAAGCCGCTCACACATCTGCCGCCCGCGATATTCCGCCACCGACCTGTGCGTAATCATGGCGAGCGCATCCACACGCTCCCCGTTAACCAAAATCTCAAGCTTGACCAAATCATTCTTTGCATACCCGTCCAGCTCATAATCAAAACTGGCATACCCGCGAGATATCGATTTCAGCCGGTCGTAGAAATCAAACACAACCTCGTTCAGCGGTAGGCGATACACCAGCATCGCGCGGTTTCCGGCATAGGTGAGGTCTAACTGCTCCCCCCGCCGCTCCTGACACAGCTGTAACAGCCCGCCAAGATACTCATCCGGCGTGAGGATGGTCGCCTTAATCCACGGCTCCTCAATATGCTCAACATATACGGGGTCGAGCAGATCGACGGGGTTATAAAGCTCCTCCATCGTTCTATTGGTTTTGTAGATATGATAAACCACACTCGGCGCGGTCGGAATCAAATCAAGATCAAATTCCCGATCCAGCCGTTCCTGCACGATCTCCATATGAAGCAAGCCCAAAAACCCGCAACGAAACCCCATGCCAAGCGCTTGGCTGCTCTCCGGCTCAAAATGAAGGGAGGAGTCATTTAGGCGCAAACGCCCAAGCGAATCCTTCAATTTCTGATAATCCCCCATATCCAGCGGGAAGAGGGAGCAAAATACCATCGGAACAGATGGCTTAAACCCTTCAAGCGGCCCATCACATTGATGTTTTTCATCCGTGATCGTATCGCCAACTTGCGTTTCTTCGATGTCTTTAATGGCCGCCGTAATAAACCCCATCTCCCCGGGGCCGAGCGCATCTACCATTTCATGCTTAGGCGTAAAAATTCCCGTACGGTCAATATCCCGCACCGCGCGTGTGTTCAGAAATTGTATCCGCTGGCCTTTTTTAAGGTAGCCATCAATCACCCGCACCAAAATCACAACGCCAAGGTAAATATCATACCAGCTATCCACCAGCAGCGCCTTGGTCGGCAAATCATACGGGGAAACATTATTTTGTTCCGGGCGATCCGCCACAGGCGCGGGCAGGCGGGTCACAATCCCCTCCAGCAAATCGTCAATCCCGATCCCCGACTTACCGGAACAGGGAAAGGCATCACTGGCATCCAGTCCGATAACATCCTCGACCTCGGTCTTGACCTTTTCCACATCTGCGGCGGGCAGGTCGATCTTATTAATGACCGGAATAATCTCGTGATTATTATCAAGCGCCTGATACACATTGGCGAGCGTCTGCGCCTCAACACCTTGGGTCGCATCCACAACAAGGAGCGAGCCTTCACAAGACGCAAGAGAGCGTGAGACTTCATAGGAAAAATCCACATGCCCCGGCGTATCCATCAAATTAAGCTGGTATGTGATACCGTCCTTCGCCGTATAATCAAGCCGCACCGTTTGCGCTTTAATTGTAATCCCGCGCTCCCGCTCAAGCTCCATATTATCCAGCACCTGCTCCTGCATCTCGCGATCGGTCAGCCCGCCGCATGTCTGGATCAACCGGTCGGCAAGCGTTGATTTCCCGTGGTCAATATGTGCAATAATCGCAAAATTTCGAATATGCTCTAATGGTTTGGTCTGTGGTTTTTTCTTATCATTCATAGCAGGGAAAATAAGCACTGACAGCCGAATTTGCAAGTGTTATAAACAGCCGTGTAAAATAAGATTTGATATATGAGGACTGCTAGACATGCCAAAAAATTTGAAAGAAGTTTTTAATACAATAAAAGACCAAGGCAAAATCTTTGTCGATGCACATGATCTTTTAGAAAAAGTCGATATTTTAAGTGAAAAATATTTGCCTTCTGAAAAGTTTGTAAATGCATTGCGTGTGGATTTAAAATACCATATTAAAGCTAGAATAAATCCCATTCACACAAAAAACATTGAATTTATTCAAAGCGCAGAACGCCGTCTGGTGCCTGATAAAGGCTTGGGATCAAGAGAGCTTTTTGTAAATTATGCAGATGTGAAAAATATTTTGCTCGACGAAATGCGGCAAGACTTCTTCAATCATGTCATAAAAATGATTGACGATACACAATATCAAACCGAAACTATTGATGGTCTTGCCCGCACTTTATCAAAATACGACTATATGGTAAACGATCTTTTAAATAGCGCCAATCGCACTGTTATGGGCGACCCTAAATTTAGAGCTGAACGCGCTGGCGAGTATGAATATAGCGAAAGAAAAGGGTACGATGGTAATACACCACAAGACCCAGATATACCGACACCCGAATAGGTTTAAGCAAAATAAAATAGGAAGAAAATAGTGCTAAAAAAATTAAAAAATATATTCGAGAAGCTAAACAAAACTGAAAATATAGCAAATTTAGACTTGGATTATCTAAAGGGTCAGCCATATAAGTTTATTAAAATCGGCGATTTAGTAGACAGTATTAAAAAGGCAAATAATGACGGCATAAATGCACCTCATCAAACGATAAAGGACGCCCTGTATACCGTTTGCGTTCATCCTGTCGATCAAGGGCTAATAGATGTTTTTGTAAAAAACGATAATGATGAGCCAAGCATATTTAACGCTTATATTTCACTGGATAACGCATCTAGAATTTTGGAAAATACGGCGGCTTTTACAAAAAGTGCATACTTAAGAACCGGCAATTATAAAAAACAAAATGAGGTAGTAGATGTTTTGGGAAAAGCCGCTTTAATGATTAATTCCCATACAACAACAGCTGAGACGCTTAATCTGGAAAACAATAATAAATACTCCTACTTCGCGGCCAATGCACAAAATAATCCGTTTAAAATAAGATCCGAAGATGAAAGGGCTCAGGCAAAAGGCAACGCTAAAAAATCCGGTAAACCCTATAGATACGCTGATTATACAAAGCATAGCTCAAGCAGAGAACATGATGGGTATATAACCGCAGCAATAGTTGGCGGCTTGATCATAGGTGATTTTGATTAATTTGAATCAAACGACAATATAAAAATGTTTAAGGGTAAGAAGGAGGGTATCAATTCATCTGGCCTCATACTCCGTATATATTCCACGAAAAGACAACAAAAAGGGCGCACCTACCACACCGCGCCCTTTTATAAATTCTGTTAGCTCAATTAAATTCTAAGGTTTAACCCAATGATGGATTAAAAGTATTTTTTACTTCAACACCTTGGACATCAGCTGTTGTACCCAGAGTTTCTTGGGTGTTATTCGCAAGTGCGCTAAAGGCAATTTCTCTTGTATCTGCAGCGGCAACATGAAACGCTTGTACGTTCTCGCTGGGTTGCGACGCGTTAAGGAAATCTTTGGTTAAGTCTTTTAAAACATTTGTATCTGTAATAAGATCACTCATTATTTTTTCACTCCTCAATTGACCATTTATGGCTTTTTATATTTTTATAACGCAGTTTTTCAATTTTAATAACTTCTATGGATTATAAGAGGGATGTAACGCCCTTCTTTAGGTTCTCCGGTCTCATTATCCATTAAAACCATTAATATCTGGTGAGAATTTTGCATATGCTTTGCTATTGTTCGCTTTAACGGCATTCCAACATCGCGCACATTTCCATCCTCTAGTATAAAATCCAGTTTGTTTGTTTCTAGATTAAACTCAAACCAAGAAACATCGTCTTTAAAAGGCTTATCATGGAAAACCACACATCGCCCATCTTCTTTGACGGAAACTTGTAATTCTAAAGGACTATCATCGGTTACACCGACTACAAAATCCGATAAATTATTGCGAGGTCTTTGGTTTTCAATCTGGCTCATAATTATCTCATGATGCCTTTTTTTTATAAGATTGGCAACCATTTCCCTCTATCACCATCTTGTATAAAGGATAACATGCATGCCTAAAATAATGCAAAGTTTTTATGCCTTTTTTTACAACTTTTTTCCCATTATGAGGCATTCTTTTTATCCTCATGTTTTAATGGGACAATTATGCCATCTATCGAGTCCCCATCGCGCGTCTGAACAATGCTGATTTCCTGCGCTTGTGCGAAATAGGGGCGAATCATCCACTGTATTTTTACACCCAAATTTTGCGCATGGCCGTCTTTATATATTATATAAACACTGTAATCATCAGCATAATATATGACATGATCTATATGTGTATAATCAACCTTTTTGCCATGAAAAACATAAGCATCCATAGTTACTTTATTCACATAAATATCTAGCTCTTCTGGCAAAAAAAATGGCGCTTCATTTTCGCCCGCACCGCCGCCCCATTGCTCTTTTATGTTGAGCGGACTGCGATCCAAGCTGGTCTCATCATCGGTGCTATGGTCTAAATCATTGGTCATGAAGCATATAGTGTTGTGAAGGCAGGGGGCTTAAGAGCGTTTAATCAACATGCATGATACACGCTTTTGTTTAAAAAGAATAGATATCACGAATAAAACGCTGATTGCCATAGTTTTTTAAAAAATCAAAAGGGCAAATCCGCTAAATAAAGGACGCGCCCTGATAGATATAAATTATAATTTTAGTTACGGAGCTGTTAAAGTCTACCCCAAATCTGGCGTATATACAGTATCCTGCTGACGCAATGCGTGGCCTTTATTGCCTTTGCCGCCTTCAATACGCGCGCCGTAAATCGGAGCATTTTCACCATTATGAGCAATAACACTTACAACAGCCGCCTCGGCAATCAAACCATTCATATAGGCATCTTCATCTACACTTAAAACAATACCTTTATTAGAGCCAGATATGTTTTTAACCAAATCGTGCGGCACATGCCCACCATTCAAATTATTGGTAGCTGTTGCTTGTGCGGCCAATTGAGCCGTATTCACATTAACGCTAACACTTTGCTGCTCGTTACCTTCGTAAAAAGAGACAGCCTTCTCCGGTGTACCGCCAGCATGTACTTGTTTTTCAACGGCCATACCTTCAATTGTGCCATCTTCAAGCTTGGTAACAAACTCTTCCGCATCTTTGGCAAGGCCTAATGGCTCAAGCGTTTCAACCGTATCAACACCGTTTACATCCTGCTCCGCTGGTTCATCACCAAATCCGGGCACATCGACATGGTCGTTTGTCGGCGCGGCTTGTTTTTGCTCGCCTGGCTTTTTATCATAGGCACCATCACTTGGACGCGGTGCAAATGTCTTGTCATTGGAGGCAACCTGCGCGCCCATTTCCGGTTTACCTTTATTGACGCCAAACATTCTCATCATGACTGCGCCAATCCCTACAATCAAACCAACATTAAGCAATGAGCGCCCCATACCGGGTTTGATCCCAAGCATGTTCATCAAAGGGTTCTTGAGTAATAAAGTGGCGGCCAAGGCAAGGCCAGCCTTACCCATTGTTGAAGATGTAAGGTGTTTAAATGTACCGCTAAACGCATCGCCAAGGTTATTAACAATATCGCTCCTCGTTTGGCCTGCGGCTCTCATCGCGGGATCGTCTTTAAACGCACCGGCGGTGCCAAAATTAAAGAGACCATCTAAAACGTTATTAAAAGTCTGGCTCAAATCTAACCCATCATTATCACGGGCAAGAATCCCTTGCCCATCGCCGGCGGCGGAGCCATTAAAGAAGTCTTTAATACCGTCAACAGTCTGGGTAACAATATTTTCACCATCATTATCCGTGCCAGAGCCGTTCCCACCACCACCATTATTAGAAGCGGGCTTCTCAACTTTTTCTTCCGCTGTACCACGCTTAAGCGTTTCAGATTCTGCATCGCCAGCGTCGGGTAAATCTGTACCGTTTTCAGCTTTCGCACCATTCTCGGCAATCTCTTTTTCTTTGGCCTCGGCTGCTTTTTTCTCTTCGTAAACCTTAAGTTCTTCCGCGCTCATATTATCCGGATCATCACCCCGATCACCAGTCCAGCCAGATTTTATTCCTTTTTCATCAATGTGGAAATCATCCCACGTTGTAACTGTACGCACCGTTTTACCAATGGTGCTGTCAAAAATATGAAAGTCTTTCATATCCATACCCATGGCATTACCAGTGAATTGAACAAGATTGCCCAGCGTCGCATCTGCCGTCCAAATCTGCGCCTGCCAAATTTTGGAGCCAACATCCGGGTGTATGCCAAGAACAGTAAAATCACCTTCTTCATTAAGAAGGGCATCATCTAAAAATGTATAGCTTACAAGTTTTTCTGCACCTTCTTCTAATAAATGCACCCCAAAGGCGGCAGCGCCTAAGCCTATCCCACCTAAGGTTGATGTTTTAAACAGGCGTGCTCCAGAATTCGCTAAGCGCTCCTTTATAGGCGTGGATTTCCCAGTAGTATTGTACTCCCAAGCCGTTTTGTATTTCCATTTATCGCCCAGTTTAGCAGCTTGAGTTTGTTTATAATCAATATTAGCTCCGCCATAATATTTCCAAGATTCGCCTAGGCGAGTATTTACCCAAGGCCCAATACGCTTATGCACCCATGTATTTACCCCAGTACCCGGATATCTCATGAAAAGAGTGCGGTCATAATGTTTTTTGGTCGCTTTAAGGTGGTAAGTTTCCATAGTGCTATTTTGGAAATCAACACAATCTAAAAGCATTTGTTTGAATTGATTACCGCCTCTAATACCATCCTCAGGCCCGTTTGTATATTTCCACTGGCTTCCATTTATTCTTTGCGCCAATATTTTGGCAATACCGCCGCCTGATCTGTCACTATCCGCTTGACTAACAATCCAACGCATATGATCAATAACAAGGTCTTCTACAAGCATTTGCTTGTAAGGATCATCTTTTAAAGAAGGATGATTAACAACCTTTAGAAGATCATCCAGCATTGATTCTGCAACTTGGTCAGGCATGTGGAAAGCGCCACCAGAGGAGGCTTTACTAACTGCCCAGGTATTTTCGGCGCTCTGCATTCCGGAAGTAAATGTCTTTTTAAAGCTACCCAGCTGATTAAGTCTTGTTTTATCGACACCTAATTTTCTAAATAAATATACATCAGATAAGCTACTCAACTGAGGCTTCATAAGTTTTTCGTCTATTCCACCTTCGCCTTTTATATTTTCCTTTATTGTTAGGGCATGCGCGGACATGTCTGAAGAGACATCCTTGATTTCCTTGTCTATAAATTGGCTGCTAACATCTAGGTCATTTGATAAGTTTGTAAGGGCATCTAAAAACTCTTCTTTGTCACCTTTAATTCTTAGAGTATTAATTTCTCTAAAGCCGTCATTCGATATTTTTGAAATATTATTTACGCCTATGCTATTAAGCTTTTTGCTAGTTTTTAAAAGCTCATTTATAGGCTTCATGTCATCATCATGGGTTTCAGCGAGATCTACAACAATTTTTTGATATTTTCTACGAACAGCATCATTTTCAGGATCGCTTAAAAACTTGAGATATTCAGTATACTGATTTTTTGACTTATCAATATGCTTCAAATAATCTTTGAGTGTACCAGCTGTTTCATCTAAAGGGTCAATTTTTTTAGAAACATCTTCTTCTAACTCTGTCAGAAGTTTCTCAACTCTTTCATCTTTTAAATCCACACCATCTTTTACAAGTTGCCTGATTTTAGTTAATCGGCGTGTAAATTCTTCTGTAGAATTTCTCAAATCAAGAGACTGGTCACGAAGGTCTAGAATATTTTTTTCTACATTGGCGCTGGCATCCGCAATTTTATCCGTTTCCTTAACAAGAATACCGCCATTTGTGCGCTGCTCTATTTTTGTAAAACGTTCTACAAAATTAATGTCATATTTTAGGCTGACCTTACCTTTTATAAATGGGTTTGTACCTTTCCACCAACCAAAGGCAAACTTCTCAGCAGCGCGATCAAAATTACGAAACGCTTTGTTAAGTCTTGGAAAGTTAAAGTTTGAACCAAAACCCGCCGTCGCAACAAACGGCTGCTCGGTCGTGGCATCAACCTTACCAGTAAAGGCTTTCACAGATGCTTCGGCGCTCGTTTCAACCTTGGGGGCAGGGGCGGTAGTGTTTGTATCCGCGGGCTTTACGGCCACGTCGTCAACTTTAACACCATCCACTTTAACATCATCAGCGTTTTTAGCTACAACATCACCCGCATCTGCACGCGCAACTTCGGCATCGGCCAACTTTGCCGTCGTGCTGGAAGATGGCGTAACCGCATCCGCGCCAGACTTGGCATTAAACATATTTGAAAACGGATTATTGATCTTTTTTGCATATAAGCTGGCCATTTTACCAACTTTGTTGATGGCAAACCCACCTGCACCGGACATAACAGCCGCGGTTGCACCCTCACCATAAGAGAATTCTTTTTGATAATTGATAACACCATCACCAGTCTTAATATCGGTCATTTTAACATTTTGCTGAATGGTATTCTCAATACCACCTTCAATCATGTTGGAGCCAATGGCTTTCACTGTTGCCTTTGAAACTTTACCCTGAACAACCTTCTCTAAACCCTCTTGCATGACCTTTTTCAAAAGCATCATACCACCGCGACGACCGGCTTCCCGTGCACCTATACCTGCTGCTGTACCTGCACCAAAGCTAAATACACCCGCAGCAAGACTAACAAGCATTGTAGGGTCAGCTAAGTTCTGCAAAAGACCAATACCAAACCCTTCCGCAGTCATGTCGGAATGGTCGTAGGCTTGGCTCATATAAAGAAAAGCGGCTTTTTGCTCATCATCATAATCGTTAACCATATCCTCTAAACGGATAACGGCACCAGCTATATTATTATGAAACCAGCGGGATTTTTCGGTTGCGTATGCACCTAAGAATTCGTTCTGCTCAGCCGCGTTTAAACCTTCGGCCTTGGCAAATTCATCAAAAGATTTACCTTCGTTATTCGCTTCCCAAACGGTTTTAGCGGCAGCAATGTAGGATGCATTTTTTTCTAGATCTTTAAGTTTAAGATTATCATTTTCAAAAATGTCGGCATCATATGTGTTCCACCCGGCTTGCTCGGCGGCCACGTTATATTCGTCTCTCCAGAAGTTATCACCTTGCACGGGTGTATCAGAACCCGGCACCTTAAGCGCCTCGCCATCAGAACCGCGCACATCTTTAGCAATGCGCTGCAATTCTTCTTCTGTTAATTGGTCTGTATATAAAACCATGATTACACTCTTCTCTATTTATTCTTTTTTTAAAGCCGCCTGTTTGTTTTTATCGCGTTCTTTTTATTTTAACGTGCAGGCGCCAGTTGTACTGAATCAGCCTGTATCACTTTGCTATTTGGGTTAACGGCAACATCCGCCGCCGCATCTGTGTCAATACCCAATTGATCCGCAGTTTCCTTAACGCCATCGATGATTTTATCAAACACCTCCGCGCCGCCATCAAATAGATTACCAAATATTTCACGAATGCCGCCATCCTCTCGGGTCAAAACATTACCAACCGCTGCGCCAGCTAATGTGATAGCAATTTTTGCAATCATACCTTGGTTACCCATCTTGCTAAGGCCAACACCTGCAAGCGCCCCAGCCGCTGTACCGGGAAGGGCACCATCTCCAAAAACGTCTTTTAAAGTATTGCCAAGATTTGCAATCGTTTCAGCATCTAATTCGACACCAATCGCGTCTAAGGCTTCACCAATAATTTCAGGGACATCGCCACTAACCAGTGCGTTAAAGGCGCCACTGATGCCATCGCCAACTTTGGCGGTTAAATTAGTGTCTGTTGCCATCTCTGCAACGGCAAATGCACCGGCACCAGCCATCAGGTATTTATTCAGCATGAAGCCGCCTAATTTGAGAACTATCGGGATAATTGTATCTAAAGGTGACATAATCTTACACTTTCTCTATTACATCTTACCGATTTGTCCGGCTTTTCGTTTTGTATAAGGGAGGAAATAAAGAAGGATTGATGGTGTTTTTTTATATTTTTATCAATCGCTTATTTGTTTTACACCCTTTGGTACGGCTACTTTGACCTATACCTATTTCTATTACTTACTTGCAGTATACGGATTTCTAACAATAAATGCAAACTTTTTCAGATTCCATATTCCCCTGTAAATTCATTATATCACAATAGGTTATACAAAGGGCAAGATAAAAAGTTCCTAAAACGAGATAAAAACTTTCTTAAAATGAGACAAATAAGAAGGTTTTTAACCTTTATAGAGCAAATACGAGGCCTATCAAGGCTTAGCGCCAAAAGTAGTGATGACGAAAAAAGATGTTAAAAAATATAAAAAAATGGAGATATAAAGCTAAAAAACCAATATTATCAATGTCTAAAATGCCGTGTTCCGGTAAAAACCATCGCCAATCCGCGTTCATTCGCCGCGTCTATTACCTCTTGATCACGGATAGAGCCACCGGGCTGTATCACGGCAGTAACACCCGCCTGCGCGGCGGAGATCAATCCATCGGCAAAGGGGAAGAACGCATCCGAAGCTACAACGGCGCCCTTGGCGAGGGATTCCTCTAAGCCCGCTTCTTTTGCAGCTTCCTCGGCTTTCCACGCAGCGATACGCGCCGAGTCGATTCGGCTCATTTGCCCTGCACCTATGCCCGATGTCGCGCCATTTTTAGCATAGACAATAGCGTTTGATTTAACATGCTTTGCGACGCGAAATGCAAAAAGCAAATCCTTCATTTCCTGCTTAGTAGGCGCGCGATCCGTCACTACTTTTAAATCAGCCTCTACGATATGAGTGATATCCGCGTCTTGAACCAGCATCCCACCGGCGATACGGCTAATCATACGGCGTTTCTGGCTTTGGTCCGGCATCGCGCCCGTTTTTAAAACACGAACATTTTTCTTTGCAGCTAAAACTTCCAACGCGCCGTCTTCAAAATCGGGCGCAATAATAACCTCTATAAAGCGTTCGGATATCGCAATGGCAGTTTCCTTGTCTAGAATGCGATTAATGGCAATAATACCGCCAAACGCACTCACCGGATCGCATCGTAATGCCAAATCATAGGCATCCTTTATCGTTTTGGCTGTGGCCGCGCCGCATGGGTTCGCGTGCTTAATAATAGCAACAGCCGGTTCATCAAACTCACTAACCAATTCAAAGGCTGCATCCGTATCATTTAGATTATTATAAGAAAGCGCCTTGCCTTGTAATTGATCCGCACACGCCGCGCCGATACGCTCCGAATCGTCAGTAATATAAAGCGCCGCCCCTTGATGCGGGTTTTCACCATATCGCAGCGTTTCTTTTAGCGTGCCAGAAAAGCTAATCCTGCGCGGAAAGCCAAAGCTTTCATCCATCTGTGATATAAACCAGCTAGAGATATTGGAATCATATGTTGCCGTCATTGCAAAGGCCGTCGCGGCAAGGCGTTTACGTAATGCCCTACCGACAGAGCCTTCTTTATCCCCAAGCTCTTTTAAAACTTTTTCATAATCACGAGGATCGGTAACGACAGTGACATAATCATGATTCTTTGCCGCCGCACGGATCATCGCCGGCCCGCCAATATCAATATTCTCGATACAAGTTTCAAAATCCTTGCCCGCTTTCATTGTTTCGACAAACGGATATAAATTAACTACAAGCATATCAATAGAACCGATGCCATTATCCTCCATTGCCTGAATATGCGCTGGGTCATCTTTTTTGGCGAGTAGGCCGCCATGTATTTTAGGGTGCAGCGTTTTAACCCGCCCATCCATAATTTCGGGAAAACCTGTGTGCTCAGACACATCTTTAACTTTAAGGCCTTCATCTTTCAAAAGCTTTGCCGTACCGCCGGTCGATAAAATCTCTACCCCATGCTTTTGCAAAGCGCGCGCGAAATCGGCAATACCGTTTTTATCGGAAACAGAAATGAGAGCGCGTTTAATACTAACGGCTCTGGGGTCGCGAATGACGCGGTCGGTCATGGGAAATCCTTGATCGTGGTTTAATATAAAAAGCTAAGAAAGCCTTTTTAAACCATAAGCTATATTTTGCAAGTCTGGATTGGGATTTGTGGAATAAGTCAGGCATTTGTGACTTAAGCGCCTGCGGCACCGGACGCACCAAAGGCAGAAGGGGCCGGTTTTGGAGCTTCTTTTGCAACATGTACGCTGCCTGGCTTGGCATATACGCCGCGCTCGCCCGGTATGGGCGCAAAGCTATCTGTGATTCCGATAACGCTTTCCGCGCCACCTAGAAATAAAACCCCGTCATCTTCTAATTGTTTAGCCATATTATCCAAAACAATCCTCTTGGTTTCTTCATTAAAGTAAATCAAAACATTACGGCAAAAGATTATATCAAATTTACCAATAGAATTCATCGGATCTAGTAAGTTAAACAGATCATATTTTACCATTTTTTTGATCTCGTCTTTGATTTGCCACTTGTTGTCAATCTGCTCAAAAAACGAAACAAGCATATCAACCGGCAAACCGCGCTGCACTTCAAATTGTGAATAAAGCCCTGAACGAGCCTGTTCCAAAATCTCGTTTGAAATATCGGTTGCCCATATATCAAAACGAAATCCTTTAAGGATACTGGCTTGTAATTGCGTAAAAATCATTGCAAGCGAGTATGCTTCTTGACCGCTTGATGCCGCGGCCGACCAAAGTCGGAAAGAGCGCTTGCTCGCGCGTTTTTCCGCCATATAAGGAATGACAAAGTTCTTCATTGTATCAAACGGACGCGTGTCTCGGAAAAACGATGTCTCGTTTGTGGTCATCGCTTCAATAATATCATTAACCAGATCTTTATCCGGAACACCTTGTAAGGCTTGCGTCATCCCCTCAAGAGAAGGGTATCCCCATTTCCGTGCTACAGGATTAAGCCGTGAATCAAGTAAATAAGACTTATCCGGCGTAATCACCAATCCTGATTTATCCATCAGTAAATCTTTATAAATATCAAAATCTGTAATACGCATGCGGGTATAAAATCTTTCAAGAGAAGAGGGGGGGGGGTGGAAGAAGGCTTACATAAAACCTATTTGTTCAAACTTTGATTTCAAAATATCACCATCAAACGGCTTCATAATATATTCATTTGCGCCTGCATCAAGCGCGCGCTTGATATAACTGATATCGTTTTCAGTTGTGCATAAAATAACTTTCGGCGCGTCTCCGCCGTCCATCTGCCTTAATTTTTCTAAAAACTCTATACCGCTCATCACCGGCATGTTCCAGTCGAGCAAAATCGCGTCCGGCATTTGGTTAAGGCAGTATTCATACGCGACCTGACCGTTTTCCGCTTCATCGGATTCAAATCCTAATTCGGTAACGATACGCTGTAAAACTTTACGAACCACGCGGCTGTCATCAACCAATAAACATTTTTTCATGAAAAAGGCCTCTACCTTTTGAAGACGGGATAAAACAAATACTATTAACGCAGATCGAGCTTAAAGAACGGTTAAAAAGAACATGAGGAAGTCAGAAGTAGGTATGAACTTCTATACCAATAAGTCTAAAGCACTTTTAGATTAAAACGCAAGACGTTACCTTCATTTTGCAAATTTATAATATAACCATAATGATCGGCAAACAAGCCGCATATATACGCATGCACCAATTGCGGGCTAAGATTATTTTTATCCATATTTAAGGTCAAGCAATCTTCCAAACCATCTTTAATTCTTGGCGGGTCACCTTTGCAAATAATTTCAACATGATCCGTATTATTACATTGCAAATCAATTGTACCGCCCTTTGGCAGGGTTTCGCTTGCGACCAATAAAAGGTTGATAATCATTTTGCAAAAGGCATTTGGATACATACCGCCAAAATAAATACCCCCGCGATCCCATATTTGTGAAACGCGCGCGTTCTCGCCCAAAACATCATTTAAGGCATCATAAACATCTGACATTTTAATATTACCATCCGCTCCGCCTGCACCAAATGCCATACGGTATGCTTTTAATTTTGCCGATGCCTGATGCGCGCTCATTGTGATAAGGCTGGTCACATCGGTATCCGGATCACCGCCAAGCTCCTCCATAATTTCAATACCGTTGTTAATCGCGCCAACGGGCGAAATCAAATCATGGCAAATTTTGGAAGATAAAAATTCTAAAACCTTTATATCAATAAGATCAGTCATATAATGTTATGTCACTCAATAGGATTTGAAAATAAGAGTTAGCGCAAGAATAGCGCCAAAGAAAACCAATCTTAAGTATGCGGTAATTTAAACATCATGAAAAGGGTGTTTTAATTAAAAAACGGCTCAAAATCTTCTGTTTGGAAAGGATAGCATTTTAAAAGTAAGGCTTTTGCACCTTTTAATAGATTGGTAAGGCCGTCTTCACTAAGGCTCTCCGCCCTGAACGTCAGCGCGTTTTGCGTATTAGAAGGACGGATCAGCCACCAACCTTGATCGGTAAGAACGCGCAGGCCGTCCACCTCGATAATCTCGCGCACATTATCCATAGTGCAGACCGCCTTTGCGATGGGATCCATCACGTCAAACTTATCTTCTTCAGGTAAAAACAACCGTATCTCCGGCGTGCTATGCGTAATTTTGTGTTGATCGACAAGAGCATCGAGGCTCATTTCTGTATTTGACAATAAGTGAATAAGTCGCGCCGCACAATAAAGTCCGTCATCATATCCGTAATGTTTATCGGCAAAAAAGATATGTCCACTTAATTCTCCGGCTAGTTTCGCGCCTGTCTCTGCCATTTTGGCCTTAATCATAGAATGGCCGCTTTTCCATGCAATTGCGCGCCCGCCAAGGGTGTTGATATAATCAAACAGGCTTTGTGAGCATTTGACATCAGCAATAATAGGCGTATCCGGATAATTTTTCAAAATCTCGTCCGCATAGAGCATAAGCAATGTATCGCATCTTAAAACACGCCCATGGCAATCCACAACACCTATGCGGTCACCATCACCGTCCAGCGCAATACCAAAATCACACCCTTGCGATAAAACGACATCTATAAGATCGGCAAGATTATCATCCACAGTGGGGTCGGGGTGGTGGTTCGGAAAACTGCCGTCAACGTCCTCATATAGCAAAATATGCTCGCCTGATAATTGATCTGTAAATTGCCGCATTAATGGTCCGGCCGCACCATTGCCTGCATCCCACGCAATTTTAAATGGCTTTGCACCCGCACAATCTTTCAAAAGCCGCTCAACATATGCAGCCTCCAAATCAATATCGGTAACTTTACCAGCCTGCTCTGCGATCTTAAAATCACCGCGTGCCGCAATATCGCTAATGTCCTGAATAAGCGCGCCATAAACCGGCGCATCCTGAAGCATCATCTTAAACCCGTTATAATCCTTGGGATTATGTGATCCCGTAACCATAACGCCTGCATCTGCGCCGCTTGACTTTACCGCATAATAAAGAAGTGGAGAGGGACCAAGACCAACGCGGCTAACATACATACCCGTTTCACGTAAACCCTTTACAAGCGCGGTTTCATAAATCGGCGAACTTGCCCGCCCGTCATATCCTGTGCAAACAGTATGCCCCCCGCGCATTTTTAAAAATGTGCCAAACGCAAGGCCGAGCGCATAGGCATCCGCCTCACCAATATCGATATCCACACGGCCGCGTATATCATACGCGCGCAAGGCAACAGGTTGAAATTGGTGCGAAGAAATCATGATTTAAAGATAGAGTAAAAAGATTGACGAAAGATAAAAACGCGCTTATTTCAGCAAATAATCTTTCGCTTCGTTAAGTTTTGCCGCCATCCACTCACTGCCTTCACGATCTGGATGAAATTTGCGCATAAGATTTTTATACGCATCCTTGATCTCGGCCTCACTTGCCCCTTGCTCAAGCCCCAAGATTTTGAGCGCTTGCCGCTTATCCATAGGGGCATCCGTAAAACGTTCGGCATCATTATTTTCGCTCGCTCGCATCGTCTTACGCATGTTCATGTAAATTGGTAGCAGGACAGCCAGCAATCCGATCGCGGGGATAAGCCGCCCAGTCAACGCCATAAACAATAAGGTAATTGCAACCACCGCCGCAAAGAACGTTAAAAAAAGGGCTTTGACTTGATCTGGCTTGGCTTTTGCAAAAAATCTGAATAACGCATACGCGCCGATCATCAAACCAATAATAAGCAATAGATAAGGCATTGGATTATATCCGTTTATAGATTTATCTTTAATATGAACAATGGTATTATTAAAACGTAATATCTTTTTACGCGCAACTGTGAAAGAAGTCTATGTCCGATCAAGCATTCTCTCAAAATCCTTCTTCTCCTCCGTATCAGACTATGTTGAGCCACGCTGATAAGATAAAAAAACTACGCGCTCTATTTTTGGGTCATGGTATACAAGGCTACCTTGTGCCGCGTGCAGATGAGTATCAGGGCGAATGTGTTGCCGACTATGCCGAGCGGTTACTATGGCTAACGGGGTTTTCGGGCTCTGCAGGGGCGTCCATTATTCTGGCAGAAAAAGCGGCCGTATTGAGTGATGGACGTTATACAATACAACTAGCGCAACAATTGGACTTGAGCGTTTTCCATGCCGTGGACAGCACTAAAATATCGATTGGCGAATGGCTTGAAAATCACAGGGGTCAAGAAAATATTATCGGCTATGATCCGTTTTTATATACTCCAAAACAGATTAGAGATATCGAGAAAAAAACAGCGCCGCTCGGTATAATTTTAAAGCCGGTCGAAAAAAATTTGGTGGACATTATCTGGAATGGCCAGCCACCGGCGCCGCAAACATCTGTTATGGCTTTCCCTGAAAAAGTTGCAGGTACAATCGCAAAGGATAAGATAAGAGACGTTGCCGCTACACTAAAAAAGCATAATTTCCAAGGCACGATCCTAACCATGCCAGATTCTATTGCATGGCTTTTGAATATTCGCGCGCGTGACACTAAATACCTTCCAGTTGCTCTTTCTTATGCATATGTTAGTAACGCCGGTAAGGTCACATGGTTTATAAAACCGGGGAGAGTGCCGGATGATGTAAAGTGCAAATTAGGCAGTGCGGTTGAATATATCGAACCGCGAAAGATGATGGATTTTATAAAAAATCTACAGGCTGATCTCCCTGTCAGTATTGATTTTAAACGCACACCCATGGCATTTCGCTTGATTTTAGAGCGCGCTCATATTCCTTTTAATAATATGAAGGATCCATGCATTGATAAAAGAACGCTAAAAACATCTGCAGAAATCCGATCCATTCGTGAAACCCATATTTGGGACGGCCTTGCACTATCAAGATTTTTGCATTGGCTTGACCAATTATCGCTTGATGATAAATCAAAAATGACCGAAATGCAGGTCGCCGAAAAATTGGAATCCTTCCGTGCAGATCATCCGGCATATAAGGGCCAAAGCTTCCCCGCTATTGCAGGTGCAGGGGCAAATGGCGCTGTTGTACACTACCGTGCAACACCGGAGACTGACCGCCCATTAGGTCAGGACACGTTATTTTTATTGGATACTGGCGGACAATACCTTTACGGCACAACCGATATCACCCGAACAATTTCAATCGGTACACCAACCGATCAAATGAAACAAAATTTTACGCTTGTTTTGAAGGGACACATCGCAGTTGCCAGTGCAAAATTCCCTGAAGGCACGACAGGCGCGCAGATAGATACAATCGCGCGCCGCCCGTTATGGGAGGAGGGGATAGATTACGCCCATGGCACAGGGCACGGTGTTGGTTGCTATCTCTCCGTCCATGAAGAGGCAAGCAACATTTCCCCCCGCGGTCATGACCCTATAAGAGCCGGCATGCTTTTATCCAATGAGCCTGGTTATTACCGTGAAGGGGCGTATGGTATTCGCACTGAAAATTTAATTTTGACAGTAGAAACAGATAGAACAAGCGAAAACGGCAAAAAAATACTGGCTTTTGATACGGTGTCATTCGCACCTATTGATCTTAACTTAGTCGTAGGCAATATGCTGACATTGCAAGAGCGGACATGGTTAAACCAGTATCATGAAAAAGTTTTTACCATCTTGATGGATGGTATTTATGATGCCTCACAAAAATACGTTGGGCAAGATGCAGGAGGCGTGAGAGAGGATTACAACGAACAAATGACAGAGAGCTTTAAAGCATGGCTGAAACATTCAACTCGCCCTGTCTGATATATTAAAAAAATCTTCGAAGCATTAATTTGGCGATGTGGTATTCGGTCCATTATCAAGATTTTTTAAATCCTCACGCAAAATAATACCAAGATTACTTTCAGGCAAAGACAATTCATCCTGACTTTCTGTGTTTTTTTGCGTTTCTACATCAATCATATCTGGCTCAGAGGCGGCATCTTTAAATTTTGCATCTGATGCCTCATTATCTAAAGGAGCACCATTATCTGCACCATCATTGTCGACAGGCTGATCCTCCTCAAATGCACTGGTGTCTCCAGTATTTTCGCCATTTTGTAAATCGGACAAGGGCACTTCATTTTGAGAATCTTGTTTTTGCGAAGACGGAGATATTTTATTTTCAGGCTGCATTAAATCTAAAAGACGTTCGCGCGCCTTGTCAGGATGAAATTCAGTAAACGCCGTTAATGTTGTGATTAAATCCGAGGTCAGCAAAGCTTCCGAAGATAATATTTCACGAACGTTAATAAAATTACGGTCAAATTTTACACGTAAATTGAGTGTCTCTACAAATGGCATATTGTTTTGTTTTGGAATATAAAGGGTAGTCTCTAAAACCGGATAATCCTTATCATAAAATCTTTTAAAATCTATTTTACGGGGGTCAAGAACGTATCGCGCAATATGACGCGCCCTGATTATGTCTTCTACATCAGAAAAGCTAAGGCTTTTATCAGAAAAGTATCCGTATGTGTTGTAATAAACTTTTTCTTTTCTTAAAGGGTCAAAAAGTTGCAATAACACGACTTCTCGGTCTTCTGTAGACTTTATTTGTGGCTTCATGGAAATAAAAGGCTTTTGTACCTTTGGGTGCATCATTGTAAAAATCTGCAAAGGGGACGTTAATATATCCCAATCTCCAACAGGGTCTCCTTCTTCTTTGATTGTGCCGCCTACCATTCGTAAAGAATCAAAATAACTATCTGTTTCAAGCGAATTAACAAAGCTGGATGTTCCGCTCGCGATTTGCTGCATTTTTGAGTAACTGTTTGTTGTAACACGTATGCGAACATATGATTTTTCATTCTTTTTTTGATTTGTAAATGAAATGGTTATATCGCCGACAGGTAAAGTGCTGATCGTATATATTGATTTATCAATAACCTGCCCATCAAATTTACTATAATGCTTTTCATATGCTAAAAGCTCATTCTCAATGAGTTTTTTCTGCTCCTCAGGTGTAAGCGCCGGACCAATCGTTTGATCAAACTTGGCCAAAGCATGTTTTACTTCATTCCGGTAAGGACGTTGATCGATAACACCGGAAATTTCTTCATGCACAAGAACACGCATAGGGGTAATACGAAAAGTTTCAAATTTTTTTTCATATTCATCAAAAAACCGCATATTAAAAAGTCCGGTCTCGGAGAAATAGGATTCCCACTCACTAGCATCGGCAAATGTTTTGGAACCCAGAGCAACGACGCCTATGGATAGTAAGATAAAAAACGTAAGAACCGGAAAAAAATATTGTTTCATAAGTGTTTTCAAAAATTAAAATAGCTTTTCTTTTTATCCATTTTATTAAAGATGTATAAAATGAACAAAGCTTTAAAAAAAATAAATACAGTGCTTAGATTATAATCTATGTAAGGGTTAAGTATCAAATTAAACCAAAAGATTATATAATCAAAAAAATAGTATCAGAATCGTTTGAGGGTCTTGAAAAACAAAAACCACTGAATAATCAGTGGTTTTATTATATTATTGTAACAAGTTCACGTAAAAAATTAGTCACGATCGCGACGTTTGCGTTCCATCTTACGCCAACGACGAACGGATTCAGACGCTTCGCGTGCTTTTTTCTCGGATGGCTTCTCGTAATGACGACGAAGTTTCATCTCACGGAAAATGCCTTCGCGTTGCATTTTCTTTTTCAATACCTTGAGCGCTTGCTCAACATTGTTATCGCGTACGTTAACACTGACCACAGTGTATCACCCCTTTCAAAAGGTTTTTGGTTAAATTCACAAAACGGCTTTCTTATTAGCATGTTTAATATCGAAAGCAAACTTTAATTTACAACTATACCACAAATCCTTTCATAACACTAAATCATAATAAAACACATTTTATCATTTGACAGAAAAGGGTAAAATTCAATATCACTAATACGCTATATATAATAAACGATAAAAGATAATTTATGCATCTTATTTTGAGATAAATTTTAATAGAAATAAACCTGAGGCAGAATTAGGTCGATAAACCTATGTTGAACTCATTATAAGTAAGACAAAACCTAATGGTGCCAGCATCGATATTCCCGCAAATTTGGAGGCAAGAATATAATGAAATTAGTAGATATCAATGACATTAAAGAACTTTATGAATGCAAAAGCGCATTAAAATCTCAAGCGCCTAAACAACCGGAAGCACAGTATTCTATAGCCAATATTTTTAAGATAGTATCCAACACGAAAAAAGAATCGCATTTCTTAATAACGGCTCCCGAAGAAAAGGCATTTTTAAACGCAAACGCACTTCTTCAAGAGGCAAAAGTAGAAGAATATTGGACCCCTCTTTGTAATATTAAATAAATCTTTAGCAAAACGTATCAAGCCCGCGCCTTCAAATTAAGCGCCGCGTCCAGCAAAGCCTTTGTATAATCTTCCTTAGGATTATCAAAAATCTCTGCCGCTGGGCCGCTTTCCACAACACGGCCATCTTTCATCACGATCAAATCATGCGCCATCGCCCTTACCACCCGTAAATCGTGTGATATAAACATATAAGAGATGTGGTGCTTATCTTGTAACTCACGCAATAAGTCAACAATTTCCGCCTGCACTGATAAATCCAGCGCCGATGTCGGCTCATCCAAGACAACAAATTTCGGATGCAAAACCATCGCCCGCGCAATCGAAATCCGCTGCCTCTGTCCGCCCGAAAATTCATGTGGATAGCGGTGCCGCGTCTCCGGATCCATATGTACATCGCGTAAGGCCTGAATAACCAAATCATCCTTTTCAGCCACGCTTAAATGCTTCCTGTGCACATCAAGACCTTCTGCAATAATCTGCCCAACACTCATACGCGGTGAAAGCGATGAAAACGGATCCTGAAAAACTATCTGTAAATCTTCCCGCAGTGGCTTCATATCTTTCCGGCCATAGGCGCTAATGTCAGCCCCCTCGTATTCAATCAAACCTTTTGAACTCAAGAGCCGCAAAAGCCCAAGTCCTAAAGTGGATTTCCCAGAGCCAGATTCCCCGACAACGCCAACCGTACGCCCGAGCTCTGCCGTAATGTTAATCCCGTCTACCGCCTTAACCCAGCTTGTCGTCTTTCCCCAAAACGCCTTCTTTTTAGGGAAGTGAATTTTAATATCACTGCCTTGAATAAGTACGGGCGCCTTACCCTCTTTTTGGGGTGCTTTGCTCGTCGGCTGCGCATTCAATAGCATTTTCGTATAATCATGCTCGGGCTTTTCAAATAAATCCGCGCCCGCCTTTTGCTCGACAATTTTTCCATGCTGCATCACGCATACATAATCTGCCATCTTTTCGACAATGGTTAAATCATGCGTAATCAAAAGCAAAGCCATATTCAGCCGCTCTTTCAAATCCTGTAACAGCTCTAATATCTGCGCTTGTATCGTAACGTCCAGCGCCGTTGTCGGCTCATCCGCAATCAAAAGTTCGGGGTTGTTCGCCAAGGCCATCGCAATCATGACGCGCTGCCTTTGCCCGCCGGATAATTCATGCGGATATGCATTCATACGGTCTTTTAAATTGGAAAGCCCGACCAAATCAAACAACTCCGCAGTCCGCGCATTGGCATCGGCCTTACTCATTTTCTGGTGCAGGAAAAGCACTTCACCTATTTGCTTGTCAATTGTATGAAGCGGATTAAGCGCGCTTTGCGGTTCTTGAAAAATAATCCCGATTTGCTGACCCCGAATGCCGCGCATGTAATTTTCACTGCGCCCGATCAATTCCTCCCCTTCAAATAAAACCGAAGACCCCGCCCCATGTGATGCCATAGGGTAGGGCAATAATTGCATAACAGACAGCGCAGTCACCGATTTCCCCGATCCCGACTCCCCGACCAGAGCAACCGTCTGCCCCTTATAAATATCAAATGAAACACCCTTAACCGCCTCAAACATAAGGCCATCACTTTGAAAGTTGACTGAAAGATTATTGATTTTGAGGATTGGATCTTTTTTCATAGCAGGCAGTGTAACTGGTTGTTAAAAGAATAAGAAGAACAAATTAATGACAAAAAATGAAAACGCAGCCCCCGAAACGGGCCTCTACACAAAATGTAAAACACTATAGAAAAAGCAAAACATCAGGGCGCCGATCTTATAAGCATAGGCAATGAAAGCGCTCTTCCTGATCCGCGTTTAATTAAATCATGGAAAGACATATCCAAAAACCCCATACTTGCCTAAAAGCCAATAACGAATGAATCTTGCGATCTTTATTTGCAAGCAGGCGCGACATTTATAGATGCGAGTTTTTATATTTTAAATCAAAAAATCCTTATGCAAGCGACCGTGAACATGTTGCATACTATAGAGTTATCGGAAATAAACTAAAAAATTAGACGAGATCAGACATCTCTTCGCTCGCTATGTTTGAGTATTAATAAAAAAACTCAAAATTAGGCAACTGCAATAAAATCATGCCCCGCGAGACAGGCAAGCGAGGCATGATTTTTTTAAATATTGTGAACGCAACTATGGCATAATCACTGTATCAATGACATGAATGACACCGTTTGTTGTTTTAACATTTGGATACGTAACCGTCGCACCGTCAACCATAACGCCGTCTTCGGATTTAACCACGCTCGCGGTTGTCCCTTGCAAGGTCGTCACATCGGTCGTACCGTCCGCAATGTCTTCGGCCATAATTTTACCGGACACAACATGGTACTTAAGAACCGCTTGAAGCTTTTCTTTATTTTCCGGCTTCAAAAGATCTGCAACCGCGCCTTCCGGCAATTTTGCAAATGCCTCGTTCGTTGGCGCAAACACCGTAAATGGGCCTTCGCCACTTAAGGCATCCACAAGGTCAGCCGCTTTAAGGGCAGTTACCAGTGTTGAAAACTTATCCTTGGACATGGCTTTTTCAACAATATTTTTATCAACCACCTTTTCTTTTTCTGCATGATAGCCGTCTTTTTTCATTTCATGATGTTCGGCAAGAGCCGTACCGGCAAAACCTGTTGCCGCAATCAACGCTGTCGTTAAAAATAATTTTTTCATTTTGTAAGTCTCCTTATTAGTTTCAATGCATCATAACAATGCCCTTTGAGATTGAAGTAAGGGCGAAAATAAGAATAAAAAGGGAAAAGAAAAGCAAGTAACCTAGCCAAAGGAAATAACACAATGATAAATAATAGAAAAATAGAAAAATTAAATATTTGTAGGAATAATGTAATGTTTAACGAAAAGGCTTATAAACCTAACAAAAATAATGTGTCTTAGTATGTTGAGTGCTATAAACATAAGGAATAAAGGCAAGCGGTACATTAGCCAATTTTTTGTAAAACAAAACGCCAAAAACACTAAGATAAACGTATCGCATAAACATCTTCTAAAGCGCCATCATACGTCATCTGACCCCAACTCCCCGACCATCGCAACCGTCTGCCCCTTATAAATATCAAATGAAACACCTTTAACCGCCGCAAACACAAGGCCATCACTTTTAAAGTTGACTGAAAGATTATTGATCTGAAGAATTTTATTTTTTTGCATGGATACAAATATGGGATATAACAAAAGAAATATAAAGCTCAATTTGAAATAGTTTTCAGTGAATAAATTCTTTTTAATTTTTACAGTTTTTTTGTTCAATTTCGTTTTGTCTTCTGAAGGACATTCATTTGATCTTCATTATGAGTATTACTATAAACCGATTAAAAAAATTCATTTCAATGCAAGCCAAAAACTCACTTTGGAAAAAGCATTCAAAGATAACTCTGATATACCGCTACATACGATAGAAAGAATACAGATACGTGATGATCAAGGTAGGGTAATTGCGTATACGCCAACACGTATTAAAGCGATTCCTTTGTGTCTCAATAAAGATGTATGTTGGGTTTTTATGTGGAAAACAGTGTATCCATGGCCTGCAATCTTCAAATTTAATACCAATTCTGAAACATGGATTTATGATAAAAACCCGCCTTTGCAATATTCTAGAGGAGGATACTTTTATCAAGGATTCACAGAAAAATTCAATCTAGCCTTCGGAACGCTCGGTGTTATTTTATTACTAATAAATAAAGCATGGTTTTTTGCAGTTTGCGTATTTTTTGCGTTTATGATGTGTTTTCAAATTGCCAAATATCGAGACTTGTCAAAAGTTAAACAAGAATGGATAAAACGTTTGTTGTTTTTTGGTTACCATGCCTTTTAATATCCCGTTTGTTCCTATAGAGCCATACCTGATAACGGCTGCAATATTAGGTTTATGGTGTGTTAGCGGGACTTTTATATTTGGGTTACCTTTTGTCTTAACGTTTATGATTACAATATCTGCGTTTTTCTTTTGCGCGATAAAAATGGCTAAATACAAACTCGATAATGAATAATCAAAAGTAATATAAGCTTAATGAATAGAAATCTTCCGCGTCCAAAATCCATGCGCGGTAATCGCGGCAATACATAAAACAAACAACTCAGACCCGTCTTCAATAAGTGTCATAACCGTTTGCGAAACATCGCCATGACGATGTAAATATCCATGTATAGCATCTACAAATACACCAAAGAAGATAAGCGCGCCAAGATAAATACTAAATACGATATATGTTCCAAGACTTTCGCGCGTCTTTAAAATCTGCCATAATCCGCAAAACCATCCTAATATTATAAAAACGCCAAAAGACCCAAACGCGAGCGGATCGCGATACGAAATGGATAAACCGGCACGTTCTTGTAAATAAGCACCAAATCTCTCATGCAACTGAAAGCTATCATCTAATAAGATAAATAAAAATATGAAGGCCCATGCATACCATGCCTTTTGGTCTGTTTTATAAGCATAAACGGCAAACACAATTACACAAAAAAACTCTAATATATATCCAAAAAACTCTGGATAACTGCGGTCTACGAACGACCATTGCAACTTACCGAAAAAATAACTGTCAACCAAAACGTATTTTTCTGCATATGCGTATAGAACATAGCATAGGCAAACCGTCACAAATGCACTAAATACGAAAATGGCAAACGCAATATGGCGGTTGTGCTTTATAAAAAAGTTTTTAATCAAATTTTGAAAAAGATAGGTTAAAACAGAGACTATAGATAAAGTGTTAGATTTTTTAATACCCATGTGACACCAGAGAACCCCACATGCATTTTAATATTATAAACATGCAGGCTATTTTAAAGTTAAAAATGTAATCGTTCTCTCGTGGAGGAGGTAAAGTATAATATACATAAAAATATATCAAGCCTTAATTTGATACAGTATACTTTTTTATTAAAGAAAAAATGTAATATTTATATGGAGCTAAACTTTCAGAACCCCAAAAATCTCATCCGTAATCCTTGGCTCTACCCGCTGCATATCAGCCAAATCTAGTGCATGCAGTTTTTGACCCTGATCTTCTGCCATTTTCACAATCGCCCCCGTCACATGATGCGCATCGCGGAATGGCAAACCCAAATTCATAACCAGCCAATCGGCAAGCGCCGTTGCGGTTGTATATCCATCTTCTGCCGCCGCGCGCATACGGGGCAAGTCAAATGCCGCCGTTTCCAACATGCCCGCCATTGCCTGTAAACAAAGCGATAGCGTGTCAAAACTATCAAAAACCGGTTCTTTATCCTCTTGTAAATCCTTATTATACGCCAGTGGTAAACCCTTCAAAACCATCATCATTTGCACTAAATTACCGGTCAATCGCCCTGTCTTCCCGCGTACTAATTCGGCCGCATCCGGATTTTTTTTCTGCGGCATGATAGAGCTTCCCGTAGACCATTGATCGCTAAGTTTTATAAATCCGAATTGGGGCGTAGCCCAAAATATAATCTCCTCCGCCAACCGGGACAAATGCAAACCCGTCTGCGCGCAAGAAAATAAAAATTCATTTGCAAAATCCCGCGCTGATACGCCGTCCAATGTTGACGCTGTAGGCCTATCAAACCCTAGTTTCTCCGCTGTAAAGTTCCGGTCAATTGGGTAGGGTGTCCCCGCCAGAGCGGCCGATCCAAGCGGACATTCATTTAAACGCGCTCTACAGTTCTTTATACGCCCCGCATCACGGCTAAGCATTTCATCATATGCGCGCAAATGTACAGATAAGGTAATCGGTTGCGCCGCCTGTAAATGCGTAAATCCAGGCATTATACTGCCCGAGTGTTCCGTTATTAGTGTCTGCAAAACCCCGCGCAGCGCATCAATAAGTTCAACCAAGTTATCACACGCGCCGCGCACCCACATACGAAAATCGGTAGCAACCTGATCATTACGCGACCGCGCCGTGTGCAGCTTTCCCGCAACATCACCAACCAAATCTTTAAGCCGCGCCTCTACATTCATATGTATATCTTCTAAGGATCGCTTAAATTCAAAATCCCCGCGTTCAATCTCGCCTGAGATCTGTTCCAGCCCATCGATAAGCGTTTGCGCTTCATCCGTCGATATGATCTCTTGCCGCCCCAGCATCTCCGCATGCGCCTTCGAACCCTCAATGTCCTGCCGCCACATCCGCCGATCAATATCTATTGACGCATTAATCTGCTCCATAATATCGGTTGGCTTATCCGTAAACCGCCCGCCCCACATTGTATTTTTCGTATCTTTGCTCATACCTTTGCTTTTAAACAACAATCTGCATAAAAACCAGCATTATTGATTTTATATAATCAAGAAAAAATGTTGATATAGGTATGTTTTATGTTAAAATATATGTTTTAAGCATAAGGTTATTAAATGGATACATCAAAAAATAAAAAATATTTTTTTGGACAACTCAAGTCGTTCAAATCACGACCCCAATGAAAATTATAATCAACTAAATCTAGTCGATGGACAGGCATTGTGCGGTATATTTATGGATGTTAAATATCCAAAACCTCCGGTCTTATTTCACTCTGCGGTAGAACCATTCTATATAAAACTGAGAATAGAAAATGCAAATACATCAAAAGATGTGTGGTTTTTAAGTCTGGGCCAGGGCTTTGTAAAGGGCGGTCCTGTCGATAAATCTGTGGCAGTTTTAAAAAGGGGTAGCGTAATAGAGGCCAATGTAACAATAAGTGAAGACAAAAATTACAAAAATGCTTTTTATCTTAAAGATGTGAAATGTACTGGAGAAGATAAAACGGTTTCCAAGCTTTTCGGTCAAATAAAGGGTATCGAACAAATAAAAGAAACGCCTTTTTTACAGCGAGCATATAAAAACATAAATACAGACATAGAAATTGATAAGCTCGAGTATTAAAACTCTCTAGTATTGCGGATATTTTATGAAAACATTGATTTAGGCATTACTTATATACTATAAGATAGGTAAAAGGCACTATTCAATGACATTTTCGTACAAATTAAAAGACTATACGTATAGCACTATTACAGAGTTGCGTGATTGCTTTAGAAATAAGGAAAAATCACTTTTCAAAGATTTCGATCATAGCTTCTTTGTAGCAAAATATAGAGGAGCATTAAACTATAATACTATGGGTATTAGTGGTGTTTTACTTTCACAAAAGGCCGAGAAAGTAGTATATGAAAGTAACATAGTACCTGAAATATTAGATATTGAACATTTTCAAAACATAATGAAATCTCTGATATTTAAACGCGCTGAACCTGGATTGTTAAGAATAAAAACCCAAGATGATAAACAAGACAAGAGCGTTTTGTTCGCTTCTTTAAACTCGTTTCTTTTACTTGTAAAAACAAATAAAAATGATTTTAAAATTAATGAGGGTGCTTTAAACATCGCTGATTTTCTTATTGACTATGATAATTTACTTATCAATGAATTCGGAGAGATACCGCAAAATTCGCCGTTAAAAGGTGAATACAAAAAACATACAAAATTAAAAGTAAATTCTTCGCTCAGAGGGTCTATTGATGGGCGATTACCCAAAAACTTTACTTTAAGCAATAAAGATATAGAAAAAATATCAACCCTTTTCAGGGAAGCATGCAAAGAAGAGAAAGTTGAAAACATTTCCGGAAAAAACATTTCTGCTTTTACAATAGAACACGCTGAAATAATCAAAAAACAAAATCACAGTTTTTTCAACAGCGTGAAAACCTTAAAACTCGAAAGCAATAACGATAAAGAAACCTTTGAAATGGCCATAAAAATACTTCATCAGTCAAGAAAAAGACCCTTCAATAAAGTAATAATAGAGAATAAGAATGAAGCAGTTTTTTTCGTTGCAGAAAACGATATGAGTTTATAAGCAAAAGAAATATCAAATCATAGGGACGCCGAAATATTCCTAAGTTTCGCGCAATCTTTTCGCCTCTTTCGTAATAACCTTATGCGCTTTCAGGCGAATAGCGTTGATCTTGATAAACCCTTCCGCGTCCTTCTGATCGTATCCGCCTTCAATATCCATCGAACTTTGATCTGGATCATAAAGCGCAACGGGAGAAGTCCGCGCAATGGGGTAGGCAACCCCTTTGAATAGCTTCACCCGCACCGTACCATCAATAAGCTCTTGCGCCTTATCCATCGCCGCCATCAAAAACTCCATCTCCGGTGAAAACCAAAACCCGTTATAAATCAGCTCGGCCACTTTAGTCGAAAGAGAATCTCTAAGGCGCATAACCTCACGATCCATGGTCAGCCCCTCCAGATCACGATGGGCATTGTGTAAAATTGCCCCGCCCGGCGTCTCGTAAACCCCGCGGGATTTAATGCCGACAAACCGGTTTTCAACCATATCCAAACGTCCGATCCCGTGTTTTGTGCCTAATGCATTAAGGTATTCAAACAGCGGAAGAGGGGAGTCGTATTTTGTCTCGTCATTCTCGTTTTTCACATGCACCGGAATTCCATCTTTGAACGTCAACGCAATAATATCCGCCACATCCGGCGCATCTTCTTGAGAAGCCGTTCGGGAATAAACGTCCTCATCCGCCGCCGCATTCGGGTCTTCCAAAATGCCCGCTTCATGAGAGATATGCAGCAAATTATCATCTTCGGAGTACGGCTTCTTACGCGTCGCCGTAACGGGAATATCATGCGCATCCGCATAATCCAGCATATCTTGACGCCCCTTAAATTGATCAAGGAATTTGTCCATTTTCCAAGGCGCAAGAACCTTAATATCGGGCTTGAGTGCATAGTAAGACAATTCAAAACGAACCTGATCGTTTCCTTTTCCTGTGGCGCCGTGAGACACATATTCCGCGCCTTCTTTTTCCGCAATTTCAATCTGCCGCTTGGAAATAATAGGCCGCGCCACAGATGTCCCAAGCAAATATCGCCCTTCATAAACCGCCTGCGATTTAAACGCGGGGAAAATATAATCGGTAACAAATTCTTCCTTCAGATCTTCAACATAAACCTTTGATGCACCAAGATTTTCCGCCTTCACCTTCGCCGCTTCAAAATCCTCGACCTGCCCGACATCCGCGATATAGGCAATTACCTCGTACCCTTCCTCAACAAACCATTTCAGAATGATAGAGGTATCAAGCCCCCCCGAATACGCCAGTACAATTTTCTCTTTTTTCATGTTTTTATCTTTCTTCATATTTTTTAATAGCTATCAAATTTAATAGTTCGGAATAATCTTCGTTGTTTTTATTTTTTTTGATGCTCATTATTTTAGAATAGGTTTTATTAACTTTATGAACACCGGACATTTCAATTAGTAAATCTATAGTGTCCATATATTTATTCGATATATTTATGTATGCCGTTTTATTATTATTGATAGATATTTGGCTGCTCTCATGATTTGAAAAAAAATTAACACATTCCATAGCTAATCTGTAATTAATATAAATTCTTTTAGCCTCGCAGTGTTGTGCTAATTTTTTTAGGTTTTCTGTAAAATCTTTCGAAGTCTGTGAGTTTCTACTATTTTGCATTTTTAAAAAAGAAAGATAAGCATTGTTGAAATAATAAGCCAGTTTTTCATAGGCTTCTAGCCTTCTTTCAAATATAATTTCACTATACTTTTCTACTCGATTTATTCTTCTAAAACTTTCAGATATCAGAATTACAATAGTAGAGCCTATTAAAGAACCCAATAAGGCAGAACTTAAAACAGAATTAAAAAATTCCATTATTTGTAAGCCGCCGTCGTCTTCCCAAACGCCACGCCAAACGCATGATCCAGATCGGCAATCAAATCATCCGGGTGCTCTAAGCCAACCGACAGCCTTACAAGACCATCCGTCACGCCCGCCGCATCGCGCAAATCCTTCGGCACGCCCGAATGCGTGGTGGAGGAGGGGTGGCAAATAAGCGATTCTGACCCGCCCAAACTGACCGCCGATTTAAAAATCGATAACGCATTGATAAATTTAAACATCGCCGCCTTATCCGCATCCAAGACAAAGGCAAATGTTGATCCCGGGCCCGTGCATTGCCGCTGATAAACGGCTTGATAATTTGGATCTTCAATAAAATCAGAATGCAAAAGTTTGGCCTTCATATAAGGGTTTTCATTAATCCACCCCGCCACTTTTTTACCAGTATCCGCCGCCCGTTCCATACGGATTGAAACCGTCTCCAAACTGCGCGAAATCATCCAGCTTGAATGCGGATCAAGGTTCAAACCCATGGTAGAGCGTAACGCACGCACCGGCTTAAGAACGGCCTTCGACCCGCACGCCGCGCCGGCGACCAGATCACTATGACCGCCAATATATTTTGTTAGTGAATAAATCCCGATATCAAGGCCGTTCGGCACAACTTTTTGGAATACCGGCCCAATCAGCGTATTATCACACACCGTGATCGGGCGATGCCCCGTTTCTTTCTCAATCGTATCAACCGCACGGAGCAACGCCTCAAAATCGACCAGCGAATTTGTCGGGTTTGCGGGCGTTTCAATAAAAACCATCGCAACGCGGCCTTTTTTCGCGCCGCGCCGCATAGCATCAATCATAGACTCTTCGCTGAGCCCGTCATTGAAATCAGTGCTCTTGATCCCGAATTCCGGTAAGAATTTCCGGATTAGCGTTTCCGTCCCGCCATAAAGGGGCGCGCTTTGCACCACTACATCGCCAGGGCGTAAATATGCCATTAAAACGGTACTGATCGCGCCCATCCCGCTAGAGAATACAAGGCTGGATTCCGCCTCTTCCCAGATGGCCAAACGGTCTTCAATAATCTCGACATTCGGGTGATTAAACCGGCTATAGACAAGGCCGCCCACACTATCATCATCGGAATCCTTACGCCCGCCTACAATATTAAAAAAATCCTCGCCATGCTCCGCAGACCGGAACGCAAATGTAGACGTCAGAAAAACCGGCGGCTTGACCGACCCTTCGGAAAGCTGCGGGTCATACCCGTAACTCATCATCAAAGTTTCGGGCTTCAAATCATGCCCACCAATCGCTTTTTTCTTATATGGTTTCTTATCGGTCATTATTTTATCCTGAATATTTTTATAAACTCTTTTTAAGTGATCATACATACGATTGCAATGTGGAGCATGATCTTCACCAAATTTAAAGACAATCTACATATGATAGAGCGTATAACATATAACCAGTAAGAGGTTTGAAATCATGCTCGCAGAAAATTCTCCCATGCCATCGGCAACTGTATCATACATGGAAGATGAAGAAATCAAACAAACCGATATACAAAATTTGTTATCTAATGGCACCTATATATTAGTAGGCGTTCCCGGCGTTTTTACACCTGTTTGCACTGATATGCATCTACCAACTTTAATCAAGGCGTCTGAAAAAATAAAAAAGCAAGGTGTTAAGGAAATCTATTGTATTTCCGATGATAATCCATGGGCGATTGAGCAGTGGAAAAAGATGATAAAAAATCATAAGCACATAAAATTCTTATCTGATGGCAACCGCGACCTTCTTGATTTGATAAATCTCCGTTCAAACGAAGACTTTATTTTCATAAAAGGAAAATACGCTCGATTTTTCGCAGTAATAAAAGATAACATTGTAAAACATATAACGGTTGAAGACACTGTTTTAGATACTGAAATGACGAACGGGCAACGCATTCAGGATAAAGTGTCTGAATATATGGCCTGCGTAATTTAAAAATCAAATCGTTCCTGCACATCCACGCCGGCATCTTCAAAACACCACGCCAAAATCGCTTTTTGCGCATGCAAACGGTTTTCCGCTTCATCATAAATTACGCACGCCTCCGATTTCAAAACGGCATCCGAAACTTCTTCACCCTGATGAACGGGCATACAATGCATGAATATGGCGTGATCTTTTGCTTTTACCATTAATTCGCTGTTTACTTGATAGGGATGAAAACGCTCAATCGCCTTGCCTTCTTGCCCCATTGATACCCAAGTATCCGTCACTAAAACATCGGCATCCCGCGCCGCTGCAACGGCATCTGCGGTAAAGCTAACACGCTCCCCGCCATCGTCAACCAAATCCTCCGGTACCGCACACACCAGATCAAATCCGAAAATGGACGCGGCCTGCTCAAACGTACGGGAGACATTGTTTACATCACCAAACCACGCAACTTTCTTACCCGTAATATCACCAAGCTTTTCCTCAATCGTCAGCAAATCTGCCATAATCTGGCAGGGATGCGATTGATTGGTCATGCCGTTAATCACCGGAATGCTCGTAAACTTTGAAAGCTCCTCCATCGCCGTATGATCACTCATCCGGATCATAATGCCGTCCACATAACGCGACAGCACATTGCCCGTATCCTCAATACTTTCTGCGCCTGTGATCTGCATATTTTGCATATCCATCACAATCGTATGCCCGCCAAGCTGTTTCATAGCCACTTCAAAGCTCATCCGTGTTCGGGTGGAGCGTTTATCAAACATCATTGCAAGGCTAAGCCCTTTAAAAAGCTGCGGCGGCTCAAACTTTTGTTTTTTAAGCGCATGCGCGTTTTTAAGGATACCTTTAAGCGTCTCCGCCCCGATATCCGGCAAATTGATAAAATGTTTGATGGTCATAGGTTTAAGTCTCTTTCTGTCATTCTGAGCGTAGCGAAGAATTTATTTTATAATATCTTCATATAAATCTCGATAACTAGGGTTCGTCGTTTCAATCAATGCATTTTTTCTTTTTCTAACCCAACCTTTAAGTTGCTTTTCTCTTTGGATAGCATATTGAGGATCATCATAAACTTCAAAATATACCAACTTTTTCGTTTTATATTTCTTTGTAAATCCATCAATAATTTCATGCTTATGTTCGTATACTCTTCGAACCAGATCATTGGTGACACCAATATACAACGCTGTGTTCTTTTGGGTTGTAACCATATAGATAAAATATTGTTTCATTATGAAAGTTAATGTGTCGTAATCCTGAGGCAAAGCCGAAGGATCTATTATCAAAAAAATTAGATCTTTCGCTTGCGCTCAAGATGACTGTTTAATAATCATGAGCACAGCGAAGAATTTAGCTCATCTCTTTAAGTGTTCTTCCAACAATATCCAAAACTTCATCGGCCTCGTTCTTATTCATAATAAGAGGAGGGGTAAGGCGCAGCGTGCCTTTACCCGCCGCCGTTGCCATAAGGCCGTTTTTTTGTAGTGCCAAAAGCAAGTCTTTGATGTCAAAGGCCGTATCCAAACCCATCATAAGGCCTTTGCCTTTAATCGCTTCGATCTTATTCGTCTCACGCTTCATCGCCTCAAATCCGGCGTGCAAATGCGCGGCGACTTTATTGACGTGATCCAAAAACCCATCGCTGAGAATTTCGCTCATCACCGTATGCGCAACCGCGCACGCAAGCGGATTTCCGCCGTACGTCGTGCCGTGCGTTCCGGGCACAATGGCTTCACCAAATTCTGTGCGCGCAACCATTGCGCCTACGGGGAAGCCGCCGCCCATCCCCTTTGCAAGGCAGGCAATATCCGGCGCAACCGCGCTTACCTTATCGGGATAATCGGACGGCGCTTTGCCCTCATCCTCAACGCAGTCAGAGCAACATTCAAAACTCTCATATGCAAAAAACGTCCCGAGCCTTCCCATGCCCGCCTGCACCTCATCATAAATAAGACAGATTTTATGATCATCACAAAGTTTGCGTAAGCCCATCAAAAATTGCGGTGTTGCCGGCTCTAACCCGCCTTCACCTTGAACGGGCTCAACAATTATGCCCGCCGTCTTATCGGAGATCAGGATTTTCACGCTCTCCAAATCATTAAATGTCGCAAAATGAATATCAGGGATATACGGCGCAAAAAACGGCTGACTATGGCGTTTTTCGGTCACACTCGCTGCGCCATATGTGCGCCCGTGAAAACTTTGGCGAAATGCAATAATCTCGGTTGCGTGCTCGCCCTTATGATCATATGCCCACTTGCGGCAACATTTAAGCGCAGCTTCTACTGATTCCGTCCCGCTATTTGAAAAATAAACCAAATCAAAAACACTATTATCAGTCAGGAGCTTTGCTGCATTCAGCTTTGGTTTTGTTGCATAGGACGCCTGACACGCCATCAGCGTCGCCGCTTGCTCATTAATGGTTTTGAGCATTTTAGGATGCGCATGGCCGAGAGATGCCACGGCAATCCCCGCCGCGCAATCAATATATTTCTTTCCACCCGTATCCCACGCATAAACGCCGTCCCCACGATCCATCACAACCGGTTGCGGCGCATAGGTTTTAATCAAAACATCAAACGTCTTATCAATAATATTTTGTGCATCGCTCATAATTAAATCCCTTTTTTTATTGATCTTATTATTTTATTATACACTATTTTGCCGCCTCAATAACCTTTTGCGCTTCAACTTCATTCATATAGGCTTGGCGCTGATCACCTTCGATCAGCATCGTGCCGGGGCCATACGACTCAAAAATCTCTAAACGCAAGGCCTGATCACGTAAACCGTTGATCAAATGAATCCGCCTTACACCGGATTGAAGCGCGTCCTTACAATTCTCCAGCTTGACTTGCATCCCGCCTGTTACCGTACCATCGGCTATATATCCGTCAATTTCTTCCGCCGTAATCATAAGCGCGGTTTCGCCGTTAATCTGCACGCCATCAACATCACTCATAAAAATCAGCTTATGTGCCTTAGTCGCCACAGACAAAGCAGTCGCAACCGTATCCGCATTAATATTACACAGCGTTTTATCGTTGCCGCCCGCCCATGCAAGACAAGGCGCTGCAATAAAATTAGTCACCTTGAACATACGATGAATAGGGCGCGCATAACCTTGCCGCACATCTCCAACAAATCCAAAATCAATCGGCGTTTTTGCGCGTAAAGAAACATCCAGCCAGTCATGAGGCACGGCGTTCAGGGATATACCGTCCAGATCATGCGCCGCCATGCTCTCATAAACTTTGAGAGATAAATGCCCGCCCAAAACCTCGCGCATAATATCTAAATCTTCTGCGCGTGTAACTCTGCGCCCCTCATGTTTTTCTGCGCTCAAACCTCTGGCCGCGCTCGCCTCATCTATCGCACGCCCGCCACCATAAATAAGCAACACCTTAATCCCGTGAAGCGTCAAATGTTTAATATCAAGGATAAGGCCGTCCCGCGCCGCATCATCTTCAATAACTTTCCCGCCCGCTTTAACAACAAACAAATTGTCTTTAAACTTCGTCTCGTAAAACGCATTGATAAAAAAGTTTGGCATTTTTGCACTTGGCATAAAATTCTCCTCCGTCAGACCACTTAAGGATAAACAGGCGATAGCGATAATAGCCCCGCCGTCTCATCCAGTTTAAACATCAAATTCATATTCTGAACGGCTGTCCCCGCCGCGCCCTTGACCAGATTATCAAGCGCTCCTTGTACCAAAACGCGCCCGTCATGGGTATGCTCAAAACTTAAATCCACAAAATTAGAGCCAACGACATGCGCGAGCTGCACACTTTCAACAATCCGCACAAACGGCTGATCTGAATAAAGTTTATCCTGAATGTATTTTTTGTCATCCTGAGCGTATACGAAGGATCCATTTTCTTCCAAATTCAAAAACCCTTGCGCAAATATGCCACGCACAAACGGCCCCGACGTAGGCACGAAATTAAGCTGGTCTTCTTCTATCCCCCCGCCGCGTATAATTTCGGGGATATGTCTGTGGATATTAATGTTATAACTTTTTATATTATGTGAGCGAATGGGGTGATGCGTCCCATCACTCGCGCTTTTCCCCGATCCGCTCGATCCCGTAATCGCAAAAATATCGGCTCTCTCGATCTGCCCTTTAAACGGAAACAACATCATCTGCGCAAGCAATGCAAAACACCCCGGATTAGCAACCGTATCCGCCGCCGCAATTGCCGCCCGCCCGATAATCTCCGGCGCGCCATAAACAACCTCACGCATCAATGCTTCATGATTATGTTTCAGGCCATAATAACGCTCATACTTTGCCGCGTCATCGAGGCGGTAATCCGCCGACAAATCTATTATCTTGGTTTTCCCGTGAAGTGCAGCCACAACGTCTTGTGCCGTTTTATGAGGCAGGGCGAGGAATACCACATCGCTTTCCGCCGCAACCGTTTCATGCGCGGTATTTGTCACTCGCAAATCCAGATGCGAGAGATGCTGGAACACATCACCAATCGGTGCATTCTCATGCTGGCGCGAGGTCAGATACGCAATCTCAACGTGCGGGTGATTAACCAAAATGCGGAGTAATTCTACCCCCGTATATCCCGTAACCCCAATAATCGATGCTTTAATCATAAAGTAATTCCGCATATTCTGTCATTCTGAATGTAGTGAAGAACCTTACAAATATTGATAAGATCCTTCGGCTTTACCTCAGGATGACGATTGCGTATAAACGGCATTTGCAGGCCAAAAGGCAAGACGCTCATCATGCTCCCACCGCCCATCTTGCTAGAATAAGGTCAAGCCAATCCATATTCGGCTTAAACGCATTATAGGTCAGAACCCCGCGATGCTCCTTGATAATCGCTTGCCCGACCTCGTTATCAGTTACCGGCCCGCTAATAACATCAATCGGCAATCCAATCTCATCACATGTTTCGCAAAGCTTAAGCGCCCCCGCCGGATCACGTGCACACCCGATATGAAGCCGCACGCGGCTCTGTATCTCCGCATCCTGCAAAATAGGCATAACCCCGTATCGTCCAAGCAAGCCATCACCAAATTCAATCATAATCGCATCCGGCAAATCACCGTCCTGATTGCGCCCCAAATGGTTAATCGCACCCTTCGCAATACGCACCATCTCCTCCGATTCGATATTCGCGGTCGATGTCACCCCGCAATCCACGAAAGAAACGGCCTCCCGCACACCATAATCTTGCATCCGGTAAAGATCACGCAGCGCGCCAACACCGGTAAGCTTCGCCCCCGCCAATTTCATCCCCATTCGGCTCAGCGTTTTAATAATTTCAACTGCCACGGTGGTCTTCCCGCTATCCATGCTCGTACCCGTCGTAATGATCAGCGGTATGTCATGGGTTAGCGCCTCTGCCCGTTCAAACACATTCGCATCACCAATATTGAGGAGTTTGCCTTCACGCGCAATGCCGCCAAGCACTCGCACACGTAGCGGATCACCAACTTCCTTAATATTGGAGCTTGTACATTCCCCCGCCGTACCGCCAAAATTAAGCAGATGGATCACATCATTGACTTTAAGGGAGGAGGGCAGCCGACCTACAAAGCCTTTAAGCGCCATCCGCTCCCCCAATGCAACTGCCAGAATATCGCCCTTTTTGATTTTGGACATCCGCCCACTAGGAAGCTCTAGCTCGTTATAAACTGATTTATCCTGTAAAACTTCAACAGCCAAAACCGTACCCATCTCGCACAATAAATCATGGGTAAGCGTCTCAGTTGTGCCAATCCGCAAATTCTTTGTAACCGCACCGGCCTTATCTATAATTACTGTCTTATTCATATCTAAAAATACCATCTCAAAAATCAAACTCAATCATGCAACAAAAAAGCCCCGATATCTATGATATAGGAGCCCTTCAAAACGTGTTTTATGTGTAAGAAAAATCTACATAGCACAAACACCGCGTATCAAGGCGATAAACGGACGGCGTCGGCGGTTAAATGTAAACTGTCTAAACATACGTATAATAAAGCGATGTTTTACACACGCTGTCAATATTAAAAATCAAGACTATCAAGATAATCAAGATTATCTGCAACATCTTCAAGATCTTTCTGACCTGTTATTTCACGTATTCTTTCTTCTGATATCAAAGTATATGTCTGATTTTCTTCAGAAAGTTCTAAACGTACTTGCTCTCCATCTTTTGCGAATTTAAAAAATTGTGCAAGATTGGCTTGTGTTCTTGGATTAGTAGATAAATTGTCAACAAGCATCTTATGCTTGGGAGCATCATCGGTCATAAATGCATGATCGTTCGTCAAAAACATGTTGCTCTTCCCAATTTGTGCATGGACAGTGCCGTCATCAAATAAATCAGAGATCGTCATGGCCAATTTCTTGATTTTAGCAATTCGAACTTCCCGCAAATCTTCTTTCGAATTTTGTGCTAAATCATCGCCTGTTTTTTCAACTTTCTCAGCTGTCAAACCAGTAACAGTAGGTTCGCTGCGCGCCTTTAATGGTTCAGGCTCAACTACAGCCTGTACATCGGTTTCCACTGTTTCACTCGTGTCCTTTGCGTTTGTGTTAAAATTTGTGCGTGCGTCCGGATTGATCTTGACAAGCTTGTCACGCAAAAAATCACGCATAGTTTCCCCTACACCATTATGCGGCGTAACATATGCAAAAGGTTTTTCACGATTTACAAGCACAATTGCAGTGTTGTTATCCCTAAGAGCTGCACGCACATCTTCAACGGGATTATGCTTAAATTCATTTCCGGTCATATTGCGAATTTCTAAAGATATATTGTTCTCTTTCATGTAATCCTGTAAACCGTCCAAAATTTCGATCGGAAAGACAACCAAGTCATCGTCTCTATTATTCTCATTTTTAACAAGAACATACGTGCCTTTATCAATGGCTTCATTGATGCTTGCTCTATAATGACTTTTAAATTCTGTTCTTGAAATTTGTGTTGGTCTTAGCATTTTACGCGGAACGCCAGCATCCGTCATACCAAAAGAAAGAGCGATAGAAGGCTTTTTCTTATCTAAAATCGCGTTGTCTTCATTTTTCTGATTTGCACTAGCGTCAAAAGATAAATCCATATGATCTTTTGCATAAGCTTCAACATATTCGCCGTAATGTTCGGCTGAAACCAAAACAAAAGAAGATTTTTCATGGCTAGTTACAGTAAGAATGGCTTTATCTTCTTGCAAAAAATTCGTAAGAGAATTTCCAACTAACTTAGCAAAATTGGATGAAGAAACTCTAACGTTTTTCTCATCAAAAGCGTCATCCCCTACGGCATCTTTTAAGAATTTTTCAAAATCCTGCGCATGATTTTTTGGAAGCAGTTTGTATAACACTTTATTTTCATGACCATGCTCAATGTTTGCATATGTATTCTTCTCACTAGCCGCCTTATTCAATCGCCCGTACTGTCCGTAAAAGTTCAAAAGGCTTGATGTCAAAATATCCGGACTCTTTAGTATGTTGTCCTGATTGCTTGAAGATTGAGCCTGTATGGTATTTTGAACTACGTTTTGTTCATGACTTTGGCTAGGTACAACCATTTCGGCAGGTTGTTCTATTTCATGATGTTCAAAAATGCCACTTTCAGAAGAACGCGCATCTATGACCTGACTAGGATCTGCCTTCGGCTGTCTCAAATCTATGAAACTGGCCGATCCGAGTTTCGCATTAAAATACTGCATTACAAAACTCTCAAAAACATCTTGCTGTGCTTTGGGAACCCAAGCGCCAAAATCGTCTTGATTCATCTTATAGATAAAAATTTTGTTATCCGGCCATTCTTTAAACTTTTTTGCATTCAAAGTACCGATATAAGCGCTATCCATACGCTCGACATCCAGATCAAGACGTTTCTCAATAAAGTTTAAAAGCTTATGAACATGCGGTTGAGAAACCGTAAACGCGTAAACATCATTTGTTTTCTTGCTCGCAATCATTCCATATGTAAACGAATTTGTTTTCTGATGCTCTTTAAGTGTATTAAACAAGCGGTAATGCCGCGCTCTCAAATCATCAAAAACAAACGCAAGACCATTGGCCACTTTGGGGTCATCTGGTGTTTCATCCTTTTGATCAGAAGAGGGCGGCTGAGTTACATTCAGCTGATCCGGTGAAGATTGGGTCTCTTTTGTGGCAAGATTAAACTGATTGGATTGTTTCGGAATAATATCTAATTTATTTGAATAATCCGGATTTTCTTTAAGTTTTTTATAGATATCAACGGATACAAGGCGGGCATGTAAATCACCCTTAGCGTCCGTTACATCAATAGTAGCATTAGTACTAAAAACGTGTTTACTTTCCGCTTTATGTACATTTTCTCCAAGCCTATCTACACGAAAACTCGTCCGTCCAGGCATGCTACTAAAGGGATTGATTTCAAGATTTTCTGTCATAAAGGCCGGCATAAGAACTGCGAGTAATTCACTATTTTTCGGATGAATAATACCGATTGAATACCCATCTCTTGCAAAAGTCGTAAGCAAATCACCGCTCTGATCCAAAAATCCGGCCGTTGTATAAAATAATTCGGGGTCTTTATCTTTATCTGAAAAAAAACGCTGTGCGCTAAATTCTGTATCAAGGCTTGATAGCCAATTTACAAGGTCTTCAACCGTTTTGAGATGCCTTTGCGCATCCTGATATGCATCAAGAACGTCATGCTTGTTCAGCGGGGTGCTTGTATCTAGCTGTTCGTTCTGGTCAGTATTCCGTAGAATTTTCCATTGTGAATTTTGTTGTGCCATACGCAGCTCCCTATAAGATTGCAAAAATAAATGCATAAATGAATTAAATTATGCATTCCCATATCAGGAATCCCTTGCTTTTGTCAAGGGATTAACATATACAAATACAATTCATAAGGGGTATAAAAAAAATTACAAACTCGCTTTACGCGGATCAAACGCATCGCGCACCGCTTCCCCGATAAAGGTTAGCAAGGTGAGCATAACCGCAAGTGATAAAAATGCCGATATGCCCAGCCACGGCGCATTGAGGTTATTCTTCCCCTGCGCTAACAGCTCCCCCAAACTGGGCGAACCAGGCGGTAAACCAAGTCCTAAAAAATCAAGCGAGGTCAGTGCGGTAATCGACCCCGTCAATATAAACGGCATAAATGTAATGGTCGCCACCATCGCATTCGGCAACACATGACGCGCCATAATTTTGGCATTTGAAACGCCAAGCGCATTAGCCGCTCGCACATAATCAAAATTCCGCGCCCGCAAAAACTCTGCTCGTACCACATCCACCAACTTCATCCACGAAAACAACAGCAAAATGAGGAGCAGTGTCCAAAACCCCGGTATAAAAATAGAGGAAAATATAATCAGAATATAAAGCGAGGGCATTGACGACCACACCTCAATCACCCGCTGCATAATCAAATCAAGCTTACCGCCGTAATACCCTTGCACCGCGCCAGCCGCCACGCCGATAATCGAACTAATAACGGTAAGTACAAGACCAAAGACAACCGAAATCCGAAACCCGTAAATGACTCGCGCCAAAACATCGCGCCCCTGATCATCCGTCCCGATCCAATTGACCGTATCGGGGGAGGACGGCGCAGGCGTCCGCAAATCATAATTAATAGTATCATAAGAAAACGGTATCGGCGGCCACACCGTCCAGCCCTTACTTTCAATCAACTCCTTTACAAACGGATCGCGATAATCGGCTTCCGTTTCAAAGTCACCACCAAACGCGGTTTCCGGATAGTTCACAAATGTTGGAAAATAGAGATCATTTTGATAAGAAACCAGAATTGGCTTATCATTGGCAATAAACTCTGCTCCCAAACATACAAGCAGCAAACTTAAAAATATCCAGAAACTCCAATATCCACGCCGATTGGTACGAAATTGCGAAAGCCTGCGTTTTGTGATGGGGGATAATTTCATAGTTCTTTAAATATCACACGGCGTAAAACCCCGCTAGTGGCCAATACTATATAAATCATTTTATCCTAGTTCGGATTAAACATAAGCTTTCATGCTAAACAGGCAAGCATCTTCTTGAATACGGGTTTCAAAAAAAATTTAAATATTGTCTAATAAAGAAAACATTTTAAACGAATTTATAGCAAGAAAATTGATTTTTTCTAAACGAATGGAACCATTATATCCACCCATATGTATGTAACATGTCAGCATACAATTATGTATGTTTACACTACAGTCTTAAGGAGACTTATTATGTCACAAGCACAAAAAAATCAAAATTCGACGCCTTCTAAAAATCCTCAGTCAAAAGAAAATGACAAAAGCAATCCTGGCAAAGATAAAAAGCCTGGCGCACCTAAGGATCAAGACAAAAAAAATAAATAGTATTTTTTTTATAAAATATAACTTATAAGAAGAGGCTGATCAGAAATGATCAGCCTTTTTATGTTTTCTACACCGCTCGTGCGTCAAAATCAATCCGAGGATCAACCAGCACATATACAACATCACGCACTAATGTCATAACCAGACCAATAATCGCGTAAATATAAAGCGTTCCTAAAACCACCGGATAATCACGATTGATCACGCTCTCATACCCAAGTAATCCAAGACCGTCTAACGAAAATATCACTTCAATCAAAAGCGACCCTGTAAAAAATATACTGATAAATGCCGCCGGAAACCCCGCAATTACAATCAACATTGCGTTTCGAAACACATGTCCGTACAAAACATCTTTTTCGGCTAACCCCTTGGATCGCGCGGTCAAGACATATTGTTTGTTCACCTCGTCTAAAAACGAATTCTTGGTAAGTAAGGTGAGGGACGCAAATCCACTAATCACCATGGCCGCGGTTGGTAGCACAAGATGCCACATATAATCGAGCGCAACTCTATACCAAGGCCAATCTTGCCACCCGTCTGAAATAAGGCCGCGCAAAGGGAAAAAATCAAAATACCGTCCCCCTGCAAACAAAACGATTAATAATATTGCAAACATAAATGAAGGAATTGCATACCCGATAAAAACCGCCGCTGACGTCCAGATATCAAAGGCTTGCCCGTCGGTTACTGCCTTTTTAATCCCCAGAGGTATAGAAATAAGATAAATAATCAGTGTTGACCAAAGCCCTAGCGATATCGAGACAGGCATCTTCTCTAACACCAAGCTCCATACGCTGACATCACGGTAATAACTCTGCCCTAAATCAAACGTGGCATAGTTTTTAACCATTATCCAAAATCGTTCAAGCGCCGGTTTATCAAATCCGTACATTTTCTCCAATTCCGCAATAAATTCGGGGTCTAATCCCTGCGCGCCGCGATATCCGCTACTTTCTCCAGTGGAGGAGACAGCGCTCATGCCTCCGGCATCACCGCCACTTGAACCACCAAACCGCGCTGTGGCCTCGCTTCCATGTCCCTGCAATTGCGCGATCATGCGCTCAACTGGCCCGCCCGGCACAAACTGCACAATAATAAAGCTGATCAGCATAATGCCGAAAAGCGTTGGAATAATAAGAAGCAATCGTTTGAATAAATATGCGGCCATAGACAAGCAAGATATACTCAAAACACAACATAATAAAGGTGCATTTTTTTAACGCCCCACGAAAAATACTTTGATTTTAAAAGGGCTGAGCATCTCTTAGGTTTTGATTTAAACGATCATCAATATCCTTAAGGCGTCTTTTGATTAATTTGACGAATTTTTCATCAAGATGTTCCGCGTCTATATAAGCCTGTTGTGCGAATTCATCCTTACGTGTAATTTTGTAAAGATGAGTAGAAATTAAGGCTCTTTTACTATGAATTTTTTCAAGAAGATTTTGATTATCTTCAGAAAGCGTATTTTCGGATAGAGCTTTTTGATTTACTTTATCCTCAATAACATTCAATGTATCAAAGCTTTCAAAGCTACCACGTGTATGTGCCTGTAATATGGACAAATGCCATAGCACATTAACATTATGAGAAAGAACTTTCTGATCCTTATTTAATGTCCCTTCAATAAAATATCTGGATTCTATTAAGGATTCCCGCATCTTTTTTAAAGTATCAGAACAAGGAAAATGCGTTCTATCGTCAAAAAAATGTTTGGCGGTATTTTTAAGAAGCCTCAAGTTTTCAATAGGGTTTTGCATCCAAACGGCTGTTAAATCGCGCACGGATTTTACGTTTTTCAGATACTCTATATTGGAATTAGATTGTTCATTATAATTGTGGCGAAGCATAAATTACCCATATCTTTCTATATTTAAGTGATTTATTGCAAATTTATAGTCACACAACAAGCTTTTTACGATTTAATAAGCTTAAGGCCGCAAATTCCACTCTTCGATACTCCAGATCGAATTTTCAAAACTTAAAATCCCTAATGCGCCCGTTTTAAGCTTTATATCATGTCCCGCTTTAAACCCTTCAAAATCGCTAGTCAAATGCGGGGCAAAGCGCGCAATACCATTAGAGGTCACAACCAATACGGTTTTATAATCGCGCAATAGGATATCCGCCGCAAAATCATGCCAGCCTTTAATAATCGCTGCCGGATTTACATCCCAACCATCCGGCACAATCGCATGCTTGTCCCATGCTTCAATTGCGTGCGCACCTATACGGGCAATAACATCAGCTTCTACTTTATTCTCATCCGATCCATAATCAATTTCATCAAATAATTCAATGGATTCCGGCTTTTCATTTACACCCGCGTGAAAAATGGCAACATCTGCCGTTTCTCTCGTACGCTTTAAATGTGAACAATAAACTTTATCCGGTAAAATATTGTTTTGTAAAAGATATTCGCCAATCTTACTTGCTTGCGCAATTCCACTTTCGACCAATGGTAAATCTGTGCGCTTGCCTACACGCGTCGGCGTATCATCGGAACTAAAAGTATTACCATGTCGAGCGATTATCAACTTTGTCATTGAACTTTTACTCTTATTATTCATTAGTTAAAGTGTAAGCATTGCATCAATAAGGAGTTTAGCCATGAAATATATAGAAGTAAAAGATTTAAAAATCCCTGCATTGGGATATGGAACATGGAAGCTTGAGGAAAACAAGTGTGTAGATGCCGTAAAAAAGGCATTGGAAATTGGATATCGTCATATTGATACGGCGCAAATTTATAAAAATGAAGAATATGTAGGGGCCGGAATTACCGGCTCGTCTGTGCCGCGCGAAGATATTTTTCTCACTACAAAAATATGGCGTGATAATTTTGATAAATCCAGATTTATGGACTCTCTTGACGAAAGTCTTGATAAGCTCCAAACCGATTATGTCGATTTACTCCTCCTCCATTGGCCGTTCCCTGATCAAAACATGGAAAACGCACTTCGGGAACTGATGAAGGTGCAAGATGCCGGTAAAACAAAATATATCGGGGTTAGTAATTATACAATTGAACACCTTGAAAAGGCACATAAAATTACAAATGGACGTATTGTCACAAATCAGGTTGAAAACCACCCCTTTATCCCGCAAGCGCCAGTTCTCAAATGGCTCAAAAATCATGATATGTTCATGACAGCCTACAGTCCGCTTGGGCGCGGCAATGTTTTGCAAAACGGCGTGATCAGCGATATTGCAGATCGACATGATAAAACGCCGGGGCAGGTAACCCTTCGCTGGCAAATTCAAAAAGGCGTCTCTCCGATACCAAAGGCCGCCTCTGAAGAACATATTAAAGATAATTTTGATATTTTCGACTTTAATCTAAGCGTCGAAGAAATGGAAAATATTGATAATTTGGCAGCTGAAAATAAACGTTTTGTCGATCCGGACTTTGCCCCTCAATGGGACACAGCCAAGGCGGCATAATTAAATAAAGAACGGGCTGGAGCAATGGAAAAAGAGATGAAAGTAAGTTATTTCTTTTCGAAATATGCTTCGGCTCGCTTTATATCTTCGGGTGAGTCAATACCGGATAATAAAGTGCCTTCACTAACCTCAACCTCGACCGCCTTGATCAACATACCGTTTTCAAGCATCCGAAGTTGTTCCAAGCCTTCCAGCTTCTCGTAAACCCCTTCATTTAATGCGCAAAATTTTTCAAGCGCTTCCAAACTATATCCGTATAGACCTATATGCTGATAAACCGGAGAAAAACGCTCAGACATGCGCAAATTATTCTCCTTACGAATGGCAGGAATAATTTGCTTTGAAAACCAACGCGCATACCCATCTTCATCAATAATTGCAGTCGTACCGGTAAAAGGTATGGTTTTTTTATTATCACGTAACGCATCCAAACGCGCCCAGCTCAAGCGATAAACCGGCGTTGCAACACCTATATTTTCATGCGTCAACGCATCAATGACAGCGCGGACAAAATGCGGCGGAGTCATCGGCGCATCGCCTTGCAAATTGATAACAATATCCGGCTGAGTATCAAGCAGCCGCGCCGCCTCTAAAACTCTGTCTGATCCGGTGCGGCATGTATCGGATGTTATAATACCGCGCACATCTGCCTCTTCGGCATGATCGGCAATGTGCTGGTCTTCTGTGGCCACCACTATTTCGATATTATCAAGACCGCTGGCTGCTTTACGTGCAACATCAATAACACGCCGTAGCATTGACCGCCCTGCGATATTTACTAAAGGTTTACCCGGAAAACGCGTAGAGCCATAACGCGCAGGAATAATAATTGCGATAGTCATAATTTATACGCTTAAAACCTGATATATTTAAGTGAATAATAGAAGTTAAGGCTTTTCATACCACCACGTATCTGCGATAAGGGGGCTAATCCCAGAAAGGTTTTCGGGGCGCTGAATATAATTCCAGTGCGCAATGCGCCATTTTGGAAAATGCCACATAGGTATAACATAGTGATGGGATAGTAAAATCCGATCCATCGCACGTGTTTTTAAAACCAGATCTTCTCGCGATACGGCTTGCACTATTTGCTCGATTAATTCATCAATTACCGGATCTTTCACACCAATTAAATTACGTGACCCTTCGACATCTGCCTTGTTTGATCCCCAAAAGTCTCGTTGCTCGTTCCCTGGCGAATTGGATTGGCCAAAGACACCAATCGTCATATCAAAATCAAATGCCGTCATCCGGTTTTGATATTGCGCCGTATCAACAGTACGAAAATTTGCTTTGACGCCGATCCGCTCAAGATTTTTTAAAAACGGCAGAACCCAGCGTTCAAACATTGGATTACCATCCAGAATTTCAAATTCCAGTCGCGCGCCATCTTTAACGCGGATGCCATCATCCCCAAGCACCCAGCCGGCCTCATCCAAAAGCTTTGACGCCTTGCGTAAATTTGTCCGTGCATTGCCTGACCCATCGGTTGTAGGCGGCACATAAGGTGTCGTGAAAACAGCATCCGGAACTTGCCGGCGAAATGTTTCTAAAAGTGCCAATTCCGCCCCCACTGGCAAACCGGAAGACGCCAGCTCCGAATTATCAAAATAGCTTTTGGTGCGGATATAATCGCCATATGCAAATTGCTTGTTTGACCACTCAAAATCGAACGCATATGATATCGCTTGCCTTACATCTACATCTTTAAATATGTCACGGCGCGTATTGAAAATAAATGCTTGCATGCCTGCAGGGCGCTGATTATCTATCTCCGACTTGATAATACGGCCATCTTTGACAGGCGGCGCGTTATACCCTTGTGACCATAGCTTGGCCACATTTTCAATACGAACATCATATTCACCGGCAAAAAATGCTTCTAAAGCGACATTATTATCCCGATAATAATCATACGTAATCTCATCAAAATTATAAAATCCTTTGAAAAATGGCAAATCTTTACCCCAAAAATCCGGATTGCGTTTATAGGTAATAGAACGCCCGGCATCAATCGCGCCTATTGTATAGGGGCCACTACCCATTATAGGTTTCAAAGATGTCTGATCAAAAGCCGGCGCACTATCTGTATTGAAAAAATGCTCTGGCAAAATCACCATCTCTGCAACAATTAGGGGAAGTTCCGCATTGCCTGAAACCGAGAATTCAAATTTAACACGCCGATCATTCTCTGCCGTTACACGCTTTACATCATGCCAATAAGCCTTATAGAAAGGCGATCCTTTTTCCATCAACGTATTAAATGTCCAGACAACATCATGCGCTGTCACCGGTTTTCCATCCTGCCATGTGGCGTTATCGCGCATGGTAAAGGCAACCCATGATTTATCTGGCGCGACTTCGATGGTCTCGGCTAGAATTCCATATAAGGTGAAAGGTTCGTCCCAGCTATTTTGCATCAGGCTTTGAAACATAAGTCCGCTTCGAATAAAATTTAGCCCTGCGGCTGGTGTACCTTTTATAATAAAAGGATTAACGGAATCAAATGTCCCAATCACATGGTTGGTAATTTCCCCGCCTTTGGGCGCATTCGGGTTCACATAGTCTAAATGCGGAAAGTCTGCAGGATATTTTGGAGTACCATGCAAAGATACAGCATGGGACGGCGCGCTATAGGTTTTTTCAACAGCATCAGAATCGGGTGCGCTAGGCATATCTTTTTTTGAGGTTTCATCCTTAATACCCGTATTTTGTGCATATGAAGGTGCGCTCGGAATCAAGGCAAAGCTAAAAATAAGAAAGTATAAAATAGAAAGTCTCATCACATAAAATCCTGAACTATTAAAATTCGTACGTCTAAAGCTTATTGCCTCATTTTTGAATTATATCCGGTCTGCTGTATAGGCGGGATCGGATGCTCATCAACCGATTTTACGCCATATGCACCCGGCAAATCCGGCTTCCCAAAAAGATAACCCTGCCCGTAATGAATGTTGAGATCAAGCAGTTCTTTAAGCACAAATTCGGTCTCGACTTTTTCAACGATAAACCCGATGCCGCTTCCCTCTAGTTTACGTTTACGATCAACAACAAGAGCCATCCCCTTGCGTGAATTGGTTTTTCTAAGCAAGTCATCGGCATCAAATTTTACAAATTTTATTTTAAGCGCATGCATCATTTCGATATTAAAATCATGTTCGGTCACTTGATCAAGCGAGAAGTGACAGCCAAGCTTACCAAGACCCTTCATAACATCCAAAAGCGCAGGCTCTATAGTCAAAAAATCATTTTGCATCATTTCAAAAACAATTTGACGTGCCATTTTTCGGTTTGCCCCTAAAAACGACAGTAAAGTATTCATGAACTTTACATTTTTAAGGCTATCCGTGCTTATATTCATAAAGAAAAGCATAGGTTTGTTTTGTGCGGTAACAGGGCGCGATTTAAGTGTTTTTAAACATTCAATTAAGATAAGCGTTTCTAAATCCTTAATAAAATGTTCTTTGCGAGCCATGCTTAAAAAACGCCGCGCCGGAATATAAACACCGGGGTGTGCCTTGATCCGTCCATACATTTCAAAACATCTTGTATGTCTTTGCGGCAGGCGCATCATGGGCTGGATAAAGACATGTATGTTTTTATCATCTACGGCATGACGCATCAATTCCGCCATAACTTCATCGCTCAAAACATCGGAAAAGTCGTCCTCGCGTGTTAGTGTTGCAACTTCATTTTGAACCTTGCGCGCACGTTGTTGTGCAAAATCGGGCTTTGGCTTTTTTTGCGGGGCCGTCGCTGTTGCTTGGTTGTTGCGTTTGGATGGTAGATCATTAGAGGCTTTTAAAATCGGTATAGTTCTCTGATAAACATCCTTTTTATACAAATCTTCCAGATTGCTTTTGTGTGAAGTGGCCGTCAAAGTGCGGCTGGTTTTGATGCTTGCAAAGGCTTTTTCCGCGGCCGTTTCATGCTTGTTTAATGCCGCATCAGAAGATGCCGAGGCCGCTGCGCTCGCCGTCATGAATGATGAATTATTATTCAAATCACCAAAGGAAACGGGCTGTTTCGTATTCTTTACGGATGTATCTTTTATATCGCGCTCTTCTGCGATTTTTTGCGTTTTAGAATCATACACTTTACGCGTTAATTCGATAACTGTCTCTTCTTTATGGGGCGATTTCAGAGGCGCAGGAGAAGACGTATCGGAAGTATTACGATTTAATAAGGGCGTAGATTCTGTCTTATTCTTAAAAGCTTTTAAACTGGCAATATCTTGCCGCATCTCCGCAATATCATGGCTATGTGTTTGGAGAGTGTCTGAAAACGATTTATGATTATCCTCAATCCCGCGAATTTTAAAATCAATCGCCATTTGCCAGAAATTGCGCTGCTTGAAATCTGTAAAAACAACAAGTCCAATCGCGCTCAAACCCGTAATTATCAAGGCCGCTTGGGCGGAAACGACGCTTGCAACCATAATACAAACAACCGAAAAAAGCGTAACAACAATAAACCCGATAGGGTTATAGGCCGCAAAAGGTATACGTGAATTTTTATTATGTGCACGATGGCGTTGTGCGCGCTTTTGACGGGAGTTTAGGCTCATATTACGCTGCATCCTCCTTTTCAGATAAAGGGGTAGGGAATTCGCGGTCTTTATGATCTGCGCCGATGGCCTGCGCAATATTGTCAAAACCATCGGCTTTCAAAAGATTTATAAGCTCTTTATTAATTGTATTTACAATACCAGGCCCTTTAAAAATAAGCGCGCTATAAAGCTGAACCAACGAGGCACCAGCGCGGATTTTCTCATACGCATCCCGCCCGCAACTTACGCCTCCAACCCCTATGATGGGAAGTGTACCGCCAGTCAGCATATAAAAATCACGGATAATATCAGTCGATTTTTGCCGAACGGGCGCGCCGCTCAAACCACCCGCTTCACTTGAAAACGAGGAGGGGAGGTACGCCGGACGATCAAACGTAGTGTTCGATAAAATAACGCCGTCAACCTCGGCTTCTACTAGCGTTTCGGCCAGCTCTTTACGCTGCCCATCATCAAGATCAGGCGCAAGCTTTACCAGCAATGGTGGCGGGTGATCACCGCACGCCTTAACGCGTTCGGCCTTAATAACATCCAAAAGCTCTAATAAAGGCTCGCGCTTTTGCAAATTCCGCAAGCCGGGCGTATTTGGGGAAGAAATATTAACGGCAAGATAATCCGCCATCGGCCCCAACACACGGATCAGTATCGCATAATCCCTAGCCGGCTCTGTTTGTGTCTTATTCATACCAATATTGATGCCAAGCACACCTTTGGGGCGTTTCTTCCCACTTAAAAACGCGGATATATTGTCTTTAAAAACGCCCATACCACTATTGGGAAAGCCCATACGGTTAATTACGGCGTCATGATCGGGGGATCGGAATACGCGCGGCTTCGGATTACCTGTTTGCGGCTTTGGTGTAACCGTACCAGCCTCAATAAAGCCAAACCCCATATCAAACATCGGTCCTATAACTTCACCCTTTTTATCAAATCCGGCAGATAACCCTATGGGATTAGGGAACTTTAACCCCCAAAGTATACTCTCTAAAACGGGTGATTTCACTGCGCCACAACTCGGCAAAAGCCCAGTCCTAAGGGCTTTTAACGTCAAATCATGCGCTTTTTCAGGATCCGCTTTGAATAGAAACGGACGGGCAAACCGATAAAATGTATTCATACATAGATATTTAAGGCATTTTTCTCATTTGCGCCAGTCCAACTTTCAAATATTCTATTCCCGTGTGGATGGTCAGCGCGCACGCGCAGAATAGCAATAGATGCCCGATAATTGTACCGCCCCAGATATAAGGCGCGATAATAAGAACACCGGTCGCAATAAGCTGTATCGTGGTCTTCCATTTCGCCAGATTGGTCACGGGTACTTTTATGCCTTTTGGCCCAAGATACTCACGTAAACCGGAAACCAGAAATTCGCGCGTCATAATTAGTAAAATCATCAGAATACCAAGCGCGCCGACATGTCCAACCGCAACGATCATAATCATAAGGCCAAACACATAGATTTTATCCACAATCGGATCCAGAAACGTGCCAAACTCCGAAATTTGATCAAATTTTCTCGCAACCCACCCATCCAGAAAATCAGTAATCGACCCGATCGCATAAAGCACCAGCGCAACCCACGCCGCCCACTCCATCGGAATAAACATGAATAAAATGATAAACGGCATGACCAGCAACCGCCCAACCGTTAAAACATTGGCCAGCGTCAACAAGTCGCCTTGATCCTCTTTAAGGTTAGCGATAAAATTTTGAATTTCTGTTTTCATGAATATATAAAACCACAAAATATAAGAATGCGCGAGAATTTATACGAAAGAAAAAAGATATAAATCTGGCCTTGATGAAAACACTCTCTCACATAAAACTAAAAATGTCAAGGAATTTTTTCCTATATCTATTTTGTGTTTATACCAAATTCCGCTACCAGTGCGTAATGATCTGACCCCATTGCGGGGCCGCGATATTTATTGAGCAGCTTTAAATCCCCTTTGTGTAAAATATGATCAATTGGAATTTGAAAGATAGGCAGGAAAAGCGGCGCAGGCCAAGTGGGCAGTGGATCATAGCTTGTAAGCTGATACTGCAAACCTGTTTGGCGTATAAAATCAGAGAAATAAGGGGAGTAGGGCGTAATATTCCAATCGCCAAGCGCTATAGCATCAGGCGCATCATCATTTAATATAACTTGAGCCATCTTTTGCATTTGATCAGTACGAAGGGCATGATTTGAGGGCGTCATAGGCGTATGTGTATGATAGCTATAAATTATAAGTGGTTTTTGCCAACGATCACGCTTTAATTCTACGCGGGTCATGGCGGCATTATAATTACGATTTGTATTCATGCTTTCATATGAAATGATCAATGGCTCTTTACTTAAAACGGAGATATCATTGATCTGTTCTTCGGCTGTATCAGGGTACTGGTAGAGATAAATATCCTTAAATTTCTGCAATTCAGGGACGGTGATGCTTATGCTTTCTTGAAAGAAAATAACATCATAACGATCTTTATTTTGATGTAGCCATTTACCAATGGCCGCATAATTTTTATTACCTGGAATAGAAACTGTAGCGTGGTCACTAAAAAGTTTATCATCAAATAGTTTGTTGTATTGCACAATTGTAAAGCGCTCTTCATCAGGGCTGAGTGTATGATTTACTATTTCAACATCTTTATAAATAAAATAAACGCTCACCAAGCTCACGGCTAAAACTGGAACCGCCCACGCCCATCGCCCTAGAAAAATGAACAAAATAAATAGAACAAATCCGCCGATCGCATATTGGATAGCAAAATGTGAAAACAAATCAAAAATCCAGCTATATCGCGCAAAGAGCATGCTAAAAAAGCCAACCAAAAGAGAAAGAGCAAGAAATTTACCAATAAAAACAAAGGTGTTCATAAAATGTACTTCATTGTGTTTGTAAGGGTGATATTATTTTTTTAAAAGCATTTTATCTGAAGGTGAAGTCATATGCGTTTTTATAATCTAATAAGTGAGATGGCAAGGGGGCAATATCTATAAGTATCGCCAAAATATTTGGTTAACCCTGCAGTTTAAAAATCCAGCGCAAAAATAAAAGAAGAGCCGCTTAAAAACGGCTCTTTTAGGTAAGCTTTGTAGAAAAATAGAAGATTTCATAAGGGTGTGAACAAATCTACAAAGAAACTGAATGTAAGAATGCTTCTTTTAAGCGTTGGCCGCCTGCTTGGCACGCTCAACCTCCGGATCACGAAGCACATAGCCGCGTCCCCAGACCGTTTCGATGTAATTATCGCCGCTCGTTGCATCTTGTAATTTCTTGCGAAGTTTACAAATAAAAACGTCAATAATTTTAACTTCCGGCTCATCCATTCCGCCATAAAGGTGGTTGAGGAACATTTCCTTGGTCAGAGTGGTACCTTTACGAAGCGAAAGAAGCTCTAAAATTCCGTACTCTTTACCTGTGAGGTGTAACGGCTTCCCATTAACATCCACGGTGCGGGAATCAAGATTAACAACCACTTGTCCTGTTTCAATCGTGCTCTGTGAATGCCCTTGGGAGCGGCGTACAATTGCCTGTATACGTGCAACCAGCTCACGTTTGTCAAAAGGCTTGGTCAGATAATCATCCGCGCCAAATCCCAATGCCTTGATTTTGCTATCCAATTCCGCCAAACCGGAAAGAATAAGAACAGGCGTTTGCACCTTTGCATCGCGTAAGCTTTTTAAAACGTCATATCCATCCATATCTGGTAACATAAGATCCAGAATAATAATGTCGTAATCGTAAATTTTACCAATTTCAACACCATCTTCACCCAAATCGGTGGTATCAATTACATACCCTTCGGATTTAAGCATCAATTCAATACTTTTGGCGGTAGACGAATCATCTTCGACAAGCAGGACGCGCATAGCAGTATAACCCCTTATAATATTTATATTTTTATTCGGCCGGATTGGCCTTTGTTAATACATATTAACAAATATTAACGATATTAACAAATACTTTGTTAAATCAGTGCGTTGGTGTGTATGATAACGTATAAGACCGTCTTTAAATAAAAAACACGCTCATGGATCGCCTCACCGAAAAAGCCATCGCCGCCATTTCCATCCTCCCCGAACGGGAAGTTTATGGTGAAGTCACGAAAATACTCGGCCTTCTGGTTGAGATTGCGGGGTTTGGCAATACGTTATCTATCGGTTCAATTGTACATTTGCGGCCAAATAAAGGCGTAGACATACCATGCGAAGTGGTGGGGTTTAAGGACAAACACGCGCTTCTTATGCCGTTTGGCACGTTAGAGGGCGTGGGTCTTGGGTGCAGAGCCGTTATTCAAGATCATAACCCTGTGATTTTACCAGATGATAGCTGGCTCGGCCGTGTCATAGATGGGCTGGGCGAACCGATCGATGGCAAAGGGCCGCTAAAAAATGGCGGTCATCCAATCCCGCTTAAAAATAAACCGCCACCCCCACATGCAAGGCAGCGCATGGGGAGCCAGCTTGACCTTGGCGTACGCGCGGTAAACAGCTTTCTTGCCACATGTGAGGGGCAGCGTATGGGGATATTCTCCGGCTCTGGCGTGGGTAAATCGGTGCTACTCTCTATGATGGCGCGCTATACCGCCGCGGATGTGTCTGTTATCGGATTAGTAGGGGAACGTGGACGCGAGGTGCAAGAGTTCTTGGAAGATGATTTAGGCGAGGAAGGTCTTGCCCGATCCGTTGTAATTGTGTCAACCGGTGATGAGCCCGCACTTATGAGGCGTCAGGCGGCCTATATGACTTTATCTGTTGCAGAATATTTCCGTAACGAGGGTAAACAGGTTTTATGCCTGATAAATTCGGTAACAAGATTTGCCATGGCGCAGCGCGAAATTGGTTTATCTGCTGGCGAGCCGCCAACATCCAAAGGCTACCCGCCAACAACATTTGGAGAATTGGCCAGATTATTAGAGCGCGCAGGGCCGGGCGAACAGGGGCAGGGTGCAATTACAGGGCTATTCTCTGTATTGGTTGAGGGTGACGATCATAACGAGCCGGTATCGGATTCGGTGCGCGGTATCGTGGATGGGCATATCGTGATGGAGCGCAGTATCGCCGACCGCGGACGGTATCCCGCAATCAATGTTTTGAAATCAGTCAGCCGTTCCATGCCCGCCGCCCTTACCGACGCACAAAATCAGATTATTCGCCGCGCAAAACAGGTGGTCACAACCTATGAAGATATGGCAGAATTGATAAGGCTGGGCGCATACCGCCGTGGTACCGACCCGGCCGTGGACGAAGCGATACAGATTTACCCGCAAATCGAAGAGTTTTTGTCCCAGAATAAAGAAGAACGCACCTCCATCGAAGATACATTCCGTTTGTTAGGGCAGATTGTAGGGATTGGGTATTAGATTGTGTTTAGACATGGCACAACATTATAAGTATTTTGACATTTAAGCGTATCATTTAATATATGCACACGTGCGCGCAAACATTTTATGATAATATTTTCTACATTATGGCTGATTTAAACCCTCTTATTCGTGTTCGAAAACATACTGTTGAACAAAAACAGAAATTTCTATCTCAGCTTTATAAGCAAGCAGAAGAGCTGACCACTCAAAAAGAAACGCTGCAAAAAGAGCGCGAAGAGGAGCAAAAAAAAGTTAAAGAAATGGGCGTGGCAATGCTCTCATATTTTGGCCCTTATAATGATGCTGTGAAGGCGCGCATAAAAGAGATTGACGAGCATTTGAAAACCTTAGAAACGCGTATTGAAATTGCCCGCGAAGATATGCGAGCCGCGTTTGCAGATTTAAAGAAAATCGAAATTACCCAACAAAGACGAAGCGATGAAGAAGAAAAGGAAATTGCATCAAAAGAGGCAAGCGAGCTGGATGACATCGCGCTAGATATTTACAGGCGTCAGCAAGAAGAGGAAGGTTGAAGCAGCTAAAAATTTTGATAGCACCAAAAAATAGATCAAGGTCATCGCTAAAAAAAACTTAAATGGAGACACCCATGCCTTCATTTTTTACGCTAACCTTGACCCATTGCTCCGGTGAATTCTGAAATGAAAGCTCCCCGCCGATGCCTGCGGATTTCAAACCCTTTGCATAAACGTTTCGCATATCTTGTGTCATGTGTTGAGAAAGCGGTTGATGTGTACGTAAAATAACATCCAGCCGGCCCCTATCACCTTCGGGACGAAAAAGACCATCAACTTGTACGGCGCCCATGGCCGAGAGCGATAAATCAAACACAAATCTAGTTTGTTTCTGATCACTGCCTCCATTATCCTTTGAATGCTCCTGCCTAAAGTACAAAATTGCCTTGTTATATTCGCCTTCATGAAAGAAAGGTAGAGCCAGTGCGCGCCAGTCTTGTGGCGTGATTTCTGCAGAGCTGCGAGATAATAATGCGCCCTCCTGCGAAAGTCGTGTCAGCATATCCCCCTTACCAAAACGCTTCAACACATCGCTCGCCCTGTCCCCTAGCCACCCGCCCATATCGCCGGATTTAAGCGCGGCCAAGAAAAAGAGTGCAGTGGCCGGCATCTGCGCTGGGCTTTTTGCAGGGGCAGGGGATAATGCCGTCATTGCTTGAGCCAATTGCGGCGCAATCGTTTGTAAATTCTGATGCAAATCCTGTAAGGATGGCCACAAACCGGGCGTTAGAAATATAGCGGGGATTAAGGGGGCAAAATTAATAGGTAAGGTAGAGCCGGCAGATAAATTAGTGGATACAGAAGGATGAAACTCCACACGCGCACCTTGCGGGATTAAATCATCGGGCAGGCTCATAGCGGCCATACGCACATCCGATCCGTTTGGTATTGCAAAACGTAAAACGGGAAGGCCACCTTCAGCGCTTTGTCCGGCAATAATACCGTGCACGCTATGCGATGTTTTGGCATGCAAAAATATATCAGAACGCGGCATAATTGCGGCTTGCTGTTCATAGCTTGGAGATGTTGGTATTTGCATATTTTCGCCGGATAAGGAAACCGTAGGCAAACTGATATGTTCAATCACAATTTCTGTAAATAAAGGCAAAGAACTGGATAATGCAGTAATAGGCGCTGTTAGTGTCGTTTCGGAGCTTGAAGGCGGCAAGCTTGCTATGGCCGAATAGGGGGAGGCAATATTTTGTATGGATTGCAACGGTTGAATTATTTTTGAAGTAGCAATTCCCTGTGAAGATATCGTGGCTGAATGATCTATATAAACGCTGTGAGCAGTAGATATGCCGCTATTCTGCATAGTGAAGGCAATGTCATTTATTTGAAAGGGAGATGAAAAAAAACTACCAATTTTAGAGGCAAACCCGCCCACTTTAAGTGCAGGCGCCGCAATATCGACCTCCATGCTTTTCGCAACATTTTCTGCCTCAGACGCGATATTATCTATTGCCGCAGTTGCCTTACTAAATGTTATTTGGCTTTGTGTAGGCGAATAAAACAATCCACTTTGTGATCCGGCCTGACTTATGGGGTTTAGGGTTATATTTCTCGCGCTGCCTGTACTGGTGCTATGAGCAAAAGAAGTATTGTTTTCAACCGTAGAAAAGGCTTCAACATTGGCGGTGATACCTGTTTGCGGCAAATTTGCATGTACCTGTATAACATTTGCTTTCGTTGTAACAACATGATCTGGGGTGACGGGGGTTACTGTTAAATGTGTGCCCTTTGGAATAATAGATAGCTCAAGATGGCTTTTTGTACGGTCGGCCTGATTTGTCGGTTGCATATTACGTTGCTGAACCCGAACATCTACGGCTGTATCGGCATAACGGTTTCGCTCTTGCGTTTGTTTTATTGCTGTTGTTTCACGCTGATTATCAATGCGGTCTTTAGAGGCCGGCTTTCCATGCCGCGCTTCAAAACTGTCATCATGTGTGCCTTGCGTGTTATGAACGCGAACATCTGCGCGTGGTCGTTCTTCATTTTTAATATCAATATCAACAATTTGCCCTTCGGATAAAGGCACGCGAGAGTTATCGCTTGTTCTCACTTCAACTGTACCTTTGGGTGTTTGTATGCGGACATCCCCGCTATCGCTCACACGTACAACCTTGCCGGGCAAACGAATACGGCGCGCCTCTGGTCTGGTATCTTCCGGTAACTTTAAAACTTCTGCATCTTTGAGCGCCGGCCTGGTAGAATTAGGCGCGCGCGCTTCGCCGCTTTGCGGAGTAGGAGGTAAAGATGAAAAACCGGAATCGCTCATGCTTTCGATTGTAAAGAATCAAAAGCGATTATACTAAATGATTTTATATATGATTTAAAATTTAATTCAGACTGTTGTAGTGAGCCAAGCTAAGTTTGTCATCGCCAGAACCGTTTTTAATGACATATCCATTACCTTCTTCATCAAAAGCTAGGTTCCCATTTAAAGGATCCAATTTAATTTTAGAAAGGCCTTTAACATTTTCATCAAAAGTTTTTTTACAATCAATTTCTTTAGACATAAATTACTCCATAAACATTTAGAATGGATGATTACATAATTAAATTTAAAAACTCAAGAAAGTTACGCTTCTGCAGCCATCTTTTGAGACTCGCGCAGTGTTTTGTAGAGCGTGCGTGTAATCTCTGCCATATCATCAGCCGCGCCGCAATTAGGCGATCGTATTAACAAAGGTGTTTGGTGGCGTATGGATTCTTTAACTTTCGGGTCAATCCTTACCATACCGGCAAGGGGGGGCGTTAATCTAAGAAAATTCTCGCAAGCTTTAAGCAAGGTTTTATATGTCTTTTCCCCATCATTGACGCTGGAAGCCATATTCACAACAACGCTAATATTCTTGCTCATGCCTGCCGCATTACCTAGCTTTATAAACGCATAGGCATCCGTAAGCGATGTCGGTTCATCCGTTGTAACCAAAACTGTGCGTGTTGCAGAAGCCGAAAGCATACGCACCGTACGATCAACGCCCGCCCCAAGATCGCAAATAACAATATCGTAATCACCCGCAACTTCTAAAAGCTGATCTCTTAAAACGGATAAACGCTGCGAGGGCAGGGCAGAAAGCGAAGCTTGACCGGAGCGCCCGGCAATAATATCAAACCCGCCATCTTCAAATTCTTGTATAACTTTATCGAGCGATAACCGCCCGCGAATTACATCATTCAAGTCACGTTTTGGCATAAGCCCAAGTTGCACATCCACATTGGCAAGGCCCAGATCCCCGTCAAAAAGCAAAACGCGCTTACCCATCTTTGCAAAAGAATGCGCGAGCGTAATAGAAAACCATGTTTTTCCGACCCCGCCCTTACCGCTGGCCACAGCCAGCATATTACGCGCCTTTGGGAAAACGGGAGATTTGGTTTTGGTTTTCGCAATCATATCGTTCATAACGGTGTATCTAAATCCTGATATCTTAAAAGTAGTGTAACGTGTCTGACAGATTTTTCCAGTATCATCATGACCTTTGCCCCGATTTTTCCGCATTTGGCATTAAAAGCTTTGCAAGGCTTCGCGGGGTAAGACTCATTAATCCATTTGCAACATTGGGCGTATGGCTGGCATGGCTAAGGCTCATCGACCCTTGATGCGCCGCCGCCAATATACCGCCTAACCTGCGGGCAATATCAACTCGGGTTGGTAAAATCGTATGCACACCAAGTGTAGCAAAGGCGCGTGCCATCTCGCCTGATTCTTGCACATCTATGCCTGCGGGAAGTACCATCATGCAATCCATATCTTCTGCCGATGTCAAACGCGCAAGCATACGGATATCATCGCGGTCAAACGGGTTAACCCCCGCCGTATCAATATAAATCTGATCACAATCGCGTAAATGGTTGATCGCCTGAAGCAAGCCCTTATCATCCCGCGCCTTTAATAACCGCACATCTAAAAGTTTGGTAAAAGATTGAAGCTGCTCAACCCCACCCGCACGCACCGTATCGGTTGTAATAACACCCACACTTAAATCATTTAAAACCGCATTTGCCGTGGCTTTTGCAACCGATACCGTTTTCCCCGCGCCTGGTTGTCCCACCATCATAATCGGTTTGCGATGCGCTCTATCAGGAAGAGGGCGGAAATGAAACAAATGCTCAACCGCCGCGATTAGCGCAATATAAGGGTTATCAACACCAATAACCGTGGCGCAAGAAAGCACATTATCCATTACGTCTTCGGGCACATTATGGCGCAGCATCACCTCGGTCAGCTCCTCCGCAATAGCAAATTCTTCTTCCTCATCATCATATTGAAGCCAGTCCTGCGCCGGAGCCGCCGCATCCCTGCGCGCCGCACCTGCAATTTCAAACGCCGGTTCACTATAATTGGAGGGGTCAATCGCCGCCGTTACATGCACGCCCGCACGCCTGCGCTCCCCGCCGCGATCTTCGCGCGTGGCAACTATTACGGCTTCATCACCGAGCGTATCTCGAACCATTTGCATCGCCTCGGACATGGTTTGTGCATGAAAGGATTTCAGGCGCATATTACACAATACTCAACATCATTAATATAATAGAGAAAATTAGACCTAGGCCAGAGGATAACGCGATTTTAAGCCATAGGAAACGGCTTTTTGGGGATAAATACTAAATAAAGCCGAATATAGATTCCCGTACTGGGAAAAGCCCTATAAGATATGAAGGTAAATCCCTTCATATTCGTTTTTTAGGTCTTTAAAAATTTGAATCACTTTGTCGGTATAATTTCCAACGGCATTACGGGTATAATCAAATTCATGCCATATAATTGTAAGGGAGTAGGTCGCTCCCGAGCAATTCCCTAAGAAATCTTCCAAACAATCCCAAAGCGCATCCAGATTGCCGCCATAATGCGATGCAAATCCAAATTGTTCTTTCAAATGAAGATGTAATCCGGCTTTATTATTCATCGCCCGCCCGTCTAAAACAATCATCATCGTGCGTATTCTTTCTCTAAATCGTCATCTATACGCTGGAAGCTTTCATAATGGTCGTATGTAACATATATAAGCGGCGGCCGGTCATTGGAATAAACAATCCGATCCTCCCCGCGATATCCGCCATTATAATTAATATCAGCTTCCCGCCAAATGCGGCCTGTTTTATTGGGTAGTTGCTGTTCCCGGTTATAAAATCGGCTTCCCCCGATGACACGATTCGGTGCGATACGCCACAAATTACCATCCTGCGCCCGCCAACCAAGCGCTCGCGCCTGTGCTTTAGTCAGATAAAAAGGAGGCAGGGCGTTATGGGTATAAATATAGGCGGCCACATCATATGGTTTAGAGGAATAGATATTAGAAGGCGCATTTAAAGGTAATGCCTCCGAAGCAGATAAAGGGATCTCGACCGAAGCAGGTAAAGGCGCAAAAACAAGGATCTGATCAGCTTGCCAAACCTGAAACAACACCCAACCCGACAAAACTAAAAGCCCAAGCGCATATTTGTAAGCGTTTTTATTCATCGTGTTTATTTGTTCGAGCTTTGCAAAATAGCAGTATCCATAATGTTGGCATCAAAGTCATAAGTACCAAAACAGGTGCTATTATAAAACTCATTATGTATATGCCAAAAGCCACTGGTCCATCACAATCTTTCTTCATCATACCTAAGCTGTCACTCTCTGGTAATGGCGGTATAAACTCAATAGGTGAGGTCATGCAGCTATATGCGGCATATGCGAAAAAGAAACCTATAAATATAGAAAGGCCAAATCCTATAGTTAAACTCCAAACTTTGTTTAAAAAGCGAGCTATTAAATACAAGATAAGGCCAAAAGTGGTTGGATAAACTAAAACCCAAAAACTTACAAAAAGCACTAGCTTAATAAGTGAAATCATATTTTAAAAATCAAACCGCCCCAAGCGTTTTAATACGCGCCTTGGGGTGGATTTCGTTCTGGCTCATCACCACCGTTTGCGGGCGAAACCGCTCTATTACACTGCGAACATACGGCCGGATCGCGGGCGAGGTTAGCAATACCGGAATTTCCCCCTCCGCCGACATCGCTTCATACCGCTCGCGTACGGCTGTTATAAAATCCTGCAACTGGCTCGGCGGCATGGCAAGTTGCTTATCCTCACCATCACCAATAAGGCTCTCGGCAAAGGCTTGCTCCCATTCCGGCGATAAAGTCACAAGCGGTAGCACGCTGCTCTGGTTCGTATTGGAATCGCACAATTGCCGCCCCAAACGCGTCCGCACATGTTCGGTAATATAGGCCATATTTTTGGTATAGGCCGTCGCCTCGGCCAAGCCCTCCAATATTGTTGGAAGATCACGAATAGATACGCGCTCGGAAAGTAAATTCTGTAATACACGCTGCACCCCGCCAACTGAAATTTGCCCCGGAATAACATCCGCGACCAGTTTTTGATATTCGCGCGGCAATTCATCAAGCAATTTCTGTGTTTCCGCATAATTAAGGAGGTCAGGCATATTATCTTTAATGATTTCGGTAATATGAGTTGTGATAACGGTCGGCGCGTCCACAACGGTATACCCCTTAAAATGTGCTTCTTCACGGTATTTTTCATCAATCCACATGGCGGGCAAACCAAAGGTTGGCTCGGTTGTATTTTCACCAGGCAAGGTAATCGTCGCACCTGTTGGATCCATGCACATCATCATACCGGGGCGCACTTCGCCATCACCGGTTTGTATTTCCTTAATCCGCACGATGTACTGGTTTGCGGGCAATTGCAAATTATCTTGTATCCGAACAGAGGGCAGTACATAGCCCATATCTTCGGCCAATTGGCGGCGCAACCCCTTGATCTGATCAGTCAGCTTATTATCGCCTTCACCCTGCACAAGTGGCAATAAACCATACCCAAGCTCCAGCCGTATAATATCTATGGCAAGCGCCTTTGAAATGGGTTCCTCGGCGGGTACGGCACCAGGCGCGGTGCCATCTGCTATGGCTGCTTTATTTGCTGCTGTAGCTTCGGCCAGTTTTTCCCGCTGGAGTGAAAAATAAGCCAGCGCGCCCGTTAGCGCCCCCAGCGTTAAGAACGGCACCGCCGGAATAGCAGGCACAAGCCCCAGCGCAATCATAAGCACCGCGCTCATTGCGAGGGCGCGCGGATACCTGCCAAATTGTTGAAATAATGCAGCCTCGGCAGAGCCTTCAACGCCGGCCTTGGAAACAAGTAAACCCGCAGAAACAGATATAACAAGCGCAGGAATCTGGGAAACAAGCCCATCTCCAATGGTTAAAATAGTATAGGCTTGCGTGGCTTCGGCCAAAGACATGCCTTGTGTAACCGTACCGATAATAATGCCGCCGATAATGTTTACAAATACAATCAGCAAACCCGCAATCGCGTCCCCGCGTACAAATTTCGCCGCACCATCCATGGCGCCGTAAAATGTGCTTTCCTGCTCAAGCTTTAAACGGCGATCTTTGGCCTCGTCCTCGCTGATAAGGCCTGCGGACAAATCCGCATCAATCGCCATTTGCTTGCCCGGCATCGCATCCAAGGTAAAACGCGCCGCAACTTCGGCAATACGCCCTGAACCTTTTGTAATAACGACAAAATTTACAATGACAAGTATGGCAAAAACGATTGCGCCAATAATATAGCTATCCTTGATAATAAAGGTTCCAAACGCTTCAATCACCGCGCCCGCGGCATCCCGCCCCGTAGAGCCATTCTCTAAAATCAGGCGTGTTGATGCCACATTAAGCCCTAGCCTGAGCGAGGTCGTCACAAGTAACACTGTCGGGAAAGTTGAAAATTCAAGCGGTGCTTGGATAAAAAGTACCGTCATTAAAACAAGCACAGCCAGCATAATGGAAATGGCCAAACCTACATCCAAAAGCACCGGCGGAATAGGCACCAACATAAACATGATGATGGCCACAATACCGAACGCGAACATAACATCACTTCGGAAATAGGGCGCAACCCGGGCCGCGCCGCGCCCAAATGCCGCCCGGCCATCGGATACAGAAGACATTGTTCCGGAGGCAGGTTTTGAAGGCAAATTGGACGAACCGGTATCAGACATAGGAATTTTTTATCGTTTTATAAATGCTGAAAAAGCATAGGAAATATGACGGCACCGATAAGAATATCAGTTTATAAAAACACTATAGCGCTTTTGTATCGCAAAATCCAAAACAAAACCCCGCATGCCAAAACCGCGGGGTTTATATTTGAAAATAGGGTTTTTTAATTTTGTTATTGACCCGGTGCAGGGTATTGCTTCGCAGCAAATTCCGCCGCTGGCATAATTTCATAATCATCATTTTCTGTAACAATAATAAAGTTTGTCATGCCGCTTATCTCTTTTTTGGAAGGTTCATCTATCCCAAGTTGCGCAAGCAATTCAACCGAAAGGTCATCGATCTCCTGAAGATCGGACGCGGTGAAGTCATCTGTGCTGATGGCGTATTTATTAGTGTGACCTATTTCAATAAGCGCTTGTGCAAATTCGGCATTAGTGACTATGCCGTCTTCTACAATTTCATTCATAGTTCTTGAAATTTTAGATTTTCTGACGTCTGCTTGTGTTGTGCGCACTTTCTCTCGCACATCTTCAAGCGTTTCATCACTGCCTTTGCCTGAAATCTCTTCAACACCCTTTTTTATTTTATCAAAAACGCCGCCCAAACGCCCTGTTCTTTTCTTAGCTTGTTTATCGGTTTCCTGACCACCTCTTTTTTTAGCTTTATCAATAACTTTATCAAAAAAGCCGTTCTTTTTTTCTTTGACTTGTACAGTATCAGTAGCGGTCTGCGTGCTATCTGTAGCGGTTGTATCTTGAGCTTCTAAATTTGGATTATCACCCGCCGCATCAATGGCTTGGGACGCAATGCTTTCTGCAAAACCGGGCGCAGCCTGCTGATCCAGTTTTGCTTTTTCTTCTGCGCTCATATTTTGAAAGTTATCCTGTGCGTCCGACATAGCCTTAAACATTTCAGGATCATCTGCGTCTATGGATGCCGCCGCGGCGCCGCGCGCCAAGTTCAAAGAAAAAACATGAGATCCATCAACATCTTTGTTAACGGCGTTAACGCCTAAAGCCGCCGTAACAATGTTACGGGCATTATCACCAATTTTATAATCAGTTAAATCTTGCGCTGGTTCAACCTGAGCAAAAGCTGTACTGGCCGCTGTCATTAAACCGATTGTTATATTTTGTAATTTATTCATCGTTATTCTCCGTTTTTAAATATTATATAGCTTTAATGAAAATCCTGATAATCAGGTGACCATTCATGATCAGGCATTTGTTGTTTTGTCTCTGGTGCGTTTTGCGCATCATTATACATCGCTTCAATACTATCAATGTTTTGGTCTAAAATAAGTTTCATATTATATACCGCATAATGATGATAATATGCAAAGTTTTCATATGAATTATTATTTAAATCATGTTTATCTACAATATCACCGATTAAGGTCGGTGTTTCATGATGAATAAGACTGCGCTCATATTGCCCTTCATCAAATGCACCAAAATCCTGATTGGCACGCACATTTTGCATTTCAAGATTTAAAAAAGTATAAAAGTCTTTGGCACTTAAATATGCGTCACTATCAAGACTATCTTTGATTACAAGCGAATTAAGCGTGTTATTATCTTTTAACTTATATCGCTCAATAAAAAAAAGATCAGGGTTTTCAAGATTCTTAATATCGCTTGGCTCAAGATTAAGAGCATTCAGAATATCAAGACTTAAAAGATTATAAGGTACACCGGGAAGACCTTTAGCGTCATATTTTGCAAATTCTTCTTCTAAAATGTTAAAAATAGAAGGACTGATGGCAATAATTTCATCAATGATTTTTTCTTGCTTGGGCGTAAAATCAAAAAGCGAGGGGGCAATGGTATCAGGGGCAAGCTCAACCTGCGACAAAGGCACAGGGTCAACCAAAAACGTGTCACGTTCGAGCATTTGAGTATCCGGATCCTGCGCATACGTGGCGGCACTTGCCGCAAGACCAAAAAATAATGATGTAAGAGATTTCATCAAGCCATTAATTACCAACTGGGTCAGGTAAATCCCATGGATTTATTGAGCTAGGCTTTTCAAGCATCATTTGTTCAATACTGTAGCCATTTTGCATACAAAAATTAGTATAATGTTCAAGAATACTGATATTTTGTAAGGTCTGATTATCCAAATTATATGTTTCACCTAACTCTTTTAGATAAAGTGCAACATTATTTACTACATCAGAGTTGTAGGTTTCGTTAAATAATTCAACAGTTTGATTGTTCTCGAGATTACTTTTAATAGACGCCCCGCCAATAGCCATCGAAAGCACAGTCTCTTTAAATGAAGGTATCCCGTCACGTCTTGAGTTTGCATAAAGTTTATAAAAGCTATCAGTTAACTCTGGGATGTTTAAACTATCAATTCTTTCTTTTAATACATTGAGTATTTTCATTTCTATATAGTCTGCAGGTTTGGTATGAACATTCTTTGTATTTAGCTCATTATCATAAACCATGTTATTGAGGTCATGTTCAAATTGAGCTAAACTTTTATAGTTAACAATATCCGTTACATTATTTGTTTTAAATGTGCCATTTTCTGCAATATCATATATCGTTCTGTAAAGGCCATGAGTGTATTTTACTATAGAGAAAAAAGGTTTTTCTTCGTTATGCTTTTCTTCTAATGACTGTTTGTTATTTTCATTTTGAAAAGGCATCTCTTGCGCATTTGTTTCTTGCGCAAACACAGTTGATAAACTTGTCGCAATTCCAATAGCAAGCGATGCAATATTTTTATTCATTTGTAACTCACATAGTAAAATTTAAAATAATAATGCTATGAATATCCCATTATGGGAAAAAATACAAGTAGATCTTAACTATTTCCACTAGTGCCACTTGCCGGAATATCCGCGCCATCATCTTTGTACTGATTAAGCTTGTTACGTAACGTACGAATGGAAATTCCAAGAATATTGGCGGCATGGGTACGGTTACCAAGGCAATGCTCTAGCGTATTGATAATCATATCCCGCTCAACATCGGCAATAGAGCGGCCGATAAGCGCCTCAACACCGCCCGGGTTTTGTACACCGCCAGCAGCCGCCCCTACGCTATGTTTGCCTTTCGAAGAATCTTCAGAGTTGTTTACAATATTCGCGCTCGATACACCCGTAGGGGATGGCGCATTTGAGGAGGAAATCATACCACCGCCGCCGCCCGTTGAAAACGCGCCGCCTTGCAAATGCACGGCATCGGCTTCAAGCTCGTCTTCTATAGATATCAAAATCGCACGGTGCATAGTGTTTTCCAGCTCGCGTATATTGCCGCGCCAGTGATAACTTTTCATTTTTGCCGCCGCTTCATCTGAAATTTTCTTTTTATCAATACCGTTGGCGTCCGCATATTTATCTGCAAAAAACTGCGCCAGAGCAGCAATATCTGCGGGTCTTTCCCGTAAAGCGGGCAGGTGTACATTAACAACATTAAGACGGAAATAAAGGTCTTCCCTAAACTCGCCCTTTTTAACCGAATCCTCCAAGTTTCGGTTTGACGTCGCCAATATTCGAACATCAACTTTAACCGCATTATTGCTACCAACGCGCGTAATCTCGCGCTCTTGTATGGCACGTAAAAGCTTTGCTTGTAACTGCGGATGCATTTCTGACACCTCATCAAGCAATATTGTACCCGCATGAGCCTCCTCGAACTTTCCAACCCGACGTGAACTTGCACCGGTAAAGGCACCTTTTTCGTGACCAAACAATTCGGACTCAAGTAAATTTTCCGGAATAGCGGCGCAGTTTACCGCGATAAACGGGCCATCCTTGCGTTTGGATTTTTTGTGAATAAAATTGGACATAACTTCTTTACCCGTACCGGATTCACCCGTTATCATAACGGTTGCTTCACTCGGCGCGATTTTAGAGGCTAGCTTGACCACAGGCTCCATCGCTGGATCGCTTGCAATCATCGTATTATTATCATCCGTGACCGCTTCCAATATAGCCGCGATTAAATCCGCATCCGGCGGTAAAGGCACATATTCTTTTGCGCCTTGTTTAATTGCGCGAACAGCGGAGCGAGCATCGGAATTAATACCGCATGCGATAACGGGCATGTGAATACGCTCTTTATCAAGGGCTTCAATAAAATCACCAATTTTTTGCTTGATGTCAATCATAGCAACATCGGCGCCCTTACCATTTAAAAGCGCGCCTAAGGCTTGTTCTGTATCCTCACAATGAATAACCTTCGCGCCGCGTTGCAGCGCGATTTTACCCGCTTGCGAAATATACCCATCCAATTGCCCGACTATCATTAAACGCATAAAATATTCCTAAAAATATAACTAAAAAAACAGTATTGGATGTTTACAAGAAAGTTTCAAGATGCAACTTCAAAACTTGAATTTAAATACTATGCAAAAAAGCCGCCTTATTTTTGATAATAAGACGGCTCTTTAAAAGTTTAAATTTATAATTTACATACGGTATTTGCCGTTTTTCATCTTTTTATGCTGTGTATCTTTATTTTTGCTCGCCTTATAATATTCCATATCTACAAGATCGGCATCAATATAAACAATTTCAGCAGGCGCATCTACACGTAAAATCGCACCATCTTCAGAATAGAAAGTAAGACCATTTTCAAGCGTGTAGAAATTATCAGGTGCATAATAAGCGTTTCCGTTTGAAGAAACGATTTTTATACCGTTACCTTTAAGCTCAATTGTCTCGCCATTTACAGTTGTAAAACGTTTGGCTTGTTCTTTATAGCCTAGCAAGCTTGAAAAATCTGTCTCATTTTCATTGCCTGGGCGGTTATATCTTACCTTGTAAGCATTACGAGTTTTGTCGTACTCCATCTCTTTGCTTTGATAATCAAGATGTGCGCGCTTGTTCAAAGAAGCGTCAGATTGTTGGTATTGATCCGTTTTGCGCTCGTCCATGTTACCGGCATTGGCCGCAACGGGCATAGCAAGCACAGATGCAAATGCAAGGAGTGCAATTTTGTTTTTTCCAAATAATGTTTTCATAATTTAAATCCTTCTTTTATATTCCATTCTAATTTTCACCAAATGCGACTTGATGTATTAGGCAAACGTACAAAAAAAATATAAGTTCCAATTCTAATCAAAATATCGAATTTGTTGGGAAGGGGGCAATTCCGAATTAAGGAGCATTTCCAGTTGCCGCGGATTATCTTGGCGCGCAATGGAGGAAGCCGCTGTAAGTGTAAGCGTTTTGATAAGCACTTCATCATATGAGTTCTTTTCCAACTTTGCCCCAAGTGGCGCCATTACAACTGTTCCCAAAATTGCGCCATAAAATGTTGTTAACAATGCAACAGCCATAGCAGGGCCAATCGCCTCTGGATTTTCAAGCTCTGCAAGCATTTGAACCAAACCGACCAAAGTTCCGATCAAACCCATCGCGGGCGCAATTTCAGAGGCACGTTTTGTAAAGCTAGCCGTACGTTTATGGCGCTCAACCGTGGCATCAAGCTCATTGGTCAATAGCCGCTCGATCTGTACTGGCTGATATCCGTCCACAACCAGCTGCATACTGCTGTACAGAAATTCATCTTTTTTAAGCTCGCTCTCATAATTACTAAGAGCAAGAATACCTTTTTTTTTCGCAATCACCGCCAGATCAACAAGACTTTTTGCAAGGCTGTTTGGTGATTGCACCTTGCGCATCATTGTTTTTAAAATAACATGAACAGAATTTTTCAACTCGGTTCCAGAAAATGAAGTCGATGTGGCAAGCATTGTGCCAATAAGAACGATAAGAAGCGACGGTACATTAAAAAAATTCGCGTCACTATTACTGGTTACGATGGCAAGTATAATAACACCAATAGCGCCAGTTAACCCGATAATCGTGGCAAAATCCGGTTTTCGGACGGGTGTTTCAATACGTACAGTGGGGAGAGGGCCTGATGTTTCTTCTGCGCCGCTCTGGTTTTGATCACTCATAAGTGCATCCTGCTTTTATGGTTGGCCTTTTTTAAAAACACCTTTAAATAATACTCAGTCTTATAATTTTAAGTGCGGTCGGATTTTACAATTTCCGTCATGGTCACACCAAGCTTATCTTCTACAACAACAACTTCACCCCGTGCAACAAGGCGGTTGTTCACGTAAATATCAATGGCTTCGCCCACTTTTCGGTCAAGTTCTACGACTGCACCACGACCAAGTTTTAAAAGCTGGCTCACTTGCATGGTAGAGCGCCCCAGTACGGCAGAAATTTGAACGGGTATATCATATATGGCCGATACCTCACTAGCCATGGCCTCCCCGATTTCATAATCCTGCCCTTCATCTTGTGCGCTTGGATCATGTCCTTCAATTTCATCCAGTGGCATACCGCTTTTACCGCCGTCTTCACCGTCAGTATCCGCACCATCACCAGCGAGAATATCATCAATCGCGTCCTGGCTCATTTCATCGTCTTGATTATCGTCACTCATCGACTTCTTTATCTCCTTGATCTTCTATTTCTGATGATATCTGATTTTGATCCAAATTGGTATCCGTATCAACCAACGTATCAACATCATACGATATATCGCTATTTTTTTTATTACCATTTTCTGACACGGGCGTAGGGTTTTGTTGGATATACTTATCCTCAACAAGACCTACAATTTTCGATTTAATGCTCTCTGCTAAGCTATGCAAATTACGCGCCGCCCCGCCATGTTTCCACTGTATGCGGCATTCACCTGTGGATAGGCTGTCATCACCAACACAATCAAAAACGGCTTCATGACCTTGAATATTAATGGTTTCCAGATAATCGCGCATAGGGTCAAGATAATCCGGATGTACACGGACTGATATTTTTTGTGCTCCCGTTTGTGCAGATAAGATATCATCTATACTGGCTTTCAATTCCTCAAAACCATGCCGTTCCAAATAAACCGGAAATAATTTTTCAAACACAGCCAGCGATAATGCAACCGCCTCATGTTCAAACACCTTTTTACGGTTCACCTCATTCTCATAAAGCCGTGTGCAGTGTTCTTCGATCTTTTGCAGAAATCCGGCGGCAAATTGCTCGCGAGATTGTTTGGCTTGCTCCGCGCCTTCGGTCTTTCCACTTTTAAAAGATTCTTGCTTGGCCTGTTTCAATTCTTCTTCTGAAAACATCGGCGGAGGAGGGGGAAGGTCTTCTGCCTCATCTAGTTCTTCTTCGGCCTCTTCTTCATCAAATATATTCAGATCGAAAAAAAATTTTTCGCCGGATCGAAGGGGTAAGTCGCTACTATTATCATCAGAATCCTTTGAATCATATAACGCCTCATTTTTATCAATGGTGTTATTATCCGAAGACATAACCAAAACCTGTTTTAAATTTAATTTATAATAATAGCCATGCTCGCTATAACGATCTATCAATATGACACATAACGGGTGTTTTAATAAATCATCTCATCTTCATCACTGCCTGATGCAATAACAATTTCTCCGCGAGCCTCTAAATCTTTTGCAACATTAACAATGTATTGTTGCGCCTCTTCAACTTCTTTAAGTCTTACAGGACCCATGGCTGCCATATCTTCTTTCATAATCTTCGCAGCACGCTCCGACATGTTAGAAAAGAAAAGATCACGCACTGTATCTGTAGCACCTTTAAGGGCAGCAGGAAGCTTATCTTTATCCACAGCACGTATAAGTGTCTGCATACCGGAAGGATCAAGACTGGACAGATCCTCAAATGTAAACATAAGAGAGCGGATTTTTTCTGCAGATTTAGGTGTGCTTTTCTCAAGCTCTTCCATAAAACGGCCTTCAACTGCACGTTCCATATTGTTAAAGATTTCAGCAATAATTTCATGTGAATCACGGCGTTGCGTTCTGGCAAGGTTGGTCATGAATTCTGTACGAAGCGTTTTTTCGACTTCTTCTAAAATATCCTTTTGCACCGCTTCCATACGCAACATGCGGCTGATAACTTCAAGCGCAAAATTTTCCGGCAACATGGCAAGCACACGCGCCGCATGATCCGATGAAACTTTGGATAATACGACAGCAACCGTCTGCGGATATTCTTTTTGTAAAAACGTGGCCAGAATCTCTTCATTAACATTACCAAGCTTTTCCCACATGGTACGGCCAGCCGGGCCGCGTATTTCTTCCATGATAGATTCGATCTTATCACCACTAAGACCGGCTCTGAGTAGCATACGCTCAGTTGATTCTTGCGTACCAACAAGGGAACCAGTGGAACTCATCTGTTCTGCAAACTCGACAAACAAACGCTCGACTACATTGGGGCTGACTTTACCCAAATTAGACATCGTCTGCGAAATTTCCATGATTTCGTCATCATCCATATGCTGGAAAATACGCGCAGTATGCTCTTCACCAAGCGAAAGCAAAAGAATAGATGCCTTTTCTGGCCCTGATAATGTTCTATAATCCTCACGTACCCGCATTGTTTAACAATATGCTCCCTGAATATTGGTTTTGATAAAAAATAATATAATCATTTTATGTATCCTGCGTCATCCAACTGCGTAAGACAGAGACTGTTTCATCTGGATAATTTTCAATAATTTCTTCAACTTTCCGGACGGTGGAGGCTTTAACTTTTCCGTCAACGCCCTTAATACTGACAAGGCTATCATCCGCACTCTCTCCGGCCTCAACATCAAAATCCTCATCAGTTGGACCTGCCAATGCAGGTGTAGCGGGGCGGGCAGCCAATAAATCGGCCTCCAGGCTTTCATCGATTTCCGGCTCGCCACTTTCAATCAGGCGATTAACCATTGGCTGTAGAACAAGAAGCGCAACCAGAATAATCATGATACCGACAATAAGAAATTCGGCCACATCAAGCAGACGATCCTTTTCAAACCCGAACATCATGTTTCCATCTTCTATATCTTCGGTCGTTATAATATCCGCAAATTGCAGGTTAACAACCTCGATTATATCCCCGCGCTCCTCGTCAAAACCAACTGAGCTTTGTACAAGGCGCCGAATTTGCTCCATTTCTTGTTCTGTACGTGCGACATAAACATCTTCTGTTTCATCTGTGGGCTCCCCATCTTCATCTAAAATAGGCTGATCAACATATTTTCCATCAACAAGAACGGCAACAGAAAGGCGGGTAACTTCTCCGGCTTCACGAATCGTGTTACGCACGGTTTTACTGATTTCAAAATTGGTCACTTCTTCTAACCGGTTGCTCTCCGCCGTGGGTTGACCATCTGCAAGCAAATCACCTCCAACACCGGGCAGGTTGTTCTCGACACCGACTTCATCGGCTAAAGGCTCGCGCTCCAATGAGCTTTCTTCTGTCACTTGAGATGAGCGTACAACCTGTGTCGCCGGATCAAAAAGCTCTTCATTTGTGCTGATTCTATCAAAATTAAGCTCCGCATTGACCGTCGCCCGCACATTACCAAACCCAACAATGCGCCCTAATTGATCTTCAAGTTTGTCTGTCAAGCGAGATTCGTATGCGCGTCTCATTTCTTCGGCCTTTAGGCTCATGAGGTCTGTATCTTCATCCCCGCCTCGCGCTAAAAGATTACCATCACTATCAACAATAGAAACATCAGAGGTCTTTAAATCAGGAACTGCAGACGAAACCAGCGATTGAACAGACGCGATTTCTTGGCGTTCCAGCGTAGAGCCGGGACGTACCGTTACAAAAACACTGGCGCTCGAAGGGCGGTTTTCACGGCTAAAAAGCTCCCGCTGCGGTAAAACGAGATGTACGCGTGCGCTTCGAATACTTTCAAGCGAACTGATCGTACGCGCAAGCTCACCTTCTAAAGCGCGCACTTGGTTAAGGTTTTGAACAAAATTGGTGGTACCGAAGCCTGATTGCTCGTCGAAAATTTCATATCCCATATTACCGCCATTGGGCAGTCCTTGCGCCGCCAAAATCATGCGCGCACGGCCAACATCATCTTCGCTAACCGTAACACGGCTACCATCTGGGTTTACTTCAAACCGAATTTCTTCACCTTCTAACGCCGCAGCAATCGCGCTCGCATCATTGGTCGAAAGATCTGTATACAAAAGCTGCATCTCCGGCGTGGACATGCGTAACGAGATAAAAACAAAAAACAAAAGCAGCCCAAGCAAGATAGCGCCCATAATACCAAGGCGTGCGGGGCCAAGCTGTTTCAAAGTTTCGACAAAGCTGTTCACGTAAGAAAGTACCTATAGCTTTTAAAAATGCGTAACACGCGAAGAAAATACCAAAAAGGATCGGCGGCGTTATTGAGAAATGATGTATTAAATCAACACCAAATACAAAAATAAGCCAGAAAACGCGCAAACGCAATCATTCTTATACATTTCTATTATAATATAATAAGCGCATATTTTCTATGGCTTTCAACAGGGGGGGTAATAGGTTAAAAGTGATGTGCGACTTATGGATACTGCCACATGTGGTTATGCCCCTCAGATTAGTTCCTTAAATGCAAGTATTAACAAATGCTTAAAGCAATTTTTTAATGTATAGCACGATAGTATTATGTTGTGGAGAACAGACTCTTTTACTTGACAGCTTGCCCAATATCATAATACAATGATAGTAGGGTAGTATACCTGAATTATATCGCTTAAAGGATTTTAGGTTTTAGTTCAGGGTTTTAGGATTTTAACTATGATTGAAGCTGTGAATTCAGTATTGGCAAATAGTTCGTTGCTTCGGGGAACAACCGAAGGCAGCGATATTTCCCGCGCTCAGGTGCAGGCCGCACCCAAGGCGGAAGCGCCTACTGCTGTACGTTCAGGGCCACAAGCACCATATGTTAGTCCTTATATTAGGTTAGATGTTAATTTTGACACGGCCATTCTACAGATAAGGGATTCGGATACAGGCGATGTTGTCCGTGAATTCCCTAATGAAACAACACTTCAAGCACGTCAAAGAGCAGAAACTTCAAGAGCCTTATTAAATGGTAATGATGCACCTCGTCAATCATCTTCATCCGGTTCTGAAGCATTATCTGCGCCTTCTCAATCATCTGCGCCATCACAATCTGTCGACATAGCGCAGGCTCAGCAAGCATCTGCGGCTTTAAACGCCGCTGCTCAAACGGGTGCGTCAACATCTTCTGGAGAAGTAAGCACTAGCGCATAATACCCCCATATATACGAGATAAAAACGTAAGCATCTTTAGTGTAATAAAGATGCTTTTTAATGGACGAGCCTTTATAGGCTTAGCGTATATTGTGCGTGAAAGAGTGGTGGCGTATCAAGATTTATAAAACTTTTTTTATCCAGATTCTTAAAATATAAATGGCACGCCCGAATCGTACCCCCATGTGAAAAAACAACAAACGCGGGTGGCGGGTTAAAAGGAATGTTTCTGAAGCCCTCAAAGGCCCGCGCAACCCGCTCTATAAATTGGGGTATACGCTCTCCATCAGGTGGATTTGGCGCATAAATTTTACCATCTATAAATTGTAAATGCTGTTGTATGGCTTCATGTCGTTGCCCGATAAGCGCACCAAAATTTTGCTCTCTAAACCCTTCATGTTTAAGAAGTAAATGATTGGGGCATCCTTGCATACGCATAACACCGCGCGCAGTCTCATACGTTCGGGGAACACCTGAATATAGCCACAATGATTGTGCCGGACTAGGCAGGATATATGCCATCTTTTGCAGCTGCGGTGCAACGCTCTGCATATCTATGTCTGCATCATCCCCATAAATAAAACCATCACGTTTAATTACAGGGGCATGCCTTATGATATGAAATTCTACAGAAACCATAATAATAAATACAAAAATGCTAGCCGCATTAAGGCGCAAATCTTTTCACAGGAGTTTTATTCTTTTGCAGTGTCTGGTGAGGGGCTACTCATTAATCCGGCGGCAATTTCACGATTAATATTCACTAGAACATCAAGCTTTTCCGGCTCTGGCACTGACATCACATCAATTTCACGTTTAAAGATAAAATTAGCAAGATTGATAATATTACTACGCAAATCACCCGGACGATCGCCTTCTTTATTCTCAATCGCCGTATCATAAAACATCATCCAGATTTGGCGGTTATATTTAAGCGTGGCTTCTAAAATATCGGGGGTAACCTCATCCCAATTACCTTGCAAATCAGTAAGCATTTTCGCAGATTTAAGCAAAACCCGTGCTTCCAATTCCCGCTGATTGGGTGTGTGTGCCTGCGCGTTTTTATCATACGCACCGGCAGCCGAGGCGTAGGGGTTATTAGGCTTGTTTCCTGGCATGCTCAATCAGCTCCTCTTCATGTTTGATAAGCTCTTTTGCAAGTTTGAGCGCCTTGTAATAGGAACCGGCCATAATTTGTTCGTTAATCTGCATAAAGAAAATGGATGAGGTGGGGGAGGCTTTCTGAATATCTTTTATCAAATCAAAATATCTGGGATGATAAACCGACGGGTCATGCGCCAGATACATACATTGAATCAGGAAATAGATTTTAGTGCAAGGGCTATTCGCATCCTCCTCTTGCAAAACATCTTTTTCACGTAAAATCGGGGAATCTCCGGCAATGTGCAAACGCGTACGCTGCGTGTCATTGGTGATAACGGCATCACCAATTAAAATTTTCTCACCAGGTTTGAGGTCAATAACAAGCGCCATGGATTTCTTCCTTTCGTGGGCTAGGGATATGAAGCGGCTTCTGCCGCGAATATAAATATATTATACCACGCCAAGGCTTAAGAAAAAATGAAAAAATGTAGCTTATATGAAAGGGCTGTTCTTATTTTATTGGATGTAAAGCGTACGGAAAACAACGCGTAGCGGCTAAAAACTAAAACGGTAAAATAAAAACCGGGGCGTTCTGCCCCGGCTTTTGTTTGATCAGAAAAAAGTGTATCTGAAAAATAAGTATTGTTATCCGTTTGATTAGAACAATCGTAGCACGGACTGCTGTGACTGAGACGCGAGGGACAAGGATGTAACACCCAAGGCCTGACGGGTCTGAAGCGCAAGGAGGTTCGCACCTTCTTCGTTCGTATCTGCCACGGTCAAATCATCGGCACCTGATTCCAGCGTATTAATGATATTCTCGGTAAAGTCACGGCGGGTCTGAATAATGGAAATATCATTCGCCAGCGTGTTACCAAAGGCACGAATACGGTTCAATGCTTCACGAACTTGACCAGAAGATGTTTCAATCGCAGCATTGCTAGAAAAAGACGCTTCCGTAAGGCCAAGGCCATCGGCGGAGAAATCAACCCCTTCTGTGGTTAGGCGGCTTGTCCGTGTCTCGTTAAAGGTCGTAACAAGGTCATCTTCCTGAAGCAGGTTAATACCGCGGTAATTGGAGTCAACCACAATACGGTCAATCTGGTTACGGATCTCGTTATAGTTTTGCGCCAGAGCTTCCAGTTCGCCCGAGCTTGTGCTGAAAGCAAAGTTTCTTTCAACAATTGCTCCACCTGGGCCGCTAAAGTCATCAATGTCACCTGTAGTATCTCCAAAATCAAGATCAAAGTTGAAAGCTGCAGCAGCAGTAACGCCGATTTCAATGTTAGTAGCTTCACCTGATATAGCTTCAATTTGAAACTGTCCAGTTACTGTATCGAATTCAGCCCGTACAAGATTGGCGAGATCGCCTGTAGGATCGTTAATCGTGTCAACAATATCTTGAAAGGTTGTTCCTGCAGCAATAGTAACTTGTTCATTTTCACCATCAACTGTAAAATCAATAGTGTCCCCAATAGCTAAACCGGAAATAATTGTGTTTCCGTCGGCATCTTGGAAAGTAGCACCATCAAGATTGTCACCGGCTTCAGCCAAGTCGCCTGCACCTTCATAAATTGAAATGGATGTTAGTTGACTTCCACCAACAACAGTAGCAGAAGCCACAACACCGGCAGCACCCTGAGTTTCCTCAACAAATTGGTCTGTAAAACCAAGTGCTTGAAAACCGGCAAGTCCGACAGCGTTACCTGCTGCAACATCGTCCTCAATTCTAAAGGAGCGTCCATCAACACTTTCAATTTCAAGGAACCCATCATCTGTTAAACGAGCAGTAATTTCACCATCTTGATCATCTGCAAAAGCATTTGTAATCTGTGCAGCCAAAGAAGCAGCAGAATCGCCATCGTTTATAGTAATGGTTTCTGTAATTTGGTCGCCGTTGGAATCAGTTGTGACAATATCAAAATTTGATCCGGCAGTTATTGATCCGCCTGAAAATCCTGGATCAACAAGATCATTTTCATCACTTAGATTAACATCACCAACCAAACGCGCATTATCTTCCGCGGCCAAAATTTGGTCACGTGCAGATTGCGTAATAGAATCGGCTTGCTCAACCAAACGCGTTAAACTCTCAACACCTTCATTGGCAGTTTCAACAGTTCTAATCGACTGTGAAATACCATCTAAAAGACGGGTCAAGTCACTCGCACGGTTATTAAGCGATTGTGCGGCGAAGAAGTTTTGTGGATTATCAAGAGCGGAGTTAACTTTAAGTCCTGTGGCCAAACGCAATTGTGTTTGGTCAATAGAACGCTGTGTGCTCTGTAATGTGAGAAGGTTGTTCCGCAGTGCTGCGGTTAGTACTACATCTGAAGACATGGTTATATTCCTTTCCTAGGTTTTACCAAATAAGTCTATATATAATTGCACCCTATACTTGGGTACTTATTCCAGAATATAGCATAAAGTCTTAACAATGTCTTAAAAAAGTAGAATATCAGGGCAAAAAAATGGATAAAAGCGTGAATAAAGCGGTTTTACGCATTGCCCGTGATAATATCAAGAATTGTAGCCTGCGATTGCCCCGCAAGAGATAGCGCCGTTATCCCCAGATCAAGGCGCAATTGCCCCGCCAATAAATTCGCCGCTTGCTCATTCTGATCCGCAACAATTAAATCATCCGAACCGGATTCAAGAGTATTGATCAAATTCTCGCTAAAAACCTTGCGATTTTGGATGATTGAGATATCGTTGCTCAATGTAAATCCGTAGGAGCGAATTTTTTTTAAAGCGCTACGCGTCGAATCGATAATGTCTTGAATATTCTCCTCTCCAATGAACTCGCGGTTTTGAATGCCCAGCCCCTGATAGGTAAAATCAACACCTTCCGTGGTTAGGTAGCTGGTACGGTTTTCATTAAAATCGGTGCGTAAATTATCACCGGCAAGCAAATTAATTCCGCGATAGTTGGCATCGATAACCATTCGGTCAATCTGCGCGATCACATTTTCAAAATCCGTATTGATATAGCCGGTCGAAAATTCAGAATTAAGTGATTGCGCGCGCGCTTCAAGCTCTATTTGAGTAAGAGCCGTGTTATAAACCGCAACATCCGAAATACGCCCGTTAAAGAAAAAGCCACTTCCGCCGCTTTCCCCGTCATGCCATTGAACGCCGTCCGCCGCCCGCCCGATACCGATATCACCCGAATGGGGCGGAAAATCACGATTCCCTGTGGCAACGGGCGGTCCCATTGCCACGCCGTTTAAATATCCGGTAAAGCTTTGTGTATCACGATCATACACTAATGCCGCATGATAGGTTTCTCCGGCTAGTATTGGAGCATTGAAATTTGCATCTTCCCAATCGCCCTGATCTTCGCCCGTAATATAAAGCGAACCGTTATCTATATAAATGGTTAAACCATTTACGGTTGCACCTTCCTCATAAATAACCTGCCGCCCGCTTAAATCATCAGCATTAAAAACAACTTCAATCGTTCTTTGTCTATACGCCCCCGTATTTATAAGCGCGCTATCCGGTATTCTGACATGGCCATTCACACCATCAAATTGCGCAGAAGGTGCGCCGCCATTATCATAAAGTGCAGCCTGCGCATTGGATACGCCCCCAAAATATGTGCCATTTATGGCCGCGCCGCCGCTACCCAAATTGACGGCTGTGCCTCCGGCATCATCAAGACGCCAGTACGCAACAGGGTTAGAGTTTGCAATTTGCTCATTAAGAGGTGTACCGCTCGTATTGATAGTCAAAGCCTGAATCGCAGGGTCAACTACACCAGCACGCGTTTTGTCCAGTGATGTTTGTGCAATGGCTTCGGCTTGTATAACCAGATCTTCAATGGCCTCAACACCATGGTTGGCTGTTTCTATAGTGCGGACGCTTTGCCCGACACCATCAAGCAATCTTGCAAAATCAGAGGCGCGGAATTGCAGGGATTTGGAGAGAAAAAAGTTTTGCGGATTATCAAGCGCGGAATTGACTTTAAGCCCTGTTGCAAGGCGCAAGGAAGTATTATCAAACAAGCGTTTTGCTCGATTGATGCTGGTAAGCGTATTAGAGATGGATGACCCTAAAAGGACATCATTAACCATGATGGTATATCGCCTCCTTATTCGAAATGAATACTAATGTAATCTATTGTAAGGCAAAAAAAGAAAGGACGCACTTTAAAGAATGGATTTTTTTGTGTTGGGTTCTTCAGATACAAAAAATCTAATCGCAATCATAAGTGCGCCCTTGGAACTCATAAAAAATTATTCATTCTGGATAACTTTTTATAAGGGGTATCAGATCGGCCGCTTCCGTAAGGGTTTTAGGATGCAGGGTAGCATAAAACGAAAATGCACCGGCTCTGATATTCTTATATACTCAAAAAAATCCTCCTGGGTTTTTTAAAGTGTCCTATTGGTTTAACCTCTAAGACTAAGTAAATCTTGTGTCATCTGGTCAACAGTATTAATTGTCCGTGTAGCCGCACCAAAGGCACGCTGCGATACAATAAGCCGCGCAAATTCGTCCGCCAAATCAACATTGGAAGCCTCCAGCGTAGAAGGTTCGACAAATCCCGCGCCTCCGCGACCGGCTTCTCGCAAGTTTTCTTCACCAGAGCCTTCAGTCTCGCTATAGGCCGTACCGGAAACTTCCTGCAAACCATTCGTGTTTGCAAATGTAACAAGCGGCACTTTATATAGATCGGCAGACGCACCATTGGAGAACCTTGCAATGACGATACCATCACGATCAATCTCAACCCCTGTCCGAAGACCAAGTTCTGCACCATTTTGATCAGAGAAGATAACATCATAGTTACCCGCAAATTGGGAGAACCGTTCAATATCAATTTCAAGATTTTGATCTTGAGAACCGTTATTCCAGTCCACGCCGTTTAGCTCAATATCAATATTGCCATCACCATCAGGAAGGGCGTTAACAGTACCATCCCCGTTAAAGTTGATCATACCATTGGATAGATTGGTTCCATCGGGATGCTTAATTGTAAGTTGCCACCAGCCGCGATTATTATATTCACCATCACCCGGTAGAAACTGCAACGCGGGAAATCCTTCGCTACTATAAGGCGGGCTATCACCTGGCCCCCCGTTATCATAGGTAGCACTATCAAGCGTTGTAGAGGCAAAAGGCGAGCCTGCAACACTAATACCAAGCGCCGTAAGCGGCGTGCCGGTTGTATTGGCAATTTCAAGTGTTTCACCGCCTACAGTAAAAGAGTCTCGCTGTATGACAACTTCGCCATTATTCCCTAAAAATGCAGTCGCACCAGGTATGTTTGCATTAATATCGGCAATAATATCATTGATTGTTGTTACGGCAACATCTTCCGTTCCAGATGTCGGGTTACCGGCCAAATCATTCACCTCGTATGTTCGGCCTACACCGCCATCCACACCAATAGTAAACTGATCACCATCAGTCATACCAATATCTGGTACGAGGCGGTCGGTTTGGGATAGATTTCCAACTGTACCAAAGGCGGTGGCTTGCGGGCCGTATGTTTTGGTGTATTCAAAAGTCAAAACCTGTCCTGAACCAAGGCTATCAAAAACGGTCAAACCCCTTGAGAAATCGACAGGTGATGTACCAGCCGCCGCCGTAGCATAATCCACATCAACTTCTTCGGCATCAAGGTTAATCGCAAATTCTGCCGAACTGGTCGGACGGGTCAAACCACCCAAAAACGCAACATCTGCCGGAACAAGAGATGTCAGATCTCCTTGGTTAGCAGGCAAATTACCATCTGTATCCAAAGGCCATGCATATAGAACAAATCCTGCGGAGTTCCTCAGAAGCCCTTGAGAATCTTCAGAAAATTGCCCAGCACGAGTATATAGAAACTCTTGTTGGCCATCGACGGCTCGTTTAACCGGAAACATACCATTACCGGAGATAGAGGCGTCCGTAGCAGAAGAGGTCTGCTGGATCGCGCCTTGTTGATCTACACGCTGTATTCTGTTTACAGTTACTGTACCTGGAGAATAAGCGCTCAAACGGCTTTCTGTTGTAACCAGGCTTTCAAACGCCGCTTCAGAGCGCTTAAAACCTGTAGTATTTACGTTTGCAATGTTATTGGAAATAATCGCCGTATTCTGCGATTGTGAGAATAGGGCTGATACGCCTGTAAAAAGTGATCCAAAAAGTCCCATGGTTATACTCCTTTTCTATTGGAAGTCGGTAAAAGTTTAAAAATAATAAGGTGAGTTTTTTTAAGCATCTGTCCCCCCGTTGGTTTCAGGCTGTTCTGCGTCCGGTTCCGGATCAGGGGTGCTGGCATTTAAAATATTTGATACGGCTACTGCGCGTTCACCAACCAAAACAAACATCTGCCCGTTTTGAGTTTCAACGCCGCGAACCCGTCCACTAACAACGGTCGTATTCTGGATAAATTCGTCATCAGCATTTAACGCATCCACATTAATCGAGTAGGTGCCGGCAGGCGCAAACCCGCCGCCATCTTGAGACCCATCCCAAATAAATTCATGTGACCCGACATCTTTAGAGGCATCGGCCGTAAATATGGTTTTGCCACCTTCATCACGAATAACGATTTGCGATGTTCTGGCTTGTTCATCCAGTGCATAATTAATTTTAACTGGCGTCTCGCCATCATAATTGGCTTCTGCGCTAATATAGCTAACATCCATCCCGACATAATTAAGGGTTGATGAAAAGGCATTGTTAAGCTGGAGCGAGATAAGATCATCAAGCTTCTGGTTAGAGTTGATCTGCTGTTCCACGCCGGAAAACAATACAAGCTGGTTTGTAAATTCTGTTGTATCCATCGGGGAAAGCGGATCCTGATTTTGAAGCTGCGTTGTGAGCAAAGTCAAAAATTCGGAAAAATCATCCGCCAGCTTGCCTTGGGAAGCTGCTGTTCTCTGTTGCTGATTGACAGCAGTGTTAATTGTGACATCGGATGCCATATCTTAAAAATCCTTTCTTTAAACCAGAATGCTGTACTGCATGTGACCGGTTGCCGGATCAACCGACCAATTCATTGTTGTTTCAGTAATATCAGGCTCACCTATGGCATTTTGGCCGTGAGTATTGCCTGTAAGATCATCATTGGAATCACCATTATGTGAGAAATCATGATCCTGATCGGCCAACTCAAACTCTAATCCGCCGCCATCAATATCAACACCCGCATCGGCCAGCGCGCGCTCTAATGCATTCGCGTCGCGCTGAAGCATCAGGTGCGTTTCAGGCTTTTCTATGATAATGGACGCTTTCATAGTCTTGTCTTTGTCAAAACTCATCCGCACCTCTAACCGCCCTAAATCAGGCGGATCAAGCTGAATGTTAATGTTGCGCGTTTCGCCATTGGAGGCGTTTTTCTGGATTTTAATGGCCAGATTTGAAACCGCCGGATGCGGCGTCGTTGCGTGTGCGGATTGTAAGGACGTATTTGTTAGCGCACTCAAACCATTAGGTGCGCTTTGTGTGGATTGTACCATCAAGCTATCAATACTGTCCGCGCCGCTCATAAAACCGAGCGCTGGATCACCAGACATAAAACCTGATAAAGGTGACATTGCTTCCATACTGCTAAATACAGGTGTGCCAGAAACAGGAGTTGCGCGCGTAGCAGAAATATCTTTAGAGGAAAGCGTATCTTTTAAATCACTATTCCGAACCGGACCGTTTTTAATATCCTTGGTATCATCCATAGATTGTAAAAACTTGTTAAAGCGTTGCACTTGTGTGGATGCCTCATCAAACCCGGCAAAACCATGCGCATCGTGATTCATAAGGGGTAGGCTTTTATCGGTCTTCGTACCGGCTGATTTAACATCTTTGGCAGCAGTATCGAGCGCTGCTGGTGTGTCTGTAGCTATGTTTGTTTTACCGCGCGCCCCTATATTGGCCGTATTTAAAAATCTTGCGATTTTATCTAATGATTCAGGCGGTGTAGGAAAAGCCAAACCTTGAATATTATCAGAGCTGTTCTCTTGGTATTCAAAACGTTCTAGCTCTTTAATATAGGCTTTCAAATCGGTAATCTGTGCCGCGCTCATATCAGATAGAATATTTGCAGGCGAGGAAGCGTCTGTCTTGCTGGTTTCAATAGAGCTTAGCAAACGTGCAAGCGGGTCAAATTTCACAGCCTTACCATCTTTAGTATCCGCTTCCCCTTCATTATCAGCGGGTGCGAATATAAGATCAAAAAGATTAGGCGCTTTATCTTTGAAAGCTTCAAGCGCCACGCGCTCTTCTTCTGTAATCTCTAAATCACCATCAGGCAATTTGACCATAATATTATCAAATACCTGCTGGTTAAGAGCCAGCGTATCACCAATAGAGTAGGGGGCAGAGGTACTAAATTTCTCAACCTGCTCCTGCAATGCGGGCGTAGCCGCCAAAATCGTTTTTAAATCTAGGGCCGGGTCTTTTGCCAGTGCAGGGTTGTCAGATTGAAGAATATTTGCGCCATCATTCTTCCCACTATTTGCATCCTGATACCGTGCTAAATCCTTGGCGGCTTGATCACCCTTTACACGCGCCAGCATAAAATCAAAAAACGATAAGCCATCTGCAAATACGCCGCCATTCGCGCCTTGCGTTTTGGCGGCCGCGCTGTCTGCATGGACATCTTTGGTGGAACCCGTATTCTGCCCCGTACTGCCTTGTCCTGTTTGCAATGTAAATATGTGCTCTATGCCCATTATTTCTGTCTCTTTTAATAATTATGCTTATGCTGTTTCGTTAATACCCATGGAAACACCCTTGTGACGGGGGTCTGAAACCATACCGTGCGCGCCATAACTTACTGTGCGCTCTTTCTTGGCTACATCTTGCGCGGCCTCACGAATTTTATTGCCAATCCTTCCAACACAACGTTGCATACGCTCAAGCGCATCCAGATTTTTTTTGGCTATAACACTAAAATCTTTTTGCATATCGTTGAGTTTGTTCTTGTAAACAGGATCAATATTTTTGATCTCGTCTTTGCGCAAAATCATTTGCTGCATGGCATCTTGATACCGCGCCGCTGTTTGTAGTGTTTCATCCTGCATCGCCATAAAATCTTGCGAATTTGCGGCTTTTAAAACATCAGTCTCACGGGCATATACACTGCACATATCATCAATAATACTCATCATTTCTTCAATTGCGCCAACGGGATCCTTTGGTAACTTATAAGAAAAGTTTGGTGTGTCGGCTTGAATAGCCGGCGCTTCTATATTATTTTTTGTATATTCGGAGTAGGGCGTATTATTCATGATCCTGTTCCTGTTCCTTCTTTATGCTTGGCATCTAAATCGTGTTTATGGTTATGCAAACTCTGTGCCATATCGCTCTGCTTTTCTATATCCTCAAGGTGAAGACGTGCTTTTTGCCCCAATTCTTGCGCAGTAATGAGGGAACGATCTGTATTATTTTTCGCCCTTGAATAAATCTGCTCGATAACGCGGCCATTACTGCGGCTTTTATCGCCAAGCTCTATTTGCAATTTTTCAAGTTGACGGATAAGCGCGTCACCAATGCCGCGAAATTCTTCTAACCGCTCTCTAAATTCCGCCGAAGCGCGCGCATAGTGCAGGGAAATTTTTTCCTTCTCGTCCTGCAAAATGGCAAATGCGGTAATATCATTTTGAACAAGCGCCTGTGTTTCACGATCTGTAAGACCGATAAGCTTTTCTGTATATGTTACAAGCGTGCGCAACGCTTTGCCAGCATCCGCCGGCAAAAGCGGGGAGGGAAAATCAACGACATTATTAGAAGGTGTCTTATTCATCATTCAATCCTTTTGGTTTTAATGCGACAAAATCATCTGAGGTTTGAGGGGGTGCTATTTCAGCTTCCAAAGTATCTAAATCCAGAATTTCAGGGTCTGCGCCCTGCATCCGGATCATTTCTTGTTTCACATGCGCGGCAATACCAACACTGCCGGTCTCAGCAACCATTTTGCCGTATTCCTGAAGCATAAAGCCGCGAAAGATTTCTTCACCTTTACCGCCGCCGAAAGGCGCGGCTGTTTCAATACCTTCAAACATCGGCTTCATCATTTCGGTTATGAAAACGGCTTCAAATTCTTTGGCGGCTTCTGCAACTTTATCCTGATCGGCGGCGCTCAATTTCTTGGCGGCTTTGACCGTATCATTTTGCGAAGCGTTTATAAGCGCAAGCGTTGTATCGGGGGAGAGCATATCAGTCATCTACATAACCTCTATCTCTGCTTGAAGCGCACCAGCAACTTTAATGGCTTGCAATATTGTTATAATATCACGCGGTTGCATGCCAAGACTGTTAAGGCCCGTAACCAAATCCTGCAATGTTACACCGGTCTCTAGCGGGGCGAGGCGTACATCTGCGCCAGTATTAATGTCGATGTCAGAGCGTGGGACAACCGTTGTCTCACCCAATGGCGAAAAAGGGTTAGGCTGTGATACTTGCGGTGTTTCGGTCACGCGCACGGTCAAATTACCTTGCGCAATAGCCACACTGCTAACCCTTACATCCGCGCCAATAACCACCACACCTGTACGCTCTGATATGACAACACGGGCGGGCTGATCCGGTTGAACCGGTAATTGCTCGATATCGGTAATAAGATCAACGATCGTGCCGTCATAATTGGCCGGACGGCGTAAAACTACACTGGCCGGATTTTCCGCATAGGCAAGACTTGCCGATGTAAAACCATTAATTGCCTGAGAAATACGGCGCGCCGTTGTAAAATCTGGATTTTTAAGCGACAGCTTAACTTGGGTAAGATCAGCCAATTTAAAACCAATCTCGCGCTCAACAATGGCCCCGCTAGCAATACGTCCAGAGGTAGGAATATTTTGCGTTACGGTTCCGGCATCACCCTCTACACTAAAGCCGGAAACACTAACTTCGCCCTGTGCAACAGCATAAACCTCACCATCCGCCGCCAGAAGAGGCGTTACAAGCAGTGTCCCGCCAAGCAAACTCGAAGAATCCCCCAATGCTGAAATAGAAACATCAATCCGCGCACCCTGATTGGTAAAGGGCGGTAGATCGGCCGTCACCATAACGGCGGCAACATTACCGGTATTCAAATTATCACCGCGTACACTAACTCCAAGACGCTCTAACATCCCTATAAGGCTTTGCTGGGTGAAAGGGGAGTTATTAAGGCTGTCGCCCGTACCATTAAGGCCGACAACAAGTCCATATCCAACCAATTGGTTGTCGCGAACGCTCTCTATATTAACAATATCTTTGATGCGGGATGTTTTTGCCTGCGCTGCATTAAAAGCAACAGAGGCAATAAGAAACAAACAAATAGACAGAAACCACAGGACAAGAGGCGCGTTGCCAACTGCTACCCAATTCTTGGGGGATTTAAAAACACGCTCTTGACCTGTGCCTGTTTGATCTAGGATCAAAACTGGATTATTCTTTTGTAATTTGATATGTGTCTTGGCCTGTGCCATGAAACAAAATCCTTTAAAACTAAACATCATTTTTTAAAATTTGAGCCTTAAAGCCCACTTCATCTTTTCAAGAGTTAGTCTTGCGAATGCCGTGCCAGTTTTTAAAAAAACTTTCTAATATTAAAAGAAAATGCGCTTTTTATGCTTGTAAGTAACCGTACATAAGGGATTGGAGCAAAAATATACCGCGTGACTATAGCGATATGTGTATAACAAAGGGGCAAAAATTTCCTTCTATCCGCTTTTAAACGCAGGCAAAAACAGGCATACTCAAAAGAAAAGAGTGATACTAAATATGAAAGTCAACGGCCCGGGAGCGGCGCAAGGCCCCTCCAAATCAGATAAAAAGAAAAAGCCAGATCAATCCGGCGGCTCCTTCGGCGATATGGTGTCTTCTGGCGCGGCCAAGCCCCAAGGCGCGCCGGCAAGCAGGTCAATCGCACATGTGGATGCCTTACTTGCCGTACAATCGGTTGAAGACCCTACGGCCAGAGCATCCAAAAAACGGATGCGTCAGAGGGCAGGCGATATTTTAAGCGAGTTGGATAAATTAAAAATGGCCATGCTTAACGGCAATATGACGATCGGACACATGATCGATATCGCCGATGTTGTGGCTTCCCACCGCGAAAAAATAAATGACCCCGCCCTTACAGGCCTTATGGATGAAATTGATTTAAGAGCGCAGGTAGAACTGGCCAAAATTCAGGTTGCATTAGATGCCAGCGCATAATATTTAACGCTTAACTTAGGATAAGCTTTTATAGCAAGGCGTATATTTTGCTTGTTTATTCGGTCGCTTGCCCTTATATTCTGGTGTCTTTTTAAAAAGTCTTTTTAAACGAAAGGATTAAAATATGTCTTCAAACAATAGTGCAATCGTCCCGCCGGATTATGATCCGGAGCAGGATAAGGGCGAATTTATGAACGATGTGATGAAGGAATATTTTCGTCGTCAGCTTATTGAGTGGCGCGAAGAGTTATTACGCGAATCTCAAGGTACAATTCAAAAAACATTGCAAGGCACAGAGCTTCAAAAGCCAGATTTAGCCGACCGCGCTTCTGCGGAAACCGACCATGCGCTAGAGCTTCGCACACGCGACCGTGAGCGTAAATTAATTAATAAAATCAATAAGGCCATGGCCCGTATAGATGAAGATGAATACGGATATTGTGAAGAAACCGGAGAGCCGATTTCTATTGCGCGCTTGAAGGCAAGGCCAATAGCTGTATTAAGCTTAGAAGCTCAAGAACGTCACGAGCGTATGGAAAAGACCCATCGCGACGACTAAAATATTTAAAAGATTCTAAATAGTTTTTTTGACATCCAAAGCCGCCTTTTTTTTAAAAAGGCGGCTTTTATTTTATGAAAACCCTTGACAGTAAGAGCCTTAGCTGTGATTTTAAAAGACATTTAATATTAAATAAAATAAGGAAATTATGCGTTTTAAATCCCTAAAATCACGGTTTACGAAAAGAGAATCCATCAGCAAACCTTTTGAGATACCAGAATCCCTTGAAGTTCTGCTTTTAAAACGAGAATATATTTTGGAAAAAGCAAAATACGGATCAAAGGCGGAAGAAAAACAAGCATGCGATGAGGCTCGCAAAATGTTTGATGAGAGCAATTATAACCGCGCAAATTATAAAATGCTTGGGTTAAGTTTCTCGGAATTAAAGTACACAACCCTGCAACGGAATATTGCGCTAACGCTTATAAAAGAAATTGAAAATTGTATTTGCGAAAAAGATTTTAGCGCCCGTATTCAAAAACCGAACCAAGAACAAAAAAAGACCTATGATTTAAACATAGGCCTTTCTTGAAATAAAAAAATCTATTCGCTATTTATGAAGTTTAAAACGGAAACACAATATCATAAAGTTGCTGTCCGTAACGTGGTTGCTGTACATCGGTTAAATGACCTTCACCGCCATATATAATGCGGGCTTCTGCAATCTGCTCATAAGATATTGTATTTGTGTTGGAAATATCTTCTGGCCGGATTACACCATCAATTTTTAATATACGTTTCTCGAAGTTTACGCGAACTTCTTGTGATCCGCTAATAACAAGATTACCATTCGGTAAAATTTGGGTAACAAGTGCGGCCATTTTAACTGTAATTTCCTCTTCTCGCTCAATGCTACCCGATCCGCCGCTATTAGAGGTAGAGCCAAACTGCGTTAAATCGGTGTTATCAATCGCTTCGGGCAGGATACTATCAAGCGCTTGCTCATACCCCAGCAGAGCAGGGAGGTCGGCATCTTCGCTACTTGTGCGGCTTCGCTCAGATTCATTTTCAAGTTCCGCTTCATCATTAATATCAATTAAAACGGTAACAATATCACCAACATTATCCGCACGCTGGTCTTCAAAAAATGTCTGGCGGTTGGATGCCCATAAAGAGTTTTGCTCCCTGTAAATCTCTTCTGGCGCAGGCATAGGAAGGCTAACAGGTTGATATGCGGGCTGAGTTATAGGGTTTGCAATCTGTGTCATTTCTGGTGCCTGCCCGATTTTTGAGATTTTATCGGCTGTTGCACACGCACTCAAAATTGTTGTGCTACTCAAAATTAAAATTAAAGTATTGAGGTGTTTCATAACATTATCCTTTTCATACACAGTATTTATTTAAGAAAAACAAAAGACTAAAAGCTTGTTACTATAATCTCGCGCGGGTTTGAAATCGTCCCTTGAATGCTCTGGTTACTGCCCGTATTTATAACGCGGATCATATCGCCCTTTGCGCCGTTTTCCATCGCCTTGCCTTGCGCGGTCAATTGTAAAGGTCCGCGTTTAAAAATCATGGTTACAATCTCGCCGCGCTCAACAACTTGCGGCGCTTGAATATCATTAACTTTAATAGGTTGCCCTGCGCTAATCATCCGCCGGGGTGTGGAACCTAAAAGCGCGTTGGCATCAATAATAACCTGACTGCTCAAGCTTTTCGTCGGAATTTCAACAGTTTCAATATTATTGGCGGTTATAATCGTCCCGTTACGCACGGTATGCGATAAAATCGGAACATGTGTTGTCGGCTCTATTTTACCTCGTACGCGCAGCCGCTGAACCGGGTTTTCGGCGGAAGGGGCAACAAGCGTGCCATCAAAACGCCCCAACGCCATATCAACATCAATCGTATCCATTACGGCTGTTTTAGGCATATCTGGCGGCAAAATAATCTGCGTTTTCTGATCGGTTGTAATCATAAAAGACCCGGGGAACCCATCCTTGATAACGGCATTACGGATAACATGCGTAATATCATCATGACTAACCAGAGTAGCTGCGCGGCTTAAAACAATATGTTCCGCGCCGCTGCTTGGTCGCCATGATAAATCGAGCGCCATTGCAACACGCAATAACGTACGCGCGCTAAGGGTCATATCTTTACCCGGTTGCGGGGCTGGGCCTAACACCTTGTCTTTATGTTCCGGAAGACTGTGAAATATATCACTCAGCATGATCACATCTTTTTCAATAAGACCATTTCCTTTTAAACCAACCGCACCGGCATTTTGCGAGTATGATACCGCAAGAATAAAGGAAAGCGCGCCAATCAAAACCAGCAAAACCTGTTTAAATGTTTTTTCATCTGATCGTTTCAAATGTATCATAAGCGTTTTCCTTTTACTCTTTTAAAGCATCTTTTAGGTGTTTAGCTATTAACGAAGCTGCGTAACCGTTTGTAACATTTCATCACTGGTTGAAATCACATTGGAATTCATTTCATACGCACGCTGCGCCGTAATCAATTCGGTAATCTCTTCCACCACATTGACATTAGATTGCTCTAACGCACCCTGGCGTACGGCTCCAAATTCTTCCTGATTAGGATTGCCGGTAGTAGCAGCGCCGGATGAATCTGTCTCTAAAAACAAATTTTCTCCAATGGCTTCTAAACCCGCCGGATTTACAAAATTAGCCAATTGTAATTGGCCAACATTTTGTAAAGCGACCTGATTAGGCAGGCCGACTATAACTTCACCTTCGCCATTAATATCAATACTGATCGCATCTTGTGGAATGGTAATACCGGGATCAACCAGATACCCTTGAATAGTAACAAGATCGCCATTATCATTAAGACCAAAAGTACCATCACGGGTATAGCCCGTCCCCCCGCTAGGCAATTCAATTTGAAAATACCCCTCACCGGTTATTGCCAAATCAAGGCGGTTTTCGGTAATACGGATCGCCCCTTGTGCGTGGTCACGGTATACAGAGCCGGTTTTAACCCCAAGCCCCATTTGTAAACCGGTCGGAACAACCGTACCCGCATCCGAACTGGTAGAGCCGGGGCGGTCAATATTTTGATAAATCAAATCCTGAAACGCAGCGCGTTGTCGTTTAAATCCAGTTGTCGTCATGTTGGCAATGTTGTTGGATATAACATCCACATTCATTTGCTGTGCCAGCATGCCGGTGGCGCCGATATCTAATGATCTCATGGTTTGGATACTCCTCTATTATAAATCATATTTGCCGTGTCTTTTAGCTGTTTTCTGTCAATTTTTGAATTGCATTACGCAAACGCTCATTTTCGCTTTGCATCATGTTTTGTAAATTTTGAAAAGAGCGCAAAGTCTCAATCATGCGCGTCATCTCGACGACGGGCTTTACGTTTGAGCTTTCAACTTGCCCCTGCATGGTGCGCGTATTATCGGGATTACCGGGGGCGGCGGTTGTGCGATACATATTCTCGCCATAAGGGTCGAGGGTCTGTAGGTTCTCAAATTCGGACACCATAATCTGACCCAATTGCCCGTCTTGATTGGAGACAAAACCGGTTTGGTCGATATTAACCTCTATAGAGCCATCAGGAATAACAATATTGCCGCCACCCGCGCCTGCAACCGGAAAACCTGCTTGCGTCACCAATGTTCCATCGGCGGCCTTGGAAAAGTTACCGGCGCGCGTATACATAATTTCACCGGCTGGCCCCTGAACACCGAAAAAACCGGGCCCATCAAGAGCAACATCCAGCGAGCGCCCTGTATTTTCAACACTACCTGGCGCGGTCAACTGATACTGCCCTTCATCATAAACAAAGGATAGCGGGTCTTCATTGCCGCGAGGATCAGAAATAAACTCATGGAACATCAGATTTTGCCCGCGGAAGCCCGGCGTGCTCATATTCGCCACATTATTAGCTATAATATTCATATTACGCTGTAATGTAACTTGCCGCGATAGGCCGAGGTAAATACTATTTTCCATGACGGTGCATCATCCTTAAAATAAAATACGCAAAAATAATCATTGGTAACATTTGCATACGCTGTGCCAAACCTCATAAGTATTTGATTTCAATGTCTTGCATATAGTTTTTTAAAGTGGAATAATCTTATTCACAAGGGCGTACGCGCAATATTGCCGGGGAAATAAGGAAATTTTTGCCTGTAGAACAGCATGCTGATAAACAAAACAGGAATGAATAACATGCATATATAGGCGCAGAAGGGTTAGACCTGCTGCGCTTTTTGATTTATACTTATAGAGTGTAATAATTCTATGTGCCTATTCCGGCATAATTCATATTCAATTTTTTGATAAAGATAAAAAAGCCATGTCCGATGAAGATCAAACACCAGAAGCCGAAAATGAAGATGCCGCTACAACCGAAGACGGCGGCGAAGGCGAGGGTCAAGAAGAAGGCAAAGGCGGCAAGAAAAAGCTTTTGATCATCTTGCTTAGTGTTTTGCTTCTTATTGGCGGGGGCGGGGCGGCCGCATATTTTACAGGTATGCTGGACAGCTTTATCGGCGGCGGTGACGAGGCAGGCGAAGGTGAAGACGGCGAGCATGGCGATGATCACGGTGAAGGCAAAGATGGCGACCACGGCGATAAGAAAGGCAAAAAGAAGTCCAAGAAAAAAGGCGATGACCACGGCGATGATGAAGGTGGTTACGGCGGCGATGGCACGGCCTTTCTTGAAATGCCGACCATGATTGTAAATCTCAATACAGAAGACGGTACGCCGCGTTACTTACGTTTAACAGTACAGCTTGAGCTGGATAATGAAAGTGATAAGGCCGACGTCGAAGCGGTCATACCGCGCGTAATTGACCAGTTCCAGACATATTTACGTGAGTTGCGTGTTAAGGATTTACGCGGCTCTGCCGGTATATACCGCCTTCAAATGGAGCTTTTGTGGCGTGTAAATCAAGCCGCCGATCCCGTAGAAGTAAAAGATGTATTATTCCAGGAAATTCTGATTCAATAGATGGGGTAAAAGGTTAAGAATATAAAGTTTCGCTAAGACTATATGCTTTAAAATAAACAAAGGCACGGTTTTTGCAAATAGTAAATAATATGGCAAGGTCGTGTTTCAATAAAACAAACATGATTAAAAAGATAGTAAACAAGATACTCTTATGAGCGATACGGATACTGAAGAAAACCAAGATACCTCGGAGATGAGCGACGAAGAACGCGCCATGATGGAGGAATGGGAGAATATGGCCGAGGAGGAGCCGGAGGAGGACGCCGAGGGTGAGGGTGATGCCATGCCCGATTTTGACGATGCCGTAGACGCTGATGGCGGTACACGTATCCTTAATCAAGATGAAATTGACTCCCTTCTTGGCTTTGACGATGATTTTGGCGCGGGCGAAGAAACATCCGGTGTGATGGCGCTTATCAATTCGGCCATGGTCAATTATGAACGCCTGCCGATGCTGGATATTGTGTTTGACCGTCTTGTCCGGCTCATGTCCACATCACTTCGAAACTTGACGTCGGATAATGTTGAAGTATCGCTCGATCAAGTCTCAACGGTTCGTTTTGGCGATTATATGAATTCAATCCCGCTGCCTGCTATGCTTTCTGTATTCAAGGCCGAAGAATGGGATAACAATGGCTTGCTTGTCACAGACAGCGCGCTCATTTATTCGATTGTGGATGTTTTGCTCGGCGGTAGAAAGGGAACACCCGCAATCCGCGTAGAGGGGCGACCTTATACGACGATTGAAACCAAACTGGTTGAAAAAATGGTGGAAGTAACGCTTAGTGATCTATCATCTGCGTTCGACCCTTTATCACCGGTCAGTTTTTCCCCCGACCGTATGGAAACAAACCCGCGTTTTGCCACAATTACCCAAAGCGGTAATGCATGTGTATTGGCACGTTTACGTGTAGATATGGGCGATCGCGGCGGGCGTGTTGAAATTCTAATCCCCTATGCAACATTAGAGCCAATCCGCGAACTTCTTTTGCAAATGTTCATGGGTGAAAAATTTGGCCGCGATTCAATCTGGGAAAATCACCTCACGCAAGAGCTTTATAAAACAGATATCCAGCTGCAAGCTGTACTTGGTGAATTAACAACCTCACTTGGGGATATGTTAGACTGGAAAGTGGGATCACGTATTGTATTCCCGACACGCATTAACGAAGATCTGGAAATGCGGTGCGGTCATTTTCCAATGTTCAGAGGCCCCGTCGGTCAAAAACAAGGACATATTGCGGTTAGGATAGAAGATTATATACCGCCTGAAAAGGATGATGACGAATGAACGGATCAGCATTAAGCCTTGGTATGGATATACTACTTTTGATATTTTTGGTTTTTACCATGTATCACGCGATGAAATTATCGCGCAATCTATCTGCCTTCAAAAGTCATCGCCGCGAATTTGAAGGCTTGCTGAAAGATTTGAACGGACACATCGAACAAGCCTACAGCGCTATTGATCGTCTTAAAAATGTAAGCCACACGGCTGATTCTGAAATGCAGGCACAAATCAGGGATGCACAGCATTTGGCCGAAGATTTAAAGCTTATAACACAATCAGGAGAATCTCTTGCCGGACGCTTGGAAAAGCTTGCTACCAAAAGCCGTAAAGCACAAGAACAGCCACCTGCGTATGAGGAAACGCTAAAAAAAACAAACCAAAATGATGATGACAATATTGATGAAAAACTGTATCGCACTTTAGAGACAACGGAACGCTCTTACGATAGAGAGCTTCAAGATGATCATTTTCAAAATGATCCGCCGCCATCATTTTTTATAAAAGATCGTGATCTTGATGATGATGTTGGGGCAAGCGGTGTACCGGATAAACCCTTTAAAAAACAATCGCATAGAAAATCAGCTGAGCCAGAAAGTTTCGGCTCTCAAGCAGAAAAAGATTTGTATGACGCTTTGCAAAACCGAAAGCGTAGATGAGAAAAAAACTTATGAAGTTTAAACAATTTAAAATTATACCGTTACTTGTCTTTGTTGCAATGCTGTCATTTTCCGTGCGCGTGGTCGAAATTATATCTGGCCTATCTTCAAATGACGGAAAGGCCATTGCCGCGCAAACTGAAACCATAAAAGAAAATCAAAGCACGGAGATAAACGCGGATACTGACAAGGGTATGGAAACAGAAGATTTGGAAATGGCAGAAACAGATTTGCCCCCCGCAGGCGAGGAGTCTGAAATCTGTTCAATGGCGTGATCCGGTAGACGAGGTGCCGGGATATTCCGCCGTTAAAATGGAGGTGTTTAAAGAGCTTTCCGAGCGCCGTCGCCAGTTAGAAGCACGCGAAAATCTGCTAAAAACACGCGAAGCTCTCTTAAAAGCCGCAGAAAAAGAAATTGATACAAAATACAACGAACTTATCAATCTGCGTACAGAAATCGAAAATCTGCTCAACGATCAATCCGAAGAAGAGCAAAAACGCATTGTAAGCCTAATAAAAGTGTATGAAGGCATGAAACCAAAAGACGCCGCGCGTATTTTTGATACACTTGATTTAGATGTATTGGTCGCCGTTGTATCCGGCATGTCTGAACGCAAGCTCTCCCCTATTATGGCCAGTATGAATCCGGAGCGCGCCCGCACAATAACAATTATGCTGGCCGAGCAGAAAACCCTGCCCGAATTGCCGCAGAGCTATTAAAAAAGAAGGAGACGTGTAGAAAATGGCTAATCAATTTCTCGCCCTCGCACTTTTTATCGTGTTGCTTTCATTTTTTATCGTACTGAATTCAATGTCCACCTATGATGAAGCGAAGGCCAAGCCCGTTTTAAACTCGATTTCAACGGCCTTTAATCAGGATGATCAACCTATAGATTTAAGTGAAAGCGTCGCCCCTGATCCAATAAATAGCGTTCACCAAGGGGATGTTTTGGATAATTTAAAAACATTATTTACCGCGCAAATCGCAAGCCTTGATATCAGAAAAAACCGTCTTGGCACAATCATGCACGTTTCAATGCCTTTGCTACAGTTTGAGCGTGAAATTCTGAGCCCAACTGCAAAAATCCCTGACGGCATTGGGGGCGGTGTAATCGGTGAAGAGTTCCTGCCCGTACTCGTATCCCTATTACGCGCCGAAAATACAGCGCCATACTGTATGGATATGGTTTTAAACATCGAAGCCAACCCCGCCACCCAAAAAAATAATGCCCCCGATACGTTAACCAAAAACATTCAAAAGGTGAGTACATACACCCAGACACTTGAGCGGTCAGGACTGCCCAATCGTCTAATGACCGCCGGTTTGGGCAAGGGCGATCCCAAAACAATCGAGCTCTATTTTCGCAGGCATGAACCATTTTCACCGGTCAACGCGGTTGAGCCATCAAATGCCCAAACTGCGGAAGAGGCTCTACCATGAACGAAATAATAACAAATACACAAACAGACGATAAAAATGTACAAACGCAATCAACGGAAAAGCAAAAAATAAACCGTTCATTTCTAAATAATATTGGCGCGACCAAAGAAAAAACTGAAGAAGATGTACCCCTTTGGCTAATAACATTTACTGATGTTATGGCGCTCATGCTTACGTTTTTTGTGCTCCTGTATTCTATGTCAGTTCCTGATGTTGAAAAATGGGAAGAGCTTTCAACGGCTGTCAATCAAGGGCTTAGTAAGTTCCAAAGCGCAAATTTTAGCGCCGGATCAATTGACCGCATTAATATTGATAAGATTGCCGTTAATAAGGCGCTGTCCCTTGATTATCTGCGTCCGCTTATTGAAAAATCAATTGCAAAAAGTGAACGTCTGAAAGGGCTTATCATAATCCCTCAAAATGATCGCTTAATTCTTTCCCTGCCGGCCGATCTGCTATTTAAAGGCGGGGAAGCCGAAGTTTCGATTGAGGGCAAACGCGCCTTGTTTGCTTTGGGTGAAACCCTTGCACGTATAAAAAACCGCGTAGAAATTATTGGCCATGCCGATCCGCGGCCCATTCAAGGCGGCACATATAATAATAACTGGGCCTTATCTCTTGCGCGCGCAGCCAGTGTTTCTTCCGCTTTGGACGATGTCGGGTACAATAAACCATCAATTGTGCGCGGTCTTTCTAGTGGTCGTTATGAGGACTTACCAGATAATATGGCCGAGGACGACCGCCTCAAATTTTCTCGCCGCGTTGATGTTGTCATTATGGAAGATGATGGAACGCGCAGTAATATTATATCTGGCAACGTATTTTAAAACCATTCATCTTGTTGTTACGCGTACTCTATGGCATTCTATGAGACAGCTATGAAACCTCTTCGCTCGACCTTCTTAACACTCTTGATGTCCGCCAGTTTGCTCGCGCTTAATGGCATGCCTGCCTATGCGCAAGAAGCAATCAATGTGCGGAGCGGGGAGCACGAAACATATACCCGAATTGTTTTTGACTGGAATAATAACGTTAAATACAAGATCGACACGGCGCAAGATGGTGTAATTAAAATCAATTTTGAAAAGAATGCGAGTTTAAAAAATCTTGATCAGGTGCAAAAAAGTTTGAAAAACTTGAAAGACTTTGAGGTTATATCGACCAGCCCCTTATCGGTACAAGCCGCCATTCCAAAAGGTAGCCGTACACGAAGCTTAATTGCCGGCAATCGCGTGGTCATTGATATATTCAATCCGGATGGAGTACGGAATTTTGGAAATGCGCCAAAAGTGCCATCTAAAAATAGAGAAGCTCAAAAACCGGCAGAGGAAGTTGCAATTGCAAAACCGTTAGAAAAACCAAAACCCCAGCCAAAGCCTGTACGTAAAGAAGATCCGCCCCAAAACGCTGAGCCAGTAAAAAAAATAGCAAAGGCAAAAGCCAAACTTGAAGCGCAGCCCACCCCCAAAGTTGAGGCAAAACCAGACGCCGTAAAGAACGTCGAAAAAAAGGTCATAGTTCAAAATACAAAAATACTGAGCGCCAAGCCGCCTGTATCAAAAACTACAATACCGACCGCACCAGTAGCCAAAGTAAAAGATGTTGAAAAACAAACAATTCTCGCAAAGGCGTCGGGATCATTGGATGTGGATACAATTACAATTTCATCCACTAAATCAACGCCCATGGCCGCATTTATTTTGAATGAAAAAATATGGATGGTCGCAGGACGCGATGATATTTTATTAAAACCGCAAGTAAGCGGTGTTAATGCTGAGATTCTAAAACCGATCGAAAATCAGGATATGGAGAACGCGCAGGCTTTTATCCTAAATGCTTTGCCGACTTCAATCTTGCCGCGTGCGCAAGGGGGCGGCCTTGTTTGGCGATTGCTCTATTCAACGCGTCAAAACGAAAAAGAGCCTGCAAAAATTATACGCAAAAACGAAAATACACAAAATATTCGCGGCGGAAGAATTATAATTCCGCTTCAAAACAAGGCCACTCTTATTGAAACAACGGACCCTTCTACCGGATTGCCTTTGAAAATTATTCCTGTAACGGATGCAACTCAATTTACCGGTGTGAAACGCGAATTTGTTGATTTTACACTTTTACAATCATCTCTTGGCCTCGCGATTTTGGCAAAAACCGAAGATCTTGACATAGCGCTCACAGATGAAAGTGTTATAATATCAAGGCCCGGCGGGTTGGCACTATCCGCCCAATCAGATATTGATCGTGAAATGCTCCGTCTTCAAAGACAGCAAAATGGCAAAAATCAGGACAATACAAAGGAACAAAAGCCTACAAACCTCTTTGATTTTGAAAATTGGGTTATGGGCGGAGAGAAAAGCCTTGCCGAAAACCAAAGCATTGTTTTAGGCGCGGTTAAAGATATGCCCGAAGGCACTGAAGCCGAGGCTTTGCTATCCCTTGCGCAAATGTATCTGGCCAATGCGCAGGGCGCAGAAGCGCTGGGGTTTTTACGCATAGTTGAAACGGATTTACCCGAACTTGCCAGAAACCCCGAATTTTTGGCTATGAAAGGCGCCGCGCAGGCAATAGATAACAAAAGCGAAGCCGCCTTTAAAACATTTTCCAATGACGTATTAAAACCCTATCAGGAAACGGGGATCTGGCGCGCCATCGCCTTGGCTGATCTTGGTGACTGGTCTCAGGCGGGGCAAGTCATGCCCAACGATTTGGCGCCGGTTTATAAATATACCGACCGTGTATTTGATCGCGTCGCGTTATTATTAGCGGAAATTGCCTTGCGCGATGGCCGTCTTGATATTGCCGAAAATATGTTGAATGAGGCAAATAAGCGCGAGGATACAATGTTCCCTGAACAAAAAGCCGCGCTCAAATATCTGAAAGGGGAGGCCGCGCGCCAACGCGGCGAACTTGAAAAAACCAACGATTTTTGGACACCTCTTACCAAAGGTACAGACGATCTATACCGCACCAAGGCTGGGCTGGCCTTAACACGTTTAAAGATAGACAAGGGCGAACTGAAACCCGCCGAAGCCATCGATAATTTGGAACGTCTTAGATACGCTTGGCGCGGCGATATTTTAGAATCCCAAACATTATACTGGCTTGGCAAAACCTATTTTGAGGCCGACCAATATGCACGCGGCTTGAACATTCTGCGCGAAGCCGCGGCCAGCGCATCGGATTATAGCTTTGGTGGCCGTATAACGGCAGAAATGAGCGACTTATTCAGCGATCTTTTCTTAACCGATCAACTAAGAACCGTATCTCCCATGGACGCGGTTGCCCTCTATGAGCAGTTTACAGAACTCGTCCCGACAGGCGAAAAGGGAGAGCGAATGGTTGCAAGACTAGCCGAACATCTGGTACAGGCAAATCTATTAACGCGCGCTGCAGATCTTCTGCAATATCAGGTTGACCATCGCTTAAGCGGGTTTGATTCGTACAAAACCGCCGTGCGTCTCGCAGGAATACAGCTTTTGGATGATAAATCAGATAAAGCCATCGAAAACTTAAAAACCGCCTCAAGCGTGTTGCAAGGCTTGCCCGAAGAAGTGCAAACCGATGCACGCTATATGGAATTATCTCTTTTGCGCGCGCGCGCATTATCCGGCAAGGATAAGCCGGATCAAGCTTTGGCATTGTTGGAAGATTTAGACCCCGCGCCCGATGTGAATCGCTTGCGCGCCGATATTGCATGGAACGCGCAATATTGGGATGATGCTGCCGACGCGCTAAACGAAGTCATGATTGACCGCAATATTTCCTTAACCCGCCCGCTTGAAAAGCCGGATGCCGATATAATTTTAAAGCGCGCAACGGCGCTCAATCTGGCAGGCGACCGCATCGGTCTTGCAAACTTGCGCGAACGGTTCAGTGATACGATGGCGCAAACCGGACAAGCCAAAGTCTTTGATGTTGTGACGCGCCCGCGCAATAATATCGCGCTCGCCGACCGCGAAACGTTACTGGGGATAACAGCAGAAACCGATCTCTTCTCCGATTTCCTCGAAAACTACCGTCAGCCTGAGGAAGCGGTGAATTAAAGCTGGTTATAAACGTTCTGAACTTGTTTTTTAAATCTATAGCTTAGAAAAAAGTTTATACCGTTTTCTTATAGACCTATCCGCCCGCAAGCGGAATTAAATCATAGCTCCGAATAAGCGTACCGGTAATCAGATACCAGCCATCAACAAGTACAAAGAAGATAATTTTGAAGGGCAGGGAGATCGTCACTGGCGGTAACATCATCATCCCCATAGACATCAAAATCGAAGCCGTAACCAAATCGATAATTAAAAACGGCAAAAATAACATAAATCCGATTTCAAACGCGCGCCGTAATTCAGAAATCATAAACGCCGGGACAAGCACTTGAAGCGATAAATCTTGGGGCGTTTCGGGCGCGTCTTCTTGCGCAACGTCTAAAAACAGACGCAAATCATCCTCCCTCACATGATCCGCCATAAACAGCTTGAACGGCTCAACCGATCGGTCAAACGCTTCAATCTCATCAATCTCTTCCTTCATCAACGGCTGTATTCCTTGCTGATACGCGGCCTCTAATGTTGGCGTCATAATAAAAAATGTCAGGAACAGCGCGAGCGAAATCATAACCGTATTCGGCGGCGTCTGCTGTATGCCAATAGCCGTCCGCAAAAAAGACAGCACAACAACAATGCGCGTAAATGACGTCATCATAATAAGTATAGAGGGCGCAAGCGATAAAACGGTAAGCAGCGCAACCAACTGCACAACACGCCCCGTCACGGTGCCATCACCCTCACTACCAAAATCAATCGCAATCTGCTGCGCCAATGCGGGAGCGCTTAAAACAAGAAAAAAGGAAACAGCAAGAAATCCAATGCACAAGAACCGAGAAAAATTATTTTTTTGAAAAAGCTTAATCGTCATAGCTGAGATAGTCCTTGCGCCTTTTTCCATTATTTATGTAGGTGAAATACATAGTTTTATTTTGAGTATCCCATTGAAAAGGCTTACCCGTAAAGGGGTCATGTAAATTATCAGCAGAATTTTCAAGAAACCTTGGCATGTTATCAAGCGAAATGTTTTGAGATCTTGCTTGAATAAATAAAATTAACATACGGCTTTTAGCTTCCAAAGCCCGTGTTACTTGTGCAAGTGATGTAATCTCATAAGATTGCTCAAGCGCCGTATTTCCCATGTAATTATAAAAGGAAAGAAAAAAAGATTTTTGAAAAGTAGAATATTTATTTAAAAGTTGTTCTTCGTATTTTTCGAATTCTGATCTTAAAAATCCTGAGCAATCAAGATCAAAAAATCTTCCGAAAAATCATGAAATTTATTGATTGTCGCGTTTTCCTTAAAGATAAACTTAATCATTAGATTAGATGGATGATAAGAATCTATTGATTTAATATAATGAAAAGAAGACTGCAAAAAATTGTATTCGGCTTGCAAAATATTTTCCCAAACATCTTTACGATCCAATGCAGTGCTTAACGTAGTTTCAAGCTCATTTTGATATTTTAAAAATAAAGAAGGATTGTATTCAAGCATACGCTCTAGGGCATATAAATTATTTTTATATAAAATACTCCAGATAACATTTTCAATGATTGTATGTTGTTCAGATATAAGTTTTTGTAAGAAACGTGTGTCTTAAATCCAAAGAGCAATGGCTTGATCTCCATGACCATTCACAACATCAATTACATGACCTGCATTGCGTAAATTATTTAATTTTATAAGGAGCTCTCCTTTTGCAGGATATAGCGATATATCACCCCATCCAAAAACATCATAAGTATATAAACTTTTATACCTTTCGATCAGCAACTCATTATCATTTAAAAGCTTTTTAATTTCATCTTCAGAGGCGCATTTTTCTTGATTATGATTGTCATCATATGTCCAACACGAAATTTTTTTATAGTCTCCTTTGAATTTTAAAGCATTTACATCATCTTCATAATCTGCAAAAGGAACAAAATTTTCTATACGCGAAAGACCATATCCGTAGATATCATTAACATTTTCCGGAGCATCTAAACCTGCCCATGCAACGCGCATATTATTCTTGTAAACAAAAGGTGTTTCTTGAAAATAGGACGTGGCTTCGGAGGAAAGAGGGCGATCAGTAAACAGATAGTAAGCGGCGAAACCTAAGCATGGAAAAAAATAAAAGATAGAAACCGCCTAGAATGTATAAAAGTTTTTTTCTGGTCATGCGTTTTTATCGTGGTTTATAAGACCAATATTTTTATCAATCACAGTGTCGCCGTTAAGTCCCATGAGCACAAGATGCTGTTTTCCATCGCACTCTATAATGGCTAACCGCCGCCGCGCATCCAGCGGCAAAGTTTCTATAAGCTTCAAACGCTTTTCTTTGCCGCGCTGTTCGGGCGCGCCGCCAAGACCAAGTTTTTTTAAAAGAAGCGCAAGCCCCCCCATAAGCGAAAGCACAAAAACCATCGCAATAAGAAGTTTAAAAATCTGTGGAAGACTTTCCATTAATCTTTATCCCCGATATTTTGATTATCTTGTGATCCCAATAGGCCGGCCAACTCATCCAGCCTTGAAATAACAACACCAAGCGCCCCTTGAATATTTTGAGCATCCTTGGGCGGTAAAGTTTCGATATCTTTTAGAGTGTTTAAAATCTCATGCTCCAAAGGTTTAAAGTTTTGCAAATGTCCCATGCGTGCCTTTATAAGCATTTCATCCAGATCATTTGTGAATGCATTAAGTTTATCGTGTATAGTGTCTATATTAGAAATCATTATTCATCATTATCATGATTAAGCGCCGCATCAAAGGGATTCGGCTGCCCATTGGCGTGGTAAACATAGGATAAAATTTCTGCAACTGCCATAAACGCCTCACTCGGTATGGGGCTATCAATCTCGATCGTTGCCAGCATTTCGGCCAAAGCGCTGTCTTCACGTACTTTAATATCGTTATCAAAGGCAAGCTGTAAAATTTTCTCGGCAATTTTTCCCCGCCCCGCGGCAATCACCTTTGGAATTTCACGGTTTTGCGCGCCACTATCCAGCGCAATAGCGGTCTGGCGTTTGGGTTTTTTCTTTATATTTAAAGGTTTTAGATAATCTGTCCCGCGCTTCTCGCCACTTTTTTCAAATTTATCAGACATTGGCACGCTTCCTGCAATATTAAAACCGGAATAAAAAACCGATAAGGATTTAACTATGTCGACACAAAATTTATCTCTTTTCAAGGCTCTTGGCTCAAAAATGGACTTTTTGAACCAGCGCCAGCGCATTATATCCCAAAATGTAGCGAACGCAGACACACCAAATTACCAACCCAAAGACCTAAAGCCTGTAAATTTTGATAATGTTTTGAAAAAAGTCACAAAAGATGGCATGAGTGTAAATATCAATACGACAGACAATATGCATATGCCGCCGCCAGGCGAAATTCGTGACCCCAAATCGGCAAAGCAAAAGCATGTATACGAAGTTGCCCCTGCTGGAAACGCCGTCATCATGGAAGAACAGCTTTTCAAAGCCAATCAAACAGTTATAGATTATAATCTCATGACCAATTTATATCAGAAAAATGTAGGTATGATCCGCACCGCACTCGGCAGCGGTCAATAATAAGGCAAACCAATAATAGAGTAAGGAGTATATTTTATGAGTTCAGAAATCCTAAATTCGATGCACATTTCGGCCATGGGTATGCGCGCGCAAGGCGCACGAATACGTATGATCACCGAAAACGTTGCCAACGCCGAAACCACAGGGACAACGCCTGGCTCTGACCCATATCGCCGTCAAACCATTACATTCAAAAATGAAATGGATAAAGAGCGCGGCGTGCGTTTGGTAGAGGTGGACGACATAGGTAAAGATTTTAAAACACCTTTTATTGAACAATACAATCCCGCGCACCCCGCATCAAACGAAGCCGGATACGTTAAAATGCCAAACATAAACCCTCTTGTTGAAATTATGGATGTAAGAGAGGCACAGCGTTCTTACGAAGCCAATTTGGGAATGATTGAGCAATCCAAAACAATGGTTCTACGGACTATTGATTTGCTCCGCGCATAGTTTGTGATAGAATAGGAAAGCAGGAGAAATCATCATGGCAATTGATAAAATCATAAATCCAAATATGGCCGCTGGCGCATACGCAAAAAACAGCGGCATCGCCAAGGTTGGTATATCAAGCAAAGATGAAATGTCTTTTTCCGATTTTTTGCGTGATAAAACCGCGCAATCTATTGATACTATGAAGGCAAGTGAAACCATATCTGCAGAGGCCGTAAAAGGCAACGCCGACCTTACCGACGTGGTTGAGGCCGTCACATCTGCGGAGTTAACACTACAAACTGTAGTTGCCGTACGTGACCGCATGGTATCTGCATATCAGGAAATTATGCGCACAAATATTTAATCCCCATTTTTTAAAACCTCATATAATCTCCCTTGGTGAAAACTCGATTTTGCCGTATCGTTAAAACATGAGTGAAGAAGAAGTAATCGAAACCGCGCGCGAAGCGATTTTATTATCCATACAAATTGGGGCGCCCATATTGCTGGTCGGGCTTTTTGTAGGTGTAAGTATTGCACTTGTTCAGGCACTCACCCAAATTCAGGAAATTACCCTCGTATTTGTGCCCAAAATTCTTGCCATTTTTCTTGCGCTTTTTGTGTTTTTGCCCTCATTCATGCAAACCCTCGTAACGTTCATGGAAAGCCTAGCCGACCGCATTATCGGCATGGGATAGGGGCGTAAACTATGAGCGCGCTTCAGGATTTTCTTGCGACTGGCGTTTTTGCTTTTATGTTGGCCTTTGTTCGCATGGGAACCGCCGTAATGATTATGCCAGGGCTGGGCAATTCATTTGTGCCGCAACGTATTCGCCTTCACATCGCGCTTGGCCTCTCATTTGTATTATTTCCGCTTATTATTGCAAAGCTTCCATCCCCGATACCTGATACATTCAATTTGTTCTATCTCATAGGCATGGAATTTATAATTGGCCTGTTTTTTGGCACAATCGCCCGTATCTTTATGACCGCATTGGATGTGGCCGGTATGATAATTTCATTTGCATCATCGCTTAGCAATGCACAACTTTTTAATCCTTCGCTTGCATCTCAAGGCTCGCTAATCGGTGCATTTTTATCAATTACAGGCGTTGTATTTTTATTCACGGCAAACCTGCACCATTTACTCATTATGGGCGTGGTTGAAAGCTACCAGCTATTCCCTGTTGGCGGCGTGCCGGATACAGGTTCCATGGCAGAACTGATCGCTAAAGCCGTCGCAAGCAGCTTTGCCATCGGTGTTAAAATATCTGCGCCTTTTCTGGTTCTAACGTTGCTTATTTATACCGGCATGGGTGTACTCGCACGCCTTATGCCGCAAATTCAGGTGTTTATCATGGCACTGCCAATTCAAATCCTGCTTGCGCTTTTGATGATGTCATTTGTCCTATCTGCAGGACTAGTTTATTGGGCAACCGAATTCGAAGAAGCAATGGTCTTTTTCCTAAGCGGCGGAGGATAGAGCATGTCTGATTCAGATCAGGATGATGCCCAAAAAACCGAAGAACCCACCGCCAAACGGTTAGAAGAAGCCCGTAAAAAAGGTCAGGTACCAATGTCGCGTGAGGTCAATAACTGGGTGATGCTACTGACGGCAACCATTTTAATCATGGCACTCGCTGGCCCGATGATGGCGGGGCTATCCGATACAATGCGCGCATTTATTGAAAAGGCACACGATATACCATCCGCACCAAATGGTGTTGGTGTTGCGCTCGGCACGGCTTTTGTTGAAACTATGAAGTCAATGGCCCTACCGCTTATTATACTGGTGATAGCAGCACTTCTTGCGCCTTTTTTACAAGTCGGATTTATCTTTTCGCCTAAATCAATCAAGCCCGATATAAGCAAAATTTCACCTATGAAAGGTTTTACACGCCTTTTTTCCGTCCGCTCTCTTATGGAGTTTTTAAAAGGGCTTCTTAAAATCTCAATGATCGCGATTGTTGGCGTAATCATCCTATACCCGTATTTTGGACAAATGGAGCATATGGTTGGCTTACCCCTAAATTTGCTGATGTTAGAGCTGAAAACACTGACCGTACGTTTGATGATCGGAGTGTTGGTTGTACTTATTGTGATTGCAATTATTGATCTGGTTTATCAAAGATTTGAGCATAATAAAAAAATGCGTATGACAAAGCAGGAAATCAAAGATGAATATAAACAAACCGAGGGCGACCCGCATGTAAAAGCCAAACTGCGCGGTCTTCGTGCAGAGCGAGCGCGTCAAAGGATGATCCAAAGCGTACCTGAGGCAGATGTTGTAATCACAAACCCAACTCACTTCTCAATCGCTTTAAAATACGATCCTGAAGTTATGGAAGCGCCAAAATGCATCGCCAAAGGTATTGATGATGTTGCGTTAAGAATTCGTGAAGTTGCAAAAGAGCATGATATAGTATTATTTGAAAACAGGCCGCTTGCCCGTGCGCTTTATGACACGGTTGAAATCGATGAAATCATTCCGGCCGAACAATATAAGGCCGTCGCCGAAATCATATCTTATGTGTTCAAAATCAAAGGCCGCAAATAAAACTACGTATAAAAAAAACTGCTCCCAAAATACAAGGAGCAGCCAATTAATCTGATAATTGATTGATATGTTTATTCGTTTGTGAATTCTTGCGGGAAAATTTTGGATTCGGAACTGTAGCCCGATTTTTTTGGCTCTTTTGTTACATCCACATCTTTTTGCGAATCCGATGCGTTAGAATCACTGGTATAGTCAGTTGGTTTTTCAACGGCATCATTTTTTTCATCAAGATCTGGAAACAAGCCTGATTCGGATGTATAAACCGCTTCTTTAAAAGCATCGTCTACAAGTTTTTTCTTTTGTTTATCACTCATCTTAAAATTCCCTTTGTTAAAAATATAGATCTGCAATAGTTAAGGCTTTATAAGTAATGCACGCAAGCTTTACTAGAAAATATCTATATTTTTTCAAAAGCCTATGGCAAGCTTCAAAGCATGACACTAGATCACACAAAATTTATAAACCGCCACGATAAATCCACCCAAGGTTATGAACGTATAGACTTAAGACAGCGCAAAAAACGCGGAAAACTTACGCTTTTATCTATTTTTATTATGACCATCGTTCTTTTCGGCGTAGCGATAACAATGCATATGGGCGAAAACAGCATGATCATTGCAAGTATTGCCTTCGGCCTGATAAGCCTTGGACTTTTATATGCCTACCGCTCTTATAAAAGCTATGATGAGGTGCAGGAAAAAGTAAACCTTTTTCAGGCCGTTATCGAAAGTAGCCGGGCTGCACGCGTTATAACAAACAAGCACGGCCATATATTATATGTGAATAAGAAATTCGAAAACCTTGTTGAGCGAAGCATCGATAAAGATTCAGATATTCGCCTCTTAAACGAAATATTCAAAAATAATCCTGATGTAGATGCACATCTTACAACTTTGGTAAATAAAGCGCATCGCGGCCTTTTAGAAAATATAGAATTACTCTCTTTTTATAATGAGAAAGAGCGCTGGTTCGCTGTATCTTGCGCCCGTATCATGGGTGGCGAAGATCATTTGCAATGGTATATCGAGGACATAACCGGTAAATATGTTGCCGAAAAAGCTGTTTTGGATGAACGTGAAAAACTCATAGATTTCACAGATAACGCTCCGGTTGGCTTTTTCTCGGCCAATGAAAAAGGACAGTTCGTTTTTGCCAATGCAACACTTGCACGTTGGCTTGGCACAGATTTGGAAACATTACTTGAAAAAGGTAAATTGCACACTTATCTGGAAAGCCCGCCTGCAAATGCTCGCCCCTTTGACATCATAGAAAAAGGCGGCGATAAGCAGGTTGCTGAATTATATATGAAAAGCACAAGAGGCAAAACTTTTCTAGCGGCCGTAAATCAAGTCATAATGAGAGATAAAACCGGCCAAATCACAACACGCGGTGTAGTCTATGATTTAACCGCAGAACGTGAAATGCGCACGGCTCTTAAAGAATCGGAAGCCCGTTTTCAAAAGTTTTTTGAAGAAGCACCGCTTGGCATCATCTTGCTGAGCCCCTCCGGCACAATCGTGGATAGTAACGCTATGTTCGCGCATATGCTCGGTACGACTATCAAAAAAATTGAACGCAAACAATTCGATAGCCTTATAGATGCAGGGGATAAAGACCGCGTCATGTCTGCTGTATCTCGCATTGATGAAGGTAAACAAATGGACGCACCTTTGGAGATTACACTCAACGGAAAACACGGGCCTCAACAAGCGCAAATGCATGCACGCCGTTTTCGCGAGGGCGGTAACACGGTTTTACATTTTATCGACCTCAGCAAACAAAAGGAATTGGAGGAGCAATTTGTGCAATCCCAAAAAATGCAGGCTGTAGGACAGTTAGCAGGCGGTATCGCACATGACTTTAATAATCTTTTGACCGCCATGATCGGATTTTGTGATTTATTATTATTACGTCACAAACCAGGCGACCCGTCTTTTTCAGATATTATGCAGATTAAGCAAAACTCCAACCGCGCCGCCAATCTCGTACGGCAATTGCTGGCTTTCTCGCGTCAGCAAACACTGCGTCAAAAGGTGCAAGATATTACCGATATTCTAACTGAATTATCGCATTTATTGCGCCGCTTGATAGGCGCAAATATCGAACTAGACTTTATCCATGGTGAAGATTTGGGGCTTGTAAAAGTGGATGAGGGTCAAATGGAGCAAGTGCTTATAAATTTGGCCGTAAACGCCCGCGACGCAATGGACGGCGGCGGTGATTTGACTATCACAACTGAAAATTTCACCAATAAAAAAATGATGGAACTTGTTTCTGAAGAAATGCCGGCAGGACATTGGATCAAAATAACTGTATCAGACACAGGGTGCGGCATACCCAAAGAAAATATTTCCCGCATTTTTGAACCGTTCTTTACAACAAAAGATGTGGGGCAGGGGACGGGGCTTGGTCTTGCCACTGTTTATGGCATTATTAGACAAACAGGCGGTTTTTTGGATGTACAAAGTAAAATTGGTAAAGGCACAAGCTTCGTACTATACCTCCCCCGTGCAAGCGAAGCAGATGAAGAAGAAAGCGTCGCAGATGCAAGCGAAACGCAAATTATAGAAACAATTCGCGATCTTACCGGAACGGAGCGTATTCTTTTAGTTGAGGACGAAGATGCCGTCAGAACATTCAGTCAACGCGCATTAAGTAACAAAGGCTACACTGTGTTAACCGCCGATAGCGGCGAAAGCGCGCTTTCTACGTGGCATACCGAAAAAGATCAGGCGCTCGATCTTTTAATAACCGACGTCGTCATGCCAAATATGGATGGCCCCACACTGGCACAACACATACGCCAAGAGAGCCCTGATCTTAAAATCATTTTTATTTCCGGATATACCGAGGATAAATTGAAAGATTATATGGGCCCTAATATATGGTTTTTGCCAAAACCTTTTACACTCAAGCAATTAACCGTAAAAGTAAGAACAGTTTTGGAAGAATAAAAAGTTCATACTTTGTTCTTTTTACGCTTGACAGGAACAAAGGGGGAATATATGGTGTGTATAGATTTTAAAAAATGACCTGCCATTTATTGCACCGTCGCATTAAACATGCGAAAAAAGGAGACTATATCATGAGCGTAACCACACTCCGTAAAGAGGACACTATGGCCAAAAGCAATGCCGAACAAGACCCAAACAAACAAAAGGCCCTAGATGCCGCCCTTTCACAAATTGAACGTGCCTTTGGTAAAGGTTCAATTATGAAATTAAACAGTGATGGTAAACTCCCGATTGAGGTTGAATCCATATCAACAGGATCCTTGGGGTTGGATATTGGCCTTGGAATTGGCGGATTGCCACGTGGACGGGTTATTGAGATTTATGGCCCCGAAAGTTCCGGTAAAACAACATTGGCTCTGCATGCAATTGCAGAGGCGCAAAAAACCGGCGGTACATGTGCAATTATTGATGCCGAACATGCGCTTGACCCATCATATGCAAAAAAACTCGGTGTAGATGTTGATAATCTTTTAATCTCTCAACCAGATGCCGGAGAGCAGGCATTAGAAATTGCCGACACACTTGTGCGCTCTGGCGCAGTTGATGTTCTCGTTATTGATTCGGTGGCTGCTCTTGTGCCGCGCGCTGAACTTGAAGGTGAAATGGGCGATCATCATGTCGGGCTACAAGCACGATTAATGTCACAAGCCTTACGAAAAATTACAGGATCGATTTCAAAATCAAAAACGGTTGTAATTTTTATTAATCAAATACGTATGAAAATTGGTGTTATGTTTGGTTCACCAGAGACAACAACCGGCGGTAACGCACTTAAGTTTTATTCTTCGGTGCGTCTGGATATTCGCCGTATCGGTGCGATTAAAAATAAGGATGAAATTGTTGGAAATCAAACACGCGTAAAAGTCGTGAAAAACAAAATGGCACCGCCTTTCCGCCAAATTGAATTTGATATTATGTACGGGGAGGGTATTTCCAAATTGGGTGAACTGCTCGACCTTGGTGTTGCCGGAAACGTTGTAGATAAGGCTGGCGCTTGGTATTCATATGATGAACAACGTATCGGTCAGGGACGCGAAAATTCAAAACAATTCTTGAAAGAAAACCCTGAAATTGCCGATAAATTAGAAAAACAAATCCGTGCCAATGCGGGTTTGGTTTCTGAAGCCATGTTAACAGGCCCGGAAAAGGCAAATAAAGCGGCTGAAAATGCCTCTGATAATGTTGCAAACGATAAGGCAGATAAATAAAACATAAAATATAGTCAATTCGCATAAGACCAACATTCCTAATATCCAATATAAGGGGGGGCATACGAGCTGGCTATACCTTAAAAAAATACGGGTGCAGTCAGCTTTTTATTCAAAATATTCAATTTTTATGAATATTTTATAAAACAGTCGCTCGCAAAGAAATGGTTTTAAATAAATTCTAAATAACTTATTTTCACCTTCAATTTATGTGATTGGCTTCTCCTAATAAAGAAAACATCTTTTTGGATAAAGTGTACTCAATACAAAATATTATTTAAAAATCTTTCATAATGCGGTGTTTTTGCCGTCCCCAATCCCGTTTCTTTTCTGTTTCACGCTTATCATGAAGCTTTTTACCCTTGGCTAAAGCAATTTCAAGCTTTGCAATCCCGCGCCCATTAAAATAAAGCTTGGTCGGCATAATGGTGTATCCATCTCGCGTAACCGCGCCAAGCAATTTATTCACCTCACGCTTATGCAACAATAACTTTCTCGGACGTTTTGGATCATGCTGAAAATGCTGGCTCGCTTTTTGATATTCGGGAATATTGGCATTAAAAAGCCAGATTTCACCATTTTTCGGGCCAACATATCCTTCAGCAATAGAGCCTTGCCCGTGCCGCAAAGACTTTACCTCCGTACCGCTAAGCATAAGCCCAGCTTCAAACGTATCTTCCAGTGCATATTCGTATCGTGCGCGCTTATTAAGCGCTACGGTAGCGTTCGATGAAATTAACCCCGTTTTCTTTTTTTTCGGTCCTGCCATGATGTTAATCTTGACGTGCTCTGCATAAAAACAAAGTAATTATGCCGTCAGTCTTTCCTTATAATGCTTTAAAATGTCAATAGCTTTATCAGCCTTGTGATCCGGTACAAAATTATAATCGTGGTAATACGCGGAAACGGCGTTAACACTGATGCCTGCATCGGCCAGCGTACTACTAATATGCGCCAGAAATCCAACGGCATCTAATCCGGAATGAATATTAAGTGTAATCATACGAGACGTGTAAATATAAGGTATCTCCTTTAACAAAGCTTCTTGCATAGGAAGAATAAGCGTAAGGCCTTTGCGCTCTTTAAATACACAAACATAATCAATGTCATGAATATTGTAATTGTGATCAACGGTTGCAAAAACATAAATATCCTCATGCAATATCGGCTGAATATTCTGAAGTAAAATATCTAAATTTTTTTCATCACGCATACTTAAATAAGCCCCGCATGTTGCATGGCCGCATCTACCTTCGTGCGTGCATGTGCGCTCGCGGCAACTAAAGGCAAGCGAACCTCGTCCGATGCTCTACCCAAAACGCTCATCGCATATTTGACCGGCGCGGGCGAACTTTCACAAAAAAGCGCATCTGCCAACGGCGCGAGCAAATCCCGTATCTTTCCAAAGCGCTCTAAATTTCCATCCCGCCACGCATTATGCATATCTGCCGATAATTTAGGCGCAACATTTGCAACAACAGAAATACAGCCGTGACCGCCTTGCGTAAGATAGGCTGGCGATGTCGCGTCTTCACCGGAAAGCTGACAAAAATCACGTCCAATCATGCGCCTTAAATCAACGGGCCGCGATAAATCATTCGTCGCATCTTTTACACCCATAATACGCGGTAACGCGGCCAGTTTTGCCATTGTCTCGTTGCTCATATCCACAACACTGCGCCCCGGAATGTTATAGATAATAATTGGAATATCACTCGCATCATGAATAGCCTTAAAATGCGCAATCATACCATCTTGCGTTGGTTTGTTATAATATGGCATTACAATGAGCGCAGCTTTTACGCCGGATTGCTCGGCATGACGGGTCAGTTCAATCGCTTCACGCGTCGAATTGGAGCCAGTGCCCGCAATAACAGGGACACGGCCGTTTACAACAGATACCGCGCGTTCAACAAGCTGTTTATGCTCCGCATGGGTAAGGGTCGGAGACTCTTCCCGTTGTACCGCACGGCACCACCCCATGAGATCCTTGCTCAATATGCCATTCGAGCAAAGCTTCATATTTATCCCAAACAATATTTCCCTGTTCAAAAGGCGTAATCAATGCTGGTATCGATCCGTAAAAAATCATATTCTGCCCGTACTCTTAAAAATCATATTCGTATAAAAGAAAACTGTTTCAAAGCCATGGCCAATCTATATATCAAAAGCTATTTATGCAAGCGTATCATAACAACGCCAATATGCGCGGTACTGTGCGCTATGATCCTTTTACTTATGCCGCAAACCCAACCCGTACAGGCGCAACAAACAAACCGGTCGGATCAAAAAAACGCCCAAACCATAAATATGCTAAGTGCTATAGACCAAGGGAAATGGGATACAGCGCGCAAATTGGCGGCGCAAACCAATGATCCTTTGGCTTCAAAACTATATCAATGGTTTATATTAAATAATAACCAAACACCTGAAAACTATATACGCCTTGTACAGTTTATTCGCTATAATCCGGCCTGGCCAAAATCGGGTGCTTTACGAATGAAGGCCGAGCGAAACATGCCTGAAAATCTGCCCGCGCCAGATGTGATTGCATGGTTTGACGATTATCCGCCCGTAACAAAATCTGGAACGGTTTTATATATTAACGCTCTTCTATCCCGCGGTAAAAAAGCCAAAGCAACACATATGATTCAAAGCTGGTGGGGCGAAAAACCTATGAGCAGAGCAGAGCAACAGGATTTTTACCGCCGCTATGCTTCGCATTTAAACCAAAAATCCCATATGCGCCGTTTTGATATGTTGCTCTTATCCGGAGCGTACACAAATGCGCGCGCCATCGCAAATGTGTTGGGCGGGGGGTATCCGGCATTAGCAGAAGCACGTATCGCATTACATTCAAAAAAAGGAGATGTAAACACGCTTATAAACGCGGTGCCGCGAAACTTGCAAAACGACCCCGGTTTGCTTTATGAGCGTTTGAAGTGGCGGCGGCAAAATAATATGGACGTAGGCGCTATGGAGATTTTGCATACCGCGCCGCCCATGTCTGGTGTTGCAAATGCAAGTGAATGGTGGCGCGAACGTCATATCATTATCCGCCGTCTGCTTGAAAACAAACAATATGAAAGCGCCTATTTACTAGCGCGCAACCATAAACAAGAAGGCGGTTTCCCTTATGCCCAAGCTGAATTTATCGCCGGATGGCTTGCGCTTAATTTCTTAAACAAGCCAACGGATGCACTTCTTCATTTTGAGGCTCTGCGTGCTAAAGTCGAAACACCGATAAGTGTCGCGCGCGCAGCGTATTGGTCGGGCTTAGCGGCTAAGAAAATGGGCGCTGTACCTCTTTCTCAAAAATGGTTCAATCAGGCCGCGCAATACCAGACCGTATTTTACGGCCAGCTTGCAGGCGCAGAGCTTGGTATAAAAGGTACATTGCCAAATGCGGCGCCACCCGTCATATCACTTTCGGAAAAAAACATATTCGAACAAAACGATCTAATTCGTGCGGCTCGTTTATTACACGCCGCCCGCATGGATGAAGAGGCTGGTCTTTTTATTGCGGCGTTTATAAATCAAGATAAAACCGCTAAAAGATATCGCTTTGCCGCCGAACTATCTTCAGATTTAAAAATGTATGAACGCGCCGTGCGTACCGCTAAGGACGCAACTGCCAAAGGTTTATTTTTAACCGCGCAATCATATCCAGTTATAACCGAACAATTACGCGGCATACCGGTAGAATGGGCGCTTATTCACGGGTTAATCCGTCAAGAAAGCATGTTTGATATAAACGCGCGCAGTCCGGTAGGCGCACGTGGTCTGATGCAACTCATGCCCGCAACAGCGACAGAAACGGCGCGCAAAATTGAAATCCCACATAATCAAAGCTGGCTCACCCAAAGGCCGGCGCATAATATAAAACTGGGCTCTACGTATATGCAGAAAATGCTCAACCGATATAATGGGTATTACCCTATGGCGATAGCCGCATATAACGCCGGCCCTACCAGGGTTGATCGATGGATAGTAACTTTTGGTGATCCGCGAAAGGGTGAAATAGCGCATATTGATTGGATGGAATTAATTCCTATATATGAAACAAGAAACTATGTCCAGCGGGTGATGGAGACGATTTATGTGTATCGTTTGAGGTTACAGAATGTGCAGGAAGTCCCAAGAACACCGATACATATTTCTTACGTGCAATAAATTAGAATTCCAGTACTACCCCAATAGTTGCATACATATGAATTATATCAACCATTGGTTAATTTTCTCTCTCTAAAATGATACACTAGTTTGCATCAAAATTTTACTGATCAAAATGTTTAGATCAATTAGAGGTAAATATGAAATTATTAATCGCCGATGACCATGCCCTCGTCCGTGATGTGCTTGTAAATTATATGAGGCAAGCAATGCCGGATGCGGCCATTAAAACTGTTGAAAACTTTGAAGAAGCGGTTCAGCATCTAAAGCAAAATAAGACGGATTTACTACTGCTTGAGTGGAAAATGCCCGGCATGATGGGGGTTCAGTCTGTAAAAATGGTCGTTGATGAGTTTCCAAACACCAAGGTAGCTTTAATGTCAGGCATAATCGAAAAAGAAGATGTAAAGGCCGCTATAGAGTTGGGAGCCAAGGGATATTTGCCTAAAACAATGTCTGTAAAAAATATGTTGGACGGCATATTTACAATTCTGAGCGGGGAGCGTTTTTATGCGCTAGATCATAAAACAGGAAAAATTGCGCCATCTTATTTGCAAGATGATAAAATCCCCGCGCCTAAATTAATAAAAACCGCCTCTAAAAAACAGGAGAAGCATCAGAATTTTAAAATGGATGAAGATATAAGTGTTTTGGAAGAAACAGTTATGCATAAATCATCTAACAATGAGGTATTAGAAAGCCTGTCCCCGCGAGAATTACAAGTGTTAGAACGCCTTGATAAAGGAGCATCTAATAAAGAAATCGCAAAAGATTTACATTTGGAAGTAGTTACAATCAAACTTCATCTTCAATCAGCCTATCGCAAAATCGGCGCAAAAAACCGCACTCACGCTGCACTAAAAGCCAAATCGATGGGATTGTTCTAAAATAAAAAATGCTGCTTTCAAGATCTGCTTTCCGTTAACCATGAGAACACAATAAATCCGCCGAGCAATAAAAGCGCCAGCCATTCATGCATAAGCGGTGTTTTTTCCATGCCCTCCACCCTAAACGCCTGATTTCGTTTTAAACCAAGCCATGTATCTCCCGCATATGATCCATTACTTTTTTGCATCATGCGTATTGAAGGCGTCGGCGTGTCGGAAAGCCATATTACCCCGCCTTGCGATTTATCCAAGACGGGTTGCATGAGGCTATTTGTTACCGTAATGCCGTTAATTTCCGGTGCATTCAAACTACCTACAACCGCCGCGCGCGAAGACTTGCTTGATGCGCCGTCCAAGATTTCAAAGGTATATACTCCGGGGAAGGGGGCGTTAAAAACATGTTCATACAACCCGTTTTCCCGCTCTTTTATATCTAAAACTTGTGTGCTTTGATCGGGCAGAGTAACGCGCACCTCTGGCATATTTCCATCAACAGCATAAAGCCGCGCCGTAATATTATATCCCAAAACGCTAAGCGCAATGGCCTCTTCATCAAGCGCAGGGTCTTTCATAAGCCAGTGTATCAACCGTTTCAAAAAAGCCGCATGCGGACCGCCGCCATCATATCCCCGCGCCCAAAGCGATAAATGATCACTAGCAATAAGCGCAACACGGCCGTTTTCTATCCGGTCCATAACCATAAGCGGAGATTGATCCGCTCCTGTCATCAAGACATCGCTACCGTTTTTAGGCGTAATTTTTATATGCCTCAGCCATGCGCCCCAATCAGGTAAATTATTTTGATGATTATTTGCAATAAAAGATTCTGCCAAATCTCGTGTGACCGGATGGCGCATTCCGGTTACAGAAAGCGCGGGGACATAAGGCGCATCTATAACGTCCCCAGTGGGCTGTGCCGGTATAACACCCCCAAGCGCGGTATAATAAATTAAATCATTACCTGCAAATTCTGGTCCAGCCGCCGCTAAAAAGCCGCCGCCCTCTCGTACATATCGTGCGATATTTTCAAAATATTGGGGAGGTAAAATACCAAAAACGCTGTAGCGATCAAATATGATCAGATCAAAGTCATAAAGCTTAACTTCAAATAGTTCGCGAAAAGGGAACGCAATCAATGACATATCATCCTTGGGTGTTGGGTCATATTTACTAGGATCGCGCAAAATTGTAAAATGCACCAAATCAACCCCCGGGTCACTTTTAAGCAAATCCCGCCACTGACGCCCGCCCGCATGTGGCCGGCCGGAAACAAGCAACACTTTTAACCGGTCTCTAACCCCATTAACGATAAACCCTGTTTTATTATTTAGATCGGTCAGTTCACCCTGTTCGGTTTCAGCTTCAATCTGGTAGACATTTTGCCCCGCATGCGCAATCGGTAGGGTAAATGAAACATTCTCATTCACGCGCACACGCTCGCGTCTAACATTGCCTTGCGAATCTGTGAGGGTTAAACCAGCATAATGCGCGCCGATATTTGGCGTATCAACAAGCCTTAAACGCAAATCAATAGTTTGACCAGTGATACCGTAAGCCGGCGCTTCTATTAATACTATATGGCGATCTTTTTCATTTTTACGTCCCGACAAAAGTAAATGTACAGGGCCAACATCAAGCGTATCTGTATTTTTAGGAACATCATGAATACGCCCATCACTAATAACAAAAACGCCCGCTCTTCGGTCTTTTGGCACATCAGCCATAATGCTTTCAAGATCATCAAAAATACGTGTATCTTTTTGAAATTTTGCGGCTTTATGATCTGGCGGATCTTCTGAAGGCTTTTCTGAATGCTCATAAATATCGGGTTGTCTGATGTTTGGAATCTGCGCGATCCGAACATCAAGGTTTTCTATCTTACCCAAACGCTCACGTAAATAAGAGAGTGCATTGTTTGATACCTCCATACGGTTTTCAAAACTTTGGCTAAAGGATTGATCTAAAATAATAGCCGCTACATTTTTTACCGTCTCTCGGCGTTCTTCATATAATGACGGGTTAATAAAAACGAACATAAATACGGCTATAATGATAAGCCGTAATAAAACACTCCGCCTATAGAATTTGAACGCAATCAAACCGATCAAAATTGCAAGAATAGTAAAAACAAGGATCAGCAAAAACCCTATGTAAGGATCAGCATTAAAGGCAAAAATTTGATTGCGCATATCCACGAATTATTGCCCCAGCCGCTCTAATATAGTCTGCACATGAACTTGATCGGTCTTATAATTTCCGGTCAGCGCATACATAACAAGGTTAACCCCGAAACGCATGGCGATATCATGCTGGCGGTTCTGACCATTCATTGAAAAACGCCTCCCAGTTATATCTGCTTCCGCCCAGGCGCGAGCATAGTCATTTCCACCAATAATGATGGGAGAAACGCCGTCCCGCCCGCTTTCCTCACCATCCGCCGCAACCCATAAAGTTCCGCCTTGATAATATCCGGGAAAACGGTCGAGCAAATAAAATGACCGCCCCAATGCATGATCGTCCTCAATAGGCGAGAGCGCAGGAATACGTAAGTTTTGAGTTACAATACGCAAAACCTCATTTGCCTTCGGATCGGGGCTTCGCGCATCAAAAAAGATTGTCCCGCCATGATCAAGATAATGCTGAACACGGCGTGCGGTTTTATCTGATAGCGTTTTTTCCTGCGCGCTAACCGGCCAATAAATAATCGGAAAAAGAGGCAGGGAGTCGGTTTCAAGATCAATCGCCTTGATGCCGTCAATATCTGTCGATGTGCGCTGCTTTAAAATGACCGATAAATTCTCTAAACCTTTTCGCATAATTTGATTAATAGAAGGATCGTCATGCTCAACATATGCAAGATAAAAATTATTCGCATATGGCATATCTTTGATCAAGCCCGCATTATCCTGCGCAAATGCAGGCGGGCTAGCCCATAAGCCCATAAAAAGAAAAATACCGGTAATAGCATTCGTTTTAGCTTTATTCTTAAAATCAAAAAATCGAAAATTGATAAATCGCAAAGATGTTAAAGATATCGAAGATACAAAAATCGTAACCAGCCATTCAACTAAAAATAGGCAAAACGCCGCAATCAAAACATGGGATAGATAGCTATATTCATACGCGCCCTCATAATACGCAATCTTGCCACCTGTATCTTGAATAATTTTTGCAGAAACAGGACGAAGCGTAGAGACACGATCTCCGATATTCATCATAAAGCTTTGTCCGCCTGATTTATAAAGTCCGGGGGGGTAAGCAGGACTAGGTAAAAGATCATCAAGCATATCGGCCTTAATTGGCTTTACGTTTGCATCGGGTGCAATGCGCGCACCTGTACCATCCAAAACCCATTCCGGATATAAATAATTTTCCACCGCAAAATCATGCGCGCCGCTTTGTCCGGCCATGTTTGTCATGCGCTTCAGCATCTGAACAAATACCCCCGAAAGCGGCAAATCACTCCATTCTGTATCGGCTGAAACATGTACCATGATACTCAAACCCTGGCCGATAGGGGCGGCCGTCACCAACGGTGTGCCATCTTCCAATCGCGCCCAAATTTTATCATCCAGATCCGGCGAAGGCTGCGCCAGAATTTGGCGACGCACATAAAGTGATTCGTTCATATCAATACCAAAAAATGGGCTGTTCTCTACAAAATCAGAAATCCGCAGCGGCTGATCACCGCTCATCTCGCCATCAACCGCCCTCGCACCCGATCGAATTAATACAGGTAACAAGCTTTCCTCAACACGGCTTTGCGCCATATTATGACCGGCAAAACGCAGCAGAATGCCACCATTTTCTGTCCATGACTTTAAATCATCAAGGTCATCAACCGGAATTTGCGCAATATCAGGCAAAATAATTATCGCGCGATCAGCCGCAATCAAATCACCTAAATTGCCGATTTTAATATCTGCAAAAGGTTGCATCGCACGCCTTAAATAATATTTTGCATCAATAAAGGGCGTTTCGGATTGCGCGTCATCTGCGCCGACGATGCCTGCCATTTTTTTTGATAATGTATCGCCAACATAATAAACCGCGCCCGCTCCACTACGGCCTGCAATTTTAAAATGCGAAAGACGCCCGCGCATATCTTGTTGCATATCAAATTCAAAATCTTGTGCGACTAAACCATTTTTAAACGAGACAGAGCGCCTATCAATAATGGCACCGTCTATGCTCATCGCTTGAACCGGTATTTCATAATTTTCAGGGTAGGGATGACCAGACACAATCTGTCCTGATAAAGCATTACCCTTATTTTTTGAAATAAGAATCGGCGTTTCAACGGCCGTTTGTGGCATTAAATATGCAAGGTCGCCATTGCTAAATACTTGATCAATAGCCTCCTTAAAACCCTTATCGCGCAACCCGTGCCCAAGCCAGTAGGTTACAGAAACGCCGGCGCTCACATTATCATCTTCACTTTTTAAAAGGGTTGCAAGTGCCTGATAATCTGCCACCCAAGGCCGTATAGAAATCGTCTCAATATAGTTCCGCGCATCGCTTGCGTTCATTAAACGTCCGTTTTGATTTTTATTTTCAGGCTGTACTGCCGTTTCGTAAACAACAACATTCCTGTTTTGCCGCGCCGCTTGGGCAACCAAATCAAATGCTTTTTCTTTCTGCGCTTGCCAAGTTTGTGCCGCCGCCCAATCATTATCCAAAATCAAACGGATTGTGCCGCTGCCTACCAAACTATCGCTAAAGTTTTTAACTGGATGCGCAAAGGCAATAATAAGCAAAGCCAAAGTCAGCAGGCGAAGTAATAAAATCCACCAAGGCGTATGCGAGGGTGTGGTTTGGTCGCCATTAAGCCCTTCTAAAAAACGCGCGCTTGGTAGGTGCATAATTTTTGGTGATGGCGGCATCACCCGTAAAACAAAGTATAAAATAGGCAATGTAAGAAGCGCGCCTAAAATCCACGGATATAAAAACGTCAATGCGCCCATTATATTATCCTCGCATCTGCGCTAAAACCGCTTTGGCCAATGATTCTCATGCTTTGCGCGATGGGCTGATCCGTTACATGAAGATGGTATAAAAATCCGTGACGCATGGCTATATTTTTAACGGCATTATTATGAGCATCCATCCGTTCGATATACTGCCCGCGAATGCTTTCAATGTTTTGAATATCAAAGCGCGTATTTTCATTATCGGCGGCATACCCCTCAAATAAAACGCGCCCTTTATAGGGTAAGGTAAGTTCTGCGCGATCTAAAACCTGAATAAGATAACCATTATAACCGACATGGTGCGTATTAAATGATTCCAACGCTTTTGATAAATCCTGAATAGGCGCTAAAAAATCACCAATTAAAAATGAAAATGCAGAGGCGGTTTTCTTTGGTTCTAAATCCATAAGCGATATATCAGGCGGTGCATCAAAAGTATCACAAAGTTGGTGAAGCATATCACCAAGTGCCTTTTCCCCGCGTTTGGGTGTATCGCCATCCATCAAAGAGATCATATCCCCGTTATCAACCGCCAGTATAGCCGCCGCTATACTCAAAATCCACGCCGCTTCTATTTTGGAATAAATCGTATTATTTGCTCTGGGCGGTGATTTAAAATACATGCCTTTATAATCCTCGCACCAAAACTGGTAACGCCGCGGCACACGGCTCTCGCGCTGTTTTACAAAAACCTTATCGCTTTTTGCGCTACTCTTCCAATCAACTGCAGAGATTTCATCGCCCGGTATATACTCACGAAATTGCCTGAATGTTTCCGCGCGGCCGGATTTTTTTAAAAGATGCTCTCCTTGATAAAGGCTTGATGCATTGACAGTGTTTGCAACCATAAATAAGCCGGCATCATGAGCCGCACGCTCGGATATGGCGCGTATTTGATCCGGCTGTAATGTCTTGAAAACCATAATCTTGCGATCAATCTGATGATTTATAAAGTCTCGGAAAGCTTGGCAATAATATCGTGCACATTAATATTATCTGCACGCGCTTTATAATTGAGCGCCATGCGGTGCTTTAAAATCGGAACAGCCAAATCAACAACATCATCAACCGAAGGTGCAGGCCGCCCATCTAATAATGCCTTAGCGCGCACGGCCATCATTAATGCCTGCGATGCCCTTGGCCCCGGCGCCCACGTAATATAATCATTGACAAAATCCGGCGCATCATCCCCCGGTCGCGCAGCCCGCACAAGACTTAAAATCGAATCCAAAACCTGTTCTCCTACGGGCATATCTCTTACAAAATTCTGTATTTCCAAAAGAATATCACTATTGATTTTTTCTGTTGGCGTATATGCACTATTGCCGGTCGTCATCAAAACAACCTGCCGCTCGGCCTCCAGGTCTGGGTAATATACATCAACCTGCATTAAAAATCGGTCAAGCTGAGCCTCGGGCAGGGGGTATGTCCCTTCTTGCTCCAACGGGTTTTGTGTTGCCAAAACATGAAAAGGCGCGGGCAGGGGGTGCGTTTTACCGGCGATTGAAACTTCACGCTCCTGCATCGCTTGTAACAAGGCCGATTGCGTACGCGGACTGGCGCGGTTTATTTCATCCGCCATTAAAAATTGAGTAAAAACAGGTCCGGGAATAAACCGGAAAGATCGCTGTCCCTCGGCATCTTGGTCTAAAATCTCTGACCCCAAAATATCAGATGGCATTAAATCCGGCGTACACTGAACGCGGTTTGATGATAACCCCATAACTTTAGCAGTGGTCTCGACCAACAGGGTTTTTGCTAAACCGGGCACGCCCACCAATAATAAATGCCCCCCGCAAGCAAGCGTAACAAGGGTTTGATCGATAATATCATCTTGACCAAAAATCGTTTTGCCTATTTCATCCTTGGCATCGGCCAGCTTGCCGCTATACTTTGTAAATAAAGCGTCTACGGTTTGAGATGAGATTGAGGATAGGGACTCTGTTGCGCTTTGTGTCACGGGGCTAAGGTGTCCTTTAATTATAATGAATTTAAAAATAATAGTGTAAAGAGTTTTCGCCAAGATGAAACCAAAAACCCCGAATAAAGAAACAGATAATGCGGATAACGTAGATTTCAAAATTTTGCGTGATGCATCATGGCTGCATAATGGCGCGCCTATAAAGCGCAGCGCTCTGGCAAAACTCTTTGCTGATCGTGCTTTAAAGATAGATGAGAACGGGAAATACTGGCTTCAAACACCATTTGAAAAATACGCAGTAGACGTAGAAGATGTGCCGTTCATTCTCACCGATTTTGAGGATACAGGCACGGTCATAACATTTAAAACCAATATGGATGAACAGGTCTCTTTAGATGAGCATCATCCACTGGAATTACGAATATTTAAAAACGATCAAGGCGATCCATTGCATTTGCCCTATATGCATGTGCGCGATGGTCTATATGCCCGTATGTCACGAAATGTATATTATGCGTTAATCCATAAATACGGAAGCCAGATAAAAAGCGCGGGCAACGAATATGCACTTGGTCACGAAGAAAATTAAATCATGCCAGAATTAAAAACCGCCAAAATAATCGATCCGCCCAAATGGATGAAAACACTAGAAGTAAAGGCCGTCATGTCTGCGCTTCAAAATGATATGGAAGCGCCACATGCCCTTTTTGTTGGCGGGTGTGTACGAAACGTGCTTATAAACGAACCCGTCGAAGATATAGATATCGCAACCAAGCACCCGCCCCAATATGCACAAGACCTGCTAAATGCAAAAGGTATAAAAACAATACCCACTGGTATAGAGCACGGTACAATTACGGCTGTAAAAAACAAAAAAAGGTTCGAAATTACAACTCTACGCAAAGATATCAAAACCGACGGCAGGCGCGCCGTGGTGGCCTTTGCTGATAAGTGGCGCGATGATGCCATGCGTCGCGATTTTACGATGAATACACTACTCGCCGACCCCCAAGGGCGTATTTATGATCCATTGGGGCAGGGCATAGAGCATTTGAACGCCCGCCGCGTTATTTTTGTTGGTGACCCCGCACAAAGGGTCAAGGAGGATTATTTAAGAATTCTTAGATTCTTTCGCTTCCACGGCTACTATGGGTCAGGTGAACCGGATCATGAGGCAATCATGGCATGCCGTGACGCGGCCGCGCATATCAAAACACTTTCAAAAGAACGCATCACGCAAGAGATGTTTAAAATCCTGTCCGTGGATAACCCTGTGGATATCTTGGAGCAAATGTTCGACAACAATGTTTTAAAAGAAATTTGTTTCAAAAAATACAATAAAGAACTGCTTTCAAACCTCTGCTATTTTCAAAATAACTATGGATTACAATTTTTATCATCGCGACTTTTGATCCTGATGGGGTTGGATCAATCCAACATGACCGCACTGGAAAACTATTTACTCATTCCTAAAGTATTTAAAAAAGACATAGATGCAATGCTCTCGATTTTATCAATGCCTGATTTATCTCATGATCATGCAATAAAAGAAAGCATCTACAGATTTGGTCGCCTTCCTACCGCGCAAACGCTTATGATCGAGCTGGCGCAAGACCGGGTTATGAATAGCTACGCCCCAAAAGCCATAGAACTTGTACAAAACTGGGACATTCCAAATTTTCCTGTAGACGGCAATGATCTTATAAAAGCCGGCATTAAAAAAGGCCCCGCACTTGGCAAGGCCTTGGATAAATTGGAGACCTATTGGATTGATAAAAAATTTAGGCCAGATCAATTAAATTTATTATCTATACTTGAGGTGTCTCAACAATAGGCTGAAAGTGGTCGTCTGCTCTTGTTTCAATATTAATAGAATAGCCACCTTTTTTCAGATTCAATACTAAAATTCTTTATATCTTTCACGGGATCTGAAGCAGCGGCTTCAAATATAGAACCCAACTCAAATTGGATACGATCCGGTGAATTCAAAGACATATCTTTCATATTAAAACTCCCAAAATAAGATTTATAAAATAATAAACCATAAATTAGGTATTAAATGCAAATAAAAATAGCTATTGGTAGAATAATATTTTGTATAAATTATTTTGAAATTTTATGGCTCAAGTTTAAAAGTCTGCTCTGCTATTTTAATGGCATTGGAGCTATAAGTGGGTGTGTCTGTTGCAAGTTCGGTTCCAGAGCTGAATTTAATGAGTGCATCATTTTTCAACAGTATAGCTTCGTCAAGCGCACTATCTGCATCCAATGCATCCATTCCAACAGCGGTAAGAGATTCATTACTCACAACCGTAAATTTTTGCGAAACGCCATTTTCAGTATCAGATACAGTATAATTGTAAACGCCCGTTTTTAACGTTTTTACAGTATTATTTAAATCAATAAATTTACCATCACCACGCAATTCACCGATAACTTGTGGCTCGGCCTTATCATTAAAAGCTTGCAATGTAAGTTTCATAATATTCTCCGTTTAATTATCTGGAAAAAAATAGCAAAAAAGAATAAAAAAACGCAAACTTTAAATAAACAATTTTAAGGCCATTTCACTTCCGGTGGCATCGACATGAGTATGGCGTCTGTGTTACCGCCGGTTTTTAAACCGAATTGCGTTCCACGATCATGAAGCAAATTAAATTCCACATATCTACCACGCCGAATCAATTGATGCTCCCGCTGTTCATCTGTCCATGGGGCGTCCATATGTTTTGTTACAATGGCGGCGTACGTATCTTTAAAACTTAAACCAACATCACGCGTAAAGGCAAAGTCATCTTCCCACGTCCCGCCATTATTCGCACTATCAAGATAATCGTAAAAAATGCCGCCGATCCCGCGGGGCTCCTTGCGATGCGGTAAATAGAAATAGCGGTCACACCATGCTTTATATTCATCATAATCCGCAACGTCATGCCGATCACAACACGCTTTTAGCCCCGCATGAAAATCGGCGGTATCTCCATCATTCGGATACATCGGCGTTAAATCCGCCCCGCCGCCAAACCAGCCTTTAGAGGTCACAATCATACGCGTGTTCATGTGAACCGCTGGAACAAGCGGGCTTTGCATATGCGCCACTAAGGATACCCCACTTGCCCAAAATGCCCCGTTACTTTCGTCTGCACCTGGTATGCGTGCCGAAAATTCTGGTGCAAAAGTGCCGTGAACTTGAGAGAAATTAACACCGACTTTTTCAAAGACGCGCCCCTTCAAGACCGACATTTCGCCGCCGCCAAATAATATACTACCTGATACGTTCGGCTCGCCGCTATCCGCGCGCTCCCATGGTGTGCGTACGAATGATCCGGCGGGCAGGGTGCTCTTATTACCGTCACTCAAATCTTGTTCAAGCGCTTCAAAAGAATCACAAATTTGATTGCGAATCTCTTTGAACCAAGTAGATGCAAGTGTTTTTCGTTCATCCCAAAGGGTTTGGTCTATCATTATTTTATACCCTAACTTGCCGTAGTGCCTCGCCTAAAATCATGGATGTGGCATTCACAATATTAAGCGAACGCGCTATACCATGCATAGGTATGGTAATGCATGCATCAACCTGTTCATGTATAAAGTCAGGCACACCGGCACTTTCCTGTCCTGCCAATAATATATCGTTATCTCTAAACTCAAAATCAAGATATCCGATATCAGTTTTGGTTGTCATTAATACAACGCGGCCTATATCGTCCTGATCCTTAAACGCACCCCAGTTATCATAGCGTTTTAGCGTCGCTAATGCCTGATAATCCATACCGGCTTTTTTGATTTTACGATCGTTGAATGGAAAACCGCATGGCTCAATAACATCAAGGCCTACACCCATACATGCACAAAGCCGCATCATAGCACCTAAATTTTGGGGAATATCTGGTTGAAAAAGGGCAATACGCATATTTTTTTCTTATATACAAAATAAAATGAGGGTTTTCTTATATTTTTTTTAACAAGCTATGGATACATTACCCTTGATGATTTATAAAGAGAGAAGTATGTATTCATCCTGAAGACAAAAACTTTTGTCAAAATGTAATAAATAACAAAAAGCTTGGAATATGGCATCAGATTCAAATCCCACTGCAGACGGTAAAAGCCTTAGTAACACTCTAGAGACACCTGATAATGTGCAAACAACAATCGGTAAAGGTGATGGTCACGGCCCTGAAAGTGGCAGTAAGCGAGATTTTCTCAATTTAACAGCGGCATCTTTCGGAATTATCGGAGCCGGGGTGGTCGCATGGCCATTTATCAGCACTTTAAATCCGGCAAAAGATGTTTTGGCCCTTTCAACCACAGAAGTAAATTTGGCACCGATTGAAATCGGACAGTCTATTACGGTTATGTGGCGTGGAAAACCCGTTTTTATTCGTCATCGCACAGAAGATGAAATTGAAAAGGCAAGATCCGTAGATATTGCTGCGCTTCCTGATAAAGTTACGGACGAAGACAGGGTGAAAAAGCCCGAATGGCTTGTGACTATTGGTATCTGTACGCATCTAGGTTGTGTCCCTGTTGGACAAAAAACAAGCGAGCCTCGTGGTGATTACGGTGGCTGGTTTTGTCCTTGTCACGGGTCTCATTACGATACATCCGGTCGCATCAGAAAAGGGCCGGCGCCCAAAAACCTGGATGTACCACCATACGAATTCACAACCGATACCGTTATAAAAATAGGATAAACCAACTAAATCTTATTATTTACAGTTAAAAAAATCCTTTAAAGGAGTAAGACCAAAAATGGCAAGTGGCAATCGCGAAAAATTTGATAATCCGGTTATAGAGTGGGTAGACAGCCGTCTTCCGGTCTTCACCCTTATGCAAAAAGAATATGGCGTTTTCCCGACGCCTAAAAACTTCAATTATTTCTGGAATTTTGGCGCGATCGCGCTTTTCATGCTGGTCACTATGATCGTTTCTGGCATTGTTTTGGCGATGAACTATACCGCGCATACCGACCATGCATTCAATAGTGTAGAACGCATCATGCGTGATGTTAATTTTGGTTGGCTGGTGCGGTACATTCACATGAATGGCGCTTCATTCTTTTTTATCGCCGTATATATACATATGTTTCGTGGCATGTATTATGGCTCATTTAAAAAACCGCGTGAGCTTTTATGGATGCTCGGCGTTACAATATTCCTTCTAATGATGGCCACCGCCTTTATGGGATACGTATTGCCTTGGGGACAAATGAGTTATTGGGGCGCGACTGTTATTACAAATTTGTTTTCTGCTATCCCGCTTGTTGGTGACAGTATAGTCGTATGGTTATGGGGCGGCTTTTCTGTTGATAATCCAACATTAATGCGCTTCTTCGCCCTGCATTACCTAATGCCATTCTTGATATTCGCAGTTGTCTTTTTACATGTATGGGCGCTCCATATTACCGGCTCTAACAATCCGGCTGGTATCGAACCAAAAAGTGCAAAAGATACACTGCCATTCCACCCGTATTATACGCTTAAAGACACATTTGGATTAATCGTGTTTATAATTATTTATGCGACCTTTGTATTCTTTATGCCGGATGCGCTCGGCCATCCGGATAACTACATTCCTGCTGATCCGTTGGTTACGCCTGCGCATATTGTGCCCGAATGGTATTTCCTACCTTTCTACGCCATGCTTCGCTCTATTACCTTTGGTATAAATCTTTATATCGCAGCGGCGGCCGTATTGTTTGCCGCTGCTATGTGGCCTGTTTACCGCATAAACGCTGTTAAAAATGAAGATTTGAATATAAAAGCAATTATGGGCCTATTTGTATTAGGAGGCATATTTTTTGGCCTAGGGTATATGGGGCAAATGAAGAATGAAGCTGGTGAATTTATTATGAAACTGCCTTTGGCTGATCTTTTTATCATAAATGCAAAGCTTGGCGGTGTATTGGTAATGTTTGGCTCTATTGCCTTGCTGTTCATACTCCCTTGGCTTGATCAGCATCCTGTAAAATCTTCACGATATCGTCCATTGTATAAAGCAACGCTTTTATTGTTTGTGATAATCGTTTTTGTTCTTGGCGTTGTTGGCGCAAAACCTGCGGAGGGTTTGTGGGTTTATATCGGACAGCTCAGCACAGGATATTATATGGGCTTTTTGCTTGTCGTTTTGCCCTTCTTGACACGGTTTGAAAAGGCGAAAGATTTACCCGCTAGTATTCATGATGCTGTTTTGAAAAAACAGGACAAATTGGGATAAAAGGCACACATGCTGTATAAAAGAAAGACCATTAACATGAAAATAAAAATCAATAGCGTTGTGTGCTTCACATTCATATTGGCGTCGTTGCTCGTTTTTAGCACTGCTTCAATCGCCGCGGACGCGATTGAGCCACCAGATCAAGAATGGAGCTTTGATGGCCCGTTTGGGGAATACGATCGCGCAGCCCTCCAAAGGGGTTTAAAAGTATATCGCCAAGTATGTTCGGCCTGTCATGGCCTTGATCTGTTGTATTATCGTAACTTGGAAGCTATGGGATATTCCGAAGCGCAGGTAAAAGCCATCGCCGCCGAATATACGGTGACCGATGGCCCAAATGATGAGGGCGATATGTTTGAACGCCCCGCCCGCCCAAGCGACAATTTTGTTAACCCGTTCCTGAATGACGCGGCTGCAAAATATGCGAATAACGGGGCAATGCCTCCTGATATGTCATTAATTGCCAAAGCAAGAGTAGGGGGCGCAAATTATATTTATGGTTTATTAACCGGATATGAAGACGCGCCAGCAGAAAAAACTTTAATGCAAGGGCAACACTGGAATAAGTATATGCCCGGTCATATTATTGCAATGGCTGCACCATTATCTGATGATATTGTACCATATGAAGACGGAACCGAACAAACGACAGAACAATACGCACGTGATGTAACTCATTTTCTAGCATGGGTGGCTGACCCGTATATGGAAGACCGTAAAAAAACTGGTATAAAGGCTTTACTATTCCTACTTGTATTTGCCGGTATAATGTATGCGGTAAAAAAGAAAACTTGGTCTGATTTGCATTAAGCATAAATCTCTAAACACAAAACTTTAAAAATAATGCGTTAGTATGTAATAACGCATTTAAAAAAAACCTATATGTATTTGTGAGTTTAAAGTTGATGTATTAAATACGCAACCTGCATCGCACCGCGCCTGTTTATAAGTCTAAAAAAATAATAAAAGAAGAAAGCAAGTTTTAAACCTGTCAATTTTATTAGCCTAAGCTAATATTTTTGTAACTTGTAGAATGTCTATATTTTGAGGTAAAATAGTATGAAGTATGGGGTGAAAAAATCGAAAAAAGTGATGCCAGAAAAACTTTGATAAAAATCAAAGTCTATAGAATATTTGCAATTATCTTCGTGGTGATAGGCTTGATTTTGTTCGTCCTGTTCTATCATAACATGTTCGATGGCCGGATAGAAAAAATGCTTTCTGATCCGATAGCTATAGTGATGTTCTTATTTCCGTTTCTACCATCTTATGTTTTTTCAAGACTTGCCCGCAAGCAAGAAATCAGGCTAAATAAATACATTAAACAAGATGAAGCAAAAACCTGATTATAATATATGCGTAATACAAAAGATGAAGTTGTCCATTTCTGGTTCGAAGAAACCACACCTGGCGTATGGTTTCAGAACAGTCCCGAGTTTATTGAACAGATTAAAGACCGCTTTACACCTGTTTTAGAAATGCTCGAAGAAGGGCTTTGCGAAAACTGGGATAAAGATGCAGAGGGCGCGCTGGCGCTTTGCCTGCTTTATACCCAATTTCCGCGTAAATTATACGCTGGTAAGGCTCGGGCGTATGAAACAGATACAAAAGCGCGTCTTATATCTAAAAAGGCCATTCATAACGGCTTTGATCAAGTGCTATCACCAGTAAAAAAGCGTTTTTTATATTTGCCCTTTAAGTATTCTGAAAACCTTCAGGATCAAAGACGTAGTGTGGATTTATTCAAAACAATAAAACATGAAGATCCTATTTCGTATGAAAACGCCGTTCGTGATTGTGCGATTATAGAAAAATTCGGGCGTTTTCCACGTAAAAATGATATATTTGGTAGAGAGTCAACCCATGAAGAACTCGAGTACTTAAACGCCGCGTAAATAAAGAAAGATCATAAACATGTCACAACACAACAAAACGCATAATGCAGACCCTGAAACATATAAGGAAGGCGAATGGTACTTTGTTATGACGAAGGATGAATGTGCAATTCCTGAAGATATGCATGACATCGGAAAAAAAATAAAGTCAAAAGCGTCGGAACATAATATAGATATGGATTTGGTTGCCGCAGATGATAATACGGGTAAAATTCTTGTTATATTTAATAAAGAGGCTGATAAAAAAGCTGTGAAAAAAGTTTTAAAAGATATTGGGGTAGAAAATTCCGATACTGATAAAAATCTGGATTTTTTCTTAAAACCGGAAAATGATATGCAAAAAAAATCCATGTATAATGGGGATCTAGTTGTCACAACTAAACCTGATAAACGAGAATATTTACAATCTCTCGATGTATAGAGCGTAAAAAACTTTTCTCTTAAGCAGTAATCTCCTTTAAAATATCCTTTAACGCTAATGCAAAAAGGATATTTTTATGTCGACCTATCAGGAAATTATTGCCCATTTTAATATAAAAAAGGAAGCTGGTGATTTAAAAAGCACATCGCCGATTAATGGTGAAGTGATAGCTGCGATCAAGCAACACAGAGCTGAAAATATTGATAAAATCGCGCAAAACGCCCAAACGGCTTTCGAAAAATGGCGTACGACACCTGCACCCATTCGCGGCGAATTTGTACGCTTGTTGGGGGAAGAATTGCGTGCCGATAAGGAAATGCTCGGCAAATTGGTGACAATAGAATGTGGTAAAATTTTATCTGAGGGGTTCGGCGAAGTACAAGAGATGATCGACATTTGCGATTTCGCGGTCGGCCTCTCACGCCAACTCTATGGTTTGACAATCGCCTCCGAACGCCCTTTGCATCACATGCGCGAAACATGGCACCCCCTTGGTCCTATCGGCATAATATCTGCATTTAATTTCCCCGTTGCGGTATGGTCCTGGAACGCCGCCCTCGCGCTTGTATGTGGGAACAGCATAATCTGGAAACCATCTGAAAAAACACCCCTGACCGCACTGGCGTGCCACCATATATTTGATCGCACAGTCAAAAAATTCCGCGCCGCAGGTCATGAAATACCGGATCATCTATCCCAGCTTTTTATCGGCGGAAAAAGTGTGGGAGAAGCCTTATCCGAACATCAATCAATCCCCCTGATCAGCGCAACAGGAAGCGTGCCAATGGGACGCGCCGTTGCAAAAACAGTCGCCGGACGCTTAGGGCGCTCATTACTGGAGCTAGGCGGAAACAATGGTATGATCGTCGCGCCAAGTGCGGATTTATCAATGGCAACCCGCGCAATTTTGTTTGGTGCGGTAGGTACAGCCGGTCAACGATGCACCAGCTTGCGCCGTTTATTCGTACAGGAGGATATTTACGAGACACTGAAAAAATCGCTACTTACCGCCTATGATCAAATCCGTATTGGTAATCCCCTGGATAAAAATACATTGGTCGGCCCTCTGATCGATGAGGACGCCTATAATCAAATGCAAGAAACAATAAAACAAGCCAAGGCAGAAGGCGGAGCCGTTTTAATGGGCGGCGAGCGTTCTATAGCGCAAAACTACAATAACGGTTTTTATGTGCAACCATGTATCATTGAAATGCCGGATCAAACAAAAGCAGTAGAAAACGAGACGTTTGCACCTGTTTTATACCTTATGAAATACAAAAATTTTGAAGATGTAATTAAAAAACATAACGATGTTCCGCAAGGGCTGTCATCTAGTATTTTTAGCAACGACATGCGTGAAACAGAGCGATTCTTATCTGCAACAGGCAGTGACTGCGGTATTGCAAACGCGAATCTCGGCACAAGCGGCGCCGAAATAGGCGGCGCATTTGGCGGTGAAAAAGAAACCGGCGGCGGACGCGAAAGCGGTTCGGATTCTTGGAAAATATATATGCGCCGCCAAACGCAAACCATAAATTATGGATCGGCATTACCACTTGCACAAGGTGTCGAATTTGATTTGTAAAATCGATTCGATCAAAATGACAAAAAAATTTGAATCTCTTCTTTTTAAAAATATGTTTCTAAGGTGCTTCTAAATAACTCAAATATTTGTAACATTATTATTATCTAATTTTATTAAGAGAAATTAACGTGCAAAACTACGTATTTTTTTGTTATAATAAAACTATTCTACTTGATATCATTTTATTAAAATAAAGGAGCGCAAAGACCATGCCTAACCGTGGAACATCTATAGTATCGCCATCTCATTTAGCGGCCTTGAGAAGCAAGCATGCATTACTAAGCTTGCGAATTGAAGAAGCACAAAAACGACCTTCCGCATCAGACATCTATGTTAAGGAATTAAAGAAAAAACGTCTTTCGATTAAAACGCGTATCCATATTGAAGAACAAGACAATTTGCAATAACGCGATTTTGTATTTTTAAATTTTGAATAACAAAAAGCCGGTTTAAATATACCGGCTTTTTTTAATGATATTTCATAAAAGGCAAAGAGATTAAGAGCCAGAACCGGCATTACCCAAAAAGTTGGAGAAATCAAAGCCGCCTGTACCCGATGTTCCAGATGCAGACTCATCATCTTGCAGATTTTGCTCTTCCCGCTTCTTTTCTTTTTCAGCTTGGCGTTCCGCGCGAACGGCCTCCGGATCTTTACCTTGCGCTTTCAATCCTTTATCGATCGCTGTCTCATATTCATGATACGTACAAAGTCCAAGATCCGCAGGATGACGAGGTTTAAAATTGGACGAATTTGGATGCGTCCGGTCGCGCACCGCATTAATGGTTGGCTTGGTTGTCCCAACCAGCTTTGTAATCTGCGCATCTGAAATTTCCGGATTATTTTTTAAAACATATGCAATCGCATCCGGCTTGTCTCCGCGTTTTGATACGGGAGTATAACGCGGCCCCTTTGCCCGGGATTTAACAGGCGGCAAATCACTTTTTGCCAATTTCATTTCTGCTGCCGCATCGCCTTGGCAACGCTCCAATTCTTCACGCGTCACTTCGTTGTGATCAACCGGATCACGGCCAACAATACCATGCCAAATCTCTTCATCCGCTGCAGCCTCGATTTCAACTTCTGTAAAGCCGGTAAATTGCGCAATCTGACGAAATGTAAGAACTGTATTATCCAATAACCAAACTGCCGTTGCTTTAGGCATTAAAAGCCCGGTCTGTATTTCTGCTTTAGCCATAATATCTCCTGTTTATGGTGAACATGCTTTTAAAAAAAGCGTTAAATTATAAAATGATGGGCAAACTTTTATATCAAAACAGCACGAAGCCCCTGCGATCCTGCCCCTTGGATCAACGGTATAAAAACCAAATTTAGTGGGAAACGTATAAAATATATACGACAGCTACACTCAAATTGCTACAATAAAATGATTTTTTTAAATGCGAAGCACAATTTTACCAATATGTTTTCCGCGTTCCATACGCCTGTGCGCATCTGCTACATCTTTTAAATCAAAAACTTTGTCAATTTGCGGCTTAATCTCACCGCGCTCGATCTTTGGCCAAACATGTTTTAATAAATCTTGTATAAGCACCACTTTCTCCGCCGTCGGACGTGATCTTAAAACCGATCCGGTAAGCGTTAAATTTTTCTGCATTAGGGTGGGGATAATAATTTCCCCTTTTGCGCCATTTAAAAACGCAATGGATACATGTTGTCCGCCATATTTCAAAATACATAAATTACGGCGAATATAATTCCCGCCAACCATATCCAGAACCAGATCAACACCCGCCCCATTGGTAAAACTCTGAACAGCCACAGTAAAATCTTGCGCGTTATAATTCACGGCATGATCCGCGCCTATTTCTTTCGCGGCGGCACATTTTTCATCCGTGCCACAAGTAACAATAACCGACCCCCCAAACGACTTGATCATTTAAATCGCCGTGCTGCCAATACCGGACGTGCCGCCATGAACAAGGGCGACGTGTCCCGCCTGAAAAGCGCCAAGCATAAAAACATTCTTCCAAACCGTCGCGATACATTCTGGCAAGGCCGCGGCCTCAATCATCGAGATACCTTTTGGAATGGGTAAACACTGCGCGCGCCGCGCTACGGCAAATTCGGCATATCCGCCGCCTTCTAATAACGCGCAAACACGCTCGCCCGTTTCTTCAATAATACCTGCGACTTCCAATCCTAAAATATCGCTTGCACCCTTCGGCGGTGGATAATGTCCTTGCCGCTGTAATATATCTGGGCGGTTCACCCCTGCAGCTTGCACGCGGATTAAAACTTCATCATTACGCGGCTTTGGTTTTGCCGTATCTGAATAAAGCAGAACATCTGCATCCCCAAAATCATCAAAAACAACCGCTTTCATATAATTATTTTGCTGCATTGATTTATCCTTGTTTAGCTTTTATGTTTACACAGTTTTTTAAAAAGAGGCGAACCCTATGTTTGAAGATGACCGGCCGGATAAAAATAAAGCGCGCACATTTCCGGCTAATTTTAATGGTATGTCCATAGAAGAGCTTGAAAACTATATGGTTGACCTGCATGATGAAAGTACGCGTACAAAGCTGGAAATAGACCGTAAAAAGTCATCAATGGATGCCGCGGCATCCGTATTTAAATTATAATACTAATAAAGAGATAAAAATGCGTATAGAAAACGATATCAAACTGGACTTTAAGGATGTACTGATCCGCCCAAAAAGATCCACATTAAAAAGCCGCAAAGATGTTGATATCCGCCGCAAATTTAAATTTAAACATAGTGGCCGCGAATTCCACGGCGTGCCTATCATTGCCGCAAATATGGATGGCGTTGGAACAATGGATATGGCGCGCGCTTTTATTAAAGATGGTAATGGACTTACGGCTGCTCTACACAAACACTACACCCTTGACGCGTTACTTGATTTCTTCAATGAAAATGGCGGGGAAAGCGTTTGGTATTCCATCGGCATGGTAAAAAATGACAAGGAAAAACTGAAATCATTCATCGAACAACAAAAACAATCCGGCGGAAAAATCTTTGAAAAACTCTGTATTGATGTGGCCAACGGATATAGCGAGCATTTTGTAGAATACGTAAAAGGCGTGCGCGACATGCTCCCCGATATTACAATCATGGCCGGTAATGTCGTAACAGGCGAAATGGTGGAAGAACTTATCCTCGCCGGCGTTGATGTCGTTAAGGTCGGCATCGGGCCGGGTAGCGTTTGTACAACGCGCAAAATGACAGGTATCGGCTACCCACAACTTTCCGCCGTAATTGAGTGCGCAGACGCGGCGCACGGCCTTGGCGGACTTATCTGCGCCGATGGTGGCTGCACTGTACCGGGTGATCTGGCCAAGGCTTTCGGCGCAGGCGCAGACTTTATCATGCTGGGCGGAATGCTCGCCGGACACGATCAATCTGAACAGAAACTGGTGGAAGAGAACGGCGAAAAATTCCTTCAATTCTACGGAATGAGTAGCGATACCGCCATGAATAAACACAAAGGCGGCGTTGCCGAATACCGCGCTAGTGAAGGTAAAACCGTAAAAATTCCATATCGCGGTTCGGTTGAAAATACGCTTCAAGATATTTTGGGCGGCGTGCGCTCTGCCTGTACATATGTCGGCGCAACGCAATTAAAAGAACTTTCAAAACGCACAACATTTATTCGCGTATCCCAACAGATAAACAATATATTTGGTACAGGATAAATTTTTTTTAGACAACAAACTGCCTTTTCCTTGAAAAGAACAGGCGCGGCGTATAAATTTAAAACAAACATATAAAAGGAATAAAAATGGACGAAATTAAAGCCAGATTAAAGAACACGTCTGAAGAATGCATGACGGCCTTGGATGGCTGGGCGTCTGATAAAAAGGATCAAAAGGCGCGCGGCGTTTTAAACGAAGCGATACATGAATTACGCAAGGTTGCCTCGCGTCTTGAAATTGAACTCGCCATAAGCGAGCGAAATGAAAGCCAAAAGCCGTTACCAATCCCATCACATCGCGACTCTCAACGTCGCGGCGGCCGCAATAATGATAAGGGGCGCGATAACAATGGCAACGGTAATCAGGATGATAATAAAGGAAATAGCAATAATGATACCGGCAATGGGAACAGTGATTTGAAAAAATCTTTAAAACCCCGCCGTCAACGCCGAACACCCAAAAAAGACGATTAATGTTTTTTGAAAATAAATTCAAAATAAAGCGCGCTTTATCATAAAAATAAGAAGCGCGCTTTTATATAGCGCGGTATCTAAGTGAAGGTATTAGAAACATAATCTTTAAATGAAATCTTTTAAGCGTGATCTTTAAGCGTCCTAATCTCCGCAAATCGTGCGGCGCTGCCCGCTCTTAAGAATACATTTGTCGCTTTTTCCTCGGCTAAAGTTGCCGGAATACTCGGCTCTCCTTTTTCCCGTAACATACGTACATGCGCTAGCCTTGCGCGGATATCTTCATTCTTTGGTTCTATATTCAAACCAAACGTGCCGTTAGAAACCGTATATTCATGCCCGCAATAAATTTTTGTCTCATCCGGCAAGGCGCTAATCTTTTGAAAGCTCTCCCACATCTGCTCTGCCGTACCTTCAAACAAACGCCCGCACCCCATTAAAAACAAAGTATCACCGGAAAATAGCAACCCACTATCCGGAAAATAAAAACAAATATGCCCCGTTGTATGCCCCGGCGTTTCTAAGATTTGCACATCTTCACCGCCAAAGGTAAAAACACTCAACTCATTGAGAACAATTTGCATATCCGGAATACGGGCAATCTCATGCTCTGGCCCAACAACACGTACATCGTATCGTGACTTTATTTCCGGAACACCGGCAACATGATCGCCATGATGGTGCGTACATAAAATATAGTCAGGGGATAAATTATTGGCGTCTAAAAATGTAATTATGCGCGCGGCCTCACCGGGGTCAATAACGGCAACCTCACCATTATCCGCAGTTATAATATAACAATAATTATCCTTTAAAATAGGAACAATCTGAACATTAATACTCATGGTGTGGCCTTATCTCCTGTATCTATCTCGTTGGTATGAAGCGCATCTGACAAACGCATATCGGCGCCCCCTGGTTTCATCGGCTGTTGCTGGCTTTCATGCGGCGCCCATCCGGCTATAAATATAATTTCAAAACTTGCCGTGATCCGCCCATTCTCTTCGGCATAGCGGTCATGATAAATCTTCGCTGCCGAAGAAAAAAAATCCCGTCCTACATATGCTTTATCGCGCGCTTCTATAATATTGCTCTCCCCCATACCTCTAATATCATAAAGCAATTTGAACATATGGTCATATGTCACGGTAATAATCTCAGAATCCACAACCGGAAGCGCAAACCCTGCGCGCTGTAACAATGACCCCATTTGCTGCTTATCGGCAAAGGGAAATACCCGCGGACTAACACCGCCTCTTGTTAAAATCTCCGCTTCGCTGATAACTTCGCGCAACTCCCGCAAAGTTTCCCCGCCAAACATCGCCGCAACAAAAAAGCCGTCGGGCTTTAACGCGCGCCGCATTTGAATAAGCGCGCCCGGCAAATCATTTACACTATGTAGGCTAAGAACGCTTAATATAAGATCAAGGCTATGATTTGCAAAAGGGAATATGTCTTCCTCCGCAACAATACTACGGTTACCAAAACCATGTAACATATGTGTATTGCAATCCATAGCGATCAAATGATCAATCTTTTGGTTTTTACTAAACGCAGCACTATCGCTCCGTCCGCCGATTTGAAGCGCGAAAGGAAAACTACGTTTAATGTCGTTCAATCTTTCGGCAATACGATCATTGGCCCATGTAAACAAAAAATCATGGTCAGAAAATTGGGATAGAGCGCGCTTCCGCCGTTTCTGTAATAACACGCGGTCAAAAATTGGAATATTTTTATCAATGTTCATGATTTATAAAAAGCCTTAAGGCCAAAGTCTACCAGTCTTCTGGCGAAGGCAAGTTTTCTTCCTCCATGGCCAGCGCATCAATAAACTCCTCAAGCTCGGCCTGAAATTCGGCGACCAATGTGGATCTTAATGGCAACTTGACATCCTTTGTACCATCTTCTTTGATATCTGGTAGATAAATATCAGGAATACTCGCGCTTGCACTTTTATCTCCCTCACCATCAGACGTTTCAGTATCTTTATCTTTACGGACACCGACCTGTTTTAGATCTGGATCATCCGGCGCGCGTGACTTATCCTTTAATTTTTTCTTTGCTCCGCTCTTTTGGTTTGTTTTCAATTTTTCCGGATTCAAATTGATAATAATACCTGCCTGCTTAACCGCATCGTTCAATTCCTGATTATGCGCCGCTTTTTCCTTCTTCCGCTCAATCGAAGGTGCGGTAGGAGATTGAATGAAATGCAGCGGTAATGACCAGTCAGGCTCTTTATCCGCAAATCGTTGGTTAACAATCGCCTTCACCCGCCGTGCAAAATCATACCGTATTTCTTCATGAAAGTACTTATACGCGCGACTTATAAGCAACATAAAATGCGGGTCACGGGATAAGGATCGCCGCAAAAGCATGAATTGATAAAACGGTAGGAACTGCGTATTTGGCGGGTCAGACGCCCCCTTTGGCATGACGATCGCAAACGGATGAATACGGTGCGGGGTCATACCAATATGTGCAAAATAACTCTCGCCAAGCTTAAACACAACATCAGGAATAACGCCAAATTGCTCTGCGATATAGGCTTTCATACCATTTAAATCGGCAATCTCGGCTGGTATATTAAAACTCGGCGCACCAATCGTAGTGGAAAGCCCCTCGTGACGCTGGGGTATAGGGAAATGTTTGATGGTAAAACCCGCATGCACATCTTCTTTCAAACCTTCACTCAAAGGCAAAACAACAGCAGTATTTACGGTTTTATTATTGTGAACTACAAAATCTACATCTTGTGAGGAAAGCCCCGTAATCGCGCCGCGGCTTTGCCCTTCCTCTACAAAGGTAGAATGCACCGCCTTTAATTGTCCCGCCGATCCTTTTATATCTTTAAAACGATTTTCTTCGGTGCGCAGTAAATCCATAATCATGCGTAAGCTGCTTTGCATTTTTATTTCGTTCTTCTCGAATATAACATTTTTATGCGTCCAGTTCTCTGGCCTGATTTTGACATGTTCGAAAAGGTAAAGCAGCTGCATCTCAAGCCGTCCACTTGGAATTAAGCCAACAGAAATCGCATTTAAAACCTGCTGCGCATCCATTAACCGAATATCGCCTTTGGCTTGAAAACGCTCGGCATAGTTAATGATCTTTTTGGGATTAACCGTGCCTTTGTATTCCTCGACCTCTAAATAAAAAACACGAATGCGTTCATCAATATAGTCAGGCGCAGGATAAAATGCGGGGCCGGGCTTTATGCTTTGGTCTGCTGCCGGCATTAAGCCAAGATAATCATTCGCAAATTCTGCGCTGTTTTCAGCGGTAAAATTTTGTACAGCATTTAGAATATTTTGATCAACCGCAACGGGTTCAATCATATGCCCTGACCAAAACCGACCGTCAATATTAATACCTTTACGCGGCACGGTGTTGGCAATACTCCGCGCTACACCGTCATGCAGATATATTTTAAGTCGCCCTTCATCACTGATGTAATAAGGGATAACTTCGCTTATGGTATCATCACGTTTGACCACATCAATAATCTCATTTGCAATCTCATCACGCACGGCTTGAATGATGAGCTTCGGCTTCTCATCAATAGACGGCCTGCGCTCTTCTATAATGAGGCTCTTACGTTCTGATAGTTTTTGCGCCACCGCGATATAGGAGGTTGGCGGCGTTGTCAGTTCTTTATCTTCATGATCGGCAAGAAGCGTAAAGCGTCCTGCAAAATATTTTGAGATATAGGTACCATCCCAATGCGGCCCCGCATATTGAACCCGCGCACCAAGGCGATGCAACTCTTTATGCAAAGCATGCTCTGTAAAACATGTATATTCGGTAGGCAATTCTTTTTCCCAAATGTCACGATGGTCTTTGCGCAAAATAAATTCATACGCCCATTTATTAGGAAGTCGGAACAACCTTGTTTTGGGTGTGCGCGCCGGCAATTCTTCAAGAAAAAATCCGCCGCATCCCGGATCTTGACGTGGCCTTGCGTGTTGGGAATACCAGATTAAAAGATCGGCCTCCGACATCTCGCTAAGCTTTTTACCTCTGGAAGGCATATCAGGTAATTCCATACGGATATAAGCTTCAGGCGCACGGATATGATCGCGTAAAAACATAACGCCATATTTTTTAAGCGCTTTAAAGTGTGTAGAGAGCGCCTCAACAACGGCGCGCTCATTGTATCGTGCATCTGAATAAATTTCGTGTATTACAAAAGAATTGATAATACCGTCCAAGGATTCTGAAGAAAAAATATCGCTCGCGACATCCCCGACTTCATAATCAAGATTATCCAGCTCATATAACGCCCGCGCTTTATTAATATGACGCTTGCTTTTATCAACGCCGGTAAACCGCATGTTTGGGGCCATCGCTGCCATAGCATAGGTCATCATACCATCGCCGCATCCCATGTCAGCAACGCGCGCTCCGTCATTCAGCAACATATGTGAAAGCGTAAACCATGCCTCGTGAATAATCTCACGCGGAATATCTTTAAGGTATAAATTCCGCTGCTCGATAAAAAGCTCTAAATCGCTCTTATCATCATCGAATGAATCGGATGGAGGTGTAACCATATTAAGTGTACTATCAAATCGTAAAATTTACGTCTACTTATAAGGTACGCGATTATGCGTATCTGACAAGTCCGCATCATATAGAATGTTGAAGTCTCTATGCAAATATTAAGAGCAAAAATTAAAAAAGCATGCGATTTTACGTTAGATAACATATTGCCTGCACGTTGTGTTGTGACGGGCGAACCAGTCATAGGGCAGGGCGCACTTTCTAGCGCTGCATGGGGGCGGCTTGATTTTATTGCCGATCCTAAATGTGCATGTTGCGGAATGCCTTTTGAATATGGCGAAAATCTGGATATTGCACAAGACCATGAGCAAACGCAAAAAGGCGGCTTGCATTGTATGGATTGCCTTAAATTTCCGCCGCCCTATAAATCCGCCCGCGCGCCGTTACTTTATAACGATAACAGCCGCAATTTGATACTTGGCTTTAAACATGGCGACAAAATGCACAGCGTAAAAGCCTTCACGCCATGGTTGATGAGAGCAGGGGAGGATATGCTCAATAATGCTGATATACTCGTACCTGTACCGCTACATTATTTACGATTGGTCAAGCGCCGATATAATCAATCCGCCCTGATCGCTTCTGATCTTTCAAAACATACGCGTATTAGGCATATACCGGATATGCTTTTAAGAACAAGGTCAACACCGCCGCAAGGACGGTTAAAACACAAGGAGCGCCGCAATAATGTAAAACAGGCATTTTTAGTTAAACCATCGAAGGCCGGCATTTTAAAAGGCAAAAAAATTATTTTAATTGATGATGTGTATACAACAGGCGCAACGGTAAAGGAATGTACGCGCGTACTTTTAAAATCAGGCGCGTCAACCGTTCACATACTGACTGTTGCTCGCGTTAAAAATCCGCGTTTTTAAACCGCTTCCCCGCGTAATAACCGGCCCTCATCCAGAGCTGGCGCTAAACCTATATGCATTGCAATATTCTTGATTGGCGATATGCGCGCAACGCTTTTCATACCTGTGCGCCGTAGATATTGAAACGCTTTGTTTTCTGTTTTTACCAATCGGTGCATACCATCCACGCCCAAAACACGGGTTTTAATATCAAAGCCACGGCGTTTTTTGTATTGCGATAAAATGTACGGCGCGCCGGCATCCATACCAAGTCGCATAGAATCTATAATCGTTTCAGTAAGGCTTGCCACATCCCGTAAGCTTAAATTAAGCCCCTGCGCGGTGACAGGCGACATTACATGTGCGGCCTCTGCGATTAAGGCAATACGCGACGCGCTCAATTGCTTGGCATGAAAACTGGAGAGCGGCCAACTTTCGGGCGAAGTCTGCAACGTAATGCCGCCCAGAATATTTTGCGATAAACCCTCTAGACGATTTATAAATGAATCTTTTGACAACGCCATAACGGCATTGGCATCTTCCGCTCGTTCAACCCAAACGACGCTGGATTGATTTTGCGGCATAGGCACAAATGCAAGTGGTCCGGCGGGTCTATGAAATTCAGTCGCCACAAAATTATGCGATTTCGAATGGTTAATAACGCATGTGATCGCGTGCTGCCCATATTCTGTAATATCAGCCTTGATACCGGCGATGGACCGCACGGCCGATCGCTTTCCATCTGCGCCAATCAAAAGCCGTGACTTTATTTTTGCGCCACCATCCAATCGCGCAAGCACGTGAGAGGGGTGAGCCTCATAATCAAACAGCCTCTCCGGCGTATATAAATTAATATTTTGATATGTTTGCGCTTTTTCAAATAACTCCGCTCTAAGCAAGGCGTTGGGGATATTAAACCCGAATTGCTCTAATCCAATATCTGCAGCATCAAAATCTTGTGGATCTGATTTTGTCGCGCTGGTATCAATCAGGCGCATAGTTTGAAGCGGGCAAGCATACGGCTCAACAACAGACCAAACACACGCCGTTTTTAAAAGATTAATAGAGGAATTCATCAGCGCAACCGTGCGCCCTGTTATATCAGTATTCGCAACAGATTTTGGCGGATATGGATCAACCAAAGCAACAGATACGCCGCCTTCTGCCAGTAAAATAGCTTGAACCAAACCGGCTATACCGCCCCCTATGATACAAACGTCATAAATTTTATCTGTATTATTTTTTTCGCTGGTTTTTGCCATAGTGGCCTTTACTCTTTCTAATTTCACACAACATAAAATATAGTATTATAAAGTTCATAAGAAAGAAAAAATATGCCTAAGATAGAAGTCTACACAACCACATATTGCCCATATTGCACAAAAGCCAAAGTTTTACTGGATAGCAAAGGCGCAACATATGAAGAGATTGATGTAACCGGTGATGATGATGCACGCATTGCGTTGGTGAAAAAATCAGGTGGTATGAAAACAATCCCACAGATATTTATAGATGATAAACATATCGGCGGATTTTCGGATATTTCTGCATTAAATGACAAGGGCGAATTGGACGCGCTTATAAAAGACTAGGCGTATATTATAGCAAAAACGCTTTAAGCCAAAACACCTAAATCTACATCAAGCGCTTCCGCAATCGATTTTAGTGCGCGTAAGCTGCCATCTTTTTTACCGGTTTCAATCTCGGTAAGATAAGGGCGTGAAAGCCCTGCGCGCTTTGCCAATTCTGATTGCGTCAACCCGTAATGCAGTCTCAAAACTTTCACAGGGCTATCTTGTCTTGTTGCTAATGCATCCAGAACATCATCAGGCAAATTATCATCAGTGGCCGCGCCGTTTAAGTTGCGATAATCGTGCAACGGTACAAGGACATAGGGTTTACCCTGAATATGTAGAAGATCGTATTTCATAAAATATGTATGTCTTTATTCAAATTAGTTATACGCATATACAATAAGTTAGAGACGATGAAAAGCGAAAAACTATATTTTAAGTATGGTTTTTAAAATAAAATTACAAACAACGATATATATCGTTAATTTTAAAAGCGGGTTGATAAAGTGACAGAGCCAAACTTCGTATGATCATCTTGCCCATCAAACTCTTTGCTTCTAAAATTATACGAATAAGATAAGCGATAATCCTTTATAATAAAACTTATACCTGCCGCCGCGTCATAAACAAAATATCGTTTATCTACACTGGGACTATCTTCAAACGTATTACCATCTAAAAATATATTGCGCCCCATTGCACGGCCATCTACAGAAGCAAAAACTTGCCATGTAAAACCGGGAAGCAATCCTCCGGCTGGCGTTTCAAAAAATCCGCTACCGGCTTGCGCGGGACGTACGCGGGGCGGCGTATCTATAATAGCTTCGTGACTTGGTGATAATGTGATGCCTACACCCGTGCCCGCATATGTATAGATATTACCAAGCGAAACATTCACATTGGGCGTAACCCCCAACATTATAAAATCATTTTGAAACATGTATAGACTTGGCCAGCGCCGCTGCCATGACAAAATCAAGCCCGGCTCAAACTCCAATTGGTTCGACCAGCCTTTGGGCAAATCAGACCCTGATATATGTCGATGCACAAATTTCTGAGTTTGCTCGCCAAGGGCTTCCGGCCCGACCACACCTAATGTTAATTCAAGTTCATCCAAATGCTGCTCGGTCAGGGTCGCAAGCCCGACCGTGCCGTAAAGCCATGCCGCCCAAGGGCGATCATCGGGATCAGCTTCTTTGCGAGTAATATCTTGGGGTGTATATAAATTCTGGCCAAGTGTAAAAAATGTACTGGTTGTTTTGTTAAGATCAAAAGTCGGTACAGCCTCCGCGGCTTTATCAACACCTTTTGGAACGGGCGTGTTCACATTAAAATATGTCAGGCGCACACCGCTCGTGTAATATTGATCTGTCCCACCCCCAATATTATCATTTTCAACGGACAAGCTGATAAAGTTTTTCTTCGGCGCATCATCAATCCGCTTTTTAAATCGCTCCAATCGGCTTTCCCCGATTTGTTGTGTGTCCGGTTCTTCTTGCGCGCTTGCTTCAAAGCTAAAACATACACAAATAAACAAAAATAAAAATATGCGCATACGCGGCTGTCTCGCTTTTATAATGATTTCAAAATGATACTATATATAGACATCTTAAACACCGAAAATCAACAAAAGTTCAAATATGATCATTTCTTTTTAAATCGCGCATGCCTATATTGTCTAAATGTTTAAACATAATTTTAAAAACTGGGGCGCATTAAAATGAGCGGAACAATCAAGAACATTTATGACCATCCACCCGAAGGCGGCAAAGCACCAAAGCAAATAATAATCTTGCTTCACGGTCTTGGCTCTAACGGGCAAGATCTAATTTCCCTTGCACCGTTTTGGGCACCAAAGGTTCCAGATGCGGTTTTCGTATCACCCGATGCCCCGTTTCCGTGCGATATGGCGCCTATGGGGTATCAGTGGTTTTCTCTTCAAGATCGCAACCCTTCAAAAATGCTGGCTGGGGTAAAAATCGCCGCCCCTATTTTGAATGCTTTTATAGATAACCAGCTTTCAAAATATAATCTTACCTATGATAAACTGGCGCTGGTCGGCTTTTCCCAAGGCACAATGATGAGCCTTTACGCGGCCCCGCGTATGAACAAGAAAATCGCGGGCGTGCTGGGGTATTCCGGCGCACTTATTGGCGCGGAAGATTTAGACGGTCAGGAAATACAAAAACCACCTATACATTTAATCCATGGCATCGCCGATATGGTCGTACCCATACAGGCGCACATAATGGCCGAAGAAGCTTTAAAAGCAAATGGGTTTGATGTATCCGGCCACACGACACAACATCTAGGACACTCTATCGACGAAAAAGGTATCAACAGCGGCGCCGAGTTTTTGAAAGAAATTTTTTAAACGTGTAAGAAAAAGAAAGAATTAACTCTATTTTAATAAAATTTAGATAAAATTTTATATATATTTTAGATAAATTGTAAAAAATATGATTTAGTTCACTCCTTAATAAATATATTTGCAACTTATTTAACAATGGCCAGTAGCGCCGAAAACATAAGAAAATGAAGTCCAATCCTTCATTTGGTAAAATAAAAGCAGTGATTGTTGGTGCGGACGATCACTGCTTTTTTGTTTTTCTATCAAAATGATATTACAAAAAAACATATTTAAGTGACAGAATAAGAAATCAAGTTAATGAATAATTTCACTCGAAAAGTTTCATAATACCTTTGCCGCAGCTAACGCCGCTTATTCTGGATACAAAAATAGCGTATGTTGTAGGGTGTAAAAAAATCCCGTCTAATTTAGATATGTTGCGATTTAATGCTAAGCAGCTCAAACATAGAAGCTCTACCATAATTAGTATTTCCCTAAAATTGTGTTATAATAAAATTACAAAGATTCGCGAGACCTTAACGGTTAATTGTTCAGATAATCGCATTTTATTGCTTTGGTTATTTCCAAATGAACAAAAAAAATATTGTCATAGTGCAGCATTAACACACCTCAAAAAAGTTTACACACAAAGCTTATTTGATTCAAAATCGGAGAAATATAAAGGGGGGGGGTACCTTGCACGCTTTAGAAAAAAAAGAGACAAACACAATTGCAACATCGCTAGAGCGCTGTCCGGCGTTAATACTGAATGCCGACTACCGCCCACTTAGCTATTTTCCATTATCGTTATGGAACTGGCGCGATGCGATAAAGGCGGTTTTCCGCGAAACCGTTACGGTTATTTCCGAATATGACCGCACCATCCGTTCTCCGCATATCGAAATGAAATTACCAAGTGTTCTGGCCTTAAAAGAATACATACCAATGGCACGCGCGCCGGCTTTTACACGCTTTAATGTGTTCTTGCGGGATGAGTGGAATTGCCAATATTGCGCCGACCATTTCAAAACCCATGAATTGACCTTTGATCATGTTATCCCACGCTCTCGCGGTGGCAGGACAACATGGGAAAACATTGTCGCCTCATGCCAATGTTGCAACCGGAAAAAAGGCAGCAAAACACCAAAAGAGGCGGATATGTTACCTATACGCGAACCAAGAGCGCCAAATATTCACGAGCTACAAGAGCACGGACGCAGATTCCCTCCTAACTTTTTGCACAAAAGCTGGGGGGACTTTTTGTATTGGGATACAGAATTGGAAGAAGGATAGAATATATTACAGATTATATTCGATATTTAATCTGAATTTTCAAAGGCTATAACGCACAGATAAAATACCCGCTTTTTTCGCAGAATTAAAAAGTTTAATGCGCGCGCCTTTGCATAAAAACAAACCCCGCAAACGCAAAAACGGCCAAGCCCAAACAAAACGGAATATTCCAGTTCGCCATTGAAAACCCCAACACCGGATCAACCCACGGTATCTCATCACATTTGGCGCTCGGCGCGCTCATAATATTTTCTAAAAATGTTTGCGGATCATCGGTTAAAACCGGAACACTGCACCCTTCAACCGCGCTCACCCACCATTTTTGCTCAATCCCTGTATGATAAATCGCCAGCCCCGTATTGACAAGCATCGCTAATCCGGATAACGCCGCAACATAGGCGGAAACGGCATGCCGCCCAAACGCAAGCCCAACAAACGAAAGCACGGCCACAACAGCAAATGGAATACGCTGATAAATACACATAATGCAAGGCTCTAGCTCAAACGCGACTTCCGCTGTTAAAGCCGCCGCAAGCGCGCAAACACTGGCAATGAATAAAAATCCATGAACAAAAACGGAATTTGATAAAATCTGTTTCAAACAAAGCTCCAAAAAGGGATGGGCAAAGGACTTAAAAAAGCAATACTTTCGAGTGTTATGCTATCACATAAATGACTTAATCGCATCCTTAACAATATCAAGACCTTCGGTGCCCAAAAACACAAGCGCCCACGTTAAAAGCCCGACCCAAATCATACCGATAAGCGCGCCCACAATAACCGCCAGCCCGTCCCTTGTAATCACCCCCACCGACATCACCGCAATCGCAAACGCGGGTATAGTGTTGGTAAGCGGCAACGGTACACAAATCGAAAGCGCCATAATAATACCAACCAACCCGATAATGGATTTACCGACTTCGCTCGTGATAAACATCAACCTTGGGCGAATGAAGATTTCAAACTTGCCTAAAACCGGCACGGCCTTATCGACAATAGCCTCAAACGTCTCGCGTTTAAAACTTTTCTCCATCACACTTTTCGGCAGCCACAACTCTTTTTTCCGTATAAATTGCTGAAACGTCAAAAACAAAAGCGGGATCGCAATAATAAGGTTAATTCCCAAACCAGGCAGGGGAATCGCGGCGGGCAGGGCGAATATAAATAAGAAAAAGGCAACACTTCGGTCTTCAAACGCATGTAAAAGATCCGCCACCGAAACGCGTTCGCCCGTAAGGTTTGCCTTAAAATCTGCCAATAAAACCGACACCGGATGATGGGACATAAATAAAATTCTTTTTTCGTAAGGGTTAAACTTGATTTCTTGTATAGAATTCTTTAAACCATGTGAAGCTTTTTGAAGAATTATTGATAAATTTAAGATATGACTTTTTCAAAAATTTATAGCAAACAGGTTTATCTGTTAAAATATTTGCAATTCGCTTTGGCTTTTATACAAGGAATGAAGCGCGCCGCCTACAAGACAAGTAGTCAAGCGGTGAAATGACGAAGTAGAAAACCAAATGGAATTGTAAAGAATGCCTCTCTGGCGGAATCGGTAGACGCGCCGGATTCAAAATCCGGTTTCTTCGGAAGTGCGAGTTCAAGTCTCGCGGGAGGCACCATTTTATCCTTATTGATACCAATATCCTCCATAAGCCTGAATGGAAGCGTTTTTTCGGGAGTTCTATAGCCCTCGTGTTTGTCGTAGACCAGTTTGCTGGCAAAGCCTAATTTTAACAGGGCGCGCTTGTCTTCGATATTGTCTGAATTCCACAGCGCATGCGGGTTTGCAAGGAACGTGATAGCAGTTCTAAAGTTCTCATCAAAAGACCCAAGCGGTTTGCCACATTGTTTGATTTTTTAGGTGAGCGCCACCTTCTCTTTTTCCAGCTTCCGCACCTTGTTCTCATAGGCAGCGACCAAGCTGGCACTATCGGTTTCAACGATACGCTCAATCAGCTGGTCGGATTGTCGCTCTATTTTTATAAGCGCTTTTTTTGCCGTTGAGGCTTCGCCGCTCATATTGTCAATCCTGTCTTGCCACAGCCCTTCGAACATTTCAGACGACATAAAGAAAATCTCACGCGTGGGCCGCATGCCCGTGAGCAACTCTTTAAACGCGCCTTCGATATCGGCCTTGCGGATCGATTTGCCGTAGCGCGCGCACTTCACGCCGTTCTCTTTGTGCTGGCAGAGATAATAAGCATAACGTCCGCCAACACCGCGTGACCAGCCCGCCGTCAGCGGATTGCCGCAGCAACTGCAACTTACATAGCCCCGTAGCGGGAAATCGTCATGCACATCGCGGCGGCGCGGCTGGTGATTGCCTTTCAGGCGGCTTTGTACCTTTTCCCATGTCTCATAGGAAATAATCGCCTCATGCTTGCCGGGCTGCATGGTGATGCCCCAATTCGGCACGTCCAGATATCCGGCATAAAGCGGGCGCTCTAAAATATCCCTAACGGTTTTAAAATGCACCTTGCCGCGCTTGTTTTTGTTCGGAAACGCCGTATGGGATTCAAGAAACTCTTTAAATGCGCTTTGCGTGGCAAAGCGTCCGGAAGCGTAACCTTCAAGCGCCTCCCTTATAATATCCGCGATAGCCCCGTCCGGCACCAGTATTTTGCCATGGCCTTTCTGGTCGGCGTAGCGGTACCCCATAGGCCGCTTCGGAAAGCTAAGGTGCTTTCAACCTCCCGCGCCCTGCAAAACGTATTGCCGTTTCATCACTTCTCATATAGCCATGAGCTATAAGGACTATCTTTATAACTCAAAATCATGCTATTATATGAGCTATAAACAAGAGGGTTATAGCTCATGCAATGGAATTGGCAATATAAAGACTGGCCGCATTTTAAATGGGATCATAGCGCATTGGAAGACTATGAAGCCCAATTCCTGCACGGTTCCGGCGTTTTGATTGGTTCGACACGGCATTTTAGCGACAGCGATAAATCCTCGCTCATTGTCGATATGATGACCGATGAAGCGCTCAAAACATCAGAAATTGAAGGCGAATATCTCAACCGTGACAGCGTTCAATCCTCCATCCGGCGCAATTTTGGGCTGGACAGCGATAATCGCCGTATCCCTCCCGCCGAACGCGGCATCGCGGAAATGATGAGTGACCTCTATCATAACGCGCTGGAGCCGCTTGGCCATGAAACGCTGTTTCGCTGGCATAAAATGCTTACTAGCGGCAGGCACGATTTAAAAGATTTTGGCCGTTACCGCACGCATGACGAGCCGATGCAGGTCGTCTCCGGCCCAATTCACGATCCCGACATTCATTTTGAAGCGCCGCCATCAAAACAAATGAAAGCCGAAATGGATGCGTTCGTGAAATGGTTTAAGGCAACAGCGCCGAAAGAAACAGACGCGTTGCCCGCCTTAACCCGCGCCGGACTGGCACATTTATATTTTGTCTGCATCCATCCATTCGAGGACGGCAACGGGCGAATTGGCCGAGCAATATCTGAAAAAGCTTTGTCGGAATGTTCGGGCCAGCCGACCTTGATTGCGCTATCACATACGATTGAAGAGGGCCGGAAGCTTTATTATCAAAAGCTTGAATTTAACAACAAGGATTTGGAAATTACAGACTGGCTTGTTTATTTCGCCGAAACCGTTTTAAGCGCGCAGGACCGCACACAGAAAATGATCGATTTCTTGCTCGCAAAAACACACTTGTATGATCGTGTACGCGGGCAGTTAAATCCCCGTCAGGAAAAAGTCATCGAACGCATGTTCCGCGAAGGCCTAAACGGCTTTAAAGGCGGCCTTGGCGCAGAAAACTACATCACCATCACCGGTACCTCCCGCGCGACCGCCACAAGGGATTTACAGGATTTAGTTGAAAAAGGCATATTAATAAAAGAGGGCGAGCTCAAAGGTACACGATATTATTTGAATATTTGGATTTAGGTCGAACATTTATTACTCTCTTAACAAGATGATGTAAAAAGAAATTTTTGGCGTTTGTTTAAGATTTTATTTTTTTATCTAAAAAAAACAAATCGTGAACACTATATGTTGACATGATAGTAAGATTGCTATCAATATATAGTATCAACATAAAAGGAGGTGCGTCTTGTCGCCAAAAATAGATAAAGAGACAACTAAAAAAACAAAAACGAAACAGACCCGTATTAGGCAAACCGATGTTCCAGCATATAGCTTAGAACAAGCGTTACGCGTTCCGGAAGCTATTCATGAAAATTATGGAGGCGACCCTACCAAACCTTTGAATGTTGCCCAAGCTATGAATTTAACGCCATCATCGAGTAACTATCGTCAGCTAACAGGTGCTTCTATTGCGTATGGATTAACTGAAGGGGGTTATAATGCGCCGGAAATCAGCATTTCTGAGCTAGGAAAAAGAATCGTTTCACCTTTGGAAGAAGGCGGCGATTTGATTGCAAAAAGAGAAGCTTTTTTAAGGCCACGCATTATTTCAGAGTTTCTGAATAAATATGATGGTCATGGTATTCCTAGAAAAGATATTGCAATAAACGTCATAGTGGATATGGGGGTACCCCGTGAACGAGCACAATCAATATTAGAATTGATTCTTGAAGGAGCAAGTTCTTTAGGGCTATTGAGTGAAATAAAAGGAAAAAAATACGTCAATATTGATGCCTCACATCATCATGCTGCCAACAATAATGAAAGCTTAGCGGAAGATTTTCAATATAATGAAGAAGATGTTATTGACGAAATAATAGAAGAAAATACGGATAAAGGCTATAATTCTAAAGCTGAATCAGCTTCTGAAAACAAAAAAATGAAACGTGTTTTTATCACACATGGTAAAAATCGGAAGTTTGTAACGCCTATCAAAAAATTATTAGCATTTGGAGAATTAGAACCCATTGTATCTGTAGAGGTTCAATCGATATCCGAACCTGTTCCAGATAAAGTTATGAATGATATGCGCTCATGCGGGGCTGCGATTATTCATGTGGATCACGAGCAAAAACTGATTGATGGAGACGCTAACGAGCATATTGTTTTGAACCCAAATGTCCTTATAGAAATTGGAGCCGCAATGGCGCTATATGGGCGCAGGTTTATTTTGTTGGTAAGAGAAGGGATAGTGTTGCCTTCCAATTTACAAGGTTTATTTGAAGTTCGATATAATGATGAAAATTTAGATAGCGACGCTACAATTAGGTTGTTAGAAGCTATAAAAAAACTCAAAAGCACATCACACCCTTAGTACTAATTGGCGCTGCCCCTCGCGCGTGCAAGGCATCCACACGTATCCCTGACGGGAGCCCTCGTGCGGAGCCTCCTTGCACTTGCTACCCCCGTTTTCGCCAAAGGGCAGGGGTGCATGCATATGCACCCTTTTTATTGATTTAATGTAAATAATCCGGGCCTGAATAATCGCGGCTGCGGTTGAAATCCTTGCTAATATCCGTGTCAGGCTGGATCCCCATACTCATATAGCGCCCAATGTCTTGGCGCAGTTCCAGCATGGTTTTGTCGTATTCGTATTGCAGGACGTTGATCTTGGTTTGCAATTTTCGCCGCTCACAGAGTTGCTGTGTGGTCATTTCATGCCGCTCGATTTTATCTCGCTCTTTGCAGGCAATCACATTTTGTTCGTTCTCTTGTAGAATCTTTTTGTATTTCCCGGTAAAGCGAAACCATATACGCCGCCAGCGGCATCACTCCGGCCAAATGTTCAAGCTGCGACCGCTCGCCCGGCGTCAGCTTCACTGTAAATGCAATACGCTTTTCTTTTTGCTTTTTAGACATGAGTATTCCTTTCGAAGCGCGGTTAATACGCCTCTTTCAAATGTTAAATGATGGAAAATGACAAAGCGGGCGGGAGAAGCGTTTAAACTTCATTCGCCCGCTTAATGTGGCAATGATTTAACGATAGATCGTTTTATTAAGAGAAGTGTATTGCAAAATGGCTTCCCATTCGGCTAATGTCTTGAACAATGCGTTCGAGTTGCACTCATCCGAGCGCACCATTTTTTTATATTGAGTTGAGCACGGTCAGTTTAGATTGGAAATGTCACAGGTTTCTCTATTATGCTCCTGAAGGTACATAATGCTACATCTAACCAACATTGTTGAAACATTCCCGACAGTTAAAATTGCTAACGATAGCAATGGGCTACCTATAGAGGTGTCTTTAATTGCCCAACTTGGTCACGGTGCGGGCAATCATCTTGTGTCTCACGTGTCTTCGAGACAAAAAAACCATTCAGAGTTCATAGATGAATTAGATGAGCCATCCGCAAAACTAGCCGGTACTAATTTTTCTCTCGGCGACAAAACCTCTCTGTATTCATTTGTTGTTGGGCCAAAAGGGCATCCATTCCATAGGCATGAAGGGCATCGAATTTTTACGGCTATTTCTGGAAGCGGCGGAGCGCAATTACGGTTTTCTACTGCCAGTACGCAAGAAATAGAAAAAGATCCTCATAATTTTATTAACGCATTGCATTTTGTAAATATACCCCCTGATTGCATGTTTACAGTGCGGTTTGGGGGTGGAACATGGCATCAGTTTTGGCCGCTATCTAAAAACTCCCTACATCCTGTTTTCTTTGCATTATCATGCCATACAGATGAATTGGGCGGCAACCTGACAAATGAATTAAGAGAAAAAATAAAATCAAATAGCGCCGATATACCATCGCTTACCGAGCTTTTACCTAAAGATGTTTCAACGCTTATTTATTCTAAAGATTTTCAAGAAAAAATTGTTCCGACTACAACTCTTTCATTAGACGCAGCAGCAGGAACGACCCAACGTAAAGTTTGCGATACATTTCGTGGTCGCATGGGAATTTTACGAGGCGCTTGGGGAAATTGGTATAATTCTGGAGGTTACGTATCCCAAACTGACTTAACAAAAACAGTCATTAAATTAAAAGATGTTCCTCAACATTCAATATTAAAAAATCATTTGAACGATGTTTCTCTCAATTATGAAGATACATTTATGATTGCTTTAAAAAACATCAATTTTAAAGGCCTGAACGCGAGCGCGGTTTTAGAGTTATTATTGGAAGGTTTTTTAATGAACGCTCCCCAAAGCGTTTCGAGGCTTATGATGTTCCGCAATTTACTTGTTAAACCACTAGGGCTAAGAACATCGCCTTTAGGATGTCCCGTTTCATCACTTCTCTCTAATGATATTAGCAATGTTTTTGCAAAAAAATATCCGGTTTGGGATCAAAAAATTGAAGATGACGGATCAATAGCCCAAGTCATATTAGGTGCAGATGATAAACATCTTATGTTTCGGTCATGTGTAGGAGTAGAGGTCGTAGATCAATTTCATATAAAGATTACTTTAGGAACACGCGTACATTGCAAAAATATGTTTGGTCGTCTCTACATGTACGTAATTGATTATTTTCATCGTCATTATATAACGCCAACAATATTACGCCGTGCATCGGATTATATTATTTCTCAAGTGAAGTAATCTGTTTCGAATATTGTTTTGGAATCTTATTTAAAATTAAACGCCCACCAAATGCGCGCTGTTTTTATCGCCACTCTCAATCGCGCGCAAATTCGATAGCGTCGTGCCCGCAATATTGGTCAGCGCTTCCTTTGTAAAAAACGCCTGATGCCCCGTAATCAAAACATTCGGAAACGTCAACAATCGTGAAAACACATCATCTTGAATAACTTCCTGCGACAGATTTTCAAAAAACATATCTGACTCTTCTTCATATACATCCAGCCCCAGCCACCCGATCTTTTTAGACTTTAATCCCGTAATCACCGCGCGCGTATCAATCAACCCGCCGCGGCTGGTATTTACAATCATCACCCCGTCCTTCATGGTCGCAATCGTATCCTCATCAATCAAATGATACGTATCGGGGGTCAGCGGACAATGCAGCGTGATAATATCGCTCGTCTGAAAAACCGTATCAAGATCGGTATAGGTAACATAATCATCTGGTAACTGATCCGCATATTTATCATACGCAATCACGTGACAGCCAAAACCGGACAAAATCTTGGCCGTAATCTGCCCGATTTTCCCCATGCCAATTATGCCCGCCGTCTTGTCGTTCAGATCAAAACCAAGCAACCCATCGAGCGCAAAATTACCCTCTCGCACGCGGTTATACGCCTTGTGATATTTTCGGTTAAGCGACAGCATCATGCCAACCGTATGTTCCGCCACCGCAAAGGGGGAATACGCCGGCACATGAGCAACCGTAATGCCCGCCGCCTTCGCCGCCTCCAAATCAACATTGTTATACCCCGCGCAGCGCAGCGCAATGGTGCGTATGCCGTAATTCTTAAGCGCCTCAATTACATCGGCGTCTACAGTATCATTCACAAACACACAAACCGCATCCGCATTTTTCGCCAGCGACACCGTATCGGCGCCCAAATGTGCCTCCAAAAACACAAGTTCATAGCCGTAGTCTTCATTTTCTGCGGTAAAGAACCGCTCATCACTGGGCTTGGTACTAAAAAAAACGATACGCATGGCGGCTCTCCAAAAAATTAGCTATGCGAAAACGACTACTAACAATATAGTCAAAGCGCAATCAAAAACGACCTTTCCAGGCCAAGAAAATGACAGATATCAAAATCAACAAAACCTGCAATTCTATTATATTTCTAGAGTTTGAATTTATGCTTTAACGCCAAACCAAACAAGAAAAGCAAAACGATTGCTAAAAAACTTTGTAAAAAGGCAACCCCGAATATCACATCCATATACCATTGGTTTTCTGGGGATAGAGCGGCTTTGTCAAATAACGTCTCTAAACCGTGCGGGCGGGCGTCACGGCTGCTGGATACAAAGGGAAACATATTCGCCGCGGAGTAGGTGAGGGCGCTGGTAATACGCTGGGATAGGGGTGCACTATGCACAAATACCGCGTAAGACGCTAAAAAATAAATCTTGGCAAATAAAACCCACATACAAAACATATATTTTACGGGCCGCGCCACACTCCGCCCGTAATCGCTTAAAATATCAAACCAGAATTCACTATCAATAATATTTTGTATAAGGGGGTAACGTTTTTGCGTCCGCGACGCCTTCATCTCCAACACGTGAAAATCTAATGCTTTTTGATGATCCTTGTTATTTTCGGCCAGTTCTTTCAGGCGCCTTAACCGTTCGATAGTCTCAGTATGGTTGTCCCCATTCTTATCTCTCCACTTACGATTATAAGATACGTTTATGCCTTCCAACGACAAATGATGGGACAGTTTATTTTCTGTAAAATCGGGGATACAGGTAAATGGTTCTATTGCAGAAAAAGAGAGAGGGCCTTCAAATGTACAAAATGTAAAAGAAAAGGATTTGAGTTCTTTTACATTTTCAAGAAGAGAAAAAATCGCTTTCCCTTTAAAAGTTGCACCGAAAAAGCTGACATCCCCCTCGCCAAAGCTTGCACGTGAAAAGCTTACATCACCCTTGCCAAGGGTTGTATGTAAAAAGAAAACATTCCCCTCGCGAAAGGTGGCATTTGAAAAGGAAACATCCCCCTCGCCAAAGGTTGCGTCTGAAAAGTTGACATGCCCCTCGCCAAAGGTTGCGCCTGAAAAGCTAACATTCCCCTTGCCAAAGGTTGCATTTGAAAAGTCGACATGTCCATTGGGAAATTTATACCCCCTAAAAGGCCATCTATCAGGCTCTATATTACCTACATCTCTGTGTTTCGAAAAATCAAAGCCTGAAAAAATAACAACCGCTTTAAACTCCGGATCCGCTTTTTGGTTTTCTTCAACCCATTTGTTCCATACCCCGCGCCCCTCTAACCATAAATTACGCCAGGACTCTTGCGGCATGGAAGCAAAGCCCTGTATATTTTCTGCCCTGTACTTATCAACTATGCTCATGCCGACGCGTTTCTCTAATCTTAAATACCAAAACTATAAACTGATAGTTGCGCAAAAAAAAGATGTTTAAATAACGCTCTTGAACTATCACGCCCCCGTTGCTAAACCTAAACTTATGAAACTCACGCTCCCCAAATGGTACGACCTTCACGCGCATTTTCGCCAGGATGATATGATCGCGCCGCTTATATCTGATCACCTCGCAATGGGGTGCGTTGGCATTCTGGCCATGCCGAACACAAAACCGCCCGTCGCCAAGGTGTTTAAGGACGATCCGCTCCCATATTGGAGCATTGAAGAATACCGCGATATGCTCATAACCGCCGGCGGCGATGCGTTTGATCAGGTTATAACGCCGCTCTACATTACAAAGGACACAACCCCCGAAATGATAGAGCAGGGCGCGAAAGCAAATTTATTGCGCGCCTGTAAATACTACCCCCCGCATGGCACAACCGGCGCGGAGTTTGGTTTTCCGCTGGAGGAGTTTATTGAAAACGGTGTGTTCGAGGCGCTCGAGGCTAATAACGTTACACTGTGCATCCACGGCGAAGAACACGGCCTGCACCCCGAACAATATTTCGCAAGGCAAGAGAATGCCGAAGAAATTTTCTACCGCGAGCGGATGCCAAAAGTGATCGATAAATTCCCCGATCTAAAAATCGTGGGTGAGCATGTGACAACCAAAGTCGCCGTCGATTTCATCACTAAGGCGCCCGATAATTTCGGCGCAACCGTTACGCCGCAACACTTGCTATTCACTGTCGGGCATTTGCTAAAAGGCTTGAATTATCAACTCTACTGCCTGCCGCTCCTAAAATTTGAGGAGGATCGCGCCGCCCTGCAAGCCGCCGTGACCAACTCGAATAACACAAAATTTTTTGCCGGAACAGACAGCGCCCCCCATACAACTAAAGTCACCGAATGTGGCTGCGCCGCCGGATGTTACACGGGCGGGGTTGCGCCGCAACTCTACGCAAAAGGGTTTGAAGCGGCAGGCGTGAATTTATCAGAAGAAAATGGCCTCGAAACTTTCAAAAAATTCCTCTGCACCAATGGCCCGAATTTCTATGGCCTGCCTATATCATCGGAGACATTCACCTTCGATACCGAAGCAGAATACGATGACACACTCCAAATCGGCAATCAAAGCGTGACAAGGCTCAAGCTTTAAAACTTTTCATCTCATATGACTAAAAAAAATCCGGGCATCTCAAAAATGAGAGAACCCGGAAAAGTCAAACAGGGAGGTTTTACGTCCTGAGACGAAGATACGCAGCTGAAAATATATTGACTGACAATATATTTAATATGGGTTTGTTATATCGGGCTTAAGATTCCGGCGTCAACGCGAAAGCGTTCTATTCAGGATTTCGCCGTGGATAACCACTTTTCTTTGATTCAATAGATGGTCTTAAATAAAAATCCTAGTAAAAAAGATGAGGAAACAAAAGACATTAGCGCAATAATTGAAACATAAACGAAACGTATTGGTTGTAATTAGATGAAGTTATTTCATTGTTTTATTCCGCAGCCTTGGCGGTATTTTCTGAGTCTTCACGTGAATGCAAAAACTTATCCGCTTCAAGCGCAGCCATACACCCCATACCCGCCGCCGTTACGGCTTGTCGATACGTTTCATCAGATACATCACCCGCCGCATAAACACCCGGGATAGACGTCGCCGTCGAATCAGGAGCCGTATCAATATATCCGCGCTCGTTCATTTTAATCTGACCTTTGAATAAATCAGTAGCAGGATCATGCCCAATTGCAACAAAAAGCCCATCGGCTTTAAGCTCATGATCTACACCTGTTTTTTTGTTGTGAATAATCGCACCAGTCATACCTGTACTATCACCAACAATCTCTTTAACTTCCGAATCCCATAAAAATTCAATTTTTTCATTGGCGTGCAAACGGTCTTGCAAAATGCGCTCCGCCCTCATTTCATCACGGCGATGAACAAGCGTAACTTTTTTACAAAAATTAGTCAGGAACAGAGCCTCTTCTGCCGCGGTATTCCCGCCGCCAACTATAATAACCTCTTGCTCTTTAAAGAAAAACCCATCACACGTCGCACACGCCGAAACGCCTCGGCCCTTATATTTTTCTTCTGAATTCTAAACCGAGCCAACGCGCCTTTGCGCCAGTAGATAAAATAAGGCTATCTCCGGTATAAGTTGTGCCTGATTCACCGATTGCTTTAAAAGGGCGCGCAGATAAATCCACTTCTTTAATATGGTCGGTCATCATCTGCGTACCTACATTCTCGGCCTGACCTTTCATTTGCTCCATAAGCCATGGTCCTTCAATAACCTTGGCAAAACCGGGGTAATTCTCGACCTCTGTCGTGATCATAAGCTGCCCGCCAGGCTCCATTCCGGTAACCAGAATAGGTTTTAAATTTGCCCGCGCCGCATAAATCGCCGCTGTATATCCCGCCGGACCCGACCCTATAATCAAAACTTGTGAATGCTGTGTATCGCTCATAATAATTTACGCTTTATATATTTGTTTAAACCTTAGTATATAAAATTTATACGCCATAAATCTACCCATAGATCACGGTTATCCAGAAGCGCGTTGGTGATATCGCTCAAATACTGCACGTGCAATTATCGTCGCATCATTAAGCGGCGTATAATCCCAATGCTCAAGCGTACCATCAAAAACTTTAACTGCACCGTGCTTAATCAAATTTTCATGAAGGGTATCAATACGCGCCGCGCCGCCCTCAAGTCCGATCATGTAAACCGGTTTGCCCGTAGTCGCCGCCTCGGAGAGCATCGAGACACTATCTGCAGTAACTAAAATAAAATCGGCCCAAAGCCAAAAATGCGAAATAGGGGTTTTCACCCGTGCCATTCCATACATAAGAATCTGTATCCGATAGCGAATGTAATAAAATCGTCTGGTTTGCCGCGCCCGTCCGCCGCGATGCCGTCACCATCAAGCCCGCATCCAGCCTTGCCAAATCATCCGCCAGATTTTGCGTAATGGTCTGGCTCATAATATAGGCCTTGGATGTACCGCCAATCATGACTGCAACCTTCGGGTTTTCTAAAGAACTCAAACTGTGGGAACGCGGTTTTTCCTCGGCCAATCGCTCTGCTGTAATCCGGTTTGGTGCGGCCGTGCTCACAATTACATTTTTCCCCCGCGCTGGATCATGCGCAGGGACAGCAAGTAAGTCAAAATTATCTGCCGAAACGCGCGGATCTTGTATATGAAGTGTAAACGTACGCCCCCCAGATTGCTTTTTAATATAGCGCGAAGCCGCCACAGCCTTGCGCCCGCTTGTAATTAAAATATCCGGCCACGGCGGGGTAGGGGCGGGGGCAAAACTCGCCGCCATCTCAAACCCTATATAAGGCGAAAGCGTTTTCCAAGGCTGATTAAGCCGCACACGTTTGGTTTCAATTTTAATATTCATAAGGCTTGAAAGCTGCTCCGCCACACCCAAACACTGGTTTTCTGTACCAGCGATTCCTTCGGTTATGATCCAAACCGTTTTGTATTCTTTGTTCATATAAATTGTCTTAAAATGCCTTCAAAAAATTAAATATACACAAATTATCATAAAGTTCTTGCATCATGGCGCGCGCAACTTTATATCAAGCCGATAGGATAGTGTTAAATCATAAAAACAAAAAGTTATTTTCATGCGCAGACAAAAATTAGACCGAATAGACCGTAAAATCCTCCGTGATCTTCAGGAAGACGGACGCGTTACCAACGTGGAGCTGGCAAAACGCGTGGCACCGCCCCGCCATGCCTGCGCCGTGTACGCGCATTGGAAGAGGCGGCTACATTAAAAGCTACCATGCCAAAATCAACAACGCCATGATGGGCTACACTGTTGTGGTATTTGCACAAGTTAAATTATCATCACAGGCCGAGGCCGATCTCGCCAAGTTTGAAAAAACTATGAGCGAGCTTCCGCAAGTGCGCGAATGTCATTTGCTCGCTGGTGATTTTGATTATATTTTGAAAGTGGTCGCAAAAGACTGGGACGATTATCAAAATTTCCACGCAAAAGTTCTAACCACTGCGCCAAGCGTAACATCCGTAAAATCCTCCCTCGCGATCCGCGGCACAAAGGATGACGTCGGCGTTCCTATCGAGGAATAGGCATCAATCGCTCTAACAAATAAAAAGCCCGCGTCTAATGCGGGCTTATTTTATGGGACAAGAGAAATGTCAGAGGAGGGGGGATTTAAACCAAGCCGCGCCCGCGCCGCGATCCAGCTATCGCGCGTAATCTCCCAAATTTCTTCTTCCGTATCACCGGAATGATAGGTTTCAGAAGAAACGCCAAGCAATCGCGCGCCAAACTTTTCTTTAAGGGTTCTTGAGGCAACATTGGAAACCGCATTTCTAACAATGATTTTATCTTTACTGATATTAAGAAAAATAAAGTCTTGTGTACGAATAACCGCTTCACTCATAAGGCCTTGACCATGAAACGGCTTACCAATCCAAAAGCCGCGATTATCAGGCCATCCGTCAAAGCGGTAGTCCATAATACCTATAGCTTCTGTAGCGTCATTTTTGAGCCTAATTGTCCAAATATAAATTTCTTCTGAAACGCCTTTTTCAAGCATATCACTAATAAAAGTTTTCGCTCCATCTTTTGGATATGGCCAAGGCGCGGTTCCAAGAAACTTTATGATTTCAAAATCATCAACATATCGCTGTATATGCGGGCGCATCCTCAAGCGTAAGCGGGTGCAAAATTAGCCGCTCCGTCTCTAAACAGGCGTGCGCTCGATTAAGCTCATCCGTACTTAACTTCTAAAATTTCGTAATCCTTTGCCCCGCGCGGTGCTTTCACAACCACGCTATCCCCAACGGATTTCCCGATCAGCGCGCGCGCAACAGGCGAGGTTATAGAGATTTTCCGGTTCTCTGTATCCGTTTCATATTCGCCAACCAAGATAAAACGTTCTTCCTCGTCTGTTTCTTCATCAACAACTAAAACTTCCGCGCCAAATTTAACTGTATCGCCGCTCATCTCTGATGGATCAATAATTTGCGCCTGGCCAACGACGGCTTCCAATTCCTGAATACGGCCTTCGATAAAGCTTTGCTGCTCCCGCGCTGCATGGTATTCGGCATTCTCTTTCAAATCGCCATGCTCTCGCGCGGTGGCAATCGCCTCAATCACGGCCGGACGCTCAACCTTGACCAGATTCTTTAATTCCGCTTCAAGCTTTACAAATCCGTTTTTGGTTACAGGGATCTTATCCATAGTCGTTGTCCTTAAATGAGGCTGTTAATAAAACTTATCTTATAAAAACAACAACCCGCCACAAATAAATCTGGGGCGGGATGCCATCTTCACAACCGTTCTTGTGATATTGTTATGATAAGGGTTTTTGTTTAAAAATCAACATGGAATTTTTTTCTGCGTTGATTGTTATATATTAAAATCAAAAGAGGAGAGAATGGGAAAATATGAAGACAATCAAAAAGCATATGAAAACTTTAATAAGCTGGTCAATATGACCGCAAGCGAACTCGATGAATGGCTTGACACTGAGGATAGTAAGAATTCAGGTCGCGAGATGGATAATGGTGAAACCGTTGGTCACCAATCTGGCCGCCAAATTGTAAAAATTCTGAATAAAAATAAAGATGACCTGACCGATGCAAATTACGATCACATGCGCGAGGTTATCGGGTATATCAATCGTCATAAGGCACAAGGTCCAGAAAAAGATATAGAAAACTCAACCTGGCGCTACTCCCTCATGAACTGGGGACATGACCCTTGTAAACAGAAGAAATAAAAAGTTATGCCGCTTTCTCATTCTTATGCTGTGCGGGGAAAAACTCTTGTAAAGATTTGACATCCAATTCCCGCGACTGCATGGCACGGATCGCCTGTACACCTGCACTCGCCGCAGTGAGCAACGTGTAGTAGGGAATAGAATTCATCAGCGCCATCCGGCCGTATTGATGTTGCATCGCCACCGCCTTGGCATTATTTATTGGTTGTATTAATCATCAAATTAATTTGGCCGTTGATAAGCGCATCCACAATATGCGGCTGGCCTTCCATGACTTTATTAATGCGTTTGACCTTCAATCCATTTTCAGTCAAAAACGCACATGTTCCGCCCGTCGCAATAAGGTTAAAGCCTAAATCTGCAAGATCCTTTGCGAGGGGCAAAAGCTCTTCCTTATCTTTATCACGCACAGATAAAAACACAGTCCCCTCGGTTGGGAATATTCGTGCCCGCGCCAATTTGCGACTTTGGCGATTGCTTGTGCGAAATCATGATCAATCCCCATTACCTCACCGGTGGATTTCATTTCAGGGCCAAGCAATGGCTCAACACCTGGGAAGCGATTAAACGGAAATACGGGTGCTTTTACTGCCGTATGTCAGGTGGAATACCCGTTAATTGATCTTTAAAGGCAGTCAATTTTTCGCCTGCCATTATACGCGCGGCGATTTTCGCGACCGGCACACCTGTTGCTTTGGCAACAAACGGCGCAGTCGGCTGAGGCGCGTGGGTTAACTTCGATAATATAGATGTCAATCCCCCGTTTCACGGTTCTTCGCACGGCGAATTGTACATTCATCAGACCGACAACGTTAGCGCTTTAGCGAGTTTTATAGTCTGCTTTTCAATTCCCGAACTTTTGACAGTAAGCGAATGCGGCGGTAGAACACAAGCACTATCACCGGAATGAATCCCGGCCTCCTCAATGTGTTCCATGATGCCGGCCACATAAACATCTTTCCCATCCCATATCGCATCAACATCAACTTCAATCGCGCTTTTCAAATAACGGTCAAGCAAAACCGGCGTTTCACCGGAAACTTTTACCGCGCTGTTAATATATTCTTTCAACCTCGCTCATCGTATGAACAATTTGCATGGCCAGACCGCCCAAAACATATGACGGACGTATAACAAGCGGAAAACCAATATCTTCTGCAATATCAGCGCTTCCTTGGCAGAACGCGCCAGTCCGTTAGGCGGTTGTTTTAATTTTATTTTATCCAACAGCTCTTTGAAACCGTTCACGATCTTCGGCCAGATCAATGGCATCAAGATCGGTCCCAAAAATGGGAATGCCTTCATTTTGTAAAGCATCCGCAAGTTTTAGAGGTGTTTGCCCGCCAAGTTGTACGATCACGCCTTTGATTTTGCCTTTTCTCCGCGCGGATCAGTTCGACCACATCTTCTTCGGTTAGTGGCTCAAAATAAAGACGATCGGACGTATCATAATCTGTTGAAACGGTTTCAGGGTTACAGTTCACCATAATCGTTTCATAGCCAGCTTTCTTTGAACGCATAGGCGGCATGAACACAGCAATAATCAAATTCAATGCCTTGGCCAATCCGGTTCGGCCCGCCGCCAAGAATGACAATTTTTTCTTTATCGGTTGGCTCAATTTCGCTCACCGCTTGATATGTGCCATCTCCCTCATAACATCCATACATATAAGGTGTGACCGAGGCAATCTCAGCGGCGCAGGTATCAACGCGTTTATAAACGGGGTGCATATTATGGGCGTGCCGGGCTTTACGACTGCACGCTCTTCCACACCAACAATATTACCAAGCTGCGCATCGGAAAAACCGAGCTTTTTCAGGTCATCCAGCCTTCGGGGGAATTGGGAAATCCTTTTTCTTTTATTTCTTTTTCTTTTATGACGATGTTTTCAATCCGGCCTAAAAACCACGGGTCATATTTGCTAAGCGCATGGATTTCATCCACGGACATACCACGTCGAAATGCTTCGGCAATATAAAGAATACGGAGCGGTGTGGCGTGGAATACATTGGCGCGTAATTCATCCATAACCGATGCCAAACTCGGTATCATCGCCATTTAAACCAGTGGAACAAGCCCGTTAAAACCCTTTTCCAAAGAACGCATGGCTTTTTGCAAGGATTTCCTCAAATGACCGGCCGATCGCCATCGCCTCGCCGACCGATTTCATCGCTGTGTTAAATTCCTTCGCACCCTTAAATTTTTCAAATGTAAAACGTGGAATTTTGGTAACGACATAATCAATTGTCGGCTCGAACGATGCCGGGTATACCCGCCAGTAATATCATTTTCTAATTCATCCAGCGTATAGCCCACCGCCAATTTCGCCGCAATCTTTGCAATCGGAAATCCTGTCGCTTTAGATGCGAGCGCAGACGAACGCGACACGCGCGGGTTCATTTCAATCACCACCATGCGGCCGTCTTTCGGGTTCACCGCAAATTGTACATTTGATCCGCCCGTTTCAACACCAATACCGCGCAACACCGCGAGCGAAGCATTGCGCATGATCTGATATTCTTTATCGGTCAGCGTCAGAGCAGGCGCAACGGTAATGGAATCACCCGTATGCACGCCCATGGGGTCAATATTTTCAATCGCGCATACAATAATACAGTTGTCGTTTTTATCGCGCACAACCTCCATCTCGTATTCTTTCCAACCGAGCATTGATTCGTCAATCAGAACTTCGGTAGTAGGGGAGGCCTCTAGGCCCTCAGCGACAATACGCTCATACTCATTGCGATTATACGCCACACCGCCGCCTGTACCACCCATCGTGAAAGAAGGACGAATAATGGAGGGCAGACCGATTTCTTTTAAGTATTCTCGCGCCTCTTCCAGGGTATGCACAACCTTGGAACGCGGGGATTCAAAACCAATTTCATCCATACAATCTTTAAAACGTTCGCGATTTTCGGCCTTGTCGATCGCCTCTTGATTTGCCCCAATCATTTCGATGCCCAACCTCTCTAACGTACCGTTCTGAAAGAGCGTGAGCGCAGTGTTAAGCGCCGTCTGCCCGCCCATAGTAGGCAGCAAAGCATCCGGACGCTCTTTTTCTAAAATCTTGGCGACAATTTCGGGTGTAATCGGCTCAATATAAGTCGCATCAGCCATTTCGGGATCGGTCATAATGGTGGCGGGATTGGAATTGATCAGGACAATGCGGTATCCTTCTTCTCGCAAAGCTTTGCACGCCTGCGCCCCCGAATAATCAAATTCACACGCTTGACCAATAATAATTGGCCCCGCTCCAATAATGGCGATGGATTTAATGTCTGTACGTTTAGGCATGAGATCTCGGCTCCAAAAGATAAGGCGTTATACTTGTAAGTACCGAGAATGATTTAATAGATTATAGCAATGCGAAACGCAACGCTTTTATAGGATTTTATAATATTTTTATGAGGATCATTTGACCTCTAGAGTATCCTTTTTCTTCGCCGGCTTGCCATCTTTTGCACCCAAAGTCAGCTTTGGCGAATATTTCCGATAAATAGTAGAGCGCGGCAAACCTAAAATTTCGCCTGTTTCAATCATCGTATGCCCCTTGGAGCGCAAACCTTTAACAAGCAATGATTCAATATCATCAATGGTCATATGGCTGTTTTCCAGCCGTTTTGCCAGAATATTCAAAGCCTCATCCAGCTCTTGATCTAGTCCTGCCCGTTTCGAAAACTCAATTTTCATGTCGCAAATACACTTTATGATTTTTTTAAAAAATAATTATACCAAGAAATCAGAAAAAACACACGCGGCTATAAAAATCAAGCATTTCGGTATACATACTACAACAAAACAGGGGAAGAGATTGCCATTATACATTCATTTAATCTTTATGATGGAAACTATATTTATTTTAAGGTATGTACATCAAAACCAATATTATGATTTTTTAATCAAGGATCAGAGATTTAAAATATGGATTTTCTACTCGATTTCTTTACAAGATTTGTAGCGCAATTCCAATCTCCTGCTTTATCATTTCTGATCGGCGGTATGCTTATCGCAGCATGTAAAAGCAAGCTTCAAATCCCGACGGCTATTTATCAATTCATTGTATTTATGCTCTTGATGCGTATCGGTATTAACGGGGGCATGAAAATTAAAGATGCCGATATTTTTGATATATTTATACCGGCTGTTATGGCCTTCACAATCGGAATTCTCATTGTTTTGATTGGCCGTTTTACGCTCTACTACCTTCCGGGCATAAAAAAAGCGGATGCAATTGCAACCGCTGGTCTTTTTGGCGCGGTCAGTGCATCAACCCTTGCGGCCTCCATGATGGTATTAGAGCAAGAAGACATATTTTATGAGGCTTGGGCACCGGCGCTTTACCCGTTTATGGATATTCCTGCCCTTATTTTAGCAATAGTCTTGGCAAACATGGCCCTGTCAAAAGAAAAAAATATAAATAAAAATGCAGACGATAATAAAGCACCGCCAGAAAAAGTAAATGTTTTGGATGTTATAAAAGACAGCCTTCAAAGCTCTGCACTCTCTGCTTTATTGCTTGGTATGGCGCTTGGCCTTTTTGCCGAGCCGGCGGGGGTCTTTAAATCATTTTACGACCCCTTGTTTAAAGGCTTCCTGTCTGTGCTTATGCTTGCCATGGGTATGGAGGCTTATACACGTTTGAATGAATTGCGAAAAGTTGCACATTGGTATGTAATCTATGCGGCGCTTGCCCCGCTTGTCCACGGGTTAATGGCCTTCGGTTTAGGGTATATCGCACATATAACTGTAGGGTTCAGTCCTGGCGGCGTGGTTATATTATCCATACTTGCGGCATCAAGCTCTGATGTATCCGGCCCGCCAACATTGCGCGCCAGTATCCCCTCCGCTAATCCATCAACCTATATTGGATCTTCAACAAGTGTTGGAACACCGGTTGCCATCGCAATTTGTATTCCACTATTTATAGCATTGGCAAAAGTAGCTTTTTAAAAGATACGGATTTTTTAAGAAGGATATTAAAATTTGTGAAGTCTTATAATTTCAACATCTTCCAGATATGTAATACCTGAATAATTATCAAAATATTTTTCGGCCACTTTATCTGCAATCTCATTGGCCATATCTTTCTTGGCAATGATAACTTCGATTTTAACATTAGCAAAAGTATCAAAAATTGTTGCTTGATCCTGCGAACGTATTCCATGACTACCCTTACCGCCTGCCGCAGTAATAGTGTAGCCCGTGGCACCACATGCCTCAATAATTTTTGTGACGCCTTCAGTGATAAGCTTTTCGGTAATTATAACAATTTTATACGCTTTATGATCCATGGCATTCTTATAATAAAGGTTAAATACAACTATAATCTACATTTTAATATGAGATATATAAAGTGTAATAGCATAAAATCATCAGATAATCGGCTCAAATGTTCCTGAAGCATTTTTATATTCAAGCAACGCTCCATGTTCCATATCAAAAAGCCAGCCATGAATACGAATACTATCTTTTTTAAGCGCGCTGGAAACGGCGGGATAGCCTTTCAGGTTTTCGCAAGAAAGCAAAATAATCTCTTCTTCGGTGTGTCGGTGCAAATGATCGTGATTATGTGCGCAAGCGTGTTTATCTTCTGCCCGAATGACACCTTCACGTGCAACACTTATAAAACTGGAAATTTCATCATCATCAATATTCTCTATTAACGCTTTGACCGCACCACATGATGTGTGTCCTAAAACAATAATATCTTTCACTTGATTATGGTGAATTGCAAATTGTAACCCCGCGCTCAGGGCTGTGCCTTTCTGATAGGGACGCACAATCGCCCCCATCGCCTTATGCGAGAAAAATGTTCCAGGTGCCGCATTAAATAGCGTGCCAGGATTGCTTCGTGAATCAATACAAGACACCATAAAATATTGTGGCTTCTGCCCATCACGAACCAATGATGGCATAAGCGGGGTGTCCCCATCATAATGAAGAGACAGAAAATCTTTAAAACCCTTTAGCAGCTTTTTAGGCATAATTTTATGCGGCGGCTTTGGTATCGTGATTTTCAATCATCTTCACAAAGCGCTCGAATAAATAAAAGCTGTCCTGCGGGCCGGGAGAGGCTTCGGGGTGGTATTGCACACTAAAGGCGGGCTTATCAGTGGCGCGTATACCTTCATTCGAACCATCAAACAAACTCACATGTGTGGCTTCGGTATTGCTGGGCAAGCTTTCCTCGATCACTTCAAATCCGTGGTTTTGCGATGTAATCTCAACTTTTCCTGTGTTCAAGTCCTTCACCGGCTGGTTCGCCCCTCGATGTCCCAAATGCATTTTGCGTGTCTGCGCCCCAAGCGCAAGCGCCAAAAGCTGATGCCCCAAACAAATACCAAAAATCGGCATGTTTTGGTCAAGCAATGCACGGATCATAGGTACAGCATAAACGCCCGTCGCATCCGGATCACCGGGGCCATTGGATAAAAATACGCCATCCGGATTATGCGCTAAAATATCTTTTGCACTACTGCTCGCCGGAACGACCGTAACATCACACCCGACCTCTGCCAAAGAGCGTAAAATATTTTTCTTCGCGCCAAAATCAACGGCGACTACTTTATATTTGGTTTCTTTCTGTACGGTGTAACCATCTTTCAAATCCCAACGTTTTTCATTCCATTTATAGCTTTGCGTGCAAGATACCTCCCGCGCAAGATCCATCCCCTTTAAGCCGGCCCAGCTTTGCGCAATCTCATAAAGCTTATCCAAATCAAACTGCCCATCGCGTGCATGGCATATCACCCCGTTTGGTGCCCCATGATCGCGGATCGCTTGCGTCAATGCGCGTGTGTCAATACCACTAATCCCCGGCAAATTGTAACTATCCATCCACAAGTTCAAATCTTTGATGGAACGCCAGTTGGATGGAACAGTTACATCTTCGCGCACAATCATCCCGCATGATGCCGGATTAATTGTCTCCATATCATCCTCATTCGTGCCAACATTTCCAATATGCGGAAAAGTAAACGTGATAATTTGACTGGCATAGCTGGGGTCAGTCATAATTTCCTGATACCCGCTCATCGCCGTATTGAAACAAATTTCCCCAACTCTGTGCGTCGCTGCACCAAAGCCGCGCCCCCAAAAAATTGTGCCGCTGGATAACACAAGCACTGCCGTAGCATACGCTGGTTGCTTTGGATCAGAAATATTTTGCATGAAAACCTCTAGCCTTGATTGTTTAAATCTGCCCACTTATATCGATCAAATATTGTATTTAATACTGTAAGCCGCTAGAACCATAGTTAGTATAAGATTTCTCATATAAAAGAAAAGCAAAAAAGAAAGAAAATAGGGACAAAAACATGGAAAAACGTAAAGAAATTAACGACGCAATGAAAGACGCCCTGAAAAGTAAAAACAAAGTAGCGCTTTCGACCATTCGTTTGATTAACGCGGCTCTAAAGGATCGCGATATCAATGCACGCGCACACGGCAACGCGGAAGGCATTAATGATAACGAGATTTTGTCAATGCTTCAATCCATGATTAAACAACGTAAAGAATCCTCTAAAGTTTACCGCGAGGGCAACCGCGAAGAATTGGCCGAACGCGAAGAAGCGGAAATTGAAGTAATTGAACGCTTCCTCCCGAAACAGCTCAGCGAAGAACAAACCAAAGCCGAAATAGACAAGGTCATAGCGGAGCAGGGCGCATCCAATATCAAGGATATGGGTAAGGTTATGGGCGCACTAAAAGAGCGTCACGCAGGGCAACTCGATATGGGCAAAACCGGCGGCTGGGTGAAGGAGAAGCTAGGTTAAACCCGCTCACCCTCCAACTTATTCGCGAGCCACATCTTTATAAGCGATTGACGCGTAATGCCAAGCCGTTGCGCTTCACGATCAAGCGATTGGACCATCCATGTTGGAAAGTCAACATTCACGCGCTTTTGCTGTAAGTTAGGGTGGCGCGCTTTAGACAAGTCAAAATTGTCCAGAACATCTTCATTATTATCAAATTTTTTATCTAAATCTTTAGCTTTCATATAACTCTATCTCCTTGTTTCGAGCGCGTCTGACTGAAATAATTCTTATCTTATGGTGCCTATATGTAACGATAGCCGAACAGTATTTATCTCCAATTTTACCAATAATCAAATATCTGTCCTCGTCTAAATTTTTAGCCGGAATTTCTAAAAACAAAGGATCATCCCACAAAAACTGTGCCTCTTCGAAATCGATCCCATTTTTATCAAGGTTTGTTTTGCTTTTTTCAGGATCAAATTCAAACATACATAATAGTACCATAAATTATACCTTATTTAAATATTTTTTATACCAATAAAACCAGTGTTCAAAAATTCTCGCTTTCTTATTAAGCTGTGCTAATAATGATAAATACTAAAAAATTGGAAATATCTTAAATGTCCATACCGCCGCGATTCTTTGATGAAATAAGAAACCGCCTTAACCTGTCCGATATTATCGGGCGCAGGGTGAAGGTGACGCGCGCCGGCCGTGAATATAAGGCATGCTGCCCGTTTCACCGCGAAAAAACACCCTCATTTACAATTAACGATGACAAGCAATTCTATCATTGCTTTGGCTGCGGCGCGCATGGTGACGTTATCAAATTCACGATGGAGCATGACAATCTCGAATTTATGGACGCCATAGAATATCTTGCCGCCGAGGCAGGCTTACAAGTTCCAAAACCAGATCCCAAACAAGCGGCGCAGGCAAAACGTGCCAAGGATTTGCACGATCTGCTGGAAGAAGCCACCAGCTATATGCAGGAACAGCTCTACACCACCCCTCAAGGGCAAGTCGCACACGATTATCTTAAAAACCGCGGTTTTACAGGAGATATCCTAAACACATTTAAAATCGGTTTCGCCCCCGCAGACGGACAGGCCATCCGCAAATACCTCGCCGCGCGGGACTATACCGATAAACAAATGATCGAAGGCGGTATCCTGCGCCCCGGTAAAAATGGCCGCGAGCCTTATGCCTTTTTCCGTGAGCGCATTATGTTTCCCGTAACCGATAGGCGCGGCCGTGTTGTGGCCTATGGCGGGCGCATCCTTCCGGATCATTTGCGCGCGCCCGATACTGGTGATTACACGCCCGCAAAATATATGAACTCCTCGGACACACCGCTTTTTGATAAGGGGCGCACGCTTTATAACGAACAATTTGCCCGCCTCGCCAGCCGTGAAGACCAGCCCGTCATTGTTACCGAAGGATATATGGATGTTATCGCCTGTCATAAGGCGGGCTTCAAAGGGGCGGTCGCGCCTATGGGTACATCCTTAACCGAAAACCAGATGATAAATTTGTGGCAAATGATCCCTGCGCAAGAAAAAGTTCCCATCTTGTGCTTTGATGGCGACAACGCCGGACGCCGCGCCGCCGAACGTGCGATTGATCGTGTGCTCCCTTTGTTAAAACCGGGGCAATCGGTAAAGTTCGCGTTCCTCCCCGATGGCGAAGACCCCGACACGCTTATCAAAAATAGAGGGCGTGAAGCTTTTCAGAAAATCCTTCAAGCCTCAACATCGTTATTTGACTTTTTGTGGTCATCACATACCGCCGGCCGGGATTTAACCGCCCCTGAACTGCGTGCTGGCGCCATTAATGATATGCGTAACGTCATTGCCAAAATAGCAGATGCACAGATACAACGACATTATAAAGCTCTACTTGATAAAAAAGTATCCGACACATTTTTCCGTCGCGATCGTTTTGCGGGTGGACGTTTTACGAAATCTAAAAAACCAAAAGTGGGGCAGGGGTTACATTTGCGCAAACCGGCCTTTCGCTCTGGCATGGCAAAGCACATGATTTATATGGCCGCGCTTTTAAATCATCCATCAATATATAATCGCTTTGATGAATTTTACGGCTCTTTTGAAATCGCTAATCCCGCGCATAACCGTTTACGGCAATCACTCATCTCGCTGCTTGATGATGACCCTGATCTTGATATAAAACGCGTAAAAGAATGCCTGACCGAACAGGGGTTTAAAAGCGAGCTATCCGAAATTTTAAACGAATCAGTATATGTCCATGCGGCCTTTTGCGCGCCACATTACAATACAAATGAGGTCGCCGACAAACTTTCCGCATTTTTAAACGAGCTGGAAGGACGCGACTGGAATGCTATAAAACATGGATGGAAATCCGCACAAAGCATTGAAGATGAACAGAAAATAAAAGAAATGATCAAGCTTAAAAACGCCGCCGATGAACGTGCAAATTTTTAGGACTTGATCCGCAAACCCATTGCAGTATATGTATTTCAAAGTGTATGTTTTATAATTGTAAAATAAAAACATACATACTGCGGGAAGCAATAAATACTAGAATAAGATTTAAAACAATCCAGAAGCATAAGATAAGTAAATCAACCAACCGATAATCGACTATCGTTTGAAATATCTATATATAACTGAAAAAACGCTTAGAACATTAAAAATTTGAGAACTTAAAGAAAAATATGGCTGTTAAAGAAAAAAATAAAAAGAAAAAAGACGATAAATCAGAAGAGTCTAACGACAACAAAACCAAAAAAGGATCTGGGTCTTTTGAAACGGTTATGAAGCGTCTCATTAAGAAGGGTAAAGAAAAGGGGTACCTGACCTACGACCAGATTAATGAAGCGCTACCAGCTGAAGAATTTGCATCCGAGCAAATCGAAGATGCCATGGCTACATTCTCTGATATCGGAATGCAGCTTGTTGAAAATGAAGACGATGCGCCGGATGATGAGGATGAGAATGCAGGTCACAAATCCGGCGGAAACATAAGTGATGATGATACGGGTCGTACCGATGACCCCGTTCGCATGTATCTGCGCGAAATGGGTGCTGTTGAACTTCTTTCTCGTGAAGGCGAGATCGCTATTGCCAAACGTATAGAAGCCGGCCGGGAATTGATGATCGGCGGCATGTGCGAAAGCCCTCTAGCTATTGAATCTATCATCGCATGGTACGAAGCACTTAAGAATGGTGATATTCTTTTGCGTGAAGTGATCGATCTGGATGCTACATTAAAAGATGATGCTGTAATTCCTGATGAGGACGATGAAGATGAAGACAACACCGATGTAGCCGATGCCGATGACGACAGCGATAATGAAGACAGCGATAGTGACGACGACGAAGATGACGCCGATACAAACATGTCGCTTGCCGCAATGGAAGAGGAGCTTGCCCCTTCTGTTTTTGAAAATTTTAGTAATATCCAAAAAACCTACAAGAAAATGCAAAAGGTGCAGCAAGAGCGTTTAGATGCCCTATTAAAAGGGGATGAGCCTAACGCCCCAACAACCAAAAAATATCTCAAATTAAAAGATGAAATGGTTGATCTAATGAATGCCGTCCGTCTTAACAACCGCCGAATAGAGCAATTGATTGAGCGTTTATATGATATGAACCGTGATTTAGTTGGCTTGGAAGGTAAAGTCATGCGCCTTGCAACAAGTGTTGGCGTTTCTCGCACACAGTTTTTAGAGCGTTATTACGGCTATGAACTTGATCCCGGCTGGCTTGAGCGTATGGGTGAATCCAAAAACCGTGGCTGGGATAAGTTTGTAACTCAGCATGGCGATCAAGTGATAGAGATTCGCGAAAATATTGCGGCAATCTCGGATGAGGCCATGCTCCCCATAAAGGAATTTCGCCGCATCGTATCAACCGTGCAAAAGGGCGAAAAAGAAGCCGCCCGCGCTAAAAAAGAAATGGTCGAGGCCAATTTGCGACTTGTGATTTCTATTGCCAAAAAATACACCAACCGCGGTCTCCAGTTTTTGGACTTGATCCAGGAGGGGAACATCGGCCTGATGAAGGCGGTTGATAAATTCGAATACCGACGCGGTTACAAATTCTCGACCTATGCAACATGGTGGATACGTCAGGCGATTACCCGTTCCATCGCGGATCAGGCACGTACTATCCGCATACCTGTTCATATGATCGAAACCATAAATAAGCTTGTCCGTACCTCGCGTCAGATGATGCATGAAATCGGCCGCGAACCTACGCCGGAAGAGCTGTCCGCACGCTTGCATATGCCTCTAGAAAAAGTGCGTAAGGTATTGAAAATTGCGAAAGAACCTGTTTCTTTGGAGACGCCGATCGGTGATGAGGAGGACTCATCCCTTGGTGACTTTATTGAAGATAAAAACGCACTCGCTCCAATTGACAGCGCGATCCATTCAAACTTGCGTGAGACAACAACACGCGTTTTGGCGTCACTAACCCCGCGAGAAGAACGGGTTCTCCGCATGCGTTTTGGTATAGGCATGAACACCGATCACACATTGGAAGAGGTAGGGCAGCAATTCAACGTAACGCGAGAGCGTATCCGCCAGATTGAAGCCAAAGCACTGCGTAAGCTTAAACACCCAAGCCGTAGCCGTAAATTAAGAAGCTTTTTGGATACATGATCAAATATTTTTATTCTGTATTATTTAAGAAACGCCTTGAGGGCGTTTTTTATTATTAGCTATCTCTAAAATATGCTTGATTTTCCAGAATATAAATGCTTTTATATGTTTAAAAAGCACATAAAAAGGCATATATAATGGCAATAAAATCTACTAACTCTCTACAAAATTTTATTAAAAAAACTATCGAAACAAAGGCCGATTGGGCATATTCGCAGAGCCTTACGCGAACATATCAGGAATTTGATAAATTCAAACCCCTTTCGCAACAGGAGACCACTGAGATATTCACTGCCATGCATTATGCCAAAAACAAAGGTGACGAAAACGGATATATAAAATTTCGAAATAGATTGGTAAATCATAATTTGCGTCTTGTGAAATTGAACGCTAACAAACTTTCACACCGAGGCAATACGTTACAAAAAGAGGATTTGATAAGCGCCGGCGTTGAAGGTTTATTAGTTGCAATTGATAAGTTTGATCATGAAAAAAAATCAAAAACAGGAAAGCCTGTAAAATTTAAATCATACGCAGGTACGGGCATCATTTTGGCGATTATGGCTTTTGTAAGCGAGCATGAAAATGTTGTACGAATTCCTTCTTTCAATAAAGATAATAAATTTAAAATAGAAAAAGCCAAACAAAAATTATCTCAGATCTATGAGCAAAACGCAGATTCTTTAAGTAGTCAAATAATTGGTGAATACATTGATATAGACGAAAATGATATCAGTTTCACGAATGAAAAAATGCAAGAATCTGTTTCCATCTATGATGCGAGTAACGACTATGATCTCAGAATTGTAGATACTATTGTGAACAAAAACGTAAGGTTGCCAGAGGATATTGCTCAAGACATAGATTTAGAAATTTTTGAACAAATAAGCGAAAATATTATGAGTAAAAAACGATTTGATATTTTTTGTGAGTACTATGGAATTGGAAAGGATTATCCAATATCAGTAGGTAATATCGCGGAAAAGCATAATGAAAAAGTTAGAAACATCCAGTTCCAGATATTATCTGCGCAAAAAGCGCTAAAAAAACTATTTGAAGATAACAGCGAAAAGAAGATTGAAATGTTGATAAAGGATAATTTTGCAATTTCACTCGACAGATCATAATCAATTATCTATAAAACAATATCTAACGTCACAAATGGGGCCAGTAGCTCAGTTGGTTAGAGCAGTCCGCTCATAACGGATTGGTCGCTGGTTCAAGTCCGGCCTGGCCCACCATTTTAAATTTCTTACCGTGATAGTCCTCCAAACAGTATTAGTGGCGTAGCGCAGGGCGGATTTAAATTGTGACTATATTTATATAAAAAGCCGCTTTACCAGTTGGCTGAGCGGCTGTTCAATAATTCTCACATACGGCATTAAAGAACCTCATCGTATGGGCGATAAGATTTAAGATGATAATTCTGCTTCTATAGACTTTACAATATCGCTTGTTTGAGAATTGGTAAGGGTTTTTGGAAGTTCAAAAATAATCTTGTTCGTTACTTCATCATGTAAATTCGGCCGTATTTGGCCTAACGTTTGTGGATCAGCAGCTATTATAAGGTTTTGAAATTCTCCCTTATGGGCTCTGTTATAAAGATCAGTTGCAATATGTTTTGCAAATGTAGCCTCGCCTACTTCTTTATCGGATGTTTCAGGCGGTAGTGTGGAGGGGCCTTTTTCATCCAAATAACCGAAATCCATATCACCAATGCTTTCAATACTTATCTCGGTGTTGGATGTATTTTTAAATAGCTTCGCTTGTTCACCATCGGCTACTACGATTAACGTGTCTTGGGGTACTTTTTTAGTCATAATATTTCCTTTTCTCTGACCTTATCCAACGCCTGGCGGGCAATAAGGTTTCCTTTTATTTTCTTGTGAGGAATACCTTGTTAATAAAGGCTACGGTAGAAACTATGCGCCATCTGGCCGGTCCCAAAACCTTAAATCTCTGCACAGCTTAATAAAATCATCTGTATTTTCACTGGTTAAAGCATGAAATCCACCGTCAAGATCGTCTGGCAGTCCCGCCTTTTTAAACAAATCTTTAGACGCATCGGTATATGCAACAAATTTATAATGGGCATAAGCGTCTGCGACAAAGTCACGTGCTGGGGGCATTTTCATCATGGCATCTTTTCCTATATCGGACATAAGAATTGCAACCGCATCAAATATTACGGAAGGGCCGCCATCGATTTTGTGATCCAAATCCATGGTGGAGCCATCGTCCGCTTTAACGCCTGCTATACGCGGCCCTATTAGCTCTACGACTGCGCCTTCCTCTTTTGCAGAGGCTTTTACTGCCTTTAAGAGTTTTGCATCAAAATGGTCGCTTAATAAGATACCGAGCTTACGCCCCTTGAAGGTACCCGGTGCGTTCTTCAAAATGCTCAGAGCATCCGATGCTTTAAGATTTTTCTTAACCGGTGCAGCTGGCGGGGCAGCATCTGGCATATCTTCAATGCCTAAGTCTTCGGCAACTTTTTGTGCAAGTGTTTCATCAATATTCATGAGGTGAGATACCATACGGACACGGATAGCTTCGACTTCACATTTGCTCAGCTCAAAAACAAGCGCATTTACCATATGTTGCTGTTCTATATCGGTCTGGCTTACGTAGAATTGGCGTGCCTGAGAATAATGGTCGGCAAAACTTTCAGGCCGCATGCGCAGTTTTGGGCCTTCCGCTTCTTCGGCAGGTGTTTTGTAACCGCGTTCGAGGGAAGCACGAGGGCCGCCATCATCTGCACCCCAGCTGTTTGGCTCGTAATTGGCGCGGCCTTTTGGATTATGCATTGCCATGTGTCCGTCCTGCTGGAAATGAGCAAACGGACATTTAGGGGCATTAATTGGAATATGATTGAAGTTTGTGCTGCCAAGCCGTTTGAGCTGCGTATCCAAATAAGAGAAGTTACGCCCTTGTAACAGCGGATCATTTGAGAAGCCAATGCCTGGAACAACATTCCCGGTTTGAAAGGCTACTTGCTCGGTTTCTGCAAAGAAGTTATCGGGCATGCGATCAAGCACAAGTTTGCCCACAGGTTTGGCGGGAAGTATCTCTTCTGGAATTAATTTCGTTGCATCCAGAATATCAAAATCAAAATTGTTAGCGAACTCTTCATCGAAGGTTTGAACGCACAATTCCCACTCAGGGAAATCTCCTTTTTTAATAGAATCCCATAGATCGCGGCGGTGGAAATCCGGGTCCGCACCGTTGATTTTTACAGCTTCATTCCAGACGATAGACTGCATCCCAAGCTTGGGCTTCCATAGGAATTTTACAAATGTGGTTTTTTCTTTTGCATCTATAAATCTGAATGTATGAACGCCAAATCCTTCCATAAACCGGAAAGAGCGCGGAATAGCACGGTCAGACATTGTCCACATCACCATATGCATGGCTTCCGGCATAAGGGATATGAAATCCCAGAAATTATCGTGGGCTGTCTGGGCCTGTGGGAAGGCTTTATCGGGTTCTTGTTTGGCCGCGTGAATTAAGTCCGGGAATTTAAGGGCATCTTGAATAAAGAACACAGGGATATTGTTGCCAACCAAATCCCAGTTTCCCTCTTTAGTATAAAATTTAACCGCAAAGCCGCGCACGTCACGCGCAAGATCAACAGAGCCTTTGTTGCCTGCAACAGTTGAAAACCGCACAAAAACCGGCGTTTTTTCGCCTTCGCGCTGAAACAAATCCGCACGGGTTAAGTTTTTTAAAGGTTTATAGTTTTCAAAATACCCATGCGCACCATAGCCGCGTGCATGTACGACACGCTCTGGAATTCTCTCATGGTCAAAATGAAATATTTTTTCACGGAAATGAAAGTCCTCTACAAGCGTAGGTCCGCGCCCGCCTTGTTTTAAAGAATTTTGATCGTCCGCGATAGGAACGCCATTTTGCGTGGTTAACGTTTCGTACCCACCATCTTCAGCATATTGATGTGTTTCTCCTCCGGACCCCCTCACAATCTTCTGATCGTGATAGGTGGCACTGTCTGATTTTGGCGATTTTTTTGAACTGCTCATGGGAGGCCTTACTTGTAAAAGGGGTTGGGCACTTCCCGGTGAAAGCACTGCATAATAAACATCTTCGTCAAGCTTTAGTTCCCTTAAATATGCTTATTTAGCTGTTTGAATGGCTGAATATTGCAAAACCTTGTTCCAATCCTCCAAAGTTACAAATATCTGGTTCGAACTTTAGTCCAACAGCTCCACCATTTCAAAAAAAATTAGACTGAGCGTGCATTGAGCTCCAGATAATCTGCAATAATTTGAACATTTTTATTATTGGCCTTCCACCCTATATCAAAAATATCACCAATAAACGGAACCAAACCGATAAGCCAATCAACAAACAAATTCCACATCATCTTAACCATAGCACTTTTGGGTAACCCATATTGTTTCGCCTTGTGTATCAAATAAAGTGTAGATGCAAGTGTCACCGTATCCCCCACACCCGGAATAAAACCGAGCAAAGAATCAAAACCAAACCGGATAGATGTACCGGGTATTACAAATTTACTATCCATCCATTGCGCCATATTGCGCAATTTATCAACCTCTTCTGCATGCGTGCTTTCTATATGATGATCTTTTGAATGCGCGCCCATACGTTTCTATCCTTTATTTAATGTTTACCATACTTTACAAATACCTTATAAACGCGCAAGGTTCCTTTTAGATTATAAATGAAACTATTATGTTCTTTCAACTGTTTATCATTTTACATCAATACAATATCTTACAAAGCCAAGGACGCTAATGCTGATAGAGCTATCAACATTTTTTATATTATCCCTAACAATTTTGGGGTTCACCGATATTGTGTGGTGGTTTAATATTCTTGATTTTTTCCGTCTGCAATATGCCGTCGTCGCAATAGCTTTATTTATCATTGCATTGATAGCTGGACACATACCTGCCGCGCTTCTAAACGCCGCCATTGGCATCGTAAATTTATACCGCATACGAAAGTTCTTGCCCGGAATACCTCAAAAAAAAATATTTCCAATGAATACAAAAATATTATCTGTAAATGCGTATAAGGGGAATGATAAACCCGAGCGGTTGGAAAAATTAATAAAAGGCGCCGCGCCGGATTTACTTCTTATTATGGAGATGACAGAGGACACAAAAAACGCTTTGGATAAGGTGTTAACGCCATATAAATATCAGTTACAAACGCCTGTGCGTGACGGATTTTCAATTTGTTTGCTAAGTAAAACCGAACTAAAAAATGCCGCAGTAACACACCATGGGCCTGGGGATACGCCACTACTATATGCGTGCGTGGAAATTCATGAGCAGAAATACGATGTTTTTTCTGCCCACCCTAAACCGGCTTTGAACAAAAGCTGGCATGAAGAGCGCGGCATTTATTTCCATGAAACAGAAAAGATCATAGCCGCCGCAAAGGGTCCGGTTCTTGTTATGGGAGATTTTAATTCTGTACCATGGGAAAGCCATTTTGAAACTTTTTTAAAGCGCACAAATCTTAAAAGTACAGTTGAAGGCCACGGATATAAAGTAACATGGCCTGTCTACTTTCCCGTGCTTGGCATCCCCATGGATCATATTCTTATAACACGTGACCATAACTACAGCGATCTGCATGTTGGCCCATACGCGGGTTCCGATCATTATCCAATATCAATAAATCTGGAATAAATTTGAGAATAATCAAATATATGGGGGAACTAATCATTTTACACGATGTTTATAAGACATTAAGGTAACAAAAACTAAAAAGGATAATAAAATGAAAATGTTAAAAATGATAATGCTTGGTGCATTTTTAGTTGCAACACCAATGGCGCTCACCGCGTGTGAACAAGATAGCGCTTTAGAGAACGCCGCCGAAGATGTAAATGAAGGCATGGAAGAAGTTGCTGACGAAATCGACGATGCAACAAACTAAGCAAAAGAAATAAATACGTAATTTGGAACTAAATACAATTTAATATGTTGGATAATCTGAATAACGAATTTGAATTAAAAAACTGATAGGAGTTTATTATGAATACTGGAACAAAATTATTATTAACGGGTGTAGCTGTAGCGGCCATCGTGGCTGTTGCAATGTGGGCCGTTGATGTAGACGTAACAGGCGACCTTGAGCTACCACAAGTTGTGGCTGATGTCGATGTGCGTGGCGGTGAAATGCCAAAAGTAGATGTCGATACGGTCGATGTGAATGTATCAAGTGAAAAAGTCAATGTTCCTTATCCGGATGTTGATGTAGATGGTAACGAAGCAACCTTTGAAGTACCAACATTGGATATTGATGGCCCTGAAGAGGACACATACGCTGAAGAAGACAATTTATAGGATCATCTAAACATAAACTAAACTAACTTTAACTATAGGAGAAAAAAACTATGGCAACAGCAACAACAGGAGATAGCGCATTGGGCGACATTTTAAAAATTATTTTGGCAATTATTCTTCCACCTTTGGGAGTATTTCTAGAAGTTGGCTTGGGTAAGCATTTCTGGATCAATATAATACTGACACTTTTGGGATACATTCCCGGTATTATCCACGCCATTTATGTTATTGCAACACGATAACATTTCTTAAAAATAAAATTACAAAGCCGCACTCTTAAAATAGAGTGCGGCTTTTTTATCATAAGCTAAGTTCATATTTAGAAATAAAGATTGTAAAGAACATAAGAAGAACATACAATAATTGTATGTGCGATAAAATCACTAAAAAACTTGAAATTCTCGCAGATGCCGCAAAATATGATGCCTCTTGCGCATCTGGAACGGCCGGTAAACGATCGGCTGGTAAAAACGATACGGGTATTGGCTCGCTAACTGGTGGTACCGGGATATGTCACAGCTTTACGCCAGATGGACGTTGCGTTTCCTTACTAAAAATCCTCATGACAAATTATTGTATTTACGATTGTCATTATTGTATCAACCGTATTTCAAGTAATGTAAAACGCGCGCGTTTTACTGTTAAAGAAGTGGTCGATCTCACACTTAATTTTTACAAACGCAATTATATTGAGGGGCTTTTCCTCAGCTCCGGTATTATACATACGCCCGATTACACTATGGAGAGTATGGTTCGCATTGCAAAATCTCTCCGTTTGGAGCATGGGTTTAAAGGGTATATCCATCTTAAAACTATTCCAAATGCTTCGTCCGAACTACAGGAAGAGGCGGGATTATACGCCGACCGTCTCAGTATAAATGTAGAGATGCCAACACAAAAGAGCTTAAATAGATATGCACCCGAAAAAGATTTAGATGCAATAACTGGCGCAATGGGGGCGCTCAAAAATAAAATCACAGAGCACAAAAAATCAAAAACCTATACGGGCAAACGCTTACCCCGTTTTGCCCCTGGCGGACAGTCTACACAAATGATTATAGGCGCAGATGGATCAAATGATAAAACTATTCTTCGTTCAAGCGTCAATTTATATGATAAGCAAAAATTGCGCCGCGTTTACTATTCGGCATTTTCCCCCATTCCTGACGCAAGCGAGGTTTTACCCCTAAAGCCCGCGCCCCTTATTCGTGAACATCGTTTATATCAAGCGGACTGGCTCCTAAGGTTCTACGGCTTTAAGTTGGATGAAATCCTCACAGGCACAAAAAACGATATGCTGGATCTGGATCATGATCCGAAAATGAGCTGGGCACTCCAAAACCGGCATTTATTTCCTGTTGATTTAAATAAAGCCGATAAACATATGATTTTACGCGTACCTGGTATTGGCGCGCGCACGGCCATAAAAATCACGGCCATCCGAAAACACAGCTGGCTCTCTTGGGAAGACCTTGTAAAGATGCGCTTGCCTATGAATAAGATAAAGCCTTTCATTATACTTTCTAACTATCGCCCACCTGGATATTTACTTGAAACCGAACATCTTTCGGCCATGTTAAAACAGCCTGTACAAACCGAATTATTTACAAAAAACACTGGATTTTTAGGCCAGGTTTTATAGAGGTATGCGCATATGAGAACAATAACAATAAGCGCGATACCCGGGTTTGATGAATGGCGCGACGCCGCCAAAAAATGCATATATGCATCTATTCATCCTGATAGCATCATTTGGCAAACAGGCGACACGCCGCAAACGGATTTATTCGCATCCTCCGGTGATCAAAAAGCCCCTGAAAACAACGGTAATATCACAGTACCAAAATCATTCGCCGAAATGGCGCAAGTGGTTATATGCCATAATAATCCTGCAAAATATGACCGCTTGTATCGTATGCTATGGCGCATTAAATTTGAAGACCGTTATGCACTATCTAAACCTACTAATAACAACGTCATGGCACTGAACACTATGCGAAAAAATGTCCGCCGCGATGCGTATAAAATCACAGCATTTTTACGCTTTCGTGAGATTGAGTATGATGGGCTTGCACAATTTATTGCATGGTATGAGCCCGAACATTACACGCTGGAGCGCGTATTACCATTTTTCAAAACGCGATTTAAAAACATGAATTGGTCAATTTTAACTCCATACCGCGCCGCGCATTGGAATATGGAGGAGGGGGCAATAACATTGCAAGATAATCCCGACCCCTCATTGTTTCCAAAAGATGATAAAGTCGAAGGGTATTGGCTGACGTATTATGCGAGTATATTCAACCCAGCTCGCCCCAAAAAACAGGCTATGCTTTCTCAAATGCCAAAAAAATATTGGAAGAATATGCCCGAAACAAAATTAATAGGAGAGTTGCTAAAATCCGCAGAAACGCGTACAAAGAATATGATTATAAATAAATAAAAACAATAATAATTTTCCATAAATTTTGACAAATAGATCTTTATGATCTATAATAATATCACTATCTTAAAACTGGTACACATCCTGCATAAAGAGTTACGATAAAGATATAAGCCTTAAAATGGGAAATCATAATCAGTTTAAAATAAATACGCGGGTTTTTAATAAATATAAAGAAAGACAAAATAATGCTTAAAATGGAAGACTTAAAATCACATATGTGCAAATGGCCAATCGGAGATCCTCAACACGATGATTTTCATTTCTGCGGCAAGAAAAAGCCAAATATGGATCAAACATATTGTGAAAAGCACAATCAAATGGCCTACCGCCATGACTATGTAAGCAAAAAAGCAGCATAATTATTAAGCTTTTATAAAACGAAAAGACGCGCCATTTAAGGCGCGTTTCTTTTTTATCTTTATAAATTTAAAAATTATGGAGCAGGGGTAGAAGGTTCGCTATCACCCGGTTTTGGTAAAATGTAATCTGTCGCTAAATTAGCAGCAGCTGCTCCTGCACCAACACCACCAAAATCTGCAACTGTTTTTACAACTACATGGGTGCTTTTGAGAGCGACTTTATTCGCTTTTGCCATATTTTTTTTCAGATCAGAGGTGTCGGGATCTTTAATAATGTTTCTATATCCCTGCAAGCTTTCATCCAAATATTTAGAAGTTAGAGCATGAACACCCAAACCACCGGCTATTCCGCCTACAGCAGTTGCAAACAATTCAATAAAATTTCGCCTATTCACATCAAAAATCCTAAAATTTATTAATTTCAATCTTAAATAACATTATATATTATTGCTCTTTTTAGCAAACCTGAATAATAATATTTTATTATGTGATTTAGAATTTGGATGTATAAAGTCGCTCTATACCAATGAATTATAGGGTTTTCGCACCATATAAAATCAAACACAAATTTTTCGAAAAATTAAAAAACTATCAATATATATAAATATTAGTTTAGTAAGAACATCACTTCATTCCGCCGCATAAACCACGGTGTAAACGGCGCGTTATAAACGGCATACGTGGGGGAGGGGGCATAACTTAAATCGTTTTGATCAAGATAATCTTTCAACTTATTTTTGTGCTCTTCAAAATTTTCATCAGTCGTTCGTCCTGAAAACCGTATCACGGCGAGTTTAGAGCGCGGCAAAGCTTTCAGAGTAATCCCCTTGTTTTTCGGAGCGGGGGCTTCTTCTATTGTCATGTCATCTGGCATGAAAAAGCGAATTGTCCATTCACCGTTTTGATTTTGGGCACTCTGACCATCTTGGCTTTGCGTAACCGGCGCGGTCATTGGAATCTTCTCGCCTTCTGCATTGATACGCTCTTGCGTAACGGGCGCGGTCATCGGTATTTCTTGCGTTGGCACATTCTCACCGCTGATATAATTGAACAGGGTGCGGAACGCCTTGCTTGATGCGTCCCCGCGACTTTCCGCCTTAACCGTCACTTGCGCGACAACCCGCTCGGCATATTCACGAATTTCAATATCCCTGTCCTTTTGGATAACGTTGTAGGGTGGTTCTTCTGTCGCCATGACCGGAAAGCTCCAGAGTAAAATGATGATGACTAAAAATCTCATAGAAATTGAGATAGAAGAACCCTAATTAAAATCAATGGTCAACTGCTTGCCGTATTTGCGCTCGTTCTCTGCTGTTTTTTCTTGCTTGGAAATACGCTGAACAGCGGCATAACCGCCAATAGTTGCTGTAAAAAAAGCAGAAAATCCCGCAATAGTTTTGTTTACCGCATTTTGAATCTGTTGGTGGCCTTCATCATTTTTATATTCTTTTTTAGTCATTTCATTCCAAAGGGTATCATTCGCAACATATCCAAAAATCCCACCTAATGCGCCTAAACCTAAAACGGCTCCGGTCTTTTTTAGAGCACTTCTTCTATCCATTTCAAATCTCCCTATAAATGTTCATAAAAATAGTGCGTGCGTAGCGATATAAATTACAAGAATTTTTTTTAAACCAAAGATGTCATCCCCACCTAGCTATATATTGCAATGTTATTGTTAAAGTTAGCATCCTGAACTTGTTTCAGGATGCTGAAGAAAGATAAAAACCTTCGTGATCTTAGTAATCTTTTCTAACTTCGTGTTAAAACCTACTCTGCCGCCTCTAACTTCGCATCATTCTGCCGTTCTAAAATCGGCTTCAAAAACGCGCCTGTATAACTCTCTTTAACCGCGGCAATATCTTCCGGCGTACCGGTTGCCAGGATCTTGCCCCCCTTATGCCCACCTTCAGGCCCTATATCGATAATATAATCCGCCGTCTTTATCACATCCAAATTATGCTCAATCACAATAACGGTGTTACCTTTCTCAACCAAAGAATGAAGCACCTCCATCAACTTCCGTACATCCTCAAAATGAAGCCCCGTAGTCGGCTCATCCAAAATATAAAGCGTCTTCCCCGTCGACCGCTTGGATAGTTCCTTGGACAGCTTTACACGCTGTGCTTCCCCGCCGGATAAAGTATTCGCCTGCTGCCCAACTTTGATGTAAGACAAACCAACCTGTTTAAGCGTTTCCATCTTATCGCGGATAGATGGCACGGCCTTAAAGAAATCCGCCGCTTCTTCAACCGTCATATCCAAAATATCGGCAATCGATTTCTCTTTAAATTTAATTTCAAGTGTCTCGCGATTATAACGCTTACCCTTGCAAGTATCGCACTCAACATAAACATCAGGAAGGAAATGCATCTCGATCTTGATAACGCCGTCGCCCGAACATGCCTGACAACGGCCGCCCTTGACGTTAAATGAAAACCGCCCTGGCTTATATCCGCGCGCCTTTGATTCCGGTAGTCCCGCAAACCATTCGCGTATCGGCCCGAATGCGCCCGTATATGTGGCGGGGTTTGATCGCGGCGTGCGGCCAATCGGCGATTGATCAATATCAATCACCTTATCAACATGCTCCAACCCCCGAATTTCATCATGGGGCAGGGGCATTTCACGAGACCGCATCAACGCACGGCTCGCCGCTTTATAGAGCGTATCAATGGTAAACGTAGATTTCCCGCTACCCGAAACGCCTGTAATACATGTAAAAGTACCAAGCGGTATCGAACCGGAAACATTATCCAGATTATTCCCGCGCGCGCCAACCACTTCAATCGTTTTGATTTGCTTCTTTTTTCCTGCGCCAATCGTATGGCCTTTGCGCCGCTCCTGCGGAATAGGGATTTCCATCTGCCCAGTTAAATATTGGGCGGTCAGGCTTTTTTTCGATTTCAAAATTTCTTTGAATGTACCTTGCGCTACAATCGTCCCACCATGCACACCCGCACCGGGGCCCATATCAATCACATGATCCGCCGTGCGGATCGCATCTTCATCATGTTCAACCACCAAAACAGTATTGCCTAAATCCCGCAACCGGCGCAGCGTTTCTAATAATCGGTTATTATCCCGCTGATGCAGGCCAATCGATGGCTCATCCAGAACATAAAGAACGCCCGTCAAACCCGAACCAATCTGCGAAGCCAGCCTGATTCTCTGACTCTCCCCACCCGACAGCGTTCCAGATGACCGTGAAAGCGATAAATAATCCAAACCCACATTCATCAAAAACGTCAGCCGCTCACAAATTTCTTTCAAAATACGCTCGCCAATTTCGGCTTGTTGGGGCGTCAAATCTTTGGATAGGTCTTGAAACCACTGATCGGCCTCTTCTATAGAAAGCATCCCAATTTCGCCAATATGCTTATCTGCAATTTTAACCGCCCGCGCTTGTTGCTTTAAACGGTATCCATCACATGTCTCGCAATCCGAACTCGTCTGGTATCGCCCTAATTCCTCACGCCGTGAATTACTCTCCGTCTCAATCATCAGGCGTTTAAGGTTATTCACGACACCTTCAAACGGCTTATTAGTACGATACGTGTTGTTTTTATCTTCATATGTGATCGAAATTTTGTCTTTCCCTGATCCATATAGCAAAACCTCTTGCACTTTTTCAGGCAGCTTCTCAAACGGTGTTTTGATTTTCGCCCCATAGTGCTCAATCACCGACTCCAAAGCTTGCATATAATATCGTGCAAAGTTTTTCGACCAAGGTTCAATAGCCCCTTCAGGAATGGATTTTGTCCGGTCCGGCACAACCAGATTTGGATCAAACAACATTTTCTTCCCTAACCCATCGCACGTTGGGCACGCCCCATGCGGGGAGTTAAAAGAAAACAATCGCGGTTCAATCTCCGGAATGGTAAAACCGGACACAGGACACGCAAATTTTGCGCTGAATATAGTCTGCGCGCCATCATCCGCATTCTCGGCTATTATTAAGCCATCGGCTAAATTCAGCGCTGTCTCAACCGAATCCGCCAAACGATTTCCAAGATCATCTCGTACAACTAAACGGTCAACCACAACCTCAATATCATGTTTAAACTTCTTATCCAGATCGGGCACATCCTCAATCTCATAGAGCTCTCCATCAACCTTAACCCGCTGAAACCCCTTCGCGCGTAGCTCCTTAAACTCTTTCTTATATTCGCCCTTACGCCCGCGTACGATCGGCGCAAGCAAATAAAGGCGGGTCCCATCGCCCATCTTCACAATCTGGTCAACAATTTCAGAAACACTTTGGCTGGTAATTGGCAAGCCAGTAGTGGGAGAGTAGGGGATTCCAACCCGCGCCCACAAAAGGCGCATATAATCATAAATTTCCGTCACCGTTCCAACCGTCGATCGTGGGTTTCGGCTCGTCGTTTTTTGTTCGATTGAAATCGCTGGCGATAACCCTTCAATACTATCCACATCCGGCTTTTGCATCATCTCCAAAAACTGCCGCGCATAGGCGGATAAGCTCTCGACATAGCGGCGCTGCCCTTCGGCGTAAATCGTATCAAACGCGAGTGAAGATTTCCCTGACCCCGACAGCCCCGTAATGACCACAAGGGAATCCCGCGGCATGTCGACATTTATATCTTTTAAATTATGTTCGCGGGCCCCCCGCACGGAAATCTCTGTAAGCATAAAGAAATATATGGGATAACAACTTGCAAAAGTCTAATATTTATTTTAAAAGATTTTCCGTAAAGATAAGGAAAACTAATATGAATAGACTAAATCGCACAAAAGATCATTTTGATCGCGTAAAAGATTTTGAAAAACTGCGCGAAGATAAGCAAAAAAGTTATACTACAAAAGCTTATCGTATAAAAAATGACAATAACGAAAAAATTGTCTATCCTGTATTAGATTATTCTCGAATAGAAAATAGCGTATGAAATTATCCACATTTTTTAAAAATGCTAAAGCGCATATAGATAAAATAAGAAAGCACGCATCATATAAAGGGCTTGTTTACATGCCATTGAGTGATTTAGGCAAAAACATTGGTATAAATCCAGATGCAATATTTACAAGTCAGGAAATGAACCATCCAGAAGGCCGAGAATTATATATATCTTTCAATCAAAAAAAAGATAATCCGCATGGATATGAAAGTACATATACGGAAGATGACTCAGAAAAAGGACATCAAATATGCGCACAAGTGTATTTTGAAGATGGTAAAACCAAAATGATCCTAGAATTTACCAGAGAAACTTTACAAGGGGATCCTTTGGTATCCGCTGCGCTTATCGGAGAACTGGAGAAAGACAACTTTATCATTCGTCAAACAGTATTAAACAATAAAATAGAAATAGCCACTCAAGAAAGAGCTAACATAACGTTAAGTCTTATTGCACAAGGTATAAAGATGGGCGCACAAGTTGAAAACTTGAATATAAAATATGGCCTGCAAAGGCATATGTTTGAACAAATACTTTAAACAAAGCATTTAGCTTTCTCAAAATATAACTTTAAAACATTTTAAATTCTAAAATTAACATTATTCATTTATTTCCGCCCACCAACCCTCTATATTGATTCACATATCAAAGAATCAACTAATGAAGTGAGTATAAAACGTGGCAGGCAGTGTAAATAAAGTAATTTTGATTGGTAATCTCGGCGCGGATCCTGATATCCGTTCCATGCAATCCGGCGATGAAGTGGTTAACCTTTCCATCGCAACTTCTGAGAACTGGAAAGATAAAAATACGGGTGAACGCCGCGAAAAAACCGAATGGCACCGTGTTGTTATCTTTAATAAGGGGCTTGTAAGCGTATGTAAAAATTATTTGAAAAAAGGGGCAAAGGTTTATATCGAAGGCCAGCTTCAAACACGCTCTTGGGAACAGGAGGGTCAAAAAAAATATACAACCGAAGTGGTATTAAGCGGTTTCAATGGGCAACTTACGATGCTCGACGGTCGCTCTGGCGGCGGACAGCAGCAAGGCATGGGCGGCGGGGGTTTTAACGATTCACAATCCGGCAGCTATGATTCAGGTTTCGGCAATAATAATACGGGTGGTGGCTCTTCGTTCAATACCGGCGGATCACAAAGTAGCAATACGCAAATTGATGAATTGGAAGACGAAATTCCGTTTTAATACGTTTAGCGTTGTTCCGTTTATAATCGTGACAGCTTTAATCTGTAATTTTTAGAAAAGTTATATGAGATATTTTTTAATACTTACACTATACCTTTTAACGGCGTTTCCTGTTTTTGCGCAGGATAATTCTGTACAAGATACATCTGTGAAAAATGAATCTGAAAACGTTCTGGATCCGGCTACGTTTGAACAGCGTTACACTCTCGCACAACAATTGGCAGAAGTGCGCCCGGTTAAAAATCAGGTGGATGCAGCAATTGAAAAATATGTGCAACTTCGTATACCTGAACAAATGCGCGACGCTTATCGCAATGGGCTTCGTAAAATTCTGAATTATAGTGCGATTGAAAAAATTTCCATTGATGCCTACACAGATACGTTTACAGAAGCCGAATTGCAGGCCATGGTAGATTATTACAGCAAACCCGAAGCCAAATCCGCAAACCGCAAAATTGAAGATTACGCAACAAAGGTGTTCCCCGAAGTCAGCCGAATGCTTGATCAGGCTTTAATGCGCCTCAAAACAGGCGGCGAAGTGGCGCCCAATTAAATTTTAAAAACTCCAACTTTGAACAATCAGCAGTAAATTAAATAAAGTAAAATATTATGAGCGACATAGATACAAGCGATCCGCAACAACCGGTACAACCGACAATCGCACTCGAAGAGGAGATGAAGCAATCCTACCTCGACTACGCGATGAGCGTTATTGTTTCGCGCGCACTTCCCGATGTTCGTGACGGCTTGAAGCCTGTGCATCGCCGTATCTTGTACGCAATGAAAGAGGGGGGCTATACTTCTGATAAGGCCTATAAAAAATCTGCCCGTATTGTCGGGGATGTAATGGGTAAATATCACCCACATGGTGATCAGGCAATCTATGACTCCATGGTGCGTATGGCACAGCCATGGTCATTACGCCTGCCTTTGGTTGATGGGCAAGGGAACTTTGGCTCAATGGATGGAGACAGTCCCGCGGCCATGCGATACACCGAAGCGCGTCTTGCCAAGTCGGCCGAAGCGATGATTTTGGATATTGACAAAAACACGGTTGATTTCCGCGTAAACTACGATGAGTCCACGCGTGAACCTGTTGTTCTTCCATCACGCATCCCGAACTTGCTGGTCAATGGCGCGGGCGGTATTGCCGTTGGTATGGCGACTAACATACCGCCGCATAATTTGGGCGAAGTAATTGATGCATGTTGCGCGATGATCGAAAATCCCGACATTACAACCGAAGAAATAAATGAAATTATACCTGGACCGGACTTTCCAACCGGCGCACAAATCTTGGGTAAAAACGGAATACACAAGGCATATCACACCGGCAACGGCTCTGTTGTTATGCGCTCTAAAAGCTCGTTCGAAGAGATCGGAAAGCGTGATGCCATTATTATTCACGAAATCCCGTATCAGGTGAATAAGGGGCGCTTGCTTGAACGCTTGGGCGAAGTCGGCCGTGAAAAAATCGTCGAGGATATCCATGAAGTCCGCGATGAATCCGATCGTCAAGGCGTACGCATAGTTATCGAATTGAAGATGAATGCCAATCCCGAAATCGTATTAAATCAACTATTTAAATACACACAATTACAAAATAACTTCCCGTGCAACATGGTCGCGCTCCATAATGGCAAGCCACAAATGATGCTGATCCGCGATATGATCAAAGCATTCGTAAAATTCCGTGAAGAAGTCATCACGCGCCGTACAATTTTCGAGCTTGAAAAAGCCCGAAGCCGCGCACATATATTGGCCGGTCTTGCGGTCGCCGTTGCAAATATAGATGAAATTATCGCCCTTATCCGTAACGCGCCAAATCCGGCCGAGGCACGCGAAGGCTTGCTCGCAAAACGCTGGCCAGCAAAAGACATTACGCCGCTGATCGAGCTTATTGACGACCCCGAATACTTTGTTGGCGATGATGGCGCATATCAAATGTCAGACGAACAGGCCAAGGCCATCCTTGACCTACGCCTCCACCGTCTAACCGGGTTAGAGCGCGATAAGATCGGCGATGAATTACGCACGATCACGGATAAAATCGCCGAATACCTTGCTATTCTCGCCAGCCGCTCAAAAATGCTTGAGGTTTTAGTTGAAGAACTCCACGAAGTAAAAGAGAAATTCGATACCCCGCGCCGAACACAGCTGGTAGACGCCGAATTTGAAATGGATATAGAAGAGCTGATCCAGCGCGAAGATATGGTTGTAACCATCACACATACTGGGTACGTCAAACGCGTACCACTTGATACCTACCGCGCACAACGCCGCGGCGGTAAGGGGCGTTCCGGCATGTCTATGAAGGATGAGGATTTTATTTCCGATCTGTTTATGGCCTCTACACATACCCCTATTTTATTTTTCACCTCGCGCGGAATTGTGCATAAAATGAAGGTGTATCAACTCCCGCTCGGCTCCCCGCAAAGCCGCGGTAAGGCCATGATCAACATGTTACCGATTGAAAAAGACGAAAAAGTCTCGGTTTACATGCGCCTGCCCGAAGATGAGGATGTTTGGAACGAAATGGACATCGTTTTCGCCACTTCGCACGGCTCAATCCGCCGAAATAAACTCTCCGATTTTAAAAATATCCGCTCTAACGGCTTGATCGCTATGAAACTCGGACCGGAAGAAAGCCTTGTATCCGTAAGGCTTTGCCGTGCAGATGATGACATTATGCTAGCTACCCGCATGGGCAAGGCAATTCGTTTCTCCGCTCAGGATGTGCGTGTATTCCAAAGCCGAAATTCAACCGGTGTACGCGGTATCAGATTGAAAAAGGGCGATGAAGTTATTTCCATGTCGATCTTGAAACATGTGCAAGCCACACCTGAAGAACGCGATGCATACTCAAGGCTTGCCAATCAAACCGTGGAGGAAGGCAGTAAAGAGCTGAAGCCTGCCGATTTCGATATGAGCGAAGAGCGTTTTCGCGAATTACTTGATAAAGAGGAGCTACTCCTTACCATCACAAATGGCGGATACGGCAAACGCACATCTTCTTACGAATACCGCATCACCGGCCGCGGCGGGCAGGGGGTTACAAATATGTCCCTGACAGATAAAAATGGAGGCGAGGTTGCGGCAACATTCCCTGTAACAGACAACCACCAAATTATGCTGGTGAGTGACCAAGGACAGCTAATCCGCACTCAAGTCAAAAATATCCGTATAACAGGGCGCAGCGCGCAGGGCGTGACCGTTTTCAAAGTGCGAAAAGATGAAAACGTCGTCTCGGTCGCGTGGCTCATTCAGGAGGATGAGGATGATGACGATATCTTGGATGGCGAAGGTGAAGAAATATTAGCTAAAGTCGATACTACCAACATTGAAGACGAAACTTTGGAAAATGATACATCAGAAAATAATCCTGAATAAATTAGGGGCTATTTGATTTATTGTGCTCTCCAAAGTTTATAGGTACGAAATGTTTCGTTTAGAGAAAAACCTATGACACAAAACGGAAAATACCTCACCGGCGTTTATCCCGGAACATTTGACCCTGTTACAAAAGGGCATCTGCACCTTATTCGACGTGCAAGCAGATTGGTGGATCGCCTTATTATCGGTGTTGCAAACAACAAACGTAAAGGCCCGCTATTCTCGCTTGAAAAGCGCGTTGATCTGCTGCGCGCCGATATCGAAAATATGAATGACAAGGGCTGTGACATAGAAATTGAAAGCTTTGACAACCTGCTTGTCCAATTCGCGCGAAATATGAACGCATCGTGCATATTTCGTGGCCTGCGCGCCGTCTCCGACTTTGAATACGAATTCCAGCTAACCGGCATGAATGCCAAGCTAGACCCCGATATTGAAACTGTGTTTTTGATGGCCTCAGATAAATGGCAGTTCGTATCCGCATCTTTTGTAAAAGAGATCGCCAGCATGAACGGTAATATTTCGGACTTCGTCACACCACAAGTCGAAGCAGCAATAAAACAGAAATATAAAAAATAAAGAATAATTTCACAAGAAAACTTGACGTAGGCACTCTAAATCCATATGTTACGGCAATATTTATAATTTTCTCGCGCATGTAGTAACAATAATAGAGAAATAATAAATATGACCGCTTAGCTCAGTCGGTAGAGCAACTGACTTTTAATCAGTAGGTCCAGGGTTCGAATCCCTGAGCGGTCACCACTTTAGAACAGCCCCTTCGTGGGGCTTTTTAAATTGTTTACAGTAATCGAGCGTGGTTCGACATATGTTCACGGTAAACTTTGGCAAGATTGTTCATCTTAAAATCTTATATGAAGAACAGAAATAGTGCTTACAACACCACACCTATTTGTAAAAGGGAAGGCCAGATCCGCTAGATACTTAAGAGAATTATTTTTATAAACAAGGCTCTATCGTTTTGATTTAATATCTCCTCCGTCAAGAAACTTGTAAAATAAATATGAGCGAATTTAAGTCTATAATTTGTAAATCAAACAAGAATCAAGCTTTCTCCATAAGAATAAAAATATGATAAGGAAATGAATGCGAATGCTTCATCTCTGTAATCTTAAGCCCTGCCTGTTTGGCATATATTACCAAATCTTTTTTCTTAAAACCTTTATCTCCAACTTCAAAATAATGATGTCTATAGGGGTTTTCTGATTTCTTATATTCTTCAACTGGCCGGTTTAATGAACCACGATCAAATGTAAATACTTTTGTGAAGTCACGGTTTATTTTGGGCAAATTAATGCTGAAATTAAAAGAAAGCCAACGCCCAAAGTAAGGTAAAGAAATATAGACATATTTGTTAGATACCGAAGCCATTTTCTTTAAATGTGGTAAAAATGTCTCTGGAGGGTTATGTTCAAGTGTTTGAAAAGCACAAACCAAATCAAATTTCTTATCTTCGGGGAAACTCATGACATCACACAAGAAATCAGGCTTTGCCCCATGATCTGCAACATCAGCAGAGCAATACTTAATACCGTAATGTTTAAGAGCAGCACCTAAAAATCCTCTGCCAGGGCCAAACTCTAGTACAGAATAAACATCTTCCAAACATGCCGGAACGGTTAGCTGGTAAAAAATAGAAAGCCAGTGCTTTTCACGCTTTGGACGCACGTCATTAGTAAGTTTATTATAATCTTCGGAAGATTTATCCATTTTTTAAACCTGAGAATTATTATTTTAAGTATATTTAACGAGGCTGAATGAGTTTTACCTAGCGCTGGCATATTAACGTTAAAACCTAACATTTAAAATAGTTCTTTTCCTAACAAATTACCTTTGAGCATAAATAAAGCGCGACACGGTGATATGCGTGGTGCTTTATACGCGGCTCATCGCGGCGAAATTTGAGTGCATTATCAATTTATTGATGAAACAGCAGCCTAAGCTGTGCGCCATTACCTTTGGTAATTTCTTATGTAGTTAGAAATTTACTCGGCAAAAGACACTCTTTTATATCGACCGATAAATTTTTTAAGCTTTACCCATATATTTTTATGTAATTTTTTATTTTCAGAGTATGTTTTATGATTGCCGTCCGGCTCAATATTGCTTTTGAATATATCATCAACATCATTATTAAGGTATTTCTCCTGAACACAGATCGCAGAAACAACTTGATATATATTGAGTTTTTTAGATATCTCAGATGTGTTTTTATCAAACAGAAAATAATCGGCACAATCCCATTCTTCTGATGGGACTTTTACCAATGCCTGCGCCGTTCTTTTGTTTATGATATAACCGCCCGCACACCAGGAAGATGACAACACCTTATAGATATTGCGGTCTTTGAATGACCGCTTTTTTCTTAGTTTTAATCGGTTGGGGGATGCTTCTAAGCGTATAATATCCGCATCTTTAGGCAAAATATCGATATCTGATATATATTTTTTAAAATCTGAGGCAAAACGCATGTCATCCTCAAGAACTAAACCCCATTCATCATCGTACTGTGCAATTTTTTGCCATGCCAATCGATGACTTATAAAGCATCCCAATGCCCCTAAGCTCCATGTTTTGTAGCGTTTATGAGGGCCAAATGAAAGAACTTCATTCTTTGGGAGCGCTCTGCCATTTACGGCATCAACCCGCTCATATTTCATATTATAAGATGTCATAGCCTTCTGCATATGCAAAAGCCGCCCCTCATCTTTTTTCATATTTATAATATATGTTATCATAGGTTAGTTGTTTTAAGATTTTATTTAGCAGATCTTAATTAATAATATGAATATATTTTTTATGTTTTAAGAGACACTGGTAAATTAGAAACACTAATTCGCGCATTTGTATCTTTAATTATAACTGCAAAATCTTTCAAAACATCATTAACAAGTTCGCATGTATCCAGATCACAATCCGGCTCGCCAATCGCACCAATCCGCGAATAAGATAATAGCGCCTCAATCATTGTCTCGGCTTGCGTAACACCTTTTTGCATATGCTGAAGATAAACACGCTCTTCATCACTAACCTTGTCTCCAAGTGAGTCAAAAAGCAGTGTTCCAAAAGCTTTGATATGGCGTAACGGCGCATTTAAATCATGCGAAACAATATAGGCGAAAGACTCCAATTCTTTTTTATAATCAATCATTGCCTATCTCGTGTAAAAAAAGATGGCACATTAAAAGCTCCATTTAATCTGCGCCTGTGGGACGGATTCCGTAACACCTTTAATGCCGAACTTATTATGCCAATATTGATATTCAAGACCCGCCATAACTGTGCCCGGCGCTGCGCCTATAACATCGCTCGCATCCCAAAGCAGGCGGGGTACAATAAGCTGGTTAGAGTGACGATCGGCCTCGCCGCCTTCAAAGTCTGCAAAGCCTTCTGTTAAAAAGCGCGTGCCATTAATTTCAAACGGACGATTCCACGCAATTGTCACTTGCCATGTTTGTCCATCCAATTCGGTTGAATCATGAATATATGCGTTAACTTTGAAAAACTTGAAACCGGAAATATCCAAATCGGCGGCAACCCCGTATAAATATTGCGGCCCTTGATCTTTCGCTTTTTCATACACTGTAGAAATCAAAAAATCTTTGATCGGACCGATGGATAAATCACGCCCCGTCACTTTGCCAAGCGACAGGCGCGGCGCAATTTCGGTGTAATATGTATGATCCTGCCCATCGGGTTTGATCAAGTCAATCCAGAACAACGTATCGCCATATTGATGCGCATGATAATGCTCTAAAGTTACAATTGTGCGTTGTTTTTCACCCAGCTCAAAACTATGTCCTCTTAAAACCTGAACATTGTTTTTTTGAAATTGAATAAAATTTCCCGCTTTGGCTTCGCTATATAACAAAGACGGCAATAACAAAAATATGCTCGCAAATAAAATCTTGAATAGACTATTCATATAAAACCTCACTAAACGCATAATGAGGCATTGATCCTTTACAAATCTTTAAAATATAATAATTATCGCGGTTTAAGGCTGTAATAATACATCGCAATCATGCAGGCGTATGTACTTAGAAAAGGCTAACGATAAAACAAAAATACAAAATTTAAATGATTGCAAAATAAATCTATAAACACGCTATAGTTTAAGAAAAGAGAAATTCGAAAATGAATAAAATATAGCACCACATTTTTTTTTATGATAATATTTAAGTAACTATAAAAATGTGTAAAGCATAAAAAAACTATTCTTGATTAATTCACCTTCTTATGACTAGGGAGCATAATAATCTGGCACAATAAAGAGCCGGACAAACCGCTTTTGAATGAACAATCGGTTTTATAAGCCTTAGGTTTATTTAAGGAGTTTTGTGTCACAATCAGATAAAGCAATAAATATAGAAAATTTCAAAGACGAGCAATTTACAACTGGAGAACTTATGGGATCAACGCAAAAGAAAATATTGCTGGTTGAGGATGACCGATCACACAGAGGTTTGATGGATCAAATATTACAGTCCTGCGGTTTTCAAACTGTTTTAGCGGAAAATGGCTTCGTAGCGCTTTCCAAAATTGATCAGCACAAACATTTTGACCTAATTATGATGGATTTAGATATGCCCGAATTGGATGGTTTGGAAACAACAAAGGCAATCCGCATGAGGGAAGTCAAACAAGGTGCTCCACATATGCCTGTTATGGCATTCACTGCGCATCGCAATCCAGGCGATAAGGAAAAATGTCTTGCCGCCGGTATGGATGCCTATTTACCAAAGGATGTATTTCTCCCCAAATGGCAAAAAACGCTTGTTGATAATCTTCAAGGGCTGATCGCTGGCGATTTCAATATCAATGATTTTGACGCAACCTTAGACAAGCCTGAACAACCTGCGGGTAATACAAACTGGGATATCCATGAATTTGATCAGGGCTTTTTTGATCAATCGGCGCTTTTGTTAAAAAATGATCTGGTTGTTGCTGTCGACGAATATCTTGAAGATGCCGTAGATTATATTCGCAAAATTGAAAAAGGTTTAAATGCACCTGATATTACCGAAATCGCACGCGGGTCGCATCCTCTCAAATCAAACAGTAAAGCATTCGGCCTTATTGCCGTGGCCAATATTGCACAAGCTATTAACAGTGCATCTGAAAATGTGGAAGATGAGGCTCAGGCTTTACAACAAGTCAAAGCGCTATTAAAGGATTTGAAAGAAGCATTTTCAATTGGTGAGAAAAAACTAAAGGAAAAAGCCAAAGCCCATATGAAGGTATAAAATCCATATGAGTTCCAAGCCTGAAATTTATATACAGCAAAGTGATATTGAAACATCACTTGAAAAATTCACAGAAATTGCCCGCACATCAAAAGATGAAGCATGGCGTTGCTTGTATGCAAAAATGCCGGATAGCTTTCACATCAGTCCATCAAATAAAGATTTTATAGAAGAAAAGCTCGAAGAGGCTTTAGACGACACTGATCAATCTGAGATTTTCTGGCTAACCTCCGGCCATTTATTCATTTTCTTTCAAGGACATGTAACATCGACACTTAAAAAACTCGAAGAATTTCTGGGTCATACAAAAGGTAAAACGCAATCATACAAAACCGAATACCAGTTTTTCTGGGAGCTTAACCATTTCTGGGGCTACTTTGATGAGGTTTTATCTCAAATATCTGAAAACAATAGCAATAATGAAAAAAAACATGAACCACGAAAATCCAGGCATCGCCCGCTTCTGCTTATACTGGAAGACGATCGCACAACCCGGCATTTTATTCAGGCCATGATGCAGGATCACTGTGACATTGCCGTGGCATGGAACGGTACGCAGGCCGAGCAATTATATAAAGAGTTAAAACCCGATCTGGCATTTCTGGATATAGAAGTGCCATTTGGCGATGGTGATGATTTGGCAACCATACTATGCAAAGATGATCCCGAAGCATTTATTGTTATGGTTAGTGGCGGCCTTAACCCCGCGATAGAAAAAAGGCTGATAGATGTGGGCGTAAAAGGTTTCGCCCATAAACCGCCAGATCAGGCCATTTTATTAGGATTCTTTAAGCAATATCTACTTGAGCGCCGCGCAAAAACATGATCTTAAAAAACGTAACTTACGTTTTAGACACGTTCTTGGTCTTTTGCATTTTTGAATACAAAGTCGATTTTGCAATCCCCAGCTCCCGCGCTGTTTTAGATATATTATGATTATGATACGCAAGCGCGTCTGCAATAATTTCCTGCTCCAACTTTTTAAACGGTTTAAAACGACCATCTTCAAAAATGGTCTGGATAAAATGCGTCATATAGGAGCGGGTATCTATACCATCATAAAAACCTACAGCATCGGCAAAATATAAATCATCCGGCTCTATAATATTATGATCACAAAGTGCCATCGCCCGGTTAACGGTATTCTCAAGTTCCCGTACATTACCTGACCATGCATGGGATTTTAATCGCGCCATAGCCATAGGTGAAAAGGTTTTAGGGGCGCTATAATGACTAGCGCAAAACATATCAACAAAATGCCGCACAAGATCATCAATATCTTCTGCGCGCTGGCGTAAGGGCGGTAACTCTATCTCTAAAACATTCAGGCGAAAATATAAATCCTCTCTAAAACGGCCTTCCCTTACATCCTGCGCTAAATCACGATTAGTTGCCGATATCACGCGTACATCTACTTTAACCGCACGTCCCGCGCCAACCGGCTCAATTTCCTTTTGTTGTAAGACGCGTAACAATTTGACTTGCGCGTCTAAAGATAATTCCCCAACCTCATCCAAAAACAGAGTGCCACCATCAGCTTCTCTAAATTTACCAAGCGCTTTATCGGCAGCGCCCGTAAACGCGCCTTTCTCATGACCAAACAACGCGCTTTCCACAAGTTTCTCGGGGAGCGCGCCACAATTAACCGCAACAAAGGGCTTTCCTGCACGCATACTTTCCCCGTGAATCGCATGGGCAAACATTTCTTTGCCCGTCCCGGTTTCCCCCATTATAAGCGCAGGCAGAAAATGCGCCGCCACTTTGCGCCCTATACGAACAAAGTCTTTTAGCCCGCCATCATGACCAATTAAATCCGAAAAAATAAGCGCGCCGTCGCTCTTGCGCTGCAATCGAGATATTTCTTTAGACAGTAATGACATTTTCAAGCCATTACGTGCCGAAACAATAAGCCGCTCTTGCTCAATCGGCTTGGATAAAAAATCAAAAGCACCATTTTTCATGACCTCAACCGCATCATGCATATTCTTGCTACCTGTCAAAACAATAACCGGAATATGCAAATATTCTCGAACAAGCTGTTTAAGCGTATCCTGCCCATTCATGACAGGCATATCCAAATCCATAATAATAAGCTTAATATCCTTTTGCGTCTTAAGGGTATCAAGGCAAGCCTGCCCGTTTTCGGCCTCAACTGTTACAACATTAAAATGAGCGTTCAAAACGCCGGCTACAAGGCGGCGCGCGCTACGATCATCATCAACAATAAGAATGTGTTCATCCATAAACTCTATATTGCATACAAAAAAGATAACAACGCGTTAAAACCGTACGATTTTCATACACTCGTGCGAAAAAAGAGACCGAAAATCAATCATGCCGGAATATAGATATAATCCAATTTATAAATAAAGCATTGAAAGTAATATAAAAATAAAACTGGCACAGGAATTGTATTACATAAAACAACATTTATAAAATAAAGCTTTAAAATAAAAGGTGATAATAACAACGATGAATGCGCAACTTGAATTTAGCGCCCCTAACAAAAATAGTTTTATCCTTTAAACGTCTCTTGAACCCAAGTCATAAAACTACGATGGCCGGATAATGTCTAAACAAAGCCTTGAATAACAAGATCTTTAATAACAACCCGGCCATCATTTTTTTTATGATAGATATAAACTTTTTAAAATCCAAAAATACCTATGCAATATGAAGGGCAATAGATGTATCTAAGTAACAAAAACAAAAATCCAAAAAATTATAACCCGCGCCGACTACCGCCGGACGTTTTGGAAGATTTCCAAATGCCGCGCATCCTTGTTATTGAAGACGACCGTACAATGCGCCGTTTGATACGCTCAACATTGGGCGACCAGTGCCACCTTAGTCTTGCCGCAAATGCAAATTTAGGCGTTCGTTTGTTTCGTAATATACACCCTCATATTGTTTTTCTCGATATTGTATTACCTGACGGTAACGGTCATAATCTATTAGATTGGATGATGAGTGTTAATCCAGAATCATTCATTGTAATGATGAGCGGGTATAGCGATAATAATAATGTGTTTCGCGCCATCAACAGGGGTGCAAAAGGATTTATTTCAAAACCGTTTGATCAAGATAAAATGGATTTTTTTATTCAGGAAAGTATGAAGCCATCAATGCATTAAATGACGATTTTAAAAACAGCCCGAAAACTTCATAAGCTTTTAATACACCACTTTATGAATATCTTAAAAAAAATTATGCCCCAAAAAATCCGCAATATTCTTATTATAGATGATAATCCTACGGATCGCGCATTATATAAGGAATATCTGAAAAATTTTGATGATGAGGGGCAGTATACCTATCATGAAGCAACAAACGCGAAAGCGGGGTTTAAACTTTATACTAAGATAAAGCCCGATTGCATAATTCTCGATTATAGTCTGCCTGATAAAAACGGCCTCGATCTATTAAGGGAAATGGCTGCTATTGATCCTGTTCTTCCTGCTATAATGCTCACTGGCAACGGGAATGAAAGCGTTGCCGCCGAAACCATTAAAATCGGCGCTCAAAACTACATTTCTAAAAACGTCCTGACGCCTGAAGCCTTAAATCGCGCAATTAAAAATACAATAGACCGGTCAAATTTGCTTAATCAAGTCGCAAATAAAAATATCGAACTTAAAGTCGCAAAAGAAAAGGCCGAGCAGGCCGACCGCGCAAAAAGTGAATTTCTCGCTATCATGAGCCATGAAATAAGAACCCCCTTAAATGGCATTATCGGTATGGCCGAATTGATGGAATATACAACATTAACAGATAAACAGGGCCGGTTTACCGAATCTATAAAATCTTCGGGCGAGCTACTATTGACCATTATCAATGATATCCTTGATTTCTCCAAAATTGAATCCGGTGACTTTGAATTTGAAAAAACACATATAAACATTCAGGATCTTGTTACTGAAATTATGCAACTACTGGTCGGGCGCGCAAATGAAAACCGCGTAGAACTCGCCGTTCGCTGGCCTGTTGATGGTGATGTACCGGCTATCCTATCGGATCCCGTACGCTTGCGCCAAATCCTCATAAACCTAGTCGGTAACGCCATAAAGTTCACAAAAGACGGTCATGTGTCTTTGAACGTATTAATACAAGCTCAAGATAACCAAAATATAGCGCTACGCTTTGAAATTGAAGACACCGGCATAGGCATACCGGAAAACAAAATCGACAGTATTTTTTCCCAATTCTCTCAAGTAGATTCCTCCACCACACGCGAATATGGCGGCACAGGTTTGGGGCTGACCGTCTGTAAAAAGCTTGTAAACTTAATGGACGGCACAATCGGTGTAGAAAGCACAATCGGCAAGGGTTCAACCTTCTGGTTTGAAGTAAATGTCCCGCAATCTGTGTACGAAGCCGATGCACCCGAAACTTTCACAGGCGCTCTGGCCGGCAAGCGCATTTTGATCGTGGATGACTATGAAATAAATTTGATAATATGCAGTGAATATCTAGAAATTACTGGTGCTGACATCTTAACGGCTCAAAGCGGTCAGGAAGCGTTACAAATCTTGGAGGAGGCGCACGCAAATCAAAAAGATATAGATATACTGCTGGCCGACTACACAATGCCGCATATGAACGGCCATGTTTTAGGTGAAAAAATTAAGAACAATCCGGCTGACTACGGCAACCCTGGTATGATCCTATTGACTGGTTTGGGTAAAAAAGTAGATATGGCGGCGCTTAAAAAATCCGGCTACACAACCACACTGTTAAAACCGGCTTACCCTGAAACATTAATAAGCGCGATTTTGGACTGCCTGAATGATCAGCCGGATAAGCAAAGTAAAAAGAGCGATGATATTACCGCATTACCAACTCTAAATGCCCATGCTCTGATTGTCGATGACGACAGGATCAGTATGCGCATGTCACGAAGCATTTTGGATGAGCTGGGCTGCACATATGATACTGCGGATAACGGGCAGGAAGCTCTGCATATCTTGGAAAAAGATCACACAAAATACGATATTATTTTTATGGACTGGCAAATGCCAGTTATGGATGGTCACGAAGCCATACAAAAAATCAGAGAGCAAGAATGGGGGCAGGGTCTAAAAATCGTTACCCTGACCGCTAATGCTATTCAGGGGGATCGGGAAAAATGCATAAACGCGGGTGCGGATGATTATATTAGCAAACCTGTGCGCATATCAGACGTTGTAAATGTATTGACAAATGTGGCTAATAATGCCGCTTAATTCGCCATTTGCGCCAAAATCCAGCGGCTCGCAAAAAACCCAAACGTCGCTGCGCTACCGGTAATCACCGCGCCCCAAATTATATCCACAATCGCAACACTCACCGGCCAATCCCGAAGCGTGGATAAATTGGTCAAATCGTAAGTCGCATAACAGAAAAACCCAAACAGCGCGCCATATATAAGCGCCGTTTTCCATCCGCCGCCAGAAAGCGCAGGTTGCACCGCAAAAATAACAATACCAATTGCATAAACCAGGTAAAATCCGGCGGCTATACCTAAATTGGGTTGATCCATCATCAAATGGCTAAGTTTTTCAAAATAAAAACTTTTAGCAACCAAACCCAGCCATATGGCGTCAACAGCAAGAAAGAATACAGCAGTGGTAAGATATTGCACAATATAACTCGTCATAAAAATATCCTGTTTTCTAATATTGCAATATTTTGTAAAAATATATCTTGGAATAGTAAATATGCCTTAATACGATGATTTCAAATTAAAAATATGTAAGAATAAATTATGACCGTCACTGATTCTAATAACCAGCTCACTAAACCTTCCCCCATCATGTACGCATACGAAATTGATGGAAAAGGGGGCGCAAACACTGTATCTAACGAGCAGATTGCATCCCTTTTAAAATCCGATCAATTGGCATGGGTGCATCTGGACGCAAATCATCCCGATACACCATCATGGCTTGCAAAAAATATATCATATTTGGATAATATTGTAATTGAGGCGCTCACTACCGCAGAAACACGCCCCAGACTTATGGAGCATAAAAATGGTATGCTCGTTATTTTACGAGGCGTAAACCTGAATGAAAATGCAGAGATCCATGACATGATCTCGATACGCATTTGGGTTGATCCACACCGCATTATTACCTTGCGACGCCGAAAGTTAAAGGCGGTGGTTGATATCCGCGAAGCGTTAGAGCAAAATCGCGGTCCGCATAATGCTGGCGAATTTATTGTCAGCTTGTCTGCGCGCATGTTCCAAAAAATGGAACCGGTCATACAAGAGCTGGACGATCAAACAGATGCTTTAGAAGAAAAAATACTGGATAATCCGGATATCAAAACTCGCCATGACATCGTAGATATACGTAAAAAAGCAATCGTCATGCGCCGCTATATCTCCCCGCAAAAAGACGTCATGTCACAAATGCGAATTAGTGAAATGCCATGGCTTGAAGATATTCATAAACGGCGGGTACAAGAAAGCCTTGACCGTGTCACGCGATATGTTGAGGATCTGGACGCCATTCGCGATCGCGCTCAAATTGTAAAAGATGAATTGGCAAGCATTATGGCGGATAGGATGAACAAAAATATGTATATCCTCTCTATTGTGGCGGCGATTTTCCTGCCGCTTGGCTTTTTGACCGGCTTACTGGGGATTAACGTTGGTGGCATGCCCGGTGCGGATAACAGTATGGCATTCTGGTTCGTATGCATAATTTGCACTACATTTATGATCGTAATCGGCGCGCTTTTCCGGTTTTTGAAATGGGTTTAAATCAATGATATTGCGTTTTCTTTTTTAAAACGGCATGATGCGGCTATGAAAAAGCATGATAAAAACCACGATAAAAAATTAAGCGATAATGGTCGCTCTGCAATAGAAAAAGTGCTCGAAGACCAGCCATCTTCAACAAAGGTCAGAATAGGCGCGCGTCTTCGCGGGTATTTCCTTGCGGGTATTCTTGTAACGGCTCCAATAAGTATTACCATTTATCTGACTTATGTTTTTGTAACGTTTGTAGATACACGGGTCGCCAAGATTTTGCCTGATAACTGGTACGACGTGCTCTATGGTGGACAAGTCTTTATCCCCGGTATAGGCCTTGTTATAACCCTGGCATTCTTTGTTATTGTTGGCTGGTTCACAACCAATTTTCTTGGCCGCATGATTATCCGTATTTCCGAATATATCGTCGCGCGCGTACCGGTCATATCAACGCTTTATGGCGCGGTAAAACAAATATTCGAAACGGTCATGGCCAGTCAATCGCAAGCCTTCCGCGAAGTGGTTATGCTTGAATATCCGCGCAAAGGCGTATGGTCCATTGGATTTGTCACAGGGGTAAGCGAAGGCGAGGTCCAACGCGCAACCCAAAATGAAACCATTAATGTGTTTGTACCGACAACCCCGAACCCAACATCCGGCTTCCTCTTGTTCGTACCTAAAAAGGAACTTATATACTTGAATATGACCGTTGAAGAGGGTGTAAAACTGGCTGTCTCTGCCGGTATTATCGTTCCGCCTGATCGCGGGCTTGAAAAAAAGGCGGCAGATCTTGCCGATGATGGAAAGATAAATAATAGCGATCTTAAAAAAACCAAATAAAATTAATCCCCTTTTAAAAAGACAAGAAAAACGATGTTGGACTATATAAAATCCATTCAAAAACGCGATCCCGCAAGTCCCACTTTTTTTGAAGTACTGAGCTATCCCGGCCTTCATGCCGTATTGTTGCATCGTATCTCGCATTTTATATGGGGTCTTGGGTTAAGGGGTATTGCGCGGCTTTTCTCACATATGACGCGTCTTTTAACAGGGGTTGAAATTCACCCCGGCGCCACCATCGGTAATAATCTATTCATCGATCATGGCATGGGAACGGTTATCGGGGAAACAGCCGTTATCGGCGACAATGTCACGCTTTATCACGGCGTTACTCTCGGCGGCAAAGGCGAAATGGATAAAGATAACCCCGAAAAACGTCATCCAACTTTGATGGATAATGTCATTGTTGGCGCTGGATCTCAAATTCTTGGCGGCGTAACAATTGGTAAAAATGCAAAGGTAGGATCAAATTCTGTTGTGACAAAATCGGTGGAGGAGGGATGCACAGTTTTTGGCGTGCCCGCCCGCCGGATTACATGCCCCGAAAGCGCCGCAATAGGGAAATCTTATGGCCTGCCACGTGATTTCGTAGACCCCGTTGCCGAAGTTATTGACGCACTTATTGCCGATATTGAAGAGCTAAAAGCGCAAAACGGCAATAAAACACAGAGCAAAGCAAGCATAAAGAAAAAGCAACAAGCAATCGAACAAGAACAATCCGAAGAGCCTCAAAACTACGCCGATAAATGGATGGGCAGCGGTATTTAAACAAACACCTTTAAATTCATTATAAAAAAAATTTAAAAGCATCCTGAGCTTATTTCAGGATCTTTATTTTTTCTGAATCTGAAACTACACAAGATGTAAAATAGTATTAAGCATCATTTATTCTTGTTTGAAGGCTGATTTATAGAAATATGGGTGCGCAAAAACAGGAACAATATACGCGGCCATCTTAAGCCAAACCAAACGAGTTTCCAAAACTCGCTCATGGTCATAGGCTCGTCATCGTTCTTACTTTCACTATCTGAAATCAATAAAATCAAGAATGTAAAAAGCAAAGAACAAATCAAATACATGCCAATAATAATGATTATTGCGATTTTCATGGCATTAACTCCAAGCTAAAACCTAAAATAAAACCATGTGAAAAAGTTTTTATTCTCAATCGGAAAAGATAAAAAAATTCAAAAATCGTAGACACGTCAAAATACTCCATAATCACAAAACAACATTGATGACTATAGTCACGTATTATAAGTTGTGCAAACATTTAATGATATAACATGGAAAATGCACAACCACCTGAAGAAGTTGTTAATTGCGTCATTGCTTCTTTGAAGGAAATAAGAAAAGACAAAAAGCTATCGCACGAGAATTTGGCTCAAAAAGCAAAATTACATCGTTCTGCAATAAGTCTTATAGAAAGCCGTAAGCGGCAACCAACATTATTGACATGCTTAAAAATCGCTTATGCCTTAGATATAAATTTGTCTGATGTTCTTACAAAAAGCGAAAAGAATAACCTCTAATTTCTGCATAAATTTAAGGTTTGATTTTTAAAAAAGCATTGGCTCTTTTAAATTAATGTTCTTTAGCTATTCAAAATAAAAAGCGGTTTTAACCGCCGCTACATTTTCCGACAAATGCTTCGGGTTGATCGTTCCCGCAATTACGCTACTGACGGCTCTATGCGCAAACACATGCGCCATGTTATCGGCAACATTGCGCGCTTGTCTACCGCTAACCAAATGCCCGCTTCCTAGCGCTTTTTTAACTAAAACACCCGCACCATGCTTGCCCGCATAATCCAAAACCGCGCGCTCTTCATCATAATCGGCGTTATATGTCGCCATCACACAATCAAAAAGCTCGCATGATAAAATGCCGCCCTCTACCGTTTTGGTCGAAGCGCCCAGTGCTTTAACCAACCCCTGTGCCTTAAACTGATAAAGCCGTTCAACCAGTGCGGAATCGGCCATAATCTCCATATCCCGTCCATCGGAGTGAATAAGAAATATATCAATATAATCAGTGTTTAAACGCTTAAGCGAGCGCTCTAGCGAAGCTTCAAAATAATCGGCGGAAAAATCATAATGCGATTGTCCATTGTCAAAATCTTCCCCCGCTTTACCTGCAATAACCCACTGATCCCGTTGACCTTTTAAAAGCGCGCCAAGCCGTTCCTCACTCTGCCCGTAAGAGGGCGCAGTATCCAGAACATTAACACCAAGCTTTTTGGCTTGCTCTAATAAGGCGGCTAAATCCGTCATATCCGGTATTTCAAACCCTTGGGGGTATTTAACGCCTTCGTTGCGGCCAAATTTCACCGTACCAAGGCCAAGCGCCGAAACATTTATATCCGTTTGCCCTAGTGGTCTAAGCCATTTTTTATCCATCATCTTAATACCTTCCATTTGGCATTATCCCATGGCGCGGACGCTATGCTCGCAGGTTCTAAAACAGAAAAATCAGCCAAATCATATCGTGGCAGTATATCATTTTTCAATAATTGCTCCATAATCATATCAGATAAGACAGGCGCAAATGCCAGTTTTGTCGGCCAGCAATAAAACATATTTTTGCCGCCATTATGAATTTTTGGTGTATCAGGTAGCCATGATTCAGATCCTGATCCGGACACACATTCATGTCGATCAATCGGCAAATATGCCCAATGGGATGAATAGTTAGTATCGGTTTTACCAATACTAACTATTGATTTTTCCAATACTATTTCCCAATCTTTTTTAAAGCTGTGAATATTGTCGTCTTTGTCGCGTTCCGCAACTTGTCCGCCAATATACCATATTCGCGCGCCTTTTTTATCGTAATGTGTGGTTATTGTTGCCATCGGCTTTTCTGACATACCAACAATATGAGCATAAAAATCAAATGGAGCGTTTCGCATAAGCCCCATCAGCAAAGGCCGCGCCTGCGTTTTTAAAGTGGAATCATGCCCGTTCGCCGCCGCCATCAATACATTCGCACCTGCCGCTGTGCTTATATAGGCTTGTGCCTCGATGCGAAAATGTTTAAATAGCAAGGCAGAAATATCACCATCTGCAGCGCGTTCAAACTCAAAATTCTCACCCCATTGTGCTTGTTTTATATAGGCGTCTTGATCTTTGGAAAGTGCATAAACGACACTTGGAATATCAAAAACCGGCTCATTCAGCTCTATATATTTACCTTTAAATCCGGCACTTTTAATCGTGTCCGGCACATCGGTAATATTGATTTTCTGGCCAAAGCTTTTCTTTGTAAGTGTTTGAATAAGTTTGCCTTTAATACCTGAAGGAAGCAGCATAGATTGCGCCCGCGCATTAACGATAGCTGCGCTTATATTCACATCACCGCGACCCGCATGCGCGTACATCCAGCGTTCCGGCATCGCGCTCATGGTTTTGGCATGGCCGCTCACATTACCGGCAAGCATGTATTTAAGACCGGAATGAATAATGCCCTGGGACGCTAATGTTTGCCCGCCGCCAAGCATATCACCTTCAAGCAAAAGTACCGAATACCCGCGCGCGCGCAATACGTGATACGACCAAAGCCCCGCAATCCCTCCGCCAATAATGATAATATCCGTATGAAATGTCTTCATAGAGTTAAAGCATCCTGAATTTATTTCAGAATCTATGTATACGTTTATAACGTTATAGAGACAAGATCAGTATGTTTGGGTTTACGCTTTTACTAGCCAATCGGTAACGGCAAGAATTTGATCCTGCGCCATGAGTGATGGCACGTGCCCGCAATCTTCAAAACGCACATAATCCATTTGTTTTCCGTTATAATGTTCTCGCATTTTTTCAACAACATCGTCGGTCAAAACAAGAGACTGAGCACCATGCAGAAGCAAAACACGCTGCTCAAGTGAATGCCACAAAGGCCATAAATCCACTTCGCCTAATGGTAAATCTTTGAATATATATGCGATCGCGGGGTCATACGCATATGAAATCTGTCCGTCATCCAATGCACGCGCATTATGCGCCGCCATGTGATTCCACTGCGCGTCTGTAACAGGCCCCCAGCTCAATCCGCGTGTTTCCCGCAGTCGCGTTTCAAGCGCCTGCACTGTATCAAAGGTATAAAGCGGAGACACATATTGATGAAGAAAATCCAGCACATCTTGAGAAACAATAGGGCCAACATCATTTAATATCAATTTGTGTATCGGCGAATTTTCCGCCGCCGCTATACGAATACCTAAAAGGCCGCCAAGCGAAACGCCAAGCCAGTCGACGCTTTGCGGTTCGTTTATGTTTAAATCCGCGAATAGAGCGGTGAGGTCGTCGCAATATTGCGCATGACTGTAATCCATAGGGTTGGCTAAAAAATCGCTGCGACCACGTCCTGCCAAATCAATCGCAATGACACGGTACCCATGATCAACCAAAGCTGGCGCAATAAAATCAAAATCATGCCCATTGCCGGTCAGGCCATGCACACAAATAACAATACGCGCAGTATCATCCCCCCAATCAGAATAGACTAAGCGATGAAAACCTTTTGAATTTCGTCCTAAAAATGAATGTTCGGTGTATTGCATAAAAAGAGCCGCTGAATTTGAATGTCATCCTGAGGTAAAATCGAAGGATCTAAAAAACTTCATCAGATTCTTCCCATACGCTTAGAATGACAATATTGCCTAATCAAAAAAAAGCACTAAATCTTTCCGTGACATTGCTTGAATTTCTTCCCCGACCCGCAAGGGCAGGTGGCATTACGCGGTGTTTTGCCCCATGTCGCTGGATCCGCCTTATCAAAAGGACGGCGGGGTTTTAAAGGCGGAGCGAGCTTATCCCGTACCTTTGATCCGCCGCGCGGGCCAAGCTGACCAGAGACAGGCTGCGATTGTGGTCTTGCACCTCCGCCGCCAGCCGCGGCCGCTTGCCGATCTACGCCCAAACCCATCAATGCCGGGTCTTGCCGCGTCTCTTGCATATTTTGCGGCTCTTCCATCATATGCGGCATCATAACGCCAACGCCGTTTTCACTTACATTAAGCTCTATCAAGCTAAGCGTTTGTGTGATGCTCTCACGCAATTGATCCAGCATCATTTCAAACATACCAAAAGCTTCGGTTTTATATTCATTTAAAGGATCACGCTGCCCAAAAGCGCGAAGGTTAATACCTTGGCGCAAATGATCAAGATGAAGCAAATGCTCCTTCCAGTGCTGATCCAAGATTTGCAACACGATGGTTTTCTCCATTCGCCGCCAGACACTCTCTCCAGAATCCGTCATTTTCTTTGCCATTTTACGGTCAGACGCATCTATAATCCGGTCTTGCATTTCCATGTCCGCAATGCCTTCTTCTTTCGCCCAATCCTCAACGGGCAAATTAAGGCCGAGGAGCCGCTGCACTTCGGTATCCAGTACATCAACATCCCATTGTTCGGCATAGCTGTTAGCAGGAATGGTCGCGACGATCATATCTTCAATCGTTTCATGACGCATATCTTTGACCAGATCATCTACAACAGGCGCTTCCATAATTTCGCGGCGCTGTTCATATATAACTTTACGCTGGTCATTCATAACATCATCATATTTGAGCAAGTTTTTCCGCACATCAAAATGCATGGATTCGACTTTACCCTGCGCCCTTTGGAGCATTTTAGAGATAAGCGGGTGTTCAAGCGCTTCCCCATCTTGTAAGCCAATACGTTTATTGGCAAGTAACCCTTCAAGGCGGTCACCTGCAAATATACGCATTAAATCATCTTCAACAGAAAGAAAGAACATGGTTGCGCCTGGGTCACCCTGACGCCCTGAACGACCGCGAAGCTGATTATCAATACGGCGGGATTCGTGGCGTTCCGTTCCAATAACAAAAAGCCCGCCCGCATCTTTGACTTTGACTTTATCGGCTTCAACTTCGGCGCGAATTTTCTCGGCGGCTTTATTGCGCCGCTCTTCAGTCCATGATGCGTCAACTTCGGCCTCAACCCGCATATCCGCGTTTCCGCCAAGCTGAATGTCCGTACCCCGTCCCGCCATATTGGTGGCAATAGTCACTGCGCCGGGGCGTCCGGCTTGCGCGACAATAAAGGCTTCTTGCTCATGATAACGGGCGTTCAAAACGCTATGCTTGATTTTGGCTTTTTTAAGCGCATCAGATAATTGTTCGGATTTTTCAATCGAAACCGTACCGACAAGAACAGGTTGATGCCGTTCTTGTGCTTCTTTAATTAATGCGGCAATCGCCTGACTTTTATCGCTTAAAGATTTATAAATCCGGTCATCATGGTCTATCCGCGCAATCGGCAGGTTGGTTGGAATGGCGACAACGCCAAGGCTGTAAATCTCGGCAAATTCGGAAACTTCGGTCATCGCCGTACCGGTCATACCCGATAATTTGGGATAAAGACGGAAGTAATTCTGGAACGTGATCGAGGCGAGCGTTTGATTTTCATTTTGAATATCCGCGCCTTCTTTGGCTTCAATCGCTTGGTGCAACCCTTCAGAAAGCCTGCGCCCCTCCATCATCCTTCCTGTAAATTCATCAATCAAAACAACGCGATCATCTTTGACAATATAATCTTTATCACGGAAAAACAGCTTATGCGCGCGTAGTGCCTGATTGACATGATGCACAAGGTTAATGTTTTGAATATCGTACATATTGCCTTCGATAAGCAGGGCATGTTCGCGCAAAAGTTCCTCGACCCGCTCTGTCCCGTCCTCGGTCATAACAACTGTTTTATGCTTTTCATCCATGTCAAAATCGCCATCCTCAAGATGAGGGATTAACTTGTTCACGGCAACGTACATATCGGCGGAGGATTCGGACGGGCCGGAAATGATGAGCGGTGTCCGCGCCTCATCAATCAAGATGGAATCAATTTCATCAATAATGGCAAAATTGAATGGACGCTGTACCATACGATCCAAACGGAATTTCATGTTATCGCGCAGATAATCGAACCCGTATTCATTATTTGTTCCGTAGGTAATATCGCACGCATACGCGGCGCGGCGTTCTTCATCAGGCATATTACTCTTGATACAGCCCACACTAAGGCCAAGGAAATTATAAACCTGACCCATCCATTCCGAATCACGCTCCGCCAGATAATCATTCACGGTTACGACATGAACACCTTTACCTTCCAAAGCATTAAGATAGCCGGAAAGGGTAGAAACAAGGGTTTTCCCCTCACCCGTACGCATTTCCGCAATCTTCCCCTGATGCATAACAAGGCCGCCAATAAGCTGCACATCAAAATGACGTTGTTTCAACGTACGTTTTGCCGCTTCCCGCACAACGGCAAACGCATCATATTTTATATGATCTAGGGATTCGCCATCCGCCAAACGCTGCCTCAATTTGGCCGTTTGCCCGCGCAGTTCATCATCGCTCATCGGTTCGTATGTGGCTTCAAGCGCATTAATCGTTTCCACATCTTTATGATACGATTTTAAAACGCGGTCATTAGATGATCCAAATAATTTTGTGGCAAATTTTAGCAATGGAAAACTCCGGTTTTCATCTTGTTTTTATAAGGGTAAACTTACATCTATGTCTAATAAGTATGTTTTGTATAAGCCTCACGCATATAAAGGTCAATATAACTTGTCAATGTTTGGATTCTGGGTGTTGAAAACTACATATACTTTCGCTAGGGTTAGCATTATCCGATTCTATAAAACATGAATAAAAGATAGAAAGTCATTTAAAAATGAACGATATAAATAAAAAAAATACATATGAGCGCGGGAATGTTGCGCTGATTATTTTAGGGTTAATCGCGATTGTAGCGATTGGCGGCTTTGCGTATTTCTCTTCAACGATGAATAAGGATGACGGCGCGGTCGAAATGGCCGTGAACGAGGATACATCCCAAAACATGGCCGCGAATGCGGCGGAGCAGGAGGCAGAGCAGGGCGTTCAAAACGAAGCGCAAGCTATACAAATACCTGAGGATTTTGAGATCAAGCCCGGTAACCCAGTCGTTGCGAAAGTGGGTGATAACGAAGTTACCCGCGTAGATGTATTTAAATATATTCAAACCCTGCCGCCCGCTACACGCCAGCTTCCGATAACGCAGCTTTTCCCGCTTGCAACAGAGCAGGTCATCAATGCGCAAATTATCGGCGATAATACAAATGATGTAAATCTGGATAATGACCCCATGGTGAAGGAGCAACTTGCCCAAGCCAAGAAAAACATTGTGCGTACAATTTATATTCAAAAGCAGGTCGAAAAGCGTTTGGACGAAAACCGTTTGAAGGCCGCCTATGAAGAATATAAGGCAAACTTCCCCGAAACGCAGCAAATCAAAGCGCAGCACATTCTGGTAGAAGATGAAAAGCTTGCAAAGGATCTGACCAAGCAAATTAAAGATGGGGCAGATTTCGCATCGATTGCAAAAGAAAGCTCTATTGATGGCACAGCCGCAAGCGGCGGTCAGCTTGGGTATTTTGCTCAAACAGACGTCGTACCTGAATTTGCGGAAAAGGCATTTTCAATGAAGCCTGGAGAAATAACGGACAAGCCGGTCAAAACCGATTTTGGTTATCATATTATCAAAGTGGAAGACAAACGTATTGCGCCTGTACCGACATACGAGGAAGCCAAACCATTTCTTGAGCCTCAGCTACGTCAAGTTGTACTTTCCGAGCTTTTGGAAGAGTGGCGCAATGAGAAAAGCATTGAACGTTTTGATATTAATGGCGAAGCCATCGAGCCAGCCGCCGGAGATGCGCCTGCTGAATAAGTTTTAAAACATATGCCAACGCATGCATACATTTAATGATGCGCCGGACAAAGATCCGGCGTTTCTTTTTTTATAGCATAAGATTAAGAAAATACTTTAGTGCATTAATTATAAAGAAAAAAGGAGCAATACTCAATGTCTTGCCATGAGGCTCTCGATAAACCAAAGCCCACCCCGCCAAAGGGTATGCCGATTGTATTGGTTGCCGCTGCCGCGCTTATTGATCCGCAAAATCGAATACTAATTGCGCAACGCCCTGAAGGAAAATCGATGGCTGGATTATGGGAGTTTCCGGGCGGTAAAATCGAAAAAGGCGAAGTGCCTGAATTCGCACTTATGCGGGAATTGGAGGAAGAACTTGGCATAGAAACCCGCCCAACTTGTTACAATCCCATCGCCTTCGCTTCTCATGCCTACGATGATTTTCACCTGCTCATGCCGCTTTTTGCATGTCGTATGTGGCGCGGTGTACCAAAAGCGATAGAACATAGCGCCCTTAAATGGGTGCGTCCTTTAGACCTGAACAATTATGATATGCCACCTGCCGATATCCCGCTTATTTCTATTTTGCGCGATTTGATATAAAATAGATAAATGTATCGCGCCGCCTATGATTTAAAAGAGTTTTATTTAACACCCCAAGGGCGTGTAGTGCGGCGTGTCTTACAAAAACGCATATCAGAGTTCTGGCCAGAAACAAACAATATGCGCATTATGGGATGCGGATACGCAGTGCCGTATTTGCGCGAATTCTTTGACAGCGCCGAACGCGTAATTGCCTTAAGCCCCGCGGGGCAGGGCACACATTTTTGGCCACAAAAATTGCCTGAGGAAAAAAACCTTACGTTCTTATCTGAAGAAGGTGAAATCCCGATTGAAAATGCATCCATAGATCGTATTCTGATGGTACATAATATGGAGTTTTCCGAAATGCTCGGTACATATATGGACGAAATCTGGCGCATTCTGAAAAGCAATGGGCGTTTACTTATTATTGTTCCAAACCGCGCGGGTTTTTGGGCGCGCGCCGATGAAACACCATTTGGCCAAGGCACACCCTATAGCGCGGGGCAGGTGGCGCATTTCCTGCGTGAGCATAATTTTACACACGAACGCACTGAAGAGGCTTTATTTGTACCGCCGCATGCCGGACGCTTTTTTTTGCGCTCTGCGCCAATATTTGAAAAATATGGCCGCATGTTTGCCCCCCTTATTGCGGGCGTCCATATGGTGGAGGCGGGCAAACAGGTTTTTGCCACATTAGATAAAGGTACCCGCGCCAAAGTCACAGTGAGAGGGCGCGGCATATTGCCAAAACCTGCGGTGGGTTAGCTAGGCGTTAAACTCAAATATCTTTTAAAATTACAAAATCCCAATCGGATTATCCGGATCAATATCATCCATGAACAATTTAGTGCGATCCATATGAGTAGTTTGATACACAAGCCCAATCCAGTTGGAAATAATCGCCCGAGCGCTATCTTTCCATGAATTTTCAAGCAGAGGCACAATATCTTCCTCCGGAAAATCGGGGCGCTCACCTTGCAAGATTGTATTTTTATGTGAATTGAGGATAGCTTGCGCCTTGGGGCCAAAATAATTCTCGACAAATGGCGGGTAATCAGCACGCGCACCATCAATAAAATTCGCAACTTCCCGCTTGTATTCCTTAAATAACGAGATCATGTCATATTCCGGATGCCCCTGAAAACAGATAAAACGAAACCCGTCCGGCGTTGTCGCCACATGCACGCCAGCCTCGGCAGAGCGTACCAAAATATCCATACCTGCGGCTTCGAATTGATGAGCATCTATAGCATTTAATCGAGAATGCGGTGCATGGAAACTGGTATTCATATTGATAACCAAAGGATGCTTACGCTTCAAAACACGGTGATCATAGACACCCCATAATTTTTGGTCTTGTAAGCGGCGGGTTTGGTTATAACGCATACTCATAAGTGCATGCGTTGCCAAACACGCAAAAAGTGTAGAAGGCACATAATCCCAAGCCCAGTCTATAACCTTTTGAAGTGCGTTATAATATGGGGCGTATTTAAGAACGGGGTCATCTTCACTCGTACCTGAAATAATAAGCGCGTCCAGCCCCATGGCTTTGATTTGATTAAAGCTTTTATAATGTGTGCCGATATAAGCTTGTGTATCCAAACTACGTTCGACGCCATCAATTGTAAAAAAATGTACATAGATTTGCGCGACTTGAATACTGTCACCGATAAGACGCATAAATTGCCGTTCGGTGGCCTCTAGTGCCGCATCCGGCATCAAATTCAAAACACCAATATGCAACTCGCGAATATCCTGATGAATGGCGCGCCCCTTCGGAAGGATAAATTGACCCTCCGCACGCAGACGGTCAAAGGTCGGCAGGTTATTGTGATGTACCAAAGGCATCTATTATTATCCTCCGCAATTATAAACTTTCGAAACGGCAGTATCGCGTTTTATCAAGGCCATTTGCAAAGAAAATAAACAAATTGTCTAGGCGAAAACAAGACATTGATCTATATATATTTCTTTAAAATATAGATCAAAATCTAAATAAGCGTATATAAACAATCATGTCTGAAAAATTAAAAGAAATTCGTAAAACGATTGATACGCTGGATAATGCGATTCACGATGTTTTAATGGAACGTGCAGATCTAATTGACGATATTGTGTCGGAGAAAAGAAAACATAATCTGCAATTTGTGCATCCGGCGCGTGAAGCACGCATGATCAGGCGATTACTTGCAAGGCATCGCGGAGTTTTGCCGGAAAAAGCCGTTATTCGTATATGGCGTGAATTGGTAGGTGCCGTATCACTGATGCAGTCTGGTATGAAAGTGTCAGTATGCTACACGGCCGATAGCGGGGCGCATCTTTGGGATCTGGCTAAAGATTACTTTGGCAGTGTTGTCACGATGCAAAAATATCCTAGTGCGTTAGCCGGGGTGTCTTCTGTACGGGAGAACGAGGCCTCATTTGCCGTATTACCTTGGCCAAGCGAAGGAGAGGCAGACCCGTGGTGGTCATATTTATTTTATCAGGAAAAAGAAATTAAAATTGTATGCGCTCTACCTTTTGGATATGCCGAAAATGATACACTTGAAAATCGTGCTCTTGTAGCGGCGCGTATAAATTTTGACAGCTCCGGCGAAGATCATAGCTTCATCGGTATCGAAGCCGATCATAGTGTAAGTCGCGGACGTATCGTGGATGTATTTAAAGCTATAGAGCTGGACGTAATGGGTATTCAAAGCCGCCGCGTACCTGATAATCAGGCATCTACATTACATCTTGTTGAAGTAAACGATTATATTAGCGCAGACGACGAACGACTGAATACATTTGCCGAAAAATTTGAAGAAGGCCATGTGGATTATCGCCTGCTTGGCGGATATGCCGTGTCGCCTACGTATAAATCCTTACAAAAAAAACAGACCGATATCTTGCCCGCACCTGAATCTTTGCAAGATGCAGCGGAAAAGAAAAACGACATATAAAACGAGCCACAAAATCGTTTTATAAATTCAAAAGCAAAAGGTGAAACAAAATCATGTTTCAAAAAGTAACAATCATCGGGATGGGTTTAATTGGTTCATCCATTGCGCGCGTTTTAGGGCGTTACGATTTGTGTGAAACATTGGTGGCTGCGGATATAAACGAAGAAACATGCAAAACTGTGGAAAGGTTAGGTCTTGCAACCGAGGTCACGACCTCTGTTCGCCAAAGTGTTATTGGTAGCGATATAGTTTTTATATGCACGCCTGTGGGGGCGTATGCAAAAATTGGGGAACTGATCGGTCCTGCATTAAAAGCAGGCGCGATAGTCACAGATGTTGGTTCAGTCAAAGAGTCGGTAATCAAAGCGTTGCAGCCATGGATACCGGACAGCGCCGAATTCATCCCCGCACACCCGATTGCCGGAACTGAATTTTCCGGCCCTGAAAACGGGTTTGCAGAATTATTTGAAAATCGCTGGTGTATTTTAACCCCCACGCCCAAAACGAGTATCAGGGCGGTTGAAAAAGTAACGGCTTTTTGGGAAGCGGCAAATTCCACTATAGAAATAATGGATCCAAAACATCATGATCTGGTGCTTGCCGTAACATCGCATCTACCGCATCTGATTGCCTACACGATTGTTGGAACGGCAGATGATCTAGGCGAAGATGTAAAATCCGAAGTGATAAAGTTTTCAGCCTCCGGCTTTCGTGATTTTACGCGTATTGCATCATCCGATCCGGTGATGTGGCGGGATGTATTTTTGAATAATAAAGACGCTGTGCTTGAGATATTGCAGCGTTTTAGCGAAGACTTAACCGCACTTCAAAAGTCAATTCGTCGCGGTGATGGCAAATATCTGGAGGAAACCTTCGCCCGTACGCGAGATATTCGCCACCATATTATCGAGATGGGGCAGGCCGATTACGTAGCCCCTGGCGGGGTAAAGCAAAAAGGGACTCCGCCGGTATCGGGAACGGCCCAACATAAAGATACCCCTCCCGCTGGGTGATGGGGACGCGAACCACGCCATCTTCCTCTCTAAAAGCAGCCAAGGCAAACCCCGCAAAAAGCGCTTCTTTATCCTCTATAATGCCTGAAGATGATAAATCCGCCAGCAGAGCTTCATGATTACGCGCACTTAATTCCATAGTGATAGCGGGTAAAGGTTCTTGGCGACCATCAATACGGCCTTTTAGGCCTGCATTAAAATCACCCTTTATAAGAAGGCTATCTTTCATATGAACAACCTGATTAAAAACAGAAACCTGACCGGTTAAAGAATCAAAAACAAGCGGTGCCGGCCATTCAGAATAACGCACTGAAAGTGATCCGGTTTCAAAATGAACAGGTAATAACGGTATAGGCCAGCCACGCGCATGTATATCCGATAAATCAATTGTGATGTCATTAGTTTTTATAGTTTCGCTGGCTTTGAAAAGCTTAATTGCGAATGGGAAACCTGATATTTGTGGGGGCGCAATATCATTTTTGTTTGTAAGGTCGCGATTGGTTAAATCATAAAGCGTGCGCACATATTCGCGTTTAACCGCATCCGCAGTTTTAAACCAGGCAAACGAATACACTCCAAATAAAAGGAAGAACACCGCAAATAAACCAAATGCCATGCTCGTACGGCGCTGCGGAGAGCCGTCAACCGCTTCTTGCATAAGCGCATTACTACCCGGTTCAATGATATTACGTACATGATCGAGAATATCTTTTTTATCCAAACCTTCATCACGTAAAGCCTGCATATCAATAGGTGGGAAAAACTGAAAAGTCACCTTACCGCTGCTTTTTAAAAACCCTTTTTTAGGCCAGAATAAGCCGCTATTGGTGGCCATAGGGATAACGGGCAGTCCCGTTGCATGTTGAATATAATAAACACCGGCTTTATATGGTTTTTGCTCTGCGCTTACCCCCGGTAAAACGCGTGTACCTTGAGGGAAAATAACAATCGGTCGCCCGCGTTTTGATACGCGTAACGCGCCATCGGCAATAGATTGGCGCGCATGTTCGGGGTTGGAGCGGTCAATCGCGATAACATCGGTTTTCTTTAAATATTCACCCCAGAACGGAATTTTCAAAAGCTCGCGTTTCAAAATAATCGCCGGATCTTGAAACAGCATACGAAGTTTGAACGTTTCGTATAGCGATTGATGTTTAGCGGCGACAATATAGGGTGATCCATGCGGTAAATATTCACCCCCGCGTACTTCATACCGTAAACCTAATACGACATATTCAAGCGCGGTAATAATATAATGATACCCTTGGATAACGCCGATATAAAGCCGCCGCGGTAATAACAAACACGGCAGTAACACAACACATAAAAGTGCATTACATATAAAAAAGAGAATGTTAAAAACGATTGAGCGCAAAACCGCGCGTTTGAGTGTGTATGTCGTATCCATAAAGTCTATAACGATTGGTTTTCAGAAAGATGACCCGCATGTGGATCATCCGGTTTAAGGGGCGTACGCTCTTGAAACATCAATATACCCCAACGGATAAACGTTTTATGATATTCGCTCATCATTAAATACCAGTAATACCAGTTTGAAAGTTCAAAACCTGTTTTTTCCGGCGGGTGCGGTATGATCTGAATATCGGGCAAGGCATGGTTAAATTCAACCAGCGCACGCGGCATATGATAGGCCGATGTAACAAGACGTATCAAATCATAATCCTGCCCCATGAGCCATAAACGTGTTTCGGTCGCATTACCGTATGTAGTCGTGGCTTCATGGCCAAGCGTCATACAGCAAGGTGGTAAAGCGGTATCTCCGCGCCATCGTTTTACAATATCGGTTTCGTTTGTATCCACGTGCACACCAGTAATAAACAAATGCAAGGCCTTACCCTCTGCAAATAGGCGCAAACCTTCTTCGATACGGTATTCACCGCCAGTAAGAACAACAACGACATCCGTGGGCGTATCAACATCCATAGCGCGCAAACTTAAAGCTGAGGCAACAAACCCCCCATAGCCGAGAAGCCATAGAATAAATACAATAAAAAATCTGGAAAAAATTTTTTTCAAAAGGAAAAAATGCTCTTTTTTGTTTTAAAGACTTATTTATTGGTAATAAAGAAAAGATGGGTACTTTATAGGAATTTTAAACGCCCCGCGCCAGCATTTTATGCAAGGCTTTCTTAATCCATTGTGTGTATATAGTTATGGCATACGCCCCAAGGCACGCGCCACGGTAAATTGTGCCGTATAAGAGGCGAGTAATGCTGCAAAAATTGGCAAGAGTAAAAAGCTTGCATAGTTATATATGGACAGGCCAATGCCTGGCATAGTTGCAAGGTTTGCGGTTGTACTGGCTGAATTAAAATGCGCGAATAGACTGGTAATGTATAAAAATAATGCACCAATAATAACGCCTGAAATACTGCCCTTTAACGCAATAAGCCTGCCATGTCTTTGAAACTGTCGGCTTATATAATGATCACTTGCGCCCATAAGGTGAAGCAATTCTACATCTTCTTTATGAATAGCCATACGCGACCGAATGCCGCCTGCAATGGCCGTAACCGTGATACCGCCAATAAGCAACACCACAAAAACGGCAATAAGACGTAAGATGCGTGTAAGCTTCAAAAGCTGACTTAACCAATCTTCATGCGTATCAATACGGATATTTGGAGCGATCTCGTGCAAACTGTTTTGAAATTTTTCTATCATGGTATTATCTGTCATGGGCAGGCTTACGGCAACAAGTCGCGGTAAAGGCAAACCATCAAGCCCTTCTAAATCTTCGCCCAGCCATGGCGATATAAGCGCGCCTAGATCATCGTCATTCAAAACAGCGTAGAATCGATAAAAGATTGTTTGGATAAAAATACTCTTACATCACGGACAAGTTCATCCATTTGGGAATTGGTAAGAAGTGTGCCATCGGCATTTTCAGGCGAGATTTCAACCGTAACTTTACCTTCCAATCCAGAAGACCAGCGGACGCTGACATCGTTAAGAATATATGCACCCGCTAAAGTAATGATGGCTAAAAAGCTCATCAACCCAACAAGCAATATAATAAAATCTGTGCCCTTGCTTTTATCAAGCGGCAAATCGTATTTATAAACGCCCTTATCACTGCCCAAACGCCGGTCAGGTTTAAAAATTTTTGCAAAACGTGTTAAAAGGTTTAAACGTACATCTTCAATATGGGGAATAAGGCTCATTTTGTTTTTAATAAACCCCTTCTAGCTTGTCTTTAATCCATGTTTTAGGCGCTTCAATTTTCAAACGTCCCGCATCCAAAACCATACGCGGATGACCGAACTTATCCATCATGGCTTGATTATGCGTGGCAATCATAATAGTCGTGCCCATGCGGTTAAGCTGGTCAAATAAATTCAGTAAGCGAAAGCCGATATTATCATCAAGATTACCCGTAGGTTCATCCGCTAACAGTAGCTTTGGCCGCGCAATCACGGCGCGTGCAATCGCAACGCGTTGTTGTTGCCCGCCGGATAATGTTGGCGGCAGGCTGCGTTGATAATCTCCAAGACCGACCCATTCCAAAAGCTCGGACACGTTATTTTGAATTTCTTTTTCCGGCACCCCGATAATACGCAAAGGTAGGGCAACGTTATCAAAGGCAGATAAATGGGGCAGCAGCCGGAAATCTTGAAAAACAACACCAATCCGCTGACGAATGAGGGATAGCTGCCCGCGGCTCATCTCGTTGATGTTTTTGCCAAACATTGTGACAAGGCCGCGTGTGGGTTTTTTACCCAGATATATAAGTCGCATTAATGATGTTTTACCCGCGCCGCTTGGCCCGGTCAGAAAGTGAAAGGAGCCAGGCTCAAGCGTAAAATCAATGTCGCTCAAAACTTCAGGGCCAACACCATAGCGAAAACCGACATGCTCAAACCGGATCAAATCATACCTCGCATACGCATCCACAAACCGTTAATCATAAGGAACCTCACGCGGTTTTTGAGCATCTAAAAAAAAACTGCAAGGCGGTCGCCCTCTTGTAGTTATTAGTAATATTCATCGCCGCTAGGTAGGATTGCTCAATCTGTCCACCCTCTGCCAGGATTTTCGATGTAATGCTATAAGCCTTGTTTTTAAACGCTTCGCTCTCGATATAGCCAATACTTTTCATCGCAGCTGCAAAATCTCCTTTTTCGGCTTGTATCTCCGCCGTTTCCGCGTATGCTTTATAACGAAGCGCATCATTATCCATATCCGCCGCTGTTGCCCATGCGCCTATATTATCACCGGCAAAAGCTTGGCTCATCGCGATATAGGTAAGCGCAATCGCGTAAGATGGTGGATGCTTTATCGTATCCGCTGCACCGCGCAAATCATTAAATGCAGATGTATAAATTTCCGGAGATAAATCACGATCCGCCATCGCCATCCCAATGCCGCGAATAGTCATAGCCTTTGTATCAGGAGAATGAATTTTCGGGATAACGGCAAGCGCAGCATTTAGATTCCCATCAAATGCATAAGTTTTGGCTGCTTCTCGCAAGACCTGATCACGCCAGCTTTTATTCTCGATTGCAGGTGCGCTATCTTCGATCTGCTTTAATATACAAGCGCGGTTCGAAATATCACATCCTTGAGCGTACAGAGTTTTGCTAGTAAATCCCACAAAACCGATAACCCCTAACAAAAGAAAAATTCGTAACATTTTATTAAGCCTTTTTTGAACACATATTATTTTTAAATCAGCATTTTGCCTGACGCGCAATCCGCGCTATATTGGGAAAGCATTCGATCAAAATGCACTCATCTGCGTATGTCTCGTCTATTTAAACTACTAAATTAAGCTTTTTAAGAGAAGAGCCAAAGCCCATATGATTTTAACCTGCCCACAATGTAGTACACGTTTTCTACTTCCTGCATCTGATCTTGCGCCTGATGGAAAAAAAGTAAAATGCTCCGAATGCGAGGAGATATGGTTTCAAGAGCCGGATGCAGATGAACTCGATCCACTTGCGGGCGTGCAAGAGGGCACAGCGCAAAACGCAGAAGGTGAAGACGAAAATGAAAATGAGATAAAACAGGATGAGGAAGACCCGCTTGCAGTAAAAAAATTTGCAGAGCATATGGATGATGATATCCCAGAAGGCGTTAAGCCCGCGCCCGATAATGATCCAGAAGATGGTCAAACCGATAAGCTTCTGCGGGAAAAGCCAAGTGCAAAGGCGGTTAAGAAAGCATATCTTGCGGTTGCCCTGATATTTATATTAAGCCTCTATAGCCTCTATGCCGCGCGCAATATGCTGATTTCTGCATGGCCGCCCGCCGCTGCTATTTACAATTTGGCCGGTATTGAAGCCGATATATCAAATGCCACAGACGGTCTAGTTTTTGATAGGACACGCGCAATAATTGAGCAAAATTCAGAAGGGCAGAATATATTGGTTGTGTCTGGCGCGCTTATCAATTTGACATCCAAAGATATTCTTGCGCCAGTTATAAATGTAAGCTACGAGGATACAGAAACCGCGCCTGCTCTATGGATAATCGAGCCAAGTACAAAAATAATCAAAGCCGAAAAAACACTTACTTTTAAATCAGAGGCGATAATTAAGGATACCGTGCCAAGTAATATAAAGCTTATGCTTGGCGTGCCTCGATAACGGCGTTATGAAAGACTATAAAACTTTTCTCATGTGGCTTTGGTTTTTTTAAAATTGCAAAAACCGAACAGATTTAGCCACTTCGCAGGGTTTTGATACCCTGATCCTGCTCAAATAAGTAGAGCAATGTTCGCAAAGCCTCGCCGCGTTTACCTTCCAAATGCGGGTCTTTTTGCAAAATAAGCCGCGCATCATCCCGCGCCGCCGCCAGTAATTCGCCATGAACGGTTAAATCCGCCAAACGAAAGCTTGGCATACCGCTTTGCCGTATGCCCAAAATATCACCGCCGCCGCGCAGCTCCAAATCTTTTTCCGCAATAATAAACCCGTCTTCAGTATCGCGCATGGTAGTCAAACGCGCTTTCGCCGTTTCCCCCAATGGTCCGCTATACATAAGAAAGCAAAAGGATTTTTCAGATCCGCGTCCAACACGTCCTCGCAGTTGATGTAATTGCGAAAGCCCGAAGCGTTCAGCATGTTCAATCACCATAATTGTGGCCTCTGGCACATTGACGCCAACTTCAATCACGGTTGTTGCCACTAAAATATCCAGATCACCGCGCACAAAACGCTCCATAACCGCATCTTTATCCGCCGGTTTCATGCGCCCGTGTACAAGGCCGACACGATCCCCGAAAATAGATTTTAAAACATCGTAGCGTTCTTCCGCCGCCGCCATATCCATAAATTCGGATTCCTCAACAAGCGGGCAAACCCAGTACACGCGATCACCTTCAGCAATTTTACGCCGCAAACTGCCAACTAAATCCTCTAACTTATCATTAGGCAAAAGAAGCGTATCAATCGGCTTTCGCCCCGGCGGTTTTTCATCGATCTGGCTGACATCCATGTCCCCATATGCGGTAAGCGCAAGCGTGCGCGGAATGGGCGTTGCGGTCATCACCAGAACATCGGTACCCTTGTTTTTAGAGGATAGTGAAAGGCGCTGCTGCACGCCAAAGCGGTGTTGCTCGTCAATAACGGCAAGGCCCAAATCTTTATAGTGAACGCTATCTTGGAAAATTGCATGCGTACCGATGACAATTTGTGCCGCTCCACTTCTGATTTGCTGTAATATGATTTCCCGCGCTTTACCCTTATCACGCCCCGTTAAAATCACATGGCGCACGCCAATTTGATCCAGAATCGCGCCAAGCGTTTCTGCATGTTGCCGCGCTAAAATCTCGGTCGGTGCCATCAATGCCGCTTGTGACCCGCTTTGAGCCGCGTTCATCATAGCCAGCGCGGCGACAACTGTTTTACCACTGCCCACATCTCCTTGTACAAGGCGAAGCATTTTTATCGCACGCCCCATATCCTCGTCAATTTCTGCCAAAACACGTGTCTGCGCGCCAGTAAGCAAAAAGGGCAAGGCGTTCATTAATCGCGCGCGCAACGCTCCTTTTGTGACAAAGGCACGTCCGTTTACCGTTCGCTGTTTCTCCCGTACGATGGCAAGCGCAAGTTGATGTGAAAGCAATTCATCAAAGGCAAGCCGTTGGCGCGCCGGATAAATCGGATCTAAAACGCGCTCATGATCGGGGTTATGAACCGCCACAATCGCATCATGCCAGCTTGGCCAGCTTTGATGTTTTAAATATGCTGCATCCTGCCATTCTTCAAGCGGGGCAGCCGCAGAAAGCGCGCCGTGCATGGCTTTACGCAATACTTTGTTTGAAATACCTTGTGTCAAAGGGTAAATCGGTTCAACCGCTTCGATCGCATCGCGGTTGTCCGGTTTTTCAATTGCATCGGGGTGCACAATTTGCGGGTTGCCGCCAAAATATTCAACCTTGCCGCTAATCACGCGTTTCTCTCCAATAGGGAGCTGTTTTTCAAGCCATGCGCGGTTGGCATGAAAAAAGACGAGGCTGATCATACCTGAGCCATCCCGCGCCTGTATCCTGTAGGGAAGAGAGCGCCGCGCATTGGGAATATGCTTATCAATGGTCAGCTCAATCGTAACAATACGCCCGTTTGGCGCGCTGGCTACATCTGGCGAGAAACTGCGATCAATAAAATCAACCGGTAAGTGCCACAGCATATCCAGCACCTTTGGCCCCCCAACAAGCTTTTCCAGCAATTTCGAATTCTTTGGGCCCACACCTGATAAAGCGGTTAAGCCGCGAAAAAGAGGATCAAGAATAAACGGGCGATTGCTCATTAAAATTCCAAAGGTCTGCTTGAAATACTGATAAAAATCTATATGTTTTTGAATGTATGACGATAGATAAAACAGAACATAAACGCAAACGATTGATTTTTCGCTCGTGGCATCGCGGGACAAAAGAAATGGATTTGTTGCTTGGTACATTTGCAGACCAGAATTTGGCAGGCTTTAACGCGCAAGAGCTGGATGCCTATGAAGCAATTTTGGGTGTGAATGACCCTGATCTATACAATTGGATGACCGGTAAGGAAGCCGCGCCCGCCAACATTGAAGGCCCTATTTTTGAAAAAATCAAAGCGCATGAATATAAAAATAACGCTTAAGGAATTTGTTCTTTAAAAGGATGTGGATTTGTATCCATAAATTAAGTCAGGGATGCAAAAATATCGCTCTACTACACTTTAGAAAACAATACATAAGTTTTTAACCCTTTTTAAAAACCGCGTAATACGCATACTCCTTATAAAGTGGCGTATAACGAAGCGTGCCAAGACCGTTTTTATCCAAAGATTGTAGATAATCCAAAATTTCCGGCTTGTGATACACATGAAAAATCTTAAGCCACCAGAATAAAAATTCTCGAAACGCTTTGGGTAGCTCTTTACATCCGCCAAAATCAACAATATGAATTTCCCCGCCCTGATCGAGAATAGAGACGGCATGGTCAAGCGACGCCTGCCATGGCGGAATAATAGAAAGCGAATATGAGAAAACCAGCTTATCCGGGGCGGATGCAAGCCCAAACAAAACCTTTGGATCAAAATTTTGTGCAAACCCTTGTTTGAGCAATATAGAATCCTGAAAGCCTTCTGATTTTAATCTGTTGCGCGCTGTTTTTAACATTTCATCTGAAGCATCAAGTCCGTAAAAATGTACACTAGGATATTGCCGCGCCATTTTTATAATATTTCGCGCCGTCCCTGATCCAACGGCAATAACGTGTTCGCCTGTTTTTGGCTTGACATGCTGAATAAGATGATCGCGACCCAAAAGATAATATTTACGGGACGCATCATACACATGACGTGTCCATTTATACATGCGATCCATGGCATTTTTTGTCTGTGTATCTGCATGCTCTGTCATATATATAATCTTTATTATGCGGCCTTGTCAGACACGGAGGCATGCAGATCTTCGGCGGCTTTCACTTCAGGTTTATCTTTCAGCGTATAGACATGGAAGCCGCCATAGATAGAAGACCTGTCTTTGGCAACCGCCTTATCAGAAAGAGTAGGATCATAATTCCAATGCGCTAGCAACTCTGCGTCCAGTTTGTCAGGTAGAGGGCTGGCCGAGCCGGCGGTTCTGAATATAACGCGCGCGCCTTTACGGCTTGTGCGCAAAACCTCATTCCAAAGCGCGGTAAGCTGCGCCGCATTCATCCAGTCAAGAGCATCTAAAAATACATAGCAATCGAGCGTATCAGGGTTTTGTGACTGTAAGTATCCGGTAATGGAGGTATGAAAAACCTGCGCGCGCTCCGCCGTTTTCTTCAAGATTTCATAATGCTTGGGCTTTAAATAGCGCGGTACCGCCTTTTTATAACTGCTATCATAACTGCGGCCAAAGGCTTGCCATGCAAAATAATTATCTTCAATCGGAAACTCAACCGCCAAACGCTCTAGCCGCGCTTTTAAAAGCTCTGACATTTCTCCGTTCGGTGCGTCGCTAAGCAATTCGTCAAACTGTGATGGCGGAATACCGAGCCCGTAAAGCGAAACCGGCATATTACAAAGAAAGCGGACTGCTTTTTTGTCAAATAAAGGCGCAAGCTCACGATCGAATATTTCTTTTTGCTCGGCCTGATTTTTGGCTTCTAAAATTTTACGGGGGTCTTTACCGTAAATTTTGGCTAGAATGTGAACAACGCTAATGAAGCGCCCAAGCAAGCCAAATTGATACACATTTTTGGTGAAGTAGTTAATGCGCCTGCGTCCTGTGATCTTACGGTGCTCCCAATAATCACGGGTAAACTGATCCAGATGCGGCGCGATATAACGATCATAATTTTCAATATTCCGCCGATCATCCGCCCGCCCGAAGAACATAAAGAAACTCTCGTAATCGGGTAAATGCTGAACCGCCGCCAGTTTTAACCGTGCTAACGCCACATGAGCCGGATTTAAATCAATCGCGCGTATCGCTTCGGGTTGCTCGGTCAGATAATTCATGACATTACACCCGCCGGATGCAATCGTCATAATGCGGCTCGTCTCGTCCAGCTTCAAGGCACGAATATCAACTTCGGGGTCTTCCCAAATCTGCGGATAAACAAAGCCTTTAAAGGCGAACGTAAATATACGCTCCAAAGCACCTTTTTTGCTGGTGGGTTTGTATCCGCGCCCGTGAACCGCTTCTTTTAAAAGCTTTTCTTTTTTGGCATCCACCTTACGCCTTGATATAGATGTGTTCTCACTCATATGAGTATTTTCTTCATTTCTTGCATTCACCGAATTTGTATATATAAAAACGGACTATAAAACAATAAACTTTAAACGATAAAGAAAGTGCATTTGTGCATAATCAAGCAAATAAAGACACCATCATATTGGAAAAAGACAGCCACGTGAATGTCATGTTTGGCGCGCCTGAAGGGCAAGATGCGCGGATTTTGATAAATCGCGCGCGTGAATTGATGCGTGAAGACAAAGTTTTAATTCACATTGCTATGGATGATACGCGGGTATCGATCTTGCGTGATTTGATCGAATTTTTTGCCCTCGATGTAAAAACACTTTTTTTCCCCGCTTGGGATTGTTTGCCTTATGACCGTGTGTCACCAAGCCATGATATCTCTGCCGCGCGGGTAGGGGCGTTAAGCGCGCTTATCAAATGGGACGCTGAACAAGAGCGGAAACCGCGCATTTTATTAACCACGCTAAATGCCGCCGTACAGCGTACCATGCCAAGATCTGCGCTAGATGGTGCAAGCTTCACGGCTAAGGCGGGCGGACGTTTTGACCGCGAAGGTATGACGTTATATCTGGTGGATAATGGATACACCCGTACCGAAACTGTGCGGGAGCAGGGCGAATATGCCATGCGCGGCGGGATTATTGATATATACCCCTCCGGCATGGATACACCAGTCAGAATTGATTTATTCGGTGATGAAATTGAAACTATCCGTACTTTCGATCCAATCAGCCAGCGTAGTATCGAAAAAGTTAAAGATTTCACCCTTCAGCCGGTCACCGAGTTTTTTTTGGATGAAAAATCAATTGCCAAGTTTCGCGCCGGGTACCGCGATGCGTTCGGCGTAGTAGATCAGAACGACCCTTTATACGAATCCGTTACAGAAGCCCGCCGTTACAATGGCATGGATCATTGGCAGCCGCTTTTTTATAATGATATGGCAAGCATTTTTGAGTATGCGCCCGAAAACAATGTGACATTTGATCCGCATATTCGCGAAGCCTATGACGAGCGCTGGGATCAGATTGATGATTTTTATCAGGCGCGCAAAACATTAGAGCAGGCGGCGATTGATAAGGGGCGTAAAACAACAGATTTGACAATGGCGGGCGCAATCTATCATCCACTGCCGCCCGAAGCATTATACCTGAACGAAAGCGAATGGGGCCCACTGGTTGACGGCGCGTCCGAGTTTTCAAATTTTAAAGCGCCAGATGATGACAGGAACGATGGCGGCGGACGCAAAGGCCGAGATTTCGCCGACATCCGCGCTCTACCCGATGGCGATATATTTGCCGAATTAAAAAAGCATATTGCATCTTTAAAAACGGCTGATCGTAAAGTTGCCATCGCTTGCTACAGCCTAGGATCAATGGAGCGTATGAAAGGATTGCTCGAAAACGCAGGCATAGAAAAGTTAGAAATATGCGAAAAATTTGAAGCACTAAAAAAATTAAAACCAGAAAAAACCGCGCTTATTATTCTAAATTTGGAGCATGGTTTTGTAGCCAACGATCTGGCCATTATTACAGAGCAAGACATTTTAGGTGACCGCCTTGCGCGCAAATCCTCTAAAAAACGCAAGGCTGATAATTTCCTGACGGAAGTCTCTTCGCTGGAGGAGGGGGATATTGTAGTGCATCTCGATCACGGAATTGGCCGCTTTGTAGAGCTTGAAACCTTGAAAGCCGCCAAAACATTCCACGATTGCCTTAAAATTGAATATGCAGGCGGTGATCGCTTGTATGTGCCGGTTGAAAATATAGAAGTCTTATCGCGTTTCGGCTCGGATGAGAGCACGGTGCAGCTAGATAAGCTTGGCGGGGCGGGATGGCAAGCCAGAAAAGCCAAAGCCAAGGAAAACCTGATGGTAATGGCAGAGCAGCTTTTAGAGATTGCCGCCGCAAGAAAGCTCAAAAAAGCCGAGAAGCTGGATGCTGATATTGGTATTTATAATGAGTTTGCCGCAAAATTCCCCTACACCGAAACCGAAGATCAGGAACGGGCGATTAATGATGTGATCGCAGATTTGGCCAGTGAACATCCTATGGATCGCCTTATCTGCGGAGATGTCGGATTTGGGAAGACCGAAGTTGCCATTCGCGCCGCTTATGTAGCCGCAATAGAGGGTGCGCAAGTTGCTCTGGTTGTGCCTACGACATTATTAGCGCGCCAGCATTATCAAAATTTTATTACGCGTTTTAAAGGCACAGGCCTGCGTGTTGAACAACTCTCCCGCCTTGTGGCAACCAAAGACGCGAAAAAAACCAAAGAAGGCCTCGCCGATGGAAGTGTAAATATCGTCATCGGCACGCACGCACTTTTCTCCAAAAACATAAAATTCGCACATCTCGGCCTTATGATTGTTGATGAGGAGCAACGTTTTGGCGTTAAACAAAAGGAGCGTTTGAAGGAGTTAAAGAAAAATATCCATATTTTAACCCTTACGGCAACACCCATCCCGCGCACTTTGCAAATGTCATTAACGGGTGTAAAGGAAATGTCCCTGATCGCTACGCCGCCCGTTGACCGTTTGGCAATCCGCACATTTGTTTTGCCGTTTGATCCGATGGTTATTCGTGAAGCTATTTTGAGGGAGCATTATCGCGGCGGTCAGACATTTTACGTATGCCCGCGTATCAAAGATATGCCGGACATCGAAAAAACGTTAAAAGAACTTGTCCCCGAGGTGAAAGTGATTACCGCGCACGGGCAAATGACCCCGACCGAATTGGAAGACCGCATGACCGCGTTTTATGATGGTCAATATAATATCCTTCTTGCAACTAACATTATTGAAAGCGGTATCGATATACCAACCGCAAACACAATGATTATTCATCGTGCAGATATGTTTGGGTTAGCGCAACTTTATCAAATCAGGGGTCGAATCGGTCGCTCTAAAATGCGTGCGTATGCGTATCTGACATATCCGCCGCGACAAAAATTAAACCCGCAGGCGCAAAAACGTTTGGAAGTCATGGAAACGCTCGATACGCTCGGCTCAGGATTTCAACTTGCAAGCCATGATATGGATATACGCGGGGCAGGGAACTTGCTCGGCGACCAACAATCTGGCCATATCCGCGAGATTGGCGTAGAGCTTTATCAACAAATGCTGGAAGAAGCAGTTGCCGCAGCCAAAGGCGATGGTGAAATAGATGAGCAGAATAATAAAAACTGGTCACCCAACATTAATCTCGGCACATCTGTTCTTATTCCCGATACCTATGTCGAGGATTTAAATGTCCGTATGAGCCTATATCGCCGCATATCCGGCCTCGAAAACACTGACGAGATCGAAAGCTTTGCCGCCGAACTGATCGACCGTTTTGGCGAAATTCCGCAAGAGGTAAACAATTTGCTCGACATCGTATCTATCAAACAGTTTTGTAAAAAAGCATGCATCTCGCAAGTGGATGCAGGACCAAAGGGCGCGGTGCTTTCATTTCATAATGATTCGCCTAAAGATGTCGGTAAATTGATGGCATGGATGCAAAGTAAGCACGGCGCGGTTAAGCTTCGCCCCGATCAGAAACTGGTCGCTATTCGTCAATGGGATACTGCGCAAGACCGTGTGAAAGGCGCACGTAATTTAGTAAAAGAAATTGCAAATCTATAAAGGCTTTAGCGCTTTTGAAAAAATACACACCTTAAAAACACACGCATGCATAAATATGTTGTACCATTTTGGGAATTACTGATAGAATTGTGTCAATAAAACGGCAAAAAAATAATAAAATTGCCGAATATAAAATATTAAGAAATAATAAGGGTGTAACCAGATGATGAATCAATCTCTCGGCAAGTATATTTTGTCTTTAAAATCCGCAGAAACTGATTCGGAAGTAGATGCAATTCTTATGCGCTATATACATGAACTTCGCCGAGATACACCGATGCCCCTTGAAAAAGCCTTTACACAAGCCAAGCAAAACATAGCTTTTGGTGTAAAATGGCTTTTAGGTAATGATGCAGATCCTTTAATTGAACTCTCACGCCTTGATGAATTGGCCGAGTCATTTCGTGATCAAAATATAGCTTAGTCTCTAAAGCATATTTAAACACAATTCTATAAAGCTGTTACCTCTTAATATCTTGGTATGAAAAGTTTTTTGTGTCATTCTAAATAAGGTAAGGCAAAAAAATATCAGGTGTTTTTTAAAACATGTCACTTCAATACGCAGAAACCCGTATAGCAGACGCGCTCAAACTGGCCAAGGGGAACAAAACCAAGGCACGCCAATATTTGGTAACATGGGCAGGGGACGATACAAGGTTACTAAAGGCACTCACACGTAATCACATGACGGGCATAGTGGCATATCATGTGGATCGTGTGGCATCGGGACGTAATATGGCATCTTCATCAACAGCATCATTGGACACATCCCCCTCTACAAAGAAAAAAAACAAACCCAAAATTAAAACGCAAATCTCTGCCGGTAGAAAAAATATAACGAATAAAACATCAAAAAAGCCGGACAGCTTTGGCATGGAAATCCTGAAAGCTGTCACCAATTCCGGGTCAGCCGTTTTCGGACTTGAAGGGTATGCCGCTCCAAATAAAAAAGACAAAGTATCACAGCGTCATATCAACGCGATCAACAGAATTACAACACGGCGCATAAAAAAGGAAAATAAGAAAAATCCTTTTGATTAGAGTTTATAAACGCGTATTCTATTTCGCAGATAGCCAGATCACATAACTAATTTTCCCTCAAATATTTTATCTATGCGTTGAACATATATTTATGACGTCATCTAATATTATTCAAATCCACCCCAAAATACCCGAAGCTGTATCCGAATTTGCCTCAAAACACGGCTGGAGCGCGCCGGAAAATATAGGCGCGGATATGTCGTCCCGTGTTTATTACCGCGTATATAAGGGTAGCACCACCGCCGTTATAATGATTTCACCCGAAGGATGCCCCGGCCACGATTTAAGCGATTATTGCCGCATTTCCCTATGGCTACGCGAACGGAATACTCACGCGCCCGAAGTCTATGAAGTCGATCTAAAAAACCATATGGCTCTAATCGAGGATTTTGGGGATATTACGTTCAAACATGTTTTTAACAATGGTGGTTACGTAAAAAATATCTATGAAAAGGCACATGATGTCCTGATGTTCTTGCAAGAAGAAGACAATATTCTGCCTCTGCCCGACTATTTCAAAAGCCATATCCATCAACGCCACCGTCGAATAATCGATTGGTATGTCCCCGCCGCCTGCACGCGTAAAAACGAGGATGGGCTAATCGAAGAATACAATAAAATCTGGGATAAAGTAGAGGCTGATCTGCCCGACCCGCAGATCGGATTTGTGCATGCGGATTATCATTTGGAAAATATTATGATGTTACCTTCTGGCTTTGGTACATTTGATGAGAGCTCGTTCAAAGCCGGTATACTGGATTTTCAGGGCGCGCTGTCCGGTCCCGTGGCCTATGATGTTGCAAACTTACTGGAAGATGCACGTACAACCGTCCCTGATGAGATAAAAAAAGAGATATTAAAAGAGTACGACTCCGATTTTATGATTTGGTATAATGTTTTAAAAACGCAGTTTCATTGCCGCGTTATTGGTCAGTTTATAAAACTGGCGGCAAAAGATGGCAATGCCAAATACATGCAACATATCCCGCGGCTTCAAGATTATCTTCAAAAAGACATGGAATGTGAAATTTTAAAACCGCTTGCTCAATTCTTTGATGATTTGGGGGTTGATTTTACAGAAGCGAATGCGTTAAATACGGAAAACATCCTTGATTTTATCCGCAAGGATGCACTTTAAAAATAAAAGATAAAGTATTAAATAAAGAGAGTGTTCTATGTCTTTGATTTCAAATCGATTATCGCGCATTAAGCCATCCCCTACAATTGCCGTTACTACCAAAGCAAAAGAATTGAAAGCACAAGGGCGCGATATTATCGGTCTAGGCGCAGGTGAGCCGGATTTCCCCACACCCGATTTTGTTAAAAGTGCAGGAATAGACGCGATAAAAACCAACCATACCAAATACACGGCCGTAGACGGGACACCGGAATTAAAAGACGCGATTATTGAAAAGTTTAAGCGGGACAATAATTTAGAATACGTACGTGATCAGATAACGGTAGGCACAGGCGGAAAACAAGTCTTGTACAACGCGCTCATGGCCTCCCTTAACCCTGATGATGAAGTCATTATCCCTGCGCCTTATTGGGTATCATATCCAGATATGGTACTACTCGCTGAAGGCACGCCCGTTATTGTGGATTGCCCAAAGGAAAATGCATTCAAGCTACAACCCGCAGATTTAAACGCCGCCATTACTCCAAAAACAAAATGGGTGATTTTAAATTCTCCTTCAAACCCGACTGGTGCCGGTTACACACATGATGAAATGAAAGCGCTAACAGACGTTTTACTAAAGCATGAGCATGTCTATATGATGACTGATGATATGTATGAACATATCGTTTATGACAACTTTAAATTTGTCACCCCTGCGCAGGTTGAGCAAAAACTTTATGACCGCACATTGACCGTCAATGGTGTGTCCAAGGCATACTCTATGACCGGATGGCGCATTGGTTTTGCCGCTGGACCAAAAGAGTTGATCAAAGCCATGGCAAAGGTGCAAAGCCAGAGCACTTCAAACCCATGCTCGATATCTCAATATGCTGCACGCTATGCGTTAACAGGTGATCAAAGTTTTTTGGAGGAACGGAACGCCGCCTTTAAAACACGCCGTGATCTGGTTGTCTCCATGTTAAATAATGCAGATGGTATCGAATGCCTGACCCCTGAAGGCGCATTTTATGTATACCCATCATGCGCCGGCGTGATTGGCAAGAAAACACCGGATGGCAAAACAATTGAAAATGACGAGGATTTTGTCACGTATTTATTAGAAAACAAAGGCGTGGCATGCGTACATGGTGCGGCTTTTGGCCTGTCACCTTACTTCCGTATTTCATACGCAACCAGCGATGAAGCGTTAAAGGAAGCTTGCACCCGTATTCAGGACGCTTGCGCCGCGCTTAATTGAACCGCTCGCATTAAACCGCTTGAATTAAGGCGAAAAGGCTTGACCACCCGCCATTTTATCACTATAAACCATAGCATTCCTGAGAAAGAGGGGGCGCTAAACGCTCTCCGTTGATGTCTTAAAGATTAAAATAATCAAAGCCATTCAAACCTAATATCTGGTCTATCGGGATAAAAACGTAACTTAAGAACAAGGATGAAACCTATGAGTGGAAAGCGTAATCAAGCTAAACATAAAATTGATCGCCGTATTGGCGCAAACCTTTGGGGGCGCCCCAAATCACCATATAACACGCGTCAATCCGGCCCTGGTATGCACGGTCAACGCCGAAGCAAGCCGACCGATTACGGTACGCAGCTTATGGCCAAACAAAAACTTAAAGGCTATTACGGCTCTATAGGTGAAAAACAATTCCGTCGCTACTTCAAAGAGGCTGTACGTCTTCGTGGTGATACCGGTCAAAACTTGATCGGATTGCTAGAGCGCCGTTTGGATGCAGTGATTTACCGCGCAAACTTTGTACCAACCGTTTTCGCCGCACGTCAATTTGTGAACCACAAACATGTGACCGTAAATGGAAAAACTGTGAATATCCCATCATATCAGGTAAAAGAAGGCGATGTGATCGAAGTCAAAGATGAATCACGCCAAATCCCGATGGTTATTCAAGCCAGCCAAACACCAGAGCGTGATATTCCTGAATATGTGGATGTCGATGTAAAGGCGTTTAAGGCTACGTTCCTGCGCATTCCAACATTGGAAGATGTACCATATCCGGTGATCATGGAACCAAATCTTGTGGTCGAATTCTATTCACGTTAAATCGTGACGCACCAAATTAAGAATACAAAAACCGCTCTCAAAAACATAGGGAGCGTTTTTTTATTTAAGCTTTTCTCCAATCAGCGCGGATATAATACCATGTAGTGTATTAATTTCCTGCGCAGTCAAATCGCCCCTCATAAACATATTACGTATATTGCGTTGCATAGTCGGCTTTAAATCATCGGATTTAAAAAACTGTTTTTCTTCTAAGGTCAAAAGCAATCTGGATATAAAATTTTCTAAATCATAATGTGATGCAAGCAAGTTATCTTGAGTATAGGGAATAACGGCGTCTTCGTTTAATCCGGAAAGCGCGTACGAGATAAGTAATACGGCTTGCCCCAAATTAATAGATGCAAAATCCGGATTAACCGGCACACTGATAAAACCGTGGCAAAGTGCCAGATCATCATTTTCAAGCCCGGTGCGTTCCGGACCGAACACAAAGGCAGTTTTTTGATTTTGCGAAAGCCGGGTTATTGTTTCTTGCTTGGCATCATCCGGCGTAAAAACAGGTTTCACCATATCGCGCCGCCGCGCAGATGTGCCAAAAACATAATGACAATCAGAGACAGCGGCCGCTAGATCATCAAAAAGACGTACGCCTTCAATTCGGCGCTCACCAGCCATCTGTCCCAAAGCACCAGAAGAATTTTGTTCCGCAATTTTGTTGGGCCACCCATCCCGCGGGGCAACCAACCTTAAATCCCTAAACCCGAAATTGAGCATCGCGCGCGCCGCCGCGCCGATATTTTCCCCCATTTGCGGGCGAACCAACACAAAACATATATTTTGAGAAATCTTAGACAAAGCGGTAAATCAAGCCGATTTTTTAGATGATAAACGTGCCTTGGTTTTTTCCGGTCCGATTAAAAGCAATAAATCCGGTAATTCCGGGCCGTGGCTCATCCCTGTCAGCGCTTGGCGAAGCGGCATAAAAAGCGACTTGCCTTTGCGTCCTGTTTGCTCTTTAACTTTACCAACCCATTCGCCCCATGTTTCACGGCTCCACGGTGCGGGCGGAAGTAGGGCGAGAGCCTCCGCAATAAAATCAGCATCTTCTATAACAGGTGTGACAGGGCCATTGGCAACAGTCCACCAGTCTTTAATATCTGCCAGGATTACAAGATTATCGCGTACAACCGTCCAAAACCTCTCATCCAGATCGGGTAGACCCATCTCCGCAAGGCTTACACGTACATCATCAAAGTTTGTTTGATGCAAGATTTTTGAATTTAATCGTTTTAATTCCTCTACATCAAATTTGGGCGTCCCGCGCGAGAATTTATCAAATGCAAAACTATCAATAAGGCTTTGAATATCTGTGTACGCCTCTATCGGGTCGGAGGTGCCAAGCCTCGCCATAAGACTATTAACCGCCATAGCTTCTAAACCATCTTCATCGCGAATATCCGGAATACTAAGTGACCCTAAGCGTTTGGAAAGCTTACCACCTTCTGCATCGGAGATCAGCGGGATATGAACAAATTTTGGCGGTATTGCACCAAGGGCTTCAAACATCTGTACGTGTGTCGCTGTATTCGAAACATGATCTTCTCCGCGCACTACATGGGTGATTTTAAAATCAATATCATCTATAACCGAACATAAATGATAAAGCGGGCTGCCATCTTCGCGAATGACAACAGGATCCGACATGTTTGCACCATCAAATTTAACGGCACCTCTGATTTGGTCGTCCCATTCAATTGGTGTATGATCCATTTTAAACCGCCAATGAGGCGTACGCCCCGCAGCTTTATATTTTTCTATCTGTGCATCGGTCAAATCAAGCGCCGCGCGGTCATAAATCGGTGGCTGCCCACGTGAAAGCTGGCTTTTACGTTTGAGTGATAATTCATCCGGTGTTTCATAACATGCATACAGGCGAGCAGAATTCTTTAAAAAAATGATCCGTTCATCGTAGCGATCCATACGGTCTTTTTGATTTGCTTTCTCATCCCAGTTTAAGCCTAGCCATGTAAGGCTATCCTCAATACCAAGCTCGTATTCAACTTTGGAGCGTTCCTGATCCGTATCATCAATGCGAAGAAGATAATGTCCATCATTTTTGCGCGCAAACAACCACGTTAATAATGCCGTACGTATATTGCCAATATGAAGCATACCGGTGGGCGAGGGGGCAAAACGAACGCGAACACTCATGATTTTAAATCTCTTTCTTCATCTTTTGTATTTTATAGGTATGAATAGCGCTAAATCAGCGTGGTTTCAAATGTTATATTTATAAAGCAGTTAGGAATCTTGATACTTATTTGTAATCGGCATGCGGCGATCACGGCCAAAGGCACGCGCCGTAACCTTTACGCCCGGCGGCGCTTGCCGACGTTTATATTCGGCGCGCGTGAGTAAGTTTTGTACGTTTAAAACAATATCTCGATCAAATCCGCGCGCTGTAATCTCATCCACACTTGCCATATCCTCAATCAAAGCGCTCAATATCGCGTCCAGCGTTTCATAAGGCGGCAGGCTGTCTTGATCTGTTTGGTTATCTTTAAGCTCTGCCGTTGGTGCTTTTATCAAAATATTCGCTGGTATGATAGAACCATGCGAACCAAGAACATCATTAGGTTTATTCTTGTTCCGCCAATTACAAAGCGCGTACACTTCCATTTTATATAAGTCTTTTAATGGATTAAAGCCACCGCACATATCACCATAAAGTGTTGCATACCCGACCGCCATTTCGGACTTATTACCTGTCGATAAAACCATATATCCGCACGCATTGGATAGCGCCATAAGGATAATACCGCGCGCGCGGCTTTGCAGGTTTTCGAATGTAATATCCGCAGGGTTTTCGGGAAGAGTACCGGTAATCGCATTTTCAAGTGACAAAACCGTACCCTGAATAGAAATGGTATCGAGACGTACACCTAGATTTTTTGCAAGCGCCGCCGCATCATTAAGACTGGCCTTGGATGTGTATTGAGAGGGCATCATAACACAACGGACACGGTTTGCACCAAGCGCATCCACAGCCAAAACAGCGGCCAGCGCACTATCAACCCCGCCAGAGAGCCCGATTAAAACACCCTTAAAACTATTTTTTTCCACATAATCACGCAGTCCAGTTGTAACAGCGCGATAAATATTATCGTAATGTGTAGGGTAGATAATTTTTTTTGAAGCAGAAATATCTTCAAATTTAAAATCTTTACAGCCATTATCAAAAAAGCGCATCTGTTCTAAATGCTGTCCATCTGCCTCTATAACAAAGCCGCCTCCGTCAAAAACAATTTCATCCTGCCCGCCCCATTGGTTCACATAAAGTAGCGGCAAACCTGTTTCTTTGACACGGTTTTTCGCAAGTCTGAGTCTGGTTTCGTATTTTTCGGTAGTAAACGGGCTCGCATTCGGCACGATAAGAATATCAGCGCCTTTTTTTGCCAAATGCGCCGCAACATTATCATGCCACATATCTTCGCAAATCATAATGCCAAGCCGCGCGCCCCGAAAATCGACAGGATCAGGCAGATCGCCAACAATAAAAACACGCTTTTCATCAAAAACGCCATCATTCGGAAGATGATGTTTTTTGACTGTCGCAATGATTTCACCGCGCTCAATCACATGAACAACATTATACGTACACCCATCTATCTCCCACGGACAGCCAATAATACCTGCCGCCGCAAAGTCACGTGAGGCATTGCATATATCTTGCACACATCGCCGTACGTCTTTTAGAAAAGCAGGATAAAGCACCAAGTCTTCTGGCGGGTATCCTGTAACACAGAGTTCGGGAAAAATGACAATGTCACTTTTATCGCTCGCACGCCAATGCTCTAAAATAATACCAGCATTATAAGATAAATCCCCAACAACAGGATTGATCTGCGCAAGAGTATATGTAAGAGCAGACGCGCTCATAATTTATATACTATCCTTGTTATGCGGCTGTAGAAGGGGCGAAATGAATAGCGTTTTGATCTTGATCTTTACGCGCCGACTTTAATTCATCGGCAATCAAAAACGCCAGCTCCAACACTTGGTTGGCATTAAGGCGCGGATCACAATGTGTGTGATAACGGCTTGATAAATCTTCATCCGTAATAGCATCAGCGCCACCAACACATTCAGTAACATCACTGCCCGTCATTTCAAAATGAACCCCGCCCGCATGTGTACCTTCAGCCTTATGAACAGCAAAAAAACCACGTACTTCGGCCAATATATGTTCAAAATTCCGTGTTTTGTAACCGGTAGAGCTTTTGATTGTATTACCATGCATCGGATCACACGACCATAGAACATGGCGCCCTTCAGCCTGTACCGCGCGTACAAGCGGCGCAAGCTTCTTTTCCACCTGTTCGTGCCCCATACGCGCGATAAGGGTCAAACGTCCGGCTTCATTCTGAGGATTCAAAATATCGATTAGACGTAAAAGCTCATCCGTATCTAAACTAGGCGAGCATTTAAGGCCTAGCGGATTTTTGATGCCGCGCACAAATTCGATTTGCCCGTTTTCGAGTTGATGTGTACGGGCGCCAATCCAAAGGAAATGCGCCGAAGTATCGTAATAATCGCCGCTTAAACTATCAATGCGGGTCATGGCCTCTTCATAATTAAGAAGAAGCGCCTCATGTGATGTATAAAAATCAGTCTGACGAAGGGCAGGGACTTTATCGCCCGTCACACCGCAAGCCGCCATAAAGCGGAGGGCCTCATCAATACGGTTTGCTAAATCTTCATAGCGCGACCCAAGCGGGCTATCTTTAATAAAATCAAGGTTCCAGCCATGTACGCGGTTTAAATCCGCATAACCACCTTTGGCAAATGCTCTCAGAAGATTAAGCGTAGAAGATGCTTGGTAATAAGCACGTATCATGCGCTGCGGGTCATTACGGCGAATATCGGCGTCAAATTCTAGACCATTAATATTATCGCCGCGATAACTGGGTAGCGTTATATCCCCTTGCGTTTCTGTACCGCTAGAGCGCGGTTTGGCAAATTGTCCGGCAATACGTCCGACTTTTACAACCGGCAAACCGCCGCCATAGGTCAAAGCAACCGCCATTTGTAACATAACGCGAAAAGTATCACGTATTTTATTGGCATTAAACTCGGCAAAACTCTCGGCGCAATCCCCGCCTTGGAGCAAAAATGCTTCGCCAGCGGCAACTTTACCGAGTTTTTTCTTTAAATCTCGTGCCTCACCAGCAAAAACCAAAGGTGGCAAACCAGCCATCTCGGTTTCCGTAGCTTTAAGTACTTTTTGATTTTCGTAAACCGGCATCTGCTCAACTGGTTTATCTCTCCATGATTGCGGTGTCCAAGTCTTTGATGTCATTAATCATCTCGTAATGTTTTTATGTGTAAAATTAAGAAGTGATATGTAGCACTTTTATACATGGTTTAATATAAAAAAAAATGCTCTACTATTTTAATAAAAAGATTAATGCGCGTTAATAATAAAGACATCAAAGGCTTAAAATTAGTTACAATATAATCGTACAAAAACGTAATCAAAATGAAAAATGATCAAGAAAAAGAATTGTGGCAAAGTTTGGTACGTTCATCTGCCGAATATATTGAAGACCATAAATCCGAAAACACGTGGGTAGGACAAAATTATAATAAATCACAAGTTACAAACATCATAAATGACTTGGAACAAAATTTAAAAACATTGGACTTTAGAATTGGCAATATTTTTCAGCATATGAACGTGCAGGATACTGTGAAAACAAGCGTTATATATGTCGAAAACTTGAAAGATCATGAGAACGCCAGCGATCTGACGTCTATGGTTATTTATGCTATGAAAAAACTGGGCGTTATTGATCACGATATGGTACAAGCTGTAATTCTTGCAAGCATATTGGGTGAGATAAGCAACAGATTAGAGTATCATAACAATGCGCATTATAGAAAAGTTTTGCTACAAACGCTAAATCTTATTGTAACCCATAACCAGATATTTGAAGAAACACAGCGCGAATTGAGCCAGCGTCAATGTGCATTACTTCTAATTGCGGCCTGTATTCACGATTTGGCACATGATGGTCTCGGCAATACGATTAAAGGCGTTTTTACCCAAGGGCGCGCGGAAATGATATCCTTCAGAGAGGCAGAGCCATTTTTGCGCGGTGCGGGGTTAAGCAATAAAGAATGCAACACCCTAAAAACATTAATTTTATGTACAGATGTCAATCCACTTGGTGATCCTGCCAATTTGAACAATCAGATGAAAAGCGCTTACAAAAAGCATATTTTAAGAGGGATGCAAAATGAACGTCTAAACCTCGATCCTATAATTGCGGATTTAGAGGATAACGCGGATTTAAGCGTAATGGGGTTACTTTTGCATGAAGCTGATATCGCAACATCTGCGGCCTTGTCCTATGATGTTACAAAGTATGAAACAAGCCTATATCAAATGGAAATTAATGGCGCGCCTGCGCGGCCGTCACATATCTTGAAGTTTTTGGAAAGTATATGTCACCGGCAATTTATTTCAGATGCAGGGCAACGACTATATGCCGCGAGCGCCGCCCGTATTTATGCCTTGGCTGAAAAAGAGGTAGAGCAGGGCGATGAAGTGTTTGATGTCATAGACCCTAAAACGCTCGCGAAAAAACATACTCCAAAAAATGAAAGCTCTGCTTCGATTAATTAAAATAAAACGGGTTATGTACCTTTGGGCCAGCGCCGATGAAGCCATAGCCATTGATCTGGATGCTCGGTAATCCATTCTTCCATCATTGCATGAGCATCAGAGATAACATCATAGGTATCGCGCTTTAACCCCTCATCATTTAAGACAGGAAGCGGTTTATAAATAATAAGCTGATATTGCGCTATACCTACGCGAACGCACCTAAAGGGTATAACCGGGAGGTCAAATTTCTGCGCTAAAGTCACAAAAGCGGGGTTGGTCATCGCATCCTGTCCAAAAAAGGGGACAGACACCCCCTCATTATATTTTTGGTCAATCAAAATACCGATCCATCCCGCCTTTTTTATAGCGGAAACGATCTGCCGCCCGCCTTGCCGGGACTTTGGAAAAGCTTCGGCTTGGTGTTGTGCTGTGCGTTTGGAAAGTAAAAACCGGTCAACAAAAGGGTTATTTGGTGCGCGATATGTTGAATTAATCAGAAAACCAAACTGATAAAACGGCGCAAGGGACGGTACCTCAAAATTAGAAATATGACCGCCGATAAAAATGGCGGCGCGGCCTTGATCTTTTACATCTTGCAAAATATCTGCGCCGATGATCTTTGTACGTTTTGTTGCAATCTGCTCTAAATGCGCGTATTCGGCGATCACTTGCCCGATATGACTCCACATATCATCCAAAATTTTTTCGCGCGCTTGTTGATCTTTATTTGGAAAGGCGCGGTATATATTAGCGCGTGCAACATGGCTTATACCCATTTTAGGGCCTAAAAACATTGCAATTCTACCGCCTGTCCGGCTGGCTGTTTCTATAGGCATTAATCCAAAAATGAATAATAAAAGCCGTAAGGCCATAAATTCTAAATAGTGCAAAACAATCTTCATATATCACTCTACCAATAAATAGGGAGATAAAAAGTCGAGAACTGAGGCAGGATTTTCAAAATGAAATGTTACCGGCAAAACATCAATATGGTTTTGAAATTTTAAAGGGACACGGATCATATCTTTTTCTGTTGTAAGAAGCCGCGCCCCATGCTTGTCGGCTTTTCCCAAAAGGCGCTCTATATCCGCATCTGTATAAGGATGATGGTCAGGATACGCAATCGTTTCGGCGAATTCAAGCCCTAAAGAAGACGCGTAATAAAAGAACTTATCCGGGAAACCCAAGCCACTAAAACCTATATATGTTTGATTCTTATCGGGAATATCTCGCGCAGGTGTATCCAAATTTGCTTTAAAAATAGGCATATTAACTGGTAAGCGCCCGAGCGTATCGCGCCGGTCTTCACCAATAAAAACAATGGCATCTCCGCGCGTAAGTCCTGCAGAGACGGGTTCTCGCAAAGGGCCAGCCGGAATTGTTTTGCCATTACCAAATCCCATTGCACCGTCAATAGCAATAAATGTAACAGTTTTGGCCAAAGTATGATTTAACAAACCATCGTCCATAATAATAAGGTCGCCGCCATCTTCTTCAATCATTTGCGCGCCCACTGCACGATCTGCACTAATAGCAACTGGCAAATCCTGAAAAAGTAAAAGTGCTTCGTCACCATTATCTTTATAAGTATTTTCAGAATTTTGTTTCAAAATAACAGGGTGATTACCTGTCCGGCCATATCCGCGCGTTAAAAAATATGGTGTTTTAACCATAGAGCTGGAGATTAATAGATTTGCAAGTGCGCGACTTGTCGGTGTTTTCCCGCTGCCGCCTGCAGTCAAATTACCAATACAAATAACGGGTAGATGACTTTTATGGGGTTCTATTTGTTGTTTTTTATTTTGTAAATGACTGTGTACTGCCGCATATACCGGCGTGATTGCGCTTAGCAAATGCTCGGATAAAGATGGAGAAGAATCTTTAGAACGGTACCAAAAAGTGGGTGTTTTGAGGGGCATTATTATCTAACCCCTTTGATTATAGAATCATCAATCAAATTATGCTTTGATAATATAGGGGTAATGTACCCCATAACGATATCAATAACATCGGTCTTAAGCGCGGCATATTTATACGCTTTATCAGCGCGTTCGCTTAAATATAAAGGATTAGAAAGCAGAGAAAGAAGCGTTTCTTTCAACATATTCTCATCTTTTATCATAAGAACGGCGTCATGCTCGCGCATCTCCTCAAATATCTCGGCTTGATATTTCACATTTTCGCCACTTAAAACCGCGCAATTTAACTGCGCCGCTTCCAAAGGGTTATGCCCGCCGCCGCCATCATCGCTTAAGGAACGGCCAATCATTGCAATCGGACAGAACTTATAAAAAAGTCCCAGCTCCCCCATTGTATCAGCAAGATAAATATCCCTATCTTGCGTTAGAAAATGCGCCTGTTGGCTTCTAAAACAATACTGCAAGCCAGATTTATCGAGTATAGATTTGATATCTTCGCGTCTTTCCGGATGCCGTGGAACAATAATTGTTAAAAGGCCTGATATGTTTGAAGAAAGCGCTTTATGCACATTGATAGCAATTTGCTCTTCACCGGCATGCGTACTGGCATAAACCCATACCGCCCGCCCGCCGGCCGATTTTTCTAAAGTTTTTAATTCTTTATCTAAATATGATAATGGCGCTGCACTATATTTTAAATTATCCGTAAAATATACATTGGGATGCCCCAAAGATTGATAATATTGGACAGCATTTTTAGTCTGCGCAAGGATAGTATCAAAAGTGCCCAAAATACGCGTGGCATCCTTTTTAAACAAACGCCACCGATTGAACGTAGCCTCTGACATACGTGCATTTACAAGTATAGCAGGAATTTCGCGCTTTTTTACAGCCGCCAACATATTTGGCCATAACTCGGATTCAATCCAAAGGGCTGCATCAGGCCGCCAATGGTTCAGAAATCGGTCTACCCATTTAGGATGATCAAGCGGATAAAACTGATGCACGGCACGTGCAGGCAGGAGAGATGATAAAAAAGCGGCAGAAGTCACTGTACCGCTTGTGATAAGAACATGAAGATCAGGGGCAAGAGCAAGCAAACGTTTGATTAATATCAGCGCAGATTGTGCCTCCCCAACGCTCGCCGCGTGAACCCAGAAAACATTTCCATCAGGGCGGTTAATACAGGCAATCCCCATTCGTTCTTGTATACGCCGCCCGTCTTCTTTCCCTTTTTTTAGACGCAATTTCAAAAGCTTGTGCAAAGCAGGCGCGCTCATAAAAGTCAAAAATCGGTATAAAGACAGCATAAAAAACCAAGCGTAACAATCTGTTAGGATTTAAACGTTAAAATACAAATATAAACACGAACACGCGCACGCTAAAAAATAGTTAAAGCGTAATCACCATACACTACAAGGGATTTTAAAAAAAATGAAGCGCCGTATCGGAAAAAGCAATAGTCGAAAACCGGAGGAAAACAACATGGCTCAAAAACATGCCATGGCGCAATTTATAAAAACAAGGGCGATTATTGAAAAAAACAGCCCCGATCTTTTAAAACGAATAAAAAAAACGATTACAAATGCTGAAAATCAAATAACAGAATATAACAAAATAGATAAACGCAAAACACTTCAAACATTAAAGATTTTATCGCAGAGCAAAGCCATCAATCTGCACTTTCAAAATCGCCTGAACAATCTTATAGAAAAAGAAATTAAATAATATTGAAAAAATGACCTAATATGCTCAATGACCGTCACTTCAAGGCTAAATTTTATGGATCAGCCGCGCATCTACCGGATGTTACAATGCCACTACCCGTATTTGGCACATACACACAGCCAGGTTGCAGGCATATTGCTTCGGCATACTGTTCAGGGCTGGCACCTCCGCCTTGATCAACAATTAAACCAGTAAAAATATAAGAAGATGCGGTACACACTGCCGAAGATGGTCCAGGTATAACTAAAGCTTGATAAGTGTTGACCGGGTCTTCTTCCCAAGGTGTTTCAGCATCAACCCATGCTTGGTCTATATTATTTTCCCAAAAAGATTTTATAGCCGGGCATCTTCCCATACCCGCAATTTCAGGCAAATGTCTACGATCAAGATCAGTACCGCTATCTTCATAATCCCTATAATTTTCAAAGCTATAAAAACCATCTTCATCTTCGTTATCAATAAAGTCCATACATTTGGCATACATCCAGACTTCATTCATAACATCACATTCGTAATCCATACTGGCAAGACCAGTTCCGGCTGACTTATCATATAAAAATTCAACTTTTCTAGAGTTTCCGCCCGCGACTTGTGCACCAAAATCTTCATCCGGCATACGTCCTCCTAACAAGCGATGCGGAAAATTCGTTACAAAATAGGCTTGTAAAGAATTATTTACCAAATTTTGAAGTGTATGATCCATGTCAATTAAGGTTGTAGCAGTACCCCATCTTTGGGTTTCGCTTAACATATCCTTAGAGTGATCAGCGAGCTCTAACAATTGCCTGTCAAAACATGTGTATTCAAGAACGCTATCCGGTTTTGAAATAAGATTTTGATTCTGTGTTATTTCACGCTGTGCTTCAAGCCATGCTCTGGAGCGTAATGATGTATAATAATCAGGATCACATGGCGAGTCTGCAATTTCAGGTGCTGGGGGCGTGCCTCCACCTGCATAAGACGTCTGGGATATAAAAAAAACAGATACAAATAAAATCGCCAAAAAGGTCAGCAAAAATCTGTTTTTTTTATCAAATATTGTAATCATAAGAAATCCTGATTATGTATGTTTTAATTTTAAAGCATTTCCGCCTCCCGACGCAAAAGCTTTTTTTTATATTATTTTTATGGCTTACAGTCATCGGTGTCCGGATCGTAATAGCAACCTGGATTGGGGCATATTTTTTCATCATATGTTTTTGTCGTCCCAAAAACAACTTGCCCTGAAATAGAATCTATAGATCGTGGCGTTACACTTATTTTTAAACCTGTAGGTATAGCATCCACATCACAGTTATTATGTGTCGTGAAATCTATAATAGAAAGGCTTTCACGATAATTAACAAATTTATCTTGATCATAATTAACAAAACCAACATCCGGTGAAGGCACAGAACCACCAAAAGATTCATACCAGCGCGTATTGTGAGGAATCTGTGTCATGGGTAGCCCAAAAGGTACACCGCTAGAACACGCTGCGGGTAAACGGCGTGGATCAACATTAACAGGCGTAGCGCCGCCTAAAGTACTTGCGCCGGCTAAAAATTCAAAACTATAAAATCGGTCATCAATGTAGAAATTACCACATCGCGCAATTTGCCATACGAGTTGCATATTGGCACATACAAGATCTGACAAAGACGTAATATCAAAACTGGAAAGGGTAATAGACGGTATAGGATCCAATTCGTTATCATTAAAGCGGGTATCAAGCCCAATATTAAAATCAAAATCACCACCATCTAGACGATCAGCAAGCGGCAAAGATGAAAGTTGGGCACCCGCCGCGCCGCCTAAGAATAAATGTTCAAAATTACTATCATTATAAGTATAAAGCGCTTCATAAACCAAATTTTGTAATGAAAAATCGAGATGATCGCCGCTAAATGTTGGTTCTTCATCTTCTTCCCCATCATCATCCGCATCAAGATTAACACCTCCGCCCATATAAACATGAGTTTTGGTGGTTTCGTCGTTCATATACATATCAATATCTTTATTCCACCATTTTTCAGATTCGCTAAAAAAAGGTCCTCCTACAGGATCATAACAAATATCATTTATACATAAAGAACTTACAAATCCTGCAGGATCAATAATTTGAGGATTAAAGCCGGCAACGAGTTCTGGAAATTTTTGAAAACATGAATATTCCAAAACACTATCTGGCTTTCTTAAAATAATTTCTGCCATTAAATTTTCGCGCTCGGCTTCCATATAGGCGCGCGCATGCATTTGATTGAGGAAATCGGCATCACAACTATCATCTTCGTCCCCAAGACGGCTACGATTTGGCCCTAAGACATTGGGGCCATCGCTATCTATAAAATTCTGGTTAGGGGTAAGAGGGCGTGTGCAAGGTATTCCAGGTAAGCAAGTCGAAGACGAGCTGCTAGCATAAGATAAGCTGCAAAAAATCATCGTACTAGACAAAACCAGTACAAAGGCAAAAAACATCAATCTAATATTTAAAATACACCGCATCATAAAACCTGCTATTCAGCCAGTATATACTTAAATCGCGTCCGATCCCAAATATATACTTTAAAACTATAATCATTTTGTGCCGCATTGAACATAAGAATATTATAAAATCTATGTGTGATTTCCGTATCTACACCAAGATTTCTGCCTTTTATACTTAAAATACTTTTAATCCCATTATTCGTGTCTTGAAAAATAATATAAGGGCAAAAAGAATTCGCATTATTGCAAAGATCAATTTTTACAATATATTCGCTGATCCCATCCCCATTTAAATCAAACGGTACTATTTTAAAGTTGGTATGACCTAAGATACGTTCAATATTATGTTGAATACGCCCTGGAATATATGTTTTTTCATTATCAAAATCAGGAAAAAAATTTGAATATGCGGAAGGGGATGAAAATAAAATAACCCCAAAAGCCAAAGATAAGAAATAAAATTTATAACGTAATTCAGAACGGATCATAAAAAGAAATATACCAGCCATAAAATAATAAACGCAAATATTCATGTGAATTGAATAAATGCGTTTATATTTTAAGATTATAAAAGATCAAATTTTTTAAAGATCTTCATCCAAAATGGCCATGTTGAAATCATATGATAAATCGCCATCTTCTTCATCTTTATAAATCACGCCAATAAACTCACCATTTAAAATAACCTCAACGGAATCCTTTGCCCGCTCACGCATTTTCAAAGCAAAGCCATTATTGCCAAGCTTGGTCTTAAGATAATTTTGAAGCCTTGAAACTTCTTCCGGTTCAATCACGGACATAATATAATTCCTCTATTTCATATGGATAGTCTAAAAATAAAAACACAAGGTTATCTATAAAGATAATCCGTCCCCTTTGTGTATCAGGACTGGCGTATTGCGTTCAAGTCCTAGCAAAACAATTTCGTAAGTTTTTTTCGCCAAAACCTTCCGGTTTCCAAAATTCTGCGCTTTGATGGGCGTATGAAAACATACATCTATCTCCGCACCTTTGGATTTTGCAAAACGCCATAGATGATGGTGCATTTCAATATCATCATCCCGCGGCCATGCATAGAGAACACGGCGCTCTAAAGTGTCTGGTGGATAGCCATCAACGGTTAAGATGCGAATTGTAATGGGCTAAATCATGATATCAGGCGCACTTTCTAAAAGGGAGAGTGAAAACAAGCTGGATTTAAAAGGATCAACGCTCAAACCATCGGTGGACGTGCCTTCAGGGAAAATAATAAGGCTTTCACCCCCTTCAATTCGCTGCTGTAATGCACCAGCCTCCCGTGTAATAGCCGTACGCTTGCGTTTGATAAAAGCAGTCTGTTGTAAAGTTGAGAGAAACCCGAACACAGCCCAACCTGAAACCTCGCTTTTTGCAACAAAAGAGCTTTTTATTATGGATCCAAGGACAGGAATATCAAGGTAGGAAACATGATTAGACATGAAAAGTAAATGATGATCAAAAGCGGGCGATCCCCGTAAATAAATACGAATACCAAAGATAAAACATGTTACACGATGAAAGAATTGAGGTAAAATATAAGAAGGCTTATCCTTTGTAAACAAAAGAACGACAGCCTGAATCGGCACAATAAATATCAAGAAACTTGCAAATAATATAAACTTGAATATAGCAATAAATATACGCATATCAACTTTAAGGTTTATAACCTATACATGGATCGTTATTAGACGCGTGCCCCAAGTCTTCATTTTTCTCATGACCTGGAATCGCTTTGTTTATGCGGCGCTCATAATGCTTTCTATATCGTCCCGCAAGTTCATGCGATTGAAATACGATACACACATCGGTTGTATTAAATTGATGATCTATAACCGCGCCATCCCCGATGGTTGCACCAACACGCAAATACCCTTTGATAAGAGCGGGCAGCGCCGCAAAAGCTTTTTTGGGATCAAAGGAATCTTTCTCCTTAATATTCATATCGATATATCGTTTTTCCAATGCTTTCGGCTGAAGCGGAGCAGGGGTAAGATGATAATGATAAAGATAGGATAAAGGCTCGGCAATATCATCTATATTCGTTGTATTAAAACTCGCGCACCCAAACATCAAATCAATATTATGCGTTGAAATAAATTCCGCAATACCCTCCCATAATAATTGTAATACGGGACGGGTACGATATTCTTTCAAAACACATGATCGTCCAAGCTCTAATATACGGCCACCTTGTTCAAGTAACCCATCAAGATGATATTCATCACTAGAATAAAATGCGCCAAGTTTTTTGGCATCTTCTTCTAGCAAAAGCCTGTATGTACCTACAATTTTCTCGGAATCTGGGTTTGTTTCATCAACAACAATAAGGTGTGTTGCAACAGGATCATATTGATCAAAATCACGTTTTTGTGAGGCTATATCTATGCTCGCTTTCGCACCATATTCGTTATAAAAAACCTCATAACGTAATTCTTGCGCCTTTCGGACTTCATCGTCATGAACCGCAACGCGGACAGATATTTTATCAGTATTTTTCACAAGCGCCGTCACAACCAAAACAAGTTTATTTTTTATCATCATATCCTTAAGCATTAAGGGGGCAGGGTCAAGGGGCAACACAGGTACAAAACATCAACGTGCCGTAATGAAAGGTAAATATTTACGCACTACGCGGGGGAGGGTAATGCATCATTATCGTTGCCGGATCCTTTTTCAGAAGCATTTTTATCGCGTTCCTGTCTGGGGAGCAAAGATAAAATCGTCCATCCGGCTTCGGGATTAACAATTATATTTTCAATATAAGGCACAAGCTGGCCTTTTTTCGTAATAGCAAAAAGCGGGATGGCTTTATCGCCGTGCGTTTCAATATAAGAATCATACCCGAAATTTTCGGTAAGTGGCGTTGATCTGATTTCATACCCAGAAGAAAGCAAGCCGGTAAGCTGTGCTTGTGTAACACTGCCGCCAAATAAAAATGGCGCAGTATATTCTTGCGCGATATGGTCTTTTTCGCGTGTATGGCGCTCTTCTTCTGTTTTAATAATAAAAACGTTTTTAGTACCAAACTCACGGCGATACCGCATACTGGCAAGCGCATTTACGGTTGGTCGCTTTGAAATAGCTAAAAGCTTGCCAATACCCATCAAATCCATATGTCTATCGGCATGTTCGGATACAACATTGCCGTAAAAGGTTTGAAGGCCAAGCATACGTGCCTCTTTAACATTATCCCAATTGGTATCCGCAAGCATGACACTAAAACCTGAATCTTTAAGGGCTATAGCGATGGCGCGCGCAAGTTTTCCTGCACTAACTACAAGTACACCGCTCGATACAGGCTCTGATATACCTAAAAACCTTGCGATAGGGCCCGCAGTCAAACTTTGAATGACAACCGTACCAACAATAATAGTAAAAACCAACGGAGATAAAAGCTCTGCACCTTCCACGCCTTTACTCTCGAGTTTAAGGGTAAAAAGCGGTGCAATCGCGGCGGCAATAATACCGCGCGGCGCAATCCATCCTAATAATGTACGCTGCCGCCAATCAAGCTTTGACCCGAAAGTGCTTATGAAAATAGAAAGTGGACGCCCGACTAAAATAACCACACCAAGAACAGCCAAGGCTCCCCAGCCAGCCTGCATAAAGGCATTCATATCCATCCGTGCAGATAGAATAATAAATAACCCGGAAATAATTAGAATAGAAAGGCTCTCCTTAAAATCCAGAATTTCCTCTAAATGCAAATCTTTTGTATTGGCCAAAACAATCCCCATAATTGTGACAGCTAAAAGACCGGATTCAACTTGAATAAAATCACAAAGCGCGTAAGAGCCTACTACAATAGCCAGAATAAATATTTTGATCAAAAAATCTGGTATAATGTGGTAGCGCAATACAAAAGCAACAATAGCGGCACAGATCGTGCCAATAAAGATCCCGGATGCACATAATTTTGCAAGTACAAACCATATATCTGCATTATTACTGGCAGTAATATATTCAAACACAAGAACCGCAAAAATAGCACCAAGTGGATCAATAACAATACCTTCCCACCGTAATATATTTGCGACATCCGCCTTTGGCCGTACCGTACGGAGCAGGGGCATAATTACAGTAGGGCCAGTAACAGTAATAATGGCCCCGAATAAAAGCGCTATATTAAAATTTACATTGGTAAGATAATAAGCCGCCGTACAGCCGACAATCATGGTTATAATCGCACCAACAGTCACAAGCCGCGTTAAAACGCTAACATTTGCTTTTATCTCCTCAAAACGAAGCGTAAGCGCGCCTTCAAAAAGAATAACAGCAACACCGAGCGATACCATCGGAAATAAAAGATCGCCAAACATAGTATCAGGATCAAAAAAACCAGTCACAGGGCCGACAACAAATCCGGTCAAAAGCAAAAATAAAATAGCCGGAAGCTGTAAGCGCCAAGCAACAAGTTGGCAAATAACACCAACGACTAAAAGACCCGTAAGAAAGAAAAGAGCATTATGATCCATACAAAAGGATTAATTCTGTTTGAGGAATAAAAAAACAAAGAATACTTAAGATAAATATCTCAAGAACAATGTTCAAAAAAATAATAATCTAAAAAATTTCTTTAGATTTTAAAAAAGAATATAAAAAACTACCTGATATAAAGGTGAACTTCATTACTGGTAACTTGCGCGCTTACATCATAAGAAAGCTCAATGCGATCAAGCGGTAATCCCATTTGCGTTAGCGTTCTTAAAACACGTTCTGCATTACGGCGCGCCCGCGTGCTTTCAATAGCAACCTCGGCAGCATTACCACTTGTGGGATGAACCGCAACCAGATCAAATTGGGCATCAGGATAACGGTCAAGCGCATCATTCATAGCCATATATATAGGCTGCTCATAATTTACATCCGCACGGTCAAATTTGATTTTTGCCAAAGGACGCGGGTTAACAGGAGCGCGGGACAAAACTGGCTTTTGCACAGTTGCCTCATAAGACGGCTCGGCATAATCATCGCCGTCATTAAAATCGTCATAATTAATGGTTGAGGCATTCGCACTTAAGTTGCCGGATGATGTTGCGCTTGGGGTGTCTTGTGCACCAGCTTGGTACATAGATGCACCGGAAAACGGACGGTTGGAAAGGCTTTTTCCATACAAATCACCCTTGCTAACCGCAAGAGATAATGTCCGCAAATTATTCCTCTCTGAATTAAGATAAGCGCTAGTCCGTGTAATATCATCATTGACATTATTCAAAAGCCGTTCAATCAAAACAAGTGTACTATGAATAGAATCTTCTAAAAGCGCCAATTGAACATGATCTTCTTCAATAGCGCCGGAAATATTATACGCTGCCCGCGTTTCCTCTAGTAAAAAAGAGGCCTCGGAAGCAACTTGCGCAATTTCAACCGCCAACTGATTTAAGCGGGATACATTGGCCGCCAGATTTTCTAACGTCGCATCGGCAACACCTAAACGTTTGACAAGGCGTGGATTACCAGGCGTTGTACCTGTTTGTAACTGAGTGTTAATAGTTGCAATGGCTGCATAATATTGCGCAGCACGGCTTTCATTTTGTGATTGAACCGCATTCAGTTGTGAAGATAACGATTCTACATTTTTCTGAATATTGCCAAGGCTTGAAGAAAGCTGACTGGCTTTCTGACCAACAACTGTTTCCTGACCAGAGCTGTAATATGTTTTTCCGATAAGTTGCTGCGGGCGCACCTCACGCGTTTGAACGGGCTTATTGTAAATTTTGTTTTTCAAACTCTCCGGAACAGGCTGTCCAGTAATCATAAGAGGAACTCGTTCTTGCGCCTGCACAGGTGATGTCATTGCAGGCATAACAAAAATACTTAAAATACCCGCAAACACAGGCATACATTTGGACAAGCGAGAGAAATTGGATATTATATGGTTCATGAAGCGGTTCTTATTTTTTTAAGTTTTCAACCTGATTATTAAAAAACTAGAATCAAGCTATAAATTACATCAGCACAACAATCGCTATAAAACATACCTATGTCAAGCGCAGACACATAAAATTACTATTTATCAAGATGAAAAGGCTTAAATTTTATCTTTCACCAAAAGGTTTTTATGGGTACATAGAAGACATGAAAAAAGCCAATCGTTTGATACTTGCGCCAACCAGAACCTTAGATAACAAAGCTGGAGCGTTAGGCCTTTATGTGCATTGGCCTTTTTGTCTGAAAAAATGTCCATATTGTGATTTTAATTCTCATGTACGTAATGTGGTTAATCACAATGATTGGCGTGAAGCGTTCGAAATCTCTTTAAAAAACTATGCTTCTACAATTGAAAAAAGGCCGCTAGCCTCAATTTTCTTTGGCGGCGGCACGCCATCATTAATGGAGCCGGAAACCGTATCGCAAATTATAGATCAAGCGAATGCCTTATTCGGATTTACCCGCGATATCGAAATTACATTAGAGGCAAACCCTACATCCGTCGAAGCCGGCAAATTTAAAGCGTTCAAAAACGCAGGTGTGAACAGAACCTCTTTAGGCATACAGTCTTTACAAGAAAATGCGCTGGGTTTTTTAGGGCGTGAGCATTCGGCCAAAGAGGCATTACACGCACTTGAAACTGCAAAAAGCATTTTCCCGCGTGTCAGCTTTGATTTGATCTACGCAAGGCCAGAGCAAACATTAAAGCAGTGGGAACAGGAATTAAGCCAAGCCTTAGCGTTAGCAGAGGGGCATATTTCCCTCTATCAGCTTACAATTGAAAAAGGCACTTCGTTTTATAGAGACTATAAGAGGCAGCGCTTTGATATGCCTGAAGAAACGATGGCGGCAGATTTTTATCAATTGACTGAGGATATGACGGCATCAAAAGGTTTGAACGCTTACGAGGTTTCAAACTACGCCAAACAGGGTCAGGAATCTCGCCATAACCTTATATATTGGCAGTATGACGATTATCTTGGCATTGGCCCGGGCGCACATGGGCGTATTCATAAAAACCAAAACGATAGCGATAGTAGCCTGCGCGTGGCTACACGTGAACCGGCTTCTCCGGAAAACTGGCTCCAAAAAGTAAGGGATACAAACGGCAATAGCACATTCATGGAAGATATAAGCGCAGCAGATGCCTTTATGGAGGGGGTTATGATGGGGCTGCGTCTAAAAAGCGGCGTTCATTTAAAAAAACTCGCTCAGAAATGCGGTATCGATTACGACAGGGTTTTCAAGGAAATTTTAGATCACAATAAAATTAATGCTTTGGTTGAAGAGGGCGATTTAACCTTTGACAGTAATCATAATGTACGCCTGAACTTAAAAGGGCGTATGCGGCTTAATGCGGTTTTAAATTACATTATAAAAGAGCTATGAAAACATCATGGATGTGTTGTGCGCTTGGCTTCAAACTCGTTAGTTGTTTTTAGCACGCCGCTCTCATCAATCATGGCGCCCATGATATAAACTGTTTTATTATCTTTTGTATGGCGAAGCGCGCTATTCTTTTTAATAAAATTTAGTATATTCAAGTAGATGTTAGAGTTGTAATGGTCGGATGTATCATTCTGATTTTGTAGATAAACGCTATAACGTGCGAGCGATTCATCAATATTTTCGGATTGCAGAACGCCTTGCCCCGAAAAACCCATCGGCGTTGCAAGGGACGGTATTATAGAGCCTTGGAAACTATGATTTATATCGTGTGTTTTAAATATACTGGGCGCAATAGTAAGCGTAGATTTGCTAGCCGTGAACGACTCTTGAGCATGAATATAATTCTCATACAAAATACCCGTAAGATCCTCGGGCTTATGCGCAATGGCCAGAATTGCATCATGAGATAGAGGTGCAACACTCGTAAGGTCAATATTTTCTAAAATAAAATTTAAATCATATGAAAATGGATAAAGAAGATTGTAATCTTTTGGGTTGGCCACATTTTGAATGATAGAGCCAGTCCGGCCATCAACCTCCGATTGAGCCTTTATAACAATGTTCCAGAGCGTTTCATTAGTATTATAAGAATCAATAATGAGATGACCGTCTTTTACAGTAAATACCTTATCTTGGACAGAAGTATTTTCTTTGTTTATAGCAGCTTGAACTATTTTTTTAAACTTAAAATCAAAGTCAAAAGAATTTATTTTTTTAAAGAGTGAGATTAAAGAACGATTTGAATTTTTAGGATTAAGAAAATAATTTAGTAAATTGTTTTCAAATTCGTTTTTAGCGTTTGTATCTGATTTTAACGTACCATTTTCTATTTTAGTCATTATATTATTATACGAATCGTATCGCATGCTGCCAAAAGACAAGTTTAAGATTTGGTTATAAGATTCTGTATTAATAGTATTTTCTTGGCTAGTGCTTTTTATCTTTACTTTATCGGCAATAAAACGCTTTATTCCTTTTTTATATTCAGAATGATCATCTGATATGTATTCTAATGTTTCAAAAGAAAGGTCGAATATTTTCAAAACCTGCTTTTGCTTATCCCATACGCCTTGAATGGCTTGGCCGTGAAGATATCCAGAACCTATAATGCTGCCGTTTTTAGCGATATATTGAAATTTTTCCGGAAAAGACGCTGAAAATTTATAAGATTTTGTTTTCTTATCACTTACCAAATTTACCGAAATCATCCCGATATTAAAAATGGTGCCATTTTTAAATGCAAGACTGAGTGGGGGTAGGGTAATGGCATAATATCCATCAACTGGCTCGATAAGTGGTGTGTCTTCAAACTGGAATTTATATACGGAAGTATCACTGTTTTGGTATTCTAAGAACTGTATTAGAGCATCTATCGCCGCTTGTATATCACGCCCATCATTGGCATGCGCAAATCCTGCAGGCTTAAAACATAAAAAAATGCCAAGCAGGAGAACAGATACAATAAAAAAATAGTGTTTGATAAAGGTCACAGAAGTTAAATACAAATCCGGTTTGTGCATAAAATATTTTGTAAAGATGCTTAAAATATAGAGCCTGCGTAAACAAACGCAAATTCTAAATGATATGTTGGTTTTGTTTTACCGATTATTATTTTCACTTATATTTATAGAAATAAAAGTATTGCGTATCATAGATTATGGCATAAAGCCGCAAGAACGGCTGGACAAGCGTGGTTTTTTCTGTCTATATCCATGAACAATCCCAACAAAAATCGATGAAACATGTTAAACGCAGAATTTAAGCAATTTACGCTCCAAGAAGACGGTACAATTATGTACCAGGCCAATTCAACAAACCCGCTACCCGGGGTAAAAGTTGGTCAAATCAAAAAGGGCGAAACAATTTTATCACCGCAAGTAGATGTAGATCTTCCGCAAGGTGCAACTTTTGAAGCCATAGATAAAGATGCTGCCGCTTCGCATATTAATGCCGCTGTAAAATGGAATATTGAACAAACGCTCGCCCCGTTAGTAGGTATGCAAAAAGCGCCGGAGCAGCTTCAAAAAGAAATAGAAGAAAGTATTTCTAAGAATAAAGCAGAAAAATCTGAAAAAGAAACTAAAGAAGATATAGAAAACGAGCCCGAAGACACAAAAAAATCAGACAATGTAAAATTAAATTATACAGCGCCCGAAAACACCTCTGAAAACAATATTGAGACCAAAACGCAAGAAGAACCTGTCAGCTTTAGCCCCGCTGTTACAGAAATAAAGAATAAATTATTTGAAGATTTTGGAACAACTGGGCGCGAAGGGTTAGAGGCGGCCATCACAAATCTTGGGCATAATGACCGCCGTATATTAAGGTCATACCGGATTCGTTTGGGGCCAATTCTGATCTTTCAGCCTGATTTAAACAAACCTGCGGCCGTTCGCATGCGTGCGCTCCTGTGGTCACTTTTTAATGATAAACCTCTGCCCGCGCCTGTACCAAATGACGGTATGGTATCAGTCAAAATTGAAGAAGACACCGAAGAAAACATAAACAAAGAGTTTTACCGAACGATTGCATATCCTGTTTACGGCCCGCGTGCCATTCGTATCGATATGCTAGATCGTGTCGTAAATGCCGTTTATGAAGCAGCAGATAAGGGTAAATTTCAGGCTCAGCATAAAATGGCGGAATGGCTTGGCACCTCAATCGCGGATTTGTATAAAATTTTGGAAGCGTTGGGGCATACAAAACTTCATGATCCAGCCGAAGAGCTTGAGAAAAAAGCCGCCCAAGTAGAGGGTGCAAATAAGGATCAGAGCGCGCCAATAGAAGAAAGCCTCCAAACACTTAAATCACCAGCACAAGATGTAACACCAGAAACAAAGCAAGAAGACAGTACGCCAATAGCTGAAGATACAACGCCAGAAAAACAAATAGAGAAACCAGAAATAAAATCGGCAGAAAAGCCCGAACTGGCAACCTTCCGTCTGAAAAAAGGCAAGGCGTTCAAATCCCAAAGATCAGAGCGCAAACCGTTTAATAATAATAAAAAACCATATTCAAAAGACGATAAAAAACCCTATAAAAACGATCGCAAAAAAGGTAAGCGTAATAAGAACGAAAATCGCACACCGCGCGTTATGAGCACAGGACCTAAACCAAAGCTGGAGGATTCGCCATTTGCAATCCTTGAACAATTGAAGATCAAAGGCGATGGAAAAAAATAGCCTGACCTCAAGTATAAAAATCTGGAAAATAGTTTTTTTATTAGGCGTTTTAATTGGCGCATATAGCAATATACACACCGCAAATGCACAAACCGCGCAATTCTCTGGTAAGTATTTACTATACGTCTGCGGCAGCAACGAAAAAGGCAAAGAACTGGTTGAAGGCGGGCATGTCGCGTGTCAATCATATATCGCCGGGATTATTGACTATCATACAATTTTAAAATCCATGGGATCTGCGCCCGGTATTGATTTTTGCATTCCAAAATCCGCCGGCCTTACTGATATTCAAAAACGTGTATATGCGTATATCGCGCGGCGCCGTTCTCAGCATGAAAATTTTATAGTAGCGCCAGGCGTCGCACTTGCTTTGAACACTTATTATCCTTGTAAAAAGCGATAATGCACCATAAAATTTTCATCTATGAAAAACACGCATAAAAATACCCGCGAAGAAGAGCCTATTATTATTTCACGATCAAACCGCGATGAAATGCTGCCTAAAAACTTCATTAAAACATTGTCACAGCAATTTTTCCCAGTACTTGCACTTTGTTATATTATAACGGTTTTAGGCTACGCGGCGTATAAACACGATATTATAACGCATCTATTACAAAGCCGCCGTGCCTATGTTGTAGGACTGGCGGTCATGTTATGGGTATCTATGCCGGGATTTGTATGGATATTTATCCGCTCAAGCCAACAATACCGAAAATATGCAAATGAATGGTATAAGATTATCGCCGGATTGATGACGTTAACATTGCTAATTGCCTATCTCCTTTTTCCGGAGGCAAACACCTACGCTTTAAAAATATATTTAATCAGCAGTATTCCGCTTCTAATTTTACAGTATTGGTTATTTGTAAAAAATGGCCTGCCGGATTTCATGGCCTATCCGCTTATCATCGGCGCAGTCATATTAATGTGTTTTGGCAGCATCGCGCATTTTATATTTTAGGTGCTTCAATAAAGCTTTTGTATCATAAAGGCGACCACAATAATTTGCGGCATAGTAAGTAAAGGCAGGGATAATGCAATCACCCATTTCTTGGTGAATTCACGTATAATCATGATCTCTGTATAGTCGGTAGATACCCCTGCCATTAAAAATGTAAATGCATTACCGGGAGCGCCGGCACGATTTAAAATTTCTGATGCAATAGGCGCCGAACCTTCGGAACATACTTCGATTATAGTCGCCGCAATCAAGGTCATGAATAAGCCAAACAAAGATGGCCCAAACCAGGTTGCAAAGACGTCAGTGGGCACAAATGTCCGGATAGCAGCAGCAATTACAACCCCAAGCAAAAGCCAGCGAATAAGCATCTTGGCTTCTTTAAGGCCGCTCCAGATAATATCTTTGAAAAAATACCGATCAGGTTTGAAAGTTTTAAGCCGCTTTGATGCATCCTCACGCAGGGAAAAACTTTTTGGCAACTCAATACTATTCGGGTTAGGCGCAAAAACCCCCATGCGCGTTAACGCGCGATATATAAATCCGGTAACAATCGCAATAACAGCAGATCCCAAAATAAAGACAAGCGTCCATTTTAAACCAATAAGACTGATCAAAATAAGCGTTAAAGAAAATGAATTCCACGGGCTGGCGATTAAAAAGGCCATAACTTGAGCAAGGCTCGCCCCGCGCTCATAAAGCTTTGCACCAATCATCAAGATGCCATGCGAGCATAGATCCAGCAAAAGCCCGGCGAGTGTAGCTCTAAATATACCATTAATACTATCGCCTGCACCCATAATAGCGCTAAAATATTCTTTCGGAATCTTTGTCATCGCGCCCACAAACAAGATACCCAAAACAATACCCCACCACATTGTGCCGAGTAGTTCGGTTACCGCATAACTAAACGTGCCAAGTGCCTCAATATATGGAAAAAGCGGATAAAGAATAACCGCCGCCCCAATAATGCTGAGGCTTCCATATAAGATATAATCAAAAGAGGCTTTATGTGTATGAACATTGCCACCATCATCAGATCCATGGCAGGGCGGTTTTTCAGGTTTAGGACAGCATGAGGACATAAAAACAAAGTAAGTTAAATATTTTATAAAACGTTCACGTAAAAACGCTTTTTACATTAAGTGGGGCGATGGATTGAATAATCAACCAAGTCAACAAATAAAGATTTTATCTCATGATCCGGTACACGCTCAAGTGCACAAATCGCCTTATCACCATATGATTGCGCCAGTTCGAGCGATGACTGGATAGCGCCGCAGCCTTTAAATAACTTTTGCGCGTGTTGTAAGTCACCGTCTTTTTGCGTCTGGTCAGTTATAACACGGTTCCAAAAATCAAGATCATGTTGTAAATTATGGGTCTTTGCATGTCTGAGCGCGAAAAGAATAGGGGCGGTTATTTTGCCTTCTCTAAAATCATCGCCAATCGTTTTACCAAGTTTATCCCGCGCTGCCATATAATCGAGTGCATCATCGGCAATTTGAAAGGCAATCCCTAAATTAAGCCCATATACCGCCATGCTCGATATATCGGTTTCACCTGCATTTGCGCAAACCGGGCCAACTTCACATGCTGCGGAAAAAAGAGCCGCCGTTTTGGATGTAATAATCTGGATATACTGATCCATGGTCAGGTCAATATTACCTGCCATACTGAGTTGCAAAACCTCACCCTCCGCAATAATGGCAGACGCATCAGATAAAATTCGAAGCACATCAATAGAGCCCGTTTCAACCATCAACTGAAAAGAGCGCGAAAATAAGAAATCGCCCACCAAAACACTGGCCTGATTACCAAAAACTTGAGAGGCTGCGTCTTGCCCGCGCCGCTCTAAACTTTCATCAACGACATCATCATGAAGTAAGGTCGCCGTATGAATAAACTCGACCGCACTGGCAAGCACATGCGCACGATTCATATTCGCATTAAAGATAGAGGCCGAAGCAAGCGTCAAAAGCGGCCGGATACGTTTACCACCGGCAGAAATAAGATAACTCGCAATTTGTGGGATTAAAGGGACGGAAGAATGTAGGCGCTTTAAAATAAGCGCGTTCACGGCATCCATATCATCGGATAAAATATAAGATAGCGTTTTGAGCGGCGAAGACATGTCCACAACCTCGCCCGTATCGGCAAAATCCCTATCTGCGGCTTTATTCAACATAAGACTGAGAAGTAATGCACGATAAGAAAAAGTACAAGTGTAAACTGTACTTTGAGTTAAAATATTATAGATATTTGATAAGGGTAAAAATAGAATTACTTTATTTAATAGTATAACAAAATCAGGCTTTACAAATGGAAGTCATATTTGAACACGTCGATATGTTCCGTGTGCTCATGGTAAAACATTTGCTTAAATCACATGGGATTGCGGTTTTTGACAATGACCAATTTACAAGCAACGCCTACGGCGGCACAATTTTGATTAAATACTCCATATCCGTACCGTCATCTGATTTTGATAAGGCCAGAAATATAATATTGAATGCAGATGAGTTCAAAAACGAACGCCAAGGGGATGATGATCTTAATCAGGTTCGGAAACCTGAATAGTCTGCATACTGCTCCGCTCTTTTTTCTTACTTTGGTAGGCTTCAATAATACCCGCTAGCCCTGTCTTACCGGGAAGATCATTACTAGAAGTATCATTATTTGAATTATTATTCATATTGGGGCGCGGAACTTCTGGCATAGTTGGTTTACTGGGGTGCCCCGTTTCCTGCATTTCAACATCACCTTTATTAATTTGTACAAAAGAAGGTGTACGCACACTGCGGTCTGAGGTTTTCATACTCTTATTGGTTGGCGCAGTATCCGCGCTCTGTTCCCCCATGGTTTTAATGCCGCCAATATGTTCAGGGGAAACTTCCTTTATAGTTCGTTGTCCTGCCGCTTTATGTTGCTTTACATCAGGCAAAACATTTTCAGGCGTAGCAGCGGCCTCAGCCTTTACAGATGATTGCCCATCGTCATCGCTGACCGTTCCCGCCGCAAGTGCCTTGTACTTGTCCCACAATTGATCAACAGCACTATGCTCATCCGAAAGTGCGGCCTCGGCCTGCTCATTGAGCGCGGAATCATCAGCTTCAGATTCGTTATAATAATGTTGTTTTAAACCATTTTTTTTATGCACGCTTCCGCTATCATGTTTTTGCCCCTGCGTTGTATAACGCATGAAGCTTTGTGCATAAACCATGTTTGCTGCAATTAAATGCGTAAAAAGAGCAAACGCACTTATACAAAAAAACAATTTTATAAATGATGTTTTCATAGTAAAAACAATAACCCTTAACGGTGCAGAATTGCAATAAAAACATGACCCAAACCTACACTATAGAGTATCTTAAGTATAAAGATATAAACCGATTGCAAGCGTTTGTAGAGGCGTTAAAAACGGTAAAAAACACTGATTATTTTGAACGTCAATTTAAGTATGTTGAAGAAAAGTTACGGACAATCGTAATTGCCAAATTTGATAAAGATGATGCCGGATACGCTATTTTTAATAAGGCTCCTAAGTATAATCTGTTCAGACGTTTGGGTATTCCTGAAATACAAGATTTGAACGTTCTGCCTGAGTTCAGGCGGCAAGGTGTAGGGCGCGCTATTATAACAAAAGGCGAGCAATGGGCGCTTGAAAACGGGTTTGACACAATGGGAATAGGGGTCGGTTTGCATTCTACTTTTGGTGCAGCGCAACGCCTTTATATCAGAATGGGATACATCCCTGATGGCGCAGGGATAAACTATGACCGCAAGCCTTTAAATATAGGCGCTATAAAACCTGTAGACGATGATCTTTGTTTAATGATGACCAAATCATTAACAGGTTATATAGCATAAACATCATATTTCTTGACATCACATACTTATTTTTATTAGTTTTTATTAAAATAAGGATACGGTATGTATGGAAAATATAAACACGATTGTTCAAAAATTGTATCAGAAAGCTAACGCATCTTTTACCAAAGGCGAGCTAAAGTTTTATTTTGAAAATGCAGCACAAGATCATGAGTATTTTCAAAATCATCTAATAAATACGATTTTACCAGCTGCGGATATTGGGATTGATGAATTTGAAATAATTATGGCAGAACAAGATTTGTTGAATAATGAACTTATTAACAATACGGACTTGAACGAAGATCACGTAAAGTACAATTCAATGCGCCCAGAACTGTTTTTGGAAAAGTAAAAAAATGGGTAAGGGGACTTTAAAAACAGAGTATTTGTGCGATAGGGGCATAAATAAATTATATGTTTAAAGTGTTTGGAATAGGGGCATATTAAATGCTCAGGATCTGACGATGGATCAGGACATCTTGGATATTTGCAATTCTTTGAAAAAATCCCATCAAGACAAAAACATTTTAAGCCTCGAATTTGGTAAAGAGCTATCTTATGATGGTATTATAATAACGTATTTTCCCAAGATTACGGCGAATGCAGAGCCGGTATAATACAGCTTGTGTTGGCAGAAAATCGTGAGGCCAACCTATTTTTCGAAAATTTAAAAAATGTTGTATCTAACATTTTTAATAAAATCTTCTAAAAACATGGCCTTGTCCAAGATCGAAGCGAAAAGCTCGATCAAAAAAATTCAAGAATTCTCTCAAAAATATAATCTTGATCCCGACGATGTATATAAATTTATTGATACAAAATCCAGAGAGGTACGGCAGACTTTAAAAGCAAAGAAATTAGGTCTGCCTTCGGATATCGACTATAACAAAGTTAATATAGGTGATCTGTTTTATGATTAATAAAATTTGGCTACTTATAGAAAAGTTTATAAAATATTTTCGGCCTCAATGTCTTTTAAAAGCGCTAATCCAATCTCACAATTTTTTAAAGAATCAAAAGTCTTTGAACGCATAATCCCGACTTTTTTATCTCGAAACAAAATGGGCTCGTTGTAGTCTGGTAAACGATCCAAGCCCAAATCCTGCGCACAAACAATATATAAATGCTTTTTTGCCAAACCGCGATAATGCATCCGTGCCGTTAACTCCTGCCCGATATAACACCCCTTATCATAACAAACGCCGTTGAGCGTATCTATACGACCTTCGGATAAGGCCGATTGACCAATAACCAAATCGCGGCTTCCGTCCGGTATACATAGCGATATCCTGAGCCTATCCCAATGTGAAAAAGGGGTCTCCTCCAAATAATGAGGTTTTTCAAACGCTCGAAATCCCATATCCCTATGGCGCGGGTCGTGATATCCCGCAAGATCAGATGCATGCGCGCCAGCCGCTATTGCATATACAGGTGTTTTTTCATTAAGGGATAGCGCAACATCCGCCCTCAAACGAAACATGTTCAAGCGATTATAAAAATCAGTTGCACGCGCGCCGCCCTCGGTTTCTAAAAAAATCGTATCCCCGCGCTCATAAACAAAAAAATCATGCAGAAATTTGCCTTGCGCGCTTAAAAAACAGGAATAGATAGAATCTTGCGTTTTTAATAAATGAATATCATTCGTAATCAACCCTTGAAGGAAATCATAACGATCTACACCCTCAACATGGATTAAACCGCGATGGGGCAGGGGGCAATACCATTGATCTGTCTTGTGCTTTTCTGTCATGATGGCCTTTATGAGTAGGATCAAAAATAAATCACCGGAAATATTGTTCATAACATCGAGCCGTATTGGCGATGCCGTTTTATCAACCGGACTTCTATCATATATAAGTGAAAATAATCCAAAGGCAAAAATAACAATTGTCTGCGGCCCATTGGCAGCCTCGCTTTTTGAAGGCGTACCTAATGTAAAAGAGATTATACCGCTTAAAAAAGAAAAACATCACAAGCACTGGTTAAAACTGTGGCAAAGAATTATTAAAATACGCTGGCATACCGTTGTGGATTTGAGGGATTCAGCTGTAAGCAGAGTAGTATTTGCTAAAAAGCGTTTTATTTTTGGCCGTCATATCGACAAATCAAAGCATAAGGTCGAACAAAACGCTCGAGTTATGAATTTGAATATACCACCATCGCCAATGCTATGGTTTACAGCAAAGCAGTTATACGAAGCGCGACAATACATCCCGCAAAATAAGAAGATTATCGCCATAGGCCCTGCCGCTAATTGGCATGCAAAAACATGGCCGGCAGAAAACTTTATAAAAATTATAAAATATCTAACTGAAAGTAAAAACGCACGTTACCAAGACGCCCATATAGCTATCCTTGCTGCTCCCGGCGAAGAGCATGTCGCTAATACAGTCTTGCAAACCATTCCAAAAGAACGGCGTATAGATCTGATTGCTAAGTTAAATCCAGCAGCCGCCGCCGCCGCCATATCATTATGCAATCTATACATCGGGAATGACTCTGGCCTTATGCATTGCGCTGCCGCAAGCGGCATAAAAACCCTCGGTTTATTCGGGCCTAGCTATCCACATATTTATAGGCCGTGGGGAAAAGATGCACATTATGTTTCAACACCTCAAGGGTTCGATGAGCTTATTGCATATGATGGTTATGAGGCTAAAACGGCGCCATGTTTAATGCATGGAATCACAGTAGAAATGGTTCAAAAAAAGTTAGACGATATTTTGTAAATAAAAGAAGCGAGCTAAAAAGCCCGCTTTTTAAAGTTTTTGCAAAAGAATATTATTCGTTTAAATCCGTGTAAGGACCGTCTTCTTTTTTATAGTTTCTCAACATACGCTTTTCTATACGGCTTTGATATTTGTAATCAATATGCGCTTTTAAATAATTCTCGCGAGATTTTTCGGCTACATCATAAGGAACATATAATGTGCGCTCCCAACCTTTAGCTAACATACAGCCTTCAAAATCATGATAATCTGAGTGCTCAGCATAAAGATGCTCATCACGCTCTGGCTCATCCCAATTATCAAGCTCTCGTTGATCTGGGTCTAAAACACGCCCTTTTAGGGTTGTGGGAATGGCGTTTTTAACGGCACCCAAACGCTCAAGCTCGCGCAATTCAACAACACAGCGCGCAATATCACGATTTAACATTTGCTGAACCTTTGGCCCTTGTTGATAAATGGCCTCGGAAACAACAGACCGTTGCCAGTACTGTCCTTCTTTGTCAATGTCCACAGAAGGGCTAGATTGATAATGTTCGCACGCCCCTAAAAATAAAACGGCCATTGCGGCAAAAAAAGTAAATAAAGATTTGGAAAACATGAACGCTTCTATCCGGTTTTTTTAATATAAACAGTATTTAACTTAAAGCATAACACCATATAAAGAGTGGCTCAATCAAGATTTTAATGCATATTGCTTAATTTTGATAACCCGTTTGTGATATAATAGACCACCAAGTCTCTAAAACCATACCATAAAGCGGAGTTGTATCGGGTCTTTTAATATAATTTCTATAAGCAACATAATCTTTACCAAGATAATAAAGTGGCACCATATAATGCCCGTGTAAAAGCAATCGATCAAGCGCATGAACATGTGTGACCAGATCTTGACGGGTTTCCGCAAACGCTATTTGACTTGCAAGGATATCAATAACCGGATCGCATATCCCTGCATAATTCCAGCGCCCCGGTTGATCCGCTGCACCACAGCCCCAGTATAAGGATTGCTCTGTCCCTGGCGAAAGGGAGGAAAGCCAATGATAAAGCGTCATGTCAAAATTGTATTCTTGTAAACGACCTGTATATGCTGCCAAATCCATAACACGGATCGTAATGTCTATACCAAGCTTATCCAGCGTACGCTTATAATGAAGCGCGATTTTTTCTTCTTCCGGCGCGCCTAAGATAAGCTCGAATGAAAACGGATTACTATCTTTCACGCGGCGACCATTTTCAACTATCCATCCGGCATCGCGCAATAATCTATCTGCGGCGCGCATATTTTTTCTTAAATTTGCAGCTGTAGTATTTTGCGACGGCTCTGGCAGTGTCCCAAATACAGAACGATCAAGCTGATTTCTATAGGGTGAAAGCAAGTCAAGTTCGGCATCGCTTGGAGCAACAGGCGCGGCCAGTTCAGAGTTTGGATAAAAACTACTAATCCGCTTATATTCCCCATAAAAAAGATTTTTATTAATCCAGTCAAAATCAAGCAAAAGTGATAGGGCTTTCCGAACGCGGATATCATTAAAAGGCGCGCGGCGTGTATTGAAAATAAGCGCTTTTACCCGCTCTGGCCGGCTATGGGAAAGGGCTTCCGCTTTAATTTCCCCGCTATCTATGGCAGGAAAATCATATGTACTCACCCATTTCCCTGCATTAAACTCGCGGCGCAAATCAATATCTCCTGATTTAAACGCTTCAAATGCAACTGTATCATCACGATAATAATCATAAATTATACGGTCAAAATTATGATGCCCTGCATTGGTCAGTAAATCCGCCGCCCAATAATCTTGTATGCGCTCATAGGTAACGCGCCGTCCGGCATCTACAGACGCAATTTTATAGGGACCGTTGGCGATGGGCGGCTCTAAAGTCGTAGATTCAAAATCGCGCCCCTCCCAATAGGCTTTTGATAAAATGGGCATCATAGCCAAAATCATCACCGTTTCCTGATCATACCCCTCGCCAAATTCAAAATGAACGGTAAGAGCGCCGCGTTTTTCCGCCACCTTTACCAATTTATAAATTTGCCGCATATTGGGACGACCCGATGTTTTAAGCGTTTCGAATGAAAATAAAACATCATCCGCAGTGATAGGGCTGCCATCATGAAACCGCGCCTTTGTGTTGATATAAAATGTAATGGCTGAACGATTATCCGCAACGTCAACCCGTTCGGCAATAAGGGGGTACATTGTGAAAGGCTCATCCCAAACCCGCGCCATCAAGCGATCATAAACCAAATTAAGACCCTGCGCGGCCTTACCTTTGATGGTATAGGGATTGAGAGTATCAAACGTACCAATCGCCGCATGTTTCAAAGTGCCGCCCTTTGGCGCCTCAGGATTAGCATAAGTAAGATGCGTATCATCTGCGCTGTATTTTGCATCCCCATGCATCGCCAGACCAAAGTGATTTTTGTCCGATTTGGCTCCATCATCTGTATTGATGTCTTGCGCCAGCACCCCAAAAGGACTTAAAAGAAAGGCGAGTATAAAAAGAAAGAAAAAACGGTTCATGAAAATAGTGATAGCAGACGATCCCGTATCCTCCAATCCTTATCTACGGAAGATCAAATTGATCCGTGGAAATATTACAGATCAAAAATGCGATGCGATTGTTACAATGATTCCGCATACGCTCGAACTTCGCGGCGTTCTAAATACAGCACTCGATAAGGCCACCGATCAAAACATTATTCAATTTATCAAACAACAAAAGATGCAACCAAAGGATGGCGATGTGTTTGCAATGCCCGCAAAAGGTTTGAACTGCAAACATCTAATTATATCTATCGTAAGTCCTTGGAAAGACGATTTTGATAGACCGGATCGGATCTTGTTGAACGGATGCCGCAAACCTTTGGATCTGTCCGAGGAATTGGGTTTAAAAACCATCGCCTTCCCGCCATTGGCCTCAGGTAAAAATGGCTTTCCCAAAAAGCGCGCCGCCAGATTGATGATAGAAGGCATTAGCAGCCGGCTGGACGAAAGCTTCGATGAAATCCAAATCGTAGCCCTTAAAAATGAAACGCTGGATTTATATAAAATCCGTCTTCAGGTTAGCGGTTGGCGGGCATAGCTTTTAAATATCTCAAGCGGCCTTTTTCTTTAGCAAATCGGCCAGAGATACTTGCGGACGTGGGCCGATATGCGAAATAACTTCCGCCGCCGCCATTGCGCCTAAAAACCCGCATTCCGCCAATGGCAAATCTTCGGTCAAGCCATATAAGAAGCCCGCTGCAAACTGATCTCCCGCACCGGTCGTATCTATAATATTTTCAACAGGCTCGGCATCAATTAAAAACTGCTCGCCCTTTGATAAAATCACAGCGCCTTTTTCAGTACGTGTAATAACGGCAATATCAACATTTTGACTAACCAACGCGATAGCATCTTCAAAATCATCCTTTTGATATAAAGATTTAATCTCGTCTTCATTGGCAAATAATATATCCACGTGATGTTCAACAAGCTCTAAAAAATCATCACGATGGCGATCTACACAAAATGGATCGGAAAGTGTAAGCGCAACGCGATGCCCCGCCTCATGAGCATATTCAGCAGCTCGAATAAAGGCTTTCTTGGCTTGCGGCTTATCATAAAGATACCCTTCAAGATATGTTATTTGAGCAGAAGAAATAAGATCTTTTTCTATATCACCTTCGTTTAACTCGGACGTCGCGCCTAAAAATGTATTCATCGTCCGCTCTGCATCGGGTGTTACCAAAATCATACAGCGTCCAGTGGATGGCCCAATCGCAAGCGGTATTGTATCAAAATCCACCCCGATAGAGCGGATATCTTTTTTGAACACATTACCCAAATTATCATCCGCAACCTTTGCAATATAAGCGCATTTACCGCCAAAAGACGCAAACCCCGCCAATGTGTTGGCCGCAGACCCGCCGGATGTCTCGACCCCGTCCGGCATTTGCGAATAGAGTTCAACCGCGCGTGGCTCTTCAATCAAATTCATACTACCTTTTTCCATGCCATGACTTTCTTTTTGCTGGGCAATAAACTCTTCACTCGCATGCGCGATGACATCAACCAAAGCATTTCCAACGGCGACCACGCCATAAACTGGGTTAGACATTTTTTCTTGATCCATATGTTGTTAAGACTAATTCTATTAACTATGGTGTAAATATCTCATATAAACAAGAAAACCAAGGCCATGAGCGATAAACAAACAAAAAAGACCACAAGTAAAACCAAAGTGGATAAAACAGAGGGTAAGAAAGACGCATCGAAAAAGCCAAACTCTAAAAACCCAAACAAAGATTCGCTTATAAAATTATCTATGGATATGGCTGCCCTTCAAGGGTGGGAGATTATAACCTTGTCTGATATTGCGGATGAAGCGCAGATATCGCTCGCCGATCTACGTGATATGTTTGAAGATAAAACGGATATTCTCATCGCATTAGGACGAATTATAGATCGCAAAACCTTGGAGAATGTAGGAAAACAGCACCCTGAAACGGCTTTGCGCGACGCCCTTTTTGATGTTCTGATGGAGCGCTATGATGTGTTAAATGAGTATAGGGGCGGCATCATCGCCATTTTAAAATCATTCCGTTACGATCCTAAACAAGCGATCATCTCGATGCCGCATCTGTGCCGTTCTATGACATGGATGGCCGAGGCCGCAGGGGTAGAGACAAACGGCATACGCGGAGCAGCCAGAGTAGCCGGATTAACTGGAATATATTTGAAAGTCTTAAAAACTTGGTCAAAGGATGAGAGCAAAGATTTAGGAACAACCATGGCCGAGTTGGATAAAGCCCTCAATCGTGCAGAACAATTTGCCAACACTCTGGGGTTATAATTTCATATACCTATGAATAAAATAACCAAAATGGATTTCGAAAACTATATTTTGTGGTAAGGTCGATCATCTTAAAGTTCAAGTTAAAGACAAAAAATGATCAATTATACAAAATTTTTCTCTGATAAACTGACTGAAATTAAAGCCGAAGGGCGCTACCGCACATTTGCAACGCTCCAGCGAAGAGTAGGGCAGTTCCCACATGCAGATTATATATCGGCAGATGGCTCTGTTCGCGATGTCACTATATGGTGTAGCAATGATTACCTTGGTATGGGGCAAAATCCGGTCGTATTGAACGCGGCAAAAAAGGCCCTGGATAATGCCGGAGCCGGAGCAGGGGGTACGCGCAATATTTCCGGCACAACCCGTTATCATGTGGCACTGGAAGAATCCGTTGCCGACCTTCATAATAAAGAGTCGGGCTTGGTCTTTTCATCGGGCTATGTCGCAAATGAGGGCGCCCTGTCTACGCTTGGGCGCCTAATGCCAAATTGCATTATGTTTTCGGACGCTATGAATCACGCTTCTATGATTCAAGGTATAAAGGGAAGTGCCTGCGAAAAACGAATATTCAAACATAATGACCTTGAGGATTTGGAGCAATTATTGGCCTCTGTCGATATTAATCGTCCTAAAATTATCGCATTTAAATCTGTGTATTCAATGGATGGTGATATCGCGCCGATTAAAGAAATCTGTGATCTCGCCGATAAATACAATGCCTTCACCTATCTGGATGAGGTACACGCGGTCGGTTTATATGGCGCGCGCGGCGGCGGCGTTGCCGAACAACGCGGGCTTATGGATCGTATTGATATAATCGAAGGTACTTTCGGTAAGGCATATGGCTGCATGGGCGGATTTATAACTGGTAAACGTGATATTTTAGATGCAATACGCTCGGTGGCCGCTGGTTTTATTTTCACTACAAGCTTGCCGCCATCTGTTCTCGCGGCTGCACACGCAGCTGTTGAGCATTTGAAGGTCTCGGAAATAGAGCGTAGTAAAATGTGGCGGAATGTCTCGCTATTCAAAACTATGCTTAGAAATAGCGGTTTACCCTTTATGGATGGTGAAAGTCATATCGTACCGCTCGTCGTGGGAGAGCCAAATTGTTGCCGCGAAGTGACCGATATGCTTATGAGAAAGCATAATTTATACGTTCAGCCAATTAATTATCCAACCGTCCCAAAAGGAACAGAGCGTTTACGTTTAACCGCGACCGCAGCACATAGTGAGGATGATATAAAAAACATGGCCAATGTTTTGCAAAGCATGTGGTCAGCGCACCACGCTTTACGATTTGTGGCATGATACTTATGGGCAAATAAAAACTCTTGCTTGATAAAAAAAGCAAGAGCGTCAAATATTTCTTTAAAAATTAATAAAATTAAACGCCAATATTCACATTGGATCCGCGCGCACCGGAAACCGGAGCAGATTGAACACTCTGCTCAATAATTTGTAAAATTGCCTTTTGTTGATCCGCACTTTGTTTAATCACGGACATAGTAACATTTTGTTTATTTAACGCCATTTCGGCGGCCATTGTAGGCGGAATAGAGGTCATAAGAAATCCTTTCTATTCTATTATAGTACACGATTCTTAATAAATTTTAAACAACGCGTTTTTTCTTTTTTATTTCCGGTCTTTTAGGGTGTTTTTTGAAATACCGTGTGCGCACGCTATCAAGCTCTTTTACTAGCGCATATCCTTCCTTACCTCCGTCTCCTTTAAGGGCACTATTAACAATAGCAGCAAGCGCATTTTCATGTGCTTGCAAAACTTTAATGGCATCTTCGTTTAGGCGATCAATAAATTCTAAAAATTGCAATGCAATATCAGAAATATCACTCACCAACTGATACCTAAACATTCCGCCATTGGCTTTAAGCTGCATAACTGGCGCAATAAGTAATTCAATATCAATGTCTTCTGGCGCGGCTTTTGCACCCTCTATGCCATCCTGAAGCTCTTTTAAAAATACATGCGCATGCGGTTTAAAATCATAAGTGGCCGTATTGATAAAATGCTGGCTTTTTTCGACCAGTTTCGGGTCAATACCGCCAAAGCCAACCTTTTGCTTTAAAAGGTTGGGAGGTGTAATAAAACGAGCTTTTTTTGAAGGGGGTGTGTTTTCATGCATAGAAATAACTTTTAATAAATTTTAAAAAAAAGGTGGCAATAATTGTTTAAGTCTTTTTAGTTTCTTCTCTTAATTTTTTTAAAATATTTGCAGATTGTCTTTCGTTCTCATTCTTTGATTTATTTGAATCGGAAATCATGATCGCGGCGGCGCGGTCCTTCATATCCTTCTAAAAGCTTGCGCCGTCTATCGGGCCCAAAAAATTCTTCCGCATCTACAAACTGGCGGGGGCGTTCAACAATTTGTACAATTCGGGTATAGAGATCATTAGCCGTAAAAGGCTTTACCAAAAACTCGGTAATACCTTGATCCCGCGCACCCTCTACACGTAAACGCGAACTAAACCCCGTCATCATCAAAATTGGAACGTAGGGATTGGGAGACATAGGGCTTTTTCGTATCAATTTTGTCATCTCGAGCCCGTCCATCTTATCCATGATCCAGTCGGTAATGATAAGATCAGGATTATGGCGACACGCAAGATCAAAGCCTTGTTTACCATCTTCTGCGCTGTATATATTATGAAATCCAAAAATTGATAATATGGACTTGGTTAAATCCTGCATCGGCTTCATATCATCAACAACAAGAATTTTTACCTGTTCAAGCGCGTAGCTCATAAAAACCTCTTTGAAATTAAAAAAATAAAAATAAAAATAAAATATTACTTACGATTAGGTATAGATTATATATAATCAAAAAACCATAACAGGATACTTGTTATTCAAAAAAATCTTCCAACGATCTGGCCATATCAATATCTTTTTTAGTTACACCGCCAACATCATGTGTTGTAAGAACAACATGAACCTTATTGTAAGTATTATTCCATGTCGGGTGGTGATCCATTGATTCGGCAATCAATGCTACACGAGACATAAAACCCCATGCCTCATTAAAATCTCTGAATTTGTACTGTTTTTCAATGTGCTTCTTTTCTTCAGTATAAAGCCAGCCCTCCAAGTTTTTCAGATTTGTCTTAATATCTTCAATATCTAAAACGCGAATTATTGTACCTATCTCCATTTCATCGTAATAATATAAGTATAAAAAAGATTCGCAAAGGTCGCGTTTTTAAAATAACGCTTTGTTCACTAGAAACAAAAGCTGTTCTAATAAGCGTATGGGAGCACAGACATGTCCAGATCTTCGGTCAGTAGTATTAAAAGCGGTAAGCTCAGTACCAAACAAATTATAATGAATTTCACAAGGCCCCCAAGCATAGAGGAGCTGGGAGTGATCGCGCAGGATACGTTGGATATTCTGCCTGAAGAATTGGCCGAGTTTTGTGAGGACCTGCAAATCCAAGTCGAAGAAATGGCCGATGAAGTTTTAGAGCAAGAGCTGGATCTAGACGATCCATTCGAATTGTTGGCAATTTATAAAAGCGGTAAAGAAATTTCTCCTGGTGTAGAAAAAAAAGTACCGGATGAAGAGGATATACTTATATTATTTCGCCGCCCGATATTAGATGCATGGTGTGAAACAATGGATGATTTGGCGGGGTTGGTGCGTCAGATTATGATAGAAGAAATCGGGAATTATTATGACTTTACAGAAGAAGAAATTGAAGAAATGACAAAACGGCATTATCAGGGATTATTTGAAAGCCTATAAAACAAGAGCATTTTATAAAATTATGCATGACGTTATGCCTTATGATATTGTATAAAGTGACATAAGTAAAAAACAAGTTATTGCCGCATATGAAATTCGTGCATTTTATTTTAATAATTTTATTCGGCATATATACATATATGCCAAACCCATTGTATGCCGATATGATTGATGGTCAATCATGTGATCCGGACATGATGACGGTCATTAATAATCGTGCATGGATGGCAGGCAAACGGGAAATGGAAGCTGCACAAACCTTCATTTTAAAGCCTGATTCTGTACTTGAGTTATCATGTTTTCCTACAAGATTAGTGGAGTTGGTTGCTGTTAACCGAAATAGAAGTAACCCAGAATTCTTTTTATGGAGTAATGAAGCATACAAAACATTTTCAGGTAAAGGTGGCTTAGGTCGATTGGTTTTTGGACAGCGCCGCAGAGGAGATACCTTCTCTGATCTGGTAGTAGATCCTTTATATCAATATCTTGGATCAAATTTTCCACATACATTAGGTGGTGGTACCCTACCAAATCCGCCAACTGGAACCTGTACTGCAATGCAGGCTGTATGGGAATTATCAAGATGTAATACGTTTGAAATTGCAAGTTTTTCAACTTTAGAACAATACGTAGTCACGGATCCGCGGGTTTTACCGAATCTCTGTAGCGCTTATGCTAGTGATCGTATGCAAAATTGGACAGAAAGTTACGATGCGTCCTACCCTGCACCTAGTCAACTCGGCGCGCCTACTGGTACAACTAGAGCAGATCGTATAGAAGGCAGCATGCATGCCGTGGCGGGCGTTAATTACCATTCATATTTTTCTGCTGAGGATTGTGATGATGTAGCGCCAATTCCGACAGGCGTAATTATAAATCGCCCTACACCGGGCAATTTTGATAGTAACACGGAAACCAAACCGCAGAGTTATGAAGATAAAGTTTGTCCTAAACCCGGCTGTACATTTGTGCCAAAAAGAATAGATAGTGAAGATGACAAGTGTACGTTTTAGGATGCTGATACTTTAAGATTTAGGATATCACAACCCTTTACTCATAAACGCACTCATTCGCCTTACAAACTCACCCGTATTTTTTAAAGGCTCACCTTGAATAACGCGCGCTTGATCCAGTAATAAATACGCCGCGTCTTCAAAAAGCGCTATATCATCATCGCCAATTTTTCCAATTTTCTCGATTAATTCATGCCCAGGGTTTATTTCCAATACAGGCTTACTTTCGCCCGCATACTTTTGGTGAACCTTCAAAACGCGCTCCATATGCATATCTACACCGCTATCAGGTGCAACGATGCAAACCGGGGAACTCGTAAGACGTTTGGATAACCGTACATCACTTACACTATCTGAAAGAACGGTTTGCAACTTGCCGGCTAAAGATTTAATCAAATCGGAGGGCTCTTTCTCATCATAATCTTTATTATCATCGTTATTTTTTTGGTCAGATGTTTTAAAACTATCCAGATCAATATCGCCTTTGGTAACTGATTTAAACGTCTTCTCTTTATAATCCGTCACATTCTGAAGCCAGAAATCATCAATTGTATCGGTGAAAAATAAAACTTCTAGACCCCGCGCTTTAAAGCCTTCTAATTGAGGAGAATTTTTAAGAGCATCTGCATTCTCCCCGCTAATATAATAGATCTCCTTCTGGCTATCACGCATACGCTCCACATAATCATCAAGCGTTGTTAATTTTTCCGCATCTTCGTGTGTGGAATAAAAACGGCAAACTTTAAATATGGCCTCGCGATGCTCAGGACAATCATAAAGCCCTTCTTTTAACGCGGCACCGAATTGTCCCCAAAACGTCAAAAATCCGGATGGATCATTACGCGATAACTTGTCAAGATCGCCCAGTACACGTTTTGTAACAGTGGTACGAATTTTACTTACAACAGGGTTATATTGTAGGGTTTCACGGCTAATATTTAGCGGTAAATCTTCACTATTAATGACCCCGCGCATGAAACGCATCCACGGAAAAATAAGGCCGTCCAACTCCTCTGAAATAAGAACACGCTTAACATAAAGTTTAACGGCCGACTTTCGCGATGGATCATACAAATCCCAAGGGCGCATCAATGGCAAAAAGAGGAGAGCATTAAATTCGATCTTACCTTCTGCCCGCCAATGTGAAGTCATCAGCGGTTCATCAAATCCATATGTAATATTTTTGTAAAACGCGGTGTATTCTTCACCCGTAATCTCGCTATGATGCCTCATCCATAAGGCAGACGCCGTATTAATCGGTTGGCCTTCACCTTTTTCGGTATCCGCAGGCTGGTTCATAAAGATTTTAACATCAATATGGTTAGAATATTGCTCAACCGTTAGCTTGATTTGTTCATCAATCAAGAATTCAACTGCCTCGTCTTTTATATCCAGTACAATTGACGTGCCGCGCGCTCCATCCAAGGTCGCCTTTTCATCATGGGTTGCGGGTGTAACTTCGAAACCTGTTCGGCCATCTGAATACCATGTCCAGATGTCATCGGAGTCTGCTTTACGGCTTGTAACTTTAACCGTATTGGCAACCATGTAAGACGCATAAAATCCAACACCAAATTGACCAATCAATTTAAGCGCATTTTTATCTTCTTCCGCGCTTTTTATTTGCTCCATCAAAGACGCTGTTCCGGACTTTGCAATGGTACCAAGGTTTTCGATTAATTCATCCTTGCTCATACCAATACCATTATCCACCACGGTCAGCGTACGTGTGTCGGTATCTTTATAAACATGAATACGAAAGTTGGGATTATCACGAATAAGCTCCGGCTTCTTAATCGCTTCATACCGTAACCGATCACACGCATCCGATGAATTGGAAATAAGCTCTCTCAAAAACACATCATGATTCGTATAAAGCGCGTTCGCAACTATATCCAAAAGGCGTGAAACATCGGCATTAAAATCCTGTTTATTTGAAACGGGTGTATTTTTCTTGGCTGTATTACTCATATTTAAAACTTTCTGATAACTAAATAACGATCTTATTCATAGCTTTATTTACGGATAAAGCCATCCGCCAGACCATATATCGTCTGATTTTTTTACAAAAACGTATCTTTTATGCAAGCGGTAAGGCTGCTCGATCCAAAATTCAATACGGTCTGGCTTAATTCTAAAGCCGGACCAATAAGGCGGGCGAGGGATATGATCCTCATTTGCAAATCGTGCCTCCACGCTTTCAACATGCTTTTTGAAAACATCATGGTTATGCACAGGCTGAGACTGGTCGGACGCCCACGCACCGATCCGGCTGCCGCGCGGTCGGGAGTAGAAATATTCATCCGCTTCTTCATCACTAATCTGTTCGGCTGCACCTGATACTCGGACCTGCCTATCTAGAGATTTCCAGTAGAAACATAATTCGGCAAATGGATTTTGAAGTAGCGCACGTGCCTTGTGACTACCATAATTGGTATAAAAAACAAAACCACGCTCATCTACATTTTTAAGCAACACCATACGTACATTTGGCCGCCCTTGGGAGGTAACAGTCGAAAGCGCCATTGCATTATGGTTGCTAGGCTCTTTTTCTTTAGCCAAAGCTAACCATTTTAGAAACAGTTCTGTAGGATTGAGTTTATACTTATCAAAATTTTTTTCATTCATTAACAGAAACAGTTCTTGTTTTTATCGAAGGAAGTTGTAGTTTAATGCGTACAACATTATGGATGTAGTGCTTTTGCGTAAAAGTAAACCGTATCCTGTAATAGAAATAAATATTAATTTAAAAACAATGCCAGTTTAAAGGCTAAAAAGCTAAGAAAGGCGAAAAAGATGAAGAATTTTGCAATTTTAACTATGGTTCTCGCAATGTTTTCCCTCACTGCGTGTGAGAGTTTACAAGGGCGCGGCAATAAAGAATTAATAGGGGGCGGTTCTGGTGCAATATTGGGCGGTGTTCTTGGCTCACAAGTTGGTGGTGGCTCCGGTCGTTTGATTGCAACCGGTGCTGGCGTACTTGTTGGTGGTTTGCTCGGTACAGAAATTGGGCGCTCGTTAGATAATGCTGACCGTGCATATGCACGCGATGCAACATATACCGCGCACAGTGCGCCCGTTGGCGACACAATCTCTTGGAACAATCCGGAAAGCGGCAACAGAGGCAGCGTAACACCTGTTCGTGATGGCTACAGCTCATCAGGTCGTTACTGCCGTGAGTATCAACAAACAATTTATGTCGGCGGTCAAGCAGAATCTGCCTATGGCACAGCTTGTCAAAAGCCTGACGGATCTTGGGAAATAAAAGAATAATGTAATAAAAAATTAAAGTATTTAAAACCCGGTTTTCTCAATAAAAGGCCGGGTTTTTTATAATTTATAGGAAAAACCTAATCTTGAGATATGAGAGCCCTTTCTTCTTTGTTTGAAAAGTTTTCAAGTTGAGCTGTTTTTTCAAATGCGAATTTTATGGCATCCCATGCTTCTAAATCTTGCGGAGCATTATGTTTTTCTCGTAAAAAAGTGAGCATTTTATAAAGAATAGACACATCATTGTGAAGCCCTTTTCGTATCCGTAAAACAAGCGTTTTCTGGAGCATCATAAGATGTTCAATACTAACAAGCTCGATCAAATCATTAAAATTTGGGGCATGGGGTGATTTCTGGGAGTATGCTTCATACTCCGTTATCGTATATTCACTCAATACACTATAAGCATGCGCAGACCATCCGATAGCATGCCCATTTAACAAGTTTTTATTTTGATCAAGAGCCAAATCAAAGTAGGTCTTCGCCAAATCATCAGGTGTGACACGTTCATTAATAAGCGAGAATTCATTTAAACATATTTTTTTATGAAGCCTCGCATTGGTATCATCATTTGTGAACGGATTATAATCTTTGATCTCACCAGTTGGAGCGGGATCAAGGTTCAAAATTTCAGAAACTAAATAAGCAGTCGAGCGGATATACGGATCTTCACTGGTATAAATGGCTGTACTCAGAATTTTGTTTTTATCGTAACCAAGTGTAGCCAAATCTTGAGCATTACGCGTAAACATGATCCATTGATTAAGTGAAGTATCATCATAAGTCACACCAATTTCATGGGCAAATTCAACCGCCACCGAAAAGCTTTTATTCTTTATGCGTTCATATATAAACTCTTCAAAAACGATTTGCGTTGCTTCGCTCGTAATGGGGTAGGGATATAATTCCGGAACATGGCAGGGTTTAAACGTTAATGCAGAGAGCGCTCTTTTACGTGCAAGGCTTTTGATAAAACCAAGTTGACCGTCCAGAGCTTCTATAATTGCGCCAAAACAATCGCCCAACATATTTCTCTTTGTTTTTTCTAATGAAGAAAGTTGAGGTTTTATAAGGTCATACAATTCTACATAAAAATCAGTTTTCTGATCTTTAATATCTTGGCGAAGCATAAGTATATGAAAAATTTGAATATATAAATATTGGCGCGCATCTTCTATATTTTCAAATGTATCAGCATTTATAAAAACAATACCCATCCAGAAATCTTTTTTTAAAAACGGAATAACACCTTTTTTCTGGCTTGCACAAAAACCAGCAAAAAAACTTTGTTTAAAATCATCATCAATTTGCACGTTCAAATAAGATACAGCATCAAGGTTACCGGCATGCTCTGCCAAAATACTTTGCTTTTCTAAAAAGGCACGTGGTGCTTGACCGGATTTATAAGGAACAAACAAGACATCAAAATCCTTGAACTCCGCAATAAGATCGCGGCGAAGCACAGAACAAATATGGCTAAGGGCAATAAGATCAACACTCATAATCTTCACACTATAATCCTCAAACATAAACAGAGAATTAAAAAGTCAAAGTATTCTACGCGGTCATATGTCGAACAAAGTGTGGAAACTATACCAGAAAGGAGACTAGACCTTTACTTTGAAATGTGTAGGATGCTTATATATCAAAGACGTTTTAACGAATAGATTTTAGGGTAGTAAAAAATACAATGAATGCAGAGAATAATTTTTTGAAAGGGAAACGTGGCCTGATTATGGGCGTAGCTAACGATCGCTCTATCGCATGGGGGATTGCATCAATGGCCGCGGCAAGCGGCGCAGAGCTAGCCTTTACGTTCCAAGGCGAAGCATTGGAAAAACGTGTGCGCCCATTGGCTGAAAAAATTGGCGCAACTATTATTGAACCATGTGATGTGAGCGATGAGGAAAGCATTGATAACGTTTTCAAAGTAATCGAAGAAAAATGGGGTAAGATAGACTTTATTGTCCACGCCATTGCATTCTCTGATAAAAAAGAGTTGGACGGCCTTTACTTGGACACAAGTCGTGAAAATTTCAAACGCACAATGGATATATCGGTTTACTCATTTACCGCAGTGGCCCAACGTGCTGTACCCTTGATGAATGAGGGGGGAAGTCTTTTAACTCTTACATATTATGGCGCGGAACAGGTAATGCCGCATTATAATGTAATGGGTGTGGCAAAGGCGGCGCTTGAATGTTCCGTACGGTACCTTGCGGCCGATCTTGGCGGCAAAGACATTCGCGTAAACGCAATTTCCGCCGGCCCTATAAAAACACTCGCGGCAAGTGGTATCGGCGATTTTCGCTATATCCTTAAATGGAACGAACTCAATTCTCCCTTAAAACGCAATGTCACAATTGATGATGTTGGTCGCGCAGGGCTATTTTTACTTTCTGATTTGGGGAGCGGTGTAACCGGTGAAATACTTCATGTTGATGCCGGATATCATACCGTAGGCATGGTGTCCGTAGACAGCGCCGCCGAAACGGCAGAGCTTTTAAAAGGTATAGCGCCAAAAGACTGAGCGACACTGTATTTGGGGTAAACGCGTTTTGATAAACCGCATAAAATCTGTACTGACAATTCTGACAAGCATATTTTTAACGGCTTGCACACAAGTGGGCGCGCTCGTTGTAAATATTCCTGCCGAATATAATTCAGATATAGAAATTGTAAAAAATATTCCATATGGAGATGACACCCTTCAATCGCTGGATATTTATATCCCCAAAGCAGATGAAACAGTCAGGTCAGCACCCATTATTGTGTTTTTCTATGGCGGGGGATGGACAAAGGGAAGTAAAGATCTTTACCGCTTTGTAGGCAGCGCCTTTGCGGAAAAAGGATACATTGTCATCATTCCCGACTATCGCAAATACCCTCAAGTAAAATATCCGGCCTTTGTTGAAGATGGCGCACTAGCCATAAAATGGATAAAAAACAATATTGCAAAATACGGCGGTACATTAGACGGTGTAAGCTTAATGGGGCATTCCGCCGGCGCCCATACTGCAACTATGCTTGCTGCAAATGAAAAGTTTTTAACATCTGTAGATGTGGAAAATAGCTACATAAAAAAAGCGGTTGCTTTGTCAGGTCCGTATGATTTTATACCAAAAGAAGAGAAATATAAGAATATTTTTAGTGATTTAAAAACCTATGATCAAATGCAGATAACCACTTTTATAGATGGGACAGAGCCGCCAATGCTTTTAATCTACGGCAATAAAGACAATATTGTGGGCGCGCAAAACCATCAAAAATTGTCTAAGAGGTTACGAGAAAATAACGTCGAATTCGATGTAAAGCTTTACGATAATCTGGATCATGTTGGCACAATCAAATCGCTAACATGGGTTTACCGCAATAAAAACACTCTTTATGCGGACATCTTGAAATTCTTGAAAGAAAATAATTAAAGTTTTTCGAGCGCCATCTTGGCCATTTTTTGCAAAGTACGGTTGCCATGTCCTAAATCAATATGTCCGCCTGTCCCAATATTGGCTTTCATATCATCAAAAATTAAAACTTTTTTCCGTCCTACATATTCGACACGCCCGCCTACGGATTCAAACGTGCTGGTAAGCTTTGACACTGGAAAGCCGCTCTCTCCATGCCCGCTGGCAATTTTCTGAAGCGTTTTTTTTGTTTTTTTAATACTCATGTTAATCCTTATGGCAATTAAAATATCATAGTTTTATATTTCATATTTTGCAAATTTCATTTAAGACTTAAAGCATTATGAGTGGAAATCGTTTCGGAACATTATTTCAGTATCAAACCTTTGGCGAGAGCCATGGCGCGGCTATCGGTGCAATCGTAGATGGCGTCCCGCCACGCATTCCTATAAATGAAAACGATATTCAAAACTTTTTGAACCGTCGCAAACCGGGACAGAATAAATTCACAACCCAGCGTAAAGAACCAGATGCCGTGAAGATTCTCTCTGGCGTCTTTGAGGGGCAGACCACTGGAACACCAATTGGTTTGTTGATTGAAAATACGGATGCAAAGTCTAAAGATTATTCAGATATCAAGGATAAATTCCGCCCAGGCCATGCAGATTTTACCTATAACGAGAAATACGGCGTCCGCGATTATCGCGGCGGCGGGCGTTCTTCTGCACGGGAAACGGCCATGCGCGTGGCGGCAGGCGCTGTCGCTCATAAAGTATTAGAACATCAAATCGGCAACCATATTAAAATTCGCGCCGCCGTGGTTCAAATTGGAACGGAAAAAATAAACCGTGAAAATTGGGATTGGGATCAGGTTAATCAAAACCCTTTTTTTGCACCGGATGCCAAAGCCGCAAAAGATTGGGAAGATCATTTGGGTAAAATCCGCAAAGCCGGATCAAGCGCGGGCGCATTGATTGAAATACACGCAAGCGGTTTTCCATCCGGCCTTGGCGCACCTGTATATGATAAACTAGATGCGGATATCGCAAAGGCTATGATGTCTATAAACGCGGTAAAGGCCGTGGAAATAGGCTCCGGCTTTGAAACGGTATCTTTTGGCGGCGAGGATAACGCTGATGAAATCCGTATTGATGAAAATGACAACCCTAAATTTCAATCCAACCACGCAGGCGGCATACTAGGCGGCATTTCAACGGGGCAAGATATAATCGCGCGCGTCGCCTTTAAACCAACCAGCTCTATTTTAACACCCAAAAAAACCATTGATAAGTATGGTAATGAAACCGACATTCTAACCAAAGGTCGCCACGATCCATGTGTAGGTATCCGCGGCGCGCCCGTAGTAGAGGCTATGATGGCATGTGTTTTGGCGGATCATTGGCTGCGACATAAGGCACAATGTTTATAAGACGCTTTAATACTGCAAACAAACTTGGCGTTATTAAAAAGAAGCGCTATCTTTAACATCAAAATTTAAAATACCGACCAAGGCTATTATAATGTCAAAAAACAGATGGAGACAGCACCGCCCGCTTTTCTCCCAACCGATCACACAAAGTAAAAAACAAACAAAAACCCGCTGGCGCATCCTGCCCATTTTATGGGGCGCTTTAAAGCGTATGTGCATGGTTATAGGCGCGTTCTTTCTATTCAGCATTTTTATGGGCGTTATCGCCTCTCTCAACGTTCAAAAAACACAAACGGTTGAACTACCCAAAGAAATGGTCTTATATCTTGAATTTGACCGCATGCTAACTGAAAAACCTTTAGAGCCTAGCTTTACTGACCCTTTCGCATTTAACGCGCCAACCGTGCATGATTATATTAATGCCCTCGACCATGCGGCTAAAGACCCGCGTGTAAAGGGTGTACTTGCAAGGTTCCAGCCCGGCGCGGCCTTTTCCATGGTGCATATTGAAGAATTGCGGGATGCTGTAAAACGATTCCGCGCCAGTGGCAAATTCACACATGTTTATTCTTCTTCTTATGCGGAGACCGGTGGGTTTGGCGCATATTATATGGCAACCGCATTCGAAAACATGTGGATGCAGCCTATGGGCGTGGTCGCCGTCCAAGGTTTGAGCGCGGAAGTGCCATTTTTCCGTGATACGCTAGATAAGGTTGGCATAGAACCGCATTTTTTCCAGCGCAAAGAATATAAAACCGCATATGAAAGCGTGACAAATGCGCAGATGAGCAATGCAAACCGGGAATCCCTACAAGGCGTTATTGATACATATAAAGATCAAATGGTTGCGGGCATTGCCGCCGATCGCAATATGACCCCAGAAAATGTATTACGTTTGGTGGATAAGGGTATATTCACGGCCGAAGATGCCGCAAAATATAATCTTGTCACAACGGTAGATTATGTTGATGTTTTGGTGCGTAACATAAAAAAGGAAATCACCGGCGATCCTGAATTTGATAATTCAATATTCGTAACCTTCAACGGTTACATCACGGATATGAAACGAAAAGTAAAGGGCAAAAATAAGCAATACATTCTGCCCGGCCAGAAAAAAGAAAATGTCGCACTTATCTATGCTGTTGGCGCAATTGTTCCCTCTGGAATGAACACAAAAGCACCCACGATATCAAATATATTTATTGGCGGAGATATCGCAGCCGCAGATGAGATTGCCCCCGCAATTTTAGCGGCATCAGAACGGAATGATATTAAAGCCATAGTCATCCGCGTGGATAGCCCCGGCGGTTCTCCCACCGCATCTGAAAGTATACTGCGCGCAATTCGGCGTGCTAAGGATAAAGGCAAGCCGGTATATATATCGATGGGCAATGCCGCTGCATCTGGCGGATACTGGATTGCGGCTTATGCGGATAAAATATTTGCCTCCCCTACAACAATTACCGGTTCAATAGGTGTTCTGGGCGGTAAAGTATCAAGCCGAGAATTAATGGACAATATTGGCGTCAATTGGGAGCGTGTAGAGTGGGGGCGCAATGCCAATATAAATTCATTCGTAAGCCCGTATTCAGAAAGTGAAAAGCGCCAGATCGATGGCATGCTGGATTCAATATATGACGCTTTTACCGCGCGTGTATCCGAGGGGCGCAATATTCCTATGGATACAGTACAGGAAATCGCCAAAGGTCGTGTATGGACAGGCGCGCAAGCATACAAAATAGGTCTTGTTGATGAATTGGGCGGCCTTACAGATACGCTTGATTATGTCTCTAAAACATTAGGGCTTGAGAACCGTAGTGAACTATCCGTAAATATTTTCCCCAAAGAGCCAACACCATTAGAACAATTTATAAAATTACTCGGCGGCGATACCGCGATATTTGCGCAATATTTTGGTATAAAAGCGGCTATACCGACTGAAATTAAACCTACGCTTAATACAATAAGCATAATGGAAAGCAATCGTTACGGAATGGTTTTCGAACCCTTTGTTTTACATCACTACTAATAAAGTTCTATTTTAATTTCTCTAAAGCATTTTTAGCGGCTTGATTAATTATTTGCCATTCTTTAGTTTTAATAAAATTCTTTATGCTTGGTAGCGTGTCAATTGTTTATAAACTTGATAAATTGTATTATTAAACTCAGAAAAAACTTTTTTTTCATTTTCAGATAGCTCATTTTGAAAATATCCTGATTCTGGGTGGTAATGATCATCACACCATTGACAAAATAATTCTGCGGGAATATCAGCAATAGGAACGTCTTTTTAATATTTTAGCTGTTCTTTTGAAGAAGCCCATAGTTCAAGAATATCTATTAAAAGCTTTCTGTTGCGACTTTCGTCATCTGAAAAAGTCATACATCATAGCTTTTTTTACCAAATCCGCGAGAAAGTCGACCCTGCATATCAAAATATGACATGATGATAAGCTCAGGGTTCAAACCTTTTTCCAAAATAGCGACCGCAGAATTAAAGCTATATGCAATAGGAAAAACACGCGCCTCTATGAGGTTGCTTAGCGCAATCGCCGCCAGCATATCCTTGTGCCGATCCCCGATAACCCAAATAACATCATCTGGCTTTGGCGTAATATCCATACGCTCAAGCGCGAGCATGAAGGATTCCGGATTGGGTTTGGATTTATGAATATCTTCTCTAAAAACGCTCACTTTAAAAAATTTCTTTAAATCAAATTGGCTTAAAATATCATGACCATACCCCTTGCCTAAACCATTACTGACAATAGCAACGGGTATATTATGATCATTTAAAAGCGAGAGAACCGAAACCACACCGGGGCAGGGCTCAACAATCTGTTCCACCGACTTCCGCCTGAACTTGTGGATTGCGCGATGCACAATAAGCTTTGGCTTCTTTTGTTTTTTATATTCCGCCTCTTCATTATCGGACACAATTGGCCCTTTGGCACGGCGGTGAAAAATCCATTCCCATAATTTGGTAAAACGAAACGATGTGTCATCCAGTTTTTCCAAAATATGAAGTAAGCGCGGATTAATATGCCTAACAGTTGTGCCATCCATATCAAAAATGACAATGGTCGGGGTTTGCAATTTACTTTTGTCTATTTGTGGAGTGGACTTTGGATTCAAATGATATAGTTTCGCAAGATTTGTAATTAAAAAATAATACTATATACAATCAAACACAGCGCGCGCAATATGTCGAGCGCTCAATCCCGCATCATCATATTGATAATCAGGTTTATTATGATCTTGAAAACGATCAGGCAGGTGAAGCGTTCTTACTTTAAGCCCATGATCCAACAGGCCGTGGTGCGCCATGGACTGCAACACAAATGCGCCAAACCCGCCAATTGAACCTTCTTCAATTGTAATTAGCGCTTTATGGTTTTTTGCAAGATCACGGATCAGGCTATGATCTAAAGGTTTTGCAAACCGTGCATCGGCAACGGTGGAGGAAATATTTTTTTCAGCCAAAGTATCAGCAGCACTCAAACATTCCTGTAATCGCCCACCATAACTAAGGATAGCGACATCCGACCCTTCACGGATAACACGGCCTTTCCCAATTTCTAAAGCTTCAAACGGGGAATTCGTGTCAACGCCAACACCTTCACCGCGCGGAAACCTAAATCCGATTGGGCCATCATCATACTGCGCCGCGGTTAATGTCATGCGTACAAGCTCGGCCTCATCACCAGCCGCCATTAAAACAAAATTTGGCAAACATCCCAAATAGGCAATATCAAATGCGCCGGCATGCGTTTGTCCATCTGCACCAACCAATCCGGCGCGGTCAATCACAAACCGCACGGGCAAATTTTGAATGGCAACATCATGCACAACCTGATCATAGCCGCGCTGCAAAAATGTAGAATAAATCGCCGCAAACGGTTTATATCCTTCCGCGGCCATTCCGGCGGCAAAGGTAATTGCGTGTTGTTCGGCAATACCAACATCAAACATACGCTCAGGAAAGGCATGGCCAAAGACATCCATACCTGTACCGCCCGGCATCGCGGCCGTAATACCGACAATTTTTTCATCTCTCTCTGCACATTGAACCAGCGTATCTGCAAAAACCCGCGTATATGTGGGCGCATTGATAGTCGACTTTGTTTGCGCACCAGTCACAACATCAAAAGTTTTAACTCCGTGCATTTTGTCGCGCGAACTCTCGGCTGGTAAATACCCCTTACCTTTTTGCGTAATAGCATGAATAAGGATGGGACCCTCATGTTCGCTCTCTTTGATATTACGCAGAATAGGCAACAGATGCTCAAGATTATGTCCGTCAACTGGCCCGATATAATAAAAACCCATTTCTTCAAAAAATGTACCCCCGCCCATTGCAACACGCGCACTCTCTTCGGCCTTTTTAGCGGCGCGGCGTAATGGTGGCGGAAGAATATCTGTTATTTTCTTGCCCATTTCGCGGATATTTTGATATCGCCCCGAAGATACAAGATTGGTAAGATACCGGCTCATAGCGCCAACAGGTGGCGCAATTGACATCTCATTATCATTTAATATGACGATTAAGCGGGTTTTCTGACCGTTAATTTTCAGGCTGCCTGCATTATTCATCGCCTCATACGCCATGCCTGCCGACATGGCCCCATCACCGATCACGGCAATCACATGGTTAGAACCGCCCGATAAATCCCGCGCTGCCGCCATACCAAGACCCGCAGAAATAGAAGTCGAGCTATGTGCTGCCCCAAACGCATCATATATACTCTCATCCCGCTTGGTAAAACCGGATAACCCCCCGCCTTGACGCAACGTATCAATCCTGTCTTTACGCCCAGTCAAGATTTTATGCGGATAACATTGATGCCCGACATCCCAGATAAGCTTATCATCAGGTGTATCAAAAACCGCATGCAATGCAACGGTCAGTTCAACAACACCAAGCCCCGCACCCAAATGCCCACCAGTTTTAGAGACGGCCTCTATCATGCGTGCACGCACATCTCCGGCAAGCAAAGTAAGTTCATTATCGCTTAAAGTCTTCATATCTGCGGGCGTATTAACACGATTCAAAACCAACCCTTTATTTAAAGAATCCGGTTGATTTTTAACATCTAAAATATCTAACTTTTTTGCCTTACTCATGTCTTGGGTTTTACATGTATTAGACGTCATAAATCAAAGGAATTTTTTAATAAATATAATCCATTGCTTTTTAGAGCTCAAAATCCAGATTCAAAAAACTCAAACACAGTGCTTGCAATCTTTTATAAACTCCCTTAATGTCCACGCCATCCAGACAGCAATAACTTTGCTTGCGCGCTCGTAGCTCAGCTGGATAGAGTGCCTGACTACGGATCAGGAGGTCGGGGGTTCGAATCCTCCCGAGCGCGCCATTAAAAAAACTAATAAATTCAAGGGCATAATCCAATTTGAGCTTAATTTAACAATGTTGACAATATTGGGGTTTACACCTTATTTGCACTTTTTTAGGATTGGTTTCTTCAGCTTTACGCCCCTTGATTTAGTTGAAACCATCATTAACAATAATTAGGTGAAAACTGTATCGGATATGGACGTTTATGAAATAGATGGTCAGACTGTGAAGGTTGAAAGCGAAGGCATGATGGGGGATGCTAAACACACATATAATATCAAAGGCAAAAAGTTCGAATTATATGTTGAAAGATTTGATCGAAATCGAAAAGCAAAAGAGCAATTTGGGATATGGGCTTTGGTTTCTCGGATGGAAGACAAGTACGATATCTCACCATTCGAAAAAGCCTTAATTCTAAAAACCCTTAAAAAACAATACGAAAATAAAGAAATTAATTTTATAGAAATTGAATGATTATCATGCCAGATAAAATAACTAAATCATTTAACGATAGATTTTATTATGACTTATCCACTACTGTAATTAAGATTTTAGCGTCAGGTTTCAAAAACAAGCTAGCACTACGCAAGAATTTCCTGATCATAATATGATTGGGGTTTTGTCCATATTTGGCTTCTCGGCTTCCAACATTGGGAAACTGAAAGATAATCGTATCAAATTTATGCGGCCCTAAGCTTTTCTCAAGACAAGTCGCATCCACACCGTGTATAACTAATGTGCCGCAACATCCTAGCTGTGCAGCATTATGACGTGCTTGATAGGAAAGGTCTTTTTCTTTCTCATATGTCGTAGCAGTCATATGAGTAATCTGGGCGGCAGGCTGGCGTAGTAAGCTTTTAGCAAAGCTAAGATTTCCTTCACCCACGAGTAAAATATCCCCTAAACTCTGCCAAGGACCGATGCGTATCTGTGAAAATGCTTTAACGGTTTGGCCGACAATATTAAACATCTTAACTCCTTTCTATATAACACAAAATAAACACCGCAGGCGCACCCGTGGTGTTTATTAGGGCTATATTCCTATAACTTTATATATTTGTCAATCTAAATTTTTAAGAAGTATTTCCCATTCCTCTAAGATGCTGAAAAGCGCGTTCGCATTTACCGTATCGCGGCGCGCCATTATTTCAATGACTTAGCAGGTTTGTTATGGCTAACGTTGACTTTTAAATTTGCTTTAATTATTTTTAAAATGCACAATAATATGTAATAAAAAATAAAATATTGGGTGTGCAAAAAAATGAATGGTGATAACGATAAAATTGATGATTCTGCGGTATCGTCTGTACAAAATAATCTTTCTACTTCGAGAATAGGCCTTACAGCTGGAAGCCATACACCAAGCCTTTTTGTTGATGCTAAGGCAGGTATAGCTGGCGTAAATGGATTTACACAAAATCAAGAATTTTCAGGGAAAGGCTTTTCATACGGGGCAGATGCGCATGTGACTTTTCCAATCTGAATTTATCAAAATCGCAGTCATGATCAGGCAATTTTAGAAGAAGATATTCAACATAATGGATTAACAAGTAACAATTCAGGATTAGATAATCCTTTGAGAATTTCAACCACAATGTTTGCTGCAGGTGCAGGTCAGCATTTTCATCTTGGACATAACAGTAACACAACGCTAAGCCTCACTGGTGGTGCAGGACTAAGCAACACTGATGTATATCTTGATGGGGAAGAAATTGTAGATCATTTTGCTCCTACTGGATATGTGAAAGGACATTTACAAACGCAATTTGTAAACGCTAAGCTTCAGGCAAATATTCCTTTTAAAAGAGACGTTGAAGCTAATTTTGGTGATATAAATAGAAAAACGGGCGTAGATGTTACCGGAGAAGTCAGTCTTAAGCTTCCCAATAAAACGAGTTATGCAGGAGCAGCAGCAGAATTATTCGTAGAAGGCCGTATCTCTACCGGCGGTCTAGAAAACATTAGAGATCCGTTTAATAAAGCTGTCGTTAATCAAGCTATTGAAAACCCGTATCAAATAAATGCCGGAGTGCGTATTTCATTTGGAAATGAAGGATCGCAAAGCAAAACATGTCCCGCGTTCCGCTAATACAAATCTTAAATGTAAAATCTTGATATTCTGAATTTTAAACTATTACATAGTTTTGATTAACTATGTGATTTTTTGTGTAATAGTCTTGAATATTAAATATAAATGCAAAATATGAACTCTTTACAAAGATCTTGCGTTAATCCCTTGTTACAAAATAAATAAATAAATATTTAAGGAACAATCAAATGCATATTGCAATTTTGGCCACACATCTTACTGAAGAACAAAACCGCTTAAAAGCTGCCGCCATTGAAAGAGGGCATACAGCTGAAATTTTGGAGGTGCAAAAGTTTGGTTTAACAATTTGCATGGAAGCGCCGGAAATTTATTATAAAGGTGAGCCGATCAAAGATAAATTTGATGCTGTTATTCCGCGTATCGATATTCCTTTTACTGATTTTGGATTTAAGGTACTCCGCCAATTCCAAGCGATCGGTGTGTATACAACAGATACGGCCTATGCGCTTGAACTTGCAAGAAACAAATTGCGTTGCTTTCAATATCTAACAAAACGCGAAGTGGCTGTGCCCAAGACCGGCTTTGCCTATACTGCAGAAGGGTATAAAGAAGTGCTAGCCACAATGGGTGAGGGGCCATATATCGTAAAATTAAACGAAGGCACACAAGGAATGGGCGTATTTTTAGCCGAAGACGATAAACAAGCCGAAAACTTTCTAGGCACATTCAGTCAGCTCAATACTGAAGTAATGGTACAGGAATTTATAGGCGAATCTGCAGGTACAGATATTAGGGTTTATGTTGTAGGCGATAAAATTATTGGCGCAATGAAGCGTAAATCTCAAGATGATGATTTCCGTGCCAATATATCTTTGGGCGGTCATTCCACAGAAGTTGAATTGACTAAAGAAGAGTCTGACCTGGCCTTAAAAGCAAGCCGTGCCGTAAACATGAATATTTCAGGAATAGATATTATCCGCTCAAACCGGGGGCCTCTTATCATTGAGATTAATACAGCACCAGATTTTTGCGGAGAATATGGCATAGATGAGGTTGCAAACGTGAATGCCGCAGGTTCAATGATCGAATACGCCGAAGAAGGCTTTGCAAAATATGAGAAAGGTGAAGGAATTTGGCTGGAGGCTCAATCAAATTTCAGATAAGTTAAAATTATAGTTGTTTGTTTTCTTAAAATAAGCACGCTTTATTTTTACACTTACCAAGGTTCAATATGTATACCGCTCTTATAGTTTTCGTTCTTATTTCTATTATCGTATCTTTTTTGTGTTCCTTATGGGAGGCAGTACTGCTAAGTATTTCACCGTCCTATATGCAAATCATGCTGAATGAGGGCACAAAAATTGGTAAAACACTTCAGCAATTTAAAGAAAACGTAGACCGACCGCTTGCTGCCATATTAACACTAAATACAATCGCGCATACGGTTGGAGCAATCGGCGTCGGACGAGAGGCTACAAAAATATGGGCTGAAACAAATCCTTTCGTAACAGGTATTTTGGTGCCTGTTTTAATGACAGCCGGCGTGTTGATCTTTTCCGAGATTATTCCTAAAACAATCGGAGCAACCGCTTGGAAAAGATTAGCGCCTTTTACTGTACGTAGTCTTAAAATTGTAATGATAGCGCTCGCGCCGATTATATGGCTGTGTCAGCTGATTACCAAATTATTCAATGCCAATAAAAATGAAAGCGTTTTTTCAAGACCGGATTTTTTGGCTATGGCGCAAATTGGCTCTCAAGAAGGGCATTTGAACGAGCTAGAATCCGAACTGATACATAATCTTCTTAATTTCAAAAGTATTAAAGTAAAAGAGATTATGACCCCGCGTACAGTAGTAATGAGCGCGCCGCAAAACATGACATTTCAGCAATTCTACGATAAATACAGTGATTTGGTATTCTCCCGTATTCCTTTAAGGGAAAGCAATGAAAGTGAAATTGTTATCGGTTATATTTTGAAAGATGATTTACTGGCTAATATTGTAGATGGCCGCCGTGATGATAAGTTGAGTGAAATTATGCGCAATATTATCGTAATCCCTGAGAGCTATAGTATTTTAAAATTATTCAACGAATTGGTGGCAAAGCGCGAGCATATCGCTCTAGTAGTCGATAATTATGGCGGTACTTTAGGTGTCGTAACCATGGAAGATATTCTTGAGACATTACTTGGAGCGGAAATCATGGATGAAACAGATAAGATTATAGACATGCGCGTACACGCTAAAAAAAGATCAAAATACGTGTTTGATGATCCTAACCCAAAAAACATCAACAAGACTGAATAATGAAATTCTGATTTACAAAATCATTCATTTCTTTTGATAATATTATTTCAAAATTAGTGTTAATAGCTCAAAAAGGCTATTAGCGCCATTTTCCACTTGCCAAACATCTAAAAACTGCCTACTCCTATTGAGCGTGTTAATGGAACACATATGCTTTCAACCTCTTATATTTAGGAGACACGCAAAATGGCAAAACAATCCCACAATCTATCTTTGGCAGAATACATCTGGATCGACGGCGCGGTGCCGACACGATTCGTGCGTTCAAAGGCAAAAGTCGTCAGCGTTGGCGACAACCCTTCAATTGAAGACTTCTCTGAGTGGAGCTATGACGGCTCTTCAACTAATCAGGCATCTGGTGATGATTCTGATTGTATTCTAAAACCTGTTGAATTTGTAAGCGATCCTATCCGCGGCGAGGGTAATTACCTTGTTATGTGTGAAGTTATGAATTCAGACGGCACCCCGCACGAATCCAACTCACGCGCGCAGCTCCGTGAAATACTGGATGCAGGCGGCGATGCACAAGAGGCATGGGTTGGTTTTGAGCAGGAATATACTTTATTTAAAGGGCGTCAGCCGCTTGGTTGGCCTGAAAACGGGTATCCTGGCCCTCAAGGTCCATATTATTGCGGTGTTGGCGCGGATGAGATTTTTGGTCGCGATGTGGCTGAAACTCATGCGGCACTTTGTTTGGAAACAGAGATCATGTATTACGGCTTGAACGCTGAAGTGATGCCTGGGCAATGGGAATTCCAGACCGGATATCGCGGTATTGAAGGCGAAACAGCAGAAGCACTTAAAATCTGTGATCATACATGGATTGCACGATGGCTCTTGCATCGTGTCGCCGAAGAATACGGTATTTCCGTAACATTTGATAACAAGCCTGTTAAAGGCGATTGGAATGGGGCTGGGATGCATACAAACTTCTCGACCAAAGACACGCGCGATAAATCAAAAGGCAAGCAAGCCATCGAAGATGCAACCAAGAAATTGTCTGCGAAGCACAAAGAGCATATAACACTCTACGGTGCAGGATTGGCCGAACGCCTTACTGGAGATCACGAGACATGTGATATTGACACTTTTAAGGTTGGCGATGCCGATCGCGGGTGTTCAATCCGTATTCCTCAGCAAGTTGTACAAAAAGGCTACGGATATTTTGAAGACCGTCGCCCGGGGGCAAACGCGGATCCATATCTGGTCGCTGCACGTTTGATTGCAACCGTTGCCGACGTACAAGAATCAGTGATGAAGTTCTCAAGCTGGCCTCGTAAAGATGCAAAATTCGCAATTGCTGCTGAATAAGCAACTTATATGCTTTCGCATCTTTAAATAATATTTATAATAATGGCGTACGGTATTTAAATAAATCGTACGCCTTTTTTATTACGCTAATATCTAAGCTACTCTGGGTTTAAATAATAAATTTATATGTAAAAACTATGGGTGATAAAATTAACTTTTTCCCTGTAAAAAGGATATTGAGACATTAAAAATATTTCTAAAAGCGTTAGGTTCTCTAATGTTTCTTAACAATTAAACGATATAATAAATAATAAAAAATGAGTAAAGACGACAGTAATAACGATTTTGAAATCCTCGATCTTGAGGCGGAACCCATTAGCGAAGATAAAGCTAGTGGCGAAATCACGTCGTCTGCAAGTTCAAAAACCAAAGATCCTGCAGATTTCTTTATCGATAATGTAGATTTTGTTTTGGAAAACGAGGATTCTGAGACAATCCAAGAGGATACTGACACGCCCCCTCAAACATTAAAAAGTATCGGAAATGCCGATGATGATATTGATGCAATGGCAAAGTCGATTGCGGCAAAAGCCGAAGCAAAATCAAATATAAATACAAGCCGTGATCTGGTAAAGTTACATGATGACAATGCTAAACAGAATGGCCAAAACCAAAAAGGTGCGTTAAAAACATACGCAACTGATATTACAAAAACAGGTCAGGAAACCGACAAAACCGGACGTATAAAAGGGCGCATGGGCGACCGGATGATTGAGATGGGTTTAATCACCGAAGGCCAATTGAATGTTGCTCTACAAGAGAAAAAAGTCAGCAGTAAAATGCTAGGTGAAATTCTGGTTGATCTTGGTTTTATTGATGAAGAAACATTAACGGCTTTCTTGGCTGAATCCTCCGGCTTCGCACTCTTTGATCCAAAATCCACAATTTTTGATGGCGAAGCCCTCGCCCTTATTGAAAAAAACACGGCTATAAAAAACAATATTCTGCCCATATCCTTTACAGAAAATGAAATCTTAATGGCTATGGCAGACCCCTATGATGTGGTGGCAATGGATACGGTACGCCGTTTCATACCTAAAGGTATGAAAATTAAGCCGCTTGTAACAACCGGCACTGTATTGGCCGAAGCCATAGATGCCGCATATGGATACGCCAGTTCGATAAACGCAATTTTAAAAGAATTGGAAGAAAACGAAGAACAGGTTGATGTTGCAACGTTAGATGAAGACGAAGCCTTTGCGCATCCAATTGTCCGATTGGTAAATGCGCTCGTATTTGATGCAGTAAAGGCAGGAGTTTCTGACCTGCACTTTGAACCGGAAGAAAATTTTATACGACTTAGATACCGCAAAGATGGCGTGCTTTATACCGCGCAAATCCTACACAAACAACATTGGAGCGGCATATCACAGCGTTTGAAAATCATGTCCAACATGAATATCGCTGATAAACTAAGCGCGCAGGATGGCCGGTTCAATATGAATGTGGGCGGTAAAGAGGCTGATTTCCGTGTGTCTTCATTACCAACGGTACATGGTGAAAACATTGTTTTGCGTGTCCTTGATAAAAGCGCAAGCATTATGCCGCTTGAGAAGCTGGGCTTTAGCGATCTTAACAGGCGGTTGATTAAAGATAGCCAGAAAAAACCCGAAGGCATTATTATTGTAACCGGGCCTACAGGTTCGGGTAAAACAACATCCTTATATTCTATGCTGAATGAAATTAACGATGTTGAAGTGAATATCCAGACCTTGGAAGATCCCGTAGAATATTCTCTGCCAATGATTCGTCAAACATATGTACGTGAAGGCGTTTTAGAATTTGCCGATGGAATTAAAGCGCTTCTTCGCCAAGATCCGGATATTATTTTTATTGGTGAAATTCGTGATGGTACTACCGCCGAAATGGCTTTAAAAGCCGCTATGACGGGACATCAGGTTTATACAACATTACACACCAATGATTCGTTTGGTGCAATTCCGCGTTTGCTGGATTTGGGTTTAAAACCCGGCATGATATCCGGCGCCATTATTTCCGTTTTTGCACAGCGTCTTACACGGCGCTTATGCCATAGTTGTAAAGTGTCGTATCATCCTGATCATGATGAATGCGAAAATATTTTGGGTATAAGCACAGATAATCCGCCAGAACTCTTTAAAGTGAAACAGGGCGGGTGCGATGCATGCGGCGGACAGGGCTATGCCGGACGTATCGCCGTAGCAGAGATATTATATATGGATACAGAACTTGATGAAATTATTGCCCGCGGCGGCTCAAAAGCTGAGCTTAGAAATTCGGCTGTAAAAAATGGCTTTAAAAGCATGAGAGATGATGGCATCTTGAAAGTACTAGAAGGAATCACTGATCTTCAAGCCTTATCCAAGGTTGTAGACATTCGAAAGTAGACATTCGAAAATAGACCGAATTATAAACTGATATTGTATGGCTAAAAAGCTGTCACGGTAAATATAAAGGACAAAAACAATCGAACGCTATAAGTATAAAGCGGTAAATGAAAACGGTAGACCTATTCGCGGAACCCTTAACGCAAATAGTGAAGTAGATCTGTATCGTCAGCTTCAAACGGCAAAGCTGGAACTTGTTAATTGCTCCGTCATTGGCGAAAAAAAGGGACTTTCGATTAACTTGTCTATTAAGAAGGTCAAAATTCGCGACCTGATTCAGCTTTTTGTCCATATGAATCAAATGCAAGATGCGGGCGTACCTCTACTTGATGCGCTTGCCGATATTCGTGATTCAACCGATAATGATGCTCTACGTGACATGCTTAGTGAAATTCACCGTGATGTTCAGGACGGCAGCTCGCTATCCGAAGCCATGGCTAGGCATCCTAAGGTATTCTCAAACCTTTATATTTCTTTGATAAGGGCAGGGGAGGATACAGGAGATTTAACATCTGTCTATCTTCAGCTTATTAAATATTTGAAGTGGGTTGATGAAATGCAATCCAAAGTGCGTAAGGCAACCCGCTACCCCATGATTGTAACGGCAGTTGTCGTTGGGACAGTTGTGATCATGATGGGGTTTGTCGTTCCGCAAATCGTCGGTTTTTTGGATAATCTTGAACAAGAGCTTTCCATCATTACAACATCGCTTATCGCAACATCAGAGTTTTTTCAAGAATACTGGTGGGCGGTCACGGGCGGCCCGATCATAGTTTTCATTTTAGTAAAAACATTAAGGCGTGCATCCGAGGATTTTGCGTATCAGTGGGACGCACTCATGCTTAAAATGCCGCTCGCCGGCTCTATTATTCGAAAAATATCTATCGCTAGATACGCCCAGACATTTGGCGCACTTTTCGCTAGCGGAATTGACGTCATTGGCGCATTAAAGGCCGCACGACAAACAGTAACAAACCGCGCGCTCATCGAGGCACTTATAGCTGTGGAAAGCTATGTTCAATCCGGAAGCGCTCTATCCGAATCATTCAACGCCAGCGGCGAATTTCCCAGCATGGTGGTACGTATGATAAAAATTGGCGAAGAATCGGGTAATCTAACACCGGTTTTAGAGCAGGTATCTGATTTTTATACAAAAGATGTAGATGAAGCCGTGCAGGGATTAATTACCATGATTGAACCTGCATTGACTGGTATTCTGGGCATTATCATCCTTTGGATTGCTGCTGCAGTATTTGGCCCGATCTATGCTATGCTAGAAACATTGGATATTTAACAAAATTAATTTATAAAAGAATTTGACGTAAAGATTCGAACGGTAAAAAATACTTCTATGGCCATCTCCTTCCTCACTCCCAACCGAACAGTGCTCCTCATTTCTGATGAAGCGCTTTACATCTATATGACAGGCTCCAAAGAAACGAGCCTTGTTGAAGCCGTGCCGTGGGACGCAGAAAATTTTGAGAAAAACGTAGCGCAGATTATCGCTAAAGAATGTGGCGGGAAGCCAGTTCTAATCCTCAATGATATGGTAGAACAACACTATCGTAAGGAAAAAATTCCAAAAGTATCCGTTGGTGTTATGGACAAGGCGGGTATGATCCGCCGTAAATTAAATGTAGCGTTTCCATCTTATCCTGTAAAAGCCTCATTAGAATTAAAAGACGATACAAAAGACAAAAAACAAGCCGCCGTATATTTATTCGCCGGTATTCCGAATACTCCGCAATTTGCAAAGACGATATCTGCAACCAAAAAGTCCATGGCTTCAATTGTAAGCTTCTGCCTTTTGCCTGTTGAAGCATCAGATATGGTCAAGGCCTTGGCTGCCAAAATTGCAAAGCAAAAAAAGTCTAAGGCAAAGTGGGTTGTCTTTATGGGACAGCATAAGAATGGGAGCCTTCGTCAAATTGTAATAAAAAACGGCGAGCTTGCGCTTACGCGTATGACCCCGATAGTTGACAATGATAACGATCCCAGTCGCTGGGCAAAGGAAGTCAATCAGGAATTTGATGCAACGATGAGTTACCTCACGCGTTTTGGCTATCAGTCGGAGGATTCTTTAGAAGCTATAATTATTGCAAATCCTGTAGCTGGCGAAGCTTTGGTAAATGCGGTTGGTGATGAGCATACTATAAATACCCTTACGGCCTCGGATGCCGGTCGTTTGCTAGGTTTGAATCTGGGGCGATTGGACGATAGTCGTTACGCCGACATTCTTCATGTTGCATGGAACGGGCGTAAAAACCGCTTTATAATGCCGATGAAGGCAATGCAAATTGATAAAGTTTCCCGCCCGCGTCAAATTGCTATGTTTGGATCGCTGCTGTTACTTGGCGGTATTGCGTTTTTTGCGTATATGGCATTTAACAACTTCACAGAGATCTCTTCTATGAATGAGGAGATTGAAGATAATGAAAGAAAAGTAGCACAATTGAATTTGCAGCTGGATCAAGAAGTGCAACGAAAAGAAGCGTTAGGCTTTGACGTAAGATTGGTTCAAAGTTCGATCGCGATACATGATGATTTAATGAAACGCAACAAACCGGTTTTAAATATCTTTAAAAATATTGGTATGGCTTTGGGAAAAGACTTACGCGTTGATAAAATAACGTTGCAAGAACCGAACTCTTATGTCATCGCCAATATTTTGAACCAACAAAATCCGGAATATGTGCCGCTCTATAAGGCAAGCTTCCAAATAACCTATCCCAGTACTACAGATATTGATCGCGGAAATACTGAAGTATCCGAACTAAGAGATCGCCTTCAAGATATAATGCCACAAAATAAGGTGAAGGTTTTGAAGTATTTAAAAGACTATGAGTATTCCGAAGATATTATAGTGGAATCCGGTGATGTTGATAAACAGGATGTACAACAAGATTTTGTTGCAGAGATAGAAGTGAGCGGTATGCGTAAGCTGGAAACGGATGTTCAGCCATGATTAAAATTCTAGGAGCAAGACGTATTATCATTTTAGTGGTGCTAGCAGCCATTAATATTATTTTAGCGTCTGTTTTGTATTTATATTTAATGCCTGAAAAAACGCAAAAAGAAAGAGAAGAACGAACTTCACGCTCTAAAATATCGGGTCTACGCGGCGATATAAATCGTCTTCAAATTGAATTCGAACAGCTGGAGATACAGCGCACGCAATTTGAAATACTAAAAAAACGTGGCTTTTTTACCGATCAGGGGCGTAGACAAGCCGTTAGAAATTTAGAACTCAATCCAAAAAGAGGCAGGCGTTATATCTGCGCTGGCAAATATTGGACAAGCATCATTAGAAAGCGATCTTGAAGCTGAAAAAGCGGGACATATTATATTGAGCTCCCCCGTAACAATTGATATAAAAGCGGTTGATGATGTAGATGTATACGAATATCTATATCTTATTGACGAATTCTTTCCCGGGCATGTAACCGTCGAGAGCATTGAGCTAAAGCGAGAAGCCAATATAAATCTTACAATTCTGAGAAGTATCGCAAGTGGTGGTAATCCGGAATTGGTGACAGCCAAGATAGAAGCAATCTGGCGAACAATGGTGCCGCAAGAAAACGTAGCAGACCTCATGAAAACAGAGGGGGGCATATAATGAAAGCCGTATTCCAAAATATAGTAATGCTGGCCTTTATCGGACTTAACTTCCTTGGTTTAAATTTGGCACATGCCCAAGTTATAATGCCTGAAGCAACAATAGAATTGCAGGATGTAAGCTCTGAAAATAATGCCCCTGCCGCAGAAGTCAAAAATTTGATAGAAAAATCTGATCAACAGTTACAGGCAACACCACAAGCAGTTACACCAGAAGAAATTGAGCAAACTTTTGTACCGGGTGTAGATATAAAACCTTTATTGCCGCCCGAAAGTAACACGCAGATAAACGAAGATGATTTGTATTTAAATCCTGAAAATCTGCAGACTGTGGAAAATGTACAAAGTAATCAAACGGCAACAGATCCTGGCGCACTTAATGGTGCACCAGAGAGCAATGATTCTACAAATGATGCGGATATTTCAAACGCGCAAGAAGGCAATGAATTAAACGGCATAAATAATCAGCAACAGCCTGATAGTATGCCTAATATGACGGCTGATAAGGCTAAAACATACTATATATCACCAAACAAGACCAAGCCTTCGGAGGTGCCATCACTGCTTTTCACATATTGGGAGCAAACGGCATTAAAAGAAGCCAAAACAACACGTGGCCCAGTCCGCGCCCCTACAAATTCTGAGCTGAATAACGCATTAAATGAAGGCCCTATAGAATTCAAAGACAAACCGCGCCCCGAAGAGCGTGACATATCCTTGGGTGGTATTGTATATAAATCTGGCAGCGCATGGACAATATGGCTAAATGGTCAGCGCATTAATCCTAAGGCATTGCCAAAAGAAGCATTAGAGCTGGTTGTATATAAACACCACATCGAACTGAAATGGTTTGACGAATATACAAATCAGATATTCCCGATACGTTTGCGCGCACATCAGCGTTTTAACCTTGATACACGTATGTTTTTACCTGGATAGTAAAAAAGCTTATAGGATAAAATCATGAAGAACCAACCGAATACACCCCTCAAATACGCCTTACAAATATCCAATGTACAAATGGGATATAACAAAAATCCGGTTATAAATGACATAAACTTGCATGTTGAGTGCGGTGAATTCTTTGGACTTATAGGACTGAACGGGGTTGGAAAGACTACTCTAATAAAAGCTATTTTGAATTTAAAAACCACCATGGCCGGTGAAGTTAAAGTATTTGGTCATGCTGCTGGCAGTAAAGAAGGCCGTCAGAAAATTGCTTATTTGCCGGAACGCTTTGACCCGCCATGGTTTTTAACAGGTCTTGAGTTTGTAAAATTCTCTCTCCGCCTTTACAATCAAAAATTCGATAAAAATGCGGTTATAAAGATGGCCGAAAAACTAGCGCTTGATCCGGACGCATTAAAAAGAAAAGCTGGTACGTATTCTAAGGGTATGCGTCAAAAATTAGGGCTCATCGGTACAATCATGACCAAATGCCCGCTCCTGATTCTTGACGAACCGATGAGCGGATTGGATCCGCGCGCACGAAGTCTCGTAAAAGATATGCTGATCCATCAACGTAAAAACGGCCAGACAATTTTTCTAAGCTCTCATATTTTGGCCGATATGGATGAAATCTGTGACCGCGTTACGATTTTGGATCAAGGCGAAATAAGATTTACCGATAAGCCGGCCGCTTTACGAACCCTTACGGGTAAAGACAACCTTGAATGTGCATTTTTGCATTATGTTGAAAATAACCACATGCGTAAAAAAGCCGCATAAAGTAAAGAACGGGTAAGAAAGCCAAAAGATACTGTACACAAGGTTTATAAAAGGCTTTATTTAAACTCTATGCCTGTTTAGAATATGAAAAGATTATGAAGGACATAACATCATGCTTTTAATAAAACAAAATTTTAAGAAGTACGCGACCGGTATGGCACTGTGTGGTGCGTATGTGCTTATGATGTTATTGTACAAGCCGGCCTCTACAAATGCGCAAGACCTTACGAATACCCCCGTTCAAGATATTACCCCTTTAGACAATACAAACATACAAGATGTAGATGATACAAACGCGCCTGAAATTGAAAATTTAAATGACCCTGTCATCGTGCCAACGGACGAAATGGGGAATTTGGAATTGCCGGTCTTACCTGAAGGGGCAGAAGATGAAAACCTATTCTTTGATGCTGAGGCATTGGTACCTACCGGAGAAATGGGTCGAAAAGGCGGGCCACGTAAAGTAAACCCAAGATTGGAGCCTGGCTCAAAATTTGTCATTGTTGAACAAAATTACAGTAAAGGCTCTACGCACGCGCAACTTGTTTCCGCAGACCGGGCGATGAAACTGGGGCGTTATAATTCGGCTTTAAAGATGTATGAGCGTTTAGAGGAAAAAAGACCGCGGGATCCCAATGTTATATTGGGGCTAGCAACCGCTTATCAGCAAACCGGTCGCATTGAAGAAGCTATACGTAAATATGAAAGTCTACTCGTTATTAAGCCAAATAACACCCACGCCCAGATAAATCGTCTTGGGTTAGTAGGACAACGATATCCCTCTGTAGCTTTGCGCCAGCTTTTGGATTTATATGATCAGGATCCACATAATGTAGGTTTGGCCGCTCAAATTGCAGTCATGCAGGCCAAATTGGCACGCTATGATGAAGCTATACAATATCTCGGAATGGCGGCAAGTATGGAGCCATCAAATGCATCCCATGTTTATAACATGGCAGTAATCGCTGACCGCACGGGTGACAAGCTTGAAGCGGTAAAATATTATGAACAAGCACTTGAAATTGATGTCACATATGGGGGCAGTAAATCGATACCACGCGAAGCCATCTATGAGCGTCTGGCAAATATTCGCTAAAATTCCAAAATGCGAATAAAAGCGCCTCAACAAAAACTCGGCGTATATATCGATGATTATTCTTGAGTTATTTTTTGTATCCATTATTGGCTTGAGTATAGGCAGTTTTGCAACAGCCATAATCCATCGGGAAGTATCGGGGCAATCATGGGCTCATTTTAAAAAGAGAAGCGCCACTGAAAACCCGAACTCTCAATGCCCTAAATGTAAAACTAGTCTTAAATATATAGACTTAATTCCTGTATTCTCGTGGCTTTGGCTAAAGGGAAAATGCAGATATTGTAAATCCAAAGTTTCGGGCATATATCCATTAACCGAAATAAGCGCGATGATATGTGCGATCATAGTTTTTATAATTCACAGGCAATCATCTGAAACATTTTTTATATTATTGACGCTTCCGTTTCTGATATCCCTAATTATAATTGATTTCAAAACCATGCTTCTGCCTAACCGCCTCGTTGCCATAGTCGGCTTTATCGGGTTTGCACGCATTATATATATGGTTTACGAAAGCGCGTCCTTATCAGAGGTTATGCTTCAATATATCGGCGCTGCATTTTTCTTGGGTATAATCTCATGGCTTCTTTCTTCCCTAATGACAAAAATGCTTAACAAAAATGCCATGGGTATGGGCGATATAAAATTCTTCTTTGTAAGTGGTCTATGGCTAGGCTTTACTAATATCGCGCTCTATTTTATCTTATCCGGTATCACAGGCGTGTTGATCGCAATAATATGGAAGAAAATCAAAAAACAGAATGTTTTTCCATTTGGGCCTGCACTTATTACTTCTCTTTTTGTCCTTTTGTTAATCAATAGTTCAATTAATCTATAAATCTGGTAAAATATGCACTATTCGTTTACGTTCCCTTCATATTATTGCGTTAAAAATAAAGAGCCTTAATATTTAAAATACAAATCAAAATGAAAACGTAAAACCTTTCTACTAAATACCATTAAGGAGAATATTTTGGACTTAACACAGCTATTAGCCTTCACCATGCAAAACGATGCGTCAGATTTGCATTTAAGCGCGGGCAGCCCCCCAATTATTCGTGTTCATGGTCTTCTTAAGCGAATCAAGGGGGGATTCACTATCTAGCGACGATATTCGTACGATGCTCTATTCTGTTATGACCGAAGAGCAAAGGGCAGAATATGAAGAACACATGGAACTTGACTTTGCCATAGCACTTGGCGAAAAGGCACGGTTCCGCGTTAATGGTTTTACAACACGGCTTGGAGCCTCGGCAGTTTTCCGTACAATCCCCTCGGAAGTACCAACGATGGAGCAGTTAGATCTACCGCCCGTTATGCGCCGCTTTGCCGAGCTTGAAAAGGGAATAATATTGGTAACGGGTCCAACAGGCTCTGGAAAATCGACTACATTGGCATCAATGATAAATCATATTAATGTTCATCATGCTAAACATATATTGACCATCGAAGATCCGGTCGAATTCTTCCATAACTCAAAGAAAAGCCTGATAAATCACCGCGAAGTCGGTACAGACACGAAAAATTTTGCACGTGCACTAAAAAGCGCGCTTCGTGAAGACCCTGATGTTATTTTGGTAGGGGAAATGCGTGATTATGAAACCATTTCATTGGCTTTAACAGCTGCAGAAACCGGACACTTGGTTTTTGCGACGTTGCACTCAAACTCGGCATCTAAAACAATTGACCGTGTAATTGACGTGTTTCCAACCGGAGACAAAGAAATGGTGCGCGCAATGTTAGCGAGCTCAATACAAGGCGTGGTTGCACAAACATTACTTAGAAAAGAAGGCGGCGGGCGCGTTGGTGCTTTTGAAATTTTAGTGGGTACAAACGCGGTTCGAAATTTGATTCGCGAAAATCAAATCCCTCAAATGTATTCTATGATGCAAACCGGCTCACGCTACGGCATGATTACCATGGAGGACGCTGTTACTGATTTATTGGAAGCAGGAATTATTGATAAGGCCGAAGCACGCCGCGCATTGCTTCGTACAACGGATGAAAGCGAAGACGAGAAGCGTGATGAGGATTACGCATCTGGTGCTCTTGGTGGTGGCCGCATGGATGGCGAGGCCTTTACTGATACGGGTGGATCAAAAGGTGATTTAGAATCAGATGAGGCGTATTCATTTTGAGCAGTAATCCACCAATTATATTCCAGCATTTAAGGGCAATGTCCGAGCATAATGCCAGCGATCTGTATTTAACGATTGGCTATCCTGCAACATTGCGGGGTGATAATGGATTTACGCATCTTGGCGAAAACCTAACAATTGAAGATATGGATGAAATTTTATCCGCCGTATTAACAAGTCGCCAAAAACGTGATTTTGAAACGCATATGGAACTGAATACAGCGCTCGATATGGGCGAGCTTGGCCGTTACCGCGTTAATGTATTAAAACAGCGCCAATTTGCTGCTATGGTGATCCGGCGTATCGTTTCAAATATCCCCAGTTTCTCGACCTTGCGTTTGCCTGTGATATTAGAAAAGCTCGCAATGGAAAAGCGCGGTCTTATATTAATTACAGGTATGACAGGATCGGGTAAATCCACGACACTTGCCTCTATGGTGGATTATCGAAACGCGCTTGAGCAGGGACATATAATAACAATCGAAGACCCGATTGAATATTTCCATGAACATAAAAAATGTGTCGTAACCCAGCGAGAAGTTGGCGTTGATACCGAAACATTTGCCGTTGCTTTAAAAAATGCACTAAGGCAACGTCCTGATGTTATTTTAGTTGGAGAGATCAGAGATCGTGATGTTATGGAGCAAGCATTGATCAGCGCGGAAACAGGTCATTTATGTCTTTCTACCATTCATACTAATAACTCTTATCAAGCAATCGAGCGTATTGTAAATCTTTTCCCTGAAGATTTTGCCAATCAAATCCGTTTAAATCTGTCTATGAATTTAAAGGCAATCGTATCACAAAGACTAATCCCAAGCACAGATGGCGGGCTCGTACCGGCAATCGAAGTCATGCTGAATCAAGGATTTGTGAGGGAACTGATCATGAAAGGCGAAATTTCGCGTATTAAGGAAGTAATGGAGCAAAATAATTCGATCGGTATGTGCACCTTTGATCAATCATTACTTGGACTTTACGCAGAGGGGCTGATAACCGATGAAACCGCTATTTCCAACTCTGATAAACCATCAGATATGAAAATAAAAATCAAGCAATTTGACATGGAAGGCAAAGGCACACTTGGTAAAAATACTCTGTCCGATCTTGATACATCACTGCTGTCTCTACGAGATTAATACTTTGACCTAAAAAAGTTTTCCCCAGTCTTTGTAAACAAAAAAGCTCTATAACTGTTTCGTTTATATCTTCAATCAAATACGCTATTGCATAATAGATAACCCCTGTGCTTTACTTTGCTAATAGTTTCACGCTGATAATATATGTGAAGTCATTTTTCTAATTATAAACTAAGTTTTTAAACAAAAAGATCCGTAAACATGAGAACGCTTTCGAATTTCCCTCTAATTTTATCCTTACTTCTTATCACATTGGTCTTGCCGGCGTGCGATATGGCTAAAAATCAATTAAAACCTGATCGTGCCGCTAATATGGAGATTCAAGATTTCAAAGATGCTTTGGCCGAACGTCTCCCCGAATCAGACGATGATTTACTTGGTGGTTTTGCGGATACTTCAGAAATTCCCGACTTACAACCTTATGTGGCAAGGCCTCAGGAGTATATGGAAACAATGCCTTTAGTGTCAGTTTCGGTTAACCAGACTGTTCCTGTAAAGGACGTATTATACGAGCTTGCCGAGCAAGCAAATATGGATATTGAACTAGACCCCGGCATTCGCGGGTCCATTATTTTTACAGCTAGAAGTAAGCCCTTTGATGAAGTTATTGAGCGTATCGCAAATATTGCGGGGCTTCGTTATACGTTTAAAAATGGCGTTTTGCGCGTAGAAGAAGACCGTGCATATAATAAAACATATAAAATTGATTATTTGAGCTATCTGCGTACCAATTCTGGAAGTGTTCGCACGGATATTGGTGTTGTTTCAGGCGAAGGTGCAGATACAGGATCAACATTCGAAGCGAGAACCGAAAGTGAAGCCGATTTTTGGGGAGAGTTGGATTCCAACTTAACTCAAATTTCAGGAGGCGCAAGTACTGGTGCATTAAGAACGCAGACGTGATCCGCGTATAACGGCGGCACCAAAAAATCCTGATGTAGTGGCTGTAGCGCCCGCACCGGATGAAGATGGCAATGTTACGGCCGCAGCACCAGATGCTGTAATTAATGTTGAATCTTTACCATTAGATGATGAAGAAGATGATTTTGGCGCGCCTGGTTCACGCGATAATGGAAATGGCTTTACCTATTCCATAAATAAGCAAGCCGGTATGATAAACGTTTACGCCTCACAAAAATCACATGAGGAAGTCGATGCATATTTGAAAGTATTAAGAAAACTTTCAACCGCTCAAGTGTTGATCGAAGCAAAAATACTTGAAGTATCGCTTAATGACGAATTTGCAACGGGTATAGATTGGACAGCTGTAGATCTTTTATCAGGGGAAGCGGTTTTCCAGTATTTAACAGATGGTTTCTCATTTGATACAAACTCCGCACCTTCACCAATTGGCTCAAGTATTGTTGCAAACGCAAATAATTTGGTTGTGGGATATAACGGAAACGATGTTCAGGCCATTGTACAAGCTATATCTGGCTTTGGAACTGTGCGGGCATTAGCAAGTCCGCGCCTAACAGTGCTTAATAATCAGTCGGCAGTTTTAAACGTGGCAACAAACCGGGTTTTCTTTGAGCTTGATGTAGATGTAACGGATGATGCAGATACAGATGAACGCACAGTCGATGTGGATAGTGAAATTCGCAATGTGCCGGAAGGTGTTCTTGTAAACGTACAGCCATCTATAAATCTTGATGAAAACACAGTGTCTCTTGCTGTACGTCCAACGATCACACGCGTAATAAATGAACGCGCCGATCCGGCCGTACAATATCTTGCTGCGGTGAGTGAAGTCACAAGTCTTCAATCGCTTATACCAGAGCTAAACGTACAAGAAATTGACTCCGTTATACGCGTGCGCTCTGGCCAACCAATTGTAATGGGTGGGTTATTGCAAGATCGAATTCAAAGGATCTCAAGGTTCCGTACCTATACTCGGAGAAATCCCAGTTGCCGGAGCCTTATTCAGAGATCATCGAGATTTAATTCAAAAGACAGAGCTTGTAATCTTGCTAAAGGCAACAATACTTGCCGACCCGTCACAAACAGTCCATGATACGGATAAGGATTTATATCGTAACTTTTCCGGTGACCGCAGACCATTCAAGCTATAAAACGGGCTTTAACCGTAATGTCGCTAACACTTGTAAAATATGTATTAACTGCCGCAATCAGGGATAAACTTATAATATCCCTGATCGTTACATTTCTTCTTGGGGCGAGCTTGTCAATATTCATGGCATCTGGCGCAATTAACGAGCAAGATCAATTTGCGACCGTATTTGGCGGAGGTGGTTTACGATTTGCCGGCATTCTTGGGTTAGTCCTATTCTCTGTATTTTTTATCCGCCGTTCATTTGAAACCAAAGACATAGAATTTTTACTTGCAAGGCCAATAAGCCGAACCAGCTTCATTACTTCATACGCCGTAGCATTTTCTATATTGGCATGCATAATTGGCGTGGTGCAAACGCTTGCTCTCTTTATCATAAATCCAAACAGCTTTGATACCGGTCATATTTTATGGCTTATAAGCATAATTGGTGAGAATATAATAATGATTAACGTTGCTTTCTTCTTTGCTATGATTTTAAGCAGCGCAGCAACGGCGTCTATGGCAGTATTTGGGTTTTATATTCTCTCGCGGCTCATGGGACAAATCCTTGGTATTATAGATACAGGTAATAAAATATATAATTTACCAATCTTAGAAAAAGCAATTCAGTTAATATCTTCTATAATGCCTCGCCTTGATTTATTCGGGCAAACCTCTTGGCTTGTTTATGGTGCACCTGAAACAGGAATTTCTATTGGGTTTATTGTTTTTCAAACACTACTTTTTACAATAATCGTGATTTTTGCGGCTTTATTAGACCTTAAGTGGCGTGAATTTTAAAAAATACAGAAAAAATATGAAAACACATACGCAAAAATTCATATATTTTTCTGTATTTTTATCACTTATATTAATACATATATTTTTCTGGTCGACGGTCAGAGACGAAAAAACACAATGGGCAAATGTACCTCCACCACCATCCACCCTCGGCATTCATGCTATGACACTTGGTGATGGCCAACTTGCATACCGTATAAGCGCTATAATGCTCCAAAACTTGGGAGAAATTGGCGGACGCACAACATCATTTGAAAAATACAACTACAAAGATTTGGAAAAATGGTTCTTTTTATTAAATAACCTCGACCCGCGCTCTTCCTATCTTCCCGTTCTTGCAGGAATGTATTACGGCGCAACCCGAGAGGAGGAGGGGATTCGCCATATTATAACTTACCTCAGGAGCGCGGCAAAAAACCCGGGCCATCAAAAATGGCGTTGGCTTGGCCATGCAATATATTTGGCACGCTTTCAACTAAAAGATCAGGACTTGGCGCTCGAACTCGCGCACGAACTGGCCAATATGTATAATGATGACATGCCGGCATGGACACTGCAAATGCCTGCCTTTATATTAAATGCAAAAGGCAGCCGTGAAGAAGCCGCCGCCGTAATGACTGAAATCTTGCGTACAAGCGCGGACACAATTCATCCTAACGAAGTCAATTTTACAAAAGATTACATTTGCACACGTATTTATACCCCCGAAGAAGCCAAAAATACAGAATTGTGCAATATCAAAAACTAACTTTATAAAAATCATCTCTTCAATAATGGCTATATAAACCATATATTAAAACCAGATGGAAAATCTCAGTTTTACAGCTCACGAAATCTTGGCGCTCATTGGTATTGCGCAAAGCGTATATATTCTCATTTACATGCTTATGCGCGCCGGAAAACTAAGCCGCGCGGGTCTTCCCATTTTATATTTCCTGATAATGACGCTCGCTTTTATCGCTGAATTTTCACATAATTATATCGCTGATTTCTTCACGCATTATGATATATGGACACTTATTCTATGGCTTTTAGGTCCCCCTTTAAGTGTGCTCATGGTCGTTCAAATCGCCCGAATAAACAAGGCGCCGCGCCCCCGCAGCTATCTTATTTTAACACTCGTACCGCTTGCATATATAATAGCTAAAATCCTCTCCACCCAAACCGAAGAAACGCTATACGATTGGCTCACCGTAACAGGGCTAATCGCATCCGCGCTAAGCTTGCTAACCATATGGCTAAAAAGAAATTTGATGGACGGGTTATATCGCGAAAAGGCGGGGCGAGAACGGTACTGGCTTATTCTGGCCATAGTATTCGCAAACATTTTTTATATGATCATTCTCGTGATGTCTTCAGGCCTAAGCCTATCTGAAGAAATCGCAAGCTTGTCACGTATAATTATAGGGCTTGCCTTTGTATATCTGGTAACAACAAGCTTGTTTCGAATATATCCCCAAGCCATAAACTTAAAACCGGACAATGCCAAAACCCGCAAATGGACGGAAGATGAGCAAAAAACAATAGAAAAAATAGCCAACTTGTTAGAGCGCGATAAAGTCTATCAAGATGCAAATTATTCCAGAAGTGATCTCGCGCGGGAGTGCAATGTGCCCGAAGGGCAAATTTCAAAAGTTATAAATGATTATTTTGGCAAATCTCTCCCTCAACTTTTTAACGAAAAACGCGTTGATGATGCCAAACAATTGCTGATTGAGACAAACGCAGCCGTTAAAATCATCGCTGAGGAGACTGGTTTTAACGCGCTCGCAACATTTAACCGCGTATTTAAAGACATAACCGGCACATCGCCAACCGAATATCGCGACAATTACAAAAAACACATGATCGGCTAACCCGCCATCACCCTATGTACATGTCCTCATTTTGTTTATATGAGCAATCATTTCCTCAAAACCCTACTATACACCTCAAATTTTTACTTCTCTTTAACAAAATAAATAGACCATAATATATGCCAAGGGTTTTAAGGTGTTGATAAATTGTGTATAATATCAATCGAAAACATCTTTTCATTCTTTTGTAAAACTATTCACATTTTTAAGGAGTTCAAAATGAACGTACAACGCACAAACAAACGCGAGTCAGAGGCGGGTTTCACCCTCGTCGAATTGGCCATCGTGATGATTATTATCGGTCTACTTATCGCCGGTGTACTTAAAGGGCAAGAAATGATCGCCAATGCACAGGTAACATCTACTGTCGCTCAGGTGAAAGCGATAGATGCCGCAACAGCTGGATTTGACGATAAATATGGTGCATTACCTGGTGATATCAGAAATGCAGCAGACAGACTAGTAAACTGCGATAACGCACCTTGTAATGCAAGTGGTGATGGTAACGGTAGAGTGGAAGAAGGCTTTGATGCTGCACCATCTGGTGAAGGAGAGGCATTTTTCGCACATCTCTCGGCAGCTAATTTATTAAGTGGAGTTAACCCTATTGATGACACAGATGAGTTTGGTGCAAAGTATCCAGAAGCAGAAGTAGGTGGAGGATTTCATTTTTCTTATGCAGGTGGAGACACAGAGCTGATCAGTGCACAGGGTGTAGATGGCGACACTTTCAGAAGCGGCCATTACTTAGTTTTGCATAATGATGCCGCCGGCGGTGTAGATACAACAGGTGTTATCACGCCAAACCAAGCCTTCCGTATAGATAATAAACTGGATGATGGTCTTTCAGATGCTGGTTCTGTAGTTGCTGCAGGAGCTGCAGATTGTGTTGACGGTAGTGGATATAATGAAGATGAAGAAGTTGAGTTTTGCAACTTATATATAAGAGTTATTCAGTAAAAATAGAAAATTACTAAAAAAGCCCTGCATATGTGGGGCTTTTTTTTATACGTATACGTATTGTCATTTTGAGCAACGCGAAAAATCTACCGTTAGTAAAAAAAAACTTAAGCCGCTTTGTTCTGAATGCCGGCTAATTCCGCAATCAAAACATCACCCATCTCGGCTGTCGAAATGCACGTACATTTATCGGCCATAATATCCACCGTACGTAAACCCTTACCGAGGACAACTTGAACTGCGTCTTCTACATAGTCTGCCAAATCTAATTGATCCAAAGAATACCGGAGCGCCATTGCAAAACTTAAAATCGCCGCCAACGGGTTTGCTTTGCCTTGCCCTGCAATGTCTGGCGCCGATCCATGTACGGGCTCATAAACACCGGGTACACCATCCGCGCCCAATGATGCCGAAGGCAACATCCCTAATGATCCGGTCAACATCGCCGCCTGATCCGATAAAATATCACCAAATAAATTATCGGTCACAATAACATCAAACTGCGCCGGATTACGAAGCAACTGCATCGCGCAATTATCGGCATACATATGCTCTAACTGTACGTCTTTATAATCCGCGCTATGTAGGGACGTTATCTCCTCCCGCCACAGTAACCCTGATTCCATCACATTAGACTTCTCGCACGATGTCACGCGCCCGCCACGCTTGCGCGCCAATTCAAACGCAACGCGTCCAATACGTACAATTTCATCCGAATCATACACTTGCGTATTCACCCCGCGGCGCTTGCCGTTACCAATATCTTCAATACCGCGCGGCTCTCCAAAATAAACCCCGCCCGTAAGCTCGCGTACAATCAATATATCAAGCCCGCGAACAATCTCGGGTTTCAGCGTAGAAGCATCAATCAGCGCATCAAAAACAAGGGCAGGGCGCAAATTCGCAAAAAGCTGCAATTCCTTACGTAATCTAAGTAAACCCGCCTCAGGCCGCTTGTCATATGCCGTATCTGTCCATTTCGGCCCGCCAACGGCGCCCAATAAAATTGCATCCGACTCTCGGCATTGTGCAAGCGTTACATCATCAAGCGGTACGCCATATGTATCATAGGCACACCCGCCAATTAAACCCATTTGCGTTTCAATTGAAATGTCTGATGTAGTGTTAATCCACCCAATAACCTTCTCAACTTCGGCCATAATCTCCGGCCCAATTCCGTCCCCCGGTAAGATCATCAAATTATATATCATGATTTATACACCCTGTACGTCTCTGATTGAACCAAAAAGCCACGGTTTATTATCCTTAAGATCGCCTTCATATGTGCCAATATGATCTTTTTTAGCCAGCGTCAGCCCAATATCATCCACCCCCTCAAGCAGACATTTCTTTCGAAATGGATCAATATCAAACATAAAGTTCAGTTTATTGCCGCGTGTTATAGTTTGGCTCTCAAGATCAATTTCTATCAAACCTTCCGGATTATTCTGCGCCTCAATCATAAGCGCATCAACGGCCGCCTCTGGTAAAACCACAGGTAAGATACCGTTTTTAAAACAATTATTATAAAAAATATCGGCATAGCTTGGCGCAATAATACATCGAATACCAAAATCCAAAATTGCCCACGGTGCATGCTCACGGCTTGATCCACAGCCAAAGTTATCACGCGTAATCAAAACCTCAGCGTTGCGGTAAGGCATTTTATTAAGAATAAAGTCCTCTTTTTCTGTGCCATCTTGGTTATACCGTATGTCATTAAAAGCATGAATACCGAGACCTGTACGTTTAATGGTACGTAAAAATTGCTTTGGTATTATAATATCCGTATCCACATTGATCATATCAAGGGGTGCGGCGATGCCTTTTAAATTTGTAAATGGTTTCATAAATTCACCTTATCTTAAATCATTGAAAGCTTGTATTGTTCAAAAACATCAAATAAATCAGGATCAAACATATGCATTTTTTCTGTACGCATACGGTTCAAAACACTAACAACGCTCACATCTCTATCACCAAAATGTGGACGCGTGACAGACCATCCATCAAATGCCTCCACAATGGCGGCCAAGCGTACAGGGATAGAAATTTTATCAGCCTCTAAACCATGTGTACCGCCCCCATCCATTTGCTCATGATGGTTTAAAATAATATCATAGGCCAGCGTTTTGAACGGATGATCAATATCCTTAAAATTATCTTTAAACTGATTAGCCCCTAAGGTTGTATGCGTACGTCTTTGCTTTTTCAATCCATCGCTCGGTTTTTCATGGATATCCCATATATCGTGAGGTAACGCGGTTTTTCCAATATCATGGATTAAAACCGCTTGATAAAGATTTTCGCCGGCATGGGGAGGAAGCCCCGCATATAAACAAACTTCACGTACATCTTTTGCAACACGTAAGGCATGATCATAAAAAATATAAGATGTGTCTTTCGGCCTCAAACCATCATATGTTTTTAAGTTTTGCAACTGCTCTACAATAAAAGGTTTAAAACGTGTTTGACACACCGGATCAGTGTTAAAATCAAAATCATCCGGCCAGCCTGAGCGTGTGAATATAGCGGGCTGCATCATAAATCGCGCACATCTGTCAGCCGGCCGGTAATGGCCGCCGCTGCCGCCATAGCTGGGCTCATAAGATGCGTACGTCCGCCGCGCCCTTGCCGACCTTCAAAATTACGGTTTGATGTTGAGGCACATCGCTCTCCCGATAAAAGTTTATCGGCATTCATTGCCAAGCACATTGAACATCCAGGCTCCCGCCAATCAAAACCTGCTTCTTTCAAAATAATATCCAGCCCCTCTGCTTCGGCCTGCGCTTTAACTAAACCAGACCCTGGAACAATCATCGCATGAACGCCATCCGCAACCGTACGCCCTTTGGCTACATCCGTAACGGCTCTAATATCTTCAATTCTTCCATTGGTGCATGATCCAACAAAGACCTTATCAACGGCAATATCCTGCATATTCTGACCAGCCTCAAGTCCCATATAGTCAAGCATACGCTGAACCGACGCACGTTTATTCTCATCTTCGAAGTCAAGTGGTGAAGGCACTTTACCAGTAATTGGCACAATATCTTCCGGCGTTGTACCCCATGTGACAAGAGGAATAATATGCGCCGCATCAAGTGTGACTTCCTTATCATACCGCGCTCCATCATCTGAATGAAGCGTACGCCAATATGCAACAGCATCATCCCATTGCTCCGCCGTAGGCGCCATTGGTCGGCCTTTAATATAGTCAAATGTCACATCATCTGGCGCAATAAGGCCTGCCCGCGCGCCGCCTTCTATCGACATATTACAAACGGTCATACGTCCTTCCATAGAAAGCGTGCGTATCGCATCACCTGCAAATTCAATAACATGCCCCGCGCCGCCAGCTGTTCCAATTTTTCCAATAATCGCGAGAATAATATCCTTTGCCGTAACGCCTGCGCCCACTTCGCCGTTCACCGTAATCCTAAGTGTTTTTGCAGGTTTCTGTATAAGAGTTTGCGTAGCAAGTACGTGTTCAACTTCTGATGTTCCGATACCAAAAGCCAGCGCGCCAAATGCACCGTGGGTACTTGTGTGACTGTCTCCGCATACAATTGTCATGCCCGGCTGCGTAAATCCTTGTTCCGGACCAATAATGTGAACAATGCCTTGGCGCTTATCACTCATGTCAAACAGTTTGATTCCAAACTCTTCACAATTACGCGTGAGCGTTTCGACTTGTATCCGGCTATCTTCTTCTTGAATACCGAGCGAGCGATCCGTGGTCGGCACGTTGTGATCGGCCACAGCTAATGTCGCATCTGGCCGCCGTACGCGTCTTCCCGCAAGTCGAAGCCCTTCAAACGCTTGCGGAGAAGTCACTTCGTGAACCAAGTGCCGGTCAATATATAAAAGGCAGGTCCCATTATCACCTTCATGTACAACATGCGCCTTCCAAATTTTTTCAAACAAACTCTGTGGTGTTTCGGTCATTTCTTAAATGCTTTTTTTTAAAAAGCACCTTCTTAAATCAATGTTAAGCTTTAACGAATAATATTATTCTTCAAATATAGCCCTAAGCTAGAGCAGGGAAGGGCGACCTGTCAATAAAAGACCGCATAAACGCGTGACAATATAGGCAGACATATAATTAACGGGGGTGAGTATGGGAAAGAAACAAACCGATCAAGGGCATGGCGTACGCGCGGAGTTTTTAAAAGATAAAACAGGAAAACCAACAATAGAGTTTTTTGATCCGGCATATATTCGTGCAGAAAATGTTATAATCAATAAGGAAAGCGGAGATGTGCACGCCGTTCTTTACGATAACCTTTACTATATTGGGCAGCTTGAAAATGGATGGGCAAAAGGTTTAAATCAGGGCGATAAAATAAATTTATCTGCTATGCATTATAATGGTTATAAAGTCACACTAAATGCGCCGATATCTCTTAATTAGTATTGTATAAAGAATAATAACTCAAAAAAACAAAAGCAGGCTATTATGCCTGCTTTTTAAATATAATTTAAAAAATCGATGTTTAAGATTTTCTGGCTTTCTTGGCCGCTTTTTTAGCTTTGCGCTCTTCTGCAGCTTTTGTATCAATACCATGACCAGAAGTACGTTCGGCAATACGAGCAGACTTACCGCGTAAATTACGAAGATAATAAAGCTTGGCGCGGCGTACCGAACCACGGCGCATTAATTCAATGCTGTCAACGCGTGAGCTCCATAAAGGAAAAACACGTTCTACGCCTTCACCATAACTGATCTTACGTACGGTAAAATTTTCATTAATGCCCGCACCTTTGCGAGAGATACATACGCCTTCATAAGCCTGAATACGTTCACGTGTGCCTTCACGCACTTTAACATTAACTTTAATTATATCACCTGGGCTAAAATCCGGAATTTCTTTGGATTGCTGAATTTCAGCCAATTGTTTAGCTTCATATTTTTGAATAGTATTCATAGGTCTTAATCCTTTAATTTTCGCAGAACCCGATTTCGAATTTACTTTTATCTAGCATAAGAGCAAACCGGCGGTTCATTTATATTTTTAAAAAGGTGTCTAAATCTAAATATAGTAAAGACAGATATAATTGTGCGTTTTATACGCGCGATTTGAAGGACTTGCAAGTAAATAACATGAATAAACCGTACTTTTTTAATCTTCTTCTGCATTTTTTTGAATAAGATCAGGCCGTACGCGTTTTGTAATCTCGTAGGATTGCGCCTTCTGCCAGTTCTGAATATTTTTATGATGACCAGATGTTAAAACCTCAGGGGTTTCAAACGGCCGACCATCACGCGTTTCCCAAAGTGCAGGGCGCGTATAATGCGGGTGCTCAAGGTAGCCATTTTTATCGTTTGAAAAACTCTCATTCGCCGCCGTTTCATCATTCCCCATCACGCCCGGCAACAGACGAATACACGCATCCATTAAAATAAGCGCGGCTGGCTCCCCACCAGATAAAACATAATCACCAATGCTGATCTCTACAAAATCATACGCTTCTAAAAAACGTTGATCCACACCTTCATATCGCCCGCATAGTAAAGTGATAGAGGGTGTACGTATAAAGTTTTCGGCTTTTTGCTGCGTTAAGGGGGTACCACGCGGGCTTAAGTAATAACATTGGCCTGGTTTAGGGATAGATAAAAAGCTTTGCTCTAAAACATCGGCACGCAAAATCATGCCTGCGCCTCCGCCAAATGGAGTGTCATCTACCGCCTTATGCGTACCGTGACCGTAATCACGAATATTATGTATGGAATATGACCATATATCTTTCTCAAGCGCTTTACCGCTTAAAGACATGCCCAATGACCCGGGAAACATCTCCGGAAATAAGGTCATAATATTCACATGCCAGTTCATGTTTTTATATTTTTTCGTTTTATAAAATAATCATCAAAAACAAAGGCCTCTATACCTTGAGAATGTAAATAGCCTTTTTTTAAATGCGCTACATAAGGGTTATATTCAACATCAACCAATACAAGTGGGCAGGACATTTATAAATCCTTTAAAGCCAAAGCATTATCTGTAAGTATGATAGTTTTTGTATCTGTATCGATATTTGAAACATACATTTCGGCAATGGGAACATAAAAAGCAGAGCCGATTTTAGGTTTGATTTCAAGAAGATCTCCCGCGCCAAAATTAGCCACGGTAATAACAAGTCCAGCATCTTCACCATTCTCAAATGAGGCAATCATATCGATCATGTCTTCATGATAAACACCATCATCTTCATCAAGATTGGGAAGAGAATCGCGAGATACGTAAAGCTCTAAGCCTTTATAATGCTCGGCTTCATTACGGTCATGAACACCTTCAATCTCCGCAAGCCAGACCTTACCTTGTGAGTTTTTAAGCGTTACTGAAACCGTATCATCACCTTGCTCTGAAGTATAAAGCGGGCTTAGGTCTTCCAAAAGACGTACATCATCGCCAAAGGGCTGGATTTTAACCAGCCCTTTTAAACCATGTACATTTGTAATTCTACCCAGGCAAACACGCTTCATAAGCTCTAAGCGTCTTTCTTTTCTTCGGTTGCTTCGCCTGCAGCATCGGCTTTCACCTCTTCTGCTTTTGGCTCTTCAGCCGATTCTGCAGAGGCGTCCTCAGCCGGAGTTTCCTCCGCAGGAGCTGCCACCGCTTCGGCTTCTGCAGCTTTAGCATCTTCTTTTGCTTGCTTGGCCGCTTCTTCTGCTTCTTTACGTTTTTCTTCTTTATCTTCTATGCGCAAACGTGCCTTTTCTCCCATAGCGGATTTCTTGGGGCGGTTTGGCTGTTCAGGCATATCAATAACGCCGGCTTTGCCCAAGAATATAGAAACACGCTCGGATGGTTTTGCACCCTGTGAAAGCCAATACTCAACACGCTCTTGGTTGAATTGTACGCGTTGATCATTATCTTGCTCCAAAAGCGGGTTGTACGTACCCAGTTTCTCGATATATCGGCCATCACGCGGCATACGCTTATCCGCGACGACGATACGGTAGAACGGACGGTTTTTACGGCCTCCGCGAGCCAGTCTGATTGCTAGTGCCATTTTGTTTTCTCCTTTTAAAAAATGTAAATAAATCAGATTAAAAAATGCCCTGTACGTCTTTTTTATATGAAGAATTATAAAGTGATCATATAGAGCATGTTCAAATACGACTTATTTTTTACCCTTCTTCCCCGTTTGACCGCCTAACAAATTTGATAAAGCGTTGCCACCACCTAATCCGGGTATACTGCCAGATCCGCCACTTGCAAATGGGTTAGCGCCAAGCGCACCTAAATCGGCTTTTTGCATATCATCAGCTAATTTATCCGGATCCATAGAACCAGCCATCATCTCAAGCTCGTCCATTTTTCCGCCCATAAGGCCTTTCATCTGCTTCATCATGCCGCCCATACCCATTTTTTTCATACGTTTCATCATGGTTTGCATTTGCTTTTGCTGCTTTACAAGGCGGTTAATCTCCTGAACGCTAGAGCCAGAACCCGCCGCAATCCGTTTTTTCCGTGATGCGTTCAATAAGTCAGGCTTGGCACGCTCGGCCAAAGTCATAGAGAGAATGATCGCTTCTTGTTTGGAAACCATGCCATCATTTACACCCATCTCATCAAGCTGCCCTGCCATTTTTCCAAGACCGGGCAGAAGTTTCATCATTGAACCCATACCGCCCATCTTTTTCATTTGGCGAATTTGAGAGAGAAGGTCATTAAAATCAAATTGACCCTTCTTGAATTTCTGCGCCATTTTCTGGGCGTCTTCTTGATCGACGGTTTCTGCCGCTTTCTCAACAAGTGATACAATATCACCCATCCCCAGAATGCGCCCCGCAATACGTTCAGGATGAAATTGTTCGATCTCTGTCCATTTTTCACCCACTCCGATAAGCTTAATCGGCTTTCCGGTCACGGCCTTCATAGACATCGCCGCGCCGCCACGTGCATCTCCGTCAACACGTGTGAGCATGATACCGGTAAGCCCGACTTTTTCATCAAAAATTTTAGCCGTATTGACCGCATCTTGCCCCGTCATTGCATCAGCAATAAGTAGCGTTTCAATAGGATGGGTTGCATCGCGAATGGCCGAAGCCTCCGCCATTAATTCTTCATCTATGGATAAGCGACCCGCCGTATCCAGCATGACAAGGTCAAATCCCTCTTTACGTGCCGTATCAACTGCGCGTTTGGCAATATCAACCGGCTTTTGTCCCTCTACGATAGGCAGCGTAGAAACACCAGTTTGTTCACCAAGCTGTTTTAGCTGCTCTTGCGCGGCAGGCCGGTAAATATCAAGAGACGCCATCAAAACTTTCTTTTTCTGACGATCGGTCAGCATCTTGGCTATTTTCGCCGTAGACGTTGTCTTACCAGACCCCTGCAGGCCAACCATAAGATAGACAGAGGGTGGCGAAGAGAATTTAAGCGCCTCATGCTCTGAACCAAGCATTTTGACCAGCTCGTCATGAACAATTTTTACAACTTGCTGCCCCGGATTCACGCCCTTTACAACATTTTGCCCAACGGCTTTATCTTTAATCTGGGTAATAAAATCTTTAACAACTGGAAGGGCAACATCCGCCTCTAGCAAGGCCATACGTATTTCCTTACTGACCGCCATTACATCATTTTCACTCAAGCTACCTTTACCACGTAACTTTGCAAAAACATTGCCTAGTTTATCGCTCAATCAGTCAAACATCGTAATCCAATCGCTTAATAGCATTTAAACCACTCTGAGCGTATGCGCCGAGAGCGGTGTACCTGATCCTCTAAAGACCTTGGGCACTGACAATATAAAAGTCAGTGGAAATTTGAATGCAAACTATGGTATTAAAAAGCCCAAGTCAAGAAAAAGCAGATATAAAATGACTAAATTTATAAAAATGCATGGACTAGGCAACGACTTTGTAATCTTCGATCACAGAAACGGCACACATGCATACTTTACAGAAGATCAAATACGACTAATCAGCGATCGCCGTCTAGGTGTCGGCTGTAATCAATTTATCGTGATGGAGCATAGCACAGGCGCAGATTTTTTTATGCGCATATATAATAGTGACGGCTCGGTTTCGGAAGCTTGCGGCAATGCTACCCGCTGCGTTGCTGATAGATACATGAAGGAGCAGGGCACAGATCAATGCATAATAGATACGCTCGCCGGACACGTACATTGCTGGAAACACGATGATTTTATTGCGGTTGATATGGGCGCGCCTCGTTATAAGTGGCATGAAATACCGCTAAGCCATGAAACAGATACGCTATCTTTACCTATCGAAGTTGACAACATAAAAAATCCCGTAGCGGTTTCGATGGGTAATCCGCACTGCGTATGTTTTGTGAAAGATTTGAATATAGTCGATACCAATAAAACAGGACAAAAACTTGAAAATTATGACCTATTCCCAAATAAAACAAACGTACAGTTCGCAAAAATCATAGATAAAAACAATATCCGCATTAAAATTTGGGAACGCGGTGCGGGCTATACTATGGCATCCGGCTCATCATCATGTGCGGTACTAACCGCCGCCGTACGTCGTGGTTTAACGGATAGAAAAGCAAACATCATTATGGATGGCGGAACATTAACCATTGAATGGAAGAAAGACACAAACCATATTCACATGATCGGCCCCGTGGCGTACGTGTTTGAAGGTAACCTAAAGGTATAAAAGGACAGAAATGGAAGAAAAATATTCAAATCCTGAAATCATTACATACAAAGGCGAAGAGAATGGCCCTGTATTAACGATTCTTGGCGCAGTCCACGGCAGTGAGCCATGCGGCCCAAAAGCTATAAAGCAGCTTATTAAACACATTGAAGCAGGAAAAATAAAAATTAATCGTGGTACACTTGTTTTAATGCCTGTGGTCAATACACTAGCCTTTGAAAGGGGAATACGTTTTGTTGATCGCAATTTAAACCGACATTTGTACCCCAAAGACAACCCGCAAAATTACGAAGATCATCTCGATCTGGTTCTATGTCCTGTTCTCGAAAAAACGGACTATTTGCTTGACCTGCATTCTTATCAGTCCGAAGGCGATGCGTTCATATTTGTCGGCGCGCGCGATGCGAACACAATTAAATATGTACGGGCATTAGGAATCCCCAGAACAATATATGGCTGGTCAGAGGCCGTCGTCGCAAATGATAGTGTTACAGATAAGCGTCAAGCCATAGGGACAACCGAATATGCACGCGAGCACGGCGCGATTGGCGTAACGCTCGAATGCGGAAATCACAATCATCCACGCGCAGCTGATGTTGGCCTGACCGCGAGTTTAAATGCTCTCAAATATCTGAAAATGTCAGAGATAAGCAAAAGTCTCTATCCAGAAAACCTTCCCAATGAAGGCGAGTATGATATTCAGCTAAAAGGCGCACTTATACGTACAGATGAAAATGACGGCCAAATGGCGCAAGACTGGAAAAACATGCATCCGGTCAAAAAAGGAGACACCCTTGTACACTATCAGAACAGCGAAGATGTCGTTATGCCGGAAGACGGTTTTGTTATACTCCCTGCAAAAAAAACAGTCAAAGGCGAATCTTGGATGTTTTGGGGCATCGAAAAACCATTAGTAACCGAATAAAGCTTAAAAGTTCAAAAAGTTGACGCTTCATCAAATTAGCGATAAGAAAAAGCATGAAATCAGAAGATATACAGAGTAAATCACCCGAAGTCGTCACATTTGGTTGCCGCCTCAATACATATGAGTCGGAAGTTATAAAAAAACATGCGCAAAATGCTGGTTTAAAAGACGCCATTATATTTAATACCTGTGCCGTTACTAAAGAGGCCGAACGCCAAGCCAAACAAGCCATAAGACGCGCAAAACGAGATAATCCACAAAGCCGTATCATAGTCACAGGCTGCGCTGCCCAAATTGATCCACATAACTACGCACAAATGGAAGAAGTCGACCAGATAATCGGTAACGACCTTAAATTAAATCCCGAAACATGGGGGCTAAAATTACCGGATAAAGTGCTTGTAAATGATATCATGTCCGTAAAAGAGACGGCCAGTCATCTGATACAGGGGTTTGAAAACCAAAGCCGCGCGTTTATACAAGTTCAAAACGGATGCGACCACAGGTGTACGTTTTGTATAATCCCCTATGGTCGCGGGAATTCACGCTCTGTCCCGATTGGAGAGATCGTTAAACAGGTGCGTACGCTTGTTCAAACCGGGTATAAAGAAATCGTATTAACAGGTGTAGATGTAACATCTTATGGCCCTGATCTACCCGGCAGCCCGACCTTTGGCCAAATGATCCGCCGCGTTCTGGCGCTTGTACCTGAATTGCCGAGATTGCGACTATCTTCTCTCGATCCGGTCGAGATTGATGATGACCTATGGCGTTTGATCGCTGAGGAGGCGCGCCTGATGCCACATTTGCATATGTCTTTGCAGGCGGGCGACAATATGATCTTAAAACGCATGAAACGCCGCCACCTGCGCGAAGATGCCATAGAAATGTGCCGCCGTGCGCGGGAATACAGACCCGATATAAGCTTTGGGGCGGATATCATTGCCGGTTTTCCAACTGAAACTGACGATATGTTTAAAAATACAGCGCGTATTATCGAGGAGTGTGATTTAACATTTTTACACATTTTCCCATATTCAGAGCGTGAAGGCACACCAGCCGCAAAAATGCCGCAGGTTGATTCGCAAATAAGAAAGCAACGCGCCAAACACCTTCGTGATTTAGGAAACATACAGTTGAAAAAACACTTAAAGTATAACTTAAATAAAAAAATGCAAGTTATTGTAGAAAAAGACAGCTTTGGAAGATCTGAGTATTTTACACCCATCCGTATCGATAAAGAATTAAAACCAGGCAGTATGGTAAATGTAAAAACACATACACTAAATAAAAAACATTTAACAGCAAGTATAGTTTAGGTAATATTTTCAAATGAGTATAAAGATTTTATTATATTTTACTTTACTTTTGTGCTTTTCTATTTCTAGCGCATTTGCGCAATCACAAACACGTTGCCGCGAAAAAAAACGATTTCAAAGCAAAATAAGTATAGAATTGGAAAATAACGGTACAACTTATAACTATAGCAAATCAGCAGGTGCTTTAAAAAAAGAGGCCAAGAGATATGGCCGTATGAAATTAAAAAAACGAAGATGGCACGATTTGGAGAAACGCGGTGCAGCGTACTCTCAAACTGAAATTGATATTGACGGGTCTACGCGCTATGTTGCGCTTCGTTATGATAAATATGGCGTATATCTATGCCCTTTTGTAGAAAAAGTTCACCTAACAGCCAGTATCGACAATAAAATCAATATCGCGAACAAATACGAAAAAGGCACGTGCAAATTCAACACACTTTTAAAACGACAACAAGAAAACGCACGAAGAAACGAGAAAATAGTGGTAAAAGCCTTGGCAAAGTTAAAAACAGATATGCCAACCATAATAGCAATGTCAGAAGACACATACATAGATAGAAGTGTTGTGGATAGCGGTTTTCAAATTCTCATTGATAAAATAGACGATGCAATGGATGTATATTTATCATATATGATGGATGATATAAAAAAACAAAGCAAGGAAGCCAAAGCCAATTATATATCTGTAGATAAAGTATGCAGAAAATAGTAATATGCACGTACAATTCAAAAGGTAAAAAATCATGGTTTTCTGGCGCAAGAAGAAAAATCAAAAAGAGCAGGAGCAAGACGAGCAGGACGATAGGTTACTCCATCATCCTGGCGAACCTCAAATTGAGCTGCCAACAGAATATGAAGCAGAGCTTGATGATGAAATAAAACATGAGTTACAAAAGTCTGAAAGCGAAATCATCGAAACGCTACAACAAACGCCTATTGTTAAATTGTCTGATACGGCCAAGGCTGAAGAAAAAGAAGAATTCGCCGATGACAGCGCGCAAGTCGGCTGGTTATTTCGTTTAACGGGTGGTTTGTCTAAATCTTCGACCAAATTAACACGCGGCATTGCCGATGCGATCACTAAAAAGAAACTTGATCAGGAAACACTCGATAATTTGGAAGATATCTTGATCGAAGCTGATTTAGGCCCGCAAACGGCTGCAAAAATTATCGAGAATTTTTCAAAAGATCGCTTTGGTCAAGATGTTGATGAGAATGATATTAATGAAGCACTTGCCGCGCAAATGACGGAAATTTTGAAACCGGTCGCTAAACCCCTGATTATTACCAAACCTGAGAGTGGACCGTACGTTATTTTGGTATGCGGCGTAAATGGCGCAGGTAAAACAACCAGTATAGGAAAATTGGCAAGCCAACTACACCATGGTCAAGGTTTGAAAGTGGCTATGGCTGCAGGTGATACATTTCGCGCGGCTGCAGTGGAGCAGCTTTCTGAATGGGCGGCACGTACAGATAGTCTCTTTATTTCAAAAGACATCGGCGCAGATTCAGCATCTGTTGCATACGAATTATACGAAAAAGCAGTGCAAGAAGATGTCGACGTTCTTCTTATCGATACGGCTGGTCGCTTGCAAAATAAGAAAAACCTTATGGCCGAGCTTGAAAAAATTGTACGTGTCTTAAAGAAAAAAAATGAAACACTGCCACATGCAACGATTTTAGTGTTAGACGCTACAACGGGTCAAAATGCGTATTCACAGTTGGAAACCTTTAAAGATATGGTCAATATCACGGGCTTAATTGTAACAAAATTGGATGGTTCAGCCAAAGGTGGCGTTCTCATTGGTCTTGCGGATCGCTTCGGTGTACCTGTGCACGCTATAGGGGTGGGCGAGAGCGTTGAAGATATGCAAGCATTTAGTGCCGAAGGCTATGCTAAATCTCTTACCGGACTATCTTCTTAAGTTTTTTAATATTAGTATAATTCATAAGCATTCATTAATTGCTTTTGATATATACTATTACATACTATTTTATATATAACAGTAAGATAAGACACGTACACCTATGCCTGATTTTTTGAAACCGATGAAAACAAAAAAGTTAAAAACAGCTGAAAGCGTTTTTGCACATGTGGACAAAATATATACCGAACAAATTGATCATCTCCGTGATCGCTTTCAGGATTTTATTGAAAATAAAATCAATGCAGGAGAAAAAGTACAATCATTTTATCCATACGTACGTATTCAAACAAAATTCGCAGCCCGGCGCGACTCTCGGCTATCATATGGGTTTGTTTCAAAACCGGGCACATACAGTACAACCATAACCCGTCCAGATATTTTTAAAGAATACTTTATTGAACAATTCAAACAGCTATTGACCAATCATGAAGCTGCCATTGAGGTGGGTTTAAGTAATACCCCGATCCCTGTACATTTTGCTTTGGGTGAAAGCTTTCATCTAGAAGGGGAGTTATCACCAGAACAACTGGCAAACCTGCCTGAGATTTTTGATGTCCCGAATTTGGATATAATGGATGATGAGATTGCAAATTCGACATATATAGCACAAGTGAAAGCCGACCTGCCTCTATCCCTTTTTACAGCACCTCGTGTGGACATAAGCTTACAGAGGCTTCGCCACTATAGCGGAACATCCGCAACTCATTTTCAAAATTTTGTAATTTTTACTAATTATCAATTCTATATCGACCAGTTTGTTACGATTTGTCGTGATTTGATGACAAAGACAGAAGATCCGGCTTTAAAAAAAGAGCGCTCTCAATTTCTGTCATTTGTAGAGCCGGGTAGTCCTATGCACCAAAACGAGAATATTGAAACCCAAGATACAGAAGAGCACACGTATTCCGCCGGACGCATGCCGCAAATGCCCGCATATCATTTAAAAATGCCCAATAATACAGGTATTACAATGGTAAATATCGGTGTAGGCCCATCTAATGCCAAAACAATAACCGATCATATTGCCGTTTTAAGGCCGCACGCATGGCTTATGTTGGGGCATTGTGCAGGGCTTAGAAATTCTCAGCGCCTTGGTGACTATGTACTTGCGCATGGGTATTTACGTGAAGATAATATTTTAGATGAAGACTTATCCCCTAGCATTCCAATACCCCCATTGGCCGAAATACAAATGGCGCTTGAAAAGGCGGTGCAGGAAGTAACGGGAAAAAAAGGATATGAAACCAAAAGCGTTATGCGGACAGGAACCGTTGCGACAACAGATGACCGAAATTGGGAATTAAGATCGACAATTCGTCAAAACCGCCGCCTGAGCCAGAGCAGGGCAATCGCCATGGATATGGAATCAGGCACAATCGCGGCCAACGGTTTCCGTTTTCGTGTACCTTATGGCACTCTTCTATGTGTCTCTGATAAACCGTTACACGGACAATTAAAGCTTCCCGGCATGGCGGACACATTCTACCGCGAGCGTGTAGAGCAGCATTTACAAATTGGTCTGCTTACAATGACGCTATTGCGCGACCTCGAGCCTGAAAAACTACATAGTCGCAAGCTACGCAGTTTTAATGAAGTGGCGTTTCAATAGGGTGGGATACTCATAACAAACAAAAAAGCAGGACAAAAAATCCTACTTATCAAAAATAATAATAAATATAAATAATATTAAACATTAATATCTAAAACAGAGCCACGCTGGCCACTTGAGGACCCGGAAAAGCTTTCAAAACTTACTGATGATTGGTTTCGCACATTTACATCCCCATTTAAATCATCTGTTTGTGTTCTTTGCGCTTGAGCAGCGCTCGCCTGACGTGTTTGCACCGTATTTTCCTTAGGCACACGCTCTTCTTGCGGCTTGTTTGCTTGCACATTGGCTTGTCCCGGTTGGAAATTATTGCTAACCTGATATTGCTGCTGTCCACCTAGTCCCGTAACTGGTCCCATAAGATTGTATCCTTGGATATTTGTTTAAATTATGTACGCAAATTAAATGATATAAGAAAATCTTTAATATTTTATTATAAACTAAAAATACTTCTTTTTGAAATATTTTTTAATTAGAGTATTATTTTATCAATATAATTAATTATTTGGTAATATAATAAAGGTATATAAGGTATAACGATAATAAAAAACCGCAAAAATTATTAAAGCGGTAAATAATAAAAGCGTGCGACAAGCCTAAGCTTAGGAATAAATCTTAAAAAAAGGCAATCGTCGGGGAAATAAAAAAGATGGATCTCAATTTTTTAGATAAATCATCATCCGTAATGCCATATTTGGTGCGGCTCTATGACAATCAAAAGCTATGCAATATGGCTAAAGATAATAACCCAGAAGCCAGATTAGAGCTTACATCCATTATTACAGGATTGTTTGAAATTGATCTTTCTCATAATGAAAGTGAATTGGTTGCGGATGTTTTAATCGGCCTGATGCGTCAGGCAGAAAAAGATCTACGACTTGCTTTATCTGAGCGCTTGGCGGTTATGGACAATGTGCCATTACGTTTAGCGCTGAATATTGCAAATGATGAAATAGAAGTTGCAACACCAATCCTAATTAAAAATAAAGCACTCAGTGATTTAGATTTAATTTATATTATTAAATCGAAAACACCGGCATATTGGGCAAAAATCGCGCAACGCGAGGAAATGAGTTCAAATCTTATTGATATTTTAGCTGAAACAGAAGATATCGAAACGGCCCATAATTTGGTAACCAATGACCATATTAAACTTACAGAAAAGGCTATGACAACAATTGCCAGCCTTGCACAGACTAACCCTAAATTAGCGCCACCACTTGTACATCGGGAAGAAATAACAAAAGATATTGCACAAAAACTGTATCAGCTTGTTGGTGAAGAGTTAAAGAATCATATCTCCAAGATGTTTGGCGAACTCAAAGATGAACCTGTTGATTTGGAACAAGTCGCACAAGTCGCTGAAATCACAAAAGCCGTAGATGATATCGTGCTTGATTTCGTGGATTCCAGCAAAGCAGATGAAGAATCAAATCTTTCTCCATCTCAAGCTATGGAAAACGCGGCACAACGATATGCGGATAAAGGGCTGCTTACATCTGCACTGCTCATAAACACTTTAAAACGCGGACAATTAAAAGAATTTATCGCTCAATTTGCATTATTCACAGGCTTAAAAAGTGAAACAGTAACTGAAATGGTCAAACAAAAAAACGGTCAGGGTCTAGCAATCGCGTGCCGCGCTTCAGATATTATAAAGCAGGATTTCGTAACCATATTCTTGCTAACAAATCGCGCGCGTAACGGCGCATCTATGGTGAACCTGAAAGATATGAACCGTGCAATCGGCTATTTTGACCGTGTTACAAATAAAACTGCACGCGATATTTTAGAGCACTCTAAAAACACATCCAGAACAAATATTGATAGTGCCGATATTTAAAAGGCCTATGTTTCCGCTTTTGACTGGTTATAAAGCGCCGCAACACCGGGCAATTCCTTACCTTCCAACCATTCCAAAAATGCACCACCAGCCGTAGAAATATAGCTAAATTGTTTAATTACACCCGCATTATCTAACGCAGCAACCGTATCACCGCCCCCGGCCATACTAATTAGGTTACCATTTTGAGTTAGCTCAGCGACACCGCACGCTAATAAATTGGTTGCATGATCAAACGGCTTAATCTCAAAAACACCCATCGGCCCATTCCAAACAAGCGTTTTACACGTCTTAATCTTAGAAAGAGCGTATTCAATTGTTTTTTCGCCTGCATCAACCGCCATTTCATCACTTGGAATATTATCGATACTATAAAGTGTACCTTTTGCACCTGGCGCCAGTTCTTTTACCGTAACAACATCAATGGGTAAAATAATCTCGCATCCATTGGTCTTGGCATGGTTTAAAATATCGCGAGCCTCCGCCGCCATGTCTTTCTCACATAAAGATGTACCTATATCGATACCTTGCGCATATAAAAAGGTGTTGGCCATACCGCCGCCAAGGACAAGATAATCAACTTTTGCAGATAAGTTTTTCAAGACGCTTAACTTTGTTGATACTTTCGATCCACCTGTAATGGCAGAAACAGGTCGCTTTGGGGATCCTAAAGCCTTATTCAGCGCTTCTAATTCTTCCTCCATTAATAAACCTGCGGCACTAGGTAAATGATGGGTAATACCTTCAATCGATGCATGTGCACGATGTGATGCAGAAAAAGAATCGTTTACAAAAACATCAGCTAAATCAGCAAGATCTTTTGCAAAACTAGGGTCATTTTCCTCTTCTCCTTTATAAAAACGCAAATTCTCTAGTAAAAGAACATCGCCATTATTTAGAGAAGCGACCGCATCATTGGCTATTTCTCCAATAGAATCTTCGGCAAAACCAACATCTACATTCCAACAGCGAGCAAGTTCATCCAAAATAAAGCGCAGTGAAAATTCAGGTTTAATCTCCCCCTTTGGTCGCCCGTAATGTGCCCCGATAATAATTTTCGCCCCTTGTGAACGCAAATGTTCAATCGTTGGCTTTAAACGATCAATACGGGTTGTATCTGTAACCCGGCCAGCTTCGGCAGGTACATTTAAATCTGCACGCAGAAAAACAGTTTTCCCTTTAAGGTCAAAATCTTTAAGAGTTTTGAAAGACATTTATTATGCTCCTTGTATTATAAAAAAGTATGAAGGTTAATTTAAATAGATTTAAAACTTTCTGTGGCCTCAATAAGTCGTGACCGAAGCGCCGGATCAAGGGCGGAGTGCCCAGCATCGGGGACAGCCACATAATCGGCTTCGGGCCAAACTTGATGAAGCGCATATGCAGTTTCCAGCGGGCAAATAACATCATATCGCCCTTGAATAATAATTGAAGGTATACTGCGTATTTTATCAATTTTATAAAGAAAACTATCGGCCTCCTCAATCACATCATTTTTGAAATAATGAGCTTCGATCTTTGAAATGGCGAGTGCATGATGCTTCTGCTCATCTGTAGTAATTGTTTCATAATTAGGGAGCAGGGAAGAACAGGCCATCTCGTATAAATGCCAATGGATCGCAGCTTCGTTTGCGATATTTTCATCATCACTCGTTAAGCGTTCATAATAAGCGCTCAAAATATCATCACGCTCATCTTCTGGGATAAGCCCTGCAAACTGCTCCCACGCCTCTGGGAAAATCTTGCGCATGCCATAAAGAAACCAATCAATTTCCGGCTGTTCGCATAAAAATATACCGCGAAGAATAAGGCTTTTACACCGCATCGGGTATTGCGTAGCATAGTGAAGCGCAAGCGTACTGCCCCATGATCCGCCAAATAAATGCCACGATTCAATATTAAAATGTGCACGTAGCTTCTCAATATCATCGGTGAGTAGGGCGGACGTGTTGCGCTTGATACAGCCCAACGGGTGTGATCGTCCGGATCCGCGCTGATCATAAATGATAATACGATAATGTTCCGGATCAAAAAATCGGCGGTGAATTGCACTTGCACCGGCACCAGGGCCACCATGTAGAAACAATATTGGAACCCCATCCGGATTACCGCTTTGCTCCCAATAAAGCTCGTGTAGATCATCAACTTTTAAAAAACCACTAGAATATGGTATTATTGGCGGAAACAAATCCATGAGCGGCGTGCGTTGACGCTCTGATGGCATACCAGGCTCATCGTTACGATGCTCTTTATTATACGGGTCTGTATTTTTACGTGCCATGGCTTTTCTTGATTTAATGAACCGTTTAAAATCTATTGAATAGAATTTACAATAGGGCGTTCATTCGTCATGATCAATGGCACATATGCACCTTTATCATTTAAAATCTCTAAGACTGCTGGATGGTTGATATCCATAAAAGCGCCATTATAAGACCGAACCCAACCCCGTACGCGTACATCTGTTCCATTGAGTGTAAATGGGTCTATATTTAGGGCGCGAAACAACTTGAGATGTTCTTGGGCGATTGAAACAGTAAAATCATCCCGCCAGTTTTCGCCAAAATTAAGGTAAAATCTGCCGCTTCTCTGCGCAGTACTCGCTATTTTCCCGATAACAATCGCAAAACTATTATATTCTATTTTATCTTTTGCGGCATTTAATACGCTCAAATCTTGCCCCCATAAACCAGTATTTAAATCACGTGCTTCTTTTTCTAACGCGTACATTTCTGTTGCCATATTGGGCATATCACGATCTGGGAATGCAACACCTAAACCAAGGGAAATAATAGTGCCTTGAAGCCATGCACCATTATCTGCACGAACAACATGACCCAAAACATGTCCCATACGGTTTTTCTGCGGCGTTTTGTTTTTATAATATAATTTTATATTTTGACCAGAAACCAGGTCATCCAAAACCTTATGTGCAAGTGTGCTAAAACCGCCTGCTTCCAATCCATTCATATCCATATAGTAAAGACCAGCCAGCCTAACTATATCGCCATTATCAAGAGATAGGGTGTATGGATCAATAACCTGTTTAACCTTAAAAGTACCGGCTTCATACATATTCTCAAACGATGCAGTCGGTAGCAAAGTATCTTGATCACGCTCACCAATTTGCTGCGCATGGGTATATTGGCTTATCCCCATAAGTATAAAAACAATAAAAACAAACAAAATACTGGAAAAAAAACGGAACAAATATAATATCTTATCTATTGGATATAAAAGTTTCATAACATTAAAAATAATCAAAAATTAAGGCATAAAATGTTCATATCATTAAAAAAACCACTTCTTACGGCTGCTCTTCTAAGTACAACTTTTTTGGCACCTGCTTTCATAAGCGGCTGTACCACCAATCCCGCCACAGGTGATAGCCAATTTACCGCGCTTATGCCCGCTACACAAGAGGCAAGTATCGGCGCAAGCGAGCATCAAAAAATCGAGCAACAATACGGTTTATATCAAAACCAGGAAGTCGTGAATTATGTTCGTAATATTGGAGCAAAAGTAGCAGCAAACACCGAACGTAAAGACGTACAGTATAAGTTTTTTGTTCTTGATAGCCCGATTGTTAACGCCTTTGCGTTGCCCGGCGGATATGTGTACGTATCACGTGGTATCTTAACACTGGCAAATAATGAGGCAGAATTGGCTGCAGTACTAGCGCATGAAATTGGACATGTAACCGGCCGGCACTCTGCCGAACGTTATTCAACCAGCGTACTTACATCTTTGGGAGCCGCAGTTATTTCCGCCGCTGTAGATAGCAGCGGCGTTTCACAAGCCTTAGGTGTGGGATCAAACTTGTATCTTAGTTCATATTCCCGCGGTCAGGAAAACGAAGCAGATACATTAGGTGTACGCTATCTCTCACGCGCAGGGTATGATGTACGTGCGATGTCATCATTTTTAAATTCGATGCAAAGAGAGCAAGCGTTGCAATCAAACATACAAGGTAAACAGCAATCATCTGGTGTAAATTATTTCTCTACACATCCGGCAACAACCGAACGCGTTTCAAAAACTGTATCAGAAGCCGAAACGTACGGGCAGGGCGGCACGCTAAATCGCGAGGGGTATCTAAATCGTATAGACGGCATCATCTATGGAGACAGCCCAGAGCAGGGTTTTGTAAGAGGGCAAAGCTTCTACCATCCTCAAATGGGTTTTTCATTTAGTGTACCGCAAGGATACGATATACAAAATCAGCCTTCTGCCGTCATAGCATCATCAAGAAACGGCGGCGCTATCATATTTGATATGGTAGGCAACGCCGGCATATCCGACCCATCTGCATTCATGCAAAATGCATGGCTAAAGGGCGCACCCATTCAAAACCTTGAAAGCATAAACATAAATGGTATGCAAGCCGCGGCTGCAACTATGCTTGGTCAAGTAAACGGGCGTGATACAACTATCCAGGTAATTGCAATAAAATGGAATGACAAAACATTTGCTAGATACCAAATCGCATTGCCGCCAAACGTAACGCAAGCTGAATTAAATGCTTTAAAAAGCACTACATACAGCTTTCGCCGTCTGACAAATAGCGAAAAAACATCATTAAAACCGCCAAAGCTTAAGATCGTAACAGCAAAAAGTGGGGATACTGTTGCAAGCTTAGCCTCTCAAATGGCATTTTCTGATTTTAAAGAGGATCGGTTTCGTGTTTTAAATGGCTTAAATCCAAATCAAAGCATTCAAGCAGGACAAGTTTATAAAATTGTTCAGGATTAAAACTATAAATTAATTTTATGAACTTGGTTTAAGATAAACATATTAAACAAAAAAAAACGGTACGTGCATTTCTAATGGCAAGTACCGTTTTTTAAATTTTTGAAAAATAAAAGGATTAGCTTGCGAGGCGACTAAACAAAACACTTGGTTGATCAACACTTTGAACAATCTCGGTTTTAATCTTCTCCATTGCACGCTGCTCTAACTGACGAACACGTTCTTTACTTATACCTAAATCTTTACCCAAAGATTCTAATGTAACAGTCTCATAACCAAGATGACGCTCACGGATAATTTTCTGTTCTCTATCTGAAAGAGTATCTAATGCCTTATTAAGCCATTTCGTACGTGTTTGTAAATCCTTGATCTCGACAACAATGTCTTCTGGGTTGGGCGCTTCATCACTCAAAAGGTTTTGCCATTCATTCTCGCTATCATCGCGGATTTTGGCATTTAAAGACTGGTCACCGCCATTCATCCGCTGTTCCATATTCTCAACATCTTTGACTTTAACCTTTAGCGCTTTTGCGATTTTGCTGCGGCCGCTTTCATTCAATCCCTCTTCTTCATTTTTACGCTCAATTTTGGCGCGCAACTTTCGAAGATTGAAAAATAGAGATTTCTGAGCTGCCGTTGTACCTGTACGTACGATCGACCAATTCCTCAAAACATAATCCTGAATGCTCGATCGTATCCACCAAGATGCATACGTTGAAAACCGCAGATCACGTGTATGATCAAAACGTGCGGCTGCTTGCATAAGGCCAATATTGCCTTCTTGGATCAAATCCCCCATAGGAAGGCCATAATTTCTGAAACGAGAGGCTAATGATATAACCAAACGTTTGTATGAGCTAACGAGCTCATGTAGCGCACGTTCATTATGTTCTTCCCTCCATAACCGCGCAAGCTCAAGCTCATGCTGTTTCTCAAGCATCGGCTCGCTCATCGAATCTCTAATGTATTTTAAATTGGCTTTTTGAGTTTGGGGGTCATCTATATATGTCATGTGGGTACCTATGTTTTGAAGCGGCGTTAGTTCCTGAATACGCAAAAAATAAATCTTTAATGCGTATAACTATATTCGCAGTGACGTGCAAAATGGATTACAAAATAATTAAATATTTGTCAGTAATAAATATGAAAATAATTACTTACTTACGCTTCAATAAGGTCAAAAACCTGACCGGATTGATCAAGTCCTGCACATACAAGGGAGCCACCAAATCCGCATCCCGCATCTAATGTAACGGTCACATCCCCCATTTTAAGTCCCTTATGCGTCGGGTCATACCCCCTAAAAACTTTCTGAAAAGGGTCAAACGCTGTATCTATTTTTTCAAAATTTTTATATCCCCACCATAAATCATAATTTTGCTCTTTAAGGGGCTTTTGAATATCCAGCCCCGCATGAACGAACAAAAGCGCATAATTAGAACAAGGTTCATAATCTAGTGTAGACGGGCGGGTATAAAGCGCACGTACCTGATGATTGGCAAATGTTTCATGACCATCATATCGCCGGATAGCATCCTGAACACTTTTCACCCATTTAATAATAAAAGGAATACCGGATCGACACGCCGAAATACCATCATGCGGACATACCCCATAGCTACGCAAGGTAGCGTCCATCCCGTTTCCTAAAAGCCAAATCAATGTTTCCATTGGTTTTGGGGCAAAAGCCAAAGCAACCAAATGCTGGAACATTTCTTCTTGTTGACCGCGCAAATAAGATATATCAGAACATAAAACACCGCGACCACTTAATATCTGACGCCTAAAGCTCAATATTTCATTTACACATTGCGCGGATTTTTCGCCATAACCGGTATAATTGCCCATATACACAATCTTATCACCGCAACTAAATTTTTGGTTTATTTGATTATGAATACTATGCAATCGTTCTGCCTGCCCATGAATAGCAGGAATTGCCCATATCCGCGTAGGATTGAGAAAGCTTTGAAACTTGGAATTTTTATGATGACATCTACACACAAGATTGTATGACAGGTTTTTTATTAAGGGTGAGGATAAACAATACAAAGAAGATAAAAGGGAAGGAATCAAACCTCTTAAACATAGTATATAAAAAAATCAGGCATACGCATAGTGCATATACCTGATTTAAAATGATATAAATTATATATACTTAAAGCTAAGCTGCTTTTTTGGCATCATCTTCATTTGATTCAATAACATCTACTTTTTTCTTACCCATAATAAGCTCAAGATTATCAGCAGCCTTATCTTCTGTAATGCTTTCGAATGCGGCCACTTCACGTGCCAAACGCTCTAACGCCGATTGATAAATTTGACGCTCTGAATAGGACTGCTCCGTATCATCATTACTGCGCTTCAGGTCACGTAAAACTTCCGCAATCGCAACCGGATCACCGGAGTTGATTTTCGTTTCATATTCCTGTGCACGGCGGCTCCACATTGTACGGCGTACACGCGAACGGCCTTTAAGAGTTTGCATGGCATCATCCATACGATCAGCAGAACTAATGCGGCGCAATCCTGCCGCTTCGGCTTTCATTACTGGAATTTTAAGCTTCATTCGCTCTTTTTCAAAGCTAATGGCGTATAGTCTGACTTCCATACCGGCAATTGTTTGCGTTTCCACGCCTTCCACTTGTCCAACGCCATGCGCCGGATATACTACGTAATCACCTTGAGAGAAATCAATATTATCATTGTCAGCCATGTATTATACATCCCTTTTTTGTAAGATTTTTCCAAGTCTAAATTTAAGACTTGCCCTGTTTAATTAGAAAGTTTACCAATTTAATGCGCGAAAATAGTGTTGCTACGCTATAAATTGAGCACTTCCTTATTCTTTAAAGATTGGAGTATACACGAAAAATGCCTAAAATTCAACTTTTTGTATTATTGTAAATTTTCATAGGTTTTTTCAGTGGGATAACCGGTCTTCTTGCCGCAAGCTTTGTAGAGCGGTGTTATTTTCTTGGTGAATACTAGCAGGATAATAAACAGGATTTAAAACCTGACTAAGTATTGAGAGATTTGAGGACATATTAACGAAGAATGCACCATACTCTTTAAATTTATGTTTTTGAATAACATCATATTCTTTAACAATCAGATCACGCATTGTCTTTTCTGATATTTTGCGCATCAACCTATGTATGTTTTTTGATCTGGCGCTTATATGATTGCCTTGTGTAGTATATAGATCCGCCCCATAGAAAGGCTTACTACAAAGACCAGCTTTGATATGCTTGATTTTAAAATGCGCAAGCATTGCATCATTGCAAAATTGCTTTTCAAAATCTTTAAAATTCTGCGTTTTTAAATTAAATGCATATCGCGTTAACATGGCTGAATGTTTTAAAACCGCATGCAATTGAAAGCCTTCGAATAATTCACATATATCCTCTGATTGGTTTTGGCTATAAACAAGCGCTTTGATAGAAATAGTTTTTTCAAAAAGATTCAAAAATTCCAAAGGCTCAGCCTTCATTTGTTGATCAAAATATATAATCAACAAAATGTCGCTAAATCTTGGATCACGCACGATCAATCGATTCTCTGTCGCTTGATACGCGTAGTTAAGTCCTGCGCCAATACAAGTAAAAGACCCGTCATCACCACAAGGAGCAGGCTCTAGAGTAAAGCTTTTCATCCCCAACATCTTTTTTATTAGTTTTTTCTTATGCGTAAGAATATAACATGAACTGATCAAATAGAGTCAAATAAAAACGCTGAGAAATAATTTATGATAATATAATTACGGATGCTATGGGCTACAATGTAATAATAAAGTATATAATGACTTATTTTATAACAAATTCAATTTTATTGTTTTTCGCAAAAAGTCGCCCAGGGCATCCAACTGGAATAGTATAATTTGTTTTTCCATGACCAAACGCAAAATTTTGTATAATTGGCGTGTCATATCCGTCCATATGTTCGAGCACAATTTCGCGCAAAGTAAACCCAAAAGGGCGCGTATTATCTTGAATATCTTTAAATCGTCCGATCATCAATCCGGATATTTCACTTAATACACCCATTTGGCGTAAGTGTAAGAACATACGATCAAAACGGCTTATTTCATCCCCGCAATCTTCCAGAAATAAAATAGAATTACGCCAGAATTTCCCCGGTAAAACATGCGGTAGGCATTGAAAAACGCTTAAATTACCACCTATCATAATTCCATCGGCCTCTCCTTCACGCAGAATATCAACATCATCGATTGGGTACTGGGCATGTCCGGTTTCTAAAAGCTTGAGTAAATGATCCATTTCGCCATAACGATGCGCATTTCTAAAGACTGGCCCGTGATATGTGGGAATGCCAGTATGGACATAAACTGCATTAAGTAAGTTGGTAACATCACTATAGCCAATAAGCGCCTTGGGCTTATCCTTGAGTTTTTCAAAATTGATGGATTGTAAAAGTTGCATAGCTCGGTTACCTCCGCCCGCCGCCCAAATAGCGTCAATGTCATCACGCTGCCACAACCCTTGAAACGCCAAAGTTTTTTGCAAAACATTTCCCGCCATTTGGCCATTACGTTCAAAAGTCTGCGGATGAATAAAAACCTTATATCCGCGCGATTCCATAAATGCTTTGGATTTTTCAATGTCTATCCGTTCGATATGGCTTGATGGAGCCATAACACCAATCGTATCACCTTTTTTTAATAAGGGCAGGGGACGGGAAGTATCTGACATACGAAAATCCTAAAACTTATAAACAAAGCTTCAGCTTAAGCATTTTTCTTAAGATCGGCAAAGGCTTCTAACGCCTTTTCACGAGATTTTTTCAGATCCACAATAGGTTTAGGATATGTTTTACCCAAAATAACACCAGCGCGATCAAGCACATCTTGCGGTGCGTCCCATGGGTTGTGAATATATTTATCCGGCATATCTTTTAATTCTGGTACATATTGTCGCACATATACACCTTCTTTATCAAACCGCGCGCCTTGAGACACCGGATTGAAAATTCTGAAATATGGCGCGGCATCGGCGCCGCTTCCCGCAACCCACTGCCAGCTAGCTGAGTTATTCGCCAAATCCGCATCAACCAGACAATCCCAAAACCAGTCCTCGCCATAATGCCAATGGATTAACATGTTTTTTACAAGCAACGACGCCACAATCATACGCACACGGTTATGCATCCAACCCGTTTCCCACAGTTCGCGCATCCCGGCATCTACAATCGGAATACCCGTCCGCCCTTTATGCCAAAGGCTCAGTTCTTCGTCTGTTGGATCATCCCACGCAAAACGTTCAAACTTCTCTTGTAAAGGCTCTCGCAAAATTTTAGGAAAATTATACATCAGATTATATGAAAATTCCCGCCAACCCAGCTCACTACAAAAATGCTCTGTATCTTTCTCCCAACCTTCTGCAAATCCTGTTTGACGGGATGTATGCCAAACTTCACGCGGTGATATTTCGCCGCGATGCAAGTACGGAGATAGGCGGGATACTTTATCTTGCGAAGGATTGTTACGTCCTTCCTTGTATCCGTTAAGTCCATTTTCCAAAAAATGACCAAGCTGATCAGATGCGCCTTGCTCGCCCGGTGTCCAATACTGCTCAAATTTTTTATACCACTCATTTTCTGGCAAAAGATCCAGATGAGATACATCGTACCGATCGTGAAAATCTGCATAATGAATAGAAGAGGGCGCATCAATAGGTTCATCAGGTTCACGTTTTTTTAGGCATCCTTTTTTATAAAAAGGTGTGAAAACTTTATATGGACCGCCGCTTTCTTTTTCAATTTCCCAAGGCTCCCATAAAAGTGAACCGTTAAAGCTCTCAACTTCAATATCTTGCCTTTGCAAATCTTCTTTAATGCCCTTATCCCGATTGATCCGCCACGGTTCGTAACATCTGTTCCAGAACACGGCCGTTGCACCGCTATCTTTAATCAGCTCCGGTATAATATCGTTCGCATTACCTTTGCGGAAAACCATATGCCCATCAAGGCTTTGATTTAAACTCTGTAAACTCTTACAAAGCCACCATTTTGATGCAGCGCCCATTTTCCATTCATCGGCGTTTTCATCATCCAAAATATAAACAGGTAGAATACTGTACCCCTCATCAAGTGCATGAATAAGAGCGGGGTTATCTTTTAAACGTAAATCAAGCCTGAACCAGACGATGGCGGTTTTTTCTTTCATACTTAAGAAAATAAAGAATGAGGCGCAGCTTTCAACTTAAATTTTCGTAAGATATAAATTAAGCATAAAAAAAATCCGCACTTTTATAAAAAAGCAAGGATTCTAAAAAAAGATATCATATAAAAATACTATCCGTAGGAATTAATTTTCTGCGTTAATTCCTGAATAACGTCATCTGATCTCAAATTTTCGACCTGACATGTCCCGGCAGCCTGATGCCCGCCACCACCATATTGCAAACAAAGCTTGCCAACATGCGTTTTAGAAGTACGGTTTAAAATAGACTTCCCAATGGCTAAAACTGTGTTTTGTTTATTTTTACCCCATAATATATGCATGGAAATGTTGCATTGCGGGAAAAGAGCGTAAATAACAAAGCGATTACCTGCCCAGATTGTTTCCTCTTTACGTAAATCCAAAATAACAAGATTTTGATGTACAGTGGCACAACGCTCTATTTGTTCTTTAAATTTGAAATGATGTTCAAAGTAAAGATCAGCCCTCTCTTTAACATCAGGCAGCGCCAAAATTTGTTCAATGGTTTCATGATTGCGACAATGATCAATCAGTTTCATCATAAGCTGGTAATTGGAAATATTAAAATCACGAAAACGTCCGAGGCCTGTTCGTGCATCCATAATAAAGCTCAACAAAACCCAGCCAGCAGGGTTCAAAATTTCTTCCTTGGTGAAATCGGCCGAATTGGCCTTATCAACCGCATCCATCATATCATCGTGATACATCCGGAAACTTGTCCGCGCCCCCAAAATAATCATAAACAACCCGCGCAGCAGATGGAGCGCTTGGATCAATAATATGGTTTTCCGGTTTGCTTGCAACACGCTCGACTTCGCTCGCATGGTGATCAAACGCCATATAAACACCTTCAACATAGGGAAGGTTGGTAGTAATATCATCCGGTCCAACTTCAATCAGGCCATCTTGCATATCCTTTGGATGCGCAAACATAACTTCATCAATCATACCTAGATCTTTAAGCAGAACACCGCAAACCAGACCATCCATATCACTTCGCGTAATAAGACGGTATTTTTTGTTTTCTTCTGGCATAAGTTTGGGCTGGGATGACATATAAAAACTCCTTGATCGTGCAGGTCAAAAATAGAATTGCATGTAAAGAATACAGTAAAGAAAGTTAATTTTCACTCAAAATAAGAAAACAAATACGAATTGTTTGTTCATTATTTTTTTTAAAAATATACATTCCAAATAGAATATTATTTAAAAAATACGCAATAAAGCTAGAGATTTTAAAAGAGCGCTAAAAGTTACTTACTCGCTTCTTTTTTACTCTTCTTATCCTTTTTATCTTTTTTGGGTTTATCTTTCTTATCGCTAAAGATAAAAACAGGTTTTTTCTTTTCTGTAACCGTGTCGCGTTCAACAACAACTTTATCGAGGCCTTTTTCATCAGGCACCTCAAACATCGTATCAAGCAATAGCTCTTCTAAAATAGATCGTAATCCGCGAGCGCCGGTTTTACGCTCAATCGCTTTTTCGGCAATAGCATCTAGGGCATCATCGAGTAAAGGTAAGTTCAACATCTTCCATTTCAAACAAGTTTTTGATATTGTTTTACAAGCGCATTCTTTGGCTCGTCAAAATCGTAATGAGCGCATCCTTCATCCAAATTTTCAAGTGTCGCAATAACTGGTAGACGGCCAATAAATTCGGGAATAAGACCATATTTTACCAGATCTTCAGGCTAATAAATCTTTTAATAAATCACCGATACCGTCTGATCTTCTTCTGATCTTTAACATCAGCGCCAAATCCTATGGTTGTGCCTTGTCACGTTCTGAGATAATTTTATCAAGCCCTGCAAACGCACCGCCGCAAATAAACAGGATATTTGCTGTATCCACTTGCAAAAACTCTTGCTGTGGGTGTTTTCGCCCGCCTTGTGGGGGAACAGATGCAACTGTACCTTCCATAAGCTTAAGCAACGCCTGCTGAACCCCTTCACCGGACACATCACGGGTGATAGACGGATTATCGGATTTACGTGAAATTTTGTCGATCTCATCAATATAAACAATACCTTTTTGCGCGCGCTCGACATTGTAATCTGATGCTTGCAAAAGCTTTAATACAATATTTTCGACATCTTCACCAACATAACCGGCCTCGGTTAGCGTCGTGGCATCGGCCATGGTAAATGGAACATCCAGGATACGCGCTAATGTCTGTGCCAAAAGCGTTTTACCGCAACCTGTTGGACCAACAAGCAAGATATTGGATTTAGACAACTCAATATCCGCACCTTTGCCGCCATGCTCCAAACGCTTGTAGTGGTTGTGAACAGCAACCGAAAGCACGCGTTTCGCGCTTTCCTGACCAATCACATAATCATCAAGAACTTTTTTAATCTCGCTCGGTGTTGGGACCCCTTCGCCTTCACGTACAATCTGGCTCTTATCTTCTTCACGGATAATATCCATGCATAGTTCAACACATTCATTACAAATGAACACATTGGGACCGGCAATTAATTTGCGAACCTCATGCTGGCTTTTCCCGCAAAAAGAACAGTAAAGCGTATTTTTAGATTCGCTGGAGCCTGAAGACTTACTCATTTATTATTATCCTGATGTGATTTTAAAAATAGGCCATGAAGTTTTTGACAATGAATCATCTCATATACAATTTGCCAACTGATGCGCTCACTTGCAACCCTTTATAATAATTAAAATAAGATTTTAACTGATAAAATCAATATTTGAAGGTACCAAGCGACCTTTTGTACTAAACCAAAGGGTATTAACGATGCTTGTGAATGCCATATTAAATGATATATGAAAGGGATCAATACTTTTATAATATAAAAAATACAATTTTACGGCACTACAAAATGACATCACAAAATATATCAAACGCCAAGCCAGAGCATACACTTGATGAACTCAGTGATAACTTTGCTTTTTTTGAGGATTGGGAAGAGCGGTATCGCTATTTGATAGATCTCGGCCGCGCTCTACCTAAAATGGATGAGAGCTTAAAAACGGATGATCGTATTGTTAAGGGGTGCACATCTCGCGTTTGGATGGAAACAAATATAAAAAATAATGAATTTTATTTTATTGCCGACAGCGATGCACATATTGTGCGCGGTTTAATTGCACTCTTATATGCTGCATATCAGGGGCAAAAAGTTACAAAACTAAAAGATATAGACATAGAAAAGTTCTTTTCAAAAATTGGTTTGAACACACATTTAAGCCCAAACCGTCGTAACGGTTTTTTTTCAATGGTAGAAAAGATAAAAAATTTAACGGTTTAGCGCGCTGCTATCATTTGGCTTGGTAGTCAAATTACCTTTATCTTTACCAAGATACAGAGCGCTTTTTAAAATATTACTAAACATCTGATCTGGCGCTTCGGCGGCCTCTCCGATTAGCTCTGCCTCAACAGAAAGTGCGGATTGATCTCCAATCCAAAGCTGGGCAATAAAAATCGTCGGCATTTGTCCAACCTTTCCTTCCCCAACAAGACCCGCCTGCTTATATTGCTCTTCTTCGCGGAAAGATGTATCAAAAGTTTGAACCAAGGTATTCTCCGTCATAGCCTTAAGGGTCGCCTCCATCACCGCGCCGCTATAGCTTTGCCGCACATCGGCATTAATCTCGGAACATATAACTTTAAAGTTTACGGTCGATGACATGTTAAAAACTTTGGTATAGCTAACTTGCTGATAACATTTCCCGCCTTCATCACATTTTTTATTAATGTAAGGCTCTTCCGGAAACGTAATGCCAAATTCACAATAATCCGGCGAATACAGATGCCCTTCATGGGCGGTCACATCTTCAACCACATCATCTTGTGCTACGACCGTAAAGGGCAGGGTGCTCACAAAAATCAAAATAAGTAGTGTCTTTAACATTTTATGATAAATCCTCATGGTTTTTATTACTTGGCAGCACCCAAACGGCAGGGTTTGCTTGTTCTTGTTTGCCACTATCCATGCACTTGACCTCATGAATTGCGGCGTCTTCAAACGGCGGAAACCAAACATAAGGGATGCGTTTCTTCTCCGCATAGGCTAACTGTTTCTTCAGTTTTCCACCATGATAAAGTTCAACATTTATCCCGCGAGAGCGCAAGCTTTGCGCCGCGTTACTCGCGTGTGCGCGCATATCTTCATTCGGCATAATAACAAGTATATCTGCGGGAGACAGCGCACTTTTAGGCAATCCGCCTTTACTACGAATACGGTCAAACAACCTTGAAAAGCCAATAGATATCCCAACACCGGGCAATTTTTTATTGATATAACTGCTCGCAAGATCATCATACCTGCCGCCGGAACAAATCGAGCCATAGGACGGATCATCCAAAAAGACCGTCTCGTAAACCGTGCCGGTATAATAATCCAACCCCCGAACGATTGAAAGATCCGCAACAATTGAGCCTTCCGGTAAATGCGAAAGTTGCTTCATGACAAAGGATAACTCCTCAACACCCTCGCGCATAACATCATTAAGCGGTTCTATATCGGAAATGTTTTTCTTTTTAACAAGGCCAAGTATTTTCTGAGCATTTTTAAAGGAAAGCTTTAGCTCTTCAATAAGAATGCGGCGCGTCTCGTCATCTCCGATTTTTTCAAGCTTATCAATAATCCGTGTAACATCTTCAATATTTTCAATTTCAAAGGACTGTAAAAACCCGATCAAAATTTTACGGTTTGAAATCCTGAGCTGTATTCGCTCATTCTCCATACCGGGCAGAGTACTTAATATCTCCCAAATAATTGCCGGCATTTCCACATCAAAATGAAGGGGCAGGTGGTCAACATTAATTACATCTATATCACATTGGTAAAATTCTCTAAAACGCCCGGCCTGCGGCCTCTCTCCGCGCCATACACGCTGTATCTGGTAACGTTTGAATGGAAATACAAGATCATTAAAATGCTGCCCCACATAACGCGCTAACGGCACGGTTTGATCAAAATGAAGCGCTAATCTCGCCTCTCTCTTATCGCTTTCATCGGCCTGCAAGCGCTCTAGAACATAAATCTCTTTATCAACATCTTCACCCTTGGCGGCTATAACATCAAGCTCTTCTACGGACGGCGTTTCAATGTTGCAATAGCCATAGCTTTCAAACACACGGCGAATATGATCAAGCCATTGTTGCTCAACCATCCGCACATCGGGAAGCCATTCGGGAAAACCGCTAATCGGTTGGGGTTTGTGTATCTTTTTCTTGCTCATAGGCCTTTATAACTAAGCAAAAAGATAAGCCCAAGCAATAATTTAAAAATTTTGAGCAAAGAGATTTAAGAATTCTCATAATCTTCATAATCCCGAAACATATCTTCAATATCATTTTGATTTTCATTTCCGTCCTCAAAATCATTTGTATCTGGCGCATTTTCTAGAAATGCTGACTTAAAATTACTTTTTTGGGGAGATGTGTGCGCATGCCAAACACCTAATACGGATGGTTTATTTTTACAATTTGTAAGAGTGAGTTCTTTATTTTTAAGAGTTTTTGCGATCCTCCAGTTTGGGAGATAGCTTTCATATTCGCTGATAAGATTCGGGCCTTTATAGGGTCGAATTAAAGCTTTTGAATCAACTTTTTCAAATGGGCGAATAGGAAATGATTTACAATCAAGATTATATTTGTTAATTAAATATGTAAATGATTTCTTAAATCTATCTGATTGATCAATCAACTTAATATATTTTTTCAAAAGCCCAGAAACTGGTCTTGAGCCAGAATGAATTTTTGTGTTATGTCCGTACTTGATTGATTGTTTATATAATTTGTCAAATTTGCTGTATGGCTTATTATTGGATGGTCTAAAAGTAGTTCCTAAATCCCTGATTTCAGGATTTAAAATGAGAATAAGATTTTGTTTTTTGTTATAGGCAATAAATTCCTTTTTATTAGATACAAAGGCTTCAGTATTATCAGATAGAAAAAATTTGTTTTTTAAATGGTCAATAAGATCATTTTTCGAGTGAATTTCTAAACTCGAGCCATAAGATTTATGGTTATAAGTATTGATAAATTTTGAGTTATTATCTTTTGTATAAACTCTTTCTGATGAATGTTTTTCAAACGCATGCCCGCGCCCAACGATTTCGGATATTAAGGCTTGTATAATAAAGAGGGTAGAAGTACTCATGAAAAACTCAACAATAAGATTTAATTCGGCGATAAAGGCTTAACCTGAATATTCGGAATCGACGGGCTGCTTGAGCCATTAGAAAGCCCTCCTGAATCAAGCCCTTGCGGCTTAACTCTACTAACATCGCTATCAGGGGTATCCTTTGTAAATACATCCTTAATACCATCTCCGATTTTCTCCAAAAATGGCATCACATGGATATTAAGCCCGCCATTCTCGTGAAGCTCTCGCGCTTGCTGTTCAAACATTTCTGGGTTGCTTTTTACTTCAATTAGACTTTGGGCTTCCGGTGAAACGGAAAGATCATCCGGATTATATTTGTCTGGTAAATTCGCATGAAGTTCACTCAACGCTTCGGGCGCAATCGGCTTTATTGCTTCGATAGGCTCTGGCCTTATATCAGCTTCTACAGCGGCAACATCTTCATAAGTAACTGGCGTTTCTTCTGTAATATTACCCAAAAGTCCGGTCGGCGCTTGTATGCCAAGCTCATTATCCGGAGCAACAACAATATCAGGAGCAGGGGGTTCATAACCCTCTCCGGCAGCATCGGCAAAATCAGCCCCCAAATTCGGAGCATTTTCAACAATACTAGAAATATCTTCATTTGTTGAAGCAACGGGAGCGTGCGCAGCCGCAGTCGAACTCTCTATCGTATTATTAAGTTCTTCGATAAGGTCTTCGGTACTCCCTAAATTAAGCGTCGTTTCTTGCGGTTCAAAAGAATGAGGATCAGAACCTTCAATACCCATAACAGTTGAGAAATCTTCTGGTATAGCTTCATTGATGGTTTCAATGTTTATTCCAAGACCAACAAGCTTATCTTTCATCTCATCATAAGATAATCCTTGGCGTTCCGCTTCTCGCTCAACAATTTCTTGCTCTAATTTATCAGCCATTAACTCCCCGGCTAACACAGTCGGATCTTCACTCGCAGCGGCATACGCGGTTAAAGCACCCGCCATTTCCATGGTAAATTCCGAACTAACTTCATCGTTACTATAAGCTTCTTTAAGATTAGCGGCCGCTTCCGCACTTTCCGCAAGCACAATGCCAAGCCCAACAGCAGGCAAAATTTTTCCAACAATTTTCGCACCTTTTAAAAGCTTGCTACTGATATCTGAAAGCGTGTCTAACATCTTACTTGTTTTTCCGGCAGCCTCTATTCCATCTGACAAAGCATCTAAACCCCCGACTTTCATATCATCCAATGTGAGCCCCGATTGACCAAGCATTTCATCGCAAGCTTCAAAGGCATCATCAGCGCTATAAAAGCTTTGTAAAGTCGGAACACCATTCTCTATGTTTACAATGCTTGCATCATCATAATTATAAAAAATTGAAACATCATTCCCATCAGGTGTTGTATGGGAAATCGCATAACTTTCATTATCCGTCATTACATTTGAGGCCAGAAGTTTTTGCTCATCGCTCATACCGGATAAAACTTTAGCAGCATTGTAATCTGTCGTAAGGTTGGCCTTACTCAAACTTTGATAAGGACGAAATTCTGCATTAGGGTTATCAAGATTATTCTGATCAATAATATCATTAAGCTTATTTTGCATTGTAGGGCTTTTAGAAACACGTTTCGAATATTCATTTAAGGTAAGATCAGAGCCTTCTTGACCTTTTGCTATTCTGGAAGAGCTAGGATGCTTTTTTTCAAAATCATGTTGTTTATGGAATTTTGTACCAAAATCATTTGGTCTAAAAACTGTGCCACCATCAACGTTTTTGGTATCAAAAGCAAGCATGACATTATGTTCTGAATTATAAGCCATCAAAACATTATCGGAAGAAATATAAGAAACAGTTTTAGGGTGATCAAAAAAATCATTTTTCAAATAATTTGAAACATCATCCGCATTATTCAAGCCCAAATCCGGACCATAAGTAGTGTTAGTAAACTCGTTGGTGCCATGATTAAAAGACGGGTTTGGATGCCTACCTTGTATATGCTGCGCATTTGCATGCCCAAATGGAACGGTATCACCGATAAGATTTTCTAGAACTGTTGGATTATCTGTCATATTATACTCTTTACACAATTAAAGTTTTAGGCTGGCCCCATATTTGAAGGGTGATGATTTTGTTTCGTCTCACCAAAAACAAAAGAATGAACCGTTTGCAGTTCACTTTGTATTTTTTCAAAACGCGTTTCATCAATATCTTTGAATTCAGGCTTGTATTCGTCAGGGACGGAATATAAATAAGATTGATAATCTTCAAAAGTCATCATGTTTATAAGCACGGTCATACGATGAAAATCATCTCTAGGTCCTGAACCAGCTTCAAATAATCTTTGCTTAATACGATCAATATCATCGTCATCAACGCCATACCGATCTTCAGAAATTTTCGAAAGCTCTAAAAGCATTGCAAGGTGTTTGAGGTCTTGGTACTCAGTATCAAGATAGACTTTTTCACCTTCAATTTTTTGAAGTTTAATCATTTTTAAATTTCACACCCTTATCATTTCCATATATTTTAGCGAAAGATTCCCACTTTGGCAAATAAAAAGTCTAATTTTCATCAAATAAATCAACCAATTCACCAATTAACGCCTGCGCCAGCTGGTCAACATCCGCAATAGTAATCGCATGCTTATAATACCGCGTTACATCATGCCCGATACCAATAGCAAGCAATTCGATAGGTGATTTTTGCTCAATCCATAATATAACATTGCGCAAATCCATCTCCAGATAGTTCGCCGGATTAACCGAAAGCGTAGAGTCATCAACCGGCGCGCCATCAGATATAACCATCAAAATTTTCCGCGCTTCCGGCCTGCGCGAAATCCTGTTATGCGCCCATACTAGGGCTTCCCCATCAATATTTTCTTTTAACAAACCCTCTTTTAACATCAAACCAATATTCTTGCGCGCTCGCCTCATCGGCGTATCTGCGCCCTTATATATGATATGACGCAAATCATTAAGGCGGCCGGGTTTTTGGGGGCGCCCATTTTGCGTCCATAAATCCCTGGCTTTTCCGCCTTTCCACGCCCGCGTTGTAAAGCCGAGTATTTCGGTTTTAACACCGACACGCTCTAATGTACGTGCAATAAGATCAGTTGTAATCGCCGCAGTTGCAATTGGTCGCCCGCGCATAGAGCCTGAATTATCAATCAAAAGACTAACCGTCGTATCCCTAAAAGGCATATCTTTTTCTTGTTTAAACGTTAGGGGAACATTCGGGTTTGCAATAATCCGCGAGAGCCGCGCCGTATCAAGAATGCCTTCCTCCATATCAAACTGCCAGGTGCGTTGCTGTTGTGCCATAACCTTTCGTTGTAAACGATTGGCTAGCTTTGCAATTAAAGATTGGTGTTTGCTTAAATGTTGATCCAGTAATTTACGAAGCCGCACCAACTCAAAGTAATCGGCTAAATCACCGGCCTCAACTTCTTCATCAAATTGTGTTGTATAGGCCGTATAAAAACCCTCAGGCCCTGGAATATATCCGCGCCGCCCATCCGGCAACATGCGCGCCGACATTTCGCCCTGACCGCCTTCTTGATTGTCTACATTGCTGTCCTGCATCTCCCCTTCGTAGGATTTGTCTGTTTCTTCAGTCTCCCCATCATTAAAATCCCCGCCTTGTGCCGGTTCATTTTGTGGATATTGCGTATCCTCATCTTGCGGAAAATCCTCTTGTTCTGCATGATTAGCCTCATCTGGATTTTCAATATCCGCATTATCCGGCAAATCGGTAGCATCATCAGAAGCACTATCTTCACCGCTCATCTCAATTGCGCGCATAAATTGTCTGGCCTTTACGGCAAATTCTTTTTGATCTGTTAGTGCGTTTTTAAGACCCAAGAACGCTTTATCTCCTAAATGCTCGCTGATAAAGGGCATCCATAAATCCAGAACATTTTGCGTATCTTGATGACGCTTTTCCTCGCTAAAAATACAGCGCGCTAATATATACATCGCTTCTTCTGCCGGAATATCGGATCGTACGCGCGCCGCACCAAAACCTTGCGATATGCAATATTCTTTCATAACTTGTGCAAGGTTACCTTTGACTCCGCGCATCTTTATGCCGCCAAGCGCTTCATATCTCGCCCGCTCAAGCGCGTTGAAAACACCGCGCGCCTCAATATCTTTTGGCGTATATCGCCTATGTGCAAGCGGATCATGTTCCGCCAGATAAAGCGCATGCGTGTCCGCACACCCGCGCGAGTAAGTCAATTCACCTATTGAAGACGGAAGGGGCAGGGTGCGTGCGCTGGGTTCGGGTATACTTAAAGCAGGATTACGCTTTTTATACCGCGGCGTATATTCTTTGCGTCCTGCAATTGTACGCAAAACACCTGTGGTAACTTGTTCATATGTTTCCGAATCTTCTATCATAAATTTATATTATTCTTTCCCATTTTGGGATATGGTGTAAATTATAAGTAAAAATTTAGAGTATATGTTTAAATCATCAATCTCAAAAAGAAAGCGCAAATAATATGGCATTAAGAAAAATTCTCGCTCTTGCAGTTGGGGTTGTTATAGTTGCGAATACAACATGTGAAACAACTGGTGAAACGGCCAGCAACATTGATGATAAAATAAAAGATAAAAATGTTAACCTCGGTGATACGACACAACATAAATTTATTGATAATATGGTTGAAAATATTTTTGATGCTTTCAAAACGGCAACTAAGGCTGTTACAAGAGAGAGTAAAGAAGCGCTTGAAGAACTATCGGAAGAAGTCCAAGACCAGCAACAAAACCCAAGGCTAAAATACCCGCTTGAAAAGGTGCCACCTACTCCCGATGGTTATAAATATTTACCGCCGGGGTCAAATTATATAGATACAACAAAAGACTTGAATTAAATCGCTAACTCAACGCACCGCGACATTACGGATAGCACTCTGTGGCAATTCTGCATCAAAGCACCGTTGGTAAAGCTCCGCAATAAGAGGGCGTTCAGCCTCATCACATTTATTTAAAAATGATAGCTGAAATGCCAAATCGCGATCCTCAAAAATTTTATTATTCTCGATCCAGCTTAAAACGGTGCGCGGCGACATTAAGGTAGATAAATCACCGTTGATAAACCCTTCACGCGTAAGGTCTGCCATTCTGACCATTTTATCAATCATATCCTTGCCCTCATCATTATTCAGCTCTGGAAACTTGGCTAACATGATGTTCATCTCATCATCATGTGCAAGATAATTGAGCGTAACAACAACATTCCATCGGTCCATCTGCCCTTGGTTAATCTGCTGCGTTCCATGATAAAGACCGGTTGCATCCCCCAGTCCAATTGTATTGGTAGTTGCAAATAAACGAAATGCCGGATGCGGACGGATCACCATATTTTGATCGAGCAAAGTCAAACGCCCTTCGGCCTCCAATACGCGTTGAATAACAAACATAACATCGGGCCGGCCGGCATCATATTCATCAAAAACAAGCGCAACCGGATTTTGAATAGACCACGGCAACAATCCCTCTTTCCATTGCGTAATTTGCTTGCCTTCTTGCAAAACAATGGTTTCCTTACCGATCAAATCTACGCGGCTGACATGAGAATCAAGGTTAATCCGTACACATGGCCAATTTAATCGCGCGGCTACCTGCTCAATATGTGTAGATTTACCTGTGCCGTGGAAGCCTTGTATCATAACCCTGCGGTTGTGGGTGAAGCCTGCTAATATGGCAAGTGTAGTATCATGATCAAATTGATAAGTCGGGTCGATCTTTGGCACATTGGCCGTATCTTCGGAAAAACCCGGTACTTCCCAATCAATATCAAGGCCAAACACATCACGCACGTTATATTTCATATCCGGTATAGAGGTATATTTCCCCTCTTTAGCTTTAATAGTCGTAATATTGAACGACATACCCGATGTTTCTTTTTGCTTATTCAGCTCTTCAACCATTATAAATCATAGTCCTTGAATTTAATGTGATGCTTATTAAAAATTATATAAGGATTAGTATCGATCCGGCAATTTATCAAACTGCGTATACGCAACCTTTAAGATGGTATACGCCATATTCACCTCTTTGAGAAGGTCCTCTGATTTTTTACACCCGCCATTAAGATCAGGATGATGCTTTTTCACAAGCTTTTTATAACGAATTTTGATTTCATCAAGTTGCACTGGCGGCTCGAGCCCCATTACGGCAAGCGCTTCATGCTCGGGGGTATGTGCAGGAATATGTGTGTACCGCCTTTGCTCATCGCGTTTTTCTTTCTCAAAATCCGGATCTTTTTCGCTAAAACTATAAGACTGCCAAGCTTTACGCTTTAAATGCTCTTCTGCACGGCGCGCATTATCGGCCTTCCATGTTGGGCGATCACCGTAAAAGCTTTTATGTACATGATCCTCAACTTCACTATCCGACATGCCGGAAAAGAAATTCCAGGATTTGTTATAATCGCGCACATGTTCTATACAAAAATGATAATATTCATTTAGACCGCGATGTTTGGGCGCTTTATGCTCTGCCTCTTCCCCGCACCCTGGCATATCACAGTGCTTCTCAACCTCTTTACGATCAGTTGAAAAATCAAATTCCGCTGAATTTGGCTTTAAATTAATTCTGGGCATAATTCTTGTGCGTGCCTATATGATTAAAAAATATCAACATAATTATTTGTTATTATACCAAAATGACATAGGCTTTGTCTCGTCTTTCGTAAAGGAAAGAAAGGGATTTTTTAAATAAAACCTCCAAATGTATATAAAAGGAAAAAAATGGAAGAAGAAATAAAAAAGCGCTTAAATGCCGCATATGCCCCACATACTTTAGATGTAATTAACGAAAGCAATCTTCACGCCGGACATGCTGGCGACAACGGAACTGGCGAAAGTCACTTTAAACTTATAATTGCATCAAAGGCTTTTGAAGGTAAATCACGCGTACAATCTCATAAAATGATATATAATGCCCTTAATGATCTATTTGATAAGAGTTTGCATGCGCTATCAATTGAAATAAAATTTTAAAAAACAAAAACGCACTTATAACAAATTTAAATAAATATACACCAATAGGTTGTAATTATATTTTTGTTCTCTATACTTTTGAATAGATAATATTTCAAAAGGGGGAAGTTATTATGGTACAAACTCAAAAAAGTTTTCAGGAAGAACCAGAAAATAAAACAAGTTTAATTAGTAAAAATATAACCGTGTCAGGTCGCAGAACATCTGTCCGTTTAGAGCCTGAAATGTGGAAATCATTAGAAGAAATTGCTAAACGTGAAAGATGCAGTATTCATGATATTTGCACATTAATTTATAGATGCAAAAAAGATAACTCGTCACTCACCGCATCCATTCGTGTGTTTTTGATGCTGTATTATCGTTCGGCCTCGACTGAGCAGGGTCATAACCAGGCCGGACATGGCAATTTTCAAAATATGAAGAGCCGCGCAGATAAAATTATTGCTCGTAGAAAATCTTTGGAGAATACGGCAAACCAAGTCGATTTGTATCCCGTCATCAATAAAAAGCCAGTCGGTTCCAAAAATACGGCGTCTAACAAATTTGCATATAATAAAAGTCAGCAAAGTCAGAGTGATACAAGAGTTGCATATTAAAAAACGACGTAAAGTTTTTTAATAATTCAAAATTGAGTCACTAAACGGTATTTGAATTAATACTACTGTCCAAAAGCCAAAAACTTGTCACGGCGATTTTGTATAATGTTGCGCGAGTCCCATGGCGTTAACTCATTGAGGGCGTTTTCAATATAACGGCCAACACGTTCTATGGTTTTGTCTTTATGTCGATGCGCGCCGCCTAACGGCTCTTTGATAATGCCGTCTATAAGGTCTAGCTCAAGCAAATCTTGCGCGGTAAGTTTTAGCGCTGCCGCCGCATCTGCCGCATGATCACCACTCCGCCACAATATGGAGGCACACCCTTCAGGGGAAATTACGGAATAAATTGAATGTTCAAGCATAAATATTCTATCCGCCACGGCAATCGCAACCGCGCCGCCCGAACCACCTTCTCCGATTACTACCGATATGATGGGAATACGCGCCCTTAAAAAGGATTCAATTGAGCGTGCGATAGCTTCCGACTGGCCGCGCTCCTCCGCGCCTTTACCTGGGTATGCGCCCGCAGTATCGACAAACGTAATTACCGGCATTTGAAAACGATCCGCCATAGCGATAAGACGCTGTGCTTTTCTATACCCTTCTGGGCGTACCATGCCAAAATTATGTTTGATACGGCTCTCCGTATCATGTCCTTTTTCTTGGCCTAGAATAACGCAAGGCTCTCCATTAAATCGCCCTATACCACTAACTAATGCATGATCTTCCGCAAAGGCGCGATCGCCGGCTAAGGGAGTAAATTCGGTAATAAGTCCCTTAACGTAATCTTTGCAATGTGGGCGCTCTTGATGGCGTGCAACTTGAACCTTTTGGGCCGGCGTAAGCTTGCCGTAGGTTGCTTTAAGCAGACGGTTGGCTTTATTCTGCATCTTGGAGATTTCATCTGCAATATTAACGCCATTATTGCTACTGACATGGCGCAATTCTGCTATTTTACCTTCAAGCTCCAAAACAGGCTTTTCAAAATCAAGTTGGCTCATTTACAACATCCTTCTATTTAATAATGTTTTTATATATGGCGCGTATCTCAATACGTTAAAACCGACAAATATATATTATGTTCTATTCGAAATATTGAATAACACCGCTCAATAGAACTATTGGATTTATCAAAAGATACACCGATATAGCAGATAAGGCAGACCCGTTCAATAAACGATGCCTGCCCTATCTATATTAATGTAAATAAAAATAACTATGAATTACTTTTTGGTACCAGATTTGCTGGTCTTTGAAAGTGGGTGCTTCTCTTCAATCGTTTTCTTCGCCTGATCGCTCATAATGTGCGTATAGACTTGCGTCGTTGCAATATCAGCATGACCAAGCATTTTCTGAACAGAGCGCAAGTCTGCGCCGTTATTAAGCAGATGTGTCGCAAAAGCATGTCGTAAAACATGCGGGCTAACACGGCTTTCATCAACTTCGGCATCACGCGCCAAATCTTTCAAAAGCTGCGCAAAACGCTGACGGGTCAAATGACCGCTTGTTGATGTTCTGGACGGAAAAACCCATTTTTCTTGCGCGGTTTTGTTTTCTGATCCAATAAACTTCTTTCTCGCATCCATATAAGTATTCATCGCCTTTTGAGCTGGATTGGAAAGGGGTACAACGCGCTCGCGTCCGGCTTTACCCGCGATGGTTAAAAACTCCTCATTACTGCCGATCGCAGCCATGGGCAATCCTACAAGTTCTGATACACGCAAACCGGTTGCGTAAAGCATTTCAAGTAGACAAACCAAACGCACACTTTCCGGTGTACCGGGCTCGCCGGCTGTTTTAATAAGCTGTGAAACTTCTGCTTCACTCAAGGTTTTGGGAAGAGTGCGGCCTTGCTTCGGGCTTTCAATAGTTGTTGTAGGATCATCTTGCCGTTTTTCTTCAGAAACCAAAAAGCGGTAAAACTGACGTAAAGCTGATAAACGGCGTGCAATAGTACGCACGGCGATTTTGTCACTAGTCGAACTTTTGGTGTTTTTCTTTTGCGACAAATCCTTCAAATAATCTTTAAGCTGCTGTGTATTAGCCTTATCAATCTCGGTGTTCTTCTGAGCGCGAAGATAAAGACTGACATCGGCAAGATCACGCCAATAGGCTTGTCTGGTGTTATATGCTGCGCCCCGTTCTGACGTAAGCATATCTAAGAAAGCATCCACTGAAGGGTGCAAATCTGGTTTGGGCATTGCTGGGCGGCCTGGACGTGCCATTATATCTCTCCTTTGAGTTTTTTAGTTTCCGCTTAAGGCTAGGTTCATTCCTAACGCTATTGCGGACGGTTCCATTCCAATTTTTTTGAGGCTCTGCAACGTATCAACCATTACATCTGGATAAATTGAAGACAAAGCCTGATTTCCGAGTAGTACACAGTTTACTAAAATCGTTTCACCTACGGCTTTGTGCTTTATCGCTTGATCCAAGTGACCCCACACATACACTGAAGGCATTACATAATTATTATTTTCTGTCAACATTAATGTTTTTTCATAAATTCCTAAGAGATTATCATTATTTGATGTAGACATGTCAAGATTTTCTATAACATATATTAGGTTTTGCAAATTATAGGCGTTTTTTGCTATTAAATTGTCACTAATATGCGCTATTTTTGAATTATTAGAACCTTTATTAGCTAGTTGCTTGTAAATATCCAAATAAATTAAAGAAGAATCTGGTAAATTTTTAGTATTCAAGTTGTGTTCTTTTAAATATTTTTCCACAACATTTTGCCAATATTTCGGAACAGATCCATTATAAACTGTATAAAATCGTAAAATATTCAACAAAAATGAGGAATCAATATTATCAAAATTATTACCTGAATTTTTATCTATCTTTTCTCCTAAATTATTAAAGACATCTATAAATGGATTTAATGCACCATATCCATAATGTGTCTGCGCTAAATTAAATACTCTTTGTGTAATATCTATACGTACAGAGTCTTCCGATGCATCCATAAGCATGCGAAACAAATTCAATAGCTCTATATCTTTACGCGCATCAGAAATATCATTGTCCTCACTTTTTTCCGAGATATTATAAAGCAACGATTGTTGTGCGGACGTCTCAAAACCGTATTGCGTGGCCAATGAATATAAAGTGATGCGGTTTTGCACTTCAAATTGATCTGCGTGTAACAATAAAATCGCTATATGCTTTTGAGAAAAGGAGGGATCATCCGGGTTTTGTATTAAACTAAATAGTATATTAAAATTTCCGCTCAAAATTGAATCTTCAAAACCTTTAAAATTTAACAGCTTTCCGCCACTTAGAACGGCTTGCTCCAAATCACTTAAGCGATCAAACGCGGCGCCGGTAAAAATAAACCTGTATAACGGATCATCTAAAATCTTCCTTAACACCGGACGCGCTTCGAAAGAATAAACATCATTGTCACAAAAAGCTTTCGCAGCCTTAAAAAAATCTGAATTTTGAAAACGGGGAAGCAAAGAATTTACTTCTAAGCACGCCAAAGATCGCTCCCCTTTATAAAACATGGCTAAGACGCCCGCTTTCGCGAGTGAGGGGTGATAAACCTTATTGGCTTCCAAACCCTCATATATTTGAAAGGCCTCGTTATAAAATCCGCCCTCAATCATTTTGTTCAAACGCAAAGTCAGCAGATCCTCGCCAGGTTTTACAGACCTATCGTTTTCGAGCAAACGCGCATTTGTTTCTGAAAAAAGAACACCTTTTATTAAATTTTGAACAACCCTGTCAGGGCTATGTGCCGGCATAATCTTTAATAATGCACTTGCGGCAGAGCGTTTTGACCCATCCCATAAATCATTACCCAAATTATCAGGATGATTACGATCATAAAGCCCGATACCTTCAATCGCGCTAAAATCGAAATTCTCTAAATCAATAGGGGACAAATCATTGCTTTTATACGAAAAATCTTTATTTTCTGACTGTATTACAGCGCTATCAAGGCCGCCCCTGATATCACTCGTTAAATCCTGAGCATAACTCAAACTAGCGCCAGAAAAAACAAGGCTAAAAAGTAGAACATTAAAAAATTTACAGCGAAACATAAACAAAAGGGGGCTTAGAAATATAAAGATAAAGGGGTGAATTTAAGAAAACCGATCATGAGGGATATCAATAATAACTTCTGACTGCTCTACCGGCACATCAGCAAAGCCTAGAAAAAGTAGACCACCAACGACTAAAAAGAAAACTATAATGAAGAAATATTTTAAAAGCATAACAAATCTATACAAATAATGTGAATGTAGTTTATAAAATAAAAAAATTATTCGTCTTTAGATCATAAGTTTTAAAAACGATGTGGCTACAAAAGATATAGTAGAGGTTTTACAATATCAACGCATCAATAATAAAAATATAATTTCATACCTTAAATATTTATAAAAAAATGGTTAAAACCATCATGAAAAAATTAGATAAGCCAATTGTACTGATCGGCATGATGGGAACAGGGAAAAGTGTCATCGGGCAAAAGCTTGCGCGCACTTTATCGATGGATTTTGTGGATACCGATAAAATAATTGAAGAAAGGGCAGGTATGGCCATTTCTGATATTTTTGAAGTCTTCGGCGAGGATAAATTTCGCAGTTCAGAAAAAAACACGATCAGGGATTCATTATCTCAAAAAAATGTAGTCATCTCTACAGGGGGCGGTGCAATTCTAAATACGCAAACAAGGGAATTATTAGAAAATAACGCAATAACTATATGGCTTAATGCGGAAATACAAACACTCGTGGATCGTGTGAAAAATGATAAAAATCGTCCGCTTTTAAATGGACAGAATTTAAAAAAACGCCTGACCGAATTACTGAATGAAAGAGAAGCCTTTTACGAAATTGCCCATATGCACATATCTACAGATAAAAAATCTCCAGATAAAATTGTTAATAATATTATACAAGAGCTTGAGAGCAAACTTATAATAACATCTTAAACAAATGATACATATAGAATTAGGGCTTGTACAAAAACACCGGAAAAGATACGGTCAAAAAAAAACTTATTTTAGTAAATCAGCTATTTGATTTTATATATATAACCTCCCTGTAATCACCTTTATAAGCGCATGACCTCAAAAATTGTTTCTATAGATCTGGGCCTGCGCGCATATGATATATATATCGGTGCAAATTTGATTGGGCGTTTGAATGACTTTATTCCAATGGAGTTGGAGCATAGAAAGGTATTCATCATTACCGATCAAACTGTATCTGACTATGCAAACACAATAGAAAGCGCTTTAAAAAAAGAAGCGCAAGAAATTCATATATATACGGCACACCCAGGCGAGAGCACAAAATCATTTGATAATGTGCGCTTAATCTCCGAATGGCTTTTGCAAAATAATCTAAGCAGAGAATTCTGTGGTTATCGCGGTCGGCGGCGGCGTAGTGGGGGATCTTACTGGGTTTTGCGCATCCATTGCCATGCGAGGTGTAGATTTTATCCAGGTGCCAACAACTATTTTAGCACAGGTAGACAGCTCGGTGGGAGGAAAAACGGGTATAAATACACCCCAAGGTAAAAACCTCATTGGTAGCTTTTATCAACCCTCTGCCGTTATTGCCGATATTGATACTTTAAAAACATTGCCGAAACGTCAAATTCTCGCCGGATACGCCGAAATTGTAAAATATGGCTTGATTAATGATGCCGGTTTTTTCCATTGGCTTGAAGAAAACGGGGAAAATGTCTGTAATCTTGAGGCGGATTCTATAATGCATGCAATTGAAGCGAGCGTGCAATCCAAGGCGGATATTGTTGAATCCGATGAACGCGAACAAGGTCGACGCGCACTTTTGAAATCTGGGTCATACTTTTGGACATGCTCTTGAGGCTGCCGCGGGATTTGATGGAACGCTTCTGCATGGGGAAGCCGTCGCGATGGGAACAGTTATGGCTTTTGATTTATCTGTACGCATGAACCTATGCCCGCCCGAAGATTTGCAAAGAGTAGAGCGCCACTTTACTAAAATGGGGATGCTGACACGCCCTTCCTTGATGCAAAAACCTTTAAATACAACGGCAGAAAAACTTTTTGAATATATGCACCGCGATAAAAAAGTTTTAGGCGGAAGACTGCGTTTAATTCTCGTTAGTGGTATTGGGGAGGCTTTTATAACTGGCGAATATGATGAAAATGCACTAAGACAAGTGCTGGAAAATTCGCTACTCAGCCAAACTGAAACTGGAAAAGATAAGGAAAGCGCCGAAGGTAACGCGCCTCAAGTCTTAAAAGCAGAACGAGCATCCACCATAAATAAAAAACTTGAATTTCAGGAATCCGCATCGCATGAAGGCAGAAAAAGAAAGAATATAAAGAGGTTATGGAACTCGATATTTACATCTCAATAGGCATAATTTTAATATTAATTCTGCTTTCCGGTTTTTTCTCCGGCTCTGAAACTGCATTAACAGCGGCATCAAAGGTACGCTTACATACAAAAGAAAAAGAGGGCAGCGTTAGAGCCGCCATTGTAAACCGAATCCGCGAGAAAAAAGACCGCATGATCGGCGCGCTCCTTCTTGGTAATAATCTGGTCAATATTCTGGCCTCCGCTTTGGCAACCAGCCTCCTCATAAAACTATTCGGTGAAGCAGGCGTAGTTTATGCAACACTTGTAATGACATTTGTTGTACTCATTTTTGCTGAAGTTTTGCCCAAAACTTATGCCCTCCACCATGCCGAAAAAATGTCCCTTTTTATCGGGCCAATCATTCGAGTTGTAATCTTTGTATTTGCTCCTATCACTGAAACAGTAACGTGGATCGTAAGGCGATGCTTACGCCTGATCGGTGTAGATATTTCCCGCGTTAGCTCCGGTTCACATTTAGAGCTACTCCGAGGCGCAATTGATATGCATGAAGGGCCCGAGCAAGAAACACAAGAGCAGCGCGCTATGCTGAAATCTATTCTCGATCTGGTTGATGTCGATGTGGAAGATATCATGATCCACCGTAAAAGCGTGACGATGATAGAGGCCGATAAACCCGTCGCAGAAATTGTTCAGGATGTTTTAAATAGCCCCTATACAAGACTGCCCTTATGGCGTGATAATCCGGATAACATTACGGGCATTATTCATGCCAAATTACTTCTACGTGAATTGAATGCGCAAGAAGGACAAACACATAATATCCGGATTGAGGATGTAGTATTAGAGCCATGGTTCATCCCTGAAACAACAACACTCTACGACCAACTTCAGGCCTTTCGTGATCGTAAAGAGCATTTTGCAATAGTTGTGGACGAATATGGCAGTTTCAAAGGTATTGTTACTCTAGAGGATATTTTAGAGGAAATCGTTGGCGAGATTGATGATGAACATGACATGAGCGTTATGGGGGTCAGAAAATTGGGGCCAAATTCTTACCTTGTAGACGGGTCAGTCACTATACGTGACTTAAATCGCGAATTTGACTGGCGCCTGCCAGATGGTGATTATTCAACACTTGCTGGTATGATTCTACATGAATCACAAGCTATACCTAATGTGGGGCAGAGTTTTTCTTTCCACGGTTTGTTTTTTGATATTGTCCGCCGCCAACGCAATCAAATAACAAAAATCCGCGTTACAACCCAAAGTTTGTAAATAAATTTAGTAATCTAACAAATAAAGTATTATGAACTTGTTTCGGGATCTATTATGCGTATAAATATGCTAAAATTGCTTCAACAAACGCCGTAAATATTCACGCTCTTCTTCTGGTCTGTTATATTCTCCTGAACGCTCACGCAGTTTTTTCAAGATATCCTGCGCCCGGCGCCGTTCGTTCTTATCCGGAATTTTAACCTCCGACCCGTATCCTGAACCATCACCTTCATCTTCTCCATATGGACGCCCAAGCGGATCATATTTCTGCGCACCACCCCCGCCAAAAGTTAAAAACCGCGTCTGCTTTATACGCGCCGCCAGTTGCTGGCTCAATTGTTCCTGCGCTTCTTTTAAATACGCGATGGCCTGCTCCTGAAAGGGCAGAGAATCAGCCGGAACATTCTCCCCCAGCGCATCCGCAGATTTTCGCATTTCATGCTCCGCCAACCCTAAATTTTCTGGCAATTCATCTAAAATTTCTCCAGCTTCTAACATTAATCGCCCCAACACAAACCGCAAAGCATCCTGCTCGACCTGATGCCCCGTTGTATCCGCAATTGCCATTCTTTGTAATTTCCCATCTTCCGCGTTCAACGTTTTCATACGCTCACCTTCAGGCAAAAATTGCTGATATAACCGCAAAGTCTCCAACGTATCCGCAATAATATTTGCTTGTTGTTCGGTTTGCGCCTTCAAATCTTCTTGACGTTCGATAAGCTCTTTAATCTCATCAACGCCCTTGGACATCATTTTCATATCCTCTGGCATAGGCTGTATAACAGAAGGGTCAAGCTGATCCATCATGCGCTGCATCTCGGCCATCAATTCCTGCGCTTTTTGTGTTTCACCATCCCTGATGGCGTTTTCTAACTGATCCATCATTTGTGCCATATTCCCAATATCAAGCGCATCGGCATCAAAATCTTCAGGCAAAAGACTATCCATGGTGTTTTCACCAGCCATTTTTTGCAAATCCCGCATCAGTTCACGGAAAAAATCACCCATAGATTCCTTTAACGAATCCATCATAGTTAATAGCTCTTGTTGTGACGCGTTAGGATTATTAAGCGCACGTTCCAGCGCGGATTGCATGTTGCGCATTTTGCGCGCCGCCATGGTCATATTGCCATCCTCAACCCTTAGTGCAAGCATCCATAATATATCCATAATTCCGCGCGCAATCTCTTCAGAGGGCATGGCATAATCCAGCCTTGAAATTACGGATCGAAGACCCAAAAAAACAACCATATCATCATGAAATGTGTCTGGACGGGTTAGAATAGGAAATAAATCATCAGATAGACCCGCATATCCCGCCGTGGGTAACCACGCAAGTTTTTTACGCGCGGCAATCAAAGACTGCGCAACCGGATGCGAAAAAACACGCTCAGGTAAAATGATTTCAATTGGTGGTAAGACACCTTCTTGCCCCGTCTGATCGGAAACTTTAAAATTAAATACAACGGGCAGCCCCGCCCACGGATGCCCTGTCAAATCAAAGACAGGACGTATCTCGAACTCTTCTTTATCAGGTGACATAACAAGCCGCTCTTCAAAATAAGGCGCGCCAATCGGCGCATCCTGCATCATCTTTGGATCAATATTCATTGAAGCATAAAGCGTCTCTACGCCATAATCATCATAGACCATAAAATGAAACCGCAACGGTCCATCGGGCAGAGGCGCCGGATCATCTTTCTGAACAATTGCCGGCGCTTCATCTTTTATTATTTCTAACTCATATTGTAATTTGGAAAGACCAAATTGAGATAAATCGATATGACTGTCTTCGGTCATTACGCCTTCATAAAAATACTGACCACGCGTTTCTGTTTTGAACGGTGTTTTGACATTATTAACACGCAATTTTAAAAATCCGGCGCGACTTTGCCCGCTTATTTTAATAACGCTGTTTTCCGGTATTTCAATAACATCATCACCTTGAGCAAATATATCGGCCATTTGCGTATAATCCGGCGGTACAATTCTGATATCCAAAAGCGTTGCAAATTGGTTTTGCATAACCGGCGCATACGGGAACAGCCCCGTTTCAATCCTTTCCCAGCGTAGCGAGCCTGCAAATATAAAACCGGCAATCGCAAATAATAAAATTGCAAACCGCAAACCGTACTGGTCACGTACACCAAGTATAGGGCGCGGCATAGTAAATTTAAGCGCATCACTACCAGCGTGCAAATTTCGCATACGCAATGACCAAAGCGCGCGTGTCGTACTTTTCTGAGTATTGATAAGGATATCTTTCGCGCCCGTCAGCGGCCTATCCCGAACCTTGCTTTCAACTTCTAAAAAGCGGTCAACATCATGGGGGCTAGGCCGAATAAAATAACCGCGCCCGCGATATAAAAGCGCAATCAATCCACAAATAAATACAAGGGATACAAAAAATGCAGGCCAGCCCCCGAAAGTACGCGGCACATCAAAAAGCCATAGCCCTACAAAAAACATACACCATAAAAAAGGAAGCCATAAAAACAGGACAAGACGCTCTAACCAAAGGGCAGAAAACGCGACCATACGTTTTAACGTCAATAAAAAAAGGGATGGAAAATCTGGCATACCACTCATAAAAATGAGTATAGCGCGATAGCCAAAACGCGCCAGCTTTTAAACTAAAATTTTAAAGTATTTTTATGATAACCAATCCGGCACAGCATCAAGATCAATAATAGTATCATAGGTTTGCCGTTCTCTAATGACCGCAAACTCATCGCCGGAAACCATAACCTCCGCAGTCAACGGCCGAGTATTATAGTTAGACGCCATAGTAAAACCATAAGCGCCAGCCGACCTGATCGCGACAAGCTCCCCGCGCTCTGTTTGTTGTAAAGCACGCGCATTTGCAAATTTATCGCTGCTCTCGCATACCGGTCCAACAATATCGTATGAGATATCTTTACGATCATCATGCTTTTGAACAACGTCAATCTCATGATGTGCGTCATACATTGCAACACGTGCCAAATCATTCATCGCGGCATCAACAATCAAAAACCGCTCGTCTTTATTACGCTTGTCAAAAACTGTGCGTGTTAATAAAACACCCGCATTTCCGACCAGATATCGGCCCGGCTCCATTATAATCTGCGTATCAAGCGGTACGATAATATCGCGTACCCATTCGGCATAGGCTGTCAGATCAAGCAGGGTTTCATCTTTATATTTTATAGGAAACCCGCCGCCAATATCGAGGCGGCTAATCCTATGCCCATCTGCACGTAATGTACGCACTAAATTTGGAAGCTTGCTAAACGCGGCCTTAAAAGATTGGACCGTAAACACTTGCGATCCGATATGCATGGAAAGACCAACCGCATCAACATGGCTCATCGCCTTGGCTATTTTAAACCCCTCATAAACTTGTTCAGCGCTAATCCCAAATTTATCGCCCTTGCGTCCGGTCGATATTTTATCATGCCCGCCACCTGCAACATCAGGGTTAAATCGCAAAACAATCTCGGCTTTGATATCTAAAGACGCGGCAATCTCTTGAACAATTTTCAGCTCGCTCAAGGATTCAACATTAATTTGTAGAATGCCGGCTTTTAAACACGCCGCAATTTCGCTATCGGATTTACCCACGCCCGTTGAAACAATCGTTTTAGGGTCAAATCCTGCACGTAAGCCGCGTATAAGTTCGCCCTCTGATACAATCTCAAGCCCCGACCCAAGACCGCGCAAATGTGATAAAACCGCCAAATTGGAATTGGCTTTACAGGCATAGCAAAGCAACGGAATTGTATTCTGTGGTAAAACATCTGCCAAAGTGTCTCGTAAAGTTGTAAATTGATGCCTTATAACCGCGCCCGAATAAACATAAACCGGCGTACCCACAGTTTCTGCAATAGTGGCCAAACGGACATTTTCCGCATACAAATTACTTTTTTTGTAAGAAAAACTCATAAAACCTTATTATATCTATATTATTATCTCGGATAACTATGCGGAAACCCTGTATCTTCCCCACCCGGTGGCTCAACCGCGCCGGGCTTAACCCCGCAACCGCTTATAAGAAAAGGCATAAGCATTAAACCTAACAGAACAAGATAAAATTGCATACGCATATCACAAACCCGCCTCTAAACTTTAAAATAAACTTGGATAGATGTATAATTTTCACGTCTAAAAAGAAAGCTTTAATTAAATACACGTATAATCAGGAATTATAAGCAAATCAATTTATCAATGTAAGTTATTTATGACATCAGAATCACCCACTGCCAGAAATGCACATGCCATAGAAACCATATCACAGGATCAGCTCGATGCCATGGTACGTTTACACAGCCGTTTTTTGGATGGACGCCTTGGTGGCCGCCGTGCCAGCCTTAAAAATACTGATATTTCCGGATTACGCTTAACCAATGAGGATCTGCGCCAGGCCGAATTTACCGGCTGTCTAATGAACACAATGGATTTATCACATACAAATTTTCAAGAAGCATCTTTATACGCTTGCGATTTAAGCGAATCAAATTTGTATAAAACGATTTTTGTACGCGCGGATTTGCGCGGCGCGCGCATCGAAAATGCAAATTTGACTGGCGCTGATTTGGAAAAAGCAGACCTTAGAGCAGGGGCACTTAATACCGAAGAGGCTTACGCCGCCGCGCAAGCGGTAAATTTTAGGGGTGCAAATCTAACTGGCGCAAAGCTTGCAGGCTCCATGGCATCAAAGGCAGATTTCTCCGATGCAATAATGGCAGATGCAAATTTAACAAATGCGGACTTTAGGGGCGCGCAATTAGAAGGCGCAGATTTATCAAACGCCGAGATAGACGGCACACAATTCGTAGGCGCAAATCTCAAATCAACAATCATGACAGGTGTTCCAATAAAACACCTTATACAAGGCGGCCTTGATCTTTCCAGCGCTATTACAGATGAAAATGTAGGCGCATCTATTTCCGATATGGAGGAACCGCTACCAACCCTGATCGAAAAGCATCGACTTTGGGTTGAAAGCGCCGGAAAAGAAGGCAAGCAACTTGATCTAAGCGCTCTTGACCTGCGCGTCCTGAAAAGTCTAAAACTGGAAAAACTCACGGCCGTCCGCGCTATCGCAACAAAGTTTTTTGGCCTTAACATGTACAAGGTACAGCTGCAAAGCGCGGCGCTCGATCATTCTGATTTTCGTAATTGCGATATGGAGGAGGCCGATTTGAGGGGATCAAGCTTTAAAAACGCTCTGTTTAGTCATGCCAAATTAAATAACGCAAATTGCGGCTCGCTATTATTCGGTGAAGGGCTAGGTACTAAACGGTTTAGCCCATGCGACTTTACCGAAAGCAATTTTCGCTATGCTGATCTCTCCGGTGCACTTTTAAAAAGTGCCGTATTTAAAGGCGCAGACCTTTCTTACGCCAATATGTCAAATGCAGATCTGCGCGGCGCAGATTTCACAGGCGCAATTCTAAAAGAAACAAAATTTGATGACGCACATACTGAAGATGCAATTTTTGACAAAGGCGAAAAGCCTGTATTTCAAATGAAAACAGACTAAAGTTTAAAATAATATTTGCATATTACGCTATAATTAGGTTATTTAGATATATCTAATCTATGGAGTTATACGTGAAAAGACTTAAAATTGATTTTAAAAAATATCAAAGTTTTGGCAAAGATCAAGATGATTTTGATATATCATTCAAAGGTTTAGCGCAAGGGATTATCCACCAAAAAGAAATAGAGCAAAAGTGGAAGTCTTATCTTTCTGAAAAGTCTCGAACGGTGCATGACAAAAGTCAACAATCTGCGTTTTTATTACGAGATGAAGATACATTCAATAGACTAAAAAATAATTTTAATATGACGCGAAAAGTCGAAGATCGCGAAGACTTTTTAGATGATACATTAAAACAATACTTACACAGGTTCTTAGACAGAAACCAATATTATAATAAATTTAGAAAACTAAATTTATCCGAGATAAACTTACAAAATAATTAGAGCGTCAAAATATGAACAACAAAAAAACAGCTTTTATTTCTGAGGACTTTAATTACACTATTTTAGCACGTGGTAACGATCAACGTGATCATATTGAAATATATAACACCCTTATTAATAAAGCGCAGTTCGAAAATGAAAATGTACAGTTTGAACAAAATATCATAGGAAAGCTCAAATCTTACATTCATAACAAGATTAAGTCATTTTATGATGATTTGGAGTTACAAGCACAATGTACGCAAGAAATAGATGAATTTTATAATGCGCTCTTTGACGGTAAAATTGTCACGAACGACGATACTATGCGTTTATATGGCGCAGAGCTACTGAAAATCAGGCATCAAACCGAGGAAGCTTTTAAGGCAAACTTAAAACCTATGATGAACCACCCTGCAAATACATGGGCAAGGGAAAATTAGAAATATGGCTAAGAATATTTTTATAGAAGAAGAGTTTAACTTCTCGGTACTTGGACATGATGATAATAATCCGCACTTTGAAAAAATTATATTGGATACCGACAATAGAAATAGATACGCCCTTTTATTTGAACTTAACAAGTATATAGAAAATAAATTTGAAAAGATTAAATACAATTTATTAGAATATGAAGAGTTTCACAAGGAAGTTTCATTATTTATAGAAAAAACATATGCTGGCGACCACGACTTCGAAGATCATGTATTAAAACAGATATCTAAAGAGCTATATCATGATTTTGAAAGTAGACTAAAAAATTCTAAAAAGCCAACTCACGAAAAATCAATAGCTGCAGAAAACTATCAGTTTTCAATCAATTAATATATATCAAAGCTTACTTTCCAATTCAGGCACGGCCTCAAATAAATCAGCAACAAGCCCATAATCCGCCACCTGAAAAATCGGCGCATCTTCATCCTTGTTAATCGCTACAATGACTTTTCAATCCTTCATTCCTGCCAAATGCTGTATCGCGCCTGAAATCCCTATTGCCATATAAAGCTCAGGCGCAACAACTTTACCCGTTTGCCCAACCTGATAATCGTTCGGCACATATCCTGCATCCACCGCCGCCCGAGACGCCCCAACCGCGGCGCCGATTTTATCAGCCAGCTTTTCAATGAGCGCAAAATTCTCCGCAGAGCCAACACCGCGTCCTCCAGATACAACCTTAGAAGCCGATGTAAGCTCTGGTCGATCAGACTCTGATTTCTCTAATTTGATAAACGACGTACGGTCAAACAAATCTGCATTTGTAACATCTTCAATACTCGCCGCCCCACCTTCTGCCGAAACCGGATCAAACGCTGTTGGACGAACAGTTATAATTTTTTTCTCATCACTAGACTGAACTTTGGCAATCGCTTGTCCTCCGTAAACGGGGCGCGTAAATGTATCCGCCGTTTCAACGGAAATGATATTCGAAACCTGTTGCACATCTAACAACGCCGCCACACGCGGCATGAAATTTTTGCCAAATGTAGAAGCAGGCGCCAAAATATGGGAATACTTAGGCGCAATAGATACAATCAAACTGGCCAAATTCTCAGATAAATAATTGGCATACGCATCATCATCTGCCTTTATAACCTTTACAACGCCACCCGCAACACTTGCCGCATCCGCCACCGCGCTACAATCTTTACCGGCAACCAAAACATGAACATCCCCCCCATTTTTTGTGCCGCTCCAATCGTATTTAAAGTCGAAGCCGCCAGCGCCTCATTATCATGTTCTGCAATAACTAAAATACTCATTACCTATATCACCTTCGCTTCATTCTTTAATTTATCGACCAACTCATCAACATTGGCAACCTTGATACCACCTTGCCGAACGGGTGGATCACGTACTTCTAAAACTCTTAGTCGCGACGTAAAATTAACACCAAGATCGGCTGGCTCAAAAATCTCCAAATCCTTCTTCTTGGCCTTCATAATATCTGGAAGCTTGGCATAGCGCGGCTCATTCAAACGCAAATCAACCGTAATTACCGCCGGCAATTGCACAGAAAGCGTTTCCAAGCCGCCATCAATTTCGCGGGTAACTTGCGCTGCTCCATTATCTATTTTTACATCTGATGCGAATGTCGCTTGCGGCCATCCAAGAATTGCGGCCAGCATTTGCCCGGTCTGATTATTATCACCATCAATCGCCTGCTTACCCATAATAACCAGATCTGGGCTTTCCTTATCAACCAAAGCCTTCAACGTTTTCGCAACGGCTAAAGGTTCAACCCCGCCCAAATCAATAGCGTCATCCGTTTTAACTAAAATACCGCGATCCGCGCCAATCGCCATCGCCGTACGAATTTGCTCTTGCGCCTTTTCCGGCCCAATTGTCACAACAATAATTTCGCTAACCGTACCGGCTTCTTTTAAACGCACGGCTTGTTCAATCGCAATCTCATCAAACGGATTGATTGACATTTTAACATTTGCCAATTCAACGCCAGAACCATCTGATTTAACGCGCACTTTGACGTTATAATCAACAACACGCTTTACTGGCACTAAAACCTTCATAAATAACCTCTTAATTCATATATAATTGCGGCGAAAAAACCGCTAGGACTTTATATTATAGCGTAAAATCAGGCATATGCCCAAGCCATAAATAACATAAGTAACGCCAGCCCTTGTAAAACAACCCGCGCCTGCATCAATTTATTACCGTATTTTTCATTAAATTCTCCGCCCTTAAGCATAGAGAATATCCCAAGCCCCATAACAACCGTAACGGCCAAAAGAGCAACACCAATAGCGATATAGAAAAACATATTCATAAATAATGATATAGGCAAAGAGCAATAAATAGCTAGAGGGCTTTTGACCCGCATATAAAATAATTCACATCAAGATCATGCGCCGATAATAAAAACTCGTTTTTTATCGGGTTAAAAACAAGACCGCATGTATCCTCGGGCGCTAGTCCTCCCGCTCGCATCATACGCGCTAGTGTGGCCGGCTTAACAAATTTTTTCCAATTATGCGTCCCGCGCGGCACCCATTGCAATAAATACTCTGCCGCCACAATACCAAAGGCAAAAGACTTCGGCGTTTGGTTGAGTGTTGAAAAAATAATGATCCCGCCCGGCTTTAAAAAACGCGAACACATGGCGACAAAATCCTGCGGATCATTTACATGCTCAATAATTTCAAGCGCCAAAACCACATCAAACTGCTCTTGAACATCTTCTGCGGCCTTATTGAGATAATCAATATCCAAGCCATTTTCTTCCGCATGAGAAGTTGCAACGCTAATCGCAACCGCGTCCGCATCTATACCTGTAACATCTGCACCCATGCGCGCCATCGGCTCACACACAAGGCCGCCGCCGCATCCGACATCAATAACCGACAAATCTGAAAGCGCGTTTAAACTTTTATAATCAAGCCCATAATGCGCGCAAATCCGCTCTTTGATATATTGCATCCGTACCGGATTAAGGCGGTGCAAAGGCTTGAACGGCCCATCAACATCCCACCACCGAGCCGCATCTGCCGCAAAATGCTCTATTTCCCTTTGATTTACGCTTGAATTGCTCATACCATCTAAATACAAAATCATTTTGCTTTTTCAAGCAATATTTATTACACAAATACCATAAGATTATAAGTATATTTAAAAATCATGGCACTCATCGTTGCAAAATTTGGCGGAACATCCGTCGCAGACATAGACCGCATTAAAATCGTGGCGGATAAAATCGCGCGTGAAGTCGCACTCGGTCATAATATTGTGGTGGTCGTTTCTGCTATGGCGGGCGTAACCAACCAGCTTGTTGAATACTGCGCCAGCGCCTCAAATACGCGCAATACCCAAGAATATGATGTAGTCGTTTCAAGCGGTGAACAAATTACCGCCGGCCTTATGGCGATGGTTTTACAAGATACAGGTATTCCTGCGCGCTCGTTTTTGGGTTGGCAAGTGCCGATCCTGACCGATGAATCCCATTCAAAATCTCGTATTAAAGAAATCGGAACAAATGGTATCAAACAATACCTCGCAAAAGGTCAAGTCGTCGTCGTTCCCGGTTTTCAAGGCATAACGGAGAATAACCGCATCTCAACACTGGGAAGAGGGGGCTCTGATACAACCGCTCTTGCAATTGCCGCCGCGCTAAAGGCAGACCGCTGTGATATCTATACCGATGTAGACGGCGTTTACACTACTGACCCGCGCATTGTGCCAAACGCACGTAAAATAGACCGTATATCGTATGAGGAAATGCTTGAACTTGCATCGCTCGGCGCAAAAGTCCTGCAAAGCCGCTCTGTAGAAATCGCCATGAAAGAAAACGTCGCGCTTCAGGTTTTATCTAGCTTCGAAGACCATATAGGCAGTGACCTACCCGGAACACTCGTAACAAAAGAGGATGAAATAATGGAACAAGAATATGTAAGCGGAGTCGCTTACACAAAGGATGAGGCGAAAGTCACACTGCTCCGCGTCCCCGATGTACCGGGCATCGCCTCCAATGTATTTGCGCCTCTGGCCGAAACCTCCGTTGTGGTTGATATGATCGTTCAAAACATTTCTTCCGATGGCAAAACAACAGATATAACCTTCACAATTCCAAAAACAGATATGAAGCTAACCCGCCAAACGCTCGAAAATGTCGAGGGCTTGGAATATGAAGAATTGATAACATCTGATAACGTTGCAAAAATATCAGTAGTAGGCGTAGGTATGCGCTCTCATTCAGGTGTGGCAAATACAATGTTTAAAACGCTGTCTGAAAAAGGGATAAATATTCAGGTAATCTCGACCTCCGAAATTAAAATCAGCGTTCTGATCGAAAAAGACTACACCGAACTGGCCGTTCGATCTCTACATGCCGCATACGGTCTGGAAGATAAGAGCGAAATAGGATAACGTCGAAATCATGATGCAAGCCACAACGAAAATTATTAATACGTCCAATACGGACACAGATATGAGTGTCGGTGAAATCTTGCGTCGTACACGCTTGCATTATGGTCAATCATTCGATGATGTAGAGCGCGCACTTAACATCCGCGCCCATCAAGTCGAGGCTTTAGAGAGTGGATCATATGAGAAGCTACCCGGCCCTGTTTATATTAGTGGTTTTTTAAAAACCTATGCAAATTACCTCGGGTTGGACAGCCATAAAATAGTCGCTTTATACCGTGACCAAACCAAATCTATTCCTGCCCAACAAGTAAAACGTTTTTCACAACGATCAAAATTAAAGAAACAACCAAAATCAAGCAAGGCTCTACCTCTTGGTATAGTTTTTATTGCTTTGGTTTTAATAGTGGGTATTGCAACGGGTTGGTGGCTATCAAACTCAAAGTTGATGACGCAAAATGACAATCCTGTCTTAGATCCTGCCATACAAACCGAGCGCGTCAATACAAAAAATGAAACACAATCTGAAACAGATAATGACAATCTTGTGCCACCAGCCGAAAATACAGATCAAAATAGCAAACAAAATAACACAAGGGCAGAAAAGGCTGATCTAACGACAATACCAACAGTTCAGGAAACCTTGGGACGTGCAGAAGTGCTCTCTAACTCGGTTTATACTAATGAAAACACCCAAGGTGACACAGCCCCAAGCCGTTTAGAGGCCAGAACAGCTTTAAACAGCACAGAAAACGTCAGTACAGCAGCCTCCACAAACACGTTAGATAATAATCAAAGCCCCATAAATACGAATTCATCACCTACAAACATTAAAGCCAATGAAAAAGGTATAATTCTTGCCATAACCCAAAACACTTGGGTCGAAATTCGCGATAGTACGGGTCAAGCCATTGTATCACGCGTCTTGCAAGCAGGAGATAAATACTTTGTACCTGAAACGCCCGGGCTTTCTATGTCATTGGGGAATGCAAGTGGAGTAGAAGTCGAAATTGACGGCCGTAAATTAAACACTTTAGGCAAAAGTGGCGAAGTTAAAAGGGGTATAGAACTAAGCACAAAAAGTTTAAAACAAAAATATGGTATGCAATAAGCCTAAATATATCATTTTTAAAAAACAAAATTAAAATAATAATGACAAGGAAGACTAAGTACAAATGTCCATGAAATCTAAATTGGCGCAAATCAAAGGCCGTCATGAGGAACTATCTGCTTTAATGGCTACTGGAAACTTGAATGGAGAAGAATTTACTAAGCTATCTGTTGAATATGCCGAGCTTTCCCCAATTGTTGAAATTTATGATGAATACGATTCCGCCCTACAAGAAAAAGAAGACTTGCAAACCTTATTAGATGATCCGGAAATGAAGGCGATGGCCGCTTCTGATATGCGTGCTGTTGACTCTAAAATCCCTGAGCTTGAACATAAGATTAAAATTGCGCTAATTCCAAAAGATGTAGACGACGATAAAAACGTAATTCTCGAAATCCGCGCTGGTACAGGCGGCGATGAAGCAGGGCTTTTTGCTGGAGATTTGTTGGGAATGTATAAAGGCTTTGCCACAGCTAATAATTGGAAAATGGATATTGTAGAAGCATCACAAAGCGAGGTAGGCGGATATAAAGAGATCGTATGTGAGATAAGCGGCAAAAGCGTATTTGCAAAACTGAAATACGAATCCGGCACACACAGGGTGCAGCGCGTCCCCAAAACCGAATCCGGCGGACGAATCCATACCTCTGCAGCTACTGTAGCCGTGCTGCCAGAGGCGGAAGATGTCGACGTACAAATCGAAGATAAAGACTTGCGCATTGATACTTACCGTTCCCAAGGGGCAGGGGGGCAGCACGTAAACACAACGGATAGTGCAGTAAGAATTACACACATACCAACTGGTGTGGTTGTAGAAATGCAAGAAGAGCGCTCTCAACACAAGAACAAAGACAAGGCAATGAAAGTTTTAAAAACCCGCGTCTATGATATGGAGCGCGCAAAAAAACACGCTGAACGCGCAGAAGATCGTAAATTGCAAGTTGGCACCGGTGACCGGTCCGAACGCATCAGAACGTATAATTACCCCCAAGGGCGCGTAACTGACCACCGGATTAACCTAACGCTTTATAAACTGGAAGAAATTACAAGCGGCGCCGCTTTGCACGAGATTACCGAAGCATTGAGAGCAGAAGATCAAGCCGCGGCACTTGCATCACTAGATTAAATAAAACTAAAACTAAAACTAAAAAATATTTATATCAATCCCCATGAAAACCGTAAAAAAAGCTTTCGTTCATATCAAAGAATCGCTTCAAAAAAGCAGTTTAAATTCTTTAACCGCCGAATCCGATGCACGGTATATTATTAAAAAGCGACTTAATCTCGAATGGTCAGATATCATCAGCGCCGCAGACCAAAAGCTTGATAAATCAACAATTAAACAGCTTAAAACAGATCTGGACGAACATTTAAACGGTAAGCCCCTGTCCCGAATCTATTTCGAACAGGAGTTTTATGGTCTTAAATTTGAAATCAGTGAAGAAACGCTAGATCCTCGCGCCGAAACCGAACATATTGTCGAACGCGCCCTTAAATATGCATTTGATAATCAAATCCGCTCTGTCATCGACCTTGGTACGGGAAGCGGCTGTATTCTTCTATCTATTCTTACCAATCTGCACGGTCATGCATGGGGGGTTGGTGTGGATATTGCCGAAGGTGCCGTTCAAACGGCGCGCAGAAATGCAAAAAAGCTGGGGCTGGAAAATCATGCGTTGTTTGTAAACTCAAGCTGGGCTGAGTGCATAAACACAAAAAAAGAGCATAGATTCGATATGCTCGTTTCGAATCCCCCGTATATAGCACCTGAAATTATAAAGAATTTGGATGAAACCGTGCAGAATCACGATCCGATTCTCGCCCTTGACGGTGGCAAAGGTGGTTTGCAATGTTACAAAAAAATATTCCCCACATTAAAAAACATTTTAAAACCCGGTGCACACGCCTTTTTCGAGATAGGATATGATCAGGGGGAGACTGCTGCGCGACTCGCCGAAAAATCTGACCTCACCGTTCTGCACGTACACCGTGACTACAATGACCACCCTCGTGTTATCGAACTTCGTTGTGGGGATAAATAAAAAAAACAAGATTCGCACAGTTGATAATAAACGGCGCTTCCCTGTACCTTGAAAACACTTAAGTACACGAACGGAATATATCGGTTTGGATCTTTAAAAAAGATTCGCAGATATAATATTTAAGGAACACACTTTTTTTATTGTGAACTATAGCCATACAAACATGAATCATGTATGGTGTACGTGTATGTGTTGATAACTATGTGAATAATGAAAGAATAATAATGAGACACGGATCATCCCCCAGACGTCAAAGAAACCGCGGAAATTCCAATCGGCGTGGAAACCAAAAACGCTCGCAAGTATTTGATAGTAATGGCCCAGACGTACGCATACGGGGTACGGCTTTCCAGGTTACGGAAAAATATGATGCGTTGGCAAAGGATGCACTTTCTGCTGGTGACTTTGTTATGGCTGAAAGCTACCGTCAACATGCCGAGCATTATCAACGCATTATTAGTGCATGGGAAAGCGAACAAAATGAAACACATAGCACCGATTCTTCATCTTCAAAATCAGAGGATGATAAATCCAATGAGAAGCCACATACAAAAACACGTACACAAAATACTAACAAAGATGATTTATCTTTGCCAACCAGCATCTTAGGCGAAGATTCTAAGGAAAATAGCACAGAAAATGCGTACGCATAAAATATAAACGTACAGATATTATCTATTGATTTATTTAGAAAAAGTCGCGTTTACGCGGCTTTTTTATGTACGGTTTTATTTTTTATGGGCAAAAAATGAACCAAAACCTTTAAAAGCTCGTAATAAACTATAGTGATCAAATATTTCACTATGTATTAATCGATATAATGAACAAAACGATATAGTAATATCTTATCTAGCAAACGATCCAACACAACATAAGAGCAAGCGATATGAACTTTGAAAAATTCACTGAAAAAACCAGAAGCTATATGCAGCAGGCACAAACCCTGGCCATGCGTAACGCTCATCAATCGCTAGAGCCGGAACATCTTTTGAAAGTCATGCTTGATGACACAAGCGGCGTAATTCCTAAATTGCTTCAATCTATGAGCATCCCTCCAAGTACGGTAAAAACAGGCGTTGAAAAAAGCTTGTCGAAATTACCATCTGTAAAAGGGCCAGGCGCAGGCCAATTACGCCTTTCATCCGATATAGTAAAAATACTTGATAACGCGTTGAATTTAAGTGAAAAATCTGGCGATAAGTTTGTAACGTCAGAGCGTATTTTGCAATCAATGATCATGGAAAAGAAAACGGAAATATCAGAAACACTAGATAAATCAGGTGTTAAGGATCAAGTTCTAAACCAAAGCATTAATGATATGCGAAAGGGGCGTACGGCGGATAACGAAAATGCGGAAGATCAATTTGATGCCCTTAATAAATATGCGCACGACCTTACCCAAGCTGCCTTGGATGGTAAGCTTGATCCCATTATTGGCCGCGATGAAGAGATTCGCCGCACGGTACAGGTACTATCCCGCCGCACAAAAAATAATCCCGTTTTAATTGGTGAACCGGGTGTTGGTAAAACGGCCATTATCGAAGGGCTTGCGCAGCGCATTATTAATGGTGACGTTCCTGAAAGCTTGAAAAACAAACGCCTTATGTCCCTTGATTTGGGCGCGCTTTTGGCCGGCGCTAAATTTCGCGGCGAATTTGAAGAACGATTAAAGGCCGTATTGGATGAAATAAAGGCCGCCGCCGGTGAAATCGTATTATTTTTGGATGAACTCCATACACTAGTCGGGGCTGGTAAGGCCGAAGGTGCGATGGACGCCGGAAACATGCTTAAACCCTCTCTTGCCCGTGGTGAATTACATATGGTTGGCGCAACCACTTTGGATGAATACCGTAAACACATTGAAAAAGATGCTGCGCTCGCACGCCGCTTCCAACCCGTATTTGTCTCAGAACCTAACGTACAAGATACAATTTCCATTCTGCGCGGACTTAAAGAAAAATATGAGCTGCACCACGGCGTACGTATATCGGATAATGCAATTGTTGCCGCCGCAACGCTCTCTAACCGTTATATTTCCGATCGTTTCTTGCCTGATAAGGCCATAGATCTTGTTGATGAAGCAGCATCCCGCATCCGTATGCAGGCCGATAGTAAACCGCAAGAAATTGACGAGCTTGATCGCCGCATCATACAGCTCAAAATAGAACGTGAAGCTCTAAAGAAAGAATCAGACAAGGCATCTAAAGAACGTCTTAAAAACCTCGAATCCGAACTAAACGATCTAGAATCAAAATCTGCAGATTTAACAAGTCAGTGGCAAGCCGAAAAAGAAAAGCTCAATGCCGGGCAAAAAACCACAGAAGAGTTAGACCGCGCCCGAATGGCTTTGGAACAAGCCGAGCGTGAAGGCGACTGGAGCAAGGCTAGCGAAATTAAATATGGCAAAATCCCCGAACTTGAAGCTCGCCTAGAGCAATTCGAAGGTGAAGACCAAGACTCACCATCATCTGATCGCGCGCACCTTATTAATGAGGAAGTGACCGCTGATGAAATCGCCTATGTCGTTAGCAAATGGACGGGCATCCCTGTTGATAAAATGCTTGAGGGCGAGCGCGAAAAACTTTTGCAAATGGAAGAAAACCTGCAAAAACGAGTTATAGGCCAAGATCAAGCTGTAACCGCAGTTTCAAGCGCAATTCGCCGTGCGCGCGCCGGTCTGCAGGATCCGCGCCGCCCTATGGGCTCATTTATGTTTTTGGGCCCCACCGGTGTGGGTAAAACCGAATTAACCAAGGCTTTGGCCGAATTTATGTTTGATGATGAAGGCGCGCTACTTCGTCTTGATATGTCCGAATATATGGAAAAACACTCGGTCTCACGTATGATTGGCGCGCCGCCGGGATATATCGGATATGATGAAGGGGGCGCACTTACCGAAGCCGTACGCCGCCGCCCGTATCAGGTAATATTGTTTGACGAGATAGAAAAGGCACACCCCGATGTTTTTAATATATTATTACAAGTTTTGGACGATGGCCGCCTGACGGACGGGCAGGGGCGAACGGTTGATTTCCGCAACACACTTTTGATTATGACCTCTAATATTGGCGCGGAACACTTGGTCAATCAAAAAGAGGGCGCAGACGTAGAAGATGTACGCGGGCTTGTTATGGATGCTGTGCGTGCTTCCTTCCGCCCCGAATTTCTAAACCGTCTGGATGAAATTCTTCTTTTCAAACGTTTGGGAAGAGCACAAATGACCGCCATTGCCACAATACAGATTGAGTATTTGCGTTCGCTCCTTGGTGAACGCAACATAAAAATCAACCTTTCTGATTCGGCACAAAAATGGCTTGCGGATAAAGGATACGATCCGGCCTATGGTGCACGCCCTCTCAAACGCGTTATCCAGAACAATCTGCAAAACGTGCTAGCCGAAATGATATTAAAAGGTGAGATCCCAGATGGATCTACTGTAAATGTTAATTCAGCCGACGGCGCACTGGCCTTTAACGTTGATACATAAAAAGTCATAAATATATGTAATTGCGAGAGGGCCGTGTTTGAGGTAAGATGAAAAAAATAAGCATTCGCTTATCTTTCAGTCTTAAAATCAAAAAGCATTCCCATGTCTTCATCAATTCGCATACGTAATATTTTAATACTAGGCGCACTAGGCTCTCTATCGGCATGTGCGTACACCATTAACGATTCAATTCAGGACATAACTATTGTTACGCCCGGCGCAATGGATGCGGAATGTGATATGTATGTTGATGGCTTCCGTCACAAGGCACATCCGCCGCAAACTCTAACAATCTCCACGGCCAAAGAAACAATGAAGGTGGATTGTAAGGCGCCAGGAAATCGCCGCAAAGTCGTATATATAGAGCCATCTATCGACGAAGCCGCAAAATTAAATGCCACCAATGCAGGGGTAGGTTTGCTTTGGGATTTAGGCTCCGGCGCACTTTATAAATACCCCGATATTGTAGAAATAAGCTTCAAAGATACCCCCGTACGCGCCGAATCACTACCCTCTTATAATAATCCTGATATAATTGATCCTGATTCATACCAGCTTGAAGAATTCAAAACCAGCTTCCCGCGCATGAATTCAGACCGCCTTTCACCCCCGAATACAATCATGAAAAGGGGGCAAACCTCTAATTCATCTGAAAAATCATATAATAATGATGCCTATATGCGAGATTCTGAACCCATTGATATGTTTGGAAAAGGGGATCTCACCGGCAAAAATGGATCATCGATCCCCAAATACCCCGGTGATTAGACTTAGCAAAAATCCAATAACTATTAAAAAGCGTACACATACATGCTGTACGCTTTTATTTTTTACCGTACATGCTTTCAATAAGCGCAAATGCCGCCCGCAAACCAGTATCCGATCCGCCTTTTGGCCGTCCGGCTTTTCCGCTTGCTTCCCAGGCATAACAATCAAAATGCATCCATCGTGCATCATTTTTTACAAAATGTTTTAGGAACAGCGCGCTATAAATTAAATCACCTGGTAATCCCGCACTATTAACAATATCACCCGTGCTACTTTCGATCTGCTTGTTATACCGATCCCAAAGTGGCATGATCCAAACCGGATCATGTATATCAAACGATAATTTTTGTATTTTGGCGCCCAAATCATCATCGCTTGAAAAGCACGCCGGAATATCAGGGCCAAGCGCCGCACGCGCTGATCCTGTTAACGTCGCAAAATCGATAATAAGATCGGTTTTCTCCTCACTCGCATAGGCAAGCGAATCCGCCAAGATCAAACGGCCTTCTGCATCTGTGTTGGTATTTTCAACATATGTACCATCACGGCTTTTTATAACATCACCCGGGCGAAACGCTTCGCCCGCAACCGCGTTTTCAACCGCCGGTACCAAAACCCGCAAACATACAGGAACTTTTAAGGACATAATTAAACGCGCAAGCCCCAATACATGTGCTGCGCCTCCCATATCCTTTTTCATATCCTTCATATATTGACCAGGTTTAAGATTAAGGCCGCCGGTATCATAACAAACGCCCTTACCAACCAACGTCACCGCCGGATGGCTTTTCTTACCCCATTTTATATCTATTAACCGTGGCCTGCGAGGACTGGCCGCCCCAACTGTATAAACAAGTGGAAAATTCTCATCCAGCAACGCCCCATCCTGAATAACCTCGATCTCCGCTTTATAGCTTTTCGCCAAATCCCTTGCAACAAACTCAAGCTCATCCGGCCCCATCGCATTTGAAGGCGTGTGAACCAATTTTCGCACTAGAACTGTCGCCTCAACAAAGGCCAACGCGCGTGTTTTTATATCAACATCGGATAAATATAATTTAACCGGCTCACGCAAATCTTTATAAAGATCAAACTGATACGTCCCAAGCCCCCAGCCAATCGCGGCCATTTCAAAATGTGTATCATCCAGATAATCATTATCAAAATAAAAACTATGCGCCTTGATTGCACTCACACTTAACTGAGAAAGTAAAAACGCCGATATTGCCGCGTAATTATAAAGATCACTCCGATCTTCTACACCCGCAATCACACTTTCAATTTCGCCTTGATTATTATAAGAAACGAAACATTGGGCATTATCAGCCTTGAATTTCAACAGACCGATCTGCGTTTGAAAAGCCTCCGGCGCGCGTAAAAGCCATGATTTAAAACTGGCCTCATCATGCACGATGACAGGAACATGACGCTTACGCGGATTTTTTATAAAAGGCGCAGGAGATTTAAGTATATGGTCGATCATAGAAATGCTTTACAAATTTGTGTAGTTAAAAAAAACAAGACTAACACCCACAAGAATAAGCAGCAATCCATCACAAGACAAAGAGTTCATTTATAAAAAGAAAAATGTTGGTACAAAGGTGTTACAGCATTTGTACCTAAAGCTAATTAATCTATATGTAGCTCGTAGTAATTTACAATCAATCAACTAAAAATGCTTCCACGCAATCTCATTTATAAAAGGTGCAAGCGTATAATACCAATGCGTATGATTGTTTAATAAAAAAAGCACGGTTGAAAATCCGTGTTTTGCAAAAGCATGACCTGTTTCTCGAACCGCATCTTCGGGAAATATTAAGTCTTCGGTCCCATTAATAATAATTATAGGCACGCGTTTATATGCTTTTCTTATAAGCCCTTTGTCTTTATATGGAAACACGCCCGCATGAACGGCTATACTATCAAAAATATGATCATGAAAAACGGCAATATGAAGTGCAAAATTTGCACCGCTAGAATGCCCGAATAAAAATGTATCGCTTGGTTTTATATTAAATTCTGAAACAGCATGAATATAAACAAAATCTATAAACTTTATTTCTTGTTTATAATTACGCCAGTCATTTCCATCAGCGGTAGGGGATATAATAAAAAATCCATAACGATCGGAAAGCGCTTTCCATTTTTCTGCCAAAGAAATACCGCTTCTGGCGCTGCCATGCAACAATACAACAACAGGCATATTTGGGTCGCGTGCATTTTTAGGTAAATAAGTCCAGTATTCTCTTGTTACACCATTGAACTCTACTGTGCTCTTTAAAAGGTTTTTCGAGTTTTCTTCATATGGATAAAAATATTCAGAAACAGCTATAGGAGGGGTTTTGTTATGTATAGCTAAACTCTCGGCTGTATATGACGCATTGTCTTCACACCCACAAAGCAAGAAAACACCGAACAAAATTAAGAGCGCATGCTTTATAATATTATTTCCCCATATGGGTTAAACCTAAAAACCTGTATACATCATCATATTAAAAATATTACAAAATGCAAGTTGCGTCACTTGTATGTATAATCGCGCAATATATATTCATTTCCCTCTCAGGGTACAAACCGATACTCTTCCACGTATAAATAATATACATACGTAAATCAGACTTTTAAAATTCTATATCTTGAAAAAACATAAAAAACCGACATGAACGAAGAAATTACTGTAGCCCTAGATAAGGCAGTTCAAGAAGCTGCTACGCAAAATTGGTTTATAAACGGAAGCATGACAAGCATTCTTGTTATTATTGCGCTTATTGTATTGCGATATGCCCTTGTGCGTATAATTCGCGGCAAAAAAGAAATCTTGGACAAAGATGCGCGGCGCTGGATCAATCGTATCAATAACGGCATAAGTATTACAGTTCTAATTGCCCTGGTTTTTATTTGGGCACCTCAACTTCATACATTCGCTTTGTCATTGACCGCCGTAGCTGTGGCTGTAGTTTTAATTACAAAAGAGCTTTTAATGTGCCTGACAGGCGGATTATTGCGCGCCTCCACTAAACCCTTCGATATAGGCGATTGGGTTAAGATAAATGACACCACTGGTGAAGTAATGCGCATAACGGCTATGACCACTTTGGTGCAAGAGGTAGATACAAAAACATTAAGTTATCAATTTTCAGGGCGCACTGTTCAAATTCCAAACAGTATGTTTTTAAGCATTAATGTTGAAAACCTTAACTTTCTTAAAGACTATATATATCAAGATATACCTATAACAGTACAATACGCTGATCTGGATCCGGCGATATTAATGCTACAATTAAAAAAGATTACAGAGGATTATTTTTCCCCTTATCGTGAAGCAGCTATTAAATTTAACAAACGTGTTGAAAAAAAATCTGCCGTAGATTTTTCTGATGCAGATCCGCAATTTTTCTTAAAAACCACAGACGCAGGGCACTACATATTTACGGTTCGTTCTTTAATGCCTACCAGAAAAGCCGCATTAATCGCTGCGGATATTACATGCGATTTCCTATCCTATGTTCATAATCACAAAATAAAAAACCCTAAAAAGAAAGAAACAGCATGAAAATCGGTATCCTGTCTCAAGGCCCAAATCTTTATTCCACAAAACGTCTGGTGGCGGCTGCAAAAAAAAGGGGGCATGACATCCGCGTTGTAAATACAACCAAATGCTTTATGAATATAAATTCCACAGCGAACAGAGTGCATTTTGAAGACGAAGTATTAAAGTTCGATGCTGTAATACCGCGGATTGGGGCGTCTATCACATTCTACGGCATTGCCGTTGTACGACAATTTGAAATGTCAGGCACATATACCCTTAACGGGTCTTTGGCAATTACAAGAGCCAGAGATAAACTTCGGGCACATCAAATACTATCTCGTAAAAAGCTTGGTATGCCTGTTACCGGCTTTGCCCACTCAACAAGCAATACAGATGACTTGATTAAGGTGGCGGGCGGCGCCCCTCTTGTAATAAAATTACTGGAAGGTGCCCAAGGAAAAGGCGTTATCTTGGCAGAAACCAAAAAAGCCGCCGAAAGTGTTATTGATGCATTTCGCGGACTGGATGCGCATTTTCTCATTCAAGAATTTATAAAAGAGGCCGGCGGTGCAGATATTCGCTGTTTTGTTATCGGCGATAAAGTCGTAGCGACAATGCTTCGTAAGGCAACAGATGGTGATTTCAGATCAAATCTACACAGTGGCGGTATCGCAGAAAAAGTCAAAATAACACCGGCAGAGCGTAAAACAGCCTTGGCGGCGGCAAAATCTATGGGGCTTGATGTTGCAGGGGTCGATCTAATCCGCTCTGCCCGTGGACCATTAGTATTAGAAGTGAACTCCTCCCCCGGTCTGGAGGGTATAGAGCGTATATCAAAAAAAGATATCGCTGATTTGATGATAGAGCATATTGAAAAAAATATTGGGCTTTCAAAGAAAAATCGTACCAATAAAGGATAAATATTATGCCGGATATTTTGACCATTGGCGGTATTGATATTAAACGTAGTGAGCGCAAGCAAATCCGCATTAATGTGGCCAAACTATATGACTTTACCGAAATGAATATTCCGGTCGAAATCGTCCGCGGCAAAAAAGACGGTCCGGTTTTATTTGTGAGTGGCGCTATTCATGGTAATGAAATTAATGGCACAGAAATCATCCGCCGATTACTTTTAAAAAAAAACCTCTCCTCCATTGATGGCACATTGATTGCCGTCCCCATTGCAAATGTTTTCGGGTTCAACATAATGAGCCGGTATTTGCCGGACAGACGCGATCTCAACCGCACCTTTCCCGGCACCGAACGCGGCTCACTTACGGCGCAACTCGCATACACGTTTATGAATGAAATCGTAGCGCATTGTACACACGGTATTGATTTTCATACCGCCGCAATAAACCGCAATAATTTACCTCAAATACGTGCCTGCCTCGATGATCCCGAAACAGTAAAAATGGCAGAAGCCTTCCAAGTGCCTGTCGTTTTGAACTCTGCACTTCGTGAAGGATCTTTAAGATACGCAACACGGGAGAGGGGGGTTCCCACACTACTTTTTGAAGGGGGAGAGCCTTTGCGTTTTAATGAATTAGTAATCAAAAGCGGCCTAAAAGGTGCAATATCTGTGATGCGTTCAATTGGAATGCTCAAACCTTTAAAGAATAAACCTAAGCGCAACGATGTTTTTATTGCCCGTTCCAGTCATTGGTTGCGCGCCCCACACAGCGGCATTTTAAAAGTTAACAAAAAACTTGGGGAACGCGTAGCAAAAGGGCAGGTTGTTGCCGTTGTTTCTGATCCATTCGGACATGAAAAACACGAAATAACTGCAAGGCGTACTGGTATAATCATAGGAGCTGCAACAATGCCACTCTTAAATCGCGGCGACGCTGTATTTCATGTCGCCACTTTCGAAGACGCTGGCATGGTCGAAGAACATGTTGAATTATTTGACGAACAATTCGATAGTATGGATAATTAAATTCCGCTAAATTTATAAAATAATAGCTATATATCGATTTTGAGCGTATTTGAAGACGGCCTATACACCAAAGATGTATTTTTGCACCACTTATAGTAAAACATCTCACATAACATTTCTCTGATTGAGTATGATAGTGATATCTGTAGCGTTTTTTATAACTTCAAATTCTTGCGCACAATACGGCAAAAATGGATGGCATGCGAGGTGGCGTCATCAATGGCTCTATGCGTATGAGGAAAATCTTTGGCTTTTAATTGATCTGGCCAGTCTCGTTTACCGCTTTTGCGAATATCGCTTTTTAATACTGCACTGGCATAAGATCCCATATCAACACCCGCCATGAAAAACGGAAATTTTTCCAAAAACTCATAGCAATACCAATGTATAAAACTGAAATCGAATGTTGCTGGATGGCAAACGAGAAGGGGTTGATTACTTTCTGCTTGGCCATGATTTAATGCATTATTGCCTCCGTAAACTTTATCAATCCAATCACACATTTCCTGCATAGCTCGTTCTGGTTTTATACAGTTTTCGCGAGTTCGAGCATAGGATTTCAGATTCACTTTCATGCCACCATTTCATAGTGTAAGGATGCTGTTTTGCATTAGAAAGTAATTCCAAATTACAATCGAACGTATCGATAATAGTTTCGTCCAGTTTAAAAGCAACAATGCCAATAGAAAGCATAGAGTATTGGCCAGGGCTAGGGCCATCGGTTTCGATGTCAGCGCAGAAGTAAATTTCATCTTTCATATTAAACCTTTATAATAAAATTCATAATATAGTCAAAGATATATCAGATCGATAAAATCCCGCTTGTCTGGCCGAAGCAAAGTGAACAATACGGCTTTTTACAAGCCGCATAAACTCTATTTTAAATACCTAAATTTTACGATTTTTCTTATATCCGTTTCTGCCGTTATGCATTTTTAGGTTGGGAAATCAAAAAGCACGTTGCTCTTTAATGACTATGGAAAGTGTGTTTTCAATCCCCCATAGATTAAAGGTCGGTAGGCACAAACATGGAGATAAGGCGATATAAAGAGAATATGGAGGTTTATTACGCTCATAGCCTCTCGCATTGGGGTTGAGTATTTACGTAAAAATCCGAAAAAATAGAAACTATGGTTCCTTAACCTACTAAAAAATATTGAGTATTTAAAGAAAGTCTTCACATCCATGGATCGATTGTGCATGGTGAGAAAATATCACGCAAGTCAATAGTCCGAAATTAAGGAACTTGAATGGATAAGTTAGAATCATACACGGCTTAAACAGAGGAGCATTTAAAAGTCAAAATAGACCCAAAATTAAAAGCATTTGAGATTTAAAAAGAAGAGAGTAAAAAAGATGGCTGATATTGTAGATTTAAACGGACAGAAAATCACAACGGCGGAAGCCGCAAAACAACATATTCGGAATAATCCGGATTTAAGCAGCGACCAGATTAAAAAGAGAGCATTAAACTCCCAAATTATTAGAGATGAGCTAAAGAGAATAGCGATATGAAAAAAAAAGCAGGTATAATATTTTTTGTTCTAATTATCATTGTAAGCATAGGAGGGGTGATGGCATTCGACCCGTTTAAAGTGACAGACCCAAACGATCCGCGGTTTAATCCGGATAAATTTAGTTTTGCAGATTATAATCAGATGGATAGCCCTGAATTACGCAAAGCACTCAAGAAAACCTTTCCCTTAGGAACACCAAAAAAATATGTGAACAAGGTACTCGTACAAGGCGACGGCGCAGAATACCATGTAAATAAAAATTATGAGAATGAACAAATTGTAAGATATGCATACACTCAATTTCTTAGGGCACACATAACCGTAGTTTTTGACGAAAGCGACAAGTTATTAAATATCCATGTTTCAAGTGCAGATAAGCTTTACAAAGATCAACCAGGCTTAGAAGAAATTCTTGGTTGGAACAAAAACAAAGGAAAGATAAATAAAAAGCCAACATATAATTTTGATAGTACTTCTAGTCATATTCGCAATAAATGACAATAGGGTGTTTCCTGAAAGGAAATTCGGATGAAAAAATTTTTGAAATTTTTGGGATTAATATTCGTTCTTGCTGCGATAGGCCTGTTCGCATTCGATCAATACATGAAAGCGACGTGGGATGATCATATTATCGTTACAGGATTTAATAGCTATAAAGTGAAGACAAAAGATAGTGATCATTGGATAAAAGCATATCTGGATAAAGAAAAAGAGAAATTCCATGCGTTATACGATGTCCCTAAAACAATCGAGATTAAAAAAATAAAAGGTCAATACATATTGGTCAGCGAAGGCAATCAAGTGCTTACTAAAACTGAAATTGTAGAAGGAAATGGCGCGCGTAAATACGCCATATACACCAATAAAGACAAATCTATAAATATAAAAATACTGACAAATCTTTATGAGTGGAATGGGTGCAATGCTCGTCAAAGATTTTGGAGTTCCGGCAATTTAAAAGTAATTAAAGAAACGGATAATGGTGATCGTCTTAGATCGCATGCACATATCTATTTTTATGAGCATCCAATTCAATATTTCCTTTGTTATAATTTATGGAGCCACCCAATATTTCCAGATAACTTATCTTGAATAATAGTCATATAAAAAATAAACATTTAAAATGTAATGGTAGAGTAATGACAGAAACAACAACAACGACCAAAGAAATTGATGGTATTACATATAATATTCATGATACGAAACCGGATTCAGGGCTTGATAATTCGGATGTAGAAAAAGTTGTCGATAATCTTCATAAGTCGCAAAAGTACAAAGACCGCCTGCAGCGGGGCATAACGCGCTATATTCTCTAAAAGAGATGGAAGAGTAGACTAAATGGCGGTGGGGGTAGTCCGCAGATAACTATTCTGTGGAATATATCTAATAGTAGGAAATTTTTTCAATGAGAAAGAAAATAGTTGTTAGGCGATTGGCTTCTTGCATATCAAAGGCCACAAAATCCGCGCCACCATCCATCAAGTTTGAAATAAAAGCGCCAGACGATCCAGCCGCGCAATCAGCAATATTGCTTTATTCTGGCGATAAAGAGCAAGTGTATCAGATAGGGCAGGGAGGTCATTCTTTCCGCCGCTCTTGATCTCGGTATATTTTGCCAATAATTCGCCGCGCATTTCAATAAAGTGCAAGACAGCCTCGCGCTGGGACTACAGCCCAACACCTGAACGGCCTAACGTGTCTGTTGATACCCGGAAATAGCCCACAAAATCAGTCATACGGGCAGTTTAAGGCAGGGGGATATAAAACTCAAACGGTGGTTTTAATTTTATATGTGAAGGGAATTTTTTAGTGTATTAGCCCTTGAATAGACTTTTTAAAAAGTAGAGTTTTGCTATATGCCTCAAACGAAAATGAATTCAAAACGGACGCATCAACGTAGCATATCCATCGATATAGACCAATACTCTCCAAAATAACTTGGAAATTAAAGATTTTTTTGAGGATAGCTGCTGACCTTTGGGGTATATCCAGAAACGTCTATTTATTTATATTATAGACGACAGGCAGGATTAATTGTAAAACAGTGTTGTAATTATCGATGATCCGCTTTTTTTGCGAAAGCTTCACCAAATTGTTCGAATTTTGTGGGGCAGGTCAGAAATTTCGCCTCCCCGAAAATAATTTATATTTTGAACAGAGAAAATTTAGCGACACACTGAAAGCACTATCACAAGAATGAAGGAAAATAACCATGACAATAAAAATACCTGAAAATACTTTGATCGTTATTGCCGATGGTGAAATGGCGAAATTATTTAAAAACACCTCTAGTAATAATATTAGAATAAAAAGCATGGGTGATATGAGCCTTGATTATCTGGACGGAAAAGGCCCATCAACATTGCCGCCTGAGTCATCCGATAAGGAAATAGGTGAAGCAACTTCGGCAAAACATATTGCCACAGATCTTTATAATCGAGCCCACAAGGGACAGTTCAATCATTTGGTCTTGGTGGCTGATCCACAAACATTGGGGCAGATTCGTCCTAACTTGCACGATGAAGTATTAAACAAGCTTATACTTGAAATTCCAAAAACGCTCACCAATTCCTCAATTGAAGATATCGAAAGAACTTTGAAATCTGAGGCGAAGTCACAAGCAGCTTAAGATTGCCGCGCTGATCTTATCACTGTTTTTTCATTCGCCGCCGCTGGCACGCTGACTTGCTTGGCGCCCATCTCTGCAATAGCAGTTTTACCGCGTACCGTCATGTCAGTAATAAATTCGAACTGGTCGCGCATATCAAACGGATAGGCCTTGAGCTTATAATGCGTGCCCCACAGAGTTTCATTTATAATCACTAAAATAGGCTTTTCGTATTCCAGATACGCGCTGGTGAGTGCGACATCTTTGAGAACTGCTCGAATGCTTGCGGCGTCATGATCCGGCTCCAGATAAAAATCAGCGATGCACATAAGTGTATGGGTCCCGTCATTCGAATTGGAAATATTATTTTTCCAAATCTTATCGTGCGACACTGCGATCATGTCATCAGACGCCGTTCGGATTGTAAAGGCCCGCATGCCCACTGCCACAACCTCCCCATAATCACCACTAATTTCAACCCAGTCACCGGGACGATAGGGACGCTCAATGATGGCGACCACGCCCGCAATTAAACTGCTGGCGTAATCTTTAAGGGCAAAACCGACCGCAACACTGACCGCGCCGGATATAACGAGAAAATTCTGCACAGTGATATTAAAGATAATGGGAATAACCCATAAAATTGCAACGATAAGCAGAAAGAGCCTAATAATGGGAACTGCCCCCAAGATGTAAAGTCGCAACTGACTAGGACCACGCTCCGCAAGATAGGGAAGAGCTTTACGAATAAGAAAAATAATCAGCCATGTACAAAATATGATCAGGCCGATTTTTGTAAAGCTGATATCCTGCAAATCATTAATCAGCTGTGCTGCTTTTTCTTTTCCTGCTTCTGCTGCACTATTTGGCACAATTATAACCTATCCATTGAAAATCCTGCCGCCGATAATCCATTCCGAATTGACGGATACGCCGCTGGTGCGCATTGAATTTGATTATCTTTTTGCTCTACAAATCGCGCTTTTATAAGAGCGTGTATAATGTTTGATTCCGCTATAAGCGGTAAAGTGTATTGTAGTTCTTCAACGCTCAAAGAGCTGTGAATAAGAAGCGAATGTAAAATAAGGAGCGCCGTTTGGTCACCGCCTTCAGGAAGCGTAAACTCATCCAGAGCCGTCACCCAGAGGGTCTCTTCATCGTGCGATGTATTAATCTCATCAGCTTTTCCTATCCCTGAATCCATACGTATGCTTCTACGCCATAGTCGCCATGCTACCCACGGAATCCCAAGAGACGCGGCAGCTAATCTTTTGAAGTAATCATTTTTAAGTTCGTTTTCATCATTCAATGCCATAATGTTATCACCGCTTTGCACCGAACGAAAGGTCACCGACCCTTTTTTATCATCTTTCGCTAATCCAGAAAACCAATCATAAAGCCTCTGCGCATTATACGCTTGAAAGGTTATGGGATCGGAAAAAACCATATGCGCATTGACCGCGTTTGATAGATATGCCCAAGCCCAACTATTACAACCGATAACGCAATGGCGCTCTAATTTAGCAAGTTCTTCTAGAAGCACACGGATAGAATAAAGACCATGACAATGGCGCAAAAACCAACGCTCCAGATTTGAAATAACCAGCACGCCCTCACCCGACAAATCTGGTTTACTACCTTTTGTATCAGAGAGAAGTTGTGATCGTTCCGGCGGTTCCAATAATTGATGGCTATTACATTTCGCCCAAGAGCCGACAATATCATTTTCATCGCAAGGAGGAAGAACAATAAGTTTCAACCATTGATCAGGTGATGTTTCGAACACCCAATCCTTTAACGAAGAATCTAGTTCCTCCATCAATGGTCCGCAAGCAGGTGGAGCCGCGACATCTTCGAGCCTACTAAGAGTCGCTCTTTGCAATTTATCATCGGCAATAAAAGGTTGGTTGTTTTTTTTACCAAATGTATGTTTAAAGCGCCCAAAAAGGCGGCGCAGAGCAGCCTCAGTCGGGGATGATGGCCATTCGTAATTTCCCAAAGACTGGAAATGCAGTATCTCTTTTCCTTCTGAAGATCCCATACGCCGGATCATACTGTAATAGCAAAACAATTAAAAGCACGAAACTTTTTACCCATATTTCTTTAATATTTTTAAAGATCAGCTCAAAAACAAAATTTAACAAAAGAAGAACATAATAAAACATTTCTGTTGCCCATCTTCTTTTGAATACAACACGCTTATAACTGATAAAGACGAAGATCTGGGGAATATTAAAATCATCATTAGCGTTAATTAATATGGGAAAGGAATATTTTGTTCTGGATGTGAACATAGAAAAATAGAAAAATTCACCAGGATTTGACTATATCAACTAACTTAATATGGCGGATAAAAGCTTCTATAACGCAGTAAATGGCCATTACGTTTACGAATATCGCCAAGTGGCATATATTGACTGTCTTAATTTCAACATATACCCTTATATGAAAATACTTGCATAGGGATGTTCTCATTTAAAGAAAGCAACAATGCAAAGCTTTACACATTAATCAGTACAGGATAGTGATCTGATCCCACAGACGATCCAATGTGCAAGTCTTTATAATCCTGTCCCTTGGTAATTAAGATATGATCCATTGGAATACCTATAGGTGGAAAATAGGCAGGCCAAGTAATTTTATGGCCACGCCCCTGAAGCGTACTTTGCAAATTAGTCGTGCTCAAAAAATCTGTGAATTGTTTTCCCCACGGTACAGAATTGAAATCTCCAAGCATCAAGATAGGCCCTTCAGATTTCTTAATAATCTGCTCCGTTTCTTGAAAATAAGTACGCCGCTCCTCATGCCATTTTTTATTAAAAGATGGCCTGGGATGTGCCGAAAAAATTTGCCACGTTCTATCTTCGATTTCTGTTTGCGCCTGCAAAAAAGGTGTGTTTTTTCCACCGTGATAAGTAATATCCGTATTTTTAAGCTCATTTTTACTAAGCAGACATATTCTAAACCCGTCGCGGACAGGGGTTGTCAAATTATATGGATATTTTTTTAAAGTAGGCTCCAAAACCTGTTTTGTTTCATCAGTCATCTCCATGATAAGCAAAATAGTAGGGTTTGCTTTTTCTATCATAAGTTTTAATTTCTTCACGCTATCGTTGCTTTCATAGGCGTTTACAGCAACAACATTTTTATTTTCACATGTACTGCTTGTGGGCAGGTGTGGCAGGAATTTGCGAATACGATACAGGTTCACCGCAACAGTAAAGGTATTTAAGCCTATACTAATAAAATTGAGGCTAAATATAGATATGATTAACAAAATAATAGCCAGAACACTATATTGCAGCCGGAAAAAATCCATGATTGTAAACCACCAAACAGCCTGAAAAAGACCAATAATGCTGATAATCAATAACCCGAATGAGGCCAGTTCTAAAATCATGATACGTCTATTCCCCTTCTGATTAACTATCTCGCAATTTTACCGTTACCCCATAGGAACTTAATGAAGTTCTTTACGTTTGGATAGTAATAATATTATTTAACAGCGCTATTATGCTTGCCTAAAACCAAGCTAACCGTCTCTAACAGGAAAAACACCCGTGGATTGGATCAGTATTACCTTCGAAGAAATACTCATTATTTGTATTTCGGCTTTGGCCGTTTACTTTTTACTTATGGTTTTTGTTAAAATAAATGGTTTGAGAAGCTTTTCAAAAATGTCAGCCCATGATTTTGCTGTGACGGTTGCAATAGGGTCTATTGTTGCAGGAACGGTGATTAACAAAAACCCCTCCATCTTGCAAGGGGCTTTGGCCATAGCTGTCTTATTGTTTCTACAATCAGGCTATTCTATTTGGCGCCTCAAGAGAAATCGCAAATATTTAGAGAATGAGCCTTTACTTTTAATGGAAGGTTCTAAAATTTTAGAAGAAAATCTTAATAAAGCAAAAATTACAAAAGCTGATGTTATGGCTAAATTGCGCGAAGCCAATGTGCTGGATTTCGAAGAAATAAAATTTATGGTTTTTGAAGCGACAGGCGACATTTCGGTTCTGCACGGTGATAAGTTGGTAAATGAAAAATTACTTGAAGATGTGAAACGTTAAAAAACTGCGCTATGGTTGTGAACATGGCAGATTTGATATTCGTGGACTTGTAAATATGAAATAAATTTTGAAACTTAATAACTAACAAGAAAGGAAAAAGTTATGGGACGACCAAACTCTCAATACCCAGATGGTAAAAAATCGACTGACAAGCGCGATGCCTCTGAATATGAAGAAGATAAGCAACGCCTAGAAAAGCAGGAAGAAGAAAAATCTATCCCTAAAAATAACGAATAGAGGAGGTTTAGTTTCAGTGAAAATATTAGTCGTTGATGATTACGAATCCGCAGCTTATGTCACAGGACATATGTTCGAAATGCTAGGACATAAAGTGGAGCTTGCCTATAGTGGTAAGGAAGCCATTAAAAAAGCCGAAGAATTTCAGCCCAATCTGATTTTACTTGATATTGGCATGCCGGAGATGGATGGAATCGAAACATGCAGGCGTTTACGGTCAAATGATAATTTCAAAGAAACCCGCATTGTCGCGCAAACAGGTCATGGCGATGATGAAACTATTGAAGCCTGTATAGAAGCTGGCTTCAATGAACACCTTTTAAAACCAGTAGGAATCAAGCATATTCAAGATATTATTCAATCTATGAGCTAACTGACTTTACTCAGAATCTCCACCAGTTCATTAAAATTCGCGGGTTTGTTCATGTGATAATCAAACCCGACTTTTTCCGATTGAGCCTGCGCTTCTTTATGACTGTATCCAGTTAAAGCAACGTAAAGTTGCCCTTTTTTATAATCCGCTTTAATAGCTTTGATCAGTTCATAACCTTTGATATCAGGCAAACCAATATCAATAATGAGCGCTTCTGGCTTAAAATCTTTTATTTTTTTAAGAGCAGCCTTACCTGTATAGGCCGTATTGACGTGGCACTTTTCTTTCTGCAGCATTGATTTCAAGCCGCGCACGGCATCTTTATTGTCATCAACAATCATTACACGCAGATTTTTTTTAAGTTGTGTGGATTTTTTCTCGTCACTAGAATTCGGCGGGCACTCAACATGCTCTTCTGTCAAGGGAAGAATAATTGTAAATACTGAACCCTTATCGTTTGCGACCATACGGGAAATCGCATATTGCCTCCGGAGATTGGTTTTTGTTGTTCTTCTAATCCGTCAAGCTCTCTTTTGGTAATCGGGCATTATATCGGAAAGCGAGATAGAGGAAGCGTTATTTTGTGCGCTTATTGCTTACCTGAAACGTTATGTATCCGAGGAAGATAACTGGAAAAGTGAGACAAAACAGAGCATTGAACGTAAAATAAAGAGTTACCTAGATAGCATCTAAATAATAAAGTTATGAATAATAGCCCTTTTTTCGGGTGGATAGAACGCGTTAATGGCTTTCCAAGTTTTAGAAGAGGAAAAATTTAGCCAATTACCTCACTTTTTTACGATCCTGTCGATTGAGGGGAATTAGATGAATCTACGTCGGAGTTTTTAGAAGTAGCTACATAGGCTTTAAATAGGAAGCACTAAAACAGAATGTTAGAAAAACCTTGATTTCGAAATATGTAATGTGGCATATTACGAAAAACAGATATAGGGGTTTAGTACGTGAGCAATGCATTTAAGAAGACCGAAAAAGGGATTACGAGACTGGTAAATGAAGCCAACGAACACTATTTTAAAAACGGATTGACTACCGTAGATATGATGCCTGAAAACGTTATACGCGCTATGGAATGGCATGGTATTATAGACAGACAACAAGGCACACAAGCTAAAAATCCAGAATGGGAAACCGAAGAACCTCGTTATAATTATGGGTTCATTGTCCCGCATAATAGCCAGTAAATAAAAGAAAAGCCGCCAATTCCTAGTGGGGTGCGTAGCGACCTTTTAGTGTATGGTTTGGAGCATCATTGCTGATATTTCCGAGTCTCTGCGCTATCTCTAGTCTGGTTGTACCTCTACAGAGCCGAGCGTCCGTTTTGCACATTGGGTAAAATTTACGCCTTTATCACTTGTGATTAAACAGGAACATATTCCACATGTTTTTAAGGGTATGCTTTTCAAATACCTTGGGCTTTAGGGCAAAGCCCCATTGATCAATGTGTGAGCGAAGCGAGCGGCTTTTAAGGATTTTCGTATATTGTCGTAAACCCATACAGCTAAGAAAATTTTCGAAGAACGACAGCGTGATTTTGGCGAACGCCTATTCGAGTTATTTGAATCTACACACAAGAACAAAGGTTGAGATTGGTGTGTATATAGTGTAAAATTGCACCTATGACTAGACAAACAATTTCATTTACAAAACCCAATGATAGCTGGCTTAAATCGCAAGTAGAGAGTCAGGAATACAAATCTAAAAGCGAAGCGGTAAACGATCTAATCCGTAAAGTCCGTCGTGAACAGGAAGAAATTGAGTGGATACGTGCAAACCTGGATAAAGCAGAGCAAAGCGGTTTCACCGATCAAACCCCTGAACAGATTAGGCAAGAACTACGGGAAGAACTGCGCATTAATAGCGAGTTATAAGCTTACGAATGAAGCACGTTCCGATCTTCAGAATATCTATGTTACGGCATACGCAAGCATGGCCAAAAGTAAGCCGATGAATACTAAGACGGAGTGATCGACCAATTTCAATACATTGCCGACAATCCGGTTTTATATCCGACTGTCGATCATATACAGCATGAGTATCATTGGTGTGTGTATTTAAAGGGTGCTATGAGGCATGAGCGGGTTACTAAAAGTGAAATTATGGCCGCTGTACGTGAAAACGGGCTTTTTAATATTAAAGATTGTCAATGGGTGTTTTTTGGAAACAGATGCTACATCTAGCATAATTCCTAAAAATGATCGCGATTTTTCAAACGCTAAGTTTGAAGGTGTTTCTGGATTTCCACCTAAAGGCATGAATAGCTAGAAAAACATATTGCTTTATATGTTCTCTTGATCTTTTTCATCAAATAATGGTTTCTTTAAAAAGCCAAAAATCACAAGTATTATTAAAAGAAAAAAGAAAGCAATACCTGCTAGGGGATATAGACCAAAACCAAGCATCACGCCGATAACTCCGGAACTCCAAATACTAGCACCTGTTGTAGCACCAATTACTATTTGTTCATCTGGTTTTTTGATAATAGCGCCAGCCCCTAAAAAGCCAATACCAACTAATACACCTTGTATAATCCTAAAAAAATCAAAAGATATTTGATCTGATGTTCCTTGTAACATCGCATATATTTCTCGGCTTGTGATAGCAATTAGACACGATGTCATAGCGACAACCATATAAACACGAAAATCTGTAGGCTTATTTTTACGGCCTCTGTCAATACCAAGCAGAAAACCAAATAGACACGCTAGTCCCACTCGCACTAAAGCTTCAAAAAAACCAATGCTTTGTAACTCTATAAATTGCACTTTAAGGCGTTCCTTTTAAAAGAATAGGACAACTTTATTACGAGAATTACGGCCTAATGTCACGGCCTTTTGCAAGAGTACGCGCAATTATAATCCGGTCGGGTAGGCATTTGCAACTTCAATCCCGCCGTTAAAATAGGACATAGCCAGCGCACCAATCTCATTCCCCGCATCAGACTCCGCTTGCGTCTGCGCATCAATTTCTGGTGCAAGGTCTTTGCAATGGCGGTAGAACCACAAAGCTTTGGGGCATTATAGACCTTTCACGTATTGAGATTTTGAGATTGTATGCTTATCCATGATTAGAAAGTTACTTGTTTATTTATAAATTTTCCACTATTTTCTCATTCTACCCATTTACACCAAAGAGCAGGAAAGTCATGGATAACGACATAATGACAATGAAATGCCGATGAAGCTTTCGTAATTCAAGGTGCTTCACACTTTACCGCTACAGGTCTCGGTGAAGTAAAATCGGAAAGTTTTGAAATCAATATGGGTATTTCAGATAAGGAAACAACAAAGCAGCTTCTGCAATGGATCTCAAATCAGCATTTAGATATTTTGCACGATGATGTGCGCGCCATTTTAAGTATGGTTGTCTTGGCGCAAGATGAAACGACACTCAAAATTAACACAGCCAAACTGCAACGATATTTAGAATATACATTAAAGGTTACGCTTGAAACACCATTTCTAAAAGAGGCTAGCATATGTGTCCCATATAAAACAAAGCGCATAAATAATGGTGAGGTGATTGTTGAAACCAATAGTAGCAATAAAAACATGCTTGATATACCTAATGATCAGCTCGCGCGTATTGTAAAAGGCATAGTTTGGCGAGACGAGCACTTTGCCGGTAGCACCCTCAAATCAATCTCAAAGAAGTATCAGCATGGCGAATATTATGTTCATCGATGTATTCATGAGAGTTTTGACTTTTTGAGCCGTTAAATTCCCTGTTATTAACAATAAATTCCCTGTTAATTTTGAAAATTTTTTGCCACAAAAGATGTGAAACCTACATATTCTCTGCTGTGCAGCTGATTTTCCCACGAAACCAAACATTAAAAAACAAAAAAATTCCCCTGATAATTCCCTGTTTAACAGGGAATTCATGCGTTTGACCATTCGGGATATAAACCAAAGAGAGAAACGGCCATTATTGGGGTAATTTAGAAATTCTCTGAGAATCGTCGAAACCAACGTATTTGCAAAGACCGCCTGTAGCGGGGAATCACGTGTAATATTCTCTGAAAGAGGGGAAAGGTAGACTAAATGGCGGACACGGAGGGATTCGAACCCTCGATGGAGCTATTAACCCCATACTCCCTTAGCAGGGGAGCGCCTTCAGCCACTCGGCCACGTATCCAAATAAAGCTTTCGTTCAAAAGCAATTTTATAACTGCTTAAAAACCATTGCAGATTACTAGCAGAAATAATAAGCAAGATCAATTTAACAAACCAAATTATATTAAAATATTACAGCTTATCCATCAAGCTTTGCTTTGAGCAGTTCATTCACCACCGCAGGGTTCGCCTTACCTTGCGTTTTCTTCATAACTTGCCCAACAAAAAATCCGAACAACTTGTCTTTCCCATCTTTATACTTTTGAACATTATCTGGATTTTCCGCCAAGACCCCATCAATAATGGCCTCAATCGCGCCAGTATCCGTAACTTGCTTCAATCCCTTTTCCTCAACAATATCAGCCGGCGCATGCCCGCTAATATACATCTCCGCAAAAACATCCTTGGCAATTTTACCGGATATAATTTTATCTTCAATCAAGCCCACAAGCCCGCCAATATTCGCCGCCGAAACAGGGGAGTCTGTAATATCGCGATCATCCTTGTTTAGCGCGCCAAGCAACTCATTCAAAACCCAGTTCGCAACCAGTTTCGCATCATGCGCTTTTCCACCGCTACCTTTAACCGCCGCTTCATAATATTCGGCGCGGGTTCGCTCCGCAATCAAAACACTCGCATCATATGTACTCAGCCCGTAAGAATCTATAAAACGATGCTTTTTTTCATCCGGTAATTCCGGCAAGGTTTCCTTAATTGACGCAATCCAGTCATCTTTGAGTTCAATTGGCAGCAAATCAGGATCAGGGAAATATCTGTAATCATGCGCTTCTTCCTTGGATCGCATAGAGCGCGTAACATTCCTCGCCGGATCCCAAAGCCGCGTCTCTTGATCAACCTCACCGCCATCTTCAATCAAATCAACCTGCCTGCGCGCTTCATATTCAATGCACATTTGCACGGCCTTTATCGAGTTCACATTCTTGATCTCCGCCCGTGTCCCCAATGTATCCCCCGGCTTACGAACAGAAACATTTACATCCGCCCGCATAGATCCTTCATCCATATTGCCATCACACGTGCCAAGATACTGCAAAATCATACGCAGCTTGGTAATATACGCAGCCGCCTCAACAGGCCCCCGTATATCCGGCTCTGATACAATCTCCATAAGCGCGCAGCCAGAGCGGTTCAAATCAACAAAGCTCTTGGTCGGATGCTGATCATGAATAGATTTCCCTGCATCTTGCTCTAAATGAAGTCGCGTCACTCCAATATTTTTGACACTACCATCGGGCATATCAATTTCAATCACGCCCTCACCAACAATAGGATGTAAAAATTGTGAAATTTGATACCCTTGTGGCAGATCCGGGTAAAAATAATTCTTACGCTCAAAAACTGAAATCTTGTTAATTTTTGAATTCAAACCAAGCCCCGTTTTAACCGCCTGCTCAACGCAATATTCATTTAAAACCGGCAGCATCCCCGGCATCGCCGCATCCACCAAACTTACCTGCGAATTCGGCTCTGCGCCAAACGCACTAGATGCCCCTGAAAACAATTTGGATTGACCCGTAATCTGCGCATGAACCTCCATGCCAATTACAATTTCCCAATCACCTGTTTTACCTTTGATAAGCTTGACCATAGCGCTTTTGAACACCTTTTAAAAAAATTAAATATTTTAAAATAGATTTTACAATTTAGACATACAGTGACAAGATGTCCAGCCTGCTTTAAGAAACACCATAATAAAACTATCGGCTTCTACGCGGACCATCACGCGGCGTAAGCCCGCGCTCTATCTCATTAAAGCAATCCCGCATGTGTTTGCGTGCGTGGTTTTGCATCACACGATTATCTAAAAGAAAATATAGAAAATTCTCCGGCTGCGTAAATTTGGTGTATCCGGCTCCTCGATACATAAGATATTGCGGCATGGATATACGCATAGCGCTCTCGCCAAGATAGTCCTTATAACATTCGCAAAACTTTCTTTGATGTTTAAGGGGCATTGTATTTTTATCTTCACGCAGACATTCATCTTCAACAACATTTTCATAGGCTTTAATCATACATGGCACAAAAGCAACGGCCGCAAACTTGTCACGCTCTTTTTCACCGGTTTTTGTATCAAGCTTGAGATTTTGGATTTCTTGTAAAGTAAAAAGACTTTGCATTTTTTGCGCGCTACACTCACAAAATAAAACATTTTGCGAACGAGATAATCCTTTTTTTGGGCTACCGAAGCACATATCTTGATAAGATCGGCTTACATTTAAACGTTTTTGATCGTCTGATAAGGGCGTGCCGATAGCACTCTGATCATTTGATTTCTCATCAGGAGAGAAATTTAGCTTTTCTTCTAGTTTTTCTAATTCGCTAAGCGGAAAAATATCTTTTGCGCCACCTGTAAAAAAAAGATCATCGGCCAAAACAAGGCTTGCATTTATAAGAACGCCTGTAAAAAGAAAAAAGAAAAAAAGCCATTTCATCTTAATAATATACCGCAGAAATAAAAAAAGATGCAAAGGATCATACTGGTAATATGAAACAAAAATACAAACGATTTATGGACGCGCATCAAATCCGGCGGCCTGTTCAATGACATGACCGACCTTTAAAACGGTTTCTTCGTCCCATGCCTTTCCTAAAATTTGCAAGCCAAGCGGCAAGTCATTCGGACCAAGCCCTGCAGGAACAGATAGCCCGGGCAAACCCGCCAGGTTGGTGGAAACGGTAAACACATCATTTAAATACATCTGTATCGGATCATTCTGGTTTTCCCCGATACCAAATGCTTCCGATGGTGCTGTCGGCGTTAAAATCACATCGCACTGTTCATAGGCTTTGGTAAAATCATCCAGTATCAACCGACGGACACGCTGTGCCTTAACGTAATACGCGTCATAAAATCCGGCTGATAAAACATATGTACCGATCATAATGCGGCGCTGTACTTCATCTCCAAAACCTTCGGCGCGGCTTTTTTGGTATAAATCAAGTAATGTATCCGGATCATCCGTCCGGTGGCCATACCGCACGCCATCATACCGTGCAAGGTTGGATGATGCCTCCGCCGGTGCAATGATGTAATAGGCGGGCAGGGCATATTTCGTATGGGGCAAGGATATTTCAACCGGTTCCGCGCCCGCGACCTTGATCCAGTCAATACCTTGCTGCCATAATTTTTCAATCTCTTCGGGCATGCCGTCAACGCGAAATTCCTTGGGAATACCAATTTTCATGCCTTGGATATCACCTGTTAAGGCCGCGCGAAAATCAGGTACGGCGCGATCCGCTGAAGTACTATCCTTGGCATCATGACCCGCCATCGCCTGAAGCATAATCGCGCAATCTTCGACTGTACGTGCCATGGGCCCCGGTGTATCGAGAGAGGACGCAAACGCAATAACACCCCACCGTGAACATCGCCCGTATGTGGGCTTAAGCCCGGCAATACCCACAAAACTAGCGGGCTGGCGAATGGATCCACCTGTGTCTGTACCGGTTGCGCCCATAACGCTCCGCGCTGCAATGGCGGCTGCTGATCCGCCTGATGACCCGCCGGGGACAAGCTTTGTATCATCACCCGTACGTGTCCACGGGCTAATCACATTACCAAAATAGCTGGTCGTGTTCGATGACCCCATCGCAAACTCATCCAGATTTAATTTGCCTAAAAAAACCGCCCCCTGATTCAGCATATTCTGCGATACGGTCGATTCATATTGCGGTATAAAATTCTCTAAAATTCGGCTACCGGCGGTTGTAAGTATATCTTTGGTACAAAATAAATCTTTGATCCCTACGGGTATCCCTTCCAGAACGCCAACGGCTCCAGCATCGCGCTTTGCATCTGAGGCTTTAGCTAAATCCATCGCATACTCAGGTGTTTCGGTTATAAACGCGTTCAAATCCCGCGTTTCTGCCATTATATCAATATGCGCTTGGGTTAATTCTACGCTTGTAAAATCTTTATTTTTAAGGCCGTCCAATGCGCCCGCAATGGTCAAATTTGTTAAATCACTCATAACTAATGTCACTAATCTCTATCTTGTTTAAAAACTCTATGCGCCGCTTTCAACGACTTTGGGGACAACAAAAAATCCTTGGCTGTCTTCCGGCGCATTTGCCAAGACTTTATCTTGAATGTCGCCATCATCCACAACATCTGCACGCATTTTGGCTTCCATATCAACCACATTGGCCAATGGCTCAATATCATCTGTATTAAGCTCGGATAATTGCTCAACCATATTCAAGATATTAACCAAATGCCCGGTCTGTATATTTAAGGAGTCCTCTGACATCTCCAAACGGGCAAGGCTGGCCACCTTCTTGGCTGTTTTTATATCCATCGACATACTGTTAAGTCTCTCCAAATGATTAATATTAGGCACTACATTTATAACTAAAATATGTACATAAAAAAACCATAGTTAACACTGCAAATCCCTTGCGCGCAAGCCTTTAACATTATAATTCTTGTGCTATGCCCGTACTCTTTTTAAAAGATAGCGCAAATACCGCGCCCAAAAACGCAAAAATCCTCGGCCTCGATGTTGGTAAAAAAACAATTGGCCTAAGCCTAAGCGATAGCGCGCACACAATCGCCACACCATTAAAAACCATCCACCGCAAAAAGTTCACCCGTGACGCGGATATGATCGCCGCCCTCATTAATGAATATGAAATTGGCGGCTTTATTATCGGCTACCCCATAAATATAGACGGTACAGAAGGGCGCTCTTGCCAGTCCATCCGCGATTTTGCCGCCGAATTTGTAAAGCACCCGGCGATAATTGCACACCTGCCTGATCCATGGGTTGCGCTTTGGGATGAAAGGTTTTCCACAGATACGGTGGAAGGATTTGTGGATAAACATGTGGATATATCAAAACGCCGTGCCAAAGACCGCGGCATTATCGATAAACTCGCCGCCTGCCATATCCTTCAAACCGCTATCAATTATATCGCATTAAAAAGTTCATAAACACTGCTATCCGGCAAAATTCAACAATACCGCATCAGCATATTGCCATGATTGCGAATCCAGTATTTCCCGGCAACATAATCTTCCGACAATGCACGGCAAACACCCCAAAACGCCTTACTATGATCCAGATGCTCAAGATGCGCAACCTCGTGTGCAACAACATAATCAAACGTTTCATAAGGCGCAAAAATCAGCCGCCAAGAATAAGACAGCTTACCATCATAAGAGCAGCTCCCCCACCGCGAAGTCGTATCTCTAACACTAACCGATTGTATGCTTTTATCAATCCGCGCCGCTTTCTCTTTGGATAGCGCCGTCAACTGCGCCTTCGCCTCATTCTTCAAAAACCGTAATATCCGTGGCCGCACATCATCAAGATTCGTTTCAACACGCAAAACCCTGTTTTCAATCGCCATGCTCGTCCGCCGTATATCTGTGTCATAGGATATATCAACCCGCACATCCTCCCCAAACAGCGGTAGAATTGCGCCATGCCCAATTTCAATCCTCGCGGGCAAAGCCGAAAGTTTATCCTTCATCCATTCAAGATGTTGACGCGCAAACATAAAGGCCCGCCGATCAGATACACCGCGCGGCACGATTAGCTTAAAAATCCGTGCCTTCACATCCAATCGCAACGCAAGCTTACGCGCGCGGGGCGAATAATAAATTTTGATAAAATCAGCTAAATCTTCGGGGCAGGGCGGCGGCGCAACAATTTCCGGTAATCTCGCCTTCAGGGCGCGTCCAGACGCTCGCATTTTCTTACGCACAGGCTTTTGCAGCGCCTCACGATGATCAGTCAGCCATTTCACGATGGCTTTCCATTCTATGTTCTTTAATCCACCGTCGCACGGCCGCAATACCATGCTCATCACGATTATAACGCGTAGGTTTTAGATCAGGCACCTTTTCTAAATCAGACTTCGGTATGGGGTCAACTTTTGTTTCTAATGACCGTACAAAATGCCTGAATCGCGGCATAATTTGCTCCCGCCATCTGCGCCCGCTAAAGATACCATAATGCCCCGTACCCAGTTGAAAGTGATGGTATTGCTTGCGTTGCGATAAGGAATAACAAAGCTCATGCGCTGCGGTTGTCTGTCCCCGCGCCGAAATATCGTCCATCTCCCCCTCAATGGTAAGCAAAGCCGTACGCTGAATATCTTGCGGGCGTACGTTAACTTTCTTACCGCTCTGCGGATCTGTCCACTGCATCAATCCGCGCGGCAATAATTGCTTTTGAAAAACCGCTTCAACCGTTTGCAAATAAAACTCTGCCGGAATATCCATAACCGACAAATATTCATTATAGAAACGCTTGTGATAATCCGCAGATTCCCCGTCACCCTTAATTAAATGCTGATAAAATTCCATATGTGACCCGATATGCCGGTCAAGATTCATTGACATGAACCCGCTCAACTGCAAAAATCCCGGATAAACGCGGCGATGCGCGCCTGGATAGAAAAACGGAACACGATGAACAACAGATTTTTCAAACCATTGTAAGGATCGCGTTTCTGCCAATTCTGTTACGGTCGTTTTTGATACACGCGTATCCACCGGCCCGCCGAGTAATGTCATGCTAAGCGGCTGGTTCGGGTCGTTTTCTGTTGCCATTAATGAAACCGCTGCTAAAACAGGTACGGTCGGCTGACATACCGCCATGACATGTGTGTCAGGGCCAAGTAAGCTTAAAAAGTCTCTAACATATGCAATATATGTATCAAGGCTGAACGGTCCTTCACTGGGCGGAACAAGCCGCGCATCTTCCCAATCGGTAATATAAACATTATGATGTGGCAATAAGGCCTTAACCGTTCCACGTAACAACGTTGCGAAATGCCCTGACATCGGCGCAACAATTAAAACCGTTGGATCATTGCGTTTAATTTTACGCTTGAAATTAATCAAACGCGCAAAAGGCTTCTCCGCCAAAATCTGCTCTTCAATTTCAACGGTTTTACCGCCGATCTCGGTTGTATGAAGCCCGAATTCAGGCTTGCCAAATCGGCGAGTTACACGTTCGAACAATTGTGCATTCGCACTCATCGTACGGGCAAACTGGGTATGCGAAACCGGATTCCACGGGTTTTCCACCGCCAGTTTCGTCATGGCTGCACTAACGCGAAGCGGTGCTAACATCGCATGTTGAATCTCGTAAAGGTTATAAAGCAAAGCAAAGATCCTTTCTTTATTTTAAGGCATAGACCTTATATAGTATTTATAATCGGCTGGAAAACGGCTGATATGCGCATTAAGTTTCAAATACTATCACATAAGCTTTAAATACATGAACGATTTTCTTTCGCAACTGCAAAATAATTCTTACGATATTACATCCATCCAGTGGATCGATGGTTTTATGGACGTTGACCGTATTCCTTTTGCTATTATTGCCATCCTTATTACGATAGTAATCGGCATGATAACAGGCCCTATCGCCGGCAACGCCAATCCTTTATGGTGGGGCATAATAGATAGACTATTTGGGCGCTTCGGTGATAAGGGCTATAAACCAAGTCGTAAACGCGGTGATCTTGCATTTCGCGGCTTTTTGGTGACGGCACTCATTTTACTATTTACTTTGGGTTTTATATACAGCCTTAAAATTATCAATTACCGCTTTGCCCCATACAATATTGTCGAAATATTTATACTCTGCCTACTTATAACATCGGGCAGTGTATGGTTTGCACTTTTAAGGCTCTACACCGCACTGGATCAGGGGAAAGTCGGCACAGGGGCATATTTTGCAATCGCCAGAACGGCGCGCCGAAATATGGCCAATGATGATGATTACGGCATTACCAGAACGGCAATGCAAATGTCCGCAAAAACGTTGGATAAGGGGCTGGTAACGCCTATACTATGGTATTTAATGGGCGGTCTCCCCCTCGCCCTTGTCTACGCGGCGCTCGCGTCTGTAACGTGGCGCTTCGGCAGGGACGGCACAACCAAGGGCTTTGCCGATGTCATGTTTGCGATGGAGCGTCTCATGGGATTCATATTCTCAATTTATACCGCCATTTTAATTTCGATCGCGGCGTTATTTACACCTAAGGCAAGCACTATAAAAGGCATAACCGCATGGATGGGCATGAAAAACCGCGCCACTTATGAGCAGGGCGGCGCGCCTTTATCGGTTCTGGCTTGGGTTTTAAAAGTAAGCCTTGGCGGCGCATCAAAGGCATTGGACAGCGCCCCCATCAAAACACCATGGGTCGGACCCGAAGGCGCTACGGCAAAGGTATCACATAAAGATTTGCGCTACACTATTTACATCAATATCGTAACACATATCCTTTTCATCGCCAGCCTTACCAGCGCGTATATATGGGGCACGGCTCTTTAAAAAAACCACGTTGCATAACACGTTGCATAAAATGGAAAAAAACGCGCCCAACGTCATTCGAACAAAAGCTAAATGCATTTATTTATCGGCGTAAAGCACATAAATTACGAAATAACAGCATTAAAAAATAAAAAAACGACAATTATTCAAACGCAAAGCTTGACTTTGCCCCCCTGTTTCGATTATTTTCCAACATTATTAAGAATTACACATCAAGATTATAAGAAGGAATATAGGCATGGCTCGTCGCTGCATGATTACCGGAAAAGGCGTAATGTCAGGAAACAATGTATCTCACGCGATGAACCGTACACGTCGCCGCTTCCTGCCAAACATTCAAGAAACAAGTGTTTTTAGTGAAACATTAGAGCGTTGGGTTAAAATCAAGGCTTCAACAAAAGGTCTTCGTACGCTTGAGCATAAGGGCGGTTTGGACGCGTTCATCAAAAATACAGCCAAAACAAAACTTGATCCCGCGTTGCGCCCGTTAAAGGCACAAATGGAAAAGCGTAACGAAAAAACAGCATAATTAAGCATTATTTGCTTATTGCTACAAAGTCGCTTTAAGATAACGCATTATAACCCCGCGAAAGCGGGGATATTTATATGAGGATAAACAATTAAAAAAACTTCAATGTTCTTGTTTTGTTTCACGTGAAACATTAAGGTTATAATATGCTTGAATACCCGAATTTTGGTTTTGATATCACCCACACGGCAAAGGACAGCGCCGCTCGCATTGGCCGGCTGAAAACACCGCATGGCGAAATTGAAACACCAAATTACATTTTTTGCGGTACTAAGGCTGCAATAAAAGGGCTATCGCCTGCACAAATGGTTGAAGCCAAAACGGATATTATTCTCTCAAACACATATCATTTAATGCTTCAACCAGGCGCAGATATTATTGCCGAAATGGGCGGCTTGCATGAATTCACACAATGGAAAGGCCCAATGCTCACCGACAGTGGCGGTTTTCAAGTGTTCTCAATGGGCCACGGATATGTCGCCGATGAAGTAAAAGGCCGCCGCAAAAATTTTGATAATAAAACACTCCTTGATATTACGGAGGAGGGCGCATGTTTCCGCTCCTACACTGATGGCGCCAAAATCATGCTGACCCCTGAAAGCTCAACAGATATTCAGCGTAAATTGGGCGCGGATTTATTTATGCAATTTGATGAATGCACCCCATATAACGCAACAAAAGACTATACGGCGAATGCCATGGAAATGAGCATTCGTTGGGGTGACAGATGTCTGGCCGAATTTGAACGCGGACACGACGGATCACAGGGGATATACGGCATTGTACAAGGCGGCGTTCATGAAGATTTGCGCCGAACAAGTGCCGAATATACCGCCGATCGCCCGTTTTTTGGTACCGCTATCGGCGGATGCTTAGGTGGAACGGATGAAGAAATGGAAAATGTCGTCGGCTTTTCAACACCTTATATTCATCCCGACCGGCCAGTGCATTTCCTCGGTATCGGCCGCATCAAAGACGTATTCACGTTTGTAAAAATGGGTATCGATACCTTTGATTGTGTGATCCCAACCCGCCTTGCACGTCACGGACTTGCATTTATGAAGGGCGAACCAAAAGAAACCATAAACCTTAGAAACGCAAGATTTCGCCACGATAATACGCCTTTAGATGAAGGAAATGAGATTGCAGCATCTTCCAATTTTTCAAAGGCTTACATACACCATTTGTTTAAGGCTAATGAAATTTTAGGCATACAGCTACTCGCACAACATAATGTAGCAACCATAAACCGCCTTATGCGCGAAATCCGCTACGCAATAAAAAATGACACCCTAAACGCGCTTGAAAAAGAATGGCGCGCTTTATAAGAAATAAAAATTAAAAAGTTTCGTACAATTTTTTGCATTAAAACAGAGGTTTACAATATTTTTTCACAATCAATAAAATTTAAGCTACAATTAATATAATCGTGTTTTTATATAAGCTGAATAGCGTTAAATATTGTAGAAATACTTTTTATCAAAACGCAGGCAAAAAGAACGCTTAACCATTAATTTTATTAAACAATCATGAGTAATGATAATTTGGAAAATCAACACGATCAGCACGTCAAAAACCTCGGCGAGATTGCCGATCAGTACACTGAATGGTTCATGCAAGTTATGCGTCGTTTGTTTTTTGTAGGCGATCAAAACGATATTACAACATCAAATAAACCTGAAGGCCTGTTTTTATGGTTGGATAGGGCGCGCGCAGATCAGATGCACCCCGATATTATAGATCGTATTGAAAAGATCCATGATGATTTGAGCCTCATAGCCGATATGATGATAAACGAGGCGTTAAAATCAAAATCAGCTCCGGCTTTAAAGAAATTCGATAAAATTGTTACGTTGTTTGAAGAGTTTACACGTTATGTTCGACGCCTGGATAAAGATATTTTACTTGAAGATAGCGGCATAGATACACTAACAGGTCTTCGCAGCTTTGCGACTTTAAGAAAAGATTTACGCCGAGAGATGGATCGCCTAAGCCGCCAAGGAAAACCATTTTGTATCGCGCTCGTTCGTATAAACAAATTTGATGAAATCGAAAAAAACTTTGGCGAAGATATTTCCTTAAATTGCTTAAAATCTGTATCGCAATTAATTATAAAAAGCCTTCGATCTTTTGATGATGCGTATAGGTTAGAAAACAACGATTTTATATTATCTCTAAAGCAAGCAGACATAACCGGCGGTATCCGTGCCCTTGAAAGGTTCAAAGAAGAGCTGAAGAAAGATAGCGTATGCTATGAAGCCAATGGAAACAAAGTAGCATTAAGCCTGTCATCATGTATAGCAGAGCCATTACCGGGTGATGATATAAAAATATTGCTGGAAAATCTAAAATTCGATTTAGAATCCCATGAACTGAAACCAGATGTTATCCTAGAGTATCATGAGATAAGCCCACTACAACGATATGTTCAGGAATTACAGGATTAAATCCAGCGTGAAAAAATCGCCTATAAATATAAATCAAATAAATACTAAAGACGATATCAAATGTGCAAATCAAGCACCTGATATGGATAAGCTGTTTTATGATATGCCGGTGCCGCGTTTTATAATTCGCAAAGATCAAGGCGACAACTTTTTTTTGCAGGATATAAACAAACTGGGCGCTCAGTTTTTCGATCTGGATTATAAACATATTGTAAATAGCAACATTTATGACTTCATGCATGTAGAGAGTGCAAAGCAATTCGAGCAATCTTTCGAAGTATGTTATAGCCGCAAACAACCTGTAACTATCCGCTCCCTACCGGGTGTACCCGGGAAAATAAGAATCTATGGTTTCTATATAACACCCATATTAGACAAAAAAGACAATGTCTTATATATCGACATTATAGGTCAGCTTGATACGTCTGATAAATCCAATCTAAAGCGCGAACGCGATGATGCTGTATCTCTTATGTCATCCATTTTTGATGTAAGTGAAATTGGCATTATTGTAACCGACCAAAAAAACCGAATTATACGCATAAACGACCATTTTATAAATACATTTGGATGGTCAAGAGACGAACTTTTGAATGCTGATATTATTGGATTGATTACGCCGGATGAACGCGATGTTGCACGGCAAAATCATAAAGATTTTTTAAAAAGCGGAATAAACATTTCCGGTGAATTAAAATTTATTCGCAAAAACGGAAGCATCGCATATTGCTTGTTTACGACTGCAATGATTGAGTTAAGCCAGAAAAAACCATATCAGGTTTACACTATAATTGATATTACCCTTCGTAAGCAGATGGAAGAGTCTTTAAAGCGTGCAAAGGAACAAGCTGATACAGCCAACCGCGCAAAATCGGCATTTCTTGCCAATATGAGCCACGAATTAAGAACACCGCTAAACGCCATTATTGGTTTTTCCGAAATGATGACAAAGGAAACGTTTGGCGCGCTCGGCCATGCAAAATATGGTGAATACACAAATGATATTCATGCAAGCGCACAACATTTGCTTGAAATTATCAATGAGGTTTTGGATATGTCCAAAATCGAAGCTGGCCGGATCGAGCTGGACGAAGATGAAATAGACATTCTCGAACTCCTCAAATCTGTAGAGCGTATGATGGCGTCTCGCGCCTTTAGTAATGATCTGAAAATCAAGATGGATGTTGCGGAAAACATACCAAATCTTTATGCCGATCAAAGGCTTCTAAGGCAAATTCTGATCAATCTTATAAGCAATGCGGTTAAATTTTCAGAGCGCGGCGGCGAAATAAATATCATGGCACATATCCTTCAAAGCGGTGAAATGCGTATTGTTATTGCCGATAATGGCATTGGCATACCAAAAGAAAAAATCACAAGGGCATTAGAACCCTTTGGTCAAATATCTGACGTACCGGAAAAGTCCAGTAAAGAAGGAACAGGTCTTGGCTTACCTTTGGCTGTTGCTATGGTCGAGCTTCATGATGGTACACTCACCATTGATTCAGAATTTGATCAGGGCACTAAAGTCTTTGTCACCTTTCCCGCACGGCGCATTATGATGTCTTGAAAAAAGCAAAGCGCCAGATAGCGCTTGCCGTAATATAAAAATAATTGCAAACTCTAAAGATTATAAAGCAATTTCAATTTTTAAAAATCAGGAATGGGTTTTGATATGTCGTCATTAGAACAAAAATGCGCAGAAGCCGGATTAAAAATGACCGGTCAGCGTAAAACAATTCTAAAGGTTTTAGGCGAATCACAAGATCACCCTTCGGTTGAAGATGTGTACGACCGCGCAAAAGTTATGGATGCATCTATCAGTATTGCAACCGTGTACCGTACTTTGAGTTTACTGGACGAACTTGATCTGGTTATAAGGCATGAATTTCAAGAAGGTTATTCCAGATACGAAGTCAATTGGGATCACCATCATCACTTAATTGATCTAGAAACAGGAAAGGTAATTGAATTCCAGAATGAAGAATTGGAAATTTTAAAAGAAAAAATTGCACATGAACTTGGTTATGAACTTATAGATCATAGATTAGAGTTATACGGTAAAAAAATAAAATAAGAGCAAATAAGTATGTCATGTAGCCCAATAGAGTTTGATGCAGCCAATGATAAAGAGCGCTGTAAGTGTCGTGCCGCTGTTTTGAGGGCGTATAATGGAATGATAAAAACAGGCGCACCGCAAAACTTCGCAATGGATGCCGCAAGAATTTTATATTCATATCATCACCCCGAGGATCAGTTAATCGATGCCGCCCTTACAGTAGAAAGATGGGTGTGTAGTCAAGCCGGTGCTTTTCACTAATATTTGATAGGGTTTAAAAAAGATGGATGATGGCCGTCTACAAACCGGATTGTTCCTCGACGCACATTTTTACCGATTTACAAAACAAGGCAAATTTTATTATGTTTTAAATACCGGCGCATATGCCTCTGGTATTATTATGCTCAAAATAAACATGCTGGGGCAGGGGTTTAAATTACTGATCCAGCAACGCGATTTTGATGGCAATTTGGTTTGGGAAAATGCCTTGGATACAGCAACGCCTAAAGAAAAAGATATTGATGAATACATTAAACGTTCGATAGAGCGTGATCCTGATATTTGGGTTATTGAAATCGAAGATCAGAGCGGTATAAATCCGTTTGAAAATAAAGATTAATAAATTTACTTTTATACTGGACAAAAAACGTACTCTTTGATATAAAACTATAAATAAACTGCTTATCGGAGAACATTATGGACATTAATAATACGCGTTTGGCTTTCAAGGAAGTTAATGGATTTGAAGTTGAGTTTTCTGTTCAACCTAAATCACAAAGTTTAGCTTCAAAACTTATGAATGTGTTTAATACTGAAACAAAATCATTGTCTGTTCGTGAGTTATATCAAACTTATATTAATAATTCTGCTAAACAGGGTGCCGATCCAAAAAATTTAGAGCAATTACGCAATGGCTTGTTTACAGTACATAAAACTTACGGTGAACATATTTTTGAAGCTAATCTAACAGAGTCGCAAAATGATAATTTTAATAGATTGTTGGAACGATTTGGACAAAAAGCAAAAAAGCGTATTTACACACCATCTGAAAATTACATTCGTGTTGGACGTATTGAAGAAAATAAAAAGCCATGCGAAACGGTTAATGTTTCAACACCAGGTCAGAATCAGGTCAAGGCTTATCCTGATACATTGCCACTTGAAGCGTATAGGGAAAGAAAAATACCTTCTAATTTAAAAATTCCGGGTATTACACATCCTTCGGTTGCTATCTAAATCAACGCATACCAAAAAGTTAAAATTGTTATAACGCCCTGCCTTGATTGCGGGGCGTTTTGCGTATAAAACAAGCCATGCTTAAAGATATTATAAATCAAAGACGTACATTCGCTATTATTTCGCATCCCGATGCGGGTAAAACAACGCTTACCGAAAAACTACTTTTGTTTGGAGGTGCAATTCAGATGGCTGGTATGGTCAAGGCAAAGGGAGACAGACGACGCGCACGATCCGACTGGATGAAAGTGGAACAAGAGCGAGGGATTTCTGTCGCCTCTAGCGTTATGACCTTTGATTACGATAAAAAAACGTATAATCTGCTCGATACACCCGGCCACGAAGACTTCTCGGAAGATACATATAGAGTTCTAACGGCTGTAGACAGCGCAATTATGGTGCTGGACAGCGCGAAAGGTATTGAAACGCAGACCTTAAAACTGTTCGAGGTGTGCCGTCTACGGGATATGCCGATTATAACCTTCATAAATAAGCTCGACCGTGAGGGGCAAGACCCGTTTGATCTTCTTGATGAAATAGAACAAAAGCTGGCCTTGGATGTGGTGCCAGCAACATGGCCAATAGGCATGGGACGAGACTTTAAAGGATGTTATGATATATTGAATGACGAATTACTCCTTTTTGACCGTTCAAAAGGAGATACGATCAAGCAAGGCATAGAATGTGCCGGCTTGGATGATCCAAAACTTGATGAATTATTAGGTAGTGATACGGCTGATAAATTACGCGAAGATGTAGGCATGGCCAAGGCATTATGCAAACCGTTTGACCGTAAAGCATATTTGGAAGGGCATATGACCCCAGTCTTTTTCGGTAGTGCAGTTAATAATTTTGGCGTTCAGGAGCTATTGAACGGTATTGGTGTGTTTGCACCCGCACCACGCCCTCAAAAAACAGAAACTAGACACGTACACCCCGATGAAAAGAAGGTCAGCGCATTCGTGTTTAAAATTCAAGCGAATATGGATCCAAAACATAGAGACCGTATGGCGTTCGCCCGTATATGTTCAGGAAAATTTAAACGTGGTATGAAATTAAAACACGTACGCAGTGGTAAAATGCAAACGATACATTCCCCGCAACTTTTTCTAGCGCAAGATCGGGAGATGGCAGAAGAAGCCTTTCCTGGAGATATTATAGGCCTTCCGAACTATGGCGGCCTTCGTATTGGGGACGCCCTTACAGAAGGTGAGGATTTGGTATTTAAAGATATACCGAGCTTTGCACCCGAGTACATGCAAAAGGCACGCCCCGAAGATCCGCTCAAAGCCAAGCATTTAGGTAAAGCTCTAGAGCAATTGGCGGAAGAAGGGGCAGCACGCGTATTTAAACCTGTTATGGATGCAGATTGGGTGGTCGGAGTGGTTGGCCCGCTTCAATTTGATGTTTTGATTGATCGCATACGTACAGAATATGATATACCGGTAAAATTTGAGCAATCACAGCTACATACAGCACGATGGCTCGAGGCAGATGATCCCAAAATATTAAAAAAGTTTATTGACACATATGGTTCTGCAATTGCAAATGATCATGATGGTGACCCGGTATTTTTGGCAAGAAATGCATGGCATTTAACAGATGCAGAAGAAAAAAATCCGGATGTTCATTTTAAATCGACAAAATAATAATTAACAGTTTCAAGCACTATCGTAATAGCATAGATGGTTCTGCACCATAGGGTTGAGGAAAGCGCGCCTGCAAAAGCTCAGAAAGGCGAGCGTCATTTTCCATGTCCTGTGATCGTGCATCTAAAACATGAGCATTAAATTCTTTAGTAAGTGGATTTTCTTTAAACATGAATAAAGCCTTTTGATATCATTATTTATATCAAATAGGGTACACACAAAATCTTAGGAAAGTGTGAAATAATACTTAAGTAATTATATTTTGATCATTACTTATTTTTGCCCACTTTTATTCTGCTCATGTAAAATCTCTGATCTCTGAGCAAAAGTAGAAGCACCAAGTACACTAAGAATATTAGAATAACTATCCGTCCAAACGCCAACACTTTCATTAACGATTACAGGTTCCCAATTATTACCAACAAGGTATTCCTCAAAATCATCATCAAAAGCAAATGTTATAAAATGTGATGGTACATAAAAAAAGTTTGTATCTTTTACACGTTCATGCAAAGAAACCTTGGCATATGCTTTTAAACCTAGTTCTTTTGCAATATTGGCCAGAACAGGCTCAATATCCAGATGTTTGTTACTTATGTGAAATGTCAAAACGCCATCAGGTTTAAGTTTTGTCACATATAGCTCAATAGCTTCTTTTGTAATCAAATGAATTGGAATATTATCAGAGCTATAAACATCATTCAAAATAAAGTCATATTTTTGATCCGGTTGTTTTGAAATTGTCAATCGGGCATCCCCTAGAATAATGCTATATTGACTTCCACAATTACTTAAAAAAGTAAATAATTCGGGGTTTTCAGCAATCTTAATCATATCAAGATCAATTTCATAAAAATCAAAATAACGATTTGGATGCGTATAACATGCTGTCACGCCAACCCCAAGGCCTGTAACGGCCACAATATGGTTTTCTGTCTTTTTATCTAAGTATTTAAAAACATCAGATAAAGGGCTTTTGGGGCCATAATAAGATGTTTTTTCTAACTCCATATCCTGAACGAGATATTGCGTACCGTGATTTGTTGTACCATGTAGAGCTATGCGCTCACCATCCGCCGTATCAATGACATTAATAATGCCAAAAAAATTACGGGTTCTAAAATGATTTTCTACGATCCAGGATTCGTTAGGAAGTGTACCTGGCATATAGAATATAAATGAAACAAAACAAATTATAGCAAAAGCCGTACGCTTCGTAATAAAGAAAAAGCAGGATACCAAAAAGAAGTATGCAAAAAGTTTCTTGAAAAGAACCAGCATAGGAGTGTTGATGTAATAGCTAATAATAACAAGGATTATGATTGTAGCAACTACCCATAAAATTTTCTTATTTAGCATTTTGAGTTGGGATTTTGATGCATATCTCAAAAAAGCAGAAAAACCAAGAACAAGACCATACTCAATCGGAAGTGTAAAAAATTGCGGCGCAATAATAGCATTAAAAAACCCGCCTAGCGCCCCGCCTAGTGACATCATAAGATAGAACTCTGTCAAATGTTTTGAATGCGGACGCATACTGGCCAATTCGGTATGACAAGAAAGCGCGATCACAAAAAAGGCAAACAAATGAAATGGCAAAAGCCATGCTTGCACAACACCTCCAAAAATCATTAATTGTGCAAGCATGAGTATCAATACAAACCCGTGCACAATCATGATGTGATCGCGTTTAAATAAGGGTTTGCGAGCAAAAACAAGTACAAACGTACCGACATAAAGGGCTAACGGTACAATCCAAAGTAAGGGCACAGATGCGACATCTGTGGTAAGATAAGTTGTTACACCAAGCATAAGGGAGGATGGAACAAATGCTAACAATATCCACATAAAACGCGTTTTGTGAGAAGGCGTTTCAATAATTTTCTGTTCGGTTCTTTTATCAAGATTTGATACTTTATCCTCCCGTACGCTTTTCCAAGACAAAACAACACAGACAAAAGCAAAAGCACCCAACGCAATATAGCCATACATCCAGATATCAGACTGTTGATATAAATCAAAAAATGGCTCCAAAACCAGCGGATAAGCAAATAATGAAGCGAGCGACCCTAGATTACTAGCCGCATATAAAAAATATGGGTCATTTGCATCCTTATGAGCGCTTGCCGCGAACCATCTTTGAAACATTGGCGCACTCGCAGCTAAAACAAAAAAAGGCCCGCCGACTACAATGAGCATAAGGTTGAGTTGCCACAAAGTTGGGTCTTTATCAAAAGGCGGGAAAGTACCCTCTGGAATACCCAATGGCAAAACAAAGGCAAACAAAACCAGTAAAGTAAGATGGATAGTAGATTGCATGCGGACACTTAAATATTTGGAAGTCGCATGCGCGTACGCATAGCCACCAAGCAAACATACCTGAAAAAATAACATCGCCGTGTTCCAGACCTGCGGCGTACCACCCAAAAGCGGCAAAATCATTTTTGAAAATAACGGCTGAACTGAGAATAAAAGAGCCGCGCTTAAAAGCAACGTAAGTGAAAAAACAGGTACATAGGCTTTATTTAACATGTGAAATTCTCAAAAATATAATAAAAAGATTTTAATTTGTGACACATCTATAAAATTCGGGCAAGAACTCATAATTTACAAACATTAAAAATATAAATATTATTTGTATTTCTTTACAAAAAGGAATAATGAGTACCTATAAAGTACACTTTCTTGAGCAAACTTAGGGTGCGCAAGGTATAATATTGAATGATAAAAATATCAAAACTTGCTGATTATGCAGTTGTAATCCTTGCCTCTATGCCGGATAAAACAAATGCCCTTATGTCCGCCTCCGAGATTTCGGAGAAAACCACATTGCCAGTACCAACAGTTGCCAAGGTGCTAAAGCTACTTGCAAAAGGCGAGGTTATAGATTCTGTAAGGGGCGCCAATGGTGGATATAAATTAGCCCGAAAACAAAGAGAAATAAGCGTTTACGACATTGTAACTGCCGTGGACGGCCCTATATGTTTAACATCCTGCGTTGACAACATTGGCGTAGCATGTGAATACACCAATTGCTGTGTTATTAAAGGAAGATGGGATCAGGTCAATAATGTTATAAAAGACGCGCTCGGTAATATGTCTTTGTCTGATATGGTAAAAGTTTAAAGGATATAAAATGGGTATTTCAGACCAAACTATTGAACAAGTTGAAAATATTGGCCGTACGTATGAAGCGGGCTTTTACACCGATATTGAATCTGACAAGGCGCCAAAAGGTTTAAGCGAGGACACCATTCGCTTTATTTCTGCAAAAAAAAATGAGCCGGCATGGCTACTCGAATGGCGTTTAAAGGCCTATAAAAAATGGCTTGATATGCCCGAACCAAAATGGGCAAAAGTTGAATTTCCGGAAATAGATTACCAAGACGCATATTATTATGCAGCCCCAAAGTCTATGGAGGATCGCCCAAAATCGTTGGATGAGGTCGACCCAAAGCTGTTGGAAACATACGAAAAATTAGGTATTCCTTTGCGAGAGCAAGAAATGCTGGCTGGTGTTGCGGTTGATGTTGTATTTGATTCCGTGTCGGTTGCAACAACCTTTAAAGAAAAACTGCACGAAGCAGGTGTAATTTTCTGCTCCATCAGTGATGCCGTGCAAAACCATCCCGAGCTAATCAAAAAATATATGGGCTCGGTCGTACCACCTGGCGATAACAAACATGCGTGCTTGAATTCCGCAGTGTTCACCGATGGCTCTTTTGTGTATATACCCGAAGGCGTGCGATGCCCGATGGAATTATCAACGTATTTCCGTATCAATGAGCTGAATACAGGTCAATTTGAGCGTACGCTTATCATCGCTGAAAAAGGGTCGTACGTGTCTTATCTTGAAGGCTGCACAGCACCGATGCGAGATGAAAATCAGATGCATGCCGCTGTAGTAGAGCTTATTGCACACGAAGACGCCGAAATAAAATACTCAACTGTGCAAAACTGGTACCCCGGTGATGAAAATGGCGTAGGCGGCGTTTATAATTTTGTTACAAAACGCGGTATTTGTGAAGGCCGCAATTCCAAAATTTCTTGGACACAAGTCGAAACCGGCAGCGCGATTACATGGAAATATCCATCCTGTATATTAAAAGGGGATAACTCTGTGGGTGAATTTTATTCGGTCGCTATAACAAATGCCCACCAACAGGCTGATACCGGTACAAAAATGATCCACATGGGAAAAAACACCCGTTCTCGTATTATTTCAAAAGGCATCAGTGCCGGAAAATCAGACAACACGTACAGGGGGATTGTAAAAATTCTGCCCAAAGCCGAAGGCGCAAGAAATTTCACCGTATGTGATAGTCTTCTTATTGGTGATCAATGCGGCGCGCACACTGTACCTTATATTGAAAGCCGTAATAAAACCGCAAGTTTAGAACACGAAGCAACAACAAGTAAAATTGGTGAAGACCAGCTATTTTATTGCATGCAACGGGGCATGAGTGAGGAACAAGCCATCGCCCTCATCGTAAACGGTTTCGCCCGCGAAGTCATGCAAAAACTCCCCATGGAATTTGCGGTTGAGGCGCAAAAACTGGTCGGCATCAGCTTGGAGGGGAGTGTTGGATGATTAATTGCTATTTTGATAATATAAATAAACTACCTATCGTAAAATCTTTACAAATTATTGCAGGTCTATCTTTTCTGTTTGGTGCATTAAGTCTTGTTTTTTCTATGATTTACTTTACACGCAGGGAGAGTATTTTTTTAGTTTTGCCTACACATATAGCAAGTTTTATTAACATCATGTATACCCCTATCCTCCTTTTAGCCTTAGCGAAATAATAAAACATATAAAGAGCAAAAATGACGCAATTTTAAAAAAAGGGGCTACTGAATAAATCAGAAAATATCTAAACATTACTTCGTTTTAACAAAATAAAAACGATCTTCTTTGGAAAAACGTACAGAACAATTAAAGAAAGGCTTTATATGCTTCCACCGCCCTTTAAACGTTGTTGCTTCGATATAAAGCTCAGCTATAAGAAGGTTAAATTGCCAACTCACCATGCTTTGCATAACTTTGGCGGTGACCGGACTGGAAATACCAAAGGGAAAAAGTAATTTATATGTAACATTAACGTGTATAAACGCAAACGTCATAGCATAGCTTCGGATCATCCAACGACGATGCGCTATAAAATCCTTATTTATAGCAGCCGTATAGGCAAAAAAAGTAACAATAAACCAAATAGTCGCCATAAAACCGAAACCAACACGAGGTGTAAGACCAATCGGATTATTCATAGCAAGAGGAAAAACAGTTATAGCGCCAATCAAACAGCCTATAACATATAATTTTCCTATAGTTTTATGGATATTGGGATGCTCTTTACGTAGACGCGAACTAAAAAGAAAAGGGCCTAATGCAATAGCAGGTATAGACGCTGCAATATGCAAAAATAAAAGTAGGTTATCTCCAAAAAGCCAGGCATTAAAAACCTGAGATGCATAACGAACAGAAGAAAAAGTATGAATATTTAGGAAGTAAGCCAGCGGAATATCAAGCACCAAAATAATGGCAATAATCATTATCTTCATTATAATGGGCATTTCGATAAAATAATCGAAGCTTTTATTTGCAATACGAAAGAATTTTTCTATATAAGGCACTATAATAAACCAACTTATATTGTAAAAAAGCCTAATGATATAATAAAGTATTATGAGTAGGGTTAAATACTAAAAAAGAAAAGAAAATAATGATTAAAATTAAAGACGTACATGTAAACATCGAAACAGATGATGGAGATAAAGAAATCCTGAAAGGGCTTAGCCTTGATATTGAGGCGGGCGAAGTGCATGCGATTATGGGCCCAAACGGGTCGGGTAAATCAACTCTGGCATATGTACTTGGCGGGCGCGAAGAATATGAAGTAACCAAAGGTACAATTGAAATGAATGGCGAAAATTTGCTGGAAATGGAACCGGAAGAACGCGCCGCCGCCGGATTGTTTTTAGCCTTTCAGTATCCTATCGAAATTCCCGGCGTAAACATGAGTACGTTTTTGAAGACATCAATTAACGCCATTCGAAAGCAACGCGATGAAGATGAATTAGATGCACTTGCAATGCTCAAACTGATCAAGGCCAAAACAAAAGAGCTTGGCATCAAGGATGATATGATGAAACGCGCTGTGAATGTAGGTTTTTCCGGCGGAGAGAAAAAACGCAACGAAGTGCTACAAATGGCGATGTTAGAGCCAAAGTTTGCCGTGCTCGATGAAACTGACTCCGGTCTTGATATCGACGCCTTGAAAGTCGTCGCAGATGGCGTAAACAAAATGCGCACATCCAACCGCTCATTCTTGGTTATCACGCATTATCAGCGTTTGCTAGACTATATAAAACCAGATGTCGTTCACATCCTTGCCGATGGAAAAATTATTAAAACAGGCGGCCCCGAACTAGCAAAAGAGTTGGAAGAAAAAGGTTATACCGATTTTATAAAGGACGCAGCATAAAATCATGACACGTACAGCCCTTAAAATGGATGATCTACCTACACCAAAACTTGAAGAATGGAAATACACCAATCTTCAGCGCGCAATGCCCAAAAATCTTGCGCCTCTTGAAGGTGTGCAAGTAGATATCCACAAAACCCGTGGACAAATCTGTGAACATGTTGAGGAAATCGTGTTTACAGGCGAGCAGGGGGCGGAGCAAAACCCGCGCCTATCCATTACTTTAGAAGAGGGCGCACAGCTCACGATAATTGAGCGTCATGATGGGCAGGGTGCATATTGGAAAAATATGCTAACCACAATAAAAATTGCAAAGAATGCACGTTTACATCATGTACGCCTCTGTCAGGATAGTGAAGAAGCTATTCATACGAATATGGTGCATATTGAGATGCATAAGGATTCTTGCTATAACGGGTTCTCGCTTAATCTGGGGGCAAAAATGAGCCGTCACGACATTCATGCCGTTTTAAGCGGATCGAATATCGAATGTAGTTTGAACGGCCTAAACCTTCATAAGGGCGTTCAGCATGGTGATACGACCATTTTAATGGAACATGCCGCCCCGCATTGCCAATCGAACCAGTTTTATCGTTCAGTGTTGGATGATCATGCCCGTGGCGTTTTTCAAGGAAAAGTACACGTACACCGTATCGCCCAAAAAACAGATGGATACCAGCTATCAAATGCGATTCTCCTTTCCGAAAAGGCGGAAATGGATACAAAACCAGAGCTTGAAATCTATGCCGATGATGTAAAATGCTCACACGGCGCAACAACAGGACAGCTTGATGAGGAGCCGCTATTTTACCTTCGTTCACGGGGGCTTAGCAAAAGCGAGGCTAGACAATTACTTATACAAGCGTTTGTGGATGAGGTTGCGGATAAAATTATGGATGAAACGATACAAATGCGCGTAAAGGGCTTATCTCTCAAATGGTTACAAAGCGTCCTTTGAAATGAAAAAGGATATTTCAAACTATCGTAATGACTTTCCGATCCTGTCTACCACCATGAACGGAAAACCATTGGCGTTTTTGGATACGGCCGCAAGCGCGCAAAAACCGCAAATCGTAATTGATACAACAAATCATATTCAATCAAAGGGTTACGCAAACGTACACCGCGGATTGTATAAAATATCTCAAAACCTTACAGAACAATTTGAGGCCGTACGTGTAAAAATTGCTCGCTTTTTAAATGCAAAATCTGACAAAAATATCGTGTTTACAAAAAACACGACTGAAGCCATAAACCTAGTTGCCCAAAGCTGGGGCCGTACATTTTTAAAGGCTGAAGATGAAATAATTCTGACCGATATGGAACATCATGCCAATATCGTGCCTTGGCAATTACTTGCCCAGGAAATCGGCTTTGAGATAAAAACAATCCCTTTTAATGACAAGGGTGTATTGATTACAGATACATTAAAAGCGCTTCTAACATCAGAAACCAAATTTGTTGGATGTGTCCATATATCTAATGCTCTTGGGATAATCAATCCTGTAAATGAGATTATATCTACAGTGAAATCTTTCAATAGCGATATAAAAATTTTGATAGATGGATCGCAAGCCGTTGTTCATGATACAATAGACGTACAGGCAATTAATGCTGATTTTTACACTTTTACCGGTCATAAACTTTATGGGCCCACAGGTGTAGGGGTATTATACGGAAAAACGGATGTGTTAAACACGATGCCGCCTTATCAGGGAGGCGGGGATATGATAGAGCAGGTAAGCTTTTCAGGCACTACATATAAAGAACCGCCATTTCGTTTCGAGGCCGGTACGCCTGCAATTATTGAAGTTATCGGGTTAGGCGCGGCTGTGGATTATATTGTGGATATAGGTATGGATAACATTAAGGCGCACGAGGACAGTCTTTATGTTTATGCAGAAAATAAAATAAAATCCATTGAAGGCCTAAAAATCCATGGATCGGCGCCTAATAAAGCTGGCGCTATATCTTTTACTATGAAAAACATACATATAAGCGATATTGCAATGGTATTAGATCAGTGCGGTGTAGCGGTAAGATCCGGACATCATTGCTGTATGCCGCTAATGGAAAAAATGGGTTTGGAGGGCACTGTACGTGCCTCGATCGGCCTATATACAAATAAGCAGGATATTGATCAGCTTTATAAAGGGCTTATAAAAGTGAAGGAATTATTCGCATGAGTAAAATCAAAAATGAACCACTCGCCGATGAAGAAATGGTACGCAATGCCGTTGGCGCGGATGAATACGATGAATTAGCGCACCCCCCCAATGTTGAAGCACCCGAAGGGCACGCATTGTGGCCGGAAATCCGTGATGCTATTCGTGAAATCTACGATCCTGAAATTCCGGTAAATATATATGAGCTTGGCCTTATATACAAAATTGTGATCCATGATAAAGATGCAGGCGTACATGATATAGATGTTAAAATGTCTTTAACATCACCGGGGTGTCCTGTTGCACAAGAAATGCCGGGATGGGTACAAGGCGCTCTTCTCCCGCTAAAAGGGATAGGAGAAGTTGATGTAGAAATTATATGGGATCCAACTTGGGATCCATCCATGATGGCCGAAACTGCCAAAATGCAGCTTAATATGTTTGCTTAAACAAAACACGTACAGGGTTAAATTCTATGCAGCCAATACAAATTACAGACAAGGCAGCCGCGCAAATAAAAATGCTATTGAACAAAGCGCCCGAAGGCACACCCGGTTTACGGTTGAATGTCAAACCCACAGGGTGTTCCGGCAATACATATAAAATGGAATATATAAAGCCTAAAGACACTGTGGATAATGATGATAAGTTTGATCATGATGGCGCATCCCTTTATATACCTAAGATGCACTCATGGATGCTTTTTGGTATAACTGTGGATTATATTGTGGATGAATTGGGCAATGCCCGCTTTGATTTCTCAAATCCGAATGAAACCAGCCGATGCGGGTGCGGGGAGAGTTTTCATGTTGATGTTAAAACCCTACAAAAAATGCAAGAAAATTCTGGAAAGGCTGTTTAGATATTTAGTAAACGGCCTCTAGTGCTTTTATAATAACCGTTTCATCCGCGCCGTCTACATATGGCAACGTGCTAAGTGTACGTCTCCAGTTTTTACCGCCGCGCTGCCCGTAGAATAAGCCTAAAATATGTCGTGTCATCGACTTTATAGGTACACCATAATTCTTATGCTGATCTTTCATATAAGCCATAAATTTGAGAGCCACATCATTTCGATTTAAAACCTGATCATTTCCAAAAATTTCATGCTCTATTTCCCTCATAAACCAAGGGTTTTGATATGCCTCGCGTCCAATCATGACGCCATCACTATATTCCAGACCTTCTAATGCGGAAACCAAACTTTTGATACCACCATTAAGGATTATACGTAAATGCGGGTATTTATTCTTTAATGCGTACACCCGCTCATACATCAAAGGTGGAATTTCTCTATTTTCTTTTGGGCTTAAGCCTTTCAGCCAAGCTTTACGAGCATGAACGATAAAAGTTTTACAGCCCTTATCCGCAATAATATCCACAAATCGATCGAGAAATATAAAATCATCAGAGTCATCAATACCAATACGGCATTTTACAGTAACCGGAATATCAACGGCAGCTTGCATTGCGGCTACATTCGCCGCTACTAAATTCGGTTCAGCCATAAGACATGCCCCAAATGCACCTTTTTGCACGCGTTCCGATGGGCAACCGCAATTTATATTAATCTGATTATAACCGTACGTCTGCCCCAATTCTGCTGACCTAGCCATATCAGAAGGGTCACTGCCTCCAAGTTGTAGCGCGATAGGGTGTTCAGCTTGAGAAAATTTTAAAAAACGGTGTTTCTCACCATGAATAAGCGCACCAGTTGTGATCATTTCTGTATAGAGAAGACAATGTGGCGATATCAGACGCATAAAATAACGGAAATGACGATCCGTCCAGTCCATCATCGGTGCAACAGATATTTCTTTATTTTGTAAGGAACTGCAAATTTTATCCACAGGGGCTTGTCCGCTATATAAAAATAATGTTTAATAAGAAAAAGCTTATTCAAGCGCTTCTAGCATATATCACATAGAATTTCATAACTAAAATGACACGATTTTTTCATTTAAAATTAGTATTTGCTACACTATTGCTTGCAAGTATTCTTGTTTCAACAGCCACATGGGCGAATGACAATCCTTTTCGCTCTACAAATTATCCGATCCCGCGCTTTGCCACTACGGATAATGATGAGGCCTTTGTAAGAACAGGCCCTGGAAAAAAATTCCCCATAAAATGGGTTTATAATAAACGAGCAATCCCAGTAGAAATAATTCTAGAATACGATGCATGGCGCAAAATTCGTGATAAGGACGGACAAATAGGATGGATACATAAAGGGCTTTTAAGTGGAAAACGTGCAGGATTTATTCTATCAGATAAACCAGAACAATTGGTCTTGATATATGCTGTAAATAGCGAAAATGCGCGCGCTGTTGCAAAAATACAACATGGCGCGCATGTTATGATAAACGAATGTCAGCAACGCTTTTGCAAGGTAAAAAGCCAAGGATATGAAGGGTGGGTACAAAGAAATTCAATTTGGGGTATTTACCCAAACGAAAATTTTGGCTAACCTTTAAATATTAAAGTATTCTTTTGTACTTTCCACATAATATATACAAATTTGTCCTCTGACTTACCCACACGTACACTTATAAAACTTTCTGTTACCGAGCGTTATAATACATATGTTCGGACATATTAAGGATTCAAAATATATGTTTTTATTCCCGCTATCGCAAAAACCTCAAATGGGTGCAAGCCTATATAAAAAGTTCATAGCAGATGCTACTGATACAATGCATGGCATTGATGTTATGCAAGTCATACTAAGAATTGCAGGCGTATTGGTTGAAACATGCTTTTTATATGACGAGCCGGATATAGCACTTGAAAATGCGCTGGAAAATTTAGGTGAACGCCTTAAATGCAAGCCTTTTGAAGGTGCTTTGCCAAATAATATTATACCGCCGGCCCATATTTTGGATCGGGAAACCGAAAAAGGGCGGGCGCAAGCCAAAGACTTTTTTGAAGAATGGCTTGAATGCCAGTTCGAATTTAGCGCTCTCGCAAATGTGATCATCCACAGCCTCGTTGTTGCATGGGAAGATGATGGACTGCCGCGTCAAGAGGCCTATCGTTTGATCATCGAATGTGCTCAAAAATGCATGATGTTTGAAATGGCGGCTCAGGAGCTGTGCGATGTAGTCATTGCAAATAAAGCACTCAAAGAAGGTTGGAAATTAGGTAACTGCGTCACCGCATTAAGCGCAATAGCCGGCGAACGTTTGTCGTACGCTTTAAATTCAGAGCGTCAAGCAACCATATCTTTTTACACTTCATCTGCACACGCCCAAGAAATAGATTGGGAAAGCCTTAATTGTGTAGTGCACGTCATGACCCAAGAGGCTGTACGCCTCGGTGTGCCAGCAGGTAGTGACTGGCGTTTAGGCTTGGCGGCTAACGATATACCGCTAAATCCGCCTTTGGATCTGGTTGAAGGTATAGAGCCTTATTGCCGTACTTTCTTTGATATCGTAGGCATAACCAACATGTATGAACAAACAGTGGCGTGTGCAAAAGCTGCAGGGCGCATGCTAGCCGTAGTATCCGCCGGCGAATTGCCGGAAATGGAGCCAGCCATTGCAAAGCCTCTGGCAATGGCGGCAATTACGGAGACGTACACCTCGCTCCAAATGCCCAAGCAAGCGGCATATATTTAAAAAACATTCAAAACTTGTGTTACGATTTATCGCCCTTCGCTATTGCCAGTAAGGGGGAATCTCCTTATAAATTATTTAAATAATCAAACTATATATTCAAACATCATAATGGAATCGTATCTATGACATTCGACCCCAAGAAAAGTTACACAAAAGACGATCTGATCGCATGTGGTCATGGAGAAATATTTGGCCCCGGCAACGCGCGTTTACCGCTTCCTCCTATGCTTATGTTCGATCGTATAACAAATGTATCTTTAGAAGGCGGCGCAAATAACAAAGGCATTATCGAAGCCGAATTCGATATTAGCCCCGATCTTTGGTTTTTCAAATGCCATTTTGAATCTGACCCCGTTATGCCGGGATGTCTTGGTCTAGATGCGCTATGGCAGCTTTTAGGTTTTTATTTGGGTTGGACAGGTGCAAAAGGCTCTGGCCGCGCTTTAGGCCTTGGCGAATTAAAACTGACTGGGCAGGTACAGCCAGATACAAAGCTTGTAAAATATGTGGTCAATTTAAAACGTGTTATAAATCGCAAGCTGGTTTTGGGGATTGGCGATGGCGAAATGTATGCCGATGGCAAACTTATATATGAAGCCAAAGGCCTCAAAGTTGGCTTGTTTGACAACCCATCTGCCATGAGCTAAATCGTTAAAACGTATAACGATTAAAAAGGAATTATAATTATGACCCGCCGTGTTGTTATTACTGGTATAGGCATTATTTCTTGTATTGGAAACAATCAGGAAGAGGTTTTGACGTCCTTAAAGGCTGGAAAATCAGGTATTACCTTTTCCCCTGAATATGCCGAAATGGGCTTTCGCTCACATGTCTATGGCAAACCGGATATTGATCTGAAAGACCATATTGATAAGCGGTTGTTCCGTTTTATGGGCGACGCCGCGGCGTATACCCATTTATCAATGGAGCAAGCGATTGCAGATTCAGGATTAAGCGAAGATCAGGTAAGTAATCCGCGCACGGGTATTATTGTTGGGTCAGGCGGCCCATCCACGCGCGCGCAAGTCGAAGCGGCCGATATTTCCCGCGAAAAAGGCCCAAAACGCGTAGGACCCTTTGCTGTGCCAAAGGCGATGTGCTCAACCACCTCGGCCACCGCCGCAACCAATTTTAAAATCAAAGGTGTAAATTATACAATTTCATCGGCTTGCTCAACATCCGCACACTGCATAGGCAACGCAACCGAGCAAATCCAGTGGGGCAAGCAAGACATAATGTTTGCCGGCGGCGGGGAAGAGCTTGATTGGACATTATCCGTATTATTTGATGCTATGGGCGCAATGTCATCCAAATATAATGATAGACCTGAAAAGGCCGCGCGTGCCTATGACGCGGATCGCGATGGTTTTGTTATTGCCGGCGGAGGCGGCATTGTGGTGTTGGAAGAACTGGAACACGCAAAAGCACGCGGCGCAAAAATATATGCCGAAGTCACCGGATACGGCGCAACATCAGACGGACATGATATGGTTGCCCCAAGCGGTGAAGGCGGAAAACGCTGCATGGAGCAGGCACTATCAACCGTAAAAACGGCCGTAACATATATCAACACACATGGTACGAGTACACCCGTTGGTGATGTTAAAGAGATTGAAGCCATTCGCGACGTATTTGAAGATAAAGATATGCCGCATATAGGGGCAACAAAATCCATGACCGGGCATTCGCTTGGCGCTACAGGCGTACAGGAAACGATCTACAGCCTTCTGATGATGAATAACGACTTTGTCGCCGAAAGCATTAATATCGAAAACTTGGACGAATGTGCAGAAGGCCTGCCTATTGCACGCAAACGAATAGACAATGTCGATCATCAAACCATAATATCAAACAGCTTTGGCTTCGGCGGCACAAACTGTACCCTTGCCATCAGCAAGTATCAGGATTAACCAATGACAATCTCATATGATGATTTTTTAAAAGTCGATATCCGCATAGGTACAATTATTGAGGCACACAAATTTCCCGAAGCAAGAAAACCAGCATATAAACTCATAATAGATTTTGGCAAAGATATCGGAATAAAAAAATCATCGGCCCAAATAACAAAACACTATTCGCTCGAAAAATTAACAGGCAAAAAAATCATGGCCGTTGTCAATTTTCCCGAAAAACAAATCGGGCCATTTATGTCTCAATGCCTGACACTCGGATTTTCCGACGAAAATGGCAATATTGTTTTAGCCACACCTGATAAAGAAACACCTGACGGCGCCCGATTACATTGAGATAAGAAAGCTTAAAATATGAAAGACGTAATGAAAAATAAAAAAGGCCTTATTATGGGCGTCGCCAATGAAAAATCGATTGCCTGGGGTATAGCAAAAACGCTACACGAGCAGGGCGCGGAACTTGCTTTCACGTATCAGGGCGATGCCTTTGGTAAACGCGTAAAACCGCTCGCAGAAAGCCTGGACAGTACCCTTGTATTGGATTGTGATGTTCAAAAAGAAAGCGAGCTGGATACACTCTTCGAAAATATTAAATCCGAATGGGGCGAGCTGGATTTTATCGTTCACGCTATCGCCTATTCGAATAAGGACGAATTACAAGGTCGGTATGTGGACACCTCTGTGGATAACTTCCTTAAAACTATGCATATATCCTGTTATTCGTTTACCTCAATTATGAGACGCGCCAAAGATTTAATGAAAGAAGGTAGTAGTGCAATAACCTTAAGCTATTATGGCGCAGAAAAAGTGATGCCAAATTATAATATTATGGGCGTCGCGAAAGCAGGATTGGAAGCCTCCGTACGTTATCTGGCGGCTGATTTGGGCCCTGATGGAATCCGTGTGAACGGTATCTCCGCAGGCCCTATGCGTACACTCGCTGGCGCAGTAATCGGCGGCGCGCGTACGACCTTTAAATATAACGTGATATCATCACCATTAAGACGCTCGGTAGAGCTTGATGAACTTGGCGGAGCAGGGCTGTACCTACTCTCTGATCTATCATCCGCCGTTACAGGCGAAATCCACTACGTCGATTGCGGCTTTAACGCCGTTGGTATGCCCCCGCATGAGGGCTTAAAAGAGTTTGGCTAAGATTTACCCGTACGCGCGCTTCCTATCGAGCTAAATTCGATCATACGCGTACAATCAACATCCGTTAAAATCATATTCTTTACATCGTAAACGTTATTCAACAATTCCAATACATTGGATGCATTACATTCATAATGTTCGTGCCTATCAATTGATAAATACAGTGTTTCATCATCTTTAAACAAAGAAGAAATCATAGTTTTAGCAACATCACGTTTAAAATGTTCTTTCATATCAATATGAACCCATTCATGATCCCAATTGATTTTAGAATTTTTTCTATAATTTGCTTTTATATAAGAGTTTTAGAATCCATTTAATGAATCGTCAATAACCCCTCTTTAATCACATCCGGTGCATCACTAAAAAAGCCATCCACGCCCCAGCTTTGTAAAGTACGCGCCTTATCCGGCTGATTAACCGTATATGCCAACACAGAAAGCTCTATATCAAGAATGCTTTCAACTTGCTCCCGCGTAACGGATCCGGCGTTCACGTTAACTGTAGAAACTTTCAAATAATCCGCAAGCTCGGCCCAGTTCTCCGGCCATTCTTCGGGTAATAACAAACCACGATGCCAATCCTGCGCCATATCATGGGCGACTTCTAAACACACATGTTGAAAGCTAGATATGAGTAATTTATCATGGGCGTCCCAATATTGAGAAAGAAGATCAAGCGTAATTTCTGCCGTTTCTTTCTCGCGTCCGGGGCAGGGCTTTATTTCCAAATTAAGACCCAGATTATGCTGTATTAAAACATCTATGGCCTCTTCCAAAGTAGGAATTGTAATCCCTGCAAACCCGTCGGAAAACCAGCTACCGGCCTCTAATTCTTTAACCGCGTCATAGGTCATCGAAGAAACAGCACCTGAACCATTGGTTGTGCGCTCTAAATTATCATCATGAAACAATATTGGAATGTCATCCTGCGTTAACTTCACATCAAGCTCCACCCATTCAAGCCCCATATCGGCGGCTGTATGTATGCCTTCCAAAGTGTTCTCTGGCGCGTATGCCGCCACACCGCGATGACCAATAATTTTAGGTAATTTAAGTGTCATAAACAATCCTCTTGTAATAAAAGAGGGACAGTAAAAACCATCCCTCTATTTAAAACAAAATACGTATAAAGATTTAAGCTTCTTTCTTGTTGCGCTTGTCTTCAACCTCGATTTTATCGCCGGTCTCTTGATCAACGCGCTTCATGGAAAGTTTGACCTTACCGCGGTCATCCATACCAATACAAAGCACTTTAACCTCATCACCTTCATTGACAATGTCGGTTGTTTTGGCGACACGGTAATCGGCCAATTCAGAAATATGAACAAGACCATCGTGCGCACCCATAAAGTTTACAAACGCACCAAAATCAACAGTTTTGACAACTTTACCATCATAGACTTTGCCGACTTCCGGCTCTTCCGTGATGTCTTCAATCATCTTCTCGGCTTTTTCGATTGCTTCCATACTAGAGGCAGCGATTTTGATTGTACCATCATCATCAATATCAATTTTAGTTTCGGTAACCTCGATAATCTCGCGGATAACTTTACCGCCCGTTCCAATAACATCACGGATTTTATCCGTAGGAATGCTGATTGTAACAATTTGCGGTGCATTAGCGTTTAATTCGCTACGGGCTTCGGTCAAAGCTTTGGCCATTTCACCCAGAATATGCAAACGGCCATCTTTGGCCTGATCCAAAGCAATTTTCATGATCTCTTCGGTAATAGATGTGATCTTGATATCCATTTGAAGCGCAGTAATACCATCTTGGTACCGGCAACTTTAAAGTCCATATCCCCAAGATGATCTTCATCACCAAGAATATCGGTTAGAACCGCAAAGTTATCACTATCCTTGATCAGGCCCATCGCAATACCGGCAACGGGGCGTTTTAAAGGCACACCCGCATCCATAAGCGCAAGTGAATGCACCACAAACAGATGCCATAGAGACTAGATCCATTAGATTCTGTGATTTCGGAAACGACACGCATGGTGTACGGGAAATCTTCTGCTTCCGGCAAAAGCGGATTAATCGCGCGCCATGCCAGTTTTCCGTGGCCAATTTCACGGCGACCAGGCGGGCCCATACGCCCGGCTTCTCCAACTGAATATGGCGGGAAGTTATAATGAAGCAAGAACCGCTCGCGCGTATTCGCCTTCCAAGCGCATCCATGATTTGCTCATCCTGACCTGTACCAAGTGTTGTCACCACAAGCGCTTGTGTTTCGCCACGCGTAAATAGGGCAGATCCATGTGTACGTGGCAAAATGCCAACTTCGGCAACAATCGGGCGCACTGTCTTGGTATCACGTCGTCAATACGCTTGCCGGATTTCAAAATTTGTCCGCGTACAACATCGGCTTCCAGTGATTTGAACTTACTGCTTACAACCTTCGCAATCAATACCTTTTTCTTCGTTGGTAAACTCTTCAATAGCTTCATCACGAACCGCACCAACAGCTGTCTGACGCTCAAGCTTGTCCTTAATCCCATATGCTTTTTCAACATCCTTTGCGTATTTCTTCTTGATATCCGTTTCCAAGCTTTTGAATTTCCTTTGGTGTCTCATCAATGTCCCACATATCTTTTGCACACATTTCGGCAAGATCGATAATACCATCAATCACCGGCTGATACGCTTCGTGTCCTGCACGTAACAGCACCAAGCATAATTTCTTCGGTCAATTCTTGCGCTTCTGATTCAACCATCAAAACGCCTTCTTTCGTACCGGCAACAACCAGATCAAGATCGGTATCTGCAACTTCATGCATTGTCGGGTTAACAACGTATTCGCCATCTTTATAACGATACGCGCGCCCGCCAATCGGGCCCATGAATGGAATACCGGAAATTGTAAGCGCAGCAGATGCACCAATCATGGCAACCATATCCGGGTCATTTTCTAGATCATGTGAGATAACAGTCAAAACAACCTGAACTTCGTTTAAAAAGCCTTTAGGAAATAATGGGCGGATAGGGCGGTCAATCAAGGCGTGATGTCAGTGTTTCTTTTTCAGATGGACGCGCTTCACGTTTGAAAAAGCCACCTGGAATTTTACCGGCCGCATATGTTTTTTCCTGATAATGAACGGAAAGCGGGAAGAAATCTTGACCTTCACGTAATAGATTTTGATCCGGTTACGGCACATAAAACACTTGTCCCGCCAATTGTGGCAATAACACAACCATCGGCCTGACGGGCGATTTTGCCTGTTTCCAAGTGTCAGCGTTTTACCTGCAAAATCGATTTCTTTTCTATAAACTTTAAACATGTATTGTCCTTCTTTGTTTTAATACATAAAAGCAACCCTTACATCTCTTGTATGCCCAATGCATACAAGACAGGTTGCAAACTTAAAAAGTGAAATAAAAGGGAAAGAGCGTTTTTTGATCCTCGGCGGACAAATGAAAACATAAAGCTTTAGCGATATGCGCTCATCAGTCAACCGATTAACAGTGTACGCCTCTTCTCATACAAAGACGGTTAAAAGCCTTTATCGACTTTCATTTCAGGTATATCCATGCCATTATATGAACCTGTTGTCAAAGGAAACGTAAGATTTAAGGCCTTTATTATATGAGTACAGATAAGTATAAACCCGTTGTTTTATGCATTATGGATGGATGGGGCGTTGGCGATGGTGGCGAATTTGATGCGATTGCCTCTGCCGATACACCAAATTGGGATCGGATCAGTCAAAATAACCCAAAATGTCATCTGAAAACATATGGCTTGGATGTTGGTTTGCCAGAGGGGCAAATGGGCAATTCAGAGGTTGGGCACATGAATATAGGTGCAGGCCGCGTCGTTATGCAATTCCTGCCCCGAATTGCCAAAGCATTTGCCAATGATGATGTAAAAGAACTGGAAGCTTTTAAAGCACTCATATCATCTCTAAACGAAAGCGGCGGCGCATGTCATTTGATGGGGCTCATATCTGATGGAGGCGTGCACGCGCATATTGACCATGTTGTGAACCTTGCAAAGACCTTAGCCGCCTTTGAAATTAGAACCTACATTCATGTATTTACAGACGGGCGCGACACCCCGCCCAAAAGCGGTAAAGCCTTCGTCGAGAATTTACAAAACAAAATTGAGGCTTTGAAAGGTGTAACCATTGCAACCCTATCCGGCCGTTACTACGCCATGGATCGCGATAAAAGATGGGAACGTACAGAGGCCGCCTATAACACAATTGTGAAGGCAGAAGGGCGCACTTTTGCCAATGCAGCGCAAATCGTAGGTAGTAACTATGATGATGACACATATGATGAATTTGTAGTGCCGGCAACCTGCGCGGGCTATGAAGGCATGAAAGATGGCGATGCGATTTTGTTCGCAAATTTCCGCGGTGATCGCGCGCGACAAATATTAAACGCGTTTTTGGATGAAGAATTTGACGGTTTCAATCGCGGCGAGCCTATATCATTCTCAAAAGCCGTCGGCATGGTTGAATATTCAGATGACCTTAATCAAAAAATGGCCACATTATTTCCACCGCAAAAATATGAAAATATCTTTGGAAAAGTGTTATCAGAAAACGGTTTAAAACAACTTCGCATGGCCGAAACCGAAAAATATCCGCATGTTACGTTTTTCTTTAATGGCGGAAAGGAAGATGAATTTGAAGGCGAAAAACGCATTATGGTGGCGTCTCCTAAGGTTGCAACTTATGATCTACAGCCTGAAATGTCCGCGCCAGAGTTAACTGAAAAGCTTTTAGCTGCCATCAAAACCAATGAATTTGATGCGGTTATTATAAATTACGCCAACCCTGACATGGTCGGCCATACTGGCGATATAATTGCCGCACGTAAGGCTGTAGAAACCGTGGATAATGCAATCGGACAAATTAATGAACTGTTGCTTGAAAAGGGTGGCGCACTCATTCTGACTGCAGATCACGGCAATGCCGATAAAATGTATGATGAAAACACCGATGGACCCCATACCGCCCATACATTGAACCTTGTACCATTTGTTGTAAGCGGGGCAGGGGATATTACATTAAAAGACGGCTGCCTCGCCGATATAGCCCCAACAATGCTTGAACTTCTGGGTGTTAAAAAGCCTGAAGAAATGACAGGCGAAAGCTTGATAAGTTGATATGTCTAAAGAACTTGAGTGTAATAGGTTACAAAAAGATAATTTTAAAAAGTATATTGATTTAATAATAGGTTTAAATCTTAACTAAACAAAAAACCGCCTTTATAAGGCGGTTCTTATTTATTCCGGTCATAAAATAATAAAATCTAGCGACGAATGCCAAGCGCTTCGATAAGCTTCTTATAACGCTCTTCATCTTTACTGCGCGTATAATCCAAAAGCTTACGACGCTTTGCCACCATCGCCAAAAGGCCGCGGCGGCTGTGGAAGTCTTTTTTATGCTGTTGCATATGCTTGGATAATTCATTGATACGGTTAGTTAAAATGGCAACCTGAACCTCTGGTGAACCGGTGTCATTTTTATCCGCTTGAAACTCTTTAATAACGTCTTGTTTTTTTTCTTTTGTAATCGACATCTTTTCACTCCTATTTATAAATTAAAAACACGAACGGGTTGAACCTTTGCACCATTTACCTCGATCAAGGCAATTGGCGTTCCTTCAAAAACAGCGAGCCCTTCCGCGTAATCATCCGGGCCATTTGTCTCCAAACCAGCTTTAACCAATCGGTTATAATCAGGCTTGGCAATGAAGGTAAGCATATTCCCATTCTTCATTTTGACCATTTCATCCGCCTTTAATGGAAGAGCCGGGATGTCGTCCAGCGACCGCTCCAAAGGCAAAATGGCCGGATACTGAGAAATATCAGTTTCACCAGCATCGTGCAGCGAACTATAATCAAACTCTTCCAGCTCTGCAAGCGAAATCGCATACTCAGCTCTAAACGGCCCAACGCGCGTACGCCTAAGCGCAGATATATACCCGCACGTACCAAGCTCGGCCGCAATATCACGTGCAAAGGCGCGAACATATGTGCCTTTACCGCAATCCATTCTAAAAGAAGCGCTCTCTTTTTCCGTATTTATAATATTAATAGCTTCGATATAAACCGGCCTGCTTTTTAATTCTACATCCGTACCACCGCGCGCCAAATCATATGCGCGCGCGCCATCCACTTTGATAGCAGAATATTTTGGCGGAACCTGCTCAATATCACCAATATATGGCAAAAGGGCGGCCTCTATATCCTTTAGTGCAGGGCGCACATCGCTTGTTTCCAAAACCTCGCCCTCAGCATCTAACGTATCGCGATGCTCTCCCCAGGTAACTGTAAATTCGTAGGTTTTCATTGCATTTTGTGCAAAAGCAATTGTTTTGGTTGCCTCCCCAAGGGCAATGGGTAAAACCCCCGTTGCAAGCGGATCAAGCGTACCGGCATGTCCGGCTTTCTGTGCCTTATGAAGCCAGCGGATTTTTCCAACCGCTTGTGTTGACGTCATATCATATGGTTTATCAAAATTGACCCAGCCATGAAGAGCCAAACCTTTACGTTTTCGTGACATAATTTTATTAGATTTCTATTTTTTGATATCGCGTAACAAGCTTTCAATGCGGTCAACCTCATCAAACGTTTCATCGCGTTTAAACCTTACACGCGGCGTAAATTTTAAGTTTGAATTGCGATTAATATCCTTTTGAAACTCATTGGACTCTGCGTTTAAAGCCACCAATATCTTTTCCAAATTCTCTCCGCCAAGTGACATGACATAGGCCGTGGCATTGCGAAGATCGGGGCTACATCGCACTTCTGTACAAGAAATACCATTCGCATTAATCAGCACCTCATGATGAAAATGCCCGCGCGACAGGCTTTCTGCAATAATATGGCGAATTAATTCACCGGCGCGTAACTGACGCTGTGATGGTTCTTTGTTTGATTTTTTCATTTAAGCTTCAGGCGTATATGGTTTACGGCGTAACAAAGCATGCTAAAGGCTCTCTTTGTTTCTCTATTTAAACGACTTCTCTGGCCTCTTCGATAATCTCGTAACACTCGATAACATCACCGTCTTTGATATCGTCATACGTTTCAAATGCCATACCACATTCCGTGCCTTCTTTAACTTCTTTCACTTCATCTTTAAAGCGTTTGAGCGTTTTCAGCATACCTTCATGAATAACAACATCATCACGTAACAAGCGAACTTTAGACCCGCGTTTAACGACACCCTCGGTAACCATACAACCCGCAACTTTACCAACTTTGGTAATATTGAAGACCTCTTTGATTTTGGCTTGTCCAAGATATTCTTCGCGCTCAAGCGGCGCAAGCATACCGGTCAAAATGGCTTTCGCATCATCAATAACATTATAGATAACATTGTAGTATTTGAGGTCAACGCCATCACGCTGCGCCATATCGCGCGCCTGTGAATTTGCCCGCACATTAAAACCAATAATCATGGCATTAGATGCATTCGCTAACGTGACATCGGTTTCGGTAATTCCACCAACACCAGTGTGAAGCACTTGAATATTGATGCCTTCATTTTCGTCCACCATTTTCTCCAGTGAGCCAACAATGGCTTCGACCGATCCATGAACATCCGCCTTAATAAGAACGGGAAGAATAGTTTTCTCGCCTTGCTCACGCTGCTGTAATAATTGCTCAACAGTCGTACGTCCGCTTACTGTTTTCGCCGCCATGGCTTTCTTGCGTTTTTCTTGACGGTATTCGGTAATTTCCCGCGCGCGCGCTTCGTCCGGTACAACATCAAACGGATCGCCAGCTTCGGGTGAACCATTTAGGCCAAGCACCTCAACAGGCTGCCCAGGAATACCTTCTTCAATATTTTGTCCGCGATCATTAATAAGGGCGCGGACTTTACCAAATTCTGCACCGGCAACAAAAATATCACCAACACGCAGCGTTCCATTTTGAATAAGAACAGAGGCTACAGAACCGCGACCCTTTTCAAGTTTTGATTCAACCACAACACCATGTGCCTCACGGTCAGGGTTGGCCTGAAGCTCTAAAATCTCTGCTTGAAGCAATATCATTTCCTCAAGCTTCTCTAGATTCATTTTCTTTAACGCCGAAACCTCGACACAAATGATATCGCCGCCCATTTCCTCGACAACAATTTCATGTTGAAGCAATTCCTGCTTGACCTTGGAAGGGTTGGCCGTCTCTAGATCGATTTTGTTAACAGCTATGATAATAGGCACGCCGGCGGCTTTGGAGTGTGCAATAGCCTCAATTGTTTGCGGCATAATGCTATCATCTGCCGCCACTACAATAACAACAATATCAGTAACATTTGCGCCACGTGCACGCATTTCGGTAAAAGCCGCGTGACCGGGCGTATCCAAAAATGTGATTTTCTCACCCGTAGAAAGATTGACCTGATATGCACCAATATGTTGCGTAATACCGCCAGCTTCGCCAGCTACCACATCAGTTTCGCGTAGAGCATCAAGAAGAGAGGTTTTACCATGGTCAACATGCCCCATAATAGTAACAACCGGCGGGCGATATTTAAGATCGGCCTCATCATCATCAATACCGGTCAAACCAATCTCGACATCGGCATCGGTAACACGTTTTATAGTGTGGCCAAATTCTTCAATAACCAACTCGGCAGTATCTGCATCTATAGTCTGGTTGATTGTTGCCATGACACCAAGCTTCATAAGTGTTTTGATCACTTCGCCACTCGCCTCTGTCATACGGTTTGCCAACTCACCAACTGTAATGACTTCGGGAACAGTCACTTCACGAAATACTTTTTGCGCGGGCTCTTTTGGTCCTTTGGCAGCCATACGAGCTTTTTCGCGCGCGCGACGTTGAGCCGCCATGCTTTTACCGCGATCACGTTCATAATCTTTATTAATAGCTTGGTTAACGGTTAAACGGCCACCAATACGCTCACCACCGGTTGGCTTGGCAGGTTTACGCTCTTTCAAGGTCGAACGTTTGATTTTATCCCGATAACTCTCGCTATTCGGATTGGCATCCTCACCAAATTTAGGTGTTCTTGATGCGGGAACACCGCGCACTTGGCGTTCGTCATCCGCTTTCTTGCTTTCTTCCGCTTCAATTTGTCTTAATTCTTCCAATTCCTTTGCTCGCGCATCTTCCGCACTCAAAGGCTTGTCATCTTGTGACTTTTCTTCAACACGTAACTTAGGTTCTATAATCTTACGCTTGGGTAACGTTGTACGTTTTCCACCTTCATCTTGCGCTCTTTGCAAAACGCGCGCGCGATTTTCGCGTTCTTCATCGGTAAGCCGCGCATCATCAGAAGACTTATTACTCTGATTTTTTGAGGTCGTGGAAGCAGAACGTTTGCGGCGCACTTCCACCGCAACACCAGATCCACCGGATTTAGGTCGGCTACTGACGCCGCTCTTAAGGCTAAGTGTACCCTTGCCTGAAAGACTAAGTTTTTTCTTGGGCTTATCATCCTTTTTCTCATCGGAGGAGGATATATCATTTTCTTTTGCTGTGCTCATAACTACTTTTTTAACTATCTGTATAAATTCTATTTATAATGCATGAAGAAATAGTAATATCTCTACATGCGTTGATACGTATCGCAAAATGGTTATACACCAAGCAGAACGCTACGTAAAATAATGTTTTAGGCTCTCCGCTTTAAAAACAAAATAAAGCGAAGATCCGGCCGTATAATTATGCGGCACTTTCTTTTTTGATGGCTTCATTTTCTTCACCAGCATCAGGCGCAGTCCCTTCACCAGTCGTAACCTCTGGCGCTTCACCTGCTTCCGCTTCAGCATCTGCTTTGGCTTTTGCAGCATCGGCTTCTTCGGCGGCGTTGAGGTTCTCTGCTGTCAATGCCGCTTCTTTGGCATCTTCTTCTGCAAACCAATGCTCACGTGCCATCATAATAACGGCATTGGCATCTTTTTCCGTGATACTATCTTCGCCCAACATTTCGACAAGCTCATCACCGGCCAGATCCGCCAGATCATCAAGGCTTTTAATATTATTTTCGCCCAATTTAACAATTTGAACAGATGTAAGCCCTTGCGCGTCCATAAGATCATCTTTGATCGAAAGCTCTTTTTGCTTTTCTTCAAGCTCTTTACGTTTCATATCAAGATATGATTTTGCACGCTCTTGAAGCTCAATTGAAACCTCTTCTTCAAAACCTTCTATCTGATTAAGCTCTTCAATAGGTGTTTCCGCAATCTCTTCAACGCGTGTAAATCCTTCGACAACCAACAAATGCGCAATAACATCATCAACATCCAACGCTTCCATGAAAAGGGATGTGCGCGTATTAAACTCTTGCGCGCGCCGTTCTGATTCTTGTGCTTCGGTAAGTATGTCGATATCCCAACCCGAAAGCATTGAGGCAAACGCACATTCTGGCCGCGCCGCCCAATGGCAAGACTAAGCTCATCATCCGGCACAACCACATCCATGCGGCCTGATTCTTCGTCCAGAACAACTTTGGCAACATTGGCAGGTTGCAATGCACTAACGATAAGGGTTGCAATGTCTTCAGACCAAGGCACGATATCGATTTTCTCGCCGCCAAGCTCGTTTACAACAGCTTGCACACGGCTTCCGCGCATACCAACACACGCACCGACCGGATCAATCGAGCTATCTTTAGAGGATACAGCAATTTTTGCACGGCTTCCTGCATCACGGGCAACACCCATAATTTCAATAATACCGTCGTAGATTTCAGGGACTTCTTGTGTGAAAAGCTTTGCCATAAATTCAGGATGCGAACGGGACAAGAAAATTTGCGGCCCACGCATTTCCTCACGTACTTCATAGATGATCGCCCGTACACGATCGCCAATTTTCAAATGCTCGCGCGGTAAACCTTCATCACGGCGTAAATACGCCTCGGCACGGCCTTGCTGTATATCAATCGTTGCATTACCATATTCAACACGCTTAACGATACCGTTTATAATCTCGCCAACGCGGTCTTTATATTCTTCATACTGGCGCGCACGCTCGGCTTCACGGACTTTTTGCATGATAACCTGTTTGGCAGTCTGCGCCGCAATACGCCCAAAATCCAGAGGAGGGAGGTCATCAATAAAAAATTCGCCACTTCTGCATCCGCCTTGATACGTTTGGCATCATCAGGCTCATTTGCGCAAGCTCGTTTTCTATCTCCGCACCATTTTCAACCACTTCACGATAGCGCTTTAACTCAATATCACCGGTTTTACGGTCAATAAGCGCGCGTATGTCATGATCATGTCCGTATTTGGAGCGACCAGCTTTTTGAATAGCCTCTTCCATTGCTTCGATCACAATCGAGCGTTCAATATTCTTTCTCGCGGGCTACCGCATCTGCGACTTGTAAATAGTTCCATAATGTTTTCTCTTCCTTTTCTTAAAAGTCGTAAATGTTAGTCAATTTTTTTAAATTTTATGTTCAGTTTTTTTATGTGGCCGCTTTTTTATCAGCCGTTTTCTTAATCAGTGAATCACTTAAAACCAGTTTGGCCTTTGCAACCGAATCAAATGGTATCTCCGCACGCCTTGATCTGTATTAAGTGAGATCCGTCTTCTTCAAAACTTTCATAAAACCACGGAATTTCTTTTGCCCCGTTTCAGCGGGATATTGGTTTCCAACTTTTCTCAAATCCAACATATCTCGCAAAGTCCTGCTCTCGGTTAAGAACGCGGTCAATACCAGGTGAGCTCACCTCCTAGCCTGTAAGCGCCGCTAATCGGGTCTTCTACATCCAGTTAGAACAGCAATAGCCTTACTAATTTTTGCACAATCATCAATTCCAAGGCGCCCAGTTTCCGGATTTTCCGCCATAATCTGTACATTACGGCTGCCACCTTCACTACAATACTTACGGTTACAAGAGAAAACCCCATATCTTCAACGACGGGGCGCGCGATATCGATCACTTTTTGCTCTAATGGTGTGTGTTTCATGACAGTATAAAGTCTTTAAAAACCAAATAATTAAGTTTAAATCCCAAAGCAAAAAAGCCGGACTTTTTAATTATGAGCCCACCTATACGCTTATACATTCTGGGAATAAAAGAAATATAAGAGAACCCGACAACCTTGCAAGTGCTTTTATAATAATTTACAAAAATGCTTCATTTTCTTTCAAATATCAAGAAGCTTTGTTTACGTCCCGCGGTCTCCTTTGGCGGCAAAACGCGTTTCGATCCATTCATCCGGAGGGGTTTTCCAATCTGATCACGTTGCGCCGTCCAGTTAAAATCAGGATGATTGGAACATTCTGTAACCATCCATTCGGCGAGGTCGTCGACATCGGTTGCCATAATAAGCGTGGCCACCCGTTTTTAAAATACGGGCAAATGCGGTTAAATTTTCCTGCTGAATTAATCCGCCGCTTATGATGGCGCGTCTTTGGCCAAGGGTCTGGGTTTAAGACATAAATGCGTCGAGACACTATTTGCGATGAGCGAATGCGCAAGCAACATCGCATCATCCATAAAACGCGGTAATTATCTTGATTCTTTCGTGCGTGCAAATCCTTCGACAAATGCAGCCATCCCATTCAAGTAAGGTTCGCGCCCAAGAAACCGGTATCAGGATATTGTTTGAGCAACTCGATAAGATGTTCGCCACTGCCAAACCCGATTTCGAGCCATATTCTTTATAGCGTGATGAAAAAAATGAACAGGGGACAGCATCTCCTGCTTCCCCTAAAAGCTCGAGGCCAATCGATATTTTTGGAAATCGCTCTTCCATGGCCTGACGGCGCATAGAATTAAGGGGGCGCCCAGCACGCCGTTAAACTCTTTTTTTCTTGATTTCATCAACGTCGATAATGATCGCATAAATACTATGCGTAATGATCAAAAATCAACTACTGAAAACTAAAATTAACCAATCTCGCTTTGCAACGCATCTACAAGATCAAGTTTTTCCCATGAAAACCCGCCATCAGCCTCTGGCGCGCGCCCAAAATGACCATAGGCCGCAGTGCGCGCATAAATGGGTGTATGAAGCTGTAAATGCTCGCGAATACCGCGCGGTGATAGATCGACCAGTTTTTTTATCGCCTTCGCAATAACTTTTTCTGGCACTGTACCAGTTCCATGCGTATTAAGATAAACAGATATCGGCTTTGATATACCAATGGCATAGGAGAGCTGTATAGTGCATCCTTCCGCATATCCTGCGCCCACGATATTTTTGGCCAGATACCGCGCAGCATAGGCCGCCGAACGGTCAACTTTTGTTGGATCTTTTCCGGAAAACGCGCCTCCACCATGCGGCGCAGCGCCCCCATATGTATCAACAATAATTTTACGCCCCGTCAAACCGGCATCACCAACTGGCCCGCCTATAACAAAACGCCCTGTTGGATTGATATAAAGCTCATCTTCTGGCGGCATCCATCCGTCCGGTAAAACTTTTTCAATATATGGCTTCACAATATCTGCCACATCTTCGCGGCTAAGCCCGTCAACATGCTGGGTTGATAAAACAACCGAACTTGCTCGCATAGGCTCTGTTTCGCAATATTGCAAAGATACTTGAGATTTTGAATCAGGTAAAATTTGCGGTATATCGCCTTTATGACGCGCTTCAGCTAAAACGCGCAAAATTTCGTGCGAATAATGAATAGCAGCCGGCATTAAAACATCGGTTTCCCGCGTTGCATAGCCAAACATAATGCCCTGATCGCCTGCACCTTCATTGGTATCAAACCCTGTGCCAGCATCCACTCCTTGTGCAATATCAACAGATTGTTTGTGAAGTAAAATATCAATTTTTACCGTTTGATAATTAAAGCCATCTTGATCATAACCAATATCCTTAATCGCAGCCCGTGTCGCTGCCTCAATCTGTTCTTTTGTTACACTGGATGGGCCGCGTACTTCTCCTGCAATCACAACTGTATCAGTCGTAGTCAGAGTTTCCGCCGCAACACGGCTTTGCGGATCAGCCGCCATATACAAATCAAGAACCGTATCCGATATACGGTCGCAAATCTTATCCGGATGTCCCTCGGAAACGGATTCAGATGTAAAAATATACTCTTTTAGATCAGTGGATTTATCAGTTTGAGAAGATATATCGGAAGAAGAAGATTTTGTGTGATCGGCAGCCACCAGTGTCATAGAACCTCTTTTTTAAAGTACAAATCAGTTAAAATAAAAAACATGAAACGTTTTTTAGTTAAGATTTTAAGCCTAACGTGCGATTTGGCAACATACAACATAAAAAAGCAGCAATACGCTGCTTCTTAAAAATATGCCAAATAAAAACCATAAATTAAAAAATGCTTGTTCTATTTTTTACTGCTAAGCGATGCAATAGCTTTAACATGCCGAAGCACATCCTTACGCATATCAGGATCGATAATTGAATAATAAGCCCTAACAAGCGTAATAGTCTCTTTGTCCTGCATAGGATCTTCGCCATCGAATGTGTCTTGCTGGTTATCAGACAAAATCACGCTGGAAGATAAATCTTTTGCTCGCGATATTTCATCAAAGAAAAAAGAAACAGGAACGCTTAGAATTTTGCTAAGTTGATAAAGTCGTCCGGCACTAACGCGGTTCGTACCTTTTTCATACTTCTGAACCTGCTGAAATGTAATTCCAAGTTGTTCCGCAATTTTTTCCTGACTAAGTCCTAGAAGCGAACGGCGAACGCGCAATCGCTTCCCAACATGTTCATCAACGGCATCGGGGGTGCCCTTTGTTTTTTGTTTGCTTGCCATCATTATTTATCCTTTTTTTATGTAGCAAATATCTGTCCCCACACTTCAGACAAGACCGTGAAACAAACAAGGTTTCATAACATATGTATCATGATTACACATGTATGCAACCAGCCAAAGGTATATTTTATCATCTTAAAGCAAGTTAAGTTTTGCGTATATAATCTTTTAAAAATGCGGGAAGCAAGAATATAAAAATACAAAGAAAGAAAATCAGATGCTTTTGATAGGGTGCAATAGTTTGAATTAAAGGTCGCGGCAATAAAGATTCAATGGAATCTTTCTTCATAAGCCTTGCATAATCTAAAACCTGACCATAAGGCGAGATAATAGCGGAAATACCTGTATTCGCGGAACGCATAACTGGTATGCCTTCTTCAATCGCCCTCAATCGCGCTTTTAAAAAATGCTGGTGTGGTCCTGCACTATCCCCATACCATGCGTCATTCGTAACATTTATAATAAAGTCATTAGATAAAGGTCTGGATAGAAAATCTGTTTTATCAACATCGGATTCCGGTAATACAGCGTTTGGAAAAATAATCTCATAACAAATTAAAGGTATGAAACGAATTTGATCATCAATTGGAAGGCTAACGCGACCTACGCCTTTATCAAAACCTGAAAATTCTACTACAGGCTTGATAGGAATATATCGCTGAAAGGGAATGTATTCCCCGAATGGTACCAAATGACTTTTGTCATAGGCATTTATAATCTCTCCGTCTGAATCGATGACGACCACAGAATTACGATAGGAAATATCTGTTGAAGCATCTGGAATTCTTAGCATACCAGTGATTAGTAAAGCGTTGCGTCCGTGCGAGCGTAGCATTTCCGAAAGCATTTTTTTATATTGCGGAATATTGTATAGCCGCTCGCTAATCGCTGTTTCAGGCCAGATAATAACTGTTTTTTGCTGGGAATCATGTGGTGTTTCGGCATAAGAAAGGCTCAAAAGCGAAAAAAAGTTTTCTGCAGTTTTATGCGGATTCCATTTATCTTCTTGTGCGATGTTAGGTTGCACTACCCTTATTATAACATTTTCATTAAAAGTAGCAGCACTACCCTCTAAGCGAAAATATCCATATAAATATACCGCCGTAAAACTTGATAAAATTAATAATAGTAAAATTACTTTAAAGGTTTTGGAGCGCCGACTGACATATATATATCCAAGCCCAAATCCCCAGAAAATAGTGAAGAGTGATATCAAATATATGCTACCTATCGCGCTTAATTGAAGCATTGGTAAAACATCCGCCCATGCATAACCAAATAAATTCCACGGAAAACCTGTAAACAAATGGCCACGCAACCATTCGGATAAAGAAACCATTGCAACAAACGCAAAAAACCCGTTCAACCGTCTCAAATCTAAATATCTAAACACCGGCATCAATAAAAGAGTAGGGAAGGGCGCAAGTATCAACGGCACCCCGCAGATCGCCAAAGCCCACGCCCATCTATAGACACTACCTTCAATAAGCAGTGCATTCCCGATCCAGCTTAGCCCGAACACAAAATAAAAGAAAAAGAAGAAAAATGTTAGTAGACTACTCTGTACAAACTTAGGCGTCAGACATAGCAAAATATAAAACGCCGGAAACGTAAAAAAAAGTATATAAAATCCGGAAAAAGGCGCCATTGATAAGGCTGAAAAGCTGCCAAGGACAGACGCGAGCGCTATTTTTAAGGCAATAGGAGTGCATGCAAAGCGCGTATATAATTTATCAAAGGAAAAACGATTTGTAACAATATTCATAATCAACATGACGCACAATTGATAGGCACGTTATTCTCCGCCAAGCGCAACCGGAATATTTTGAATACGGATAAGATTAACCCGCCGTGGATCTGCATCTAAAACCTCAAACCGCATCCCAGAAACTTTATGAGTTAAAACTTCACCCCTGGCTGGCACATGTCCGGCTATATAACAAACCAAACCGCCTATCGTGTCATTTTCTACATGCTCTTCTTCGCTAAAAATCCGGCCATATTTATCTTCAAAGTCATCCAAAGCAAGTCGCGCATCAACATGAAGCGAGCCGTCTTTATGCTTAGACATTAATGGATATTGATCCAGATCATGTTCGTCATCAATTTTGCCAATGATGGCCTCTATAATGTCGCCAATTGTAACAAGACCATCAATGCCGCCAAATTCATCAACCACAAGGGCAACGTGCCGCTTACTAGTGCGCATTTCCAAAATAAGGTTTAGAACACACATAGCAGGTGAAATAACAGGTACTTCAGTAATAAGGTTTTCGATATTAATCTCTTCACCGCGCGCGAGACATTCCAAAACATCCTTAAGGTGAATAGTACCAAGCACATCATCAAGGGTATCCCGGTAAACCGGCATGCGGCTATACCGTTTATCTACATAAAGCTGAAGCAATTCTTGTTGAGAGCTATTAACTTCAACTGCGGTAATGTCTGCGCGCGGAATCATAACATCAAGAACAGTATCCTGACGCAAAGACAAAATATTGTGTAAGAATGCGCGCTCTTGACTGGATATTTGATCTATATGGTCATCTTCAACAGATTCCGATATATACTCCTCAATCGCATCACGAAGGGATGTATCACTTTTCTTCTTAAAAAAATTGGTAAAAGAGGATAAAAAAGATCCATTGTTACTAATGTCTTTTTTATTATGTGTAATTCCATTTCGCACGGAATAAGGTTGAACCGCCGCAGTTTCAGCATCGTTTGCAATATTGTCGCGAGCACCATCAGAGCCCGCGCTCATACTTGACGGGTCTTCTGAATTATCCTGATTTTTTTTCTGTATCATACCAAACATATCTTTCATAATTAATATCGCATATTTTTACTATAAATCTAGGCTTAAAATCACTTATTATTCAGTTTCGTAAGGATTGTTATAACCTAAGATTTTCAAAATCCTGATTTCCAATTTTTCCATTGTGTAAGCATCTTCACTTTCTAAGTGATCATACCCAAGTAAATGCAAAACACCATGAACCGTCAAATGAACCGTATGGTCCTCCATGGTCTTATGTTGCGCCTCAGCTTCTTTTAAAACCATATCGTAAGACACTGCAATATCACCAATATTTATAAAAACGCATGAGGGATCATAAGGTGTCAAGAGAGATGCTTTATTAGATGTTTGACCCGACTTATCCCCGTTTTTAACGTAATTCAAGCTTTCCACATAAACCTGCTTGTAATCTTCGTAATCACCTGAAAAAGAAAGAACATTGGTGGGCTTGTCTTTATTCCGATATATTTTATTAAGGTGCCGTAAAAAAATATCATCGGCCAAAACAATAGAAAGCTCAAAAAGCGGAGGAATAGGGGTAATGTTTTCATTAAGGTATGAAAGCGTTTTCGAAATAACACTTAACAAAAGAGTTTGATACGCTTCAGGCCACCGTTGATCCCGCCTTTCAACATATATATTGTTTGTATCCAATACGTCTGCATCACCCTTCATGGACATCATAAGCATCAATAATTTTTCCAACCAGAGGATGGCGGACAACATCTTTATTTTCAAACTTCATAAATTTAATTTCATCAATATTTTCAAGCGCATCTTGTGCATCTTTAAGACCAGACTTTATACCACGCGGTAAATCCGTCTGACTAACATCTCCGGTCACCACCATGCGCGATGCCTCCCCCATACGGGTTAGAAACATTTTCATTTGTGTTGTGGTTGTGTTCTGCGCTTCATCTAAAATGACAAACGCATTACTAAGCGTACGCCCGCGCATAAAGGCAAGCGGCGCAATCTCCAAATCTCCGGTTTCCATCTTTTTATTAACAAGTTCAAGCGGCAACATATCTTGTAAGGCATCATAAATTGGCCGTAAATAAGGATCGACCTTTTCCTTCATATCGCCGGGCAAAAAACCAAGCCGCTCTCCGGCCTCTAAAGCAGGCCGACAAAAAATCAACCGCTCTACCGCGCCCTCCAGATACATCGACACACCGCACGCAACAGCCAAGTAAGTTTTTCCCGTTCCAGCAGGTCCAAGTCCAAAAACCATAGGGTTTTTACGGATCGTTTCAATATATTTTGCCTGATTGGGGGAACGCGGAACAATACTCTTTTTCTTTGTTCTAATAACCGTTTTTTCGCCGCTACCCGAAAAACCTTTTTTATCGTTGTTGTTGTCTTTAAAGGATTTTTTATCCTTGCTCATACCGTCTCCTGCACTTTTTAATGTCTCATCTGTGGCCGCATTATCATTTTCTCGAAAACGTATCGCCGCATCAATATCGGCAATACCTATATCTTTGTCTTTTAATAGTTTTTCCCAAAGAAATAACAGGATTTCCTCGGCTTTATCCACTGCATTATCCCCACCAGCAATAGTGAGAATGTTACCCCGATCAGCAATCGAAACACCAAGCTTTTTCTCGATATGTTGAAGATGGGAATTATATTCACCAAAAAAAGCGCCAAGATATGATGCGTCATCAAATGTCAAAGTGACCGAATGCGGCAATATAAAAATCCTTTTATAATGATTATACCATTGAATTAATTAAAAAATCAGAAACGTCACTCAGCAGCATGAACCAAACCATCTTGAACCACAATTTGACCCGTCAAGGATTTATCATAGCCTTCTTCTATTTTTACATGGACAAGCGAATTCATCAAGCGCTCATGACCTTCAACAAAAACAGATTGACTATAAGGTGAACGTCCAACCATCTGTCCGGCCTTTTTCCCCTTGCGATCCAGTAAAACACCCATAGTTGTGCCGACACTCCGCTCATTAAAGGCACGTTGCTGCGCATTCAAAAGCCCTTGCAGACGCGCCAAACGCTCGGATGATACTTTATCATGTACCAAATTTTGCATATTAGCCGCCGGTGTGCCTGGACGCGCACTATATTTGAATGAGTAACACGATGCGAAATCAACCGCGCGCACCAAATTCATGGTTTCTTCAAAATCTGCTTCTGTTTCCCCCGGAAACCCAACAATGAAATCAGATGAAAACGCAATATCTGGGCGCGCTTTACGCAAATCCGCAATAATATCAAAATAACGTACTGCCGTATGTTTACGGTTCATCGCTTCTAAAATTTTGTCTGACCCGCTTTGTACCGGCAGGTGTAAAAACGGCATCAGTTTTTCAACATTGCCATGCGTTTCTATTAAATCTTCATCCATATCGCGCGGATGAGAGGTTGTATAACGAATGCGCTCAATCCCATCAATCTTGGCCACCTCTCGAATTAACTGCCCAAGCCCCCAAACCGAACCATCCGCGCCCGTGCCATGATACGCATTAACATTTTGACCAAGTAAGCTAACTTCGATACAGCCATTATCCGCTAAGCGCTTGCATTCTTCTATAATAGCCGGCGCAGGGCGGGAATATTCCGCCCCCCGCGTATATGGCACAACGCAGAATGTACAAAATTTATCACACCCTTCTTGAATAGACACAAAAGCTGAAACACCTTGGCTCGTATGCTCTTCAGGCAGAAAATCAAATTTTGATTCTACCGGAAATTCGGTATTTACAATACGGTTATCACCATATGCATTTAGGGTTTTCGCCATCATTTCTGGCAACTCATGATAAGTTTGCGGCCCAAAAACCATATCTACATAAGGCGCGCGCTCTAATATAAAATCGCCCTCGGCTTGCGCAACACAGCCAGCAACCGCAACCACCATTTGGTCACCAGCTTCTTCTTTTCGGTTTTTATGCGGCCGAATACGGCCCAGATCTGAAAACACCTTGTCCGTAGCCTTCTCCCTAATATGGCATGTATTTAAAATCACCATATCCGCATCATCAGGCGTATCAACAGGTTTATAACCAAATGGCATCAAAATATCAGCCATACGGTGCGAGTCATAAACGTTCATTTGACAGCCCCAAGTTTTAATGTAGAGCTTTTTATCTGCTTTGTTTTTTTGAAGATCAGTCATAGGCTAAAATAAACATTTTTTTTTTAATGGTAGACACATAGATCATAAAACCACCATAAAAATCAAGTTTTTCCGCAAAAATTATAATTAAATAAAATTTTGTATTTAAAAAAATCTTGCATTGCGTGCGTGGATAAAGCTAATAACTAGGCCTGTATATTACGAATAAATTTATTTAGAGTCACAAATGCTTACAATTTCAAAAACCCTACTAAGTCTGGCTCTCATTCTTTTGATGGCATCAACGAATAAGGCAAACGCCTCTATATGTTATAGTCCCGCTCAAGCCGAAGCAGAGCAGGGGATCAGAATTCATAGTGAACTCATGGTTATTGGCCTGAATTGCCAACATATGGGTGCGCGTGCCGGCATGAATCTGTATGGAACATATCGTAAGTTCACAGCTAGTCATGCTGATTTATTTGAGAAATATGAAAATATTATGATGCGTTTTTATAAAAAGCGCGGCGATGCCAAACCAGTTGCAAGCCTTAATACATTAAGAACCCAAGTTGCTAATAAAATTTCGAACGATGCGGCAAAAATGCGGCCTGATATTTTTTGCGCCACGTATGCCCCCCGCATCACAAAGGCCTCTACCATGTCTGAAATAGAATTGAGAAAGTGGGCTTCCATGACTTTTAAGTCTCACCCCCTTACATATCCATCCTGTCAGGGATAAGATATATTGTTTTTCTAACTTTTGCTTTCAATAGAAAATTATTGCTCTAAACTTAAAAAAATGAGCAATAATTTAAACAGCATAGATAAACAGGTCGACCTTTACTTTCAGCCGATCTCTGATGCGGTCTCTGACGTAGTATTCTACAGCGTATCTTTAGGAAATGGTTTGGAGCTAAAACTCATACTCGTATGGCTCGTGCTGCCTGCACTGTTTTTTACTATATATCTCGGCTTTGTAAATTTTCGTTTTTTTAAGCATAGCCTTTATATTGTAAGCGGTAAGTTTGACAAAAATACTGATGATGGCCAGATCAGCAGCTTTCAAGCGCTGATGGCCTCATTATCCGGTACCGTTGGTCTCGGCAACATAGCCGGCGTGGCCGTAGCGGTCAGCGCGGGCGGCCCTGGCGCAGTGTTCTGGATGATCTTGATGGGCATTCTATCCATGTCTACAAAATTCGCCGAAGTAACATTAGGTGTAAAATACCGGTATCATACCGATCCCAAAAATCCCAAGCGCCTTTCTGGCGGACCGATGTATTATTTGCGTGACGGATTTGCAAAACATAATTTACCTGTAACGGGAAAGGTGATCGCCGCAATCTTCGCATTGTGTTGTATCGGGGGCTCAATCGGTGGCGGTAATATGTTTCAAGCCAATCAAGCATTCCAGCAAGTTTACAATGTGACGGGCGGTGAAAACGGCATATTTCATCAAAATGGTTGGATATTTGGTATAATTCTCGCCATTATGACCGGTGTTGTGATAATTGGCGGCATACGCTCTATCGCTTCTGTATCTGCAAAAATTGTACCTATAATGGGTATAATCTACATGGCGGCTGGTTTGGTCGTGATCGCAATGAATTTGCCGGCACTACCTGCCGCTTTCGCAATCATATTTAAACAAGCTCTAACATTAGAAGCAGGCTTTGGCGGTTTACTTGGCGGTCTTTTGGTAGGCGTACAGCGCGCCGTATTTTCTAATGAATCCGGCCTTGGATCTGCGGCAATCGTATACTCTGCCGCGCGCGCAAAAAACCCCGTAGTTCAAGGCATGGCAAGTATGCTGGGGCCCTTTATTGATACAGTTGTAATTTGCACAATCACCGCGCTTGTTATTATCCTATCAGGTGCATATTTAAATGCTGATGGTGTAGAAGGGGTGGAATTAACCTCTCGCGCATTGGCATCTGGCATCGACTGGTTCCCGTATATTCTCGCACTCACGGTATTTTTGTTTGCATATTCAACGCTCATAACGTGGTCATACTATGGGCAAAAGGCGCTCACCTATCTCTTCGGCCAGAAAACATGGATCGAGCTGACATATAAAATATTCTTCTGCTTTTGTATTATTATCGGTGCTTCGGCCGAACTCGGCAATATCATCGCGTTTACAGATGCAATGATCCTATCAATGGGGATACCCAATATTATTGGGCTCTATCTTTTAGCACCAGAAATTAAGCGCGATTTAAAATCCTATATCGAAGAATTGAAAAGCCAAAAATCAGGTTAAAATTCGGCATACTTATTTTATCCACAAGCATTCTCATCGCGTTAAAGCTTTAGACTCTAAAAAGCCTATGCAACAATTTGTAAAACCAACAAAATTTTATAATAAATTACCCTTGATACGTCCTTGCTTTAATGGCTTTATAAATACCGATCCAAAAATTTAAAAACAGATCTTTGCTATTTAACATATCGGCAAAGATGCGTCTGTGAATATTGACCGTTATAATTATAAAAACAGGGCCTATAATAATATGAGCGATACGTCAAAACTCTCCGCCATAAAAGCTGAAAACAACAACAAAAATCAAAACCATGATAATAAAAATAGTAACTTTGGTGAGGAAAACAGCTATGACGATATCCGCTTAGATAAGGTCGATGCTTTACGTAAAAAACTGTTAAACAAAAAAACAGAAGAAAAAAAATCATTATCATCTTATTTGGAAACGCCTGTTGAAACAGAAACAGCAAACAATGAAGATAAAGCAAAACAAGAAATAGTCGAAGAAACAGATGTCCTAATTTTAAACCCAAGCAATGCGCAATCTGTCCCACATTTAAAAAGCAAAACCTTCTCTACGCTTTATACAATAGCTGCAATTTTTACGGCTACATGGTTTATATTTTGCACCCTATATGTTTTCACAAAAGGCATATCTTTAACGCCTCAAGATTTAGGAGCGTTTCTTGCCGGCGTCTTCGCTCCGCCACTATTTTTATGGATGTTGCTAACCACTATGAACAGACAGCATGATGTAAATCATTATGCGGGCGCTTTAAAAACCGAGCTACAATCACTGCTCTTCCCCTCAGAAGAGAACAATAGCCAGATATCTAAAGATGTAGAGCGATTAGTTAGGCAGGCTGCCGAAGTTTCGACCGCATCTAAAGCCGTGCTCAAATCATTACAACGCGCGCGGCAAGGGCTTCGTGTAGAAATAAGAGATTTTTCAGGCGTTTCGAAAAAGGCCGAATTCCATATCGACAGACTGGCCAAATCCTTAAATGATAAGTCAGAAAAACTCTTGACCCTTACCGATGAAATTGGCGACCGCGTCGCTAAAATCGATGAAAAAGCACATAGCGGTGCCGACACGTGGGATCAGGCCACAGTTAAGATTTTAGAACGCGCAGCGGAAATGGAATCAGCTATGGAAAAAGGCGCGAAAAAAATTCTGAGCGCTGCGGATAAGGCCGGGGATAAATCCAAAGAAATTGAAGAAAGTCTAGAGGGTACTTACACCAATCTTGAAAAGAACATTGATACAATCGGTAAAAGATTAAGCAAACTAAGCCTATCATTTGACGGGCATATAGATGATTTAACCGAAGCCGCGAATGGCGTAAATGGCGAAGCCACAAGGCTTGCAGGTCTAATTCAGGATCAAGTTGAAGATTTGGACGCCGTTACTGAACGCTCAATCGAGGCCATGAACAAATCAGCAGATATTATTGCCGATCACAAAGATATGCTGGATAGCGGCGCAGATACAGTAGCAGCACAAGCCGATAACATTGCAAACATTATCACGAGCAGCGTAAATAGAATGGAAAGCAGCGTCACCCATGTCATAGAAAAAACAGATGGTCTTGAAGAACGCCTCGAAAATAAAACAAAATCACTTGAAAATGTTATATCTGGCATTTCACGCGAAGCTAAATCTATAGAACGTATCGGCGATCACGCAGCAAACCAGCTGGGCGAGGCTTTATCTGTCGCCGTTTCGGGTGTAGACACGATCGGCCAAGCCGTACGCAAATCTGTTGAAGCATTAAAAGAAGCCTCCGAAGATGCAGAAGACCGCGCGAAAACAATTATTCTCTCATCCGAAAGCAGCATCAATACTATGAATGAGACCGGCCATAATCATGCCGCATTGATAGAAAAGCTTATGGATCTGCTTGGCTCCTCACAAGAAAAAATAGATGAAATTGCACAATCATCAACATTGCGCGTCAATACACTAACCGAGCTATTGGCAGAACACGACCGCCGCCTTTCTATATCTTCGGATAATCTGGAAGATCGTGTTTATAAAATAAAATCCGTTTTAACTGTGCCTATCCAAGAGCTGGATAACGCAGTAACCCAAACCGATATGCGTCATAAATCAATAGAAGAAACCCTGGGTAAACGCGTATCTGAACTTGGAAGTGCCAGCGATAAAGCGGTCAACGCCGTAGATACAATCAGAACAGCTCTAAAAGAACAGGCGCAAGAAATAGCGTCGTTGTCCGGTCAAATATCAGCCGATGCGTTGATTATATCTTCACGTATGACAGAAGGCCACGACCATATTTCAAAACATGTAAAAGATACATTGAAACAAATTAACCTTGTTGCTACGGATTTAGATGATAAAGCAAAATTACTAGACAATATTTCAGAGAATACAACGACCAGAATTAAAAATTTAAGCAAGGATATGTCTAACCAAACCGAACAGATATCATATTTTACAAAAACATCTATTGAAGAACTTGAAAGTTTTAATAATATATTCAGCAATAATATAGATATTTTGAAAACAAATACTGAAGGCGCTAATAAAGCTTTTGAAACAATAGCAGATGGCATGAGTAAAAATGCACTTGTTATAGAGCCTATCTACGAAAAAATGCTTTCAAGAGCAAATGAAGCAGGTGAAGCGATCAGAAATCTTAAAGATGGTTTCGAAATCGCAATAGAAGATAGTATTTCACGCCTCACGCAGCTTTCACTTACATATAAAAACAATCTTAATGATATTAAAATTGGATCAAAGGATACAGGCGCCGTAATCGAAAGCCATATCTTGAAACTCGAAAAGTTCTTACAGACAATTCAACGCGAAGCCGAAACCGCCGCCAATAAGGTAAGGCAGACAACCGAAGGATTAAATGCGCAATCTTCCGACATTCATTTGTCAACCGATCAGGCATTGCTTAAATTTGAAAATGTTCAGAATACTATCAACGAACAATTTCATGAATTTTCTGCCACTGTTACGGCAGGGGTTGCATTGCTGGATAATGCAGGTGTCAACTTCAAAAATAACTTGTCAACTATTGAAGAAAGTAGCAAAGCAGCACGTCAACACATCCAGACGGCAGGTGAAGAAGCACTCAACCAAGGAAAAATACTGGAAAGCGCATCAGAGAGCATAGAAAAACAAAGCAAGATGATGGCATTCCGTTTAAAACAAAAATCTGAAGACCTTCTTGAAAAAGCAGATAGCACTGTATTCGAACTCAAAAAAGCCAGCGATACATTTTCCATCAGAGCCCGCGAGGTATCAGAGCAAATGAAATCTTCTTTACGCACATCAGAAAGCTATGGCATTGAATTAAAGGAACAAGCCAAAAGCATCTCAAACGCATCACTTGATACTGCAGAGCAGATTTCGAAAGCCGTCTCTATACTAACCACAACTATGGATCAAGTTGGAGATGTTGCCAATGATACATCACTTAAAATTGAAAACACCAGAGATAGGCTTCAAACAGAATCAGAGCGTTTCCTAAGCGTCTCAAGCGCAGCGCTCGAAGGGGCAAGAGAAGCCGCAATAACCTTCACAAAACAATCAGAAGCATTATTTAAGGCCTCTCAAGATGCAAAAGAAGTAACAAAAATGCTTAATAAAAATGAAAAAGAGGCTGAACGCAAAGCCGTTATGAATGCCTCAAAATTTATAGTAGAAAGCCTCCATTCTTTATCTGTCGATATTACACGGATCATGGAAGGCGACATATCGGAAAAGACTTGGAAAGCCTTTAATAAAGGGGATATTGCAGTTTTCACACGAAAATTACTCGACCTTTCCATTGAAATGCCCGTAGAAAAAGCGCAAGAAAAATTCAGCCGCGATAATGAATTTCGTACGTATGTTTTGCGTTACACTAGGCAATTTGAAGAAATGTTTGAAAAATCAATTGAATATGATCACGGCGCTCTACTTACGACAACCTTGGCATCAAGCGATGTTGGCAAACTGTATCACATACTTTGCCTTATCGCAGGAAAGGCATCACGTCTGAAAAATGCGACATTAAATCACCCTTTACAGGCTGCATAAGAATATAAGCTCAGTACAAATTTACAAACCATATTCATGCCGCTTTAACTATTAATCTGATAAAAAGGAAGATGGGTTTGAAAGTAGGGTGGTTATTTTCTTACAAAAATGTATAATTCCATCCTGATTTAAATCATTTTTAATCAATAATATAATGAAAACTTTTAACGGCTGCGGATTATCAAAAAATGGATGTAAATTCTAAGACTAAGTTTTGTCAGGGTATATCGGATATTTCCGATACATATATGGGCTTCATTATAGACCAGTGGGGTGTCCTTCATAATGGTGAAAAGGCCTATGACGGCGTTATAGAATGCTTGAAAGAACTAAAAGCCCGCAATAAACATATTATAATTCTTTCTAATTCAGGAAAGCGAGCCTCTGAAAATAAAGAGCGCCTCAAAAAAATTGGCATTACCCCTAGCCTTTATGACGTCATTCTGACCTCCGGTGAAATGGCATGGCAAGGCATGAAAAATCAGGATGAGGGTTTTTTCAAAGATCTCGGCAAAACCTGCTATTTGATTAGCCGCGGTAATGATCGGTCAATCGTTGAGGATACTGGCGTTGATGTAGTTGATGATGTAAAAGATGCAGATTTTTTACTCATAAGTGGATCAGATGCACCTCAAATGACACTTCAAGATTATGAGCCGGTTTTAAAAGCAGCCGTACGTAAACGCTTAACGGCAATATGCGCCAACCCAGATAGTCACGGTGTCATGGGTAAAGGTTTGATTATGGGACCAGGCACACTAGCTGCGAGATACAAGGATTTTGGCGGTGTTGTGCATTATATTGGCAAACCGCACCAGCCTATTTTTCAGCGGTGCATCAAAATTTTTCAAGAGCAAGAAATTTATCCGGGTCATACAATAGTCATAGGCGATACAATGGCACACGATATTCTTGGCGGAGCACTCGTCAATATCGATACATGTCTGGTTAAAACAGGCCTACATGCCAACGCATTTAAAAATAAGGCAACGCCTGCGGAAACCGATAAGGCTCTAAACCTAATTATAAATCAATTCAACGGCGTAAAACCAAAATATTTAGTTGATACTTTAAGATGGGGTAACCCATTACCGGATCGAAAACATAAAAAACGCACAAAACGCGCCTGATTTAAGCTTACTTTGATATGGGTGGCAGCAATACTTCCATCGCAGCTTTTATATCGGGTAAGGCACGCATAGCCGCTTCCTCACCCTCACGTATAAGCTCTGATGCTTTTTCAAACTCCAATAATCCGATATGCCCAATCTGCGGCTTGATATGAATATCAGGGGGCTCACCCGCCAAACGGGAACGCGTCATCCGGTCTTGCATTATGTTAAGCGCAGACACCATAACACCAAAAAGGCTGGGGTTATTTTCCTCACGCCTGAATAAGCGTTTTGTAATACTGCTCGTAAGTTTTTTTTGCGTAGATTGATCCACATCTTTATCATTAAACATATCAAAACCGGCTACCGTGTGATAATTCTGCCCAGGTTTTGCGGCTTTACCAATAATATCTGCATGCAAATCAACACCAATAGTCATCCGCGCGCCCATAGCTTGACACGGTGACACGGGCACAGGGTTCACCAATGCGCCATCAACAAGCAAACGGTGCTCACGCTCAACAGGAGGAAAAACGCCCGGAAGAGCGAATGAGGCTTTCATGGCTTCAATTAATGACCCGTTTCTGATCCATACCTCATGACCCGTTACAAGGTCAGCCGCAATGGCCGTAAAAGGCGCCGGCAAGTCTTCGACATTAAGCCCTTCAAAATGAGTGGTCAAAAGACTTTCCAAACGCTTACCGCCAATAAGCCCAGCCGATCGTACGCGTAAATCAAGATATGAAAAAATTTTATAACGGTTCAGTGATAATGCCCATTCTTCTAAACCTTTAAGTTGCCCCGATAAATAAGCCGCCCCAACAACGGCACCTATCGATGTACCCGCAACAATACTCGGTCGGATACCATGACTTTCAAACACGTTTAAAACGCCAATATGCGCAAACCCGCGCGCCATACCGCCCCCAAGTGCGAGCGCTATCCCGGGTTTAGCAGTATCGTGCCAGCTTTTATTGACCTTGCCACTCGATATATTTTTTTGTGTCTGCTCTTCAAAATCGCTCATATGAAATCTGATATTGTGCCTTATGATTTTTGTCTCTATGATTTTACAAAAAGCCAGCAAACATATAATGGCGTTTCCAATATTATGCTTTATCAGGCTATATAATATCAGTATAACACAATATAAAATCAAAGAGATAAAACAATAGCTGCTGCAATGCCAAAAAACTCAACAGCCTATCTAAGCAAAAAACTCGCAAAGACTTACTTACTGCCATATTGGCCAAAGTTACTCTTCGCGCTGTTTTTTATGATTATAGCCGCAGCCATGACTGCCGGAATCGCACAACTCATGCAGCCGGTACTGGATGAAATATTGGTTTCTGGTAATAAAGAAACAATTTTTCCATTGGGTGCTGCAGTGTTCGTAACGTTTGTGGTACGCGGTATCTCGACGTATTTACATGTTATCGCCATGACAAAAATCGGTCAGTCCATTATTGCCGATATCCAAAAGGATTTATTCGCTCATTTTATGCGCCTTGATCTTGGTTTTTTCCATACAAACCCGAGCGGTCAACTCATCTCTCGCGTAATAAATGACGTTCAGGTTGTTCGTATTGCCGTAACCGATGCTTTAACTGGGTTTGGCAAGAACTTGTTAACATTAATTTTTCTACTAGGTGTAATGCTTTATCAAGATGTTATGCTCTCTTTATTAGCGCTCGGTATTCTACCATTTGCATCCATTTTCGTGGCTTATATTGGAAAACGCCTTCGTAAAGTATCTAAAAATGTACAATCGCAAATGGCAAATTTATCGGATCGTTTGTCGCAAATCTTTCTTGGCATCCGGCAGGTACAAGCGTATAACGCCGAGGAGTTTGAGATCACGCGCGCCGGAAAGGCGATAGACAATGTAAAAAACCTGAACATAAAATCGGTTCAAATAGGGAACATGTCTACGCCTGTTAATGAAATTATCATAGGCCTTATCGCAAGCGGAATTATAATGTTTGGCGGCTATCAAGTTGCCGCAGGTGCAATGACCGCCGGTCAGTTGGTGGCATTTTTAGCGGCCTTTACGATGGCATATGAACCAATGAAAAAACTCGCGAAACTAAACAATACCCTACAAACAGGTTTAGGCGCTACAGAACGTGTATTCAATATGATGAATACTATTCCCAAAATAATGCCGCCCGACCAAGCCGAGCCTTTTGATAAAACCAATACACATATTGAATTAAAAAACATTGAATTCTACTACGAAACCGAAAATGAAAAGGCTTTACATAGCATCAGCTTTATAGCAGATCAGGATAAAGTCACCGCATTGGTCGGGCCATCTGGCGGAGGAAAATCAACGATTATAAACCTGATACCTCGCTTCTATGACCCTGTAAGCGGTGCAGTTTCTATTGGATCGAAAAATATAAAAACCATAGATTTATCTGAATTAAGGGAGAATATTGCCCTCGTATCACAACATATTACAATTTTTGATGATACGATCGCCGCAAATATTGCATACGGTAAACCAGATACCAGTATTGAAAACATAGAAGCCGCCGCATCCAAGGCCGCGGCCCACAACTTCATAACCGCATTTCCCGAAGGATATCAAACAAAAGTTGGGGAGCAAGGGGTTCGCCTTTCTGGTGGGCAAAGACAACGTATAGCTATAGCACGCGCCATTTTAAAAGACGCACCGATTTTGCTTCTTGATGAGGCCACATCCGCTCTTGATAATGAGTCAGAAGAGCTGGTGCAAAAAGCTTTGAATAATTTGGAACAGGGACGCACTACACTTGTTATAGCGCATCGCCTTTCTACAGTCAGAAACGCGGATAAAATTATCTGTCTCGATAAAGGAAAAATTGTGGAACAAGGCACGCATGAACAACTTATGAATAATAATAGTGTTTATGCGCGCATGTATAAAACAGGCCTGAAAGAATAAACTGAAGATGAAAATACTCTTCATCATTATCGCTGTTTATATCGCGTTTATGGCAATAATGTTTATAAAGCAACGCGATTTTATGTACTTTCCAAATCGTACAAATATAAAACAGTATGAAATTTTCTCTAAATCATTAGGCGATTTTGTCGAAATTAAAACCGAAGATGGCCTTAATCTTACAGGATTTTATATACCGCCCAATGACAATAAACCCGTTCTTGTGCATTTTCATGGAAACGGCGGAAATATTAGCGGGCGATACCCTGTTTTAAAACAATATACGGATAAAGGATATGGAGCATTACTTTCAGAATACCGCGGATATGGAGGTAACGCCGGCACGCCATCAGAGCAGGGATTTTATAAAGACGCACGCGCATACTTGAATTGGCTTGAATATGATAAGCAAATATCCCATAAGAAGATTATCATCTATGGCGAATCAATAGGCACCGGTATTGCCACGCAAATAGCGTTTGAGGCCGCCAAAGAAAATAAACCATATGCAGCTGTAGTCCTAGAAGCGCCCTTTTCATCAGCATTGAATTTAGCAAAACAAACATATTTTTTTCTTCCCGTTGGCTGGCTTTTAAAAGACCGATACGAAAGCGATAAAAAGATAGAGCATATATTATCCCCACTATTAATTATCCACGGCGCGCAAGATAATATCATCCCTATGGCTCATGGAAAAAAACTATATACCTTGGCAGAACGCCCCAAAACCTTAAAAATTATAAAAGAAGCAGGGCATAATAATATTCACCTTTACGGCGCGGCATTGCATGTTCTGGATTTTTTAAGCACAATAGAATTCGGAAAACAAACCACAAACGATGATAGTTTATAATCTCTGCGTAATATATTGAATAACAATAACTTTTGATCAAAGGATTCATAAATATGCCATGCCATGCGGCGATAGATAATAATTTTATAAGCGTTCTTCCTGAAACGCTGACAGAAGACACTTTAAAAATAATGAAAAAAAAGCATATCCGGTTTGCTTGCATAACAAATGAAAAAAATACGTTTTTGGGGTTATTTTCGTATGAAACTCTCATCAAAAATTTACTACCAATATCTGTTTCAACAGGGGACACATATAAAACAGATATAACCGTGAAAGCCGCGCCCGGCATTGCTAAACGGCTGAATAAAGTTGCTATTATGCCGATTTCCAATGTCATGAACCGCAAATGCACCTTTGTGAACCCTGAAACACCTTTGTGGGAGGGTATTAGTATGCTTATAGATTACGGTTCACCTCTGGTTATTATTGAAGAACAGTCAAAAAAGCTCATAGGGTTACTTACCAATAAGTCAGCCGCTCTGGAATTGGAAAGATTGGGAAAAACATAAAATGAAAAATACAAAAAATAAAAAGTTTTTGAATTTAAAAATAATATGTGTTGTTCTCATGGCCTTGAGCATAGGGCAGGGGGCATGGGTTTCCGCACATGCAAAAAGCAAGCTTATACAGGTTATTACACCTACTGAGCCGAGTTATGAGCGCGATATTATAACAATACAAAGACAGAACGGTACAGAAATCACATTTGATGTGGAATTGGCTATAACAGAGCAGCAACATCAATATGGCTTGATGAATCGTGAGGAACTCCCCGAAGATGAAGGTATGATATTTATATTCGAAAAAGAAGCAATGCGTTCCTTCTGGATGAGAAACACATTGGTTCCCTTGGATATAGCATTCATTTCAAAAGATGGAACCATTCACCATATTCATCATAGCGCCAACCCCTTAGATGAAACGCGCATCACATCTGCTGCACCATCGCTGGCAGTGCTTGAAATCCTTGGCGGCACTTCAGAGAAAGTAAATCTAAAAATCGGTGACCGTGTTATCTACAAAACATTCAGAAACACGAATTTAGCCGATTAATCCCACATTAATGCTTGCTCCTCAAGTCGAGTTTGTGTAAAAACCTAAAAGTGATAAAGATCGGAGTGTAGCGCAGCCTGGTAGCGCAACTGCTTTGGGAGCAGTGGGTCGGGGGTTCGAATCCCTCCACTCCGACCATTTTATTATAGATTATTAAGGCTCCTGATATACTTAAAACATGACGCCTCAACGCCAAAAAAAACCATGATAAAAACGGATAAACCCAGAACGCATTGGCAGATTTGGGCTGCAGATGCGCAAAATGGGGATCAAAAATCCTATTATGCGCTTTTGAAAGACGTCGATCTATACACGCGGCGTTACTTAAAAAAAGACCTTACAAACGAAGACTGGGCGCAAGATATAACTCAAAACGTTTTGGTATCTATTCATAAATCTTTGCACACTTATGCACCAGAACGCCCGTTTAAATCGTGGCTGAACGCCATTATAAATTTTCGGCGTGCCGACTACCTTCGTAAATACTACCGAACACAAAATCATAAACAAACATCACTTGATAATCCTGATTTTATAAATAATCATGTAACCAATATGGCACATACTGGCGAATATAGTGATATTGAGAAGGCATTAAGCCATTTATCCGCAAAACAAAGAGATATTGTAAAGTTAATGAAAATTGAAGGATATACTGCCAAAGATGTTGCACAAAAAATGAATATGAGCGAAAGCGCCGTTAAAGTCTCGGCTCATCGTGCATTGAAACAAATAAAACATGATCTTGGATAAGTTATAACAATGACCGATAACTATACAAACAATGATCTTATCGCTCGATTATCGAACGATTTAAAGCCTGTAAAACCGCTAGCACACCCATATATACGTGCCGGTAAATATTTGGGTTTAAGTATTGCTTACATTGCTCTGGCTATTTTATTCCTAGGATTCAGACCCGATATCTTACAAATGCTATCAAAACTGTATTTTATTTTTGAGATAATATTAATGTTTGCAATGGGGGTAACGGCTTATCTTTGCTCTTCATTATTATGTATACCTGATGCCTTATCAAAAAAATATGTTTTAAAAATCCCATTCATTTTTACCGGAATATTTACGATATGGGCTTTAATACAGGGCGCATCACAAGTGATATTTGCCAAGTCACATGTGCACGAACTATTTTGGTATAGCTGCATAAACGATGCTTTTTTTATTGGCTTTATACCTGCAATATTTATTGGTTTCTTGACTATACGCACATCAACAACGCGCCCATATTTATTGATGATAACGAATACTATTGCAATTACAGGGTTGGGCTATATTGGCTTGGCCTTTACGTGCAGTCATACAAATATAATTCATGGATGCCTATATCATATACTGCCTTTTGTATTAACCGGCCTTGTAATCGGTATGTTTTCACGTCGCATTTATCGTTGGTAAATATAAAGTTTGCGTGTAACCTTGTTGATTATGATCAATATTTAAAAGTTGAAAACGATATGAAAGCTAAAATCTACAAACCAGCCAAAACGGCAATGCAATCAGGGCGCGGGAAAAGTGACCACTGGGTGTTTGAATACATTCCAACATCAGAACGCATACCAGAATCGCTTATGGGGTGGATTTCATCTGACGATACACTTAATCAGGTTAAAATAAAATTTGATAGTCTGGAAAAGGCGAAGGATTTTGCCAACAATAAAGGTATAGAATACACTGTTGATCTTTCCCATCACAGACGTATAAAGCCCAGAAATTATAGTGATAATTTTAAATATACACCACCGAAAGAGACCGACATTCGAAAAACTGTAAGAAAAACAAAGACACCTAAAGAACAAAATTCTTGAAAAAAGATATGATTCCGCGTACTTCTTCCTTTATCTTTATATCACCAAGATATATGCGCCCTTAGCTCAACCGGATAGAGCACCTGCCTTCTAAGCAGGGGGTTGCAGGTTCGAAGTCCTGCAGGGCGCACCATTTACTCTCAAAACAAATTTTAAGACGATAAAAAGGGCGGTATTTACCTTTGCTCATAACTGTAAGTCTAGTTTTTAAACAAAATACATCACATATAAAAAAAGGTCCGGAGACCTTTTAAAAAGATGCTCCGGACAAACGGCGGTAATAGAGGGTGTGTGCTTATTGTTATATGCCATTTCTAAAACCGTTGCAACAAAAAAAATGGCTTTTTTTGTAAAAAAATTTCAAAACCGGAACGATCTAATAAAATAAAAATAAAGATCAATAAAAGGATTTTAAATATAATTATTCATAGAAATAAAAAAGTATAATGAGTAAATATATACACAAAAAATAAGTAATAAGAGATTTATTTTATTAAATATTACTAGAAATACAAAAAATATGATTTGTTTATACTTCAAAGGGAAGTAGAAGTTCTACCTCAAGAAGACTTTGCAATCTCGTAGGCAGACGCTTTATGCCCCCATTCGCTCCATGAACCATCAAAAACCGAGATATTCTTATATTCTGCTTCATAAAAAGCCAGAAAAATAACACATGCGGTAATACCGCTACCACATGTCGCTATGATAGAATCCCCTTCATTGATACCAATATCTGAAATAATAGAATTCAAATTATCTTTTGATTTAAAAAATCCGGTATCAGATTGAATGAATATATCTGCTGGCACATTTATACTTTTTGGAATATGACCCGCACGCATATTTGCTCGTGGCTCTGGCACTTTACCTGAAAAACGGGCAGGGTTACGCGCATCTAAAATATGAAAACCATCCTTACCTATCGAATTTTCTACGTTTTTTATACCAATATAAAAGCTGGACTGAAAAACGGCGTTATATTTTTTTTGTTGTATTGTGCTTTGAGCATCACTTGAAACAACAGGATATCCGGCCTTAACCCAAGCCGGCAAACCTCCATTAAGTATATAAACTTCCTCATGACCGAATGTTTTAAACATCCACCAAGCCCGCGCAGCGCCCATTTTTATACCATCCTGACCATACACTATAACAGTATCTTCTCGCGAAATACCCTTAGCTCCGACATAATAACTAAAATGGTCTGCGTCAGGTAAAGTATTTGGAAAAACCGAATTTGGATCCGAAGCAGCGCGAATATCAAAATAGCGCGCATCTTTTATATGTGCGTTTTGATAAACGGCAAATGCATCTTTCCCTTGATTGGGCAAAACAAAGCTTGCATCTAGGACAACAAACCGGCCTCTATTTAAAGAGCCAGAAGATAACATCGAATGAAGTTTCTGCGGTGATAATAAAACACTACGCATTAAAAAGTCCTTATAATATATATAAAAATTCGAAGTAAAAGCGGTTTTTCACACTACTATATCAGTAAAAAAAGCCTGAAACAAAGTCAGGCTTTTCTTGAAAAAATATTAAAAAATTATGCGGCTATGTTATAAGCATCTTCACGATTAAATATATCTTTAACTCTATCTTTTTGCTCATCATTATTAGTATCAACAGCTATAAGAATAGATCCGTTTTTGATCTCGTCTTCATAAATTTTTGCTTCATGTTCTGGAATGCCGGCACCAACCATTGCGCCAACTAATCCACCTGCTGCTGCACCAGCTCCAAGACCCGCCAAGGCAGAAACTATAGAGCCAACAACAACAATATTTAGACCAGGAATAGTCATTGCAGTAGCGGTAGACAGAGCACCAATAATTGCACCTATAACACCGCCAACAGTCGCGCCTGTGGCCGCACCTTCTGGCATTTTACTTTCTTCTTCAATATTAAAACTTTTCCCGCGCGTCTCATCAGTCATGATAATACTGATTTGCTCATCAGTAATTCCAATAGCTTCAAGCTGATTTAATGTGCTCTCTGCCGCTAATTTTGTTTTAAATGTAGCTGTAACGTTTGACATGTGATTTCCTTTTTAAGTGATTTAATTTATACACCACTAATGAAAAGAAAGGTCTATAAGTTCCTTTTAATACTTTAACAATGCAAACATTATGGATGAATAAAACATAATTTGTAAAAAGTACTCGAAAAGGTCTTTTGGAGTTTTTAATAGACATGGTTTACTCCATTATAAATGTTTATATACTTCAAAAAACCAAATCCGATTTAAAGGTTTCTCAAAAATATGAACATCTATTTTTTCAGTTTATTAATTATCGGCATTTCAGGGTTGGGAATGACGTGGATACCCGCATTGGCAAAAAAGATATGTATATCTTATTCTCTCGTATTTGTAGCTTTCGGCATGTTGATTTACTTGGTTTTTCCGGATTTGAATTGGCCGGACCCTCTAAAAGATACAAAACTTACATTACATTTTACTGAAATAATTGTGATCATTGCGATCATGGGAACAGGGCTGAAAATTGACCGCGCGCTATCTTTTAAAAAATGGCGCGCCCCTTTGCAGCTTTTAACGATCACAATGTTTTTAAATATTACAGCCATAGCAGCTATTTCTCATTTTATGTTAGGGTTTGATATAGCATCATCTATTTTGTTAGGCGCTGTTTTATCGCCTACTGATCCCGTGCTTGCAGGTGATGTGCAGGTTGATGAACCCAACAAAGGCAAAAGCGATGACGTAAAGTTCTCACTTACTGCCGAAGCTGGCATGAATGATGGGCTGGCCTTTCCTTTTGTTTGGCTTGCTATATTAATTTTAGGAATATCTACAAATAATGATTGGGCCATCGAATGGTTAGGCTTTTACATTATTTATAAAATTATCTGCGGGATAATACTCGGTTTTATAGCCGGTAAAATTGTAACATATTTGTTTTTCAAACTTCCTGAAAAACATAATATGTTGCATGTACGTGATGGCCTCGTCGCTTTATCGGCAACCCTTTTTGTTTATGGCGCTACAGAACTTTTACATGGGTATGGGTTCATAGCCGTCTTTGTAACAGCCTTAACAATAAGAAACTACGAACAAGATCACGAATATCATGCAAAACTGCACTCTTTCACAGATCAAATAGAACGTGTTTTGCTAGCCGTTCTTCTTATTATATTTGGAGCAATAGTATTAGATGGCGTTCTTGCACCTTTAACATGGCCTATGATTGGTTTATCCATAGCAGCAATTTTTTTAATCAGGCCAATTTTTGGCTATATTGGACTAATAGGAACCGCTGTAAAAGAAAGCCATAAGAAAGCTATCGGTTTTTTAGGCATACGTGGCGTAGGGTCCTTATTCTATCTTACATACGGATTGGAAAAAGGTAATTTTATGTATGCACCCGAATTATGGGCTATAACGGCATTGACCATCCTAGCATCCATATTTATACACGGTATGAGTGCGCCTTTGATAGTAAGATATTTAAATGTAGATAAAGATAATAATGTTTAAAATTATACAAAACATTGAGCAAACACATTTGATATCGGGTTAAATTTGGCAAGGAACTTGCTCGCTACACGTACTTATTCTTTATCAATATCTTGCGGATCAAAAAAACCATGATCTTAAAACTGGGCTAAGCTATAAAGGCAGGTCAAATTATCATAGAAAATAGTTGATATAAGTTAAATTTAATTAATGGAACATATCTTCAATTCAACTGTTTGTAGATAGCGATTAACAAAAAAGGAGCACTAAAATGAACAAAGATATTTTTGAAGGTAATTGGAAACAGTTTAAAGGCGAAGTTCAAAAACAATGGGGCGATTTAACAGATGATCAATTTGATAAAATTGCAGGACAGCGCGATAAACTTATTGGTCAAATTCAGGAAAATAAAGGTATAGCAAAAGAAGAAGCTGAAAAGGAAGTAAATGAATTCGAAAGTCGCTATAATGTCGATAATTCGTAATGTTTACAAAGTTATCAGTACTGGCTCAACAATTGTAACTGCCTATCAAATTATAAAGCATAGAAAAAAAATAAAGGAAAAAATTATGTCACAAGAAGAAATACAAAATATCGAAGATCTATTCAAGCACTTGCTACAGGATATGTATTATGCCGAAAATAGAATAAAGAAACAGTTACCTAATATGGCAAAAAAGGCAACACGATCTGATTTGAAAAAAGGCTTTGAAGATCATTTAGAAGAAACCAAAGACCAAATATCCAAACTGGAGAACGTATTTGAAATTCTTGGCTATGATAAAGAAAAAGAAAAATGCGAAGCCATTGAAGGCTTACTTAAAGAAGGTGAAGGCCTGATTAAAGAAACTAAAGAAGGTGCTGTTCGCGATGCTGCATTAATCGTTGCCGCACAAAAAGTCGAGCACTATGAGATTGCTTCTTATGGTACCTTATGTGCAATGGCAAATGAACTAGACTACACTGAAGCATCTGGAATATTACATGAGATTCTAGAGCAGGAAAAGAAGACAAATGAGAAGCTTACAAAGCTGTCATATAAAACCAATGAAGACGCTGAACAAAAAGCGGCTTAGGTTTTTAAAATAATTAAAATAAGAGCGGGCTATTCAGCTCGCTTTTTTTATAGTGCCACTTTTAATTTTGTAAACATACCTAGGCTTCACGCGCAATATTCTCTAATCAGAAAAAAAATTAAACTAAATGGCGGTGCAGAGCGTCCAAAAAATAAAAAAATCTCCAGATTACCGCCTTGAATTTAAACAACCTTTTGTAAACCGTTCCTTAGCATGTCCTGAATGACCCACTTTTTAGGATTTAAACTGTCTACTTAGGGGGCTTAAAAACTGCACCGTGTATATTGAAAATATACACCATCGAAAATTTATGCAAGATGGATTATGATCTTGTCATGAGGCAAAGAATACACGGCGTTCAAGATCACCCAGAATATGAAACACTAAAGACCTATGACGGCGATGTTGCCGAAGGGCTTTACCGTGTCCGGCTGGACTATCATGCTTGGGGCAAATCCACCAACCTGTTTTGTTATTTTACTGATCTCACAACTGATAGCCGCTTTCGTTTAAGTGTTTTTCATCGCGGAGGTTAGTGATCGGCATGACGATAAAGATGTTTATTGCTATCAGCATGTGCGCTCTGGCTATTCAAAAGCTTCGCGATCTTTATGCGTTCTCAAACCAGTTTATCACTTATGATCTGCTGGCCATGCGGTGGGTGCGCTATGCCTATATCTATCCATTTGTGGAAATGCTGGCCGGTGTTTGCATGATCGCAGGTGTATTCATTCCGATAGCGGCTCCGGCGGCTTTGTTCATAGGAACCATTGGTGCAGTATCCGTGTTTAAAGCTGTGTATGTAGAGAAACGCGACATCAAATGCGCTTGTGTCGGAGGAAATTATAAATCTCATCTTCACGAACAATAGTATCGTTACGTTCGCTGTTGATCTCATAATTAGCCATAAGGAAGTAACGCAAGAAACGTAAGGGCTTTTCTTTGTTTTTTTCAAGCGGACTGGTGATCTTTTTCCATTCATCTTTTAACTGGAAAAATTGCTTGGGTGAGACCTGTGTAAATAATAGATTTTTCAAAAGATCCATAGGGTTTAGGCCAACGCCGCGCTCGTTAATCGTTTCAAAGATTTTTAGTGCGCTACTTACATCCGTAGAGATTTGAATGAAAACTACATTATTGGCTAGATGCCCCCAATACTTTTTCAGTATGGCTTCATCATCATAGTTATTGATCAGGAAGCGATAAATAACGTCATAGGCGTTCAATATATTCTCAACAGACCCATAAACCTCAATACCAGAACTTTGAATGTTGGCGCGAACAACTTGCGGATCACCATTCGCTTGAACAATCTTTTCAATAACCTCGCCAGCATTTTCGTATCTTGGCTCCAGTTTAAGATTAGTTTTAATGTCGCCTTGTGCATCAGTATATACAGACGGTAAATCAGGATAGATACTTTTCCATTGCCATAAAGTCGCTTAGATGCTTCCTAAAAACTTCATTTTTTCCGTAATGAGGATTGTAAGATTTCGGCTGATAAATATTGAAGATGATTTTGGATTTTATGACAGAAACACTTTCACGCTTGACATAAATTTCTTATTCATTAATTTGAGAGTATTAAATAAATAGTATAGGATTTTTCATGACTAAGCTCGCAAAAAGCTTGATCAGGATTGTTGTAGTATCTTCATTAAGTATTATTCTTCTTTATATTCTAGGGGGCTATTTCAGCCATTTAAGGAAAAAGGATCAGGAGATAAATACAAAAGCTTCAGAGGTTGATGAATATAACTTAGGTGATGAAACAATATTTATTCCTTCTATATATTTCCACAAAATAACAGACATTATGAGTAGACCTAGTGGAAATATTGCTGCCTATTCTCCAGGAAACATTCCAGTTTTGCTAAGCGAAAAACAAATAAAGAAATTCAATGTAAATGATAAAGTAATAAAAATTGAATTTTTCGACGTCAGCACATCTGAGGAAGTCAACCTTTCTAAAGGCTTGGAAGCAACAAAAAAAGTTTTTGCCTTAAACAAAGCTGCTGGTTTTCAATACGACCTGGAATACTTTGTTCATTCTGATGGGAGAGATGTTTACAAAGGTTTATGGGTTGATAATGAAGATCAAGTCGACGCCTCTTATATATTATGCCAGCAAGATAAAAAGACCGTAACAACATGTGATCACGTGTTTAGAAATAATCAATTTAGCTTTGTTCTAAGATATGACAAGAAACTGCTTAGCGATTGGAAAAATATCAAAACCAATATTTCGAATTTATTTGAGTCCTTTAACAATCGTAATGTTGCTAAAAATCATATTATTGAGAGTTTAGAAAAAGAAAAAGAAATACAATTTGGAGTAATAGAATGAGGATTATCAGATTTTGAATTCCTCGATCATCAGATGTTTACAAACAAATTTTCTCTGCTATGTTAACTGCATGCGAAAAGATCATGTATGAAGTAAAGTATGATAATAAATAAAAAACCTGCTTTTATAGTTTTGACGTTGACTGTTTTAGTTTACCTCACTTCTATTGATAAAGCTTATGCTTGCCTTACAGTCAATGACCCTGTGGAAGTTGCATTTAAAGAAAGCGATGTTGTTTTTTCTGGTAAGCTCGTAGGGTGCGAGTCTAAAAGAAAATAAAAATTTTCTTAAGTATGAAGTGCATCAAATTTGGAAAGGAAATATACAACGAGAGTATCTAAAACCTATTAAAGCATCATGTAATAGTCGGATAGTAAATTATAATTTAGTGGAAAGCCGAAACCAAAAAATAATTACATATGCTGATCATACCAACGAAAATTTTTATCTAAAAAAATACCACAAAGGAAACTGTGGCGGAAGAACGACTTTAATTCCTTCGTTTTGGCAAAAAGTATATTATAAGGCCTATTATTTCATAAAAGGGCAACACCATATACCATTCGCTTTTGAGGAAGATTACGAATTATTAGGCGAACCTAAGCATACCTTTAAGTAGAAAGTAAAATACAGATGAGTAATTTAAATTATACAGATGTAATAAATACATCTTCAGTATCTAATTCTGAAACAAAAACAAAAATTGAATCCGTGCTAGATCAAATTGATGATACGAATGAGGGGCAGGTTTTACTCCAAAATATACTGCAAGGTGAGATGTATGATATTTTTGATTTGTAGCTATGTTCTAAATTTATTATTTTTTCGTTTTTGGTCATAATTGATCTCTTTCTCTAATATTTAGAGTAAAACTCAATTTATAGAAATTTTCTAGAAAAGGTTGTTGTTATAGCCCCCTAGGTCAATTAAGAATTGTTATATATCAAGACGTTGAGCGTTCCTTAAATTCAGGAATCCAACTAGTTTCAATTGTTGAGATGGAAATGTTTACTTTCTCTTTTTTCAAAAAATCATGGATTTCAGAAGCCGCAGAGGTATTTTTATATTTATACAGCTTTCGAAGACTATAAATTTCCTCAGCACGAGTTTTATGAGCATTCGTCTTCTCAGCATTTTTATTGCCGCCTTTTGAGCCATGTACGGCACTGTAAGATGGCCCTTTAATATATTGGTACATGCTACTATGTATTTTTGAGAGTGAATCTATCTCGCATTGCTCGTAAGAGTAGAGTGCAAGTTCAACCGCATAAAAAGTAGCAATTGCATACAGCTCTTTTTCGGATCTTGTTTTCCCTGCTAATTTTAGTGAAAATGGATTTCTTTCTAATTCTTCATTATTTATATACGTATCATCGACAAGGGTTCCTATATATTTATTTGAGTCTTGAGGTCTCTCGTCAATGATCTTCTTAAATCGTGAAATCATAATAATTTTATGCGCGTTCATCATAAATTGACCTCTCAACTCTAAATTAGTTTTGTAAAAATTATCCACCTCATCAATCTCATTGAGCTGATGCACTTCACACATTAAGGCCAAGAAAGCACGCACAGATGCATGCATCATTTCAGTGCGTTTAATTTTTAAATTTTTAGGTAACTCAACGTGTTTTGAGATGTCGTCTTTCCAAAAATACTTATAAGCATCGCTTAAATATATGGATAAACCTGTTTTTTCTAAAATTTGTGGGCTTACGAACAAATATTTTAATGTTGACGTATTTGTATATTTTTCATTTTCAAGAGACATAATTTTTTAAATAACCTTCTTCAGATGTTACTCGACTTCTTATGCTTTGTACGCATGTATGGACACTACCATGTAAGAAATAAGGAGTTGAAAATGAAACATAAGAAAGAAATTAATCTGGCTGATTTGCGTGCACAATGGCAGCAAGCTTGGCAGATGAAGCCTCATAACCGTATCGGACGTAAAATGTTAGAGCGCAGCCTATATTTCAAACGGCACGAAAAACCATTGCCGCTGCAATCGCAAAAACGTCTTAGTAAGCTTATTCAAAATTATAAACGTAACCCACAATACTTTTCGCAAGGGCATTTGGTTTTAAAGCCAGGAATGAAAATCCTACGAGATTGGAAAGGCAAAACGCATACCGTAACGGTAACATCAAATGGGTTTAGATATGATGCCAAAAACTATACGAGCCTATCTAAGATTGCATCGGAGGTAACCGGATCAAAATGGAATGGCTGGGTGTTCTTCGATCTTAAAGACAAGAAGGGAGCATCATGAAACCAGACATAAAAAACTGCGCTATTTATACGCGCAAATCTACAGAAGAGGGACTGGACCAGGATTTTAATACGCTCGATGCGCAACGTGAAGCTTGTGAGGCTTATATCTTAAGCCAGAAGGCCGATGGTTGGAAAGCGATTCAAGCCCATTATGATGACGGGGGCTATTCTGGTGGTAATATTGAGCGCCCTGGACTGCAGAAACTGATGCAGGATATTAAAGCTAGTAAAGTCCAAACGGTCGTCGTTTATAAAATTGACCGATTGACGCGCTCGCTGACAGACTTTTCAAAGTTAGTTGAGGTTTTTGATGAATACGGAGTAACCTTCGTATCGATCACACAAAGTTTTAACACCACAACAAGTATGGGGCGCTTAACCCTGAACGTACTGTTATCTTTTGCGCAATTTGAACGTGAAGTCACGGGGGAGCGTATCCGTGATAAAATAGCCGCCAGCAAGCAAAAGGGTATGTGGATGGGAGGATTCCCACCGCTTGGATATCAGCGTGTAGAACGAAAGTTATTACCAGATCCGATAGAGTGCAAAACTGTAAAGCTTATATTCAACCAGTATCTAAAGCTCAAATCAGTAAGAGCGCTTGCAGATTTTCTATCTGCTGAGAATATAAAAACACCAGAACGCGTGTCAAAAAAATGCCGCTTATATGGTAATAAAGAATATAGTAGAGGGCATCTTTATAAAATCCTCAATAATCCTGTTTATATCGGCATGGTACGCCATAAAGACAAAGTTTACGAAGGTCAGCATGAAGGCATTATAGACAAGGCTGTTTTTGAAAGCGCACAAGAACTGCTCAACAGGCAAGCCGTTGTAAGAGCAGGCAAGACGATTGATAGCGGACAATTGTTAAAAGGACTGCTCTATGATGTTGATGGCACGATTTATAGCCCAACATATACTTCAAAAGGTAAAAAGCGTTACAGCTATTATATCAGTCAGAATTTACTCCAATATCGTGACCACCCAAAAGGCGTTTTAGCGCGCATCCCAGCCCATGAAATTGAAAAGGCAGTCACTTGTGGTTTGAAGTCATGGCTATCCGATGACGCCAATCTTGTGGAATTATTTCCCTCCGTAGCTCGGCAGACTCTAAAATGGATTTCAAATCAGCATTTAGATATTTTGCACGATGATGTGCGCGCCATTTTAAGTATGGTTGTCTTGGCGCAAGATGAAACGACACTCAAAATTAACACAGCCAAACTGCAACAATATTTAGAAGATACATTAAAGGTTACGCTTGAAACACCATCTTTAAAAGAGATCTTAGTATTTGTTCTGTATAAAACAAAGCGCGTAAATAATGGCGCGGTCATTGTTGAAACCAATAGTAGCAATAAAAACATGCTTGATATACCTAATGATCAGCTCGCGCGTATTGTAAAAGGCATAGTTTGGCGAGACGAGCACTTTGCCGGTAGCACCCTCAAATCAATCTCAAAAAAGTATCAGCATGGCGAATATTATGTTCATCGATGTATTCATGAGAGTTTTGACTTTTTGAGCCGTTAAATTCCCTGTTATTAACAATAAATTCCCTGTTAATTTTGAAAATTTTTTGCCACAAAAGATGTGAAACCTATGTATTCTCTGCTGTGCAGCTGATTTTCCCACGAAACCAAACATTAAAAAACAAAAATTCCCTGATAATTCCCTGTTTAACAGGGAATTCATGCGTTTGACCATTCGGGATATAAACCAAAGAGAGAAATGAGTAATATTAGGGTTATTCAAAGATTCTCTGGGAATCGTCAAAAACATGACAAGCTCAAACACCGCCTGTAGCGGGGAATCACGTGTAATATTCTCTGAAAGAGGGGAAAGGTAGACTAAATGGCGGTGCGGAGCGACTAAAAAGAAAATAAGTCTCCAATGCAAACTGTTGTAAAACAAAAGAAAAATTTTTTTCTATTTATACCTTGTCTCTACCGACCGCTTATATTTTAGAAAGATAGCAATTATTGAAACCGATCTAAACCATTTTTTTGATCACCCATGTAATAACCCCATATATTTTGAGGTCTTCTAGCGTGTTAAATGGCGGGAGGTTGTCAGCCTTATTGTGAGGAAGGAGGTCTATGTTATTCCCGTTGATGTATAGCCGTTTAATATAAATCTCATCACCAACCTCAATCGCCACAATATTTTCATGCTCGGCCTTACGTTTCACATCAACCAAGAGGTGATCTCCATCCTCAATATGGGCTTCAGGAATTGAACCACCTTGCGCCATGATGATCTCCAGGTCGTCGATGCTTTCAAAAAGCAGAGCTTGAATGTTTGCTAAATTGTTGTCCATATCACACCTCACTACATTTATTGATTTCAAATTCTAAAGTTGAATGTTCGATAGAATGATCGTCATGAAGCATAGTTTTTAGATGTTTTTTTGTTGCTTCCATCTTATCCATATTCGAGAGAACAACGTGCGCTTCCAAGGCATTGCGTTGCTCGTCAAGCTGCCATACATGAACGTGATGAACATTCTTTACGCCTTCAATATTTTCCATGGCGGTGGTTATATCGTCGATGCTGACATTCTCTGGTGTTCCTTCCATAAGCAGGTGAATTACTTTCGGAATTTCTGAAAAACCGTGATAGAGGACATATCCGGCAATGAGCAGCGTCATGGCCGCATCCGTCCATATCCAGCCATACAGTAAAATCAGCGTTCCGGCGATAATCACACCCACGGATGCTGCCGCATCTGTTAAGTTGTGCAGAAATGCCGCTCTAATATTCATGCTGTTTTTGGATTGGCTGTAGGTCAAAAGAGCTGTAAAAATATCCACGACCAAGGCAATAGCCGCCACGATAACAATCGTCCATCCTGCAATCGGCTCCGGCGTTATAAAACGCATAATCGCCTCGTAACACAGATACAATCCAATAATGATCAAAGTGGTCAGGTTAATGAGCGCGGCTATGGTTTCAGCGCGTTTGTAGCCAAAGGTTTTAAATTGATCTGGTGGTTTTCGACCAATCCGAATAGCCACCAGTGCAATAAATAGCGAGGCCGCATCACTGAAATTATGCAGGGCGTCGGCAATCAAGGATAAGCTGCCGGAGATTATACCACCAATAACCTGTGCCACTGTCAGCAATATGTTTGCGCCCACCGCCCACCATAAGCGTTGTTCTCCTACTTCAGACGGATCTCCGTGATGATGATGTCCATGTCCCATATTTTACCCCAATACGTTTTTCATGATGAATTGATGCAAGAAATATCCAGCCACCAATAGAGCAAGCCCCACGCCATAGCTAATCCAGAAATTCAAATCCCATTTTTCAATAAAGAAGAAAGGCAGGAAAAACAGCCATGAAATCGGCACCGCAAAAATAATGCTGCGCGCGTATTGTGCGGTTGTCGCTGTGTCCTGGTATTGAATATAAGAAAACGCTATGGCGAGAATGGAAACCAGCGGCAAGGCCGTTATAAACCCTGCCAGCTCTGGTTTTTTCCCCGATAGCCAGGATGCAAAAGCAATCACTAAAGCAGCAATACCGATTTTTAAAGCCGTGAAAATCATGATCGCTCTTCCTACTCTTTTTGTTCTCTGGCCTTGCGTTTCTCATAGATCTCGACACGCACTTCTTTTTTGCATTCAAGGCGTTTTTTGACGGACGGATAACGCGCCTTTGGGCATCGTTGTTGTTCGATACTGCTGAAACGCGGCATCTCCTTGATTTGGTCCGGCGTGTAATCACTCACATCCGCGCGGGCTGTTCCAAGGCCGATAGTCAGTACGGCGGCAGTTAAAAGCATTAATGTTTTCATAGTTTTTTCTCCTTCTATGATGGTTGATTTAAGTTGGGTTGAGGTTTTTTGTTCCGGCGAATGCTAAAGCGGCTCGGAAACCACTTATACAGAGCTGGCAAGACCAGTAATGTCAGGATGGTGGAGGATATAATTCCGCCGATGACCACTGTGGCCAGTGGCCTTTGCACTTCCGATCCTGCGCCGACATTGAACGCCATTGGCACAAAGCCGAGGCTGGCAACAAGAGCGGTCATCAAAACGGGTCGGAGCCGCGTTAAAGCGCCTTCAACAATAGCCTCTTCCAGTGGTTTGCCCTGTTTTTCCAGATCGCGGATAAAGGACAGCATGACCACGCCGTTCAGCACCGCCACCCCGGAGAGTGCAATAAAGCCAACACCTGCGGAAATGGACAAGGGAATATCGCGCAGCATCAAGGCCGCTATCCCGCCCGTCAGAGCCAGTGGTACACCGGAGAAGACCAGCAAGGCCGCCCGCGCTGAATTAAAGGCCATAAAGAGCAGACCAAAAATCAACAAAAGCGAAATCGGCACGACAATCATCAAGCGCTGCTTGGCTGATATGAGCTGTTCAAACGTGCCGCCATAATCAACCCAATATCCGGCTGGGACATTGACTTGTTCGCGCACGACGCTTTGAACATCTTTTACAAAACTGCCAAGATCGCGTCCCCGTACATTGGCGGTCACAAAAATGCGCCGCTTGCCGTTTTCACGGCTGATTTGTGCGTGGCCATAGGCAATATCCAGATCAGCCACTTCTTTCAAAGGCACATAATCCGGCGTTTCGTCCGCGCCTTCCTGCTCGGCATTCGGTAGAGGAATAGGCAGCATTTCAAGTGACCTGATGTCTGTGCGGAGCTTTTCCGGCAGACGGACGACCAGATCAAAGCGGCGGTCGCCTTCAAACACCTGTCCGGCTTCACGGCCACCCATTGCAACTTGCACAACATCCTGCACATCGGCAATATTCAGCCCATAAAGATCAAGCCGTTTGCGGTCGGGAATGATGCTTAAGGTCGGCAAGCCAGAGGTTTGCTCCACTTTCACATCGGCGGCACCGTCCACTTTTTTGACCGCCGATTCAATTTCCTGCGCTGTTTTTAAGAGCTGGTCGAGATCATCACCGTAAAGTTTCACGGCCAGATCACTCCGCACACCGGAAATAAGCTCGTTAAAGCGCATCTGGATCGGCTGGGTGAATTCGTAGTTATTGCCAGGGAGTTGTTCCAAAGCAACCTCCATGCGCTTAACCAGCTCCGCCTTTGGTAAAGACGGATCAGGCCATTCTTTACGCGGTTTTAAAATCACGAAAGTATCGGCCACGTTGGGCGGCATGGGATCGGTTGCCACTTCCGGCGTTCCGATTTTACTGAACACGGTTTTTACCTCATCAAAGGTCAGCACCATTTTTTCAACATCATGCTGCATTTCTGTTGACTGGGTCATACTGGTGCCAGGAATACGCATCGCATGCATGGCGATATCGCCTTCATCAAGACTTGGGATAAATTCCGCGCCCATACGGGACGCTCCAAACAGGCTGATAACCACCAAAACAAGAGCCGCCGAAATCATAATAGCCGGATGGCGTAAGCTCCATTTCAAGAGTGGTTCATAGCCGCGTTTTGCGCCGCGTATCACCCTGTTTTCTTCTTCATGGACTTTGCCAGTGATAAAGGTTGCCACCGCCGCAGGAACGAATGTAAGTGAAAGCACAAGCGCACTCAATAAAGCCACCACAACCGTAAAGGCCATTGGATGGAACATTTTGCCCTCAACGCCTGTCAGCGAGAAGATCGGAATATAAACAATCGTGATAATCAAAATCCCGAAAATACTCGGCGTTATTACCTCGGTTGTTGCTTTTGCCGCTAAAGAAAAGCGCTCTTCTTTGGTCATTAATCGACCGAGCCTATGCTGCTCCATACCAAAACGCCGCAGACAGTTTTCAATGATAATCACTGCGCCATCGACTATCAGGCCGAAATCCAGTGCGCCGAGGCTCATCAAATTGCCAGAGACTTTGTTTTCAACCATGCCCGTAATCGTCATGAGCATAGCGATTGGGATAACTAGCGCAGTAATCAGCGCCGCCCGTAAATTCCCCAAGAGAAGAAACAAGATCACAATGACCAACAACGCGCCTTCGACAAGATTTTTCTCAACGGTTTTGATCGTACGCTCAACAAGCGAAGTCCGGTCATAAACGGCTGTGGCGTGAACGCCTTCGGGCAAGGAGTCGTTCACGATCTCCAGTTTCGCCGCAACGCGCTGCGCAACCTCTTGGCTGTTTTCACCCATCAGCATCATGGCTGTGCCAAGGACGACTTCTTTGCCGTTCTGCGTGGCCGCACCTGTGCGTAAGGGGGAGCCGAGGGCAACATCAGCCACATCCCCCACACGGATGGTCACTTCATCGCGTTTGGCCACGATAATGCGCTGAATATCTTCTATATCCTCAACTTGCCCAGGAACCCGAACCAGATATTGTTCGCCGTATTTTTCGATATAGCCCGCGCCGACATTGTTGTTATTACGCTCTAAGGCTTTGATCAGATCGGCAATCGTTAAATCATAAGCCAGTAATTGTTCAGGGTACGGCATCACATGATATTGCTGCTCATAGCCGCCGATGGTGTTGATCTCGATCACACCTTTAAGATTGCGGAGCTGGGGCATAATCACCCATTCTTGAATGGTCAGCAAATCCATCGGTGTATAGGCGGTGCCGTCTTCTTTAACCGCGCCGTCTTCGGCTTCAACCGTGTACATATAGATTTCGCCGAGACCTGTGGCAATTGGCCCCATCATCGGCTCTATGCCTTCGGGGATTTCACTTTTGATTTCGGACAAACGCTCGGCCAGAAGCTGGCGGGCAAAGTAAATATCTGTGCCTTCTTCAAATACGACTGTGACCTGTGACAGGCCATAGCGCGAGATTGACCGCGTATAATCCAGCTTTGGAATACCTGCAATGGATGTTTCAACGGGGAATGTAATGCGCTGTTCAACCTCTAAAGGCGTATAGCCAGCGGCTTCCGTATTGATCTGTATTTGAACATTGGTAATGTCCGGCACCGCATCAATAGACAGGCGCTTAAAGTTATAAATACCTAAAACACAGATCCCAAGAACACCCACCAGAACAAGCCAGCGGTGGTGTATGGAGGCTTTAACAATTTTTTCTAACATAATTTTATCTCTCTACTTTTTAATGTTCGTGCGCTGCGCCGGATTTCAAAATATCGGCCTTGATAATAAAACTGCCTTCGCTGACATAGCTCTGTCCTGCGCTCAAGCCGCTTGTGATTTCAATATACCGTCCGTCAGACACGCCTGTTTTGACGGGCTTCATCTCATAATTATTGCCGTCTTTTATGAACACGACGGTTTGATCTTCCATTGTTTGCAAAGCGGATTCCCGCACGGCCAGAGGCACCTGCTTTTGTGAAACGCTTACATCGCCCTCGACAGTCGTGCCTGGCCTCCACATGCCATTTTCATTGCTCATTGGTGCAACAGCCACAAGCGTTTGGCTCAAAGCATCTGCGGTGGGAAACAGCATTGAGATTGTTGCATCTTGTTCTTTGCCTTCATCAAGCGTGTGAACGCGAACGCTTTGCTGCGTGGCGACAACATCAGCATCTTTGGGAAAAATGTGGAACTTTGCCCAGACCGTTGAAAGATCAGCAATTGTAAACAAAGACCCATCACCCGCAACGTCACCTAGGTTGGTATTTCGCATCAAAATGGTGCCATCAATCGGTGATGTGACACTATATTCTTTAAGGCTTTCATTGCTCTCGACAATGGCCAGCACTTGGCCTTTTTTAACAGTTTCACCCAGATTAGCTTTGACGCTGCGGACAATGCCAGGAAACCGCGCCCGCACTTCGGCTTTCGTATTTTGGTTGATCGTGATGCGTCCCGTAAGAGCGACAACATCCCCAATCATGGCCGGAGCGGTTTTCTCAATCATAACGCCAGCCTGTTTTGCGGCGTCTGGTGCAATTTCAGTTTTGCCTTCTTCGTGTTCGTCACCATGATCGTCATGTCCACCGTGACCATGGTCATCGTGGCTATCTTCCTTTTCATGACTGTCATGGCCGTGATCATCATGAGAGTCGCCGTCTTCGGAATGATCATCGCCATGGTCGTCGCCATCGCCTTCATCATGCCCGTCTTCATGCTCATGTCCGTCATCATGGCCGTGGCCTTTTTGTTCGTCATGTCCATGATCGTCATGCGTTTCTGTTTCCGCTTTTGCGGAGGTAATAAAGGCGGGTGTGAGTTGCCACGCAAATAGCGCAAGCCCCAACACAAATAGAGATAAGAGTTTTTTAGTCATTGGTTTTTCCTTCTAAGGTTGCTTGAGAGAAATGTTCGATCAGGGGGCTATGTGTCCCCATCAGGAAATCGGTTTGTGCCTTGGCCTCATAAACGCTTAACAGACTATCCAGCCGTGCTTCACGCACTTCGTACAAAACGCGCTGTGCATCAAGCAAATCGAGGAAACCAAAAGCACCACGGCCATAACCGTCATCGGCCTGATTGTAGGCTTTCTGTGCGCTCGGGATGATTTCATTCTGATAACGCTCCGCCTCGGCCAGAGATGCCGCATAATTTTCCCATGTCTGAATAGCCGATTGACGCAAAGCCAGACCAGCCGCATAGGTTTCGGCATCGGCTTTGATCATATTGGCCTTGGCTTCCTTTATACTGCCCTGATTGCGGTTAAAAACCGGAAGCGGGAATGAAACACCGGCCACCAGTGCCGTGCTGTCATTCTCATTGAAGCGGCGAATACCCAGCCCGAAAGTCGGATCCGGCACGGCCTGTGATCGCGCTAAATCCAAAGATGATCGCGCTTGCATTTTGGCAAATTCCTGCGCTTTCATTTGAGGGGCGTTTTGAATGGCTTGTAAAAGACTTTCTTTTTCCAGCAAGTCCGGCAACGATCCGATATCAGCGTCCACGGTCAAATCAGCGGTATCTACACCACCCAACAATCGTGCGAGATCATTTTGCGCGGTGACCAATTCCTGTTCAGCGCGCCTTTGTTCAACCTCGGCGGCGGCTTGTTCGATATCCGCTTTGGTGTGTTCAATCTCTGCGGATCTTGCCGCTCCGACACGTTTTTTAACGATGTCGTGGGTTTTATCAGCCAGCGCAAGGCGTTTATCCGCCAAGGCAACGCGTTCCTGTGCTACGGCCACACGCATATAGGTGTAATCGGTTTCGGCCAAAAGGCTTAAGGCTTGTGCCTTGGCCTGTTGCTGATTGATGTTATATGAGAAACCCGCGACCTTTGTGCGATTGCCGCGCTTTCCGCCCATCTCAATTTTTTGCTCAATACCAAGCGTAAGCTCCGCGCCATCAAAGCCTTCATTTTCATCGTCTCCGGCAAAGTTTTCTATTTCAAAAACCGCATCGGGGTTTGGAGGGAGTGAGGCTTGAAGGCGTGAGCCGTCCGCCGCATCAATATCTGCCAATGCCGCCTTATAAGTCGGGTTATTCTGTAAGGCTGTTTGAAGCGCCGCCTGTTTATCCAGCGATTCAGCTCTGGCGAGTGTTGGTTGCCATAAAAGCATAGCCAGCGCGGACGTATAGAGTAATTTTTTCATCGTGTGTTCCTTTTTTGAGTCAATAAGGGGGTAAGGCGGCGCTCTGTTTCAAAGCGCAGTCTCAAAGAAATAAGGTCGCAAAATTGCTCCGCTTATGGCACGAGCCAAAAAGCGGATATACTACGCCTTACAGATTTATGATTTGGGGGGGCGTTTAAGGCCGTAAATAAAGTCCGATACGAATATACTCGCAGGGCGGACTTGAAGCTTATCCTTCGCAGAGGATGGTAAGCTGGTAATTTGGTTAGAGTTGTTCATGACGTGATGAATGCAGCAGCCGCCACACGCTATATCACAATCCTTGCTTCCAAGGGGGTTATGGTCGCCTGAATCATCCAAATCAACTGAAATGGAAATCTCGGAAGGAGAATCAATACTGGCATGAGCATGTGTAGCGCTGACCGTCATAGAGACGATCATGGCAAACAACGTGAATATCAAAAAAACTTTGCTCATGATTTCAAAGTACCATTGAAGTGTTAGCAATTCAATAATGAAACTTGAATATTATTATCAAAGGTTTTTCAAGAGCTTTCTGAGTAACCAAAGTGACATATGCACCGAATTAGATTATAATGATAAATATGAAGCGTTTTATTTTGATGTTTGTTGCAGTGATGTTTCTTGCCAATGCCTTTGCGGTATCGGCATGGGCAAAGCCGTGCATGAACATGGATATGGCTTCATCAAGCCAGCAAACCATGGATATGAGCGATATGCCTTGCCATGAGGACAAGGAACAAAAATCCCCCACGAAACATTGTGACGGGGTGTGCCTTTGCCTTCATGTCTCTATCAATCAAACACCTGTTTTAAACGATCAAGCCAGCTTGGATGTGCCTTCAGGCCAGAGCGAACGGCTTGATGCTACAAACGAGCGTGTTGCATCCATGGCAACAGCCCCCCTTAGGCGCCCTCCAAAATCTAACTCCTGATATTTAAGCCATCAATGGCTTTTCTTGCCGTGCCTTTGCACGGCCTAATCTCACACATATCAGGAGATCATTATGCGATATGTACTTTATGCCCTTATTGGAATGGGGCTAATTATTCCAAATGTTGCTGACGCACGACCTGTATCTTATCCGGGCGGCTGGACGGTTATGTTGATGAATGATGGCGATAAAAACAGCGCCCACATTCATTACTCACCGACGGCAAAAACGTCGGTGGGTTATAAATTTGAATACTGGCGGGACAAGGAATTTACCTTAAACGCCGTTCAAATGAACAACCTTCTCAAACGCTGGAACAAAAAAGACAGCCAAGCCAATTATATTTAAAGTCCGGCTTTGGTGTTGCATACAGCGATGAAGGCGATTTCGACGGTGAAACCAAGCGGCAGGGTTTACAGGCATTGCCGCCGATTGGGAAAACCGCCGTTTCTTTACCTCATACGAAAACCGCTACACCGAGGCCGGAGAGATTGATGATTTTTATCAGCAATCCGCCCGTGTCGGTTTTGCGCCGTATGAAGGTGATTACGGCGATCTGCATACATGGCTGATGCTTCAAGTCGAGCATATGCCGGAAGCGGATAACAATTTCACCGTCACGCCACTTGTGAGGCTCTTTAAAGATGTTCACCTGTTTGAAGCAGGCATGAACAATCGCGGAGAAGTCCTCTTTAACTATGTACTTCGGTACTAAATCAACTTGTCTCGGCTTGCGCGTGACGTATTAAAACTGAAAAAGAAAAAATATAATGAAACATTTAACTTTATTACTAACTGCATTAACCCTCTCTTTTGCCGCGCCTGTTTACGCAGCGGAAGACGTCCAACCTATGCAAGCAGAGCAAGCCGTTCAATCCGGTGATGTCCACGTAAGCGTCAATGGGCTTGTTTGTGATTTCTGCGCTCGCGCTCTTGAAAAAGTGTTTGGCAAAGAAGAAGACGGTCAAAGGGATTGATGTAAATCTTGATACGAAAATTATCACGATCAACTTCAATGAAGGCCAAACGCTTAGACGATGAGACAATGACAGAACTTATCACGGATGCTGGCTATAATGTGGAAGGCATACATCGTGTCGAATAACGCTGAACCCACGCTTTGGCAACATACTGTCATGCCAACCCTTAGCCTATTTACCAGTATGGGAACGCTCATTTGCTGTGCGCTTCCAGCTTTACTGGTAACGCTTGGCATGGGCGCGGCATTGGCAGGGTTTGTCGGGGCTGTGCCGTGGATTACCGCTCTGTCTGAATATAAAGAGTGGGTATTTGCTGGGGCTGGCATCATGCTGGCGTTGTCGGCGTTCATGCAGTGGCGGGGGCGTTATGCGCCTTGCCCTGCTGACCCGGCAAAGGCAAAGGCGTGTATGCGGCTTAGAAAAGTCAGTTGGGCGATATTGATCTTCTCGATCATCGTTTATCTGATTGGCTTTTTCTTTGCCTTTTTAGCCGCAGATATATTCTACGGATAATAATTGAAACAGGCCGGATACGGAACTGTTCGGCCTGTTTTTCCGTTTAACAATTAGAAGGAAATATAAAATGAAATACTCAAAATTCTTTGCCATGATTGGCACGTCAACCGTAGTTATGTTCGGTTTAATGTATCTTAAACTCATACGCGCTAGATCATGTGTTTTTCAGTGAAACGAGAACATATATGGCGATTTATATGGGCGCGGCGATGGCAGTTATTATGCTGCTTTTCATGCTCGGTATGTATAAAAACAGAAAAACCAACATTCCTTATTTTCCTGGGAAGCGCGATTATATTTGCAGGATCTTTATATCTTGTGCGTTCGCAAATCACTGTAGATGATCAATCATGGATGAGCGCGATGATCCCGCATCACTCGATTGCTATTTTGACCAGTGAACGCGCTAATATCGATGATGTTCGTGTCAGTGAATTAGCCGATGAAATTATTAAGGCACAACGCCGTGAAATTAAAGAAATGCAATGGTTGCTCGATGATATTGAACAAAATGGTAAGGCCAAAACTCGAAGATGCGAAGCACGTCCAGTGCCAAAATTTGAAGGAGAATTATAATGAGCGAAGGTAAAAGCTGTTGCGGCTCTAAAGCAGCAAACAATGATGCATCTAAAAACAGGCAAATCTATATCGCATGGTGACAGACAAACATATTTGTCCGTACGGCATTAAATCGAAAGACTTGCTTAGAACGGCAAGGATATGAGGTTGAAGATCATCATCTACAAAACGCGAGAAGAAACGGATGCGTTTAAAGAAAAAGCATGATGTAAAAACTACACCGCAAACCTTTATTAATGGTAAACGTATCGGCGGTCATGATGATCTTGTTGAGCATTTTGGCATCACCACAATGAAACAAGAAGGTACAACCTATCAGCCTATTATTGCCATTTTTGCTACTACATTTCTTAATGGCACTTGGCGGTTAGTTGGGCAATGACTGGGGACAATCGTGATCGGCTTGACGATAAAGATGTTTATTGCTATCAGTATGTGCGCTCTGGCTATTCAAAAGCTTCACGATCTTTATGCGTTTTCAAACCAATTTATCACTTACGATCTGCTGGCCATGCGGTGGGTGCGCTATGCCTATATCTATCCATTTGTGGAAATGCTGGCCGGTGTTTGCATGATCGCAGGTGTATTCATTCCGATAGCGGCTCCGGCGGCTTTGTTCATAGGAACCATTGGTGCAGTATCCGTGTTTAAAGCTGTGTATGTAGAGAAACGCGACATCAAATGCGCTTGTGTCGGAGGAGACAGCAACGTACCGCTTGGAGCGATATCCCTAACTGAAAACCTCATGATGATGGGCATGGCGATCTGGATGCTTTTGTAAAAAAAGGCTTATTCCATTTAACCTCTCCCAATTCCCCGAAAAATGGTTAATATAGTGCTGCTATGTCGAAATGGGCATGGTCGGGCAGTAGTAGACCCGTAACAAGCGTCTGACAAAACGATATTTGTCGCTCTCTGGCTTTATGGCCGGGGGGCGGCAGCGTATGTCCAGAGCCTCGGCTTAAAGGCTGTCGCGGCTGTCTTGTTACGGTCTACTAACCTCCGGCCACCATGCCTAATAAACGGCATGGTGGTTTTTTATTAGGAGTTTTGCCGCTATGAAAACGGTAATGAATAATGTAACACTATTTGTTGTGACGGGGCGTAGTAACCCCAACGAATATACGTATGGAGCGCGTGTTTGCGTAATGGCTCCTCTCTACCTTATGGTCGAGAGGACGTGCGGAATACAATACTCGCTTGCGAGGAATACGCCGTGCATCGATTCGTCGATGTTACTAACCTCTTGGCTACCAGAGGTATCTTGTCACAATGCAATGCAGATGAGATATGCGATGGAGCTTAATTAAAACATGGGACAAACAAACAAAACCCAAAAAACAAAACAAGGTCCGACCGAGGAAGATGTCTATATCGGCATCCGGCTAAGAACCAAACGCTCTATTTTAGGGTGGTCACAGGAGAGATTGGCCAAGGCGCTTGATCTCTCTTTTCAGCAGGTGCAAAAATACGAAAACGGCACCAACCGCATATCCAGCGGAACACTCTATAAAATCTCAAAAATCCTTGATGTGCCTTTTGATTACTTTGTCTCGGGCATGGAGGAGTATCTCTTTAAAACACTGGTGGGGTTTTCGGACACGGATCAGGAGCCAATAGATGGCGCACCGTTCGCAAGGCTGGAAGATTATATGTCTGACAAGGAGATTGTCCGATTCATCAATAAATACCGTAAAATCGCGCATAACCCTAAGCATGTAAAGCTGGTCAATGAAATGATGAATACGCTGGCTAAGAGCAGTCTGGAGGGGAAATGAAACGATTTTTATTTTGTGTTTTGTTATTGGCCGGCTGTACTTCGCAAACCCAATTTGAGAAAGACGCGATTGTGCGCGCAAAACAGGATCCGGACACGGCAGAAAGCTATTTTTTGCAGCGCATCGAAGAGGAGCAGCCGCCCATAGAACAGCAAGCGGTCTACCTATACGCCATGGGCGTGGCCAGTGAGCGCATGGGCGATGATATCGAAGCGCTCAATAATTACCTGAGTGCGGAAGCACTGGGCTATGCTAAAGCAACACAAGCTCTGCAACGCATACGAAAAAAGATTCCATAACCTCAAAATCCGGACACAAAAAAAGCCCCAGACCTGCACGAGGCAAGCCTGGGGCGTTGGAAATCTTATGTATTTTTCAATAATTGCAATTGTTGCTATTGCGGCAATTGGTTAATATGGCAGTTAATCAAATTTTTAAGGATTTGGACATGGGGACATCATATCTTCAAAGCCTCTTGGCACAACGTAGTGCATCTGGAAGTGTTACATCAGCGGTTGATGCGGCGAACAAGCTCATACCTCTTATCAATCGATGGGGTAATGGCTATGTTGCAAATATTTCCCTGTCTGGGTCATATGCGAAAGGTACGGCAGTCCAGGGCGGCACAGATGTCGACCTATTCATTTCATTATCCTCAAATCTCAATGACAGTCTCGCTGATATTTACAATACTTTGTATAATTGCCTAAGCCAGAACGGACATACTGCTCTTCAAAAACAAAATGTGTCCATCGGCACAACAGTGAATGGGTTTAAGGTCGATCTTGTTCCGGCGAAGAGACAAGATGCATATAGTCAGGATCATAGCCTGTATCGCCGGAAGGCAAACACATGGACAAAAACCAATGTTCAAAAACATATTGATTTGGTTTCAAGATCGGGACGTTTGAGCGAAATTCGCGTTATGAAGCTCTGGCGCAATCATAAAAATCTTGAATTCCCGTCTTTTTATCTGGAACTCTGCGTTATTGAAGCTTTAAAAGGTTATGGCCTGATATCGGGAGGAAGCGGCGATCTATCCAAAAATATTGTCCGCGTTCTAAATTATTTAAAGACGGATTTTAAAACAGCGCGGTTTCTTGATCCTGCTAATACCAATAATGTCATTTCGGGTGATATGACGCTGCAGGAAAAAACCCTTGTTGCCCAGGCTGCAGAACGATCACTCGCCGGAAGTTGGGAACAATTTATTTCATGAACAGATTCTCTGCTCTCACATCTTCTTGCCGGATTTAACGAGGAGTTGTTAAACCAGCTTAAATTAGGCCGAAGCACAACAGAACACCCCGTCTTAAAAGGCGATGCCAGTGAGTTGGCATGGCTGGATATGCTCCAAACCTATTTGCCCAAAAGATACGAGGCGCAGAGCGGTGTGGTGATCGATGCCGAAGGTGCTAAAAGCGATCAGATCGACATCATCATTTTTGATCGCCAGTATTCACCCTTTATCTTTACCAATAACGGCATTCATTATGTTCCGGCAGAGAGCGTGTACGCCGTCTTTGAAGTGAAACAGTCTTTGAATAAAGAAAATGTCTCATACGCACAGCAAAAAATAGAATCTGTCCGGTCTTTAAGCAGAACAAGTTTGCCAGTGCCGAATATTTACGGAACGAGCAAAGCCAAAGAGCCGCATTTTATCCATGGAGGACTATTATGCCTCAATTCGGATTGGGCGCCGCCATTTGGTCAGCCTTTTGAAAAACAGATGCAGGAGGCCAATCCTGCATCAATGATCAATTTGATCTGCGTTGCTGCAGAAGGGTTTTTTGAGCTGGGCGATGATGTGCAAGCCTATCAAAAACAAAAGCCGGTTACATTATTCTTCTTTAGAGTAATCAGTCTCCTGCAACAAAAAGGCACCGCGCCGATGATGGACATTATGGCCTATGCAAAATGGCTGGATGGTTAAATTCCCCCAATCAAATTTTTGTAATAAGCATGCTTCTGCATGATCTCGTCTTGCGTTAAAAGCCGCCCATGAGCATCGCCAAAGTAATACACGCTATCGCTAACGCTGGTGCCTAAATAGAGTTTTTGTGAGAAGGATGTAATTTCATCTTCGGGATTAAATGGCATTTCTGCTATGGCGAGGGAACCATTTTCGTACAGGCGCATTTCTGTGTTGTCAGTGACCGCCAGCGTGATAATTACAGGCTTGGCTGTGTCGGTATAAAGCCCGTTTGTAATGGTGATGTTTTTATTATCAGCATCGCGGCGTTTGTAATCAATGCGGGTCGGGTCGAGATTGCGACCGACCACCATGGCGCGATTGCCGTTAAAACCCCACATCTGGTCTTCATTGCCGTTGGCAATATGCGCGACAATCGTGATTGTCATCCCAGCCTTTGCGCCGTAATTGGATAGCAGATAACGCAGAGTGCCGTCGGTCACGGAATTGGATTGAATGATGGGCTGGCCATTTATACCGCCCTGGGCATGATATTCCGGTCTTAGTAAAGGGTCATCTTGGCTTATATGAAAACCATTGCCGCTTTGATCGGTGAGTTGCTCCACACGACCAGAACCATCGAGCAACACCGTATCGGCATTCCAGACCGCATCTACATCACCGAACGCTTGTGGCGGCGCTGGATTATCAGATACGACGACACGCTGCCGCGCAAACGGCTGTAACGGTTTAGTATCGGCGGCATTGTTAGAGGGAAACTGGCTCGGCACCGGATAATTGAGCGGCCCATAACCCCATGTCGCTTCAACAATATCGCCATCCTCTATAAAGTCAGCCACAGCCAGATTAAACTCTGTTTCTGTGGTTTTTTGCGCGGCATATACTTCGCTTTGTTGGCCGTTGATTTCGACATACCAACCTTTGTAACGCAAATTATCAGCATCCTGCGCCAGCGTATCGCCGCCATCCAGATCAAGAGCAACCTTGATATTGCGCGTATTTTTAAGAGCTGATAACGCGGTCATAGCTGGGCCGAATACGCCCTGGGCATCACGTTTGCCAATATAAAACGCGGCAAGATCGGCTTGCCTCTGGCCATATAAAATACGCCCAGCATCATTGAAATGCACCGTATCATCTAAAGGCTGGTCAACCGTCCAGACCCCGGGGACAATACATGAAGCCTCTTGTGTGACTTCAATTTGGATTTCTCTAACGCGCTGCCATGCTTGCGCTGCTAGCTCGTTCGTGTCCACGCCTAGATAATCAAGGGCAATGACGGCATTCGGGCATTTGGCTTTCATGGCCGCAAACAGCATAAGCAGTGCCTGTTTGTATTGTCCGAAATTCAGATCCACAATGCCACCATCGGTTTGGCCTTGGTTCCAGTGAATAATCTGCACATCCTCTGGGCTGTCAAAATCGGCATCGATACGGGCAACCCAACTATTATAGGCCGGGCCGTTTACGATAAGTTCGGCATCATTATTGACCCAATAATTCCCTGTATTTGAAGAACGCAACAAGCCGGATCCTCCGGTTGCGCCCTGTGAGGTTGTTACGATATCGAAGTAATCCTTGGCGCGCGCAATATAGGCGCCATCGCCATCACCGCCATTGATTGTGGTTTGCTGTTGCATAAGGGATTGCCCAGCATAGGAAGCAAAGAGATATTCCAGCTTCGTGGTCTTTTCCCAAACTTCCTCGGCGATCACCTTGCCAACGGTTTCATTGCTGGAGAGCGAATAATGCTGTTCATCGCCTGGTATCCCTGGCTGGTCTGTTCCTTCAACAAAATAAACGCGGGAGACGTTATCAGCCACATCCTTCTGCCCGTCGATGATGGCATCATAATCAGCTTCGTCTAAGGAGATATCGGTCGACCATTCGGGCATGCCGACATTGAACCAGGGTAAGCCGGGATATTGTAAGGCCGTGCGGATTTCATAAATGAGAGCCTTTAATTCGGCGGCGTAATCATTGCGGGGAACATCATTGCCAGCATCGGATTCACCTTGCCCCCATATAATACCGGCCAACTGACCATGTTGGCGCAGCATGCTTAAGCGGTTGATGGTCGCCATAACAGAGGTGCCAAGCCCTTTAATCTTTGTGCCGCTTGTACGGTATCCGGCGCGTTCACTTTGGGTCGGCCATGTAACGGTTGAGCCGCCGATCAAACCACTCCCATTGACGTTACAGGGAACAACGCCGATATCCTGACCCAATAAATCCACCATGTGGTTGGCAAAAAATCCGGCATACCCGACCTCCTGAATAGAGTTTTGTAAAACAGGCAGAACGATATTTGTATCATCGGTGTACGGATCTGCATATTGTTTGACCGCACCATCATGGGCGAAGAGATACATATCACTTATATTCGGATAGACCGGAGAACCAGTGGCAATGCCAACACTGTTGGATTGCCCTAAGAACGCATAAAATTTCTTGTTCGGATCAAATGTTACACCCGTCAAAATATCTGCGTTGGATGTTAATTTGCGCCCCTGAGTTTGTGTTAAACAGTGATCGTAATAATGGAATTCATGTAAGGTTTCGGTCGACATACCAAAGCTACCACCCAACTGCGCCAAATCAACGCGGTTTAAACCAACCGGCCTAACAAAATCAGTATCAATGGAGGCATACAATGCACCGTTAACCCAGCACATCATATGGTTTTCATTCCAGCCTATGGCCACCTTAATGCGGCCACTAGCAAAACAATCCATAAAGCTGTCAAAAACCTCGTTTGTTTCACCTTCTGTTTTACAAACAAGCCGAAAACGATCTTGTGTATCGCGCCGCTGTAAAAAAATACTATTTGTTATGTCGCCATCATCAGTCACACCAAGGTAAAGTGGACTGCCTGATAAATCATTTACATCGGAATCGGTTAGATCCAAAAACACTGTGCCTTGCGCGGCATTGAAATTGGGGATGGTTTCAACACCTTGAACCGGACTTTTATTGATATAGGCCGGACGCGGAAATCGGACGCGTGGTTGCGGCGACATGCGCCCTGGTTGAATAAGCATTATTGATCCTCCGTTTTTTGCTGTAAGGCACTATTCACGGCCTGTAATTTGGATTTACAGTCTTTGTGGGCGTACCAGAGGTTGGTATAGTTTTCGGCGATATCGCGCTGGGTCATATCCTCGCCTGGATAATCCGGCGCATCCTTACAATCCCGAAGCGATTGCGGGATGTCTGGCTCAATCACCTTAATCTGTGTTTGTGGTGCGCCCGTACAGGCGGTCAATAGTGCCGCGCAGCACAGGAGCGGCAGGTGCATCTTCCTCATCACTGGCTCCTTTTATACGGCCTAAAAGCCGCTCTTGGTTTTTGGCGCGGGTGATTTCCCGCATGGATTCTTCCTCCAAGGCTTTGATCTTTGCGGCGGCATCACTTTGAAGCGTGGCAAGGCTGGATTCATAGGAGGCAATGGTGGCTTCAGAGGCGCGAAGTTTTTGCGTGAGCGTGTCAATGCGGTGGCTCTGATATGTGATCCAGCCTAAAAACACTGCCATCGCTAAAAAGCTGACGACAGGACGCCAATATTTAATCGCGAGATTGATCAAGACGCTCATTTTGGCCTCCTTTGGTTCTGATATGTGCGGAATACAAATACGCCCCAATCGGCCCCGATGCTAAAATGCCGATATAGGTCAGCACCGCTTTAAGCAGACTAATATCGGCACCGCCATAGAGCTGATAAAAAATCAGCACATGCGGCAAAATTACAAAGGCATAAATGGCCGTCCAAATCGCAAGCGTTCGGCGCACCTTTATGGGATCGTTAGTATCGGGTGTGATCATACGGAGCCTCCTTCGTAAAGTTGGATGACGGGTTCGGATTTTTGTAAAAAACCATCGACGGTGCCTGCGCCCAGATGCGTGTTGTAATAACGCTTCCAATATTTTGCCATGCCGTGCCAATCTCCCGCTTGTGGAAGCGGTTTTGAAAAACGCAGATAGAAAATCCGGCACATCGCGGCGGCATAAAATAGATTGCCGCGCAGTTGATCGAGCAGATCCATATCACGCATTGTCAAACCTTTTAAATCGGCAACCAGGCGTGGCTTCCCGCTTAAATACCGCGACCAGATATCGTCATGCGTGGCTGGCTCCATTTGAAACAAGGCCGCGCGCTGGGCCGCGCCCGACTTGCTGGATATATTGGGCTTTGCTTTCCGCCATAGCGGTCGCCATAACCAGTTGCTCGGCCTCTAAGGAATACGCATTAATCCAGTCGAGCGCAGGCACCACCACATAGTGGCGGAGTTGTTTAATATTCATGATGATCTCCTATTTGATTGGGTTATTGTTGTTTATCGCAGGGAGCAGAAACGCCCATGAGCTGAAGCTTGAGTGATTCTAGTTCTGTAGAGAGCGCGGTTATAGAATTGCGATTTTCTGTTTGTTGCTGACGGCGTTGAATACGCTCATCCTCTAGTTTTTCAGAGATATTGGAACGCAACATACTGCCATCACGATCTGTAAACCGATCTGTATTCACCGCGTTAATTTTATCGGTATTGCGCTCAATCTGTTTTGCTATGGCAATTTGCGCTTCCTGCATTCGAAGTAAAATATCATTTTGCGAGTCCTGTTTTTTCTGCAGACCCTCCAAAAATATGGTCGTGGTTTCTAACTGCCTGTCCTGATTATTCTGATCATTTTGATAGACGTAAATTGCCAGCCCTATGAGAGCCATTGCGAATAAAAGTGAGTTATTGAGCGCCTCAAAAATCGGCGCAGGTTTTTTGCGTTGAGCCATAAGTTTTCCCTTTTTTGGTTGGTTTAATAGGTTGAAATTACGATCCATTGCCCACCATCGCTGTAGATGGTGATGGCGGCGAAATGTGAGGTGAGCGTGAATATTTGTGCATCTGCGCCACCCGATCCGTTTTCAAGCTGGACTTTGATCGTGTTACTGGTCGGGTCGATTTTCTTTATGGTCGACATGCGCCCTGGGGCTTGATTGGGGTGCGGCAATTCAAACTCAATATTGCCGTCAAAAGCCGAGACCAGATAAACGCGGTTGAGCATATCGGATTGGAACAGGCCGTTATCCGTATCAGAACGCTGGATATAGCGGCTCGGGCGTGGCATTCGGTTATCTTGACAAATCCACCATGTCGCGCCGTTTGAGACCAGCGTGACCGTGTCGTATTGCTGAAGCAGTGTGAGTGTTCGGTTATCCGGCCCCGCGCCACTTTCTTCTTTCACGTATATGGGATTGCTGCGAAGATCCGCTTTTTTAAGCGTGACCCAGCGACCAACGGCATTGCCAGCATTAGGCAGGATCAAATCATAGGATTTATTAAATGAGCTTAGGACGATAAAATGTGTGCGTCAGGTCAATGCTGATATTGCCGACATGATCGACGGCGGGATCAATATAGGTCGTGCCGCGTGTCATGCCGTCAACATGGACATCGGTTAAATACGTGTCCTTCAAAAAGTTTCTAATCGGGAATCCGGCATCAATGGCTTGATATTCGCCCTGCAAAGTCGGATCCCATATAGCCGCACCGCCTGTGACCGAAAACAGTCTTACAATCGTATTATCGATGGCGCCGTTATCAATACGGATGGCTGGAGCCAGTCCCAGGCTCTCGGCATAAAAGTTGGTAATCACGTTATGCCGCGCCAAAAAGCCCAGCCTGAAACACGCCTCGGCGGTGACATCGACGTTGGCCTCACAATCGACGAATGAATTATTATATTGCCCTGTAGAGACAAAAAACCCTGCGCCGGACATAGCCGCAGAGAGCGAGTACACTCGAACATCATGGAATTTATTGGCGTTGGGGCTGTCTCCAAAGGTGCTGGGATCGTTCCAATCATCCGGTGTGGTGGTGAGCAATACACCATTAATTTGCGGTCTGGCGACCAGAACGCGGCTGATATTATTCCAGTAACAGGGGCGATCAAAGCTATTCCAGCCATCCAGTGTCACGCCGATTTTGGCATCCCATATGGTGACGTTTTCGACCACGTTTTTGACGCAGGGGCTGACTTTTCCAGCCATAAAGATGGCAGAGCCACCACCCACAATGCGGACATTGGCCAGCCTGCGAATACCCTTCAACAAATTCCACCGCATTGAAATCGGCACTATAAGGCGGCACGGCGGCTTCGTTTAACGGGCCGTCCTGCGCCTGAATAATCGACATATCGCCATATCCAATAAGGCTCATGCCATATCCCAAAACGATCCGGTCGGTGATCCGGTATGATTTAGGGCCGAGCAAACAAACCTTGTTTTCGGTCAAACATTGATTGATCGCCGCCGTATCATCATTAATGCCGTTGCCAAGTGCGCCGTAGTCTTCGGGCCGCGGCGTTTCGCGAGAACCTAGATATTGGCGCAACTCCTGTTTGTTGACGCTTTGACCAGGGACTAAAATTTCCTCAATAGTGGGCATGGATTATAGCTCCCCCTTATAATTCGGCACTGGCAAGAATGGTTCCGCCTGCGCCGCGATGAATGTAATGCCGCCCAGATGTAAGGCCGGAAAATAAGGCAATATCTAAACGGCCACGCTGGGCGTTATTTTCATGGGTTGAAGAGATGTTGGCACTGGACTGGCTTTTATCCGCGACATAGCCGTCAGTCATATCAAGTGCGGCATCCAGCTCATAAGCTGGCGCGGCGCGCATATCAGGATGAACGACCGTGGCTTGCATATTGGAGCCTGAATTGGCGACCGCCGCTACAATCGCGGCAGGCTGGACAAAGCGATGCACCAGCTTTTCTTCTAAAGCCGCAGGACGAAATTCAAGTGCCTGTTGAAATGCGCCGATGGAAAACTGCAATTGCCCTAAAAAGATATCCTTGGTGGTGATCGCGCCGCAATCGACCTTGATCTCAATTTCAATCCCGTTCCGGCAATCACCCATATCGGCCACACTCAAAGCGATATCGTCATTGGTGTTATTGGCAACGGTAACTGTCGCACTTTCAATTTCAGTGACAGATGAGAAATCATCCTCGGCATCGGCTTTATTGACGGTGATAATATAATCCTGCGTGGAGCCGATATCGTGGTAAGTGCGCGCTGAAAAATACGCGCCTTTATCATAAAAATGCCGTGCATCTTTGGATTCAATGCGATGCCGGAATAAAACTGCGCCGGAGCCTGTAAGCGTTGCATTCTCGACCATACAGGCCAGTCCGGTTGTTGTTAGTGTATAAGCTCCGGTGAACCGTTTGATCGTGCCTGCCGATACGCTTCCTTCGGCTTTGACGGCCAGCAAATCCACCGCGCCATATTGCCAGCTCGTGCTTAGAGACAAATCACCACGATGCGATACAACGCAATGGCCATTAATAATGGCGTTAAGCGCCCCCGGGGTGGGCTTATTGATCAAATCATCATAATCACCGCTGGTGGCAACGGAGGCGAGATCACCAGGCTGTGTGGCCGTATCAGCCTTTACGCCTTGTGCTGCCGTTGCAAAAACGGTCTCATCTTGTAAGGCAGTATCGGCTTTGGCACCTTGTGCGGCGGTGGCAAAGTCACCAGTGTCACTTCCTGCGGCGGTTCCGGCATCGCTGATATCGGATAAAGTGTGGCCGTGGCCGTCCGCAGATAGTCCTTCTTTGAAATCGTTAGGAGAAGCACGGCGCGTAGCACCGTCTTGAACAATGGGTATATCTTCATCACCCACCAAAGGCGTGACAGCAGAGGGTAATTCGGAGATTTTTTTCGTCGTGGTCATGAGTAAGGCTCCTTCATATGTTTATTATTCGAGGACAAGAACGACCGTCTCGTCTCCGGTGGTTGTGGCTTGGACGGGTCCAGCGAAATCTGATTTGTTGCCATAGCGATCAACAGCGCGGAGCCAGTAATAAAACTCGGTATTGCCGATAAGCAGATTGCGGGTGAATGAGTTGTCGTAGACTTCCAAAATCCTTGCGGCATCAACATCCGGCGTGGCGGTGTTGCTGGTTTTTTCAAACACCTCGACATAGCGGAAATCGCTCTCGGTAATGGGATCCCAGCTCACCGTGATAAAATCATCGCCAGCCGTGGCCGTGACGTTATTCGGCTCATTGGGTGGCACAGATTGATTGTTCGGAATCACAACCTCCGGCGCATCACCGATAGTGCGAAGGTCGGCTTCATCGAATGTGTAAATCGTTTCGCCGTCTTCATCGAGCGTGAGATCCACACCCATATCTTCAACCATTTGCCAGTTACTGACGCGGCATGGCAGACCGTTTAATCCAAAACGCGGCAAATCCAGCGCGACCGTGTGTCCGGCGGCAATCTGATATCCGGCGAGGTTGGCGGGATATTAAATCTGGCGCTGTCTGCGAATTTGCTCCAGCGCAATACGGGCAATACGCTGCGCCATGGTGTGCGAGGTGGTAAACGATAAGTCCAGGGTCGTAAAAATCTCCTCACCATCATCCTGCGCCACATAGAGACTGCTTTCCACGGATGGGTAATCGGTGGATTGATAATTATGATCCGGCGATACGAATGCACCTTTAACGCCATTGAAGAGCTGACGCTTGGAGCGGTGCGGACGCATAATAACCGCATCGCGTAAGTAGCTTTCATCAAAGGTTTTAAGCGGCGGACTATATGCGCCGACATGCAATCGCCATGTGCCGCCTGTGTGAACCAAAAATCCGGCACAGCTTGACAACATCTGCTCTAAAATATCGCGTGGGCTGTCGGTCAAATCGACCACGCCATTGCATGTGTAACGCTTTTCCGTGCCGTCTAGCGTGTTGACCACCTCATCGCAGATATTGGCGGCGGCGATAAAGGAATTGAGATCAATCTCTCCAATCGAAGCACCCAGGCCAAAATCAGAGAGCAAATAATCCAAAACACAAAGTGCAGCATTGTTGGAATATGCGGTGCTTTCATCACGCGGATCATAGACTTTCCGGCCTTGTACCAGCGCAGATATATTCGGTGTCCCGCTGGGATAGGCTTTCTCGTCATAGCGCATCTCCGCGTGGATATAGGCAAGACCGCGTAAACGGTGGGCGTTTGTCCATTTGCCATCGGCATTGGCAGTGAGGACAGGATCTGCTTGCTGGTCGATATCGCCCAGATGTTTATACACGCTGGCATAAACCGTGCTGTCCCGCTTATAAGGCTCGGAGGTGGCATCATCGTTGCCATCCAAAGGCACGACTTCATCATTGAAATAAATATCGCCAATGGCCTCCACCTCATGAGCGGCAAGCACAATCACCCAATGAAGCATATCCAGCTTGGCATCCCCCGCATTAACCGGACGGCTATGCGTAAATACTAACGGGCCGGAGACGCGCACCTCGCCATAAACAATGCGGTGCGAGACAATCGGCTGGTTAATCATCTGCGTCCGGCCACGGCTTCCGTTTGATATGGAGGTGACCGATGCGGCGCTAAAATCAGGGCGTTTCGGCTTAGGTGCAAATAATGGTGCGGTAAAGGATACAACGGCAGAGCCGACGACACCGCCAACAATCGCGCCGATAATACCGCCGCCAACAACGCCGGAGACAAAGTTGGATGCGACCGCGCCTAAAACAACCGGAATGACCTGGGGCATTATCCAATCCTCCAGGCACGCTCGGCTTCAGCTAAAGGAAAGCCGATCAAGCCATCTTCCCCGGGGGCGAAAATATATTGCCCACCGCAGATGCCGAGCGTATCGCCACGACCGATATCGAATAAAACAACATCGCCGCGTTGCATGGTGAGAGGCGCGATTTCAGGAATGCTGTAGTTTTTGGCTTCGGCTTCTGCGATGCCTTTAACGCCGCCGCAGCGTTTTAAAAGCGCGGCACCTTCACGCATATTGCTATAGCCGCGATATGGCTCTGCGATATCGGTACCAGTGATCGCTTCCACGCAATCCATAGCGAAAAGGCAGCAATCATTTTGCCCCCACGTAAACGGCGTATTTCGCGCAGCGTCGATAACACGCGCCAAGTGATCCGGCCAATCGGCCAGTCTGGTTAATGTGGTCATGTGTGTTGATCCTTTAAGTGTCGGCGGCTTCACGGCCCCATACGATTTGCTTGTCCTGCAGGCTTGGGACGTACTCCAAACCCTTGTCGCCTGGATAGCGGCCTTGCTGTTCCGCATCCGTATAACGGCGTGTGCGAAGCCGCTCTAAATCACGCAGGCGGCTTTCGGCAGTCACTGTAATGCTGGCTGTATCACCGCCATCGGCGATTTCTGCCGTATCCATGCGCCCGTCAAAAATCAGCACCGGATCCATGATCAATGTGCTGAAATTCGCATCCATAAACCCGAGATACATAAGCGCTTTTTTGCCCTGTATCGGATAGGAGCTGATTTTATTAACCAGATCGGCGGGAATGCCGGAGAGTTGAAAGCTGGCACCTGTGGCGCGAAGCTCGGTTGTTTCTTCTATCGTTGAAACCTTGCCGAGCGTTCCAGCCCCATAATAGGTTTTGCCGTCATACACCAACTCACCAAGACCGCTCCATGCGCGATCTATGGTTTCGTCAAATTCAAACTCTGCCATTAAAATCGGGCGCACCACCTGCTTTTCCGTCTCATCTGACAGAGTGGAATTTAGGCGTTTTTCGCTCATAATGGTTTAGGTCAATATCTGTTCAAATTTCAGTGAATAGCTGGATCGGTTGGGTGGCCGCGCGGGTTTTCTGCGCCTTCATCATCGGTTAAGCGCATCAAGACCAGGATGCCGTCTAAAATTAAGGGTTGTTCGGATACGGTTGTTCTAAGGCGCGGTTCAATGGTCATGAACGCCATGCCGTCAATATCAGTGACCACATCGGAAATAATCAAATGGCCGTGGCCGGTTGCTGGCATAATGCTGTCGCCAGCCTTGCTAATCGCCGCATAGGGAGCCATGCCACGCACAAATAAACGATGCTGACCGCCTTGCACCAATATCGGCTGGCCTTCGCCTTCAATAAAGCCGCCACTGATTTGAAGCGGTATGGCTTCACGCTCTTCGGTCAGGATTATAAAACCTTCCTCGATCTGAAACGGCATAGCCTCACCACATTCAATGGTCAGCAAAAAACCACGATCCGTCTCAAAAGGGATGCCGATATTTTCTGCGAATAAACCATCTCCGGCTTCGGTCAAAAGCGCCAAACCTTCGTCACTCTCATCCGGCAACAATAAAAGCGCATCAAACACGCCGCCAAATAACGGCTCATATTCCGTGCCTAAGTAACGGGCCTTCCTCATAGGTTAAAAAACCATCTTCGATGGTTTGATCGTCAAAATCATAACGATCATCAAAAAACGTCAGGCCAATCTCATCGGCATAGTCATCCATGCTTTTGGTGACCGGAACGGCCTTATTGCGCCGAAAATCCGGCACCAGCACAGGCGTAACTGATCCGCGCATCGAGGCGATAAAGCCGTCCATAATGCGGCTTCGCACCGCATCCAGCTCAAATTCAAACTCGGCAAACCACCGCGCAGCGTCTCGTCCCAGAACCTGAAATTGTCCGGTGTAGGATGAAATGTGTCGTGCGCTGGGATATGCGAGATAAAAGCTCTGACTTTGCGGATATATTCCTTCCGGCCAGTCCAGCGTCATTGCGGCAATACCTCAATCAATTCCATTTCAAAACTGGTGAGCCGCCTTGCATCGGTGGCGTTTTCAGTCTGATCATCATCTGCCAAACGCATGCGGACACGGCAATTATCAGTCACAAGCGGCCCGACCGTAACGGCCTCACGCAAGCGCGGGGCAATGTTTACGGTGGCATCGCCACTGCCATCGGCATCAACATCGGATAAAACAATATGAGTGCGTCCGGTGGAGACCTGAATGAGATCACCGCTTTTTAAAACGCCTGTGGCATTGGCGGTAAAGCCGCTCAAATTCAAAGATGTGCCGACACCGCCATCCAGTTGCGGGGATCCGGCCAAGGAGCCTTTGGCTTTAAGTCTGCGAAAGTCCGGCATAAACACATGCCCGACCGCACCGCGAAGTGTGGCCAAAAACGCATCCAGTCTGCGCGAGTCCAATTCCGACCGCACCAGCGATAATTTGCTAACCCAGCGCGCCGCATCACGCTCTAAAACTTGAACCTGTCCAGTTAAAGGGTTTTCAAAGCGTGTGGAGACGGTGCGAATATAAAAACTCTGCTCCCCTGGGCGCAAATCCAAAGGCCAGTCCAGTTCGATATCTGCCATGTCGCTTATCCTTTCTCTGGCCTATTCAAATCGAGAGCCGCGCCGTTGCCAGCTATCAACCGTGCGGCGTTGCGCGACTTGTGCGGAGGTTTCAATAATGCCTGGGATCCGTGCGTTCAATGCTTCATCGACAGCTTTACGAACAGAAACGGATGTGGCTGTGGGATCGGTAGAGCCTCTGGCATCAACGCTGATGGCAAAGAAACTGCCAGAACCACTGCCAATCGCTTCCACGCCCAGATTACCGTTTGATGTACGGCGCAATGGTAATACGGCCTCGGGTCCGGCTTCACCCATAAGCCCCATGCCTTTGGCCATGGGGAATACAGTGGGCGCGCTCACAACGCCGCCACGGGCAAAGGCTGTGACATTGCCGTTATTAAACGCGGCGCCTTTTGCAAAGAAGCCGCCGAATAAATTACTGAAAAAGCCACCACCTCCGCCGCCACCGCCACCGCCACCGGAGCTTTGACCGCCGAAAATGTTGCCGATGAGACCGCTTAAACCTTGGGCAAGCGGTCCTGTGATTTGAGTGCGTACCAATAGCCGCGCCACATCTTCCAAGATTGAATCCACCAGCTCTTTAAACTCAAACTTTCCGGTGGTGGCGGCATCGACCAGTGCGTCTTCCAATCCCTGCATGGCGTTGGTAACCACACGCTCCACATTCGCCGCCATATCGGTGGCTTCCTCGGCATATTTATCTAAAGCGCGTTTGGCACCGTCGAACCATTTGGTGCTGGCTTGCTCCAATTCGTCATAAGCCTGTTTTCCAGCCGCTTCAAACTCCTCTAAGGATATTGCACCTTCTTCGAGCAGCTCATTCAGCTCTTTCATCCGGTCGTTATATCGATCCTGCGCGGAGATATTCTCTTCGGTGATTTTCTTAATATCCTCGATGAGTTGTTGTTTGCGGCGTTCAACTTCCTCTTCGCCTTCCTTGGCCTCTTTGAGACGAAAATACTCTTCGACAAGACGCTGGATTTCCTGTCCTTCTTGCGATTTGAGAGCCACGCCTGCGGATTGGAGCTGATTATAAAGCTCTTGTGTTTTTTCATCACGGAGCAGTTGCTGATTGCGGAATTTTAAGCTCTGCGTGATCTGGTCAATTTTCTTGCGCTCGGCCTCTAATTGTTTGATGAGGGCTTTTTGCTCTTTGGTTTGTTTTGCAGGGCGTGTACTAGCGGCAGCGGCGGCCTGGTTCGCTTGTTTTGTTTTAGAGGCGGTGATCTCGGCCTGACGCTGTAACTCCTTCAGGCGTTTTTCCTGTTCCCGCAATCCCTGTATGGATTCCTTAGACGGCCCGAAATCAAGCGTCCCAACAAATTGACGGGCGTTATCGGCAATAGCGGCATCGACGGCGGCGCGGAGATTATTAATGGCACGAATGCCTTCCGTTTCAACGCCCGGGATAGAATTGACCACAGCAACGACCGCATTTTGCAATCCTTCCAGCGTGATTAATAATCCGCGCGCCAAGCCCAGCACGACCGTTTGAACGGTCAGGAATGAAGCCTTAATGAACCGTGCGGCGAAGAAGGCTGTTTTTTCAACGATGCCCACGGATTCGGCAAAAGCCATTTGTCCGGTGACGGCTTTGGAGGCCACACCGATAGAGCGTGCAAAGGCATCTGTAAGATCGGCCAGAAATTCAATAATGCCGCTTTCACCGATGGTGCGTGATAATTCCGTCCACGCATTATCCAGCCGCGTTAAGGATCCGCTGATTGTATCATCCAGATCCGATGCCGCGCCGTCATAGCCTTCCAACGCCGTAACGAGCGTGGTGGCGAATAGATCAGAGGTGACTTCTCCGGCATTAACCAAGCGACGGAAACCACCAGCTGACAATCCAGCGGCTTTGTCCAACTCCTGCAGGAGACCAGGCAACGGTTCTACCACCTGATTGAGTTCTTCAGCACGAAGCGTTCCGGCTGACAAACCCTGCGATAGCCCAAAAAGAACACGCTCAATATCTGCGCCGCCAGCACCCAATCGGGCGGCGGCATTGACCAAACCTTCAGAGAGCTGGTTGACCTGTTCACGATTTAAAACACCGCTGTTTTGCAAGACCAAGAGCCGCGCATAACCGTCTGATAGTGTTTCAATGCCGACATTCAATTCATCGGCTTTGGCCTTTAAGAAATCCTGCGTGTTGGCGTAATCTTCGGAGCTGTTGGTTAAGGCTTTGAGACGCAAATCCAGTTTTTCAAAGGTCTGGATATTCCGGAAGATGGATCCGGCAGATGCGGCGGCGGCAAAGGCTGGCACCAGTGTCGATGTAATATTCCGCGCCACGCCAGCTAGAGCCTTGTTGGTGCGGCCTGCGCTGACACGTATCTTTTTAAGCGCACGGTCGCCCTTGTTGCCAACTTGATCCAGATCGCGGGATACGCGAACGGATCCGTCAACTTTCAGACGGATAACGTAATTGGACTGCCTATCGGCCATTATTTATACCTTTTAAGAAACGGGGTCGGTGGGATAAGGATTGTCGGAATGCGGTGACTCATCGTCTTTTTCGCCAGCAATGGATTCCAGCAATCCAGCTTCACCGGATTGCAGAAGCGGCACGACCAGCTCAAGATCGCAGTTTTTGGCTTTGGCCAGCTCTAAGGCCGCTGCCATATCAATGCCGAGGATTTTGCCGGAAGGTGCGATTTTGAGTTGCGATGTAATGCTCTCCAAAATTTCCCATGCCTGCTGTTCCTGTATGATGAGCGGCTGATATTTTTGATAAGGGCAGATGTTCTCAAAAGCGCAGGATAAATCCTGTTCTTTACAGGTCGCGCAATAGGACGGGCCACCGCTCTTTTTATAATGCCATGCGGTGAGTTTGCGGATGCGTTCCCGAGCTTCGCCAAGTAAAAACACATAACGTGTGAAGAGCTGGAAAAACCGTTCTGCATACTCCGATATGTCCATCACCTTGCGAATGTTGGCGTCGGTGGGATCGGCTTCTTTTTTGCCGTCATCATCCCATACGCCTGTCCATGAGACGATATGCGCGATGGCCAGTTCCTTGATTAAATAATCGAGATACAGGGCATTGCGCTCCAACGGGTCACGCAAATTGACGGGCATCTCGGTCATGAATCCGGCGGCTTCAACATCTGCCAGACCTTTATCAAGATCGGCAATTTTCTGTTGCGCGGTCATCGTGGCAACTGAATAGCCAAGCGTGGTGAGCGGTTTGACCGTAACAGTAAATCCGCTCACCACCTCTATGGTGTATGGCTCTTTAGGGGTTTTTAGAGAGATCATGTGTATTGTGTCCCATCCAAATCATTGATGAGAGCGACAGTCAGCATATGACCTTCAGCGGAGTTAAACGCGCCTTGGAAATCAAAGCTGGCTTGCACACCGCCTGGGCCGTCCACGGAGAGTTTCGGTTTTGGCAAATACACCTCATGCGCCGTGAGCTTTAAGATCAATCCGGCGTTAAGCGTATAGGCAAAATCCAAATCGACAGGCGTTCCGGCAGAGGCTTTATCCACTAGCGTGGTATCAGCAAATCGCACCTCAATGGTTCCGGTTAAAGCGGCAATCGTTGGATCCGCGCCGTCAATCAAACCGTCATCACGGATGGTTTCGATTTTTTCCATGTTGTTGCTGTATGCGACCGATCCCGCAGTGAGGTTTCCGATATTTTGGCCTTCGCTTTTAATGCTGCCCTGAAACTGGCTAATCCGGTTGAATGTTAACTCCTGCGGCGTTCCGCCTTGGCTGGTATCATTACGAGTTTCAGATTGGGCAATCACACCGACGGTGGCCGCCGCCGCACCGGAGCGTTGGAAATCCAGTGCAAAGGTATTTATCACCACGCCCTTGTGCATAAAAAAGGCAGGGACTTTCGGCATTCCAACCTCAACGGAATAACTCGGCAGCGTATCCTGGCCGGAGATAAATTTATGCTCCGTGCCGCCGCCTTGTAATGTTGCCGCACTGCGCGTGGCAACGGTGCTATCCTCGGCCAGCGTAAATGTGTTTCCGGCAGTACCAGCAGTGTCGTGTGTAATTTGCAAACGCTGGGTTCCGGTCGGACGGCTGTAAGTGGCATCATCCACATCATCATCAGCGGAGGCATTGAGCTGGCTGACAGCATTATTGACGGTCTCAATAACCGTGCCGCCGATTTCAATTTCATCACCCGCCGGAGATCCGGCAACGAATGTAAATTCAACGCCATTGATGGTAAGCGTATCGTTTACATCAGGCTGGGCAGAAAAATCATAATATCCGGTGGCCGGAACATTGCTGGATGTTGGATCCCCCAACAAGCCGGTCAGCCAAAATCCCATAAAACGTGGATCAACGGGGACGGAAATATCGCCCTCATTATTGATAACATCCCGAAGAGGTTCGAGCGGGTCACGGCCATAACCCAGAACCGCGTCCTCGATCAAACCTTGTTCACTGGATAGATCGGAGCTGTTGAAGGGCATCCGATAAAAATTGCCGCTAGGCTGTTCTCCATACGTGGTCTCACGTTTTAGATACAGCCGTGCGTTTGAGCCATATGCGCGCGCCATGGTGTTTTCTCCTTTTTTGGTTGGTGGAATAAAAAAAGCCGCCCATCAAAAAATCGATGTGCGGCCTAGTTTGGGGGGTGGAAAACCTAACTCAGTGGTGATGCCGCCTCATATTCTAGAAGCAATGGGATTGCGCCGGATTTGACGGCATGTGAGCCTGGAATAATCTCGACGGTGACATCGGGGCGTGAATAGGTCATTCCAAAAATAGCCCCACTCAAATCAGGGTCATTGCGTAAAGCGATGCCAATATCTTTTACAATCGTGTCGAACAGCGTATCGCGGGAGCTTTGTGCGCCGTCTGCCACGTAAATTTCAATCTCGGCTTCGTGATCATAATAAACGGGGTCATAGCCGCCCAGGGTTTCATCGGCGACCCCGGGGTTTCCGTCCCGCAAAATCACCAAGCCTTCAGGCGGTATTTTCTCCGGCACAGATGCATTGCGTTCGAATGCGGCTGTTGTTCCGGCATCGATCAAAGTGGCAAGCGATTGCAGGACGGATTCAGGTTTACTGGTCATCGGTATTTTTGCTCCAGCAGATTAATATGTTTGATGCCCCATTGATCAGCGATCTTTTGGACATCCAGTTTTTTCGGCATTTTGGCGGTGGGGATCAGAATAAACATCACCACTGTGGTGAGACCTTTTCCGGTTTTTAAGGCGCGTTTGCTGGCCTTGCGAAATCCGCGAAACTCACCTGTTTTGCGGCTGTAAGAGGCGCGGCGGTCGTCGGCCACCAAAAATGCTGTGCCGCCACGCGTTTTTACAAACCGGAGAGGCCCTTTATTTTCGACATAGTTTTTCGGTGTAGGCTTGCGCCGATTAATCCGTTTCGGGGCATTTTTCGTGGGGATCGCCAGATATTTGCCTTTTTTGGCTTTGATCAGCGTTCCTTGGTCGAATGATTCAATAATTTGTGGTGCGCGGGAATAAACAAAGCCGCTAATCGTATTCTTGCGATCTTCATAAAAATTAGACCGCCATGTGCGCGATAACCTTACGCCCATGCCGGAGCCTGTTATATCGCCGCGCAAATCCTTTTTAAGCCCGTTTGTGGCATCCTTGGTGGAGGACTTGGCAATTTTGCTTATAAGCTCACGCTCGGTCTTTAATCGGGCGCGTATGCTGCCAATTTGCTCGGCTGTTAATCTCATGCGGGGCGTGCGTCTATAATCCAGACCAATCCTTCGACATCTTCCAGCCTGGGCTCTGCCTGAATGAGATAATCGATTGAATTGACATTGAGCAGGCCATTCTCGGCAGGACTGCCAAGATCGGCCACTTTGATTTCAAAAAACAAACTGTCAAAAGTGATCTGCGTCTCCCCCAAATCAAGGAGGCTATCTCCTCGACGGGGGAGAACACGGATCGGTACGGCGGAACCGCCCAAAGGAATATCAGGCGGAGTATATGTCGCATCCAGCCCAAAAAGCTGAAACGCGGCATCAATAGCTGCCTGACCATAAGCACTCATTTTTGCTCTCCGCCCCCAGTGGCCTTCGGGTCACCAGTTGTTGAGTTAGTGTCCGGATTATCCGGATTGGCATCAGGATCTGCATCCGGATCATCATCCTCATCATTGTCATTGCCGTCATCGAGATCATCGGATCCGTCTTGGGCATCGAGAAGTGCTTTCGCATCTTCTTTTTTCAATGGTTCGGTGTTGATCGGATTGCCCTCCGGATCTAGCACATCCCATTTGCCAAAGCCCTTATGCACCATCTTAAATTCGGATGGTTCAGGGTGATCTTTGGCAGATGTTTGTTCCAAACGGTCAATCCATGCCTTGGGAATATCGCCTTTGACGATGCCGATTTCCTCGCCGTATTTGAATTCCACCGTTTGCAAAACCTCATATTGGTTTTTGCGCTTGGTTTTTTTCAAAGCCTCGGTGCGGATATCGGCTTGCTCTTTTGTCAAAGCCAAAATAAAGCCAGGGGCAAAGCGAACTTTAACCCCTGTCACTGTGTAGGACGTTGTCATGAAAACCTCCTTTATGTGAGCTGCGCTAGGCAGGCATGTTGCCAGAAACCGTAGCCCACATTGCGCCATGTATCGACGCCATAGTGATGCTTCTTCTCCTTAAACTCTAATTCAGAGCCTTCAGCGATAGCATCCATGCGGACGGGGTCTTCCTCTTGACGGATGAACGGTTTGACCGATCCGTCGGTGCGGAACACAGCCAGCTTATCAGTCCATGTGAGGCGCGGATTTTGCGCGACAGATAGGCTGACCTCATCCATGACTTTGACAATATTTGTCTGACCATGGGTGATCACCGGAGCGGCAACAGCGGCCTTGGCAATATGCCATAGGCTTGTCGGCACCATCACAGCGAAGCTGCTGGCGTTTTCGTTCAACGGCTCTCCAGCTTCATCTTTGAAGGAATAGAGCTGCTGTACCATTTTTAAAATGGCCAACTGCAATTCCTCGACGGATGGATTGGCTGTATTGCCGTGAACCTCCGTGGGCAAGGCGCTGATATCGATAGACAGCTTATTACTTTGCACGCCACCCTCAATCGGGTGATCGGTATCAAAGAAATATTGCCCGTCATAACAGACCTGACTTTCCCCGCCCATAACAAGCGTGGAGAGCAGTTTTGCCCAATGGGAGTTTGTGCGGTCGGCCAGCTCGTTTACACGAACCAAGATTTGCCCCGTTTTATCACGGCGCATTTCTTTGACCAGAACCTCCAAAGTTGCTTCGAAGTGACGGTTTTCAATAGTGATGCCGTTCTCTTTGAAGCCTTTGGCTTGGCGACCGCCAACCCACTCACGCATGGCAGGCACTTGGCCGAGCCATTTGTAAGTTTCGGACTCCTGGTCGGAGATAAAGTAGTTAGAGAGTGCCTCGACCCACTGAAGGCCAGGGTTTTGCTCTAACCGCTGATAGTACGCGCCAATAATGGCGCGCGAAGATAATCCTTGTCCGGACATGGTTTCGTTTCCTTTCTATAAAATTAAGGGATTATGGTTGGGGGTTAAGCAGTGACGCCTAGGAAGTAACAAGCGTGTCAAACGTGACAATGCCCACACCTGCAGAGACGAAACGCGCCACCCGTCCAATAAACGTGTTACTGGTCGATGTTTTGGTGAACGTATCGTCATCAGAGGCGTAAACGGCGGCACCGATATCGGTGATCACCAGCGAGTCGACAGCCACTTCCACCGCACCTTTGGTGCGGACGCGGACATGCTTATCGCCTGCGGCGCCGTCTGAATTGTCGCATTTGGTTTCGGCAAATCCGGCAAAGGCATCGCCAGCCTGTAAGGGCCGTGCGTAACCTGTACCGGAGACGATGCCGACCGCAGCGCCTTCGTAAATGATATCGGCTGCAATAACAGGCAATTCATTAATTGTGCCCAGCTCAAAAGGTCGCTGAACGTCTTTAGCCAACGTGGTCATATGATTTCTCCTATTTTATGTTGGTTGGGGGGTGGGTTTATGAGCGATTCAAAATTCGAACCTGTCCGGCTTCCTCTGCTTTCACAAAGGCGGTATAGGCATCGAGAGTTTTGAATTCCTTGCGGATTTTGGGATCCTTATCCCATGTCGCCTTGGCACGTTCATCGACTGGCAAATCAGGATCAACCGGATCTTGCGCTTGCGCTGGATCAACGCTGGGTTCCAAAGACGGAACGCTTTCAGCACTAGCTTTCATCGCTGATAATGCGTCCGATCCTTTTTGCTTTTCACAAGCAAGAATCTGCATCGCCAGCTCTTCAGCCGTGGTTTTGCCATCAGATTTGGCCTTTGCGACCATATCCTCGTACCCGGGCATTGCGACATCTTCAATTTTCATGATGCGCTCACGCTCGGATGTGGCTCCGGCTTCTTGACCATTATCGAATTCCGCTTTTGTTGCGGCCTCCAAATCGTCAGAAGCAGTTTCTTTCCCTTCATCAATCAGGCTTTGAGCGATGGTGGGGAAGCGTTCTTTAATAAACGCCGTGGTGATTTGACCCAGCTGGATCGTCTCACCGTTGCCTTCTTTTACGGAAGGCGTCTCTTTTTCATGTTGCATGGTGGCAACTCCTTTCGGTTTTGGTTTGAGGGTGGAGACAAGAGCCAGCGCGTCTTTTAACCCGCCGACCATATCCGTCATGCCGACTGACATGGCGGTTCGGGCAGGAAGAACATCTCCCTGACCGAATTCTGATAGAACCGTTTCCGGTGATACGCCGCGATGAAGAGCTACGGCTGCTATAAACTCATCCTCCATGGCATCGATGCGTGCCTGGATGGAATCTTTGCCTTCTTTTGTGGAGGGCGAGATGTTTTTGCGCGGCGCATTTGAGGAGACAAATTTTACCCAGCGGCTGTCTTCAGCTTTTGGCACCGCCATGGCCACGCCGATGGAGCCTTGGAATGTTGTCGAGCCGGCCACGATTTTATCGGCGGCAGATCCAATCCAATATGCGGCACTGGCCATGTTGCCGTAGGAATAGGCAACAATCGGTTTTTGACCGCGCGCGTTATAAACCGTGTCGGCAAATTCCTGCACACCCGTAATCAAACCGCCTGGGCTATCAATCCGCAGAACAATGCCGTCAATCGTTGGGTCATTCATGGCCTCGGCAAAAGCGGTTTCTAATTCCTGAATAGATGTGCCGCCAAATAACAGGATTAAAATATTATGATACGGCGTGATGATGGACGTAACATCCAGCACTGCAATCCGGTCATGATGCTCAACGCCAGGCGATAAAGTGGGTTGGGGCTGGCCTTGTAATAATGTCGGTGCTTCGTGGGGCAGCATATCAAGCTGGATCGCCAGTCCTGCACCGGATGGAATATCCCAGGTCATATTAATCCTCCTTTGTGGCTTCGCAGATGTAGAGAACACCGTCCGTGCCGTTGGACAGGACGGAGAGTTTTTCGCCCTCGGTCACGGTTTCGACCCATGGTGTTTTTTCGGCTAATGGAAAGCTGGTGCCGTCATCGGCGGCGGTGGGATTATCACCGACATTGATAAAACATTCCTGCGTGGCATAGAGCCGGATGAGCGGTGATGTGAAAACGGCGGATGGGGCAGCGGTGCCGGAAAAGGCAATGCGTTGAACGCCTGCGCCGTATGTCCATTGCGGGGCTTGGACAGACACATGCGTATTGCCGCTCACCGCGCATTTAATGCGTGAGGTCATGGGGGTCTCCTGTTGGTTTTGGGTTTTTAATCGTTGTCGGAATTGGTAGGGGTGATTGGCTCTTCCGCGCCTGCGGTGGGTTCGTCCAATCCAGCTTCCAAGCGCATTTTATGTTCTTTAGTGCGCTGGGCGTGTTTGCGCTCCCAATCACCGCCTGTTAATCCGGCAGTTTCTTCAGCCAGTGTTGAAATACCCAGCTCGACACGTTCGCGGGCGGCGCGACCTTCTTTGAGTTGGTCAATTTGTCCGCGTGGTGGCCCTATCCATTCCGCGCCCAGATAAGCGCGGCGAATAAGAGGATCAGTGAAAAATCCAGGCGCGTTTAAATATCCGCGCGCAACGGCCTCGGTAATCACAGCTTCATAAACGGGCTGGCAAAATACGCTGGCCGTCCAGTCACGGCGGGATTTGAAAAACTTCCACGCCTCCAATAATGCGGCCTGTGCCGCGCTGTAACTGGCGGTGAAATGCTTAACCAGCAATTCAAACGGAATTTCTAATGCCACACCGACTTGGCGCATAATGGCCAAAACAAACCCGTCAAAGGCTTGGTTGGGGCGTTTCGGATCAGCAATTTCAATGGATTCATGGGGCAGTAAATCCAAAATGGCGCCGGATCCAAGCTCAAAATCTTTATCGTTGCTGGCAGATGGTGCCTCATCGCCCATGGACGATATGCCATCCGGATCTTCGGAGCGTACAAACACCGTGAACATGGAAGAGATCACCGCACTCATCAATTCGGCTTCGGTGTATTTATCAATCTGTTTGAGGCTTTCAATCACAGGCGACAAATATGGCGGTGTGCGTGTTTGCCCTGGGCGTTTGCGCGGGATGAGGTGATAAACCAAAGGCAGACCGTCAGCACCATAGGCAGGCACACGCACGGTTTCGGTGCGTTTTTTATCACCGTAATCATCCGGATGCCCTTGGCGCATATGATAGGCCAGCGGCGCACCATAACTGTCCATTTCAACACCGCCAGCCATAGATGGCGTGTCTTTGGTAAAGCTGGGGTTGAGAACGCGGTCGGCTTCAATAACCTGTAAGGCGGTGCCAAACATGCGCCCGGGACGATCAATAAAACGCCGGATCACAAATACGTCTCCGGCCTCTAGCACCGAGCGAAAACTCAAATCCTGCAGACCGCAAAAGTTTTGAATGCGGCTGGCATCACAATCGGCATTATCAGCCCAATAATTAAACAGCCGTTCGGCCTGTCGTTCAAATTTAGAAAACACGGCTTCATCTTCACCGAGGACAGGCCGTAAAATCTCACGATCTATCCGGCTTTGCATTTTTAAACCCACACCGATTGTGTTGGTGACGACCGTGTTGATCGCGCCTGTGGCAATCGGGGCATTGCGGATTAAATCACGGCTACGGTTTCGAAGCTCCTGAATATCCGGCAAGGTGGCGTTATCGGCACTGCCAACGCTGGGCTTCCAATTTTGGGTTTGCCGTCGGTCGCGCCGTGCGCCTGTATGCCCTCCGGTTAAGGCCAGCATATGACGGGCGGCGAGACGTTTTAATCCAGCTTGCGGATCAATCCAGCTCACCACATGGTCGGCCAGATTCATTTTGGCTTTCTCAAACATTCAAAGTCTTTCCTTAAAATTTACCTGTGAAGATTCTTAAATCGGTATTCCGCCGCGGGCGCGGATGCCTTTGCCGCCACGCTTCACTTTTGCTTCATAACGGGCTTCCAGCTTTTGGAGGCTTTCGATATCGGCATGAGTGACCTCGCGGCCTTCATAGGCAACTTTTTGACCGCCCAGCAAAATATTATCGATAGCCTTGCGGATATTGGTCAATTTGCTCTGTGCGTCTTCAAGATCACTCATGATCGAACTCCTTTACTGCGGACGCGCCGTCCGGATTTAGGTTTTGGCTTCGGTTCGCCTTCTTTTTCCTGATTGGCCACATGGGTTAAATGCGCCTCAAGATCACGCCAGTGGCGTTCGCTGAAACGATCCAATCCCTCCATAGCGGCGGCGGCTCTGGCATAGACGTAACAGTCCAATGCTTCGTTGCGCTCACGCAGTTTCTGCCATTCACGGATGGCATATCCCGCGCGGTTGCGCTTTGTAATGAGCTGCTCCGAACACACTTGCCTCATAAACTCTTCATCCATTTTGGGGAAATGGACGAAGCCAGGGGGATACGGATCACCGCTTTCATCGGTGGGCGGTAATTTTCTCAAATTCCCGAACAGCTCCAGCTTGGCGATATGACCGGATACAGGCCGGATACGAATACCGCGCCGAAGCTTTTTACCGTCGTGGCCGGTTTCAACAGCCGTGGCGGTACCGACAAGCGCAGAACCACGCGCAACACCTTTGACGGCCACCACCAAAGAGGAGGATTGTTTACGAACCCAATCGTAGACCTCCTGCGTGGCGTAACCGCTATCAATGGCGATGCGTTTTAATGAAAGCTGGCATCCCAGCTCATGCGGCCACGTATCGTTGGTTAATTTTGTCAGACGATTCCAAACATCTTGTCGGCTGGTATCGCCGTCCAAAACGCGGTGTTCAATAAGCCAGCATTCTTTTTCGCGTCCCCATGCCCAGATCGAGGCTTCAATCCGGTCTTTTTGAACGTCAATGCCAGCGGTAAGGAAAAAGCCGCCCTTGGGAACCGCACCAACTTTATAATCCTCGCGGCGTTCATATAAACGCTGCCAGTCTGGGGCTTCGCCGGATTCCACGAATGTTTCTCCAAGCTCGGTATTTTTGAAGGCTTTGATCGCCGCATCCGAGCCTTGGGCATCCTTCCATGATTTGGCAATATCAACCCATGACCGCCAACCAACTGGCGAGTACAGCGATGAGAGGTGAAACCCCGCAACTTTGGAGTTGACTTTTTTGTCTTCTGGGGCTGTGGCTTCCCAATAGCCGTTTTCCAGCATCCATGTTTTGTGATGCTCATCGATAAAGTCATCACAATGTTCACATTGATATCTGGCCAGCTCCGGTTGGTCTTTTGGCCATTTGAGTTGTTCAAATTTGAGCCATTGGGACGATCCACAATGCGGACACGGCACCATATAACGGCGTTGGTCGCTTAATTCATATTCGCGTTCAATCCGCGATATGCCCTTAATCGTGGGCGTAGAGACCAGAAAAATCTTCCGGCGTGAGAATGTCCGCGTCCGTGCTTCAGCCAAAGCAATCGGATCACCTTCATCGTCGATGTCGCCAGGATAAGCGTCAATCTCATCCAAAAACAAAAACCGGACAGGCATGGAGCGCAGTCCGGTTGCGCTGTTTGCGCCCGTTAAAATCAAAACGCCGCCCTGAAATTCTTTAGACAAGATCGTGTTGCCGCTATCACGGCTGCGGGCAGGTTTGATCTTCTCGCTTAAGATCGGGCTTTCAGCAATCAACGGATCCAAGCGTTGTTTGGATGTCCGTTTGGCCATTTCCACCGTGGGCAGAACCGATAACATCGGCCCTGGCGTGTGGTGAATAACAAATCCAATCCAGTTATTACCAGCCTCGGTCGCGCCGAGCTGGGAGCCTTTCATGAAAACAACGCGCTCCATATTGGAGTGCGGTGATAGCGCATCCATAATCTCTTTGAGATATGGTGTTCTGCTTGTGCGCCATGGGCCAGGCTCGGCAGATGACTTACTGGATAAGCGGCGATATTCGTCCGCCCATTCGGATACGGTAAGTATCGGATCGGGTGTAAGGCCGTGCCGAAACGCCGTTCCATAGACGGTGTCTGCGTTCGGCATGGTCATTCATCATGTTTCAATTTTTTAAAAATTTTGTTGTGGATTTGACTGGACTTCCGTTTTTTCCCAAGCGTTCATGGCATCACACGATGAGCGTGTAACCCATTCAACCGAAAGGAAAAACAATGTCTAAAACTCAAACAAAGCCCAAAGTGGCACCTAAACAGCCGGATCTTAAAAAAGATGAGGCGGTAAAACCAAAAACCGCACCCCCAACCACAGTAGAGGCCAAAAAACCGGAAGCGGACAAACCCAAGGCAGAGCCAGCCAAAAAGGTCACCAACAAACAGCGAATGATCGATATGCTCAATCGCCCCGATGGTGCGACCGATGCCGAGCTGGTCAAAGCCTTTAGCTGGAAAGGCAATCATGTCGCCCGAGGCCAACGATCCACACTCGCCAAAGAATACCGCGAAAAGAAAACGGGCTTGATGCTGTGTAAATTTACGCGGACACCCAGCGGTGACACCGCATATAAGATTGAGCCAATCGAAGAAGAAAAGCCCCAAGCGGCGTAAATATGGGCGAGTGTCGGGCAATGAAGCCCGACACTCTATTCATTGAATACTAGGAAAGGAGCATTGCAATGAAATCTCTAAAAATACGATCATATGATGGTGTTTTTTGCTGGACTTACAGGTGTTTCCAAGCGTTCATGGATGTATAAAAACAAACAACGAAAGGCAATATAATGAACACACAAACCAAACAAACAGCCGCTGAAAGCGTTGAGATGAGGTTATTTAGAATTAACGTCCAACTTGACCGCCTTATGCGTCATAACAAAAAACAAGAACAAAATTTTGACCCAGATAAGGTTACATGGGCAGATGATGGCACACTCGGTCACATCGAAGCCAAGCTTCAAGAATTAAGCGACTTTGTTTTTCAAGAAGGCGAACACACAACATAGAAAGGGACACCCCATGACTGACGAAAAAATAATCCGTAAAGAAATGAAACAATTACTGGCACATTTCGATGATAAAAAACTCGATAATATCTATTATCTGAAATTCAGATGGGCAGATGAAAGCGAATATGAAGACTTTGAAGAGTACAAAGACGTTGTTAAAAAGCACCTTTCAAATTCAGTCTATAAATTCATCTCGCTCGATAAGCGATTTAAATTAACGGTCGAAAACACGGAAACAAATAACATATTCGCGGTATCATTTAAAAATGATGGCGTGTCCGTCAATTACAAACAAAAAGCCGCATAAGGACTGGACTTGCTCCGCGACCCAAGCGTTCATGGGTCTAACGAAAGGAGCAAAATATGACCGATAATCAAGAGCCGTCATTACAACATACAGTCCGGTGCAAAGCCATGCATGCCAATATTGAGGCCATGGAATACATCGTTAATAATCTACTCATCCAAATCAAGGCCGCACACGAGAAAGCCCTCTATAACAACAGTGAGGAAGCCATGACCGAATTGGCAAAAACAAAACCAACACTTGAAGCCATAGCCGCATTATACGAGGCCACAGATAAGCTGAATACAAACGTATTACAGTTTTAATCCTCGCCGAATTCTTTTCCGGTCTCGGCATGCGTGGCCGTCTTGCCTGTGTGATCCTGCCAACGCTGCACAATCACATCCACATACTTCGGATCTAGCTCTATAAGCCGTGCGGAACGCCCTAGATTTTCAGCCGCAATCATTGTGGTACCCGAGCCACCGAACGGATCCAGCACGATATCCTGTGTCTTTGATGAATTTTTTATAGCACGTTCCACCAACTCCACTGGCTTCATAGTGGGGTGAAGCGTCTGCAGATGCGGACGGTTGATATGCCAGATATCACTCTGGTCACGCGCACCGCACCAATAATGATCGTTGCCCTTACGCCAGCCATATAAGATCGGCTCATATTGTTTGTGGTAATCAGACCAGCCAAGCGTGTAATGGTTCTTAGCCCAGACAATATGCGTGGAGACATAGCCGCCAGCCTCTTCAAATGAACGGTGGAGGTTATGCATCTCACTGCCAGCCATACAGATATACAGCGCACCCTTGGTGTATTCGATGGCCACGGCACATAGGTCGGATAAGAATTTACCAAACTCCGCACCGAGATTATCGTTCATAAGGTCACGGCCTTTGACCTTCTTACCCTTGGCACGGGCGCGAACCTCTTCGGTCTTACCGTAATCAACATTATATGGTGGGTCGGTAAAGCACATATCGGCCAGCTCTTCCGCACCGAACAACCGTTCGTAATCAGATTTCTTTGTGGAGTCACCGCATAATACTTTGTGCTTACCGCATATCCATATATCACCCAGACGAGAGACGGGGTTATCCGGTGGCTCTGGCGCGGTATCTTCTTCCTCGCGTGCCTGGTCGTCATCCTCTTCAGGATTGAGTAAGCCATCTATGAACGCTGCTTCCAACGCAGTGATGTCTATATCGAAGCCTTCCTCATCCAGATAGCCCAGCTCCTCTGCCAGTTTTTCTTCATCCCAGCCGGAGTTGAGTGCGATACTGTTGTCAGCAATAGTCAGAGCGCGCCGCTGGGCTTCGGTCAATCCTTTTAGGATGATCACAGGAAGCTCTTTATAGCCTATGTTTTGTGCCGCTTCTAAGCGACCGTGGCCAGCAATTATAATATTGTTCTCATCGATAAGGATCGGGTTATAGAAATCAAACTCAAGCATCGACCGTTCAATCTGTTTGATTTGATCGGTGGGATGCGTCCGTGCGTTGTTATCGTAGGGGACGATCTCTTCAATGGGTCGGTACTCGACCTTCAATTTGTTCATACTGGCCTCTATTACGTGAAGTGTGTGCGAATTATTTTTCGTAACGAAATAAAAAAGGTACTGTGACGCGCCGACGTAAAGGGGCGGCGAACGCGCGATATTTATTTAGCGACAGGGTTGCCAACTTGGTTGCGGTAACATGGTTTCGGTGGTCGCAAGCATTTGATTTATTTACACAATCACCGAAACGAAACCGCCGCTTGGTTTCGGTGCTTATGATCCGGCTTCATCGGCAATGCAGAGAAGCGTATAAAGTTCGAAACGCATACGCTGCCACCAGTGGCACCACGCCATTTCCACAGAGCCGAAGTCTGTCCACCCGAAAGGCCATCCCATCAGCCATTCGGTGAACAGCGGGTTTAAGCGCATATCCGATATCTTCCCATCTTTCATGGTTGCTGGGAGATGGTGGCCAGACTGGAATGCCAAGGTCGGAAGCGATATCTGCTGTGTTTTCCGTGGCTTCATCCCGGGGCTGTCTTTCCAATCCCGAGCGCACGGTGTCGGCCATGCCTTGGCTTGCGCCGTCAATGAGCTGTGAGCCTGATTTGTCCGGTCGTCCATCCGTTTCAGAAATGTTTCCTGTTTCTCGCCGCTTTCTTGCGCCCGCGGGGTCAGCCATTGTTTCGCTGTTTCCGCAAGGCCGTTGCTGAAATTCGCGCTGGTCGATCCTGGTTCCTGCGCTCTGGGTGTTGGCCAGTTGATTTTCGCCGTCTTGTATTTCTGGCCGGTTTGTTTCTTCTGCAGATCCTGTTTCGTATAAGGAAAATCCTTCGGTTGCATAACAGTCTCTGCCAGCGATGGTGTCCGCAGTACGTTGCGCCCATCTTTCCGGATCATCTTTTCCGGTGGTCTGGCTTTGTTGGTATTCGCATCGGTCGCCGTCACCGTCGGCCACATATGCCGGACTTGATCTCGAAGCATCAGCGGCATGTTCGCTTCCATCTTTTCCTTGAATTTTTGAGGACTTAGACATCCGCCCGTTGCCTCGGTCGCTTTCACGGTGCGCCATAATGAAGAGCCGTTCACGTTTATGCGTTGCACCGACTTCTTCCGCTGTAAACAAGCCCGCCGCAACGCTGTAACCCATTGATCGTAAGTCGTCGTGGACTTGCTGAAAGCCCAAACGTAAATGGTGAGAGACGTTTTCAAAGAAACAGAGTTCCGGCTGGATTGCGGCGACAATGTCTTTGATATAAGGCCAGAGATGCCGTGGGTCTTTTTCCCCGCGCTTGACTCCGGCGATTGAGAACGGCTGGCACGGATATCCTGCAGTGAGGATATCCACGCATCCGCGCCACGGTTTTGGATCGAAGGTCTTAACGTCAGACCAGATAGGTGCGGCATCCATGGTTTCATCTTCCATGCGCGCTGCAAGCTGCGCGGCAGCATAGGCTTCCCCCTCGACATAACAAACGGTTCTTGCTTCAGGCACTCCGAGCTTAACGCCGAGTTCGAGTCCGCCCGCACCGGAACAGAGGGACAGCACTGTTGGGGTATATGGATCCACATTCAAAATGATTTTTAAGTTTTAGAAAAATCGGTTAAACGACCGCAGGTTTTTTCCATTGAAGAGAATCTTCATCGAACCTGTATGCAAAACCAAAGTGTCGCTTACAGCATTGCCGTATTTCAGTTACAGTAGCTTTGCCCCAATTTGGCAGAAGTAATAAGTCTGCATCGTTCAAATCCAAAACTTCATTCAAATTTTTGACACCAATGGATAAAAAGGAATTTACAGTTCTAGTTGAGAGATCAAGGTAGCGGATAGACAAATCAGGAATTCCCTGACTATCTATCGTTTCACCGTCGTGAGCTTCAATATGAGCTTCAACATGTGCCGTCATATCTTTTTGATGTTGAACGAGCTTTTTGAGTTGTTTGTTTTCAAAACGTAATTTCCAACTATGCTTCACGATGATTGTTTTTATTCTACCCGGGGATAGGTCAAAGCGTTTGGCAAGATCACTAAAACCCACACGCTCGTTAAGCCAGATATCGAATATTTTCTCGTTTCTTTCTTCTTTTTCAGGATCACGCATCTTTCCTACCTGCGTTAAATTGGTTTTTTCGTGAGTTCGGCCAGAGCTTTGTTAAGTTCTTCCTGCAATTTTTTATGAATCTCCGCAGCATCGTTAAGGCTTGCCAATACAGGAGCCAAACGGTCAGGGATATTGAGAATATTGTCGCGTACAGTGCGTGCCTGCTTAAACGCTGCGGCACGGACTTCATCCACATCCACGTATTTGCCGCCTTCAACTTTAGCTTTGATTTCCAGTAATTTTGCTTTTTCACTTTCACTTTTGATCCGTGTTTTGAGAAGCAGTGTTGGCAGTTGTGAATCTGATAGTGGGCGTGGCGCGGACACATTGACCGCCGCGCTCTCAATCGCATTTTCTGCTTTTCGGTCTTGATGTGTTTGTCTTGCGGGTTCGCGCCGCGCTTCCAATATGGCATCGGCCTGTACTGGATCGATCTTGTCATTAATCGTAGGAATAACACCTTCTCTGATAAGCCGACCGATATACTGGCGAGAAACGCCGCGTTGCTCTCCGTAATCGGTGCGCGTCAGGAGCTGTTTTTTCTTTGATTTTTTGGCCATGAAATTTTTGGAAGAATTTTTGAGGGGATAAATTGAAGTCAGATTTCCCGATCATGCGTTTTATGATGCATCAATTCGGCAAAAAACCCGCCACAAATTTCCGTGACCGATGCGGTCACGTTTTTTTGTTATTTAAATCAACGTCTTGATATGTGGGATAGGATTTTATGATAACGCCTTCGGGGTCATGTGCGTTCAATTTTGCAACAATCTTCATAATGCCGTAATTCAAACGGCGCCGACCTGTGGTCTCTGATATTTTCAATTCATACTCAATGACCTTCCACGGCTTACCCATAGCACGCCGCCATATAACTCTGGCTTCCTCTGCATTTGCCCACCGTAACCAGCAGGCCACATGATCATGAAAATCAACTTCGCGGGAGAGAGCGTATCCACGACTTTTATCGCCTGGGTCGCCTTGAATAATCTCCATTAAGTCACGCAGAACGGGAGGCCAGACAGAGAAATAGCCTTTTGGTTTTACGCTAGGAAATTTCTTTTCGATATCGGCAGCTTTTCGGATGTAAGAAAACACCATTTCATCCGTCCAATATGGCTCTGGTGGTGGCCCGTAATGGTATGTCATTTGGCACCTCCATATCCGTATCTGGCTTCGGCGATCATGAATAAAAAATTGCGTTCATCATCCGTTAAGCGTGTATCCGAAGGGCAAATCATTAAAACGCCTTGTTCGATCCACGCACGGCGGCGCATGACCTCCATTTCATGACTATCCGCTGGGCTGTCCGGCATGAGTTTTGTTAAAGGGGACTTTCTGGGATATCCGCTCATCATTTCGCTCCTTCCGGTTTGAGATTTACCGGGCCTTGCTCAATCGCCCAATGCAGCAGTGCTAGAGCATCGGCTTCGTTATGATCGGTGACGCGGTCGTGTCCAAATTTTTCACGAACCGCTTTGATCATGAGACCCTTGTTGGCGTTGCCTTTTCCGGTGGCGAATTTTTTGATTGTGCCGACAGGAACACCGAGATAGGGGACTTGAGCTTCCGGCTCGTCTCCCCACGCCTTGAGCTGGCCTAAAAATTCACCATAGGTGTGTGCGGCAGTGGTTCCGGCATGCCTGCGGACTTCTTCAAAAACACAAACATCCAAACCCTTGGCCTGTACATTCATGACAGTGAGCCAGCTTCTAAAACGAAGCAGCGCCATGCCGGAGCTTTCAAATCTGTTTGGTTTGAAGGTTTCGAAACCAGAATGGATTTCGCCTGACGGGGTGAGCAATGCCCACCCCGTTGTGCGGCCTAAATCCAAAGCGAGTGCGGATTTAAAACGATTACTCATGCCGCACCTGCCTTGCGAAACTTGATCTCGCCATTCAAATCGAGATGTCCATCATCCTGTTTTTCCGGAGGCGTGGTTTTTTCGATTAAAGCCTCCAGTGCAAGAAGCTCATCTTTGCAAGACATATCCTCTGGCGATTCCTTCGAAATCCTCGCGGCTTCAGCGACCGCTTTTTCAGAGATTTGCTTTGTTTCGACAGGCAGAAACGGGACATTGTGCATTCCAAAAAACGCCTTGATCACACCGATGCAAATTACTCTGCGTAACGATATTTCCGTATTTGTGTCTTTGAGCGTTGGAACCCTCATGACGATGCCGTCAATTTGCCCAACAAGCTCCAACATCGCAGTCATCTCGTCTTCGAGCTGTGTGATTTGATTGGGGAATGAGCGCAAAGTTGAGAATTTCATATCGGTGCTTTGATACGAACAGACATCACCATCGGCAGATATCATTGCCCAGGCAAATTTATCCTCCAGTGAAATTGCAAAAAGTGCGTGTTTGGGTTTGCCGTCTTTGACAAACTGTTTCATTGTTTTCTTACTCATGATCTTTCCTTTCGTTGGTGTGGTTTTGAGTAAATACAGCGGTTCGAATTTGATCGGATCGCTGCTGGTTATTCCCAGGATTGGGAAACTTTTTTGAAGCGCGCGCGGATGCCTTTCCATACGGGATGGGCAAACACTGCAAGGTTTGCCCTCTCCCGTAGGGAGAGTACCCACCCGCACTAACATCAATATTTGATAAAACCTTTGCTCTGCTTGACTTAGAGGGGCGGTTTATATGTTGGGGTTTTAAGTTGGGGGGAACCCCAACACCCAACTTACCTAAAGCAAGGCTCTGTAAGGGATTGGGTGAGCTGGGGTAAAAAACCCCAACTTCCCCAACATGGCGAAAACCCCAACATAAAATGGCAATTATTTGCAAATAAAAGGTCATTCTTCATACCCCTCCAGCTCCGGCCATTCACGCGGATCAGTCACTTCTTTTGTGTGGTTATCGGCACCGCGATAGTGGGTTGGTAAAATCTCGACCATCTGGTCTTCGTGCGGATATCTCATGTGCTGGACAACCAGATAACCGTTGGTGGATTTGCTTTTGCCAATGCCTAGATCCGGCAATTCCTTGACGTATTTTATGTATCCTTTTTGGAGCAGGACTTTGACGCGTTCCTTGATGCTATAAAAACCGCCCAATCCTTCCTTGTTTTCAAAGGCTCGGCAGAATGCATCTGCGGTGTAGAGTTCTCCGGCTTTGCTTTCTTTGGCAAGCATGAAAAGGACACGATCATTTTTGCGGTCACGCTCTGCATCAAGTTTTCCGCCGTATTTTGCATTGGCGAGGCGTTGAACAGCCATATCCAATTCGACCCATTGGCCATCCACTTTATCGACGAGCTTGTTATCAATGGCCGGGCCGTTTCGAAGCTCGAAGATCAACATTCTCTCGCTTTTGAGTTCGTCTTCTCGAAATAACAAAATCCCTGTGCTGTAATAACTCCGCAGGGATCCGGCACCACTTAAGGCTTGGAACGGATCATCTTTAAATTGCGCTTTGGAGAGCTTTTTAGTGTGGTGGATGAGGATAACGCCGGAGCTGGGATTGACCATCTCGCGCAGTTTTTCAACGCGCTCCTGAAGGAAAAACAGCATGGAATTATTGTCGTTCTCGCCACGGCTGTCGGGGCCACCGTCAAAAACATTGCGGATCGGGTCGATACAAATAATGTCCGGACCGTCAGGGAATTTTGATTTTATTGTTGCCGCCGCCATTTCAACGCCATCCTCATCGAGAATGAATTTTGTGCGCGGCGTTATAACGATATTTTCAGCGGCTTTTTGGGCGAGATCACTATCCGAGACAATTTGCCGGATTCGCTCTCTCAAATATGCATATTCAATTTCGGCCTGTAGATAGAAAACCTTTAATGGTCTGGGAGGTCGGAAATTTAAAAACGGCAATCCCGCCGCCATATGCACAAGCATGGTGAGGACAAAATCGCTTTTCCCAACCTTGGGCGATCCGGCAAAAACAGCGATGCCACCAGGCGTTAAAATGCGCGGCGCGATAATGTCATCCGGCATGGGAGAGATATCATCAAAGAGCTGCTGGAGGGTATATGCCTCAAACTGGGGCTTTTCAAACCTATGGTCGGGTGTGGTGGCCGTTTCTAAGAAATTTTTAACGTCAAAACTCTCTTCGGCACCATCGGCAGCATCCCATTTTTCGGGCTTGTCCTCGGGCGGCAACAGCATGTGAACCGATTTGACCTTGGTGTGTTTTAGAGCTTTGGCAACGCGCTCTGCATAATCTTTGCCCGGGACATCATTATCCGGCCAGATATAGACGTCTTTGCCATACAGCGGCGACCAGTCCGTTTTATCGACGGGTGCGTTAGCACCGTTCATGGTGGTTGTGGCGCAGTATCCTTGCTGGATAAGAGCTTCGGCGCATTTTTCGCCCTCGCATAAAATAACAGCATCGGTCTTGATGATGCCCGGGATGTTATAGAGTGGCCGTGGATCCGGTGCCTCATATTTTCCGGTCAAAACATTATATGGACGGAAGATTTTGCGCCGACCAACTGGGTCATGACGATAAACACAGGCAATCAATTTGCCGTTCTCGTCAAAATAGTCCCATTTTCCGGTATATGGCCCCAGATTATCCTGTGGCGGCTTTTTCTTTGTCCGTTCGCTCTCCGGTGGCTTGGGCTTCTCCGTGACTTTGCTGCGCTCCCCCAGATATGTACGCAAACGCCTGATAACCTCGGAAAAATGGTGTTTTGCGTCCAAACTGTGATACGCGGCAAATAAATCGAGAATATCGCCGCCTTGACCTGTGGCGAAGTCAGTCCACAAGCCGGCCTTTTTGCCATTCAGCTCAACGACCAGGCTTTCCCCAGCTTTTCCGCTCACATCACCGATTTTAAATTTGCCTTTATCGACGCATCCGGCGGGGAACAGGCCGAACAAATTGTTTTCAAGATTGTCTAAAAACTTTTGCTTCAGCTCTTCCTTGGTCATCTCTTCCTTGATTTCAGGCGCGATCTGGTCTTCCGCGTTGTTAAAATCAAAATAAGAGTCAGTGGTGGGAGCTGTTTCGCTCATTTCGCGTCCTTCCAGCACCGATCCTGCCAGTCACAGAATTTGCACACGAAAAAAGTCGGGGATTTTGCTACGCGGGGGAGTTGTTCATGGTGGTCACAGGCCGTGAGGATTTTGACGGCGCGGTCGCTCATTTTTTGCGCCAACGCGCCATCAAAAGGCACCAGCTCATGGTGAAGCTCTGCCGTATCTTTGTTTATGGCCGTAAAAAAGGCTGGATTTTGCGATATGCCCTCAATCGAACCTTCCATATACGCCTGATAAATGGCCATCTGCGTGGCATAGACGGGCTTGGATGCCACGACACCTTTTTTGACGGTATCATTCCACGATTTATTATTGAGCGATTTGCATTCCCACAGCATCGGATAGGAAAGCCCCAAATCTGGCGATCCTGCGGTGATAATGCCATCCACATGCCCTCTGATTCGGCCTTTAGCGACAGAGAAGCCGAATTGAGACCCATCTGCCTTTTCGGTGAAGATTTCAAAACCAGCTTGCCGGAGCCATTTGATTGTCAGATCCTCAAAAACGTGTCCGGCGGCGAATATCCGCAGCGTTCTACCGCTAAACTCACGGCCTTCATCTTTTGGTGTGTTGAGATGCTCATATTGAAGCGCACGATCACACTCTGCGCCCAGCCGTGATGCACCGAGATAATCACGCGGTTTCTGCAGACCATTTACAGTCGTTAAGGCCGTATCAATGCGATGGTTGATTTTATCGGCGAAGGTTTCTCTTGAATTAAAATCAAGCATCAGTGTTTCTTCTTTGGTTTTGGCTGGTTGTCGGGGAAGTTGGCGAACAAATAATCCTGATAGCCTGTGATCACGACCTCGATCATCGTTAGGATCTCGCCACGGCTGTAATCTTGGAGAGGACGGTGCATACCGATTTCAGTCACGTATTCAGCCAAAGGCTGGATGGCGGCTTCCATGGCCTCTTTCTCTTGTTTTGAGGGGTCAATCATTGGATATCCTTCCTTTTTCATGAATGAAGCCCATCGGTTCATGCATTCCATCGAGCAGAATTTCCGGCGGGTTTTGTCTTTGCGTTTGTCAAAAATTTTGAAAAGCGGATTCATCCAGCCAAAGCCGCGAGATTTCCGTTTGCAGATGGCACATAAAACGGTCATGCGGCATATCCTTTCGCCGCGTTAAATACGAGATCGCGGATTTTTCTGCGGTTGAATTGGAATGTGATGAGGACGGAGGCTTTGTAGCGCGTCAGGCTATAATCCATTCGGTATTTGTCCGGCAAAATATCGAGCTGTTTTTCAGTGGGGGACTGTTCTAACCAGCGTTTTGATTTGTGCGCGGACGCATCGCTTTCGTTTTGATTAAGCCAGTCATTCGCGGCGGCAAGAGCCACCAGCTTTTCGCTGACAGATAAAAGCCTTGGGCGTTCGTTTTGTGATGCGCCGACAGCAAACCAGTGGCCGTTCAAGGAAAACACACCAGCCCATGCTTTGAAGCCGTTGGCAATTAATGCGGAATGGTCATCAAGCGGATCAACCCAGAGGAAGGAGGATTGTTTGAATAGATCAATCTCCGTCATAACGAAGTCGTCTAAATTGCCGCCATGTCCTTCTTCATCGCCTTGGCCTTCATCCTCTTCCTCGGCCACAAAGTCATATCCGCATAGCAGGCATTCTTGCGCGCTGGCCGGAACAATACCGTCGCACTCTGGGCATTCCTTTGTTGGCGCGTCCTTGTTTTTGCTGGGATCCAGATCAACGCCTTGCTCCAAAGAGCCATGCATCAATGAGGATGTGCCAAAATCCAGCACGATGCAGTCGCTTTTTTGAACGCCAGGGAATTCGTTCGGATCAACTGTCCGCAGGCCGCGGCCCACCATTTGGATCATGGTGGATTTGTAGGAGCTGGGGCGCAGGAGGATAACGCATGATGTGGGCGGGTAATCCCAGCCCTCGGTTAAAACGGCGACATTGACAATGACCTTGGCTGTGCCATTTGTAAATCTCTGCAATTCATTCTGGCGATCATTGGTGTTTAGCTTGCCATGTACAAAGGCGGTTTCTATACCATTGGCCTGAAACGTCTCTTGAATTTTGGCGGCGTGATCGACGGTCGAGCAAAAAATAACAGTTTTCCGGTCGGCGGCGTGTTTACGCCAATGATCCACAATGGCCTGGTTAATCGGCGCCTTGTTCATAATCGCTTCGACCTCGCGCATATCGAAATCATCGACAGTCTTGCGAACGGACTGGAGCTGTGCCTGTGTGCCTTCAATATCGATGACAAAGGTGCGCGGCTTTACGAGATGGCCGGAGGCAATCAGCTCGGCAATGGATATTTGATCGCCCACATTTGAAAATATCGGACGTAATGCTTTTTTATCGCCGCGATTGGGCGTGGCCGTAACACCGAACAGCTTTAAATTCGGATTGGTGTCATAGGCTTGATTGATAATGCGCTGATAACTCTCTGCCGCAGCGTGGTGCGCTTCATCGACCACGATCAAGTCGAGATGTGGCATTTTATCAACGGAATGCTGGCGCGATAGCGTCTGCACCATGGCGAACGTCACATTGCCGTCCCAGCTTTTCGTTTTGGCATCATAAACGGATGTAGAAATGGAGGGATTTACGCGCAAAAACTTATCATTGTTTTGCTCGGTCAGCTCATCGCGGTGTGCGAGAACGCATGCTTTGTCAGCACCGTTTTTGAGAAGTTCCCCAACAACGCCGGAAAGCATGATCGTTTTTCCGGCTCCGGTTGGAGCAACCCCAAGGGTGTTTCCATGTTCGTGGAGGGCATTAACACAGCTCTCCACGAACACCTTTTGGCGTGGCCTTAAAATCATTGGAATGTCCTGAAAAAATTAAGGGTTACTGCGCCCAGGATGGTTTGCTGGGGTTGTCTGGTTGCTGTGGCGATGCTGGTTGTTGTCCGGCATTTTGCTGTGGCGGCGGTGACTGATTATTTTGCGGCATCGCATAGCCATTGGCGGCAACAAAGCCCTGATAATCTTTATTATCCGGTGTGATCGCCGTGCGGATTTCGTTTTTATCGTCATCACGCGTGTCTTTGCCGACATCAATCAAGGCCAAAAACTCAATGCCATCGAGGTCGGCAAAGCCAGATATGCGGCGTTTGTTTTGTGCTTCAGGCGAGTTGTCCTTCGGATTAACGCCTCTGGATGAATTCAATATGGCTTTCACGAAAGATCGGCCCATATCTGCCCACTTAGGCCCGTTGGGAGAATGCAGTCCGATATTGCTCCAAACCTTACGCTTCGCAAATTTTCCTTCTGTGATTACAAATTCACAATCAAGATAAATCGCGCCCGTTGTGTCGTTGCGCTTGGCATAGCCGCCAGTCCAACCCATGCTCGGATCGTCATATCCGCCTGGTTTGATTGTCATGCGAACAGGTGCAACCGTGCCTTTCGGGATGATGTCGTAATTCTGCTGTTCGTCAGCACTGTTAAAGTCACTCCATGATGATTGATCATTCATTGTTTTCGTCCTTTTCTTCTATTTGAGGTGGTTGAGTGTTTTCTGGCAGGGAATGGGAGAGTCGCTCCGGCGCGGCGATGGCAGGGCCTTTGATCTTGGCCATGAGTTTGCCGAGGTGGGGTTCTTCAAGAACCTCTAACCGACCGGAGCGATCTTTGGCAGGAAACCCGTATGGATTGAGCGTATGGTTTACAAAGGCACGATAAGCACTTCCGTCATCCGCTTGGATTTCTGCCATGGTGACAACCTGGTCAACAATGCCAGGAAGCTCTAATCCGGTTTTTGATCCATCAATCTGCGGCAGGAAAATTTTGCGATTGAAGTCATCGGTTTTCTCATCGAGAATTCCGACAAACCAGATATTCTTTTCGCGTGTGTGCTGCAGGTGCGTCAGCCACGCGATCATTTCTTGTCCGTGCAAACCGTATGCGCCGCGCGTATCGGGCTTGCCTGTTTTTTCTGAAAAGGCTTGTGGTTGGCCTTTGCACCATTGAAAACAAAGCCGACCGGCCACGGTGATACTGTCGACAAACACGGTTTCGTATTTGTCCAACACTTCCGGCTCACCAAATTTTTCACAGACCGCATTATAATGCGCCGGACTATAAGGCTGGTCGTCCCGTAGGGCAGGATTGGCGCCGCCAATATAAACAGCAAAATCACGGCATTCTTGCCATGTACGAGGGCGAATTGAATCACCCTCCCAACCTTGGACGGCTAGATCCCCAGCTTCTAAATCAAAAAATAAGGTTTCCTGTGCGTCTAGCGTCCAAAGCAGAGAAGTTTTACCAATACCGGATTTCCCAAAGATAACGCCTGTAATGCCACGTGTTTCTTTGAGCCGCTCATCGGCGGATATAATAGGAAGGCTCATTGGTCACCTTCCTTTTTTGAATTGTCTTTTTCTGCGGGATCCTCAAGTTTAAAGCTGTGCTTACCGAGCTTGATTGTGCGGGCATCTTCAAACTGCCCGCGGACACCGGAGGGCAATTCGTTAAATTGACGCTCGGACACTTTGTATTCGACACGCGCAAGCTGCTGGATATTCCAGCCCTCGGCGACCAGCTTTTCAATCAGGGGAGCCAGTTTCTTTTGATCCCACTCGATTTTTTTAGGCAGATCAGAAATGATGACAATGCCATCATCGTCCATCCGGACTGTGCCTGTATCTTTACCTTGTTGATCGCGGAGCTGTTTGGCCTGATCTTCATATTTGCGTACCAGCAAGCCATGAAGCCAATCTTTGACTAGTTTTGAGCGGCGGAGATCGTCTTCAGCCTGTTTATATAAAGCGTGCAGAACCGAAGGTTTTAAAGCTAAAACCTCGGGGTCAGACATATGCTTTATGCGGTGGAGATCAATTTGGGGGTGCTGTTTTCCAGCGGCGGCAGCGAGGCCGGTTTCGTTGTTCATTGTTCAGTCCTTTCCGTTTTTTAATGCAACGGGTTCAGACTGATTTATTCAGGAAATTATTACCCCGGGGTCTGGTGAGGGGGGTGGTTGTGGAAATTGCAGGGATTTAGTTGTGATCGTCCTCATGCATTGTGTGAGACAAAATAAATTCCTCGTGAAGCCAGTAATAACCGCGCTTATCACTTAAAATCAGCTTTTGCCAATTTGGTTTGCTTTTAAATACATCGCGCATATACATGCTTTGAGAGCCGGAATTTTCGATGAGGATTTTAAAGTGAACGCGTTCATGTCCTTTCATAGCTGCTTCATGTAACTGTTTGATTATACTAGCTTGTACGCCACCGAAGCTATAATGCTCGCCCTTGAAGTAGACGCTTTGATACAGCTCGTCATAGCTGGTGGGTTTTTCGCGTTTTGTTGAGGTCGTAGGTACGGTTGATGCGATATTTGCGACATCTGCTATTCCAAGATTATTATCCCGCATGAATTGCTTGAGTTGCCCGAGCTTTACGCCTTTTGTCGATTTTTTCACATTAACTCCTAAATAAGCCTGCAATTTTTCTAAATCTTCGCTCAATATAACTATGTCTTTTTTAAACACTTCAACATCAGGAGTACCAGGCTTTAAATGAATCTTCGTGCCTGGGTCGTTACCTGGGAAATAACGGATGTTGACTTTTTGATATTTTAGAAGTTTTCGAATATCCGATGCATACAAGGGAATGTAACCTTCGTAAGTTCTCTCTATTGTTTCGGTCAATATACGATTTTCAATCGTTACTTCTTGGCTTTCTTCAACCATAGTTAACGGGATCCAAACATACGTTGAGATCCTGTTTTGAAGCGCAAAATCTTTTACATCGTAGCGTGTAATATAACAACGATCAGCGACTTCTTGTATGGTGTAGGCCGTTCTCTCGCAAGCATTTATCATGTGCCTTCCCTTTCACACGTTCAACGCAGCACTGGCAATTTTTTGTCGGGCTTGCCTTGCTCGACTCAAGAGCTGTGCATACCATTGTGTTCATTTTTTGTTCCAGTATGAAATTACTATGCATGGTTGTGGATAAAATGTGAAGAGGTAACTTTAAGTTGTGGATAAATCCCTCACCAGAGACCTCAATAGATCCCTGTATCCACCAATATAACCCCCACCCATTAGAGATAGAATTTTCAATCTTAGTTGACGGAACTTTTAAGAAAGGCCGTCATCATGAATTTAACCCCGCCACGGGCAATGACCACAGAGCAGCGCATCAAAGAAATCGCCCAGATCCTTTTGCGCGGTTGTCAGCGTGTTCACAAGCAGAGACGCGAACAAAGCTGGAAAAACAATAATTTAAATGAATTTTCGACTGGACTTCAGTGCCAAGGGAAGCGTCCATGGACAAAAGAAGTTATGGAGAAACCTGATGAGTGAAACAGTCCTAAAACAAGTATCAGCCCTGCCAAAGCTGGAATATGAAGAGCTGCGCGAAATGTGGGACAGCATGTTTGATAAACCGCCTCAAAGCACCAATAGAACATATATGATCCGCCGGATGGCATACCGCATTCAGGAGCTGGCTTTTGGAGGTTTGTCCGAGGAGGCAAGAAAACGAATGCATGAGCTTAAGCGCCGATCAGACACATTTGCAAAAAAGACGCGTGTTTTACCTCCGGTCGGAACACAGTTGGTTAGAGAATATCAGGGCATAGAGCATCGGGTCATGGTGCTGCCGCAGGGTTTTGAATACGGCAATGTTACCTATAACAGCCTCTCAGAAGTCGCGCGCGTTATAACCGGAACGCGATGGTCGGGGCCAAAGTTTTTTGGATTAACTTAGGAAAGGAAACCGATGAAACATAATAATTTTAAACGCTGCGCTATTTATGTGCGTAGCGCAACAAAGCAAAACAGCCACGCTATAGCTGGTCAAATTGATCGTTGCAAACAACATCTCGAAAAGTGTCTGGGATCAAAGTCTACTATCACATCAATTTTATTTGTAGATAACGGCTTTTCCGGCACAACACTCTCGCGCCCCGACATGAAAAAGTTAATCAAGCAAATTAAGCAAGGTGGCTTGGATATGGTCGTTGTGCCAAGGCTATGCAGTATCGCGCGTAACACACCCTTACTTTTAAAGTTTATCGCATTATTGCATGAGCGCGGTGTTGATCTTGTTTCTGCATCAGAAGACCTGACAATCGAAGGAACCATTCAATCGCCTGAATCCAATTTGCTTCACAGCATATTGGCAGCAGAAGCAGAATTTAAGGCTGAGATTGAAATCAAGTTGGGAGGAACAGATATTTAATGGAAACCAGCCCTCAAAAAAACTGCGCGATCTATACTCGAAAATCCAGCGAAGATGGACTAGAGCAAGAGTATAATTCTCTGGATGCACAACGCGATGCCGGAGAAAACTATGTGTTATCACAGGTCAGCGCAGGGTGGGAATTGCTTCCCGACCGATATGATGATGGCGGCATTTCAGGCGGCACCACAGAGCGTCCGGCATTACAACAATTAATCGAGGATATTAAGGCTGGCAAGGTCGATATTGTAGTTGTTTATAAAATCGACCGACTATCGCGCTCAATGTTTGATTTCCTTGGTCTCATCAAATTTTTTCAGGAACACAATGTTTCTTTTGTATCCGTAACCCAGCACATCAATACTGATTCCGCCATGGGGCGTTTGATGCTTAACGTATTACAGTCCTTCGCACAATTTGAGATGGAGCAAACAGGGGAGCGGATCCGCGACAAGATTGCCTCTTCCAAGTCAAAAGGCATGTGGATGGGTGGTAACGTACCGCTGGGCTATGATGCGGTTGATGGAAAACTTGAGGTCAACGCGCACGAGGCAGAGACGGTGCATTATATTTTCAGCTCTTATTTAAAGCTGGGATCTATGAACGGATTGCTGGCCGACTTAAAAGCCAAGGGTCATAAAACCAAGGAATGGATAACTAAATCCGGCAAGCATTACAAACCGAAAAATTTCTCAAAATCGAGCGTGTACCGGATCCTCAATAATAAAATCTATATCGGTAAAATTGAGCATAAAGCAGCAGACAAAGTTTATGACGGTCTTCACAATGCGATTATAGAACAACAGCTCTGGGACGATGTGCAGGCTCTTTTGAGTGGCAATAAAAGCAGCCGGCCAAAGATATCGGACAATGGTGACAGACCGTATTTGCTCAAAGGCATTTTAGAAAATCCGAACGGTTACTCGATGACCCCAAGCGCCCAAAGAAAAAAAGACAAAGTGTATCGCTATTATGTGAGCATGGAATCCATCAAGAAGGGCGCAAAGACCTGTCCGGTCAAAACAATATCGGCACCCTTGATTGAAGAGATTATTTTAGATCGGCTCGGTCAGCTTTTAATCAATCCTGAATGGGTGTCGCAAATGCTGAAGCTCGATGAAAACGATCTCAATATTCCTGCGCTTAGAACGCTCGTGCAGGAATTCGGTGTTGTCTGGAAGTCACTTTTCCCAATAGAGCAAGCGCGGATCACGCAACTGCTTATTGATAAAATTGTACTGCATCCCGACAGACTGCTTATTCATTTTTTACCGCTGGGGCTGGTCAGCCTGATACAGGAGTTAAAACCGCAGCTATCTTTTGATGCCGACAAGCTGACGACCAATACGCCAGTGGCCTTAGAAATACCGATCAGTTTTAAAAAACGCGGCGCGCGCAAATATATCAAGGCTCCCAACGGACAGGATATTCTCAAATTGCAGGAACCTAAATATGACCACGCACTGATAAAGGCTTTAGTTCGCGCCCATGATTGGGATCGTAAACTGGAAACAGACAAAGCAGAATCAACACTCCATATAGCAGAGCGGGAGGGCATTCGGGCAAACTACGTGCAAAAGATTATCAAGCTGGTTGATCTGGCACCGGATATCACCGAGGCCATTTTAAACGGCAGACAGCCATATTCTCTAACATTGTCCCAGCTTGAAGATATACCGCTCTGCTGGGCCGACCAGCGGCAAGCATACGGCTTTAGCCAGCAGCCCCTTTAAAAACCACACCCTCAAATATCCAAAACGCGCGTACGGGCCTCTTTTGCCGTATAGCTTTTTCCTGCATGGTGTTTTATAAATATGGCAGGAAAGGTACAAAATATGGACAATCTCAATGTGATGAATAAAACGAAATCCGTTCTATGGCTTTTCGTGCAGTGGATCCTTGGCCTTTTCTTTTTGCTCTGTGCCTTCGTAAGCCTGTTCGGTTTGCAGGATAATTTCATTGGCTTTGTTATCACGTTGGCTTTAGGCGTTGCGCTTGTGCCGCCTCTAAGGGCTTTGTTCACATCTAAGGGCAAGAAGATGCCCACGATTGCGCTATCGCCGAAAAAAAGAAAATTCAAAAAGGAAATGAGCCAGGCTCTCGATGATGGCGTTTTAACCGATGAAGAAGCCCGCCATTTAGAACAGAAAGCCGAAGAGTTGGGTATTCAGGATGAGTATGTTGATAAGCTGCGGCACAAGGATTTTGAGGGGCGTGTCAAACCGATATTAAACGATATCGAACAAACGCGGCGTTATTCGCCGGAGCATGAAAAACAACTCAAAGAGATGGCCGAGCAGCTCCAAATAAAAGGTGAATTCGGGCCAGAGTTTAAAATGTTCCGTGACCTCTGGGAATATGAGAATAACGGTGTTTTCCCTCTAGAGCGTATTGACCCTCCGATTTTGCTTAAAAATAATGAAGAGTGCTATTTCGAATGTCCGGCTGTTTGGAAGCAAGTTAAAACGATGAAACAATACAAAGGTCATACAGGAGCGAGTGTGGGCTTTAGGGTTATGAAGGGCGTTCGTTTTTCTGTTGGCCGTGCTATGCCGATGTATGATGAAGTGCAAGAGATGAGGCCGCTATCAGACGGCGAAATCTATGTGACAAACAAAAAGATTATTTTTAACGGATCTGCCAAATCCACAAACATCACGGTTGGCCGCATTGTTCAAGTGCAGCTATATGGTGATGGCATTGAGGTTAGAAAAACCAGTGGCAAGCCCGATTTCTTCCAAATGGCTGGTGTACACGCAGAATACATATCTGCGCTCATTCACAACATGATGAACAATACATAATATATTTTAAGGCGTTCTCTTTGATAGGGACTTCTGCGTTAAAAACACTAAAACGTAATGCGTCCGCAAAGTCGCAGTAATCCTCGAAAAATTGAGTCCCCCTAAAATTTTGTTTGGTAGGTTTGGCGACGGAGACTACGGGCTATCTGGAGAGAATAAGGAGCGCTATTAGTGTGGCAAAAATGATTTTAGTGATAATGAAATCACCCGCTAACCCTTATATTTTCTAGGCTTTTGAGGTAGGGTGATGCATGAGTAGAGACTTTATTATTTTGAGTAAATGGCGGACAGACAGGGATTCGAACCCTGGATGGGCTTGCACCCATGCCGGTTTTCAAGACCGGTGCATTCAACCACTCTGCCATCTGTCCGCAACTTTAAAAAGATAAGTAATCTTTACGCTTCATGTCATACCGATTTTTGTGTATCTCTGTCTAGAGAAAAAAGGATTTTTAGATGTTTTTTTATCAACTTTTAATCGGAATCGCTCTTATCTGCGCTACTGTGTTGATACACGCGGTTATATTTGACCGCATTTTAACGTATTTAGAACCGCTATGCCGTTTACTAAAACGGCACTTTTTTATCGTATGGAAAATGCTGACCCTTATAATAGTAATAAACTTTATATTTCTGGCGCTTATTATTGAAATATGGCTATGGGCCGGGTTTTATTTATTAGTGGATGCTTTACCAGATCTTGAAACAGCCCTTTATTTTTCCACCTCAACATTTACAACTGTCGGCTATGGCGATATTGTACTGGGTGAATCATGGCGTTTAATCAGCTCATTCCAATCTGCAAACGGGTTTTTACTATTTGGATGGAGCACTGCTTTTATGTTCGAAATAATTCAGAAGATATACGATAAGAAAAAGTAATAATGAAAAATACTTTTTTTTACAAATCCGCTTTGCCTTTCGCCAGATTTTTTATAGGGTATTAAAACAAAATAATCTTTTTGGAACGGGCAACGCACAAGTAGCAAGGTAAAATAATGATCTCATTTAAAAGACTATGTCAGGGCGTGTTAACAAGTGTGTTGCTTCACGCGGTTAGCCTAAATGGTGCGCAGGCGCAAGATCAAAATTTTGATCAATGGGTTCAGACATTTAAAATAGATGCACAGAAACAGGGCATATCGCAGGATTTGCTTGACCGTGCCTTTGTAAATGTAAAACCAATCCCTAGAATAATTGAACTCGACCGCAAGCAACCCGAAGGCAAATGGACATTCGCGCAATATAAAGACCGCGTGATATCCGATGCCCGTATTGCACAAGGGCGAAAAATGTACCGCCAACATCGCACAGAACTTGATAAAATGAGTGCTAGGCACGGCGGCGTACCGCCGGAAGTAATTGTCGCCTTGTGGGGTGTTGAGACAAGCTACGGCAACAATACAGGCGGTTTTGATGTTGTGCCCGCACTCGCAACACTTGCCTATGATGGCCGGCGCAGTGAATTTTTTTCAAAAGAACTTGTTAACGCGCTTAAAATTATAGATCAAGGGCATATTGATCTTGCCAATATGAAGGGATCGTGGGCTGGTGCAATGGGACAAAACCAATTTATGCCGTCCAGCTTTTTCGCTTATGCCGTTGATGGAAACGAAGATGGTCGCAAAGATATCTGGAACTCTCTTTCCGATGTATTTGCATCCACGGCCAATTATCTTGACAAAAGCGGCTGGAACGAAGGCGAAAAATGGGGACGACCAGTCAAAATACCACAAGGTCTCCCCGCTAGCCTAGCCAATGATAAAATCAAAAAATCATTAAATGAGTGGAAAGGTATGGGTGTAACGCAGACAAATGGCCAACCAATTCCGGTTGTTGCAGGCATGAAAGCCTCGCTTATTGCACCAGACGGGCTGGATGGTCCAGCATTTCTGATCTATGACAACTTTAGAGTGTTTAAACGTTGGAATAATTCAACATATTTTGCAACTTCGGTCGGCTTGCTATCCGATGCAATCGCCCGTTAATTGTCTTAATCCCTGCAACCGAAACTATAAAATATAAAAAAGGCGTTGTGTCATCATTATGCGTTCTACTATTTTTTCACTTTTCTTGATACTTGTTTTATGTAGCTGCGCGGGACCGCGTGATAACAAAATTATCGTCGATAACCGTAGTGCCAATACTACCGAAAATAGTTCTAAAATTACTAAACCAAAGCGCAAATCACGCTCTGTCGGCTTGTTTAAAGTAGGCAACCCTTACAAGGTCGCTGGCAAAACTTACACGCCTCGAGAATCATATAACCATACTGAAACGGGTATTGCCTCTTGGTATGGCCCTAATTTCCACGGCAAACCAACCGCCAATGGCGAACGTTTTGACATGCATGAATTAACCGCCGCGCATCGTACGCTTCAAATTCCGTCTCTTGTACGCGTCACAAATTTAGAGAATGGGAAATCGCTAATCGTACGTGTTAATGATCGTGGTCCTTTTAAACGTGGTCGTATCATAGATTTGTCAAAAAAAGCCGCCGAACTTTTAGGATTTAAAAACAAAGGTGTTGCAAAGGTCAAAATTCAAGTCTTAGCAGAAGAAAGCCGCGCCATCGCAATGGCTGCAAAGCGCGGAGAAGATACGAGCGGCGTCGAAATTGCAATGAACGAAAATCGTGCTGCAGGAAGATCGACCAAGGATGCGCTCCCCCCGAACATGAAAATAAATATGGGTAATGCATCACGCCTGAATCCGGATGACCGCATAAAAATGCGGATAGATTCCAAGGACGGCATTACAAATACGGCTCTGAATGATACGCAATATCCTTCAGAAGGCGCGCGCGTAGAGCGCCAGGTTGCAGGTGGCGCAAATATTCCTGGGCATTTAAATAACGGCCGTTTTATGCCTGATCCTGTCATTCAGGAAATGCCGGTAGGGCGCGCACCAATTTTTGTACAAGTCGGGTCATTTAAAGACAAACTGAATGCACAAGGCCTCACACAACAACTAGGCCAACATGGAAATGCAAAAGTTTACTCTGCCTCTGTTGGTGCAGATATGTTCTACCGTGTTCGTATAGGGCCCATCAACGGCATTCCCAATGCGGATCGCGTTTTAAAAAACCTGATTGCCGGAGGCTATAATCAAGCAATAATCGTGGTTGAATAACCATCAAATTCTTGTCATTGTATAACAATAGAAACACAAGCAAACTCTTTGACGTATTGCGCCTTATATTCACTCTTATAAACCCGATTTTGGAAAAATAATGTTTTATTACCGTTTTATATTCTTTTTTTGTTTTGCATTTTTCGCACAGCATACTGTCTTACATGCGCAAACCGCCGAAATAACAACACCAGCCAAGCAAGCCATCGTTATAGATTATAATACGGGTCAAGTTTTGTTTGAAAAAAATCCTGACCAACAAATGCCTACATCGTCCATGAGCAAGGTCATGACCATGTATATGGTGTTTGACGCACTCGAACGCGGCGATGTGACACTTGATGGAACATTCCGGGTAAGCGAAAAAGCCTGGAAGAAGCAAGGCTCTAAAATGTTTATTAAAGTTGGCGATGATGTGCAAGTTGAAGATCTAATCCGCGGTGTCATCGTGCAATCCGGTAATGACGCAACGATCGCACTTGCCGAAGGTATTGCCGGCTCTGAAAGCGCATTTGCCATGGCTATGAATGTAAAGGCCAAAGAACTTGGCATGAAAGACAGCAACTTTGAAAATGCAAGTGGATGGCCAAATCCCAATCATTATTCAACCGCGCGTGATCTGGCAATTTTAGGAGGCGCTATTATTCGTGACTTCCCTGAATTCTATAAATATTACGCCGAAACAAGTTTTGTCTATAATAACATTCCTCAGGATAACCGTAATCCATTGCTTTACCGCGGCATCAATGCCGATGGGGTAAAAACAGGACATACAGAGGCTGGCGGATACGGTGTTATCGGCTCTGGCGTCTTGGATGATCGCCGCGTTATAATCGTTGTAAACGGATTGGACAGCAAAAAATCGCGCGCGGAAGAATCAGCCAAGCTTTTAGAATGGGGACTAAAAAGATTCGACAATAAAATCCTTTTTAAGCCGGATGAAGCTATAGAATCTGTTCCTGTCATTTATGGAACTAAGAAAACCGTTACTACCAACGTGGCCGAAGATTTTATTGTAAGTATTCCAAAACTGGATCGCGATAAATATAAGGTACGCGCCGTATTCGACGCCCCCGTCTTGGCACCTATAGCGCGTGGAGACGAAGTCGGTTATGTAGAAATATCAATGCCGCATGCAAAAACTCTAAAACGCCCTTTATTTGCCGCCGAAGATGTTCCAAAGGCTGGCTTTTTTAAAGTTGCCTTTGAAAAGCTCAAAATTATGATTTTGGGGTAGGGCGATATTATATGAATGATGTAAATAAAAATATTAAATATAGCGGCACCTTCATAACCTTTGAAGGCGGGGAGGGGAGTGGTAAAACCACACAAATTAATAAAATTGCCAATACCCTTACACGTAAAGGTTATAAAGTGCTTACAACGCGCGAACCCGGCGGCACTCCTGAAGCAGAAAAACTGAGAGAACTGATTACTCAAAAAGATGGCGGCGCGTGGAGCCCTTTGGCAGAGACTTTACTGCTATTAGCAGCACGCACAATGCACATTGAAAATAAAATCCTACCCGCGTTAAAAGAAGGCAAAATCGTAATATGTGATCGTTTTATTGATTCCACAATGGCGTATCAAGGCTATGGACGTGATTTTAATTTGAAACAATTGACTGAGCTCAACAATATCGCCACAGGCGGATTAATTCCGGATTTGACATTCATAATGGATATTGATCCTGAAACTGGTTTAAACCGCACCGACTTAAGAGCGGCAGCCAGCGCACTTGGTGTAGAACCTGTAGAGGATAAGTTTGAAACTATGGCAATAGAGTTTCATAAAAAAATTCGTAAGGCTTTTTTGGATATTGGAAAAAAAGAACCGCAGCGATGCGTAGTCGTAGATGCATCCCAAGATGTATTAGAAATTAGTGAAATCATTTTAAAGAAAACATTGAACAGGCTCTCTCGATAATGGGTCTGTTTGGCAGTGATATAGAAGCGCCGGAGCAGGCCAATCAAAATTCTATAGATCATTACGATAATCATGCGCTAAACCCAGCCAATGCAGATCAGAAAATATTTTGTTTAGAAGGCCCGCGCATGGCCTTACATTCTTATGGCCATGATAAAATTGAACAATCATTAATATCCCAGTATTACAATGATACCCTCCCGCATGCTATAATTTTTGAAGGAGTAAAGGGCATTGGCAAGGCAACGATGGCCTTTCGTTTGGCAAAATTTCTTCTCTCGCGTACGCCAAACCAGAGCATGCAAGATAGTATGTTTGATAATATACTCGAAGAACAACCGGAAACTCTAAGTATTACCTTCGCTCATCCGGCCGTAAGACGTGTTCTATCTGGCGCTTCACCGGATTTTATGGTGATAGAGCAAGATACGGAAACTGAGAAAACATCAAAAACGCGCTCTATCGCGGTTAAAGATGTCCGGCGTGTACCTGCCTTTTTCCGAATGACCTCATCACAAGGCGGATGGCGAGTTGTTATAGTAGATGATGCCGACACGATGACACGCAGCGCACAAAACGCACTTTTAAAAATTCTTGAAGAGCCGCCTGCAAAGTCATTATTGATTGTCGTGACCCACCGCCTGGGTCGCCTAATCCCAACTATAAGGTCACGTGCGCAAGTCATTAATTTTAAACCATTAAGGAATACACTTATCGAGTCAGTATTAAAGCAAAGTGAACCCGATTTGACAAAAAAAGAAACGGATTTGATCCTTTTGATGTCACAAGGCAGCGTAGGCGCAGCACTACAATATTACGAAATGAGGCTAAGCGAGCGCTTAGAGGATCTCGAAAATGTGATATCGACCTATCCCAATTTTGAAAGTATCAAATTGCACGGTATCGCCGAAATTTATGCACGAGCAAATAAGGGCGCTGACTATGAAGTTTTAAGATTTTTGCTTCTCATTATTTTTAAAATGCTAAGTAGTATGCTCGCCCGTAAGCAATCTTTTGATGGTCATGTTTTAAAGGGTTTTGAGAATATAGCATTGAATTTAGGAGGTGCAGGCCTTATTACATTATATGAAGATCTAGATAATCTTTTTGAGACGGCAGATGTTGGAAATTTAGACAAATACCAATGTATAATGTCTGCTTTTCAAATGATCCAAAACTATAAAAAAGTTTGAATAATAAATGAGCAATAATAACAAAAAATTCTATATTACGACGGCTATATCCTATGTAAACGGCGCACCACATTTAGGGCATGCATATGAGGCCTTATTGACGGATGTCATGGCACGTTTCAAAAGGCTTGATGGATATGATGTACATTTTCTGACTGGAACAGATGAGCACGGCGAAAAGATATTAAAAACCGCGTACGAAAACAATATAGATATTCATAGTTTCATTGATAAAAACGCAATGCAATTCAAAGAGATGTGTATTGATCTTAATATTTCACATGATAGTTTTATTCGTACATCTGAACCGCGTCACTATGAAGCATCTAAGGCGCTTTGGCGCAAACTTAAAGAAAATGGCGATATTTATCTGGGAAAGTACGAAGGATGGTATTCAATACGTGAGGAAGGGTACTTTACAGAAGATGAACTTACCAAAGACCTGAAAACTGGCAAGTTCATATCTCCAAACGGAACACCTGTAGAATGGGTTGAAGAAGAAAGTTATTTTTTCCGTTTATCTGCTTATGGCGAAGAGCTTCTTGAATATTTTAAAGAGAATCCGAACTTCATCCAGCCGCAATCGCGCATGAATGAGGTTAAAAGTTTTGTAGAAGGCGGCTTACGGGATTTATCAATTTCGCGTCATAAATCGCGTTTGGACTGGGGTATTCCTGTTCCTGATGATGAAAACCATGTTATGTATGTGTGGCTAGATGCGCTCACCAATTATATAACGGCACTCGGATATCCAGACATAGATGGGGATACGTATAAAAAATTCTGGCCAGCTGATTACCACGTTATTGGTAAAGATATTATCCGTTTTCACGCCGTATATTGGCCGGCCTTTTTATTATCTGCAGGTATAGAGCTACCAAAGGCTATTTTCTCTCATGGTTTCATACTTATGGATGGAACAAAAATGAGCAAATCTTTAGGTAACGTGTCAGCGCCAAGCGACTTAGTCGATCTTTTTGGTCTTAATGCATTACGATATTTTTTAATGCGCGAAATTCCGCACGGACAAGACGGCAATTTTGCTTATGATCAAGCCGTCCAAAGAATAAACGCGGATCTGGCTAATGGTCTTGGTAATCTTGCACAACGAACACTTTCCATGATCTATAAAAATTGTGACGGGGCCTACCCCCAAGCCGGAGAATACAATCAAGACGATAAAGACCTCCAAGCACTAAGCTTTTCTAAAATAACCGACATGCGTAATCATGTGAAAAGCTTTGCTTTTAATAAGGCCCTTGCAAGCTTACAAGAGTTGATATCAGCAGGGGACGGATACGCGGACTCTCAAGCACCATGGGTATTGAAAAAAGAAAATCCCGAACGCATGAAAACGGTTCTCTATGTTTTGGCGGATGCCATTCGGTGTATCGCAATTATGATACTGCCCTATACACCAGATGCGGCGAATAAACTGCTGGATCAAATGAAAATTCCTGAAAAAGAACGAACATTTGACCATTTGTCTGAAAGCCATGCTATCAAATCCGGCATATCCATCGATAAACCGGTAGGCGTATTTCCGCGCATCGAACTACCCGTAAATAATGCAGAGTAAGGTATGTTCATAGATTTTCATTGTCACCTTAATCATGCGGCAAATGGTGAAGATAATATACCAAGTGATATTATAGCGCGCGCCCTAAACGCCGATGTTGATGGTATGCTAACTATATGTTGCCGAATAGCCGAGGAAATGGATGAACTACTTGCCATTACCCGTGCAAATCATAACGTTTGGTGTTCTGTAGGCACACATCCGCATGATGCGGGGCAGACGGCTGAACAGGCAATTGATCTACATAAATTAGTTTTTATAGCCAAGTCTGACCCTAATATAGTTGGTATCGGGGAAAGCGGACTTGATTATTTTTACAATCACTCTGGTAAAGCAGAGCAGCAAGAATCTTTTCGCAAGCATATTCGGGCGTGTTTAGAAACGGGCTTGCCGCTTATAATTCATGCGCGCGATGCCGATGATGACATTATCGGCATTTTGAAGGAGGAGGGGAGCGGCACACATCTTAAAGGGGTTTTACATTGCTTTAGTTCCACACCAAAGTTGGCCGAATTTGGTATAGATATTGGATTTTACATTTCATTTTCCGGAATGATCACATTTAAGAAAATGGATTGGTTGAGGGATATTGCAAAAAAAATTCCGCTGGATAAAACCTTAATTGAAACCGATGCCCCATTTTTAGCGCCCGCACCCTATCGCGGCAAAACAAACGAGCCCGCTTATATCCGCCATACGGCGCAAACCTTGGCAGACATACATGGAATGTCACTGGATCAAATTGCAACGCAAACAAAAAATAACTTCTTTCGTCTTTTTGATAGGGCTGTTTTAGTTTAAAAAAAGCGGTATGAGTTTAAAAATAACAATATTGGGGTGCGGTAATTCCGAAGGGGTGCCGGCGGCAGGTAATTACTGGGGGGCATGTAACCCGCATGAGCCGCGTAATCTTCGTACACGCGCAAGCATTGCAGTTCAAAGCGATACGACAACAATGGTTATCGATACCGGCCCTGATTTTCGTATGCAAACGGTGCGCGAGAATTTGACCTCGCTTGACGCAGTATTTTTTACACATATGCATGCGGATCATATTGCCGGATTTGATGAGTTACGTGCGTATTTTAAACGCACAAATAAACCTATCGATGTATATGGCTTGGCGGAGCATATGGATGAGCTTGTGCAGCGCTTTCAATATCAGTTTGAAGAGGTGTCACCGCTTTATCCTGTCGCATGTGTTTCACATGCCTTCGCTGATAAAAACTTCGCCAAACCGCATATAATTGGAGATATAAAATTTACCCCGTTTATACAAAGCCACGGGTTTTCCAAATCTATCGGCTTTCGTTTTGGGGATGTCGCCTATTCAACCGATGTTGTAGATTTGGATGAACAAGCAATTGAAATTTTACGCGGCGTAAAAACATGGATTGTCGATGCGGCGGGATATAAAATGAAACGTAACCGCGTGCATTTTACTCTTGAAGCACTTTACAAAATGAACGAGCGCATCGGGGCAATGGAGGTTTATATGACCCATCTATCACCAGCCATGGATTACCAAACGTTGATGAACGAAACTCCAAAAAACTACAAGCCCGCATATGACGGGCTTGTAGTTGAAGTCTGATACTTTTATCTCTAAAAATATTTAACCACCGGAACATCCATACGCATTTTCTGGCGCCGCAGAAGCGGCATATATAGGTTTTTTTCCATTTGGTGTGTCTACGGCTGTACCGCCGTCGGTTAGATTTCCTGTTGTATCTCCTGTACCTGAATATGTTTTGTTGTTTACTTTATTATTTATAAGCGTGTTATTTTTACCAACTGCCTTTTTACCGCCATTTGTAGTGTCGGTAATACTTATGTCGTATTTACTGCCGTCGACAACATTGTTTTCAATTATAAGATTGTCCAGTGCATTGTGAGTTTCGCCTCTATAACTCGTAATATAACCATCAATTCCAGTTTTCCCAGCATTTAAAATAGTATTGTCTTTTATAATCCAAGGCGCCTCTTTAGAAACAAAATTTTCGACTTTAATTCCTGATCCCTGAACATCTTGAATTACATTACCATAGATCTGACCAGATAAACCTGCGGCCGATTTAATGCCTATGCAGCTGCAGTCTGCAGGACCAGAAAGATCATGTATGTAGTTATATCTTGCAATATTATTCCTTGCGACTGAACGACCTTCATCAAGACCACCCGAGTTGTTGTTAAAACCACCCATCTTAATAGCCGTTCCACCACCAGAGCCGCCATCACTCACATTATTAGAAATTTCATTATATTCAATAATCACATCAGAAGCACCAAAAACTTCAATAGCATTATCGACATAATTAGTGATTTTATTTTTACGAACAATCGTACCGCTCATTTTTCCACGGTTTATATGAATGGCCTCAATATCTCTGGATGCAGTTTTATTATAACCATAGATAATATTGTTTTCGATTAAAGCACCTCCAATCGTATTATTTAAGTCAGTTGCTGGCCAGCTTGAGGTTCCAATGCCTTTTATACATCCTGTAATTTTATTATTCAAAATTTGCGGACGTTCGATGGGCTTCCAGCCTAATTTTGTAAGGCCTGCTTCATTTGAAGTATTATCACCCATATAGTTAATACCGAAATAACATTCGCCACTTTCATTGGGAATATCATTGTTTGAAATGATAATATCTTTTGCACCATCAGCGATATGAATACCGGTTGTTTTTGGATAAACACCACTCCCTTGAAGATTAATTTCAAGTCCATCAACTTGTATATAGCTTTGACCATGAATATGCACAGCACTGTCAAAATATGCTTGACCATTTTTCCTACGCTTTGCGTTTGAATTATAGGTTATTTTCGGCTTAGCACCAGAACCGTATGCACCATAAGTAATATAGGCGTCTTTTGTACCAGATTTTGTGGCAGTAAGGGGGCCTTGGTAATTCTCACCACGTTTGAAGAGAATATAGTCGCCCGGTTTGGCTTTGGCTTGCGCCTGCTCAAAAGATTGACCGCCATTGCTAACATAATGAATTTCACCATTTCCATTGTATTGAGTTGCATTATTTTTAATTGCTGTAGGTGTTATCGTTGCCGCTTTTTTACCGCCATCAACACCCATATCACCAGTTTCATACCAATATTCCAGATTGTAATTATCATCGGGCAAAACATGATCGCTCAGCTCAAACGTAACTTGATTTCCATTGACCGATTTGATGCCTTTAATTTGTGCCGGCCCACCCGTTAATCGAAATCCATCTGCGTTTGATGCGTTTATAGGTTTATCAAATGTAACTGTAAGTTGATTGCTTGCAGCATCATCAATAGAGGAATCCGTGATTTTGACTTCTTCAAGCTGATCGGCGTTTAAAATAGGTGATATTGATGCTGCCGTAAAGTCCGGCGAACATTCTCCGCTACTTCCGCTGCCCCCCCCTCCATAGCCAACGCACGCAAGATTTGCTGCTTTGTTAGTATATTCATCCAGAAGATTTGTGGCCGTACCTGTTCCAGGTGCAGGCGTGCTTCCACCACTGTCACAACTTCCGCCAGTATTATCATTTGTACCATAATCCTGACCGTTAGACGCCCCATATTCTACAATATCAAAGGAGGAGGGCGCAGCAACTTCTTCATTATCATAAATATTATCACTACCGCCTCCACCAACATATATTGGCTGTCTCGCTATATCCGCATATTTGTTATTGTACAGATCATTGTTTTTACCTGCCCAACTTGTAATAGCCTGTCCATCAATGTCAAAAATAAAGTTATCATAAGCTTTACTATTACTTGAACCATTTGTTGCTATACCGTTGCTTAGCGCTCTATATTCTGAGTGATTCGTACATCGGCTTTCATCCATATTATCTTTGCTCATACCAAGCTTATCCATACAATTCTTTTCGCTGTATAATGGATTTAGACCATGTATGACATTTCCGCGCGCTATATTGTCTCCAGAGACATCTACATGCCCGTCGCGATCCCAGTCGTTTGTTCCACCAAGCTTTATAGCGATACCAGAGCCATTAACAACCGTAGCTAAATCATGAATATAGTTATTTTCGACTATAGCGTTCCTAGCTCCGAATAAATCAACAGCGTCATCACGCCACCCTGTAATTTCATTGTTCCTCATTACAGAGCCTCTGTAGTCTCCACGCGCCATTTCTATAGCGTCTTCACCATCGGCGTAATATGATTTTCCATCTTTTACTGTGGTGCTATGAACAAAGTTGTTTGCAATAAGGCTTGCTTTTGTTGATCCTCCACGACCGCCTATTCCTGTTTTAAAGTTATGAACTTCATTACTGATAACATAAGATTCCCCTACCTCAGAGAAATTACTTCCACCTGTGGTATTTGACCATCTTATTCCCGTAGCGGTATTGTCATTTGTACCTTCAACCCGATTACGAGAAATAATGTTTTTATTAGAATTCCCTTTAATCGTTATACCCGCGCTTGGTGTTTTTATATGTAACCCATCAATCTGGATATGGCTTTTATCATTAATATTAAAGGCCGCTCCACTGAAGTTTAGAATAGGTTTATTGCCATTACCAAATGAGCCATATTTTATATAATTATTTGCTGCCCCAGAGTTTTTGGGAATGATAGTTTTTGGAATATTATAGCTTTCTCCCGCTTTAAACAGAACCTGATCTCCAGGATTCAAATTCAAATCCGGTACTGCGCTTGCACATAAAGGCGAACCTTCTGAAGAACCACCGCTGCCCGAACATCCAGAACTGGAAACATAAATTTTCTTGCCGGTTGCTGGCGGATATTGAAATGGGAAACTTGCTACGCGCCCTGGTTTTGATGTATCGCTACCGCAATGTACGTTTGTGCCTTCACCACATGCCCAATCGGCATCACCGACAGGAGGCTGATCAGTAATGGGGAAATTTCCACCACATTGCTGTGTGCCACCGCCTGATGGGCTAGCGCCACCGCCAGAACAGCAACTCGCATAATCCTGGCCGCCATCTGCTGTTTTAATAACATCGTTTCTAGATGCTTCTTCGAATATTACCCCATCAATTTTTTTCAAATTCATGCGCGGTCCTGATTCATCTTTATCGTAGAAAGACGTCATTCCTGTGTAAGTAAACGCAAGCTCTCCATTTAAATAATATTCTGAAAACCCAGTGAGATCGGGTGCCCATTTTGTATATACTTCTATGTTTACTTCGCTTTCAGGCTCAAATTTTCCGGCGCAATTGATTTCCTTTGTTTCAGTTATCATACCGTTGGCGCCATAGCCGTAGGATTTTCCGTTACTTTCGTACGACATGCCCTCATCTTCCAGAATTTCACCTTCTGTATTTTCATAGTCTATGAATTTACGAGCACTTGTTATGGTGATGTAGCATTTTTCATTATCTACTGAAAAACTGGCTGTGGGTTTTCTGTTTCTTTCTGAGCCATCTTCAGCTTTATCTTCATCAAAGCTAAAAAGTTCTTTTTTGGTGGATGGATCGAATTCATCGCTTACTTTCATTTTGAAGCGATAAACTTGTTCGCTGCCGTCTTTTACTTGCGTGTCATCAGGTTTGAACTCACCGGATGCATCTTCGTTATCGGTACAGCTATATTTGTTTACTACTTGAAAACAAGGCATTAAGCCGGAAATACGGTTGTCGGGAGGAGCAGGGAGGACTTCTTTTCCTAGAAAGTAGATTTTACCATCTCTTTCTTCAAGAATCTTATCTTTACCACCTTCATAAACAAAATCATCAACTTCTTCTTTATCTTTAACCCAGTCAGTAAAAATTGTAAGGGCTTGTTCTTTTTCATAGGGATCTTCAAATGTCTCTAAGGCAGCTAAAATTTCCTCCATATGATTTTCAGCATCTAGTTTTTTATTTATTAAGTCTTCAATGTCTTCACCGCCTGTACCGTAAGTTGGGTCAAACTCAGGAATATCAAGATCCTCAGGGGCAATGTATACATCGTCATTATCTATTTGCGGATCATACCCTTCATCGTCATCCAGATTATCAAATAAGTCTGGCGAACCCGCTTGCCCACAAACATAATCACCAGAAGGAGATACTACACACGCTGCCGAGGCACTCTTATGTATAAAAATCATGCTTGTAAGGGTAAAAAGAAAAAATGTCATAGCTATACTAAAACGGAATGCTCTATAGTTTTTACAGATTGTTCGCACGATCTTACCCTCCGAGGATACACAAAAGTTATATTTATTATATTTTAAAGCAAAAATACATAAATAAGCAAATGTACTGTGAATTTTATTATTTTCTGTTTGTTTTCAAGCATTAAGGACGAAGTTATTCGCTAAGCCTTTGAAGCTAAATGAAATTTTCTCATTTTGAGAATAAACAAAAAACATTATTTTCCGTAATATATATTATCACATTTCTATAATCTGCATGAGTTATCCCCTACAGCTCTTGGCCTTACATAATTATATCCTACTCAAACGTGCATTCTTCCGCAGGAATGTCATTTGCTGGGGGATTTTCGCCTGCTGGTAGGGGCTGTTCGCCGGGCTCACCTGATGGTGGTACAGGATTATCTGATGTGGGAGCATTGCCTATTATATTTTTTATAGGATTAGAAGAGCTTTTTAAAGCATTAATAACGGCGTTTGCATTAGTTTGCGCCCCTAAATAATTTGTATGGGTTGCATCGCCATCCTTATAAGAATCCCCATCCATATTAATTGCGGGAAAATAATCTTTCATAGCAGCTGCTCCTGCTTGTTGCATCCAGTTCTTTGAAATGGCTGTATTATCAACAAAGGTAACACCAGCTTCAATTGCTGCCTGTCTAGCAGCAGCAGGATAATTACCGTGAGAGTCTCTTAAAACCCCATCTTTGAATCGCGCTCTTTCAACGGATGATGCAATAATAGGTGTGCCGCCTTTTGCAGCAATTTCTGCCGCATATTTTTTTAAGTTTTCCTTATAAGTACCGCTGTAATTGTTGCTGGCGTCACCTGCTGTAGCATATAAAGAAGGGTTAGAACTTTTTTCGTCGTTGTGTCCAAACTGAATTAGAACATAGTCGCCAGCTTTAACATTTTGTATGAGTCCATCCCAGTATCCTTTATCTCTAAAGCTTTTGGTGGACTGTCCGGAAACGGCATAATTATTTACAGTTACATCGTCATTAAAGCTTTCAGCAAGATAATCACCCCATCCCTGTAATTTATTTTTATCAGTATTGGAGTTTTTTTGACCGCCCTCAGTTATCGTAGGTTTTTTATTTTGAGTTATACCGCTTCTCACTGTAGAATCTCCTGCAATATAAACTGTTACAGCGTGAGCCTGACCGATCATGAAGAAAAGAGCAATTAAAGATACTAATATAACTTTATTCTTGTTCATCTTATTTTTCGACATATTTGCGCACTCCATAAATTATATATATATTATTTTATTATAATTCTTTATTTCTAATAAAATCAACTTTATGCTCAAATTAAAGCTAACCTCTTAATATTTTTCTTAAAATTTTTTATGATTAAGACTATTCTCTTATCACGCATATTTGTTGTTCTTGAGTTTTTTTTACTCTGCGTTGCCCTGCCAAGCTATATAATTATATTTCGTATGGCGCCACTTATGTTCTTTTTCCTTTGGGCCGCCGTAAGTTACTGCTTTTTTATCTATTACGTTTTATATTTTAAAAACTGGAAAACATTCTGGAATACGGCTGCTGTCAAATGGCCCTTTATGAAACCGATATTACGGCGATGGGTTATCTGTTGTATTTTAATGACATTACTAATTTTGTTGTACGATCCGGATAGATTTTTATATTTGGTCAAAAACAAGTTTTATATAATTCCAGGCTTGTTGTTTGCTTACCCAATACTATCAGCACTTCCGCAAGAGTTTATCTTTTGCACATTCTTCTTTAAACGATACGAATCAATTTTTAAAACTGACAAGTCCAAAATATTCGCAAGTGCGGTGGTTTTTGCATATGCGCACGTTTTATTTATAAACTGGATTGCACCATTATTAAGTTTTATAGCCGGATTAATCTTCGCTCGCACATACAACGAAACACGCTCGTTGGCGCTTGTAACAATAGAACATGGTTTATATGGAAACTTTCTTTTTATAATTGGTTTGGGCTGGTACTTTTATGGTGGTGCCGTTACGCCTTAACTGCCACCATTTTTTATACTAAAGCCCCCAAGATTTTTGAATATACCATCTAGAAGTGATTCGTACTCTCCTAGTAAAGTTTTAAATTGGTCTAAAATACTGGATAAATCCTGCCCCTTTGAAAGCAAAGATTGAGGCGATGCGCTGCCTTTGATAGATAATGTTTGCGATTGCTCCACTTTTAATTGTGCAGATACAATCTCAACCGTTTCAAAAGCTTGCGTAATCTCAAACCCCTCCTCGGTTTGACTAATTTTAAATGTTTCCGTAGTTTCGGTGTAGCGCGTAAAATCAAACTCTACATTTATATTTTCCGCATATGAATATCCGAATAAAGGGCGCTGAAAAGCTGCATTGTTAAAAACTGTCCCAACAGAATCCGCAGTATCAGCATTACCAGTCCCCTGCTCAAATATATTAGCTATTTGACGCCCGATATCTTGCAAACCATCCCCAATTTGCTCTGCCGCAGGTAACAATCCTGCAACCTGACTTTGGCTGGCATTTTTTAATAAATTTTTCGAAAAACTAAGCTGTTCTTTCAGCGCACTCAGGTGCTGGGTCTTTATACGAATGTCTGCTTGATTAAAGTTCTCAATGCCCGCTGAAATACTTTTTACAGTTTGATTATAGGTGTCGAGAACATTTTGCGCTTGTTGCGATAAATCAACACGAATAACGGGTGTTTGAATGCTACCTTGTGTCAATCCTGAAGAAGCGTTATTTAACTCGCCACCTGTAACTAGGTTTTTTATTGTATTTGAAACCGCGGTGTTATCAGCTAAACTTGCACTATTTATCATATCATTTCATCCTGAAATGTTCTTACAATTTAATAATAAAACTATATCATAAATTTTGTAAAATTCGTATAATTAAAAAATACTTACCAATGCGTTATATGTGTAAATATTAGGTATAGCGCTGGTTTTCATGACAAAGAATGATGAGGACTTGCATTCTGTGCTGTTACAACAGTACCCCTTCTATTGGGTAAATCGGTCGCTTTTACACGGTAATGAACCCCATTATTTAGCTTAAATTCTATTTTTCCGCTCAAGGTCATCATAAATTCTTTGATATACTCATAACGCGGATCTTTATCATTGATATTTTCTTGCTAAATCATAAGCTCGAACGCATCATAAGACCGCAAACCTTTTACAAATTTGGACGCTAAAATAGGATAAGCCCTTAAGTAATGGTCACTTGCAAAAACAAGTCTTTTCTCTGCATCAAATATGAGCATAGAAACCGGTGAAACGGCCAAGGCATCACGAAAACGTTTAAATTCTTCTTCTTGGATTTTCTGCTTTATGCGTGCCCTACCCCGAACGATTCTTTGCAAAAGATAGTTTTCAAAAGCCTTATTGTGCATATCATCCATATCAAGACTGTCATCGTAGCCCTCTCCAACCAGAGAAATTTTACAATTTTTATAAGATTCATTGGATGTTCGGCAGTCAATTGAAACTATGTCCGCAACAATGTTCTTATTATTTTTTAATACTCTGACATAGTCATAAACTTGTTCTATTTTGTCATTATCATAAATACAAATAATGATTAAAGCGCTGTTTTCTGAAGCCTGCGTAAGAGTATCAAGATCAGGCGGCATTAAAGTTCTAACCTGATATTTTTTTAAAATAGCTGCAATATTAGGCAATGTATTCTTATTATCACTTGAAAAAATTGTTACAAGCGCGTTAGAAACAAGCTGGAATAGATGCATTGACAGGTACTCTTTTTAATTTTTTACAGTACTCATAATACTATTTCTTGACAGAAAACGCCACTCGTGTATAAATCCATCATTCTAATACAATATTTTTAAATGCGATTTTGTGATTACACCGCACTCGTATTATTAAATATAAATTATAACCAATTAAGAAAACGTAACGGGCAGTATAAAAATGTTTGCAATTATTCGCACTGGCGGTAAACAGTATAAAGTACAAAAAGATGATAAGCTTTTAGTTGAAAAGCTTGATGGTGACCAAGGCGCAAAGCTTGATATTGCCGAAGTTTTATATATTGGTGATGGCGATAAAACGGCAAAAATGGGCGCCCCTTTTGTTGAAGGTGCAATGGTACAGGCAGAAATTATCCGCCAGACAATGGCGCCAAAAGTCACAATTTTCAAGAAAAAGCGCCGACAGAATTACCGTCGTAAAAAAGGCCATAAGCAGCCTTTAACACTAATTCAAATAAAAGGAATCAAGACGGCTTAACTCGTTTTTGATTTATTTTTTAAAAAAAGGGAAGGATATAAAATGGCACATAAAAAAGCAGGTGGTAGCTCCAGAAACGGACGCGATTCAGAAGGCCGTAGATTAGGTGTTAAGAAATTTGGTGGCGAAATTGTTTTGGCTGGTAATATTATTGTACGTCAACGCGGAACAAAATATCAGCCTGGTAAAAATGTAGGTCTTGGTAAAGATCATACTATTTTCTCACTTGTTGATGGACAGGTCATCTTTTCAAAGGGGCGCACCGGACGCGCGCAAGTAAATGTTGTACCTGCGAATGATGGTCAAAATTCTATTGCTGCGGAATAAATTTCGCGCATATTTATTATTATGATCGGATGATCGTTTAATCGCGATCATCCGGTTTTTATATTTAGTATTGGTTTTTCCAACAGTACATATTGGCTTAGCCAATATCATTTTAGATTTCTCAAAAATAACTTTCATATAAAACTTACTTATATTTACATATAAAAAAACGCAAAAAATCGATTATTACAGGTCATTATGAAGTTTCTAGATCAAGCTAAAATATACCTTCAAAGTGGTAAAGGTGGTCCCGGTGCACTGAGTTTCCGGCGCGAGAAATATATCGAAAGAGGTGGTCCTGATGGTGGTAACGGTGGTAAGGGCGGCGATATTATATTCGAAGCGGTAACAACACTTAACACTCTGATAGATTTCAGGTTTCAACAACACTATAAAGCACAAAGTGGGCATAATGGTGAAGGGCGTAATAAAAGTGGCGCAGGCGGAGCAGATTTAATTGTAAAAATACCGGTCGGCACTCAAATTTTGGATGAAGATCAACACCATGTGCTCGCCGATTTTACCGAGGAAGGACAAAGACAAATATTTTTACGCGGCGGTGACGGCGGTCTTGGGAACGCGCATTATAAAAGCTCAACCAATCAGGCGCCCCGAAAAACGACACCTGGCTGGCCAGGTCATGAGATGATCGTATGGTTACGGCTAAAACTGATAGCAGACGCAGGTCTTGTCGGTTTGCCGAACGCGGGAAAGTCCACATTTCTGGCGGCATGTTCCAATGCTAAACCTAAAATTGCGGACTATCCTTTTACAACTCTGCACCCCAATTTAGGTGTTGTGCGCCGCGGTGATTATGATTATGTGATTGCCGATATTCCCGGACTTATCGAAGGCGCGCATGAAGGTCACGGCCTTGGCGACCGGTTTTTAGGACATGTTGAACGCACGAGTGTTTTACTTCATTTGATCGATATCACCGAAGATGATATTTGCGCCTCTTACGATACAATCAGAAATGAGCTGAAAGAATACGGCCACGGTCTGGCGGAAAAGCAGGAGATTATCGGCCTAAATAAAATGGATGCTTTGGGGCAGGAGTTGTCCCAAGATCAAGCTAAAATACTTGAAGATCATATAGGAAAGCCCGTCCACCTTATTTCTGCAGTATCAGGAGAAAATGTTGATAATGTTCTTTATAAATTGGGAGAACGCATTTATCAGCACAAGGAAAATGAACGGACGGAAGGCCAAGAAGAGGTTCCGTTCCAGCCATGAGTTCTAACACTGCCCTAAGCGCTTTACCCCCCCCTACTCCGCGCACAGTCATTGATAAAGCGGATGTTATTGTTTTAAAATTTGGCTCTATGCTTGTCGCAGATTTTGAAAAAGACTGTGTGCGCGCACAATGGATGAACGCATTGGCTAGAGATGTGGAAAAACTACTTATAGCGCAAAAACGTGTCATTATCGTGTCATCTGGTGGCATTGCGTTAGGGCGCAAAACGCTTGGTATTTCTAACCTTACACCCCCTTCCGCTATCGCCTTGGACCAAAAACAAGCCGCGTCAGCGGTGGGTCAATTTCATGTCTTCAAAGGGTACCATGATGCCTTCCTAAAATATAAACGATCCGTAGCGCAAGTACTCTTAACAATGACGGAAACGGAAAATAGGCGGACACATTTGAATGCGCGTCAAACGCTTTTTACGTTACTGGACAAAGGAATTGTGCCTATTATCAACGAGAACGATACGGTTTCGACCGAAGAAATAAGGTTTGGCGATAATGACCGTCTGGCGGTTCGTGTTGCGCAAATGGTAGACGCCGATGCGGTTGTATTGTTTTCAACGATTGACGGGCTCTACACAGATGACCCTTTAAAACATAGTGACGCGGAGCATATCAGTATCGTTGAGCATATCGGTGATGATCATATCAAAATGGCAGGTGAAGCCATTGCCGGCCTTAGTACCGGCGGGATGAAAAGTAAAATCAATGCGGCAATTTCAGCTACGCGCGCAGGTATTCCCCTTATTATTGCCAATGGTATGAAGGAAAACAGCCTTAGTCTGTTGCTTGATGGAGCTTTAAAAAGCACCATTTTTCTTGCTAAGGATACACAAAGCTCGGCACGTAAAAAATGGATACAAGGGCATATCGCGCCAAAAGGCTCTATGATTATTGATGCTGGGGCGGCGCAAGCCTTAAAACAAGGTAACAGCTTGCTACCCATTGGAATCACGAGCATCAGTGGTACGTTTGAGCGCGGGGATCCGGTTCAAATTTTTGACGAGCATAAATCCTTGATAGGTATTGGCTTAAGCGCTTATACATCAGACGAATTTGCCAAAATCATCGGCAAACGTAGCGAAGATATTCCGCATCTATTAGGGTATAGCGGCCGTAATGAAATCATACACCGCAATGATATGGCGCTCAATTAATAATATTAATATCTGTTATTCGTGCTCTTCTGATTTCACACATATCATGATAGTCTTTAATTCAATTTTTTGCTTAAAACCATCAAGGGCTATTTATGAGCGCTGACCAGACACCTCCACAAAAGCCAGAAGCTGTTTACCTTAAAGATTACAAACCCTACCCCTATTCGCTTTTGTCGGTTGATTTAAATTTTGATTTACATGAGAGCAAAACGCAAGTGAGCTCAAAGCTCGTGTTCAAAAAAGAGCGGGATGAAGATCTGGTTCTAAATGGTGAGGATTTGCATTTAGTGTCCGTCAAGTTGGATGGTAAAATCGTCACTAATAATGGGGGCTATGATGTAAAAGAGGGGCAAATGACCCTGCCCTGCCCTAAAGCGTCACAGTTCACACTCGAGATCAAAACCATTATAAAACCCGAAGACAATACATATCTTGAAGGTTTATATAAATCTGGTGATATGTATTGCACACAATGCGAAGCGCAAGGATTTCGCAGGATCACATATTTTCCTGATCGTCCGGATGTCTTATCTATATACACGGTACGTTTGGAGGGTGATAAAACCAAGTATCCCATACTACTAAGTAATGGCGAATTACAAAATTCTGGAGAGATTGATAATGGCAGACACTTTGCAATATGGCATGATAAAACACCCAAACCCTGTTATTTATTTGCGCTAGTCGCGGGTGATTTAAACCATGTGCATAATTCTTTTACAACGATGTCTGGTCAAAATGTAGACCTTTATATTTATGTCCGTCCTGGTGATGAAAAGCAGTGCGCGCACGCGATGGAATCACTCATAAAATCGATGAAATGGGATGAGGATGTTTATGGGCGAGAATACCAGTATTCAATATTTAACATTGTCGCGGTAAGTGACTTTAATATGGGCGCAATGGAGAATACAGCGCTCAATATTTTTAATACTGCGCTCGTTCTTGCAGAAAAAGAAACGGCAACCGATCATGATTTCATCCGTGTCGAAAGTGTTATCGCGCATGAGTATTTTCACAATTGGACAGGTAATCGCGTCACGTGCCGTGACTGGTTTCAACTATCACTGAAAGAGGGTTTAACCGTTTTTAGGGATCAGGAGTTTTCAGCTGATATGCATTCGAAAGCAGTGCAACGTATTGATGATGTTGCACATTTGAGGCGATTACAATTTGCGGAAGATGCAGGCCCCCTCTCCCATCCAATAAGGCCCGAAAATTATATAGAGATCAATAATTTTTACACAATGACGGTGTATGAAAAAGGCGCGGAAGTTATCCGTATGTTTCGCACATTGATGGGTGATGAGGCCTACCGTAAATCGACTGATCTATATTTTGATCGACACGATGGACAAGCCGTAACATGTGAAGACTGGATCAAGGCGATGGAAGATGGATCAGGGATGGATTTCTCTCATTTTCGCCTATGGTATAGCCAAGCCGGAACGCCGCATCTTCGTTTTTATGGGCGATATGATGCCGATGCAAAAACGTATCATGTAACATTATCGCAGAACATTCCAGACACGTCCGGGCAAAAAAATAAACAGCCAATGGTTATGCCAGTTGCGATGGGTTTGATTGGTAAAAATGGCGCAGATTTAATCGGTACGCAGATATTGGAATTGCGAGAAGCCGAACAAAGTTTTGAATTTACAGATATCGAAAGCCGGCCTGTACCATCGGTTCTAAGAAATTTTAGTGCGCCTGTAATCTTGGATACCAATCTAAAAGATAATGAGTATCGTTTCTTAAGCCAGCATGAAATTTACGACGGATTTAATCGGTGGGAAGCGTTGCAAATATTAGGGCGACGCGTTATCGGCCGTATGTTGGATCAACATAAGGCGGGCGAAAATATGAGCGCGCCAGATGACTATATTGATGGATTTAGTGCCATTTTCAAGGATGCAATGAGTGAAGATGCGGATAAAGCGTTGCTTGCACGTGCACTTCAAATCCCAAGCGTTGATGTCATTGTACAAGATCGCGAATTTGCAGATCCGGTTGTGATACATAAAGCACGGCAAATGATACTAGCCGCGATCAAGCGAACGCATCGCAAGGCACTTGATAAAATATATAAAATAAATGATACAAGCGCTGCATTTAGCGTAGATGCAAAAGCCATGGGACGACGCGCACTTCGTAACCAGGTGCTTTCAGTTTTAACCTGCACGGATGGTACGGGCTGCGCCAAATTGGCAAAAGCGCATTATGAATCGGCGGATAATATGACCGATCGCATGGCTGCGCTTTCTGCGCTCGCAAATAACAAAAATGCCGAGCGTGATGAAGTTCTGAGCACATTTTATAAGCGGTTTGAGGCGTATCCGCTTGTCATTGATAAGTGGTTCGCGGTGCAGGCCGCTGCAACGCATCCTGATATAATAAAACACTTAAAAACACTTCGGGCGCATGAAGATTTTAATATCAAAAACCCCAACCGGGTTCGCTCCCTCTATGCATCATTCGCAATGAATAATCCGGCATCTTTTCACCATGTGGACGGTAGTGGCTATACGTTTTTGGCCGACGCAGTGATTGAGTTGAATAAGATCAATCCGCAGATTGCCTCACGCCTGCTGACCCCCATGCGCGCATGGCGGCAATATTCGAAAGACCGTCAGGAAAACATGAAGGCTGCATTAGAACGTATAGCGGATACTCCTGATCTATCACCAAATGTCTTTGAGATTGTTGAAAAAAGCCTCAAAGGATAAGTGCTATATGCCTGATTTTAGCTTTGAAATGCAGGTTAAGGGTGCCGTGTGCGGGCTTGATGAAGTGGGCCGTGCGCCATTGGTTGGCCCTGTCACGGCGGCATGCGTTTATATTCCGGAACAATATAAAAGCGCGGATATATGGGCGCTCGTAAATGATAGCAAAAAAACTCCGAAGAAAAAACGTGAGGCTTTTGCAGAGCAAATTAAAACCCATAGCATTTGGGGCATTGCAGAGGCAAGCGCCCGCGAGGTTGAAGATATTAATATCGTGCAGGCCTCTTTTTTGGCCATGCGGCGCGCTTATGAGACGGTAGCCAATAAAGCCGGTTTTCATTTTAAATGTGCCCTTATTGATGGACATCTATCACCGCCTTTCCCCTGCCCCGTTCAAACTATTATAAAAGGCGATAGCAAAAGTGTTTCCATTGCCGCGGCCTCAATTATTGCCAAAGTGGATCGCGATGCTTTACTTGCAAAACTATCGCAAACCTATCCCCATTATGGGTGGGAACGGAATGCAGGCTATCCCACGCGAGAGCATTTAAACGCCATTAATATAAACGGTGTAACAGCGCATCACAGGCGTAATTTTGCACCCATACGTAATTATTTATTATATGGTCAGGTTGACCCTCAAACCAAGATGGCTGTTTGATTAAGTCGACTTATATGCTTTAAGAATCCCTTGTAAAATACTGATTCCATAACATGAATTTACATTTTTTTCTTGACTGCGAATCCATTTTGACTCATGATTCGATGTCTTAAAAAGAATAGGAAAAGAAATGTCGAGTCAAAATCCTAAGTTATTCACAGATACAATCATTCATGGCGATTGTATAGAAACACTGAAACAAATTCCGGAAAAAAGCATCGATTGTATCTTTGCGGATCCGCCCTACAATTTGCAGCTTGGAGGCGATTTGCATCGGCCAAATAATACAAAAGTGGATGCAGTGAATGACGATTGGGATCAGTTTGATACACTTAAACATTACGATGACTTTACAACCAAATGGCTTTCAGCCGCGCGAGACACCCTAACAGATGACGGGTCAATCTGGGTCATTGGAAGCTATCATAATATTTTTCGCCTTGGTTATATTCTGCAAGATTTGGGGTATTGGATTTTAAATGATGTTATCTGGAGAAAATCAAACCCGATGCCAAATTTTCGCGGTCGCAGGTTTACCAATGCACATGAAACAATGATTTGGGCGGCAAAGTCGAAGGACTCAAAATATTATTTTAATTATGAGTCAATGAAGGCGCTGAACGAAGATAAGCAGATGCGATCTGACTGGTATTTGCCGTTATGTACTGGTAGTGAGCGCCTCAAAAATAATGAGGGCAAGAAAGCCCACCCTACACAAAAACCTGAGAGTTTATTAGCACGTGTTATATTATCTTCAACACGTAAGGGCGAAACAATTCTAGACCCTTTTTTCGGTACCGGCACGACCGGTGCGGTTGCAAAAAAGATGGGCCGCCATTATGTCGGAATTGAACAGGATCAAAAATACGCCAAAATTGCACAAGAGCGCATTAATGCCGTTGAGCCGCTAGATAATGCGCTTATAGACGTAAAGCCAAAGCGAGAACAACCGCGTGTTCCATTCGGATCATTGCTAGAGATGGGACTTTTAAAACCGGGAACAGTGTTAACAGATTCAAAAAAACGGTTTAAAGTTAAAATACATGCTGATGGGTCAGTCATGGCGCAAAATCACATTGATAAAATGCGCGGCTCTATCCATAAAGTGGGAGCAGCATTACAAGGCGCACCATCTTGTAATGGCTGGACATTCTGGCATTATTTGGAAAAAGGCAAGGCTTTTCCGATTGATCATTTACGCTCTCAAGTGCGCGCGGATATGTAGGACTTATTATGGCGAATTATATTTTTATTGATGCACTTGAGATCAAAATGTCGATTGGTATTCACGAGCATGAAAAGCGTAATAAACAGCGCGTAATTCTGGATGTAACTTTGTATCCAAAAATATGGGGCGGTTATAAAAAAGATGATATTGCGGACACGGTGTCATATGAGGATGTTATTAGTAATATTGAAAAAATATCTCAAGCCAAGCACTTTAATTTAATAGAAACTTTTGGAGAGGAAATTATAAATCAATGTTTAAAAAAATATCCCATTTCCCAAATGAGTATAAAAATTTCAAAACCAGATATTATTCAAAATACTGCCGCAGTGGGTGTTTTTATAAAAAAAAGTGCTTAGCCTTAAGCCAATGATTGTTAAAAAAAAGCCTATTCACTATTCTCTAAAGTCATTCTTTTTATAAATTCCTCATATTCTTTTTCAAGATTAACTTCAAAGTTAGATTTTTGTCTTTTTCGAATAAAGTTCTCTTGATAAAGAAGATTCATACGCTGCAAATCCGCATATATCTCTATGCTTTCCAATATACCATCCCCTGTTGCAAGTTTTGGTCTCTGTGCACCTTGATCATGGATTTTGCCATCCGAACCAAAAAAACGAACCTTCATGACAGCATAAGCCTGCCTAGCTAGATCTTTATCTTTTTGCGATTTAAAATTAGTGTTTTTATATTTTGCTTTATATTCTTTTAATTTTAACTTTATAAGTTCTTTTGCAGACAATTCATCAATTGGAATATATTTTAAAGTAATAGGTCGGCTCAATGTTATAAAAATACCAGGGAGATAATCAGGGAATGTTTTTCCAAATTTTCCACAAAAATTATCTCTGCCATCAGAAGCAGATACCGTAAAATATCTTTTATTATTAATCTTATATGTATTACTAAGTTCAAACCTTTTTGTATCTAAATTATATTCTCCTAAAGATATAGGCTGTATAAATTCAAACCTGGTAGGAAATTTTTTCTTATTTTTTTCTATATACTCTATGGCTGATTTACGAATTTCATGCCATTTGAACTCATTATCTTTGTATTCCTTATAAAGCTGACATTCATTAATACGTAAAAAATTATCAATATGCTCTTCATTCTCATAATCCATACGATCTAGCGCCCAAAAAAGCTGTGATAATTTTTTCATAGTTGGGCGCTCATAAATTTTAGTATTCCTTTCACTAATATCGACATTCTGCGCATAAGAACTTGCGCTAAAAGTCACATATGAAATCACAAACAGTAAAAAGATAATTTTATTCATTGTCATACTACGTTTTTAAAAAGTTAACGGATTTGTAAAATAATTATAGGCTGGTATATTCATTTATACAAATTTTTGCTCATAATTTAGTCTTTTAACTATTTAAAAAAGCTATAAAAGGCTTTTTAAAAACTGTTGGAAACTCTTTAGCGTCTAAATTATCTATATCACGCCAAAATTGATTTTTATTAATTATATGAGTAAATTTACAAACTGTATATATAGATAACTCCAGCTCAAAATGTGTAAATACATGAAAGATAGATAGATTTAAAGGCACTCCATATTGCAACAATTCATGCTCTACAACTGGCTTCTCATTTTTATATTCCACCCAATCTGACGTAGGAAAGCCTAATGTTCCGCCAAGAAGACCTTTATCAGGCCTACGTTCAACCAATATTTGATTTTTCTCATTTATAACAAAATATATATGACCAAAACGCTTGGGCTTATCAGCTTTTTTGATTTTATAGGGAAGCGCCGCAGCCAGTCCCGATTGCTGGGCTCTACATATTTTTATTAAAGGACAAAGCGCACATCGTGGTACTTTTGGAATACATATTGTTGCACCTAGATCCATTAAAGCCTGCGCAAGATCACCCGGTCTTGAATACTCCTGTACAAAGAAATCAGAAGCTAAAGCCTTTAACTGCTTTTTTGAATGCGGCAGAGGGTCTGTAACTTCATAAAGGCGGGTCATAACCCGTTCAATATTTCCATCAACAACTGTCGCAGGCTTATCAAACGCAATAGACCGAATAGCTGCACTCGTATAATCCCCTATACCTGGCAAGGATTGGAGAGTTTTCTGGTCTTGTGGAAATAAACCATTATAATCTTTTACAATGGTTTGGGCGCATTTATATAAATTGCGCGCACGTGCATAATATCCCAGTCCCGCCCAAGCGGACATAACATCTTCATACTGCGCATTGGCCAAATGCTGAACCGTCGGCCATGTTTTTACAAATTTCAAAAAATACGGAATAACTGCATTTACTGTGGTTTGTTGCAACATAACCTCAGAAAGCCACACATAATAAGGATTAGGTGTTTCATCAGGCATAGCACGCCAGGGCAAAGCTCTTTTATGCAGGTCGTACCAACTTAATAGAATGTGCGCTGAATTGTTTTCATTTAGATCGATATAAGGATTACTCTTGTTCTGTGGCATTACTTTTGGCATGGTGTAAATAATATATCCCGTTTTTTAAATGCACTTCATAAAATATAAAAATATGCGTCCTTTATTAGAGCCAACATCCCGCTTATCCTCAAATATGTTCAGCCGTAAATATATATCGCTAGGCCGTATCATCAGTCAATGGGAGGATATAGTCGGCAGCCGTATGTCTGATAAGGCGCAACCGGTAAGAATTCAATATCGGAAACAGAAAAACATGAAGAGAGGCAAGCCAGATGCAAGGCTGGACATAGCCGTTAACAGCGCCGATGCTACCGTCATGCACTACCAAAAAGATGTGATTTTGGAGCGGATTAATCAGTTATTTGGAGAACAATGGATAACATCTATAAAATTTGTCACAATTAACACACAATCGCAAAATATCCCGGATTCTAAAAAAACACTAAAGCCGCTTTGCGCATTACAGAAAAAAAACTTATCTGAATTGTTGAATGATATCGAAGATGAGGATATGAAAGGGCGTCTGATTTCTTTAGGAACAGAAATCATGCGATCAGCCCCTGAATAATTATTTTTAAAGGATTTATTTTAAGATGAAGGTTTCCGCAAATACTTTAAGAGCTGGTAATGTTATAGAATATAATAACAAGCTTTGCGTTGTGGTAAAAATTGATCTGGTACAACCCGGCAAGGGCGCGGCCGTAGCGCAAGTTGAATTACGAGATATACGCAGTGGCTCTAAAGATAATGTCCGCTTCAGAACGCAGGAAACGGTTGAACGCGTGAGGCTTGAGCAAGATGACTACCAGTATCTTTACGCGGAAGGCGAAAATTACAATTTTATGAACACTGAAACGTATGAACAAATTACCATCAATGCAGAAATTATTGGATACCCGAAGGTCTTCTTGCAAGAAGGCATGATTGTCGAAGTTGAAACATTTGAAAATGAACCTTTGGGCATTAGGTTACCAGACACAATAACCGCCGAAATTGTTGAAGCAGAGCCAGTCATCAAGGGGCAAACGGCGACGACATCTTATAAACCCGCTATTTTGGATAATGGTGAAAGAGTTATGGTGCCACCATTCATTGAATCCGGCACACGCATTGTCATCAAAACCGAAGATGGCTCTTATGTAGAACGGGCAAAAGACTAGAGAATCTATTTATCACTAAATTTAAACAATCAAATAACAAGAAAGAATATACGTTATGGTGGCTTCGTCCCCAATTATAAATGTAATGACCCGCGCAGCAGAAAAAGCGGCACGATCCTTAAACCGTGACTTTGGAGAAGTCGAAAACCTTCAAGTGTCTAAAAAAGGTCCGGGTGACTTTGTCTCCGCTGCAGATAAGCGGGCAGAAAAAATTATTTTTGAAGAGTTAAAACGCGCGCGCCCAACCTTTGGTTTTTTAATGGAGGAAGGCGGCGTAGTAGAAGGCGATGATCCGGATCATCGGTGGGTCATTGACCCGTTAGATGGCACAACAAACTTTTTACATGGCATCCCGCATTGGTGCATTTCCATTGCATTACAGCATAAATCAGAGATCATAGCAGGCGTAATATATGATCCGATTAAGGATGAGTTGTTTCATGCGGAAAAAAATCGCGGTGCCTATGTCAGACGCAGGCGCCTGCGTGTGTCAAATCGTAGTGATCTTATGGCCGCAACCATCGCCGCAGGCGCGCCGCGCCGAAATGTAGAATCCCAGATTCAGTTTATAAAAGAGTATCAAGCTGTTTTAGCGCAAGTACCAGGCGTTCGCCGTTTTGGAGCCGCCGCACTCGACCTTGCATATGTCGCCGCCGGTCGCTTTGAGGCATATTGGGAACGGGAAGTTAAAAAGTGGGATATCGCAGCCGGTATAATTATAGTAAAAGAAGCTGGCGGATTTATTTCTGATGTCGATAATGACCGGAATAATGCGTACGATACGTGCAATATATTGGCATATAATGATAAGGTAGGACAGGATTTGAAAAAAATCTTGAGATCAGTTTAAATCTATTTTCATCATATCTATATTATGGCTTCAAATAAACACTTAAAGAACCTGAATAAACGATATCCAGCATGCTCTATTTTTATAAAAATAGCTATGCTTATGCTCTTTTTTTTCAATGCAAACCATGCTTTTTCGCAAACAAAAGGCAATGCTACATCATTAAAAAAAGGCGAAAGTCGTAGGGTCATTACACTCGATACAAATAATAACCACGCCAATGGCGTAAAACAAAACGATATCAAACCCTACCAACCGCCGCCAATGTTTGAACCACAAACATCTCAGCCAAAAACATATGAGTCTCTCGTCGCTATTGAGCCGGCGTCCGGCATAAACCCTGCGCCCCTGCCCTTGCGTAAACCCGCGCATTATAGTGCCTCCCCGCAATTAATCAGATATATTAAACGTCAAAACAAAAACCAAATTGAACCATATACTCCGCAAACAAATCCTGCCGCTTTAGATATAAAAGATACAAGCATTGATGCCATTCTAAAACTTATCGAAAACTAATCTGGTATTTCCCGCCTTAAATACAAACACCAAACAAGTGTGGATAGCCTTTACCTCTTTATAAGCCTTGGTTGACAAGTCCCGCACTATAATGCTGTATTAATTATAATCCGTTTTTATAAGATTGTGCCATAACGCACGCTCATATATGTGTGCCCGCGCTCTTTTTTTAAATATGGGTCTATTTTATTTAAAGCATTATGAAGGGGCTTTTATACCATGTCTGAACCAGAGAAAAAATCATCCAGTAGCAAGATTGCAATCATTTTTGTTATTGCATTCATCCTTATTGGCATCGGTTATTTTATATCAATAAATCCCGCAGATGACACAGAAGCCCTATCGCAGGAAATCGCTATTCAGGAACAACGTGCGAACGAAATCGTTTCTGAAGATGATGCCATCGAACAAACCGCAGAGGCCTTGTCAGAAACCCCGATTCAGGAAAACATAACGGTCGGCCCAAGTTCAAAAGCAATTTATGCGTTAAGCGAGCGCATTCTCGGTGATGTAAATGCCCCCGTTAAAATCAGTGAATTCAGCTCCTTTTCATGTGGTCATTGTGCCTCTTTCCATAGGGAAACATTTCCGGCATTTAAAACATCCTATGTCGATACAGGACGCGCCTACCTCGTATTTTCAGACTTTCCTTTAAACGGTCCGGCCATGCACGCCTCGATGATTACACGATGCGCGCCCAAGGCGCAGTATTTTGAATTCGTCCAGGACTTATTTGTAAATCAGGATGAGTGGGCATTTGATGCCTCATCTTATCAAGGATACCTCAAAACCAAGGCCGCCCAATATGGTGTAGATGGAGAAATGTTTAAGGCTTGTATCAATAACGAAGAAATTAAAACAGGCATCATGGAAAAAATGAAGGCCGCCCAAGCCCAGTGGGAAATTACATCCACTCCAAGTTTTGTTGTGAATAACAAAACAGCCATTACTGGTAATCAGCCGTTTAAAGCCTTTGTTACACAGATTGCCGAAGCCGCAAACGATGTAACTTTTACACAGGACATTACACCTGAAAATAACACATCCGGTACTACAGAATAATTTAATGGTAAAACAACCGAACCAGAATCAGAGTAGGTTCATTTTTGAAATACACACATGATTCAATTTAAAGAATTACGTCTTCAAGGATTTAAATCCTTTGTAGATCGGGCTCAACTCCATATAGGACCCGGTCTTAATGGCATTGTTGGACCAAATGGGTGCGGAAAGTCTAATTTGCTTGAGTCTTTACGTTGGGTGATGGGTGAAAATTCGGCCAAGCGTATGCGTGGCGGCGGCATGGAGGATGTAATATTCTCCGGTACAGATAAACGCGCAGCCAGAAATATTGCCGAAGTCTCGCTATTACTGGATAACCAAACGCGCACCGCCCCCGCCGCATATAATCAGTATGATGAAATAGAAGTCACACGCAAAATAGAACGTGACCGAGGCTCGCTATATAAAATAAACGGCAAAACCGTACGCGCTCGCGATGTTCAAATGTTGTTCGCGGACACCGTCACAGGCGCAAATTCCCCCGCCATGATCTCCCAAGGGCGGGTTGCCGAAATAATTAACGCCAAACCACATGATCGACGATTGATTTTAGAAGAATCTGCCGGCATATCAGGGTTGTATGCACGCCGTCATGAGGCCGAGTTACGACTAAAAGCGGCCGATAACAACCTTATCCGTACAGAAGATATTATCGGCAGCATGGAAACGCGCCTATCTAACCTTAAACGTCAAGCTCGCCAAGCTACAAAATATAAAAACCTCAGTGCGCAAATCAGACAAATGGAAATCCTGATTGCGTATCTTGAATGGAAATCCATAACAGACCGGATGAGTGAAACGCGCGCGGTATTTAATGCGGCCGAAAGCACAGTTGCAGAAAAGCTGGGCGCAGTAACACAGCTTACAAAAACACAAAATGTACAAATGGAGGATCTACCTGCCCTTCGTAAGCAAGAGGCCGAAGCCGCTGCAAGGTTACAAACGCTCAAACTTAACGCAAAGCGTATTGAAGAAGAAGCGGAGCGCATGAAAAATTTGATCAATGAGACCAAAGATCAAATTGAAATCATGACAAAAGACAAAACACATGAAGCTCAAACTGTTAAAGAAACTGTGGCGCTTTTACAAACTTTGGAACAAGAACACACAGCGTTAATCAAACTACAAAAAACACAGGATGGCAAACTTAAACAAAAGGAAAAAACCCGCGATGATCTCGATATAAAAGTTAAAGCCGCAGAAGAAAAACACACAAGCCTAATGCAAGGCGTTGCGGAACATAATGCCCGAAAAAATGCGCTGGAACAACAAATAATACAAAATGAAAATCGGTTAAAAATCGCACAAACACGCAAAGCCAAGGCAAGCGAAGATTTATCGGAAACAAAAAAACTGCTCGACGATCAAAAACAAAAACAAACACTAAAAAACGAAATTAAAAAAATTGATGATAACATTGGGTTGTTGCGAAAGAAACAAGAACAAAATGAACATGACCGCGAAGATTTCAATCAAAAAATTGCAAGCACCCTGCAGGAGACAAGGGACGCTGATTTATTATTAAAAAATCTTCAGACTGAAATGTCTATGCTTACCGGTTTTATCGATAATGATAATGATCGCAGCTTCCAGCCAATGATTGAAAAAGTCAAACCGGATAGCGGTTTTGAAAAAGCTCTGTCACGTGCTTTAGGCGATGCATTAATGGCATCCCTTGATTATGATGCCCCTATGCGCTGGGTTGACCGGGAATATAATAGCGCACTCCCCCCCCTGCCCGATAAGATAAAATCTTTAAATGAATATGTGAAGGCACCTGATGCCTTAAAATTAGCATTAAGCCAGATTGGTGTGGTTGATGATGAGGATCTAGGAGCAAACCTGTTCCAGTCGCTTAAAAGCGGTCAATCACTTGTCTCTAAAACAGGCATGTATTGGCGCTGGGACGGCTTTATAATGCAAGCCGATGCCTCAGATCGTAACGCACAGATCTTGGAACAGAAAAACAAGCTGGCCGATCTGCTCGCAAAAGCGCCGGCGATTGAAAAAGCGGCAGAAAAAGCAAAGCGGCTCTATGAGCAGACAAAAGAACGTGCAAATGCTTTATCACAGACTATAAAAAATAATCAAAACACCCTGCGAGAAAGCGAAAAAGCCCTTAGAGACAAACAGGCCGAATTATCCCGCCTTGAGCAAAAATATATCAGACACGAAAGCGATATGGCACGGTTCAAAGACTCGGCCAACCAAGCGCAAGAAGATATAGATACACTCAATAAAAGCATAATAGAAGATCGCGAACGTTTTAAAGTATATACACACGAAACGAGTGATAAAAACATAGATACCGCAAATAAGGCACGCGTTACGCTTCAGCATATAAGACAAGATTACCAAAATGCCACCCGCGCATTTGATCTTCACCGACAAGAAGAAAACAGCCGTATGGCGCGCCTCCACGCGATTGCAGATGAAAGGGTGAATTTAAAAAACCGTTCCATTCGCGCACAACAACGCCTTGGTGATTTTTCAGAACGCGAGATAATACTTCAAAAAAAATATGAAACGCTTATTAATCAGCCAAAAGCATTTGATAAAAATCATCAAAACGCATTAGACATTTTAAGTAGCGTAGAGACGCAGCGCTATAAAGCGGCGGAACAATTGGTAAACAGAGAAAGTGAAGTTACAGAAACAAGCCGCGCCTTAAAACAGGCTGAAAGCGCCCTAGGCCAAGTCAGGGAAGAGCGCGCCGCTGCGCAAGCAACATTGTCCGGTTTCAAAGAACGGCATGATATAATGGTGCAAAAAATAAAAGATCAATTTGATATGGAGCCATCATACCTCCCCCAGCACGCAGCTATAGACATGGATAAACAATTGAATGACCTCGATGGTTTGAACGCGCAAAAGGAAAAGCTCATAAGAGAACGTGATTCAATCGGTGCTGTCAATCTAAGGGCGGATCAAGAGGCACAGGACCTAGAAAAAGAAGTTACAGCCGTTTTGCATGAACGCAATGATCTGGTGCAAGCCATAGATGAACTGAGAACGGCAATCGCAAAAATAAATAAAGAAGCGCGCGAACGCCTGATCAACGCTTTCGGGCAGGTAAATGCACATTTTCAAAACTTGTTTGTGAAGCTTTTTGGCGGTGGCCGCGCTTACTTGGAACTGGTGAATGCAGATGATCCATTGGGCGCAGGCCTTGAAATTTATGCAAGCCCGCCTGGAAAAGCGATGCAGTTTTTATCGCTTTTATCTGGAGGTGAGCAGGCGTTGACATCAATCGCACTTATTTTTGGAATGTTTCTAACAAATCCCTCGCCGATTTGCGTATTGGATGAAATTGATGCGCCGCTAGATGACGCCAATGTCGACCGTGTTTGTAATCTTTTAGAAGAAATATCCGCACGCGGCGAAACAAGGTTTTTGATAATAACTCACCATCGCATGACAATGGCACGCATGAATTGCCTGTATGGCGTAACCATGGGTGAAAAAGGCGTTTCACAACTTGTTTCTGTTGATATGCAGCAATCATTCGAATTTTTAGATGCGGCATAGTTTTATATGAGCAATGACCTCGATGAAATGAATAAAAAAATTGCCTCTTTCAAAAACTTGAGAGAAGAACGCGAAGCCAAAAAAAGCAGCGGTATTGCAAATATTCCCACACGTGAAGACAAAAAAGGAATGCAAGCAGGCGTAGAGTTTGTAGCATCTATTTTTGTACCTACGTTAATAGGCTATGGTATTGATACGTGGCTTGGCACAAAGCCGATTTTCTTCCTCATTTTCTTTATTCTTGGTGTACTAACTGCATTTTACAGCATTATACGGCTCGGCAATCCTGCAGTAACCAAAAAGAATAAAAGTTATTCTGATAAAATAGTACCAAATAAAGACGATTCACGGTTGCATCTTGATAAAAAAAACGCTAATAAAACTTCACAGCGCAGTAAAAGCGATGAAAATCGTTAAGACATAAAACGAATTTGATATTTGATTTCAGGAGTTACCGTGGCTGATAATAACCCGGTTAAACAATTTATTATTAAACCTATAGTCGAGCTGGAGCTTGGCGGTGTTGATATTTCATTTACAAATTCTTCTTTGTGGATGTTTATTGCAGCTGTTACATCTGTAACCTTGCTATCCATGGCATTTCGAAACGCTTCTATGGTACCTACAAGGTTTCAGGCATTCGGAGAAATTTTTTACGAATTTATTGCAAACATGGTGCGGGAAAGTATCGGATCACGCGGACGTGAGTATTTTCCTTTTGTTTTTACAATTTTTGTCGTTGTTCTATTCGGTAATGTTCTGGGTCTAATCCCTTACTCTTTCACTTATACCAGCCACCTTGTTGTTACTGGCGCTTTGGCTGTGCTTGTTACATTAGTCGTGCTTATATTTGGATTTGCTAAAAACGGTATGCAGTTTATGACGCTTTTTGTACCATCCGGCACACCATTCTGGCTCGCTTTGATTGTATTCCCATTAGAGGTTATTTCATTTTTTATTCGCCCCCTAACCCTTTCCTTGCGTCTATTCGCAAACATGATGGCGGGGCATTTGGTCTTAAAAGTATTTGCCGGCTTTGGTATCATGATGATGGGTGCCGGCGGCTGGGTCATGGCTTTAACAATTGGCCCTGTTCTACTCAATGCTTGCCTGTATGGTCTTGAACTTATTGTCGCATTGGTACATGCATATATATTCACAATTTTAACATGTATTTATTTGAAGGATACCGTTGATCTGGCGCACTAGAAACAGCCGGATTATCGGGTACGTTAAACCACTATTTAAACTAAACTAAAGGAAGAAAAAAACATGGAACCAGAATCCGTTAAAGTATTGGCAGCAGCGTTAGCGCTTCTCCCCTTAATCGCAGTTGCAATGTCATTGGGGCGCATCTTCTCAACTTACTATGAGTCAGTAAGCCGCAACCCTAGCGCCGCAGAATTCATGGATAAGAAATTTAACATTGCATTCGCAATGACAGAAGCCATTGGTATTTTTGCGCTTCTCGTATCATTGTTGATCTTGTTAGGCTAATACTTAAAAGCCTTTTGCGGTCATAAATATCGTAAGAAGGTCGGTTTTACTATACCGGATTCTTCATATGAAAATAAAAGCACGTGTGGACGTTTTAAAATATTTTCTTCGTCCGCACATTCAATTGTCAATTTTTTAAAAAAGTAATCATAATGACATCTTGGTTTTTACCTTTTAAAAGACTTTTATTTCTAGCCGTATTTATAACGGCCAGCTTATCTTTTAGCAATCCTACCCTTGCACAAAATAGTGATCTACAAAATGATAATACTACTATTCAAACTCCTGATACTTTAAATGCGGTTGATCCCCAAGGATATATTACAAACTCTATTTCCCCCGCTGCCGGATCGAGTAATAGCGAACTTTCCGGTGAACCAACGCCAACTGGGGATATAGATTTTGAACCTGACACAACGATCGAGAATTTTTACGAAGCCATTACGCCTTTAACAGATCTTCCCCCATCTGCAAAGGATATAGATGGTGAAGATAACGATTATAACGGTGACTTTACAACCCAAGATGCGCTGGAAAATATGAGCGTTGATGGCGTTTATGCAGAAAATGCAAAAGATAGTGGCGAGAAAAAAGGATTGCCTCAATTTGATCCTTCAAGTTTTCCAAGTCAGATTTTCTGGCTCGCTATTATGTTTGTTTCCCTTTATCTCGTATTTTCTAAAAAAACGCTACCGCACGCCTCTTCCGTATTAGAAAATCGGCGGTCTCATATTCAAGATAATCTTGACAATGCACAGTCTCTAAGGGATCAGGCCGAAACCGTGAAAGCAGAGTACGAATCAATGATGTCAGAAGCCTATGAAAAAAGCTCTAGCTTGTTTAAAGAAATCGATCAAGATATAAAGACGACAACTGCGGCACGCATAAATGCGATTAATGAAAAATCTTTAAAAGAAATTACCGAGAAAGAGGCCAATGTTGAACGCGCCAAAACAGAAGCTTTGAAAGATATGGATCAAGTTGCAGCAGAAATCGCCGCGCGCGCTGCTGAAATGCTGGTCGGCTTAACAACAAAAACAGAAGATGCTCAAAAAATTATTGCAAACTTGAATGAGCCTGCAGATAAACAGGCTGCTTAAGTTTTAAATTGTAATTTTGAGTCAATAAAAAAGTTATAAAAGGTTACATTTTATATGTTAGATGCACTCCGAAATGATTCAAATATATGGTTGGCTTTTTCTTTTATTCTTTTTGTATATGCTCTTTACAAATTGGCATGGCCATTAATTATTGCATCTTTAGATGCGCGTATCGAAACAATTAAAAGCGATATAAAAACTGCAGAAAACCTTCGTGTAGAAGCACAAGAGCTTTTGGCACAATACCAACGTAAACATCGTGATTCAGTCGAACAAGCCAACAAAATCCGCCGCGAGGCCGAAGAACATGCCGCAAAAATTCGAGAGCACGCCGAAACCGAGTTGGATCACATGATCGAACGCCGTGAAAAACAACTTAAAATGCGTTTGGCGCGTATCGAAGCCGAGGCCACAGCACAAATTCAAGGCTATGCCGCAGATTTAGCCGTTCAGGCAACGCGTGAAATTATAAAAGAAAATATGGATAAAAAACGTACCGAAGCAATTGCGAGCCAATCGATTGACGGCCTTCAAGATAATCTATGTAAAAGAACAGCATAAATAATATTGCGAAATATTTTTAGAGCGCAATAAGCAAAAATAAAATACGCTATAAATTTAGTAGATTATGAATATGAGGCTATCATTTCATAATAAAAAATGTCTCAATAAAATTTTGACGCTTAATTTTAAAGGTTCTTTTATGATGTCCGCTTCTACTTTAATGCATTCTCAAAATAAAACTTCAGATAACAATCACACACCTGATCAGATTATTTCAAACCTGGGTGTGCAATCTAAAAATGCCTTGCATGCGCTTCGTGATGTCGATTCTGATACAATATCTAACGCATTAAAAAATATTGCCGATGCAGTTATAAAATCCAAGCATTCTATTCTCGATGCAAATGAAAAAGATATGAGCGCTGCCAAAAAAAAAGGATTAAGCGAGGCTCTACTCGATCGCTTAAAACTTAATACCCCCCGACTTGAAGCTATGGCAGAAGGCGTGCGCGCTATTGCAAATATGGATGATCCCGCTGGACGTGTGTTGTGGGAGACAATGCGCCCGAATGGCTTGAAAATTAAACGCATTGCTGTACCCATTGGCGTTTTAGGCATGATTTATAAATCGCGACCAAATGTAACTGTAGACGCCGCCGCTCTTTGTTTAAAGTCACGCAATGCTGTGATTCTACGCGGCGGCTCCGAAAGCTTTAATAGCGCGCAAATGCTACATCAAATCATTAAACAAAGCCTATTACAAAGTGGGCTTCCAGAAGCCGCGATCAGCATGGTACCAAATGCAGATCGGGATTTAGTTGGTGCAATGCTAAAAGCAGATCATGTTATTGATGTTATGATCCCGCGCGGCGGTCGTAAACTTATTGAACGCGTCATGGCAGAGGCACGCATGCCTGTTTTCAGCCACTTAGAAGGTTTATGTCATATTTATATTCATGAGAGCGCAAATGAAGATATTGCACATGATGTCACAGTAAATGCAAAATTACGCCGCACAGGGGTTTGCGGTTCTCTCGAAACCTTGCTTTTGGATCAAAACCTGCCCTCTAATATTATAAGCCATGTTTTAAAATCATTGCTGGATCAGGGCTGCGAAATTGTGGGAGATGATAAAACACAAAGTTTTGACAAGCGCATTAAAAAAGCAAAAGACCAAGATTGGCGAACAGAATACCTTGATAAAAAATTGAGCGTAAAATTTGTAGAAGGTGTTGATCAGGCCGTCCAACACATTAACTACTTTGGATCACACCATACAGATAGTATTTTGTGTGAAGATAAAGATACTGCCGATTACTTTCTAAAACATGTCGATAGCGGTATCGTGATACACAACGCATCAACACAATTTGCAGATGGCGGCGAATTCGGCATGGGCGCAGAAATCGGCATTGCTACAGGTAAATTACATGCACGTGGTCCTGTAGGTTTAGAGCAGTTATGCTCTTATAAATATATAGTAGAAGGCAGCGGGCAAATACGCCCCTCATAGTTTTTATTAAGGATGCCCCTTGCTACAATTTTTTTCAAAACCGCATATCCTGGACGCGGCAAGATGGAAGAATATGCGTGTAGGTTTGCTCGGTGGATCATTTAATCCTCCACACGAAGGCCACGTACATATTTCCTTAGCAGCTATGAAAGCTCTAGAGCTTGATTTTGTATGGTGGCTAGTAAGCCCTCAAAACCCCTTAAAAGAAAACGCTCCCCTGCCTCTTGATGAACGCATGAATCTCTCAAGAAAACTTACCACTCATCCTCGTATATTAGTTTCAGATATAGAGCGTGACTTTGGAACACAGATAACATTCGAAACCATTCGCAAAATCAAAATTTATTTCCCGCATACAGAATTTGTGTGGATTAGTGGCATGGATAACGCCCATAGCTTGCATGAATGGAACCATTGGCAACGTTTGCTAAAAGAAATTTGCATGGTACATTTGTCACGCTCTCCGGCAAAATCTTTGGTACAAAATAGCCCAATTAAAAACTATAAACGCCAAACTCATCGTTTTATAAGCAGGGGGGGAAGGCTCCCTTTAGAACCGTCAACAACTTATTGGCTTTTGCAAAAAAAAATGGTGAATATTTCGTCTACAGAGATACGGAATAAAAATTCGAAAACAAATATTTGAATTCACTTATGTGTGCATTAGTGTGCGTTGCATCATAGATAAAGTTGAATTATGTAGACTCTTATAAGCTTTAAAATATATAATAGTATTATGAGTTTGATACAAAACATGATTGATCAGACAAAGTATTGTGAGGTTTGCTTTGCATAGCGCAAGAAACTTACATAGCTTTACTTTAAAAGGTTTTAGCCTATATCGCTGAACAATTGTGTTCGGCGTTTTTTATGCCTTTAACTTTGAACAACAGTAATATTTGAAAGGAGGCTATTGCCATTCCAATTTATACAGAAAAAACAGCGCTTGATCAAAAAACGCTCAAAGATCTTATTGAAACATCATTAGATGATGATAAGGCAACGGATATTGTAACGATTGCACTTGATGAAAGCATGGCGCTTGCCGATTATATGATTGTCGCGAGCGGAACATCCTCCCGCCATGTACAGGCTTTGGCAGAAAAAGTTAAACATAAACTTGAAATGAAGGGCATCAAAGGCGTTGTGATCGAGGGTATCCCCCAATGTGACTGGGTTGCTATTGATGCAGGGGATGTCATAGTGCATCTTTTCAGACCAGAAGTGCGTGAGTTCTATAATATCGAAAAAATGTGGACTAACTTTAAACCTGTTTCGGGCACGAGCAGTTCTGCACACTTACAAGCCTGATAGAGTTTTTTTAAACGCCTCAAAAAATGAATGGTATTTTGTTAAAAATTCATTCTCCCTCTTATAATATGCAACACATCATGCTTTAATATAAAACATGTTCAGATTAGATATTATTGCCGTTGGCCGGCTCAAAAAAGGCGCTCTTCATGATTTATTCCAAGACTATGCCAAGCGCATAAAATGGCATCTAAACTTGCGCGAAGTAGAAAGCAAGCATCGTGATCCTGTTGCAGTTCAGGCGGATGAAAATCGTCAGATTTTAAGTACCCTTGATGATAATGCTTTTGTTATTGTACTGGATGAAAAGGGTAATGGCCTCAGAAGTCTGGATTTTGCAAAAACTTTAGAACAATTTCAAAACACCGGCGAAACACATATTCAATTTGTTATTGGTGGAGCAGATGGTTTAACCGAAGATGTGCGCGGACGGGCCAATATGCTCCTAAGCTTCGGACAGCAAACATGGCCGCATATGATGGCACGTGTAATGTTGATAGAGCAAGTTTATCGCGCCCAGCAAATTATGGCTGGCCACCCCTATCATCGAGAGTAAATATGTTGATCTTCCGCCTGTTTTGTCTGCTCGCTTTTTCTTTTGGTATGAGCCATATCAACTATGCAATGGCCACACCGCCCCCCCCTCAAAAAAAACAGATTGATTTAAAACAGGTTGAAAAAAACATAAATACGCGAAAAGCGGAAAAAAAAGCCCTTGAATTACAGAAAAAAAATATCGAGCGCGAATTACGTGATGCAAAAAGCGAGTTGGTAGAGATTGGTCGCTCGGTTCAAAAGCATGAACAAACATTAAAAAATCTGGAAGATCAGGTTTTATCTTTAGAAAACGAGCAAAAGAATATTGAGCATAAATTGCAAGATGACAGGCGCTCCATCGCTAAGCTTTTAATGGCATTACAAAGATTAGAACGCACACCGCCAGAGGCTATGATCCTCAACCCCAAATCACCCTATCGCGCAGCGCAAGGCGGGCTACTCATGGAAAACATTGTATCCGCAATACAAGAAAGATCCTTGGATTTGAAACAAAATCTTGAACGGATAGCCCATATTGAAAAAGATTTGGTTTCCCAAAGAAAAAAAGCAACGCAAGAAAGTAGCGCCTTAAAAAAAGATTATGATCATTTACGAACTTTGACAAAAACAAGGGAGCGTTTATACGAAAAAACGCGCGAAGATTTAAAGGCAGAAGAACAATCCATATTGGCAATGTCCCTTCAGGCAAAGGATTTGAAAGACTTATTGGTTCAAATTGATAAACGTGAAGCCCAAAAGAAAGCTCTACAAGAAAAACAGAGAAAGTCGCAAAACATTAATACACGATCGGCAGGGTTAAGCCATGCCCCAAAAAAACAAAAAAAGAAAATGCCCATACAAGATTTGAAAAAGGGAGTACAGCTTCCTATAAAAGGCGTTTTACGCGTTGCGTACAATCAGCTTGATGACTTTGGCGCGCCATCTCAAGGAATCGAGATCGAAGCACGTGGCGGCGCGCTTATTGTTGCTCCGATGAGTGGAACAATAAGATTTTCCGGCCCGTTTAAAAATTACGGACAAATTGTTATTATTGAGCATAGTAGTGGCTATCATAGCCTTATCGCCGGCTTGGAAAGCATCCAAACCGATGTAGGGCGTGATGTTCAGGTGGGAGAACCAATAGGAACGTTACACTATGCTAGCACCAATGAAGAGCCCGTTTTATATTATGAATTACGAAAAGATGGAAAAGCAGTTAATCCATCGGTAAAACTTGGTCAATTAGGCTGATCGGTACTTGCGTTTGAATAATTTAAACGCAATACTAGATAGTATCTTTAAAGATTTATCCTATGCGGTATGTTCTAAAGCGCGTAATATTATTCTCAAAATGTTCCAGAAAGGACTTTTTTTACTATGCATAAGTATCTGGCCGGTTTTCTATTCGGCATACTTTTTCTATCAGGTGTGTATATGCTGCCTTCATCCTTCGCGCAGGAGCAGCCACGCACGGCTGGAACGCAGCCAAAATCCGATATTAAAACAGATTATAATGATACCTATAAATACCTAAACTTGTTCGGCGATGTATTTGAACGCGTACGCGCTCAGTATGTCGACGAGGTACAAGATAAAGAAGCCATAGAAAATGCAGTCAATGGCATGTTAACCAGCCTTGACCCACATTCGGCATACTTGAATGAGGAACGGTACCGGGAAATGCAGGTCGATACACGTGGCGAGTTCGGCGGCCTTGGAATCGAAGTTACGATGGAAAACGGTCTTGTTAAAGTTGTCTCCCCTATTGATGATACGCCCGCCTTTAATGCCGGAATTCAAGCGGGAGATTATATTACACACATTGATGAAGAGCCGGTTGTAGGACTAGACTTAGGAGAGGCCGTAGAAAAAATGCGCGGTAAAGTTGGGACAGAAATCAACTTGATCATCAGGCGTGAAGCAGAAGATGCGCCCATAGAAGTAACACTTATGCGCGACATTATTCGTATCAAATCTGTACGCCATCGTCTAGAAGGCAATGCCGGATATATCCGTATAACAACATTTAGTCAGAATACCGGTGCAAGCTTAAAAAAAGCTATAAATGAAATAAAAGAAGAGCTTGGCGATAATATAACTGGGTATGTTCTCGATTTACGAAACAATCCTGGTGGCCTTTTAAGTCAAGCTATCGTTGTTGCTGATACTTTTTTAGATAAAGGAGAAATCGTTTCAACCCGTGGCCGTGATGAGGAAGATTCACGGCGTGATAATTCTACGCCTGGCGACTTGGTTGATGGTCTCCCTATTGTTGTTTTAATAAATGGAGGGTCTGCTTCGGCATCCGAAATTGTGGCCGGCGCGTTACAAGATCATAAACGTGCAATTTTATTAGGGATGCCCAGCTTCGGTAAGGGATCGGTGCAAACGGTTATCCCTCTGCCTGGTCACGGCGCCATGCGACTTACGACTGCACGATATTATACGCCATCTGGCCGCTCTATTCAGGCCAAAGGTATTGAGCCGGATATTTTAGTTGAACCTGCTCGTATTGAATCATTTCAAGTCAGCCGCATGAGAGAAGCAGACCTTCGTGGAGCACTTGATCGTGATCGCAAAGATAATAGTCGTGTTAAACCAAGTAATGATAATGAAAAAGATGACGAAGAAAAAACCGAAGAAAAACCTCAAGATTATCAATTGTTACGTGCGCTTGATCTTTTGAACGGCTTGTCGCTATATGGCGATAGCAGTATGGAAGCGCCGGTAGATGTAGAACCAAACAAAAATGCGGCAAAGTACTAAGATAAATTTACTTTAAGTAAAACAGTTTTTTATACGCGCATATTCCATTTAATATATCTGCGTTTTTACAGTTAAACAGTATTCACTACATGCCTTAAAAAGGATTATCATTTTAATGGCGGATCTTGCAGCACACAATAAAAATAAAACAAAAACCTTAATGCCACATGATACATTTGCATGGGGAATATTCTTAAAGGGACTTGCCGCTCTAATTATTTTTTATATTGTCCTCTTTGCCTATGCTTTTATATCAAAAGACATTGATCAAAACGAAACGTTAAAAAGCACAAACCAAACAATCAAAGTTGAAGGTTTAGAAAATTTAGGCCTTAACACAGATGAAAAAGAAAACAATTCATCTTACGGCCCAAAAAACATAGAGCGACTACGCACACCATCCGTAAAAAACAATAAGTCCGAAAATAAATCAGACCCTAAAAAAACCACTATAGATAAATTAAATTATAAAGAGGATTTTAAGGATAAATCAGATTCTAAAAAGATTTCGGTATCTCTTATACCCGCCCCTCTTGAAGATTTGATTGAAAGCACAAAGTACGGCTCTCTACCAAAAGTAAGCGTAGATAGTTTAACCCCTTTTGACACGTATAAAAAACCTTTTGATTCATCAAAAATTGCTAGTAACACCACATTTTCGATAGCCTTGTCAGATTTTGGGTTATCTGGAAAAATATCTAAAGAAACGCTTGGTGAACTACCGCATAATACCACATTACTTTTATCGCCCTACGCGCAAGACTTAAAAAATTTGGAAAAGCAGGCGCGGCAAAACGGCTACGAAACATGGTTGACTGTCCCTATCCAAGATAAGACATACCCATATTCTGATCCAGGTACAATGGCACTACTAAACTCATTGTCAAATGCGGCCAACGAACAGCGGCTTTTCGAGATAATGTCAAAAGCGCAAGGATATGCAGGCGTTTATCTCAGGTTTGATTCATCATGGGTTGCCCAAACCGATATTGCGCAATCTATTATTTCCACTCTAACTACACGCGGTCTTGGAATATTGGACGGCGGAAATAGTACAGGAGATGTTTTTGAAATGCAGGCCGCCGCCAATAGCGCGCCATATATAAAAACAATGTCTATATCAAATATAAATTTGGATACCATAGAGCAACGGCTTAGTCGAAATAAGGGCGGTGTAATCATTCTACCCACCTCCCCAAAAATTCTAGAGCTCTTACCAGAATGGATTAAGACCTTACAAAGCAGAGGATATATACTTGTACCTCTATCTTATATTGCCGAACAGCCATAAAAATATGAGTTTATTTAATGTTTCTTGCCAAAACTAAATATCGCCCCTGTGTAGGGATTTGTTTATTTAATCAAGTCGGCCGTGTTTTTGTAGGCGAGCGCATTGATACCCCCGGTGGATGGCAAATGCCGCAAGGCGGTATAGATAACGGCGAAGATTTAAAAACCGCTGCTTTTCGGGAATTAAAAGAAGAAGTTGGTACAGATAAGGCTGATATCATACGTATAGCGGATCAAACTGTCCGTTATGATTTACCCGATGACTTACGGGCGCGTCTTTGGGGCGGGCAATATAAGGGGCAAGAACAAATATGGATTGCGATGCGTTTCACAGGTAGAGATGCAGATATTATCTTGGATAGAGATGAACGGCCGGAGTTTTCACAATGGGACTGGGTTAACTTTGATAGTGTAGTTGATAGAATTGTGCCCTTCAAACGCAAGATTTATAGCCAAGTTTATAAAATGTTTTCTGATCTTGTTTAAATACATATCTACGTTCCAGCTTTTTTATAAAAAAAGCCGCCCCTTTATAAAAAAAGAGCGGCTTTTATAATATTTAAAACTCAAACCTTATTTATTCAATGGAGACCAAGCAGGGTCTGATCCATCACGCGGTGTAGGAAGAGTACGTTCATTATAACCCGTAATATCAACAGTAAAGACTTTGGCTTGACGCTGTGTTCCGCCTGCACCGACCGGGCGCTCCTTAAAGTATGAAAGCACGCGACCATTCGGTGACCATGTTGGCCCTTCCACGTGATAAGCGTTAGCAATAAGACGTTCGCCAGAGCCATCAGGGCGGATCACACCGATGTAAAATTTACCCCCTGTCATTTTAGTAAAGGCAATCAAGTCACCACGCGGCGACCATACAGGGTTAGCATAACGCCCTTTTCCGAATGTAATACGTTTTACATTATTGCCATTATTGCTCATCGTATAAAGCTGCTGGCTACCCCCGCGATCAGATTCAAAGACAATCTGTGCGCCATCTGGCGCATAGGATGGCGCAGTATCGATCGCGGCATTTTCGGTTATACGGCGCTTGGCTTTATTGCGGATATTCATCTCATAAATATCGCTATTACCATTGATCGCTTGGCTCATAATAACCTTGTTACCATCGGGGGAAAAGCGCGGCGCAAATGTCATACCGGGAAAACGTCCCAACGGCACGTGTGAGCCATTATCCAAATTATAAACAAAAACTTGAGGTCCACCGGCTTCATAAGACATATACACGATTTTTTGTTCTGTAGGAGAAAACCGCGGCGTCAAAACAAGATTATTGCCATCCGTAAGATACTTATGATTCGCCCCATCCTGATCCATGATCGCAAGGCGCTTGATCCGTTTTTGCGGCGATCCTGTTTCTGCAATATAAACAATACGCGAATCAAAATAACCGCCCTCCCCTGTTAAACGTTCGTAGATATCATCTGAAATAATATGCGCAATACGACGCCAATTATCACGCGTGGTCATATAAGCCATGCCCATCAACTGCTGCCCTGAAAATACATCCCAGAGTCGAAATTCAACACGAGCGCGACCATCACTGGTTTGCGTGACTGTTCCCGTCACTAATGCTTGCGTGGCTAAAGCGCGCCATTCGCCAAAACGTACGCCATCATTTTGAATGGACTGCGTGCTTTGCACAAACGCATTAGGATTGGCAGGCTTAAAAAGACCAGAGTTTTTTAAGTTAGCCGTTATAAGATTAGGTATATCAGAAGCTAGCTTTTGCTCGTTTCCTGCATTAAAAAATGTAGTAACAGCAATAGGCATTGGCTCCATCACGCCTTTCGTTACATCAATACGAAGCTGTGCTTGTGCATTGGATAAAGGCAGTGCAATCAACATTATAGTTATGCATAGAGTTGAAAAAAATACTTTTAAAATAGTCATATCAGGACAAGACCTCTTGGTTTAAAAAGTTCGGAAATTGTTTATAGCATATCTCGAGGGTCAAAGTTAATCTCTGTTATGCGCCATTCATTATATTTTTCAGGCGGCAAATCGAGCGGCGAACAGCGGGGATTTTTAAGCGCACGTTGTGCAGAATCCGCTGCGGCTCGAAAGGCAAAATCACGATTGTAACGGCCTCGATCAACAACTTGCACTTGTTGCACGGTACGGTCGCGATTTATATTAACACGCAAAAGAACGGACATATCCTCCGCATTTTTAATCCCGCCCTGAACATACCAGCATTTAGAGATTTGATATTTAATCGCATCCATTTGGCTAATGGTCAAGGTTGACCCTAAAGGGGCAATCATGCCATTTTCTGGGTTAATCGCCGACGGGTCAAGCGCACCTTCATCGTCAGCAGACGCCGTTTTATTGTCATCAGGCGCTAAATCCTTCAAAAGAGAATCGAATGATTTTCTTTCCGGTTTTTTTTCAATATCTTTTTTTGTCGCTTCTTTTTTAGGCTGCTTTTTTTTCTTTGGCTCCGGCTTGCTTTCGACCTTCTTCGGTTCTGGTTTTTCTTCCTTTTTAGGCGGCGGAGGTACGGGCTCAACCGGTTCTTGAAGCTCTATTTTCTCAAACTTTGGCGGCTCTGGCTTTGTTAAATCTGGCGGCGTGTCTTCAACCGAGGCTGATTTCTTCGCTTCTTGTTTGGCCGGTTCTGGCGGGGGCGGCATCTCGTCATCTTGTTTTTTTTGTGGCGGTGCAATGCGATCTGTTTGCGTCATTTCACCAATCGTTACCAGTTCAATACTGATCGGATTGGCGACCATCAATGGAGGATCTGTAACCATTAAGGGCATACCAATAATTGTAACGATAACAATCGCCATATGCAGCGCCGCTGACCATATGAGCGGCGCTTTTAGCGATGTATTAACACCGACTGGAATATTATGTCGCAGATATGCGTTCATAGCTTTAATATAGGCAGGAATGCCCTAGATTTGTAACTTTTTTCTATTTTTTCTATAACTTTATTGAGATTTAGAAATAAGCGCAACTTTTAGAAAACCGGCGGCGTTAACACGCCCTAAAATATTCATGATACGGCCATAATCAAGCGATTGATCACCGCGAATATATATACGCTGCTCGGCTTTCGTATCGCTCATGGCAGATAAACGTTCTATCAGGATATCTTCTGCTATTTCGGTGTCACCAATATAAATTTTGTTCTCTTTGGTAATACTAATTTCGATAGGTTTGTTGTCATCTGTCGTGATCGCATTTGCAGTCGAATCTGGCAAATCAACTTGAACGCCCGCTGTCATCATAGGCGCGGAAACCATAAAGATAATCAGGAGAACGAGCATAACATCCACAAATGGCGTGACATTAATCTCGGCCATTGGACGGTATGTACCGCCAGTTCTACGGCCTCTAGATTTTGTTTTTGTTGTTAGGGATGCGCCCATTATATTTAGTCCTTAGCTTCTAAATCTATAAAATCTATCTATGCCACGCGTTTTGCTTGCGCTTTATTATGGTTGTTATTTTTACCACCATTTCCATTCCGGTCTTGCGAATCAAGATGGCGGGATAAGATAGCGGAAAATTCATCTACAAATGCCTCTAACCGGTCGGCATAACGATTAAGATTGGTTGAAAAAACATTATAGGCCACAACAGCAGGTATAGCAGCAACAAGACCAAGCGCAGTTGCAAATAAGGCTTCTGCAATACCCGGGGCAACCACGGCAAGACTAGTATTTTGAGACGTAGCAATAGCCGTGAAACTATTCATGATCCCCCACACCGTTCCAAATAGACCGATAAACGGTGCAGTTGCACCAATAGATGCTAAAAAAGTCATTCCCCGTTCTAACGCATTCATTTCACGGCCTATTGTAACAGACATTGCACGCTCAACCCGTTGACGTAGGCTCGCTTGAAGGCTCTCTTTCGATGGCATCCCCCCTGCTACACCGGCTTGCCATTCATCCATCCCAGCAGAAAAGGTATTTAATATAGGATCATGTTTAGAATTCTTGACACGTTGATGGATCTTATCAAGCGGTTCACCAGACCAAAAAGAATCTTCGAATATATTAGCTTTTTTGTTTAATCTCTTGAGTGTAGAACGTTTTGATAAAATAATAGCCCAGCTCCAGATTGACCCGAATATAAGGGCAATCATGACCGCCTTTACAATAGGATCTGCCATCATAAACATACCTATCATAGATAAATCATGTTGCGCGGCTATACTTCCTGCTATAACTGCACCTTCTACGGTTTCAATTGGGGCTGCATCCATAATTTTAATCCTTATGCTCTATAATATATTTTCCAAATGCGGTTTTAACGTCGTCAGGTATGCGAACAGGCTTGCCGTTAGTTTTGGATATGCAAACCAAGGTTACATCTGTTTGAAACAGCAAGCTATCCTGTTTATATAATTTATGATCCATCACAAGGCTAGTGCGTCCCATTGATTTTATGCATGTTTCCAGAGATAAAAGATCATCCAGTTCGGCACGAATAAAATAATCAGCGTTAATATGCCGCACAACAAAGATAATATCGCGCATATTATCAAGCTTTTTATTCTCATATCCAATATCACGAAGAAGTTCAGTACGCGCACGTTCGGCGAATTTAAAATGATTGGCGTGATATACGATGCCGCCCGCATCGGTATCTTCATAATAAATACGCACAGGAATTTTATGATTCATGCACCACCATCAATAAGGTCAGGCTGAACCAAGTGACGTTTTGTTCTAATACCAAGATAAATATACCCTTTTGGTGATATTTGGCGACCGCGCGGAGTGCGTTGAACCAGTCCTTGCTGGATCAAATAAGGTTCAATGACATCTTCTATCATATCACGTTGTTCGGATAATGCGGCGGAAAGTGTTTCGACGCCAACAGGCCCCCCGTCATAATTTTGAGCAATACATAATAAATAGCGGCGATCCATTGAATCCAAACCCGCTCCGTCAACATCTAAGCGATTAAGCGCGTCATCAACATCTAAAGCGGAAATAAATTTATGGCCATCTGCATGCGCAAAGTCTCTAACGCGACGGGTTAAACGACCGGCAATCCGCGGTGTTCCTCGTGATCGTTTTGCAATTTCCAATGCGCCACCTTCATTCAATGGCATATTAAGCAAGCGCGCGGTACGCTTAACAATAAATGTCAATTCTTCAGCGTTATAAAACTCAAGTCTCAAAGGAATTCCAAAACGATCACGCAAGGGATTTGTTAACAATCCGCTACGTGTCGTAGCGGCAACAAGCGTAAATGGCGGCAGTTCAATTTGAACCGATCTTGCCGCGGGTCCTTCTCCAATAATAAGGTCAAGCTTTCGATCTTCCATTGCCGGATAGAGAATTTCCTCTACAGAAGCATTAAGACGATGAATTTCGTCAATAAAAAGAACGTCATGCGGTTCCAAATTGGTAAGAATAGCAGCAAGATCACCGGATTTTGAAATAACAGGACCCGACGTCGCCCGAAAGCCCACGCCTAACTCTTTAGCTACGATTTGCGCTAACGTCGTTTTCCCTAAACCTGGCGGCCCAAATAAAAGCACATGATCCATAGCATCACCACGCCCGCGCGCTGCATTAACAAATACGCGTAGATTATCACAAAGTGGTTTTTGCCCTATAAATTCATCGAGTGATAAAGGTCGAAGCGCCCCCTCCTCAATTTTTTCGGGGACGTTGGTTTCACGCTCTAGCTCTGGATTTTTTTGCATGATGTGCATAGTAAACTCAGTTTAGACAGGATTTGATGGAATGGCTAGAGTTTTTAAACACTCAGTTCTTTTAGCGCCAAACGAATAATCGTGCCAATATCTTTTTTATCATTATCATTGGCTTTTGTGCTTGCGTTTTTAACAGCTGTATACGCATCCGATCTCGAATAGCCCAGATTAATAAGCGCAGAGATAGCATCTTCTTCTTGTGAAGGAACCGCACTTGGCTCTGTAGAAAGTGTTTGGAATTTAACGTTTGCACCTTTCATACCGCCAGATAAATCGATTTTCCCAGCCTTATCTTTTAATTCGGTCAAAATACGTGTAGCAAGCTTTGGCCCAACCCCATCCGCTTGTTTGATGGCGGCTTGATCTTGCGCGCTTATAATAAGCGCCAGTTTCTCGGCAGGGCATACTGTAAGTATAGAAAGCGCGGCTTTTGCACCCACGCCTTGCACGCTCGTTAAAAGCTTAAACCACGATTGCTCTGCCGGATCAATAAAACCGTAAAGTGTAATGGCGTCTTCGCGCACATTGGTTTCCACAAGAACGGAGGCCGTGTCTCCGGTTTGCCCCACTCTCGATAATGTACGGCTGCTAGCATTAATAATATAGCCAACACCTTGCACATCTAAAATAAAGTAGCTATCTGCGAATGTGTCGATAACACCTGACAGTTTGCCGATCATAATTTTACGCCTTTATACGCTTGTTCCATTCACCATAATGCGCGTGACAGATAGCAACCGCAAGGGCATCTGCTTCGTCCGCGCTGACTTGCCCACAGGCGGGGAGCAACATTTTTATCATAAGGCCAATTTGTTGTTTGGCCGCATGACCAGAGCCAACCACAGATTTTTTAACCTTGTTCGCACTGTATTCGGCAACCTCTAAACCACATAAGGCCGGAACAGCCATAGCCACCCCCCGCGCTTGCCCCAATTTTAGTGCAGAGGCGGCGTTGTTATTCATAAATGTTTCCTCAATGGCCGCCGTATCTGGCTTATGCGTTTGTACGATATCAAATAGATTTTCATGAATATGCGCAAGACGTTGACCAAGCGGGGTTTTTGCATTGGTTTTTATAAGGCCACAAGCCATAAAACGCAGCGCATGCCCGTCTTTTTGAATAATCCCCCAACCGGTATTATTAAGGCCGGGATCTATGCCAAGAATAATCATGGTGATTGTAACTTTTGTGGAATGATAACAGATATTATTGCACGGTCTTTCGGCTCAGCTTTAGGAAATTTATGCACTATAAAATTATTGATAAAAAGATAAAGCATAAAACATGCAATCGCCAAGATGTAGATTAAACTATTGAAAGAATAGTATTCTACAAAACCACCAAATATTTGCTTTGAAATACCATCTGATTTTTGAGAGAAAGTATCAGGTCTACGAACTAAGAAATAACAGACAATAATAAAAAACGTTATTATAACAGAAAAAGCCACCGCAGATAATAACGTCCATAAACCCCCTTTTAGATAAGCGGCTAAATAAAGAAATCCAAGCATAAAAGAGTAAATTAAACCTAATAATATATACAATTTTTTATCATTATTCATACTTCTTATGCTCTTTTTTAATCTCTTTTTGACTATCATAAAAAATTATTAAAAATATTATTAGTAATAAAGTCAATTCGTTGAAAAGATAAGAAAATTGAACATTCCCCCATTCGAAAACTACAAAAATAACGTTCAATAGATATATACCAACACAAGAAAAAGCGCCTAAAATGAAGATAGATCGAATAGTTCGAGATATACGATTATTATTTTCATTTATGCGCTTTCTAAATAATAGAAAATACAAATAAGAAAATGTAGCAATAGTAATAAGGGACAGTAAAATAGTGTAGAGAAAGATTTTATAGTTTGCAGAAAATTCAAAACTATCACCAATGCTGCCAATTACCAGCATCCATAAAAAAAGAGTTACTGGAGTATCAAAAATAAAATTCCAAACTCTTGAGGGTTTTTGATATTTCAGCGGTATACTTTTTTTATATTGAGTACCAAAAAAAATTAGAATGTAGCTAAAAAATATTGAATAAATATACAAGAGAAGAAAAAACGCGAATATTGACCACGAAAATCTCTGTAATCCTTGAAAAGATTCATCTGTTCCATCGGCTAAGATCAAAAACCCAAAGGCTGCATCAGCAACTCCATCAATATTCGCAGAAAAATGATACACGACAAACGCGATCAAAAGCCAACCTGTTATGGTAAGAAAGCTTCTAAATGCTTGTTTAGCTAAAAGCTTTTCCAAAAATTTCTCAAGCACTATTCATCCGCCATTAATTTTTCCATCACATCATCGCTCAGCTCAAGGTTTGTTGTAACGGTTTGGACATCATCATCATCCTCTAAAACATCAATAAGCTTCAAAGTTGTAACCGCTTGCTCTTCGGTCACTTCGGCGGAAGTATTGGCGTACCAGGCAAGCCCGGATTTTTTGGGTTCTCCAAATGTCTTCTCAAGCGATTCGGCAACGGCGGCAAAGTCATTTGAATCGGTCGTAATAACGTGAATGTCTTCATCACTTTCTACATTCATTGCGCCAGCCTCTACCGCTGCTTCAAACATAGCATTGCTATCAGCCGTTTCAAGAGGATAGATAATTTCGCCCACCCGATCAAACATAAAGCTAACACAGCCAGTTTCACCTAAATTTCCACCATTTTTCGCAAATGATGTACGCATAGCACCCGCCGTTCGGTTTTTATTATCGGTCAAAGTATCCACAATAACGGCCACGCCGCCTGGCCCATACCCTTCATACCTCATCTCTACATAATCTTCCCCTTCCCCGCCACCAACGCCCTTTTTAATGGCATTTTCAATATTGGCCTTGGGCATGCTTTGCCCCTTTGCCGTAGCGATAGCCAAACGCAAACGCGGGTTCATATCGGGGTCTTCACCACCAAGCTTTGCAGCCACCGTAATTTCACGCGCAAATTTTGAAAAAATCTTTGCGCGAACGGCATCTGCCTTACCTTTTTTATGTTTAATGTTTGCCCATTTGGAATGACCGGCCATTTTAACTCTCTTTTCTTACGTTTTTTTATTTATACCCAAGAGCCGCTATGTTTTCAAAAGATGATTATATATTTTTATTATAAGGTATTTGTTTAAACGCATAATTTCTTGTAGGGTTTTGACTTGTAATTTTGCAATTCTAAAGCGTTTTCCCGTGGCTTATAATTTTGAAAAAATGACTGTTTTGATTGTCGAGGATAATCAACCGATGCTGGATTTAACACGCTCATTGCTCGAGGCTTTTGGCGTTAAAACTGTTTATACGGCGCAAGACGGCGAAGCAGGATTCCATGAGTATTCAAGGTTTCAGCAAGATATCATAATTGCAGATTGGATGATGAAACCCATGGATGGTATTTCGTTAACGCGAAAAATACGTAATGATCCGCGCAGTCCAAATCAATTTGTTCCGGTAATTTTAATGACAGGATTCAGCGAACGCCGCCGCGTAATTCAGGCGCGGGATGCAGGCGTAACTGAGTTTTTGGTAAAACCATTCAATGCGCGAGATTTATATCGGCGTATCAACCAGGCAATTGAACGCCCACGGCAATTTGTAAGATCGGAAAGCTTTTTTGGACCTGACCGAAGGCGTAGAGCTATGAAAAATTATGATGGCCCGCTGCGCCGCTCAACCGATGTAACTGATGATTTTTTTGTAATTGATGTCAATATTGGCGGTGATAAAGGAAGCAGTAGATAATGAGCAACCATTTTTTACAAAACCCGCGCCGCCAAGCCGAATTTATAAAACCTCCAAACAGGCTTAAAGCTAAGGTTGGTAGCGGCGGATTAGCCGATGATATTTTAGATAAAGCACAGGCCTTGTTAGAAAATAATACTGTCGATTTTCAACCGCTTGCGGAGATGTATCTGGTATCTTTGCAGCGCGGTATTGAAGAAGCTAAACATCTTAATCCCCACACCGCAGATAGTGAATATGTGATTACCATGATGATTTACCCGGCGATGCAACTCAAAGCCAACGGTGGTATGTTTCACTATACGCTCGTCACACAAATTGCGGATCGGTTGATACAGTTCTTGGAAATAATTAAAGAACCCAGCATCGAAGCGGTTGAAATTGTATTGGCATTTCACACAACTATACGCGCTGTTATAGTCGGTAAAATAAAAGGCGATGGCGGAAAACACGGCAAAGAGCTTCTAGGTGCATTAAATGCCGCTTGTGTACGTTTTTTTGAAAAAAACCCCGATCAACGCAATCCTTTTTAATAAAAGTTTTAAACTAAAATACCGCCGCGTTTAATTGGAACGATAGATTTAGTCAAACCTGAATTATCATCAGTTTCAATAAAAGCGCCGCAAAGTGTACCGAGGCCATTGGCTGGGCGCTTTTTCTCTGGCGATGGGGTTTTGCGGACAAAATTATGTATAGCAATTTCTTTCTTAACGCCAATTACACTATCATAATCACCCGTCATTCCCGCATCACTCATATACGCCGTGCCATGTTCTAAAACATGGGCGTCATTGGTGGGAATATGAGTGTGCGTACCAATAACAGCGGACACTTTACCATCCAAATAATGACCTAATGCCATTTTTTCACTTGTCGCCTCGGCATGAAAATCAATAAAAATGGCGTTCGTACTCTGTCCCATACGCTCTTTTTCTATGGCCTCATATATTACACGGAACGGATCATCAATCGCATCCATAAATAATCGTCCCATGGCATTTATAATCGTAATTGTACGTCCATCGTTGAGGCGATGTTTATAAAGCCCGCTCCCGGCTGTACCTTCAGGAAAATTGATAGGACGTAATAATTTCTCATCTCGCATAATATAGGATATCACTTCGCGCTGTGACCAAACGTGATTTCCTGTAGTGATATAATCTGCGCCCCACTCGTAAAATTGCTTGCAGATTTTCTCTGTAATACCGGAGCCATTGGCTGCATTCTCGCCATTTACAATTGTGACATCGGGCTGAAGCTCGTCTTTTAACTTTGGCAAATGGTGCTCTAACGCTTCACGGCCAGAACGCCCCATAATATCACCAATAAATAATATACGCATATTTATGTTTTCTATTCTGATTTATTCTTCATTAAAGTTAAGTGCATCTTGGGGGGTAATAATCCAATCCAGCTTTTCATCATGCTCTTCCTTAGGAAGTGGAAACAAACACGATTGCGCAGCATACCCAACTCCAACAGTTTGGATATCTTTTTGTTTTTTAAGATATCTGATACTCGCATCATAATGTCCGCCACCCTGCCCCAGCCTGTATCCTTGCCGATCAAACGCAAGAAGTGGCACAATTAAAATATCGGGTATAACATCTACCACATTTGCGCTTACATCCGGTTCATATATACCATAAGAGCCTTTTTTTAAAGGAATGCCCTCATCCCATTGAGCGAATTTTAAAACATGAGTATCTTTTTGAACAATAGGAAGCGCGCAGATTATATTTTGACCTAAAAGCTTTTCCAATATACTGCGCGGGTCAAACTCCCTACCCTTAGGCCAGTAAGCAGCAACAATATCACTATGCTTAGGTTTTATATGATCAAAAAACAATGCAGTAACATGATCTGCCTCTTCACTTCCCGGATCAAAGCGCGCACGATGCCTTCGCGCCTCTTGTCTTAAAATTGATTTTTGTTTGGCGGCTGCAGTCGTCATAAAGATTTATTGTATAAATAATAAAGCGAAGGGCGCCACATATAAGCCGTGTACGTATCAAAATCCGCGTTTGGCCCTGTAAAACAGGTGGGCACCGTGATGACTACCTCCCCAATGCAATGAGAGTGGCGATAATCAGGGACAGCTCCCTAGCGAAAAATGCATCGGCCTCCGGGATTATAGAGTATCACGAGCAAACGCAGCTAACCCTTCTTCTATAAGCATATAGCATAGAAAGGAAACAATTCAATCAAAAGCATTGAATAAGTAATATAATAAGTAATGTTAGGTTTAATGTACTTTACGCCGCTTGGACACGCTCATTAATAGCGGTAATTTTTTTGGTAAGCGTTTCAATTGCATTTACGATAATGGCTTCATCTTTGCTGGCTAATTCTGCATTTTGAGCCAACTGACTGATATCTTTGATTTCATCGCGCAGGTCAAAAATTTCATCAGCAAGCATGAGAGAGGTCAGCACGAGCAAATGTGATTCGCTATGTGCGCCGCCGGCACTTGCAATTTGTTTTAGACGCTCATCAACATAAGCCGCCAATTGCATAACTCGATCTTCTTGACCGTCATCACATGATAAACCAAACGGGCGACCATTAATATTAAGGGTAAGTTCAGCCATAATTACGCAGTTTCCCTTACATCTTCATCTTCGCGTGAGGCACTATCTTCGCCAAGAACGGTCTCAACCGTTTTGATCGCGCTTTCAATTTTACGGGCGATTTCTTCCTTTTTCGAAGCAAACATATCGGATTGCGCGCCTTCAGGCAGGCTCTCCATCTGGTCGATAGAACCATCTAACGTATTGATTGCGCGGTCTAACCGTATTAAAGCGTTTCTTATCGCAGACACTTTTGCATTCCTCTTAAGATTAAGACTGAAATAATTTGATTACAGCTACAAGGGTAACGGGCGGGCGATTATAGCGTCAAGAGCACGCGCCTTGTTTAAGGGTTTAAACCACAGGAAATTTAAAAATCGGTGTAAATTTTTTTAAAACTAAGAATTTAAACCGCGATCCCCTCTTTAATAATCATTTTACCTGCGCTATATGTGTGTTTCCTTTTAAATAAAAGAGATAAAGATATGAGTGAGCAAGCGGCCCAAACCATCAACAATGTTGTCCCCTCGCATGAATTAAAAGATAAGGCGAATGCGATACGCGCCCTTTCGATGGACGCGGTTGAAGCGGCGAATTCCGGTCATCCGGGTATGCCGATGGGTATGGCCGATGTGGCGACTGTACTTTATTCAAAGTTCTTAAAATTTGATCCGGCCAATCCGGAATGGATTGATCGCGACCGTTTTGTTTTATCTGCCGGTCATGGATCAATGTTAATTTATGCGCTAAATTATTTAACCGGCTATGAAAAAATGACGCTTGAGCAAATCAAGAATTTTCGTCAGCTTGGCTCAATTACAGCTGGTCATCCAGAAGTTGAGCAAGATGCCGGTATCGAAATGACAACTGGGCCACTTGGTCAAGGGATTTCCACTGCCGTTGGCATGGCACTTGGCGAACGTATTTTAAATGCAAAATACAGCGATGATCTTATAAATCACTACACCTATGTAATCGCAAGTGATGGTGATTTGATGGAAGGCATTAGCCACGAAGCATGTTCCTTCGCCGGACATATGGGTTTGGATAAACTTATTGTTCTTTATGATGATAACGGGATCACTATTGATGGCCCGACCAACCTGTCCTTTACCGATGATACGCCAAAACGTTTTGAAAGCTATGGTTGGGATGTGCAGGAAATTGACGGTCATGATTATGATGCAATCGAAGCGGCGATCGCAAAAGCACAAAAAACAGATACCCCTAGTATTATTTGCTGCAAGACCCATATCGGATATGGCGCTCCAACCAAACAAGGGAAATCTTCATCACATGGCTCGCCCCTGGGTACAGACGAAATTAAAGGCACGCGCGAAAATCTGAATTGGCCGCATGAGCCTTTTAATGTGCCGGAAGAAATTTTAAACTGGTGGCGCGACATCAGTGCAGATAACAAGCAAGAGTTTGAAGCATGGCAAAGCCGTCTTCAAGATTCAGAACATGGCAAGAATTTGATCAAAGTTTTCCATGGCGATTTTGCAGAAGATATTAAAACCGCCATACATGAGCTAAAAAAACATTTTGCCGATAACAAGCCGAAAGATGCAACACGTAAAACATCTGGAACGGTTTTAGAGTCCCTTATCCCTGCCCTGACCCCGCTAGTTGGTGGATCGGCAGATTTAACAGGCTCAAACAATACCAAAATCAGCGGGCCAGAAATTATTTCTAAACAAACCGGTTATGACGGTCAGTATATTTATTATGGTGTGCGGGAGCATGGCATGGCCGCAATTATGAACGGCATGACGCTTCATGGCGGATTCGTCCCTTATGGCGGAACATTTTTGCAATTCACCGATTATTGTCGTCCGGCAATACGTTTAGCCGCATTAATGGAACAGCGCGTGATCCACGTTATGACACATGATTCTATTGGTTTAGGCGAAGATGGCCCAACGCACCAGCCAGTTGAGCATTTGGCCGCCCTGCGCGCAATCCCAAACCTAAACGTTTTCAGACCATGTGATGGTGTGGAAACCGCCGAAGCATGGGAGGCTGCCATTAACAGTGTAAAAACACCAAGTATTTTGGCACTTACCCGCCAAGGTTTACCAACTCTATCTGATTACAGGTCAGAAAATATGGTTGCCAAAGGCGCATATATCTTGAAAGAGCATGGTGATGAGCCGGAAGTAACACTGTTCGCAAGCGGATCAGAAGTTGAGATAGCGCACGAATCCTATGAAGCTCTGGTTTCGGATGGCGTTAATGTGCGGCTTGTATCTGTACCTTGTCTTGATTTATTCTGGCAGCAAGACGGTGAATATATTCAGCATTTAACATGTAATAAAAGTATTAAAATTGCCGTTGAAGCCGGTGTTTCCCAAGGATGGAGATCAATAATTGGCGCACATGGCTACTTTGTTGGCATGAAAGGCTTTGGCGCATCTGCACCCGCGACCGAACTATATAAACATTTTGGCATCACATCGGATGCCGTTTTAGAACATGCACGAAACGCGCTTGAAAAACGCGCATCGGCATAAATAAAATTTTAAATAACCAACCTAAAAAGTAAATGGAGAACTTAGATTATGACAGTAAAAGTAGCAATTAACGGATTTGGACGTATTGGACGCTTGGTTGCGCGCGCGCTTTATGAAAGTGGCCGCAATGGTGAAATTGAATTGGTCGCAATTAATGATCCCGGCTCAAATCTTACCCCGCTTTTGAAATATGATTCTGTACACGGACGTTTCCCTTTCTCGGTTGAACAAAATGGCGATGACATTGTAATTGATGGAAAAACAGTTAAGAAATTTTCAGAGCGTGATCCGGAAAACCTACCTTGGGGTGAGCATGAAATCGATATCGTTTTAGAGTGTAGTGGATTTTTCCGCGATAAAGAATCTGCAGGCAAGCATATAAAAGCCGGCGCTAAAAAGGTTCTTATATCTGCTCCTGCTTCTGGTGAAGATTTAACCGTTGTGTATGGCGTGAACTCTGACAAGCTTTCGTCTGAGCATAAAATTGTTTCGAATGCGTCATGTACGACTAATTGCCTTGCACCCGTGGCCTATGCACTTCATAAGGAAATCGGTATTGAGCAAGGGTTTATGACGACTATTCATGCCTATACTGGTGATCAGCAAGTTGTTGATTCGTCTCACAGTGATCCGTATCGCGCGCGTGCGGCGGCCTTGAACATGATCCCTACATCAACAGGCGCGGCGGCGGCCGTTGGTAAAGTATTACCCGAGCTTAACGGTAAGTTGGACGGCGTCGCCGTTCGCGTACCAACACCAAACGTATCCCTTGTTGACCTTAAATTTGTACCAAGCAAATCCGTTACTGCCGAGGAAGTAAATAATGCCATTCGTAAGTATGCCGAAGGCGATCTAAAGGGAATTTTAGGCGTTTATGATGAGCCATTGGTTTCAAGTGATTTCAATCACGACTCACATTCTTCTATCTTCAGCCTGAATGGTACAAAGGTTATTGATGGCACATTAGTGCGAATCATGTCTTGGTATGATAATGAATGGGGCTTCTCAAATCGTATGCTTGATACGACATTAAAAATGCACGCAGTAGGATATTAATTGCATTATTGCGTTCTTTAAAATGAAAATTTCCAAAATTATTTGACTCAGTTTTATTTTGAGCGCATAAATAAAGTTCTAAACCGTTCTCCGTGGCAAAGCCGATCTGGATACCTAGCCTTCCAGATCGGCTTTTTGCATTTTATTTTTTATTTCTAGACCTAAAGTTCGTACATTTTCTAGATCAGAGCACTACAATCAGAAAACATATACTATGTTAAAATAAAAATATCTCAATATGGGAAGAAAGTTCTTGCATATTAAGCACTGTTTTTGCTATTTTTAAATCATGGTAAAGAATCTCGCTAAAAAAGCGATGACAACGAAGGCTCAAAAAGCCTGTTATGTTATTGATCATTTAGTAGAAGCACTTGGAAACGAGCCTTCTTCTTCTTTAAGGCGAGCTTTGATATTGGTCGATATTGACCAATATCCGGGGGCAACACAATCGGCGATTATGGAACGGATGCATATAAATAAATCCGCCCTTAACCGTGAAATTGAGTGGCTTTTCAATTATGGCTGTATTACGCGGCAAGAGGCAAAAGATGATGCACGCACAATTAAATTGCATACATGCGGGTATTCTAAAAAGTCTCTAAATGGCGCGCTGGATTATTTTGATGGTGATCATCAAAGCTTAAAAGGTTTTCTAAAGCGCTTTAATAAATTTTTAGAGCTTGAAAAGCCAGTATTACGGGATGCAAAGATAATTACTATTGTCCATGAAAAAGGGCAAATAACAAAACAAGATTTAATGAGCGGACTTTATGGTCACGTCACATCGACAGATCACCGCGCAATAAACAAGTTACTGGAGCAAAAGGTTATAAGAGATGATTAAATTGAATAATGAAAAAGACTTTGAATTTGAAAGTGTTTTAAGTTTCTTTTCAAATGCAAGTCAGCCAAAACCATCATTTGATCTCTCCGGTCCTTTTGCAGGTGCGGTTTCCTATAACAAACCGTTGCAGCCATATCCAAGTCTTATTTTTTCTGCTATGACGCAAGGATAACGATATAGCGATAAGATAAAAATCAAATTTTAAGATTGTTCTCTATTCAAACCTTGGGTATACAGTGGGTATCCCCGAGGTTTTTTATTTCGGACACTAAAAATAATTATTATATAATGAGGAACACACATGGCTTTAACGGCAGAAGTAAAAAAATTAATTTCATATTATGAGGGCGAGAATGCTGGCGTTAAAGCCAATCTTGTCCGCATGCTAAATGCCGGACGTTTGGCAGGAACAGGTAAAATGGTAATTCTACCTGTGGATCAAGGCTTTGAACACGGCCCCGCACGCAGCTTTGGCGTTAACCCCGATGCATACGACCCGCATTACCATCACCAGATGGCCATTGATAGCGGCTGTAATGCATATGCCGCACCTTTAGGCGCATTACAAGCCGGAGCAGATACATTTGCCGGCCAGATCCCGACTATTTTAAAATATAACAGTTCAAACAGCCTCGTACCAAGTTCTGAGGAGCCGAACCAAGCGATTACAGGCTCTATTCAAGATGCTTTAGAGCTTGGCTGTAATGCGGTTGGCTTCACGATCTACCCTGGCTCTGCAAATATGCTGGATATGCTTGAAGATGTACGCGAAATGATCCGCGAAGCCAAGGACGTTGGTCTGCCATCTGTTGTATGGTCTTATGTACGCGGCTCAGATGTCTCCAAAGATGGTGAGACAGCTATGGATACAATCGCTTATGGTGCCCATATGGCGTGTTTGTTGGGCGCTCATGTCGTAAAGGTAAAATTGCCTACAGATTACCTTGAACAAAAAGAAGCCAAAAAATCATTTCAGGATAATAATATTGTTATCAAAACACAGGCTGATCGCGTACGTGAAGTTATGCGATCATGCTTCAATGGACGACGCATTGTTGTCTTTTCCGGCGGGTCAGCCAAAAGCGCGGATGCTGTATATGATGATGCACGCGCAATTTACGAAGGTGGCGGTCAGGGTTCGATTATCGGACGTAACTGCTTCCAACGCCCACATGCCGAAGGCATGGATGTGTTATCCAAAATCATGGATATTTATCAGGGCAAATAGAACAACGTAAAAAATATGAATGGAAAAAACCGCTTCCCGCAAGCGGTTTTTTTTTAAGGCTTCCCCGCCCATAAAACTTGATCAATATCATCCGCACCAGACGCCACCATAGCCAAACGATCAATCCCAAATGCTATACCCCCAGATTCCGGCATGCCATGCTCTAATGCTTTTAAAAAATCTTCGTCCAGAGGATACGACTCGCCATAGCGTTCTTTCTTAGCCTTCATTTCCTCAACAAACCGCGTCCGCTGCTCAACCGCATCCGTTAACTCACCAAACGCATTCGCCAACTCAATCCCGCAAACATAAAGCTCAAACCTCTCCGCATACCGCGCGTCTTCCTGCTTTTTACGGGACAGAGCCGCCATAGATACGGGATAATCATAGAGAATACACGGTGTTTTCATTCCTAAATGTGGCTCAATATATTCGGCCATGACACGGAAAAACAAATCATCCCACGCATCATCATCGGCGGTACGAATACCTTTATCTTTGAGCGCCATCATAAAACTGTCACGATCTTCCAAGTGATCATCAAGGTTTATATCAGCGTATTTTATGAATGCTCCCGCTACACTAATGTAATCCCATGCACCAAAAGGGTCGCATTCAATATCTTTATGGCGATAGTGGCTAATACCAAGATCCTTAGCGCAAGCTTTAAGTAGGCCTTCGCAATCCGCCATAATATCCCGATATCCTGCATTTGTACGATACCATTCAATCATCGTGAATTCTGCAGAATGAAGCCGTCCCCCCTCTCCGTTCCTAAAAACGTGGCAAATTTGATAAAGCTTTTCCATACCTGCAACCATCATTTTTTTCATGGCAAATTCGGGGCTGGTATGAAGGTATAAATCGCGCTCATAATTGAGATTGATATCTTTCATATCAGTTTTAAAACCGTGAATATGCATATCCATAACAGGTGTAACCTGAAGAATTGGCGTTTCAACTTCCCAAAAATTTTGAGTATCAAAGAAACGGCGGACAGCGCGTGTCAGCTCCATTCTTGCTTTTAAATATGGTAATTTTTGTTCGTAATTATGGGCTAACCACCATGTCATAGCGTTTTAATCCTGATTTTTTAAGAAAACTCTTGCAATTTGGGGCTATTAACGATAAAAAATCGCTTCAAAGCAAGAAGATTATTAAAAACACAATAAAGAGATTAAAGTCATGAAAGCCGATATCCACCCTGATTATCATGAAATTACTGTTGTTATGACCGATGGTACGGAATATAAAACTCGTAGCACATACGGCAAAGAAGGCGATATTTTGAAGCTGGATGTTGACCCGTTGACACACCCCGCATGGCAAGGTGGAACCGGTAAAGTCGTTGAAAAAGGACAATTATCCAAATTCGAAAAGCGTTTTGGTACATTTTTATCCGGTGCGGAAGAGAAATAATATATTTTTCAAAAATATAAGAATTTAAAAAACGCTCTTAGACTTTAAAGAGCGTTTTTATTTTATCTTCGTATAACAAATTTTTTTTAATACAATAATATTCTTAAACTAAGCATCTTGTAATTGATTCAAGGCTTGATCCAACTTTTCACGCTTTGTTTGCGCCTCTAACTTACGGCGATGCTGTTCTTGCACAACCTCTTCAGGTGCATTCTCAACAAACTTTTTATTAGCCAGCTTTTTATCTATACCTTCAATATCTTTATCCAATTTACCTACCTCTTTTTCAAGGCGCGCACGTTCTTGATCCAAATCAATAACATCGGCAACGGGCATTATAAGAGTAATCTCGTCAAGCACGGTTTGGATAGCGCCTTTAAGAGTTTCATCACAATGCTCTATCGATTCAATGCGCGCCATTCTTTTGATGATATCTTGTGTTTGTACAACCCATTGCCTAGTCTGCGGATTTGCCCCCTTAATATAAAGCGGTATTTTGGCACCCGCAGGAATATTCATATCAGAACGGATACTTCTAATCTCGGTCACAAGCGCAGTTAACCATTCCATCTCTTTATTTGCATCGCTTGTATCCAGATCAAATTCATGTTTTGGCCAATTTGATGTCATGAGAAGCGGTGCGTTTTCATCACGGTGAACGGCCTTATGAAGTTCTTCTGTGATAAATGGCATCATGGGGTTTAACATGCTGAGGATCTGGTGAATAACCCACCCTGTGGTCGCGCGCACTTCGGCTTTTTCCGTATCAGATGCCTCATCTTGCAAAAGCGGTTTTGTAAATTCCAAATACCAATCGCAGAATGTACCCCACGCAAAATGATAGATTGTGTTGGCGGCTTCGTTAAATTTATATCCTTCCAGATCGGATTCTAGCTGCGCCCGCGTCTCTTTTACCTGTCCAATAATCCATTTATTTACGGATAACTTAACATCTGCAGGTTCAAAATCATGCTCATAATAACTCTCATTCATCTCACAGTACCGCACAGCATTCCAAAGTTTTGTCGCAAAATTGCGGTATCCTTGAATGCGCTCTTCTGAAAGCTTAATATCCCGCCCCTGCGCCGCCATCGCCATCAATGTAAAGCGTAACGCATCCGCGCCATATTGATCTGTAAGCTCAAGCGGGTTCATAACATTACCCTTAGATTTAGACATTTTCTGCCCCTTTGCATCGCGCACAAGGGCATGCATATAAATCGTTTTAAATGGAACATCCCCCATAAAATGAATGCCCATCATCATCATGCGTGCAACCCAGAAAAATATAATATCAAAACCGGTAACAAGAACATCACCCGGATAATATTTTTGCAGTTCTGGCGTTTCTTCAGGCCAGCCAAGTGTTGAGAACGGCCAGAGCGCAGAAGAAAACCACGTATCTAATACATCAGGATCACGAGTAAGGCTTACCGATTCGCCGTAATGTGCATCAGAATCCTTGTAGGCCTCATCTTCAGTTTCAGCAACAAACACATGCCCATCCGGCCCATACCATGCGGGAATTTGATGCCCCCACCATAATTGGCGCGAGATACACCACGGCTGAATATTTTCCATCCAATGAAAATACGTATTTTCCCAGTTTTGAGGAACAAATTTGGTTTTCCCCGTTTTTACGGCTTCAAGTGCAGGTTTTGCCAATGTTTTCGCATCACAATACCATTGCTCCGTTAGAAACGGCTCTATAATGACACCGGAACGATCTCCAAAAGGAACACTGTTCTTTATGTCTTCTACCTCAATCAAGACGTCCAACTCTTCTAGCTCTCTCAAGATTTGCTTACGGGCATCAAAACGATCCAGCCCTTGATAGGCTTCTGGGGCATTTTCATTAATGCATGCCTTTGTATCAAAAATATTGATCTTGGGCAGATTATGCCGCTCCCCCACTTCAAAATCATTGAAATCATGAGCCGGCGTAATTTTAACCGCGCCGCTCCCCTGCTCCGGATCGGCATATTCATCGGCAATAATAGGAATAAGGCGATTAGCGATTGGAACGGAAACGTATTTACCAACTAGATGCTTATATCGCTCATCATCTGGATGAACAGCAACGGCCGTATCACCAAGCATCGTTTCAGGTCGCGTGGTCGCTACTGTAATAGTCTCTGCCATATCCCCTTCAACAGTATAGGCAATATGCCACATATGGCCTTTTTGCTCACGTTGCTCGACCTCAAGATCGGAAATAGCAGTTTCGAGCTTTGGATCCCAGTTGACGAGGCGCTGACCTTTATAAATAAGACCTTCTTTATAAAGCTGCGTAAAAACTTTATGTACCGCTTTAGAAAGGCCTTCATCCATTGTAAAACGCTCACGGCTCCAATCTGGCGTTGTGCCTAATTTACGAAGCTGCTTAACGATTGTATCGCCGGATTCTTCTTTCCATTGCCAAACCCGGTTTATAAATTCTTCGCGGCCTAAATCTTTGCGGCTGATCCCTTCTTTATCAAGCAATCGCTCCACGACCATTTGTGTGGCTATACCGGCATGATCCGTTCCAGGCTGCCATAGCGCGTCCTTACCCTTCATCCGGTAATAACGTGTTAAAACATCTTGCAACGTATTGGTAAGCGCGTGCCCGACATGAAGCGAGCCCGTAACATTAGGAGGCGGCATCATTATGGTATAAGGCTCTCCATCTCCTTGCGGATTTGCACGAAAAGCGCCAGATGCTTCCCACTTTTTATACTGCTCATCTTCTATTTTTGCGGGATCAAAGGTTTTATCAAGCATAAGTTTCGTTTTCTATCATTATGTTTCAAACGATAGAGATCATAAGGGTTTTATGAAATAAGGCAAGGATGTTGAAGAGACGGTTTGCTTGAAATAATAAAATATAATGCTAGGCGGCGTCTTCCATTGCACGTTTTGACACTTTTTCAAGCTCTTCTTGCAAAACTTTTTCTAATATAGAAGGCATATGCTTATCAAGCCACTCTTTGAGCATCGGACTAAGTTCAGAGCGGACAATTTCCTCTAATGTAATGCCCGTATTTTCGACTTTTGTTTTCTTGGCAAGCTCTGAAAACGCTTCGAATGCGGCATCTTCAACACGATTTGTAAAAATGGAATCATCTTCTAGATTATCGTCTTCGGCAACATCAAACGGGTCTTCAACATCATCGTCCAAAGATTCCGTTTCAATTTCGGTTTCAGGGTCGAGCATATCTATTTCTATTGGTTCTTCTTCCTTCTCGGGCTCGGCGATTGGTTTTTCTTCTGGCTCTGCTTTTTCTGTAAGTTCAATGGGTGTATCTTCTGGCTCTTCATCAATATTTTCAGGAACGGGATCTGCCTCTGGCTCTGGCTCTGAAACGTCCTCTTCTATTGGTGCCTCAAAATCTTGAGAGGATTCTCCATCCGTCGCTTCAGAAACGTCGTCCTGCCCCTCCTCCTCATCATCAGAGATGATTTGACGGATAGAATCAAGGATCTCCTCGATAGATGGTTCGCCTTCTGCGTCTGCGTCCTGATTTTCTGCCATAGGAAATTCTAATTCGATGAAAAAGTTATTTAATATTTATAATTACAATAGTTTCTTATATTGATGGGGGTTTTGCAAAGGGGTGAGGATGACGTTTTTTCACCCTATCCACATGCAAATATACTAAACAGAATTTTTTTTAACACGTTTTTTAAGCTAAACACCCTTGTGACAAATACTTACAAAGGTTTTTTCAAAAATTTCATGTAGTGTGGATAAGATTTATAAACCTAAATTTGTATAAAACTAAAATTAAAAAGAAAAAGTTTCCGAAGGCTCGAATCCTTTTAAGTAAGGACAACCCGCCTCAAAAAGCGAATAAGTGGCATACCCCTTCCCGTCAACCTTTTTAATTAAAGTGGCTTGCCCCAAATGCATTAGGGATTTTTTAATAACGGCAACCATACGTCCGCCTGGTGCTAATTGATTAATAAGATTTTGTGGGATGCTGTAAATAGCTCCATTTATAAATATTATATCATAAGGGGCATTTTCGGGATGACCCTTATGATGCATGTCATTTATATGAACCACATTACAAACGCCCAAGTTAGTTAAGGCGGTTTGCGCATAATTTATAAAATCCGGATTTTCTTCCAGCGCAATAACTGTAGAGACAATAGACCCTAAAATTGCAGATGAATAACCGGCCGCACCGCCAATATCCAACGCCACATCATCCGGCCTTGGTGATATAGCCTCCAACATACGAGCATGAACCGCCGGCTCTAACATATAGCGATTGTCAAATATCTTGAGATCTTCGTCATTGTATGCAATTTTTTGCATTTGATCCGGCACAAACATTTCACGCGGAAATGTCCTGAACGCCTTTAAAATCTGCGGGTTAATAACGCCCATTGTATGAATTTGACAATCCACCATGTTTTTACGCGCTTGTTCAAATAGGCTCAGAGCTTCAGTCTGCATAGTTTTTTCTTAATGTGTTAAATGTTTTTTTAAAACGGTGAGATTTAATAGTTAACTATCTCATAATTTCTATATGAAATATAGAGAAGTTTGTCGATACTCTGTTGACTTTATATAGTGAATAGATTTAACAATCGTATATCAAAGTTGTTTAAGGCGCCGTGGCAGAGTGGCTATGCAGCGGATTGCAAATCCGTGTACACCGGTTCGACTCCGGTCGGTGCCTCCATTATTTTTACACCAGCATTCTTCTGTACTCCCCCGTAATCGCACAGGGGGGCATCTATATAAATGTCTCTAAGCTCTGACGCACTATTCTAGCGCATTTTTTCAAATCAGCTGGTGAACTTGAATATCGGATCTTACTTGCTTTGTGTAAAACACATCAGCCGATAAAATTTTCTCACTTACTACCGGATTATATTTTGCCTTAAAGGCATCAAGGCTTTTCAACTCTGACCCCCCAGTGTTTAAATATCGCACACCTTTCTCATGAAGATTGCGGCACGTACTAACTATTTGAAAATCAGATAGACCAGCAATTGATGTATCGCTAAGGTTAACAAACAAATTCGCAGCTTGGGCGTAATCTGGTTTATCCCAAACAGAAAAACCTACAGGCTTTCGTCCGTTTAAAAAAATAAGGCCATCTATATCTTCCGGATGTTCTTCTAAAAGCTTAAAAAACTTCAGGTAAAATTCCGACATATCCGGCGTTTCCTTGGAATTAAAAATCATGTTGCCTTCCCAAAATTTTAAAACCGCTTTCATTGACCTCAAAGCATTTGGATCATCCAAGGATAAAGTTGTAGTATTGGACGCGGCACGATTAAATTTATTTCTAATGTTTGAAAACAAAGCCCCTTGCAAGTCTGAAATCATATGCGTGTCTAAAATATGAAGTGGATAGCGCCAGTCCATAATGTTTTCTTCCATCATAGAAATGCCGGATACAGGCGTATAATTTAGATTGGCAAGCTGATGTTTAAGTCTTGTAATATCATTCGCGGAATACCGTGCAAGTTGTATATGTTTATCAGGATGCTCAATCATATTTAAAACTGAGGCCGTTAGTTCATAGCTTGCCTTCCCCATTTCTGGAAAAACTAATATTCTATTATCTATATGTGGGTGATTACATGTAATAAGCGCCGAATGACTGTTCTTATAAAGGCACGCACCTTTTCGCCCAGTAATAGAATAATAAACCGGTGAATTTAAAAAACTGTCGTTTTTCTGAGATGGATTCGCACAAAGCGACGCTTTTAAAAAGTCGAAAGTAATCACAACGCTACCTATAAACAACCATAAGTTGCTTATATTAGGCAGTTTTGCTTTTTTTGCAAATCATATGCGCTTTCGAATATTATCGTATGGTATTAAAAATACGCACTTATACTTTTAAGTTCAAATGAGTATGTTAGGAGGAATTAGAGCGGTATCCCAAAGATATTCAAAACGATCTTTTTCTTCCTTATAGATATCAGGATGATCAATAAGCAAAATAAAATGACCATTCCAAAATTGCAAAGCCAATTTATTCGCATATAAAAACGATGTCATACAGGTTTTATAAACATCTTTTCTTAACCATCGGTAGCAATCCTGGTTTTGAATAAAAAAAGTTGCACCCTCACATACCAATAGACGCTCAGAGATATTATGCTCTTTTAATCGCCTTAAATGATTTCTCAATTTTTCCGGGTGAGTATCAAACGCTTCTCTTTCATTTAAATGCGATATTAAAACCTCTCCGCCCTCTTCTTTGAAACTCTCGAATATATCATCCCAAAGCTCAGGGAGCGCAGTGGCATTATGCCGATTATCTAATACGTAAAAGTTTATTTGCTTTTTTTGAACGCCGTAATTACCAATAAATTCGATACCCCTTTTTTCAAAGGCAAGACGAAGCTTAAGCATATTTTCCGTGCGAAGATTAAACAGCCCGCTCTCAAAATGCGTTATAGCTGTTTTTGAAAGGCCACAATCCTCCGCTAGTTCTTTTTGTTTCAAACCTAAAAAGCTTCGCGCGGCCCGACATTGTTCTCTTGTAATCACTATTTAAAACTTTACTCATTTAACCTCAGCTTATGGCTTTATAAAAGTGCTAACTAATGTGAGGTTTGTTGAATTTTAATTGAGGTCATTTCATGTTGCATACAATGATATGTATTGTAAAGTGACAATATATCTTTGTTATCAAGTCATTACATAGTGGGGAATTTATGACGAATGCTCAAATTATCAATACCAAACACTCTATTATAAGAAAAATGTGTTATGAGCGAACAGTATCATATATAAGCGCCGCAAGAGCCATTATACATCTTGAGAATGAAAAAATTGAAGACGACCCTACTATCTTAAAAAGTATATGGCATATACTTGATCTGATTTCATGCGAAATACATACTTTAAACAACACACTCGATATTGAAATGACAAAAACGCTCAAGGAAACGGAGCCAGAACAGCGGCAATTAAAATAGCCTAACCCGCCTCCGCAACCTCCCAGGGATAGACAATCCATTCATCTTGCCGATGCTCTTGTGCAAACATATCTATAACATACTTGCCTTTTTGTTTCACAGATAAAGATATAAAAAAGGCTTCAGGGTATATATTTTTCAACGCAGCAACCGTTTCACCAGTATCACAAACTTCATCAATGAAAACCCACCCCTTTCCATTATGATCCAAAGTTGGTTTATCATGGATAGTGAGCACGCCTTGCTTGTTGGTATCATCATAACTACTGATATCAACAAATTTTAATCGCGTATTTATGTGATGAAGCTTCAAAACTTTGCGAATATAATAGGTGGGAATAAGCCCACCATTCAAAATAGCGACCAGCCCTTTTAACTCAAAAGAATTCTCTGAAATTTTTGTGATTAAGTTTTGGGCAAGCATTTTAGAAAGAATATAACAATCATCATATGACAAATATTTTTTTGAACTCATATAGATTCCCCATTATTAAAAAACTTCATTTTTCCTTTAAAAGGTATTTGACTTTTTTTGCAAGGGATATTAATCATACAAAGCATTAAATATTCCTCGATAGCTCAGCGGTAGAGCAGTTGACTGTTAATCAATTGGTCGCAGGTTCGAATCCTGCTCGAGGAGCCACTTTACCCTTCCCCCCATTCACATGCATTCATACACAACCGCAAGAACCTTGCAAAAAAGCGGATATTAGCCAAATTGCGTTTGTACGCATTCACACACGAGTATTTACAACCACAAAATTTTAGGGCATTTTATTAGGGTATCGGAACAATGCCCTAAAGTGGATACCCTAAACGACATTGCAAGAAGCATATGAAATACCTAAGTTTTTAAGTGTATTACACGAAAAATAAGGCTTCTTAATATAATTAGATCCATAATCACAATTTATAATGCTTTACTTAATGACACTATAATATCTGGAAACATTTATAATCTAAAACTTGGTGTAGCTGAAAACTTACAGTCATCTTTTTATAAAAGTAATGTTTTTACCCTTTGGAAGCCCTATTAAAAAATTGTGCATAAGCATATTATTTTTTCATTTGAAAAATATAAAAGCGTCACACAACTTCAAAATTTTATTAAGCGTTGTGATATGAAATACAAACTGGCATATTTAAAAAATTATAAATAAGGATAAAACATGACCTGCTTAATTATTGCTGAAATCGGCCAAAACCATAATGGCGACATGAAAATTGCAAAAGATCTCATCCATGCGGCGGCCGAAAATGGCGCGGACATCGCAAAATTCCAGCTCTATGATGCAAAGTCACTATTCCCTTCCAAAGAAGATGGAAATGAATGGTTTGATTATAACTGCTCGACCGAGCTAAGTCGCGATGACCTGAACCTGTTAAAAGAAACATGTGATAAGGCAGGCATTGAATTCATGTCATCGGCCTTTGATTTGGAGCGCGTGAGTTGGCTAGAAGACCTCGGCGTAAAACGCCACAAAATAGCCTCCCGCTCCATTAAAGAATCGGATCTGGTCAATGCAGTCGCCGCCTCCGGTAAACAAATTATCGCATCGTTGGGACTATGGGATGGTGATAATATGCCTAAAATAAATGCAAGTGGCGAAGTATCGTTTTTATATTGCGTGTGTAAATACCCGACACCTTTGGTTGATCTACATTTTGAAGATATAAACTTTGAAAACGGTACGTACGCAGGGTTCAGCGATCATACAATCGGTATAACCGCCCCTGTTACGGCTATTGCACGCGGTGCAAAAATCCTTGAAAAACATTTTACACTCGATCAAACCATGCATGGTCCCGACCATCAGGGTAGCATGACCCCGGAAGAGCTTAAGCAAATTTCAACCTTCCGTGATCAAATTGCAGTGTGCCTCGGCGAAACACAGAATATCGTGCAATCGGATATAATGACAGGCTCAGATAAGGTCTATGCGCTCAAATAACGCCTACAAACTGTTATAACAATGAAAATGTCCTTTTTAGGCGCTTTATTTGCGCTCTAAAACAAGATCATGCGCAATCATATTTTCACGCACGCGCATATCGCTAATATAGGAATCCAGATCATCACCATTGAGCGGCGCGCTTGAAGTTTGCACTTTTCTAACCTCAAACCCCTCATCTATATATCTCCTTAAAACATCCGCGCCTTTCGCGCCCGAATAATCAAAATGCGATTCAAACTCTGCAATAACTTTGACTGAATGAGCTTTGATAGTCTCCGCAGCCCCTTTTATTACCTCATACTCAAACCCGTCCGTATCAATTTTGATAAGACTAACAGGCTTGCTCTCACCGATATGGTTTAAAAAATCATCCAAACGAATAACCGGAATACCGGAATCACTATAAACCGATAAATCTCCGGTAAGGTAAGGCTGATCGGAATCACCTTCAACATATCCGTTTTGATCGGCGCAACCCGCATGCACACACACAACATTTTTAAGCTGGTTTAATCCAACAGTGCGCACCAAAGCATTATAAGAAAAAGATGGCTCAAAACAATAAACCATACCGCTATCACCAACAGCCTTCGAAAGCGCGACAACTTCTTGACCACAACTGGCACCAACATCAATCGCAACACTTCCCTTGGACGCATATTGCTTCATAATCGGCGTGATATTATCCTTGTTATAACGCTTGTGATCCGGCCCCTCTAAAAAATGTGACGTGTAAACCGGTAGTGGGATCGCAAGCCACGCACCATCCGCACATTGTGCATCCAATATGCGCTTACCAGAAATTTTAGAAACAAAGCGCCCAATACTCCAGATATCTGTATGTTTAGGCCCCCAGAAATAAGGAGAAAAAATACGGAAAATATGTTTGAAAACTTTGATAAGCGGACGCTGTAAATCATCTTGCGCATTCGAAATCGGCTCCGGCCGCTCTATTTTCAAATCATTAAACATGTTCATAAAAATTCTCCAAATACATATTAAGCATAATGTAGCATAAAATTGTATGCCCGTTCACACGTGTACTGGACGATATCATATTTAGCGCAGTTTGACGGGCATTTTTGCTTAAAAGATTATGTTTGTTCAATGCAAAGTCAGGTGCAAAAGCATGATCCACCAAATCAGACCAATCATTTTGGAGCCAATGATCAATAGGTACGCGAAACCCGTGTTTTGGTCTGCCCGTCACGCTTTTTGGCAACACATCCGCAAACGCTTCACGTAATAATGGCTTCAATACGCCATCTTTCACCATATGCTGATATTCAAGCCCATCAGTAAAATGCAAAATTGACGGCGCAACCAAAGGCGCGCGCCCCTCAATAGAATACGCCATAGTCATCCGGTCAAGCTTGACCATCATTTCAAACGGCAAATAACATGCACGATCTTGACGGATAAAATCCACCGCCGTCCACTTGGCATCAGATTTATACCGTTCAAAAATTCGCAATGATGATTGCAAATCAGAATCCATAAGCTCTGGATTAAACAGGGACGCCTTTTCATTTTCGGACGCATAGTAATGCCAGGCCCATGCTTGCTTTGCTCCATTGTATGATCCGATATAGCTAAGCACATCTTCGAGTCCCATCCCCATATTATGCATAGAGACATCTGAATTCGGCGAAGCCTGCTTTCCGCTATTTAAAGCAGGGTGATTCAGATATTGATACCATGAGTAACCGCCGAATAATTCATCCGCTCCATCACCGGAGAGAAGTGTTTTGATATCATGCTCCTGCGCTGTTTTAGCAACAAACATAACTCCAAGTCCGGAAGAAACGGCATAGGGCTGCCCGGCGCGCTCACAAAACAAAGGGAGAGCATTTTTAAAATCATCCGCCGAAACATGTATAACATGATGATCTATACCTAGTTCATTGGCATAAGCCGCCGCATCTAAAAATTCATCAGCATTACCTTCATAAGGATCGCTCGCATCATCTTTATAGCCAATAGAAAACGTTGTTAGATTACCAAGCTGTTGCTGCGCCAAAGTCGCAACGATGGAGCTATCCAAACCACTACTCAAAAACGCCCCGACAGGTACGTCGGCAAGTAAGCGGCTTTGCACGGCCTCTGTTACAACGGCGCGTGTTTTATCTTTTAAATCGTCCCAGCTATCGCCTTGCTTTACTGAGTATTTTGTAAATCTATTCTGAATTGTATGAAACGAAATATCTATGCCATCGAATTCAAGATACGTACCCCTTGGAATAATGGAGACGCCTTCATATATAGTGTCCGGCTCCGGTATCCAAAGAAATGTTGGGAAATCCCATATCGCTTGCATATTGAGACGAAGTGAAAACTTTGGATGATGTTTAAAAACGCTCATCTCTGATCCGAACGCTAGTCCGCCATCTTGCAACCTCGCATAATAAAGCGGCTTTTCACCTGGAATATCCCGAGCTAGATAAAGCTTTTGCTCTTTTTCTGACCAGATCGCAATGCCATACATCCCGTCCAAACGCTCGAAGGCCTTTACTCCTATCATATCAAAAAGATGGATTACCGCTTCGCCATCTGATCCGGTTTTGAAAGTATACCCTTTTGCTTCCAACTCTTTTTTAAGCGCTGGATAATTATAAATCTCGCCATTATAAAACATAACGAGCGAACGATCATGATTGTAAAATGGTTGATCACCATTGATTAAACCATTGATACTTAAACGCCGCATCCCTGCATGATATGCACCAGAGCTGTAATAACCGGCAGAGTCCGGCCCGCGATGGTAAAGTGTCTCTACCATGTTTTTTAAAATGGATTCAGGCAAAGATGTATTTGAAAAATAACCGGCAATACCGCACATATTGTAATAGTCTCTTATAAAAAATTTTCGTGGTTATGAATCTTTTGTATAGCGCCACTCATGTCAAAATCTTGTACTTCTGGCCTACCAAAAAACTTTGGCTGCGCCGATCTAAAAAAAGGACAACGGTTCGCCTTTATCTATCAAAACCATATCTTTACGATTTTCATCATCACCAATTCAGTTATAAAACTTCAGTTTCAAAAAGAATGATTAGCATAGTTTCTCATGCAAAGTCGAATATAAGCATGGTTATAAATATACTTTATTCTTGTTTCGTTAAATCAATAATATGATCGGCAATATCACGAATAGCGGCCTGATGGGAAATTGCCAAAATTGTTACATTTTGCGCCATTCCCTTTATATTCTCGCAAAGCGCGCGCTCGGTTTCCGGATCAAGCGCCGTTGTGGCCTCATCCAATATAAGTAATGCAGGCTTTCGAACTAATGCACGGGCAATCATAAGCCGCTGCCTCTGCCCGCCTGAAATTTTACTTCCACGCTCGCCGATCTGGCTATCAAGACCACGAGATAGCGCCTCGACAAAATATTTCGCCCCGCATGCCTCAAGCGCAGCCCAGATATCATCATCTGAATATTGCTCATCTCGAAATGTAATATTATTGCGCACAGTATCATTAAAAAGATAAAGCTCCTGAGGTACATATCCAATACGGCTTTGCCACGCAATATAATCAATATCTTTCAAAGAAACGCCATCAATAAGGATATCACCTTGATCTGGTTCCATCATACCAATTACCATATCTACAAGCGTTGTTTTACCGCACCCCGAGGGACCGACCAGCGTTGTAAGTTTGTGCGCAGGAATATCAACATTAAAGTTTTCAAAAATGTTTTCCGCGCCATCCTTTCCTTTATAAGAAAAATAGATATTCTGAACGCTGATTTTATCATACAGATCAACATTGTGCTGCTTACCTATCCGCAGAGGAGCCTGAGCTTGTGCTATATTTATCGCAGATTTTATTGAATGATAAGCGCTTTCGGATGTATTAATCATTTGATAATATTTTTGCAATTCCGACATGCGCCCTACCATACGGCTAAAAAACAGCGCAATTACCGCCATATGTGCAAGCGTTATCGAGCTATGCTCAATCGCGTAGTATGCACCAATTGCCATAATAAATATCATCATAGGTTCGGCCAAATTCTTTTGTGCTGCAATGGCGAAGGCCTGCTTATACTGCGCCTTGCGAAGCTCTTCTGAATTACCTATTAAAAAAGGAAGCACTTTTTTTTCCAGCCCCATGGCTTTCATGGGCTTTATACCTGTAATATTATCTGTAAGACGACCAATCAATGAATTCATTAAAAACGTCTCTCGTCCTCCTGCCGCGCGTGAAAGCTTTACAGTCCAGTGCAAAAGCCCTGTGATTAATATACCTGCCAGTATTCCAAAAATAAGCACTTCGATGGAAACAGCCGCAGATGCCGCCATAAAAAATGCGATTTGTATAGCAGCACCAACCATATTCCACGATGAAAGATATGTGTTGGATGCCCGCTGCGCCTCGCTACTAATTGCGTTTGAAAATCGCCCTGTTGGCTGAGTTACAAAATGCTGCCACGATGTATTAAGAAGAGATTTAATCAAATTAATCCGCAAATCTGTCGCCACGCGCGCTAATACAACACCGACATACGCACGCGTCAAAAGCGAACTAAAACTTTTCAGTGTAATAAGGACGACAAGCAAAATAAGCATGGTTTTTAAGTCAGGAGTGAGCCCCATAACCGAAAACATCTCGCTAATAATGTGTTCTATAGGCGAGTTGTCGCTCAATGCCAAATCATTCCGCCCGCCAATACCAATATTCAAAAGTGGTATAAAAGTGAGCAAACTAAAAGATTCGGCGAAACCTGTAATGATAATAGAAATAATAACAATTATACTCTGCCTCGGGTATTCACGAAAAGAATTCCTCAAAATTTGCAAAGCGCTTTTAAAAGCATTGGCTTGGGCAGTTATTTTACTCATATGATTATGTCCGGTCTTCTCACTTTATAATGAACGCTATCGATACATGTATCTTCAAAATCAAAGTATCCCTCTCGTTTATAACAAGGGTTCATACCGCATTTTTCCATTACCTATATAACCGTCTTTTTGTTTGCCATACACCCGCCTATTTTTTTTTAAAAGGTACAATACCCCTTCTTTCAGTCTCCAAAATAGGAATCCTGACCATCTTGTTTTAATACCTCTTACAGAAAAAATCCTGAACACGAGTAGTTTTATCAAAAGAGACAGGGTTTTGAAATGCCGCATGCAAATCTTTTTCATTTATTTCAATAAGCCCGTTTTCTCCTAAGCGCCCTTTAATCATATTACAATGTTCGGCGTAAACGTTTTGAATACGGCTTGGCCAGATTTTTAAATCATGCCATCCATCTTTAAGCATGAATATATGCAAATCACTGCCTAACGCATGTGGCAAAGTAGAGCTTGCGCCAAAATGATAGTATAGCGCATCAAAGTCATTATAAACACTTTCGAACGGCTGCCAATTAATGTGAACGCGCGGGTCAAAAAATTTATCAAAATGCCGCCAATCACATTCGGGATGCGCTTTGTATACCACTTCATAGCCTTGAGCCAAAAGCATATCCGCAATCTGCCGCTCATGATGAAGATAGGCGCAAAACTCTAAAGAATTAAACGCTGAATAACGCATAACAATATGCCGCCCCATAATCCCGACCGTTTTAATATTATTTTTCGGCACACCAGCTTTGATAAAATCTTTATAATGATCCTCTAAGCCCATATTTTTAATCTCGAATGTTCGGATAGGCTGGGGAATTTTCTGCGCCAGCTCCTCGGCATCTTGTTTAAAAGCCTGCGTTACCCCCCAAAACACACTAGACGTGGCCATCGTTGCGACATCCGGCTCACTCGCCGTTTGGCAAACACCATGATATGTCGAATGTGCCTTACCTCCATTTTCTTTACAAACCACAGCAATTAGAGCAGATAAATATGGCGTTAAACTACGTTCAAAATAATTAAACGCATACGATCCGAAAAAATCTTTAAGCCGCAAATAATCAAGATATGCTTTTGCAGTTTGACCACGAACATATTGCATAATCAAATTCGTAAAACCATCATCAAATTCAATCTGGTTTAGGCACGCAATTTCTTTCGCCGCACCACATATAATTTCTGTAATTATCTCGATTTGCTCAATTTCATCCTCATACAAGGCGCGCACACACGGCACTTTTAAAAGCCCTTCAGGATTTTTAATGCGTTTAATGTGCCCAAACTCTGCCTCCGGATAAATCGAATTCCCTGCCAACGTAAGATTATGTGAACGCGAAAATTTAAGCATATTTTTTTGCAAAAAATAGGCAATCCTATTTTTCAAACTTGGAGGCGTAGCATCATTTATATTTAAAGCAGACGCAAAAAACGGCTTCGAAAAGTCATAAATCAAACCCTTCAATGGCTTATCCCGCAAATTATAAAATGAAATATTAAATGCTAATACGCCCGTCATACTGTAAAGCGCAGATAAAATCTGATTACATGGCGTCAAGTCATCACGCCCTAATATATCGAAAATCACATTGGTTAAATGCAGATTGATTTCAGCCGGCAACGTCGTTTTGTTTGGCCACACATTTTCGCCTACCATATCCGGATCAAACAGCAACGCCTTATTCGGCAATAAATCAAGATAATAAGTGGCAGTCGACATAAATACCTAAGATTTTAAAGGTCGATAATACAACAATTCATAAGCATCAACAACCATATCCCAATCATAATCAGCCGCCCGCTTTGACGCCTTTAAAGCAAAATCTTCTTTTAAATCTTGATCCGTTATAAAGGATAAAGCATGGCTCACATACCCTTCAATATCACTTGGATCACACGTAAGCGCATGCGCACCATTTTCAATAACATTGATACAGCCCGGCGCATTAGAAACAATACAAGCTAGCCCCGCTGCCATAGCTTCTATAATTGCAATCCCAAATGTTTCGATCTTGGACGGGAAAATAAACGCATCCGCAGATTTATAGAAATCAAGCAAACCATCAGAAGGAAACTGCAGGCCTTGAGTCCCATCCGCACCCACCTGATCAATCAGTTTAACATGCCGCTCAACACCTAAAGCTTCAACATCTTTTTTTAAAGAAAGCGTGTTCGCACCCACAATCAAAACTGTAAATTTGTCTGTTTTTTCTTTTAGAGCTACTGCAACCCGTAAAAGCGTTTTATAATTTTTCTTTGGATGATTGCGCCCAACCGATAAAAATACAAAATGATCCTCTGAAATATTATAATCCGATCTTATATCCCGCTTGGGCATATATGTTTTAAATCGTTTTGTATCAACACCATTCGTAATATTGTTGATGCGCTCAGGCTTAACCCCTAAGGTTATATATTCATCTCGTACAGTGTCTGTAATCGCTACAACCGCAGATAATTTTGAAACCCATTTTCGAACAAGTCTATCAATACGGTCATCTCGACGTAGACCATAATGCGCATCATCATTAATTTGAATATCCGCTCCCGCCGCGCGTACAACAACAGGAACATTACACCTTTCAAAAGCCTGCGAAAGCGCCGCGCCTTCCGGATAAATCATTGTACCATGCCAAACGTCCACATCTTTCAACCGATGAAACATTCGATAATAAAGCGAATAAATACGCTGAGACCACATTGGGTGATTTAAACTAATCGAACTCATTTTTGGTAAATACGGAAACACCTCATATTGCAAATTCCATTTATGCTTTTTCAAAATACGATATTGTGTAAACGGCATAATAACAATCGGCCTATGACCCCTTGCCTTCAAACGCGATGCAATATTATGAAGCCCAACCTCCATACCACCCATAGTCGGAAGAAATGATGAAATCGGCATAGCAATAGTTAAAGACTTTTTCATGTGTGTCTCTCGCTCAAAGCTTCTAAAACAGACAAACGAACCATAAGCTGCTGTTTGTTATGATCTGCTTTTTTACGCCAAACTTTCTTTATATCCGCCTGATTGAAAAAGGATAAATTCGGAGCAGACGGCTCAATTTCCGTATAATATCGTTGCGCCGGATATACAAACCCTTGTTTACCCCTATGCAAAAGATCAAGCGGCATATAGCGCGACAAAAGACGTTTAAGAACATCTTTTTGGCCAAAAGCAATAAGCGCTCTTTGATCCAGTTTAGTAATATATGAGAACAAATCCCTGTTCAAAAACGGCGTCCGCACTTCAACAGATGCTCGCATACTGCCCCGATCAATCGCCGGAATATAGCTTTGAGGCATAGAAAATTCTATATCAAACATCCGCACATCATGAACAAAGTAACGCGCATTCTTACCTAAAAAATTCTTAGGGACATCACCACAAAGTGTTTTAATCTCCTCATAAATCGTATTATTTTTTAGCCTCAAATATTGTTCTGTTTTATGCCCTTGCATCAACTTTAAAATCAAATTACTTTTTGATTTTAAAAATGGAAAGAACGCTCCAATCTTTGCAAAAGACCGAGCATACGGCGCACTATGATAAAGCGCTTTAAAACGATAAAGCGTCGCATATTTATTATAGCCATAAAATAATTCATCCCCGCCTAATCCGCTTAAAGCAACAGTCAAATAAGACTTTGCCTCCAAACACATTTGATATACGGCAAGCGCGGTCATATTATCATTCGGCGCGCCATATAAATCGGCCAAGTGCACCGGCGCATTCTTCCAAAGCGCGCTTTCACGGCTATTGATAATCGTGTTGTTCAAACCAAGGTGCTGAGCAATGATGGCCGCTGTCTGACTTTCATCTGTGCCGTCTGGAAAAGAAACTGTATACGTTTCCAATGACCGCCCTAGCTCTTTTGATGCTAGCGCCGCCACCAGCGCGCTATCTACGCCGCCTGACAAAAACAAACCGATTGGCACATCCGCGCGCAAACGCCGCTCTAATGATGTGCATAAAATATCTTTGATTTCATCTATGCTTTGATCGGGTATAGGCTGAACTTTTCCCAACCCAATATATGGCTCTGGTGCAGTCCAATATTTTATTTTCTTATATTGATTGTCCGAGGAAAGATTAATGATGGATGCGGGCGCTATATTTGTAACACCCTGATAGCCCGTATGTGGCGGCCTAATATACCCCAAATACAAAAAATCGCTTATATCATTTTGCGAAGGCTCAAAAGCAAGATCAAACGCATCAGCCAAAGGGCCAAGCTCTGAGCAAAAATAATATCCCTCTTCATTTTCATATTGGTAAAGTGGTTTTTCTCCAAACACATCTGTAACAATCGTCAAGCTTTGCGCATGCTTGTCCCATAAGGCAAACGCATACATGCCATCAAATTGATCCAGCGCGCCACGCTCCCATTTTTTCCATGCTTCTAAAATAATCGCCGTATCACTCAAATTCGTGTGATCTATACCAAGCGTTTCGGCAATTTCCACATAATTGTAAACCTCGCCATTGTAAGTGATTACAAGATGATCCCTATGCATCGGCTGCGCACTACGCTGATCAAGATCAATAATGGATAAACGTCGATGACCAAGGAAAAGCCCATTTGCCGCGTCTATAAATTCGCCCTGATCATCCGGCCCGCGATGTGACAACGCGTCACGCATATCACGCATAATAGCTATATCTTTTGACTCAAGTGGCCTTTTTAATTTGCAGGCAACAATACCGCACATATATTACCCCCCTTAAGAATAAACACTTTTATAAAAAAAATAATACGTCATAAGGCTCATCATAAAACTAGCCCCGTGAGGTTCATTTAACAACAATTCCGGAGAATTTTTAAGCGCATCCCAATTAATAAAGTCCAAAAACTCTTGAAATAGATTGTCTTGCAAAGGCGCAATCGCCTGCGCCCAATAATCCGGATGCGCCCGCATATAATCATCACGCTCCGGCCAAGTCCGATCTAAACTGGATGGTGGATAAAACCGTTTCATTTTGGTAAAATCCCGCATAACTTTACGCCCTATAAGAAGTGCCGTCTTTGCATATGGACTCCACCCCGCCGGAATACCATAATTTCCTGTAGGAATCCGGTCAATTCGCGCAGAATGCTTACGCATCGCTCCCCGCAACATATCAGCGTGTAATCTGCGTTCATTGGGGAGCGTAAGAAAAAAATTGTACAAATTATTATCAAAACTTGGCGTTCGCACCTCTCCCCATGCACGCTTGCTTATAACATTTGTAAACGTATAATGCCGCGAAAACGTATGAAAAATAAAGTTTTCCCAAACATCATTATCATCCATGCCCCTATCTTTATAATTATTCTCCATAGTTTTAATAGTATGATAAAGACCCTTTTCATACCGCGCTCTTTGTGAAGGCAGAACCATGTTTGATCGCATATCATATTTTAACCGGAAAGACACAGTATCAATAAAATGCGCTGATAGATCATCGGGAAAATCTACCATCTTCTTTATAAAAGTGGGTCGTCCTAAAAACGACTGAGGCGTGGCATGCAAATACATGCCGTGATACATATAATCCAGTCCATGCCCATGCAAATAAACATCAGAATGCGGCTCAAACCCTTCTTCCTGCGGTAAAAACAAAGCATGATCGAGAGCATACATAGCGCCGCTAATTTCGTTTGAGGTCTCAAATGTTTTTGCGAAATAATCATCGCGCAAAGGCCAAAACACATGATCTTGATCAATAGCGTCAGCAATTTTACGCGCACATTCAACCTCATGATTATCTGTGAAACCAAGTGTATAGCATGTCGCAGGTTTATTGGCATAGGCCGCTACGATACGGCTATCATGGCCTCCACTAAGAAAAACGCCAAATGTACGATCATCTTGCATCCGCGTTTGCATAGACTTGGCAAACAAATCTACAAATTCATCAGTAAGATCCGATATTTTTCTTTCAGAAGGGCGGCGTAAAGGCTTGTCCCAATATTGCGTAACGCTTGCATCGCCCAAAGAATTAACCCGCAGACAGGACGCCGCAGGCAAAAACTTAGTAACAGTATCATGTGTCGCATCCCCCATCATCCTCTGTAAAACAAAGAACTCATATGCCTTTTCAGGACAAAGCTCGAACACAGGCCACGATTTGCAATACCGGATCAAATCCAAATATAAATAGCTTCCAACAAATGTTTTTTGATTCACAGCCCAATAAAAAGAATACGATCCAAAACGATCCGTATAAATGGAAATTTCGTGTTTTTCTTTATCATAAGCAATAATAAGAAATTCACCATTTAGGTGTTTGACACGCGCCGTTAAATCAGAAACCTGCGCTAAAATATTGGCCACATTCTGGTTATCAATAACACCTTCAACCATAGGATAACCGACTACAAAAACACTACGACCACCATCCACTTTTGAAAAGGCGCTATACTTCTCTATATACTGATGACCAACTGTAGGTTCAACACAGTCATCCTGCCGAAAAAGATTAGAGCTTGAAGTTAACGCATTAGATACAGGCGCATTAAAACTCCATTGAAAACTATAGCGCGGCAAAGTATGGCTGGGCATTTATCAATCGGTTTCTTTTATAATCGAAGAAATATATTGGGCGGACAAACCATCTTGCAACAACACATCCATAAGAATCTGGTAAGTGTGGCTAATTCTATCAAGGCTATATAGCTCTAGCAAGCGATCAGATGTCTTGTTGATTTTACTCATATCAAGCGATCTATATTTTAATATTGCATCAGCCCAGCTTTTCACGTCCAATGGCTCCAAAAAACCGGTCACGCCATGCTTAATATGCTGTCTGAACGACGCTTCTGCCGCATTAGCAATAACAGGCACACCACAGGCAAGTGCCTCAAGCATGGGCGTCCCAAGTCCTTCATTCATATTTGGCATCGCGTAAAGATCAGACGCCCCCATTAAATCTTCCGGATTATCGATAAATTTATCAATAATATGAATGCGCTGCTTTAAATTCTGATCTACAATCGCTTGTTCTAAGGCTTCAAAATATTGAGCATCCCTTGAAGACAAAGCGCCATCACTAACTCGTGGCCCCGCTAGAACAAGCTTGAAGTTTTCAGGCAAATGCGTCATCACATCAATTAAAAATCTCTGATTTTTCTGCGGCATAAATTTTGCCACCATCGAAATCACAATATTCTGGCTATCAAAAGGCATAAATTTACGGCGCAGCCTCTTTTTTTCATCATCAGATCGCGGGTAAAATCGAGCCGCATCAATCGGGTTTGGCCTATTCCACGTTACACCCTCATACCCATCATCTCTACACTTATTCATGAGAGCATCAGAAATCGTAACAAAGACAATGTTTTTTACTTTATGAGGAAACCAAACCTTCCAAAAAACAGGTAATTTAGGGATAGGTACAGCGCCTGCAGTTACAAGCTCGAATATAATCGGCGTTTTTGTAAAATACGCATAATAATACGCCGCATAGTTGATTGGCGCACTGCCAACACTATGGATGAGGTCAGGCCGCCGTATTCTTATATTGTTATAAGCATGTATGAAATTACGATAAAAATTGAATACACGCCCCAAGCCAGTTACAAAAGGCCGCGTTTGCAACCGCTCTACTTGCAAATCATTTAAAACATAACGCGCAGGATTTGTAAATTCGATACCACCGCTCAAAACATTCAAGTTTATATCTTTAAGGGCGCCGCGTTCTTTCAGTGTTTTGTACAAAGTATTTATCCGAAAGGCTGCGCCAGTATATTCAGGCAAATATTTACTCGCAACAATAAGTACGTCTTTACCCATATCTCATCTCTTCACAGCTAGAGTATGGCGAGCATTAGGAAGCAAACTTTGATCCACAAAATAAGATAAACATTCTTTCGCATAGATTTGAGTATGCATTATCGCATCCAAAGACCCGAAGCGAATAATACAATCCGACAAATCTGCCATACTCACCGTCTTATCACGAACAATATTTTGCAAACCAAGCTTTTGGACGGTAATATCATTACCTTCAATTGCTATATTACTCAATGCGCTAGAAAAAATAGGCCGCATCCTTAAAATTTATCTGCAATAATTTTGGCAACATCAAAATTATATTCATTGGAAACAAAAAATCCTTCAGGACCGGTAATTGTGAAATGTGTTAGGCGCGGTCCGTTAATATTACCTTTCTTTATACTCGCATTTTTGACGGCAGAACAAACATTAGTATTGCGGTAAATCTTCCCCCCATCCAAATACTGGAATCTATGAAATTGCATACTCTGCAGGCCATACGCGCTACGCACAAAAAAGTTTTGATCATCAAACTCCTCTACCGAAATCGCCGCATCCGCATCTGCCATCAGCAAGGTATAAATCGACTCCTCCATAGAACTCTTTAGTCAAAAATGGCGCCTGTACGTAATTAACAACTGTAATGCCCTTATAATGCGGATCAAAAGGCTCTATAATGTCCTGCAATAAGGACGCAAGCGATGCGGTGCGGTAAGTTGATTCAAACGACCGCTCATGCATCTCAATACGCTCATCATCATATTTATCAAGCGTTTCGCGCACCTCATCCGTATCGGATGTGACAATAATTTTATCAAAAATATCACTCGAGGTAATCCGATCTAAACTATGCTCGATCAAAGTCCGCTCACCCAATATCTTTAACCAGAAGTTTTCCTCGATATCAAAATACTTTCGCACCGGTATAACCGCAGTAATCGGCGTATGCTCGGCCAGCTTTTCAAACGTAATATCTTTTTTAATTTGACGGCGTGCATTTTTGATTATCGGGCTCTCCCCTGTTGCACCAGTCAAATTATGATAATGCCTGCGATAATAAAACAGCGGTAAATTCACATTCCCGCATTTATATTTTTCGCGAATACGTGTCCATAAATCAAATCCGTCTTGCGCCCCCAAATCTTCACGATATCCGCCAAGCTCTCGTAAAACTTCGGTTTTAGCCAAAATACAAGCACCATTAGGCGGCAAATCTAGAATATGATCTTCCACGTATAACTTTCGCCTGCGCTCATGCGAAAAGATATTACCGATTTGATCCATCAAATAATAATCCGGAAACACCATGATTGTGTTTTCGTGATTATCCAAATATGTTTTAAGAACAAGTAAAATGTTTTCATCAAAAACATCGTCCCCATCTAGACGAATAATATATTTTCCTCGCGCCTCTTTGATTGCTAGATTACAAACCGCCGGCAATCTTATACCTTCTGTTCTATAGGTACGCACATTCGGCACACCATCATAAAGAGCGACAACATCCGGCGTATTATCAGTTGACCCGTCATCAATAATAAGCAGTTCCCAATTTTTATAGGTTTGCTTAAAAACACTATCAACCGCCTCTTTAAGAAAATATCCATAATTATGGCAGGGGACATAAACGGTAATTTCAGGTGTGCTACGCTCAATCATAATAAACAAAATATAATGGTTTAAACTTTATTCCTACGCCACCACACCCGCATGCGCAATGACTTTTGATAAAAAGCAAAAGGAAAGCCGTTGATTATTGAATTATAAAAAAAGGTTCGATATTCCCCGCAGTAATCAATCTGCAAATCATCTCACCGCCGATAGTTATGGCTTTGATTTTTAATATCACCCGTCGCCCGGTTTTTTCTGGCGCACATTCTTATTAATCGCTTTCCATTCAGGGTATTTCTTAAAAAGATCTAAAATATCATCTACTGAAAAATTATGTTTTATCGGATAGAGTACTTCAAAAACACGGCGACATAATTCATAATCTGCTGGCTCATCAACCGTTAAACGAACATCATCTGCATAATATTTTTTATCAACGGCACATTCACCAACTTTGAAATTATCTGGATTGATTTGAATATAATACCCTCCATGTATGCGCACCATCGGATCATCACACGCCTTACCCGCGCGGAGTAAAGCTTCCCGTGTAAAACATCGCACATTCATACCAATAATCGTATTCTGCGTTAAAGAATTAGACGCAAGGTCAAGCTGCCCATCAGTAAGACACTCAACCGTTTCGTCAATGAAATAGGAATCTATCAGGGGGTTATCGCCTGTAAGCTGAACAATAATATCCGGATTTTCTTCCGCCGTACCTTTGATAATACGGTCGGTAATATCATCTTCCGACCCCCTGAAAATTGGGCAACCAATCCGGCGGCATAAATCCTCAATCACTTGGTTCATTGGGTCATCGGTACTCAAAACTTTAACAGCGTCAACAAGTTCACTTTGCAAAACACGCTCGATTTTTCTTTCCAACATAGATAGGCCACCAAAAGGTAACATCACCTTACCAGGTAATCGTGTAGAGCCCATACGCGCTTCAATTGTTGCTAGTACTTTCATATTTATTACCTTAAGCCTCTTTTAAGTGTGCCTTCACAAGCGCATGGTATTTAAAATAGTATAAGTAAGAAAATATAAATCTAAAGTTTTTTTAGTAGCTTTCTCATCATTATTAATAAGCCATTCTCCGCGATACTCGACATCTCAAATTTCAAAACTTTATAAGAGGATCTATGAGATCTGAAGTAGCTAAAAAATCAAAGTCTCCTTTTTCGCGTAGTAGAAATAAGGTTAAAGCGTTAGATACATGGCGTGATCCGAAAAATTATTATTTTTCCAAACCGCCTTCATATCAAAAATTAAACCATTTTTTCTAACAAGCCCTTCAATCACATTGACCCTCATTTCCTTATAGATATCATGCCCAACCAATAAAATTGCCGCATCGTAATCATCGCTTTTTGATAAAGTAGGTAACAAATCAATGTTGTAATGCGCTTTCACATCATCTTTAAGCGCATAAGGATCATGCACATCAATCTCATGTCCTTGATTTTGAAGATACGAAATCACATCAATTGCTTTGGTGTTACGGATATCGTTAATGTTTTCTTTAAACGTAAACCCGAGCACCAAAATACGTGCGCCTTCGTTTTTATGTGCACTTTTTAAAACGTCTGAAACGCGCGCACCCACATACGCGCCCATATCATCATTAATTTTACGACCTGATAATATGACTTCCGGCTCATGCCCGATTTTCTTTGCACATTGCGCCAGATAATAAGGGTCAACACTGATACAATGCCCACCGACAAGACCGGGCGTGAACGGTAAAAAATTCCATTTGGTTTTGGCCGCCTCCAAGACATCATATGCAGACAAACCCATTTTGTTAAGAATCATTGTAACCTCGTTTACAAAAGCCACATTAATATCGCGTTGCGCATTCTCAATCGCTTTGGAGGCTTCGGCCGTCTTAATATCTTTGGCTCTGAAAACATTATCGCCTGTAACAAGCGCATATATGCAGCATAAAATATCCGCAACTTCCGGCGTTTGTCCGGCAACAACTTTGGTTATGTTTTCAACCGTATGCACTTTGTCACCCGGGTTAATACGCTCTGGCGAATACCCAAGGAAAAAATCCTCTCCGCATATTAAAGCGCTATGTTCTGTCAGCAAAGCACCACAATGATCTTCGGTAATACCGGGATATACTGTGCTTTCGTAAACAACAATATCCTCTTTTTTAAGATAGCTCGCGATCAATCTGCTCGCAGCGTCTAGCGGCCCTAAATCCGGATTATTGTTGTCATCCACCGGTGTTGGAACAGTCACAATATAAATATTGCTATCCGCTATATCATCTGCATTAAATGTAAATGCACATGATGTTGTACGCAAAACAGCCTGCTTGATCTCACGATTTAAATCCCAACCTGTACGCAACTCCTCCACGCGGTCTGCGTTAATATCGTATCCGACCACATCAAAAGAATGCGCAAGCTTAACAGCCAAAGGCATCCCGACATACCCCAAACCAATAACAGAAATTTTATACTTTGAAGGATCAAATACCATATTTAAAACTCATAAAACTTACACAAACCAGAAAAAGGGAACTACCCCTTAATGTTATAATAATCTTTGTACCATGCAATAAATCGGGGAATACCCTCATGAATTGTGGTCTTAGCCTTAAATCCAGTTAACGCGCTCGTCTCCTCGACATCAGCGTATGTTTCTGGTACATCGCCTGGCTGCATCGGCAAAAAGTCAATCTCCGCTTTCTTTCCAAGCTCTTGCTCAATAAGACCAATAAAATCCATAAGGTTTTCGCTACGGCTATTTCCTATATTCAAAACTCGGCACGGTGCATCGCCCCCATCATCTTCCGGCGGATTGGCAAGCGCACCTAAAATACCATCAACAATATCATCAACATATGTGAAATCGCGCTTCATTTGCCCATCGTTAAAAACGGGGATAGGTTTACCTTCTAAAATATTTTTCGTAAAAATAAACAGCGCCATATCCGGCCGCCCCCAAGGGCCATAAACAGTAAAAAAACGCAAACCCGTCTGCGGCATCCTAAAAAGGTGACTATAAGTATGGCTCATCAATTCATCTGCACGCTTAGTCGCCGCGTATAAAGATATCGGCTTTTCCACCGGATCTTGTACCGAATATGGTAATTTCTGGTTACCCCCATAAACCGAAGATGAACTGGCATAAACCAGATGCTCAAAATTCTCCGTATGTCGGCACATCTCCATAATGGTGAGATGCCCCATGCAATTGCTCGTAATATAACTATACGGATTTTCTAACGAATATCGTACGCCCGCCTGCGCTGCTAAATGAATGACCTTGGTAAAAGGCCCCTGCTCTGCCCATATAAATTCAAGTGTTTCTTTATTGGAAATTTCGGCCTTTAGGAAAGTGAAATTTGTAAAATTACCAAGTTGTTCAAGACGTGATTTTTTAAGATTTACATCATAATAATCATTCAAATTATCAATACCTACAACGCTTTGCCCCGATTGCAGTAACCTTAAACTCGTATGAAAACCGATAAAGCCGGCAACGCCCGTGACCAAAATTGGATTTGACATATATTTTCTTTATTATATAACATTTAGATATAAGCAAGAATTTATAGTTGATTAGGCACCAAAAATCTAGTCTTCTGAAACTGCAAATATAAGATACACACCGATTTGACGTAAACCTTAATATATGAACGCGCCGCAAAACATCAAAAAAAAAATACTCTTTATACTGCCTGCACTAACCGCCGGCGGAGCAGAGCGTGTACTTATTACACTGATGAACAATTTGGATAGATCGGCCTTCATCCCTTCACTTCTATCAATCAGCAATGAAGGTGCGCTTCATGATATGATCGATAAAAATATCTCATATCACACATTTGATATAAAGCGCGTTTTAAAAAGCATTCCGAAACTCTACTGTTTTATAAAAAATGAAAAACCGGATATCATTCTCTCAACTATGGCACATATGAATTTTTGCTTATTAGTTCTAAAACCTTTTTTTCCGCATACAAAATTTATCGTTAGGGAAGCGATAATGCCAAGCTACCTATTAAATGTAAATAAAAACCGTACATTTATTTTAAAAGCAGCTTACAAAAGCTTATACCCGATGGCTAATAAAGTAATATCACCTGCAAAAACTATTATTGATGAATTTGATACGCTATTAAAAATGGATACCAATAATCATCACGTTCTTCTAAATCCTGTAAATTTAGATAAAGTTAGAGCAGACGCAAAGCACGCTGAGTTTAATATAGAAGAACAAAAAACAATCCGCTTTGTCTCTTCCGGTCGCTTGAATTATCAAAAAGGCTTTGATCGCTTGATCGTAGCTTTAAAAGATTTTAAGCCAGAATATAAATGGAGACTGCATATTTGGGGCGAAGGTCAGGAAAAAGAAAACCTTACCAATCTTATCAAAAAATATAATTTAGAGCAGCATATATTTTTGCGCGGTTTTACAAAAAATCCTTGGCCAGAATATGCAAAAGCAGATTGTTTTTTAATGCCATCCCGATCCGAAGGCCTTCCAAATGTGATACTTGAATCGCTTGCATGTGGCACACCCGCTATCGCAACAAAAGAATCCGGCGGCATTAAAGAAATTCAGGAGCGCGCCGGAGAAAAAAATGTAATAATCGTATCCCAAATGGATGAATTTATTTCAAAAATGAACGCCATCTCCCCCAAACAAAAAAGACAATATGAGGAATCTTTGTTACCGGATGATTTTACGCTATATAAAGTGATGAAGGATTTTACAAACCTGATATTAAAATAAAATATGTATTAAAAAGCGAAAAAAGTTATGCCTGAAAATATATCATCCAAAAATTTAGACCCAAGTGATCCATACGCAAGAACGGCACAAACATTTCCTGAACTCTCTAACGAGCAAATCGAAAGAGCCAAATCATTCGGCATAACGCAAGATCTTCCGAAAGATACAATGGTATTTGAGCGCGGTGATCGCGGCGCGGACTTTTTTATAATCTTAAAAGGCTGTATTCAAATCTATGAACATCGCAGGGATGGTGAAAAAACAATCCATGTCCATCACGAAAAACAATTTACTGGTGAAATAGACTTGTTTAACGAACGCGAAATTCTCGTCGGCGGCCGTATGGGGCAAGATGGTACTGTTATCAGAATTAAACGCCGCAACTTCAGAAGACTTATTACAGCCGAACCTGATATCGGTGAAATTGTCATGCGTGCCTTCATATTACGCCGTGTCGCACTTGTCACACATGGGCAAGCCGCCGTGACACTCCTAAGAAAAGATCAAAGCGCGGACACTGTTAGAATTGAGCGGTTTTTGCGCCGTAACGGTTATCCTATCCAAATTCTTGATTGCAAAACCGAGGAATGTGATAGTGTTTTAAAGGAGTACGATATATGCGAAGACGACCTACCCGCCGTTTTAATTCATCTTGGCGAGCGCGTTATCTCTAATCCCACAAATTATGAACTGGCGAAATATCTTGGCTTAAAAGAACATCTGGAAATTGATAAAGTATACGATGTCGTAATCGTAGGAGGCGGGCCTGCTGGTTTATCTGCCGCGGTATATGCGGCATCCGAAGGATTAGATACCGTGCTATTGGAAAAAGAAGCACCGGGCGGCCAAGCGAGCACAAGTTCCAAAATCGAAAACTACCTAGGTTTTCCAACAGGCTTGTCTGGACAAGAACTTGCAGGACGCGCGCAAATACAAGCCATGAAATTTGGCGCGAAAATTATATTACCATATCAAGTGCACAGCATTAAAAATGATGTTTATCCGCACGAAATTGAGCTATGCAATAAGAATAGTTTGAAAACAAAATCCATTATTATAGCCTCGGGCGCAAAATACAGAGCATTAGACATTGAAAACGGACATAAATTTGATAATGCGGGCGTATACTATGCCGCAACACCAATGGAAGGTGATTTATGCCGTGATGAGGAAATAATTATAGTTGGCGGCGGAAATTCTGCCGGACAAGCCGCCGTATTCTTAAGCCGTCACGCCAAACACGTGCATATTCTAGTGCGAGGTAATACATTAGCAAACAGTATGTCTGAATACCTTGTAAGTCGCATCAACGCGTCCGAGAAAATGACTCTCCACACACGTACCGAAATCACAGCTCTGCACGGTGAAAATCATTTACAAAAAATAACATGGAAAAATAAGGGCGAAGAAACCACCCATAATATCAAACATGTCTTTCTTATGATTGGCGCGCAACCAAACACTGAATGGCTACATGACTGCATACAGCTAGATAATAAAGGCTTTGTGCGCACAGGTATTGATATCACAGAAAAAGAAAAATGGCCCTTAAATCGCTCGCCGATGATGCTGGAAACATCATGCCCCGGCATCTTTGCCGCCGGAGATGTACGCTGCGGCTCGGTAAAACGTGTCGCCTCTTCCGTTGGCGAAGGCGCGATGACTGTAAGCCTCGTACACAAATTCTTGCAAGAAAAAGAGCTTGAAAAACAAGAAGCGGAAAGGATAATTAAAAATAAAACAGCCGCATAAATCTTGATTTGATTTTATCTGATAGATGATATAAAAATCATCTTCTCAAATTTATATTATATATGCTTTTTATAGAAAGTTTTTTAAATCATGCGCCGTTTATTTTATGGATACGCAATCTTATCTTTATCTCTATGTGCGTTATTGAGCACAAACACAGCCACTGCAAAAACCGGCGAAAAAAGAATTATCGTTGGATATGTTGAAAACGTACGTATTCAAGAGGCCGATCAAATTATTAAGGCAAAACTTGATACAGGCGCAAAAACAAGCTCAATCAACGCAAAAATTATAGAAACAAAAAAAGATGATGAAGATGAAAAAGAATATGTAGTTTTCTCAATCAAAACCAAAGAAAAAAACGATAAAACATTCAAAAAACCAATTATACGCTGGGTTAAGATTAAAGGTAAAGAAGGCGAAGAATCTGCACGCCGCCCTATTGTTAAGATGAACTTTTGTATTGCTGGTCAATTGATAGAAGAAGAAGTAAATTTGGCAAAAAGAACCAACTTTATCTACGATTTGCTTATTGGACGAAACCTTCTTGAAAAGGGATTATTGGTGGTCGATGTCAGCAAAACATTCACGGCCAAACCAAATTGCATTAAAATCGATAAAAAAGACTGATAAAAAATTTTATACAACAATAAAGAAAAAAGCCTAAACATGAGCAATAGCGCAATCGCATTCATATCGGCTTTTTTATTAATTGGCTTAAGCATAAGCATCTTCACATATAAAGTTTTTGGCTTATCCTTCCCTGTTCAGCCCGAAGAAACTTTCAAAAGCTGGTATATAGAGCTGGCCGCCACAATGCGTACAAACGGATATCGCAAAGATCCTTTAGAAATACAGATTATAAACCCGCGCGATACTGAAACTATGGCCGTCGCAAACTCTCAAGCGCTCGCCCCAAATTTTGGTCAAGACGTCACATACATAGACGGCATAAACCGCGTAACACTAACAAAAAGAACGCCGGAAAATATAGAGAGCTTCCTTTTCCGATTTAGCCTGTTTGAGCTTGATATAAACGAACAAGCCTCGACACCACCTAAACCGGCCAAGGCCGAGTATGCGAAAAAAAACCGTATCTCAAGCCCGGATCAAAGCACGCAAATCCTATATGAGGAGATTGATGTCATCAGTAAAAAGGCAAAGGAGCTTTCTGCTGGTAATTTGTCCTTCACACGGGAAATCATAAGAATTCTAAAAGAAGATACTGAGCTTCTATCCTTTATGATTGAAAACACAAATAGTGTCGATGCCGAAGCGCTGATCGTTAAAATATTAAACGCCAATAACATCATCGCGCGTACTGCTAATGGCTTTCCCCTTTTGAAAGAAAGCACCGATTTAAAAATAGAACGCTGGATCGAAGTTTTCTCCAAAGATGCATGGCGGCGTATTGATTATGATCAAACGGCTCAAAACTCAAAAGATAAAGAATATTACCGATGGTGGACGGGTGACAAAGTATTTATAAACGCTGAAAACGCCCGCAACATCTTATATACGCTCTCAATGAAGGCCAGCAATGATAATGCCCTTATGCGATCCCTATGGATGAGTAAAGATCAAGAAAGTATTATAGAAACATTTGCACTCCAAACGCTTCCCTTGCAACAACAGCTCGTTTTGCAGGTTCTGCTGCTCTTACCGCTTGGCGCATTAATGGTCGCCTTTTTTCGTCAAGTAATCGGTGTGCAAACTTTTGGTACATTCATGCCCGTCTTGATCGCCCTCGCCTTCCGCGAAACTGGTTTGGTATACGGGATTATATTTTTCATGACGCTTATTATAACGGGCTTACTTGCGCGTAATTATATCGATAAACTGCGCTTGCTAATGGTTCCGCGTCTATCTGCAGTACTAACTGTCATAGTCATGTTCATTATCGCGGCAATGCTCATTACAAAGCAGCAAGATATCTATCTTGGCATATCGGTTGCACTCTTCCCCGTTGTGATTATCACCATGTTTATTGAGCGTATGTCCACAATGATTGATGAACACGGCTCAAGATCGGCTGTGATCGGCTGTATCGGCAGTATATTTGTGGCCGCATTGATTTATGTTTCGATTGTCAATGATACGGTTAAATATATCATGTTTACATTTCCTGAGCTTCTACTAACCGTTTTGGGCTGCTGCTTGATTCTGGGGCGCTATAACGGTTACAAACTGACCGAATATTGGCGCTTTCGTCAAATCGGCGCAAAATAGAGGAGAAATCACCAATGATCTCTTTTATTAAAAAAGGCATAACCGGCATAAACGCCCGCAACCTTGATTATATTTTTGAGCATAACAACCGGAGTAAATACCCAAATGCGGACAGCAAGCTCGCCACAAAAGAGATTGCAAAATCCGTAGGTGTAAACACACCTGAATTACTGGCCGTAGTCGAATGGCAACATCAAGCCAAAAATTTGAAAACAATTTTAGCGGATCATGCCAGTTTTGTAATGAAACCTGATCGCGGCTCTGGCGGGGGCGGTATTTTGGTTATAAAAGACAAACTACCCATAGGATACAAAAAAAGCTCCGGCGGCATTTTATCTACATCCGACCTGCGCTTTCATTGCCAGAATATTTTAAGCGGTATGTTTTCGCTTGGTGGCCTGCCTGATCGCGCTGTCATAGAATCCATGGTGGTTTTTGATCCCGTATTTGACGATATTTCCTTTCAAGGCGTCCCTGATATCCGCATAATCGTTTTAAATGAAAAACCGGTTATGGGTATGCTCCGCCTTCCAACGCAAGTGTCCGATGGCAAGGCCAATCTCCACCAAGGCGGTCTTGGCGTTGGTATTGATATGAAGACGGGGCAAACCACGCATGCCGTTCAATTTAACAAATACATCAAATATCATCCTGAAACCGGTCAGACATTAGGCGAACGAAATGTTCCAAACTGGCAAGAATGCCTAGATATAGCCGTTAAAATACAAAAAGCATCAGGTCTTGGCTATGTTGGCGTAGACATTGTTCTGGATCAGCATAAGGGCCCTCTTGTCTTGGAAATTAACGCACGACCTGGTATATCCATTCAAATCGCAAATAAAAAAGGCTTAAAGGATGCGATAAATGAGGCACACACATAAACATGTCCGATAAAAAAACGATAGAAAATTTAATGGACATCATGGCGCGCCTGCGCAATCCTGAAAATGGCTGTCCATGGGACTTGGAACAAAACTTCAAATCCATCGCTCCCCATACAATTGAGGAAGCTTATGAAGTTGCCGATGCAGTTGAGCGCGGCGATATGGAAGACTTACGCGAAGAACTGGGCGATCTTTTATTTCAATCGGTTTATCACGCGCAAATGGCAGCAGAGCAAAATCATTTTGATCTACACGATGTCATACATGATATCACCATAAAAATGATCCGCCGGCATCCGCACGTGTTTGGCGACAAGGTCGCGAAAAACGCCAGCGATGTAAATAAAATTTGGGATAATCAAAAAAGTCAGGAAAAAGTAAAGAAAACAGACCAAAGCGCTTTGGATGATATACCCCGCGCATTGCCCGCATTACGCCGTGCACAAAAAATTCAAAAAAAAGCTACATCCGCAGGTTTCAAATGGTCAAACATTCAAAATGTGATAGATAAGCTCCAAGAGGAAATATCAGAACTAAAACAAGCCATTGCAAACCCTGAGCATCCCGATCATATCGAAGAAGAGCTTGGCGATACACTTTTTATGCTCGCGTATATTGCGCGCCACTTTGAAATCAACGCAGAAAACGCGATGAATAAAGCAAACTTAAAATTCACACGTCGCTTTAAAGGCATGGAAGCTGATCTTGATAAAATGGATAAAAGTTTTGGAAATCTAACAAAGGATCAAATGATGCAGCTATGGCAAGATCAAAAAGTCAAAGAGAGAAATAACGCTAATCAAGTCTAGACAAAGTAAAACTAGACCACCATAGCTTGCACTTTTTTCACAAAAGCATCATGTGCGAGCATCCAAGTATCTTTAGAATTCGCAGATATCAGACCGGCATCAAGATCTTTAACCTGATAAGGCTGACCATCCCATTTTGCAACATATCCGCCCGCTTCTTGCACCATTAATGCACCCGGCAAATGATCCCACGGCATTAATTTTGAATATACGCTAAATTGTGTATTACCTTGAATAATATTCAAATATTCATGCGCAGAACACCCGAAAGAAAAACACTTCTTGAACTCTTTTTGTACCGTTTTGACATGTTCTTGCTGCGCTTCATGGAAGTATTTTGGATTAACATGCCCGGATAATGCAGATGCATCATAGAGGCTATTTGATACATATTGGCGCTCACCGCCTAAAAATACACCACTTCCTTTTTCCGCAATCGCGCATACCGCGCCCAGAACATCATAAATCCAAGCACCTGCAGTCTCGCCGCCAATGATAAGAGCCAACATAATGCCGAATTCTCGGTTATTATGAACAAAATTATATGTGCCATCCACGGGGTCAACAATCCACATCTTTTGATCAGAATCACGCAGCGCATCCAAAGACTGCTCTCCGTTAGAAACGCCTTCTTCACCTATGACAATAGAACCGGGAAGCATATCCGGTAAAACGCGTTTTAAATGCGCCTCAACATCAATATCGGCTTTGGTCACTAAATCATGCGCGCTTGTTTTCTCAAAAACATCTTCCTGCCCTAATGCCTTATAACGCGGCAAAACATAAAGATCGGCACATTCGGATAATATAGCTGAAATTTTTTCGGGGTTTACAACCGCCATAATGACCTTCATATCAAATTTTATAAATATAGTCTTTTATATAGAGCGCGCCTTATGATTTTGCAAAGGCGTATAACCAAAATTCTTTTTGAAACGCTCTAAATCTTCCGGTTCAATCATAATGCACATACGCATAATTTTGTCGTTGTCATTTCTTTCAATAATTTCTGTATGCTCATAAAGCCACGCCAGCGCACGCCCATCTTCAACCGGAATATCAAAAAACTCAACCGTCCTATGGCGTGCAATCAAATCCGCGCATTTTTGCAACAACTTATTAACGCCCTGCCCTTGCACCGCAGAGATCAAAAGAACCGGACGATCAGAAAACTGAGCATGGCGCTTTAAATCACCCAGTTCATCTTTATCCATCATATCGATTTTATTATAGACCTCTACAATACGCTCATCCTCGTCATACGCAATTCCAAGATCGCCGAGGATATTAATCACATCCTGCCGTTGCGCTTCATAATCTGCACGCGCTACATCAATAATATGAACAATAACATCGGCATATGTAATTTGCTCCAATGTGGCTCTGAACGATTCAATCAAATGCGTAGGGAGATCAGAAATAAAGCCAACCGTGTCTGATAAAATCACGCGCTGCCCATTCGGTAGGTCAATGCGGCGCATAGTAGGGTCAAGTGTTGCAAATGGCAAATCTTCCGCAAACACGCCGGCATCGGTCAACCGGTTAAACAAGGTGGACTTACCCGCATTCGTATACCCCACCAAAGAAACTATCGGAAACGGTACACGCTCACGGCTCTTTCGTCCCAACTCACGCGTCCGGCGCACATGTTTGAGCTCTTTTTTAAGAGCATTAATACGCTCCCCAATCATTCGGCGATCAAGTTCAATCTGGCGCTCTCCGGGCCCGCCCATAAATCCGGCGCCCCCGCGTTGCCGCTCCAAATGTGTCCACGAACGCACAAGCCGTGAACGCTGGTATTCAAGGGCAGCCAAATCAACTTGCAACCGCCCTTCTTTTGTCTGCGCCCGCGCACCAAAAATTTCCAAAATCAATCCCGTACGGTCAATAACTTTGGTATCCCATTCTTTTTCTAAATTTCTTTGCTGAACCGGTGATAATGCATAATTGACAATAATAACATCAGGTTGTTCTTCCGATGCCAAATCCGCAATCATCTCGCACTGTCCTTTTCCAAGAAAAGTGCCTGCTCGAATACGGCTAACCGGAAAAACCTCTGTTCTAACAACATCCAGGTTAATCGCACGCGCCAAGCCCTCTGTTTCTTCTAAAACGGCATTCAAATCGCGAATATCATGGGGTATGTTGCGCTCCGTGGCTGAACCACTTAAAGCCTGTGTCTGTATTTTTTGTTTAATAGGAACATCTGGGTGAATAACAAAAGCTGTATCACGCTCCAAACTATGCGCTTCATTTTCGAATAAAGAAGATCCTGTCATCAATCACCAACAGCCACGAAGAATTTGTGACTATTCATCATCTTTAGCCTCTTCTTTTTTATCGTCATCACCATCATAAAGATTAAGCGGCCCGCCCGGCATAATGGTCGATATTGCATGTTTATAAACAAGCTGTATATGTGATTCACGCCTAAGTAAAAGAACAGAAATTATCAAACCAGGTTACAACCCCTTGCAACTTTACGCCATTAACCAAAAAGACGGTTACAGACATTTTTTCTTTTCTGATCTTGTTTAAAAAAACGTCTTGAACGTTTTGAAATTTCTCTGCCATGGCTGAATAACCTTAATTCTATTATATTATAATTGTCTAAAGTCCCGAAAATACAGGGTTTACCGTTTCTTTTTTTAACGGTTTTGAAACACATTGCAACAAAAATCAAGTAAATCTTTACAATTATTAGCGATATGTAAAGGTGAGTAGTGGTTTATTTCATCTTCGCTTAAGTTTTTTGATCCTATGTAAACCGAATAACACCCAGCATTAAGCGCGCACCCCAGATCTGCCGTTGTGTCCCCGATAAGCCAAACATCTTGTACGGATATGTTCGGTGCAGACTTGTCCATAGCTAAAACAAGCGGTGCCGCGGAAGGTTTATCGGCTTTTGCATCATTAGATCCAACCAGACAAGAAAAGTAATCATGCCAGCCGAATACCTTAATTTCTTCAGCAATCAAAGATGGTTTTTTATTACTGACAATACCAATAATAACATCTTGCGTTTTCAAATACTTCAAAACCTCATGCGCATGATCCAGCGGCGCAAGCAAAGTTTTATGATTTTCATAAACAAACCCTTCAAAAGCAATACGTGCTTGATCCTCATCATCCCCATATAATAAGGGATATAAAACATCCCGCGGCTTACCAAAATAGTTTTCAAATTCCCCCGCCTCAAAAGCCGGCCGCCCTAACGATTGGCGCGCATGATTATGTGCCGCTTCAAGTAAACCATAACTATCTGCAAGCGTACCATCCCAATCAAAATAAATAGCCTTGGGCGGCTTAATATCGTGCGTAAGTTTAGCAGGCATAGGCGTCATAATTTTTTTCCAAACATATCAGGTATTAAAAGGGTCGTGCACATGAACATGTTCAATGTCTATATCAGAGCCATATAATCCACAAGCCGCGTTTATATAATTTTGAGTACGATCAGTAACACAAAATTGCACCTCCCCGTTGCAAGAAATCGGATACTCCGGATGCCTCTTGATATAGCTTTCAAGCTTTGGTGGCACAATATCATCTTGCGCAATCACGGGAAAATTATCCCCTAAAATATCGTAAACATACGGCTTTAAAACCGGATAATGCGTACACCCTAAAATAAGACACTCGATATTTTTCTTTTTAAGCGGTTCAATATAAGAGCGCAAAACATCCTTAAGCCATGCCGCGCCATTATTTTCAATCAAAGGCACCAATAACGGCGTGGCTTTTTGAACAATACGAATTTGCGGAGAAATTTTTGATAACTCATCTTGATAGACATTGGATGAAACAATGTAGTTGGTCGCAATAAGCCCTAGTGTTTTATACCCACGCTCTACCGCTTCCTCCAAAGCCGGAACAACCACGCCAATAATATTGCGGTCGGGGTAAGCAACCGGCAGCCATTCTTGCTGCATCTTGCGCAGCGCCGCAGCACTAGCCGTATTGCACGCAATTAAAATAAGCGAGCATCCCTGCTCAAACATCCACTCCATACATGATTTTGTATACCTATAAATCGCCTTATCCGAACGATTTCCATAGGGAAGACGAAGCGTATCTCCAAGATATAAAATATCAAGATCTCTCATTTGGCTTTGAATAGCCTTTGTAATCAAAAGCCCGCCAAGACCGGAATCAAAAATACCCAATTTCATTTAAAATAAATCCACCTGCACTGCAAATAAGCGCTCTACATCATTCGCACGTGCTTGCGAAGCTAAAACAACCATCAAATCTCCTTTCTTGATTTCAAAATCAAGCTTGGGCATGTAAATCTCGTTATCCCGCTGTATCAATGCAACGCGCACATCATCTGGTAAACCGATCTCCTCAATAGTTTTACCCGCAACGCTTGCGCTTTCGGTGACTTCTGCTTCGACAATTTCCGCAAAACCATCACGTAAATTGTGTATACCTTTAATACGGCCGCGCCGTACATGCTGCATAATGGTTGCGACAACAATGGAGCGCGGCGAAACAATCGTATCCACACCAAGCGGTCCGATAAGCGGGGAATAAATATCATTATTAACCAACGTAACAACACGGTCACACCCCGCACGCTTGGCAAGAAGTGAGCCTAGAATATTATTTTCATCATCATTTGAAACGGCAATAAACGTTTCCGCATCCTTTACAGAGGCCTCTTCCAAAAGGGTATGATCAAGGCCATCCCCCTGCAAAACGATAACATTCGGCAAGTTTTCGCTTAAAAAAACAGCACGCGCCTCTTGTGGTTCAATAATCTTTATATGAACCCCTCTACCGCGTGCTTCCAAAAGCTTCGCAAGCCCGTATCCAATATTCCCTCCGCCCATAATAATTAGCCTGCGTGCTTCATCTTCGTTATGTCCAAAAACAGACATGGCGCGCTTGAGATACTGTGTTTTGGTAACAAAATAAACCTCATCACCAACATCAAGTTGCTCTTCACCTGTAGGTAAAATAGATTTATTGTCCCTGATTATAGCCATAATGCGAAAAGGCAAATCTGGAAATAACAGATCAAATTGATTAAGCGGAGTATTAAGAAGAGGGCAATCTTCTGCACAAATGACGCCCAATAAATACGCTTGTTTATCAGCTAACGGTGCGACATACGTACTACCAGGAACAGCCAAGCGCTGGTGAATATCTTCGGCAATAACAACTTCAGGCGAAATAATGACATCAATGGGCATATGTGTACGACTGAATAAATTCGCCCATTCCGGTTTTAAATATCCCTGATCCCTTATACGGGCAATTTTTTTGGGTACACCAAATAATGAATGTGCCACCTGACACACCATCATATTCACTTCATCGCTATTTGTAACCGCAATAACCATATCCATAGAGCCGCATTCTGCTTGATTAAGCATATCAGGGCTAGCCGCATGACCGGTTAAACCGCGCGCATCGAGCGTATCATTAATTTCTGCAATAAGCTGGTCGTTACTATCAATGACCGTAACATCATTCTCTTCTTTACTAAGATACGCGGCAATACCCTGCCCAACTTTGCCCGCGCCACAAATCAAAACCTTCATAAATGTATGCTTCCTGTATTTGAATTAAGGATAGAAAAAGAAAAACGAGAAAAAACATCAAATCTAAATTATAAAAATATCTAGGCAGCATCCTCATTCAATACATTGAGCGTTTTGATCTTTCTATGCAAGGCTGATCGCTCCATACCAATAAATTCTGCCGTTTTGGATACATTCCCATCAAATCGTTTAACTTGTGCATCTAAATATTGGCGCTCAAACTGCTCGCGCGCATCTCGCAAAGAAAACTCCAAAAATCCATCAATACCGTCTTTTCTACTTTTAGGAATGTGACCCTGTACTTTTTGTATATCAACAGGCAAGTCTTCAATTTCAATTGCTCTACTCTCATACCCCTGTACACCCATTATCATAACCCACTCAACTACATTACGTAATTGTCGTACGTTACCAGGCCAACCATAAGATGACATGGCCTTAAGCGCTGCCTTTGAAAAATGCACTTCGCCCAAGCCGGCCTGCACAGAAAATTGTTTGCAAAAATGTTCTACCAATGTTGGAATATCTGAAATACGTTCCCTTAAAGCAGGCAAATGAATCGGTACGACATTAAGCCTGTAAAACAAATCTTCTCTAAAGCGCGCCAATCTTATCTCTTCTTTCAAATCGCGATTTGTGGATGAAATAACCCGAACATCGACTTCTATAAAATCATTCCCGCCTATTTTCTGAAATCTTTGTTCCTGCAAAACTCGAACAATTTTACCCTGCGTTTCCAAAGGCATATCTGCAACTTCATCTAAGAACAAAAATCCGCCATCGGCCTTTTCAAGCAGACCCGATTTAGAAGCGCGGCTATCTTCAAACCCCTGTACACCAAACAATTCTTCCTCTAAATGCTCTGCACGCAAAGTCGCACAATTCAAAGTCACAAAGGGGTCATTGACCCGATCAGAACATCTATGAATAAACCGCGCCAACACATCTTTACCGCTTCCCGGTTCTCCGGTTAATAATACACGGCTATTGGCTTTTGCCACACGTTCCGCGATTTGCTTGACCTGCTCTAAAACCTGAGATTCTCCTAAAAGTTCTGAAACGCTGCTTGTTTTAAATTTAAGAGCTTCATTCTCTTTTTTGAGCGCCGCTGTTTCAAGCGCGCGCGCAATCATCATTAAAAGACGGTCGGATTTAAAAGGCTTTTCAATAAAGTCATACGCCCCTTGTTTAATTGCCGATACGGCAGTTTCAATATTTCCATGGCCGCTAATCATCAAAACCGGAATATGTGGATGCTCAGCCTGCACATCATCTAAAATCTGCATACCGTCTTTTTCACTACCCTGTAACCATATATCAAGAACAATAACATCCGGTATGCGCGTTTGAATCGAATTATAGGCTTCCTGCGATGATCCGGCGAGCCGCACACCATGTCCCTCATCCTCTAAAATACCCTTAATAAGCATCCGGATATCGGCTTCATCGTCAACTACAAGTATATCAGTACGCATTTTTAATAAAAATCTTCAAAAATTTAAACATATAAAACAAAAACAGCTATGAACCGGATATAGGAAAAAGTAAAATAACATGAGCGCCGCCCAGATTTTTCCAGTTTTTTATATCCTTTAACCATGCAGGGTTGGATAGTATGATGCGGCCATTATGATCCTCCATGATCTTTTTTACAATAGCCAAGCCTAAACCCGTCCCCTTATGTTTATGAGTAACATATGGCTCGGTCAAAGATTTTCCACCTTCTGTATCCGGCAACCCCTTACCATTATCACTAATGATAACTGCCATTTCTTTGTCGTTTTTGGCGTCAAGCAAAATACGAACCTGTCCATCTTTCCGGTCGTTTTCTTTAATAGAATCAATTGCATTTTGCAATAAATTGGTCAAAGCTTGACGAATCTGATGCGCATCAAATGCACATTTGATATTAAGGTCATTAGTAATAACATCAAAAATCACGTCCGGGTGCGCTTGCTTTTGTAAAAATACAGCATCATTAATTTCGGTTTGTATATTACCAGTTTTTAAAACAGCTTCGGGCATACGTGCAAAAGATGAAAATTCATTAACCATATGACCGATATCCCCAACATGCTTGATAATTGTATCGGTACAAAGGGAAAATGTATCCGCGTCTTCGGTAATTTGGGACAAGTATTTTCGCTTTAATCGCTCCGCTGAAAGCTGAATAGGCGTTAATGGATTTTTTATTTCATGTGCAATCCGGCGCGCAACATCGGACCACGCCGCATTTCTCTGCGCACTTTGTAACTCGGTAATATCATCAAAAGTAATAATGACGCCCATATCCTGATCTCCGATCATTTGAACACCGATACGAATTAAAAAGACACGCCGCCCTTGACCTTTAACATTAAGAGGAATTTCGGCCTGTATAATATTTTGAGGCTCGGCATAGGCTTTTTCGATATGAACTCCTATTTCAGGCAATAGGTCACCTATACGCTCCCCTATCAATGCATCCTCATTTTTCTCAAGCAGTTTAAACGCCGAGTTATTCGCCATGTGAACAGTATAATCACTATCTACACTAATAACGCCTGAAGACACCCCTTCCAGAACCATTTCTGTAAATCTGCGACGGCGATCAAGCTGCCTGTTCGCATCAATCAATTCATTTTGCTGATCTTCTATACGAGATGTCATCCGATTAAAGGCACGGGCCAAAAAAGCAAACTCTTCAAGCTTGATCTTGTCATTGACGCGTGCGGTAAAATCCCCACCCCGCACACGATCTGCCGTGCGAATAAGCCCCGTGATCGGACTGATAATCTGACGTGACAATATAAGCCCTAGCCCAATAGCTGCTATAACCAGTAGTAATCCGACCACAACAAAAATCATAATGACGGTAACTTGCAAATCGGCATAGCGTGTTTGCAAATTTTCATATTGGGCCGCCGCGCGCTTTGTATCGCTCACCCTTGATAACACTTGCGGGTCAACCATACGCCCGACAAAAAGATAGGCATCACTAAAATTAGCAAGCTTTATAAGTGCACGAACCCGATCCTCACTCGTACCGGTCATAACAACAACATCTCCGCGATCCGCTTCTCGCAAAGCATATGAGGGAATGTCTTCAAACTCTAAAGCAAAGGATAGGCCAGACCTTGCCACAATCCGTCCCGATGTATCAAAGATAATCGCTTCCGATAAATTTCTAAGGAGGGATTGCGTTTCAATAGCATTCTCAAGCCCCGCATCATTCCCCGCAAAATAAGGCATCTGTCGCTCAATATCCCCCGCCATCGCTAAAAGATCCGCGCGAATGACTTGACGATGCTCTTCCAAATACGCCTCTGCCACCGCTTGTGATCCAACCACAGCCGTTTGCACCCGATGCGAGAACCAGTTCTGCACGCCATAATGAAACAAAAACGCGGATAGAATAGTCATGGTAATTGCCGGAATTGCCGCCAATAAACTAAACGTATAGATAAGGCGTACATGCAACTGCGACCCTGCAAGATTTCGTTTCCTCCCACTCAAAAGCTCGACAATGCGGCGCGTTCCCACAACAAGTAAAGCAAGAAGCACGACAAAATCAATATTAAGAAGCCAGAAAACTGTATCGGGATCATTGCTCAATGGCGGAATTTCCATCAAGGCGAGATACGTAATTATACCGCATAAAAAAGCCAGAACAGAAAGCAAAAGCAAGAATTTATTCTGCCTCAAAAACCGCTTTCTACGTGAATTTTTATGCGTGGATTTTCGAGGATTTTTTAAAGACTTTGAGCCTTCTAAACGCTCTTTATCTACAGCTTTTTCTGATGATTGAGGTAAAATATAAATATCCCGCGACTTTTAACATTTTATAATCTTTATATTGACGTCAGTTTTTGAATCATTTTTAAAAAAGCATTCAAAAACACCTTAATATGATATATGTACAAGGTCTTATTAAGTAAGTAAATCTCTATGACCGATGCAAAACATACGACTAAGAATAAATGCAATTCATATGATTATCATGTATTGATTGCGGCGGCTGGTGCAGGCTTAAGAACTGGCCTGAAAAAACCAAAACAATATATTGAAGTAAATAAAGGGACCATACTTACTCACACCATAGAAAATATCAAAAAATGGCCCGGTAACAAATCGATTAGCGTCATTATAAACCCGGATCATATAAAATTATATGAAAAATCTACGGAAGACTTGAATATTTTACCGCCGGTATTTGGCGGCCATGATAGATCAAAAAGCATACAAAATGCGCTTGAAAAGGCGGCATATATAAAGGACCATGAAATCGTTTTGATCCATGATGCTGCGCGTCCCTACACAAACCCTGAAGATGTTTCAAATCTATTGCATTGCATGCAAAGCACAGATGCAGCTACACTCGCCGCCAAAGTCACCGACACATTAAGAAAAGCGAGTATACATCAGAATGCAGATAAAATAATCGATAGAAAAAACTTGTGGGCTATCCAGACCCCCCAAGCATTTAAAGCCGGTATTTTAAGAAAAGCGCACTCTGCCTCTACAAATCTACAAAACGCAACAGATGATACAAGCCTGATCAGCGGCATTGGCCATGATATAAAAATTATTGAAAGCCATTTTAACAATGAAAAAATTACTTTTAAAAAAGATATAGAAATGGCAAAAAATATTTTAGGCAAAAACAAAAATATGCAATATGAAACGAGAAGCGGCATTGGTTTTGACGTCCACGCCTTTGACAATAATAAAAAAGTTGAAACAATAAGGCTGTGCGGAATTGATGTGCCTCACAAAAATCCGTTATCGGGTCATTCTGACGCGGACGTGGCACTGCACACTATAACAGATGCCCTCCTAGGGGCATTGGGTGAAGGCGATATCGGTCAACATTTCCCGCCAACTGACATAACATATAGAAATATGGATAGTGCAAAATTCTTAAAAAAACCATTAGAGTTTATTAGAAAAAGAGGCGGTCAAATCATTAATATCGACCTCACTATCATCGGAGAAAACCCAAAAATTGGGCCACACATAAGTAAAATGAAAACGCGTTTATCCTCACTTTTAAATCTTGAAGAAACGCGAATTAATATAAAGGCCACCACGACAGAGAAGCTAGGGTTTACAGGGCGTGAAGAAGGCCTCGCCGCACAAGCCATCGCAAATGTAAAACTGCCAATTGACACATGACCCAAAACCTTGATCAGTATAAAAACATAAATTATCAAAGCCCGCACACATGGATTGCAACATGGTTTGGTATTGGACTAATTCGTAAAGCCCCTGGCACATGGGGTAGTCTGGCCGCCATTCCATTTTCAATTATACTGTTTAAAACACTTGGCGTAGGCGCTTTAATCCTGGGCATTGTTCTGGTAATACTGGTGGGTTATATATCCGCAAAAAAATTTGATGAAGAAACTGGCGGTCACGACAGCAAAATGATCGTCATTGATGAAGTGGCCGGACAATGGATCACCCTTTTACCAGTTTTCTATTTATGGGGATCAAACCCTTACATGATTACGCTTGCCTTTATTCTTTTTCGTTTTTTTGACATACTTAAACCTTGGCCAGTCAGCCATTTTGACAAAAATGTAAAAGGCGCATGGGGCGTTATGCTGGACGACGTCATGGCCGGCCTAATTGCTGCTTTCATAATAGGAATAATATCAATTTATGTATGATTTGGTTGAAAAATTGACAGCGCTTTTGCAAGAAAAAAAGATGCAAATTGTAACCGCCGAATCTTGTACTGGCGGTCTACTTGCAACTACTATAACGCACAAATCCGGTGCATCTAAAGTTTTCGACCGTGGCTTTATAACATATTCAAACCAGTCAAAAATTGATATGCTTGGCGTATTTTCCAAAACACTTGAAAACCATGGCGCAGTCAGCGCTGAAACAGCAGAAGAAATGGCACAAGGCGCATTGAAACGAAGCGCCGCAGACTTATCAGTATCCATAACCGGTATTGCCGGCCCCGAAGGCGGAACATCAGAAAAACCGGTCGGCCTAGTGTTCTTTGGCTATGCACTAAAAGGCGGATCCGCCGGAAGCATGCAATATGAATTAGAAGGCTCCCGCACTGAAATTCAAAAGCAATCCGTAATCATTGCTCTTAAGCATTTGATTAGCGTTCTAAAAGATGAAACGACATAAACCATGAACGACCTTTTGCGTTTAATTTCAAAAAGCTTAAAACCCTTTGGTTATCACGTCAAAAAATACAAAGCGCCAAATCTTCTTAAAATTGCTAATCTTGAAACCAAGAAGAATGCTTCCAATGTAAAAGCCTTGCGTCAAAAGTCAGGCCTACTTACAACACAGAAAAATACAACTCTAAATGAAATGGTCGTATTCACACGCACTTGTATTCGTAGAGATCGAAACATAGATAAAAGGCCGCGCATAACCGGCGCAGATACTTTGGAAAATACTTTGAGATGCCTTTTATCATTGGTAAAATCCATAAACCACGCCCTGAATCAGACATCCGCTCGATCCATCAATCTAATTAATCTCGATGACCGCTCCGATTCCGAAGCATTAAAAAAAATAGAACATGTATTATCTGGCCTAAAATGTAATTTTAAAATAGAGCAAACAACAAAAACCGGCCAAGGTGCGTCTCTTCATCAACAATTTTTAAATGGCAGATTAAAAAACGCTCTGACGTATTTCTGCGAAGATGATTACCTGCATGAAAAAAATGCCATAGATGTCATGTGGAATTTTTATCAACAGGTTAAGAACGATCACTTGACGCATTGCCTTATTTACCCACAAGAACACAATGTATTATATAGCGACTATTACCCATCCTATATCTTAAAAGGCAAAGACCGGCACTGGCGATCAATACGTCACGCAACACATACATTTTTAACACACAGCGACATTGTGGATAAATACTGGGATTACTTTGAAAATACAAAATATGTCGGTATCCGAAAAAAGCGCAAAAAAGGCTCGGAAGCAAAAACAACAAACAGGTTATTTAAACATATTCCTGGGTTTTCGCCTATCAAACCAGCCGCTATACACCTACAATTTGAAGAATTAATACCACCATTCTATGACTGGGAAGCTTTATGGGATCAAAATAAAACTGAAATATAAAAAATTACTCTATATTTTATTTTATCCATAAAGCGCTTTGGCACGCGCCTCAAATGCACCAACCATCCGCTTAACCGCTTCATTAAAAAACACTGATATAAGGTTCTGTAATATAGGGTTTTTAAATTCAAAATCGACATAAAAATCAATCGTACATGACCCGTTCGGCTCTTCTATGAACCACCAATGGTTTGAAAGGTACTTCATCGGCCCACTAAGATACTCTACGTGAATATGATCCGGCTTATTAACCGTAACCTTAGAGCCAAATTTCTCTCGCACCATTTTATAACCAATAACAAGGTCAGCATAAAAAACATTGCCCTCACGATGCGTAATCCGGCTACTCAAACACCAAGGCAAAAACTCCGGATACTGCTCAACCCCCGCGACCAGATCAAATAACTGTTCACGCGTATAAGGAAGCGTCCGTTTTTCGGCATGGGTTGTCATAAATGAGAAGATAAAACAATTATATAAAAAGAAAAGAAAGCCCTCATATAAAAATCAGAACTTAAAGAAAATTTACTCTGCCGCTAGCTTCAATATTTTGGCATCACGCGCCACCTTAAGCTTTGCAAAATCCTCACCAGCATGATGGGATGAACGTGTCAACGGGCTGGCCGATACCATCAAAAAACCTTTTCCCCGTGCCATGGTCTCAAGCTGCTCAAACTCTTCCGGTGTCCAGTATTTTTCCAAAGCCGCATGCTTCGGCGTTGGCTGTAAATACTGCCCGATCGTAATAAAATCAATCCCCGCCGCACGCATATCATCCATCACTTGTGCAACTTCTTCCTTCGTCTCACCAAGCCCAACCATAAGACCGGACTTTGTAAACATCGACGGATCGCGGTCCTTCACACGCTGTAGCAAACGAAGAGAGCGGAAATAACGCGCCCCCGGTCGTATAGTTGGATAAAGCCGTGGCACGGTCTCTAAATTATGGTTAAACACATCCGGCCGCGCATCAATCACCAGATCAACCATATCCAGATCACCGCGAAAATCCCCCGGCAAAATCTCAACTGTTGTATCCGGGCTTTTCATACGTATCGCTTGAATAGTTTTTACAAAATGCTCCGCCCCGCCATCATCCAGATCATCACGATCAACGGACGTAATCACAACATGGTTAAGCCCCATCTGCTTAACCGCAACACCAATCCGAAGCGGCTCAAGCTTATCGAGTGCATCCGGCTTACCCGTTGCAACATTACAAAAAGAACACGCACGCGTACAAACCTCCCCCATAATCATAAAGGTCGCATGCTGCTTTTCCCAGCATTCGCCAATATTGGGGCAACCCGCCTCTTCACAAACAGTGGTCAGCTTTTGACGACGAACAAGATTACGTGTCTCTTCGTAAATTTTACCTTGCGGCGCCTTGACCTTGATCCAGTCAGGCTTTTTACCGGAACGACGATCCGGATTTTTTTGCTTCTCCGGATGCCGCTTCGCTTTATCTAATAATTTCGGGTTATAGGTCATAGAATTTCCTTATGCTCATACAATTAAATAGAGCATTCAAACCTTAACGTCAAAAATGAATGACTTTCCCATACGCATCCAGCACACTTTCATGCATCATCTCGGACAGCGTCGGATGCGGGAAAATTGTGTGCATCAGCTCGGCCTCGGTCGTCTCAAGTGTTTTTCCAACAACAAACCCTTGGATCAGCTCGGTCACTTCCGCGCCTATCATATGCGCGCCTAGTAATTCACCGCTTTTTTCATCAAAAATCGTTTTAACCAAGCCTTCCGCCTCACCGAGGGCAATCGCTTTACCATTGCCTTGAAAGGGGAAGCGCCCGACTTTAATTTTATACCCCTGCTCCTTCGCCGCCGCCTCGGTTAAACCAACCGATGCCACCTGCGGATGACAATAAGTACAGCCCGGAATATTGGATTTATTCATCGGATGTACGTCCTTCAGGCCCGCAATTTTCTCAACGCAAATCACGCCTTCATGTGAAGCCTTATGCGCAAGCCATGGCGCACCGGTAACATCACCTATCGCATAAACGCCCTTTTCGCCCGTTTCCATCCATTCATTAGCAACAATGTGTCCGCGATCAACTTTGACTTTCGTATTTTCCAAACCGATATTCTCGGTATTGCCCGTAATACCGACCGCCATAATAACTTTTTCAACTTCAACAGTTTCGGTCTTACCCTTGGACAATTCGATAGTCGCCTTGACACTATTCTTGGATTTATCAAGTTTTTTAACCATCCCGCCCGTGATAATTTTAATTCCCTGCTTTTCGAACGCTTTCTTCGCAAATTTCGAAATCTCTTCATCTTCGACAGGCAAAATGCGATCAACCACTTCAACAACGGTAACCTCCGCGCCCATAGTCCGGTAAAAACTCGCAAACTCAATCCCAATTGCACCAGAGCCAACAACCAAAATAGATTTCGGCATGGCGTCCGGCACCATCGCCTCTTTATATGTCCAAACTTGATTGCCGTCCGGCTCAAGCCCCGGTAAAACACGCGCCTTAGCGCCCGTAGCTAAAATAATATGTTTTGCTGTCAGCTCTTCAACTTTTTTACCGTCTTTTTCAACCGTGATTTTACCCTTGCCTTGTAATTTACCCCAGCCATCAATGACGGTGACTTTATTTTTCTTCAATAAATGCTGAACCCCTTTTGAAAGCTGCGATGCAACGCCGCGTGAACGCTCAACCACTTTCTTAATATCAAAGCTTATCTCTTTGACAGATAAGCCATAATCATCCGCATTCTGCATAAGGTGGTAAACTTCACTGGACCGCAGAAGCGCCTTCGTCGGAATACAGCCCCAGTTCAAACAGATACCGCCCAAATGCTGCCCCTCAACCAAGGCAACTTTCATTTTAAGCTGCGCCGCACGAATAGCTGCAACATAACCGCCCGGTCCACCGCCGATTACAACAAGGTCATAAACACTCATTTTTAACATCTCCATCAGTTCTGGTTTGAGAGCTAACATACTCCAAAAATTCTTTTACTTCTTCAATCGAATCTGTGCGGGTCACGCCTTCCGGAAAACGCTCAAACGCATGATCTGGCCCAAACAACAACATCGGTTTTTTATACATCAACGCAAGCGACGCCTCGTTTTCCGTCCCATGCGATCCGGGCAATATAATTACTGCATGAGAGCTCATAATATTTACAAGATTACGACTATAGGGCATAGAGTCACTTACCGCGCGTTTATCAAGCGGCGTTATAATCGGCAATTCAACATACGGGTTTGGAAATTCTTCGCGCGAAACCAAACCGCCTTTATAATTAGATGTTGGTAGTAAACCAATACAAAGCCCCGCACGGTCTTCAACATCTGTAAAGCCCTTGGCAACCTCAGTCATAACACCGCCACCACCACCCGTTAAAAGATGGTAGTCATGCGCCGCAATAAGCGCACCAAGCGGTTGCGCATACTCATTCCACGTATCCTCGTGCGATCCCATAACGCCAATAATCGGGTGTTTATCTATCATTTTTATTCCCCTTTGTTTAAGGGTTAAACCAACATTGAAACCGGATTTTCAACAAACTTTTTGAAATACTGCAAATACGCAGCACCAACCGCCCCATCGACCGAGCGGTGATCAACAGATAATGTGCATTCCATAACGGTTCTAATCTCAACTTGCCCGCCAATAACAACCGGCTTTTGAACGCCCGCGCCTACGGCGAGAATACAAGATTGAGGCGGGTTGATAATAGCTGAGAAGTTTTTAATGCCAAACATCCCCAAATTGGAAACGGTAAAACTTCCACCTTGAAATTCCGTAGGCTTAAGCTTGCCGTCTTTCGCACGTCCGGCCAAATCCTTGACCTCTGCTGATATTTCGCGCAAACCTTTGTTTTCGGCAGCCTTAACAATCGGTGTCATCAAGCCATTTGGCGTTGCCACCGCAACCGATACATCGGCCTTCTCATATTGTAAAACCGCACCATCCGACCAAGAAACATTGGCCTCCGGATAGGCTTTAAGCGCCATCGCCGCCGCCTTCACGATAAAATCATTTACCGAAAGCTTGTACTCACCATTGGCTTTCTCGTTAATTACCTTCCGCGCAGCAAGCAACCCATCCAATTCACATTCAATAGTAAGATAAAAATGCGGAATAGTTTGCTTGGATTCGGTCAAACGTTTGGCTGTAATCTTCTTAATATTGTTATTTGGAATTTCAGTGTAAGCCATGCCAAACGCATTCGCTTGCTTGCCCGCATCAATCGCTTCGGCTGATTTGCCAACGCCCGCTTTTTGAGCGCCCGGCTTTGCGTTTTCAACATCGGCTTTAACAATACGACTGCGTGGCCCTGAACCTTTAACAGATGATAGATCCAGCCCTTTATCTGCCGCAATTCGCCGCGCCAAAGGCGATGCAAAGACCCGGTCGCTTTTAACACTTTTCTTATCATTCTGAGGGGACGCAGTAACCGAAGAATCTTTAGGTGTTCCCACTTTAGATTCTTCGCTCTGCTCAGAATGACCGGATTTTTTTTCATTTTGGGGAGTAGAATTATCACTACTTAAAAACCCGTCAATATCATCGGTGCTCTCGCCATCTTCTAAGAGCACAGCAATTACATTATTGACCGGAACATTTTCCGTACCTTCGGCAATAATGATTTTACCAAGCACACCTTCGTCAACGGCTTCAACTTCCATCGTTGCTTTGTCGGTTTCAATCTCGGCAATCACATCACCGGCTTCGACCGCATCACCTTCAGATTTAAGCCACTTGGCCAAATTCCCCTCGGTCATCGTTGGCGATAACGCCGGCATCGTTACTTTTATAGGCATTATAGTCCTTCCAAAACGCTTATATTTTTAATCCTGATAACAAACTTTTTTCACGGCCTGCACAATCTCATCCACTTGTGGCAACGCGAGAGCTTCCAAATTCGCAGCGTAGGGCAAAGGCACATCGGCCGCAGCCACGCGCACAAGCGGCGCATCCAGATAATCAAACGCATGCTCACCAATAAGGGCGGCAATCTCTGACCCAATACCAGAATACGCCCAGCCCTCTTCAACACTGACAATACGGTTTGTCTTTTTGACCTATTCTAAAATTGTATAACGATCAAGCGGACGGATCGTACGCAAATTTATCACTTCCGCATCAATGCCTTGCTCTGCTAGCTTCTCTGCGGCCTCTAAAGATTTTCCAACCATAATCGAAAACGCAACAATGGTCACATCCGCGCCGCTTTGCTCAATCTTTGCGCGCCCGATCGGAATAACAAAATCCTCATCCGTCGGCGCCTCAAAGGTCGAACCATACATCAGCTCGTGTTCCAAAAATACAACCGGATTAGGGTCACGGATCGCGGCTTTTAATAACCCCTTCGCATCCGCCGCATTCCAAGGCGCAACCACCTTTAACCCCGGAACGTGTGCATACCAGCTCGCATAACACTGCGAGTGCTGCGCTCCTACGCGTGACGCCGCACCATTCGGCCCGCGGAATACAATCGGACAGCCCAATTTCCCGCCTGCCATATAAAGCGTTTTTGCGGCAGAATTAATAATATGATCAATGGCTTGCATTGCAAAGTTAAACGTCATGAATTCAACAATTGGCTTTAACCCATTCATTGCCGATCCAACGGCCAAACCTGCAAACCCATGCTCCGTTATTGGAGTATCAATGACCCGTTTATCACCAAACTCATCAAGCAATCCTTGGGAAACCTTGTAAGCGCCCTGATACTCAGCAACCTCTTCACCCATAAGATAAACATCTTCATCTTTACGCATTTCTTCCGCCATCGCATCACGAAGCGCCTCACGTACTGTAATCTCGACCGTATCTGTAAAGGCGGCCTCATCAAATGGCGGCGGCGGCATGATAACACCTTGCGCATACAAAATATCACGATTTTCAATCGCTTCACCTTCGCTTTGTTCGGCTACCTCATACGAAACAGGCGCGGAGTCGCTGGCACCCTTATCTTCGGTAGCATCAGAGGAAGATGCACCGCTACTCATAGCTTCCATATCAATATCATCTGCGCTCTCGCCATCTTCTAAAAGCACAGCGATCACATCATTAACCGCAACATTTTCCGTCCCCTCGGCAACCACTATTTTGCCAAGCACGCCCTCATCCACGGCTTCAACTTCCATAGTCGCCTTATCAGTTTCAATTTCGGCAATCACATCGCCTGCTTCAACGGAATCCCCCTCGGACTTAAGCCATTTGGCCAAATTCCCTTCGGTCATAGTCGGCGATAAAGCAGGCATTAAAATTGGTGTAGGCATATTAAATACTCGTCTATTTCAAAAATATTATTGGGTTTCTTCTACCGGCTTAAGAACATCAGTCCATAAATCTTCCGGCGGCGGCTCTGGTGTTTCTTTTGCAAACTCGACCACATCTTTCATCCATTCCTTAATCTCTTGATCAATAGGCTTAAGCTCTTCATCACTCATACCCGCCTCATTCACCATGTACTTTTTCAAATTAATGATCGGATCTTTATTATCTTTAAAATCGGTAAGCTCTTCTTTCGTGCGGTATTTCGCCGGATCAGACATAGAGTGACCACGGATAACGATACGTCATCGCTTCTAAAATATATGGCCCATTGCCGGAGCGCACATAATCGAGAGCTTGCCGCGCTGCCGCCTGCATGGTCAAAACGTCCATGCCATCAACCTGCTCACCCGGAATACCATATCCCTCACCGCGGCGATAAAGCTGCCCTGCGGATGAGCGCGCAACACTTGTTCCCATACCATACTGGTTGTTTTCAATTACAAACAAAACAGGCAAATCCCAAAGCGCCGCCATATTATAACATTCTGCCACCTGCCCCTGATTAGCAGAACCATCACCCATATAAGAAATAGCAACACCGCCATCGCCTTTATATTTGTGGGCAAACGCCAAGCCCAGTACCAATCGCCGTGCTCGCGCCGACAATACCGTGACCGCCAAAAAACTTTTTCTCTAATGAAAACATATGCATCGAACCGCCCTTACCGCGCGAATATCCGGCCTCACGCCCCGTAAGCTCCGCCATAATCCCTTTCGGATCCATCCCACACGCAAGCATATGCGCATGATCACGGTATGTCGTTACGACGGTATCCTGCTCTTCCTGAACGGATTGAATACCCGTAACAACGGCCTCTTGCCCGATATAAAGGTGACAAAACCCACCAATCAAACCCATACCGTAGAGCTGCCCCGCCTTTTCTTCAAAACGGCGAATAAGCAACATCTCACGATAAAGCTTTTTTAACTCCTCGGCAGACGGGTCGGGTTTTGTATTGGAAACAGACTTCAAATTGGATTTTTTACTCGGTTTGGACTTTGCCACAAAAGAAACTCCTAAAGCTTGATATCAGCAAATGATTCTATTTGAATAAAGAAACAATAGTTCTTTGCTACAATATTTTAAACTTTAAAACCAGCAAAAACCGCACATTTGTGCGGCGCAACAACGAATTTAGACTGATTCCATGTCGTTTATTTCAAAATAAAAGAAAATTTGGAAAATATATTTCCCAAGCACAAACTGTGATTTAACGACTAAATACAACTGCAACTTCATCTGGGGCGGCATAACCCAATACAAATCGAACGCGCTCCTCCAAAAGATCACGATCAAGAGATGATGGCCGTAACATTGTCACTCGTTTTTCTAATACAGCGCGCTGCTTTTTCATTGCCGCTTTTTCTTGCGACATTGTTTCAATTTTGGCACTTAAAATATTGTAGCGTGACAAACTTCGCTCCCCTTGCACACCATGATACACAAAGTAAAAACACAAAAATAAACCGATCGTTACAATCAAGTTGCGCTTAACAAAATAACGGTGCGTTAAAAAAGAGTTCATAACCTATAGAATCACAACCGATTCGCTAGGTCAAACAAAATATCTATAAGAGTCAAGTACTTAATGAGTACAAACTAAGAACATTCACAAAAAAATACAGTTTTCAAATAATAATAATAAAAAAGTTATGCGGCTTTACAAGCTCTGGCATGCAAAATCCTAGCTAGGTAAACTTTCAAATTTTTATCAATTTAAATATTTTTACGTATCCAGATTTGGCAAATTCATATTATTACCTTTAGAAAATTCGCTACGTCGATTTGAAATAGTTTTATCAATATCTTTTATACTCCTTTTAGCTTTCCAACCATTAAATAATCCGTAAGTAGCTATACCTGCAAATGCAAATCCTACGAACATCGCTGAAACGTCAATAAGATTATCTATACTCTTTTTTTCCTTAAACAAATTCGCTGCACTCTCCTCTACTTTTGCTGAATCAAGCGTTATTGTCATACTCTCATGAGGAACAATCGCGTTCAAATCAACAATTCCATTATCAAAACCATTATTCATCGCATGATTATATATTGCTTTTAAACTATCCTGAAAAACCTCATCTGGAATTACAATCTGAAGCATCTCTTCAGCAAGTTGCTCATCAATTACTTGATTTCGATATTGCGCAAGCAAAGCCGCATCACTTATTTCAGGCTCAGCGTCCGGATTAAAGGGCGCCGCTAAATTATAAATAAGTGCTAGCTCTCCCATCAAGAGAGCAGCTGAAGCAGATCCAACTGTAAAATTCTCAATCTTTTTTTCTGCCCAATAAGCCTTACGATCTTCCAATTCTATATCAGAGTAAATTTGAATACTTTCAAAATATGTTTTTCTCAGTGAGTGAGAAATAGAAACAGAAATAAGCCCCCTATCCTCAAGTGGTAAAGAATTATTATCACTATTTTCAAGGTTATGGTCTTGTTCAGGCATAAAAAATCTTCAATTAAAATGGTTAAGTCATTACATAACTTAAAAAAATACATAAGATATGTCAATAAAAAGCCCGGTTCGAAAACCGGCCTTTAAAAAAATCGTTTAAAACCTATGCTGCCTTTTTATTGGCAATAATATTGTTTAAAGGCGCGCGCAAAAAACCAGACCCTTCATAACGCGCAGTCGGCCCAAGCAATTCTTCGATACGCAATAATTGGTTGTATTTTGCAACACGATCAGAACGTGATAAAGACCCAGTTTTTATTTGCCCCGCATTAGTAGCAACAGCTAGATCAGCAATAGTAGAATCTTCTGTCTCGCCAGAACGATGCGAAAGCACCACACCAAATCCGGCCTTCTTCGCCATTTCAATGGCTTCCAAAGTTTCGGTTAGCGTACCGATCTGATTAACTTTAATAAGAATGGCGTTTCCGGCCTTCTCTTCAATGCCACGCTTCAACCGTTTTGAGTTTGTAACATACAAGTCATCGCCAACCATCTGAACGGTATCACCAAGCGCAGAAGTAAGCGCGCTCCAGCCCTCCCAATCATCTTCATCAAGACCATCTTCAATCGATACAATAGGATATCTTGCACATAAATCTTCGTAATATCGAACCATACCAAGGGAATCAAGCATCTTGCCCTCCCCCGCCAAATGATATTGACCATCCTTATAAAATTCTGTTGATGCAGAATCCAGCGCAATCCCGATCTCTTCACCTGGCTTATATCCAGCCGCTTCAATCGACTTCATAATATAATCCAGCGCCTCTTCCGAAGATTTAACGGATGGCGCAAACCCGCCCTCATCACCAACATTGGTATTAAGACCAGCAGAAGATAACTCTTTTTTTAAGGCATGAAAAATCTCCGCGCCTGCGCGCAAGCCTTCGCTAAAACTCTCCGCCGTCAAAGGCATAATCATAAATTCCTGAATATCGACAGGGTTATCCGCATGCGCGCCGCCATTAATAATATTCATCATTGGAGTCGGTAATGTATGTGCAAATGTTCCTCCAATGTATCGATATAAAGGCATGTCCAATTCTTCCGCCATGGCCTTAGCCGTTGCAAGCGATACGCCCAAAATAGCATTTGCGCCTAAACGGCTTTTATTTTCTGTACCGTCCAGCTCAATCATAATTTGGTCAAGATACATTTGCTCCTCAGCATCCAAACCGCCAACAGCATCTGCAATCTCCGTATTGACATGATGAACGGCTTTCTCAACACCCTTGCCAAGATAAACATCCTTCTTACCATCACGAAGTTCAACCGCCTCATATGCGCCCGTCGATGCACCCGATGGGACAGCCGCACGCCCCATTGCACCACTTTCTAAAGTCACATCAACTTCTACTGTCGGATTCCCGCGACTGTCTAAAATTTGCCGTGCGTGTACATCTATAATTGCCGTCATTATTTCATTCTCCTTTTCTTTGCTACTCTGTCTATTTCTAATAAATCTTCCAACACCGCCGGAATATTGTTTAATTTCACCATATTTGGCCCATCTGATGGCGCCTTATCCGGATCTTGATGTGTTTCCATGAAAATGCCCGCAACGCCAACGGCAACAGCTGCCCGCGCTAAAACTGGAACCATTGTACGGTCTCCGCCGGTAGATGCGCCCTGACCGCCCGGTTGCTGCACCGAATGGGTTGCATCAAAAACAACCGGATACCCCGTTTGCGCCATAATAGGTAGGCTTCGCATATCAGAAACAAGCGTATTATACCCAAAACTCGCTCCGCGCTCGCAAAGCAAAATATTATCATTTCCGCTCTCAGATATTTTCTTGGCAACATTCTCCATATCCCAAGGCGCAAGGAACTGCCCTTTTTTAACATTGATAATTTTACCTGTCTTCGCCGCCGCAATAAGTAAGTCTGTCTGCCGCGATAAAAAAGCGGGTATCTGTATAATATCAACAACTTTGGCCACGTCTTTGCAATGTTCCGGCAAATGCACATCGGTCAAAACCGGCACATCAAAATGCTTGCGGACATCATCTAAAATCGCCAACCCCTTATCCATACCAAGGCCGCGGGCACCAAATAACGATGTCCGGTTAGCCTTGTCGTAAGAAGTCTTGTAAACAAACGGAATACCAAGTTTAGAGGTCAACTCTTTCAAAGCGCCACACATTTCAAACGCATGATCTTTACTTTCAAGCGCGCATGGCCCCGCAATTAAAAAAAACGGATTGGAATTGGAAATTTCAAAATTTGAAAGTTTAATCGAACGCTCAGCCATTGGTAGAATCCTCATTAATAAATACGATCAATATTTCGCACACCCAATAACAAAAATCAATCATGCACCGCAGTAATATCAAGGTTTTATACAAGTCTGCTTTGCTTTACTGCAGCGTTAATAAACGAAATGAATAACGGATGCGGATCAAACGGTTTTGATTTTAACTCTGGATGAAATTGCACACCGACAAACCATGGGTGATCAGGAATTTCGATGATTTCTGGTAATTTTCCGTCTGGCGATAAACCTGAAAAAATAACCCCTTGCTCTTCAAGCTTGTCTTTGTATGCAATGTCTACTTCAAAACGATGACGATGACGCTCGCTAATATCCCGCGTGCCATAAATCTCGGCCACTTAACGTGTCTTGACCAAGAGTCGCCGGATAAGCGCCCAAACGCATCGTCCCGCCAAGGTCAATATCCTGACCCCGCTCTTGTACTTGATTATCCTTAACCCATTCCCGCATGACATCTACGATCGGAATGTCACATGGTCCAAATTCCGTGGAATTCGCGCCTTTAATGCCGCATAAATTTCTCGCAGCTTCAATAACGGCCATTTGCATACCAAAACAAATCCCGAAATAGGGTACTTTGTTTTCTCGCGCAAACTGAATCGCTTTAATTTTACCTTCCGCGCCCCGCTCCCCAAATCCGCCGGGCACTAATAATGCCGTGAACACCGTGTAAATAATCCGCCGGATTTTCCGGTTCAAAGACTTCTGCTTCAACAAACTCAAATTTGACTTTGACATTATTGGCAATCCCGCCATGGGTCAGCGCCTCATTAAGCGATTTATAACTATCCGTCAAATTGGTATATTTACCCACAACGGCAATTTTACACTTCACCTTCTGGTGCTTTAATGCGTGCAGCAATATTTTCCCATACGCTTAAATCCAGGTTCGGGTGCATCGGTAATACCAAACACATCCAAAACTTGATGATCCAAGCCTTCCGCATGATAAGTCAATGGCACTTCATAAATCGAAGACTGACATCCAGCGCGGGAATAACTTTATTTTCATCAATGTTGCAAAACAGCGCAATTTTCCTACGTTCATCATCATCTATATTACGATCTGCACGGCAAAGCAAAATCCGCGGGCGAATGCCGTAACTCATCAATTCCTTGACCGAGTGCTGGGTCGGTTTGGTTTTTAATTCTCCCGCTGCAGGAATATAAGGTAACAACGTCACATGTAGAAATAGCGCCCGCTCCCGCCCGACTTCATTTCCAAATTGCCTTATAGCCTCTAAAAACGGCAAGCTTTCGATATCCCCGACCGTACCGCCAATTTCGCATAAAACAAAATCCGCCGTGCCATCTTTTTCGCGGATAAAATCTTTAATCTCATTTGTAATATGTGGAATAACCTGAATGGTTGCGCCCAAATAATCCCCGCGCCGTTCCCGCGCTAAAACGCTTGTATAAATCCGTCCCGTAGTTGTGTTGTCGGTCGCCTTTGCCGCCACACCTGTAAAACGCTCATAATGCCCAAGATCAAGATCGGTTTCCGCACCATCGTCGGTTACAAAAACCTCACCATGTTGAAAAGGGCTCATCGTACCGGGGTCAACATTCAAATAAGGGTCAAGCTTACAAAGGCGCACAGAATACCCGCGCGCCTGCAATAAAGCTCCAAGCGCAGCGGAGCCTAGGCCCTTTCCCAAAGAGGAAACAACGCCGCCAGTAATAAAAATATATTTTGTCATGATTTACTCTGCGATCGGAACCGCCGGTTCGGTTTGAACATCTGTTGCAGGAGAAGCAGCCGTATCTGCATTATTTATTTCAGTAGGTTCATTCAAAGGGACGCTTGGAATAACAACGTCTGTATCATCTTCCAATGTCCCAACCACGGCCGGTTGATCTAGCGAATCAATAACACTGTGTCGTAAACCGCTTTCACGCCCTGCCAAAATACCAAGTGCAAGGCTGGTGCAAAAAAAAGCTGCTGCACATAATGCGGTCGCGCGCGTTAAGAAGTTAGCCGTACCTTTAGGTGAAGCCAAACCGCCAAGGCCGCCCCCACCGCCACCAATCCCAAGGCCGCCGCCTTCTGATCGTTGCAAAAGAACAAGCCCGATAATCGCGAGCGCCAAAATCAAATGTATAACAAGAATAACTGAATCCATGGATGAATGTTCTATTCGCTTTGTTAAAGAATTTCAAGGTTTAGTTTTAAGCCAATTTAGCTATACCGATAAAATCATCTGCTTTTAAGCTTGCACCGCCAATCAAACCGCCATCAACGTTTGGAGTGGCCAATAATTCTTTGGCATTGGCCGGCTTCATAGACCCGCCATATAAGATACGAACCTTCTCTGGTGTTTCAACCAGACCCTCAAGCTGACCGCGAATAAAAGCGTGCATATCTTTCACGTCTGCCGGTGTTGCCGTTTTACCTGTTCCAATCGCCCATACTGGCTCATACGCGATTACCGTATTTTCGCGACGCGCATTCTTAGGGATAGAGCCTTTAAGTTGCGCCTCAACTACATCATTTTGTGTGCCTGCATCACGCTCTTCTTCTTTTTCGCCAACACAAATAATAGTAATTAAACCTTTTTCATGCGCTTCTTTTGCTTTCGCCGCAACAAGTGCATCGCTTTCCGCATGATATTCACGGCGCTCAGAATGCCCTAGTATTACATACTCACCGCCCAAATCCTTAATCATAGAGGCCGAAATATTACCTGTATATGCCCCACTATTATGCTCGCTCACATCTTGCGCGCCAACATCGACACCTTTGCCATGTGCAATATTTTTTACGGCTTGAATATGAACAGATGGCGGACAAACCAAAATATCGCAATCATCTAAAATCTCCGGTGAATTGCTAAGTGCTGTAGTTATATCCTGAATAAGAGCATGCGCATCATCACTCAAACAATTCATTTTCCAATTTCCCGCAATCAACTTTTTCATCTTGTATATACCTTGTTTTTTTCTATGCTATGGATAGTTTTACAAACGGATATTGCCGTGCGTCTTTCTCACCCTTATAGTGCAACCTGATATGTAGGTAAATACCCGCATGATAAGATAACCAAAAAAAGATAAAGGATATTTTCGTAGCCATGGTCATGAAAGCTTTAAGAGACGGCGCATCCGGCGGTATATCAAAATTTATTTTGTTCGGCTTTATGGTCGCGGCCACAGCCGGCCTCGTATTTATGGATGTTGGCGGTGTTTTTCGTGGTGGCGTTGGCGGCTCTGACATTGCGCGTATAGGCGATGATACAATAACAGCGCAAGAATTTGATTCTTCCCTGCGAAGGAATATATCTCAAGTAGGCTTATCCCCTGAAGATGCGCTCAAATTTGGCTATACCGAACAACTACTCAGCACCGAAGTACGTGAACGGCTCATAAATTATGCCGCAAGCGATCTTGGCTTAGAAATTGGTAATGACTACCTAACGATGAAAATCCGCGAAATGACCGAACCATATATGACCGATGGTCGTACTCGCAAAGATGTTCTTCTCCAGATTTTGCGCGCTCAGGGCATAACTGAACGCTCTTTTATCGCATCTGTAAAACGCCAGAGCGAAAATGCGATCTTAATAGAATCTCTCAATTCTGGGTTTGCAAGCATGTCTCCGGATATGATGGATTCATTATATAAATTTCAGATGGAAACAAGAGACATATCATACATCACATTTGATGATCTAAGCATTGATACCGTTGAAACACCAACAGAAGACGAACTAAACGCATTTTATGCACTGGTAAAAGAAGAATTTTCCATCCCTGAAACACGTGACATTGAGATCGTGACTATCAAAGATGATGCTATTCGCAAAACCATTGACCTTTCAGAGGACGTGATCCGCGATGAATATGATTCCAATATCGAAGCATATAAAATTGATGACACATGGATTTTGGAGCAAGCCTTGGTTGAAAACGAAGAAACCGCCAATAAAATCTATGAAACGGTTCAAAAGAATGCAGATTTGGAAGCTGCAATCCAATCAGTTACAGGCAATAAAAACGCTTATTTAGGAGAAAAAGAATTCCAGCAAGAAACACTTTTGGATTCTTTTAAAAACAATATTAATGCTGATATCGCTAATGGAACCGTGCTATCGCCAATCAAATCCCCCCTTGGATTTTATATTGTAAAAGTCAAATCCTTTACCCCTGCGCGTACCAAGCCGTTCGATGAAGTGAAGGAACAAATTCGTGCCGATCAGATGGAAACCCGTATTATAGACCAGAAATACGAACTCGCAGATATGGTTGATGATTTATTTGCAGGCGGCGCAACCACAGAAGAAATCGCTCAGGAAATAGATATCGAAACCACGCAAATTGAGGGCATCAATAATCAAGGCCTATCTAATGATGGTGAAGACATGCTCGATAGCTTTTCTCAAGACACAAAAACCGTAATACTTGAGAATATTCTTGGTCTGTACGAAGGTGAAATCTCCCCGACGATTGAGACTGAAGACGGACGACTTATAGCAATACAAATTGAAAAACTTACCGGACGAAGCTATAAGCCTTTGGCACAAATCAAGGATACATTAGAGGCACGCTGGATTAAAGATCAACGCCGCATCGCCAACCGCGCGCGTGTTGAGACGATCATGCAGAGTTATAATAACGCTGAAAACGAAGAAAAGCCGAACTTTCAATCATTAACTTCAAGCGCAGATAGCAATATTCGCAATATAAAAGATATTGAAAGAACATCAGAATTGGATGGCACTTTGCCTGCACGCGCTACACCTAATATATTCGAGGCTAATCTCGACGAAGCGTTTATTTTGGATACGAAAAATGGTCTCGCCCTCGCGCTTGTTAACAATATCGCATTACCGGAGAGTATCAATACACAAAGCGATCCTTACAAAACATTTAAACAAACCATGCAAAAAGGCTTTATGAACGAGGCGCTGTCTATTTACATTGCAAAATTAAATAAAGATATAAAACCTGAAAGCAACCGCCGCCTCTTGAAACAAATGTATGGCGGCACAAACAACCAAGATCAGGGCTTTTAAATATCCGTGTACACGCAGAACTCATTCAAAGATTTCAAACATAACTATGAAACCGGCAAGACCCAAATTCATTGGCAATGGATTCCCGGTGATTTAGAAACGCCAGTCTCCGCATATTTGAAAATAGCAGAAAATGAAGACTATAGCTTTCTGTTAGAATCCGTTGAAGGCGGCGCAACACTTGGTCGATACTCAGTTATCGGTACAGCGCCCGATATGATTTGGAAATGTGAACGCGATGAAATCATGATCTGGCATGACTACGGATCTTTTAATAAAACCAACGATGATCCGCTGTGCTCCCTGCGCGCACTTATTAAAATCTGCAAAATAGAATCGGTCGCAGAAAACCTGCCGCCAATGGTTGTATCCGGGCTTTTTGGTCAAATGGGCTATGATATGATTCGCCTTATGGAAGATATCCCTGATACAAATACTGACAATTTTAATATACCTGACAGCATTTTAATCCGCCCACAGGTTTTGGTTATTTTTGATAATATTAAAAATATGATCTGCGTATGCACACCCGTTTATTATCATCAGCAAAATAGTGATGTTACAGCGGCTATGGCTTTTGAAGAAACACAAAATACATTAGACCGCAGTATTAAAAAACTATCTGCACCACTTCCAACTGATCAAATTTTGGCTTCCACAAACCTGAAAACGCCCCTGTCTCAATCTTCTAATATTAAAAAAGAACAATATTTGCAGTCGGTCGAAGCCGCAAAAGACTACATTTTAAAAGGCGATATTTTTCAAGTCGTACTGGGTCAAAGCTTTTCTTGCGATTTTGACCTTCCCTCTGTTGAATTGTACCGCGCACTTCGAACCTTGAATCCATCGCCCTTTATGTTTTTACTGGATTTTAAAGAATATGCCCTTGTCGGGTCAAGCCCGGAGATATTAGTACGCGTCCGAGATGATATTGTAACCATTCGCCCCATTGCTGGCACACGCCCACGCGGCGCAAATACACAAGAAGACGATGCAAACGCTAAAGATCTTCTAGCCGATGAAAAGGAAATGGCCGAACACCTTATGCTTCTGGATTTAGGTCGCAACGACGTAGGCCGTGTCAGTGAATATGGAAGCGTAACCGTAACCGAGCAATTTAAAATCGAAAAATATTCTCACGTCATGCATGTGGTTTCAAATGTCGAAGGCAGGCTTAAACAAGGCTGCGATATTGTTGATGCGCTTTTTGCAGGCTTCCCGGCTGGAACAGTAAGCGGGGCACCCAAGATACGTGCTATGGAAATAATAGACGAGCTAGAAACAAACCGTCGCGCCTATTATGGCGGCGCCGTTGGATATCTTTCAGGAAATGGCGCTATGGATACATGTATAGCTCTTAGAACGGCATTAATAAAAGACGGGAAAATTCATGTCCAAGCAGGTGGCGGTCTCGTTGCAGATAGCAATGCCGAAGACGAGTATCAAGAAAGCGTTAATAAAGCCAAAGCATTATTCGCCGCCGCAAATTTAGCCGTATCGCGGCGAAAATAAAAACTATTGAAATAACAACAACTCTTCGGATTGAATGCTCTGCGCCGCCTTATTATGCTCAATATAAGGGCCATACCTTTGCGCACCTAAATGCTCCGCATCTTTTGCATCATATAACTCTGACATATCTGAAGATAAAACCATTTTCTCATTCGCACTCTGATTTTTATTTTGCGATAGATCAATAGCCAAAGCAGTGTGTTTATACCCCCCTGAATCTTTTAATACCGCACTTACAGGCGCAAGAACAAAACCACGATCCCTAAGGGTCGGCAGCCAAGCCTTGAGACCGCGAATAGTTACATCTTTTGGATGACCTATACCAATGGCATATCCCTGGGTTTTGGCTATACGCTCAAGTTTTAAAAAAGCCTCCGCAACAAAATTATCACTCTCAACATGATCAATAAAAACATCGCGTTCCGCCATATCAAGACCGTATTGTCGCGCAGTATCCGCAGCCACTGAAGTACTGATTGTTTTTGAATCTACAAACGCAAGCCCCTTTTCGGCCAGCACAGCCATAACAACCTCCATTGCCGCGCGATTTTGTGTTATACGGCTTCCCATGTGATTATTAATACCAATATAACCATCAAATGAACCAAATGCAGAATTCAACTGCTCTCTTAATTCATCAGCGCTCATATTATCCAGCAACGCAATGCGGCCCGGGTTGATATCCCCGTTCATAGGCTCCATCGGCATGTGAATAATAAGCTCATGGCCTTTGGCTTTGGCTTGATCTGTGCTGTCTTTCAGGCCGTGCGCATAAGGTAAATAAGCAAGCGTTAATGGCCCGTTTATATCTACTATGGCTTGCGTACGCTGTTTATCCATACCAAGATCATCGATGATAATAACAATTTTTGCGCCGCCTCCTTTAGTTGTAAAGGCGGCTGCATCACCTTCCCACGTTCTTTTATAATTAGGCATAGGTTTGGGATCTACTTTGGTCAAACTTTTTTTCTCGGCTAAGGGCGAAACGCGCATATGAATGCCTTGTCCCTCAAGCGCGACAATATCTTCAGAAATAAAATCTTCTGCATCACTATTAGGTACTTCAGAAACATCGTCATCTTTTAACGTATAAAGCCCATCCATCCCAGCAAAATCTGGCTCATCATAAACCATAATATGCGCCGGCAATTGTCCCGCTGCGGTCATATCTTCAACCGGCGTAAAAACGACTTGTGAAACAGTCTTGTCTTGGACAGGTGTAGATGTAGATTCTGGCTTGGACCACGTCGTCAAATGGATTGTTACCATCATAACAATAGCAATCGCAACATAAATACCAGTACGTTTAGGATCTTTTTTAGGGGGCATAAACCGTCTCATAAAAAGAATGATAACGACTAAAGATTCGCCCGTAAACTATTAAACGGCATCATCACACCCCTTTTTTCAAACGCACTATTTTAATCTTGCATTTTACCATGAAGATCGCCATATCTTTTCATATGTTGATCTTGATAGATAATTATGACAGCTTCACGTATAATATCGTTCAGTATTTTGGCGATTTAGGCGCGAATATTAAAATATACCGTAATGATAAAATTACGGTCGATGATGTTATAAAAGAACAACCTTCCGGTATCGTCCTATCACCAGGCCCTGGCACGCCGGATGATTCAGGCATATGTCTAGATCTAATCAAAAAAGCAGATATAGAAAATATACCTCTACTTGGTGTGTGCCTTGGGCATCAGGCAATTGGTCAAGTATACGGCGGTAATATTATCCAGACTCAGCCAAAACATGGTAAAACTTCGGAAATCACACACAATCAAGAAGGCATTTTTAAAAGCATACCACGCACGTTTACCGTAACCCGCTATCATTCGCTTATTATCGATCCACAAACTATGCCTCGCAATCTCAATATTACGGCTCAAACAAGCGATGGCATCATAATGGGTTTAGAACACACACAAAAACCCATTTTTGGTGTACAATTCCACCCCGAAAGTATCGCAACAGAGCATGGGCATCAGATACTGAAAAACTTCATGAAATATCTTTAAAAATAAAATGATAAAAGAATTGAAAAAAGTTAAAAGCGGTAAGTCGCTAAATGAAACAGAAATGACCCGTGTCATGACCTTAATCATGAATGGAGAATGCACCGATGATAACATCGCTGAGTTTTTAAAAACGCTTGCATATCGCGGCGAAACTGTTGATGAAATAACAGGCGCAGCCAAAGTGTTAAGGCAAAAAGCATCCCATATCAATGCCCCTGAAAATGCAATCGATTGCTGCGGTACAGGGGGCGATCAAAAAGGGACATATAATGTATCAACAGCTGTATCTCTCGTCACCGCATCTTGCGGAGTTCCAGTTGCAAAGCACGGCAACCGCGCATCAAGCTCAAAATCCGGAACGGCTGATGTATTGGAGGCTTTAGGTGTAAATCTTAATATGACAAAAGAAAAGCTTGAGGAAGCACTACATAGCCTAAATTTTGCATTTCTGATGGCACCCCAGCATCACGGCGCGATGAAGCATGTTTCCCACATCCGCAAAAAATTGGGTATACGCACTATTTTTAACCTGATTGGCCCGCTTGCAAATCCTGCGGATACAAAATATCAACTCATCGGCGTATTTGATAAAAAATGGCTGAGACCAATGGCTGAAACGCTAAAAAAGTTGGGCTCTCACAAAGCGTGGATCGCAAATGGATTCGACGGGCTGGATGAAATTACAGTTACAGATCAAACTCATATTGCAAAACTTGATAAAGATGGCGCAATAACTGAAACCATAGTGACCCCCAAAGATTTTGGTATACCATTTCATCATATGGACGACCTTCTTGGCGATGATGCCAAAACAAATGCTGCTGCATTGAGTGACCTCTTAAATGGCAAGCAAAATGCCTATCGCGATATCACGCTTGTGAATACAGCGGCGACTTTAATAATCGCGGAAAAGGTAAATACTTTAAAAGAAGGTGTGGAAATGGCTAAACAAAACATCGATAGTGGAGCCGCTAAAAATCTTCTGGGCGCTTACATTCAATATTCAAATAGGACTTAAATTACAATGAGCGTTCTAAATGAAATCTGCGATAAAAAACGCGCATATGTGAAACACAAAAAAGAAAAGAGGCTTTTGTCTGAACTCTTAAAAGATATCGACCACCTTCCAACACATACGCGTCCATCTTTTATAGATGCTATAAAAAATAATAAAAAAACTGCCATTATTGCAGAAATTAAAAAAGCATCTCCGAGTAAAGGCATTATACGTAAAAATTTTGATCCTGTAATGATAGCTGAAACATACAAGAAATATGGCGCTACCTGTTTATCTGTACTCACAGATGAGCCCTATTTCCAAGGTCATGATAAGTATTTTAAATCCATTCGCGGGTCAAACGACCTTCCAATGCTCCGCAAAGATTTTATGATTGATCCATATCAAATATACGAATCAAAGGCTTTAGGAGCCGATTGCATCCTTTTGATCATGGCAGCTCTAAATGACACATCAGCTCAAGAGCTTTATAGTTTATCCACAGAGTTAAACATGGATGTACTTATAGAAGTTCACGATGAAAAAGAATTAGAGCGCGCCTTAAAACTATCCCCAAAGATGCTGGGTATTAATAATCGCAATCTAAAAACATTAGATGTCGATACAAATACGGCTTTAAATTTGGCTAAAAACCTGCCGCAAGAAATTATTAAGGTCGCAGAAAGCGGGATATCAGAAAAAGAAACAATTGATCGATACATTCAAGCAGGCTTTGACGCATTTTTGATTGGCGAATCCTTGATGAAACATGATGATATCGCTGCAAAATTGACGTCGCTGTTATAAAAATAAAATTTAGTGACTTGACACAGAACAAGAACTAAAATAGAACAAATGGTGTATATTCAAATTATTTCACTGCGTTTAAGGTTTATAAAAAAATTTGAGGACAATCATGCTTACCAAAAAACAACGCGATTTACTCGTTTTCATCCATAGTAAAATGAAACACAGCGACGTAGCACCATCTTTTGAAGAAATGAAAGAGGCGCTCGGTTTAAAATCAAAATCTGGAATACACCGCCTCATTACTGCGCTTGTTGAACGAGGCTATATCGAACGCCTCCCTCATCGTGCGCGTGCATTGGAAATAAAACGCCTGCCAGATGATATAAAATCTCAAAATACAACTATTTCTAATAATGAAGGAGATAAAACAAATGTGTCGCCATTCAAAACACTTATAGATAAACCACAATATAATATTATACCGCTCTATGGTAAAATTGCGGCAGGCACACCAATCGAAGCCATCGCCAGCGAAGTCGATACTATATCCATGCCGCCGGATATGATCGGTAATGCAGGTCATTATGCCTTGTATGTAGAGGGGGATTCTATGGTTGAGGCCGGTATTCATGATGGCGATACAGTCATTATTGAAAGACGGGAAACCGCTAGTAATGGAGAGATTGTTGTAGCACTAGTTGATGATGAAGAGGCCACGTTGAAACGCTTCCGGCGCGCCGGCAATAAAATTATTTTAGAGCCGGAAAACCAAACTTATGAGCCACAAGTACTCGATCCATCACGCGTTAAAGTGCAAGGCCGTCTTACCGCTCTTATGCGCACATATAAAAATATGAATTAGAAAGGCATTTCAAAATACTATTGAGAAAAATTATTATTAAGACCGCTCCATAAACGCATACCGCGCCGCTCTAAACCACTTTCAATAGTAAATGAAGGATCAGATATTTCAATCTTAAGACCATTCGAATGCGTAGTACCGATATCTTTCATAAACATGGCTAAATACCCCTGACCTTTGATATCAAATAAATCGTAGACTTTTGCCTTATTGGTGCATTTAGGCAACGGTACAAAAGAAAAAATCACGTCAGCATACGCGCATTCTTCATTAAAAATAAGAGGGTCTTTCACCCAAGAGATTTGTAATTTAGAAGTATACGTTTCTTCATTGTTTTTATTGATATCAATACGACAGCCATACACATCACATTGTGATAAAGAATCAATATTTAATAAATCCGAGCTATTAACGCCTATTAACTTAAAACCATCTCGATAATTATAATACTCACTCCATTGATCTTGTATAAAACGCCCTTTTCGCTTTTGCGAAACTTCAAATTGCTGACTTTTATAATCTCGCGCCAACATCATCGGCGGATCATCTAAGACAATAAGAACCGGCTTTTCATATGCTATAAAACACCACAAACTAATAATCCAAAATCCCCCCCCAACATAACGAAACTTCGTTTTAAAAGCGTATAATATAATAAACCCTATCATCCCCAAAATAAGAACAGATATCGGTGCCCCGCCCATATAAAAAACCGACCCGGGAATATTTTCAACAAATACAGATACATCAATTAGTATATCAAGCGGCCATGACATCATTTTTATAAATAAGGCTTCCAAACCAAACAAAAAAGCCACCATTGCAACAACAATAACCGGCATAATAATGAATGCCATAACTGGCATTACAATAATATTTGAAAGCAGGCTATAAACGCCGATTTGCTGAAAATGAAAAAGCGCAAAAGGGGCGGTTGCAATGGTCGCTACAACTGTTGTGACGCTTAAACCCAAAAAATAAAGCGCAAGACGTTTTAAAAAACCGGACTGCCTATAAATATGTATCCAGAAGATTCGTGTTGAAATCATAAAACACAATCAACATAAAAACCGCGGCAAACGACATATGAAATCCCGCGTTCAGCAAACTTTCAGGAAAAACAAGTAAAACTAAAAATGCGGCAAACGCCCACAAGCGTAAAGAAAGAGGCGATCTATCCAATATAATCGCAACAAAAGCCACAGATGTCATAAAAAGTGCACGTTGTGTCGGGATGCTAAACCCCGCCAATCCGGCGTATAAAAAAGCCGCCAGTATAGCCGCTGTTGCAGCTATTTTTTTAACAGGTAATTTAAGCCCGCCATCTGGTATCAAAACCAGAAAAAGCCGAACAATAAAAAATACAAAACTTGAGAAAAGCCCTATATGAAGCCCGGATATAGCTAACACGTGTGCAAGCCCGGCATGCCGCAAAGCATCTTTAGTATCATTTGAAATGGCCGCCTTCTTTCCAATCATAAGCGCCATGGCTAAGGCCGCGCGGTCCCCTTTTAAAACTGAGTGTATACGTGACGAAATATACAGGCGCGCAGGTTCAAACAAACGCCGTAAATCCCACACACCGTTCGCGCCATCATAGGAATTAACCTTATCTAAACGGTAAACAAAGCCAAGCGCGCCTATGCCTTGAAAATAAAGATAGCGAGCAAAATCAAAACCGTCCGGATGCGCCGCGCCCGAAGAAGCATGAAGCTGCGCCAAAACGGAGATTTGATCTCCAATTTTAAAGTCCCCGCCCATGCGCATTGTCAATCTGACTTTACGCGGCGTTTGATTGGCATTAAGTTTTTCTATTTTTAGAGTATCAAGAATTACGCGCACACCATTGCCGCCCGTGTGTTCAATAGCTTCAACCCGTCCACTTAAATTTACTGGCCCAAGATCCCGAGTTAACATTGGTGTATAAACGCTATGTGAGCGTAATTGCGCACTTTCAAATCCAACACCCATTAAGAAAATAAGAAATGTTATTTTTTTATACGGAAATACAATAAAAAAACTTACGGTAAAAATAAGAACAAAAAAGCTTAAAACCCACAAGGGCTCAAAATCTAGGGAAAAGTACAGGGCAATACCGCCTGCAAGAAAAATTGGCATCCAAAGAAAAAAGTGGTCGTTTTGATGCTCCACTTCTGTATGTATAATATTTTTTAAATAAAGAATCACGAAAAAATCAATTTTAAAAACCTTAAGGTCAGCTATAAAGTAAGCATTTACATGACATACATCACTATCGTAAGGTTGCTTTGCTAAACACTGCTTCGGATAATTTATAACACCACGAAAATAAAGCAATTTAAAGAGCATATCTTAAAGTCGCCGGTTTGAAACCCTATATAAGAAAAATTTTAAAATGACCATAATAACCCGCTTTCCGCCATCCCCAACAGGATTCATGCACATTGGTACAGCCAGAACGGCTCTATTTAATTGGCTTTACGCTAAAAAAAATAATGGGAAAATGCTATTCAGAATTGAAGATACGGATCGCAAACGACATTCCGAAGACGCCGTCACTGCATTAAAACGCGCAATGGAATGGCTAGAGCTTGATTGGGACGGCGATATCGTATCTCAATATGAATCCCAACCCCGCCATAAAGAAATCGCGCATACTTTACTCGCAAAAGGCAAGGCTTACAAATGCTTTTGTACAAGTGAAGAGCTTGACACCATGCGCGCTGAGGCCAAAGCCGAAGGAAAGCCGACATTCTACGATCGGCGTTGGCGGGAAAACAGCACGCACCCTGAAAACACACCCTATGTTATCCGCATCAAATCGCCTCTGGATGGTTCATCCACGGTTCACGACTCTGTTCAAGGAGATATCACAGTAAAAAACGATCACTTGGACGACTTTATAATCTTGCGCTCTGATGGCTCTCCCACATATATGCTGGCTGTTGTTGTGGATGATCATGATATGGGCGTGACCCATGTCATCCGCGGTGACGATCATATCAATAATACATTTCGTCAAAACGTCATTTATGATGCAATGGGCTGGAATATTCCACATTATGCACATGTTCCTTTAATTTTAGGGCCTGATGGTGCAAAAATGTCAAAACGTCATGGCGCGGCCAGCGTTGAAGAATACCGCGATATGGGATACCTCCCTGAAGCCATCCGTAATTACCTACTCAGACTTGGCTGGAGTCATGGTGACGATGAAATTATCTCAGACGCACAAGCTATCAAGTGGTTTAATTTAAAAAATATAGGAAAATCACCATCACGCTTTGATTTTGACAAGCTTGAACATATCAACGCTCACTATATTAAGGAAGCTGATAACAACCGGCTTATAAAGCTGGCAAAGCCATTTTTAAAAGAGCGTCACGGTATAGAGCTTGATGAAACAGGCAAAAAAAGATTACTGGAAGGTGCAGATGAATTAAAAGACCGCGCAACGACGCTTCTTCAGTTTGTTGATGAAGGCGCGTTTTATGCCAAAACTCTGCCACTCAGCTATAATGAAAAGGCGAAAACGCTTATCCAAGAAGGTAAAGCCACCTTAAAAAATCTTATAGAAAGCCTGTGTAAAGATAACGAGTTTACAGCAGAATCTGTACAATCGACCTGTAAAGATCTGGCAAAATCAAACCATGGTGGAAAACTGGGCAAAGTTGCAATGCCCCTGCGCGCCGCGCTTACCGGAACGACAGTTTCCCCATCTGTTTTTCAGGCCGCCGCTATCCTTGGCAAAGACGAAACCATCGCCCGTTTGAAAGCGGCCATTGATATTGAATAAATTTTTCTAAAAAAATTGCGAGAGAGCATTTGATATTGCACTGCAAACAGAATAAGATAAAATTTCAATTCCAGCTGGTTATGTCTTCCATACTGGCGCGTGTTCTTTAATCAATTCGTAATCTAGACAACATACACTGATACACGTTTTAAATATCATAATAATATAAAAAGGGTAACAACATGGCCACAAATGAAAATGATGTAAATGGCAAAACTTTCACGCTCACTAATGATGAGACTGGTGAAAGCGTAAAACTGCCGGTTAGGGAAGGAACATGCGGCCCTAGCGTTATAGATATCCGCGGTATGTACGCCGAAACCGGACATTTTACATTTGACCCTAGCTTTACGGCGACGGGCAGCTGTAAATCACGCCTCACCTTTATTGATGGGGAAGAAGGTATCCTGATGCATCGTGGCTATACAATCGAAGATCTCGCAGAAAAAAGCTCGTTTTTGGAAGTCGCATATCTGCTTTTGCATGGCGAATTACCAGATGCAAAACAAAAACAGTACTTTGAACGCGATATTACAATGCACACCATGGTGCATGAGCAAATAAACTATTTTTTCCGCGGCTTTCGTAGGGACGCACACCCCATGGCCATCATGTGCGGTGTTGTAAGCGCGCTTTCTGCATTTTATCATGATTCACTCGATATCTGGGATCCCGGACAGCGGGAACTTTCCGCATTGCGATTAATTGCAAAACTGCCAACATTGGCCGCTATGACATATAAATATTCCATCGGGCAGCCATTTGTTTATCCTCGCAATGACCTGTCGTTTTCAGAAAACTTCCTCTATATGTGTTTTTCCGTTCCAGCAGAGCCTTATAAGATAAATCCCATACTTGCACGCGCCATGGATAAAATCTTCATTTTGCACGCCGACCATGAACAAAATGCGTCAACGTCTACTGTACGTCTTGCCGGCTCATCTCAGGCTAACCCCTTCGCATGTTTGGCCGCAGGAATAGCCTCCCTTTGGGGTCCTGCACATGGCGGCGCAAATCAGGCCGTGCTTGAGATGTTAGAGGAAATAGGTACCAAAGACCGTATTCCCGAATTCATCGAACGCGCTAAAGATAAGGACGACCCATTCCGCCTTATGGGTTTTGGTCACCGCGTTTATAAAAATATGGATCCACGCGCAGGCGTTTTAAAACAATCCGCAGATGAAGTGTTGGAAGATCTCGGAATTCATGACGATCCAATGCTCGAAATTGCTATGGAGTTAGAGCGCATTGCCTTGCAAGACGAATATTTTGTGAAACGAAAACTCTTCCCAAATGTTGATTTCTATTCTGGCATTATTCTAAAAGCCATGGGCTTCCCGACCAGTATGTTTACTGTACTATTCGCCGTTGCCAGAACCGTTGGCTGGGTATCTCAATGGAAAGAAATGATAGAAGAGCCCTCTCTTCGTATTGGCCGCCCTCGTCAACTTTATGTTGGCCCTGCAAAACGACCATATATTCCGGTTGAAGACCGTAATTAATAAAAGAGGTTTTTATAGTTTTAAAAAAAAGAGCGCCTGAATAAAGCGCTTTTTTTTACTTTCAATATAAAGGATTTAGCCAGAAACTTTAACGCCGATAATTTCAAGCACACTATCCGCTGCTTTCTCAGATGGCAATCTCTTTTGCTCAACACCCAATTTCTCCGGCAATTGTGCAAATTTTTCAATTTGTTCTCTTTGCTGATCTTTATCCTTAATCAATGCATACAAAGCCTTGCCAAGATCAAAAGGATTACATTTATTTTGCAACAATTCCGGCACAACACGCTCATTTGCAATAATATTCATCAAATGAACAAATTTAACCTTAACCAGCATACGTATAACCAATGCCGTTAAAGGATGAATTTTATACGCTACTATGTGCGGTACTTTCGCATACGCAAGCTCTAAACCCACCGTACCGGATGCCGCAATCGCAACATCACTTGCCGCAAACGCATCCCATTTGCGCGCGCGATCCGGTATAATATAAAGAGGCGATGGCCAATCGCTCATTTGGGACACAACATTAAATTCCATATTAGGAAGAGTTGGTACTACAATATGTGCATTTGGAAACTGTTCTTTTATAAAAAAAAGCGTGTCTTTAAAAATAGGAATAAGCGTTTTTAACTCCAATTCGCGGCTTCCAGGTAAAACGGCAACCACCAGATCGTCATCCGCAATTTTATAATCTTCGCGAAATCCAGCCCGATCTCCATCTGCGTGTCTTTCTGCTAAAGGATGTCCAACAAACTGCGCATCCAACTTATATTTAGTAAAGAATTTTGGCTCAAACGGATAAAGACATAAAACATGGTCATACACTTTTGCCATATGCTCCGCACGGGCCGGACGCCAAGCCCAAACAGTTGGCGCGGCATAATGAACCATTTTGGGCTTTACCTTGCCTCTCTTTTTTAAACGATCAGCAACAAAAAAATTAAAATCTGGAAAATCAATTGTAATAACTACATCTGGTTTGGCACGTTCAATTTCTTCTACAACACCGTTTATGATCTTAAGCAAACGCGGCAACTGCCATAAAACCTCCCAAATACCAACAATATTCAAATCGTCCAAAGGCAAAAGACTATTAAACCCTTCATCTTCTTCCATCAACGGGCCACCAATACCTACAAACTCTATCGGCTCCGGACTGCGCACGCGTAAGCTCTGCATTAAACGGGATCCAAGGGAATCGCCTGAATGCTCGCCCGCTATAAAGAATATTTTGTTGCTCATAAAACCTTAAAGTTAGTTATAAAATAGGCTTTGTATAAAGATAACATAGATTATGACTGCGTTATATCCTCAAGATCAAAACCAAGTAGAAATATTTTATGTTTATCTGCTGTTTTAATAACGGCTTCTCGGTCAATAATAATACTAGAATTCGCATGTACAACAACCCCTGCTAAATCCGCCTTTGCTGCCGCAATAATTGTGTCAACACCAATTGCAGGCATATCCAGATCACGATCTTGTTGCGGTTTGCACGTCTTAACTAAAACACCTTTACGTCCCTTGCGCGTTAGATTTTTTATGCGCTTGAGGAGGCCATCCGTTCCTTCAGCGGCTTCAACTCCTAACACGATACCTTCTTGGACAACAACCGATTGACCAACATCACATCCACCTAAAATTTGAGATACCTCAAACCCACGCTCAATATCGATAAAATCAGTTTTTTTAGGGGAATGCTTACCCAAAACACCCTTAGGCATCAGCAAAATGTCTGCAATTTTGTGCGCGCCATGAATCCGAAAGCCTTCCGCTTCTAAAAAACTGCGCAACGCCTTTAGCACACCATCATCCCCAAGCGCTTTAAATCCGGTCTTAGCAAAAAATTCTGCTGTTTTAAAATCAGGCCGCATCTCTACCAAACTCGGCCGCCGGATCGAGCCAACAATAACAAGATCCTTAATACCTCGCTCCTTAAGCGTATTTATAATACTGCCTGCGGCACCAATACGGTTAACAATATGGGGGTATTTTTTATATAGATCAAAATCCGCCTGTCCTTTAAGCACAACAATAAAAGGATCAATTTTTTTTTCCAAACAAGCTTTTGCTACAATATCAGGCACAATACCGCCGCCCGCAATAATGGCGATAGACTGCGGTAAAACACAATCATAGCCATCTACATCATTTTCTGACTTTATCTCTTTGGCTGACATAATGGAAAACGGCTTTTATGCCGCGCAAACGCAATAATCGCATCTATGGTCTCATCACCGGCAAAATCTTGCTCAACTTGCTCAATACGTGAATCAAGCGTACCTTCTCCGCCGAATAATTGGTTAAACGCCTTTTGTAAATGTCTTATATCCTGTTTTTCAAAACCACGGCGCTCAAGTCCAATCAGATTAAGCCCCGCTAGAAACGCACGTTCTCCCTTGACGCGGCCATACGGTATAACGTCGCTTTCAACGCCGGACATCCCACCAATAATTGCATGATCGCCAATGCGAATAAATTGATGGACAGCTGATAAGCCGCCGATAATCACATGATCACCAACTTCAACATGCCCCGCAATCGTTGCATTATTAGCTAAAATCACACGATTTCCAACAATACAATCATGTGCAACATGCGCACCCATCATAAAAAGACAATCATCACCAACCATTGTTTTCATAGCGCCGGATTTCGTACCAGGATTCATCGTCACATGCTCACGAATGACATTGCGTCTTCCAATAATAAGAGCAGACGGCTCCCCGTCATATTTCAAATCTTGCGGCGCACTACCAAGCGATGCAAATGGAAATACGGTTGTACCTGCGCCAATATGGGTACGCCCATCTACGCATACATGGCTTTTCAAAACGACATCATCATCAATGCGAACATGCGCACCGATAACACAATAAGGTCCAATACGCGCGCTATCCGCGATATTAGCGCCTTCTTCAATAATGGCTGTTGAATGTATATGTACGCTCATCAAAAAAACCTAGGAATAAAATGCAAAGATACTAAAAAGACTAATAATATAGAAAAACAAAAATTCCACAAATCACGCTTTGTTACGCGATATTTCTAGAAAGATTATTAAATCACTCATCTGTAATCATCGCGCTGAACGTAGCTTGCGCGCAGATTTTATCGCCAACTTTGGCTTCACCTTGAAACTTCCAAACTCGTCCCCGTGATTGTGTTTTTGTTACATGAATATGCATGGAATCCCCAGGAATAACAGGCTTACGAAAACGCGCATTATCAATCGTCATAAAGAAAACGACTTTACCCTCTGCTTCTTTACCCAATGCCTCAACAACAACAATCGCCGCCGTTTGTGCCATAGCCTCAATAATCAAAACACCCGGCATAACAGGATAACCCGGAAAATGACCCATGAAATGTGGCTCATTCATGGTTACATTTTTGAGGGACACCGCCCGTTCACCCGGATCAAGCTCAAGAACCCTATCTACCAACAAGATTGGGTAACGATGAGGAATCATTTTCATGATTTTTTTAATATCTATAACGTGATCATCCACTTGCTTACTCATATGCTTGTTATTTTCGTATATACATTAAAAATACTATACTTATTTATTCTTCTTAATCAATTGTTTCAAGGTTGCCAATTGCCTCATATGTGTTTTTGAAGGAACAGCCGGGCTACCCATCTGACTTTCCCCTACAGGTATATCACGCATAACGCCCGATTGAGCAGCCACTTGAGCGCCGCTACCAATCCGCAAATGTCCTGCAACACCAGTTTGACCACCAAGCGCTACAAAATCCTCCAATACGGTTGAACCGGATATTCCAACTTGAGCGACAATAATACATCCACGGCCAATTTGAACATTGTGACCAATCTGCACCAAATTATCAATCCACGTCCCTGCACCGATAATTGTATCCGGCCCCGCACCACGATCAATTGTTGTATTCGCGCCAATTTGAACGCCATCATGAATTAACACGCGTCCCAATTGAGGGACGCGGACATGCCCCGCCGCATCGATCGCAAACCCAAATCCGTCTTGACCAACACGCACACCGGGATAAAGCCGAACATGATTTGCAATCAACGCATGTGAAATAGAAGCCCCGGCACCAATACGGCAAAAATCCCCAATTTTTACGTTAGCACTTATAACTACATTTGGCTCAATCCAACAGCCCTCACCTATCTCTGCTCCCTCTTAAATCACTGCGCCTGCATCAATACGGCAGTTGCCTAATATCTTTGCGCGCTCGTCTATAACCGCATGCGCTGATATTGTAGTTTTTTGATCTTCAATCTCATCCGGGTAAAACATCTGTGCGCACTTAGCATAGGCTTTATACGGATGCTGCGAAACAAATAAAGCCATGCCTTCAGGCGCGATTTCAACCATTTTTTCATGAATAAAACACGCGCTCGCTTTTGTATTAATAAACGCATTTTTATATTTCACGTTATCAAAAAAACTAATCTGATCTGCACCCGCCTGATCAAGAGAAGCCACATCAGATATTATAATTGATTGATCACTCTGGTTTTCAATACGGCATCCTGTAACTAAAGCGATATCTGCAATAGAAAAAGGGCCTTTATTTCTAAAAAATCGCGGATCAGCCATATTTATTCTGCTTTTACATCCAAAGTAACATTCGGCATTCTCTGATTTAGAGATTGCATTACATCGCCTGTAATATCTATGCTTTCAGCAGCAACTAAAACATTTTGTTTTGAGATAATAAGCGTATATCCCTTCTCTTCCGCAATACCCTCCACAATTTGATAAAGCGTTTCACGCATATCGGACATCGCTTTAGCAAAAGCTTCATCAAGCGAGCCCTTTCGTACTTGCGCAAAATTACAGAGTCTCATAAAACTTTTTTTCATACGCCTTACGTTTTTCAATAACTTGTGCCTTATCGAGAGTTTTACTTTCCTCTACAATTTTATCATGCTCTTGTTTAAGGGCTTGCTCTTGTGCTGACACTTCTTTTAAAAATCGGTCTCTGTATGTCTGAACCTGCTCTTGAATATTTTGCGCAGGCTTTGATTCTGCCAATATCATCCGCACATCAACCACCGCAATAGTATCTTGTGCATAACTTGAGATAGGAAACAACGTGAATACAAAGCCAACAAAAGCGAAGGATAAAACTTTAAAACGCTTGTGTAATATAACCATAGTAAGAAACCCTTTGATACTATTTAAAAAAACAAGGTTCATAAAACCTTGTTTTATATTTTAATAAAGCGATAAAAAGAAAATGAAGAATATAGTGGTTATAATGCAACTATTTTAAAACCGCGTACCAAAATTAAATCGGAAATTTTCCTCATCATCATAATCTTCATCCGCAACTGGCATTGCCAGATCAACACGCAATGGTCCAAAAGGCGAGCGCCAGGAAACGCCAAAACCAACACCGGCACGAATACTGCCCGTATCATCAATTTCAGAGCCACTTTCATCAAGACCGCTTAGAGTTCCGACATCGGCAAAAGTATGCCCTTTAACGCCAAGCTCTTCAGGCAAACCGAGAGGAAAAGAAAGCTCTGCAGATCCGCGGTAAAAATAATTTCCGCCAAGTAAATCATCAGTATTAAGATCTCGTGGTCCTACACCGCCTTGCTCAAACCCGCGAAGCGTATTTCCGCCAAGGAAAAAACGCTCATTAATTTGCACACTTTCATCGCCATATCCTTCAATGGCACCTACTTCACCAAGAAGGTTGAAAATGAAATTATCAGTAATAGGATAATAATAACTTGCACCTGTTTTACCGGAAACATAACTGGCATCACCGCCTAAACCCGCAAGCTCAGTATCAATCCAGAAATACGTCCCATCAGTTGGGAATAATTTACTATCTCTATTATCGTAAGTGATACGCTGAGAAATAGCGGATGTATTACGCACCCCCTCTTGATCGCGAATAAATCTAGACGCGTCTCCATCAACATCTGTAATCTCATTACGTTCAACACGGTATTTAAGCGTTTGACGCCAGCGTTCAGAAAGCGGATACCCCAAACGAACACCGCCACCGGTACGACGTTGATCAAACGAGCTTTCATCTTGAAAATCACGTGTAACATGGAATAAATCAAAACCTGCTGCCAAATCGCGGTTAAGAAAATACGGCTCTGTAAATGAAAGATCGAACTCCGTCCGCTCCCCTGCAATAACGGCCGCAAGCAACAAATCTTGCCCCTTGCCAAGCAAATTACGTTCACAAATCCTAAAGTCCGCCAAAGGCCCATCATTAGTAGAGAAACCCGCACCTACAGAAAGCTCACCTGTTGATTTTTCTGCCACATCAATATCAACAACCGTTTTATCAGGTGCAGAACCTTGAGATACGTCAACATTCACAGTTTCAAAATAATCAAGATCACGGATTCGCCCTTCAGAACGCGCAAGCTTTGATTTATTATACGGGTCGCCTTCAACCAACAGCATCTCCCGTCTAACAACCTTATCCAATGTTCGCACATTACCATTCACATTTACACGCTCAACAAAAACACGTGGCGTTTGATTAATCTGAAATGCAACATCAACAGTGCGTTGATCTTTATTTTTATTAAGGTTTGGTCGCACTTCTGCAAATGCATACTGGCGATTTCCAAGCTCATCACTCAAATCATTCACTGTGGTTTGAACCTCATTCGCATCGTACCACTCACCGGCCTCAATCTCGATTACAGGAGTTAAAACATTTGCATCAAAATTTCTTAAATCAGAATTTATAGAGACATCTCCAAATTTATAACGCGCGCCCTCATCAACAGTAAGCGTTATATAAAAAGAAGATTTGTCATTGGAAAGCTCTGCCACAGCCGAAAGCAACCTAAAATCTGCATACCCTTGAGAAAGATAAAACCGGCGCAATAAATCTTGATCAAACGCCAGACGATCCGGATCATAACGGTCATCTGATGTTAGAAAACGATACCATGCTGTTTCCTTTGTGCTTATTTCGGAACGCAAAACATCATCATCGAATCTTTTGTTACCAACAAAACGAATGCTTTCAACTTTAGTCACATCCCCTTCTGTAATTTCAAAAATCAGATTAACGCGGTTCTGATCCAAACGTATAATCTTAGGCTCGATACTAACCGAAAACCGTCCATTACGCCTGTAAATCTGATAGAGGCGAGAAACATCATCTTGTACTTTACTACGCGTAAAAACCTGACGGGGGCGAAGTTGTATCTCGCTACGTAAAGCATCATCTTCAACCTTTTCATTACCTTCAAATGCAATCTCGTTAATAACTGGATTTTCCGCTACTTTAACAAGCAGGGTACTGCCGTCTTGCTCTAGCGTAACGTCTGCAAATAATCCCGTCGAAAACAATGTCTTGAGAGACCGGTCAAGTGTTTCTTGAGTCATCGGATCACCAGTTTTCAAATCAAGATATGATTTTACTGTCGATGGATCAATTCTTTGTGTTCCTTCTACACGAACATCTCGAATGATCTGCTGCGCCTGAAGACTTGGCGGAAATAAAACCGATAAAATCAATAAAATTAAAAGGATAAAAGGGGGTTGCTTGAATGCCGTCATATTAAGATGCCTGATGTTTGTCTCTTTTGAATTTTTCTTTTTTTAGAATATAAATTTTTAAGGAAGAATGTATGTAACTGTAAAGAACTTTTAACGCCAAAGCGATAAAATATCATTTAAATTAGCAAAAATCATGAGCGCAAACAAGATGGCAACGCCAAATAGATACGCATAATCTTTGACGCGCTCTGGAAGAGGACGCCTGAAAACGGCTTCATATGATAAAAATAACAAATGCCCACCATCCAAAACAGGCAACGGGATCAAATTTATAATCCCTATCTGCAAAGATAGAATGGAAATAAATAGAAAATAAGAATAAACACCGCCCTCAATCGATCTACCCGCGAACTCTGCAATCGCGCCAATACCTCCAACTTTTTGCCCCAAAGCTTGGCCGGTAACAAGCACTTCTAATATTTTGTAAGATTCATGAAAAAGCTGACCCAACCTCCATAATGCACGCTCGAATGAACGCATTAAAGAAAGCGGTTTATAATAAGGATCATCATTTTCATACAAAAATACACGATCATAATATTTGTGATCAGGCTCAAATAAATATTTATTGGGATCTTCATAAACAAAAACATTAAAAACCAACTCATCATCAACTGCATGTTTCACGCCGAGTGTTATAAAGTTTCCCATAGCGTCGATGATGGTTTTTCGCGCTAAATCAGGTTGGTCGCGCATATCCTGACCATTTATAGAAGTTATATACTCGAATTTAATGGCTTGAAAAAATACGGCACCAACACGGCCATGTGATCGCTCTATTCCAAACTTATCTTTATATTGCAGCAGCTCCGGCGTGATTTGAATATCTTTTACCCCCCCTTCCCGCTCAATCGTATAAGAGAAAGGACGACCTTCATTTTCCAATGTCAATTCGGTTACATCCTCTAGCGTGTAAACCGGCGCACCATCAATAGCAACAATTTTATCCATATGCTGTAAGCCGGCACGCTCCGCTGCGCTGCCAACACCAATAGCATTCACGTAAGGGCGAGAACCAAACTCCCCTATAAAAATAAAAACCCCCAAAATTATAAGAAAACTAAGAATAAAATTTGCAATTGGCCCGCCGAGTACAATAAGAGCACGTTTCCAAATTGCACGATTGAAAAAAGAAAAATCAATCTCCTCATCGCTCAAACGGCGCTTGGCTTTTATTGTATTATCCCAAATTTGCGGATCGCGCGGATCAACATCCCCGAAGATTTTTATGTAGCCACCCAAAGGAATCCAGCCAAAACTCCATCGCATTTTATTTTTATCGGTAAAGCCATAAATCTCACGCCCAAAACCGATAGAGAACTTGTCCACCCGTACACCAAAGAAACGCGCGACCAAATAGTGCCCAAGCTCGTGGAAAAAAATTATAAAACCGATACTGAAAAAAAGAAGCAAAATAAAAATAACCGGATGACTGCTAAAATTTGTGAACGCATCATCCATTATTTTTATAAACCCCTCATCAAATAAAGCTTAAAGCAAAAGCTGCACAATATCATTAAGGTTTGTAAAAGCCATCAACGCGATCAAAAATGCAAAACCAAAACGGAAGGCGTATTCTTGCGCTTTTTCCGGCACGGGCTTACCAATAATACCCTCTATCGCATAAAAGACTAGATGACCGCCATCCAGCAAAGGGATAGGGAAAAGATTGATAAAACCAAGATTGATTGAAAGTAGAGCGCTAAACATAATAAGTGCTACAAGCCCTTGTTGTGCCATATCACCGGCAAGCGCGCCAATGCGTATAACACCGCCCAACTCTTGCGCACTACGCGTTCCAACAATCATTTGTCCCAACGCCTCTAAAGTACCCACAGTGATATCTTTAGCCTGAACCAGCGATTCAAGAAAGGCCTCACCCACAGGAAACTTTAAGAACTGCACCGCATCTTGATTGGCAAGGACGAGCGCGCGGCTTTCTGGCGTATCATCTATAAGATTAAAACCGTCATTATCCAAAACACTTGGATTTATAGTAATAGTTTCCTGTGTCTCACCATGTCCCATTCTCACAGAGAAAGGAGAGCCTATTCTATTATTAAGCGCCTCTTTAACATCGGCAATATGGGCAATCTGTTGATCCTGCGTAGCGTCTTCTGCTAATAAAAATTCCTGCCCATCAACCGCAGATAAGCTCAATAAAGACAAGCCGTTACGCGGACTGATTAACCCTAGCACACCTCGGCTGTGTTTAAACCCAAAGCGGTCTTCCATTTCGACCTTTTCAGGACTTGCGTAAATATCAATCGTCTCCCCCGCACGCTCAACAATAAAATGCCGTTCCTTATCAAGCGATATCATCATTTCCTGACGGATCGTTTCAAATGTTTTAATAGATTTACCATCAATCGATAGAATCAAATCACCCGGCTCAAACCCGCCTTGATCTGCCGCAGATTGATCAATAATCGCTGCGGCAACAGGCGGCGTTACAGGCTTTCCATGAACTGCGAATAAACCCGTCATGACAATAATAGCAAAAATATAATTAATTGCCGGACCTGCAAACACTATTGCGGCACGCTGCCATAAAGGCTTTGCAAAAAACGCAACACTCTTCTCGGCTTCCGTCATTGGACGTGTTTCACCGGTTTCTTCATTTTCTACGGCGGCTTCATGTCCTGCGCTAGCCGCGTTGGTGTCACCAAACATTTTTACATATCCACCAAGCGGCACAAGAGAAACCTTCCATCGCGTACCATGTGAATCATTAAATCCGAATAATTCCTTACCAAAGCCGATCGAAAAAATCTCGACACGAACGCCGCACATGCGTGCAACAATATAGTGACCCCACTCATGAACAAAAACCAAAATACTTAAAATCAGAATGAAAGAACCACCATAGATCCAGACATTACTGCTCAAAAACTGAAAAAATTCGAAAAAATTCATAAGGCTCTAAAACGCTCCGACGCTCTGCATGATTTAAGTAAGCATACAACATTATAAAAGGTGTAATACCGAAAAAAGATAATAACGGCTTTTCCCTCAAAAGACAAAAACCTTAACGTTGATGATTTATATAATCTAGTGTTTTTTCCCTGATTTGTGTATCAAAATCGATAATATCTTCAAAAGAATCAAAATCATGGCGGGTCATATGTTCTTTTTGATCCTGTTTTGCTTCATAATCTTCTATAATATGTTCTACCGTTTTGATAATATCAGTAAAAGGTAGTGCGCGCTCCGGCACTCTTTTTTCGTCCAAAAACACATCAACAGCAACTTCATTTGCGGCATTCATAGTAATACATGCCCACTGCCCCAACTTAATACAGCGATAAGCCAGCGATATCGCCGGAAACTTTTGCACATCAGGCGCTTCAAAACTTAGATCACGCAAGGCTTTAAAATCAAGCCGCGTACCATTATAAGCCGCCAATTCCGGCCATGCCAAAACATTGGCCAAAGGCACGCGCATATCACTCGCCCCCATCTGCGCCAAAATTGACCCGTCACAATATTCCACCATTGAATGAATCACAGATTGCGGGTGCACGACCACTTCAATTTGCTCTGGCGCAATATCAAACAAATAATGAGCCTCAATAACTTCGCGCGCCTTGTTCATCATACTGGCACTATCAACAGATATATGCCGACCCATATCCCAATTTGGATGTGCGACCGCTTGTGCAGGCGTTGCCTTTTTAATGTCTTCAATATTCCATTTCCGAAATGGCCCGCCAGATGCAGTAAGAAGCAAGCGAGTAATATCTGCGCGCCGCGCTTCATTAAAAACCTGAAAAATTGCATTATGTTCGCTATCGACTGGCAAAATTTTTGTACCGCATGACTTTGCCAAAGCCATAATTTGCGGACCCGCCCCGACAATCGGCTCTTTATTTGCAATTGCAACCCCAGCCGAATTTTTGATCGCAGCCACAGTCGGCATCAAACCCGCCATACCAAGGATAGCCGATAACGAGATGTCAGCCTGGGTACCTGCCTTTTCAATTAAAGCGTCTGCACCAATATGAATGGCAACATCTGTATTTTTAAGCGCGATATAAAGATCATCTCGCCCGCCCTCATCCACCAATACAACATCGGATGCACCAAGCATAATTGCGGCATCTGCTAAACCCTTCGCATTTTTATTAGCCGAGATGACGCCAACATCAAACTGCTTAGCATTATGACGAACAATGCTAACTGCGCTTTGCCCTACAGATCCGGTAACACCCAATATATTGATACTTTTTTTCATGATAAGAATAAAAATGGCAAAAAATTTTAAAAGATTATAGCGGCAAAATACCTGTAAAATAGAAATCAAACAACACAACCAGCAATAAAAACACCGGCGCAGGCAGCATAAGCAAATCCAGCCGATCTAGTAATCCGCCATGCCCGGGAATAAGCTTTCCCGTATCTTTTACGCCTGCTTTGCGTTTGAAAAAAGAGACAAGCAAATCACCTAGTTGTGCCACCGCGCCAATAATGACACCAATGATCGCGATAACAAAAAAATTACCGTCATTGAAAATGATTACATACCCGCACCCCAATACAACTGGGCCAAGTAACGCGCCATAAAAACCTTCCCAAGTTTTGTTAGGACTTATAACAGGAGCCATCTTTGTTTTTCCAAGCATTTTACCGGCAAAATATGCACCAGTATCACTGGCCCAAACCATCATTAAAAACAAAAGCGCCAACGTCACCGTATATTCCATACGCAAAACATAAAAAGATAAAAAACTCACTACGATATATACAAAACCCGCCGCCAAAAACGGATTTTTGTAAGGTAATTTTTTGGCCATACCGTACCATTCGAATAAACCAATACCCGCAAGCAATATCAAAAATGGTTTAAGCGCATATCCGCCTATATAAATAGCCATTAAAACCAGCGGCCCTAAAATAAGCGCTGATATAAATCGTGTTAAAAAAGAGCGTGATAATCTCAAAGGCATATTTTTGAACTATTTTTAAATTTTAAAAAGAGGATACATTACCCTTAAAACATAAATCAAAAAAATCTCGTAAATAATACTTTTTGAACCAAAGCATTTAAAAACATTTCGAATATAGTTTTTAAAAATTTTATATTTGCTTTTTGGCTGAAACCGCACCAAACCGGCGATCTCTGCTGGCATATTCCTCTAACGCTTCGACTAAATGTTTTTTATCAAAATCCGGCCATAAGACAGAAGTAAAAATCATCTCCGCATATGCACATTGCCATAGTAAAAAATTACTTATCCTTAACTCACCGCTTGTACGAATCAAAATATCAGGGTCGGGTATGTCTTTTGTCATCAAAAATTGCGGAAAATGCACCTGCGTATAGGCCATATCCGGCTCTATATTTTCAGTCGTACACTGCAATGCAAATTGCCGTGCCGCCTCCATAATTTCATGCCTGCCGCCATAGTTAAGCGCAATACAAACTGTAATATGCGTATTATCCCGCGTTAAACTTTCTGCGTTTTCTATAAGCTCGCCAATATCGGCATCAAAAGCGGTACGATCACCAATAACTTTTAATTTTGCACCATTTTTATGTAGCTCGGCAGTTTCCGATCGCAGATAATACCGAAGCAAATCCATCAAATCATGAATTTCGTCATCCGGCCTGTTCCAATTCTCAGATGAAAAACCAAATAGAGTTACATAAGAAACGCCTAAGTCACCCGCAGATTTTACGATTCTGCGCGCCGCTTCTGCGCCTTGACGATGCCCCGCCGTGCGTGGTAACCCGCGTTTCCGCGCCCATCTACCATTACCATCCATAATGATAGCAATGTGTCGGGGTAAATGATCAGAAGTATTTGAAATCATATTATTATTTTATTTGGGAAAAAGGCTCTTGAATTAAAGTCAAAATAAATCTGTGCGCACCTATACAGTCATAATATCTTTTTCTTTATCGGCCAGCATTTTATCAACTTTGCCAATATTTTCATCGGTAAGCTTCTGGACATCATCTGACATTTTCTTATGATCATCTTCGCTAATTTCGCTGTCCTTTTCCATGCGCTTTAAAACATCCATACCATCGCGGCGGACATTGCGAATAGAAACACGCGCTTGCTCTGCATATTTACCTGCAATTTTTGTAATTTCTTGGCGGCGCTCTTCATTCAAATCAGGTATTGGAATGCGAATATTATTTCCATCAGGCATAGGGTTAAGACCAAGGCCAGAGTCACGAATAGCCTTCTCAACATCTTTGACAACACTTTTATCCCAAACTTGAACTGTTAACAAACGCGGCTCTGGCGCGTTAACTGTGCCCACCTGATTAAGCGGCACTTTGTTGCCATATGCGGTTACAACAATCGGATCAAGCAAGTTAACAGAGGCTCTGCCTGTTCGAAGGCCGCCATATTCTTTTGTCAGATTTTCAAGTGAGCCACTCATTCGGCGCTTCAAATCGTTGTAATCATAATCAGACATAAATCCTCCACATGTATTTGATACGAAAAAAATCGTAATAGTAATTAGTCATTTATGACAGTAGTAAACTTACCTTGTCCCAAAATGGCTTTGGTAAAATTGCCTTGATCTTTAACCGAAAACACAACTATTGGTATACGGTTTTCTCGCGCCAGCGATATCGCAGTCGCATCCATAACCTTCAAGTCTTTGGTCAAAACATCAATATAGCTAATCTCTTCGAAATGCTTGGCATTAGGATCTTTCATTGGATCGGCCGAATAAACACCATCAACTTTAGTACCTTTAAAAATTGCATCACAATCCATTTCAGACGCCCGCAGCGCGCCCGCCGTATCGGTCGTAAAATAGGGATTACCCGTACCGGCAGCAAAAATAACAACGCGGCCCTTCTCCATATGACGAAACGCGCGGCGACGAATATAAGGCTCACATACTGAATCCATACGAATAGCTGATTGAACACGTGTATCAACGCCCGCATGCTCCAACGCGTTTTGTAAAGCCAAAGCATTAATTACAATACCGAGCATACCCATATAATCAGCCGTTGTCCGGTCCATACCCTGAGCCGCGCCAGACACACCCCGAAAGATATTTCCAGCCCCCACAACTACACAAACCTCAACACCCAATTCGACGACATCTTTAATATCTTGTGCAACACGTTTAACCGTATCTGGATCAAGCCCAAAACTCGCCTCTCCCATCAAAACTTCGCCAGACATTTTGAGCAAAACCCGTTTAAATCTTGGTTTTGCAGATGAAGAGGCTTGCGTATTTGTTTGTGTATTCACTATGGTCATAACCAATAAACTCCGTAAAAATACCTATATGATCAAAGCATATATAAATGAAAACTAGAATTGGGATTAAAAATCACATACATAAATCTTGTGCCATACCCTAATCGAATAAAAGCCGCAAAGCAATTGCAAGGCGACCTTTAAAAATAAATATATCAAGCAAAGATTAGCTAAAAAATTTAGCCAGCCGCAACCTTTGAAACTTCAGCTGCAAAATCTTCTTCTTCTTTTTCGATACCTTCACCAAGCTGCATCCGAACAAATCCTGTCAATTCCGCATCTGCTTTTTTCAAGATATCGCAAACCTTGCTTTCTCCATCAATAACAAAAACCTGTTCAGTCAAGCATACTTCTTCGTAATATTTACGAATACGACCTTCAACCATTTTTTCGGCAATTTCTGGCGGCTTTCCACTTGCAACGGCTTGTTCTTTTAAAACACTGCGCTCGCGCTCCAATGCATCGGCGTCCACATTATTTTTATCTAAAAACTGCGGGTTTGCCGCGGCAACATGCATCGCAACTTGCTTGCCAATGCTTTGCAAAGAAGCCGCATCTGCATTAGATTGCATGCCGACCAAAACACCAATTTTGCCAAGGTTCGGTGCCAATTCGCCATGGACATAACTTGCTACAACGCCATTAGAAACACTAAGTTTTTCCATTCGGCGCAAGCCCATATTTTCACCAATTTTGGCAATCAAATCTGTAAGCGCTTCGCTCACAGGCTTGCCATTACCAAAATCTTTAGCGGCTAATTCTTCTAGAGTATCTACAGTGAGTGCAATGTCTGCAATCTTTTTAACAAAATTTTGAAACCCTTCATTACGCGCAACAAAATCGGTCTCTGAATTCACTTCAACGACTGCACCCATATTACCTTTAGTCGCGATAGCAACCAAACCTTCGGCAGCCGTACGACCTGATTTCTTCTCGGCCTTAGAAAGACCTTTCGTACGAAGCCAGTCAATGGCAGCGTCCATATCACCATTATTTTCAACCAACGCCTTCTTGGCATCCATCATGCCAGCGCCAGTTTTATCACGTAACTCTTTAATCATCGCTGTTGTAACAGACATAATTACATTCCTTTTATGTATATCTAAAATTTCAAATTGGTCGGGCTACTTGTATGAGAACATATTTAGACCCGACACATTAAAATTAAACCAAAACTACGCACTTGCTTGTTTTTTTGGCTTTTCTGACGCCTCTGCACCGTTGGTATCCTCGGCTTCAGCTTTTTTATCATCCGTCTTTTTAGCAGCCGGTTTTTTAGAAACTGATTTTTTATCATCAGCCTTTTTCTGGTCGGCTTTTTCTTTTGCTTCGGCAACTGAAATATCCGCTTTTGGCGCATCTGCCTTCATATCTACAGCTGACATATCAACTTGCAGATTTGCATCTGCACCCACATCACGTCCACTTTTTGACATTTCTGCCTGTAGCCCATCTAAAACGGCATCTGCGAATAAATCACAGTAAAGATCAATCGCACGAAGCGCATCATCATTACCAGGTATGATGTAATCAACACCTTTAAAAACGGCATTTGTATCAACAACCGCAAATACAGGAATACCAAGCTTATTCGCCTCGGCGATGGCGATGTCCTCATTATTTGTATCAATAACAATAACCGCATCCGGCTTGCCGCCCATATCCTTGATACCGCCAATAGACAGCTCAAGCTTATCGCGCTCGCGCGTCATCATAAGCAATTCTTTTTTCGTACGAATATTCTGCTGGGTATCATCGCTCAAAATTTTCTCAAGCTCACGTAGGCGATTGATAGACTTTGTAATCGTCTGCCAGTTTGTCATCATACCGCCAAGCCAGCGGTGATTAACATAGTACTGACCACAACGCTTTGCAGACGCTGCAATCTTTTCTTGCGCTTGACGCTTTGTACCAACAAATAAAACACGTCCTCCGCCTGCAACTATATCACGTACCGCTTGTAACGCATCACGAAGCATAGGTGCGGTCTGTTGCAAATCAAGAATATGCACACCATTACGAACACCAAAAATAAAGGGGCGCATTTGGGGGTTCCAGCGATGTGTGTGGTGACCAAAGTGAACGCCCGCTTCTAAAAGCTGACGCATAGTAAATTCAGGAATAGCCATAGATATATCTCCTTTTCCGGTTTATCCTCTGCGGCGCTTAAGTCATGAAGATCAAAATATCTTCACACCGGATGGAACATCAACTTATGCCCCGCACACCGCATGTGTGTTTAAGTTGAATGCTTTCTACTAATAAAAGCCTATCTTTGCAAGCAAAAAACAATATCAAGTTTACAGCATAAATAAATCTTACCCAAATGGATTCAAAAAACGCCCCAATCCGCTTCTTTTACCAGTATTATTTGAGCTTGGGATATCATCACGATTATCATTATGGTTGCGATATGCCTGCGCTTGTGCTGGCGCTTCAATAAAGCTCTCTAATGGTCGGCGCGGCGTTCTTGGAACAGCGCGCTGCCCATAACCTATACGCAAAATAAATTGCGCCCGCCCTTGGTTAAGGGATATTTCATCATGAATTTTAAGTCGCATATCTGGCACTTCACAGGGCTGGTTAAGCGTAGAAAGCGCAAGGCCTTCGGCTTCGGCCTGAAGCATAACCCGCATCAAAGCCTGCCCTGCATAAAGCTTTTGCACCGTACCGCCCCGCTCACTACAAAGCGCGGCAATCACCGGACAGCCCGCCAAGATATCATCATCACTGACAATTTCACCCGGCTGCCTTTCAAACCGGCGAATAATGCGCGCAGCACTGCTCGCCATCATATCATCAAAATCTTCTGCATAATCCGGAAAACCATCCCCGCTTTTATACCGGCGTTCAGTAATCCACGCGGCCAACTCACGGCGAAAATGCTTTTTACTCATTTGTATATGATCTGCCTCGGCAATGATATGCGCTACTGGCTTGCGTTGATGCGCTTCACAAATATGAAGCCAAGCGCCTTCCTTACGCGCTGCATTTTGTAAACGCTCTAGCACATCTGCAGGGATCGGACGCGCGTCAAAAGCGCTACGATTCATTTGACGGTTTAAAATGGCCTTAAATAAAGCTTTTTCTTCATCTGAAATTGTACCACTATTATTCGGCGAAATCTTTACTCGCGCCAATAAATCACTATCAGCACTATTAGGAAGAAATTGTGTATCTTCACGATATCCAAAATACCGGATAGCAAGCCGCAAATTAAAAAGAGCGCCTGCACAACTCATAACAAGAGCGCGATCTTCGGGATCAATAACGGGTAACGCATACCGCCGATCTGCCATGACCGAAACCGTATCCCCATCCACAATAAAATACCATGGCTGGTTGTTATATGTAGATGGAGCAAGCACAGCATATTTTAAACAAAACGATATTCTATCAGAAATCGTCCCGCCATGCGGAAACTGATCTTCTTCAACCGACCATGCTAATAGATTATTGGTCATAAAATACCTACTTTCGATTTAAAATTAAAATAGAAAATCAATATACAGGATTTGTAAGATAATATAAAATGGGAAAGCATATTATACGCTTATATGTAGATTTTTAGCCTTCGCTTATACTGGTAACACCATCCTGCGTCCTGATGATATCACGCGCTTGTGCACTCAAAGACCAACGTCCAGGCAGCTTGACTTCGGCCGTACGCTTCTTATCCACATCAACATACATCGCGATACGCGCTTGCCCCGCTCCTTCGATATCAAGAAACTGCTTGATTTTTTGAACCGGTTCACCTTGGGTCAAATGAATTTGTATGGTTCGAATTTTTCCTTCTAATGCTTCTTCAAGACGCTCGATGTTTTGTGTACCAAAACGTATCTGATCCTCACGTTGCTCTGCATCAACTTTCAAAAGTAGATGTGCACCTGCAATCAAATACTCTCGTGTTGCATTAAGTAAATCCGAAAATACCATAACTTCAAAAATACCGCTCGGGTCAGAAAGCTGTAAAAACGCATACTTGTTACCTTTCTGCGAAACGCGTTCTTGCTTTTTTAAAAGCACACCCGCCATCTGAAACGCCTTTTTGGGTATGTTGACCATCGCCCTTTCAACTTCGGCATAACTGACGATACCAAGGTTTTCAAATTGTTGCGCGCGACTATCCAGCGGATGCGCAGATAAATAAAAACCGATTGCTCCAAACTCTCGCTCCAATCTTTCAAGCGGGCTGAATGGCGGGATTTTTGGTAAATCAGGCATCCCCAATCCGCCTGCCCCACTATCATCACCAAATAAACTCACTTGGCCACTATCGCGCTCTTCGGCTAAAGACTGCGTATACCGTAAAACCGTTTCCGCCGCCCCAACCATTTGCGCGCGATTATTATTTAGGGAATCAAAACCGCCCGCACTGGCTAATTGTTCGAACTGTCGTTTATTCATATTTTTGTATTCAAGCCGCGTTGCAAAATCCGCTAACGATTTGTAAACGCCGTTTTGAGTGCGCTCCGCTATAATACTGTGCATAGCTGCCGCCCCCACACCTTTAAGCGCAGCCAGCGCATACCGCACACCTTCATTTTCTACTTTAAAAACGGGCTGCGACTTATTTATATCTGGTGGAAATAGAGGTACTGACATTTTGTCTAAATCTTGCTTGAAAATACTAAGTTTATCCGTATTACCAAGGTCGAGCGTCATCGATGCCGCCATAAATTCTAAACGATAATTGGTTTTTAACCAGGCCGTCCAATACGCTATCAACGCATAGGCCGCTGCATGTGATTTATTGAACCCATACCCCGCAAATTTCGCAATTTGATCAAAGATTGAGGATGATTGCTGATCCGGAACTTGATTGTGCTCGGCCGCACCCTTAACGAACATCTCGCGCTGCGCATCCATTTCGGCCTGAATTTTCTTACCCATCGCCCGCCTGAGCAAATCTGCACCGCCAAGCGTATAACCGGCCAAAGTTTGTGCGGCTTGCATCACCTGTTCCTGATAAATCATAATGCCGTATGTTTCCTCCAAATACGGCTGCAACTTCGGATGCATATAATCCGGCTCTTCCCTACCATCTTTAATCGCCGCATACATTGGAATATTATCCATCGGGCCCGGGCGGTAAAGCGAAACGAGTGCGATAATGTCCTCAAATCTATTCGGCTTCACACGCCGAAGCGTATCGCGCATACCTGCACTTTCCAACTGAAACACGCCAACCGTGTTCCCTGACGCCATAAGCTCATAACTCTTCGTATCATTCAGCGGTACTTGCAAAATATCAATATCCTCACCCTTGTTCTCCTTAATCATATCAAGGGTTTTTTGAATGACCGTCATGGTTTTAAGGCCAAGAAAATCAAACTTTACCAGTCCCGCCTGCCCCACATATTTCATATTAAATTGTGTCACCGGCATGTCCGACCGCGGATCACGGTATAAAGGCACAAGCTCTTGCAACGGACGATCTCCAATCACAACGCCTGCCGCATGTGTGGAGGCATGACGATACAAACCTTCAAGCTGTAATGCTATATTAATAAGGCGTTTCTGCGTCTCATCACGATCACGCTCCGCCCGCAAATCCGAATCCTGTTCCAAAGCTTCCTGCAACGTCATCGGATGTGCCGGATTATTAGGAATCATCTTTGCAATCCGGTCAACCTGACCATATGATAGCTGCAATACCCTCCCAACATCACGCACCACCGCCCGCGCTTGCAATTTACCAAACGTAATAATCTGCGCAACCTTATCAAAACCGTATTTATCCTGAACATACCGGATTACCTCATCGCGTCTCTCCTGACAAAAATCAATATCAAAATCGGGCATCGACACACGTTCAGGATTAAGAAATCGCTCAAAAAGCAACCCAAGCGCAAGCGGGTCAAGGTCAGTAATTTTAAGCGCCCACGCCACGACCGACCCCGCGCCAGACCCCCGTCCCGGCCCAACCGGAATATTATGATCTTTCGCCCATTTTATAAAATCCGAAACAATAAGAAAATATCCAGGAAACCCCATATCTTGAATAATAACAAGTTCATATTTAAGCCGCTCTAAATAGGGCTTGGCAAGATCGTCCTGATTTCCTTCTGATATAGGAAAAACAAAATTCTCTAACCGCCATTTGAGCCCTTCCTCAGACTGCGCTTTGAGCTCCTCAAATTCGCTCCGCCCGCCTTGCGTATCAAACGCGGGCAAAATCGGGTCAATAGGCTCCAAAAGATACGAACATCGGCGTGCAATACTTTGCGTATTCTCAACCGCCTCAGGCAAATCCTTAAATAATTCAACCATCCCAGTCGATGATTTAAAGTAATGCTCCGGCGTTACCTTGCGTCGATCATCCTCACTAATATATCGCCCTTCTGCAATACAAAGCAGAGCATCATGCGCCGCATGCCCATCACGGTCAGTAAAATAGCAATCATTACTCGCGACCAAAGGTACATCGTGTTTATACGCCAATTCTATCAAAGCATCTTCACATTGGTCTTCCTGTTCCCAACCATGTCGCTGAATTTCAACATAGTATCTATCACCAAACAACGATTTGAAATAAAGCAAAATTTCTTCCGCCTTATCCTCTTGCCCATGTAGTATATGATGCGCAACTTCGCCCGCCGACCCACCGCTCAAGCAAATGAGGCCACTTGAAAATTCCTTTAAATGATCTTTTGAAATAACCGCGCGAATATCCTCATCCCCGCCCATATAAGCATCGCTTATAAGGTGACAAATATTTTTGTATCCTTGCTCGTTTTGTACTAACAATACGGCCTGCATACCCTCTTCGCCAATTTCGACTTGCGCGCCAAAAATCGGTTGCACACCGGCTTTTTTGGCTTCCAATGCAAATTCCATCGCTCCAAAAAGATTATTTGTATCCGTCACCGCAACTGCCGGCATATGCTCTGCCACACAACGTTTGATAAGGTCTTTAACCTTAATCGCACCCTCGGCCAGAGAATATGCGGAATGCACATGAAGATGGATAAATGAACTGTAAGACATAAAAAACTATAGCAATAAATTCTATAATAATAAAAGGCCGAAATAGCAAAGCAAACACCGTGTAAAATAGCTAGGCGTAAGGTGCGTATCTTAAAAAGCTACAAAAGCGAGGTATCAATAATGCGCTGAACGTTCTTAAAATGGAACGAGACGCCCGTTTTTAAGCTCTAACGCCCGATCCATAGAATCAGCTAATTCCATATTGTGCGTGGCCACCAATGCACCAATACCGCGTTCCCGCACTTGTGCCATAAGGATATCAAATACCCCTGCAGAGGTCTCTGGATCAAGGTTTCCGGTTGGTTCATCCGCAAACAGCAATTTCGGGTCATTTGCAATTGCTCGGGCAATGGCCACTCGCTGTTGCTCCCCGCCAGAAAGACGTGCAGGCCTATGATCCAAACGTTTGCCAAGCCCCATATCCTGTAAAACCGTTTTTGCTTTTTTATGGGCCTTATCTTGGTCAATACCATCAATAATAAGCGGCATCGCCACATTTTCCAATGCACTGAATTCAGGTAAAAGGTGATGAAACTGATAGACAAACCCTATAAATTTCCGGCGTAATGTGGTGCGCTTTTTATCATTCAGCTTGGTTACATTGATCTTTCCAATCTGCACCTGCCCCGCACTCGGCTTATCTAAAAGCCCTGCTATCTGAAGCATGGTTGATTTTCCTGAACCACTTTGCCCAACAAGCGCAACCAATTCGCCAGCCTCTAATTTTAAATCAAGATTTTTAAAAATTGTGAGCTTACGTCCACCTTGCTCAAAGGTTTTTTCTAACCCTAAAATTTTCAGTAAGATATCTTCTTCCATCGGATCGTGCATAAAATTATTCATACCTCAGCGCATCTACAGGATCAAGCCGCGCCGCCCGCCAGGCTGGATACAATGTCGCCAATATTGACAAAAAGAATGCCATAAAAACGACTGATAAAACTTCCGACCAATTTACAACAGCCGGTAATTGCGATAGAAAATAAATCTCATCTGCAAATAATTCTGTTCCTGTGATATTCTCTAAAGCTAAACGAATTGTATCTATATTAAGCGCAAAAATAATCCCGATCATCGCCCCAACAAACGTGCCAATAATACCGATACTTGCGCCGGTCAGCATAAATATTTTCATCATACTGGCTCGGCTTGCGCCCATCGTACGCAAAATCGCAATATCGTGAGATTTATCTTTAACCAGCATAATCATGCTCGAAATAATATTAAATGCCGCCACTAATATGATCAGCGTCAAAATCAAAAACATAACATTGCGCTCAACCTGTAGCGCGTTAAAGAAACTCGAATTTGTATCTCGCCAATCATAAACCCCTGCTTGCCCTTGAACAAGGTTTTGCACCTCGTTCCTGACGCGATCCAAATCATCCGGATCATCCAAAAAAATCTCTAACGCGCTCACACCGCTGCGCATCTTAAAGAAGATCTGAGCACTTTCCAGCGGCATAAAAATAAAGCCGCTATTATATTCAAACATACCCACATCAAAAACAAAGGCAATTTCAAACTTGCGTTGCTGAGGCATAGATCCAAATGGCGTCGATTTGATCTGTGGTGACATGATATTAATCTCATCCCCTGCGCGTAGCTTCAATTTCTCCGCCATCACCGACCCAATACCCACGCGAAAGTCACTAAAGTTATCCAGCGTGCCTTCCGTAATAGAATTGCGTAAAATAGGCCGGTTTGTAAAATCCTCCCACGCCAACCCCCGTATCATCGCGCCAGTTGCAACCCCGCCTTTGGAGGCTAAACCCTGACTTTCAATAACAGGGGTGATCTGTTTGATACCTTTTACGCTCGCAATTCGGGTACGAATATAATCATAATCTTCCATCGGCCCTTGCAAACCATACGCGCTCATATGACCGTTTAGCCCTAAAATCCGGCTAAATAACTCTTGCCGAAACCCGTTCATCACCGACATCACAATAATAAGCGTAGCAACACCAAGCAATATCCCGGTAAACGAAAATCCGGCAATAACAGACACAAAGCCTTCCGCTTTCTTAGAGCGCAAATACCGCCAAGCCACCAATCGTTCAAAAGGGGAAAACATATCGCTTAATAGGCCCTTCCAACCAAAACTTTACCTGGCCTATCAAACGGTTTGCATCGCGATGTTAGCGAATGTGTCTTACGAATATCTTCATATCCCGTATCACTAATGAGCGCCTCATCAATACACGCAAATCCAACACCATTCTTCGCAAAATGATTACTCAAAGATTTAAGGTCAGAAATTTCATATAAATGATTGTTTTGAAATGATTTTGCTCTGTTATAAAGAGCGTTATGCACATCCTCTAAAAGATCAGATGCTCCTTGAATAAAATCATCCAAAGCGCATGATGTTTTGGAGTCACGCCCAACATCACGCCGAACATGGGTAAGTGTTCCTTCATCCACTTCCCGCGCGCCAATTTCAACGCGCAAAGGAATACCTTTTTTAACCATACCCCACATTTTATCGCCGATACGATTGTCGCTATAATCAACAAAAACGCGGATACCTAAATTTATCAATTGATTATGCAACCTATCAACATACGCCCTAATCCGTTCCTCATCGGCTTCATCCTTAATAATAGGAATTATACCCACCTGATGTGGTGCAACTTTGGGCGGCATAATCATACCATCATCATCCGCATGACACATAATCATCGCACCGATAAGGCGCGTTGATATTCCCCATGATGTTGTATAGGTATAATCCTCGTTACCATCGCGTCCTTGAAATTTAATCCCGATAGATTGTGCAAAATTCTGCCCCATATAATGGGATGTACCAGCCTGAAGCGCTTTACCATCTTGCATCATCGCTTCAATCGTAAGCGTGCTTTCCGCGCCTGGAAAGGTCTCTTCTTCGGTTTTCTCACCTGTTATCACAGGCAACGCCAAATAATCCTCTGCAAACTCGCGATACGCTTCGAGCATTTTTTGCGCATCCGCCTGCGCTTCTTCTGCTGTTTCAAAAGCATTATGCCCTTCCTGCCATAAAAATTCTGACGTACGCAGGAAGACACGCGGCCGCATTTCCCACCGCATAACGTTACACCACTGGTTGAGCTTCATAGGCAAATCGCGGTAAGATTGAATCCAGCGTGACATTGCCTCACCAATAATAGTTTCTGAGGTTGGGCGAATGATATATGGCTCGGCAAGCTTTGCATCAGGCGCGGCACGCAATCCTCCATTTTCGGGATCAGCTTCCAACCGGTGATGAGTTACAACGGCGCACTCCTTGGCAAACCCGTCTATATGTTCGGCCTCACGGCTCATAAACTCAAGCGGTATCAAAAGAGGAAAATACGCATTTTCAACGCCCAGTTTTTTAATCATCCCATCAAAAATCCGTTGCATATGTTCCCACACGGCAAAGCCATATGGTTTAATCGTCATACACCCGCGCACAGGTGAATTTTCCGCCATATCAGCGGCCTTAATAACCTCTTGATACCAAATTGGAAAATTCTCTTCCCGTGTTGGTGTAATTGCTGTCTTTGATTTTTTGCTCATAATATTTTATTTTTTTGGTTTATATATATAATTTTATCAAGGATACTGCCCTTGAATAATGACACCTTCAGCCACTTTTTCACCGGATACAATCTTGGACGGTAAGCTTTGATCTGTAACCTGTCTAGCGCCATCTGTAATTTTGCCGCTACTATCCGCACTTTTATCACTCTTAAGCTTGTTTAGTAAGACATTAATATCACTTTTTGATCCTATAAAACGCGCATTTTGCGCAGGATCGCCCCCTTCTAAATTATTTGACAGCTGCGCACGCTCGCCCCTCAAAATAGTATCTTTAGGTTTTTTATTGAGTATAGGTGTATTTGTATTACCTCTTAAAATATTTTTCGTCTCGGTTTTGTTTATTAAAGGCTGCTCGGATTTATGTAAGACAACTGGGCGTTTTATAGAGTCTTTTTTTATTAGCGCGTTCTGCGGGGGTTTTTCGGTCTCATTTTGACTCTCATCAGATTTTACGAGCGCCCCGCTTTCAACCGCATCATCAACGCAATATTGCCGCGCATATGAACTTAAATCTTGTTCTTCATAAAATACACGTCCGTCCTCCATAATTTCAAGATCAACCACATTACCCTCAAGCTCGGCCATATCTTGCAATGTACCTGCGATTGGCAAATCAACAACAGACAAAAAATCAGCCTCAACTTTTAATGCAAATGGGTACTTTAAAGGTTTGATAGGCCTGAGAATATCTGCAGGAGCAATAGAATGATCCACAGGCTCGCTATTTATAATATCTGACGCGCCCGTTTCATTGTAGGCCGCAGGCACATATCCATTTACCCCAGCGTAAACATCGCAGAAACTGCGAATATAAACAGTTGAATCACCCTTTCCCGCTTTTATATCTGATTGTGCAAAGGCTTGAGACACAAAAAAAATATGTAGAACTAAAATAAAATAGAAAGACTGGATCATAAATTATGTTTTTCGGCCATGGAGGCGGCGAGCTCCCTAAAATCAAGTATATTCATTTCAATAAGAAAATAAATACCCAACCACAAAATTGCAGATACAAGGCTATTAACCCAAAACGCGCGTTTGAGCCTTGGATGTTTAGGCGTGCCATCCGCATCACGCTCTAACCCCCATGGCAAAACCGCAAAAAGTGCTACCCACCAAATAATTAGGTATAATATAACACCGGTAAACCAATCCATTAAAAAAGCCCCTGTTAAACCCTGATTAAATGAACCGTTGTTTTTGGCTTTATTCCTAGCAAATGATATACATACCGCCGCAAACCAATACGCAGCTCTTCTTGAACGAAATGATCATCTTTGATTTCATTATCATCAAGTTCATCTAGCAAACCGATAACCTCATCATAAATTTTATCTAAAACATCTTTTTCACTCTCATCTTTTCGGTCGATAAGCCCATATGTATCAATTTTCGGATCGGCCGGCATATCCCCGTTTTTATCCAAAACAATGGTTATATGAACAACGCCTGTATATTGCAATTTCCTACGATCTCGGATTGATCCATGCTCTACGTCAATGACCCGTTTTTGATCTACCGCCAAAACCCCGGTTTCAACATGTCCGATAATTTCTATTGTATCCGGCGCGATTTTTATAACGCTGCCGTTTTGTGGCACAATCGTTTGTGATACTTGGCACGCTTTAGCAAACCGCGCATGTGCATCCAGTTGAGTGCGCTCTCCATGTACCGGAATAACCGCTTTTGGCTTAACCCAATTCAGCATTAGTGCAATTTCTTCCTGACACGGGTGACCCGATACATGGATTACATTTTCAGTATCACGCGGTGTAATAATGCGAATGCCACCTGCACTTAAGTTATTTTTTACTGCATTGATATGCCGCTCATTACCCGGGATTTCTCGCGATGAGAAAATTACCGTATCCCCGCGATTGAGACTAACATTACGATGATCCCCGCGCGATATACGCGCAAGCGCCGATCTATATTCTCCTTGCGATCCAGTCATAATCATAACAACCTTATCATCAGGTAAAAACCCGATTTCTTCCTCTGATAAAAAATCGGCTGCATCATCCATATAGCCGCAAAGCTTGGCCGCACCAACCATATTATGAAGCGATCGACCAATTACGCAAACCTGCCGTCCGCATTTCTCTGCAGCTTTTAAAATACTTAGAACCCGCCCAATATTGGATGAAAAAATAGTAATCGCAATCCGCCCGTCACATTGACGAAACTCAGCTTCCAATCCAACCTGAACATCCGCTTCCGATCCGGCAAAACCACCAACTTCCGCATTGGTTGAATCCCCAATATAAGCCAGAACACCATCTTTGCTGGCAGCTTTAAACTCTGCGGCTGATGTGGCCTGCCCCACAACCGGTTTAGGGTCTAAATTCCAGTCCCCACTATGCAAAACTTGTCCATATTTCGTTTTGATAAACAAGGAAATCGCATCCGGTATAGAATGCGAAACAGAAACTCCGTACACCGTAAAAGGGCCAATTTTTATATCTTTAAGCGGCTCAATCTCGATCATTTTTGCGCGCTTTATACCGGCTTCTTTAAATTTGCGTCGTAAAATTTCCAATGTAAACGCCGTCCCATAAAGCGGGCATTGGAAACGATGCCATAATCTTGCCACCGCACCAATATGATCCTCATGCGCATGTGTAATAATCATGCCTTCCAAACGATCGCTATGATCATCCAAAATCTGCGGGTCAGGTAACAACAAATCAATTCCCGGATACCGTTCATCGGCAAACCCAAGCCCGCAATCAATCGCCAAAAGCTTCCCGTCACAGGCATACACATTTAAATTCATGCCAAATTGCTCTGAACCACCAAGGGGTACAAAATAAAGTCCGTCGTCTTTTAACCAATCATGTTTCGTGTTCATGTTTTTTATATTTAACTTTCTTATTCTTTTAAATTGTAGTGTTTGTAAATTTCTATCAAGCCTTTAAGCGTCAGCATATCATCAACCGTATTGATTAAATTTAAATCTTTCGCAAATAGCGGAGCAAGCCCTCCGGTAGCGAGCACATAAGGATCGTTGTTAATCTCATTTCTTATGTGACCAATCATACCTTCAATAAGGCTCATATACCCCCAATACATACCTGATCGCATCGCACCAACGGTATCTACACCGACAACACGATCAGGCTTTTCAATACTAATATTAGGTAGGCGCGCGGCGGCATTTTGCAATGCATTCAAGGATAAATTAATACCAGGTGCAATCACCCCTCCCGCATATCGCCCTTGCGCATCTATTACATCAAACGTCGTCGCCGTGCCGAAGTCAATGACAATTGCCGGCACATCATAATGCGCCTTTAAACCAATCGCATTGACAAGGCGATCTGCACCAATTTCGTCTGGTTTGGGCAATGCAATTTCAATATTCGCAATCTTATGATCTACAAATAAAGGGTCATGACCCAGATAATTCTTGCAAAACATCCGCACATGAAAATTCACATGCGGCACGACCGAGCTCACAATAATATGATGAATGTCTGAAAGTTTTATCTCCGCTAAAGCAAAAAGATTGTTTATAAAGACCGCATATTCATCAGCGCTACGTCTGGCTTCTGTAATACAGCGCCATGAATCCACAAGCATAAAATCACAGTCGCGTTCTTCATAAGCCGCAAAAACCGTATTCGTATTCCCGATATCAATTGCCAAAAGCATAAGCACATGACCTACTCAAAAGTATTTAAAAAAAATCAGCTATAAATCTCTCCAGCCGTGATGGTTTGTACCCCATAATCATTGGTATGTAAAACCAAGCTCCCCTTTTTATCTAAATCTTTGAAATAACCTTCAATTCTGCGCGTTCCTACTTTAACGCCTATTTTCTCATTCCTATCAGGCCCGTATTCAAGCCAACGCTGCCGAATATTAGTAAATCCATTTTTTTTAATATCTTGGTAAAGCAATGCAATACGTTCGAGCAAAAGATCCCTAAGATCAAATCGATCGGATAGATTTTTTTCATCGGCAAAGCATTCGGATATAGATGCGGAATCTTCAAAAGGAGCATGCATTAAATTGATCCCTATACCAATAATCAAATGATCAAAATCAGAGCCTGATACGCCGCCGCTTTCTACTAATATGCCTGCACATTTTCTTCCGTCAATAAGTACATCATTAGGCCATTTTAATTTCAAATTATACTCTTTTGAGATTAAAGATTGGCATGCTTCATATACGGCAACCCCGCTCAAAATACCAAATTGCCCAATATTTGAAATATCAATGCGTGGACGTAGTAACAAGGAACAATAGAAATTACCCTCGCCCGTCTTCCATGTGCGGCCATGTCGCCCATATCCCGCGCTTTGACTATCAGCTTGTACCACACTCCCCTCTGGTGCGCCTGTGGCGGCTGCGCCTTTGAGGATATCTTGCGTACTGCTCACACGCCCGTAAGTTTGAATAGACCATTGCATCTTAAAAGGGGTATCTGATTTATGCGGCTAAGACAATCCGGCATAGAAAACAGCCGCTGCCTTTTGCGCCGGTACTGTAACGATGCTGGTCTTGAATATGAAGCCAACAACAAAAAGGGCGCCCACGAATAAAACTATCCGACTGACAAATCCAAAAGAGCCGTCGTATCTGTCTCCAGCCTCTTCAAAAAACATAACTTTAATGATTTTCAAATAATAAAACGCCGCCACAACTGATGTTAAAACACCATAAATTGCCAGAATGTAAAACCCGCTATCCATCGCCGTATTAAAAACAAAGAGCTTGCCAAAAAATCCAGCTAATGGCGGTATACCCGCCATCGAAAACATAAATAACGCCATCATATACGCGCGTACCGGATGCGTGTGCGACAAACCGGATAGATCTTCGATATTGTCATATCCCTTTGACCCGCGCCGAAGAGAAAGAACAATTGTAAAAACCCCCGCACTCATAAAAACGTAAATGACAAGATACGTAATCAAAGCGCTTAGACCTGCGCCAGTCCCGACAATAAGACCGATCAAGGCATACCCCATATGCCCGATAGATGAATACGCGAGCAGGCGTTTTATATTGGTTTGTGCAATCGCCGCAAACGCACCGACAGTCATAGACAAAACAGAAACAAGATAGAGCACCTGCATCCACTCATCATAAAATGGCGCAAATGGGCCCAAAACAAACCGGATCAGCAAGCCAAACGCCGCGATCTTCGGCACAATAGCAAAAAGCGCAGTCACACAGCTGGGCGCGCCTTGATATACATCAGGTGTCCACATATGAAATGGCGCGAGCGAGAGTTTAAATGCAAGCCCCGCCAATACAAAAACCATACCAATAACCGCGCCTATAGAAACAGTTTGCGCAATTGATAAACTTGAGGAGATCGCCACATAATCAAGCGACGCCGTGTAACCATAAATAAGGGAAATCCCAAATAAAATCATTCCGGATGATAATGCGCCGAGAATAAAATACTTTATCCCTGCCTCTGCCGATTTAAAAGATGACCGATAAAATGACGCCAAAATGTAAAGACACAAAGATTGCAGCTCAAGCCCCATATAAAATGTTAGTAAATTATTGGCCGATACCATTATCATCATGCCTACACCGGCAAGAATAACCAGAACAGGATACTCAAACCGTGCTATACCCTCTGCGCGAAGATAATGAATAGAAAGTGCCGTCGTTATAATAAGCCCGATCAAAACAATAATTTTCATGACTCCGGCAAAGGAATCAAAGATAAACATCCCGTTCAAAACAATCGTTTTTTCAGAACCCAAACCAATAATGAGAATAATGGCAATAAAAAATCCGATAATCGCCGCCCATGATATAATCGGCATCGAAGAGTTACCGCGTCCAACACCGACAATCAAAAGGCCCATCGCAATTAAAGATAAGAATATTTCCGGAAATAACGGTACAAGATTAAAACCAATCATGGGGCGACCGCCTCTGCTTCGTTAGTTACTGGATCTACCGCATTATTCTCACCGCCATCTGTATCGTCCGCTATATTCAATTCTAGAATCTCTGTGTCATCCACGTGATCAGCACTAAGCATAATTTTCTCATTATACGTATTTAAAAGGCGTTCAACCGATGGCGTAGTACGGTCTAAAATAAAATTTGGAAAAACGCCCAGATACAAAACCGGCACTGCCAGAACTATAAGTAAAAAAAGCTCCCGTTTGGTCAAGTCGGGCATGGAAAGTGCATCTTCATTTTCTCGCGCTCCAAAAATAACGCTACGGTAAAGTCTCAACATATAGGCCGCGCCAAATATGATACCCGTCGTCGCTAAAACCGCTATAACTGTATTCACTTGGAAAGACCCTAGAAGAGTTAAAAACTCGCCGACAAACCCGCTCGTTCCCGGTAAACCGACCGACCCTAGCATAAAAATCATAAAAACAGTGGCGTAGCGCGGCATATTTTGAACAATACCGCCATATCGGCTCATTTCACGCGTATGCAAACGGTCATATACAACCCCGACGCATAAGAACAATGCGCCTGATATTAATCCATGACTAAGCATTTGAAATACCGCGCCTTGTATGCCTTGCAGTGTAGCAGTAAACAATCCCAAAGTTACAAATCCCATATGCGCCACTGATGAATACGCGATCAGTTTTTTCATATCATTTTGCACTAGCGCGATCAGCGATGTGATGATAATAGCCGCCACACTTAAACCCATAATTATAGGCGTAAAATATGCACTGGCATCGGGAAACATTGGAATTGAAAAACGAAGAAATCCATACCCCCCCATTTTAAGCAGTACACCGGCCAAAATGACCGAACCTGCCGTCGGTGCCTCAACATGCGCATCAGGGAGCCATGTATGCACCGGCCACATTGGCATTTTAACAGCAAAGCTAGCAAAAAAAGAAAGGAAAAGCCAAAATTGAACCGATGGATCAAACGCATATGCGGTTAGTATTTCAATATCACTTGTCCCGGCGGTATTAAACATATAAAGCACAGCCAAAAGCATTAAAACCGAACCGGCAAGTGTGTATAAAAAGAATTTATAAGCCGCATAAACACGGCGCTTTCCACCCCAAATGCCAATAATAAGAAACATTGGAATTAAAACGGCCTCAAAAAATACATAAAATAATATACTGTCCAATGCCGTGAATGTTCCAATCATAAACGTCTCAAGCACCAAAAATGCAACCATATATTCACGAACACGAACCGTAATAGCCTTCCACGCCGACAAAATACAAATCGGTGTTAAAAGAGCGGATAATAAAACAAAGAACATAGATATGCCATCCACACCCAGTTTATATTGCATTCCCAATAGCCCCAGCGATCCACTATCTTCAACAAATTGAAAATCCGCCGACCCACCATCGAATTGTAAAAACATGTAAATCGCAAACGCTAACGTAAATAATGAAACATATAACGCCACATAGCGCGCGTTTTGGTCGATGACTGCACGTTCTCCGCGAATCATTAATATAAAGACTGCGCCCAAGAGTGGTAAAAAAGTCATTACTGATAAAAGCGGAAATTCAATCATGATTTGCCCTGCCCCACATTTAAAAACATAAGACTATCGACCATGTAAGCACTTATAATATCTGACTTAAAAATAAACCATGATAAAATTGCAATAACGGCGATCATCATAACAAACGCATATTGATACACAAATCCCGTTTGAAAACGGCTTAAAAGCGTAGCCACGCCAGAGGATATTTTGGCAGATCCATCCGGCCCTGCAGGATCGACCACTTTGCGATCGACAAGTGTGAAAAGCCGTCCCGCAAGTCTTGCATTTTTTACAAATAGAGCACCATAGAGCTTATCAAAATACCATTTATTAAAAAATAAAGTGTGTAAAGGTTTAAATACCCTTTTAAACACAAGCGCAAGAAGAGGGAAAAACATATAGAAAATATAGGCAAAGCCAATACCCAAAACACCTGCAACCAAAGGTATCTTCTTGACCCAATATGGAACGTCATGCGCCGCTTCAACAGTATCATTTTCTGGTAAAACTTTAATCGCATCATGCCAGAAGTAATCAGAACTCCAAACTATATGGTCATTTCCATTTAAATCTTTATCATAAGCCAATGACTCATCACCATGGGTCACGGACGTTTCATGATGATCATCTTGTGAGATATAGTCTACCGCATGCACTTCATCACCATAATGACCGCCACCTACAAATCCGCCGTAAAGCGTATATCCCGCAAAAATAGCGCCTACCGCCAATACAATCAGAGGCACTAACATTACGGCAGGGGATTCATGCACATGATCCATAACCTCTTTAGAAGCACGTGGTTTGCCGTGGAAAGTCATTATTAGCAAACGCCAAGTATAAAAGGCCGTCATAAATGCCGCCAAAATACCCATCCAGTATGCAAAATAACCTACGGTCGAGTTATCCGCCCATGCCGCTTCTAAAACAATATCTTTGGAAAAATATCCGGCCAAAGGCGGAATACCGGCAAGTGCCAAGGCGCCGATCCACATTAAAACATATGTAAATGGTATTTTCTTCCAAATTCCGCCCATATTTCGCATATCTTGCTCATTGCTAAGCGCGTGGATAACAGACCCCGCGCCTAAAAATAATAACGCTTTAAAGAAAGCATGGGTCGTCAAATGAAACATCGCCGCGCTATATGCCGATACACCAAGCGCAAAAAACATATACCCAAGCTGGCTCATCGTAGAATAAGCAATGACGCGCTTGATATCAAACTGTACCAGTCCAATTGTAGCCGCAACCACGGCCGTAACCGCACCAAAAACTGTTACAACAAGCAGTGCATCCGGCGCATACTCAAAAACAGGCGAGAATCGTGCAATCAAAAATACGCCGGCCGTCACCATAGTCGCCGCATGAATAAGCGCAGAAACAGGTGTTGGTCCCTCCATCGCATCGGGAAGCCACGTATGAAGGCCAAGCTGGGCCGATTTACCAATTGCGCCCATAAATAAAAGCAAACAAATTACCGTTAGTGCGTGCCATTGCTGCCCTAAAAATGTAATAGACGTATCGCGATACATCTCCGCATTATCAAATATAGTTGTAAAATCAACACTTTGGAAAACCAAAAATACTCCCATAATGCCTAGTGCCAACCCCAAATCTCCAACACGATTTACCACAAACGCTTTCTGTGCAGCGGCATTCGCGCTTTTCTTTTGATTCCAGAACCCAATAAGAAGATAAGAGGCCAGACCAACCCCTTCCCAACCAAAGAAAAGCTGAACCAGGTTATCAGCCGTGACCAGCATTAGCATCGCAAAAGTAAAAAGACTTAAATACGACATAAACCGCCCTTTGGCGTCATCGTGGCTCATATAACCAACCGAATAAACATGCACACATGCAGAAACAATAGTAATGACGCACATCATTACAACGGATAAAGATCAAGCCGAAGCGCCCATGTAACGGAAAAATCACCAACACTCATCCATTGCGCTAGCGTAAGTGTATAAGGCTGCGCATATAAAATAACGCTGGAAAAAAGCGCCATCGAACAAATCGCAGAAACAATAATGCACGTGCAAGTTATAAACTGAACCGCACGATCACCAAACGTTTTACCAAGCAAACCAGTGAGAACAAATGCAAATAAAGGCAAAAATACAGCAAGTAACTCCATAAAACGACGCCCCTACCCTTTCATGTCTGATATATCTTCAACATTAATCGTGCCTTTAGTACGGAAAAAAACAATAAGTATGGCAAGACCAATCGCGACTTCTGCTGCTGCTACGGTTAAAATAAACATCGTAAAAACCTGTCCGGCCAAATCATCCAAAAAAACAGAAAAAGCAACAAAATTTATATTCACAGCCAATAACATAAGCTCAATAGACATCAAAATAACAATCACATTTTTACGATTTAAAAACATGCCAAACACGCCCATAGTAAACAAAGTACCGGCAAGAATAAGATAATGTTGCAGTCCAATTTCTAACACTGTCACTATGCTCCTGAACCTGTTGTCACTTTTTGAATTTCCATCGCGTCCGAAGGTGTGCGTGCATGCTGCAAGGATATATCCTGACGCCGTACCCCAGGACGAACCCTCAGTGTCAGCACGATAGAACCGATCATCGCCACAAACAAAATTAAACCCGCAAGTTGAAATGCAAGCACATAGTTGACATATAGAATTTGCCCAAGAGCTTCGGTATTTGTGAAATCTATATATTTTGCATTTGGCACTGCGCGATTGAGCGCATAATCATCAGCAAATTGCCAACTCGTATAAACCATAACAAATTCAGCTAACAAAATAGCGGCAACAAAAAGCCCCACACTTGCATAGCGTGTCGCTCCGGTTCGAAGATCTTTAAAGTTAATATCAAGCATCATAACAACAAATAAGAACAGCACAGCAACCGCGCCAACATACACAATAACAAGAATAAACGCGATAAACTCAGCGCCAAGAAGGACAAATAAACCCGACGCATTAAAAAACGACAAGATCAAAAATAAAACTGAATGCACAGGATTCCTAGCGGTAATAACCATTAAACCGCTCAATAAAAGAATGCCCGCAAAAAGGTAAAAGGCGAAGGCCTCAATCATCATAAGTACATCTCAAGATTTGATAAAAGCGCGTTGGATTAAAACCCGAATTTGCTTTTTAATGATCTTTTTCTAATCCTTTCCGCAACCAATCGCAAGACCTAACCTCAAAAAATACGCGTGTTATACCCCGCATAATAAAGCTCTAATGAAACCATTCATTTTATTTCTTGCTTTATGGAATAAAAAATAGCTATAAATAACCATAATTTCCCAAAATGAGAATTTTAGAGAGTGTAATATAATGTTCAAAGGTATAAAAAGCAGCTTCAATTCAAAGATTGCCGTTCCATTTGCATTGGCCGGATCAATGCTAGCCACAAGTCTTCAGGCGCAGGAGCAAGATACAACTAAAACACCCAACACCGATACAGAGTTAAAAATAGATAGCACGCAAATAAATACGCTCCAAAAGCAGCTAGATATTCTAAAAGCGCAGATGGACAGCATGCGATTACAAAATAATATACAAGAAAATATCTTAAAAGATACCGTTCCGGCTTTAGAGCAGCAACCGCTTAACAGTTTTAATAGTAAAGAAACATTGAAAGACAAAGAAAGTACAGAAAATCCTGATATAAATGTAAAAAAAGCTGAGCGACAATTAGCCCGTAAGCAAAAACGAGACGAAAAAAAACAAGCACGCAAAAATAAACCCCTTCCCCCAAATGTAAGATTCTACGACCGTGCATACGCTGGAATTGGCGCAGGTGCCGGTGCATTATTTGACAGCAATGACACAACAAGTATTAGGGAATTACAACTTAATTTCACGCCAAGATTTAATTTTATAAAAAACAATAGAGCGCTTTTAGGTTTAAAACCGACAACTTTTTATTCTCGTAAACGATCTATTCATGACGGAACGCTCGTCAATCATCAACTTGCTGGCGGCCTTGAGTTATCTGCACGTTTTGCTGGTATAGCACGCCCTTATATTACGGGTTATACTGCAGGGAATCTTAATCAAAATGATTTCGACATTGAAAATATTGATGAAACACTAAAAAAAGTTAAATCTAATTTTGGAGCCATTGTCGGAGTAAGATTATACACAAAAAGAGGTGCAACATTTGATGCCAATGCTGATATTGGTCGACTGAGAGAGCTTACAAATCAAAATAATCAACAAGGATTAGAAGAATTTGGTCGCACTATTCTTGGAGGCATGTTTCGAATTCCACTGGGACGATAATTTGATATTGATTTTTTTTAATATTAGTTCATTATAACAGAGGCTTAAATGTTTAAGCTTCTGTTATTTATTTCAAAACAAGGAATTCTATTGTGAGACTAACGATCAAAGCGGCGCTGCTTTCTGCCGCCTCTATTTTATTGTTCACAACAATTAATTCTGCAATAGCCAACTCTGATCAACTATCTGGCAACGATTACCTGAGTTTGGCAATTGGGTATTACGACATTATGGATAACGATGGCGCGGCTGATCTTCGCATAGAGTATCGTCCTAATTCACCCATATTTATAGATCAGATCAAACCGTGGATAGGGGCAGAAATAACAACCGGCAAATCCATTTGGGCAGGCGGCGGATTATTATTGGATTTACAACTAACCGAGAATGTTTACTTCACACCCAGCATTGGCGCAGGTCTTTACACAAGTGGCAGCAGCGATCTGGATCTAGACGGAGCAATCCAGTTCAGATCACAATTGGAAATCTCATATCAGTTCGAAAATAAAAACCGTTTTGGCATGGCATTTTCACATCTATCAAATGCAAGTTTAAATGATAGCAACCCTGGCACAGAAGTTCTAAGCCTCTACTGGCACATGCCATTTTAAAATACGCTAAAAATAAAAGCGGCACATAAAGCCGCTTTTTAGATACAGATTTGGTGTTTATAAAATATTTATCTCACATCAAAACAACAAAGTCAAGGAATATTTTCCTAAATAATTTTGATATTTATCGGTACGGGGCATCGGCCGTCAAATTCATCGCAATCTGTGCTTCCCACCGGTCACCATTCTCCAAAAGTTTATCTTTGTTATAATAAAGCTCTTCGCGTGTTTCGGTCGAAAACTCAAAATTTGGACCCTCGACAATTGCATCAACAGGGCACGCTTCTTCACATAAACCGCAATAAATACACTTGGTCATGTCAATATCGTAACGAGTTGTACGGCGAGACCCATCTTCGCGCGGCTCGGCCTCAATCGTAATCGCCTGCGCGGGGCAGATTGCCTCACATAATTTACAAGCAATGCAGCGCTCTTCTCCATTCGGATACCGGCGAAGCGCATGTTCTCCGCGAAAACGGGGACTGATCGGCCCCTTCTCATACGGATAATTAATCGTCACCCGGGGCCGAAAGAAAATATACTTGAACGTCAAGGCAAACCCCTTAACGATTTCAGTTAATAAAAATGAATTAACAAGACTGCTCATAAAAAGCTCTCTTTTCTAATTTAAAAACATAAGAACGATAAGAATAACAAAACAGATAAAAATGAGCGGAAAAACAAGTTTTGCTATTTTATTGGCATTATCTTGAAGTGTCTCTGCTTTATCTTGTATTGCTTCTGCGCGATCATAATGTTTTTTTACAAACTCATACTGTTCTTTTTGAAGCGCAACCGATTCTGCCTGCCGCACATTCATTTCTTCTAGTAATACAATTATACGATCTTCGCTCATGGTAACGCATCAAATGTGATAAGCAAACCAGCCGTTAACACGACATACAAAAGCGTTAACGGTAAAAACACTTTCCAGCCCAAACGCATAAGCTGATCATAGCGGAAGCGCGGCAATGTCGCACGACTCCAGATAAAAACAAACAAGACAAGAAATGTCTTGAGCGCAAACCATATTATACCCGGCACAACCGCCAAAGCCTCAATGCCGAAAGGCGGCAACCAACCACCTAAAAACAGGATAACCGCCATAGCGCTCATCAAAATCATATTGGCATATTCTCCAAGAAAAAACAGCGCAAACGCCATAGCCGAGTATTCAACCATAAATCCGCCCGTAATTTCTGATTCACCTTCTGGTAAATCGAACGGCGCGCGATTGGTTTCCGCTAAAATAGAAATGAGAAATACGATGAACATGGGGAAAAGCCAGATTTGAAGCCAAACAGGCCGCGGTGCTAATACAATCTCCTGCAAATTAAGCGAACCGGTACAGAGCAAAACACAAACGATAATCAGCCCCATTGAAACTTCATAAGAAACCATTTGCGATGCGGAACGCAAACCACCCAGAAATGCATATTTAGAATTAGACGCCCAGCCAGCCATAATCACGCCGTAAACCCCCATAGACGTCACAGCAAATAAATAAAGTAAACCGACATTAATATTGGCCAAAACCCAGCCCTTATCAACTGGAATAACCGCCCATGCCATAAGCGCAAGTGCAAAAAGTAAGATCGGTGCTAAAAGAAATACAAAACGGCTAGATTGAGAGGGGATAATCGTTTCTTTTGAAAAAAGTTTAAGCCCGTCCGCAATCGGTTGTAGCAACCCAAAAGGCCCAACCGTCATCGGCCCTTGCCGGCGCTGCATCGCGCTCATGGCTTTACGCTCATAATAGGTCAAATACGCAACCGATAAAAGCACCCCGCCAACAATCGTCACCATGTGCAAAAGTGTCCACAAAATCCACTCACCGTGCAATGCAAAGAATTCGATCATCTATGCCGCATCCTTTTCCTGCGCCGGATCACGCTTGATAAACTGCGCTAAATTCGGCTTAAAATAATCCGGTCCTTTTAAAATCTTGCCGTCACTTTCACGGACAACAGGCAATCCATTCGTGCCCAACTTACTCATATTGGAGCGATGCACCTCGTTAAAGGCCGCATCTTTAACATCATGCAACCCAAGTGACAAAAATGCCCCGTCCAGAACATATTGCAAATCTATTAACGCATCGAGCGTTTCCAATGCATCTCCATTATGCAGTGCCTCTTTCAATTCATCCAGCTCCTCAGCCAAAAGATTAATCCGTAAGGCGTTTGTCCGCTCATCCTCAATATTTGGCAAAGCTTCAACGGGAAGCCCATATGTTTCATGAAACTCGCGCACCTGATCCAACGTAGTTTTGCTCATACCTCTACTCCGCCGCCTCTAAAATTTCATTGCTATCTGGCTCTAAAAACGAATGTGAACACGCCCGCATTGTGTCAGAGGCGCGGCAAATCGGATTGGTAAGGTAGAAATTACGCACAGGGTTGCGAAACGGCGCAGCGTCTAAATCACCGGACTCTCCAAACTCTACCCATTCCGATGGCTGAACCGTGTTAAAACCAGAAAGATGCGGCCATTCAGTAAAAATACGGCTACGTAATTGCATATGGGTGTCATAAGGCAAAGGCATATCAAGCGCCTCGGAAAGCGCGCGTAAAATCGTCCAGTCTTCACGCGCCTCACCCGGAGCCGCCGCCGCCTTACGTGCTTGTTGAGGACGCCCTTCGGTGTTCACGTAAATTCCATCTTTTTCAGTGTAAGCCGCGCCAGGCAAAACCACATCTGCGCGACTTGCGCCATGATCTCCATGATGCCCCTGATAAATAACAAATGTTTGCCAGCCAATATCTGTACTTGCATTAAATTCATCCGCACCAAGTAAATAAAGCGCTTTGATTGATCCGTCTTTGCTGCCCTTTACAATATCGTGAAATCCTTTAACGCCAACCTCACCATTGGGTACAAAACCGATATCAAGCGCGCCCACACGGGACGCCGCCGAATGTAAAACACTATATCCGATAGCATCTTGCGTAAGACATCCGAATTTTTCCGCAGCCTTATACAATAAATTCTGGATAGCCGCACCATCACTACGTTGAAACGCGCCTGCACCAACAATAATAAGCGGGTTCTTGGCATCTTTTAAAATCTTGGCAAAACCGCTCCGTGCATTCATAAGCGTCTTAATGTCATCAGGCGTTTCACCAATATGGGCATAAGGATATGTTAGATCAAACGCCTCTCCAATAATGCCAATTTCAATATTATTTTCAAGCCATATTTTTCGAATACGCGCATTAATCATGGGCGCCTCCCAACGGGGATTGGCGCCAACAATCAAAATTGCATCCGCCTCTTCAATGCCCGCTATCGTAGAATTAAATAAATACCCTGCACGTGCGCTTGTATCAAAAACCGAACCATCTGTCCGGCAATCCAGATTTTTTGACCCTAACAATGCCATCAAATCTTTGAGTGCAACCATAGATTCAACATCTGCCAAATCACCAGCCAGCGCGGCCATCTCATGCCCATGTATATTTTTAAGCCTATGTTTAATAAATGCAAAGGCTTCAGGCCAGCTCGCCTCTTCCAGTTTATTTGTGTCCTGATTACGAATATACGGACGGTCAATGCGTCCTTTGCCAAGCCCGTCATAAGAAAAACGCGTCCGGTCGCTAATCCATTCCTCGTTTACATCTTCATTTAAACGCGGCAGAACACGTAAAACCTCGCGCCCTTTAACATCCACGCGAATATTAGAGCCAACCGCATCCATCACATCAATAGATTCAACCTTTGTAAGCTCCCAAGGTCGAGCTTTAAACGCATACGGTTTTGATGTCAGCGCGCCAACCGGACAAATATCAATCATATTACCGGATAATTCGGTTTGAACAATATGATCAATAAAAGTACCTATTTCCGCATCTTCACCGCGATAAAATTGCCCCAGCACAGGCGTACCTGCAATCTCTTCTGCAAATCTTACACATCGGGTACAGTTGATGCAGCGCGTCATAACCGTATTGATAAGCGGCCCAAGCTCTTTATCTTTTACCGCGCGCTTATTCTCGTGATACCGCGAACGATCAAACCCGTACCCCATCGCCTGATCCTGCAAATCACACTCACCGCCTTGATCACAGATCGGACAGTCTAGCGGATGATTTATAAGAAGCATTTCCATGACGCCTTTACGCGCCTTTTTTACCATATCGGAATCGGTTTTAATGACCATCCCGTCACCACATGCCATTGCACAAGATGCCACAGGTTTAGGCGGACCGCCTTCAACCTCAACTAAACACATCCGACAATTTGCCGGCACAGACAAACGATCATGATAACAAAAACGAGGGATTTCTATACCGAGTATTTCGGCAGCCTGCAAAATGCTGGTGCCGTTTTCGACGTCTATCTCGGTTCCATTGATTGTTACTGTAGGCATGTATAAATCTTAAGCTTAAACCTTAATGTTCTTATGTGCGAATGTACTGTCCTGTACGGTAAAGTAAAGACTAAAATACAATATATCACTCTTTTCCCCCAAATACACGATGCATATGGCAAAAATTTAACCGCAAAAAACTTGACCTTTTATAGACAATCGCGTAACTGAAAACGCATATAAATTAAAATTTAAGACGGGATATATAATACAAAATGCACCGCATTGAAATTCTCTCCCATAAAGATGATGGCCGCGCGCAAACCATCGAAAAAAAACTGCAAAATAAAGGCATAAAAGCTTCGGTCAGAGTAGCGGACGTCTACACATCTGAAAATGAATTGATTAAAAGTGAAGCGTTCATATCTGGTGTGTGCAATCCTGTAACGCAAACAGCAAACGATTTCACACATGACTTTGACTGGGCGCTGGAAATCGGATTTTTGCCAGGTGTTACAGATAATCTAGGACATACGGCACAAGAAATGCTGGAACTTGCCGGCGCGAATGAAAATACACGATGCTACTCATCCAAACTGATCCTTATAAAGGGTCAAATGACCCGCGATGACGTCGCAGATTTGTCGCATAATTTGGCCAATGATCTTATTCAACGTATCCACATCAAACATGTGGATGATTTTAAACATGATAATGGCATGGATAAAGTTATCCCCAAGGTCAATCTGGATAACAACCATGCCATTGCTGATAAAATTGATTTGAATGTTGATGATAAAGCCTTGAGAGTTATTGGAAAATCTGGTATCGAAAACAGTGATGGCTCACGCCGCGGACCACTAGGGTTGTCGCTTCTTTACATGAAGGCGTCCGTAATTATTTCGAAAAAGAAGAGAAACGCAAACCAACCGACATTGAAATTGAAACCATCGCACAAACATGGTCAGAGCATTGTAAGCACACTATTTTTGCTTCTCCCATAGATGAAATTAAAGATGGTATTTATAAACATTATATAAAACGCGCGACGCAAGATATTCGCAAAGCCAAAGGTGATGAAGATTTCTGCGTTTCTGTTTTTTCGGATAATGCAGGCGCGATTTCATTTGATGAAAACTGGCTTATCACCGACAAAGTCGAAACCCACAATTCTCCGTCGGCGCTCGACCCTTTCGGTGGTTCAATCACCGGTATTGTTGGCGTAAACCGTGACTGTCTTGGTTTTGGCAAGGGCGCAAAACCCGTTATAAATCGTTACGGCTATTGTTTTGCCGATCCGCGCACAAACCCGAAATACTTACCGGGATAAAAACAAAACAACACCCATTCTATCCCCCGAAACCATTATGAACGGTGTAGTCGAAGGCGTTGAAAGCGGCGGAAATCAATCCGGCATCCCTACCCCGCAAGGGTTTGCCTATTTTGATGATCGCTATGTCGGAAAGCCGCTCGTTTTTGTTGGTACAATTGGCTTGATCCCGCGCAAAATAAACGGCGCAGCCCAGCCACGTTAAAAAAGCAAACCCAGGCGATAAAATCATGATGGTCGGCGGACGCGTTGGTCGGGACGGTATCCACGGCGCAACATTCGTCTGTCGCGCTTGATGAAGGCTCCCCCGCCACAGCCGTTCAAATCGGCGACCCGATCACACAGAAGAAAATTCTCGGATGCCATTATTAAGGATCTTCGCGATAAAGACTGGTACAGGCAATCACCGATAATGGCGCAGGCGGTTTATCATCATCCGTCGGCGAAATGGCCGAACAATCCGGCGGCTTTCATTTAGAGCTTGATAAAGTGCCTTTAAAATATCCCGGCATGGCTCCGTGGGAAATCTGGATTAGCGAAAGTCAGGAACGCATGACCCTCGCCGTGCCGCAGGAAAATGTAGATAAAGTCATAGACCTTCTCGCCAAGCGCGGGGCAGAAGCTACAGTAATCGGCACATACACCGATGACGCCGCGCGCATATCACATGGGGTGACAAGATCATCATGGATATGGCTATGAAGTTCTTGCACGACGGCATCCCCGAAACACCGCTAAAAACCACCTTTACCAGAGGCGGTACCGCAGAACCGGATATACCGGAGCCATCTGATTGAGAGCACACTGAATGACATGATGAGCCGCCTCAACATTTGCTCCAAAGAATTCATTGTGACCCAATATGATCACGAAGTGCAAGGCAGCCTCCTTCGGACCGCTTCAAGGTACAGGCCGCGTTTACGCCGACACGACGATCACAAAACCTGTCCTCACATCTCCTAAAGGTGTGGTGCTAACCCAAGGCCTATTCCCACGTTACAGCGATATTGATACTTTTAACATGGCCGCCGCCTCGCTCGATCAGGCTGTACGAAACGCCGTCGCCGCCGGTGCAAATATCAACCATCTTGCTCTGCTCGATAATTTCTGCTGGTGCTCCTCCGATGAACCGGAACGCCTGGATCAATTAAAACGCGCTGCCGAAGCCATTTACGATCTTGCCACACGTTACGGAACGCCGTTTATTTCCGGTAAAGACAGCATGTTCAACGACTTCAAAGGCTTTGATAAATCCGGAAATGAAGTTAAAATATCTGTACCACCAACGTTGCTCGTATCATCTATCGGCGTTATAGATAACATCGACCAAGCGATATCAATTACGCCTAAAGCCGCCGGCGATACTCTATATCTTCTTGGCGAAACCGAAGATGAATGCGGCGCATCTGAATATTACGATCATTTGGGTCATCTCGGCCAAAATGTGCCAATCGTTCATGGCAAGCGCAACCTAATGCTATATAAAATCTATAGCCGCGCAGCCCAACAAAAATTAATAACCTCCGCCATTTCAGTCGGCTACGGCGGCCTTGGCGTTGCACTCGCAAAAAAAGCTATCGCTGGGCAAATTGGGTTGGATATTGATTTATCATTCATAAAATTGCGCGCAGATAAGGCGCTTTTCTCAGAAAGCGCCGGTCGCATAGTGGTCAGCATTGCCCCGCAAAACGTCAAAAAGTTCGAAAAAACTTTTAAGAAATTTGATCATCTCTACAAAATCGGGCACGTTGCCTACAGTGATACTTTAAACATAAACAACATGGTTAAAGCAAATATTAAAACCCTCACGCAAAATTATAAAGCGCCTTTGAAGGACTATTAAAATGACGGCACAAGCACTTATTCTGGCTGGATATGGCCTAAATTGCGAAGAAGAAACACAATATGCTTTTGAACATGTCGGATTCAACGCCGATATCATACACATCAACGACCTTATTGATACACCTGAAATATTGGAAAAATACCAACTCTTGACCATTCCCGGCGGTTTTTCATATGGTGATGATACTGGCTCCGGCAATGCGTTTGCACAAAAAATCAAGCTAGCCTTATGGGAGCCATTGCAAAAATTTATTGCGCGCGACACGCTTGTGATTGGTATATGCAATGGCTGTCAAATCCTTACCAACCTTGGCTTAATCCCTGCTTTTGAAAAAAAATATGGGTCTCGTGACATTGCCGTAACCCATAATAAAAACGCGCGATATCAATGTCGATGGGTTGATTTGAAAACCCATCAAGGTACATCTCCATGGCTTCAAAATATTCAAACTATGAATATTCCCGTCGCGCATGGTGAAGGTCGCTTTATGATGAGCGATAAAACGTTACAAACTTTAAAAGAGAACAATCAAATAGCATTATCATATATAAAGCCTGACGGTAACGCAGCAAACTGCGAATTTCCTTTTAATCCAAACGGTGCGATTGATGATATCGCTGCCCTCACAGACGAATCGGGGAAAATTTTGGCGATCATGCCCCACCCCGAACGCGGAATGTTCACATGGCAACGCCCAGATTATGATGTTTTAAAAGATCGCACATCGCGTGAAAACACAATACCAAGCGAAGAAAGTGACGGCATGAAAATATTCAAAAACGCAGCAATATATTTTGATATTGCCAAACAAGATATAAAAGCAGCATAGTATTGCTAAATTAAACACATAATTTTCTTGCATGTAACAGAAAAAATATGTAAATTATTTTTAAATTTATTTAATGAGGTATTCTATGACTGAAAACACAGATCCAAAAGCAAATTTTGAGCGCATTAAAATTATGTTTGATAACCGCGCAAAAAACTCTAAAATTCCTCTTCAATTAGATGAAAAAATTGACCAAAAATATAACGGTCAGATAGAAAGTTCACAAATTAACCGTAACAAGAATACAGGCGGTGCAGAACTAGTTGTAGTATTTACAAACTCGAAAGGTCACGACGATTTTTTAGAAACAATTAAAAATCTTGATTTTGATGTCAAGCCACCTATCACAGATAGTTCTCATCCACATTTAGAAAATATTGAAAAAGTAAAACTGGTATTAAGTGAGATTGCAGAGCATGATGTCAAAAACCTTAAAAAGACAGACGATGGTTACGCTTATAATAAAGCTGTAATCGCTTATATGCAATAAACTCCAACTAAAATAATGAAAAAGCGGCACACTAGACCGCTTTTTTTTTGCGTTAAATAGAGAAAAAAGTTAAGCTGCCGCTGCTTTCCTATACTCAAGAATACGGCGCTCCATTTCCGGGCGGAAATGTCTAATAAGCCCTTGTACAGGCCACGCCGCCGCATCACCGAGCGCGCAAATCGTATGCCCTTCAATCTCTTTGGTAACATCCCAGAGCATATCAATCTCCTCAACCGTAGCATTCCCTTGTACCATCCGCATCATAACACGCCAAAGCCAGCCAGTACCCTCACGGCAAGGCGTACATTGCCCGCAGCTCTCATGTTTGTAAAAATACGACAATCGTGCAATCGCGTAGATTATGTCGGTTGATTTATCCATTACAATTACACCTGCAGTCCCCAAACCTGAGCCTGCTTCGCGCAGAGAATCAAAATCCATATGAACAGAATCGCAAATTTCTTTTGGTAAACATGGCGTTGATGACCCGCCCGGAATAACAGCGAGCAAGTTGTCCCAACCGCCGCGTACACCGCCCGCATGCTTTTCAATCAGTTCACGCAACGGCAACCCCATAACCTCTTCAACATTACACGGCTGATTCACATGCCCGGATATACAAAATAATTTTGTCCCCGCATTCTTTTCATTTTGCCCAAGCCCCGCAAACCATGATGCGCCGCGCCGCAAAATTGTTGGCACAACGGCAATGGTTTCAACATTGTTAACAGTAGTAGGACAAGAATAAAGCCCAGCCATCGCCGGAAAAGGTGGCTTGTTTCGTGGTTGCCCCTTATTGCCTTCTAAAGACTTCGATAAGCGCAGTTTCCTCACCGCAAATATAGGCCCCTGCCCCGCGATGCATATAAACATCAAAATCCCATCCTGAACCAGCAGCATTTTTGCCAAGCAACCCTTTATCGTAGGCCTCTTCAATTGCCTGCCACATGGTCGAGTTTTCACTAAAGTATTCGCCGCGAACGTAAATATAAGCCGCGTGCGCACCCATTGCAAAACCGGCCAGTAAGGCGCCTTCCAATAATTTATGCGGTTCATAACGAAGGATGTCACGATCTTTACACGTACCAGGTTCGGATTCGTCAGCATTAATAACAAGATAATGTGGACGTTCCCCGATCTCCTTGGGCATGAATGACCATTTCATCCCCGTTGGAAAACCTGCGCCGCCGCGCCCGCGAAGGCCGGACGCCTTGACTTGCTCAATAATCCACTCCCGCCCCTTTTTGATAAAAGAGGCCGTCTTGTCCCAATCACCGCGCTTTTTTGATGCGCCTAAATCATGCGATTCCCAGCCATAAATATTTGTAAATATTCTATCTTCATCTTTAAGCATTGTTCTGAGAAACCCCTGCTTTTTTCGCTTGTTCTTCCAAACTTGTCGGCCCCGTAATAGCCATTGATCCTTTTCTGCCCTTTTGTGACCCTATCTTAGGTGTCATCCCTTCAGCCAACGCCTCTAACACTTCAATCGTTGTATCGGTTGTCAAATCTTCATAATACTCGTCGTTAATCTGCGCCATCGGGGCATTCACACATGCGCCAAGGCACTCCACCTCCATTAAGGTAAACTGCCCATCCGCAGTTGTTTCATTCATATCAATACCAAGATGCGATTTACACGTTTTTATGATATCATCTGACCCATTGAGCCAGCAAGGCGTGGTTCCGCAAACCTGTACAAGATGTTTACCAACAGGCGCAAGATTATACATTGTGTAAAAGCTCGCAACTTCATAAACCTTGACCTTGTGCATATCCAGAATTTCGGCGATATGATCCATGGCCGCGCGCGGTATCCAGCCACCATAAGGCGGGTTAGCCCGATTCCCCTCCTCGGCCACTTGACGCTGCGCGAGGTCAGAAGCGGCATCACCGCACTCTGCTTCTTGTGAGATGGATATCGCGCAATGGCCGCATCACACTTCGCACTATACGTAGAAGAAAATGCAAAATCATCAGGCTGATAATCGGCATGAAGTTCAAAGGTTTTTTTCATGACGTACTTGAAATCTCCACATTTTTCGTCTAAAGGTTCATCTAAAATATAGCCCCGCTCTTGTACGGCCCACTGATACAAGCGGGAAAGAACAGTAACACTAAAAAGCGATACAGCAACACTATATATGAAAACAGGTAAGCCGATTAATATATAAGCACCCAAAGCAGCCATCAGGCTCTCTGTTGGATCGCCAAACGTAAAACTTACTATAACTCCAGCAATCCCTAAATATATCCCAACAGGAAACATAACAATAGCCACCAAAAGTAAACTGCTTAACAGAAGCTTCCGAACCAGTCCTTTAGACAGTTTTCGCGCTTGAGCAAAGCTAAGTTTCACACCAACCGAACGCGCAGGTAAAATAAATGTAAAGCGTATACCTAAAATAGAAATATAAAATAAAAATGCGATTGCAATAAGACCAATAATGGCAATTATACCGCTCTTGTTATCTTCAAATAAAAAAGCTGTACCACTCAAAAGACCAATTGGAATAATCATCAAAGCAAAGATAACGAGCCATATGAGAAATAATACGCCTATAAATCCACCCTCACCCTTTTTTAAGTCAAATGGATTAACAGCATGAGAATATTTAATACCTTGCAAAGATGCGCGATGCCAAACGAGCGCAGTGCAGGCATAGAAATAAATTTCCAGCAAGCTCAGCGCAGCAAACCCTTCATGGATATAAGATTGGCTGATCGTTGAGATTGCATTCAAAGGCAACCAAAAAATTAAAATCGGCTTTAAAACGTTAAAGGCGTATATTCTGTTTTCCCAAATAAATTTGATTGACCCGAAAGTAAGGTCAAAGACCTTTGGCTTGGGTGCTTCTTGCATCTTCATTGCATGTAAATCGTTCATATTAGTTCTACCGATCAATCTCGCCAAACACGATATCTAACGAACCAATAATAGACACGGCATCGGCCAATTGATGCCCTTTACTCATAAAATCAAAAGCTTGCAAATGGGCAAATCCCGGGGCGCGCATATGGCATCGATAGGGTTTATTTGTACCATCCGCGACCAAAAAGACACCAAACTCACCCTTCGGCGCTTCCACGGCTGTATATGTTTCACCGGCTGGCACGTGATATCCTTCGGTATAAAGCTTGAAATGATGGATCATAGCCTCCATAGAGCTTTTCATTTCGGCGCGCGGCGGCGGTGAAACTTTATAATCATTCACCTTGATCGGACCTTGTGGCATTTCACTAATCGCTTGCTTCATAATTTTGAGCGATTCGCGCATCTCTGCCATACGAACAAGATATCGCGCATAACAATCACCCGTCTTACCCACTGGAATATCAAATTCCATATGGTCATACACATCATAAGGTTGAGATTTACGCAAATCCCATGCCACGCCGGAACCACGCAACATTGGCCCGCTAAATCCCCAATCAAGGGCGTCTTCTCGACTTACCGCACCCATATCGACTGTACGCTGTTTAAAAATACGGTTATTGGTAAGCAAATTATCCAGATCATCCAAAAAGATCGTATAATTCTCCGCCCAATCATAAATATCTTCCGCTAAGCCAGCGGGCATATCGCGTGCAACGCCCCCGGGACGGAAATAATTCGCATGAAGCCGTGCGCCGCAAACACGGTCATAAAATTCCATACCTTTTTCGCGCTCTTCAAACCCCCAAAGCGCGGGTGTAATTGCCCCGACATCAAGGGCAAATGTCGTAATATTCAGAATATGGTTCAAAATTCGAGTAACTTCGCAAAACAAAACACGTATATATTGCGCGCGTTCGGGCGCTTCAATACCAAGAAGTTTTTCGGTAGCCAGCGCAAACGCGTGTTCTTGATTCATCGGCGCAACATAATCCAAACGATCAAAATACGGTATAGCCTGCAAATACGTCTTATGCTCAATCAGCTTTTCTGTACCACGGTGAAGCAAGCCAATATGCGGGTCGGCACGCTCTACAATTTCGCCCTCCATCTCTAGAACAAGACGTAAAACACCATGCGCTGCCGGATGTTGAGGCCCAAAATTCATGGTATAGGGTTTGATCTGCGTTTCTTCGGCTAAATCAATATCCGCAATATGTGTATCCATTTCCTCGGCTAAAGAATTCATACAACCTCTTTCTTTTTTTCACGCCAACCATGTTCAGGTTTGGTGCCTTTTTCATCACCAGGCAGTTGGACGTCGGTCATACCTTCCCAAGGGCTAAGATTATCAAAGTTACGGAAATCTTGTGTCAATTGAACAGGCTCATATACAACACGCTTTAGCTCTTCGTCATATCGCAGCTCTACATAGCCAGTAAGCGGAAAATCCTTGCGTTGCGGATGTCCTTCAAAACCATAATCTGTCAAAATACGGCGTAAATCCTTATGTCCATCAAACATAACTCCATACATATCCCAGACTTCTCGTTCAAACCATCCGGCCGAGCTATACACAACGGTTGCAGTAGGAACAAGCTGATTTTCTTCTGTGTAAAGTTTGACCCGAATACGATGGTTATGACGCAAGGATAATAAGTTATAAACAACCTCAAAACGTCCACTATCCGGCTCACCCACACGTTCTGGATAATCAACCGCTGTCACATCCAATAGAATTTCAAAGTCGCATTCTTTGTCATCTTTCAAAAAATTTAAAACGTCTTGAATACCTTCACGCAAAACATAGACAACAAGCTCATCCTTCGCAAAATCATAGCGTATGACTTGAGATGGCATTTTTTCTAAAATATATTCGGCAAGATCTTGTAAAGCTTCATCGGGCAATGCGAGTATCTTCCCGTTGAATTTTCTTCTGCAGTTGTAATAGACCGTAAACTAGCGCCTCTGCCGTAGGTGGACACCCCGGCACATAAATATCAACTGGTACAATGCGGTCACAGCCACGCACAACAGAATACGAATAATGATAATACCCACCGCCATTGGCGCATGACCCCATAGAAACAACCCAACGCGGCTCCGGCATTTGATCATAAACTTTGCGAAGCGCAGGCGCCATTTTGTTAGTTAATGTTCCCGCCACAATCATCACATCGGATTGACGCGGAGATGGACGCGGAATAATACCAAAACGGTCTAGATCATATCGGCTCATATACGCGTGAATCATTTCCAACCGCGCAGCACGCCAAACCAAATGTCATCGGCCACAGCGACCCTGTACGCGCCCAATCAAAAAGATTATCCGCCGAGGTCAATAAAAAACCTTTTTCCTGAACAGTCTTGGAAATCGCCGCCGGCACAACATTTTGCTCTTCTGGCGGCGGCACCGATACACCTGTTTTGAAATTATAGGAAGGCGCCTTTACAACTTTGCGATCATGACCCATAAATCACTTATTCCCAATCAAGGGCTCCTTTTTTCCACTCGTATATAAAACCAACCGTCAAAATTCCTAAAAAGACCATCATCGACCAAAAACCGAACATACCGATCTCTTTAAGAGAAATAGCCCACGGAAACAAAAACGCAATCTCGAGATCAAAAATAATAAAAAGCAACGTAACCAGATAAAACCGAACATCAAATTTATGCGCGAATCCGTAAAAGCATCAAACCCACACTCATATGCCGAGTTTTTCTCGGGATCAGGGTTTTGTCGCGCCATTAACAATGACCCAATAACCGCGGCACTCGCAATCACTAACGCGATAACGATAAACATCAAAATAGGCAAATAATTAATAAGAAAGTCGCCGGAGGCCATAATGGATCTTGGTTTTTTATACTGTTATATTCTGATTTTGTTTTATCATCTGATACAATGAATGAAAAGCATTTATACAATAGAAAAAGAATTTATTAAACATCAAACCTTATAAGCATTGCTATAATGATTTATTTTTGTCACCATAATTATGAGTTACCCTTAAAAACAATAAATCTAAAGTATATATATGAACAGTAGCACGCTCAGCCTGACCGGCATTATTCTCGCACTTATTGGGGTAACCATATCCACTATTAATAACGCCATGGCGAGCCCAGATTTATATATGTCTTATGCGGGCGCAGGCCTAACCAGCTTGGGATTACTATGCTTTATTCCGGGCATACTATGGACGTTTGTGATCATACTCGTTGGTGGCGACAATAATAAAAACAAACTTCACCGTGATGAAGGAAATATAGCCGCAATGGCAATTATAAGAAGTATGATCGCCGTATCAATTGCTGATAATAAACTAGACGACAGAGAAACTGAGACAATCCTGAAAACATATGAACAACTGACTGGAAATCAAATAACATCAGAATATGTCGAAAACGGCGCGCAGGATATGCTTAAAAATAAAACAGATATTATAAGCGAGCTTTCAAACATAAGACACAGCTTAAACAAAACAGTAAAATCCCAGATCATAAAGGCATCATTGTATGTCTTAGTAGCAGATGGAAAAATCAATCAGTCGGAAGAAAGCAAACTGGAAGATATCTGTCACGGATTGGGTATATCTATGAGTGAATATAAAAATATAAAAAAACAAATTCTAGGCAAAAAAGCTTGAATTAAAACTTTTTCAAACCTTCATTTATAGACTGGCACCTTTCATCATTACTAAGACACAAAACAGCCCCTACAAGTATTTGATACTGGTTTTGATCCGGTATCAATTTTGAACGCTCCGCAACATCAACAATAGAGTTAGCGCATTCTACAAATGCGCTTTTCATTGCATATGCTGGAACATCACGCTCCATTGCTGCTGTAGATGCGGCACATGTTTGTTTTAATGTCTCGGCAGAGGCCTCTTGATTATTTTCTTTGAGCATCGCACCATAATTTGAAACCATAATATAGTTTGATGCTGAGACGGCCTTCAGACAATCCTGCCCCTCCCATCCATCAAGACAAGCCACTGAAACAGTTTTCACATTTCTAAGCTCCACACCACTTAAAGCATCTTGCGCAAAAACAGAACCGACAGAAAACAAAAGAAATAGTGCAACAAAGCTGAAAGTCACACGAATGCGGGTGATAAGGAAAGAATTATAGAGCATCTCGATACTTTCTTTTATGGAATAAATATAATTACAAACATCGGCAAACCAAAAACAGTTCCCAAGACTATAAATATATCACAAATGGAGGATAAAAATAAAATGGCGCGAGCGACGGGACTTGAACCCGCGACCTCCGGCGTGACAGGCCGGCGTTCTAACCAACTGAACTACGCCCGCGAAAGCGTGAAAAAGTAACTATCAGGTAATGCGCCCATCTGTCAACGGCATTTTTGAATTTTCTCTAATATTTTTATGCATTATGCTGCAAGCAACGTTTCAGAATCATGGAAATCAAGATTAAGAGAGCGCGCTACACCCTCATGTGTAATCTTGCCTCACACACATTAAGTCCCGCCATAAAGTTAGGGTCACTTGTAAGCGCCGCCTGCCAGCCTTCATCGGCTAATTTCAAGGCATAAGGCAAAACCGAATGATTAAGCGCCAAGGCGGACGTTAACGGTACAGCGCCTGGCATATTCGCCACGCAATAATGTACGACATCATCAATCGTATAAACCGGCTCATCATGGGTCGTAGCTTTGCTCGTTTCAAAACAACCACCTTGATCGATAGCAATATCAACCATAACAGTGCCAGGAATCATGGTTTTGAGCATATCTTTCGAAACCAGTCGCGGTGCGGATGCGCCCGGTATTAAAACAGCACCAATCAGTAAATCAGATTCTTGTGAATATTTTTCAATAACACTCGCACTCGAATAAACAATATTGGCGCGCCCGTGAAAGTAATCATCCAGATATCGCATACGCGCATTGGATTTTTCTAATATCGTAACATTTGCCCCCAATCCGGTTGCCATTTGCGCCGCATGAAAACCTGCAGTGCCGCCCCCGATAATTAAAACTTTGGCAGGCTTAACACCTGGAACACCGCCAATTAAACGCCCTGTACCGCCCTGATGCTTTTGCAAATAAAAGGCACCCACTTGAACAGATAAACGCCCTGCAATCTCGCTCATAGGCTCTAAAAGAGGGAACACTACCCATCACGACCCGCAACCGTTTCATAGGCAATCGCAACCGCGCCCGAATCCATTAGCCCTTGCGCTTGCGCCGGATCAGCCGCCAGATGCAGGTATGTAAACAAAACTTGGCCTTCACGAAGCATTTTACATTCATTAGCTTGCGGCTCTTTTACTTTAATAATCATATCTGCACGTGCAAAAACGTCTTCGGCGCTGCTTACAATCTCGGCGCCGGCTTTTCTATAAATTTCATCGGTAAAATTAATGGCAGAGCCCGCTCCACTTTCAATAATAACGCTATGACCATGCTGGACAAATTCCTGAACCGAAGATGGCACAAGGCCAACGCGGTATTCTAATGTTTTAATTTCCTTTGGAACCCCGATGAGCATAACTTTATCCTTAATTATTTTATTATTTTTTAAGCCCCGACATAAGTACGTATTTAATATTGATGTACTCATCTAACCCGTATTTGGAGCCTTCACGCCCCAAACCGGATTCTTTTACGCCGCCAAAAGGAGCAACCGGCGTCGATAAAAGGCCGCGATTAACTGCAACCATGCCGTAGTCAAGTGCTTCAGCAACACGCCACACACGTACCAAATCATTAGCATAAAAATACGATGCCAAACCATAGCGCGTATCATTAGCCATTTCAATAACTTGTTGGGTATTATTAAATCGAAATAAAGGCGCAACAGGACCAAATGTTTCTTCTGAAGCAATCTTCATATCTTGTGTGACATTTTTCAAAACGGTCGGCTGGAAGAACGTACCGCCCAAATCATGGGGCTTTCCACCTATTAAGACCTCCGCACCTTTGGAAAGTGCATCCGCAATATGATCTTGCACCTTTCAAAACCATCTTGATCAATAAGCGGACCAACGTCCATATCGCCATCTAAACCATTGCCAACTTTAAGAGATTTAACTTTATCAACAAGCTTGTCTGCAAATTCATCGTAGATGTCATCATGAACATAAATCCGGTTTGCGCATACACAAGTCTGACCTGTATTCCGAAATTTGCAAGGGATTGTTCCCTCAACGGCGGCGTCAATATCCGCATCATCAAAAATAATTAGCGGCGCATTGCCGCCAAGCTCAAGCGAAACACGCTTCATCGTACTGGCGCTTTGCTGCATAAGCGTTTTCCCCACAGCGGTAGAGCCTGTAAAAGACAGCTTCTTAACTATAGGGTTTTCTGTGAGCTCTTTTCCAATAGCTTTAGAATCTGTACCTGTAATAATATTCAAAACACCGCCAGGCACACCCGCTTCTTCAGCGAGCGCTGCCATCGCTAAGGCTGATAACGGTGTCGTAGAGGCAGGACGGCAAACAACCGTACACCCCGCCGCCAAAGCCGGCCCAACCTTACGGGCAATCATCGCAGATGGAAAATTCCATGGCGTTATCATTGCACAAACGCCGATCGGCTGCTTAATAACAATAATTCGTAAATCCTCGAACGGGCTTGGAATAACATCACCATATGCGCGCTTGGCCTCTTCGGCAAACCATTCTAAAAATCCGGCAGTATACTCGATCTCACCCTTGGCTTCTTTTAAAGGCTTCCCCTGCTCACTCGTCATAATTATGGCCAGATCATCCGCGTGCTTTCGCGTCAAATCCGCCCAACTTCGCAAAATCTTGGATCGGTGATCCGCCGTAGTTTTCGACCAGCTTTGGAAGGCCTCATGCGCCGCGTCAATAGCGTGCTTAGCCTGATCAGCGCTACAATCTGATACAGATGCAATAACATCACCATTCGCCGGATTTTGAACATCAAATTTATTGCCGCTAACGGCGTCAACCCATTTTCCGTTAATATAAGACTTTGTTTTTAAAAGCGTTTTATTTTCAAGTTTCATATTACAAAGATATAGAAAGTTAAAACCAAAAGTCGAGAAATTTTATTCTGCCGCTGCTACATTGTCACCAAAACGGTTTTGCACATACTTCTCGACAATACCTTGAAAATCCTTGGCAATATTATCTCCGCGCAACGTATGTGCCTTTTCCCCATCAATAAAAACGGGTGCAACAGGTGATTCGCCAGTTCCCGGCAAACTAATTCCGATATCCGCATGTTTACTCTCCCCTGGCCCATTTACAATACAGCCCATAACCGCGACTTTCATGGTTTCAACACCAGCATGCTGATCTTTCCATATCGGCATTTTAACATCCAGATACCTTTGAATCTCCTGTGCTAATTCTTGAAAATATGTGCTTGTGGTGCGTCCGCATCCTGGGCATGCACTCACCTCCGGCGCAAAAGAACGCAGGCCGAGCGCTTGTAAGATCTCCTGACAAACCTTGACCTCTAATGTCCGGTCACCACCGGGCTGGGGCGTTAGGGATGCACGAATTGTATCCCCTATCCCCTCGTTCAGCAAAATGCCCTCCGCCAATGCCGTCGCGACAATACCCTTTGATCCCATGCCGGCCTCTGTTAAACCTAAATGAAGTGCATAATCACTCCGCTGTGCCAAGGCACGGTAAACGGCGATCAAATCCTGAACACGGCTAACTTTAGCGGATAATACGATCTTGTTTTTATCAAGACCTATATCTTCCGCCTGCGCCGCACTTAGCAATGCTGATTGCACAATCGTTTCCCGCATAACCGCATCTGCCGCCCAAGGCTCGGATCGCTTAGCATTTTCATCCATAAGCCGTGTGGCTAAATCCTGATCCAATGACCCCCAATTGACCCCGATACGCACCGGCTTTTGATATTCAATAGCCTTTTCAATCATAATCTCAAATTGTTTATCCCGCTTTTTACCAAAACCAACATTACCCGGATTGATACGGTACTTGTCCAGCGCAGAGCACAAATCAGGATGATCACTAAGAAGCTTATGACCATTATAATGAAAGCACCCAACCAAAGGTACAGATAACCCTTCTCTATCTAGCATTTCACGCGTTTTAATTAAACCAATGGCGGCATCATCATTATTGACCGTAACGCGAACAACTTCAGATCCGGCAAGATACAATGCCTTGATTTGCTCGAAAGACTTCACCGCATCCGCCGTATCGGTATTGGTCATCGACTGCACAACAACAGGCGCGCCACCGCCAATTTGTACATTACGGATCGTTACACTGGCTGTTTGATGACGCTTTAATTCAGGAAGAAAAACCATAGAAAAATCCTTCGAATAAGATATGTCGTTCTTACGCGGTTTTTCTATATAAAGTCAAAAAAAATATGAGTATAAATAAATATAAATGGTGGGTGATGACGGGCTCGAACCGCCGACCCTCTCGGTGTAAACGAGATGCTCTCCCAGCTGAGCTAATCACCCACATTTAAAAATGTGCAATACATCTGGAATTGGTATTACTAAAGACTTGGCAAAAAAAAATCAAGCCTTAAAACAGCAATAAAAACAAAAAACCGGCCATAAAAAGCCGGTTTTCATTAATTGTATAAGAAAAAAATTATTTCTTCTTACCGTTAACAGCTTCTTTAAGCTCTTTACCGGCTTTGAATTTAGGCTGCTTTGATGCAGGAATTTTTATAGGCTCGCCTGTGCGTGGGTTACGGCCAGTCGTTGCAGCGCGCTGTGCTACAGAAAAAGTACCAAAACCAACGAGACGAACGTCGTCGCCTTTTTTCAAGCTACCCTTAATAGCAGACATCACAGCATCAACAGCTTCAGCAGCCTTTGATTTGGAAATATCGGCGTGATCCGCAACCTGTGCGACAAGATCTTGTTTGTTCATAATGAACCCCTTTCATCTTACATAAGATTAAATAAAGAACGATTTGCACGTAATGATACAAACCGGATAATGCTAAACGAATACTCTTAAAACCCATTGAAGAACAAGTGTCACCAAAGGTTCTAAGATAATTCCATCTATGCCTATGATTAAAAACCCTAAAAACGTTCAAGTCAATGACGAATTATGCCTTCGCCCTTATTTTCTGCAGTTTTTGAAGGAATTGGGGGTATTTTTCCATCAGAATCGGATTCCAAAGGCTTTGGCAAGGATGTTAACGCATGTGAAAGCACCTGATCAATTGTTCGAACCGGTATAATTTCGATTCCCTTAATCACGTTTGCGGGAATATCTGCCAGATCTTTCTCGTTATCTTGCGGGATCAAAACTTTGGTAATACCGCCGCGAAGCGCCGCAAGCATTTTTTCTTTCAAGCCGCCGATCGCCGTCACATTACCGCGCAGATTTACCTCACCCGTCATTGCAATATCACGGTGAACAGGAATACTCGATAAAGATGACAAAATCGCCGTCACCATAGCAGCTCCCGCAGAAGGGCCATCTTTAGGCGTTGCGCCTTCTGGAACATGAACGTGAACCTGACATTCTTTAAGCTTCTCATAATCAATGCCATATTGCGCAGCGCGAGATTTAACCAACATTTCGGCAACGGTTACCGATTCTTTCATGACTTCTTTAATATTACCGGTTGTTGAAACTTTCCCGTCTTTACCTGGCATCGTAACCGCTTCGATAGAAAGCAAATCTCCACCGGATTCGGTGTACGCCAAACCATTAACCACACCAATACGGTTATGATCTTCGATTTCACCAAAACGGAATTTCTTAATACCGGCATATTTTCCTAGATTACGCGGCGTAATAAAGATTTTTTCCTTACTGGTCATAAGAATTTCTTTAATCACTTTACGGCAAAGATTAGCCACTTCACGCTCTAGATTACGCACACCGGCTTCACGTGTATAAAAACGAATCAAATCGCGAATCGCATTATCACTTAAACGGAACTCGCCCTTTTTAAGCCCAGCCGCATCCATTTGTTTTGTCAGCAAATGTCGTTTTACAATTTCAAGCTTTTCATCTTCCGTATAGCCTGACAAACGAATCAGCTCCATTCGGTCAAGCAAAGGCCTCGGCATAGTTCTGCACACTATTTGACGTACACACAAACATCACATCTGATAGATCATAATCAATCTCTAGGTAATGATCCTGAAATGTAGAATTCTGCTCTGGGTCAAGAACTTCCAAAAGCGCAGAGCTGGGATCACCGCGCCAGTCATTGCCTAACTTATCAATTTCATCCAGTAAAAACAGCGGGTTTATAGTCTTCGCCTTTTTCATGCCTTGAATAACTTTACCCGGCATGGCGCCGATATATGTACGTCTGTGACCACGAATCTCGCTTTCATCCCGCACACCGCCTAGCGACATACGCACAAAATTACGATTGGTCGCCCTGGCAATAGACTGCCCCAAGTGATGTCTTACCCACACCAGGCGGGCCCACAAGACATAGAATCGGTCCTTTAACTTTATTCGTACGCTGCTGAACGGCCAGATACTCTAAAATACGCTCTTTGACTTTTTCTAAACCATAATGGTCAGTATCCAAGATTTTCTTTGCATCCTTGATATCGGATTTTACTTCTGTAGTTTCATGCCAAGGCGTATTAACAATCCAGTCCAAATAATTCCGGACAACTGTTGCTTCCGCTGACATCGGACTCATCTGCTTCAATTTCTTAAGCTCGGCCTGTGCGCGCTCCATTGCCTCTTTGGGAAGCTTGGCTTCTTCAATTTTAGTTTCTAACTCTGAAAGCTCGCCTCCGCCGCCATCTTCACCATCTCCAAGCTCTTTTTGAATAGCCTTCATCTGCTCATTCAAGTAATACTCTCGTTGGGTTTTTTCCATCTGGCGTTTTACACGCCCGCGAATACGCTTTTCAACTTGTAAAACGCCGATCTCGCCTTCCATAAAGGCATAAATTTTTTCAAGCCGCTCCTCAGTAGATGCAATTTCTAACAACTCCTGCTTTTGATCAATTTTAAGCGCCAAATGTGATACAACCGTATCCGCCATTTTGGAAGATTCATCAATTTGATTAACCGAAACGATTACTTCTGGTGGGATTTTCTTATTAAGCTTCACATATTGCTCAAATTGGGTCATAACTGCGCGCGCCAACGCATCCAGATCATCATCAATAACGGTTGGATCCACAATCTCTGAGACAGTCGCTTGTAAATAGGTCTCATCTTCACTAAATGCGTCGACTTTAACGCGCGCGCCGCCCTCAACAAGAACTTTGACCGTGCCGTCCGGAAGCTTTAAAAGCTGTAAAATTGAGCCAACAACACCAACTTCGTATAAATCTTTAGCATCCGGATCATCTTCAGAAGGCGATTTTTGTGTAAGAAGAAGAATTTGCTTATCTTCTCGCATGACATGCTCCAAAGCTTCGACGGATTTTTCACGCCCGACAAAAAGCGGTACAATCATATGCGGAAATACTACAATATCACGAAGCGGTAAAACTGCATATACAGTTGAAGTAGACGAAGCAGCCATGAGGTTTTCCTTTGTTATTCTACATTTTTTACGGATTGAAATGAAAAACAGATCAAAATAAAATCGTAAATTTTCTTTTAATATTAAAGATACGCTTTTAAAGATATGCGCTTTATTTTTTTTTAAACAAGAGAAACCGCATCTTAAAACTAAAATATCTTAAGCACGAAAAACATATCACGCTTAAAATAATAATATTTAATTTTACGCTGTAAAACCTTACTGAAACCTTAGGATATTAATAAAATTTAAGATTTTTTATCATCATTTTTTTCAGTTTCTGTATGCGCTTCTACAACGTGATCAATCAGACCAAACTTTTTAGCTTCTTCTGCACTCATGAAGTTATCCCGCTCCATAGCCTTTTCAATAGCGGCTAGTTTCTGTCCTGTATGCTTCACATATATTTCATTCAAAGCTTGACGCAACCGCAGGATTTCCTTTGCTTGAATTTCAATATCTGTCGCCTGTCCGCGCGCACCGCCACTTGGCTGATGAACCATAATCCTTGCATTTGGCAATGCGTAACGTTTACCTTCTGCTCCGGCAGCCAAAAGCAATGACCCCATAGAGGCCGCCTGTCCAATACATACGGTTGATACTTCGGGCTTTATATATAACATTGTGTCATACATCGCCAAGCCGGAGGTAACAACGCCGCCGGGTGAATTGATATAAAACGAAATTTCTTTCTTTGGATTTTCTGATTCCAAAAACAAAAGTTGCGCGCATATCAAACTGGAAACATAATCATTAACCTCACCGGTTAAAAAGATAATACGCTCCTTTAGCAAACGCGAATATATATCAAAAGCACGCTCCCCGCGATTTGTCTGCTCAATAACGGTTGGAACAAGTGTATTCATAAAGGTTTCCATCGGATCACGCTCAGTCATGTTTTCTCTATCTTCTTTGTTGGTTGGTTTAAAAATTGAATCTATAAATCTTGAGATGCTTATTAAAGCTAAGATATTACCTTATATTCAAAAGGCAAATACAAATAAACCGTACCTCAACGGATACGGTCTATTCAAGTGCGATTGCACATTAAATTTATTTTTTAAACGAAATACGCGAGGAACTAGTCTTTTTTCTTTGTTTTTGCGCCAGAAGATTTAGGCTTGGCTTTTGAAGCTGGCTTTTTCTTAGCTACACTTTCCTTGTTGCTATCATCTTTTTTTGCACTCGCCTTTTTATCGGATGCTTTTTTTGCCGGCGTTTTTTTCTCAGAATTTTTTTTAGCCGCAGTCTTCTTAGGCTTTGCGTCTTCTTCATCTTCCAGAGTTTTCAAAATATCCTCGGGCTTAACCTCTTTTTCCTTAACATCAGCAAGCTCAAGAATAAAATCAACAACCTTTTCTTCAAACAAAGGCGCGCGCAGGCTTTCTAAAGCATTGCGATTTTTGGAATAATAGTCAAAAACGTCTTTTTCCTGTCCAGGATATTTCTGCGCTTCGGATATAACAGCCTTTTGCAAATCCATGATCTGCAACAGTAATATTATTTTCCTTACCAATTTTTGACAGAATCAAACCAAGACGAACACGGCGTGCCGCAATTTCTTCAAACTCGTCTTTTTCTTCATCTGTTAATTCGCTTTGATCTTCTTCAGGGTTACGCTGCTTTTCTAACTCGATCTGCTGCAAAATATTATCGTGCTCCATCTTGAGCATACTTGGAGGCACTTCAAAATCGTGTTTTTCGTCCAAGACATCCAAAAGACGTTTTTTAACAACTACGCGGCTTTGTTGACCAAACTCGTTCTCAAGCTGATCCGCAACAGCCTTCTTTAAAGCATCCAGATCATCAAGACCTAAAGTCTTAGCAAACTCATCATCAATTTTGGCTTCGGCTGGCTCATGAATTTCATGGATTTTAACATCAAAAATCGCATCCCGCCCGGCCAGTTCTTTTGCGCCATAATTTTCCGGGAATGAAACCTTTACTTCCGCATCTGTTCCGGCCTTTTTTCCAATCAACTGATCTTCAAAACCAGGGATGAACATACCACTCCCTAACTTGAGGCGATGCCCTTCGGACTTCATACCATCGTGATGCTTATTATCATCGGCTGTCCGCCCGTCAAAATCAATAACAAGCGTATCGCCGTCTTTTGCGCCGCGCTTACCTTCAATTTTCTGCGTACCTGTATTATTGGAAGCAATACGCTCAAGCGCCTCTGTCAATCTCTACATCAGAAGCCTTTGCAACAGGTTTTTCTAATTTAATACCTTTAAAATCGGCCAATTTTATTTCAGGTAAAATATCAACTGCCATGGTGTATGTAAGGTCATTACCTTCATCAAATTCTTTGACTTCGATTTTTGGTTGCATCGCTGGTGTAAGGTCTTTTTCTTCCAAAGCCTTGGCTGAAGTCTCATTTACCGCCGCCTCCAAGACTTCACCCATAACGGCACGACCATATTTTTGTTTTAATATTTTCATCGGCGCCTTACCTGGGCGAAAACCCGGCAAGCGAATCGTTTTACCAACTTCTTTTAGACGCGCATCAATCCGTGCATCAATATCATTTGCCGGAATTGTAATTTCCATTTCGCGGCTAAGGCCGTCTTTCTTTAATTCTTTAACCTGCATTTTGATCCTAACTCGGTCTTTAAATTCTTTATAGTTATAAAATTTTCAATATTTTAACTATTGAAAATATGGTGCGGCTGGAGGGACTTGAACCCCCACGCCCGAAAGCACTAGAACCTAAATCTAGCGTGTCTACCAATTTCACCACAGCCGCATATGTAAAGCATGCTCCATAACAAAACATGCGTGATGAAGCGCGTTTTTAGCGCATCTCAAACAAAATGCCAAGTATTTCTTTTAATTTTGTCAAAGAATTATATATGCGAAAAAAATGGGGCGACTGACGGGGTTCGAACCCGCGACAACTCGGACCACAACCGAGGGCTCTACCGCTGAGCTACAGTCGCCATATAACGAAATTCGTTATGTGCAGAAATAGGATATAACCGATATTGCTTTAAAAACGCAAGCCTAAAGAAAACAAAAAATTGTTTTCATCATATGTTTATGCTAGCTCTTAAAAAACCAGGTAATGGTTTTCTTTTAAAAAATAAATAATCATAGTGGAGATGCCGCCTTGTCCGCAAATACCCTTACTTTCAAAAATGCGTCTGATTGCCTTAAATTTATTAAAGATAATGAGATACAATTTATAGATATGTGTTTTACCGATTTACGGGGAACACGGCAGCATACAACCGAACATACAAGCGCGTTTAACGAAGGAAAAATAAAAAACGGCATATATTTTGATGGATCTTCTATTGCTGGCTGGCAAGATATCCACCAATCCGATATGATCATGATTCCTGACATAAAGCGCATCAGTATCGACCCATTTGCCGCGCAAAAAACAATTAAAGTCTTTTGTGATATCTACGATCCAGAAACCGGAAAACCCTATCATAAAGACCCACGGTCTATTGCTAAGCGCGCAGAAAGCTACATGAAAGAAAGCGGAATAGCCGATACCGCTAATTTCGGGCCCGAAGCCGAATTCTTTGTTTTTGAAGACGTTAAAATAAATACAGCCCCCCATAAAAGCGGTTTTGAAATTGATAGTGAAGAAGGCCCTTATAATTCCGGACGATATTATGATGAAGGCAATATGGGTCACCGTCCAAAGGCTAAAGGCGGTTATTTCCCTGATGCGCCCGTTGATCAACTATCTGACATACGCGCCGAAATGGTTACTGTTATGCAATCCATGGGTTTGGAGGTTGAAAAACATCACCATGAAGTTGCGCCCAGCCAGTGCGAAATTGGTATTAACTATGCGGGATTGACAAATTCTGCAGATAATATTCAAATTTACAAGCATGTTGTCCATAACGTTGCTAATAGCTACGGCAAAACGGCAACCTTTATGCCAAAACCTATATTTGGGGATAATGGGTCCGGTATGCATTGCCACCAATCATTATGGCTCGCCGGTAAACCGCTCTTCGCAGGTAAAAAATACGCCGACTTGTCTGAAACGGCATTGCATTATATTGGTGGAATAATAAGGCATGCACGCGCGCTAAACGCTTTTACAAACCCTACTATAAACAGCTATAAACGCCTTGTTCCAGGGTATGAAGCGCCAATCTTGTTATCATACTCTGCACGAAATCGTTCCGCCTCTTGCCGAATTCCTGTGGCGACAAGCGCGCCTGCAAAAAGAATAGAGGTACGTTTCCCAGACCCAGCCGCCAATCCATATTTAGCGTTCGCAGCCCAGCTCATGGCAGGCTTGGATGGCATTCAAAATAAAATTGATCCTGGCGAAGCGATGGATAAAAATCTTTATGATTTACCAACGACCGAAATTGAAAAAATTCCTACAGTTGCAAGGTCTTTAAGGGAAGCACTCAAATCTCTGCGGGACAATAACGGTTTTTTACTTGCGGGAGATGTTTTTACACAAGATATGATAAATTCTTATATCAATTTAAAAATGCAAGATGTTGATCAATATGAAACAAGTGTTTCTGCTATAGAATATAGCATGTATTATTCTTGCTAGGTTTTAAAAATCTTATTTATAAAACATAAAATTTATTCATTATCAACATCCCATATTGAACTGTCAGTGGGTTCAATCATATTAAGAATTAATTTGTAAGTTTGCGTGTTTCTTGACCAAACAAAATAATCCTGATCTCTTGATGGGGTAAGAAGTGTAACAAAAAAGTAATAATCATTGGCTGCAAGCATACCAAGCCAAAGTTCATAATTCATATTACTTTGCGATGTATCACTGGCTTCAAAAACATCGACTTTTGCAAAACTGAAATCAGGATTGTAAATATACCCACTATCGGCTTCTAAATGATTTTTTAAAATCAACCCTTGGTCATTTAGATTTTCTTTAAAAGAATTAAGTTCGCTTTCTAGAGAATCTGCGGCAAAAGCAGACAAAATATTAACATCAATTTTACCCTCAAGCACATGCCTATCGCTATATTCCGTTGAAGCGCTTGTCTTAACGGAGGCTTGATCTTCATCACCAGCTATATTAAGCAAGGATACACTCATTTTTTCGACTGAAGTAGCCCGCGGCGAATGCAAAGTCCAAGACGCAGGAAATTTCATTTCTGCAACATCTAAAAATTGATAAACAAGCATTTTTTCAACATTTTCTTCAGAAAGGTTCTCCATTTTAAATGATCTTATAATGCTTGCTTGGCTTTTCTTCTCTACTTCCCAATTCTCGACGGGCATATAATAACGCGCCATTACAATATTTCGCCCACTTAGAAAAACCTTAGATCGAACAGCAAAGCTATCATTACCAATAAGGCTAACAAAAAGAGCTTCTATCTCACGATCATTGTAAACATTCATACCCTGTATCGCAAAACCGTTTTCCAAAATAAATTGTAAAAACCATTGTTCTGCGGTTAGTTGATAATTAAGAGAAACAACTTCGATAGTAAGATAGCTTCGGGGAATCATGAGCTGTGTAGGGCCATAATATCGCGCCAGTTCCCCAAACAAGGCATTACCTTCACCACCACCTAAAGTGGAACTATAGCCAGATTGCGTTGTCCAATCTTTTGGAAGACGAATTTCAAAAGCTAAATCGCTCTGTCCACCTTTATAAAGCAATGACGATGCATTAAACTCGTCTTCTGGAATAAATTCTATATCCGGTAAAGGTTTTTTAAAATCTTCAAACCCTTGCGCAAAGCTCACAGAATTCAAAAACAAAAAAACTAAAAAAAGCCCCCCTAAAAGAAAGCATATGTTTTTAAAAAAGTTTTTATTTTGAAAACACATTATTGTCTAAACCTTATGAATATAATTTAACTTTAACTTTTAATCTCTACAGGCTTACCAGTTCCATCTATTTTAACGTATGTAAATAGGCCTTCTGTTACTTTATCATATTTCTTTTCATTTCGTCTAAAAGCCCAACTATCTATATGTATAGATATAGAAGTTTTTCCTATACGCTCAAGCTTTGTATAAAAACTAACTTCATCGCCAATATGAACCGGCTGATGAAATGTCATCGCATTTACCCCAACAGTCACAACCCTGTGCAATGCAATTTGATATGCGTGCGCACCGCCCGCCAAATCCATTTGCGATAAGATCCATCCTCCAAATACATCACCTGAAGGATTAGCATCAGAAGGCATAGCGATAACGCGTATAGTTGGAACGCAACCAGCAATCTCATCCGGTAAAAAATCTGTAGAATTGAAAAAAGTATCCATACGTTAACTTTTCATTTGTGGTTATTTTGAAGCCGGAGCGGCAAATCGGTTGATTTTCAAGGTTTATAAAGCTATTCAGAATAGATGCAGATAAAAGCTTAGGCTTTTAATATACACAAAAATTCATAACAACAATACAGGCGGCAATGTCTAAATCCAGTATAGCACAAAATAAAGATGACAACTCTTATAGCGCATCCGATATAGAAGTTTTAGAAGGTTTGGAGCCTGTTCGGCGCAGGCCGGGTATGTATATCGGCGGTACCGATGATCGCGCGCTTCACCATTTAGCTGGTGAAATTCTGGATAACTCTATGGATGAGGCCGTTGCCGGTCATGCCGATTGGATTGAAATTGCGCTTGAAGCCGATAATTCAATTATAATACGTGATAACGGGCGTGGCATTCCGGTAGATGATCACCCCAAATACCCCGGGAAATCTGCATTGGAAGTTATTTTAACCACACTCCATTCCGGCGGTAAATTTTCTAACAAATCATATCAGACCTCCGGCGGGCTGCATGGCGTTGGTATATCGGTTGTAAATGCTCTATCCGATGATATGTGGGTCGAAGTTGCACGTGACAAAACTTTGTATAAGCAGAGCTTTTCCCGCGGCGACCCCGTTGGTAAACTAGAAAACCTTGGCCCTATACACAATCGCCGCGGCACAACAGTCAGTTTTCACCCTGATCCGGAAATTTTTGGTAAAAAGGCGCGCTTCAAACCGGCATGGCTTTATCAAATGGCCAGATCAAAGGCATATCTATATTCCGGCGTAGAAATAAGATGGAAATGTGACCCCGCCTGCCTTGCCGCTGAATCACAAGCTCCAACCGAGCAAAAGTTCCATTTTCCTGGCGGGTTACTAGACTTTCTTAATAATACACTTAAAGATCGGGAAACGATCACACCTAAAGCATTTGCCGGTAAAGCCGACTTGCCCGACAATCAGGGACGGGTTGAGTTTGCTGTAACGTGGCCTATCAATGACGACGGATTCTCCTATTCTTATTGTAACACTATACCCACACCGCAAGGCGGCACGCACGAAAACGGTCTAAGGTCTGCACTCTCACGCAGCCTCCGAAATTATGCAGATATGACCGGCAATAAAAAATCCTCGATTATCACGGCTGAAGATGTCATTTCTGGTGCATGCATTATTTTATCTGTATTTATCAAGGAACCACAATTTCAGGGACAAACAAAAGAAAAATTAGTCAACACCTCCGTTACTCGCCTCGTAGATATAGCCATCAGAGATTATTTTGACCATTGGTTATCCGGCGACCCAGAAAGCAGTAAAAACCTGCTCGACGCAATCATAGAAAAGGCCGAGGACCGCCAAAGACGTCGCCAAGACCGTGCTCATGCCAGAAAAACGGCCACACGGAAATTACGCCTGCCTGGTAAACTGGCTGATTGCTCGCGATCTGATGCCGAAGATACGGAGCTTTTTATCGTTGAGGGCGACAGCGCGGGCGGCTCCGCAAAACAGGGGCGAGACCGCGAAACACAAGCGATTCTGCCCTTGCGTGGTAAAATTTTGAACGTAGTCAGTGCAACCCGCGATAAAATCCGCGCAAATCGGGAAATTCAGGATTTGATTTTAGCACTCGGTTGCGGCACATCCAAAGATTTTGATTTGGAAAAACTACGGTACGAGCGTGTGATCATCATGACCGATGCAGATGTGGACGGCGCGCATATTGCCGCCCTCCTTATCACATTTTTCTATGCCGAAATGCGCCTACTTATAGAAAGCGGTCATTTATATCTGGCACAGCCACCGCTCTACCGCCTTGTCAGCGGCACTTTAAGTGAATACGCCCGCGATGACGAACATAAAGACGAACTCATGAATACCGTCTTTAAAAACAAATCAAAAGTTGATATCAGCCGATTTAAAGGCTTGGGTGAAATGCCCGCAAAGCAACTTAAAGAAACAACGATGAATCCCAAAAGTCGTATACTTTTGCGGGTAACACTACCTGACGCGATTTCTGCACTTGGACTATCGCAAAATGTGCTGGAAGAGCTAGAAGAAGAACAAACAGTCTCTGAAAAAGATAGCCATGCCGAGATTGATGATCTCGTTGAGCGTCTTATGGGTAAAAATGCCGAAAGCCGCTTTAAGTTTATTCAAAATAATGCAGAGTTTGCAGAAGATATAGATGTTTAAAGCAAAAGTAGCTGATTTCATTGTTTTCAATAAAACGCCGCTTATAATTTTTACAGTTGGATCAATTATATTCGGCCTGATATTCCTATGGCTAATCTACGCACAGGCACCGGATAAAATTGGAAAACGTATAGAAAAAGGATTCGCAGATATTGGTTTAATAGTTGATACCCTCCCTGCGCCTGAAACTTCTGCCAATGCACTTATCTATAAAAACATTAAATTTAAAAACACATCTCAATCCTCAGTTAAAGAATTAAGAATAAAATATAACCCTCTAAATGCAATAGTTTTTAGAAGCGTAGAGAGCATCGATATTGAGGGTTTAAATATTATCTCAAAGCTCGAATATAATACCTTTCCGCAACGCTTGCCTATACCGGATTTAATAAAGCACATTGAAAGTATACGTATATATAATGGTATGATAAGCATTACAGACCAAAACGCGGCTAGAATATCATTCTCACTCACCGCAAATAGAGATGAAACAGAGCACCTAAAGATACAAGGCAATATCAGCCTTCAATCTGAGAATGCCGCGCTGGAAGGACGCTTTTCAGGTTTAATCCAGAAAAATGAAGCTCTTGAAACCAATATAGAGTTTGAAAGGGCGCGTTTTAAAAACAGCAATCAAAACAAAACTTTTAAAATCACACGTGCTAATGGGCAGATTAATATAAAGCAGCAACCAAGCAAGAACTTTCTCTTACAATCAGACATTCGGGCAGGTGGCATGAATTTGAACGAAACACCATGGCAAAATACAATTGTAAAATTGGAAATTAGCGAAGGGCAAAAAAAGACTCTTATAAATGCAACAGCGGCAGGTCACGAAAATATCGAACTCAAACTTGATATTGATAACAAAAACGCTTCAAAGGGCATGTTAATAGCAAAAAATGCTTCGGCCCTAAAAAATTACATTGCCCATATAACAGATATAAATTTTAAATTTGGAAAGGCAAAAGGGGATGCTAAATTGCCAGCATACGCCCCCTCACCTGTTGCCAACACTGAAAAAAATCAGGGAAAACAAAGCACTGAAATTTCAATCCCATTTAAAATTAAAGATGACGGAACAATAAACTTCACATCTCAAATAATAAACGGTAACAATACTTTTCCGATTAATGGCGCTTTAAACAAAAACGTAACCCAGACACAGCTTGCAATATCAAGTGGTAGTATAAATCTTGAGCAAATTTTTAAAAATACGCCAAAAAATATCATGAATGGCAAAGGCAGGATAAGGCTAAAATTTTCACAAGAAAAAAACACCTCACAATCATCAAAAGAAACAAAAAAACAGGCTATTTACGATATAAGAAATGGCCAGTTTAATTTTTCACCAGTAAATATCGGTAACGTTAATGGCACAATAAAAACACAGAATATAGAAAGCCTCTCGCTTTTAAATATTCAAAATATCCCATGCACGGCTGGAAATAATCCCCCTCAAGAAGTGCAAACGCTACAGGCGTTTCCGGGTTGTAATATTGCAATCACCATGAGCGGCGGGTATTTAAATATCGAAAATGTTACGGCGCCTTTTTTAACAGGCCAGATAGAAATAAAAAATATCAACTTTAAGGAAAATGAGGCTGAATACAAAATATTAGCACGTGATATCGCATTAAATACCCTCACACAAAAAATTGGGCTACCTCAAATTCAATCAAGCGGTCTTCTTGCGATCAGCATGGATGTAAAACGAAACAACCAAGATCAATCTATCATCATCTCGCAAGGCCTAATAACCAGCACTGGATCTGGTATTTTGGAATATAATGTAGATACACTGCCCCCCATATTTTCAGGTAACCCCTTGGAACTTGAAACCTTGAAAACATCGCTCAAGAATTTTTATTACGAAAATATGTCTATAAGCTTTAGCGGCCCAGCCGAGAACGCAAATATAACGTTTTTGGCTAAAGGCTATAACCCTAAAATATACAGCGCACAAGCCATCACTGTGAAGCTAAACACAACAGCAGACATTCGGCCGTTTTTAAAAAAAGCGTTCAATTAGAGTTTAAAAATAAAAATCCATGAAAAAGTCCTAAGGATAATCACAACTATCATATGTAATTTTTGCAAAGGATCGCGCCCCTTCTCGAATGGTAAAGCGATATTCCCGCGCATCGGCTACAACAGAGTGCTGCAAAGGCATAACGCCTTTTTTAATATCCTGTTGTCCATCTTCAAGCGTAAAAACAATCTGGACTTCCTTGGAAGAATCATACCATGCCTCCGGCGCGCCGGCCTCATTCTTAACAGAATCGCCAGTACCTGTAATAGTGATCGCACCTTCTGCAATACTGATCTTACTATCCGCGCCTTTATATGCGGGTGTAGAAACGATAAATCTCTTTGTATCCGGTTCGATACAATTTTGCGGAGGGCGGGCAGAGCGTATCAAAAACGCAAGACGGTTTGGATCCATCCCGCCTTCAAGCTGCTCGCGCACTAGAAACACAAGCTCCTCCATCGGACCGTTCGGGATAATATCCTCATATGTTTCTTTAAGTTGATTGTACCGCATAATCGCTGTTTGCGCCTCGGCTCTCACTTGTGTGATCGAATCATCCGCCGCTGTTTTCTCATCCAGCGCCTCATTCAATCGACCATTTAATGATGAAATACGTTGTTCCGCACTTTGAATACCCAGCCAAAACCCAATCCCGAGCGCAGATGCCATAAACAAAATCATCATCAAAAACCCTGTCAGCCTTTGAAAAGAACGTTTTTTATACCGGTCGTTTGGATTATAGGAAGAGATCAGCATATATCAATAGTCGCTTTAAATATTAAAATAGAACTTTAGGACTAAAATATACGCCCCCCACAAAACGAACACAAGAGGCACCCCGGCCTTTATAAAGTCTTTAAATTTGTAATGTCCGGGACCCATAACCAACAAATTCGTTTGATACCCGACCGGAGAAGCAAAGGAACAATTCGCACCAAAAATCACTGTGATCGCAAATAAATAGGCAATATCAACTTGCAAATCTGGCGGTACAGGAATGCTGCCCGCCAAGTTCATGGCAATAGGCGTAAATAAAATCGCACATGCATTATTGGTTAAAAGGTTAGTAGCAAGCGCAACAAGCAAAAAGAAAATCGATAACATGCCTATTGGCGTATCGGCAAAAGGCAATTGCAAAATTTGCTCTGCAATATACCGCGCGCCGCCCGTAGCTTGCAAAACTTCACCCAGCGCAAGCATAGACCCCACCAGCAAAAATATCTTTCGGTCAATAGCTCGGGTCGCTTGCCGGATATTAAGACAGCCTGTCGCAATCATGAACACAGATCCCGCAATCGCCGCTACTGGAATAGAAACAAACCCAAGCGCCGCCGCGCCAATGGCGCTAAAAAATATACTCCCTGCAAGCGGTGCTTTGGCAGGTTTAGGAATATCTTTTTTAGAGCCGGATAAAACAATAAAATCCGGATTCCCGCGCATGGCATCAATCGCATCCCCGGACCCAGCAATAAGCAGAACATCACCTGCCTCAAGCCGTATACGCCCAAAACGGCGGCGCACAACCTTTGCGCGTCTCTGAATTCCTAAAACAACCGTCCCAAACTGTCTTTCAAAATTTATGCGCTCCAATGACATATCAATCATACGCGAAGCTGGCGTGATCATAAGTTCAGCCAGAACGCGTGCTTCCACCTCACTGCGGTCAACTTCTTCAACCGTTTTCTTAACGGCCGATTTACGCTCCGCGGCATTACGGCTCTTTTCTTCTGACAACATAAACCCTGGATATTTAGACAAAAGCGCAACCAGAGTTTTACGGGTCGCGGACACAATTAAAATATCACCGGATTGAATGACATACCCCTCAAAAGGCGGCAGGATCAAATGCCCGCCGCGCTGTATCAATCTGATATTCAAATCTCCTAACTCTGGAAAACGCCCTTCTTCACACTCCATACCAATAAGTTTTGAATCCTCGGCAATATCCAATTCTGCCACAAACTCTTTTTCATTTTGACTTAAATCTTCAGACATACCGCCGCGCTCGGGCAGCATTTTAGGTAAAATAAACAAGACATAGAGAAAACCAACACCAGCCAGCATACTGCCCGGCACCACAAAATCAAAGAAGTTGAGTTTCTCATACCCAAGTTCTTCCATAGCACTCGACACCAAAAGGTTTGTAGATGACCCAATCAAGGTAGTCATCCCCCCCAAAATCGCAACAAAGCTCAGCGGCATCATGACCTTACTCACTGGCAACTTCACCGAAGTTGCCAAGATTTGTAAAACCGGTATCGCAATAATAACGAGCGGCGTATTGTTTAAGAAGGCGCTCACAACCATAACAAAAACCATAATTCCAAGAATAGATAACCACGCGCTTTTTTTATCAGCCTTTGCAAAAACACCCGTAACAGCGCGCAAAGAATTGGTATGGATCATCGCTTGCCCCATAACAAGCAGCGCCAGAACCGCAATAAGCGAAGGATTTGAAAAACCGGATAAAAGCGTACCAGCATCAAGCTGGTTATGACCATTTACATCCGGCAACGGGAAAAGCTGCCCAAAGACAAGAAGCGAGGTCAAAAGACCAATACTTGTCACTTCGAGCGGCACATCATCCCGCGTAAAAAGCAACACCGCGATAACCGTTAAAAGCATCGCAAACCACATATGAAAACTGGGGTCTATAATCAGATTCATAATATTAATATATGCCTTTTATATATACAGAAAAACAAAGCCGATATTATCACTAATGTGAAAACCTTTATTGAAGGGTACAGTCTATACAAAAAAACCTTAAAAGCCGATAGCACGAAGTAAATATAAAACAAAACTGTATGTTAAATGTACATTTTTATTGAACGCGTGTATCAGGTCGCAAACCGGACGCTTGATATTCCCCTAGATTTTTAAGGCCTATCCGGAATAAAATTTCAGTATCACTTTCCCCAGACAAATCATCTGTGTAATTACGCTGCCCCAGCAAAGATAAATAAATACACTGGCCAAAATGCTCAAACCCTGCATATGCCTGCCGCAAGCCAGAATCCTCGCCCAAATCTTGCGTCGCGCCAAACCGTGCTCGCCATTCGGGCGTTAAATAGTATCCCGCATCAAAGCGATATTGTTCACGACTATCATTAATATCCGTACCCTCAAGCGCTTTGGCATATAAGTATCGATTAGAAAGTGAAAACCGATCCCATTTAATTTGCGCATCAACTTCATGACGTTGAGATGATAAACTTCTATTATCAAGCTGAAACCTGTAATTAAGGTAGTAGTCTTCAAAACTTGCGCCAAGTTGACCCACTACATCCGAATCCTGATCGTCTAATCCAGACCCTTCGGGAAACGGGCTCGTATCATCATCCAAACGATAACTCTGACCAAGAAAAGCATCCGCTTGCCACCCGTCTAAATTATAAAAACCGGTACGCAAGCCGTATGTTACGTGGGTTTTATCTTCCACGCGATCCAGTCCTGGGAACCGATTGGGCTCAAATAAATTACTTGCATCAATCTGAACATCTTGAGAATCCTCATTGGGAATGTCATTGCTCACATCAATATTCGGCGTCACCGTAATCGCCGCAATCGGCTCGACTGTTATCTGACCGCTATTAATCATTTTAACCATGGGATAACTCGTCTGCGCTGTTAGCCTTGGAAAAAAGCGTGTTTCTGTAGTTGAATTCTGCTGCCCCGATCCAGGTATGGCCGCTACACGATCCCGCACATTGTAAAGATCACCGCGAATATCTGCATCAACACGTGCGACTAAACCATAATCGGAAATAAAACGTCGCTCCCATCCCCCTTTAACACTAAGACGATTCATATCTTGCTCGTCACCATTACGCCGCAACCCCAAAAATGACGCATCAGCATCCCAGCGCCCGCCAACAATCGGTACAGCGCCCGCATCACCCACAAAACTTGCCATAATTTCTGGTAAAACTTCGGGCTGATCCGCTTGATCTTCTCTAATACGTGTATCCTGGAATGTCAGAATACGTCCCGCGGCATAATTCCGGCCTGAAAAACGTTCGGCATAAACTTGACTCTCCAGAACATCTTCATCGATAAAATCATATTGGCGCATGTATTGATCATCCGATGCCCATTGTATATCAACACCAGACCGCCATTTATCATTCATATCCCAGCGCGCCTCACTTAAAATATGACCACGGATCTCGTCATCATCGGGAAAATCCGGACGGTTTGATTGCGTAATACCGCCCTGCAAAACTACACCTGCATCATCCCATCTGTGCCGGAATTCCCCATATGCAAGCGGCGCCTGTTCGGTCATCGCAAGCAAACCAAAAGTTGCGTCTTTGTCCTGTGCAGCGTTCCAATAATAACTATTATCTACAAAAAGGCCAAGCTCGCTCTTAAATCCTGCAGTTGGAGATAAAAAGCCGCTTTTACGTTTGATAGAGCCATCCGCATGTGCAAAATACGGGGTATATGCAACCGGAACACCAAAGGCTTCGAAGCGCGCATTTTTATACTTTATTAGATTATCTTGCTCATCATGCGTAACTTCAGACGCTTTAATCTGCCATACAGGGGCGCGCTCGGGATTACTTTTGCAAGGCTCACACGGTGTATAAAGCGCCTTATAGAGCGTGCTGCGCTTACCTTCAATCCTGCGCCCTTTTTCCGCAACCAATCGCGAACCATCATTTAGATACCCTTTAATCCCGTCTAAAAAACCGTCTTTAAGCTTATCTTTGAGCTCTACCTGATCAGCATAATAAATATCGCCGCTTTCTTCATTTAAAACGACATGCCCTGATGCCAGAACGCGGTCAGCATTTAAATCATATGTGACCTTGTCTGCACGCAAAATCCGGCCCGCTTGTACCATCATAACGCGCCCGGTTGCCGTTACAACGCGGTTTTGCTCATCATAATTTAATTGGTCAGCTTGAAAATCAACGGGCGCCTGTTCTCCTGTTTGATTAAGCGTTTGATCTTTATTCTGCAACTCTACCGGATTATGAGCGCGTATTGTATCATTCTTGAATTTAGGGATATTATGAACGATAGGAACATCATCATATCCCGTCATCAAACGCATGGTTTTTTGAGGTTTTGCAAGCGTCTCCAATTGAGATTGAGGGCGTTGCTGTAAAGTCGCACTATTTGCACGCGATTGGTTTTGAGGAGCACTAACTGTATCATAGGATATCGCAGATTCTTTCTGCTTGTAGACATTGTGATCCAGATCACGCTCTGGCTTTGGAAGCGGCGGAACAATTGTATCTTGAGGCAGCTGCCTATCTTGATACATTACGTTTTTATACTCAGGTTTTTGATACCCCGTCAACATCTGCGCATTGGCAACATGCGTCACAAAAAAGCTGACTGCAATAACACACAATACAAAAATCAAACCAATAGGTATGAAACGATATGAAGGAAATAAAACCATGCCGGATATTTTGAATACCGATTAACACAAAAAAAAATTAAATACGAAAAAATAATCGCAGGTGTAAAATATAATGGTCAAGCACAAAACGTAGTAATTTTAACGCTTTTAGCTTCTAAATTAGCTTTTAACAGAAATGTTTCACTGTTTTAAACAAGGTTAAAAATCATCCACCAAAGAATGCCGGCATATGATCTCCAAATCCGGCTACACCATCATCATCGTCATCATCATTATGATGGTCACGATGAGTATTTTTACGTCGATTGTCCGAAACACTTTTTTCAGACCCCCGCTTTGATGGCGCGCGTGGAGACGGCTCTGTAGTTTTACCAACCGGCTTATGCTCGCTATTTTGAGAGCGGGAAGACCGCGCATTTTTATCCTTACTATAATCTTTTTCGCTTTTTTTCTTATCGTCTTTAGAAGTGGAGCTTGAAGAGTTATGTGCATTACCAATTGAAACCTTTTCCAATGGTGCATCAATCAAATCCGTAATGGCCTTCAAAAACTTATCATCGTTTTTCGTTACCAGCATCCATGCGCGCCCTTCACTACCTGCACGACCCGTACGCCCGATCCTGTGAACATAATCTTCAGCATTAAACGGCACATCATAATTAAAAACATGTGAAACATCGCTCACATCAATGCCGCGCCCTGCAACATCACTACAAACCATCAGCGTGACATCACCATCTTTGAATGCTTGTAAGGTTTCCATACGCGATTTTTGCGCCATATCGCCATGCATTTCATCTGCGGCGTACCCTTTATTTTTAAGCGCGCGCGTTAGTGCGCCAATATCACGTTTACGATTACAGAAAATAAAGGCATTTTGTACTTTTTCTTGTTTAATAATATCAATCAAAACACCCTGCTTGGCACGCGGCGATGTTTCAACAATAAATTGCGTAACATTTTTGGATGTCGAAGAAGGCGCAGAAACAGCAATTTCCTTGGGGTTACTAAGGAAAACATTGGTCAACTCGCGAATTTCATCAGGCATGGTTGCCGAAAACAAAAGCGTTTGTCGCATCGGCGATAGAAACGAAACAATCTTCTTGATATCAGGTATAAAACCCATATCCAGCATGCGGTCTGCTTCATCGATAACAAGGATTTTAATATCCGTCATCAAAATTTTGCCCCGCTCGAATAGATCAAGCAACCGCCCAGGTGTCGCAATAAGAACATCCACACCGCGATCAAGCTTTTCAATCTGCTTTTCCATGGACACACCGCCAACCAGCAACGCTTTTTCAAGCTTTACATACTTACCGTAAGTATCAAAATTCTCCGCGACTTGTGCGGCCAATTCACGTGTAGGCGCCAAAACCAGAGAGCGCGGCATACGCGCCTTTGCGCGACCACCCGCTAAAATTTCGATCATTGGCAAAGTAAAACCGGCCGTTTTGCCTGTACCTGTCTGCGCTAAACCAACAATATCACGCCCCATTAAAGCAATCGGTATCGCTTGCTCCTGAATAGGGGTCGGGCTTTCATAACCGCAATCCTGTATCGCCTTTAAAACTGGCGCACTAAATCCTAAATCTTCAAATTTCATATATTTTCTAATAGCCTTGTAATTGGACTTAGAGCTATTATAAAACCCTTGAAAAAGCAAGGATTTTATACATCACAATAATATCAATCCCTAATTATTGAAACAAAAGAAAAAAGATAACATGGAAAAAAAAGCAATTGAAAACACAACAAGATTTAAACCCCAATATGATGAAAATGGTTTAATACCTTGTATTACAAAGCATTATAAAACGGGTGAAATCTTGATGTTTGCGTGGATGAACCAGGATTCGCTTAATAAAACAATCGCATTAAAAGAAATGGTATTCTGGTCAAGAAGCAGAAAAGAGCTTTGGCATAAAGGCGCAACCAGCGGTAACATCCTAAATCTAAAATCTTTACATATTGATTGCGATCAAGACTGTCTTTTAGCAATAGTTGGGTTTTCAAACTCAAAAAATAAAGCCGCATGCCATACTGGCCAAACATCCTGTTTTTATCGGGAAATAGATTTAGAAAAGTCTAATACACTAATATTTAATGATGATGCGTGACACCATAGTTATCATCATGGGTTGCAACGTCTTCATACGAAATATAATTCAAAAAACCATCTTTTTTCTCATGGAAAACAACATAAACCCCTAAATTTAAAGCAAATAATATACTAGCTATTTTCAATACGATACTTGCCGTTCTTTTATGTGAATCTTGAGTTTTTGTACATCCATTATGCGCACAAGACGCCTCCTCCAAAATTCGTGCGGCATCCTTTTTTTGCCCTTTCCAAAATATCCACCAGCCAAAAAGCACAACAACACCGGAAAAAATGAGAAGCGGTATTTCAAAATTATGGGTAAGCCTATGCAAATCTTCAAACCAGAACGGTAAACGGCTAACCATACCAAGCCCTGCAAAGACGCTTACCACTGTAAATAGCACAGGCAAAACACAACAGAAGACATGGGAGGCTTGTGTTGCTATAATCGTCCAGAAAAAAGTATTATGTAGTTTCTGCATCTTTTTCAATTTTTGTAAGATATACGTTATATAGTAACACCCAACAGGAAAATGCAAGCAAGAACATGACCAATCAATTAGAAAATATCGAAGCCAGCATGAAAGCCAAAGGGCATAAACTAACAGAATCCCGCAAAAAGGTTTTATCAACCCTACTCCAAAATAAAGCCCCTCTAAAAGCATACGATATTGTTGAAAAAATAAACGGCATCAAGCCAATGACGGTTTATCGCGCGCTTGATTTTTTAGTAAGCCGCGGCATTGCACATCGTATTGAAAGCCTGAACGCATATGTATCTTGCACTGACAATCATTGTGATCACAAAGATTCAGAGTTTTTTATATGTGAGAAATGTGGCCATATTGAAGAATTTCACAATCATGAAATTGATAATGCTATTCAGCGCGAACTACATAAGTTTGGATACCTTATAAATTCTAAAAATTTAGAAATATTAGGCACTTGCAAGAACTGTCTATAAATCAGAATTAAGCAGATTCTAGTGCGCTGTGTTCTTCTTCTACAAGCTCTTCACTAAAAGAAAACGCGGCATCCTTAAGATGAATTTCCGCACGATCCTGACCGCTCCAATTGTCAACCTTAACAGAGCCAATCAAATTAAATGAACGCTTGCTATGTTTAAGTAAAGCATCCCCAAGCGGCGTATCGACAGCGCGAAATGCCATAACCTTAATGCGTGTTCCACCTTCCCAATCACTCGCTAATAAACGAATATGTGATACTCCCACAATATCGGCACTATAAATGCGCGTATTTTTAAATGCAAAAACCGGCTCAGGATTCCCCTGCCCGAATGGCCCGATAAAACTATTTAATTTCTTAATAAAGTCCGGACGCAAACCGCGCATCGAAAGCACGCCATCCAAGTCAGATTGAATAACCGCATCCACATCTTTCATCTGGTTTTCAACATGTCCGGTTAAAAAGACTTTAAAATCTTCTATTTTATCAGGAGAAATAGAAAAACCACCCGCCATGGCGTGACCGCCACCTTTGATGAGTAAACCTTCTTTACGAGCATCAATAAAAGCATTAGCCAAATGTATTCCTGGAATGGAGCGCCCAGACCCGCGCCCCTCCATACCGCCTTCTCCATTTTTCACAAACGCAATAACACATGCCGGTTTTTTGTATTTTTCCTTGAGCCTTCCCGCGACCAAACCGCTAAGCCCTGAATGCCATCCTTCACCTTGAACTAAAATAACCGGATGATCCTGCATGCCGTGTTGCTCAACTTGTGCAATGGCTTCCCGCTCCATATTCGCCTGCATTGCCTTGCGCTTGTCATTACAATCATTAAGCTGCCATGCAATATCGCGCGCCTCTTCCGCATCATCGGTGGATAAAAGCGTAGCCCCCAGATCAGAGCGATGCACCCGAGATCCAGCATTAATGCGCGGCCCCAAAACAAATCCGGCATGATAAGGTGTAATTGCGCCAGATAAACCGCCCGTATCAATAAGCGCCTTTAAGCCAACATTTGCAGTTTGCGCCATATTGGCAAAGCCCTGCCGCACAAACAAACGATTGGCGCCTGTAAGCGGCACCATATCACAAACCGTCCCGAGCGCGACCAGATCAAGCCAACCTTTAAGCGGCGCCTGCTTTATATCCTTATCTTTATAAAAACCTCGATCACGCAAAACGCCATTAATGGCAACGCAAAATAAAAATGTAACACCGCACGCCGCCAAAGCATCAAAACCCGATTGGTCATCTTGCCGTTTAGGATTGATCACAAAATTGGCATCCGGCAAAGTTATCTCGGCTTCATGATGATCAACGATCACAACTTCAAGCCCCGTCGCCCGTGCCTTTTCTACCGTTTCAAAAGAAGTTGTTCCGCAATCAAGCAAAACAACAATCTCCGCACCTTTTTCTTTTAAACTGCGCAAGGCGTTAATATTTGGGCCATACCCTTCGGTAAGACGGTCTGGAATATAAATCGGCGCATCCATACCGCAATATTTTAAAAACCGGTATAATATTGCGGATGATGTAGCGCCATCAACATCAAAATCTCCAAAAATAGCTATAAACCGGTTTTTTATAATGGCATCGGCAAAATAATCTGCGGCTGCATCCATATCTTTTAAAGTCATAGGATCAGGAAAATTATTGGCTAGTGTGGGGTTCAAAAAACGCTCTATACCTTCAAACGCAACCCCGCGCGCGCAAAGCATACGCGCCGCCGCTTCTGAAATATCATGGTGCCGCATAATATTTTGAACATCATCAAAATCAATATCGTCCATAACCCATTTCATTTTGGAAAAAGATCGTTCGACAATGGTTCTTTTTTGTGCGGAATCATCTGCCATTATTTTTATAATTGCGCCTCAATACGCATGACGTGCGGAGCCTCAAGGCAGCTGTCCAAAACTTTGATAGAATTGCACGCTTTTTCAATCGCATCAAAACGGCACTCGTGTGTTGTTAATATAACCGGAACTGGGTTCCCTGCATTACGCCCCTTTTGCACCATGGTTTCAATCGAAATCCCCTGATCCCTTAAAATAGCAGAAATATCTGCAATAACACCCGCTTGATCTAAAACTTTAAGACGTATGTAATAGGGCGATTGCGCCGCGCCTTTACTCTTATAAACCGCATTTTCAAGCGCGCCTACAGGCACACCAAAGACAGGCACGTCCAAACCGCGCGCAATATCAACGATATCCGCAACTACCGCTGAAGCCGTAGGCCCCTCGCCAGCACCTCGTCCGGACAAAAACGGCATATCAACAAAATCGCCCTCTATATAAACCGCATTATATACATCCTCAATAGCTGCAATCGGCGAACCTTTTGGCACCATGCAAGGCGCAACCCCAATTTCGATTTCGTTATAATGTTTACGTGCAATTCCGAGCAGTTTGATACTGTATCCAAGCTCTTCGGCCATTTCAAAATCCGCCCTTGAGATATCTCCAATACCCGTCATATGAAGCGCACTGAAATCCGGTTTTATCCCAAATGCAATAGACGCCAGAAGGCAAATCTTATGGCCCGCATCCACACCCTCAATATCGAAAGTCGGATCAGCCTCCGCATATCCCAATGCTTGCGCATCTTTTAAAACACCAGCAAAATCACGGCCGCTCAAACGCATTTGCGTAAGAATATAGTTACACGTGCCATTCAAAATACCATAAACGGCCGTTACCTCATTGGCCGCCATACCCTCACGCAACGCTTTGATAGCGGGAATACCGCCAGCAACCGCGGCCTCATATGCAAGCGTAACACTCTTATCTTCTGCTATCTGCGCTAGCTCAACGCCGTGATGGGCAAGTAAAGCTTTATTCGCCGTTACAACATGTTTACCATTTGAAAGCGCGCGCTTCACAAGATCATAAGCAATCCCCTCGCTTCCGCCAATCAATTCGATTATACAATCAACCTTATCCATCTGCGCCATATCAAGCGGATCATCCACCCATTGATATGCAGATAAATCAATCCCGCGATCCTTGGTCTTATCACGTGCATTAACGGCTATAATTTTAATATCACGTCCCGACCGCGCAGATAAAAGGGAAACATGTTTTTGTAGAATTTTTACAGTCCCCTGCCCCACTGTTCCAAGACCTGCAATTCCCAAACGTAAAACATTACTCATAAGTCGTTAGCTTTATAAAGGTTATTTAAAGAAAAAATTAGAATATTAAAAAGGTGAAACATAATCCGGTCGCGCATCACTCGGCGGCATTAACGAAGGGTTCATAGGGGGTAATTTCGATCCATAATCCCTATCGTCGTATTCGCTAGAGCGTTTCGTCGGCTCATATATAGAAGAGCGCTGAACAGGGCGCGAAGAGGCTGCAAAACCATTACCAAGAGAATAAATAGTAACAGACGGATCTAAACGATAGGGCAATCCGGCAACAATAGAATTACCTTTTAATCCTGGACGCTGATTTAAACCGACTGCCGAAATGCGCGAAACCGCTACCCCGTATTCAAAATTATCATACTCTTCCGAAGGATCGTACGACCCTTCGGGTGTATTCACATTGTACATATCCTGATATAAATCGCCATCAAGCGGAAAAATTTTAACCCGGCCATCGCTATAAAAATCCGCAATTTTACTAAGTGGTATTTGATCAGGTGAACTGTATGCGCCGTAGACTATACCATTCATTAAATCAACACGCTGCACTGGCCGAACCCGTACTTGAACCGGCTCCCCCGTTTCAAAATAAGAACAGCCCGATACAGTTAAGATCGCTATCAACATAAAAACTTTTTTAAAAACATAACTCATGCGCGCTACAAACATATTTGTAAGGTTATAAAAATACTTCTGCATGATAATCAGGTTTCTAAAATCTATGCAAGACTTGGAGAGCAAAAATCGTTAGACTAAGTGTTCAAAATAAAATGAAAAGTTAAAAACAGATAAAATTATGCCCACCGAAAAAAATAGCGATATAAGCAAACCGTCTTCAACAGATACAAAAAAAAGAACCAGTGCAAAAAACGATAACGCACAAAAAAAAGGGGAGATTACACTGCCCGATCCTGTAGCGTTTGCGCACGCTTTAATGAAAGTCTATCAGAAAGCCGAACCTGTTTTTGACAAATGGATCGAGCGATATAGCGGCGATCTTGAAAACTATAATTTTGATCCCATGAATATCGGCGATGCGTATGGCGAATATGTGCAAAGCATCATGAACGATCCCGAAAAATTTTGGAAAGCCCAAACAGATTTCTGGAACAAATGGTTCAAACTCTGGCGCGAAAGTAGCCGCAGTTTTATAGGCGAAGAAGGAAAAACGCTTTTCACGCCGCAAAAAGGTGACCGCCGTTTTAAAGCGCCCGAATGGGAAGAAAGCGCACTTTTTAATTTTATAAAACAATCCTACTTGCTGACGGCCGAATGGATGGAAGATACAGTCAGGGATACCCAAGGATTGGATGCGCAAAGTAAAGAAAAGGTGGCGTTTTATACACGCCAATTTGCCGACGCCCTATCCCCCAGCAATTTTGTATTTACAAATCCTGAAGTCTTAAAGGAAACCATAAATTCGGGCGGGCAGAACCTTATTAAAGGATTGGAAAACCTTATTGCCGATTTAGAACGCGGTGAAGGCGAGTTAAAAATCAGCACAACGCAATATGACGCCTTCGAATTGGGTAAGAATATAGCCACCACACCTGGAAAAGTCGTATTTCAAAACGACCTCATGCAATTGATACAATATGAGCCAACAACAAAGAAGGTTTTTGAAACACCCCTGCTTATTATTCCGCCATGGATTAACAAATATTATATCCTTGATTTACGTCCCGATAACTCATTCATTAAATACGCGGTTGAACAAGGACACACAGTGTTCATAATATCTTGGGTTAACCCAACTCAAAAACTGGCTAAAAAACGTTTTGCCGATTATATGCATGAAGGCATTTTAGAAAGTACCGCGCAAATTAAAGAAATTACAAATACGCAAAATATCAATGCTGTTGGATACTGCCTTGGTGGCACGTTACTGACAACAACAATGGCGTATTTAAAAGGTAAAAATAAAAAGTCGCCCTTCAAATCAACAACACTTTTAACAACACTGCTTGATTTTGAACATGCTGGCGATATGAAGCTTTTCCTTGATGATGATCAACTTGATCTGCTGGATAAGGAAATGGCCGAAAAAGGTATGCTCCAAGGAAAACAACTTCAAAAAACCTTCAGCCTGCTACGCGCCAACGATCTTATCTGGTCTTTTGTTGTAAATAATTACCTTCTCGGGAAAGAGCCATTTCCTTTTGATCTTTTATTCTGGAATGATAATTCAACCAACATGCCCGCAGCCATGCACAGCTTTTATCTCCGAAATATGTATCGCGATAATTTGCTTGTTCAAAAAGGCGGTATAAAAATAGATGAGATCGACATTGATATTTCCAAGGTCGATACACCGGCATATTTCCTTTCAACGAAGGAAGACCACATCGCCCCGTGGAATGCTACATATGAAGGTACAAAATACTTTAAAGGTCCTGTTACATTCACTTTGGCTGCATCTGGCCATATCGCGGGGGTCGTAAATGCGCCTGTTAAAAATAAATACTGTTTCTGGACCACTAGCAAAAAAGAACCATATCCGAATGATTCTGAAAAATGGCTAGAAAATACCAACCAGACAGATGGGTCATGGTGGCCGCACTGGAATACATGGCTAGATCAATATAAAGGGGAGTCGATACCTGCGCGAGAGATTAAAGAAAACATTGAAAACGCACCTGGTGCATATGTTAAAATGAAAAGTGAATAGAAATTGACATAAAGATATGTTGCTTATATTATGCTTTAAAATACATTTTAGAGCATAATATATATGGTTTTTAATATAACAGGAAAATCAGCAAAGGCATTCCTACTTGCGTCGGCAATTACAGCAGCTGATTGCACGTCATTAAACAATACCACACACACAAATATTGATAATAACCTTGAATATAAAAAGACTCTTCTTTTAGAAAATTCAGAAAAACAAGATTTAAAAATTATTCATGGTATTGCAACACCGTTTTACAAAAGTAAAAACACAGGCCCCGGCACCGGCACATATATAAAAAAACAACATAAGATTTACGATGATATTCGTAATAAAACTGGTATTGATCCAATTGTAATTTTATTTGATCAATCAGATCATCAAAACGACCCCAAAAAAAAGATCGACGGTGAGGCATTTAAAAAGGCCGTTATCGAAAACTTTAAAAATTTAAAAAACAATGCTCGTGTTAAATTGTATAATATCGAGCCAACTTTGATTATAGCGACAAATCATCAAGCCCTCCACGGTAGCGATCAAAGCGCTATGATTTTTATGGTGGCAAGGCGGATGGCTAATTTGAAAAAAGCAAAAAGTTATTTAAGTATCAATAATTCAGAAGATAATTATATCTTATTTCAAAACGAATTATCTACATCAGAATATGATAAAAGCATTTCAAAAGTAATGAAAAATGTAGAGCTTATAAGTGAAGATGCAATTGAACGAGAAAAGCTAAGATCATTAAAAGCTAAAAGTATTTTGAATGATTTGAGCAGCGCCCCCTGACATAATCTTTATGGATTTAAAATACCGCTATTATATTTGAATCACATAAAATATTATATATCGGGGTTTTCTTTGGCGCTAATGTATTCCTTGGATAAACGCACATAACGATCTGCCGAAAACTTTATAAAATCAATATCTTTATCACTTAAATCACGCATATATTTGGCCGGACTGCCCGCCCATAATTGTCCCGATGGTACAACTTTACCTGGCGTAACCAACGCACCTGCCGCAACCATGGAAAAATCCTCCACCCGCGCATCATCCATAATACACGCTTTCATACCTATAAACGCTTGGTTACCAATCGTACATGCATGAAGAAGCGCCATATGGCCGACCGTAACATCATTACCAATATATGTACCTTGCGTTTCCGAAGAAATATGAATAACTGTGCCGTCCTGAATATTCGTCCGCTCGCCAATTTTAATATTATTCATATCACCGCGCACAGTACAGTTGAACCATACACCGCTATCTGCGCCAATCTCAACATCACCAATCACAACCGCATTTGGCGCAATAAAGGCATGCGGATGAATTTCAGGAAATTTCCCTTGATATGGTAAGATAATCATTCCAAAACCACTTTCTAATCAAACTCATAAAGGATATTAAATAAAGTTGATATCTTCAACCATTTTAGGGTATAAATAGTACTATGAAAAAGAAAAAGTTATCATATATAGACCCGGCTTCAGACTTTAAAGCTGTCAGTGCAGGAAAAATAAGAAAGTGTGCCACGATTGAACAACATGAAATAATCGTTGTCGGTGGCCCTTTCGGAAAACCTCCTTTTACAGATATAGGCACATATGATTTGCGCGATTGCGTGGGTATAAAAATATTTGATAACTCTAACAAAAACGAATTTCCACTCAACATTTTAGCCCACGCAGATATATATACAGACATCAAAGGGTCCCTAACTCCTATTTTGCCGCTTTTGAAAGGTAGAAAGCCTGAAATCGAAATTTTTTCTTCACAAAGTGATAAAAACTTAGTTGAAGAAATTAGAGAATTCTTTAAAGAGAATAAGCTTAAATTACTTCATAAAGCAGTTAAAAATGGACCGACAACTATGTCAACCCTTGTCGACACCGGAAGAACAACAGCTATTTTCTTAGAAAATGACGCTATATCAATAACCGATGCCTATTTTCATGGCTTTGTTGTAAGAAACGGTAATGAAAATAGGCATAATCAAATATTAAGTCATGTAGAAGAGTTACGAAAAAGCAACACAACTTCTAAACTTTGGATCAATGCTAGAAGCGGTTTTTTAGGCCCAACACTTGATCCAAACGAACCTTCCATTTCATAAAAAAGACGCTTAATAAAAGCGTCTTCTATAATATTAAATAAAATAAATTTAACGCTTCGCCCACTGCTTGGTACGACGCGCCTTGTGCTTACCGACCTTCTTACGCTCGACAATACGTGCATCCCGCGTAAGCATACCTGCTTTTTTAAGGGCTGGACGCATCTCTGGATCAAAATTTTCAAGCGCGCGTGAAATACCGTGGCGCACCGCACCGGCTTGCCCCGATAATCCGCCGCCTTTAACAGTACAAATCACATCGTAATGACCAACACTGTTTACAGCTAAAAATGGCTGGTTCAAAATCAAACGATGTGTTTGACGGCCAAAGTAGGTGGTCTGATCGCGACCGTTAACAACAACTTTACCGGAACCACGCTTAATCCAAACACGGGCAACCGAATCTTTACGGCGACCTGTACCATAAGAACGGCCATACTCATCAATTTGAGGCTCGCGCTTTTCTGGCTCATTTTGAACCGCATTGTCCGATGTTTCAGTATCATCCGAAGACGCAGGAGCAGCCGCAGCGCTATCAGCCTTTACGGCCTTACCAAGTTCTTTAAGATCTTTGATATCTTGTATTTGTGTATTTTCTTTTTTATCAGCCATGATTATGCTCTCTTATTCTTTGGATTCATAGATGCAACATCTAAAACTTCAGGCTTTTGTGCCTCGTGTGGATGCTCGGTACCTGCATAAACGCGCAAGTTTGAGAAAACCTGACGCCCCATCGGTCCGCGGGGCAACATACGCTGTACGGCTTTTTCAACAACACGTTGCGGATGCTTACCGTCAAGGATCTCGCCTTTAGTACGTTGCTTGATACCGCCAGGGTAGCCAGTGTGCCAGTAAAAAATATCCTGATCGCGTTTGTTACCGGTAAGGCGAACCTTCTCAGCATTAATAACAATAACGTGGTCACCACAATCCATATGTGGTGTAAATTGCGGCTTATGCTTACCGCGCAAACGCATAGCCACAATACTGGCCAGACGCCCAAGCACGACATCTTCGGCATCAACAATGAGCCATTTTTTCTCGATATCTGCCGGTTTGGCTGAATAGGTTTTCATTTTCTTTAGACCTTCTAAATTCTAATTCATTTAAAGATGATGCGATTTATGCAGGTTTTATCGTGACATGTCAACAAAAAATACAAATAAAACAGATGGATGTATGAACGGTATTATTTTACCGTGCCCACGGCTTCATTTCCAATCCAAGTCAAAAAGTCTTTGGAACCTTGCTCAATTGGGAGAGATATAATGCAAGGACATTCATAACTATGGAGCCCCTTTATAATTTTTTCAATATCTTTAAAGTTTTTGGATGGTACCTTATAAACAACCGCAATCTCTTGTGCCTCTTGAAGAATACCTTGCCACCAGCACATCGATTGATGCGCCGGAAATATATTAGCGCAAGACACCAACCGTTTTTCTAACAAAGCGCGAGATATCGCCGTTGCTTCATCGTGCGTTGATACGGTTATATATATATGAAAGAATATGTCACAATCCAAATAAACGATCCTTAAAACAACGGAGGTTTAGGACGATTTAAGAACTCTAATGAAAAAGAAAATAGCTTGACCGGTAATTTGCGTTTCATTTTTCCTATTAAAACGCGTAGCCACCAATTGCGCCTATATTATTAATACTTTTACACTAAGGCTTTTATCAAAGATTTTCTATATTATCTTTATGTTCTTTAACAATCACAAATTCAGTCATAATACAGCGTATAATAAAATGGTCGGAACGGCGGGACTCGAACCCACGACCCCTCGCCCCCCAGGCGAGTGCGCTACCAGACTGCGCCACGTTCCGATTTTTAAAAATGTTTATATCATCCATGGTAAAAAAGCAAGGATGAGCTGACTGAAGGATAAAAACGAAAATGTTATGTAATGATAATAGGCAAATATATGTTATTTGCCAATGATAGAGCGCGCATCTTTCAATTCACTAAGCGCTTCAAGTAACTGGTGACGCTGCTTATGCGTTAAGTTATCGTTGGGCTGAGATGTGACATCATCTACAGCCTGACTTTGAGATGCTTTCGCAGCGACAGAATGGTCAGAATGAACTACAGAAGATTGACTTTCTCCGGCTTCAGGCGCATTTTCTTGAACAACTTGATTTTTACCTTGCTCACGCAATAACTTTTGCACCCCTTTGATCGTATACCCTTCGGTGTAGAGCAAATGATGAATTGTTTGTAGCAATCGCACATCTTCCGGACGATAATATCGGCGACCGCCGCCGCGCTTTAAAGGGCGCACTTGCGAAAATTTGGTTTCCCAAAACCGAAGGACATGCTGCTGAACGTCCAGAATATTGGCCACTTCACTAATTGTACGGAATGCGGATGCAGATTTGCGCGACCGGCGTGATGACCGAACCGCACTCGCCGCGGTATTGGAACTTTGATCTTGAGAGAGTTTACCAGAAGGAGCGTGCACATTTGATGCTTCCAATACAGGATCAGAGTCTAAATTTTCGCGCTTATTTTGCGAATTCATCACATTCTGTGTGCTCATAACAATACTTATCTCTCTTTTAAAATATTTACTCTAACTGCAAATTTAATTTAGAATACAACACCATAAACAAACAAAAAAATTTATATTGCTATGGATTTACATCATATACCTTTGTTTATGTTGCTTCGTTAATACAATCCTTAAGCACGTGCGATGCGCGAAAAACCAGAACCTTACGCGGTAAAATTGGAACTTCCACACCTGTTTTCGGGTTACGCCCAATACGCTCGCCTTTTTCACGTACCGCAAAACTGCCAAAAGATGAAATTTTTACATTTTCACCATCAACAAGGGCATTTGAAACCTCTTCTAAAACGGCTTCAACAAGCTCTGAAGATTCGTTGCGGGACAAGCCCACTTCTTCATAAACAGCTTCGGCTAGATCAGCTCTTGTAATCGTTTGAGTTTCCATCGAAATCTCCATTTATTATCGAATATAAAAATAGTAGACGCCCTGTATCAAAAGGTCAATAAGGCAAAGAGAGTTAACCCCAATAAAAACCTTTTAAATAAAAGCGTAACAACAAAGTCTTATCATATAAAATAGGATGATTTAATACCGGATCAAGGCCGCGCCCCATGTAAATCCCCCACCCATCGCCTCCAGCAAAAGTGTATCTCCGCGCTGGATACGGCCATCTGAAACCGCGCTGTGTAGCGCGAGCGGAATAGAGGCCGCAGAAGTATTACCATGGTGGTCTACGGTTACAACAACGTTATCCATCGATAACCCCAGTTTTTTTGCCGTAGCCTCAATAATACGGATATTGGCCTGATGCGGCACAAGCCAGTCTATATCCGCCCCGGTTAAGCCATTATGGTCCAAGGCTTCTTTAACAACTTGAGACATATACTGAACAGCGTATTTAAAAACCTCGCGCCCTTGCATTTCAATAACACCAGCATCCGCCGTCGTAGAAGGCCCGCCCGTTGTACATAGCATATCGCGCATCGCACCATTGGAATAAAGATGTGTTGAAACAATATCAGAGCTATCCTCATCACCCTCAGCGCCTTCCAAGATAACTGCGCCCGCGCCATCCGCAAATAAAACGCACGTTGTCCGGTCTTTCCAATCCAGTATAGAAGACATTTTCTCCGCCCCTATAACAAGCATACGCCGCGCCTTACTGCTTTTTATAAACGCATCTGCCGTACTAAGCGCATAGATAAAACCGCTACAAACCGCCTGCACATCAAACGCAAAACCGGGCGGCATTTGAATGGCATCTTGCACGCTCACCGCTACGGCAGGAAATGTTTTATCCGGCGTTGTGGTCGCCACGATAATACCGTCAATATCCGCGCCGGTCATATTTGCGCGCGCTAACGCATCTTTTGCCGCCGCTATCGCCAGACTACTGGTTGCCTGATCATCATCCGCAATATGGCGCTGCTTGATTCCGCTACGCTGCTGTATCCATTCATCTGAAGTATCGACTATTTTGGCCAGATCATCATTGTTCAAGATCTTGGGTGGCAAATATCCGCCCGTGGAAAGAATACGTGATCGAATATCAGAATGTGTCATATAAAAAACCGGAATTTAAGTATAATAAATTATGATGAAAACGCGCCAAGCGATAAAAACAATTCTTGAGACATCAGCGCGTTAATATCGTGTGAGACCGCGTCAATATAGCCATGCTTGGCCAATGCACAAGCAAGCTTTAGCGCACTTGAAAACGCATATGCATCGCTCCCCCCATGGCTTTTGACACACAAGCCATTAAGCCCTAAAAACACGCCTCCATTATAGGCACGTGGATCAACCTTTTGTTTAAGCCGCTTAAGCGCAAAATATGCAAAAAACCCTCCAATGATTGCCAACGGATCTGATGTAAGCGCCTCCTTAAAGTAATGCCCCGTCAATTTCCCGACACCTTCACAAGCCTTAAGGGCAATATTCCCCGCATACCCGTCACTTACAATAACATCCACCGTACCCTTGGTAATATCGTCCCCTTCAACAAAACCATAATACCGACCATTCAGCTCGACATGCGATAATATCTTAGCCGCGCTTCTTACATGTTCGGGACCTTTTGTATCTTCAGACCCTACATTCAAAAGCCCTATACTTGGCGCTTGTATATTTTTATATGCCCGTGCAAATGCCGACCCAAGCACGGCAAATTGAACCAGATTTTCTGCATCCACCAATACATTTGCGCCAAGATCAAGCATGATTGTTTCGGTTTTCATCGTTGGAAACACACTTGCAATCGCTGGCCTGTGAATACCGGGGACAGTTTTTAAAACCATCTTGGAGAGCGCCATCAGCGCGCCTGTATTCCCCGATGAAACAACCGCCTGTGCCTCGCCCGCTTGCACGGCTTCAATCGCCATTCGCATGGACGTGCCCTTGCTCGAACGTAGGGCAGCCGAAGGTTTATCATCATTTTCAATAATTTTATCACAATGCCGTATATCTGATGTTTTTCGTAAAACCGGTAAATCTGCCATCGCTTTTTCAATTTGAGGGCGATCCCCAAAAATCAAAAAATGTACATCTGCCGCATCATCCGCCATAAGGTCAGCAACAAGCCCGGCACCCGGAATAGTGCTCTCAACACCGTAATCCCCGCCCATGGCATCAATTGCAATAACAATCTTTTTCGTCGCAGAATTCTGCGCGGTTTGAATAACCGGATCAGACAAAACGCCCCCTGATATATATTTTATACCTTTAAACTTCAGATATGGAGTGTATTTAAGAAAAACAAAATAAAAAAGACAAAAAAGATAAAACTTTTTTGTCTCTAATCTTAAAAATATCGATAAAAATGTTTCCTTGTATGGAATGTAGATTAAATCAAAAAGCTATTTGCTTTTAAAAATTAACCACGCTCCTCAAGCACTTGAACGCCTTTATACATGCCGGATTTTAGATCAATGTGGTGACGGCGCTTTGGCTCACCGCTGTGAGAATCCTCAACCCAGTTTTCAACTTTAAGCGCATCATGAGAGCGACGCATATCACGCTTTGATTTTGATGTTTTTCTTTTTGGAACGGCCATGGCTCTGCTTTCCTTGCTTTTTATATTATATTTATATTCAAAATTTTGTGACTGTTTGATACCCAACTTTCAATAAGAAAGCAAGGAATTTATTATCAATCCGGATTTTGCGCTTTCCAATCTTTAAGCTTGGCAAATGGATTACGCGTTAAATCGGAATCAGTATCCTGAAACTGGTCATCGCCGCGCTCAAACTCTGCACCTTCTGCATGCGGGTATGGATTAAGACCAAGCGATAGATATTGCGCGACCAATTCCCCAATATCGATTTGACCATCAATAATATCTTCCGGATCTTCATGTTCTTCCAAAATAGGTAATTCAACGCCGCCTTTTTTAACCTGCCGGTCGCGCTGCTTTTTTACAAACGACACCGCGCGCGCCGGATCGGCATACCAAGCTTCAAAAGCTTCCTCGATATGGCCTTCAACTGGCTCTAGAGTAACCACACATTTCTGCGTCACATGAGCCGTGAGCGAACCGTTAACCTGAACCACCATGGTTGCAGGGTTTTTTGCAATATCTATATGCGCGACTAAAGTATCCACCGATACAATGCGAAGCCGACGCGCCAAATCCGCGCGCTCATCTGCATCCGGCATAACCTCCAAATGAACCGCGCCATCATCCAGTGTGTTGACATCAAAAAAATACGTCCACTCGTTATCAAGATACTCTGTCTTTTTACTCATGCTGCCTGTTCTTTTAATTCATCAAAATCAATATGACCATCTAACAAAGCAGATATCCTATTTGATGCAAGGGAATCAATAAAATTCTGAATATAAACAACCATATCACTTGCAATTTTATCTTCGACATCCACGCCACCATATAAATTTCGAACGAGTACGGCCTTGAACGCATCATTATGATCAGACGAATCATTAATAGCCTCGCGATAAGAATGCACCCGCCCGTTAAACGCCAACATCATACGCTTCATGTGTTTGGGAATACCCGTATCGCCGATACCTTGCTGGCGTAGGCCTTCTCGCAAATCTTTAAATGTTTTGTCAAATAAAGCCTGATTAAACATCTCAACATCTTTTTTTTGCATCACGATTTGATTTTTTATCAAAACATCCATAACGGCAAACACGTGCAGAACAAGCAAATCAAACCGCCCCTCATACGTATCCGGCACACCTAATTTTGAATAAAAAAATGGCTTTTTAATATGCTCAACAATAGATCTGAACATCAAATCCGCAGGTTGTACATAGGGATTTTGCTTTTTAAACAATGCAAACATTGATTTCCTTCTCATGCGCGTATAAATCTTATTACTGATATAACATTATAGAATCAATCCGCCATGAAATTTTTTAAAATTAAGTGATTTTTAGATATGAATAAAACAAACTCTTTATGCATCTTATCAATATGTTTAATGCTGTTTATACTCGCGGCATGTTCGCCTGTTTCAAACAAACGCGGCAATCTACTTGAAGATTTCCAAACCAGCGAGGTTGTACCAAACATCCATACCCAGTCCGACGTTCTACGCATTTTGGGGTCTCCAACCACAAAGTCGCCTTTTGATGACAACATTTGGTATTACATAGGACAGGAAACCGAAAAACGCGGCATTCTGGATCCCGAAGTTACAGAAGAAAAGATTGTTGCAGTCACCTTTAATGAAGAAGGTATAGTGCAATCATTAAACAAGATGAATTCAAACCGAATAGATATTCCTTTGGAACGCACAAAAACCCCGACCCACGGCAATCAGGTTACAATTATGCAGCAGTTCTTGGGCAATCTGGGTAAATTTAACCCGCAGGATCAGGGGCAGTAGCGTTCTTTTGAACTGCGTCAGCATCATCCGCCGTGTCACGGAAAATTTTGGCCATCTGGTCAAGCATACCATTAACCAGCGTTTTTTCTTTTTTCCCGTAAAACGCATCTGTAACATTTAGATAATCATTAATAATTATCGGGAAATCAATCGATGTATGCGCCAATAACTCATACCCCGCCGTCAAGAACACCGCATTAAGCAATGGCTCTGGCTGTTCATCACTACCAACATTGCGCTTTGCATATAATGTATTAATAACGCTTTGCAAATCCTGCCGCCGTTCATCTGCACCAATTACAATCTGTTTAAGTAATTTTGCATCCGGGTCGGCCAAAACACCTTCTTCGGTTTCTTCGCCCAAGCGATCCTCCAAATACTCACTAATAACATCAGTGGCATCCGTTTCAACATGCGACATTTGATAGAGAGCCTGCACGGCCATCAAACGCGCCGAAGCCTCGCGTATAAAATCAAGGCGCTTGCCCTTATGCTCTGCTGGCTTTTTATTATTTTTATTATCATCGATCATCTAAACCAAACCTATTTCTTGTTTAAGCGCAAACATATCAAGCGCGGTTTCTGCAAAACTTTTGCCCTTGTTTTTTTGGTTCGCATCCGCCCGTGCAATAGCCTGATCCCTGTTTTCACATGTCAGAATACCATTTGCAATAACCAAATCTTCGTAAATGCTTAAATCCATAATCGCCCGCGCGCTCTCACCAGCAACCAGATCATAATGCGTGGTTTCCCCCCGAATAACGCAGCCAAGCGCGATAAACGCATCAAAACCCTGCGCCCGCTTACGCATGGCTCCTATTTTAATCGCTGCGGGTATTTCAAGCGCGCCAGGCACGGTAAAAACCTCATAGGAAATACTACGCGCCTCAAGCGTCCCCTTCACCGCTGATAATAACATATCGGCAATATCGCTATAAAACCGCGCTTCGGCAATCATAATATGGGGGGTACGTGACATAAAAAAACTCTTGAATTCTTTGTAAATTAAAACGACCGATGGCCTTTGATATACAGACCATAACCCTCTAAACCAACAACATTTTTAGGATTATCTGTAATTAAAGTCATATTTGTAACACCCAGATCACGTAAAATCCCCGCGCCAATCCCGTAACTGCGGAAAATTTTCTCTTTTGCCGCCGCGCACTGCGTTTGGTCGGCACCATCCCTAGCACCTTCTCCTAATACGTTTTTTTTCTTCGCCATCATACGCTTGGAAAGTGCCGCCGGATCGGATTGACGCAAAATCACAATAATCCCCGCGCCTTCTTCTCCAATTATACGCATGGATTTGTGTAGGCTAGAATCTGTATCCGCGCCCAGAACATCTTCAAACATATCCACCGCATGCATCCTCACCAATATCGGGTCATCTGGATTTTTGACCCGCGTTTCAACATCCCCTTTAACCAAAACAATATGCTCCGCATAATGCACGGTCGATGCATAAATGTAAAAATCAAACTTTCCGCCGTAATGGCTTGTAAACACATCGGAATAAATCTTTTCCACAAGGCTTTCTGTAGATAAACGGTAAGAAATCAGATCCGCAATCGTGCCAATTTTTAAATTGTGTTTCTGCGCATAAGATACAAGATTATCCAGCCGTGCCATTGAACCGTCATCATTCATAATTTCGCAAATAACGCCTGCGCCTGAAAATCCGGCCAACTTCGCGAGATCAACCGATGCTTCCGTGTGTCCTGCCCGCACCAGCGTCCCGCCATCGCGTGCCAATAAGGGGAAAACATGACCGGGCGTTGCAATATCGCGCGCTGTACTGTCGGGATTAATGGCGGCCTTGATTGTGGTGGCTCTATCCGCCGCCGAAATACCTGTGGTCACGCCTTCTTTGGCCTCAATAGAAACGGTGAACGCCGTGCGGTGTTGAACATTATCCCCGCGCCCCATCTGCTCAAGCCCCAGACGCTCCACCATAGCGCGCTCCATCGGCAAACAAATAAGTCCACGCCCTTCTTTAGCCATAAAATTTATATTTTCAGGCGTAGCCATTTCTGCCGCAATGACAAGGTCGCCCTCATTCTCACGATCCTCGTCATCAACTATAATAACGGGTTTACCTTGGCGCATATCATTCAAAATATCTTCGATCGAAGATAAAATCGCCTGATCCTCTTCATGAAGCCGCGCATCTTGAATGGTGTCTTTTGCTATCACTTTATTCATCTGTTTTCAAACTCCATCTGCCGAGCAACATACCGTGCCAACATATCAATCTCTATATGCAATCGGTCACCCTTGATACGGTCGCAAAGTGTTGTGTGAGTCCATGTATGCGGAATAATATTAACACCAAATGTTTTATCCTCAATCTCATTTACAGTTAACGATATCCCATCAAGCGCAACCGACCCTTTGGGAGCAAGATAAGGCATCAAATCATATGGCGGTTTAATCGTCAGTCTGTAAGAATCGCCCTCTTCCACAATTTTATCCACAGTCGCCAAACCATCCACATGCCCAAACACAAAATGACCGCCAAGCGCATCCCCCATGCGCAGCGAAGGTTCGATATTAATACGCCTACCAACACGCCAATCCGCGATCACAGTTTTAGACAAGCTCTCTTTGGATACATACGCCGTAAACTGATCATTACAGACATTAATGGCCGTCAAACAAACACCGGAGCATGCAATGGACGCGCCCTCCTGCGTATCAGAAAGGTTCATTTGCGGTTCAATAATAATCTCAAGGTCATCATTTTTATCTATAACCTGCTTTATAACGCCAATATGTTGTATCAATCCTGTAAACATAGCGGCGACTTTAAGCCTTTTGCTCAAAAATATCCAGAACATCCTGCCCTAAAATAAGGCTTTTTCGCTTTGTCATTAATTTTTCCAAATCAAACACATCCATATGATGCAACGCGTCTACCCCTGCCCCCTTAAAATCGGGCGTACCTGTAAAACGCAAAACGCGGTCATAAAGCCCCGCCCTCATAAACGCCGTATTAACTGCCGCGCCGCCCTCAATCAACAGCCTAGTTATACCTTCTTTCGCCAATAAAAACATAATTGCGTGTAAATCTATAGGGCTTTGATCAAAAACACGAACCCCCGCCCCTCTTAAATCATAAGCCTTATTCCCACCGTTATCTTGGCCAAAAACCCATAAATGCACATCCCGCGCCGATTGAACCAGCCGTGAATCGAGCGGCGTTTTTAAACGGCTATCCAAAATAATGCGGATACCTTTATGCACAAGCCCGTTAATACGCGTAGTCAACATCGGATTGTCGGCCAAAACCGTACCAACACCAACCAAAATAGCATCGTGATAAGACCGCTCCCAATGCGCGCGTGCCATAGACCTCATGTCGGTAATTTGAGCCGATTGCCCGGCTTTATCGGTAATTTTTCCATCCTGCGACACGGCCATTTTTAATGTAACAAACGGCCTGCGCTCTTTAAACTCGCGCTTTTTGATATTAAGAAAAAATCCGGCGTTAACCGCCATCGCGTCCGCCGCCATCAATCCAACCTCGGCAGATATGCCCGCATCTCTTAACTTTTGAATGCCCTGCCCATCTACCTTTGAAAACGGATCAGCGCACGCAATCACACATCGTGCTATACCCGCATCAATAAGCGCCTCGGCACAAGGCGGCGTTCGCCCATAATGCGCGCAAGGTTCTAATGTGATATATGCCGTCGCCCCTTTTGCATACCTTCCGGCTTTTTTCAAAGCCGCTGCCTCCGCATGCGGCGCGCCGCCATTACCGGTTCGTGCCTGCGCCAAAATCAAACCGTCCTTAACTAAAACACACCCTACAGATGGCCGCCCATTACCAACACGTCCAAGCCCCCAAGCCGAGATTGAAACAGCTTGGCGCATAAAATAGTGATCTTGATTTGAAAAATGAACAGGCAAAAACTTTTCAGTCTTTCGCACGGGTTTGAACCGTTTTGACCTTATCTAAAAGATCGTTAAAATCTTCTGGCTCTCTGAAATCCTTATATACAGACGCATAGCGGATATATCCGACCATATCCATCTTGATAAGCGCATCCATAACCGCCTGTCCAATTTTATGCGATGTGATATCCGCCTCCCCTTCTGCTTCTAACATGCGAACAATACCGTTGGCTGCCTTTTCAATAGCCTCCAGCTCGACCGGACGCTTACGTAGGGCAATTTGCATGGATTTTAAAATCTTGTCACGGTCAAATGGCTGCTTCCGATCGCCAGATTTTAAGACCGTAAGCTCGCGCAGTTGAACCCGCTCGAATGTTGTAAAACGTTGCCCGCAAGAAGGACAAGACCGCCGCCTCCGAATCGCGGAATTATCTTCCGTGGGACGCGAATCCTTGACTTGACTTTCATCACTCCCGCAAAAAGGACAACGCATTGTAAAAGTACCTTTTATTTAAAATTGGGATAAATCGGAAAACGGTTACACAGCGCTTCGACCTTGGCTTTAACGGATGCTTCAATATCTGCGTTACCATCCGCCCCATTTTTGGCCAAGCCGTCTAGTACTTCTAATGCAAATGCACCAACTTGTTTCCATTCTTCTGACCCAAATCCGCGCGTGGTCGCCGCCGGTGTTCCTAAACGTACACCGCTTGTGACCATTGGCGGCTCTGGATCAAACGGCACAGCATTCTTATTGCATGTCATGCCTGCGCGTTCCAAGGCTTCTTCTGACTCATTACCCTTTAAACCTTTGGGTCGCAAATCAACCAGAACAATATGCGAATCTGTACCGCCGGACACAATATCAAGCCCTCCCCTTATAAGGGTGTCGGCCAAAACCCGTGCATTATCAACAATCGCTTGCGCATATTGTTTAAATGATGGCTTTAACGCTTCGCTATAACATACTGCTTTACCCGCAATAACATGCATTAAAGGTCCGCCCTGAATACCGGGGAAAATGGCCGAATTGATTTTCTTGAATATATCAAGATTATTGGTCAAAATCATGCCGCCACGCGGCCCGCGCAAGGTTTTATGCGTGGTTGTTGTCACAATATCGGCATGAGGAACAGGTGAGGGATAAGCCCCCCCAGCAACCAAACCTGCATAATGCGCCATATCCACCAAAAAATAAGCCCCAACCTCATCCGCAATTTTACGAAAACGCGCAAAGTCAATATGCCGCGGATAGGCTGACGCACCGGCAATAATCATCTTCGGCTTTTGCTCACGCGCCAAGCGCTCTACCTCTTCATAATCAAGCAAAGCATCTTCTTCACGCACACCATACTGAATGGCGTTAAACCATTTACCGGATTGATTGGGCGCCGCCCCATGCGTCAAATGCCCACCTGCCGCCAATGACATGCCCAAAATCGTATCGCCGGGCTTTAACAAAGCCTGCATAACACCTTGATTGGCTTGCGACCCTGAATTTGGCTGCACATTCGCGTATTTTGCGCCAAATAACTCTTTCGCCCTATCTCGTGCTAAATTCTCGATAACATCAACAAATTCACATCCGCCATAATATCGGCGTCCAGGATACCCTTCCGCATATTTGTTGGTTAAAACGCTACCTTGCGCTTCTATCACCGCAAGCGATGTAATATTCTCGGACGCAATCAATTCAATTTGCGTTTTCTGGCGGTACAATTCATCTTGCATCGCGGCATGTAAATCCGGATCAACCTCTGATAAATGATCGGTAAAAAAACCGTCTTTCAATTCATATGTCATTGCTGCCTCACTCATTTTATATAGTCCTCTTTTTTTTAACATGCTCTATTTAATTTATTTACGCGGCCTTGGTGTCGTCCGCCTTCAAACTCATTGTCTAAAAACGCCTCAATACAGGATTTTGCGATCTCCGGTCCTGTAACCCGTGCGCCCAATACAAGGACATTTGCATCATTATGCGTCCTCGAGAATTTCGCCATAGTTGCATCCGTACATAGCGCGGCGCGTACATTCGGGTTTCTATTGGCCGCAATCGCAATACCGATACCCGATCCGCAAATCAAAATACCCTCAGACGCCTTACCCGCATCAATCGCTTCACCCATCGCGTACCCATAATCCGGATAATCTACAGAATCAGTCGAATGCGTACCCAAATCAATCCATTCAATCCGTTCATCAAATTCGGATTTAAGCATCTCCTTGAATTCATACCCAGCATGATCAGACGCGATTAAAAAAGTTCTTTTCTGTCCCATTCAACTTTTTCCTTTAAATTCATCAGCGAACACAATATATAGGCGCTTTAAAGATAAAAAATCAATGGTACGAAACTAAAAAGCCTCATAAAACACTTGACAAAACCTAACAATTTTCATAATAAAACAAAAACGAGAGGAGAGACATATGCCTTTAGAAAATTCACTGAAAAAAACCCCACTTGCAGTGGTCTTCAAAAAAGAACAGCATGAAAGTAATATACAAGAACCCTTTGAAAAGGGTTTAGCGCATGTATCAGATAAAAGAAAACATGCTCACTTTCAAAATTTATTAAATATGACAGTGTCAGATAAAGATAATTTCAATTTCGAACCATATTACAATATTGCAAATATCCAGCGCACACCCCCTGGCACATATAACCGTCACAATACGCAAATGCAACTGATCGGTCGTTATCAAAGAAAAAATAATGACGTCAACGGATGGTTTTATCTCGGGTTCACAAAAGACACACAAGAATTTCTATGCGGTATAGATGCTAAAAAAGCCATTCTCCCGCAACCATCTAAAAATGGTATCGAACCTTAATTTACACATTTTTCAAGAAACTTTATATTGACAAAAAAAACAATGATATTGTTTATTTTCATGTAAAAATTTAACAGGTCAACTTAGGTGAATAATGACATATTCTATTGATAATTTACGGGAAAAGTTTAAAAATGAAGGGCATAAAAAATATGTCCAAAAAGGTATGGATCGTCCATATTCACCTGCAGACTTTCATGAAATAGACAAATCTATAATATTTCAAATCGAATACAGAGAGACATTGCTTGAAATCTACAAAAACTCCTTAGTAAAGCCCTATCACGATAATATAAAAAACATCTTTAATAGCACAAACGAAGAGTTTTCATTATTAAACAGAGAGTTACAAAAAAACTACATAGAGCCTGAAAATATTTATGAAAGTCAAGCAAGCAATGCATTTGAAGATATAATTTTTAGCGTGATAGAAAGAGGTAATGAACATTCATTCTGGTTAGACTTAGATCAGAATGATCAAGTACTACCTGCACGTAAAGAAATATTAAACGCCTTTAGTAGTCAAAATATTTATCGATTTGAAGAAAATAAAAGCGCCGGCAACTTTAGAAATGATACGGGACAGAGAAACAAGCTTTTTAATATGTATACTGAAAGACTGAAAATTGACGTCGCCAAGCTTCTCAAACCAACAGATGTAAAATTTGATAATGCTCCGGCTTTTTAAATATATATCTAAATTTATAAAACCACATTTTTCTTCTTCAAAACATATTCCAACCGCCGCAGGGCATTGCGTTTTAAAACAACTTGCCCTGCAGTGGCCGGCCCTTGAATTGAAATCTCTGTCAAACTTGCCGTATCCATGGCGGACACCTTTACAAGATTACCAATCGGATGAAATTCGATAATAATCTCACGCCCATCTAAAATATCTTTTTTCATACCTTATATTTTAAAAATTTATACACTTTGTAAACCGCTTTTATTGTATAATGAATATATGAGCGATAGACCCGATTTTAACTGGCAAGACCCTCTTCTTTTGGATGATCTCTTGACAGATGAAGAGCGTATGGTGCAAAAAACCGCGCACGATTACGCCCAAGACAAGCTCCAGCCGCGCGTTCTGGATGCCCACCGCTCTGAGAAATTCGACATCAATATAATGAAAGAAATGGGCGAACTAGGGCTTTTAGGGCCCATGTTAGAGGGCTACGGCTGCGCAGGGTTAAATTATATCAGTACGGGACTGATAGCACGTGAACTTGAACGCGTTGATTCGGCTTACCGCTCCTGCTTTTCCGTACAATCATCTCTCGTCATGTACCCAATCCACCAATTCGGCCGCGAAGATCAAAAACAAAAATATCTACCAAAACTCGCCAGCGGCGAATATATAGGCTGCTTCGGACTTACCGAACCTGATGGCGGCTCTGACCCCGGCGCAATGCGCACCCGCATTAAAAAAGTTGACGGCGGTTACCTTTTAAATGGTGAAAAACAATGGATCAGTAATTCTCCCATCGCCGATGTGTTTGTGATATGGGGGAAAAATGAGGAAGATGAAATCATTGGTCTTGTTTTAGATAAAGATACAAATGGTTTGAGCGCCCCTAAAATCGAGGGCAAAATGGCTCTACGCGCCGCGCCAACTGGCGGAATCGCGATGAGTGATGTATTCATAACAGATGATAATATCCTCCCTAAAGCCAAAGGAATAAAAGCGCCTTTTATGTGTTTGAACAGCGCCCGCTACGGTATTTGCTGGGGCGTGCTCGGCGCGGCTGAGGCATGTTGGCATATTGCGCGCCAATATACGCTCGACCGGACAATATTTGGCAAACCCCTTGCTGGGCAACAACTTATTCAGCAGAAACTTGCCGATATGCAAACCGAAATCACGCTTGGCCTGATCTCTGTACATCGTCTCGGACAATTATGGGACGAAAACCGCGCCCCGCCGGAAAGCATCTCATTGCTAAAACGGAACAACTGCGGCAAAGCTTTGGATATCGCAAGACTGGCACGTGATATGTTAGGCGGAAACGGTATCTCCGACGAATATAACGTCATCCGGCACATGATTAATTTAGAGGCGGTCAACACCTACGAAGGCACCCACGATATTCATGCCCTCATTCTTGGCCGCGCCCAAACGGGAATTCAGGCTTTTAGCTAAATGCTCACCTAATGCCACCCATCTGATGTTTTGCTTTTAATTCCGCGCTGTTCTGCTTGCAAACCGGCAATAATAAACAAAAATAGACCAAACATAAACGGTGCCCATACCACAATCAAAAATGTAAAATCCCGATAATAAAACACATCAAAAATTGGAACAGCAAAGATCAAAAGCGGGAAAAACAAAAATGATACAAAAAGCGATGATGGAAAATGAACAAAGCAATTATACAAGGCCTTTGGCAACTGCAACGGATATGTCCACAATTCACCCTTAAACGGCGCCCAATTATTGCGGTAAAACCAGCCTGCCATCCATTCATCAACTTGATCAACGATTAAAACAAACGCCGCCAATATCGCAAAAATTATAATAAAAAGGCTAACAATCATAAAAAAATAGCCAAAAAAATTCCATTGACTATTTTTATCGCGCGATGAAAACATACCTGTTTATATACAGGATATACCAATAAAATTAAACCCTAAAACCCTGAGCCAAAATTGGTCTGCGCCGCCCAGAAACGCTCGATTTTTTTCAAGGTCTCATTTTGTGCCTTTAAATCCTCTTGTGTAATTTCCGTGCCGTCCAATTGCTTTTCATGACGGGCAAACATATCCGAAATCAAATTTTTCAGCGACACACCTTTTTCCGATAACTTCACACGGATAGAGCGCTTGTCATGGACAGATCGCGCCTGCTCCAGATAATCATTCTCGACCATTTTTTTAACATTATAGGAGACATTAGACCCCAAATAATATCCGCGTATCGTAAGCTCACCAACAGTCAACTCATCATCGCCAATATTATACAAGATCATGCTTTGCACGTTATTAATATCTTGAATGCCCTTTTTATCAAGTTCCACTTTCAAGACATCAAGAAAATGACGGTGCAAACGCTCAATCAGTTGAATAGCTTCATAATAAGGTGTCGGTATCACGGGATATTAGCTCCGGTTTGAATTGAAAAAAACTTTTAGACAGATGAACGCTAAATTAAAAGCATTACAGTGTCTAGAATAGTGTAGATAAGTTAATAACTCGTCAACAAATATCCTTTGTTTTAAAAAGGACAATTCATAAGTATTGTACTATAAAACATACGCATAAGTCACCGTATTCATTAAAACAGCATCCAATTTAAAAAAATGCCCTTCCCTTGAATATTTTAAACCTTTAATACAGTATAAAATTCAACATAAACTAAAAAGCTTTTTAAAACATGTCAAAACCAAATCTACCCGCTTCAACTTTTGGCTTCCCACAAGTAAGAATGCGCCGCCTTCGCGCGCAACCATGGTTAAGGGATTTAGTGTGCGAGCATCGTTTAAACGTAAAAGACTTAATATGGCCGGTTTTTGTAATCGAAGGCAAGAATCAAAAAGAACCTATAAAGTCCATGCCGGGCGTATTTCGGTACTCAATCGATTTATTATTAAAAGAGCTACAAACGGCGGTAGATTTACACATACCCGCCATCGCCTTATTTCCGGTCATTTTTAAAGATAAAAAAACGCCTTTTGGCGATGAAGCATTAAATGAAGAAAACCTTCTATACCGCGCTATTAAATCAATAAAATCTGAATTTGAAAACCTTGGCGTTATAACTGACGTCGCCCTCGATCCGTACACCAGCCATGGTCATGACGGTATATTTGAAAATGGTAAAATACTTAATGACGATACAGTCAAGGTTTTGGCTCAACAAGCCATACTTCAAGCCAAATCCGGTGCGGATATCGTTGCCCCTTCCGACATGATGGATGGCCGTATCGGCGCAATTCGTAAGGCTTTGGACTATACCGGACATGAAGATGTCTCCATTCTCTCATATGCCGCCAAATATGCATCCGCCTTTTATGGCCCTTTTCGTGACGCCGTTCAAACCGGAAACCTCTTAAAAGGCGACAAAAAAACATATCAAATGAACCCTGCGAATAAAGACGAATCGTTACGTGAAGTCGCCCTCGATATACAAGAAGGCGCAGATATGATTATGGTTAAACCGGGTCTACCGTATCTGGATATTATTCGAAATGTAAAAACCGCTTACGCCATACCCACCTTCGCTTACCATGTCAGCGGTGAATACGCGATGCTTAAGGCCGCCGCCCAAAATGGATGGCTTGATTATGAAGTATGTTTAATGGAGACATTAACCGGCTTTAAACGCGCCGGATGTGATGGTATATTAACATATGGTGCAATTGACGCCGCCCGTTTACTTAACAAAACACTATAAATTCTGCATATATCCCTTATTTTTCCATAGCAATACGTATATTTATTCAAACAACCTAACGATTAAGCATCCAAAATTTTTGATATGCCTTGATCTCCCCATCAAAAACCATCACAATTATCTGCATAGACATTCGGTACGGGTCATAATCACAATTTGTTTTAAAAACTCTGTATAACTGCGTAAATCCCATTTCACTTTAAGACTCTTTTAAAGCCTGCTCTGGCATTCTGATCTTAAATTTAAAAAACCAAAGCCTTTCGCAATGATGGCATTTCTAAAATAAGGACATTTTAGCAAAAAATGAAACTCATCGGTCTTGTATTAGTATTGGTATGTACCTTTGGCGGCCTGATGGTCGCCGCCGGTGTGGATAAAACAATTAAACTCATGACAGGGCTTATCTTACCTGCCGTTCCTGGTGAAACAATCATTATTATGGGCTGTGCGATCAGCGCGTTTATTATTGGTAATTCAATGGAAATTATCAAAATGACCCTCAAATATTTTGGCGCTTTGACCAAACCCTCCGCCTATAACAAAGAGGATTATATAGAATTGTTGAGCATGCTATTCACCGTGTTCAAACTCGCCAGAACCAAAGGCTGGCTTGCACTTGAAAACCATATTGAAAATCCCGAGGAAAGCGACCTTTTCGGACAATTTAAAGGCTTCCAGCATAACCACCACGCCATCATCTTCCTGTGCGATTATTTAAGAATTATATCCCTTGGCAGCGATAAGCCTTTTGAAATCGACGCCCTCATGGACGAGGAACTGGAAACACTGGAGCATCACCACATGCACCCCGGACACGCCGTTCAACACATGGCTGATGGTATCCCCGCGCTGGGTATTGTTGCCGCGGTACTTGGTGTTATTAAAACAATGGCTTCTATTAATGAACCGCCAGAGGTTTTGGGGAAATTGATCGGTGGCGCGCTTGTTGGAACGTTCTTGGGCGTGTGGCTCTCCTACGCTTTCGTGTCCCCCATCGCCAGCGCGATGACCGCCCGCGCGGAAACCGAAGTCATGTATTTTAAGGCTATGAAGGTCGCTATTATTGCCTTTTTGGGTGGCGCCGCCCCGCAAGTGGCCGTAGAATTTGCCCGTAAATTCCTGCCCCACGACATTCAGCCCACCTTTCAGGAATTAGAAGCCATTTTGAACGAGCTCCCTGCCCCAAGCTAAAAAAAATAAGCCATAAGGACATCAGGTGTCAGAAGAAGAAAAAGAACAGCCGATTATCATAAAGAAAATCAACAAGGGCGGCGGCCACCATGGCGGCGCGTGGAAAGTTGCGTATGCCGATTTTGTAACGGCCATGATGGCATTCTTCCTTCTTTTGTGGCTTTTAAACGTGACAACCGAGGAAGAGAAAACCGCCATTGCCAACTATTTTGATCCGACCCACCCCAAAGTCTCAGACAGTTCAAGCGGTGCAGGCGGCGTAATGGGCGGCCTTAGTATGAGCCCCCAAGGCGCAATGGCAACAAACGTACAAAACATGGCCATGCCACAACCCGCCCCCCCATCCGGATCACAAGGCGCAAAAACGGCAAAAGAAAAGGCCATTGAAAAAGCAAAAAAAGAGCTTAAACAAGCCGAAGAACGCAAATTTAAACAGGCCGAACGCAGACTTAAACAAGTTATTCAAGATGACCCAGATTTAGCAGCACTCGCCGATAACCTTATTATAGACATGACACCAGAGGGCTTGCGCATACAGATTGTGGATAAAGATGGCGCGCCCATGTTCCCAAGCGGCAGCGCGCGTATGTTTGAAAAAACCAAAACCTTGATGACTAAGGTCGCACAAGCCGTATCCGACATGCCAAACGAAATCTCCATCCGCGGTCATACAGATAGCATTGCTTACGGCGCCGCTGCCGATTATACAAATTGGGAGCTCTCTTCAGACCGCGCAAACGCAAGCCGGCGCGTTATGTTAGAGGCCGGCATTCCTAAAAGCCGCGTTAATAACGTTGTCGGTAAAGCCGATACAGAGCCGCTTTTAAAAGACGACCCTACAAATGCCCGTAACCGCCGGATCAGTATTGTTTTACTGCGTGAGGAGCTTACAAACCCGGATTATCAAAAAAATGTCGAAGAGGCCGCACAGAATTATGAGGGCGAATTTGAAGATGACGGGCAAGGCGGCGCAAGCGCACCAGCACAAGTCCCCGTCGGCACATTTAGAAAATCACCAGGTCAGATAGAATTTCCTTAAACATATGAATATCCAAGAACCAAAGCTTCAGAAAGCAGGTAAAGGTTTACCTTTAATAGAGTGGGGATTAAGCCGTTTTATATTTCTGCCTCGAACTTTGAAACATATATCCTCTGCACAGGCGGTTCAAATACATCAAGATTGCGGAAACAAAGCACTGCATATTGCAAACAGTCTCACCACCAAACAACAAACAAAACGCATTTTAATAAAGCGCATCCGTGGGATAGAGGATAGCTCGCGATGCTGGTCTGCGGCCATGACCATAGATCACCTTTTAATCGTCGGGACAGCTATGACAAACATTATAGAATCCCTCGCACACCAAAGATCAGTCGAAATAAATATAAAAGTTGAAGATGCAAAACCAGACCCCAACCGCCTGCCCGTGCAGGTTTTTATCGAGTATCAAAAATATTTGGATACTTATCCTGCAAAGATCAACGCTTTGACATCGCTCGACAATAATGCCTACACACACAAACACCCATGGTTTTGGAATATGACCGCATCAGAATGGCTTATTCTAAACGCGTTACATAACCGCATCCACTTAAAACAAATGATAAAAATAGCGGAAAAACTATAACATCTTGCTAAAACACAAACTAAATCACTTTATACAAACGTGTTATTCTTCGGAAAACCATTGGGCGGCAACTTACCCGCCTGCGAGCGCTTACCTTCCCATGGGACAGTTTCCTGCAAGACGGTTGTCCCGCTCGCATATTTATATTCAAGCCCTACCGAACGCGTAAATGTTTTAATATCGCTTAACTGTCCATCCTTGAATTTTTGTAAAATAACGCCTTTACCGCGGCTCATCTCCGGCAGCTCCTCAAGCCCGAAGATAAGCAATTTCCGGTTACTGCCTATTGTGGCAATCATATCGTCGCCCTCGGAAATACGGCGGCAAATCTTGGCTTCTGCGTTGGCACTCACATTTAAAACCTGTTTCCCGCTTTTGGTTTGCGCTAATACATCATCCGATTTTACAATAAACCCATGCCCGGTCGTAGAGGCGATAATAAACCGCTCCCCGGCTTCGAAAATCTTAAAATCAACAATATCGGAATCATTCGGCAAATCTACCATCAGGCGCAACGGCTCCCCATACCCGCGCCCAGAGGGTAACTTATCCCCTCCAATCGTATAAAACCGGCCATTAGTGGCAAACACAATAATCTTATCCGTCGTCTGACATTCCAGAACAAATTGACCGCGATCTCCGTCTTTATATTTAAAATCTTTCTCATTATGGCCATGTCCTTTAAGCGCCTTAATCCAGCCTTTTGAAGAACATATGACCGTAATTGGCTCTTTTTCGATCAGTGCTTCATCTAAAACATCCAGCGACACCGGCTTGGGTACAGAACCAATTTCCGTACGCCGCGCGCCAAGCGCTGTCTCTTGCCCAAATCGCTTACGGATCTCGCCCAAATGCTTCTTGATCTTCGTCCATTGCCGCGCTTCTGATTTGATAAGCTTCTCAAGTCCATCTCGTTCCTTGGCAAGCGTATCATGCTCCCCGCGAATTTCCATTTCCTCTAACTTATGCAAACGTCGCAAACGAAGGTTTAAAACCGCCTCTGCCTGCACATCACTAAGGCCGAAGGTGGAAATTAAATTGGCCTTTGGCTCGTCCTCAAACCGTATGATGCGGATCACCTCATCAATATTGAGATAAACCGTTAAATACCCTTCCAATATCTCCAAACGGTGTAATACTTTTTCTAACCTGTGCTGGGACCGTCGGACAAGCACCTCTTGCTGATGATCCAGCCAAGCTTGCAAAACCTGTTTGATATTCATAACCCCCGGGCGCAAACCACCATCAAGAATATTCATATTCAAACTAAATCGCGATTCCAGATCCGTGTGCCGGAAAAGCGCCTCCATCAACAAGCTATCTTCAACATTCCGGTTTTTCGGCACCAATACAAGCCGGATATCTTCCGCGCTCTCATCGCGCACATCATCCAGCAATGGTAATTTCTTCGCATGAATTAAATCGGCAATCTTCTCGATCAACTTGGATTTTTGCACCTGATACGGAATTTCGGTAACAACAATCTGGTATTGTCCCTGCTTTAAATCTTCGCGGCTCCATTTTGCCCGTGTCCTGAAATGACCCGCGGCCAGTTTCATAGGCCTTAATAATATCGGCTTCATCCTCAACCAGAATGCCGCCAGTCGGAAAATCGGGGCCTTTGACTATGCCCGCAATCTCGGCCACCGATAAATCCCGCTCCAACATACCTTCCATCGCCTGACACAGTTCGTCCACATTATGCGGCGGAATAGACGTCGCCATCCCCACGGCAATACCAGACGCGCCATTGGCCAATAAATTTGGAAATCCCCCAGGCAGAACAACCGGCTCACTCTCCGATCCATCATAATTCGCGCGAAAATCAACGGCATTTTCCTCAATACCATCCAGCATCATCATCGCAACATCGGTCAACTTGGCTTCGGTGTACCGCATCGCCGCCGCGTTATCGCCATCAATATTACCAAAATTCCCCTGCCCGTTAACCAGCGGATATCGCTGTGCAAAATCCTGCGCCATTCTGACCATGGCATCATAAACAGCCGTATCGCCATGCGGATGAAATTTACCAATCACATCCCCCACCACGCGTGCGGATTTCTTTGGCCCCTGATTTGGGTTCAATTTAAGCTGGTACATCGCATACATTAACCGTCGATGCACCGGCTTCATACCATCCCGCACATCAGGCAACGACCGGCTCATAATCGTCGAAAGCGCATACGCCAGATATTTATCAGAAAGGATTTCTCCAAACGGTTGGTCGATAATCTGCTGCTCTATAGGGTCTGTCGTCTTGGCCATGAAGAATATTTCAATGCGTTGTTATAAGAAAATATATTGCTTAACCCTTATATGTAGCCAAAAATGAAAGCCTTTGTAAATGCCTATAATTTTTTAAACACCTTTTAAACCAAGCCTTACATTACATTTTAAGCCACGTTTAAAGACATCTCGTGATCCAGCATTTTCTCAAACCGCTCCAACAAACGAACGCGCGCTTCAGGCAAACCGCGCGTGTGATGAATAAAAACCCAATGTTCTAAAAAATATCCTGTCATCTTAAGGCCAAGCAAAACATCGTCATCACCCCCTGCCGCCGCATTCGGTTTTAAAAAAGCCGGCAAATTCAAAAGTTTGTTTTTATAAGGCTCTCCCGCCTGATAACTGACCGCGCGCCCTGTCTTTGGGCTGATATAGGCAAGCGTTCCCGCATCCCCGCCCCCTGCACATGTAGATAAATCAAGCGAAAACCCAAGCTCCCTCAATAATGCGATCTCCCACATAATATAGGCCGCGCCATAAATCTCGCTGCCCAACGCGTCAAACAAAGCTTGTAGCCCGTTAAAAACACCCACTTGCGCCTCCCGCTCCGGTAAGGCCGCCTCACATAAACTGCATGCCGATTGCAACGCGGCCAACTTGATTGGGTCTTGAAAGAAAACCGCGCTGGGGCTGGACCGCAGCTCTAATGAGAAACTCCCCAAACTATCACTAACCCGCGCCTGCCAGTTTACATCCACAAGATTACCAACTTCCAAAGTTCCGCGCATACGGTTGCCTTGCGCCCCGCGTACATACCCCGCATACTTGCCGTATGTTTCGGTTAGTAATGTTACAATCGCGCCATTTTCGCCATGCCGCCGCACTGATAACACCACCCCTTGATCTTGCCACTGTTCCATGCCACTTAAAGTAAAGTGAAACAAAACCAAAAACCAGCACGAAATGAACAAATGCCAATACACGCCTTAGATGAAATCAGAACACTATGCACCGCCGTATTAGAAAAAACCGGTATGCGCGAGGGCGATATAAAAATAACCCTTGATCATTATCTGGAAAATGAGTTTTCGGGCAAACGGTCCCACGGCCTCGTGCGCGTTGTAGAAGCCGCAAAATACCTGCATAAGCATGGTGCATCTTTAAATGATCCTGAAATAACCCAAGCCACCGAAAGCTCCGCGCTTATAAATGCAAATGGACAAACCGGCCCCGTTGCCGGCTTTACGGCCGTACAAAAAGCGATCCACCTCTCACAAAACCAAGCTATATCCTTTGTCGGCATTACTAATTATATAATAAATTCCGGCTCTATGGCCTACTATTTGCGCCATATGACACGCGCCGGATTAATCGCTATCATGGGCACAAACTCTTTGGCTATGGTCGCGCCGCCCGGCGGAAAAAAACCTCGTTTGGGTACAAACCCTCTTGGCATAGGCATTCCTGGTAAGAATGATAAAAATAGCGATGATATGATCGCCGATTTTGGCACGGACGCCATGGCATACGGAAAAATGATGGTGGCAAGGGATAAGGGCGAACCCCTTCCAGATAATGTATTGATGGATAAAAATGGCAACCCGACAAACGATCCCAACAATGCTTTATCAGGCGCAATTCTGCCTCTGGCGGGGTATAAGGGTTTTTCAATTGCGCTCATGATCGAATTACTCGCTGGCGCGCTCATCGGCGGAAAATCTATCAAACATGACATATATGATGGCGATGGCATTTTTATAATCGCTATAAACCCTGAAAAGCTGGGCAATGCTGCCTTCTCATCCCAAGCCGCCGATATATTCGAAATCATAAGAGCGACAGAAGCAAGCGATCCGGATCAAAGCATCGCAATCTCTGGCGAGCGTTCTGCCAAAACGCTGAAAGAGACAATCGACCGCGGCACGCACGATGTTGTTGAAAACACATATAAAAACCTGCAAGCCTTGGCAGAGGGATAAACCATGGTAAAAAAAATAGGCATCGCAGGCTTGGGCGCAATCGGCTCAACCGTCGCAAGCGCATTAATAGAAGGGATAGACGGCTATCATCTTTTTGCGGTATCCGAACGCGAATGTACCAATAATTTTGGCGTACCTTGTGTTGATTTTAATACGCTTGCAAAAACATGCGATCTCATCATTGAAGCCTTACCACCCACCGCCGTCCCTGAACTCTGTAGCGCTGTATTCAAACATGAAAAAGACCTCATAATGATCAGCAGCTCTACGGCAATCCTGTACCCCGAAATTCTGGAGCAAAATCGCTTCAAACAGGGGCGCATAATTATTCCGTCCGGCGCTGTATGCGGGCTTGACGGCATTGGCGCATTAAAGCAGGCAGGGATCAAAAGCGCCCGTATTGCCTCCACAAAAAAGCCCGCCGGATTGAAAGGCGCGCCCTATATCATTGAACATAATATCGACCTCGATACAATCAAATCCAAAACAAAAATATTCGAAGGCAACGCATTAGAAGCCGCCAAAGGTTTCCCCGCAAATGTAAATGTCGCTGCAACGTTAAGCATCGCAGGCATTGGCGCAGAAAAAACAAACGTCGAAGTCTGGGCCGATCCCGACATAATTGGCAACACCCACGAAATCGAAGTCATCGGCGAATATAGCAGAATCACATCTAAAGTCGAAAATACGCCCGATCCGGCAAACCCGAAAACATCAATGCTCGCCGCATATAGCATTATTGCCGTATTAAAAAAATTACAATCACCAATTGCCATAATATAAAAATATGGTTATCGCGCTTTATTTTTTGTGGTAGGCAGATGGAGCGTAGCGTATAAAATACGTAAGTAAAGAATAACACCAGACATAAATAAAACGGAGATAATCATATATGTTACCGGCCAAACACTTTTACATGATCCGTCATGGACAAACCGATGCAAACGCCAACCACATTATGGCCGGACACCTAGATTCGCCCCTGACTGATCTGGGGCGCGCGCAAGCCGAAACAGCCAGAAAAGTCGTAGAAGACCTGCCCATTAAACCCGTCCATATTATCCACAGCCACCTGTCCCGCGCGCGTGATACGGCCAATATTATCAACACCAATCTAAATCTTGAAATGACCGAAGATGGAGATATTGCCGAAATATTCTCCGGCGATTGGGAAGGCGTGTCATATATAGAGCAAGCCGAAATCGCAGAAGGTTGGGCAACGGCAAACCCGCCAAATGGCGAAACATGGAAAGAATTTACCGCGCGCGTACACCGCGCAAAACAACGCGCCCTTGAAATTGAACGTCAAGGCCCCGTTTTGATTGTATCGCATGGCGGTGTTTTCCGTGCCTTTGGTAAAATTTATAAAATCGAAACCAGATCAGGGTTCAAAAACTGCCACTTGTATGAATTTATGCCCAACCCGAAACAAGACAGCTTCCCATGGAAAGTCTGGGACTACGACTATGAAGAAGAAACAGCCGACTCAAAAATTATACGAAACAGAACCGATATTTTTGATTATAACTTTGCCTCTACTGAGGAAATGGCTTCAAAAATATTAAAAGCCTGACGCGTTTCCCAAACATCATGCACCCTGAATATTTGAACGCCTTGGCTTACCCCCCAAAGCGCAGCCGCTAAAGACCCCGGTAAACGTTGATATACATCTGCATCACCCGAAAGTGACCCGATAAAGCGCTTTCGCGAAACTCCAATCAAAATTGGAAACCCTAAATCCAAAATTTTCTTTATATATCTTTGTAATACAAGATTATGCTCAACTGTCTTTCCAAACCCTATACCAGGGTCAAGAACCACGCGCTTAATATCGATACGGTTCGCCTTTAAAAAATCTATGCGCCCCAAAAAAAAATTAAAAACATCCTCCAAAATATTGTTATAAAAAGGATTATCCTGCATTGAGCTTGGATCACCTTGCATATGCATTATTATAACCGGTACGTCAGAATCCTGTACCACAGACACAGAATGAGGATCATGCTGCAAACCACTAATATCATTTATTATATTTGCCCCGCCCACAAGGGCGGCCCGCATCGTTGTTGCATTCCGCGTGTCGACCGAAATATATTTCGCCACATTCTTAAGCCCTTCTATAACCGGAAGCACTCTATCCATTTCTTCTTGAACTGAAACTGCCTGCGCGCCCGGTCGCGTTGACTCGCCCCCTATATCCAGAATATCTGCCCCCTCCTCTAACAGCCTTAGTCCATGGGCAATCGCTGCATTTGTATCAATATAAGCGCCACCATCAGAAAAACTATCTGGCGTAACATTGATAATACCCATAATACGGGGTTTTTTATTTACGAATTTTTCCCATTCATCCAGATCAAACCCCATCTGCGCCCCCCCTCATGATATTGAAAAGATCAACAGAAACCGCTGTCTCTTCGCTCAAAACTTGATCCGCAGGCAACGCTGCAATCATCCCCGCTACACTCAAACGACGCACCGGATGCCGCCATGCGCCGGCAACATCCCGTAAGGGAAATAATACAAATCCGCGCTCATGCAACCGCGGATGCGGCACATTTAAACCATCAACCGTTATAATATTATCTCCAAACGCCAAAATATCCAGATCAAGTGGCCGCGCGGCATTACGCACGCTCCGTTCTCGCCCAAAATCTGCTTCTATATGTTGCAAAATATACAAAAGTGCGTGCGCGTTATCCATAAATTGAACCCGCACAACAGCATTATAAAAATCAGGCTGATCTGAAACCGGCACCGGCGCCGTCCGCCAGATACGGGACACATCCAAAACCTTAATACCGCCCTTATCCATAGCCCTCATCGCCGCAAAAATAGTATCAAGCGGCGCACCATAACGGCTTGGCAGATTAGATCCCAAAGCTACAAATATCAAAAAAGGCTTCCTTATAAAATAAAGAAACCGTTTTTTATCATGTTATTAAAAAGATGACCAGATTATAAAAATCTACCAACTGCGAACATCACCAGTATCTACATGCACAAAATTACTGCGTGCATAATACCCAACCCCGCCCGCACGAATTTTCTGTGCCTCATTACGAAGCTGGCGCGTATTAAAACCGGGCAACCTGATATCAAGCGCCTGCCCATACATGTGATAAGAGTTTTTCGCCACCCCGCTCGTCCCTTTTCGAAGCATCGCATTGGTGCGAGGACTACGATATCCAGATAGAATTTCAAATGAATTACGGCTTCTTGTTTTCTTTTGTACAAGACTTAAAACATCAATCACACGCGGATCCATAGGGAAAACCTCGCCCGTTCTAAAATCCCGTAAAATATAGCTGATTTTATCAAACGCTTCAGGAACATACTGATCCCCAACACGGTAAACACCTGAGAATTTTTGTTTGGTATGTGCATTGTGAAATGATACCTCCCAGCGCTTCTTCGAATATGCATGCGCCGAACTGCTCAATGCAAACGGCGACATCGCAACCAAAAATCCGCCTAACCCCATTTTGAGAATATCACGACGCTCAATCGTAGGCTTACGCGCTGCATCCTCTTTATCATGTGATATAATTTTATTATTTTGACCAACAAAAATATCTGAAGGGGCCGACATATAAAACTCTTCTATGTTGTTAAAAATATATGGGTACTTAAAGTATTAGATAGTCTGTGAATTTAATTGGAACTTACTATGAAACGTAGACATTAGAGTCGTACCAAATATAAGATAAGAGTAAAGGGTAAAAATTAATTTTCTTTTAAAAAACAGATTTTAAATAGAGAAAAAACAGACACACCTTTAAAAAAACTCAGCGTTTATACTGCCCTAAATCTGGTAATCCGTCAATATCGTAAAGCTTGGCAAGCAGCTTTTTATCCTGATAATAAACATCCGGCCCATATTCTATTTCGCCGGAATCCCCTACCCACACTGTATAATAAAGAATATAAACCATTATCGAATCATCAATTCTTATATCCGTTTTGCCGCCAGAATCAAACAGCTTTTGCATCCGTTCGCTATTCCAGTCAGCATTGGATTGCATAATAAAATTGGCCACATCTATAGGCGCCTTCATCCGGATACATCCAGATGAAATCCACGGCAATTTATGCTCAAAGTATTCCGGATGATTAGTATCGTGAAGATAAATATCATATTTATTTGGCATCAAAACACGCACAAGCCCCAACGGATTATTACGCCCTGGTTTCTGAACCATTCGGATATTATTAAGCCGCGCTTTTGTTATATTTTTCCAATCAATAGAAGCTGGATCAAGCGTGTGCGCCCCGCGCCCGAACCCATCATAAAGTTCAATATTTTTATCCGTTAGATAATCGGGGTTTTCGATAATTTTGGGTATAATATCTAAAATTTTTATAGTATTCGGTATGGTCCAGTCAGGATTAAACCTCACACCCTGTATTTTTGTAACAAAGGACGTGGTCGGCCTTGAAACACTACCTAAAATAACTGGTGTTTGATGAATAACATCTCCGGAATCTACCGCCCACATTGTTGCAGACGGAATATTTACAACAATATATTTTTTTGGCTTTTCTTCTGTGAGCCATCTCAATCGCTCCAGATTCGCAATAATTTGTAACATTTGATCATAACGGGTCATATTCAAAAAATGAAGCGTATTTGAACCAATTATGCCATCATTAACAATCTTGTTTTCCGCTTGAAAGCGCATTATTGCGGCCGCCAATTCATCATCATAATAAAGCGGGTCACTGGTTTGCGGATCAATGTCAAGACGCTTCCGTACAAATGGAATGCTTGCATGGCGCCTTCCGGGCTTCATCAAAACATCAGATATAATGGGTAAATAAGATGTATCCTGCTCATCCTGAAGCATAGAAAGACGCACAAGTTCCGCGCGCAAGCTTTGGTACGTCCGGCTTTTGGGTAAAAACCTTTCTAAAATCCCGCTAATATCTTTGCCCTCATTCAGATAAGATAAAGCGCTATCCGCAGTTAAAGGTTTAAGCCAACTATCCGGATCGGTACGCAGTCCCGTTAAATTGACACGCACACCTGTTAAATCCTGCACATAACGTATATAAGCGTCGGTTAAAAGCAGCTCTGCCTTTGCATCTTCTTTTGAAATAACATTACCCGCCATACCGCGCAAATACGCAAGATGATAACGATCTGGATTGAGGCCATGTGTCCAGCTATCTTCAATAATCTTTATAAAATCAAGACTATGCGGGAATAGCCCGCCATCACTGATCCAAAAATTTCGGTCTTCTCTTCGTTTATAAAAATGTTTAATTGCATTAACATCATTCAAACGAATATCTTCAATATGACCTGCAAGCAGATATGGTGCAAAAATACTGAGCCCCTGCTCCTCCTCAACATCAGAAGATAGCGGCGCATTTTCTTTCAAATCATCCGCATACCCCTTAAAAGAAAAGCCGAAAGAAATCAATGCACAAACAAAGAAAAACGCTAAAACATATCGTTTTTTTCTAAAAATCATAAAAGGGTACCAGATAGATAAAAGTGTAAAAAAAGAGTTCTATCTTATCATATAGTCTTTAAAAGAAAGGATGTAAAAAATTTACAAATCAACAAACACGTGTGTTTCTGCCTTACCGCCGCCATGCGTAACGGCGCCCCCACGGGCAGGTTGTACTAATTTTGCATATTTTTCTAACGCCCCTGATTGATAATTTGATGTGCGCGGTTTCCATACCGCGCGGCGCTCTTCAATTTCCTCATCACTTAAATCCACATCCATAGTGCCTTTATCTGCATCAATACGTATCGTATCACCATCTTGTATCAACCCGATCATACCGCCTAATGCGGCTTCAGGGCCCACATGCCCAATACAAAAGCCGCGTGTACCGCCTGAAAAACGTCCATCTGTAATAAGCGCAACCTTGCCGCCGGTACCCTGCCCGTAAAGCGCTGCAGTGGTGGATAACATCTCCCGCATACCCGGCCCGCCAACCGGCCCCTCATAACGAATAACAAGCACATCACCTTCTTTATACGCACGCTCCTGCACAGCCTTAAAACAGGCATCTTCCCCATCAAAAACCCGCGCCGGCCCTTCAAAAACTAAATTTTCCATGCCTGCAATTTTTACAATCGCCCCATCCGGTGCCAAATTGCCTTTTAGGCCAACAACTCCGCCCGTTTCATAAATAGGCGATTTGACCGGATAAACAACATCCTGTCCCTCTGGCAAACGTACACCCTCCAAATTCTCGGCCAGCGTTTTACCCGTAACCGTGATACAGTCCCCATGCATATATCCATGATCCAGCAATTCTTTAATCACAATACCCACCCCGCCAACATCAAATAAATCCTTGGCAACATATTGCCCGCCAGGACGCAAATTCGCAATATATGGTGTTTTCTTGAATCTTTCGGCCACGGCAAACAAATCAAAATCAATACCGGCCTCATGTGCAATCGCTGGCAAATGAAGCGCCGCATTGGTTGAACCGCCCGTTGCCGCAACAATCGCCGCCGCATTTTCTAACGCCTTTCGCGTTACAATATCGCGTGGGTAAGGCCCACCATTTCGTATGAGCGCGGCAACCGCCTCCCCTGATGCACGCGCATATTCATCACGAGACTCGTATGGCGCCGGTGCGCCTGCAGAATTTGGCAACGCCAAGCCCATAGCTTCACTGACACACGCCATAGTGTTGGCTGTAAACTGCCCGCCGCATGCCCCCGCCGATGGACACGCCACACATTCTAACTCGTGCAAATCCTCGTCCGACATCTCGCCCGTTGCATGTTTACCAACCGCTTCAAAAACATTGACAACATCTACATCTTTACCGCGAAATTTTCCGGGTAGAATTGTTCCACCATACATAAAAACACTCGGCACATTCAGGCGAATCATCGCCATCATCATACCCGGCAAAGATTTATCGCACCCCGCAAGCCCTACAAGGGCATCATAACAATGCCCGCGCATAGTCAATTCAACCGAATCCGCGATACAGTCCCGCGAAACAAGCGATGACCGCATCCCCTCATGCCCCATCGCAATCCCGTCTGTAACCGTAATGGTTGTAAATTCGCGCGGCGTAGCCTTACCCGCTTTGACTCCAATTTTAACCGCCTGCGCCTGCCTTGAAAGCGCGATATTACACGGCGCAGCCTCATTCCAGCACGTCGCAACCCCGACTAGCGGCTGATGAATCTCTTCTTCCGTCATCCCCATTGCGTAGTAATAAGAGCGATGAGGCGCGCTTTTCGCCCCTTCGGTTACATACCGGCTCACAAGCCTATCTTTGTTCCAGCCATTAGGGTGCGCGCGCGATTTATTAAACATAAGGGTACAATCCTGTTATTATTATTTTACAAACCCTACATCACAACAAAAAAGCAGGCTTTTCAAGCCTGCTTCAGTAATTTTCTTTGAAAAAAATAATAAAATCAATTCAAACAAAAATACAATTATATACGCTGCTTACTCTCAAATTCAGAATTTAGCGTCATCTCATTATACGCCTTGCGTATTTCCACACCATTTGAAACATAAGGGATCGCAATAACGCGGTTTCCCGTCCCCGATACAATCACATTGGAATATCCCATAATAAATCCGGTGGGCATCCGCTCAAGTTCTACACTTTCGATCTTGCTAAAATGAATATCCACTACATCCACCTGTAAAATTCCGTACCGCACAAATATTCGCTTATTTGTCAAAACCATAAGCAGTATCGAACGGCGCAACCATGAAATCGCTCCCATAATAAACGATACAAGTATAAGCAACATGCCAAGCTCAAACACAAGTAAACCCAGCAAAACACCAAGTATAAAAACGGCAACAACCTGCCAGAAAATAAACATGCTGATATGCGCTATTTTCAAAACCTCTTCGCCTTCAATCAACCGGTCATTAATTGCGTCCAGCGTCGTACCCTTTGCTTTCATATCTTCAATCGTCATATAGATCTCGCTTTTTCTATGGCCTGTCTAAAATTAATCGGCGCATCAATCGGCGGTAAAACAACTTCACCAATACCCATACCGCGCACTGCTACGCGCCCGTAATCAAACAAACGGCCCCAAATGGATTGTAAAACATTTACCCCTTCAATGCGATCAACGCTCATCTCACCCACTTGCCGCGCAATAAGCCCGCGTTTGTAAACCAGACGTGTATTTGTAATGGCAATCTCAGTGGTCGCCTTCACAACCATCATCTGTGCAAAGCTCAGCAAACCCATAACAAAAACAATAAAGGAAAATATACGTAGGCCCGGATGTAAATAAGGAATAGCCTCCAGCCAATTTACACCAGCTGGAAACTTGCCCAATTGTTTATACATAAAAACCGACGCTACAATAACAAGAATACTGCCGACCATACCCCAGAAAATCGCCAAAAACGCCTGCACCGTATACATCCAGTGAAATTCGCCAATATGTACAATTTCCTCATTAGGGCCGAGAGATTGTTGGATATAAAGCATACATAAATCCTAAAAAAGTAAACAGATTTATAGTGTAGCCCGACCCCCTACAATAAGGCAACTATTGATGTAAAAAATTGAAATTATAGTTAAATTAGAAAGCTTTCGGTTTCAAAACTGCCAAGCGCATGCGCACTCAAAAATACGTAAGCATTATTAAAGTGCAAAATAAGGATTTTTTAAGGCTTTTAAAATGGAATGATTATTGGTCGCCAAATGATATGCCGAGTGATCTGGCGGTATGCATCAAAGTGCTGTCCGGATCAACAACACGGCATTTTGCAATCGCATCCTCCAAAGGGACGGCAACCGCTTTTGTACTCTGCCAGGCGACCATGTGATTGTATGTGCCCTCTTTGACCAGATCCACGGCCTTGACACCTAATGCTTGCGCCAGAACACGGTCGCTCCATGTCGGGCTACTACCACGTTGCACATGTCCAAGAACGGTAACACGTGTTTCAAATCCGGTGGCTTCCGCTATTTGCAACCCAAGCGCCGCGCCAACTCCGCCATAACGGGTTTCACCACCATGATAAACAACTTGCCGCGTTTCGCCATCCGGCGCTTTTGCGGCTTCAGATACAACAACAAGGGCAAAATTACGCCCCTCTTCTTTAACCGATTTAATCTTCCGCGCAATATGCTCCAATTTATATGGCACTTCAGGGATCAAAATCACATCCGCCCCGCCGGCAATACCCGCAGCAACAGCAATATGCCCCGCATCACGCCCCATAACTTCCAAAACCATAACCCGGTCATGTGAAGCCGCAGTGGGTTGCAAACGATCAAGAGCCTCCGTTGCAACCATCACGGCTGTATCATATCCGACTGAAAAATCCGTCATCGCCAAATCATTATCAATTGTTTTTGGCACGCCGACAAAATTAATACCGCCCTGCTTGGTCAAACGACTTAAAATTGCAAAACTCCCATCACCGCCAATACCAATGACCGCTTCCACACCAAGCTCTTTAAACGCATCCACAATCTCGCCAGAGCGATCTTTAATCGTGCCATCATCCATTGGGTATTCAAACGGGTTCTTACTATTTGTCGTACCCAAAATCGTACCACCACGGCGCAAAACAAATCCGTCAAAATCGTTAGGCGTTAAATTACGCACACGATAAGGCGTTTCCAATAAGCCGGCTGTACCGTTTTCTAAACCTATAACGTCCCATCCTAACATATGAGAGCGATGCACAACCGCCCGCATAACCGCATTTAAACCGGCGCAGTCACCACCACTTGTCAAAATTGCTATCTTTTTAGTCATGAGTACTATCCAGTCATGTTAGTTTAGAGTTTTATAATTTTTCCAAAAATCGACACGACTTTAAAGAAAATGAATAGAAAGTATAGTGTTTTCTCCAAACAACATGAATTTTTATGTTATAAAGTGAGACAAAATATGGTAGGATCCTGTTTTAAAACATTTAAAAACTTATAAAAAAATCATATGCAAGATCGCGAAGAACTTTTACAAAAACTTGGTGAATATAAAGCCGAGCATGAAGCCCTTGATGAAATGTTAGAGCGTGTAACCTCTGATGGGCAGCCAGTAAACCTTTTTAAAGTGCAGACTTTAAAGAAGAAAAAACTCTGGCTTAAAGACATGATCAAAAAAATTGAGAGCGATCTGATTGATGATATCATCGCATAAAATCTTTATAAGATGATATCATCGCATAAAATCTTTATAAATAGCGAAATTCTATAATACATAAACTATTCTAACGTATAAATCTTATGACGCATAATCACCCAAATCCTCATGTCGGTATTATTATGGGCTCCCAATCCGATTGGGAAACCATGAAACACGCCCACGAAATCCTCCATAATTTTGATATCCCGCATGAGGTAAAAATAGTATCTGCCCATCGCACGCCGGATCGTATGGTTGAATACGCCAAAACAGCTAAAGGTCGCGGTATAAAAGTAATCATCGCGGGCGCGGGCGGCGCGGCACATTTACCGGGCATGACAGCGGCATTAACCCCCCTGCCCGTTTTGGGCGTTCCGGTTGAAAGCAAAGCTTTAAGCGGTCATGACAGCCTCTTATCAATCGTACAAATGCCCGGCGGCATCCCTGTCGGAACACTCGCAATTGGTAAGGCAGGCGCAAAAAATGCCGGTCTCCTCGCCGCCGCAATTTTGGCCGCCTTTGATACGGATTTATCTGAAAAGCTTGATGAATACAGAACCGCACAAACCCAATCCATTGAAGATACCCCAAAGGATTAAATCACGTTATAACCATGTAGAGTATGCGCGTGACAATGGCGTCTGCCTTACGCAATTGCGGGTAAAAAGCGACGCGGCCCGTGCTGAAACCAGATTATATATAATACAACAGAACAAAGCTGATTAAAAAAACCCGCTTAAAAAACATTCAATCCCAAAACTTGATCTTGAACTTAAAGAAAAAACCTTTAAAAACGACATCATGGAAACAAATTCAAAAACCCTTGGCATTCTTGGCGGCGGACAGCTCGGCATGATGAGCGCACAAGCGGCCAAAAAACTCGGTATCAAAACTGTAATCCTGACCCCCGAAGAAAACAGCCCCGCCAGCTACGAAGCAACAGAAACCATAATCGCCGCCTATGATAATCAGGAAAAGCTCGAAGAATTCGCATCAAAATGTGATGTTATAAGCTACGAGTTTGAAAATATACCTTTAAAAACAGTGCGCTATTTAAAAAACTTAAAACCTGTTTATCCTGATGACATCTTATTAGAGATCGCACAGGATCGAATTAAGGAAAAAACCTATTTAAATGCACATAATATTCCAACCGCACGTTGGGCTGAAATTAAAAATACGCAAGATATCGAAAATATTCTTAAACTCTGGAAAACACAGCAATGTATCTTAAAAACGACCCGTTTTGGTTATGATGGTAAAGGTCAAGTTTTTATACGAAACGAATCAGAAATCATTCAAGCCATTGATAAACTAAAAGATTACACAATAATTGCCGAGGAAGTCATTGATTTCGATTGTGAAATATCCGTTATTGTTTCACGTGAAACAAAAGGGGAACAAATCGTTTATACACCTATTTTAAACGATCATAAAAACCATATTTTATCCAAATCAACCGCGCCTGCAAATTTATCGCCGAAACTTGAAAAACAAGCCACCAAAATAGCTATTAACCTCGCAAATGCTGTAAATCTTGTCGGCGTATTGGCCTTAGAAATGTTTGTTACAAAAGACGAACGCATATTGGCAAACGAAATCGCTCCACGCCCTCATAATTCCGGCCACTGGACAATCGATGCATGCGAGGCTTCACAATTCGAAAACCACGTGCGTAGCGTTTGTGGCCTGCCCTTAGCTTCCCCAAACCAGCATAGCACAGCAGAAATGATAAACCTGATCGGTGACGACATAAACAATATTGCTCAATACAAAAACAACCCAAATGCTCATATTCATCTTTATCATAAAAAGGATGTGCGCAAAGGGCGAAAAATGGGTCATGTTACAATCATAAAACCCAATAAAGTATAACGAATAAATCAAAAAAGGATTAAAAACATGACCAATACACGTACAGAAAGCGATTCTATAGGAACAATAGAAGTTGAAAACGATAAATATTGGGGCGCGCAAACACAGCGCTCACTTAAAAACTTCGATATTGGCATAGAAAAAATGCCCGCCCCGCTCATCCGCGCGCTTGGCATTCAAAAAAAATCTGCCGCACTCACAAATATGTCACTTGGTTCATTGGATAAAAACATCGGCGAATATATTATAAAGGCGGCAGACGAAGTCATAAACGGGTCATTGGCGGCTGAATTTCCACTGTCTGTATGGCAAACCGGTTCCGGCACACAAAGCAATATGAACGCGAATGAAGTAATCTCAAACCGCGCTATTGAAATGATGGGCGGTGAGCGCGGCTCAAAAACGCCGGTTCACCCCAATGATCATGTGAATATGAGCCAGTCATCTAACGATACATTCCCGACCGCTATGCATATTGCCGCGGTGGAGGAAATACACCACAATCTTTTCCCTGCCCTCGAAGATCTACATAAAGAATTGGACAAAAAAGTAGAAAAATTCGCAAAAATCGTAAAGAACGGCCGCACGCATCTGCAAGATGCAACGCCATTAACTTTGGGACAAGAATTTTCCGCCTACTCTAAACAAATTGAAAACGGTATAAAGCGGGTAAAAGACACGCTACCGCGCCTTTATCAACTGGCACAAGGCGGTACAGCCGTCGGCACTGGTATAAATTCAAAAGAAGGATTTGCCGAACAATTTGCAAAAAACGTATCCGACATTACTGACCTACCCTTTATAACGGCTGAAAACAAATTCGAAGCGCTTGCCGCACATGATGCTATGTTAGAAACATCTGGCGCACTCAACGTGCTCGCAACAAGTTTAATGAAAATCGCAAATGATATACGCCTGCTCGGCTCTGGCCCTCGCTCTGGTATCGGTGAAATTATACTGCCCGCAAATGAACCGGGGTCGTCCATCATGCCGGGCAAGGTCAATCCAACGCAGTGTGAAGCTTTAACAATGGTATGCGCGCAAGTGATGGGCAACCACATGGCCGTTACAATTGCAAATTCAAATGGTCATTTGGAACTAAACGTATTTAAACCTGTTATTATTTACAACGTGCTTCAATCTATTAGCCTTATAAGCGATAGCGCCCGCAGCTTTACGCAAAACTGCGTTATCGGTATCGAGGCCAATGAGGCACGCATCAAAAACTTGATGCAAAACTCACTAATGCTTGTCACGGCCCTTAACGCGCATATTGGCTATGACAATGCAGCCAAGATCGCAAAAAAAGCCTATAATGAAGGCACAACGCTAAAAGAAGCGGCCCTCGCGCTCGACCTTGTAACGGCTGAACAGTTTGACGCATGGGTCAATCCGCTCAACATGGTAAACCCCGCAAAATAGGCTTAAACAAAATCAAGAACATATCATGAAAAAACGTTCTGTTATGATCGCCGGACATGCGACAAGTATCGCTATGGAAGAAGAATTCTGGGATGAATTAAAGTCAATCGCGGGTCAAAAAAAACTATCCCTCAATGCGCTTGTAACAGAAATTGATCAGCAAAAAACAGATAAAGGCCAAAACAATTTATCCAGCGCAATCCGTGTTTACATTCTTAAATCTTTAAAATAAGACACGCATTTGCATTTATAGTTTGCGTCATAATGTATCGCATCTGAGGCTATTGCAAAAGCCCTTCTAAAATATCAAGGACTGCATCTTCGGGTTTAAATTCCTTTGGAGCTTGCTTTGTATCAGGCGCGGGTATCTCGGCCGGCGGTTCATCTTGCGCTTTATTTGATGCATCATCAGCATTATCATTTTGCGGCACATAAACAGGCTCCGGTTTTTTCCGGCTTGGCAAACCAAGCGTTTCGCCTAACGTACCGCCCAAAGTTTCACCTAATTTATCACCGATAAAATCATTTAATTTGCGATTCAATTTCCGCGATAGATAATCATTAAGCGCGCCTTGCGCAAAAGTTTGCCCCGGATTATCAAGTGGACCATTTAAGTTAACTGTAAACGGCGGAACATCATCCCTATTTTTAACCGTAATTTTATGCGCCGTATCAAGGCGCCATTTTACCAAATCAACCTGCCCTGTTGTTTCAATCATTGCCGTAGGACCATCCAGAACAACGCGATTCAATGTGGCAATACCTTGATTGACCGTATATTGACCATCCAACGTATTAAAAACCGTTTCGCCGCCCTTGGTCGTACCTTTCCATAAACCAAGCAATGTGTCACCTGGTTTAGTTTCAGAGGAAAGCGCCCGCGCAAAACGTGTCACATCAAACCCTTCCAAAACAATATTTGAACCAGACATCTGCCCCGTTCCAGATAAGTTGCCAACTAAACTACGCTGAGAACCACCAAGAGATTTAATATCTGTTTCAAGGTTTAAAACACCCCTTGCGTTTAAAATACGTGACCCGACAAATGACCCGACAATTTGCTCTAGATCAACAGATTTGATACTTGAACCAAATGCAATATCTATAGCCTTATTTTTCGCTGCAGACATCTTGACATTATTTTTTAAACTACCCCCATACAAACCCGCATTTATAGGTGTAACATTTAGAGTACCATTTTTTAAAACACCAGACACTTTGACATCTTTAAGATCCCATGTTTCATATTCAAATCGCGGGGAAGAAAAAGCAAAATCACCATTAAAAGTATCAAGCCATTGTCCGTTTATAGGTGCGCTAGACCACTTTGAACCGCCAGTGCTTGCATTTTGGGTTTCATTTCCATTGCTATTCCCACTTTTGGATGGTGTTGCCGCTGTACCGCCTACGCCGCTTTTAAAGGCAACCTCACCCATGCGGATGTCAGCTTTATAATATGGTAAAGCACCACTCATATTTGCTTGTAATGAACCATTTATTTGTGAACCACCAAAAACACCCTTTATATTTTTAGCTGTGTAGGACTTTTCAGCTATGTCTACATCCATGTAAAGATCCATCGGCTTATTTAAGGAGGTATAATAAGGCAAACCCGGCGCAAGACTTTTAAGCGCGCGCCCTGTATTAGCATGCTTGATTTGCAGAACCAGCCCTGACACATCAGCAGAAGTCAGCACATTTTTAACCGCACCTTTAGCCATTATCTGCCCGCCTAGCGCATTAATATCACTTGAAATATTTAGGCTTTCAGAACTGCCGTATGCTTTAACCGCAAAAGAAACATCCGTCAAATCAGCCGGAAATGAACTTTGATCAATATCAAAGGCACGCGCAAGGCGTTTAATATCTTTTGTCTGACCTTGAACAAAAACATCAACACCTTGGAGCGTTTTAAAATTATTGATTCCCCCCTGAGCCTTAAATGACGCACCAGCCACATTTTGAGCCGATAAATTTTCCAAAGTTAATTGATCAACCTTCAAATCACCCTTTAATCTCAACCCTTTAACATCATACTCCTTAATCTTTCCATTCTCAACACCAAGATCAAACTGCACATCATAAGGCACGTTGATAGCCTCTAAGGTCGAACGGATATCTGACTTATTTTTGGAAGCATTTTGCCCCTTTGTTTTACCTGCCATAAAAGCATTAAAATCAAAATTGCTAGCGCCCAGATCAATGTTAAGTTTCGGACGCCCTTTTACAATAGGGTCATATGAACCAGAAATAATAAAATCTGTATCATCCAGCTGAACCTTGCTTTTGTTAAGAACTATCTTGTTTCCGCTAAGACCGCCCTTAAAATTCAGATCTGCCTTTTTAACCTGAGAGATGTATGGCAATGAACCATAACCTATCGTATTGATAAATTGAGAAAGATTGGTAAATTTTGCATCCAATACATAATTCATCTTAGGATCAGAATACATCACCGCCTTATCGGTCTTTGATTGTGAAGCATAACTTAAATCAACCGCTCCGCTTACATTACCGCCCCCTGTCAAATTAGATAAAGACAGGCCGCCTTTAAAAACCGCATTGTTTTTACCAAGGTTTAAAGACACATTTTTATATTCGGCATTCTGAAAACGAACCGCAGGGGCAGAAAGCGTAAGATCGGCGTTAAGAGCCACTGGGATAGTAAGCGTTTGGGGTATAATAGCGCCAAAATTAGCGCCATTGTTAGGTGTCTTTGTTTTCTTATCTAGCGCGACATACTCATCAAGATCGAGCGTATTTAAAAAAGCAAAATTAGCGTTGATAACGATGGGATCAAGGGCAATAGATAAATCGCCATTTGCTTGTTGCTCAAAACCTTTTAATGTCACCTCTGAAAGGCGAACATCCTTAGCATTAGCGAGTATAATACTGTTCAAAACAAGTGCCGTATCTTTTTTAATGTAATGCCCTTGACCGGCATCTTCTGCCAGTTTTTTTAAAGACGGCAAAGATAAAGATAATCCCCCTGCTAGCTGCGCTCCTGTATCCTGATTACTCATCATATCAACGCCTCCATCAAAGCGGGCATTAAATAGGCTTGATTTTATATCAGCTAAAAAAGGAATAGCACTTAAACGCCCGTTACTTTTTTGTAAAGCGCCTGTTTTGGCATCAAAGTCATAATAAACATCATTAAAACTTAAACGTCCGTCTGCAAAGAATGGGCCGTCAAAGCCTTTCATTGAAACGTTCATGTTAATATCTTGCACCGAAATTGGCGTATCGGATTGAGCATTAGAGTATAAAAACGTACCGTTTTCTATACTTATCTTATCTATTGATAAATCTTTTATAAATCCATTACCGCTTTTCTGCTCGTTATTTGTTTTTGGATTATTTTGCATCTCGGAAATTTGGGGTGTCTGCCAGTTCATCGACCCATCTTTTGCGACTTCAACATATATGCGGGGCGATTGTAAATCAATTGAGCGTACAGACACATTCCCCTTCAAAAGCGGTAAAATATCGAGATTAACATCCAACCTTTGCAATCTAATAATATCCTCTCCCCCCTGCTGGGTAGGGTTTTGCAATACAACATCTTTGGCATAAAGCGCTGGGCTAGGCAAAAGCCTGACAGAAAGATCAGAATTTATAAGCAAATCAAGTCCTAACATCTGCCGAACAGGCTTAGTAATCTGATCTTTATATGAATTCCAGTCCATAAAGCTGGGCACGATCAAAATGGCGCCCATCAATAAAACAAAAATAGATAAAATAGTGGCTAATATTTTTTGCACAGCGAAAAGCACCTTATAATAGATTATATTAAAGCAAAAGAACCAACGATTCAAAACGCCCGTTGGTTTCATAAAAATGATTAAATTAAAACATATAGAAAAAGTAAGAGAATGCCTATTTAAAAGGCTGCAACGATTCTAAAAAAGCCGTAAATTTCTCGCCAATAGCATTTTGAACATGATCTTTTTGATCGGCGGCAATACCCGATAAATAACTATTATATATAAGTTGCATAGATTTTTCTACATCTTGTGCACTATCGAACTGGCCCGATGAGGCCGCATTTGCAGTACTTAAACGGCGACTAAGCATATTTACAATAGCTTTAATAGTTGCATCACTTCGGTCAAGCTTTTGCTTAAAAGACTTTCTGTTAATAATAATGAGAATACAGTCTTCAATTGTTTTTACAGAGGCTGTACGCGGCTCATCAAAAATAAGCGCGCGCTCTCCAAAAATTTCGCCAGGTCCCAATTGGGCAATTTCAACTTTGGTTCCATTTTGCTCTGTATAAATACTGACCAGTCCGGCCTGAATAAGATAGGCACAGCTTCCAGGATCGCCTTGCTTCATAACAAGTGCTTTTTGAGGCACAACACGGCGCTCGAGGACTTTATTTGGTTTAGCTTCCTTTTTCATGAATCGGATTATACACCATTAAGTCATATATTGACCACCGTTTGCAGAGATTGTTGCACCAGTTATTAATCCTGCTTTTTCAGAGGCTAAAAAACTGACAATTGCAGCAATTTCATCCGGTTGCCCCATACGAGTAATAGGAATTTGTCTAATAATGCTCTCTAACACTTCTGGTCGCATAGCCGCTGTCATTTCGGTCTGGATATAGCCTGGACAAACGGCGTTAACCGTAATGCCTTTAGCCGCCGTTTCCAATGCAAGCGCTTTAGTAAAACCAATCATACCAGCCTTAGCGGCAGAATAATTCGTCTGCCCAAATTGTCCCTTCTGCCCGTTGATAGAGCTTATATTAATAATACGGCCAAATCCGTCCTCACGCATATGTGGCACAACATGGCGTGATAAATTAAAACAGGATGATAAATTTGTTTCGATAACCGCATGCCAGTTATCTGCGCTCATTTTATGAAGCGTACCGTCACGCGTAATACCGGCATTATTTACAAGAACAGAGATCGGCCCCACCTCATCTCTTATTTTATCCAAAACAGCGCCTGTATCTTCAAACGAACAAACATCCGCCTTATAAGCATGACCGCCGGTTTCATCACAAAAAGATTTTGCGGCTTCTTCATTACCGGCATATATGGCCACCGCTTTATATCCATCTTTTATAAGAGCCAGCGATATGGCCTTGCCAATCCCGCGCGTTCCGCCCGTTACAACTGCAACTCTAGACATAAATTTATTCTCCTAAAATATAGTTTTTAAAATTACTTATGAGGTATTAGACCTAATCACGCTCAACACACATAGCTATACCCATACCGCCGCCAATACATAAAGTAGCAAGGCCTTTTTTACTGTTCCGTCGCCGCATTTCATGCAACAAAGTAACAAGAACACGTGTTCCAGACGCCCCGATTGGATGACCTAATGCTATCGCTCCACCATTAACATTTACAATATCATGATCAAGCTCTAAAGTTTTTGCAACCGCACAGGCTTGTGCAGCAAACGCCTCATTGGATTCAACCAGATCAAGATCGGATACAGACCATCCCGCTTTTTCCAAGGCTTTTTTGGAAGATGGGATAGGCCCCGTCCCCATAACCGCAGGATCAACTCCGGCCGTTGCCCAGGACGCGATCCGCGCCAAAGGCGTAAGGCCGCGCTTCTCCGCCTCTCTGCGGCGCATTAATACTACCGCCGCCGCGCCATCATTAATACCCGATGCATTGCCCGCCGTAACACTTCCATCTTTTTTAAAAGCCGGACGAAGTTTGCCAAGCCCTTCCGCCGTTACGCCTGCCCGCGGAAATTCGTCCGTATCAAAAACAGTATCGCCTTTGCGGGATGTGATTGTATAAGGCGTAATTTCATCTTTAAATTTACCATCGGCAATGGCTTTCTCTGCCTTGTTTTGAGACATAGCAGCAAACGCATCTTGATCATCCCTGGAAATTGATAATTTATCCGCAATATTTTCTGCCGTTATACCCATATGATAATCATTAAACGCATCCCACAATCCGTCTTTAATCATTGTATCAACCATGGAAACATCACCAAATTTGACACCGGATCTTAAATAAGCACAATGCGGTGATAGGCTCATATTCTCCTGCCCGCCTGCAACAACAATATTGGCATCCCCGCATAATATAGCCTGCATACCAAGCGCAACTGTCCGAAGTCCTGACCCACAAACCTGATTGATAGTGAAGGCTGTTTTTTCCGCCGGTACATCCGCATGTATTGCGGCCTGCCTTGCAGGGTTTTGCCCTGCGCCTGCGGCAAGCACTTGCCCCATGATCACCTCATCAACATCGGCGGCATTAACCTTGGCTCGACCTAAAGCAGATTTTATAATTGCCGCACCTAACATATGAGCCGGCACAGAAGAAAGAGCGCCACCAAGTGAACCGATGGCAGTACGTGTTGCAGAAACAATAACAATAGGATCTTGAGAGGACATAAAAAAACCTTTTTGCATGAGGTAAAATACAAATACTAAGCGCAGAGAATATCAACTCCCAAAACTATTTCAAGTGCGGAGTATGCTGCATCACAATATTAAAGCTATAAAAAACTTATGGTTTAAAATTAAGGCTATAAAATCATTGAAATTTTTAAAACATTTTATGATTTTTTATTATCCATTGCTCGATTGGATACCAGGCTTTTTCGATGGCGTTATGTCCCGCAATCATTCCGATATGTCCGCATTGTGTTTCAATCAATGTAGTATCGCTTGCGTTATCTGCAACAATTGACGCACTTTCAAAATCGACAAGCCGGTCTTTTTTAGAAGCAACCACCAAAACCGGATGTTCAATTTTGCTTGGTGTAATATTTACATTATTAATAACCCAATCACCCTGGCCGGTTTTATTTTTTATGAACCAATCAATAATTGTTTCTTGCGCGATACCAAATGGTAAATCAACTCCATCATTTAACCAGTCTTCGATAGCAACAAAAATAGATTCTCGTTCCTCATTATTCATCTGATAAAATTTAGAGAACTTCTGCGGAGTTGCATCCGGATATAAAGTAGCAAATAAAGTCTGCAACCATAAAACAGGCAAATGGCTTTTTTGATCCGATCCGGATGCGTTTAACATTGAAGAAAAACTGGGCATCCAGAATTGAATATGCGTGCGTAAATGTTGCTTACCTTTTTCAAAATCCCAAGGTGCCGCTAAAAAAATACTGCCTTTAATATCATCACTTAAAACACTTGCGCCGCATAACAATGTGCCCCCCATGCAGTAACCAAGCGCATAAGGTTTTTCCCCAAAGTGATCGTTACAAAATGATAAGGCTGGTAAGATTTTATTGCATACAAGAGAATGAACGCTATGTTGCTGTGCATCTTTTAAACTGTCGCCCCAATCCAAAATAAAAACATTTATATTTTGTGCATGCATCCAGCGTATAAAAGATCGCTTTTCAGACACATCGAAAACATAATATTTATTGATCATTGAGGGTATAAGAACAAGGATGGGGGCATCTTTTTTATATACCGCATTTTCTAAACTGCGTAAACGCACCTCTCCCGATTGCCAGATTGTTTTCAGCTTTGCACGTTTGGATATATAGGAATGTGTTTGATATTTTTGTATACCCAGTAACATATTTTGTAATCGTATTTGGGTATGCTCCAGATTTTTATTTTGCACATCCGTAAGCGCGGCATGAGATGCCGCTAAACCTATATGTGCAGTAAGTGGATAAGGGCCGCGCCGCATAAATTTTCCTAAAACATAAACTGATATTATAATATTTTTATATACCCATAGAAAAGATAAGCAAACAAACTCTTTTCTTTAACCTTATTTTGTGCATAATGATCACAATTACCACGCAGCATATATTAACATTTTTTATGAAAGAGATGCAAAATGGCCAAATCAAAAAGCGCTCCTGATGAAGCGACTGTCATCAAAAAATACGCCAATCGTAGACTTTACGATACAGGGCGCAGTAGCTATGTAACACTTGACGATTTATGCGAACTTGTAAAAGAAGGGCACAATTTTGTAGTTATAGATGCAAAAAGTGGCGATGATATTACGCGCTCTGTCCTCACACAAATTATAGTAGATCAGGAATCAAAAGGTGAAAATTTATTACCTGAAAACTTTTTAAGAAATCTGATTGGTTTTTATGGTGACAGCGTTCAAAGCGTTCTGCCAGGCTATCTCGAAACAACTCTTGATTTATTTGTTAAAAATCAGGAACGGATGAGAGAGCAAATCAATAAATCTTTCGAGGGGATCGGCACAACAATGCCAAATATGAAAGGCATATTCCCTGCAACACCATCAACCTTGCAAGAAATGAACCGCCAGAATATGGCCATGTTTGAAAAAGCAATGAAAATGTTCTCGCCTTTTAACTATGCTGGCGCAAAAGCCGATAGTAATAAATAGTTTTTAAAAATACAGAATTTAAAAACGCCTTTCATTTAACATGAAGGGCGTTTTTTTTATACTGAATATTGAATGCTTAGTTAGCTTAGTTAAAAAAGATAATTACATGTTTTTTTATAAATAGATTAGGCAAATATTTATTTTATAAGGCGTCCATTACACGGTCGCGCAGATCCATGGCCTTCGACATATCTTCCATGGGCGCTTCTAACGCTACAACATTCATAGTTTGACCGGCATTAAAAAAGAGCAGGCTCGCCGAAGAGCTGACATCTTGTGCAACACAAGCCAATTCGTAACTATCTATGCGCATATTGTTATGATCAGAGCTTTGGCTTGGAATAACAGCAAAATCCCCGGGACAGCGGCTTTCAGCCTTTTGCAAATAAGATTTGACCTGCCCTTCAAAAGAAAGCGCGTCCGCACCAATTGACCGCTGCTCTGATGATCCGAATATACCATCAACCTGCCACTGCTGAACAATCAGTGTAAGATCGGAAACAGGCTCAAGCACACGCACCGAAGCTGCATCAACAATCTTGGAGCGTTCCAATAGATTGGCTATATTTATATCAGGACGATAAAACTGCGTATTTTCTGCCTGATTTAAAGAAGTAATCTTTTTCGTTTGCTCGGCTATTTGCGAAGAGCTTTTGGTTTTAATCTGATCTGCAAAGGCTGGATCTTTCTGCTCAATATCTAGGCTAGGTTTGACCTTGCGCGTAATATCACGAGAACGTAATATTGGCGTTTTTTCCTCATCAATGCTTTTGGAAAGTGCTACATTTTCTTTGTCGACGGCAACCACATCACGTTGATCGGCAGTTTCCAATTTAATCACATCCGAAGCAACCTGCTTTTCTTCACGCGCTTGATTAATATTTTTCATCATTTTAAATTCGAGCATTTGCGCTTCAAAATAATCTTTGCGTGGCTGTGACCAAAAAATAACCTCATTTTCAGGTACATCAATTTCAACAACCATAGGCTGCTCATCTTCCAGCAAGCGTTCATCCGGCATGATAATTTCAAGCTCGGCTTCTGAATTATTTTCTGATATCAACTCATCTTCCCCCGCTGCGGGCTCAATAGATCGTATAGTATCTATAATATGATCTTGATTCGAAGCTTGCTTTATCATTTGCTTATCTGATGTAAGTACATCGGCAGATTTCGGCGCAACATCCTTCCATACCGCTTCTACCGAAGGCTCGGCTTGCATATCTGCGCGCATATTGGCTTCAAGCAGTAACTTTTCTTCCTGAAGCGTTGCTATTTCCAAATCTTTTTGGCTGATAGTTTGTTGAAGCTCGCGTTGCAAAGCCTCTAAATTTTTCGTAGCTTGCGCTAGCTTTTCCTGTTTCATTTTTGATTGCGCTTCATGCGCTGCTCTTACGGATTTATCACTATTTGTATCAACAGATTTATTTTTGAAAGATGCTTGCTGAAATATGCCCGCTTGAGCAGACGCCTGTTTTAAATTTTCTTTCAAATCTTGATTTTCTGCCTGCAGGCTTTCCAAGCTTACGTGTAGGGCATTGATTTTGGCTTCCATAGCCTTTTTTTCCGAAACAAAACGTTCCATTTGCTGTTTTATCGAGGCATTTTCAGCTTCTAAACGCTCGGCCTTCTGTGCAAGTCTTTTATTCTCGGCTTCCAAAGCATTTGAAAACTCTCCTGCTCCAGTTTCAATTTTAGACAACCCTTGCGCCAGATTATCGTTATCTGATTCTAACACAGCAATCTGCCGTTCAAAAATTTGCTTCTGAGATTGGAAGCCTTGCATTTGCGCCAAAAATTGCTCGTTTTCTGATTTTAACTTTTCATTATCTGTATTGAGCATGTTCAATTGTTGCTCGAGTTTTTGCGTTTTATCTTTAATATCATTTGATGCGATTTGCTCCGATTTGGATAAACGCTCGTTTTCCTTCAAAACGCGGCGAAAATCTGTAAGAGCATCCTCTTTTAAACTTTGTTCATTCTGAAGTTTGGAAACAAGCAGTTGATTATCTGCCTTAATACGCGATAAATCGGCTTGTAACACATTAAGTTGCGCAGAAAATTTGCTTTTTTCGGCTGTAGCGCTTGCAATAGATTGCGTCTCTGCGCCTCTATGCTCAACGGCCGCTCTTAATTTTTCAGCCATCTCGGCAGAACTACTATTCAATGTAGAAATTTCGTTTTGCATCCGTTGATTACGTTGCTCTAACATTGTCAATTGTTCTTTTAAGAGCGCGGCATCAACGCTTTGACGATTAAATGCAGCCACTTGCTGCTTTAAACTATCTCGCTCTGCTTTAAGGGTTTCTAACGACACAATCTGTTCGGCCATCGATACAAGCTGAGTCTCGTATTTTTTATTTTCTGCACTGAGAACTTTAATTTTAGCAACTTTCTCTGCCAAAACAGATTGATCTTTGGAATCATTAGATTGTACCACGTCCATAAGAGCGGCATTACTATCCTCTAAAACGGCTATTTTATCGCGCATAACCGAAATTTGGCGTGCACCTTCGGATTGTTTTTGTGATAGGCGCGTCTCTAATATGTTATTTTTGGTCTTTAGCGCATTAATTTGATCAGACAAATCCGCCGAAGCATTAGATGTCATAGCTTGTGCTTCTATTTTTAAGCGCTGGTTTTCAGTTTCTAACGCGTCAATTTTAAGATTTAAATCAGATTGCCCGCCTTGATAGCGCGCTTGAACCTCAGACACTTGCGCACGCAAGGTTTCACTTTCGCGACGAAGCGTAGCTATATTTGATTGCAATTCAGTCATGCTTTGGACTGAAGGTGCGTCATCTATATTTGCTGTTTGTTTTAAAAGCGCTAAATTCTCCGCCTCTTTTGCACGTAATTTAGCTTGTAGATCTTTTAAAGCCTCTTTTTCAGAGGAAAACGCATCATCCATGGCTGTCTGAAGACGTGCATTTTCAGCACTTAAAGTTTGAATTAAGTTTTGCGCTTGATTGGAAACATCATCGCGATTCGTTTTTTGCGAATCGACGAGCGTTTTTAGCTTTTCATTTTCGCGTGCAAGGGCAGCAATTTCCCCCTCCAGTTTGGAAATAGCGGCTTTTGATTGTATAAAATCTGATTCCACCGCATCAGAATGCGATTGTTGTGCTTGATAACTTATATTCTGCGCCTCTCTTACAGAAGCAGCCTTTCTTGCCATATCAAGCTTTTGTATTAGACTGGTATTTTCTTTTTGCATCGCAGCCAAAGCCGATTGAACCTGTTCCAAATCTTTTAAAACATTTTTATCGGAAACGTTCGCCTGCTTTTGAACAATAGCCTGCTGGGAAGATTGCGCCTTCAAGGCAGCAATTTCATTTTTGAGTGTTTCTATTTCCTGACCAAAGCTATTGTCGTCAGGCAATAAAGAGCCCGCCGGAGCTGCCGATCTTACATTATAAACAGGCGCTGCTGCATTTTCAGAAAATGGCGGTAAAGCACCCGCCCCCATGTTTACACCCGTACCACCGCCCGCGGCAGGTTGAATAAGCGATGCAACACATACATTAAGCTGATTATCACCCGCAGCAATATCAGACAAATTGAAATTATAAGATCGTCCTGCGATCTCGGTACGCATAAAACCTGTAGTCTCCAAAGCGGACATAAAAGACGGATCAGATCCTAATCGCACTACAAAAGCCTTGTTTGAAACTGGATTAACATCATAGGATCGCTGCTGCCCTGCGCCCGGATCTAAAATAACGCGAAATTCTTCATTGGCTTTAAAGGCCGGACGCTGAAAATCAAGCGCAAACGACATCTCACTTTGCTCGTTTTTTGCCAAAGTAAAAATTATATTTTGATTAAATCGCCGTGCCAGCGCGCAGTAATGATCTACCGCTTGCTGATCGACCTTACTGACCGCCCATTGGGATGACGGCGCCAGAAAGATGCCTTTCTGCGCATGTGCAGAATACGGAATAATAGAACCGGAAATCATCAGAGAAGAGAAAACCGCAACCGAAGAAATAACTTTACCGAATTTCATGATATTGAAACCTTAGATATAGCGAAAAAACAGAACAAACAAAAAAATGCATGCCAACTCTTGATAAAACGACACACTTATATTTAAGGATACATGGTTTTGTGTATAAATCAACGTCTTGGCAATTTTAACGTCGAAAACAGGATTATAAAGGCATTAAAGTCTTATTGATCAATTTTATGAGCCAAGGCAGCCTCTAAAAATTTGTCCAAATCACCATCCAGAACACCTTGAGCATTCGTAGTTTCAACCGCTGTACGCTGGTCTTTAACCATTTGATAAGGATGTAAAACATAAGAACGAATTTGATGCCCCCACCCGATATCTGTTTTTTCGCCATGTGCTTTGGATTGTTCATCTTCGCGGCGTTGTAACTCTTGCTCATAAAGCTTCGCTTTTAACATGGCAAGCGCCTGCGCCTTGTTTTGATGTTGGGATCGCTCATTTTGACATGCCGCAACAATACCGCTTGGTATGTGGGTAATACGAACCGCGCTATCCGTAGTGTTAACGTGCTGACCGCCCGCACCGCTTGACCGATACGTATCGATTTTTAAATCGGATTCTTCTACTTCAATATCGATATCATCATCTATTACAGGCGTAACTGATACAGATGCAAAACTTGTATGCCGGCGTGCATTCGAATCAAAAGGGGAAATACGCACCAAGCGATGCACACCCGTTTCGTATTTAAGCCAGCCATAGGCCTGATCGCCCTCAACAAGAATAGTGGTAGACTTAAGCCCCGCCTCATCCCCATCGCTGCGTTCTAAAATACTGGTTTTGTAGCCATGCGCCAAAGCCCAGCGGTCATACATCCGGAAAATCATTTCCGCCCAATCCTGCGCTTCTGTACCACCTGCCCCCGCATTAACTTGCAAATAGGCATCATTCATATCAACTTCGCCGGAAAGAAGGCTTTCAAGCTGTTTTCGGTCAACAAGAGTTTTAAGATCAGCCAAAGCGTGTTCGGATTCGAGAACGATGCTGTCATCGCCCTCTTCTTCGGCAAGTAAAATCATCTCGGAATGCGTTTGAAGATTGGATTGAATTTTTTGAACCGCTTGAATTTTGGTTTCAAGCCGGCTGCGTTCTTTCATAATTTTTTGTGCTTTTTCTGAGTCAGACCACAAATTGGGATCCTCACTAAGCGCGGTCAGCTCTTCCAAACGGTGAACAGAATTATCCCAGTCAAAGATGCCTCCTCAGCAAAAGAAGAGCATTTTCTATATATTGAATAACGCTCTCTGTTTCTGCCTTCATAAGATCAATCTCATTAAAAACGTAAGTAGGATTAAGCCGCCTGCTGTATAGTATCGAAGCTTGCAAGAAAGCCCAAAATCATATCAACATCAGATTCACTTGCCAAATCATCAAGAGTCATAAGATTGGAATCAAGCGCTTTTCCGCCATCAACCCAGATAGCGCCAGCGCGCTCTGCATCGCCTTGCATAGAAGCCATTCCGCTTACATTACGCGCAGCCAGCTTCTCACTATTAAGCAAAATCTCAAGCCCTTCAGCAATAGCTACAACCGGCTTCCTGCTTTCGATAAAGGTAGAAACGAAACGCTTTGTATGTGCTGTAACACTGAGCTTTTCTATACTTTTCTGACCGCCCGGAACAACCAGCATAGCGTAATCTGCAGCCAAAGCCTCCTTCAAAGGCTTATCAATTGCAAAATTAAGACCCCAGTTTTCTCCATTCCAGCCAGAAACCAGACCTTGATCTAAACCAATAAGGCGTACATGGCCGCCTGTTTTAATAAAAGCTTTTTGTAAATGAATAAGGTGCGGCTCTGAAAACCCGTTTCCAACTAAAACGGCTATTTTTTGACCTGTAAATGCGGATGTCATGCGTGTTTCTCCTTCTTATTGTTATAAACGCGTATTGGCTTTAATGATATTCGCTTCAATTATAATTGAAGATGATAGCGATAAACGCTTTTAAAAACGTTTTTTAAAAAAATAACATTATCTTTTGCGCCTGCTCATAGTGAAAAAATTTAAAAAACTGCCTGTTTGAGGGTTTCTAAAATAAAATCATATCATGCGACAATGCACCGAAAAATCATATGTTTCGCATTAAAAGTCAAGAAATATATTAGAAAAGCATTTTTTTCACTCATAACCATCTAATATTAAAGGAAACCTATCAACAATATTTTTGATATACGCGACATTACAATAACAATAGAAAATGATAATCAAAAACTTCACATAAAAAAAATAGTAAAAAACAATATGTTTTCTTTACAATATTGTTTTTCCCCATTAAAAAGCTTGAAAGAGATCGTTTTTATACACTATAAGAAAAATAAAAGCATATACTCTTTGCTTTATAAAAGAATTCAAATACGACATTTAAAACCCGATGAGGAACGATTAATGAAAACAATGCGCAATTCAATATTAGCTGTCACAGCAGTTATGGTCAGCGGCTGTACCGCTTTCACTAGCTTTAGTGAAGTAGAGGCCTTAAACGAAGCACAAGCTGTGGGTAGTCCGTTTACACAAGCGCTTGCCACAGAATATCGTGAGTTTTCAAATGCTGAATTAAAAGAAATGTTTGATTATCCGGATGCTTTGCATTTTGCACGTAAAGGTTTGGCTGCTGCTTCTGGTGAAGTTGTTATGCCTGAGCCTGTTTCAGACTGGAACTTGAGCGAAAAACATCTTCAGGAATTGAGCGCAGCGCGTGGCCGTCTTATTATTGCCTATGATCTTGGCGCACGTGAAACGCAACCTAAATTGGCCGCAAATGCGCAAGCTAAATTTGATTGCTGGATAGAGGCGCAAGAAGAGAACTGGCAGGAGGAAGAAGTTATAGGATGTAAATCTGATTTTATGAACGCCATTAACGAACTTGAAGCAGGCTTACAGCCCGCACCCGCCCCTGTTGCAGAAATTATTGTACCCGATTCTCCCTTTGATGTGGACGCATCGGAGCCAATGGTTGCCGAAAACGCGATGTATCTCGTGTTCTTCAACTGGGATTCTAGCGATTTAGGATCTGGCGCTCTGAACGTTTTGGACGCGGTTGCTGACGAAGTTAAAAACAACCCGCCATCAGTTATCAATGTAACTGGACACACAGATACATCCGGATCACAGGAATATAACGAAAAGCTTGCCTTTAAACGCGCAAATGCCGCTCGTGACGCTCTTATCGCACGCGGTGTTGATGCAAACCTTATTATGGTCGATGCACGCGGTGAAAACGAATTATTGGTTGAAACACCAGATAATGTAAGAGAGCCAGCCAACCGCCGGGTAAATATTTCTTTTAACTAGAAATTACAAAATGCAAAATTTTGATAAACCGGGGTGTTTCTTAACATAAGAAACCTCCGGTTTTTCTTTTGTTTTATTTTTGGTTTTTAAAAAGCAACCACTTCCATCCCGAGAACATTTGCCGTACTCTTTTTTAACAAAACTCAAAACAAGACCACAGCTATAAATCAAGAATAAAAGGAACACCGCCCCCGTGGATCTGCGCCCCATTTTATATGTTATCGGCATTTTACTGATGATCCTCTCAATCAGCATGATCGCACCAATAATAGCGGACTTATACTTTAAATCCCCTGATTGGAAAGTCTTTGCTTTAAGCGCGGTATTCACATCATTCTTCGGCGGCGCTCTTGTTTTAAGCAATAAGAGCAAGAGCTATTCAATAACTGTGCGTCAAGCCTTTTTGCTGACCGTTATAAGCTGGGTCTCAATTGCTTTATTCGGCACCCTGCCCTTTATGTTTTCAGAACTTGAAATGTCATTTACAGATGCTTTTTTCGAATCTATATCCGGCATCACAGCAACCGGCGCAACGATAATGACATCAATAGAAACCGCACCACCTGGTATATTATTGTGGCGCGCTATGCTTCAATGGCTTGGTGGTTTGGGGTTCATCGTAATGGCCATGTCCATTCTACCGCTTTTAAAAGTGGGAGGCATGCCGCTTTTTAGAACCGAATCCTCCGAAAGCGAGAAAGCCCTACCCCGCGCCGCACAGCTCGCCAAATCCATAGGTGGCATTTATATTGTTCTAACTTTTTCATGCATGATTGGATATGTAAGCGTTGGCATGACAGGGTTTCAAGCGCTCGCCCACTCTTTAACCACACTTTCAACAGGCGGGTTCTCAACATTCGATACGTCCTTCCGCGCTTTCGAAACGGCCGGCCCCGAAATTGTGGGCATTATTTTCATGATCCTTGGCGGCCTTCCCTTTATCTTATATATCAAGATGATAAACGGGAAATCAAATTCGATACTAAAAGATTCACAAGTACGCTTTTTCTTAAGCATTATCGCCATAAGCACACTATGTTTGGTGGCCTACTTAACAACATACACAGATATGCAACCAGCAGAAGCATTGCGCAAATCTTTATTTAACGTGATTTCCGTTATGACAGGGACCGGCTACGCCAGCGCAGATTACTATTCATGGGGCGGATTTCCGATAAGCTTTTTCTTTTTTCTGACATTTGTAGGTGGATGCGCAGGGTCAACCACAGGAGGCATGAAAGTATTCCGCTTCCAGGTTTTATTTTCAGTTTTTAGAGTTCAGCTCAAAAAACTATTACATCCCCACGGCGTATTTATTCCCTATTACAATGGAAAACCAATACCAAAGGATATTCCATTAACCGTGATGGGGTTTTTCTTTGCCTATATTATTACTTTTGCATTCGGTGTGATGGCGCTGTCGTTTATAGGCCTAGATTTTATGACAGCCATATCCGGCTCCGCCACGGCCATTTCTAATGTAGGCCCAGGCTTAGGTGAGATTATCGGCCCTGCCGGCACATTTTCCCCCCTCCCCGAAAGTGCAAAATGGATTATGGGATTTCTAATGCTTCTTGGTAGGTTAGAGCTTTTTACAGTTTTCGTAATCTTCTCAGCTCATTTCTGGAAATCATAAAAACTTTAAGAGAAAATCAAATAGGTAGCGTGTACTCTTTAGAGCAAAACTCGCAGCGCATTTTGGCCTCGCCCTCCTCTTTTAAATACGCGATATCTTCTTCCGGCAACGCTTTTAATATACCTTCAATTTTTGAAACGCTACACCGGCATTCCTTTCTTACAGATGTGGGCTCAAACACACGCACCCCCTCTTCATGAAATAACCGCATAAGTAAAGCATTAGAGTGTAGATCTTCAGATAAAAACTCCTCATCTGTACATGTATCAAGCAATGTCATCGCCATGCGCCAATCGTCTTCTTTCGCATTATCAATGCTGCGCATTGCATGAACATCATCCTCTGGCAAAGCTTGAAGCATTATACCGCCGGCACGCCATTTGCCCGCACGCATTCCGGCGGACATCTTTATGCCCGTCTCGATCTGCTCTGACTGTGTGAAGTAATGGAGCACACAATCGGTAAGAGAAGCCCCTTTTAGCTCAACAATACCCTGATAAAGCTCTGCCTTATCCCCTTGATCGACGGTAAAAACTAAATACCCGGTTCCCAGATATTGCGCGAGATAATTTTGCGAGCTCTCAACAGTTTTAAGATCAGAAATCTGGGCTCTTGCACGTTCCAGACGTTCCTTATCAAATGTTGCGCACGCCCGCAACGCGCCATCAGTTTTCATATCTGCAACCATCAGCGAGACTGGGCCGTCTCCCTTTATCTGAAGTGTGAAAATACCCTCATATTTAAGCATGGAAGACAGCAAAGCAGTCAGTGCCATTAATTCGCCCACCATATGCGCAACCGGAAGTGGATAAGCGTGAGGCTCTAACACATCATTTAAAACCGAGCCAAGACGGATACAACGCCCGCGTATATTGGAGCTTTCAAACTGAAATGGCTGCACGATATTGTCATCGGCATCTTCAAAATTCATACTGGCCAAATCATTGGCCGGCGCAGGCAGTATCCTATCATCACTCATAATCTTAAGCTTAACATATTTAGATGTGTTTTTATAATTTGACCGGTCGTTCAAAGCCCCAGTTTAGGTTTTTAACTCTTCATTTTATATCCGGTTTTAAACATCATATATGCCCAAAATGCAAGTACAAGGTTTACAACCACAAGAACAACAAGGCCTATCATATAGGGTCCGTCTGCATTACCCGTAAAGGAAGTACGAAACCCATCAATCATATAGAAAAAAGGATTGAACAAGGCAATGGCCTGCCAAGTTTCAGGCAAAACATCGAGCGAATAAAATGTCCCCGATAAAAATGTAAGCGGTGTAACCACAAAATTACTGACCGCAGCGATATGATCAAATTTTTGCGCCCATATACCTGCCAGAATTCCCAAACTTCCCAACATAAGCATACCAAGTATTGAAAAAGCGATCAGTAACCCCCAATGCTGTACAGATAAATCTACAAAAAATGCCATAATAAGACCAGTCGAGGCACCCACCATAATGCCGCGAGCAACGCCGCCAGCAACATAACCAAGATAAAGCTCTAAAGATGACAGGGGCGGCATAAGAACATCAACAATATTACCTTGTATCTTTGCAATTACCAGCGATGAAGATGTATTGGCAAAGGCATTTTGCGCCATAGTCATCATAATAAGCCCAGGCATTAAAAATTGTAGGAAAGGCACACCGCCAATATTACGGGCAATACCGCCAAAAGCGAGTGCAAAAATAATATAATAAAGAAATGTAGTTACAACAGGTGCAATAATAGTTTGCAGATATATAGTAGAAAAGCGGGAAACTTCACGCGCAGCTAAAGTATAAAGACCGATTTTGTTAATGCCCGTTATAGATCGGGGCTGAAGCTTGATCTGGTAATTTTCTGACATATTAAACCGTGAGATGCTTTCTGCAGGATAAAAAGAATGTATAATAAGATTTAAAGACATAAGAATACTGATATAAAAATCAAGCGTATACAGCAAACCCACAAAATATGACATTCAATACCGGTAAAAAAGACAAATCGCCAGATAAGTTCAAGGGCAAAAAGAGAAAAGAACCCCGTAAGCCTAAAAAGATATCAGAAACATATCTGCACAATGCCGGCCTTTATTATTTGCAAAGATTTGCCGCAAGTAAAGATAAATTCCGGCAAGTTATGATCCGCAAAATCAAAAAATCACAACGCGAACACCCCGATCAAGATTATGAGGCCTGTCTACAAATGCTTCAAGAAACAATTATAAAATTTGAAAATGTAGGATTACTTAATGATGAGACTTATGCTCAAGGCTTGATAACAACATTGATACGGCAAGGTAGATCTTCTAAATATATTGCACTAAAAATGCGCGAAAAAGGTATTGAAAAAGAGCTTATTGGCACCACAAAAAAATGGTATATAAAAAGAAATCAAATTACTGATATAGAACAAGAAATTAATGCAGCAAATATTTTTGCACGTCGCAAAAAATTAGGGCGATATGATATAGATAAAAAATTTGATTTTGATAAATCTTTGGGGAAATTTGCTAGAGCAGGTTTCTCGTATCATACTGCAAAAAAAGTTTTGGAAACAGATGATGATAGTGATGTTCTCTAAAAAGTCATCACTTCAAAGATATTTAATCTTGAGATACTGAGATGGTTTTTTGATTATTTTTATTTTCAGCTAAATCCTTTGTATCTTTTAAATCTGTATTGGCTTTCTCATTATTTTCTCTAACCAACCTTGATTTTGGTAATATCATTGTTGCGGTTGTTCCAATACCTTTTTGCGAAAATAGCTCTAAACGACCGCCATGCAATTTTAAAAGAGAGTGCACAAGTGTAAGGCCAAGACCGGTACCTGTATTCGAACGGTTTAAAGTAGTTTGAACCTGACCAAAAGGCGAAAGAGCTTTACGCACTTCCTGATCATCAAGGCCAATACCGGTATCAGTTATAGAAATCCTTAAATTTGTATTATGATCTAGGTCATATGTAATGCTTATGCGCCCTCCTTCTGGGGTAAATTTGATGGCATTGGAAAGTAAATTCATAAAGACCTGTTTGATCGCCAATTCTTCCGCAATAATATTCGGTACACCATCAAGTGAATTAATAATTTTGACATGCCCTGCGTCTGCACGACTTGATAGAATATTAAGACAAGATTGCAAAGTATCATCTGTATTCAAAACCCCCTCATTCAAATACCGCTCTCCAGCTTCAATTTTAGAAATATCCAGAATTTCATTAATAATCTGCAACAAATTTTGCCCGCTTGTATGAATATCTTTGGCGTATTCGAGGTAGGAATCAGGCTGGACTTTACCAAATGTTTCGCTTTTTATAATGTCGGAAAAACCGATAATAGCATTAAGAGGAGTCCGAAGCTCATGGCTCATATTCGCAAGGAATTCAGATTTCGCACGGTTTGCCAAATCAGATTGTATTTTGGCCTCGCGTAGCTTTAGATCCACCGTTTTCCGTTCGGTAATATCTTCCATGCTGCCTTCATAATATAAAATATTATTTGAGTCATCAAGAACAGCACGGCTGTTTTCATTAATCCATATAACATCTCCATTTTTGCAATATACTTGAGCTTCGAAATTATTGACCACGCCTTTTTCATTTAAAGTTTTTATTGTTTTGCGACGATGGTTTGCATTGACATACACGTTCTTATTTGCGTTTTTGACTGAGCGTAAAACGTCTTCTGGATTTTCATATCCTAAAATACGAGACATCGCAGGGTTAACGCTCAAATAAAGCCCCTCTGGGGTAACTTGAAATATTCCGCCTGCAGCATTTTCAACAATTGCACGATATTTTTTTTCTGCTTCGCTCAAAGCACGTTCTGCACGCCTACGCTCTTCAACATCTGTAATCGTACCAACAATACGGCTTGCGCCCTGCTCGCTATGATGCATCACCGACAGAAAGATTTCAATGGCACGAAAATTTCCGCTAGAGGTCCGTAACTTTGTAAACATACGCACAGCATCGCGTTGCGCCGCCATCATAAGCTTAAATTCTTTTTTCAAACGCTCCGTATCTTCGGGGTAAACAACATTAAATATTTCAAGCCCTTTGCTTTGCTCGATGTTAAAACCCGTAACTCTTTGCCAGCTGGCGCTAATAAATAAAAACTCTCCTTTTTTATTTGTTTCAAAAATAATATCACTGACAGCATCAATTATGGCACGATTATCATTTTCTAGGGTTTGAAGTTCGCTAAAAAGACGTGTGCGTTCCAAAACTTCATTTTCAAGCGCAGAATTTTTTTGCTCCAGCTCACTATTCATACTTTTGAGTTTAAGCGAATAGCGAACTCCACCCCTTAAATATAGACCACCTAAGGATGTAATAAGAAAGCCGAATATAACTATATAAAAAGGAACAGCTTCTAAAAATACAGCATAGTTACTTTGAGAGATTTCCAACGTAACCTCCCAAAGACTATCTCCAAAATTTAATTCATAGATATGATATGGATTGGTTGTTTTTTTAGGGTTGTTCCGGCGATCATAATGAAAAAACACATCATCAGATTGTGCATTACGTAGAGTTAAACGTTCAATATTTTCATGAGCCCATAACCATCGTTCTGTGACCAAGGATTTTGGATTTAGTAGAAAAAACAAAACGCCCTTTTCAGGCTTATCAATATCTATAGTGCGGCTAAAAATAATGGGTTTTTGGGATGCAAAAGACTTTGCAAAATTTCCTTTAGCCTCTAATTCAAAATCCATATGAGACAAGATTTCTGAACGTTCGAATAATGTAGCGCTTTTAAGCAAAATTGGAATTTTACTCTCTGGCTTTATTCTATAAGCCTCCTCATTCTTTTCCAGATCACTTCTGTAAACAGATTGGTATTGCCAGCGATTAGCTTCGTTTTTAAAAAGCCATGAAACTTCGTCAAACATTGTATAGATTTTATTTTGTGAAATATAAGAAAGACGCTCGCCTTTATTAATGTCCGTTTCTATTAAATTAAAACTATATGCGGTTTGATCTATTGCATTCCGAACATCAGAAAAGCGTTCATTCAAATCCTGAATGGTAATTTTTGCTGCATTATTACGCTCTGCTTCAATTATATCCTCAACTGTATTTGTTAAGAATAAAAATGCAAATACTGTAAAGCTTGCACAAGTAAGTAAAAATAGCATTTCTACAAGAGTAGGAGAGAAATATGATGATATTAAGCTCTTTTTATTATTTCTAAAATAAGCATGCGCATCCTTAACACCTTCATCAGCATCAGAAGCACTTTGTCTGTTTTTAAATTTTTTTATAAGGGTCATAGTGAACACATAGGGATAGAGCTGCATGCCCCGCGCATACAATCACTCAAGCCTAAAGTGCCTGAAATTACTTAAAATTTTATTAAAATTTTGGAATTAGGCGTTACTTATATTAGGACTAGATAGGTAACTTTATACTAACCCGTAGGCCCCCATAGCCGCTTTGGCTTAGATCGATCTGCCCACCATGGGCATGAACAGCGTCCATAGCAATGGGAAGCCCCAGACCTGTACCGCCTGTATCACGGTTACGTGATTGCTCAAGACGATAGAACGGTTTGAAAACATCATCATATTTTTCTACCGGGATGCCTGGCCCATCGTCATCAAATTGAAAATACCCATATTCGGAATCAGTATATGCACTAATCCATATTTTGTCAGAATATCGCGCGCTATTGTTTAAGATATTTACAAAACAGCGTTTAATGAGCATCGGTTTGATAACAATAGAAGAATTCTGCGGCAATATAATCTCGGAAATTTTATGTTGCGCTAATGACGCCGTAACACATTCTTGCATAAAGTCTTGTATATCAAAAGGAACAGATGCTTCTTGATCGTCCCCGCTTACGAAATCGATATAACCTTTTATCATATTCTCCATATCTTCAATATCGCCGCGCATATCTTTTATATCTTCGTTCTCATCCATCATAGCAAGCTGTAGCTTCATGCGCGTCAAAGGGGTTTTCAAATCATGGGAAACACCAGCCAAAAAAATTGTTCTTTGTTCAATCTGTCTTTTTATCCGGCGACGCATATCTATAAAGGCCTGTGATGCTTGACGTACCTCATGAGCGCCGGAGGGTTTAAATGACTGCACATCCCTCCCCTTCCCAAAACGCTCTGCAACAACAGAGAGTTTTCGAATTGGCCGAATTTGATTTCTCATAAACAAGATGGCAATCATCAAAAGAAGAAACGACATGCCAATCATCCATAATAGAAAAATATACCCTGATGAAGAAAACAATCGACGCTCTGGAAATGAAAATAATAAATACCCCGTATTAAGCGCAACCCTAACCTCTACATCTTTGTTTTTAACATCCATGTAAATATCAAATTCATCTTTCAAGGCATCATTAAGCTCTTTGGAGAACTTCCGTGCAACAATAGCCTCCCATAAATAAGGAAGCGCGGTGCTTGGCCGTGCTTTTGGTAAATCGGCCTTATTATAGGATATTTTGATATTCAAATGCCTTTCATACCGTTTTTTAAGACGGTCTAATTCCGCGATATCATAATCAGTGTTAGTTTTCACTTGCTCAACAGCGTTGGAAATTTCCCCCGCCACAGCAAAACCCAAACGCGATGTCATCTTGCTCCAATGACGATCAAAAAATATATAGGTAGTAAAAATCTGGATAAGCAAAACAGGTAAAATAAGTATCAAAAGAGAACGTCCAAGCAACGTTTTAGGTAAGTATCTTTTAATACTGAATGGTGTACGAAGTCTCATGTTCAACCTTTAAATATTGTCTTTAAATGCGCAGCATATATCCTTTACCGCGCACAGTTTGAAGATAACGCGGCCGGCGGCTATCTTCTTCCAGTTTTTTTCTTAAACGGGTTATTTGCACATCAATAGCCCGCTCTGCTGCATCCATATCTATTAATGCTGCAAGTTTTTCTCGTGAAATAACTTCGCCGCTATGATCCATGAATACTTTTAATAACAAAGACTCCATTTGCGTCAATGGTACAATGTGCCCTTGTTTTTTAAGCTCCTTTAAATGCTCATTAAAAAGCCATGGCCCAATATAGTATTCTTTCTTGCCAGTTTTCATTTTTGTGCGCTTTAGCAAGGAACGCAAGCGCAGCACTAGCTCTTTTGGTTCAAACGGTTTCGGTAAATAATCATCCGCCCCCTTTTCAAATCCTTTAATCCTGTCATTGACATCACCAAGGGCCGTAAGCATCAAAACAGGCGCTTTATATGTTGAAATAATCCATTCCGTAAGATCAAGACCGCTCTCGCCTGGCATCATTACATCAATAACACAGACATCGAACTCGAATTTTTTAAGCAGCGCACGGGCTTGCTTCCCGTCTTCCCCAGCCATTATAATAAACCCTTGCGCCGTCAGATAACGAGAAAGTAACGAGCGGATACGCGCATCATCATCCACAACAAGCACATGTGGTTTTTCAGTAAACATACCTCCTGCTTTCTTTAAAATAGTTTACAAGTCCGGATTTTATCCATAAATTCTAAGATGATACTCTATCGGAATTGAGCAAAAACGTAAAACATTTAGAAAGTATAATAAAAATGCCACAAATACCATTTGATGATCGCAATGGATATATCTGGATTGATGGCGAAATGAAGCCATGGAAAGAGGCAAAAGTGCATTTTCTCACACATGCTTTGCATTATGGCACACAAGTATTTGAAGGCGAGCGCGCTTACAGCGGCCAAATATTTAAATCAGAAGAACATTCGGCGCGCCTTATAAAATCGGCGGAAATAATCTATATGCCGATGCATTATTCTATTGATCAAATTGAAGAGATCAAAAAAGAAGTTTTAAAAGCCAATAAATTGGAAGATGCCTATATTCGTGCCGCCGCTTGGCGCGGTAGCGAGCAAATGGGTATAGATGTGACAGGAACTGAAACCCATATGGCCGTTGCCGCCTGGGATTGGGGCAGCTATTTCGATCCTGAACTGCGCCAAAAAGGTATAAGCCTTAGGACATCAAATTGGCGTAAGCCCGCCCCGAATATGGCACCTGTCCATAGTAAAACCGCCTCTATGTATAACTTGAGCGCTATGGCTAAACTAGAAGCGAAAAATGCCGGATTTACCGACGCCCTTATGCATGATTTTGAAGGGTATGTAGCCGAATCAACAGGCGCAAATCTGTTCGCAATTCAAGATGGGAAAATCCACACCCCTATTGCTGACCGTTTTTTAAATGGCATCACGCGGCAAACCATAATAAAACTGGCACAGGATTTGGATATCGATGTGATCGAGCGCCGCATAAAGCCAGAAGAATTTAGCGATTTTCAGGAAATATTCCTGACAGGTACAGCCGCAGAGGTAACAGCCGTCGGCAAAATCGATGATATAAATTATATCGTAGGGCCGACAACAACCAAAATCAGAAGCGCGTATGAGGAAATGGTAAGAACGCCAATTTAAATTTTCTGTATGCCAAAAAATATAATTGTCAAAGATGCAGCGCCAATGTCTGCAAAAAATTGACTTTTGCTTCAAAAAAGTCTAAAATTGGGAAAATATAAAAATAAAAGCGTTTAAACGCAGATCCGTTTGATAAAAACGGTTTTATAGGGTGTAGTAAAAAATGACAACGGATAGACAGCTGGATTTGATAGCTGAGTCGGAAACCGATCTTACTCAAGCACAAAAAATCTCACGTGAAGCCATAAGGTTTGACAACCCCCTTCTATTCTCTTATGACGCCCTGATTGAAAGTTTTAAAGAGCAAAACGAAGATCCCAAAGGCATTACACAAAGCAAAACTATCGAAGCCTTAGCGCGCGTTCCTACACCGGAAGGGTCGTTAAATCTATTATATCATAAAATTGCTGAACTACGGACTAAAGCTCGCTTTGAAAATGGTGTTACTTTAAATGAGCTTGTAAATGGTTACGCTGAAGGTGGCCGTATTCTGAATTATATCTTTGATACAGATGAAAAAACACAACCACTATTAGATGCATTAATTGATGGATCTGGCACTACGAATCCGCAAGGCAATAAAATTATCGATACAAATCGTGTAAGTGCCGATTTTAAAGAAAAACTCGGCCTACCAACAAGCTTTAATGTGAACACACATAGCTTTAATCTCAAAAATGCGGGTGAAATCTACATTTTATCCAATATGATTTTAAAATCTGTGCATGGCGATGCTTTGCAAACGCCTTATAAGCCAGAGGAATACGCCAATGGGTTAGAAGAAGCCGTTTCTATAGAGCCTGTAATTGGAATGAATTATGAGCCTGCTACAAATAAGGCGCAGCTGGAACAAAGGTTAATCGGCTATAAAACAATCATTAATGATGCCAAGCTTTTTGATGACGGGACAGTTTTTGGCTGGTTTGCCGATGACCTTCCCGAGTTTGAAGGAACAACGCTTACCTTAAACGCACAGACCGGCCTTGATTTTCACTATGCGAATAACCGCATGATTGATGAAAAAATTAAGGAAACACAAGAGTTCGCAATACAACTTGTGCGCGCCGGCCACGAAGAGTTTACGGCATTTACAAAAATCGATTTTGATTTTGATGATTTAGACGAAGATCACAGCAGCGTCACGACAACTGACTATGCCAAAGCGGAACAAACTGCTCTTCTAAATCAAAAAGTAGCCTACCTTGAAAATTTTATGATTTCTTTCGAAAGTGCGGGCTCTGCTGGTATTTATGCCGAAAACAATTATAATTTATCAGGAGCAGAAAGAGTTACTGGCTCCAACTACAATATTGGCCCGGCCATTCCGAATTTTAATGCAAATTTTGAAGCTGGTCCATGGTCAGATTTTAAATCTTATCTTAAGTTTGTAAATGAGCTACAAGAAACAGTACAGGCCAATAAATACACCCTGCCGATACAACAACTACAGCTAAATCAAAAAGCTATTTTAGCAACAATAGAAACATATACGCCCGAACGTCCAGTCGAAATGCCAATCACGCGCGGAAAAATCGACCTAGTCGACCCTAGAATTGTTCAAGTCATGGCGAATTTTTCTGACCACGGGGATCAGTTCAAAGCTGCGTTTTCAAAAGCATCAGGTCTAAACGAACAACAAATTAATATGATTTATGAAGATGCATTTGAACCAATCCATGCACAAGACCACCTACTCTCATTTAAACATGATTTAAGCAAGAATATTGATAAAACAGCTTATTTTGAAACTGTCGATAATTTTGATCCGAATGCATCACCAGATGACCCTACAGAACCCGGCTTTATTGGCTCATTACATGACACAACAGTAAAAGCTCAAGAATTTATCCAAAAAAATTACCATCAATTAAAGTCTGCCGCCCTTTATCCGGAAGAAATTGACTACCTAATCGGTCAAACTATAGACAAAAAATTTGGGACATCCGATGAGGATGAGGCTCAACAAATCGAAATTTTTAAAGAACTGGATGAGATGAGCGGCATCTCTGACGAACTAAAAGCAAATGCAGAAGCGCAAATTAAGGCCGCTCTTGAAATAAATGATGATGATAGTAGCACATTAAAAGACTTAAAAGAAAATATGGGTAAAAGGCTTGAAAACCTATCATTTAGTGCAAAACTTCGCCATGTCATTAGTAAAGAAACCAATCCGGCCTTGCGGTTTTTAAACCCTGAAACAGAACTGGAATTAAGAAAACAAATAGGGGAAAGCCTAGGCGGTAAGCTCCAAAAAGCTCAAGCTAATGGGTGGATTACCCAAGATGACGCCTTAAAGATAACTCGTCGCACACAACTACCTACAATCCTGGAGCGTGCCTATAATGATGGCGTAGACGGTATTCTTGGTAACAATACGATTGAAGTGTTAGCTGTACTTAATGATGCATTAATCGATCAAAAAGTAAAAGACGGAAAAATCGTTGAAGTTGTCGATGATTACTTTAAAAACCACCCTTTGCCTGACAAAAGCGGGAACGTCATAAAAGAGCCATATGCGCAAAATCAGCGTGAACATTTGGCAAATGTTATCAATGATTTCAACTATACACTCGCGCCATATCAAAAGACTCTGAATGATAGTCAAAAAACAACTATTCAGGGTGCAATGGCGCGTCATCATGCAAATAATTATACCGCCTCTACGCCAAATCCCGATACGCCAAGTATAAACGACCCGAACTGGCGTGATGATATGGTCGGTGGCGAATACACAGACAGCACCCCAAACCAGAATGCCGCTTTACAACACGCCGCGTGGATTGAACGCATAAAAGATCTGCAACACCTATACGGCCAAGAACAAACAGGCGAATACGAAGATATAAAGCCGGTCATTAAGGATCATTTGACCCTTTCATTGCACCGCTACTTTGCTACAGACCAAAACATAGAGCTTTCATATGAAGGAAAATCTTATGAATTGACTGATGATGGCGATCTTTATGAATTAGATAACAGGACACGTTTAAAAGACGAAAATGGTATAGAAGCAAAGCCGGTTGCAAATATAAAAGATGTAGGTCTTAAAACAGATAAGAACCCGATGCATGGCCTTGCTTTTCACGTCATAAGCAACCACCTCGAAAGCGATCAAACGTTAAAGAAATACGCTCAACAAATGCTGCTCGAAAAAGATCGCGAGCTGGAAGATAAATTAAAAGAAGCTATGAAGAAGGCAGATTGTCATGACCCGCAAGCTAGAGCAGCAGTTGTTATGGATGCCCTTAAAAAGGCCGATAGCTTGGATGCAAAAAGAAAAATAATAAATAGTGAGTTTAATAGGTCTTCACCAGATGGCGATAACCATACGCTCGATACCGCAACACTAGCCATATTACTAGGAAATGTAGAACAACATCACGATTATATTAATCACCCCGATTATGAAGGCGTCATTCATAATACTGATGATTATTCAGATTGGCATAAACTCGCCGCTTCACACGACATTATAAGCTATGTCGCCACTGGAAATTTTGTTAACACATTAGACAGGTATAGCGAGCCAGAAGCTAACAAGTATAACGATACGATACAGCCTGATAGTTTTTTTGAAAATGCGCAAATATATACTGAGCTTCTGAAAAGAATGCCGCCTGATCGCAAATATATTGATGAAAACCTGTTCACTCAGACTGAACTATCAAGATTAGAAGATTATACAGGCGGCCCACTATCACGCGATGATGTAGAAAAAATCGCGCTTGAAATCTTTGTTAAAAAAGCGGCGAACGAAGGCATAGCAGAAAAAGACATATCCAAAGCCATGTTTGAAGGTGAGTTTAACCCATGGTTTACCGATGCCGAGCTGGCCTTTGGCGGATTGGGTAGGCCAAGTCAATATGACCCTGATCATATTGCACAGCTGAATGCTATGGATATTAAAGAAAACGCTCATTGGAATTATATGGATGGCGAAAACCAGCGCTTCCGTAACGTAGAATGGAACAAGCGTTTCGGGTCATTTGACGACATGAACCAGAATAATGATAAATTTATAACGAGCATGAATCATGAATTAAAAACCATTGATGCAAAAGATATAGCAACCCGATTTGCAATGCGTAAAATGGTCACAACGTTTGATGATACATTTGGTATTAAGCGCAACTCGACCCTGACATATGATGACGTTGTAAAACAGATAAAAGACCCGGAAATGCTTGCCGCATTCAACGCTGAAGTTGATCACTTCATGAAGAACCAATCGGCTATATCCTATTTCCAGATGCAGGCAAAAGCCGGTTCAAACTTCAATTTAATTGATGATTATCAAAACAATATGCAAAGATACCTCAATAAACCACGAAACAACGATATAACACCGTCATCTAAGCGTCAGGCCTTTAGTGATAATAAAAATGACATGACAGGCAGCGACCTTCCAGAGGCGCCTGTTGCACCTAAGGGTCAAGTGACACACACTCATGATCACGAAACTAGTGTAACACAAAGTAACCATGATCCGGCTTTACAGTTAGCCTCCGCGCCGTAATGTTTTAAACAAGATAGTTCGTTTAAACATTAAACCGGAATAAAATGACGTCTCCATCTTGAACAATATATTCCTTGCCTTCTTGACGCATTTTACCGGCATCTTTTGCACCCTGCTCGCCATTCAAAGATTTGAAGTCATTAAAAGCTATAACTTCAGCTTTAATGAACCCTTTTTGAAAGTCAGTATGAATCGCGCCTGCTGCTTCCGGTGCTTTTGCGCCGCGACGAACAGTCCACGCCCGCGCCTCTTTCGGCCCTGCTGTAAAATATGTTTGCAAGCCTAACAAATCGTAACCCGCACGTATGATACGGTTCAACCCCGGTTCAGATAAACCCATAGTTTCTAAAAACTCCTGCTTCTCTTCTGCCGTATCGAGTTGCGCTATCTCTGACTCAATAGACGCACATATAATAACAACTTGCGCGCCCTGCGCCTTTGCCATTTCGTCTACTTTTTTTGTATATGCGTTACCATCTGCCGCATCATTTTCGGTCACATTGCAAACATATAAAATAGGCTTTCCAGTCAAAAGCTGCATAGTTTTATACCATAACAATTCATCCTCATTACTTGGCTGAATTGTTCTTGCCGGTTCACCCGCCTCTAACGCATCTTTGATTTTAAACATAAAATCGTATTGACGCTTTAAATCCTTATCGCCCGATTTTACTTTACGTGACAGGTTTTCGACTTGCTTGGAAAGACTCTCCAAATCTGCCAGCATCAATTCGGTCTCTATCGTTTCTGCATCTCTAATCGGGTTAACTGACCCGTCCACATGTACAACATCAGGGTCATCAAAGCATCGAAGCACATGAATAATTGCATGCGTTTCACGGATATTGGCTAAAAATTGATTACCAAGTCCCTCACCTTTACTTGCCCCTTTAACTAGTCCTGCAATATCAACAAATTCAAGCTGCGTCGGCACAATACTTGCTGACCCTGCAATAGACGCAATATCATCAATACGGGGGTCAGGAACACCAACACGACCCACATTCGGCTCAATCGTACAAAACGGGAAATTCGCCGCCTGCGCTGAGGCTGTTGCCGTCAAAGCATTAAAGAGTGTCGATTTCCCAACATTTGGTAAACCCACAATACCGCAGTTAAAACCCATAATTTTCTCCTAATATTCCGCTACTTTAGTCATAAAATCATCCGATCGTTCTTCAAGTAATATATCCAAATGATCCGTAATTGCATCCACAAGATGATCCATATTTGACACTTCGGCCTTTGAGAAATCACTTAAAACGTAATTACTTACTTGTGATTTTTCACCAGGGTGTCCAATACCTATCCGTACACGGCTAAACTTATCTGTGCCCAAATGCGCCTTGATAGATTTAAGGCCATTATGCCCGGCAACACCACCTTCATGTTTAACCCTGATCTTAAATGGCGCTAAATCAAGCTCATCATGAAACACAACAATACGCTCCGGCGAGATTTTAAAAAATTTAGCCGCTGCCACAACGCTTTGCCCCGATTCATTCATATAAGTCATAGGCTTGAGCAAAACAATCTTGCTTTGATCATTGCGCGCTTCTGCATATAATCCATTAAATTTTGAACGATACGATGTGATTCCAAAATCACTCGCCAAAGCATCAATGACATGAAAACCAATATTATGGCGATTTTTTGAATATTTTTCGCCCGGATTACCAAGCCCAACCAAAAGCCACATAGATGTATCATCCTTAAAGCACTTTGAAATAGATAGACAATTGCCAAAGCATGACAGCAAACAGGTAAAAAGGCTTCGCAAAATCGATATTTTCGCCATAAAACTACAAAGTTTTTAAAATTGAAAACACCAATATATTTTTGCGAAACCTCATATAATTTTATTCAGAAGCATCCTCGCCTTTAGCATCATCAGCAGATTCGCCTTCTGCGCCTTCAGCAAATTCGCCCTCTTCGGCACCCTCTTCGCCTTCAGGCACATCATCTTCTTCTATGCGTTTAGGCGCGGCTATAGTAGCAATCGAGAAATCACGATCATCAATAACCGGCTTTGTACCGTCTGGTAGAGTAATGTTGCTAAGCTTGATCGTATCTCCGGTTTCCGCCCCGGCCAAATCAACCTCGACACTTTCCGGAATCTCCATCGCAGAACAATATAGTTCAATCTCATAACGCACAACATTGAGAACGCCACCATCTTTAAGACCCGGACTTTTGTCTTCGTTGATAAAGTTTACAGGCACTTCAACGGCAATCTGGGTTTTCTTGGTTACACGTAAGAAATCCGCATGGATCACAACATCTGTAACAGGATGTAATTGAATATCACGGGCAAGAACAACGTGCTTTTCCCCTTCAATCATCATCTCACATAACATAGTGAACATATGACCCTTGTTATATTCAACATTAAGGTCATTTGCGGGCAAAGCAATATTGATCGGCTCTTTCTTGTCACCGTAGATAACAGCTGGTGTTTTATCCTCACGGCGCAAAGCACGAGCGACCCCCTTACCGGCCCGGTCTCTTGTTTCTGCTTCTAAAGCATAATTCTTAGACATAGGTTTTTTCCTTCTTTATTTTAAAATCATCCGGCCTCCAGGGGTGCCGGACATAAACTTTGGCTAATAAACTAAAGTCAGTCGTAGATAAACCAGAAATACGCCATTTTTTCAAGAAAAATATGCGGTTATCGTATCTCGCGAAGTTAACTACCGAAACAAAGCAGAAATTGAACGCTCTTCACTTGTTCGGCGAATAGCTTCTCCAATCAACGGGGCAATCGTGAGTTGCTCAATCTTGGCCGCATCTTGAACCGATTCTGTGGCCGCAATACTGTTAGTTGTAACTAGTTTTTCTAAGGGCGAATTTTCAACCCTTGCAGATGCACCGCCCGATAAAACGCCGTGTACAACATAGGCGTGAACCTCTTTCGCTTTATGATCCTTAAGCGCCCCCGCCGCATTACAAAGCGTGCCACCGGAATCAACCATATCATCAACAAGGATGCATACTTTATCTGCCACATCGCCAATCACATGCATAACTTCGGATACGCCCGCCTTTTCGCGTCGCTTATCAATAATTGCCAAATCTGCATCTAATCGTTTGGCTAGCGCGCGCGCGCGTACAACACCTCCAACATCAGGGGATACAATACATAACTTCTCGCCATTGAATTTATCCTGAATATGAGGAATGAAAACGGGCGCAACAATCAAATTATCGACCGGAATATCAAAAAACCCTTGGATCTGACCCGCATGAAGCTCCATTGTTAGAACACGATCCGCACCGGCTTTGGTAATTAAATTCGCTACGAGCTTTGCAGAAATGGGCGTTCGACCGCCTGTTTTGCGGTCTTGACGGGCATATCCAAAATATGGGATAACAGCCGTTATGCGCCGCGCTGACCCTCTCTTGAGCGCGTCAATCGCAATCAAAAGCTCCATAAGGTGATCATTGGCAGGATACGATGTCGATTGTATAAAAAAAGCGTCTTTACCGCGCACATTTTCCATGATCTCAACGAATATCTCCATATCAGAAAACCGCTTCACGTTTGCTTGTGTCAACGGGACATTCAAATAAGAAGATATGGACTCCGCCAAACCGCGGTTAGAATTTCCGGAGATCAGCTTCATGATACAAACCCTTGTATTATATTTTGTTATATGTATGCGCGCACTATAGAAATAAATTGCAAATAAAAGCAACTTCTTTCATTACAAAAGCCTATAATTTATTCAGTTTTTCTATGACTGAATAGAAATAACAGAAATCTGCCGCCCATAATTCGCTTCCCCTCTATGGGTTGTGCGGCGATAACTAAAAAAACTGTTTTCAAGAGCGTACGTATCTTTATCCATGATTATAACTTGATTTACGCCAGCATTTTTTAAACGCATCGCCCCAAAGCCAGCTAGATCGAACATATAATGGCCTTTTTTAGACGCATCCTTAAAAAAATGCTCATAGCTCTCATCGCGCTCTAAAAAATTACGGTTAAAATCTTCGGAAACTTCATAAGAGCTCTGCCCAATACAAGGGCCAATAATAGCCTTGATGCTATCCAAAGCTGCCGCGCGCTCAACCATCTTATCTATAGTAGTCTCCAATACACCGCCAATCGCGCCGCGCCATCCCGCATGTGCTGCCCCAATAACAGGGGCACCGTTTTCTTTTTCCCCATAAAACAAAACAGGAGCGCAATCTGCCGTCAAAATACCGAGCGCAACTCCGCCTACATCTGTGACAAGCGCATCACCTCTTGGAGCCACAGGCCACGGTGTATCGATATAATGACAAATATCAGTATGGCATTGATATACAGATACAAGCCGATCTAGGGCAATCCCTGCTCTGTTTGAAACAATTTTTCGGTTTTGAGAAACGCGATCCTCCAGATCATCTGACCCATACCCGCAATTCAGACTAGTGTAAATATCATCGCTTACTCCACCTTGGCGTCCAAAAAACCCATGGAACACAGATGTCTCCGGTTTAATAAATCGAACATCACTATAATATAAAGGTTTATTATTGAAATCCTGCGATTGAACTCGGCTCATTTCGAAAAGCTCCCATAACTTTGAACAATGTACCCATTTCACTTGGATTCGTTAGTCGATGCAAGGATTGTAAAATATCTTTTTTCTGAACATCATTCGCATGTTTGGATAATAAAGCAGCCCTATGCTCTATTCCCAGATTTTTTAAAAAATTGCCCTGATCGGTAAAATAACAACGCAGATTTTCAATATCTGATAAACAACGCCCTAAAGCATCAAAATCCACATGGGATGTGATATCCGCGTCGCCTATATGTTCAAAAACGCTACAATATCGATGTTTATAAAGGGCTTGCAACGTATCACTTAAACCGGATCTTAAATGCCCGTAATCTATGAGCACAGCACCAGAAAACACAGATTTATCAATATGTTTGAAGATATTTTGCACAAAGCTTTCACGTTGTAGAGAAACCTCGAAAACACTATGTTCCGGGGCACTACGAATATAATCAGGAAAAAACCTAAATACTACTTCAGATACGGGACGCGCAGAAAAATAAAAACCTTTTATATCTGAGTAACTTACCAGACGCTCAGCCCAGGACTTACTATCTCGTATATATTGCTTGAAAGGTAATGCATCCAGAAATTCATTTCCGATGAGGAGCGTATCTTGGCTGGAAGGTATTTCACTAACATGCTCTATCCATTTAATATTATAGGCATTTAAATTTTTCTTCTGAACTTCTTTTAAGACCGGACTGATTTCTAATAAGAAAACCTGTAACGAATCGATGAGTTTCGGAATGCCTGATAAAACACGTAATATGTCACGCATCAATGTGCCACGTCCCGGCCCGCACTCTAAAAGCGTAAATTTTGACGGTTTGCCTAATTCAGTCCATAAATTTGCAATCCACGCGCCGATCATTTCACCAAACATCTGTGAAATCTCTGGCGCAGTTGTAAAATCCCCAGCCGCGCCAAAAGGATCTTGTTTCATATAATATCCGTATTTGGGGTGCCCCAACGCAAGCCCCATATACGTACCAATATCCATAGAGCCATGTGTTTTGATATGGTTTATAAGATAGGACTCCAGCGTCATATTTTATGAATCCAAATCAGGCTTATATAATCCATAGATAATAAAACATAGCCCCGCTAAAATCATCGGAAAGCTTAAAATTTGCCCCATAGAAAGCCAACCGTAAACATAACCGATATGCGCATCTGGCTCTCTGAAAAACTCAACAAAAGCTCTGAACACGCCATATCCGGCTAGAAATGTGCCTGAAACAACACCTGTACGATTTCTAATCCACGGACTACGCATCATAAAAAAGAGAACAATAAATAACACAGCCCCTTCTAAAACAGCCTCATAAAGCTGGCTTGGATGACGCGGCTCTGGCCCGCCTTTCGGAAACTGAACCGCCCATGGTAAATACGCAACACGGCCATATAGTTCTCCGTTAATAAAGTTTGCAATACGGCCAAAAAATAACCCGATTGGCACAGCTGCACACGCAATATCAGCCAGCCGCAAGCGTTTAAAATTTTTAAATGCAGGATACATAACAAGCGCTAAAACAACGCCGAGCGCGCCCCCATGAAAGGACATCCCCCCTTCCCATATTTTTAAAGCCGCCAAAGGGTCGTTTAAATAAGAGGATAAATTATAAAAAAGCACATAACCAAGACGCCCCCCTAAAATAACACCAACAATAACCCAAGGAATAAAATCATCTACATCATCTCGCGTTGGTCGCCGCTTCTTGTCAAAGCCCGCCAAATATAATGCATAACGCCAACCAAGTAAAAATCCGGCCATATAGGCAAGCGCATACCAGCGAATCGGAAACGATCCAATTGAGAACGCCACGGGATCCAGCGCAGGAAAAGTAATCCCCATAAAGCAAAGCAACCTTTTAAAATGATTAAAGTGTAAAGTTACAGATTTGCTTTTATGCAAGACAGATGGTTTTGTCCACCCCGAAACCATATCCACAAGCATTAAACATTGGTATAAAACAATAAATTATTTTTTGAAATATCTTATATTGCACCTTTAAAATTCACGTGATAAACCACAATTAATCAAAAAAAAAATAAAAAGCCGCCGCTAAAAAAAGGCACATACTAAATGGCAAAAGATAAAATATTTGATGATCTTGCACGCATGGCCGGCGGATCAATTACCCTTTTAAGTGGTTTGGGTGAACAATTAAAAAACGATATAGATGCGCGCATAAAAAATTTTGCTGACAAGATGGATTTTGTGCCCCGCGAAGATTTTGAAAGACTGGAAGACGTTGTGGATACTTTAAACAAACGGATTGATAATCTTGAAAATAAAAACCAGCAACCTAAGCAAAGAAAAGACCTAAAAAAATGAGTGCCGTCATTGATTTCCGTGAAGAAGTACAAAATCCTCTCGACTGTGTTGAGGATGTTTTGAACACTTACAATTGGGCATTCGATCGTGCCAATGATGATGAGCTACTCGTAAAAATCACAGGAAAAAATTGTGACTACCGCTTATTTTTTATGTGGCAGGAGGATTTAAAAGCGCTTCAATTTTGCTGTCAGTACGACTTCCAAATCAAAGAAACCAATATACCCCAATCCAGAAAAGCGGCAGGCAAAATAAACGAGGATTTATGGATCGGACATTTTGATATACCCGATGAAACAACCATCCCAAGCTTCCGCTACACCGCTCTTTTGCGCGGCATTGACCAGTTTGCCGGACATGAATATGTTGAGGATTTGGTTGATATATCCCTTGCTCAATGCGAGAAAAATTTTGGTATCTTTAATATGTTTTCAAAATTTGAAATCGCCAATGATGAACTTTTGGATTTGGCTTTGATGGAAACATCAGGCGAAGCATAAACGCCAAAAATAAGAAGTCATAAATGAACATAATGAACACGCCCATAAAATCCGGTATTATAGCTGTAATCGGATGCGGTAAAATGGGGCAAGCGCTTTTAACAACATGGTCTATGAACCTGCCTCAATATCAATATATCGCTTTTGATCCCTCCCCGATCCCGGATAGCTTGATAAAAAAAAACATTACGCATTACCAAAAAATAGAATCCGGTAATGTAGGAGACTATAACGCCATCATATTGGCCGTAAAGCCTCAAATTATGAGTGATATTTGTACAAAAATCACACCTTTTTTAAACCCCAACACCTTAATAATATCGATTGCTGCGGGACAAAAAATTGAGAATTTTGAAAAATACTTTGGGCAAACACACCCTATAATCCGCACTATGCCAAATACGCCTGCCGCTATTGAAAAAGGTATATCTGTTGGTGTCGCAAATAAAAATGTGACCGAAGAGCAAAAAAAATTAACGCAAACCCTATTTGAAAAAACAGGTGTATTTGACTGGATAGAGGATGAAAACCTGATGGACGCCGTCACCGCAGTATCCGGAAGCGGCCCCGCCTATGTATTCTACCTGATCGAAAGCTTGGAAAAAGCAGCCATAAGTAATGGACTGCCTCCAAATCTTGCACAAACATTGGCGCGGCAAACTGTAATAGGCAGCGCAGCCCTTGCAGAAATAGAGCACACTCAACGCCCTCAAACACTTCGCGAAAACGTGACTAGCCCCGGCGGCACAACCGAAGCGGCTCTCAATCTATTAATGGACGGAAAATTCGACCGCATTTTGGATGAGGCAATAAAGGCTGCCATAAAACGCGGACAAGAGTTATCTTGAAACAAGCCGCATTTTATAATAATAATCTATTTACGCCCCAAGCCAATATCTTTAGCAAGCGCGCTTCGCCGTTTCGCATAATTAGGTGCAACCATTGGGTAGTCCGGCGATAATCCCCATCTCTCACGATATTGCTCCGGACTCATGCCGTAAGCCGTCTTTAAATGACGTTTAAGCATTTTAAGCTGTTTACCATCTTCCAAACAGATTAAATAATCCGGTGTAATTGATTTTTTAATTGGAACCGCAGGTTTTGGACGATCCGCAGTCAAACTGCGTTCCTCCCCAACATTGGAAAGTGTTGTATACACACGCTCAATCAAATCCGTAACCTGAGAAGGCTGCATCGTATTGTTAGAAACATAAGAAGAAACAATAGTACTTGTAAAAGACAGTATTTCAGATTTTTTATTTGAATCATTCATAAAAACACCTTTTAAATAAAATAGTCTATTTAATAATCGAATATATATACTTTAATAAATATTATTCAATACTTTAATTAAATCATTATTTTAAAACACGTTGAACCCGTTTTGATTGGCTTACGTCCGCGCCCCTCAAATATAAAGGGTCGGGATCTCTAACAAATCGGTGCCAAAAAATTTCTTCCCTATGTTTTATATTGAAGGATTGTTTAAAACATCGCCCCATAACAACCGGATCAATCAAAAAACATTCTGGTTCAAAAAACCAGTTCTTAGCCTCTTCCCTACCGTGAATTTCACTTGATAATCGGTCAACCGCATCGCCGAGAAACATGCATTTTTTATATTGTGAAACCTCTACAACTTGATCCAACGACATGGAAGCGGCCGATTGAACAACATTTAAACCAGGCGTCACGCCCAAAATATAATAATCCCGCCTCTTGGTTTCCAGCACGGTGAAAATAATATCAAATCCATCAGTTTTTAAATGATCGGCATCAAATAGATACGAAGCCGCCATCATAGTTAATGTATCAATACCATAAACAGGTATATTAAGTGATAATCCAAAGGCCTTGGCCGCAGATAATCCAACTCGCAAACCGGTAAAGGCGCCCGGGCCGCGCGTAGTTAAAATTACATCAAGATCAGAATAAGAAACACCTGACTGAGTCAACGCATTTGTAATAACCGGCATTAAATACTCGGCCTGCCCGCGCGCCATAGGTTTTTCAATAGATATATCAGCATCAGGATTTTCAAAATCGGTAATACAAATGCTGATACCCGCGAGGGAGGTATCAATTCCCAAACCATATCGAAAACTGTTTTTCAACGGGTGCAAATGCCTATCCCTAAACCTTTAAAGAATGTCAGAAATTTCATCAAAGTCAAATCGCGGACTACGCGGGAACATATCGCTACTATCGCCATACCCGATGTTACAAAGAAAGTTTGGCACAACCTTTTGTCCCTCAAAAAACTCTTCCCGAACACCATCCGCGTTATACCCTGACATTGGCCCACAATCAAGCCCGAGCGCACGTGCAGCCATAATCAAATAGCTGCCTTGCAACGTCCCGTTTCGAAATGCCGTTTCCTTGATAAGCTTATCATTCCCGATAAACCAGCTTTTGGCATCTGTATGGGGAAACAATTTGGGCAAATATTCATAAAACTCCATATCATGTGCAATAATAGCGACAACCGGCGCACTCATCGTTTTCTCGACGTTACCTTTATCTAAATATGGCTTTAAGCGAGCCTTGGCCTCTTCACTTTTAATAAATTTAAACCGCGCAGGCGAAGTATTTGCGCTTGTAGGGCCAAATTTTACTAAATCATAAATTGCCTTGATAACAGTGTCCGACACATCACGATCCTGCCATTTATTGAATGTACGGGCTTCCCGAAACAATAAATCGAGACCCGTATCGTTTATAATATTATCTTGCATCATAACGCGGCGTATCCTCTTATTAATATTTAAAAATGATATTTTTTTAAAAAAAGACTTACTGTATTCTTGTATCAAATTTGTTTTAATGAAGTAACCTTTAAACTAAAAAAGACAAACGAATAATGAACGGCTTATATAAATCTTTGCCTAAAGCATTCATAGCTATTTTGATAACTTTTTTGGTAGCAACCGTGTCGCAAAGTTTACAGGCAGAAAACATTAATGAAAACAACACACACAAAGCCGTTATAATCACATATACGCGCATTGATGATAGTTCGGAAGGTATAAACGAGCAGGCTTTCAATATGCATGTTAAAGAGCTGCAACGCAAAGAATACAGCATTCTACCAATACCGGAAATTATAAAAAAAATTAGAAAGAATGAAATATTACCGAATAAAACGGTAGGTATTTTTGTTAATGGAAACCATCGTCCAACTCTAAATCATGCAATCGAAAACCTGAGTGTAAATAATATACCATTCACAATCATTTACACGCCCAGTCTAATAAATGAAATGAATAATGATAATATTAAAAAAACATCATGGGAAGACATAGAAGCCTTTGAAAGTAATAGAAATATAGACTTTGCATTAAAACCAGAAATAAAATTGGAAGATATAAACAACATTGAAGACATAAGAAAAGGCATTAACAAAGCACGTTTACTGTCTAGAATGAATACAAAAATTGAAACAAATATACTGATATATCCGCATGAGATGACATCACAGAAATTAAAGCAAGAAGCATTTAACATGAAATTTGATGCCGCTTTCGGCTATGATAAAGGCGCACTACATTTCAAATCTGATATATATGATGCGCCGCAGTTTATAATAAACGCAAATTATAGCGATGTTGAGCATTTTCAAATGATTCTAAATGCCCTCCCCCTTTCAATTGGGGATATAATCCCAGAAAATAGTGCATTAAATAAACTCCCTGAACATATAGGATTCACCATTTTAGACAGTAAAAATAAAGAATTATATGATTTGAAATGCACATTGAAAGGAGCAGAAATAAAGCAGGAAATTTTAGGTACAGCGCGCGTAGAAATAAGAGCCGAGATACCGCAATCGTTAGAGCAAACAACACTCAATTGCATGATGCCTGCCTATAGCAAAAATGGGGAAGAACCGCAATGGCACTGGTTTAGCCGATTATTTACAATTCTACCTTTACCCGAATCAGAAACGGAAGCCCAAGACTAATAAGGCGAATCCGAGACAGGCCGGACTTCTTCAACTTCCGGTACAAAATGTTTTAGCATATTTTCAATACCGGCTTTAAGTGTGGCTGTCGAGCTAGGGCAGCCGGCGCATGCACCGCGCATTTCAAGGAAAACAATCCCATCCTCAAATCGGTTAAATGTAATATCACCTCCATCCATGGCCACCATCGGGCGCACCCTTGTATCGAGCAATTCTTTAATTTGAATAACAAGCGGGTCATCATCTTGCTCATTGGCATTATGGCCTTGATCAGATGAATCCCCCTCTTCTATAATCGGCATATTCATAGAGAAATGTTCCATAAGGGACGATAAAACCATAGGCTTCAGCATCGACCAATCGGTATCCTCCGCTTTACTAACCGAAACAAAATCATGGCCTAAGAAAATACCGGAGACCCCTTGCAACTTGAATAAACGCAAAGCCAAAGGAGAGCGTCCCGCCATCTCGGCAGATTGAAAATCGGCCGTTTTCCCTGGGTAAACATCTTGGCCAGGTAAAAATTTTATGGTTGCGGGATTTGGCGTATCTTGCGTTTGTATAAACATTAAATTTTTTCCTCAATATTTAAATATTGATATAGGGCAATAAAATGGAATAGGCAATAAAAAGGCCTCCTTATTAATAAAGGCGGCCTTTTATAAACTCAATTTAAAGCTCAGTTTCAGTGAACACTAACATCGGTTGATTTTTCGCCGTTTATAATAAGTGGCTTATCAAAGTAAAATGGGCGGTAATGACCGGTTGGCAATTCGTGAATTTCCTTACGAAAATCAATCGATTTTGCAACACTTAAAAAGTATTTTTCAAATTTGCCATATGCCGCCTCTTGCGCGGAACACTCCAAAATATAGGCTTTATCATTATAGAGCGAAGCAAACATCAAACCCTGTTTTTGCATCTTTAATCCGGTTCCGGTTAAAAATGAGGCTTTAGCGTGACTTGCAAACCCGCGGCCTAAACCAGAATTATCATATACGTCATGCAGGATCGCACCATCATATTCACCAACATAATCATTCCAAAACTCTTTAGAATAATGCAACCGCTGTATTTCACCTGAATAACGCTGTGGATAAATAACAAATCGGCGATCCGGACGAACACGCAATCGACACGCCGCATGCTCGTTTTGGCCTGGCGCTAAAAACGTAAGCACATCATCCGGTTTTTGATTTGAAACTTGGCGCCATGTATCCGGCACAGAGATAGAAACTTTGGTTTCCGCATCTTCCCAATAATAAACCGAGGCCTGCACTTTAGAAGAAAGGCCAGTAACAGCAATCGCACATACCGACAATAAACTCAAAATAGACTTCATAATAATTAAAACCTTTTTATTCTATTATCAGTATGACGAATTTTGGAAAGACTTTCCAGTATTTTAAACTGATAGTTTTGGCGCGTGTTCCTGAACTTTTCTAAGGTCAATTGAGCCTTTTGGTGCACGAGTTGCAAAAATATTATCAAATTCAGACTTTGGTATTTGCGCATTCACATGATATTTTGTGTTTTTAACAGTAGTAGAAACACATGTATTATTATCGCCATACTTACGGCTTCCTCTATACTCACCTTCAACAGTTTTAATACTACCATCTTCAACAATATTAAAAATAATATTGAGAGAATTTTTTCTCATTCCAAAATCTAAATTTTGTCCCATAACTTTTAACTCCATATTCCCATAATTGATTTTATTTCTTTTATATGATTTTCTGCTAAAGTTCCAGCTTTTTCATTGCCTGATACTAATATTCGGTCAACTTCGGCTGGATCTTTGAGCAATCTATTCATTTTGCGTGTAATTGGCGCAACTTTTAATACAGCTATATCGACAAGGGATTTTTTTAAATCCGAAAACGGCTTGCCGCCAAAATGATCCAAAACATCCTCTAAATCTGTATCGGCTAGTGCGGCATATATATTAAGCAAATTCGCCGCCTCAGGCCGATTTTCCATTTCCTTTTCGCTACCCGGGATCTCCCCAGAATCCGTTTTGGCTTTACGAAACTTCTTTGCAATCGCATCCGCATCATCGGTTAAATTAATACGGCTATTATCCGATTCATCCGATTTGCTCATTTTCTTGGTGCCATCGCGCAGCGACATAACCCGCGTACCCGTTCCCGCAATAACCGGCTCTGGCAAGGTAAAATAGTCCTGCTCATACCGGTGGTTGAACGTGCTTGCGATTTCGCGCGTTAATTCCAAATGTTGCTTCTGATCTTCTCCTACTGGGACATGCGTTGCCTTGTATATTAAAATATCCGCCGCCATTAATACGGGATATGAAAACAATCCTAATCCCGCACGTTCGGCATTTTTACCTGCTTTGTCCTTGAACTGCGTCATACGCTCTAATTTACCCATTTGGGTCATTGTCGCAAACAACCACATCAATTCTGAATGCGCTGGTATAGAAGATTGTACAAATATAGTGGAACGCTCTGGTTTAATACCGCCTGCAATATAAGCTGCCGCTATCTCTCTTGTAGATTGCTTTAATACCGCAGGGTCGTATTTTGCCGTAATCGCATGAAGATCCACAACCGTATAAAGACACTCTGCTGACGGGTCATTTTGAAAACTAACCCAGTTTTTAAGTGCGCCCAAATAATTACCTAAATGAAGTTGATTGGTTGGCTGCATGCCAGATAATATACGTTTCATTTAATTTTAAACTTTCTTGCGCTTACGCATCATATTTTTAAGCGTTTTCAAATCCACCGCGCCCGTAATTAAAACAGCCGCCGCGTAACTCGTCATCCCTAAAAATACCAAAACAACAAGCCGTATAATTTTATCAAACGTATCCATTTCGACAAACGATCCCAGAAAATATTGCACTATATATAAAATGCCCCCCATGATGCAAGCAGAGAGAACAATACGCACAATTGCACGTTTAAACCGGTCATCAAGCCGCGCCGCCGGATGGGTTTTGAGCGCCCGTATATGTTCATAAAATTGTAACCACCCCGTAAGCCCTGTGCCAAGCGCAATGCCCGCCGGCCCTATAAACTGTATAAAAACAAGGCTTAAAATAATATTGAGTACGGTGGCCTTGATGGAAATCTTGACCGGCGTAATTGTATCTTGACGCGCCCAATGTGCCGTAGAAAACACTTTAATCGCGATATAGGCTGGTAAACCAATGGCATAACACATAAGAACCATCGCCGTCATTTGTGTGTCATCTGCTGTAAATGCGCCGCTTTCAAATAATGTCGAAACAATACTATAGGGAATAACGGCCAACGCGACCGCCGCGGGCAACGCCAATAAAAAGCAAACTTCAAGCGCGCGGTTATATAAATGACGCGCATCCTCCGCCCCGCCGCCATCGCGTTCTTTAACCATCGCGCGTGACAACATTGGTAATAACGCTGTACCTACGGCAATTCCTACAACACCCAAAGGCAACTGGTTCAACCGATCGGCATAGTAAAGATAGGAAATCGCGCCGACCTGTAGAAAAGACGCCATAATCAAATCGGCAAAAAGATTAATATGGACAACGCCTGCACCTATAACGCCCGGCCCCATCAACTTGAACACTTGTTTAACCTTGATGCTAAATTGCGGCCTTACAAGCCTGATCCGTACCTTATTTTTAAGCGCCGCCCCCAATAACCACAAAAATTGCAATATACCGGCAACAAACACGCCGTATGCCATTGCATGACCGGTTGTTTCAAATAAATCCTTATAATATAACGCCGCAATTAAGCATAAATTGAAAAAGACGGGCGCAAAGGCAAATGGCGCAAATTTATCAAGCGAATTTAAAACTCCGCCCAATAACGCCGTTAATGACATTAACAACAAATAAGGAAACGTAATACGCGATAACTCAACCGCCAGATCAAACCGCACTGGGTCATCTGTGAACCCCGGTGCGATCCCATATAAAACAAACGGCATAAGCCAAATAGCAATCAGCGTAAAGACAGCAAGAAAGCTCAGCATATACATAAAGATATTGCTTGCAAATAAATCGGCTCGCGCTTGCCCTTCGGCTTCCAAAGTCTCCGAATATACCGGCACAAATGAAACACTAAACGCCCCTTCCGCCGTTACGCGCCGGAAAAAATTAGGAAGTTTCAAGGCCACAAAAAATGCGTCCGCCACTGGCCCCGCGCCCAATATGCGTGCGGTCAGCACATCGCGGATGAATCCCGCTATACGCGAAACACCCGTCAAACCCGCAACAGTTGCCATAGCTTTAAAAAGTTTCATATGATATGAACTAAACCTTAAATACTGTAAAAAACGAACAAGCCTTGACCATAACGATGAAACCCGACAAAGAAAATACCACAAATCCGGAAAAACAATGGTTTGGCGAAAAAAACGTAACGCCAGATGAAAAAACCGGCCTTGTGCGTGGCGTATTTGATTCAGTCGCCGTTAATTATGATGTGATGAACGATCTAATGTCTGGTGGCTTGCACCGCGTATGGAAAGATCGTTTTATTCGTGAAATTCGTCCCAAATCTAAAAGAAACGACAAGCAGCAAAAATATTTGGACGTTGCGGGCGGCACGGGCGACATTGCCTTTAAAATAAGACAGCGCGCCGGATCAGGCGCAGATATAAAAGTTTTTGATCTCAATCATAATATGCTTACCGTAGGCCGTGACCGCGCCATAAATAAGGGATATTTAAATGAATTCGATTGGATAACAGGAAACGCCGAAACCCTGCCTTTTCCAGATAATTATTTTGATGTATACACCATTGCTTTTGGCCTGCGTAATGTCACGCGGATTGATACTGCCTTAACCGAAGCCGCCCGCGTTTTAAAGCCAGGTGGGCGCTTTTTCTGCCTAGAATTCAGTCATGTACAAAACCCGCTTTTCGCAAAAGCTTACGATGTATATTCCTATAACGTCATCCCCAAAATCGGAAAAATAGTCGCCAAAGATGAGGGTAGCTACCAGTATCTTGTTGAAAGCATCCGTAAATTCCCAACACAGAAAAATCTGCAAAAACGTATGGAAAACGCAGGCTTTAAAAATGCAAAATACTCGAATTTGTCTGGCGGTATTGTCGCTATACATAAAGGATATGTGGCATAACATATGTTAATTTAAATACTCTAATTTTCCCCGTTTTATAATAATATATATTTGATTTTGCATTGACAAATCATTCATTTAAGCGCAATCAGATAATCAATAATTTTAATTTTTTTGCCAATAGTTAAAATATGTATTACAAAGGCAAGCCTAAAAAAGAAAAGGGGTTTAATTATGAGTAACTTTACAAAATCAATAGTATATTCCGGTGTCGTATTGGCACTTGGTCTTGTTGCAATCTTTGCCATCCGTGAAAATATGAATATGGGTGACAACGCTATAAACGTTCAATCAATTCAACCTGCCGCTGGTAAAGCCGCAGAAAACGCTAAAGAAGGCGCAAATAATATGTATGAAGCGGCAAAAGAAACGGCCTCTGACGCCACCGCCGCCGTAAGTGAAACCGCCGCCGAAGCTGGCGACGCCATTACAAAAAGCGCAGAAAATGCTGGCGAAGCGATCGCCGACACATATGAAGCCGCAGAAGAAGAAGTAAAAGAGCTTTACGAAGAAGTCACTGGTGAAGAAAATGTAATCGAAGAAATAGGCGAAGATGTAGACCAAAACTCTTCTGATGCCGTAGATGACGTGAATGACGCCATTGAAGAAACAGGTGATGCCGCTGAAAATGCCGCAGAAGAAGCTGAGGAAAACACCGAAGAAATGATCGAAGACGCTAAAGAATAAATTCAAAGCGTTTTTAACTATAACATTATAAAAAAGCTCTGCTTTCCAAAGCGGGGCTTTTTCGTATATAAAACAAACATAATGACAGAACCTCTAGCACATAAAAAAATTCTTTTGATAGTATCCGGTGGTATCGCCGCATATAAAGCACTGGAATTAATTCGCCTCTTCAAAAAAAACGGCGCGCATACTAAAGCCATTTTAACAAAAGGTGGCGCGCAATTTATAACACCGCTTAGCGTGTCTTCTTTGACCGGAGAGCATACATTCACCGATCTATGGTCATTAAAAGATGAAACAGATATGGGTCATATACGCCTCACCCGCGAGGTAGATCTTGTTATAATTGCACCCGCTAGCGCCAATATAATGGCACACATGGCACAAGGCATGGCTATAGATCTTGCAACAACTACCCTTCTTGCATCTTCTGCGCCGGTTATGATCGCCCCTGCCATGAATTATAAAATGTGGGAACATCCAGCAACGCAAAAGAATATAAGAACCCTAAAAGAATACGGCTATTCTATTATCCCGCCCACCAAAGGGGATATGGCATGCGGCGAATATGGTATAGGGCGCATGGCTGAACCTGCGGAAATTTTAAAAACAGTATCATCATTTTTTTTAAATCACGCTCTAAAGCCGCTAGCTGGAAAACATGCGATCGTAACCGCAGGCCCAACGCATGAACCAATAGATCCGGTGCGGTTTTTGGGAAATCGCTCATCTGGAAAACAGGGCTACGCTATCGCATCTGCCCTCATAGACTTCGGCGCGAAAGTCACCTTAATCTCCGGTCCAACTTTATTGCACCCGCCCGAAGGCGCTAACATGATAAATATACAAACAGCCCAAGATATGCTTGAGGCGTCCGAGAACGCTCTACCCGCTGATATCGCAATTTGTGCCGCCGCCGTCAGTGACTGGCGCGCAAAGACTCCCGCAAAAAATAAAATTAAAAAGTCGGATAAGCAAATGCCGCCAACGCTGGAACTAACACAAAATCCGGATATCTTAAAAATAATTGCCAACCATAAAAGCCGCCCATCTTTAGTAATAGGCTTTGCCGCCGAAACCGAAAATCTGGAAACAAATGCAAAAGCCAAATTAAAATCAAAAAATTGTGACTGGATCATTGCTAACAAAGTTGGACCAGACGAAAACAACGAAGAAAAAACCTTTGGTACAGACGAGAATCAGATATATCTAATATCAAAGAATAAAACGCAAAAATGGGATAAAATGAAAAAAACAGACATCGCCCATAAACTTGCGCTCGATATTGTAAAATATTTTGAAGAATAATGAGGCATTATAAAAGGAAAATACCCATAATGACGATAGAACAAAAAAAAGTTGCACTTCAGCCTTTAGAACACGCTGTAGGCTTAAATTTGCCAACATACGCAACCGATCAATCCGCCGGCATGGATTTAACCGCCGCACTTCAAGATGATTTTGAATTAGGTGTCGGCGAACGCGCACTCGTACCCACCGGCTTGGCAATAGCACTGCCACAGGGATATGAAGCACAAGTACGCCCCCGCTCCGGTTTGGCCGCAAAACATGGCGTAACCGTTTTAAACAGTCCCGGCACAGTTGATGCCGATTACCGCGGCGAAATAAAAGTGATTTTAATAAATCACGGCCAGGACGCCTTCACAATCCAGCGCGGCATGCGTATAGCCCAGATGGTAGTCACCAAACATGAACAAGTAGAATGGGAAGTGGTGGAAACTCTTGATGAAACAAAACGCGGCACCGGTGGTTTTGGCTCGACCGGAACCAAATAATAATAATAATATTGCCATAAACTTATAAAAACTGATATATTCCGTAAAATAAAATGAGCAAACGGATATGATACGACACATGGATAATCAAGAAAAACCAAAGGCTGAAGAAGCCACGGACTATACGCAGCCAGATATCAGACCTTCAAACAAACATTTAAATGAAATTAATCATGATGCGTCACTTATATATAAGGCGTTGAATGATTTAAACAAATCATACCAAACAACATTTTCCTTAGAAGGTATCCCTGATAAAATGCCTTCAAAATTACGTGCATTAAAAACAGTCTATAATAAAGCTGGCCTGTCTAAAAATGAATTGGAAGACTTCACAACGCAATTTGAAACCCTTTTGCCTCATATCATTGATAAAAAAGGGAATATCAACTTTGCAAAAACAAAAAAGATTTTACTGGAAACCGAAAGTAATAAATTTGTAAATACGATTGCAAAAAATCTGTCAAGGACGCTCGACCCGTTTTTAGATCTTGAAAAAGCTCTTCCTCAAAAAACGGAGTTACCTGCATATGAATTCAAAAATGCAATAACTCTTTCGCATGCGTTTCAAATGTCAACTGAGCACCATGAGTTTAAAGAGCAATCCGAAAAACGTGAAATGACATTTATCCAATTATCGGCTTTTATAGATACAATAAAAACAATTAAAAATATTATTGACGCAGATAAAACGCATATTACGATAAAAGCAAAAAACAATGATGAAGATGATACGGCCCCGTCATCAGACTTAAACCTTGCATAAATATTTAAAGTCTTAATATCCCCTTTTAACTGTGTGCGCTTTATCGTAAAACAAGAATATGGGTAGCAGCGTATCATTAAAAACAATCGATGATTTCTTATCAGACGGTCACACACCTATGATGGCACAATATCATGGGTTAAAACTATCAAATCCGGACTGCCTGCTTTTTTATCGAATGGGCGATTTCTACGAACTTTTTTATGATGACGCCATTATTGCATCATCCGTGCTCGACATAACCTTAACCAAACGCGGCAAAACCGAAGGCACAGATATTCCAATGTGCGGTATCCCATTTCATGCTTGCGAACCCTATTTGGCAAAACTTATCCGCGCCGGCCATAAAGTTGCCATATGTGAGCAAACCGAAACTCCGGCTCAGGCCAAAACACGCGCCAAAAAAGAAGGTCGCCCAGCATCAAAAGCGCTCGTCAATAGGGAGATTGTACGAATTGTAACTCAAGGCACACTCACCGAGGATAATCTTTTAGATTCTCGGGAAAATAATTACATCTGCGCAATATCCGAAATTGCAGGACAAAGCGCGATCGCATGGCTGGATCTGTCTGCCGGTATTTTTAAGGTCGAAGCCACAAATGTGCAAACGCTCACCTCTTCTATTGAGCGTATAGCCCCCAAAGAAATTCTCGTGCCTGAAAATTTGAAACATGACATAACGCACGAAACTTTAATAACGCGCCAACCATCATCCTTATTTAACAGCGAAAATGCCCGCAAACGGTTAGAAAAAATATTTGGCGTTGGCACACTCAAATCTTTCGGCGCATTTAGCCGCGCGGAAATTTCCGCCGCCGGAAGCTTGCTCGATTACATCAAACGCACACAAGTCGGAAACCTTCCATATATCGAAAAACCAGAACAGGTTTCATCATCCACAACCATGGAAATTGACCTCGCCACCCGGCGCAGTTTAGAGCTAACCCGTACCATGACCGGCGAACGCAAAAGCTCGCTTTTGGAAACAATAGATTATACATTGACTGGTGCAGGAGCCCGCCTTTTACAAAACCGCCTATCTGCGCCGCTTACCGATGCCGCGCATATAAAAAATCGTCTTATACAGGTCGAATTATTTGTAAATGACCTCCCGTTTAAAGACCAAATAAGAGCCAGCATAAAGCAGACACCAGACATAGAGCGCGCCCTTGCCCGCATTACAGTCGGACGCGGCAGCCCGCGTGACCTCTGCCAGATAAAACAAGGGTTACATCAAGTCGAACGCATAAGAAGCCAAATCCTGACCCATCATGATGCAAAAATGATACTGCATAATATAAAAGAAGATTTAAAAGAAGAGCCGATCCTGTCCGATTTCCAAGATGAATTAAAACAAGCTCTAAATGACAGCCCCCCTGCTCTCGCGCGCGATGGCGGTTTTATCGCGGCGGGATATCATGCAAAGCTGGACGACCTTAAAAATCTTCGCGATGATGGACGGCGCATGATTGCCGCGCTCCAAAATCAGTATAAAGCAAGAACCAGTATTGATACGCTAAAAATCAAATTCAATAACGTCTTGGGATATTTTATAGAGGTTCCTTCCAAAAAAGCCGACGCCCTCATGGTGAAAAAAGATGATACAGATAACCCCTTCATTCATCGTCAAACTTTAGCCAGCGTCGTAAGATTTACAACAACGAAGCTTTCGGAATTGGAGCGGGATATCGCCTCCGCCGGTGAAAAAAGCATAGCCATCGAATTACAATTATTTGAAAGCCTTATCCATCAGTGCACGGCACTATCCGAATATATCGGGCAACGCGCTCGTGCAATAGCAAAACTGGACGTAGCAAGCGCAATGGCGGAACTTGCCTTTGATAAAAATTATACCCGCCCGGATGTTACAAATGACTTATCTTTTGAAATTATAAATGGCCGTCACCCCGTTGTTGAAAACGCCTTACATAAACAAAGCGAAACATTCGTATCCAATAACTGCAACCTCGCACCAGATCAAAAGCTATGGCTTTTAACGGGGCCAAACATGGCTGGTAAATCCACATTCTTGCGTCAAAATGCGCTCATTGCAATTATGGCGCAAATTGGGTCATATGTACCTGCAAAATCGGCGCATATAGGGGTCACAGATAAAATTTTCAGCCGTGTCGGAGCATCCGATGATCTGGCGCGCGGGCGCTCGACATTTATGGTGGAAATGGTCGAAACTGCGACCATTCTCAATCAGGCAACGGAAAAATCACTGGTCATACTTGACGAAATCGGCCGCGGCACGGCAACTTATGATGGTCTATCTATCGCTTGGGCATGTGTTGAGCATCTTCATGATTTAAACAAATGCCGCACTATTTTTGCCACGCACTACCATGAATTAAACGCTTTGAGCGCAAAGCTTAAAACCCTTTCATGTCACTCTATGCAGGTCAAAGAATGGGAGAGCGAGATTATCTTCATGCACAGCGTTGCCCCGGGCAGCGCAGACCGCTCATACGGAATTCATGTGGCAAAATTGGCTGGCGTTCCTGAAGTCGTGATTAATCGCGCAAAAAATGTGTTGGAGCTTTTACAATCAAATGAACAATCTGGAAGCCTGACAAAACTGGCCGATGACCTGCCACTCTTTTCATCTGTCAGTGATAATACCCAAGCCCGCTATACCCCCTCACCTATCGATGAAAAACTAAGCGCCATAAACCCCGACAACCTAACGCCCCGCGATGCGTTGGATTTTTTATATGAAATAAAAAAGCTGGCTCAAGAGTAAAAAAAGCCCCTGATACCAGGGGCCCTTCCAAATATTAATAGCTAATATTTTTAAACAAAAACACTTGAAAGATTTGTATAATCCTCAAGGAAGACTGCCGCTTCACCATTAACAGTAACCATAGTGCCTGTAAGATCACCAGCATCTGTCTGCAACGTCGCAAGCTCTGCATTTGATGTGTCACCACTATCAAGATAAAGCTTAAGAACATCTCTATTTTCAAAATCAACAACATGGTCAAAACCATCGCCTGATTTATAAATAAATGTGTCACGACCGTGACCGCCTTCAAGAACATCACCAGCTGCAATAAGATCATAAAGACCCGCACTCAACTCAACCGCGCTGCCTTCATCTTCACCGCCGGCAAGAACGTCATTATGACGACCACCGTTAAGATTATCATTTCCGGCACCACTAAAGATTTTGTCTTTTCCATTACCACCAAGAACAGTATCTTCTGTATAGGCATCTTTTGCGTTGAAATAGTCGTTACCATTACCAAGATCGGCATCAACGATAGTGATACTCCCATCTACAAATGAAACATCCGTAGTATCAATCAAATCCTCATCACCTTGAGCAATAAAGACTTTATCATGCCCGCCCTGTGTTTTGATGGTGTGAATATCATTCCAACCGGCATCTTCTTCAAGATCGTTGGTCGCAGATGTGATTTTTATAATATCATTTTTATTACCGGTCAGATAATTACCGCGCTTCGCATCCAAAACTTTAAGCATAACGCTATTTTTAACACCTGAGAAATCCAGATCCGCGTTTACAAAATTATCAACCGCAAAGAAAATAGAATTCTTGCCTTCGACAGTCGCAGACACGTTCTTGACTTCGTTCCAACCGGTCGCCTTGAAAGAATAAATTTCATCATATCCAAAGCAAAATGGGTTTTTGAAATAATGGGCTTCAACCGTACCGCCCGGAGCCACACTGCTGTCAGATGAATCGACAAAGTAAGGCGCGTTGAAATTACCGCCTGTTACAGTATCAGAAACAGCCACAGCATCTTCGCCCAATACATTATCAATACCAAACTCCTCAGCAAGTGATTGATTTTCTAGAACATATTTTGGACCAATACCTTCATTACCGAAAGCAATATCGACATCATTTTCTGTTTTGGGAAGCCAATGTTTAAATGTAGGGAATTTGAAAAAACTCATAATAATTACCTTTATACTCAAGTGAAAATATTTAACATCATGCTATGTAAAACATACGAAAACCTATGTCAACAAAACAATTTTCATATAAAAAAACACTCAAAAAAATATTATGAGAATACATGTGATCAGTTTTACAGACTTGAAAGACACATAAAAAACCTTATAAAAGTCTAGGCAAACAAAGGAATGTAGAATAATGAGCAATCAAAACACACCCATTAAAACAGATGCCGTTATCATCGGCGCCGGCCCTTGCGGTCTTTTCACAGTATTTGAAATGGGATTGCTTGATATGAAATGCCACTTGATCGATATTCTGGATCGCCCGGGGGGCCAATGCGCCGAGCTTTATCCTGAAAAACCGATTTATGATATTCCGGCATATCCCGTAATTAGCGGACAAGAATTAACCGATCGCCTGATGGAACAAATCGAGCCCTTCAAACCCGTTTTCCATTTTCAACAAATGGCCGAAAGTTTAGAGAAAATTGACAATGACACATGGCGACTAACCACAGACATCGGCACTGTTTTTGAAACAAAGGTGATAATTATCGCTGCTGGTGGCGGCTCCTTTATGCCCAAAAAACCACCCATCCCCGGCATTGAAGAATATGAAAGCACATCCGTTTTTTATTCTGTAAGGGAAATGAAAAAATTTACAGATAAAAAACTGGTTATCGCAGGCGGTGGAGACTCCGCCCTTGATTGGACATTAAACCTGCAACCGCTCGCTAAAGAATTAACACTCATTCATCGGCGCGATAATTTCCGCGCCGCGCCGGATACGGTTGGTAAAATGCGCGGCCTTGTTGCTGAAGGTGCGATGGATTTCGAAATGGGCCAGATCAAAGAACTCATCGGTCAAAACGCACAACTTGAAGCCGTCATCGTTGAACATAAAAACAAAGAAACAAAAGAGGTCACGCGCATAGAAATAGAATGCAACACGCTTCTACCCTTTTTCGGCCTGACAATGAAGCTCGGCCCTATCGCCAATTTTGGCCTGAATCTTCATGAAAATCTGATTCCCGTAGATACCGAGAAATTTGAAACCTCGGAAAAGGGCATCTTCGCCGTGGGTGATATCAACCATTATCCGGGTAAACTCAAACTTATTCTCTCCGGCTTTCATGAAGCCGCCCTCATGTCACGTCAAGCTTTCCGATATGTTCACCCCGATGCAAAACTAAAATTTGAATACACAACATCCAGCACATCTCTACAAAAAAAATTGGATGTTGACGATAAATGAAAATAATATAATTTTAGTTGACATAAATTATAAGCCTAAGCTATATTCCCAATATGGGAAAAACCAACAATGCTATAGCAATTACGGGAGTCGCATTAACAACAGGGCTTGTCATATCTGAAAACTTTGAACTAGCGCTTTCTAGTAGTGTAATATTTGGCTTAGCAACAATTTTTGAAAAAATAAATAAACCTCCTAAAAAACGCCGCCCCCCTCCTAACGAGAGTGATAATGATAATGAAGGCGGTTTACCTATAATTATTCCACCAAATCTTCCTGATACTAGCCCATCACACGGAAAGGTGCTAAACGATATTTACAAACAAATGGCGGAAGGCAGATACGATAAAACAATAAGGCCTGGCACTTACAAAACGATAAAACGGTTTTCTCAACAAAATACTCTAACTCAATCTTAGAAATAATATGAACACTGAAAAACTTCATAACATTGCTAAAAAAGCTTTCAAAATATCTGTTCCAGTAGTAAGCGCGGTTCTAGTAGCAACGGATTTGACAAGGCTTTTTCAAGGAGAAAGCACTCCATTTTTAGCTGATAACATTGAAGACCTTAATAAAGTAGATCTTCAAAGTATATTACCTTTAGAGGGAGCAGTACTATCGACATCAGCTGTGTTTTGGCTACATAAACAAACAGCGCAAATAAAAAAAGCCCTCAACACTACGGCACTACTTGCTCACACGACAAATATTTCGTCCAACGCAATTGCTCTGGCTTTGGAAATGGAAAATAATGGCACTGAGGATCATGTTTCAAATTTGATAAAAATTGGCGCTGTTGGAACAAGTCTGGCAGGTTTTGCATATCATATGTATAAAAATGAATTTCCTGATCCAGACAAAGATCTACTACCTTAATAAAAATTACTCGCCCAAACCATCAAACAAGGGCGTAGAGATATAACGCTCCGCAAATGAACACGCAATCGTAACAATGATTTTACCCTCATTTTCAGGGCGCATCGCAACCTCTTTCGCCGCAGCAATATTCGCGCCCGTTGAAATACCGCCCGGAACACCATCCAAACGGGCAATCTCACGCGATACTTCAAAAGCAACATCATTATCAATTTTAATAATTTCATCAATAAGATCCGTATCCACAATATCCGGCACAAACCCTGCGCCAATACCTTGTATCTTATGCGGCCCCGGTAATCCGCCAGACAATACAGGGCTGGCCGATGGTTCAACGGCAATGGCTTTAAAATCAGGATTACGCTCTTTTAAAACTTTGCTTGTTCCGGTGATCGTGCCGCCCGTACCAACGCCAGAAACGATAAAGTCAACTTTGCCGCCTGTATCATTCCAAATTTCTTCGGCTGTGGTTTCGCGGTGAATACGCGGATTAGCCGGATTGTCAAACTGACCCGGGATAAATGAATTTTTATCATCTTTGGCAAGGGAGTTCGCTTTATCAATCGCGCCCTTCATCCCGTCTTCTGCAGGGGTTAAAACCAGTTCCGCCCCTAAAAACGCCAGCATCTTTCGGCGCTCCATCGACATGCTTTCCGGCATAGTTAAAATAATGCGATATCCTTTAGCAGCCGCAACAAACGCCAAGCCTATACCTGTGTTACCCGATGTGGGTTCGATAAGTGTTGTTTTACCTGCCTTGATTTTACCCGCGCGCTCCGCATCTTCAATCATGGCAAAAGCAATCCGATCTTTAACAGAAGCCAGAGGGTTAAAAAACTCACATTTGACCAAAATATCAGCTTTCAAGTTATATTTAGCCTGAAATTTTGGAATACGAACCAGCGGCGTCGCTCCAATCGTATCTAAAATACTGTCATAGACACGGCCACGTGTTTGTGCGTTTTTAAACAATGCATGCGCATCATCTCGGTTAATATTTTCAAATATCATGTACAAAATCTCCTAAAGTAAAATCTGATAAGGCCAAGTTTTTAAACGATAGAGCTTTTTAATCGCCCTCACCTGGCTCTTCACTAAAATGATTATTGAGCTTGTTCTCAACATCTTTCATAGCCTCGGCTTCTGGCATTGCATCGCGTTTTTCCGTTATATTCGGCCATTTTTCCGAATAATCACGGTTAAGCTCAAGCCATTGCTCTGCCTTTTCATCTGTATCTGGTAATATGGCTTCAATAGGACATTCCGGCTCACAAACACCGCAATCAATGCATTCATCAGGATGAATAACCAGCATATTTTCACCCTCGTAAAAACAATCTACGGGGCAAACCTCAACGCAATCGGTATATTTACACTTGATACACGCTTCCGTAACCACAAATGTCATGGATAGAAGAACTCCTTTAATCACGCAAAAAATAGATATTAAAACAATTAACTAATGCAAATTAATCCGCACGCAACCTGAACGCAACCATTTTTCAAAAAGAATATTATGAGGATGGAATAAGGATTTCTATCAACCGCCCCTATGACACACCCTATAACCATGTTTAAAATAAAAAATCATGATAAAAAACATCTCTCTGGTTTTACGCGTAACACTTGCCTTTCCCTTACTGCTTGGCGCTTGTGAGGCACATAACATCTCAAATACATCCCCTATAACGCCATTGCTACCACAAATAAAAGAGCCGGATAATCTTCAGCTCAAATCAGATATTCGCGTTTTATTGGCGGATCAGGGCGCGCCCGCCGCATCCAGATACAATATAGAGCGAGTTGATTTGAACAACGACAAACGTCGTGACGCCATCGTTATTTTCAAAACACCATATGGATATTGGTGCGGCACACATGGTTGCACCATGATGATTTTTAAAGCAAACAAAAATGACTTTACCCTTGTAAACAGTGTTCAGCCAGTACGAGAACCCGTTTACATTGATACAAAAACAACAAACGGATGGAAAAATATTATTACGCGCGTATCCGGCCGCTGGGCAAAAGCAAAAAACGTAACGTTAATGTTTGATGGACAATCATACCCTCTCATGCCGGATCAGTTAAATCCGCATAAAAACGCAAAAATTGCTATGAACCGGTCTACACGGCTTTTTCATGATTAAAAAACATATAGCTTTAAGAAAAAAAACGAGCCTTGATCTCATTCATCACGGATTTAAAACCAGCCGCAGGTTTTGCTGTATGTGGCAGGCGTTCCGGATAATCTGTATCCGCAAGCTCTAAATCTGTCTGTCCTACCAAATCTGATAATTCAACATCTTTGACATGCCGCTTGATCAAATCTAGCATTATATTTTGCTCATCCTCCCCGTAATCCCCATCTACGTGGACAACCTGTCGCGCATATTTGAAAAATCGCGCCTGATCTTTTTTTTCTGTAATACGTGAAAACATATCGTTTATATCTTGCGGACGCCGAACATCCTCGTTTAAAACATCTCTTTGCTCTGCACCAAATGGCACATCTTCCATGATTTCCGCCATATACCGCACCTCTTCATCCGTTACGATATCATCGGCATGTACGATGGCAAAAATCGTTCGCCACATGTAAAACTCGCTTTCGGGTATACCATCTGACATTGCGCTATAATTTCCTTGAAAACCCATATCTTTTTATAATGCCATAGAAAAACTTAAAAAATTCATAAAATACAATCTAAACATAAAACACAAATAATGTTCTTGATTTGTTCTTGGTTTTGAGGCTACATAAAGATCAACTCAAAGGAATAAGACAATGCAAAAAGAAAACGGTCTCAAATGGCTTTTTTTAGATTTAAACAGCTATTTTGCCAGTGTCGAACAACAAGAGCGCCCGCAATTAAGGGGGAAGCCCACGGCTGTTGTGCCCATGCTGACCGACGCAACATGTGCAATCGCCGCCAGCTATGAGGCCAAAGCGTATGGCATAAAAACCGGCACGAAAATATATGAGGCAAGAAAAATGTGCCCACACCTTCAATGCGTTCTGGCACGTCATGATGTTTATATCGACTATCACCACCGCATCTTGGAAGAGGTCATAAACCATACCCCCATAAATAAGGTCTGGTCTGTGGATGAACTATCTAGTCGCCTTCCTCCTAACAAGCGTAATGTAAAGGCTGTAAAAGCGCTCGCGCAAAGAATAAAACAGGGTATCTGGGATAATGTGGGTGAAGCTATCAGTTGCTCGATTGGTGTGGCACCAAATTCCCTTCTCGCCAAAATTGCTTCTGATATGCAAAAACCGGACGGGCTTGTGATTTTACGGCAAGAAGACTTGCCCGGCCCCCTCCTCAATCTTAATTTGACCGATATCCCCGGCATTGGTAAAAACATGGAAAAGCGCTTGCATGCCGCTGGCATTACAACCATGGAAAAGCTATGGAACACCTCTCCCAAAGAAGCACGCAAAATTTGGCGCGGCGTTCAAGGGGAACGGTTTTGGTACTGGCTTCATGGCTATGATTTTGATGGGCCCGAAACAAATAACGTCATGCTAGGCCACAGCCGTATTCTTGATCCAAAATTAAGGCCGCCCGAACAAGCACGGATCATGGCGCGGCGCCTATTGGTAAAGGCTACATATCGCCTGCGCCGTAAGGAATACTACGCAAATACATTAAGCCTTGGAATCCGCACTATGGATGGCGGACGATGGAAAGACGATGTAAAGCTTACGGCTGCCCAAGATCCCTTTACATTTTTAGAACACTTGGATGATCTTTGGAAAACAATGGTGCTCTGCACAGAGCACCACCATAACAAACGCTACAAAAATCAGTATATGCCGCCTCTACGCTTCAAAAAAGTATCAGTGACCCTGAATGGACTTCAAAATAAATCAGAGATTAGCGGCGATCTTTTTCAAACCACGCTTCCTGAACAAAAAGCAAAAATAAAAAAGAACGAAGCACTCGCAAAGGCTTTGGATGATTTACAAAAGCGTTATAAAAAAGAAGCCGTCTGCGTAGGCGTATCGCCTAAAACAATATCGGGGCATGTCGGCACAAAAATCGCCTTCTCCCGCGTGCCGGATAAGGAAGAATTTTGGACGTGATTCTACAAAAGATGAAAAACAACATAAAAAGCCGCTTTATCCTATTAATCTTCATTCCAATAATAAAAAAGCGGCCTTCGCGGATTTTAGGTATTAAAGCCGGTGTAGAGCTCTAACGCCCATAACTATTACGGCGCTGACGAATACGTTCGGCCTCTTTTAAAACACGATCTTCTTCAATGCGGCGCGCTTGCTCCAATATGGCTTCCTGTTCACTGGGCGATAGCGTTTCTTGACCGCCCGCAGCAGGCTCAACCCCCGATGGAGCCTCGGGTGTGCGCTCAATCGGCTCTTCCCTTTCCGGAATTTTATCATTAATACGCTGCTGTGTCTGATCAAAACGATCCGTTGTTCGTTCCCCCATCGTCAAAGTATCATCAACTTTATCAATAACGTTATTGAGCTTTTCCAAAAAATCCGCATGCGCTTGAAAAGAAACACCGGATAAAACTGCAGCCATAGCCAAAACTTTTAATTTCATTTTTTTAAATCCCCACAATCAAAGTGATCAAATATATATATAAAAATAACCTACAATAACGTCTACACAAAATACAAGCCCCCCAAAAAAAACACCCCGTAACCAATGCAAAAGCATAAACGACGGGGTATTATTAAAACATGTATTTAATTTTAAAAACTAAGTTTGTGCAGTAAAAAAGTTTAGTTGCCCTTTACACTACGTGCGCCAATTGGCTGAACCGGACGCGCATTCACTGGAAAAATATTCTGAAACGCAACCAATTGCGCTTCTGAAATTTCAATCGGCTCCTTCAAAACATGCCACTGTACACCTTCGCTACACGGCGGCGTTGTAAGTGAACCTTCATATTTGTAATATGATAGGTCAGATGGCCATAAATCTTTTGCATTATATGCAATAGAAGAAACCTCTTTAGTTTCACCAGCAGCCGGAACATTTTGCCAGATACCTTCAATAACTGGATTTTTCTCGCCAATTTTCATCATTGCGCCAACAACACCTAACGTACCATCGGCCGCCTTATGCACAAAATGCACTTCCATAGGGTAAGGCGCGCCATCAACATAATGCTCGCTTGGTGTATGAAAATGGAACTGCAATAATTCATATGTCGCATCACCTACCATTAATTTACTACCTGATGGATAGTTAACCTGAACAGTGTGCCCGTTATTAACAACAGTTAACGTTGCGTCTTCATAAGATGTAGTAATAGCCGCAAGATTTGCATCTTCAACATATTCATCAATATTGATAGGTGACTGCTCTTGACCGCTTAGACACACGGCTGCAGTATCCCCCCAATTAGAAGCCTTACCTTCGCCATGGTATCCCCACTCGGCATGTGCTTTCTTACTATGATCACCGTCTTTTTTCATACCTTCATGAGGTTCTGCAAAAGCGGGCGCAGCAAGTAAACAAGTAGATGCCATTATGGCTAAAGTACGTTTCATATTTATCTCCTATGATAAAATTAAAAATTCAAATGATTTAAGGACTAAGAACTAGATCTGAAAAGACTTCTCTCAAGCCTTGGAATGCGCAAAGTTTACAGTATTTCTCACAAAATAAAAGGCGAATTTAAAGATTATTTGTACGTACGCGTGTTTTTTGATAAAAGATGCGCCTATGAATATAAAAATGAATACATCAAAAAACATCAAACCAATCCACATTATCGGCGCGGGATTAGCCGGCAGTGAAGCTGCTTGGCAAGCTGCCAATATGGGCGTACCGGTTATTTTGCACGAAATGCGCCCGCATGTAAAAACGGCGGCTCATAAAACATCTGGCTGCGCTGAGCTTGTATGCTCCAATTCTTTCCGTTCCGATGATTATGAACATAACGCCGTCGGCCTTCTACATGAAGAAATGCGCCGTATGAATTCGCTTATCATGCGCGAGGGGGACAAAGCAGCTGTGCCTGCGGGCGGCGCACTTGCCGTTGATCGTGATATCTTCTCTGATGCTGTCACAAAAGCACTAGAAGACCATCCCCTGATCACAATTGAACGCGGCGAAATAGAAACAATTCCGCCAGAAGACTGGGATAGTGTCATTATCGCAACTGGCCCCCTGACCTCTTCTGCGCTTGCAGGTGCAATTCAAAAAATCACAGGTGAAGACGCACTTGCATTCTTTGATGCCATCGCCCCCATCGTATATACCGAAACCATCAATATGGATGTGGCATGGTTTCAATCTCGCTATGATAAACCGGGCCCGACTGGAACGGGGAAAGATTATATCAATTGCCCTATGAATAAGGAACAATATGAGACCTTTATCCATGAGCTTATCAATGCCGAGTATGGTGAGTTTAAAGATTGGGAAAAAGATACCCCCTATTTTGATGGCTGCATGCCAATCGAAGTTATGGCCGAACGCGGGATAGAAACTCTACGTTTTGGCCCAATGAAACCGGTAGGCCTTACCAATCCGCATAAAGATGAAAAACCCTACGCCGTGGTACAACTGCGTCAGGATAATGCCTTGGGTACGCTTTTCAATATGGTTGGTTTTCAAACCAAAATGAAATGGGGCGAACAAACCCGTGTCCTAAAAACTATTCCGGGGTTAGAAAACGCAACCTTCGCGCGGCTCGGCGGCCTACACCGAAACACATTTATAAATTCGCCAAAGCTATTGAACAAAACTCTACAATTAAATGCCATGCCCCGATTACGCTTTGCCGGACAAATCACCGGATGCGAAGGGTACGTCGAAAGCGCATCCATAGGTCTTATGACCGGACGATTTGCCGCCTCCGAACGTTTAGGTTTTGCACCTTCAATACCGCCAGAAACAACAGCGATAGGCGCGCTTATAAATCATATTACACATGGCGCAGATAGCAAAAATTTCCAGCCCATGAATGTAAATTTTGGCCTCTTCCCGCCCCTTTCAAAGGAAGAATTATTACTTGTAGGGCCAACCGGAAAGCGCAGAAAACTCAAAGGCAAAGACAAGAAAAAAGTTTATTCTACGCGCGCTTTAACGGCTCTTGATCTGTGGCAATCGGCAAATAAAAAAGCGGCCTGAAATAAAGCCGCTCACTTTTAAAATGTATATAAATAATGCCTATTCCTGCGAGTCTGTAAATTCTGGGTCAAGCCCTAAAGAAAGCTCGTTATCTTGCGCAAGCGCATCTCTTGTTTCTTGCGTGGCGCGCTCCACTTCGGCTAAATCACGCGCTTCTTGTGAAATTTCCACACGGTCACGGGGCTCTGCTCTCTCCGCAGCATCCCTTTGATCGGTTTTCCCGCGATCTTGTTGCCCTTGATTTATTTGCCCTATATTAGAAACGGATCCTATTCCGCCAACTGAATCAACCATTTAAATAACCCTTTTTAAATAAACTATACGTAAACCCCTACATCATCACCTTACCATAACAACATTAACAAGACATTATCAAGGAATAAAAATCTTAAACCAGCACTTTTAAAAACACACGTAAAACTTTGAAATAGGGTTCACTTAAAAAATGGCTAGAAAAAGGATTATATTCCGCACGCCTAAGCTGTTTTTTATATATAACCGCCAAACCCTGCATAGCTTTAAGCATTCTATGATCGGCTGAAACATCATTTAAAACATGATCACAAACCCTTGAAATAACATCATATAAAGGCTCTATATCCCTACCTGCATAAAGCGCGGACATCCTAATTTTACGCTCATCCATCAAATCTTGCGGTAAAAAACTTCGGCTCTGTTGCGCATGATAAGGAACAGCCCGCATAAGTCCTATTAATGTATGGTTCACCGCCACCTGCCGCACGGGTTCTATATTTATATCAACCCCGCAAATCATCATCGCCAATTCTATCAAAGGCGTATGCGTCAAATCCGCATAGTTCAAAAGCCCCTCCATATGCGCCGGCGCAAGGCCTTCCAAATCAAATTCCCGTGCATAGATAAGCGAATCAAACTTTTCCTGCGGCAGATTATAGATACGAATACATTCCGCCAAACGCTCTAAAATCTCATAACCTGGCGTGTGCCCGCCGTCATAAATACGCGCAATTCCCTCTCGCCACCATTGTAAACGGATCAACCCAAGCTGCGTCTCACTTACAATCTCACGGGTTTTTGCAATCTCATAATTAAATGCAAATAACGCATAAACCGCCTCCCGTCGATCTACAGGCGCAAATTGTGCGCATAAGAATCGGTCATAATCATAGCGATAAACCAGATCACCACAATAAGAAAGCTCGCGCGCTGTCATAACAAAGAAATCACCTTGAGATATTGAACAAATGCTCTACTTTAGGTGTTAACAGTTTAGAATATAAAATAAAAGCTATAAGGAGCACACCAACTATGAAATTTGAACTACCCGATTTACCATACGCATATGACGCCCTCGACCCGTACATGTCTGCCGAAACGCTGGAGTTTCATCATGACAAGCATCACAATGCTTACGCCACTAAGGCGAACGAAATGATAAAAGGCACCGGCATGGAGGAGTCCACAATAGAGCAAATCATGGTCAGCGCCTTTGCCAGTAAAGAACATCATGGCTTGTTTAATCAAGTTGGCCAATTTTATAACCACGTGCATTTCTGGAACTGGATGAAGCCAAATGGCGGCGGCAAATCTATGGATGGCGCGCTTGAAAAGAAAATTTCCGAAGATTTGGGTGGATACGATTCCTTCCGCGATGAATTTTTGAAAAAGGGCGGAAGCCAGTTTGGCTCAGGCTGGGTATGGCTAGCGCAAGACAGCGCAAGCGGAAAACTCGAAGTCCTGAACACACCAAATGGCGAAAATCCTGTTGTGTACGGCAAAACACCCCTTTTGGGCTGCGACGTATGGGAGCATAGCTACTATATCGACTACCGCAACGCCCGCCCAAAATATCTCGAAGCCTTTGTCGATAATCTGATCAATTGGGAATATGTGGCCGAATTATTCGAAAACGGCCCGATCAAGGTTGCGGCATAACGCACTTGATCTGATAAATAAAAATACAAACGGGGCAACGTCAAGTCCCGTTTTTTTATAAATTATTTTTAAAACCCAGATCTTCAAAAAAGCGAAGCAAATAACCATCCGGATCAGTTATAATAAATTGACGGTTTCCTAAAAATTTTTCTGCGACCCTGTACCACTTATTTTCTATACTCATAAAAATGGAATCAGCCTCAATCCGTTTATAAATAATATCAATACCAGTAACCTCAATTTGCAAATTCATGCCGCGACCGTAAGGGTTTTCTAAATAACCATTTACCCAAGAGCGCACACCCCCTGAATATTCCTGAAGCATAAGTTGGGCACCATTTATCTCAAGAAACGCGAACTTATCTTCCATACGGTCATATACAACCGAAAGTCCCAGAACATCACAATAAAATTCAAGGCTGCGATTTAAATCCGAACAAAGCAACTCCGGTATCAAAGGATTGTATTTCATAAAAAAAGTCTCGACGTTTCTACATTAAAAAGAACGAAAAAATACAAATATTCCACAAACAGAAAAAAACTTGCTTCCATTTTGGTATACGTAAAAATAGTGATATTTGAGAACCTGAGCGTACACTAAGCACGTGAGGATTTTATTTAAGGTAAAAGAGACGTTTTAAAGCCTTATTAGACAGGAAAAAGCGCAGCAACAACGCGGCGGCCCTCTGCCATAAGCACATTATACGTCCTGCAAGCCGCGCCCGTATCCATCACATCAATCGAAAGCCCGCCCGCCTTCAAATCCGATCGCAAATCACGATCTAAAAATCGCATCTCCGCGCCACATCCTAACAATAATACATCAATCTCATCAGATATTTTTATGAGTGTATCAAAATGGGCTAACGCCAGATCATCCATTGTATGGGGCGCATCCCAATCATGCGTTTCATCACCAAACACAATTACCGCGCTATTATAATTTTTGCCGGAAATTTTGAAAGCACCTCCTGCATAACTTTGGATAATCTGCTGCCCTTTGCGGACAAGCGGCGTAATATCCATGGTTTATGCGTCCTGTTTTTCAGGGGATGTTAAACCCGCATGGGCTGCGCGCCCCCGCACATTCATCATAATAAGAACAGGTGACGCAATAAATGTGGAAGAATAAGTTCCGACCACAATACCGAACAAAAGTGCATAGATAAATCCGCGTATCACTTCCCCGCCAAAAACATAAAGCGCGACAAGCGCAAGCAACGTTGTCAAAGATGTCATCAACGTCCGGCTAAGCATTTGATTAACCGACATATTAAACAGATCAACCAGCGGCATTTTCTTATATTTGCGTAAATTCTCTCTGATACGGTCAAACACAACCACCGTATCGTTAATCGAATATCCCGCAATCATGAGAACAGCCGCAACGGTGGAAAGGTTGAACTCCATCTGCGTCAGCGCAAATAACCCAACCGTGATTATCGCATCATGCGCAAGCGCAACAATCGCCGCCACGCCAAACTGCCACTCAAACCGGAACCAGATATACGCCAAAATACCGCCAAGCGAGAATAATATGGCCAATAACCCTTGCCGCTTTAATTCTGCGCCAACTTGCGGCCCTACAAATTCAATCCGGCGATAATCAACATCCCCTTCAAATTGTTCATCAATCGCCGAGCGCAGTTTTAAAATAGCGGCCTGCTGTGCCTCTGCACCTTCTCCTTGCTCCGGCAAACGGATCAGAAGATCATCCGGCGCACCAAATTCCTGTATCGAAATCGCACCAAGATCAAGTGCATTAAGCTCGGCACGCAGACCGCCTAAATCCGGCATCTCCGGCGTTCTGATCTCAACAACAGAGCCGCCCGTAAAATCAATACCAAAATTCAGCCCCTTGGTCGCTATCAAGTAAAAAGACCCAACAATAACGAGCGCCGATACAATAAACGCTATATAGCGCGCGCCCATAAAATTAATGCGCGTCCCCTCCGGAATAATGCGTATACCCTTCATAATATATATACCTTTATATCTTTAAAAACAAATACTTGTACCGCACCTTTAAACCGGTAAAGTGCTCGGCTTTTTACGTTTGAGGTACCAGACGACAAACAAGCGTGTTACCATTACGGCCGTAAAGAGAGAAGTCATAATCCCAAGCCCGAGTGTAACGGCAAATCCCTTAATCGGCCCCGTACCAAATGAAAACAAAATTAAAGCCGCGATAAGTGTTGTGAAATTCAGAATCCACAATCGTAGACATCGCATGACGATATCCTGCATCCACCGCGGATATTGCTGAGCGGCCCGCGGCCAGCTCTTCCCTGATTCGATCAAAAATCAAAACATTGGCATCCACCGCCATACCTATAGTTAAGACAATACCCGCAATGCCCGGCAGAGTTAACGTAGCCTGCAAACTGGAAAGCAGCGCAAAAAGCAAGGCCACATTCACCATGAGCGCAATATCAGCATAAAACCCGAACGTACCATATGCCAAGAGCATAAAGACAAGTACCATGGCAAGCCCTATAAGACTTGCGATCTTGCCCGCTTCAACAGAATCCGCCCCCAGCGATGGCCCCACCGTTCGCTCTTCCATGACATTCATCGGCGCCGGCAATGCCCCCGCACGAAGTAAAAGCGCAAGATCAGAGGCTTCTTGAACAGTAAATGCCCCCGATATTTGTGCTTGCCCGCCGCAAATGGGCTCATTAATATTGGGCGCACTGATAACTTCGCCATCCAAAACCATTGCAAATGGCTTATTTACATTTTTACGAGTTATATCACAGAACCTGCGGGTTCCCGCGCCATTAAATCTTATATTTACAACAGGTTGGCTATTTTGACTAAATCCAGGTTGTGCATTTTCAAGCATATCCCCTGTAATAATTGCGCGGCGATGCACCTCAATTTTTTGCATAGCATCTTCTAACATAGGAAGAGTTTGCCCAGCCCCCGCAGAACCGGGTGTTTTAACCAGATGAAACGTCAACTTTGCCGTTGTCCCGATAATATCTTTCAGCGCTTGCGCATCTGCACCTGGCGCTTGGATTAACAAACGATCCGCGCCCTGCTTTTGGATAATCGGCTCGGTCGTACCCAGCTCATCAATCCGGCGACGCACGATTTCAATGGATTGTGATAACGTCTGATCCGAAATTTCCTTGATTTTTTCATCACTAAAGGTCGCAGAGATCAAACCGTCCACATCCCCTGTCTCTACGGTAAGCCCGGTTTCAAGCCCGCGTAATATACGCCGCGCCTGCTCACCTTGCGCCGGATCGCGAAGCGTAACCCGCACCCCGTTTTTAACCGTACCCAACCTTGAATACCCAATTTTTTCCTCTCGAAGCGCTTTTCTAATATCACCTTCCAATGCTTCCGCACGCTCTTTATAAACGCTTTCAACGTCAACCGCGTAAAGCAAATGCGCCCCGCCACGTAAATCCAGCCCCAAATTTACCGTTTTATTCGGCATCCATGATGGCAAGCTTTCGCGGAGCCATACACGTCCCTGCTCGCTCATTACATTAGGTGCACTATAAAGCACACCCAAGGCACAAATAATAACAATCAGAATAACTTTCCAGCGAGGAATATTTACCATTTTAAAACAACACCTTAAATTAAAACCCTAAGATAAAACAAAAAATATTATTTCTTGCTTTTTTCTTTTTTCGATACGGCTGCACCGGAATTGTTCGCCGCGCCTTTCAATAATGGCGCTCGCACTTCCAGCATAGATTTAACAACCGTAACCTTAAGCCCGTTGCCCAAATCCACAACAACATCTGTGCTATCTTCACGGATCTTCTCAATCGTCCCGACCAAACCGCCACCCGTGACCACTATATCGCCTTTTTTAAGACTGGTGAGCATTTCCGCATGCGCTTTAAAACGCTTTTGCTGCGGGCGGATCAATAACACATAAAAAAGCGCAACTAAAACAAGAACCATCCCCATATTCCAGATAAATGCATCAGCAGGGCTAGGCGCATTCATAGCCATATTGGCGGCATCCGGCGCGGTTTCATTCATTTGAGCATAGGCTTTACGTATAAACATGAGGTCTCATCCTTAAGAAAAATTCATATCAGTTTTATTTTTTTGATTTTTAGGACTATAAACCGCTCACCCATAAAAACAAGGGGGAAATATGAACGGCACACGCAAAATGCGCCACTTATTCAATGTATTTAACCGGATTAATCGCATTTGTACCCCGCCTCAGTTCAAAATGAAGCTGAGGCGTATCCACTGAACCCGTAGCCCCGACCGTGCCGATGACCTGCCCGCGCTTAATGGTTGCCCCGCGCTTGATACTTATATGGTCTAAATGCGCATATGCACTCATCCAGCGATCCGCATGTCGTACCAAAATCAGATTACCCGTCCCTTTAAGCTCACTGCCTGCATAAACAACAACGCCATTTTCCGCGGCCTTAACCGGCGTTCCGCGCGCGGCCTTAATATTGATCCCGTCATTATGAAGTCCGTCCGCCTTAGGTCCATAAGAGGAAATAATACGGCCCTCAACAGGCCTCAAAAACTTGGAAGACGACCGCTTCGGCGCGCGCGTCTTTACGGGCGCGTTCGGCTTGGGCTTCGGATGTGATACAGATGCAGGCGCACCCTTAACATCGGCTGTTCCTTTTATTTTAGATGCCGCCCCTTGTGGCTTGTGGTGTGGTTCATTTAAAATTTCGCTTTCTACTGGCCGTGTAGGGACAGCCACTCCCCCGCCTTTACGCACACTTTCCGCTACTGCTATTTTAGGCGTGGTTGTATACCGCGTCACAGAAGGCAACTTTAATACCTGCCCCGCGCGCAAACCATAGGGCGCAAGCAAATTATTCTGTGACGCTAATTCTGATGTACTCACCCCGAATATTTGTGAAACACTGTAAAGCGTATCTTTATGTCGCACTGTATAAACTTGCGGCGGCGGTAACAAAAGCCGTTGGCCTGTGTTTAAAATAAAGGGTGGCCGCAAATTATTGGCATATGCAATATCGCGCATAACAATATTATACCGCTTCGAGATCGTATAAAGCGTATCTCCGCGCATAACCGTATGCACACCCGCACTACCTGCCCCCTTTTCGGTACCATAATGCGTAACCGGCGCCGGAACCTGTGTTCCAAAACAACCCGAAAGCAAAAATAACGACACAACTATAAAAAACTGAAGCATGAATACGCGCATATCAGCACAATATCATCTTTTTTTGACCCGAGTCACCCCGATTAGAGTCACCCTGAACGACAGTATTTGAATCTTCGCCGCTACCTCTATCATCATTACCTTCATCTGCCTTGGCTAAATCCGGCAATAATGGTACAAACCGCACCCCCATCAAATCTTTCACTGCATATGTGTCCGCAGATTGTTTTGTATAACGACGCAACACTTGCCCGTCTTCAGTCCCAACCGGTATTACCATCACTCCACTAATTTTAAGCTGTGATAAAAGAGCGCTCGGTGGCTCTCCTCTTGCCGCCGCTGTAACAATAATTTTGTCAAAGGGCGCTTGATCAATCCCGTAAATCGTCGGCCAGCCCAGCATCCCATCCGCGGCAATCGCTGTTACATTACGCAAGTTCAGATCTTCAAACCTTTTCTCCGCATATGTAAGTAACGGCTTATGGCGCTCAATCGTATAAACACGGCGACATAAATGAGATAAAACTGCCGTCTGATACCCGCACCCGTGCCAATCTCCAAAACCTTATCTCTATCAGATATATTCAACGCCTCGCTCATCGCCGCGACAATAAATGGCTGGCTAATCGTCTGCCCCCGCCCGATCGGAAGCGCCATATCCTCCCACGCCCGATCTTTGACAGCCGGCGGAACAAAACAATCACGCGGCACCCGCTCCATAGCCGATAACACGCGCGTATCCGTAATCCCCATCGTCCGAAGACGCATGATAAAACGAATGCGTTTATTGATATCTCGACTAATCATAATTTATTATAGAAAAAGTAAGGAATAATATGATATAAATTAAAACAATTTTTACACATTAAGAATGAATACAAAAGCTTTATTTAGAGAACAAAATGAACAACAAAATCAGAAATCTTTTAAAAGAGAGCATCAAAATAGTTCGATCACTATTATTCATATTGATATGCAAAATGGCATGAGCTACGCCGACGAAGATTTATACGAACAAAATATGAAAAAAGAGACACTTTTTGCAAATAAAATGAAGAATTTTGGCGCCACTAATTTTTGGTTGGCCATGGCGGATCGATACAGCCCGGACTTCCCTGAGTACTTAGAATATCCGGAAAATATGACAGTTAAAGAATTTAACGATTCTCAAACTTATGAAACACAACTCTACACCCCTGATAAAGACATTGAAAAACCTATCTACGAGATTGATCAAAATGATCTTGTGTTTCCGTATGTTATTAAACCTGAAAAAATCGACAACGTAACAATTCTTCATACAAATCCCCCTTCCAATGATGGTTACATGAACATTTTAGCAGAAGAAAATACAAAGACGGTCATTCTAGCATCACCCAATGCAGGAAATATTTTCGCACATAAAGGAACTGACCTTGAACACCTTGGATATGGAAAAAGTACAATGTATCGAATTGCGGAAGAACTTCTCAAAAAAGATTATAATGTCATTATTCCTGAAGATTTAACAGATTTGCGTGATATCCACGATGTTGAAAAAGAAGTACATCCTGAAACAGCAAATAAGAATTTGAACACAACTTTAAAAGAGTATTTTAATAGTTTTCAAAATAAACCGGAAGCAAAGGTCTATAGAGTAAACTCTCAAGAAATCGTTGATTATATTGAAAACCTAAAAGGGCCGCAAAATAAACCTGATACATTAGATGGTCCTGCTTAAATACGAATTTTTAACCTTTCGTAATCTTTTCTACTCCGCCCATGTAAGGTTTTAAAACTTTCGGCACGTGAATGCCGCCATCGGCCGCATCATAATAATTCTCCATCACAGCGATCAACGCGCGCCCGACGGCAAGACCGGAACCATTGAGCGTATGCACGAAAGTGCGGCTTACTTCCAAAAGCAGAACTAAAACCTGTCGAAAAACCACTAGGTGACCTGTAACGCGCATTCATGCGCCGCGCCTGAAAATCTCCACAATTGGAACAGCTTGAAATCTCGCGATACTGCTTCCTGCCCCGGCAACCAAGCCTCGATATCATAGGTTTTACGCGCCCCAAATCCTGTATCACCGCTACATAACATCAACAGTGCGGAATGGAATTTCCAGCTTATTCAAAATTGTCTCGGCACATCCCAACATCCGCTCATGCTCGGCCTCGCTCTCCTCTGGTGTCACAATAGACACCATCTCAACCTTATAAAATTGATGCTGGCGAAGCATGCCGCGCGTGTCTTTCCCCGCACTCACCTGCTTCTGACCTAAAACACGGCGTATAAGCGGTATATCGGCGCGGTAATGTTTCCTCATCAATAATGGATCCGGCACGAATATATGCGTCAGCGGCACTTCAGATGTCGGTATCAACCAATGCCCCGTCGTTGTTTGAAACTGATCTTCCGCAAATTTCGGCAATTGTCCCGTCCCAAACATCGCGTTATCCCGTACCAACAATGGCGGTGACACCTCTGTATACCCATGCTCGCCCGTATGCACATCAAGCATAAATTGCGCCAGCGCGCGCTCCAACCGCGCCAGACCACCGCTCAACATAACAAACCGCGCACCGGACATTTTCGCCGCCGTTTCAAAATCCATCAGGCCAAGCACTTCACCGATTTCCACATGATCCGGCCCTTGCTTTTGTAATTTATGTCTCACCCCATGCGCAGCTCAACATTATCGCTCTTCATCCGCGCCATCCGGCACATCATCGGCCATCAAATTTGGCATACCCGCCAAATGCTGATTCAAGGCTCTCCGCCAGCGTGCGCTCACGCTCTTCCAGCTCGCCCATCTCGGTCTTCATCGCGGAAACCTTATCCATCTGCGCCTGCGCATCGCCGCCGGATTTCTTGATCTCGCCAATTTTCTTGGACTTCTCGTTCCGCGCCGCTTGCAACTCCTGCAATTGCGTTTGAACCGCGCGCCGATCCTCATCCAACTTCAAAATCGCCGGCGTTTGCGCATCCAATCCGCGCCGCGCCCATCCTGCATCAAAGGTTGACGGATTTTCCCTGATCGCTTTAATATCGTGCATATTATTCTTTTCGTAATATTGGTTTTATCTATACTAACTATAGGTAATACTCATAATAGCCTTCATACAAGAGCACAAGTCATCAATGAACAAAGTTTACAAAATCATAAAACCAGACGCCCCCCTGCCCCTTGTTTTTGATTTCCCGCATAGCGGTACAATCTACCCTGACGATTTTGGATACGCATGTGATTTTAAGGATTTGGTCAATACTGAGGACAAATACGTCAATGATCTATTTGAAAACGCGCCCGATTTTGGCGGCGTATTGCTAATGGCCAAATTTCCGCGCTGCTATATTGATGTAAACCGCGCCCACAATGATATTGACCCGAACTTGCTCATGAAAAAATGGAGTGATGACACAATCGCGCCCAGCGCAAGATCCCATGCCGGTATTGGCCTAATCCGCCGGCTCGTTCATCCAGGCACACCGGTATATGACCGGTATTTAACCGAAGCAGAAATAAGAAATCGCATTGATACATATTATACGCCTTATCATAAGGCGCTTCAGAATTTAATGGATGAAGCCCATTATAATTACGGTCAGGTCTGGCATATTAATTGCCATTCAATGCCCGCAAGCAGTGCATTTCCAAAGAAAAACCTGACGCTTACCGGAAACCGCCCCGTTGCCTCCGATTTTGTGCTTGGCGATCGGGATGGCACGTCATGCGACATAAATTTTCGTAAGTCATTACAAAGCTTTATATCAAATCTAGGATACACCGTAACCATCAATGATCCTTTTAAGGGGGTCGCGCTTATAAAACAATACAGTGCCCCAAATCAAGGAAAAAACAGCCTTCAGATAGAGATAAACAAGGGACTTTACATGAACGAACAAACAAATCAGAAAAACGCCAAGTATGGCCGCTTAAAAAATGATATCGAGCGTATTATGATGTTTTGCGCCAACTATGTGAGAAGTAACCTGACAACGATAGCGGCGGATTAAGCATCAATGTCATTCTGAGCAAAGCGAAGAATCTGTTATTTAAGATATCCTTCGACTAAAACCTGAGGATGACATAAATCAAAAAACCTTACCCCAGGCATTTTTAAGCGCCACATTCAATGCATTCATATCCGTATCTATCCCCAAATCCGCAAGCGATGTAACGCCATATTCGGAAATGCCGCATGGGACAATACCATCAAAATGCGTAAGGTCGGGGTCTAAGTTAATTGCAATACCGTGAAACGCAATCCAGTGACGCACACGCACGCCAATCGCCGCAATCTTTTTGTCACCATCCAGCGTATCAACCCAAATACCAATGCGCCCCTCGCGCCGCTCACCCGTAATGTCAAAATGAGCCAGCGTACGAATAATCCATTCTTCCAACGACCAGATATAGCGTTTGATATCCGGCTCGTTTTGCCACGCCTTCAAATCTTTAATAACATAGGCGACCCGCTGACCCGGCCCATGATACGTATATTCACCGCCCCGCCCCGCTTCAAAAACCGGAAATCGAGTGCTCAGCAAATCCGGCGTTTTCGCGCTTGTCCCCGCTGTGTAGAGCGATGGATGCTCCAAGAGCCAGACACAATCGCGCGCATCCCCGCTACGTATTCCCGCCACCCGTCGATCCATAAAATCGAGTGCATCTTGATAAGCCACCGCCTCCGTTGAGATTTTCCATTCCATAGCCCCTTATTTAGAAGCATTTTTCTCGCACTGCAACGTATAAACCGTCTTGCCAGCAATAAAATCATGGGCTATACATCGATCTTGTTCGTTATAAAAAAATATAATTTGAACATAAAACAGATAGGCGGCCGTGGCGGAACCGGTAGACGCGCCAGACTAAGGATCTGGTGGAGCATAGCTCCTTGGAGGTTCAAGTCCTCTCGGCCGCACCATCTGACTTGAAGAATAAAATAATTCATCTGCCCTCAGCACAAAAAGGCACATCATGAGCGATAACAAAACCCCCGAACAGGATGCCTTTTACCAAAGCGCATTGGATTACCATAAAAAAGGCCGCCCTGGTAAAGTCGCTCTTAAAGCTACAAAGCCTTTGGCTACACAAACCGACTTGGCACTGGCATATTCTCCTGGCGTGGCCGCACCATGTTTAGAAATCGAAAAAGACCCCCTCAAGGCTTATGATTATACGGCTAAGGGTAACACCGTTGCCGTTATCACAAATGGAACGGCTGTTCTGGGCTTGGGCAATATAGGCGCATTAGCCTCAAAACCGGTTATGGAAGGGAAGTCCGTCCTATTCAAAAAATTCGCCAATATTGATTCGGTCGATGTTGAAATTGATGAAACCGACATTGATAAATTCGTTGATATTGTTGCATCTTTAGAGCCAAGCTATGGCGGTATTAATTTGGAAGATATCAAAGCGCCTGAATGTTTCGAGATTGAGCGCCGCTTGAAAGAGCGCATGAAAATTCCCGTTTTTCATGATGATCAGCATGGAACGGCCATTATTGTCGGCGCGGCCTTCCAGAATTGGATCAAATGGTCAGGGCGCGATATGAAAGATATCAAACTCGTGGCCTCTGGCGCGGGCGCATCCGCCATTGCGTGTTTGACGTTGTTGGTCGGAGCCGGATTACCAAAGGAAAATATAATTGTTTGTGATCGTTCAGGCGTAATTTATGAAGGCCGCAGCGAAAGCATGGATCCTATTAAGGAACGGTTTGCTTCCAAAACCGACTGCCGCACATTATCTGATGCCATTAAGGGCGCGGATGTATTTTTGGGCTTATCTGGCCCCGGCGCCCTTAAAAAGGAACAAGTGGCAACCATGGGTGATGCCCCGCTCATTATGGCTTTGGCAAACCCGACACCCGAAATAATGCCCGAAGAAGCCAAAGAAGCCAAACCAAACTGTATTGTTTGCACCGGTCGCTCTGATTATACAAATCAGGTCAATAACGTCTTGTGCTTCCCCTTTATTTTCCGCGGCGCGCTTGATGTCGGAGCAACGACAATAAATGAGGAAATGAAACTGGCATGTGTAAAGGCTATTGCCGAGCTTGCACGTAAGGAGCCCTCTGCCGAAGTTGCCGCCGTTTACAGCGATGAAGATTTGACCTTTGGCCCTGACTATCTTATTCCAAAACCATTCGACCCACGCCTCATTGTTGATTTGCCGATTGCCGTTGTTAAAGCCGCAATGGAAAGCGGCGTAGCCACCCGTCCGATCACTGATTTTGAAGCCTATAAAAATAAATTGCGCCAATTCTTTATCCGCTCGCAATTGGTCATGCGTCCAATTTACACCCGCGCCCGCGAAAACCCAAAACGCGTCGTATATTGCGAAGGTGAGGAAGACCGCGTTTTACAAGCGGTACAAACCGTATTGGATGAAAACCTTGCAAAACCTATACTAATCGGGCGGCGTAAAGTGGTGGAAACACGCGCCAAACGCATGGGTCTGCGCATAAAAATTGATGAAAATGTACAATTGATCGACCCTGAAGATGACCCGCGATACCGTAATTATTGGGAAAGCTATCATAAAATCATGGAACGTCGCGGCATTACCCCCGCCGATGCCCGCATGATCTTACGTACGAATACAACAGTTATCGGCGCGCTGATGATGACGAAAGGTGAAGCCGACGCTATGCTTTGCGGTACAACTGGACAATACCGTCATCATGTTAGCGACATTATTGATGTCATCAAACTCAAACCCGGCGTTGAAACACCTGCCGCCATGAACGGTCTTATTGTAAACCGCGGCACATATTTTTTCTGTGACACGCAAATGAATGCAAAGCCGACAATCTCGCAAATATCCGAGATGACAATGCTGGCATCACAAGAGGTAAAACGTTTTGGCATCACACCAAAAGTTGCCCTGCTTTCCAATTCCAATTTCGGAAACATTATGGACTGCGATTCCGCCGTTAAAATGCGCGACGCTTTGATGGACATCCGAAACCGTGATCCCGATTTAGAGATCGAAGGCGAAATGCAAGCCGATATGGCGCTTGTGGAAGACCTACGCAAAACAATCATGCCAAACTCTAAACTAACCGGCGAAGCCAATACGTTCATAATGCCCAATGTTGAATCCGCCAATATCGCCTTTAACATGGTGCGTGTTATGGCAGACGGCATAAGTATCGGCCCGATTCTACTTGGTATCAATAAACCAGCGCATGTCTTAACGCCGTCTACAACACCGCGCGGCATTATTAATATGACAGCCCTGGCCAGCGTTAGCGCACAAGTCGCCGCCGAAGAAAAAGCGGATAATTAAATATAGACTTGTTTTTTAAGAAAACGGCAAGCACATCCTTTTTTCACTCTGTTTTATTGTTCCTAAATATTGTATAAAATTAAACAGATAAAAAAGCGCGCATGCGCGAATTCAAAAACAAACCAAAAAAGTTTTGCACCGTATGAGCGATCTAACAAAAGAAGATATCGCCTATCACATTTCTGATGATGAGATCAAAAGCATCATAGAGGCTGTACGTGCACAGGATACCGATACGGTTGCCAATTACCTGACCGATTTAAGCGCGGCTAACACGGCCGACTTAATCGCAAAAATTCCTGATGAAGATCGCGCCGAACTTCTTGCAATGTATAGCGAGTTCATCGTCCCCTTCACATTTTTGGAGATGGATCGCGAATTGGTACGTATATCGCTAACATCTATGCCCGTGATTGAAATCGCCAGCATGATATCAAAGTTGGAAAGCGATGATGCACTGGAAATAATCACTGCCCTTGATGATGATCTGCAGCAAGATGTCATCCGCAAGTTGTCGGCTAAAATGCGCGCCGCCGTACAAGAAGGCCTAGCCTTCCCCGAAGATAGCGCCGGACGGTTAATGCAGCGCGAATTTGTAGCCGTACCTCAATTTTGGAGCGTTGGCCGCACCATTGATTATTTACGTGCCGCCGCCGATGACCTGCCGGAAGATTTTTTTGATGTGTTCATTATAAATCCTGCGTATCATATGAAAGGGCAAATCCCGCTTAATAAACTGGTGCGCGCAAACCGCGATGAAAAATTGCAAGACTTAACGCTGGATGAAAGCCACCCCATTCCCGCTAATATGGATCAGGAGGAGGTCGCCCATATTTTCCGGCGCGATGACATTGGTTCCGCCCCTGTTCTGGACGAAAATAACCGCCTGATCGGTGTCATCACTATTGATGATGTTGTAGACGTTATTGATGAAGAAGCCCAAGAAGATATCTTACGCCTCGCCGGTGTGGATCAAGGGGATTTATACCGCGCCGTATGGTCCACAACCGGTACGCGCTTTCGCTGGCTTTTTGTAAATCTCTTAACTGCCATCGCTGCCTCGCTGGTTATTTCAGCGTTCGAAACAACCATACAAGAAATAGTTGCGCTTGCTGTCCTTATGCCAATCGTTGCGTCCATGGGCGGCAACGCAGGCACTCAAGCGCTAACAGTTGCTGTACGAGCTCTTGCAACACGCCAGCTTTCAAAGACAAATATGTCCCGCATTATTTGGAAAGAGGCGCTGGTCGGCTCTTTAAACGGTATCGCCTTTGCGGTCATAACCGGCATCATATCCGCGCTGTGGTTCTCAAATCCAATGCTTGGCGGCGTTATTGCGGCGGCAATGATTATAAACCTATGCACAGCCGGAATTTTTGGGGCGGCCATACCAATCTTGCTAGATAAAATGGGAAGCGACCCTGCCATTTCTTCAACTGTATTGCTCACAACCGTAACTGATATTGTTGGCTTTTTCGCCTTTTTGGGCTTGGCCGCGCTTGTATTGTTCTAAACTAAAAAGAAACCAACATTATGTCCGCATCAAAACTTGTAAAACCCGCAATCGCATATCAGGAAGGCTTTTTAAAAGCATTGGATGAATATCACAAAGAAGGCAGATATACTTTTCTGGATCGTACAGTAATTTCTAAAAGCTTCAAAAGTTTTGTAGATGATTTAAACGACGGGCACAGGCATACGCACAAAACCTTTGCTGATTGGGTTGAAACCGTACCGGAAACAACACTTTGGATGGTAAAAAATGATGAATATATTGGCTCTTTCAAAATTCGCCACCGCCTGAACTGGCATTTGGAAAAATGGGGCGGGCACATTAATTTTTTAATCCGTCCATCCATGCGCGGCAAAGGATTTGGTAAAAAAATTCTTCAAAAAGGAATGCCTTTTGTCTGCTATTTAGGGGTTGATCGCGCCTTAATAACGGTTGATCCCGCGCATAAAAGCGCCGCACATATTATAGAGTTCTGCGGCGGCAAATACGAAGACACAACGCCAAATACTGTGCGCTTCCCCGAACGTGCACGCTATTGGCTTGAATGTTGTTAAACATACGCTTATATATTGGCACATTTTAAAAATAATAACGATAATAAAAGAATATGGCGCGTAAAAAAGCATCCAAACCTTCAAAAAAAAACGTCTGCAAAGCAAAATAAAAATGCAAAAACCCGCAAATCTGCTCCGAAAAAAACAAGCGCCTTGAAAACAAATAAGACAGCGCGAAAACAACACACGCCTAAAAAGGAATTTTCAATGTTCAGATTTTTATTTAAATGGATGCTTGTTTTAAGTCTATGGGGCGGACTTCTTATAATCGGCATTGTGGCATGGTATGGCAGCGAACTCCCTGATATCACCCAAAAGGCTACATTTGAACGCAAAACCGCCATCACTGTAAAAGCCGATAATGGAGATACGATCGCTCAATATGGTGATATTATCGGAAATGCGATTACCACAAAGGACGTCCCGCCGCATCTTTTAAATGCCATAATGGCTACCGAGGATCGGCGTTTTTATAACCATTTTGGTATCGATTTAATCGGTCTTGCCCGCGCAATGATGGTAAATGCGAAAGAAGGCCGCTTTGTTCAGGGCGGCTCAACCCTGACACAACAACTTGCCAAAAATCTGTTCCTTTCCCGCGATCGTAAAATCAAAAGGAAAATCCAAGAAGCGCTACTCGCCCTATGGCTAGAATATGAATTGACAAAAGACGAGATTTTTAGTGCGTACCTAAACCGCGTTTATCTTGGCTCTGGCGCTTACGGGGTTGATGCGGCATCTAAAATATATTTTAGCAAACCTGTCGCCGATATAAACTTACAAGAGGCCGCCACTCTAGCCGGTCTTTTAAAAGCACCGTCCAGATACTCCCCCCTATCAAATCCAAAACTATCTATACAAAGAACAGCCATAGTCTTGGATGCTATGGTCGATGCAGGGTACATCAAAAAAGAGGATATCGGCAAACAAAATGCGCCCGCCCTTTTGGGCGAGAATGAAATTCGCGATATGCGCGCCGAACGCTATTTCACAGACTGGATCATAGATGGCGTCAATGACTTGATAGGCACGCCGAACGAGGATTTAATCGTTGAGACAACTCTTAATGCCAATATCCAGCAGCATGCCGAGAATGCGCTGATAAATACTTTGGCCAAAAATGGTTCTGAAAAAAACATATCGCAAGGCGCGGTGCTTATCATGCGGCCAAACGGTGCAGTCGTCGGCATGGTTGGTGGGGCAGATTACCGCAAAAGTCAATTCAATCGAGCCATTCAAGCAAAACGCCAGCCTGGATCATCCTTCAAACCAATTGTATATTTAACGGCGCTGCAAAATGGATACGCCCCGGATAGCATCGTATTGGATGCCCTGATCGAAGAGGGTAAATACAGACCCAAAAATTTCGGCCATAAATATTATGGTGAGTTGACCATGGCTAACGCACTGGCTCTATCCTTAAACACGGTAGCCTTCCGTCTAATTCAGTATGTTGGCCCCGGTAGTGTGGCTCAAACAGCCAAATCACTGGGCATTTACAGCCCCCTTGAAAGCAATTTGAGCCTCGCTCTTGGTACAAGCGAGATTTCAATGTTGGAGATGACAACCGCTTATAGTGTGATCGCCAATGGCGGACATGCCGTGTTCCCCTTTGCCATCGAAAAGATTAGCAATGTAGAAGGTGAAGTGTATTACCAACGCCCCGCCAAACGCTCCACACGCCAAATTATCCCCCGCTATCAGGCAAATACCCTTACGAATATGATGCGCGGCGTGGTTGATTACGGGACAGGGCAACGCGCCAAACAAGGGTTTCCGGTTGCAGGTAAAACAGGTACAAGTCAAGAAAGTCGCGACGCATGGTTTATCGGCTTTTCTGATGAATTGGTCGGCGCCGTATGGCTAGGCAATGATGATAATACCCCTATGAAAAGCGTAACCGGCGGCAGTTTTCCAGCAGGAATATGGGGCGAAATTATGTCAAAATCGAGAGGTCAATACCCTCCAGTTAATGATTTTGACAACATTGGTGAAGATATTGAAAAGCGTAAGAATACAGGCTTTCGTTTTTCAGATTTGCTCGGGCGTTTGGGTACATCAAACAACCAACAGCAAAATATAAATAACGAAGACCAGTACCGCAGACAGCAAATAGAGTCCGAAAAACGCTTTAAAATCGAAGAATTTGAAAATCGTTCTAAAAGACAACACGAACGACAAGGTAATTATAATAATTAATACATCATCATTGCGAGCGTTCGGCAAAGTAATTTCGATGCTCTCTAACTCGGTGCTTTAAGAAAAGTACACCGGCTTTAAAAACTTCACAACGCGCATCAAGAAAGATTAAATCGGAATCCCCGCACGCGCTAATGCATCTGCGCGCTCATTATCTACATGTCCGGCATGTCCCTTGACCCAATGAAATGTAATATCATAATCATGTATAAGGGCGTCAATCTCCTGCCATAAATCCTGATTTTTAACAGGCTTTTTCGCGGCCGTTTTCCAGCCTCGCTTTTTCCAGCCCGTCATCCATTCATTGATGCCCTGCTGTACGTATTTACTATCAGTATAAAGCTCGACTTTAGGCGTTCCTTTTAACGCTTTAAGCGCCTCAATCACCGCCATCATTTCCATACGATTATTGGTCGTCTCATGTTCGCCGCCGCATAGCTCTTTTTCATGCGCGCCATACCGTAAAAGCGCGCCCCAACCACCCGGCCCGGGGTTACCGCTACATGCACCATCTGTAAATATTTCAACAACTTGAGAGGACATATCAAATCAAGCTCTTAACTTAAGAAAATTGGTAACATCATTATGCTGATGAAACACCAGACGATTAAGATATTCCGCCGGATCATGTGGTGTGATAACCGCTGTAGATTTATCAAATGCAAACCATTCCTCCAAACGGGAAACTAAAAACCGCATACACGCCGCGCGCATCATGATATGCATCGCCTTATATTCATTCAAACTGATCGGTCTTACCTCATGATATGCCTGCGCAAATGCGGCAAAATAATCCGCGCTGAAATGACCTTCGGCATCAAAACACCAGGCATTCGCCGTTATTGAAAAATCATAGATAAAAAGATCTTGTGCTGTAAAATACATATCAATCATCGCCGACAGCTGACCATTTTGAAAAAATATGTTATCCGGAAACAAATCAAGATGAACCGCTCCAGATGGCAAGGTATGATCCCATCGTTCTGATATATATTCAATTTCTTGCGTAATATCAGGATACAAATCAGATTTATAATTCTCAATATCGGTTTTAATTGATGAAACGCGCCTCCCCCATGTGTCAAAGCCCCAATCATTCACGCGGCTTAATGGAAAATCAGAAACCGCCTTGTGCATACGTGCCAAAAAAGCGCCCATCTGCGCGCAATGATCGGCGCAACTCTGCCCACGCGCAATATCACGCCCTTCCAAAAAACAAATAAGGGCTGTGGCTTTATTTTTAAGCGTTTTGATCGCCTCCCCATTTCTATCTAAATACGCTTGCGGGCAAGCAATCCCCTGCCCCGCTAAATGCCCGGCATATGCAAAAAGATAAGGCAGATCCGCGCGGCGTGTGCGGCGCTCTTCAAACAAAGTCAGAATGTAGCGCCCCTTATCCGTAAATACGTGGTAATTTGTATTGCTAACACCTTGCGCAATGCCCTCATAGGAAACAAGCGTGCCCAAATTATAATCAGACAGAAAACCGTCAATATCGGAAAAATCAAGAGAAGTAAAAACAGCCATTAAAAACGCTCATAAGATAAACATTGAATCCCTTATAGCCAAATAAAACAACATTAAAAAGATAGGATGTTTAAACGGCTTAAAAAACCGCGGGACTGTTTTGAAGGTTGAGCGTTTTCAGAATTTTTTACTTGTTCTGCATTCAACGGAATAACAGTAACGATATCTTTATGATCAAAGGCATTATCATTTACTTCGAGGTTTTCAAAATAAGAGGCATATTCCTTTTCACGGCGCCATAACTCATCTTGCTTTTTCAAAACGTCATTATAATCTCCCCACATAACATGCGGAAGCTTTGGCAAACCCATAATCTTTAAAGATACATCAAGTGGTATAGAAAAAAGATGATCTTTGTCATCTTGATCAAACAAAAGCTCTTTGGCATCGGAAAGCGCAGAGTAAAAACCACTTGCATCAACAAAATGACCATACTTATTGCTTGTAATTGGCAATGTCTCTTTAAGATTTTTTAGGAATTCAAACTCTTTTGAAGTTTTGGAAAAAACATTAAAATTAAACAGACCCTTTAATCCCTTGCTCTGCTCATTTTTTTGCCCTTCAATAAGCATCCATTCTACAGAGGTTTTGAACAAATTTATCCTGTTAATCGCGGCCTGTGCAATCTCGGCAAAACTACCTTTTTCATATTTTTCATTTCTCGTGGTTTCCAAGATCATTTGATCTTTCATATCTTTACGAAAAACTTTAAGCGCGTTTACAATGGATGCGATATCCTCATCAACGTTTTTATCAGCCGCATATGTCGAATATTTTGTAACTTGATTCTGATCAATCCAGATCGGCATACTAAACCTCTAATGTTTATTTTTAAGTATAAAAGTATATTAGAAAACCATACACTAAAGAGTTATGTTTATACTAAGAAAATTTTAGGATGTGGAGACAGTTAAAACTTTTGGAATTTTAAACTTCACATGTTCTTCTGTAAGCATTACTTCCTCAATTTCTACATTAAAATGCACCCGCGCGGCGCTAATGACTTCATCCACCAGCGTTTCCGGCGCGGATGCGCCCGCCGTAAGACCCAGCGCTTTAACATCAAGATATGCTGACCAGTCAATCTCCGCCGCCCGCTGCACCAAACTCGCGCGCGGACATCCATAAACCTTAGCCACCTCAACCAGACGGTTTGAATTGGAAGAATTCGGTGCCCCTATAACAAAAACTGCATCACTTAAAGGCGCAATCGCCTTTACCGCCGCCTGACGATTTGTGGTCGCGTAACAAATATCCTCCTTTTCCGGACTTTGTATATTGGGGAAACGGCTTTGCAGCGCATTAATAATGTCCGCTGTATCATCAACAGATAAAGTCGTTTGTGTACAAAAAGCCAGATTATCCGGATTACCCACAGATATGCGTGCGACATCCTCAACCGTTTCAACCAAAACAACTGCGCCGGCGGGCAATTGCCCCATAGTGCCAATCACTTCCGGATGCCCCGCATGGCCAATAAGTATAATTTGATGCCCTGTTTTATAATAACGCTCCGCCTCCTTGTGAACTTTGCTCACCAGCGGGCACGTTGCATCAATATAAAACATCATGCGCTTTTCTGCCGCCTCGGGGACAGATTTTGCCACACCATGCGCGCTAAATATAACAGGGCGTTGATCACCATCTTTATCTGCAGGAATCTCGTTTAATTCCTCAACAAACACCGCGCCCTTTTCGCGCAAAGAATCAACTACAAACTTGTTATGTACAATCTCGTGCCGCACATAAACCGGCGGCCCGTATTTTTCCAGCGCCAACTCAACAATTTGAATCGCACGATCAACCCCCGCACAGAATCCGCGCGGCGCCGCCAAAACAATTTTCAAATCCGGTTTTAAAGTCTGCTCTTTATTCATATGCCTTATATATATGGACTTGATAAAAATTTCCATCTCTTAGATTGAAGTCATCGTCATTCTATGGGATTTATATAGATAAGATATTTATTTAAACGGACAATTCACACATGAAAAATTTTAAAAACCTTGCAATACATAAGGCTATAACATTAACAGCCGTAGTTTTTTGCCTGACCGGTTGCCAAACTATGAACACCTTTATCAAGGAAGTAAAAAGTGTTGATTTTGGAACAGCCTTGAGTGGTGAAGACAAAACAACGGCCGAATTTTTAATTAACGCCGATTGTCCAAGGGTTGATGTGATAGAAGAACTGTCCTCTGTGACAACACTTGGCAATACACCATCGGGTCTAAATCCGGGTGTTATGTCCGAGATAAAAATTATGCAAGTCGCAAGTGCCTGTGAATACGACGCCCAAAGCGTTACAGCAGATATCAGCGTATCTTTTGAGGCAAAGTTAGGCATGGATGGCCTAACGTCTGCCGAACCTGTTTACACCTACCCGTATTTTATTGCCGTAACAACGCCGGGCGGACGAATTTTAGCAAAAGAGCTATTTGACGCGCCTATAAAATATACTGTTAATAATAATACTATTATCTATAAAGATATGGTGCGACAAATTATTCCCGTTATTGACCGAAATGATGGTGGCCGTCACACAATACTGGTTGGCTTTCAATTAACGCCTGACCAACTGGCCTATAACCGCCAGATGCTGGCTTTAAAAGAGCAACAAGAAGAACAGACAAAGCGGCGCGCTGTAAAACAAAGCCAAGGGTTACAAAGCGTTGCAATCATCCCAAATGATGAAACCTTGGAGCCTGAAAATACGGGCTATACAAATACTGATAACATGCCGGTTTTACTAACCGCCCCTACACCGTAAAGGCTTATAATTATGAGTGAGTTCGACATAGAAGCCTTCTGGCAAAGCGAAGCCGAAGAACACAAAGCCGTTGCTGAAAAAACATTTGAAACTTTGGAAAGCGATTTTATAAACCTTCTCCAAAACGCGCATAAATGCATAAAAAACGGCGGAAAAATTATTCTCTTTGGTAACGGGGGTAGCGCCGCCGACGCGCAACATCTTGCGACCGAGCTTACTATACGCTACAGCCAAGATCGCGCTGCCATTGCCGCCATCGCTCTCACAACGGATACTTCGGCTCTGACGGCCGCCGGTAACGATATCGGTTTTAAAAACATCTTTGCCCGCCAAATAGAAGCCTTGGGCAAGCCTGAAGACTTAGCTATCGGTATTAGCACATCAGGACAAAGCCCAAATGTTTTAAAAGCGCTTGAAAAGGCAAAATCCATGAATATCACAACAGCAGGTCTAAGCGGTAAAAACGGCGGTAAAATGCCGCCTCTATGCGATACGCTACTTATTATCCCATCTAGCACCACCGCCCGCATTCAGGAAATGCACATAACCTTGGGCCAAATGCTCTGCGGCGCATTAGAGCAAAAGCTGGGACTGGTTTAAATATTTTATCTTAGCCCAGCGGAAAAAAGACTTTTAAAACCTTAATTTAAAAAATGCCGCTAACCTTACCGGTACGCGTGTAAAAATCGCACATTATCACCTTCTAAAACAGCTGCGGTCAAAGGCCCGCCTTTATAAAGCCCTGTATCAACATTTATTCTATAATCCAAAACTTTTGGTTTATAATCTTTTGTAATCGTATGCCCATGTACAATTCGGTGCGAAGGCAAATCTTCGTCCCATTTCAAAAATGGGTACCTTATAGTCATCAAATCCTTACGGTTTTGTTTATGAAGCGGCTGTAATAAATCTGCCCCCGCATGTGCAAAAAAATACCCGCCAATACGCGCAGAAAACAAACAACTCATCAAAAAATCTTTATGCGCTTGCGGCATATTTTTCGCAAAACTTTGCTTAGCCTCCATAATCTCTTCTCTATCTGCCATCGGCGAGCTTATAAAAACATCATAGCTCTGCAACGTTTCAAACCCGCCCCATTTAAGCCATGACCGATCAAAATCCGTTTTCTCCGGCTTCATAAAAACCATCATGCCCCACTCATGATTACCGAGTAAAAATCGGCGATCAACACCATCATCAAGCGCCGACTGCTCAATTAAAAAATCAAAGATATATGGACTTTCCGGCCCGCGATCCACATAGTCCCCCAGATGAATAATTACCGCATTATCTATCGGATTTTCACTTATATCCCTTGCAATTAAGCCATGAAGATCAATCAAAGGTTTAACATACCCATGCACATCTCCTATTGCATAAATTCTGCGCCCTTTGCATACAGTGCCAAAATCAGCCATAAATAAAACCACCTTAAAACTAAACTTAAACTTGAGGATTGATCGCGTCTGACATACACTGCACAATCAAAATATAAAAGACTGATAATAGAGTATAGATATGACCGAACAAAAAGCCATAGAAACATTGAGTTTTGAAGCGGCAATGGAAGAGTTGGAGAAAATTGTAAAATCTCTAGAACAAGGCAACATTCCTTTGGATACTTCTATAAACGCATATGAACGCGGCATCGCTTTAAAAAACCATTGTGAGAAAAAACTAAAAGACGCGCAGTCTAAAATTGATAAAATATCCGTCGGCAAAGATGGGTCCATATCCAGTGCGCCTTTGGATTAAACATGATAAAATTAAAACGTTAAAACAAAGACTTAAACCTATATATATGAGATATTAAATTATGGCTCCATCCCCAAGAGACGCAAGCCCCCGTTTACAAGATGCAATGGACGAATGCGCCGATGCCGTAAATCTAACGATACGTAGTATTCTACCTAAAACAGATTTGCCCGAATCTCCGCTTTTCGATGCGATGCGTCACGGAACCTTAGGGGGGGGTAAACGGCTTCGCCCCTTCCTTGCCATGCAGTCGGCATTTTTGTTTAATGTTGACTCTTCACGCGCTAGAAGAGCCGCCGCAGCCATTGAATTTATGCATTGTTACTCACTCATTCACGATGATCTGCCCTCAATGGACAACGCTTCCTTGCGCCGCGGACAACCAACCGTACATAAACAATTTGATGAGGCCACAGCGATTTTGGCAGGTGATGCCCTTCTAACATTATCCTTTGAAGTCTTATCCGAACGTGAAACCCATGAAGACCCGCGCGTGCGCTGCGAACTCGTTCGCGAACTGGCTAAGGCTTCAGGTGGCCACGGCATGGTCGGCGGGCAAATGCTGGATTTAATTGGAGAGCGTGAAGAATTCGACCTCGGCACGATCAGCCGCCTTCAGCGTTTAAAAACCGGCAAGCTCATGGCATTCTCATGCGAGTCTGGCGCAATTTTAGGCAAGGCCAACGAACCACATAGGAAAGCCCTGCGCAATTTTGCTTTTGATCTTGGCCTCGCATTCCAGGTTACAGATGATATTTTAGATGTCGAAGCTGATCCACAAGACACCGGCAAAGACACCGGCAAGGATGAACAGGCCGGAAAATCAACATTTGTATCCACCATGGGTAAGGATCAAGCAAAAAACCGTGCCGAAATGTTGGTCTACCAAGCCGTCAGGCATTTACGCATATTTGATGGCCGCGCTACAATTCTTGAAGAACTCGCCGATTACGTCTTACAAAGACGAGCTTGATAAGGTTGATGTAGTAGCGGTGAGAACTTTTTTCAAAATTTTAAAAAAAGAATATCATCGCTAATGCATGTTGGCATCTTTAAATTGAAATCAGAAAACAGCCTTCAATTTCTCAAACGCATCTGCGCGATGTGAAATCATGTGCTTATCGTGTGGTTTCATTTCCGCAAATGTCACATCATAGCCATTGGCCTGAAAAACCGGATCATACCCAAACCCTTTATTCCCGCGCGCAGGCCAAACAATCTCGCCATTGACCCGCCCTTCAAAAGTCTCAATGTGCCCGTCCGGCCACGCCATAGCTAACACACAAACAAAATAAGCACTCCGGTCTTGGATATCGCCGAGCGCCTCATGCACTTTTTTCATTGCCAGATAAAAATCTCGCGGCTCTCCCGCCCAGCGCGCCGAATATATGCCCGGATCACCGCCCAACCCATTAACCGCTAAACCGCTATCATCGGCCAGCGCAACTTTCCCGCTCCGCTCCGCCGCCGCGCGCGCTTTCAAAATCGCATTTTCCACAAACGTCGCGCCCGTCTCCTCCGGCTCCGGCAAATCCAATTCACCCGCCGTATAGAAACGCTCCACATAATCACCAATTAAATCCGCAATCTCCCGCGCTTTCCCTTTATTATGGGTCGCCAAAACAAGTTCTTTTTCTGTAAATTTTCTCATATATTCTCAAACATAATTATCAAGAAGAATCAGCGACGCGGAATTCTATAAATAATTTTAAGTAGATTACTTGGGTTAAAGCCTTGGAAAATAGAGTAAAATATCTAAACCTAAATCCCAAGCGCTTCTTTTTGCATCGCTGTTAAAGCAGCACATCCTTGCTTTGCCAGCTTTAAAAGTTCCAGGAATTCATCCTCGGTAAACGCCTCACCTTCAGCCGTACCTTGAATTTCGCAAATATTTCCTGAACCTGTCATAACAAAATTCGCATCTGTATCCGCCGCACTATCCTCATCATAATCAAGGTCAAGTACGGGCACACCTTTATAGATACCGCATGAAATTGCAGATACCATATCTTTAACAGGCACATCTTTAATGACACCGATTTTGACAAGATATTGCATCGCCATATACATCGCCACAAATCCCCCCGTAACCGCCGCCGTGCGCGTACCGCCATCGGCTTGAATAACATCGCAATCAATTTTAATTTGCCGCTCCCCTAAGGATTCCATATCCACAACGGCGCGTAATGCCCGCCCAATAAGCCTTTGTATCTCTTGCGTACGGCCAGATTGCTTGCCTTTCGCGGCCTCCCTGTTCATCCGGCTACCCGTTGAACGCGGCAACATACCGTATTCTGCAGTGACCCAACCTTTACCCGTATTTTTCATCCAGCGCGGTACATTCTCATCAACACTCGCCAAACATAAAACATGCGTATCGCCGAACTTAACCAGACACGACCCTTCGGCGTGTTTATTTACATCAGTTAAAAATTCAACGTCTCTAAGGGATTCAGGCGCGCGCCCTGATGGTCTAGACATAATATTCTTCATTCTACTTTAAGGTTAATAATGCGCCTCACCCTAAAGCCACAGATACAAAAGTCAACAAGGCTTTTACAAAGTATTATAATTAAAACGCCTTGGCGTAAGCCGCATTCACATTTATATTAAAACCATGATTACAGAATTAAACGAACGATCCAGAACAGTTTTCAGATATATTGTGGATTCTTATTTGAATATAGGCGCGCCCGTAGGTTCCCGAACAATCTCAAAAAAATCCGGATTATCACTTTCCCCTGCCAGTATCCGTAACATTATGTCTGATTTGGAATATGCCGGTCTTTTATACAGCCCCCATACCTCCGCCGGACGTATTCCAACGGATCAGGGGTTACGGCTTTACATTGATGGGCTTATGCAAATATCCCACTTAAGCAAGGAAGAACAAAACAAGATTGAGGCAACTGTCCGTTCATCAGGTAAAAACATTGAAGATATTTTAGAACAAACCTCAAATCGTCTTTCCGGATTATCGGCTTGTGCCTCATTGGTCATGGCACCCAAGAACGATAGCCCGATTGAACAGATCCAGTTTGTAAAACTTCAGCCCTATAAAATTTTAAGTGTGCTGGTGCTACAAAATGGAATGGTTGAAAATCGCGTTATTGAAACCGAAGACGATATCCCCCCCCATGCCCTTACCGCCGCCGCTAACTATTTAAATGCAAAACTGGATGGTAAAAGTCTGTCACAATCCAAACAAAACATTCAAGACGATATAAAAAACAATCAGACACAGCTGGATATCATCACACAAAGGCTAGTCGAAAAAGGTTTGGCGCTACCTGCAACAAAGGGCGCGAGCCGTATTATCATTCGCGGTCAGTCAAACCTGCTTGATGATGTAAAGGCTATTGAGGATCTAGAGCGCGCGCGTGCACTTTTAACGTATCTTGATGAGCAAAAAAATATGATAGATTTACTAGGTGATCTGGACGATGCACAAGGTGTGCAGATTTTTATCGGGGCAGAAAACGGATATTTTGATCAATCCGGCTGGTCTATGATCCTTTCTCCGTATAAAAGCACGGATAATAACATTGTTGGGGCAATCGGCGTAATTGGCCCCACCCGCCTGAATTATGACCGTATTATCCCGTTGGTTGACTATACATCTCAAATGATCAGTAAAATTATAGATGACATGTAAATACTAGCAGTTCTTATTCTTCTATAAATTGACAAAACCACGCAAGATATCCATAGTCATAATGACCAATAGAAAACGAAAGTAATCAAAATGAATAAAACGCTTCTGGCTCTTTTCGCAACGACATATCTTTGTCTCAATGGCATGGTTTATTTGGGTGCATCCCCCGCCCACGCACAAGAAACAGATAACGATATAGTATTGGAGCAAACCGAAGAAGCCGCAGAGCGTAATGAAGAAATTATCGAGCAACGTGCGGACGAACGCCAATCAAACCGTAATATAGATGAAGTTTTCGATGGCATTTTTGAAGAAAATGACACAGATAACGACGATGTAACACCAGAACGTGCCAGAGATATGGCACGAGAGCAATTGGATGAGCAGGAAAACTCATCAGAAAATAATGATGCGGAAACAAACCAAGAAGAACGAGATATAGAAGATGCCGGCACCCGAAAAAGTGCAGGCAAAAAATATGTATCAGATGGTAGCGAAAGCAAAACCATTGGTGGTGATAATCCTGATGAAGATATTACTGGGGATCAAAGTGAAGATGATAAAAAAGATGAAGAAGATGATAAAGACGATGGTCCCGGTCTTCTCTCAAACTCGTCTTTTAAAATCGCACTAACCCGCACACCTAATCTAACCCCCAATCAAACCACATTGCAAATATCGCAACCTATGTCGATCAGTGGGTGCGCAAAAATAAAACTAAAAGAGCCGGAAGTAAAATTCGCGGGCAAAGGATTATGGGTCACTGTAAAACAGCCCATCATAAAACTGGACAAATCTCCACGCTACGGCATTACAAATTGCGCCAATCCCGTCGGCAGTGCAAAAAGTGAAATTATATTGGACAAAAACGAGCTTCAAGATAAAGGCATTAAAGAACTGCGCCTTCGCAATGATTTTGGCAGTGAAACCTACATGGTAAATATCACCCAAAATAAAATGGAGCTTATCCCAAAAGCAGATACAACCCTATTTACGCCTGAACGTTTACGAATGCCTGGTTCGAACCCGCTAATATATTGGTTTTATCCCAATAATACATTGCTATTGACCATATCATTGGCAAAAGACCCGAAAGCTTTAAGCAACGATATTTATACTTTGATGACCAATAATGGACTTGTACCCATGCAAAAACATCTTAGGGGATTTGACCAACATAAGGCAGAACATGGTATATTCTACGCCTTCGATCCAACGGGCCGTCTTTCCGCGCAAATTGCAGCTGAAAAATATATAAACTTGGGCACTATTCATGAGTATGATGTTATAACGGGCGCACAGGGACAGGAAACGCGAAAAAAAAATATCCCTGTACTCGCAAAATCTTTGAGTTTGACAGATTGATCTAAAACGCTATGTTCGTGCGTATATCATTTTTGTAAACAAAATAAAAAGAGTGCGATAAAAAATAGCAATGAATAACGACAACGATATACCTGAAGACGATTTTGACATCAGCCTTGATAATGAAAGCGCGCAAGAGGCTTTAAATGCCGATCTAGAAGCCGCAATGCGTGAGGAACGCGAAGATATTGAAAGCGGCGAACACGAAGAGCTTGAACATATACACGCGCAATCAGAACCTAACGAACGTGCAATTATCGAAGCGCTTCAAGATGAACTAGACAAGGCCAAAGACACATCCCTACGCGCAATGGCAGAGGCCGAAAACGCACGCAAGCGTGCCATCCGCGAGAAAACAGATGCGGCCAACTTTGCAATAACCGGTTTCGCGCGCGATCTTTTGGGCGTTGCAGATAATTTGCGACGCGCTCTTGATGCCGTACCGGGGGATTTGGCCGAAAATGATGTCCGCATTCAAAACCTTTTGGAAGGAATAGAAGCCACCGAACGCGAACTCTTGCGCGGGTTTGAAAAAAACGGGCTGAAAGCGATAAACCCCGAAGGTGAAAACTTTGACCCCAATTTTCACGAAGTAATGTTTGAAAGCCCCGCCGCGCCTGGACAAAAAGCTGGCGCGATCACTCAAATCATTGAAACAGGATATATTTTGAATGACCGTTTATTACGCCCTGCCAGAGTAGGCGTTGCAAAAGATAATGGCGCAAATAACAATACGGCTGCAGAAGGGCAAAATACACCGCCGCGCGCCGGCGGCAGTATTGATACGAAAGTATAATATATATAAATTTGATCTGCGGGCAAAACTACCGCGTATATTAATTATAAAAGACGAAAACAAAACATTAGTAAAAAATAGAATGTTTAAAACGCCTTTTAAAATAAAAAGAGAAACTGGCATTTATTCTTTAATGTGTTATATCTAACGCCTTATTTGATAAAACGGTTTTTTTAAAAAACCAAATATAAAGACGCGACATTGGTATATAAATAACCAAAAGCGCCTTTTAAAAAATTTGCTATAACAAAGAGGTAGAATTAAAAATGAGCAAAATTATCGGTATTGATTTAGGAACAACAAATTCATGTGTCTCCGTAATGGACGGAAAAGAGCCGCGCGTTATTGAAAACGCAGAAGGTGCACGCACAACCCCGTCTATGATTGCCTTTACAAAAGATGGTGAGCGTTTGGTCGGTCAGCCCGCAAAACGTCAAGCCGTTACAAACCCCGAAAATACACTTTATGGCATCAAACGTCTGATCGGTCGCCGTTTTAAAGATAAACAAGTGCAAGAAATGGCAAAACCGCCGCTTTTAATATTGTTGAAGGCGATAACGGCGATGCATGGGTCGAAATTAATGGCGAAAAATATGCACCTTCTCAAATCTCTGCCATGGTTCTTGCAGAAAATGAAAGAAACTGCCGAGAGCTTTTTGGGTGAAAAAGTTACAAAGGCTGTTATTACTGTTCCTGCCTACTTTAATGATTCTCAACGTCAAGCCACAAAAGATGCCGGTAAAATTGCCGGCCTTGAAGTTGAGCGTATTATTAACGAGCCGACAGCCGCCGCGCTTGCATATGGTTTGGATAAGAAAAATTCTGGAACGATCGCGGTTTATGACCTTGGTGGCGGTACATTTGATATCTCTATTCTTGAAATTGGCGATGGCGTATTTGAGGTGAAATCTACCAACGGTGATACGTTCCTTGGTGGTGAGGATTTCGACGTCCGCATTATCGAATATCTGGCCGACGAGTTTAAAAAAGAGCAAGGCATTGACCTGCGCGAAGATAAGCTTGCGCTTGCAGCGTTTGAAAGAAGCCGCTGAAAAAGCAAAGATCGAGCTGTCGTCAACAACGCAGACAGAAGTCAACTTGCCGTTTATTACGGCAGACGCAACCGGGCCAAAACACCTTAATGTCAAACTTATCCCGTGCAAAACTCGAAAGTCTTGTCGAAGATTTGGTCAAGCGCACAATTGAACCATGTAAAAGCCGCACTTAAAGATGCAGGTTTAAAGCCTTCTGAAATTGATGATGTTGTGTTGGTTGGTGGTATGACACGCATGCCGAAAATCATTGAAACTGTTAAGGATTATTTCGGTAAAGAACCACATAAAGGCGTAAATCCGGACGAGGTTGTTGCCAATGGCGCGGCCATTCAGGGCGGTGTTTTGCAAGGCGATGTTAAAGATGTTCTTTTGCTTGGATGTTACGCCGCTTTCACTTGGGTATCGAAACACTTGGCGGTGTGTTCACACGTTTGATTGATCGGAACACAACCATTCCAACCAAAAAATCGCAAGTATTCTCAACAGCTGAAGACAACCAGAATGCTGTAACCATCCGTGTTTTCCAAGGTGAACGTGAAATGGCGGCGGATAACAAATTGCTTGGCCAATTTGATCTGGTCGGTATTCCCCCTGCTCCGCGCGGTATTCCGCAAATCGAGGTAACATTTGATATTGATGCCAACGGTATTGTGAATGTCTCCGCCAAGGATAAGGCGACAAATAAGGAACAGCAAATCCGTATTCAGGCAAGTGGCGGTCTCTCCGATGATGATATCGATCAAATGGTCAAAGATGCCGAAGCCAATGCCGATGCAGATAAAGAAAAACGCGAAATGGTCGAAGCCAAAAATCAGGCAGAATCCATGATCCACACAACGGAAAAGACTCTTGAAGATCTTGGCGATCAAGCTGCCCGAAGAAGAGAAAAGCAATGTTGAAAAAGCGATTGCAGATCTCAAAACCGCGCTCGAAGCCGAAGATTTGGATGCCGTAAAGGAAAAAACAGAAAGCCTTATGCAGGCCAGTATGAAGATTGGTGAAATGGCATACCGTAAAGCGCAAGAAGAAAACGCCGGTGAAGAAGATATGGATACGCCCGAAGGGGACGCATCTGCAAATGCCGAGCCAATAAATGATGATGTTTTAGACGCGGATTTTACAGATCTTGAAGTCGAAGATGAAGAATCATCCGAAGAAAAAAGCGCATAAAAGCCAAAATAAACTTAAAGTCTCCGGTATTACGTTACGTGCCGGAGACTCTACGTCAGATAATCGCAAAAAAAAGCAGTATTGATTTTGACCGATAAGCCGGAAGACCCAAACAATATGGCCGCCATCGACCCACAAACACAAACCCTTGTATCATATTATGAGGTGCTTGGCATAACACCGGATTGCACCGATGCCGTTGTAAAGGCCAATTATAAAAGACTTGCACTCACCTATCATCCGGATCACAACCCCCTAAAACGTAATGCAGCGCAAAAGAAGTTCTTGCTAATAAACGAGGCTTATAAACACCTGAATACAAAAGAAAAAAGAGCGCACTATGACAGTGTAATACGCTCAAAAAATGACAACAAAAAACCGTTTATATCTCAGATAACCGATATATTCCGCCCCTCAAATAAAAACATTTCGTAAAAAGTAATCAAGGATAATCAATGAGCAAAAAAGATTACTATGAAATTTTAGGCGCGAAAAAAGACGCCACCGCGGATGAGCTTAAAAAATCGTACCGCAAACTGGCTATGAAATATCATCCCGATCGAAATAAAGATGACAAAACTGCCGAAGCCAAATTCAAAGAGCTAAATGAAGCATACGATGTTTTAAAAGATGACCAAAAACGTGCGGCTTACAACCAATACGGTCATGGCGCATTTGACGGCTCTATGGGCGGTGGCGGTGGCGGTTTCCGCGGTGCAGGTGGCGCGCAAGGGTTTGGTAATTTTTCCGACATATTCGAAGACATGTTCGGTGACTTTATGGGCGGACAAGGCGGACGTACCCAAAGCGGACGCGGCGGTGCGGCGCGCGGTTCTGACATGCAATACACCATGGAAATTACACTCGAAGACGCGTTTAAAGGTAAAGACGCTACCATAAAAATACCCGTTAATGATGAATGTGACAAATGTACAGGCAGCGGTGCAGAGCCCGGTACGACAGCCGATAAATGCGCAACCTGCGATGGCATTGGCCGCGTCCGCCAACAACAGGGCTTCTTCACAATTGAACGCGCCTGCCCGACATGCTTGGGTCAGGGGCAAACGATTACAGACCCATGCACAAAATGTTCAGGCTCTGGCCGTTTACGAAAAAACAAAACCTTGAAAGTTAAAATTCCCGCCGGTGTAGACCATGGTCGGCGTATCCGCCTTAGCGGTGAAGGCGAAGCCGGCGTGCGCGGCGGGCCAAAGGGTGATTTATATGTCTTGCTTGCTGTAAAACCGCACAGGCTATTTAAACGCGATGGCGCAAACTTATATTGCCGCGTCCCAATCACTGTAACAAAAGCATCGCTCGGCGGTGATATCGAAGTCCCGACGATTGAAGGCACACGCTCAAAGGTTAAAATTCCCGCCGGCACACAAACGGGGCAACAATTCCGCCTAAAAGGTAAAGGAATGAGCATGTTACGTTCCGAAGCTTACGGCGATATGTATATTGAAACTTTTGTTGAAACCCCTGTCAATCTGGATGGTAAGCAAAAGGACTTGATGAAAGAACTGGATAAATCCATTGGCGATGGTAAATCCGGCAATAAACACTCACCGGAATCCAGCGGCTTTTTCACAAAGGTAAAAGAATTCTGGGAAGATTTGAAAGAATAAAAATATTGAGTGTATGGATTCTAAATTTGTTCAGAATATATACGAAAAGAAATTGGATATAGTATTTTTTATAAAAAAACATCCTATGATAGGGTAGTAAAACCATGACCATAAAAATCGGTATTACTGGCTGCAAAGGCCGGGTAGGTTCACTCCTCACTGCTGAACTGCAATCTGGATCTTATCCAGCGCTAGAGCTTGCGGGTGGTACAGATTTAAAAATGAAACAAGCGGATAAAACGGCGAATTTTTTTATAACTGAAAACCCGAATGAATTATTCGAACGCGCCGATGTAATCATCGATTTTACAACCCCCGAAGCCACCCGCAAACACATGTGGCTCGCCGCTAAAAGCAAAACCCCCCTTATAATAGGCACAACGGGTCTTGATGTAGGCGATGAAGCCGAATTAAAAGATACCGCGCAAGAAACCGCCATCGTCTACACCGCAAATATGAGCGTTGGCGTGAACATCCTCCTCTCCCTCATAGAGCAAGCCGCCGCCAAATTAGAACCAGAAAACTGGGATATCGAAATATTCGAAAGTCATCACAAATATAAGGTGGACGCGCCTTCTGGAACCGCACTCGCCATGGGGAAAGCCGCCGCATCTGGCCGGGGCATTGAACTGAACGATAAAGCCATCTACAGCCGCGAAGGTCAAACTGGTACGCGTAAAGATGGCGATATTGGCTTTTCCGTTGCGCGCGGCGGCGATGTAGTCGGTGAACACACCGCATATTTCTATGCCCAAGGCGAGCGGTTAGAATTATCCCATATCGCAACAGACCGTAGCCTTTTTGCAAAAGGTGCATTAAAGGCCGCCACATGGGCATCATCCCAAAAGCCCGGATTATATAACATGAAAGATGTTTTGGGTTTGTAAGCGTAATATATTACGCCTGTTATATTAACCCTTATTTTCGAGCGCTAAAATCAGCTTTTTCCGCGCGCTGCCCCACGCATAATTATCTATAATGCCGCTTGCCCTGATAACACGGTGACAAGGAATAAATGCCGACACCGGATTTGCCCCCACCGCGTTCCCGATCGCACGTGCCGCTTTCGGTTTCCCAATGCGCGTACCAATATCCTGATACGTAACCAGCGCGCCATAAGGAATAGTCATTAGCGCCCGCCATACCTGCACTTGAAAATTAGTCCCATAAAGCGATAATCGTAGCAGTTTAGCTGCATTTCCCTCGTATGTGCCGCACCATAAAGTATTAATATATGCACCAATATCTGTAATCGCCTCATCATCACAAATAAACTCAGCCTTTGGCCAGCGCGCGCGCATCGCTTGTTCCGCTTTTTCCCACGTACCATCAACTTGAAACGCAAGCCAACACAAACCTTTAGGAGTTGTCGCAATTAAAACCTGCCCCAAAACACTAGGCACAATACCAAACCTTATAACAAGCCCACCGCCTCGTGCTTTAATGCTGCCCGGCGCGCTCCCCTCATAAGAAACCATAAGATCATGCAGCCGCCCTCCACCGGAAAGTCCGCTATCAATCGCCGCTCTATATGCACTCTCCCCGCGCTCAAGTATATCACGCGCATGCCGTGCCGCCATAAATCTACACAGTTTTTTCGGGCTGATCCCGACCATAGACGTAAAAAGTTTTTGAAAATGCGTAACATCATACCCCGCCCGCGCCGCCAAAAAATCCAAATCCGGCGCATCTCTATAATGCTGCGTAATATAATCAATACTTTCTGCAATCACCTGATATTGTAAATCGTTATCCATACACGCCATTTTTACAAATGCCGCTCGTATAAAGCAATCCGCTTCTTGGCATCACGCGCCTTTATCTATAAAAAATAAGCATGAAGAAAAAAAACATTTCCATTTTTTTTGAGCGCTTGAAAAAAGAAAACCCGAACCCCGAAAGTGATTTGGAATATATCAATATTTACACTCTCTTGGTTGCCGTTGTTTTATCCGCGCAAGCCACAGATATCGGCGTGAACAAAGCCACAAAATCACTTTTTAAAATCGCCGATACCCCTCAAAAAATGCTGGACTTAGGGCTGGAAACCGTAAAAAGCTATATAAAAACCATAGGTCTTTATAATAACAAAGCTAAAAATGTAATCGCGCTCTCTCAAATTCTGGTAGAAAAACACAGCAGTATTGTCCCCGATACACGTGAAGAATTGATGGCACTCCCCGGTGTAGGCCGAAAAACCGCCAATGTTGTGCTTAATATAGCATTCGGGAAACCCGCCATCGCCGTTGATACACATATATTCAGGGTCAGCAACCGCACCAAACTCGCGCCTGGAAAAACACCTGATGCAGTTGAAAAAAAATTGGAAAAAGCTATTCCTGAAAAATATATACAAGATTCTCACCATTGGCTCATCTTGCACGGGCGTTATGTATGTAAGGCGCGCAAGCCCTTGTGTCAGGATTGCATTGTCAATGATCTATGCGTTTATAAAGATAAAACAGCTTAGCAAATAATTATTTTAATGAAGGTTTTTTATTTAAGAAGAGTGTGGAACGCCTTACCCAAATCCACAACGTTAAACGCAGAGCCCGCACGCGCAAAATTCTGCGCGCAAGCGTTAAGCTCGCTTGAACGAACCGCATCATTTAAATGCTGACTGCGCGCATGACGAAGACGCACATCCACATGCTTGGCCTGATTATTACTGATATAAATATCCATCACACAGGCATCGGTACGATATTGCCAGATCTCGAACGCGCCTTCATTGCGCGTAAACTCAGGGTTACGATATAATCCGCGAACAAATTGAACATCACTGCCAATTATTTGGCTCTCCAACCCTTTTAAATCAAAGGAAGGTATTGCTTTACGCGATGGATGACCCGCATCATCAACCGAAGAAACAGCCGCCTCGCCTCTAAAAACCGGCATCACGTTAAGAGTATCCCGCTCATCGGCAGTTTCTTTCGCATCATACGCAAAAACCGTATTTTCAGTAACATCTGATTGATGCGCATACGCATGCCCCCCTTGAGAACCACTCATTTTATAAGCACCAAACACAAGCGCAGCGATAAGCAAAGGCGTAATAAATCTTCCCTGTTTTAAAGGCTTGGGAAAATATTTGAAAACCGCAAAAATATAAGGTTTTAAAGTCTTTTTCAATTTAGAGATAAAATAGTTCCTATGACGACGTATCTTCAAATGCACCAAATATAAAAATCGCATTAAAACAGGCACAGAATATCTGCGTAATCTTTTTAAATAAAACAATATTTTTGAATGCTTTTTACGCATCTCTATAACACTCAGACATAAATAAAATCACATATACAAAACCAGACTTTAAACAAAGTCTGGTTTAATAAAAAATTTAATATGTTTTACTAAATATCAAGTCACATTGTCAAACAAACGGCTTAAAACCCTGTTTTATATGACGCTTTATTATTCAGCAGCAGCACCCGCAAAAAGCTCCGCATCTTCATCTGAATCGCTGTCTTTTGACATCTTCGATTTAGAAGGTGATGACTTGGACTTATTTGAAGAAGACTTGGAGTCAGACGCGCTAGTAACCGGCGTTAACTTACCATCAATCACCGCACCGGACTCAACTTCCAATTCTTTATAAGAAATAGAACCAGTAACAACACCGGATGAACGGATCGTCAAACGGCCATGTGCCGTGATATCACCTTCAAAACGGCCAGCAATCGTAGCATCTTCAATTTCAACTGTACCGTAGAAAACACCGCTCTCGGCAATATCCAAAACGCTCGCCCCTTTAAGAGCCGCCTCAACTGTTCCTTCAACCAATAAATAGTCACAAGATTCAATCTCACCGGACATGGTAATACCAGAACCGATTGTTAAAGTGCGTTCGTTATCCATGGCACCTTGACGACGTGCGGCAAATGATGACGATGCTGCGCCTGGGTAAGACGCCGCCGGATATCCAGCTGCAGTTGGTTTGCTCATAGCAGCCGCCGGCTGCCCCGGACGACCATACGCGCTTGATGGAATGTCAAGATTACGTGAAGCATCTGAAGAAGAGGAAGCCGCCGCAGAATCTGTGCTTGTTTTTGTATCGCTGGAGCTCATAGAAGTGTCCTTACTTGTATCTGAAGTTTTTTGTTTTTGAAATGATCCTGAATTATAAGAGCCGACATATCCGCTCTGTGATTTAACAGCCTTAGCCTGATCAGCCTTATCAGTAGGCTTAATAGAAGATTCTTTAGCATCAGATGCAGAAGAATCTTTCGAAACCTCCTGTTTCGTATCTTGGGCTTTTGAAGAATCTTGGGGGGTTTCTGATTTCACGCGATGAAACATAATCAATATACCTCTCTTCTTCTGCAATATAAATTTAAAGTAAAAAACGGCGCTTAGTTCATTTTTCTAATATAAAACGCTACTAAAAAAATTAAAACATGTCCGCTTTCGAACAACAAAAATCTAGCACGCACTGTATAACTCCGCAAGCCGGATAAGACATTTTTTTAATAAAAAATAACAAACGCTTGTTTTAAAAAGAAAATATTTTCGATACGGTCTGTATTGATAAAAAACGGAACATTTAGTGAAAATAATCGTATATTTTTTGTGCCATCATGCCCGATATGCCTTCAACACGCGCTAAATCCTCAACACTTGCATTTGATACCGTTTTTCCAGAACCAAAATAATGTAGTAACGCCTGTTTACGTTTCCCCCCCACACCTGGTATCTCATCAAGTGGTGATGCGGTCACTTTTTTTGATCGGCGCACGCGGTGTGATCCAATGGCAAAACGATGCGCCTCATCGCGCAACCGCTGCAAATAATGAAGCACAGGCGTATGCATTGGTAATTGAAAACCCGCACGGCCAACCATAAAAAACTGCTCCCGGCCCGCATCGCGGTCTTCCCCCTTCGCTATAGCAACCAAAGTTATAGAATCCGCAATCCCCAGCTCCTCAAAAACCTGATATGCAGAAGATAATTGCCCCTTGCCGCCATCAACAATAATAAGATCTGGCCATTCCTCACCCTCCATATTAGGGTTTTCTTTAAGCGCGCGCTTAAATCGCCTTTCCAACACTTCCCGCATCATACCGTAATCATCGGCTTCTGCCGCCGTCTTGATATTAAACTTTCGATACGCACCCTTTCGAAAACCATCTACACCACTGACGATCATTGCGCCTACCATATCCTCACCGCTCGTATGCGAATTATCGTAAACTTCAATCCTGCGCGGCATATCATCCATACCAAATAGCATTGCAATCTCTTCAAGCATCTTGATTTCATTCATATTTTGCGCGCGTCTCAACTCAAGCGAAGCGTTGGCATTCTTAAGCGCAAACGCCAAAGCTTTATTTCGTCGCCCCCTTACGGGCTTTACAATGCGCACGCGCTCCCCTTTATTAGAAAGACTTTGAAGAGCGGCCTCAAGCAAATCAATATCTTCAAATATATGACTGACCACCACCTCTTTTGGCACAGGCTTATTTTCGTAAAATTGCCCTATAAAAGCTTGCATAATTTCTGACGCGGTCGCATCTGCATCATGTTTTGGGAAGTATGCGCGGTTGCCATAATTTCGCCCCCCCCGAAAGAAAAACACCTGAATACAGCTCATCCCGTCTTTTTGAACAAAACCCATAACATCAACAGAGCCAAGCCCCTCAATATTAATATCCTGCCGCGCTTGTATAGATGCAAGTGCCTTGACCCGATCACGCAATACTGCCGCTTGCTCGAATTGCATACTTGCACTGGCTTGCTTCATCTGTGTAACCATACGGTCTTGCACATCCCTGCTTTTGCCTTCTAGAAAATCAACCGCTGAAAGAACCTGCTCCGCGTACTCGTCTTTACTTACGAGATCAACACAAGGCGCAGTGCATCGCTTGATATGATATTGCAAGCAAGGACAACTACGGTTAGAAAACACGGTATCCGGACAATTCCGAAGTAAGAACACACGCTGTAAAACTGAAATGGTTCGGTTGACATCGCCCGCACTGGCAAAAGGCCCGAAATACTGTCCCTTTTTTTTACGCGCCCCCCTGTATTTTTGAACCAGCGGGAAGTCATGCCCTTCGGCAATCAGAATATACGGAAACGATTTATCATCACGCATTAAAATGTTAAAACGCGGCTTTAATTTTTTGATTAAATTGGACTCTAATAATAATGCCTCGGTTTCGGTATGTGTATGCACAAATTCCATCTGCCGTGTTAATGACACCATCCGGCGTAACCGTTCGGGCATTTTATCGATATTGGCATATGAAACCACGCGCTTCTTGAGGCACCGAGCCTTCCCCACATACAACACACCACCGTCATCATCCATCATCCGGTAAACCCCCGGCGTATCAGGTAATTTAGCCGCATAATCACCAATTGTTTTTATGCCTGTTTGAAAGGATGGTTTCGTCATATTTTTGTAAGTACGTTATAAAATAAAGGCTTACAACTGATTTATATCTCAAATCTTCAAGAGCAAGCATTAAAGGAAAATGAACCTCACCCAGAACAACTTTAGGACCAAAAAAGAACACCTATAGAACAAAAATTTCAAAATAAACTTGACTTCACTTGCAATATATCAACAATTGATAATATTCAATTATTATAAAACTGTATCAAGTGGGGCTTAAGATGCAAAAATACAAAATAAAATCACTGAAAAACCGTAAATTTATTTTCAACACAAAAGCGTCTTCGTTTAAAAGGTGCGTTGAAAAGGCCATAGAGCAAAATATTGACCTAAGCCATGCCGATTTATCAGATTGCAATTTATCAAACGCTAATCTGGATGGCGGCATACTCGATGGCGCAAATTTTACAAATACGAATTTGACTGGCGCAAACATGTCAGAGTGTAGTGCCAAAGGGGCGAATTTTTCGAACGCCGATCTATATAACACCTGCCTCGCCTATGCCGATTGTACAGGTGTTGATTTTCAATATGCAAATTTTGGAGCGACTGATATCACCGCCGCCAATATATCTCAAAGTATTTTTGCTGGATATGCATGGATGAAGCTTGATTTTGTAAAAGCACGCAAAATGACCAATTGCGCATTTTTAAATCAAGAGGGCACATACGAAACGTTAAACACCCCGCCCCTTATTATTCTTGGCATTAATCAACATCCGGTTTTGAAACACAACCACAGGATCAAGCCAGATACGCATAAAATTTTAAACGAGCCACATTTAACACATCCACCTAAAAAGAACATACACCATCAACTTTCAAAAAAATGATGCAACCGCATACCTATAACATTTTGACAAGAATACAACCTTAAGTATAAAATAGTTTAATTTCTAAACAGGTTTGAGGGTTGTAATGTATCTATACCGACGGTTTTTAAATGCATTCGCAGTGTACGTGGAATGCACAAAAGATCTGGGCATAACTCCGCTTTTCAGCTTTAAAAGTTGCAAGCAAGAAACTATATTTGATCTACCATTCACTCAAGTAATTTTGACGAGCGCCGATCGATTTAAAAGCGAAGAGGTGTCTTTAAAGGAAAGCTTTAATCTTAAAGATTTGAACGTGGACAATAATGCCAGAACCGAACAGTATCAAAGTAGAACACATGAAGGCGCTGAAAATCATCGCGCTCTTCCGTTGTTTTCAAAGCATAAACTCTGAATTCCCTCTTCAATACGCTGTGTGTTTCCTAGAAATTTTTATAGATGAAGGGCTATCACTGACGCACCTTTCAAACAAGACCAACCTCGCTTTGTCTACTGTTTCGCGAATTATTGGCGCTCTATCGCAAAACCGCCAAAGCGGCACGCCCTTTGGTTTGATAGACGTACGCATATCAAAAACCGAACGCCGAAAAAAGGAACTGTATTTAACACCCAAAGGCAAAGAAATCGCCGCGTCCCTGTTTCAAAAAATTTGAAACCAAACAAAATTTTAAATCAGTCATTGCATAATAAAGTATGAACAATTATGATCCCGTTGAATTTGTAAAAACGTATTTCTTATTATCACATTTTTACAAATTGGGCCCGTGGCGGAATGGTAGACGCTGCGGACTTAAAATCCGTTTTCCTTTGGAAGTGGGGGTTCAAGTCCCCCCGGGCCCACCAACTTTTTTTAAGACATTTAAACGTAACTTATCGCGTGACATATTTTCTATGCTATGCTTTATAAGCCTGTGTTTATAAGATAAAAAAATAAAGGCAACGCTTTGTCATTAGAAGAAAAAAAACCGATACCCCCCCTTTTAAACACTGCCGTACCCATCTTGTTCGTGGGTGCTGTGCTTTATAATGCTGGCCTCGCTTTTATAAATGCACATGTTTTTTCCCTAAGCACGATACACGTTGCCGCAACCGAAGGCTTAATTGCACTTGGCGGAACAATGCTTGTGTTAACAAATACAAGATCATATAAATCCATCTGGCCATCCATCGCCCTTATTTTTGTCGCCATATTATTGGCACTTTGGGTATCTGCCAGTGCAGAATTTATGTTCATTAAGGGCTTCCGCGACTACTATCTTATCGCATTATTTGTGGTTATCGGCAGCCTCATGAACGAAAAACAAATGCAAACATCCTTTTTGATCTTAACGGCCGTTGTATTTGGCGTCCTTATGATCGAAGCTTTTAAAACAGATCTCTATATTTTTCTTTTTGAGCCAGCGCTCTACTATGCAAACACAAGAGGTATAGAAGCCAGCGAATTTGGGCCTGACGGTCTTTTTGGAAACACAATGCTCTACGAAGGACGCTTCTCGTTCGGCATATTCAACTCCCACCGCATGGCATCCATATTCTTGGAGCAGGTCAGCCTAGGTAATTTTGCCATAATAATATCCCTGTTCCTAAGTCGTTTTTGGAACAATACTTCATGGTTTTTACGTGGCTTTTATATTCTCACCATTATTATGATCATGCTAACCACCAGTAGCCGCGCGTCCATAGCCTTCAGCCTGTTTATCTTTATGGGATACTTCATATTCGCTTATTTGCCCAGATATCTAAACGTGGTGTACATGCCTGTTATTTTGGTTTTGGCCGGTATCTTGTTCTACGACCCCTATATTACGAGCATGGTTGATACACTGGGCGGGCGCATTGGCTATACCGTATACCGTTTGATCAGCCTTGAAATGTCATCCATATTTACCGGCAACATTCATAAAGTGTCTGGGACAGCGGATAGCGGATATACTTATGTTATTTACAGCCAAACCATAATAGGCCTTATATATTTATGGCTATTTACCTCACTCATCACCCCGCAAGATGAAAAACCGGCGAAAAGACTGGCACATGGCATAACATTTTTTATGTTTGCAAATTTGCTGATCGGTTCAAACTCATTCACCATCAAACTTGCTGCCCCGCTTTGGGTCTTGGCCGGATTTGATCGCGGCCGCAAAATGCGCGCAGAAATAAAAGCAGACACTTCTGATATGAGCTCTTCACCAGATAAAGAAACCGGAGATAACAATGCTACCCCCCTTCAGAAAACAACCATATAAATATATTATTATATTTTTCAGCGTATACCTCCTGCTCGGCCTGACTTTGGGGAGTGCGTTAGCACAAACAAAAACAAATAAAACCGATTTGAATATTGGTAAAGATCAGATCGGAAACCTGATCGAAACCCTCGAAAGTGAAACCGCACGAAAAGAGTTTATAAACAATCTGAAAACGCTCGTTAAAGCAAACTCTAAAACAGGTAACGCACAGGATAATGATAAAAAAAATAAAAACATCAATTCAGAAATAGTAGAAATGCTGCCACAAACATTGGATCTGCAAGAAACCGCAAAGGACTGGCTCACGCAATATAACGATTTCCTCGCCGAACATGACTTGAATTCATCATCAGTTGGCAAGACCGGTTTGTCTCTAGGCTCTGTCTTTGTGGCTCTTATTTTTGCTTTTATCGTGCAAAAAATCGGTACAAATCTACGCGATTGGCTCATCCGCATCAAAGAAAAATTCGGATTACAACACGGACGTTTTCGAATATATGCGCGTATATTCCGGTATGTTGGTTACACCATTATTTTCGCGCTCCTTTTATATTCAATCGCAATCATCTGGGAGATAACCCAGTTTAATTTTCTAACAAGCGACATGGCCTTGAATTTCTTTGGTAATATTTTGAGCCTTACAATTATATCTCTTATCGCGCTTTTGCTTTGGGAGATCATAAATATCAGTATTGAATATGGTATAATGAAAAGCGCGTCCGCCGATCAAAGCCGCCTGCGTACACTATTGCCCATCATGCAAAACGTTTTGCTGGTGATGTTTGCCGTTTTATTTACACTCGTCATTCTCTCCGAAGTCGGTGTTGATATTATGCCGCTCCTTGCCGGGGCTGGTATCGTAGGTATTGCAATTGGCTTTGGCGCACAAACGATTGTAAAAGATTTTATAACCGGATTCATGATTATTTTGGAAGACCTTATACAAGTCGGCGATGTGGCATCTCTTGGCGGTAAAAGCGGCCTGATTGAAAAAATCACAATCCGCAAGGTACAATTGCGCGGCCTTGATGGCATTGTTTATACCATCCCGTTCAGCGAGATTTCCATTGTTGAAAACATGACAAAAGATTACAGCTTTTATCTGCTGGATGTTGGTGTTGCATACCGCGAAAACCCGGACGAAGTTATAGAATACATGAAAGAAATTGATGAAGATATGCGCAGCGATGATGAATTTAAAGATTATATGCTAGAGCCGATCGAGATTTTGGGCGTGGATCAATTTGCCGATAGCGCCGTTATTATTAAAGCGCGCCTTAAAACAAGGCCAATCAAGCAATGGGTTGTCGGACGAGAATATAACCGCCGTATGAAGCATAAGTTTGATGAACATAATGTGGAAATTCCCTTTCCGCATCAAACCATTTACTTTGGAGAAGACAAAAATGGCCATGCCCCGCCCGCGCCTGTGGCATTACAAAATAAATCGGATAATACCGATACACCTGAAAAAAAAGATAACTCAAAGGCCAAAAGTAAATCAAATAAAGAAGAAAAACCCAGATTAAATAAAAAAGAAAAAAACATCGCGGATCAACATACAGACACCGCCGAAACAGAATAAAAAAAAGCCGCCAAATTTATGGCGACCCTTTTTTTAATGGCTATATTTTAATTTATGCAGCTTCGCGTATATCTTCCTCGCGCATATTATCATTGCGCGCCATATCATCTTTAAGCGCTTTCATATAGTCATGTGAACGTTGCAATGTATTTATTTCACCTTCTAAAACAGCTTTTGTTTTGGCCGAAATATCATCACTGTCTATCGCATCCTGCATAGAATGAAGACAGCGGTCTTCTGCCTCTTCCAAATGCTTAACTAAAGTATAATCCGGATCACTGCTTAACATAGCACTGATCTCACCATAAAACTCGCGCATCTGACCCATTATAGTTTCATCTGCCTCAACCTCACCACCATTGGCGCGTACTTGCCCTTGCAATGATGAAATAACACCATTGTGTAAAACTTCCAATTCGCGGAATGTCGACTTCATCGACGGGCTTTTCGCCTTTTCCTGCGCTTCTTCATAAAATTCGCTAGCGTCTTTATTAATGCTAATTAGTTTTTGTAGTTCTTTATTGTCGTTTGACATATTTTGTATGTGTCTCCTTTTTAAATTGATTAATTTTTTACGCATTCATATAACTTACGTACAAACCATACAAAAAGTTCCTAAACCTTTAAAAAATATATTCATAAAAAAACCCGCCCTTAATAAAAAAGGCGAGCTTTATAGTTTTCAAATTAATGTAAATATTTTAGTTTGCAGCATCCTGAACGGCTTCACCTGCATTTTCAATATCTCGGCCTGCACCATCAACAGTTTCGCAAGCAGACAAACCTAGTCCGATAATTCCTAAGCCCAAAATTGTAAGTACTGTAGTTCTTTTAAACATAAATATGTTTCCTCTTGTTTTAAGTTGTATATTCAATATAACAACGGTGTTTATTTTATATAGTTCCCTATAATCATTAAAGAATTTTATCCCCTGCAATCAATCCCGCAAGTGCGGCGGCAAGAATAGAAAGTTTAGGATTGTTTTTGACAGGTTGACCCAATTCGGTATTAGCCACCAAAAAAGCACTTTGCACCTGATGCGCAATATCAACCTTCATGCGCTCTACTCTTATACGTTTATAATACAGAATAATATAAGCAATGAATGCAAATATAAACGCAACAAACATTAAAGACCCGCCCGTTAATATGGCGGCAATATGCGGTTCAAATTCTTGGACAAACCATAAATGGAGCCCATGAATAAAGAAGCCAAGCGCTGTAAATAAAGCGACGAATGCTAAAGCAATAAACATCAAAACGGCTTTACTTTTCCCCGTGAAGGGAAAAGCGCGGCCAAGTAGACGGTCAACAACAAGCTGTTCTGCTATCTTAAGATAAGCACTCATGCTTTACTATCTCCGGTTGAGTAAAAAGCTTGCAAGCAAACCACCGGCAAAGGCAATCGCCATGGACTGTGCTGGCTTTTGACGAACATGCATTTCTAAACGCTTGATTTGATCACGGCTTGCACCTTTAAGATCTTCAAAAGTCTCGGCTGTACGTGCCTTTAATTCTTCAGTTTGCTCGATACCGTCTTTTGTTAGATGACGTGAAAGTTCAACCGCGTTATCTTTAATAGACCCTATGTCTTCTTTGATATTCTTGATTTCCGGGTATTTCTTTGTAGCTTTAGCCATAATAATTTCTCCTTTTATACATGGTATTCATTTTGAATATGTAATAAACAAACCCCCACATATGTAATAAGTTCCTTTAAAAAATTCAAAAATTTAAAAATTAACCGAATTTCTCATTTTCGCCCATGTCTGGCGTTTGATCGGTCAAGTTGGCTTTGGCAATCTGATACAGCTGAAAAAGCTTGCTATCATGACTGTCCCAATGCTCCCCTTTATGAATTTTAATTTCAAGAAGCGCCAGATCAGGGTCATCTTTTCCATCCGGAAACCATGCTGCGGCAAAAGGTGACCAGAATTTATCGATCATAACCTTATCAAAGGATAATTTTGCCTTTCCAGATAAGGAAACATGAACATCGTCCTTATGATTACAAAAGGAAAGCCCGACATCTCGGTCTTCCTGAACTTCATCAACCTTGGATGAATCGGCCTTGGTATAAAACCAGATCGTACCATCATAATCATCTTGCACAATATGCATCGGCCGCGCCCGTAATTCCCCATCATCAACTGTGGTCAACATGCCGATTTTTATATCCTTTATATAACTCCAGATCTTTTTCTTATGTTCTTTACTCGACATAGTATCTCCTTTTTATTTTAAGTATTTAAAAGACATACAACAAAAATCATACATAAGTTCCGCGCAAATATTATCGAGTTTAAAAAGAGAAATTGGAACATTTGCGCACCTTCAGTCATTGGTGTCACTGAATAAACGGAATAAAAGAAAGATCATGATTAACCAAATTACAGAATTCGATATTCACGCTTTAATAGACAACGAGCTATGCTGGGACGAAGAAAAACGCGTTCGGGATCAAGTATTTAGTGATCCGGCCGCTTTGAAAAAATATCAAAATCTCAAAAATCAGAAAAAACTTTTAAACCTGCTCTGGTATATAGATGAAGTCAATTAAACAAGAGTTAAAAATCTTTATCATAAATTTGTAAACGCCTGGTTTTATAATGGCTAACAATATAGTATTATAAAAAAAAATAACCTGCTCTCCACTTAGAAAAACGACATATATATTTTAATGTCCGTAGAAAATATAGCGCGCAAAACCATAGAATATCTTGAAATACCCGCAGTTGTCGGTCATGAGGGTTTATTTATGGATTATTTGATTAAAGAGTTTACCGCGCTGGGTCTTTGTGTATTCCCCCATGATGGCTTGCTTGAAATTCACGGAAAAACACCTTTAAGCGCAATCATCTCTGCCCATATTGACCGCCATGGCTTAATCAGTATTGGCGGCAACGAATACGCCTATGCCGCGCAATATATGAAAGAGATAAAATATGGCGAACCCAATATAAGCTCCAAAGTTATTTTAGAAAATATTATAGACCGCTTTGTGGGTGAAATTCTTTATGCCTATGACTCACAAACTGGTGAAACTTTGGGCAAAGGCGAAATTGAACTATGCAGTAAATTAACCGATACCGGAGAGGCTATTTTCCGCGTTAAAGGCATGGAAGATGTAAAACCCGAAACCCCGCTTGGGTATGACCGCAAAGCCACATATCAAAATGGCCAACTTTCCGGGCAAATCGATAACGCCGTATCGATCGCAACAGTGCATGAATTATTCAAAAACGGCTATCAAGGTACCGCGCTCCTTACGATAGAAGAAGAAATCGGCAAAAGCTGGATTCCGATTGCCATGTTTTTAGAGGAATACCAGCTCGAAACCAAAAACCTTTTGATCCTTGACACAAGCCCCTATCAAAACGAAGATTTTCTTGGCGAAGGTCGCGTTATTTTCCGCAATCGCGATTTCAGCGAAGTCTTCAACCCCGACCTCCTACCCATCCTCATCGCAACATGTGAATCTTTGGGACTACCCTATCAAATTAAGGACGAATACTTGCTATCCCAAGGTAAAACAGTCGAGCAATTAGGCTCAACAGAGCTTGGCCGCCTTATTCAAGCCACTGATAATTATTGGACAGGGACAACCGTACAACTGCCAACAATCTCATATCATACAAGTAACGAAACAACCAGCAATGATGCCCTTAGAAGCTTTTTCACCTTTTTAAAACATATACTTATTGACGAACCTTTAGAAACTTTAAATGTGTATTGCCCGCCGGATCATCCCTACATGTCCCAAATTAAAAACCGCATATCATAAAAAAATTTAAACATGCATAATTATAGGGTCACCCCCTATCCCGATTATATTTTTAAATATTATATCCGAAACCATCTTTAATAAATGCGCGCTATCTGTTCGTACAACAACGCTCAACCCCGCAATCCCGTCTTTAAAATGCGGATAGCTTCCAATATCTACATCCGGATATTGATCCTGCACATCTGTAAGAATACCCGCAACTTCGCTCTCCCGCATGGAACATGTAATCGTCCGCGATAATATTGGCGCGCCCCCTTTTAATTGCGGCAAAATATGATCAAACATCGCCTCCATAATCTTTGGTACCCCCGCCATGACGTAAACATTACCTATTATAAACCCCGGTGCCCCCGATACCGGATTAGGAATCAAAAGAGCACCATCCGGTATGCAAGCCATACGCTTGCGCGCATCGGTTAATGCCCCCGCTCCATAATAATTAAGCAGTATTTGATGCGCTTCCTCGTGCAAACCAAATGAGACATCAAAGGCCTTGGCAATGCAGACGGCGGTTATATCATCATGTGTCGGGCCAATCCCGCCTGTTGTAAAAACATATGTATAACGCGAGCGCATCCCGTTCACCGCTTCGATAATACGCGCTTCAATATCCGGAATAACCCGTATCTCCATCAGCCTGATCCCATGCGCCGAAAGCTTGCCAGCGATGTATTTCGAATTACTATCTTGCGTCCTACCTGACAGAATCTCATTGCCGATAATTAAAACGCCTGCAGTATAAATATCTTTATCCGTACACCCGCCCATAATATAAATCCCTTAATTTTTCGCCATGAACCTTGGCTTTTTAAACAAAAATATATAGATAATATAACACGCATAAAAAGGACAAGAACCGGAAAAATAATATGAATCTCAACCCGCCAAAAAAATATTCCAAAGATGGTATCGAATTGCATGGACAAAAAGATTTTGAAGGCATGCGAAATGCTGGCAAGCTCGCCGCGCAAACTCTTGATATGATTACCGAATTTGTGGTGCCAGATGTTACAACCGAAAAGCTTGATCAACTCTGTCACGATTTTATAACAAAAAATGGCGCAATTCCCGCCCCGCTCGGATATAAAGGCTTTCCAAAATCCATCTGCACATCCATAAATCATGTCGTTTGTCACGGCATTCCAGGGGAACGCACCTTAAAAAACGGCGATATTGTAAATATAGACGTCACCTGTATTTTAGACGGATGGCATGGCGATACGTCCCGTATGTATATTGTCGGTGATAAGGCGTCTGTAAAAGCAAAAAAACTGGTCGAAGTCACATATGACTGCCTGATGAAGGGGATCGACGTTGTAAAACCGGGCGCAACCCTTGGCGATATCGGCCACGCTATTCAGCAATACGCCGAAAGCAACCGCTTTTCTGTTGTGCGTGATTTTTGCGGTCACGGTTTAGGGCGCACTTTCCACGCCCCGCCATCTATCGTGCATTTTGGCAAACCTGGCGAAGGTACTGTTTTAGAAGCTGGAATGTTTTTTACAATCGAACCTATGATTAACGCTGGCAAATTTCCGACCAAGATTTTGGATGATGGCTGGACGGCCGTCACCCGCGACCGTTCTTTATCTGCACAATTCGAACATACATTGGCTGTAACAGATGACGGATTTGAAATTTTCACCCACTCCCCCAAAGGATACACCCAGCCTCCTTACACGTAAAATTGTATATTTAAAACAACACAAAGAACCCAACCCCAAAATAAATAGGAATATTTTCCTTGACATTTTATATTTAATTTGATAGTCTTTTAAATGTCAGTCGACAGGCCGTCGCAAAAGGCCACCTACGGAACCCCCGCCGAATATCGGCCGCTCGTTAAAAAAGGTAAAGACCGCGAGCAACAAAATAAAGGGGTTAAACCGAAAAGAAAGGCACCACGCGCGACGTAAAAACAAAAATTGCGCTTACCCAAACATGGGCCCATGCTTTAATTTTCAAAAACTTCAACATTAAAAAAAAAGGAAATAATAAAGAAAATCAGCACTTTAAACATAAAAAAACCCCGCTAAACTAAGCGAGGCTTTTAAAACTCTAAAAATCTTTATATATATATATTTCAGGATGGTTGCGGCGTATCACTTTTATAAGCGGCAATTTCCTCAGAACTCATACCTTCCCTAAGTGCGGCAAGCTGTTCTCGTTGCTCTTCTAACGCGCGTCCACCGCTGCGTCCTTCAAACATTTCTTTAATATTTATCATGAATATAGTCTCCCTGCTAAAAAATTCCCTCACTCATAAGATACCAAATGAATATGAAAATTATGTTAAAGATATATAAAATTTGATCTATTTATCTTCTCGCATAAACACTCTACAATCATAATACCATTGATCGATATTCGAGTACAAAATGTCCACAGAAAGCCCTATTTCCAAACATATAAAACCGCATTATCATGGCCATCGCGACCGTCTCCGCCGCCGTTTTGTTGATAATGGAGAGGGGGGCCTTCAAGATTACGAACTCCTCGAACTTGTTTTATTCATGGCCATACCCCGCCGCGACGTAAAACCGCTCGCTAAAATTTTAATACAAACCTTCGGTAGCCTACCTGAAATCCTAACCGCCTCTATACAAGAGCTCGTAAAAATTGAGGGGATCAGTGAAAACACCGCTATCGGTATAAAATCCATAAACGCTTTAAACAACCGCGCTATGAAACGCGAGCTCTCTAAAAAGCCGGTTTTAAATTCGTGGACACGGCTTATGGATTATTGCCACGCCACCATGGCACATGAAAAAACCGAACATTTCCGCATTATCTTCCTCAACAAAAAAAACGAGATGATTGGCGACGAAATTCAAAGCACAGGTACGGTCGATCAAACATCTGCCTACCCGCGCGAAATTGTAAGACGCGCGCTAGAGCTCGGCGCAACGGCCTTAATCCTGCTCCACAATCACCCTAGCGGAGATCCTAAACCATCACAGGCTGATCTTGATATGACGGCACAAATCGTTCGCGCCGCGCAGCCTTTTAATATTATTATCCATGATCATGTGATCGTCTCCAGAAATGGCTACACCAGCTTTAAAAGCCAAGGCCTTTTATAAAAAACATATAAAACCATGATAAAACCCCGCACAATCCCAATCATACTTTTGCTTTTAACGGCCATATGCGCGCTATCTGCATGTGAAACTCTTTCTCGCCTTGATCTGGTCAGAAAACAGGAATTACCAAAGATAAAAAAGGAATTCAAAGCTAATAATCTCCACTTGGGCAGCCCCGTCTTCATCCGCATATTCAAAGAAGAATCCGAGTTAGAGCTATGGGCAAAACCGCCGCATCAAAAGCAATATCGGCTTTTTAAAACCTACCCGATCTGCAAATATTCAGGCCGCTTAGGCCCTAAACTTTTTGAAGGCGATCATCAAGCCCCCGAAGGGTTCTACGCTATAAACGCCAAATGGATGAACCCGGAAAGTAAATACCACCTTTCCATGAATGTAGGCTACCCCAATTTGTACGATCAGGCACACGGCCGCACCGGTTCCTTTATTATGATCCACGGAGATTGCGTATCTGAAGGCTGCTATGCCATGACGGACCCTATAATAGAGGAATTATACCTGATCGTATCGGAAAGTCAGCGCCGCGGACATTTACAAACCCCCGTGCATATTTTCCCATTCCGCATGACGACCGAGAATTTGGAGCGTCACAAAAATTATCCGTGGACTCATTTTTGGTTAAATCTTAAAACTGGACATGATTTGTTTGAACAAACTAAAATTCCGCCAAATGTTACCTTGGATGGACTGCATTATGGCTTCTGGTCTCAAAACCAGTTTTTATAAAAAAACACTTATATACCATAATCAAATTGACCTACTACCTTCGATGTATCTAATATTGAAAAAAAAAGTAGGAAAGAATGACAGATAAATCACCAAAACTAGGGTCTCGCGCGTTCAGAAAATTGAAACAAAAAAGAAACGCCGAAGAAGATAAAAAAAGATACGATGCATATATGGAGCGCGCTTTAGAAAACGGTGCTATTTCCGAAGAAGAATACCTTGAAGAAAAAAACAAGAATAATGAAAACGGGACAGGTGGTCATTTCACAATACCCAAAGACACAAAACCTGCCCTAACATACGAAAGCGAATTCGATAAAAAGCTAAAAGCAAAAACCATAACCGCCGTTTTCCAAAACATTGTTAAAGAAAGCGCGCCGATCTACAACGAACATGGCGATAGCTATAGTAAATGTCAATTCCAGATTGAGGCCGATAACAAAACACATAATATAAACAGCTACGTTAAAAGCGATATTGCGAAACAGCTCCTAAACAAAAACGAAGAACGTGAATACGCAACAGATCATTTCAAATTCCATAACGGCAAAAAAACAACACAAGCCGCCGTTTTAAGGCCTATAAATCTATAACCATCCCTATTATTTTCTTTATGAAAGGGCTTTATTGTTGGCCGCGCTTTGTTTATAAGGTGTTTTGAAATCACAGTGTAAAAATAAGGTAATAAACACATGATCCCGCGCTACTCACGCCCGCAAATGGCCAAGATATTCGAACCCGAAAACAAATTTAAGATTTGGCTGGAAATCGAAGCCCTCGCCTGTGAAAAAATGGCTGAGCTGGACATCATACCGGCGAGTGTACCAAAAGTTTTACGGGAAAAAGGAAACTTTGACGTCGCCCGCATCGATGAAATTGAACGTGAAGTCAAACACGATGTTATCGCATTCCTAACCTCCGTCGCCGAATATATTGGCCCTGATTCCCGCTACGTTCATCAGGGGATGACCTCCTCCGATGTGGTCGATACCGCTTTCGCTGTACAACTCACGCAAGCTTCTGATATTCTATTAAAAGATTTGGATAAACTACTGTCTGCATTAAAGAAACGCGCGCTCGAACATAAAGAAACGCTATGTATCGGAAGGAGCCACGGCATTCATGCCGAACCAACAACATTCGGCCTTAAACTCGCCGGTCATTATGCCGCGTTTAAACGCGCGAAAGAGCGTTTAATAAACGCGCGCAAAGAAATCGCAACCGCCACCATTTCCGGCGCGGTTGGTACATACGCGCACCTGCCGCCAGATGTCGAAAAACATGTTGCCGAAAAACTGGGTTTAACCCCTGAAACCATCGCCACACAAGTCATTCCGCGCGATCGTCATGCAATGTTTTTCTGCACGCTCGGTATTATCGCCTCCTCAGTAGAAAATCTGGCTACGGAAATTCGCCATTTACAGCGCACCGAAGTCCGCGAAGCCGAAGAATTTTTTGCCAAAGGCCAAAAAGGTTCAAGCGCAATGCCGCATAAACGCAACCCCATCCTGACCGAAAACCTGACAGGCCTTGCGCGCGTTGTCCGCGCTACCGTAACGCCCGCCTTGGAAAATGTGACACTGTGGCATGAACGCGATATTTCGCACTCTTCGGTCGAGCGTAACATCGCCCCCGATGCCTGTGTCACACTTGATTTTGCCCTTGGCCGCCTGAACAATGTAATTGAAAACCTGCTCGTCTATCCTGATACAATGATGGAGAATCTGGAAAAAATGAACGGCCTTGTTTTTTCTCAAGGCGTCCTCCTTGCCCTCACCCAAGCCGATGTAAGCCGTGAAGACGCCTACAAAATAGTGCAGCGTAACGCCATGAAAGTATGGGAAGAAAAAGGAAAAACATCTCTTAAAGATGCGCTTGAGAATGATTCACAAGTAACTGAAAACCTTGACAAAAACAAACTAAACGCTATCTTTGATTATAACAATTACACTAAACATATACCCGATATTATCAACCGCGCTTTGGCGTGACCAAGACCTAAATCAACCAAAGGAGAAAAGCCATGAAAGGCGATAAAAAAGTCATAGAATTCCTCAACGATGCTTTAAAAAAAGAATTAACCGCAGTCAGCCAGTATTTCCTGCATTCCCGTATGTTGGATGATTGGGGCGTAACCAAACTTGCCCGCCACGAGTACAACGAATCCATCGAAGAAATGAAACACGCGGATGAACTCATAAAACGCATTTTATTTCTTGAAGGCATTCCAAATTTACAAGAATTAAACAAACTTCTCATCGGAGAAGATGTAAAAGAAATTCTTGAATGCGACCTCAAATTAGAGCTGGACGGCGTTATATCTTATAAAGCCGCCGTTGCGCATTGCGAATCTGTACAAGATTTTGTAAGCCGTGATCTTTTCATGAAAATTTTGGTCGAAGAAGAAGGTCACGTTGATTATCTGGAAACACAGCTTGAAATGATCGAAAAACTCGGCATCGTGAATTATACAAAACTAAATTCCGAAGCTGCAATTGATCAACATGCAAACGCTTAGGGCAAAATTTAAGAGGTAACGCCTTTAAATTAGAAAACCACATAATCCCCGCGAAAGCGGGGATATGCTTATGTGGCTTTAAAAAAATCAGCCGCCTTTTATAAACGCCTCTATATCCTCAATCTTAAGAGTCCCTTGCACCACAACCTTGCCCGCGCCATCAATAAGCGCCATATATGGCACATGGCCGGGATATTGAATGCCCGTGCGCTTCAAAACCTGTTTCAAATGCCCTTTGTAAGATTGCTCTGCCAAAACCACCGGAAAACCGACCTGCTCAAATTTGCTCATATATTTTGCTAAGGCTTCCGCATCTTTATCCATGGATAACGCAACAACACTGCCATCAAAATCTTCTTCCAACGCAACCATCGCCGGTATAACCTTCCGGCAGTACCCGCACCATGATGTATAAATAACAACAACATGTCGCCCTTCACGCGATTGTATAAAGGAGACCGCCTCCTCCGGCGATAAGGGCTGTACCTTGGGTGTAACTGCATGCCCGCCAACTGAAAACGCTAATAAAGCCACTAAAAATAATAAGGAAAACCGAGCCATAAATAATCCGCTAAAGTTGTTATTACGTATAAAAAGCATAATCGCACAAAAAAAGAAACGAATAACTTACGAACACTAAATGAGAATGACTTGCAGTAACAATTAAACATTGCTATTGATAATGAAAGTGATTCTTAATTAGATAAAAAACCTCAAATTTCTACTTAAAAAGTTAATATCATGATAGTATGTCTCTGCCACCCTTTTAGCGATAAAAAAATTAAGGAACATCTTGACAAAAAACAAGGTAAAACGCGTGTAGCGGCCGTTTATGCCAGTTGTTCTGATGGCAAAAAACCAAATTGTTGCTCATGTTTGGAAACTATAAAGGACTTGGTAAAATCACATAATGCAAAGGCTGGCGCGTTGCCACAAACCAAAACAGCATAGCTCAGATGTTAAAAACGCTATGCTTTGGTGGAAAACTTGCGGCCACATACAAATCCCCCCTTGAAAACGGTACGCAAATATGCGACCTCTTTTATTCACTAAATAAATGACACTTTTTTATAAATCCAAACATTAAGGACACGTCATGTTAAAATCTTTGATCCTTACCGCAGGGAGCCTATTTATTATGAGCACAGCAACAGCCAATACCGCAAACGCGGCCGATCCGGAAAATACAATCTACATGCGCCTATCTACCGGCGGGACAGCAACAATCGAATTACTGCCTGATCTCGCCCCCAAACATGTTGAACGTATCAAAACTTTAACTCGCGAAGGCTTTTACGATGGCTTAATTTTTCACCGTGTAATTGATGGGTTCATGGCACAAACTGGTGATCCTACGGGCACAGGCATGCAAGGCTCTGATAAAGGCACAATGGATCAAGAGTTTTCCGATTATGATTATAAGCGTGGCACCGTTGGTATGGCACGCACAAATGACCCGAACAGCGCAAATTCACAGTTCTTTATCTGTTTCACCGATACAGGCTGTAGCTTCCTAACCGGAAAGTACACAGTTTTTGGTCAGGTAAAAGACGGCATGGAAAATGTTGATAAAATCGCACGCGGCGAACCACCCGCAAAGCCGGATTCAATAGAAAAAATGATTATCGCTGCCGATGTAGACACTGATAAGGCAGAGCCTGTAGCTAAATAAAGAAGCACAATAATAAAAAATATAAAAAGCCGGCATAATTTCAAGTGCTGGCTTTTTTCTATAGAACGGGTAAATCCTCTGGTTATTAAAAAAATATTGCATAGCAAAAAGGCTTTTTCTTGCAACCATTTGTCCAGTGCTTTATTTTTTAGTTGCGTAATAAACTATAAACCAGTAAGAGAAACAAAATTTAAATTATAGTTTAAATAATAAAGCGGTAACTACACTTTTAACTTTTAAAATACAGGATTAAAAAACCATGCCTGATTCTTGGTGGCGCGGCGCGCTTATGTACCAACTCTACCCCCGTAGTTTTTATGATTCCAGAAATGATGGAATCGGCGATATTCCGGGTATCACAGAAAAGCTTGATTACATCGCGGACCTTGGCGTAGATGGCATCTGGATTTCTCCATGTTTCCAATCTCCTATGAAAGATTACGGATACGATGTTTCGGATTATAAAAATATCGACCCGATTTTCGGAAATATTGATGATTTTGATAAGCTTTTAGATAAGGCGCATAAGCTAAATTTACGCATCTTGCTAGATCTCGTTTTAAGCCATACCTCCGATCAACATCGATGGTTCAAGGAAAGCCGTGAGAGCCGTGATAATCCTAAATTTGATTGGTATGTTTGGGCAGACCCACGTCCCGACGGCTCCGCGCCCAATAACTGGCAGTCATGTTTTGGCGGTCAGGCGTGGACATTCAATCCCAAACGCGGGCAATACTATCTACATAATTTCCTGAGCGAGCAACCCGATCTAAACTTCCATAATCCGGATGTACAAGATGCTGTCCTGGATATCGCAAAATTCTGGCTTGATAAGGGCGTTGATGGTTTCCGCATGGATGTTGTGAACTTCTATTTTCACGACCCTGCCCTGCGCGATAACCCGCCGAGAACAGAAGGCGTAAAATACGCACTGCAATTCGAAAGCTTTGACCCCTATTCAATGCAGCAGCATATCTTTGATAAATCACGCCCTGAAAACCTTGTATTCCTCAAGCGTTTCCGCAAATTGATGGACAAATACGAAGACCGCATGACCATCGGTGAGGTGGGCGACGACCATCCATATCGCCTGTCTTGCCAATATACGGCGGGTGCGGATTATTTGAACACAACCTACAACACGCATATGATGTCGGGTAAGCATAAAGAGCTGACCGCCGCCCTTGTCCGTGAACCTGTAGAAGAGTTCATAAATTGTCCCGAAAATAAAGGCAGCTGGCCGTCATGGGCATTCTCAAACCACGATGTGGTGCGTGCGGCCTCACGCTGGCATCCGAACCCGACCGGTTTTGATGATGATCCGCGTTTATCGCGCATGCTGTTAGTGCTTTTAGGATCGCTACAAGGTACAGTATTTATTTACCAAGGTGAAGAGCTTGGCCTACCTGAAGCCGAGCTAAAATTTGAAGAACTTCAGGATCCTTGGGGCATTTATCTTTGGCCGGAATGGCAGGGCCGCGATGGGTGCAGAACTCCAATGCCTTGGACAAACGACGAAAATGGCGGGTTTTCAAAAACCAAGCCATGGCTTCCTGTACCGGACCGCCATATCGAACGTAATCCCGAAGATCAGGAAAAACGCTCTGATTCAATGCTGAATTTCTCTCGTGAATTTATTCACTGGCGTAAAAAACAGTCAACAATGACCAAAGGCGATATCGATTTCATCGACACAACCGATAAATATTTCTTAATGTTTACACGGACACATAATGATGAAACATTTTATTGCATGTTCAATATGAAGGATCGCGATTTTAGCTTTACACTTGAGGGCAATAATTTAGAAGCTGTCTACGAAAGTAAAGCCGCTGCCAATGCAACCATAAGCGACGGCACGGTAACCCTGCCTCCATATGGCTTTTTCATTGGTAAAATCAAAGCGTAAACATTCAAATACATAAAATCTATAAAAAGCCTGCTCTTCTCTTAAAGATGCAGGCTTTTTATATAACAGTAACACGTTTACTTTTTCTTTGGATTGGGTTTTGCAGCCGCGGGTTCTGAAACATTTTTATCTATAGATACTTCATTTTTCTCACTTGCATTTTCACCGCCTCCATCATCTTCAAGCTCGAACATAACCGGCGCGTTGCTCACGCTATCAACATCTAAAACCGGCGCAGCCTGTCGTTTCTTAGATTTGATCGCTTCCAGTTTTTCAAACTCGCTATGCTCAAGTTCCAAAACCTTAACGGCATCAATCATCTTATCAATCATCTTTTCTAATGCGCCCTCTTTATCCAAAGGATCAGGCAAATCAATACGGAGCAACGAGGCTTCGCCTTTAAAAATACAAATAACCCACGCATTTTTAGTCTTCATAAGATCGGTGAGCGCCGTGATCCGCGCATTATTCAAATATGCTTCTAACATGGCCACATTGCTACTGCCCGCGATGTACTCCTTTTTCCATGTTGTATGCTCCGGCTTATATTCGCCCTCAATACCGAGCCGATTGACGATTGAAACCATCTCCCCGCTTGCAATTCCGGTATCTGCGGGCAGAAGGCTATTAATTTGAACTTCCAAAGCCGTCAGTTTTCGTGTGCGCCGCTCATCATCTGAAATAAATTCGCTTGTAAAAACGCTTATGGTTCTATCATCAACAACCCCGCTAATCTCTGGCGATGTTAAAAGCCCGGCGCTTTTGTACCGAACCTTGTTTTTCGCCGCATATGCGCGCCACGTTTTTTTTTGCCTGGTCGCGATAAGAATAGTCCAACCGGAAAAAAACAACAATGATGCCGCAAGAAGCCCCCATAAAACAAACCAGAAAGATACATCCACTTTTTAAAAAAACTCCTGTTAGAAAAACTTTTAAATTAACGGATTTCATTCTAACGATAAAAAATCATATTGGCTATACCGTGATACTTATAGATAAATAAGGTATAATAAATAAGTAAGGCAGCCATTAACGGCGCTGAAGGAGTATCAATGATCACAATTGAACAATGCAGAGCCGCACGCGGCCTTATAGGGTGGACACAGCAAGATTTAGCCGACGCCTCCGGCTTATCAAAAACAGCCATAAACAATTTTGAAAAAGAACACTCGGATATAAAGGCCGAATCTCTAAACGCCATTCGATTGGCATTTGAAAGTCTGGATATAGAATTTATTGCTCAAGATGGTGTAAAGAAAAAAAGTGAAAGCGCCTTGTTCTTAAAGGAAACATACGCATTTGAAAGCTTGCTAACCGACATTATAACAACATTGGAATCATCGAATGACAAAACGCTGCGTATCATTGATTTAAACGCATTATATATACATGAAATAAAGAATATAGCCCCAGATACACTTATAAATAAACTAAACAAAGCAGCGCAAAGTATTAAAATTATTACATTAAAAGGCTCGCCGAAAGACTTTAAATCAGAAGACACCAAAATTAAGGGGATGCATATAATCCATTTAAATTTGGAAGACATAGATAAAAATATTGTAATACCAACCACATTTATTTACGGCCAAAAAGTTGCCTATAGAATGTGGAATAAAAGTGGATATGTTATTTTAAATGCATCCGCATTTAAAAAGGCCGAATTGCAAAGGTTTAATACACTTATAAACCATATAAAGAACATTTAAATCATCCATAAAAAAGAAGCAGAGCGATTAAACCCTGCTTCTTTTAAAACATTCACACATTTTTTAAAATCTTAGTGATAACGCGCTTCACCTTCTGAATCGCTGCGATGCACATAATGATCAAGGTTGCTTGGAATATGCACACGCATATCTTTTTCAACATGCGCTAACAAATCATCCGTCGCGTAGTTTTGCTGGTTACGACCTGCAATTTCAACAACCTGACTTAAAAGATTTTCGGCATGAGATACAAGCGCTTCGGCTTTGCCCGTACTGATCAAATCCTTTTCGGCATTATTTTTGATCTTCTCGGCGACAATTTCTTCATGCTCACCAACCAGATCAATTTTCTGCTCCAGTTTATGAATAGCCTGCCCAAAGAAACCGGCTTGCTTATCAACCACATCAACTTTTTTCTCAAGTTTTTGCATGGAGTCTGAAAACGCATTGGCTTGTTCGCCAACATTGCTAACCTTGCTGGAAAGCATATCAATCGAGCTTGAGAATTTACCCGTTTGCTCGTCAACTACATCGACTTTTTGCTCAAGCTTGTAAATAGCATCGCTAAAAAAACCGGTCTGCTTACGCACAATTTCAAATCCGGAACGCAAACGCTCAAAACCTGCCCCCAATACTATACTCGTACCAACCGCTGCAACGGCCGCGAATACTGCCATCATCATCGATATTGCTACTATAGTTTCCACTTCTAATGTCATGGTTATAACCCTTTCTTTAATATCTTAAAACGAAAGGCTTAATGCCAAATTCGTCATTTATTTTCACGTAACAAAGCCTCGGCCACCTTATGAATCTAAAGTCATCATGGTGAAAATTCCGCTTGACCAAACAAGCTGCTTATATGCAACTCATTTATTATGTTAATATAAATGATGTTAAAGAGCGGTTATTTTTAACGCGTATCCATTTTAAAATTATATAAATTTTTATGTGAATTAGAATAAAAGGCTACGCCTTTATTGAGAACTCATAACAAGGCCAGTATAAAAGGCCTTTTTAAAAAGCAACACGCTTACAAAAAAAACTTTAAACGAATAAGATCGCATTATTTCCTTTGTGCATCTTCAAAAATTTCTTCCATGTCATCGGAAAGATTATCAAGAATAAGTTTTGTATCCTCTACAGGTGTTGGTGCCTGCTGACGCTGAACCGGCTTGGAAACCACAGGCTCTGGAATAACCAAATCTTTTTTTGGTAACAGGCGGGCTTGAACATATGCAATCGCACTACCCGCGGTTCTTTGATTACCGTAAGGAAAATATGCGTCAGTGCGCACCATCTCATACCCTTCGCCGCAACCCGCAATAAAAAATGGCAACAAAAACGCAGATCGCAAAAAATATTTTGAAAACATGGATTTAATCCTTAGAACAATCAATAAAAACAACAAAGATACAAAAAATGAGTATGTAAAAAGAACGCAAATATAGGAAACTTGCATAAATACTCTAACTGATTCACCTCAAATATCAAAAAGCTTTATGTATTTTTTTATGCAAGAAAAAAGACATCTTTAAAAAAGATGCCTTTAAGAGGTGAACAAAGAGAAGAAAAGTGCTTATAAATTTAACACACGGATTTGGGGATATTTTTATTACCAAGTGGCACAGTCAAAGAAAATGTAAAACCTTTAACATCAATATTAGAACCGCGCGCGGTTTCACGAAACCCAAAACCATATTTAACACGCGGTAAGCCAAAGCTTTTTTTACAATCGGAGTTGTTGAATTTACTTTGCGCATAAGACAGTAAGTCGACAAAATTACCTTCTGTAACGCTATTTTCTGAAAATCCGTTTGATGCGTGATTATATGATGGGTAAGTATTCGGCGCATAACCATATTCAGGTATGGAATGTTCGGCAGAGGCCACTTTATAACGGGTTTTTATGTCCATATAGTCATTGGCAAACGAAGAACTGGTCACTGGGTTTGCTTCGCTTTTATCTGTTTCGAAAGCAAAAGAGCCATGCGTAGATGAAAGATAGCGATGCGCGGCCTCGTTTGGCGGTGGCGGCGCGTTCTGATATCCGAACGCCTGTTTAGGCGCGGATTGCGAAGCACATCCAATCGGCCCGCTAATCATAAGGATAAATGCTAAACCCGAATATAAAACAAGCGGTGCTTTGCTTTTAAAAGAATAAAAAAGTACCTGAAAATATGTCATGTTTTGTCCCTTTATAAATAACGCGTCTTCAATCGGAGCGCCTTATATATAAGTATGACAAAAAAAACTTTAGATATTACTTAGACAATATGACAACTTAAAATAGAAGCATTTTATAAGCGTAAAGAGATGTTATTGCATGCCTTGAATATATTTATCACGTGTTAATCTGTATAAAACAAAACGCCCTAATGGATGATCCTTTGTTAAACCGGGATAATCAAAATCTCCATTTTCATCGCGCGACATGCCAAATTTTTCGATAAGGTGAATGGCGCGAGTGTTATCATGCACCGCAAATGCAACCACTTCATCAAGCTTTAAATGCTCGAACGCATATCGCAAAACTTCACGCCCCGCTTCGGACGCATAACCCTTGCCCCAATATCCGTAATCAAGACGCCACGCGATTTCAACTGCACCTTTAAATGGCACATCTATTTCCACTTTATTCAAACCCGCTACACCGGCAAATGCTTCATCCGCCTTGGTTTGCATCACATATATGCCATAGCCATGTTTTTTAAAATGCTTGATAAAACGGTCTTTTAACTTATGACTATCATCCTCCTTTAGAATGCGGGGCATGTATTCCATAACCAAATGATCCGCATTCATACGGGCAAAATGTTCAAAATCTTCATCTTGCCAACCGCGCAAAATCAAGCGTTCTGTTTTAAGTGTATAGCTCATAATTTTTAGTATATTTTAAAAAAGGAAAAAAAGATAAAAGCAGATAATGCTCATATAAAAAGATATTGCAGAGTATCTAGCGCATTATCAAGCTTTAAAAAAATCAATCACCAAATTTTGCAAAAACAAACATTAACAAAGGAAGCCCCGGCATTAAAAGCAGTAAACACCAAATGATAAAAAAATTCATATCCAGATAATATTCCATACCCATAAATTCGTTCGCCGCCATAAACATAAGCATAGGCAAATATTTGGAAAGAAACCCCAATGCCAACGTCACAACAATAATAGAAACCATAGAATATGTAGGAAGCGATCTGAACGGCTTTGAAAACACAAAACCCAACCCAAGACTAAGCACAATAAACATAGACGGTTTGATACCATGCTCCTGAGTCATATAGATAAAAGCAATACCCGCCACAATAGAAATAAGTAGCAAAGACGTTTTTAAAGCTCTAAAGAAAATATCACCCATAATTAAAACATAATATATCAGAGCGTTAGTAAAATCCATGTGTATTTTTGCAGATTTAGTATAATAGGCAAACAGAGAAAATTAAAAACACCCCCGCAGCCTTTTGACAGAATTTATAATTTCGTTATAATAAATTATAAATCTTATGGCCATATCCGGCATAGCCCTGTTGAAATGACGAATAAAAACAAAACGCTGATACTTGCAACTGCCTTCTTAAGCATGTTTTTTAACCAAGCGCATGCTATAGAAGCTCTCGATTTACAAGTATCGCGGTTGGGCGATGTCAATTTATCCTGCGGCCAACTATCTCAGGAAGCGATTTTAATGCGCGACATCATCTTAACCACGCAAAATATAAAGGATGAAGGAGATTTCCAAAATAAAGGCATTACCGCAGCCGGCGCGGTTGGCTCATTTTTGGTTGGCTCGGCAACTGGGGGCATCGGAATTGGCATCGCCGGCTACCTCTTAAAAGAAGCCACAAATGGAAAAACCAATGATGCAGATACCATTCAAGACATCGCGGCGCAAAGACGTAGCCTAATGATGGGCATATATAATGCCAAAGGATGCGCAGGGCCATTGGATCATGCAATGCTTGAAAATGTTGTAAATGAGTCAGAAGAAGCAGAAAGATTGGCCTCTATTAATACCGCAGGCGGAAAAGACGCAAACAAACCCCGATATAATCAATAAAAAACGCCCCTACAAAAAGAGGCGTTAAAAAAAATGAGATAGTATAGTTTATCCCCATGTCAAATGAGACTGTGACAATGACTTTGCAAAACCATCATTTGACGAGCGATGAACTGACCCTACATCATAAAGGCTGGCATCTTTGTTCAAATTATTAGGCATAACACTGAGGTTTGCAGCAAATTCAAAATTATTATTTTCTTTTTTCAACAAGAAGGGTTGAAAAGCAATACCTTCTTCTAGACACGCATCTGTAAGCATTTGATAACCTTTTAAACTGGAAAGCTCCCCCATAATATTATCACTTTTAAGCGCGTCAAAATTTACTCCAGTCGGAAAAGGATGAGATTTTTCGTTGCGCCGTTCAATATGCTCAACCCAAGTTTTACCTTCAAGCAAATCGTCTAGATTTTTTGCGAAGTATCGGAGCTTATGATCAACATTTTTTAAAGCAACCACATGCGGATCGCTTTCTTTTTTGAATATATTCTTGACTGAATCTACAAAACTCATACTATTCTCCATTAACAAAATCTAATATATTAAAATATTAAGACCTTATACTATAAAACAGGACTAAATACAAACTATTTATTTTAATAGAAAACTTTTATCACTGAAATATTAAAATTTCTGAATATATGTATAAATCACAGCCGGAGAAGAAAACCCGAAATTTTTAATGTGCGAAAGCGAAGCACGTGCCTGTTTCTTTCTACACCCGCTATACGCGTAAAAATTTTCAATTTTGGCCTGATAATTAAATCCGCGCCGATACATTGTTCGAAAAGCATCTTCGCGTGTAATTTTTCCAACCCTGACCATTTCTCGTGCAAAGGCCGTTTCAACTAATAATGAATTGGGAATAAAGAAGGAGCCCTTAATATAGCGCTTTCGCGGATCACAGCTATTTAAAAATGCCTCTGCTGCCTGATTACGCATAAAAAGCTTATCAAGTTTTGCAAGCCGGCTATTTCCAGTATTCGCATAAGAAGGCGTTACCAAAAAACAGCATGTAAAAACAACGATTGTTAAAATACTAAAATAGGGTTTCATAACCCTATTCTAAACAGTATCGTTATATTTTGCCAAAGGAAAAGCAATGCGGTACACGCACTATTTTTAAATAATGGGTTTTAATCCTGTAATTCAATGCCATCACCAGTCAAAACATCATGATCCAAAACAAGTCTGGAAGGATCATCATTGCCGCGAATAACACGTGTGGCCTCTATCTCGTCTTCATCTAACGTGCCCTCAACGGTAACACGCATGCCCTCTTTCAAATAATCGTCAAGATCACCATCCAGATCAACATCATCCATATCAACCCTTATATCTTTTCCAGATACATCAAGTACAAAAGAACCATAGTCCACATCTTTGATAATACCGGTAAGTACAGAATCATCACCATTATCCAAAACCATCAAATCACTATCCGCCATACCGACAGAAGGCATTGAAAATCCTGTAAAAATGAGCGACCCACCCGCCAAAAGCAAAGCCGCAATTCCAAAGCGTAAATGATATTTCAATCGTAAATCCAGCATATAATTATCTCCTCTTCGCATATACAAATGTGAAAAACGCGTTTAAGTTCCTTAACAATGAAAAATTATAAAAAAAATTACACGATTATTGCTGGTGGCACACTTGAAAATATAGCGTGGCACAAGGAAAATATAAATAATGACGACATGATAATCTGCACGGATTCCGGCGCAGATCATGCGCGCGCATTGGGGATTACACCCAACATCATCATTGGCGATTTTGATAGCATTACCAAAGATACCCAAGCATTTTTTGAAGCAAACAAAACCGTTAAAAGCATCCACGACCCCGACCAATACTCAACCGACCTTGAAAAGGCTCTCAATTGGATCACGCTGGATGCAAAACTTGGCGAGCATGCACATCCCGAAATTACAATCTACGCCGCGCTCGGCGGACGTTTTGATCATCAAATGGCGAATATCTTAGTTCTGGAACGCTATCCCCTGCCCGACCGTATTGTTATAAAAGATGAACACCACGAAATCCGCCTCCTTACCCAAGATTTTAAATTTAAAGGAAATATTGGCGATATTGTCGGCATTATACCTCTGCGCGAAACCCAAAACCTCCGTTACAAAGGCCTAAAATTCAACGCCCCCGAACTCGGCCCACCCTACACCCTAGGCTGGCTCGGCACCTCGAATGAGATGACCGCAGAAACGGGAGAAATTTATATGGACGGCGGATTGGTTTTGTTTGTGCGGTATGGAAAACTTTAGGTTGCGAATGAATAAAAAATATGCAATTAAAAAATTATCTAAATTTTTTAAGGATTTATAAAATGAAGAAAATTTACTTGCTACTTTTGATTTTATTGACGGGAGCTTGCGCTCAAAAAGCTTCTTGGCATCAGTCTGAAGCAGCACAAAATGAAAAACAAAATTTTACTGTTGGCGAAGTACAAAGAAATATCCAAAAAGGAATGAGTAGCGCCGAAGTAGCAGAGACTTTAGGATCACCAAACATAGTGTCCACAGATGAAAATGGTCTTGAAGTATGGATTTACGATAAATTTTCATCTGAACAAGTAGTTTCAGCAAGTAATGGTTTAACGTTTTCCCTAAGCAATATTGGAGCAGGTGCTACAAGAAAATCACAATCAACCATTACTGTAATAATTAAATACGATAGTATTAATAAAGTCCGTGATTATGCATATCACACCTCGCGTTTTTAAGGCTATACATGAAAAAAACAAATATAATATTAGTATTCGCACTATTTCCATTTTTGGTGGCTTGTAATCAAACTATACCAAAAGCTGCTTTAGAGTTAAGACAAGAAAGCTTAGAGTTAAGATATTTACAAACACGTGTTTTTGACACATCAAGCGAGAAAAAGCTTTTAACTGCAGGTGCTGGCGTATTACAAGATTTAGGCTTTAATATTGATGAATCGGAAACAAAATTAGGTGTCATAGTAGCATCAAAAGACAGAGACGCTAAAGAAGCTGGGCAAGTGGCCGGGGCAGTATTTATGGCTATAATGTTTGGTGTAGTGCCTGCTATTGATCAAAATCAAAAAATACGAGCATCAATTGTCACTTATCCATCTGGCAAAAAAACTACTGATTTAAGAGTAACATTTCAGCGTATAGTCTGGAACACACAGGGCCAAGTTTCAAAAACGCAAAGTATAGAGGATTCTGAAGTTTACAGAGAATTCTTTGAAAAGCTTTCGAAAGCCGTATTTTTAGAAGCTAATGATATTTAAAAGGTAATACCATGAAAAAACAAAAGATTTTAATGATTGCTATAGTATGTTTTTGTCTTAGCGCATGCCAAACAACATCTATGAATAAAGTAATGGAAACTTCTGACTCACAATTAGAATTGAGACAAATCCAAACAAGAGCCTTCGACACAACAAATCAAACAAGAATGCTCAGAACCGTAATAGCAACTTTACAAGATTTAGGTTTCGTAATAGATAAAGCAGATGATGAATTAGGGACAATAAGCGGAACCAAACTTGATGGCTATCAACTTAGAATGACCGTTACAGTAAGACCCAGAGGTAAAGAACAAACTCTTGTACGTACAAATGCAACCTATAATGTCACGCCTGTAGAAGCACCTGAACCATACCAGCAATTCTTTACCGCTCTTGAAAAAGCAATATTTTTAAAAGCTCACGCAGTAGACTAATGTAGTTGAGACTCTAAAGCCCCAACTCTAAATCTTCAAGCGTCTTGATATCATCGCGTATCTTGGCCGCCTGTTCGAACTCAAGATTTTCCGCTGCCTTCATCATTTCTTTACGGAGCGAAGCGATTTTTATTTTACGCGCCACCGGATCGTGCAGAAACGCTTCCTGTTCACCATCTTGCAGGGTTGTATTCAGCTCAAGTGTTTCCGGCATTTGATACGCCGCGTCCAGCGCCGCGGACACTTTTTTCTTAATCGATTCCGGCGTAATGCCATGTTCCTCATTATATTCAACCTGTTTCGCCCGCCGGCGGTCGGTTTCATCAATTGCGTACTGCATCGCATCGGTGATCTTATCCGCGTAAAGTATTGCTTTACCGTCCAAATTTCGCGCCGCCCGTCCAATTGTTTGCACCAAGGACGTGGCGGATCGTAAATACCCCTGCTTATCCGCATCCAAAATCATAACTCGTTTACATTCTGGAATATCAAGCCCTTCGCGAAGCAAGTTAATCCCAACCAGCACATCAAAAACCCCGCGGCGTAAATCTTGAATAATTTCAATACGTTCCAGCGTATCAACGTCACTATGAATATAGCGCACGCGGATTTGATTTTCATTAAGGTATTCCGTCAACGCCTCCGCCATTTTCTTGGTCAGCGTCGTAACAAGCAACCGCCCGCCATCGGCAATCACCTCTTTCGCCTCATGCATCAAATCATCTACCTGATTTTTAGTCGGGCGAATTTCAACCTCGGGGTCAATCAATCCCGTCGGTCGCACAACCTGCTCTATAAACTCGCCGCCCGTTTGCTCCAGCTCCCATTCACCCGGGGTCGCACTGACAAACAAAGTTTGCGGGCGAAACGCATTCCACTCCTCAAATTGAAGCGGGCGGTTATCCCGCGCGGCCGGCAGGCGGAACCCGAAATCAACCAGCGTGCCCTTACGCTTCTGATCGCCATTATACATCGCACGAAGCTGGGGCACCATCACATGGCTTTCATCCAAAAACATCAGCGCATCATCCGGCAAATACTCAATCAGCGTTGGCGGCGGCGCGCCCGGCGCTCGCCCCGTCAGATAGCGGGAGTAATTTTCAATCCCCTTGGTCGTTCCCGTCGCCTGCATCATCTCGATATCAAACTGTGTTCGCTGCTCAATCCTCTGCGCTTCCAACAATTTCATCTCGGCTTCAAAATGTGCGACGCGGTCTTTTAAATCGACCTTGATCTGCTTAATCGCCTGCGCCATCGTTGGCCCCGGCGTGATATAGTGGGAATTCGCAAATATCCGCACGCCCTCCATATCCTTGAATTTATGCCCCGTCAGCGGATCAAATTCGACGATTTTCTCGATCTCATCTCCAAACATCGAAAACCGCCACGCCCGGTCTTCAAAGTGCGCCGGAAACAGCTCAACCGTATCCCCGCGCACACGAAACGTACCACGCTCAAACGCAATGTCATTCCGCTTATATTGCAACGTGATCAGGCGTTTAATCAGCTCTTGCCTATCCATCCGGTCACCGGCGGTAATACTGAATGTCATCGCCGCGTAATCTTCCTTTGATCCGATACCGTAAATGCACGAAACAGATGCGACAATAATCGTATCCCGCCGCTCAAATAGCGCTCGCGTAGCCGCGTGACGCATCCGGTCAATCTGCTCGTTAATCGCAGAATCTTTCTCGATAAACGTGTCTGTACGCGGCACATACGCTTCGGGCTGATAATAATCATAATAGGAAACAAAATATTCAACGGCATTATTAGGAAAAAAGTCCTTAAACTCGCCGTAAAGCTGCGCGGCCAAGATTTTATTTGGCGCAAGAATAAGCGCTGGACGCTGTAATTTCTCAATAACATGCGCCATAGTGAAGGTCTTCCCCGACCCTGTCACACCCAGCAACACCTGCTCGGTCAAACCATCATTGAGCCCCTCAACCAACTTCTTGATGGCTTGCGGCTGATCCCCTGCAGGTTGAAAATCAGATTCAATCTTAAACGGCGAATCCCCCATAGAAGATGGGTTAATCTCTCCCATCCCGCTCATCGCCATACCCGGCACCTTTGAAAGCTCTTGTGTCATAGCAAGTTATATAAGACAAACAATGAGAGAAACAAAGTTAAGACCGCAATTCCAAAATAATGTTATTGTTAACAACAACATATGCTAAAAAAACAAATATATAATTACAAAATACATTAAAAACCATAACAATTAAAATTTACAAAAACAAAAAACACAATAATGATTTTTCCATTTGTACAGCGTAGAAATCACTATTCTGAAAAGCTTCCTAATGCAAACATAACAGATTTTCTCGCCTCTTTTATAGACACAAAAAATAATAAAGAAAGCATGCAAAAATTACTTTTATTTCTAAAAGAAAAAACAAATGCTAGTGCAAAAGTACTTTAAATCTATTTCAACGGCTTCAACGTTGGAAACAAAATCACATCGCGGATATTACTGGAATTTGTCAAAATCATAACAAGCCTGTCAATCCCAAGCCCCCAGCCACCCGTAGGCGGTAGGCCATATTCTAGCGCGGTGATATAATCCTCATCCAGCATTTGCGCCTCGTCATCGCCCGCTTCACGCTCCGAAACCTGCCCTTCAAAACGCTCACGCTGAACTTTAGGATCATTAAGCTCGGTAAACGCATTGGCAATTTCCCACGTATTGACAAAACTTTCAAACCGCTCTACTAAACGCGGATTATCGCGGTGCGTTTTGGCCAAAGGCGAAATTTCAAACGGATGATCCGTCACATGAATCGGCTGAACCAAATCGCCCTCAACCTTTTCTTCGAACATAGTTTCAACAACCTTACCCCAGTGCGCTTTATCATCGACATGCACACCAAGCTCCTTGGCTTTCGCCCTCGCCTCATCCGCATTATCAAGGCTCAGGAAATCAAACCCCGTCGCCTCTTCAATTAAACCACACATGGATTTACGCGGCCATGGCCCTGAAAAATCAATTTCATTCTCGCCGACTTTTATCTTTAGCGTGCCGTGAACGGCCTGTACACAATACTGAACAAGCCCCTCAACCAAATCCATCATGTCATGATAATCTTTATAGGCATGATACCCTTCAATAGACGTAAATTCAGGATTATGCTTTGGCGAAATCCCTTCATTACGGAACAAGCGCCCAATTTCATAGACATCGCTAGAAAACCCGCCAACAATAAGGCGCTTCAAGTAAAGCTCCGGCGCAACACGCAAATAAAAATCCGTACCAAGCGCATTATGATGTGTCGTAAACGGCTTTGCTGTGGCCCCGCCCATAATCGGATGTAAAATCGGCGTTTCAACTTCAACCGCGCCAATTTCATCATCCATATAGCTACGAATAGATTTCAAGATTTTAGAGCGCGTCCGTAAAACATCGCGCGCCTCCTCATTCATAATCAAGTCAACATAGCGCTGACGGTAGCGCGTCTCTATATCCGATAACCCGTGATATTTCTCCGGTAACGGCAATAGGGACTTGGTCAGCATCGTAAGCTCAAGCGCGGCAACGGATAGCTCCCCGCGCGGCGTCCGGCGAACCTTGCCCTTAACGCCAATAATATCACCAATATCGTAAGTTTTTAATTTCTCAAGCTCGGCCGCATCTGTGCGATCCTTATGACAGAAAATCTGGATTTTACCGCTTGCATCCCTTAAATCAATAAACATGCCGTTGTTGCGCATGGCATGAATACGCCCCGCAACCGTAACAATGTCATCGGTGTCCGTTCCATCGGCTAGCTCAGCATATTTGTCCTGAACCGCTTGCGCCTTATGAGACGGCTTAAACTCATGCGGATAGGCCTCAATCCCTACCTCACGTAAAGCATCCAGTTTTGCCTGTTTCGCCGCCCGTGGATCGGTTTTATTTTCTGCCGGATGGTCTTCGATTTGCTCTGCTTTGCTCATAATTTCCACGTATTTTTAAATTGAACACTATTATATATGGTATAGCCGCGCCCCCGTAAAGCCCCGTTTTTAGGCTTTATCAAGCATTTACATCAAATTTATATAAAATTTTATATAAATTTGAGCTAATTTACCTTTTTTTCATATTTTCTATGCCATACTGACTATATAACAAGGCGATAAGCCAGTGCGCAAAAGGCATTTAGTTAAATAAGGATGCTATAATATAAGTGGTAGGGATATGACATACGAGCTAGATTTTTTAAAAGTAAAAACAAAAAAGATAATGAAAGACCTCTCGGTTTTCGAAGATTATTGTCTTGGAAAATCAAAACTCGCCCCTTCCAAATTTTCCGAAATCAACAAAGAATTAAGCCTTTTTACTGTTTTAAAGATTGGCCGATATTACCTTAAAAGTGCAAGCGATGGTAAACATCTTATCTGGACTGGGCTGGATAATCGCCCCCATGATTTAGGGTCTATAAACAATATGAATATAACCCGTGAATATCCAGGCTTTAGCAAAATACGATCTTTGGCATTGGGAAGTCATTATATTGCGCACACAGAAATCAGAGAGATAGATGCATACGGGCGGGATGCTACTATTGTAGAATTAATTGATGGCACAATAGGTGTGGGGATGAATTTTAAAACAGCCTTTAGAAATGCGGCTTTAAAAATGCATTTAAGTAAAAAATCAAACCAATCTATTTTATCACGTTTCTGGTTTCGCGATCGGAATAATCAAAGTATTCACTGATAAAATTTATAATATTGATAAAGACTGCAATATTTAAAATTTTTTCAAGTTTCTGTTTGAAATAATGGAACACGTACCGCCGCATTTACCAAGGATGCAAAGACACCCGGCCGCTCTTCTATCATTTGCATACGCCCACCCTCCATATACATTTTACTTGCTGTTGTAACGCGAAGCTCTTGATCCGTATCATGCTTTAAGTCCTCTAACTCAACTTCACGAACCAGAACTATACGATGAGTTTGATTAATCAGCGTTGATAAAGGCTTCATTACCCCGCTACCCGATAAAATATGCACCGATGCTTTTTGTGTGCCTATTGAAACACTGCGCTTGATAAAATTAAGCACATCTTGCGGCGTGCCTCTTATAACAGGATCGAAACCAATAAAATCTATCTGTGGGGGAAGTAAAATACGGCTAAGGTTTTTATCTGCATCCAATGCGATCACATCCCGCACACAAGAGGCATTAACCGCAAAATGCTGACGCGGCTTATCGTGTATTTCAAATAAACAAAACCCCATATATAAAAAAGCCTCTAAACCTATTGATTATTTTTTTGACGTTTTAAAAACTCTAGGTCAAATCCAGTATCAGGATAGTTTTGTTTCTGCCGGTCACATGTCTCGCCTTTACGCATAGAATGCGTACCATCCCAATATGTGACAAAATCATCTAAAATTGGGCGCTTGCGTTCACTAGGCGCGCTTTCAGCCTTGCCCATGTGAATAAATCCGGCGATATGATCATATTGATCAAGCCCGATCGCATCTTTAAAACGCGCATCATAACTATACCACTCGGTTATCCACTGCGCTGCAAAACCGCTGGCATTTGCGGCAAGCAATATATTTTGACATGCCGCCCCTGCGCTTAAAAATTGCTCCCAAATTGGCTTTTTCCCTCTTCGAATACGTGAAATAACGGCAATGACAACAGGCGCTCTTAAAAAACGATCGCTTTCAATCTGGGTTTTTTCTGAAGGGCAATGTGGATTATCCACTATATATATTTTTTTTATAATTTCGCCAATCTTTGCACGTGCCTGTCCTTCAAATACCATAAAGTACCATGGGCACATCATTCCATGATCCGGCACACGCATACCCGCAGATAAAATAGTTTCAATTTGACAACGACTTGGTCCCGGGTCGCCTAAATGTATGGCCTTTACACTCCGGCGTTTTAAAAGATAGTCAAGCATATCTTCATTGGCATCGCCGTATTTTAATTTTTGATCTGACATAACAACAACATAAATTAATGGATAATAATCATACATCATAGGTAGCCAGACCTTAAAATCAAGCATAGACGGTACACATACTTGAAAATACATATCCTTAAAAGACTACAGTTCGCATTAAAAAAGTGATATCTAGAAAAACATGCAAGAAACGCTCTCAGAACCAGCGCCCGTTACTCGAATACGCCTTCCGGATGTTCCGGTAGTGTGGTCAAACGGTCATAAAACGGCAATCTTGACAACTGAGGGCGAAATTAAAATACTTAATAATGATCAGGCGCGGATGATCATCCATAAAAAACATGCTCTTGTCTGTCATGCCCCATATACAAAATCAAAACTCGGATTAAATGAATTCTACGCATTTGATATTTTGGAATTATTTGCATTCGTGCATCCGGCACGTTTTACCGTACCAACGCCAAAAGGCATATGCACAAGCCTTGGCCTATCCCCCCCTCAAAATTTTGAAGACTATCCGTTAAGCTTAATCGAAATTACGCAAACCCTGCTTAAAGATTTGCAAAACGATCCGCACCAAAAAAAAGCTGACCCTTTGAAAATTGCGGCTGCTATGGGCATGCAGGGGCGCGGCTGGCTATGGACGCCTTTTATATTTGCCGCCCATGGCCAAGACTATGATTCTAAAGAAATTGTTCATTCCAAAACGGCCATGAATATATGGAGACACTTACCAGAATGGGCTGAAGAAGCGCCAATACCCCCCCCTTCTCATTTTGGCGTCTCCAGTGAAGAGGCGCAGGAGCGCTTATCAAAAATGCTTGGGCAAAATACAAATGAAGAAGCGCGCCCACAGCAAATTGAATACACAAAAGAGATATCCAAAACATTCGCTCCTGTAAACGAAGCCGAAAATCCACATGTGATACTCGCAGAAGCCGGAACAGGAACAGGCAAAACTTTGGGGTATCTTGCACCAGCAAGCGTATGGTCTGAAAAGAATACTGGCACCGTGTGGATATCAACATATACAAAAAATCTGCAACGGCAAATAGATCAGGAACTCTCCCGCCTTTATCCTGAAGACGCTATAAAAGAGGCGTATATCGCGATAAGAAAAGGCCGCGAAAACTATCTATGTTTATTAAACCTGGAGAACACAGCCGCCGCGGCCGGCACCGCCCGCAATTTCTCCCAAGTCGTAAGCGCAGGGATAATGGCAAGATGGGCCGCCGCAACAAAAGATGGAGATTTAAGCGGCGCGGATTTCCCCGGCTGGCTAACCGGTATTATGGGCTATGCCAATACATTAGGATTGGCCGACAGGCGCGGTGAATGTATTTATTCCGCATGTGATCATTACAAAAAATGCTTTGGCGAGCGATCTATCCGCAAATCAAAACATGCACGCATTGTGGTCGCCAATCACGCCCTTGTGATGATCCAGTCCGCCCTTGCCATGCCGGGCGAGGACTTACCCACGCGCTATATTTTTGATGAAGGCCACCATTTATTTGATTCTGCAGATAGCGCATTTTCCGCACACTTAACTGCAAAAGAAATGTCCGATCTAAGGCGATGGATTTTAGGGGCGGAAGGTGGACGCACAAGCCGCGCGCGTGGCCTCAAAAAACGGATCGAAGATTTGGTAAGCGCATCGCCCGAAGCCTTATCATTGCTAAACCAAGTATTAGAAGAAGCCCGCACTTTAACTGCGCCGGGTTGGACTAAAAGATTAAAAGAAGGCGACCCTTTCGGCGCAGCAGAAAAATTCATAACCTGTATATATAAACAAGTTTTCGCCCGTTCAAAAAATACGCATGCCCCCTATTCTCTGGAAACTGAGCTATACCCCGCCGCACCGGATTTATTGCAACAAGCAAAAAGATTGAAAAAACAGCTTAAGAATTTGCAAAAACCAATGCAGCAATTGGCCGATCATTTCAAGAAAATATTAACCAGCGATAATGGAGAAATGGAAAGCGATACGCGTAAACGTTTTGAAGCCATCGCCATATCCTTAAACCGCCGCAGCCAGATGACATTGCAAAGCTGGATCAATATGCTCGATAATTTACAAAAAGGAGAAAACAGCGACGTTTTTGTAGATTGGTTACAAATTGAACGTGTGGATGGACGAACATATGATGTGGGTTTTTACCGTCATTATGTAGATCCAATGAAGCCATTTGCCGCATCTATAAAGCTGCATCTTCACGGCATGGCCGTAACATCGGCAACCCTGCGCGATGAGCAGCAAATTGACAACAGTGAGACCGCATCGGATACAATAAAAAATATCAATACCAATGCAAAAAGCTGGAGCATGGCGGCGCAGCGTTCAGGCGCAGCATATTTAACTGAAAACCTTATCGCCAAAAGCTTTTCATCACCATTCAAATATAATGAAAAAACCCGAATATATATTGCGAATGACATTAATAAAAATGATGCAAATCAAGTTTCATCGGCCTATCGCGCTTTATTTTTGGCATCAAATGGCGGCGCATTAGGTTTGTTCACCGCGATCAATCGTCTTAGAACCGTTTATGAACGGATCAATGAAGAAGTTGAAAGCCATAATATACCATTATACAGCCAACATATTGATAATATGGACATTGGCACACTTATTGATATGTTCAGGGATGAAGAACACGCCTGTCTGCTTGGAACGGATGCGGTTCGTGATGGTGTTGATGTACCTGGTCGCGCATTACGCATGATTGTTTTTGACCGTGTTCCCTGGCCGCGCCCCACTATATTACACAAAGCAAGACGAGCCTATTATGGCGGAAGAAAATATGATGAAATGGTAACGCGTTTAAAACTAAAGCAAGCTTATGGCCGCCTGATACGACGCGCCGATGATAAAGGGGTTTTTGTTATGCTTGATTCCGCGCTCCCCTCAAGACTGCAAAGCGCTTTTCCGCCGGATGTAGAGATTATAAAGACCGGCCTGTCAGATATAATAAAAGAGATAAAATCGTTCCTGTAATCACAGTTTTCTTGAATTTTCGAATGTTAATGCGTATACTCCGCAGGTAAAATATGTAAACAAGCAATCAAGTTGATACAAATGAAGAAATTTGTAAAAGAATTAAATAATTTAAATGCCTTAGATGTATTTTCCGCTGTTCATCATCTGCCCTATAGCCTATGGCTGGATAGTGCGGATCAAAAACACGAAAATGCCAAATTTTCATATATTGCCCTATACCCAAAAGAAATAATAGAAACTGAAGGCATGCAAACGCGCATTACAACGCGCGACCATCAACAGATAATGCTAAATGAAGATCCGTTCAAAATTGTAAATGATCGTTTGGCTTTATCTATGGGTGATATTAAAACACTTCCTAATTATCCTGAATTTCAAGGCGGCGCAGCCGGTTTATTTGGCTATGATCTGGCGCGTGGCTTAGAAGATATTCATGAACAGCATAAGTCAGAGCAAAACACACCCGATATGGCCATTGGTATTTATGATATTGTTTTTGCATTTAATCATGAGCGCAAAGAAAGCTATTTGTTTATTACGGCTAAAAACCAAGAGGAGATGGTTGAGAAAAAACGATTTATTATGAAGCTCATTCAAAATAAAGATATACAGCACAACGAAAGTCAGAATTTTAAACCTGAATGGTTAAGTAATTTTAATAAAACCGAATATAAAACAACAATTAAAAATGTAATAAATCACATAAAGGAAGGCGATATTTTTCAGGCCAACATCGCCCACCGTTTTACCGCAAACTTACCGCAAGAATTTTGCGCTTTTAATCAATACAAGAATTTGAGATCAATGAATGCTGCGCCTTATGCATCTTTTTTTAACATTGGTAATATAAAAATTTCATCTGCATCTCCTGAAAGTTTTTTAAACATTAAAGACCGTATCGTCACAAGCAAACCAATTAAGGGTACAGCGCCCCGCGGCAAAACCCGCGCGCTTGATATCATGTATCGCAACATGTTAGAAAATAGCGAAAAAGATAAAGCGGAAAATATTATGATTATTGATTTGTTGCGCAATGATTTGTCAAAAATATGCGTCGCAAGCAGTATAGATACGATCATAATAAATAAAATAGAAAGCTTTTCAAACGTACATCACCTTGTTTCTACTATAGAGGGCACTCTTAAAAAGCATAAGACTGCTACAGATGCCCTGCGCGCTTGTTTTCCTGGTGGATCAGTAACCGGCGCGCCTAAAATCCGTGCTATGCAGATCATAGAAAAAAGTGAACGGAACCGCAGAGGCGCCTATTGCGGATCAATAGCCTACATTACACCCGATAATAATATGCAAGCCAATATCCTAATTCGGTCTTTGATATACAAAGATCAGAGCGTTAGCATTCAAGTTGGTGGAGGTATTACTGCGTTATCTGATCCAGAAGATGAATACCAAGAAACACTTGATAAAGCGCTTGGAATACTCGATAGTTTCAATATGCCGGAACAAATACCGGATAAAAGACCTCTAGACGCAAAACTTCAAGCTTAAAAATCATAAGCGATTGCATTATATGCTGCTAATAATTGATAACTATGATTCATTTGTTCATAATCTGGCGAGATATTGCACAATCGCCGGATGGGTCAATACAATTGTGCGAAACGATAAAATCTCTGTGCAGCAAATCGAAAAAATAAATCCTGAAGCTATACTCATTTCTCCCGGGCCAGGTACACCTGATCAGGCGGGCATAGCTATTGAATTGATACAAAAACTTGGTCACAAAATACCTATATTAGGTGTATGTTTGGGTCACCAAGCCATTGCCAACGCGTATGGCGGCTTTACAGCAAAAGGAAACCCCGTCCACGGCCGATCATCAGACATAACGCATAATGGCAAACATATTTTTAAAAATATGCAGCGCTCTATAGCCGTTGGACGATATCATTCTTTAATTGTGGGCGGCTTGGATAAAACCGAACTTTTTGTAGATGCGCGCACAAAAGATGGAGAAATTATGGCAATATCTCACCAAAGCTTTCCTGTTTATGGCATACAATTTCATCCTGAATCAATCCTGACACCGCAAGGTATGAAGCTCCTTCAAAATTTTAAATCAGTTGCGCAAGAATGGAATAAGCTCATAAAACCTAATCAGAATGTGCAATCAAAAACACATGCAAGTGCATAAATATGATATGGATCTCGCATAATGGAAAAGAATATTTTGCAGAAAAAAACGCTCCAATATTTAGCATACAAAACACAATTCGATATGGCTATGGCGTTTTTGATACTATGCTTTGTAAGGATCACTCGCTAATTTACGGTGCAGAACATATAGATAGACTTTTGGATCACGCCCAAAAAATAAATTTATCTATAAAATATGATCAGAACACAATATTGAAAAAAATAAAAATTGTGTTGGAGCAAAAAAAAGATACTGCAGAATATCACGTGATCAACACATATATAACTGCAGGTAATGCTGCACGCGGATTGTCCATAAAAAACAAAAAACCCTATGTTATTATCAAGGCAAGCTCGCTAGAAGCCTTACCTGAAAAAAAACCGGCGAAATTGTGCATATCAGATATAGCTCGCCGCAATGAATATAATTTGACATCAAAAATAAAATCGATGAATTATCTAGATAATATTATAGCGCTCGAAAACGCGCGCAGCAAAAGCTACGATGATGCAATATTGTTAAATACAAAACGCAATATTACCTGCACAACAACCGCAAATATATTTATTTTAAAAGGTGAAAAATTAACCACCCCCCCCATTTCAGACGGAGTAATGGATGGCATTATCAGACAAAAAGTTATAAATAAATACAAGGCGATAGAAAAATCATTTACGCAAAGCGATCTTGAAAATGCCGATGCTGTATTCCTGACAAACTCTGTGCGCGGCATTATTCCCGTTTCTCAAATAAATAAAACATTTTTGAAACCTCAATCTTTACCAGTTTCTAATGATATTCATTTAAAATAAAATTCAAACATTTAAAGTAGTCAACAAAAGAAATGAAAACACTTACTGTCTATTTAGGGTCCTCGGGCTATGCTTCTGAAATTTATAAAGATGCCGCAAAAGAACTTGGCCAAGCCATAGCAACGCACAAAGCAAAGCTTGTATATGGCGGCATGGATGCTGGTTTGATGGGCTTAGTTGCAAACGAAGCCATCAATAAAGGTGCACATGTAACGGGTATTGTACCAAAACAATTAAAGGATAGTGAGCGTATCCACCCGCATTTGAGTGAAACAATACTCGTTGAAACGCTTTGGGAGCGAAAACAAAAAATGTTTTTGGCCGCCGATGTGATTTTAAGCCTACCCGGCGGCTTTGGCACATTGGACGAAAGCTTGGAAGTTTTGCATTGGAGTGAAAATGCTGCGCACGGCAAAAAACTGATACTAATAAATATTGCAAATTATTGGGATGATTTGATTGAGTATTTGCAAACTTTAAAAGATTTCAACAAAGATACCCTCATAATTGCAAATAACGTTTCAGATGCATTTGAAAAAATTTCAGAACTAGAGACACTTGCCCTCATTAATAATGATGTTCTCCTGCCACATTATGAAGATGAAATTTTAAAAGAGAGCGATACACCTATTGTTTCAGAAAACGCTACGGTAAAGGATACATACTTTGCCGTCACGGCATTAGGATTAAAGCAACTTGGCAAACATAATAGGTCTATCGGATTTTTGAACAAAGATAAACGCTTTACAGCATTGGTAAAATGGATCAAACATGCGGCGGATGAAACCTTTATAACCCAGAAATGTCTAAAATTATTCGATGTCGCAACAACCAAAGAAGAACTTGAGCAGAAACTAGCGTCACAAAAGAATGTGAACATCGATCTTCATAATGAAAAATGGGGCGAAAGTGTAACAGAAAGTCACTTGGCTATTATAGAAACCAAATAACAAATTTGTGTAATAAAAAGAAATAGCGGGCTTAAATTACAGAAACCTTGAAGTCATTGAGCGCTTATTTACGTTTTACCGCTTGTAATTTGGCTTCGGCATGGATAATTTTCTTCTCAAACCGCCGGCGATCAATATCATCTCCCGCAAGTTTAATATCATGACGCAAGTTTTCGATTTCTGCTTTTAAATCCGCCACCTTCAAATCGGTCACATTGACGGCCTCTTCTGCCAGAACAGTACATTTCTCGCCTGTAATATCAGCAAAACCGCCAGATATAAATATTTTACGGGGTTTGCGTGTATCCGGCGTATGTAAAATAACAACACCTGTGGCGAGCGATACGACATAAGATGCGTGATTTGGCCCGATCCCAAGCTCTCCATCGCTACCTGGAATAACGGCCATTTTAACCAATTCAGAGACCAAACGTTCTTCCGGAGACACCAGTTCGAATTGTAAAGTTTCATTCATATCTATTCATCTTCCCATTTAATCTGGAATTCAATCTCATGATCACCCTGACCGCGCTCATGTTCAATACTAAATTTGGCCCGATCCGGCACATATACACGTTCCCCGGCAATTTGAATCTCAAAATTTTCGCCTGTATCGATACTATCTGCCAATCGGCGCAACTTTGCAACAAACTCCGAATTTGAATATTCTTTTTCTACATCACGACCTTCAGACATATTTTTCTCCTTTCAAAGTTTAAAAGCAAAGTACTTTTTGTTTTAACGAGGCAAATACGGCGAAGCGTATTTTAATACGTGAGCGGAAATTTAACGACGCTTAAAACTAAAAGGACGAAGCTTTTAAGCGGCCTCAGCAGCCATTTTCTTGGCCTTTTCAACCACTTGATCAATTGTACCAACCATATAAAATGCACTTTCCGGTATGTGATCATACTCACCCCGAACAATACCCTTAAAGCCTTTAATCGTATCTTCCAACGCCACCAAAACCCCGGGTGTTCCGGTAAAGACCTCGGCCACGTGGAATGGCTGGGATAGGAAACGCTGGATTTTACGGGCACGCGCCACGGTTCTCTTATCATCTTCGGATAATTCATCCATCCCAAGAATAGCAATAATGTCCTGCAAGTTTTTATACGTTTGCAAGGTCTGCTGAACCTCAACCGCCACATCGTAATGATCTTGGCCAATAATACGCGCATCCAGAATTCTGGACGTTGAATCGAGTGGATCCACAGCAGGATAAATTCCTTGCTCCGCAATTGATCGAGACAAAACAGTCGTCGCATCCAAATGCGCAAACGTTGTTGCCGGCGCGGGGTCGGTCAAATCATCAGCAGGGACATAAACCGCTTGAACCGATGTAATCGACCCTTTATTTGTGGATGTAATACGCTCTTGCATCGCCCCCATTTCTGTTGAAAGCGTTGGCTGATAACCCACCGCAGAAGGAATACGGCCTAACAAAGCGGACACTTCTGAACCGGCTTGTGTAAACCGGAAAATATTATCAAGGAAGAACAAAACATCCTGCCCCTCTTCATCACGGAAATATTCCGCCATAGTAAGCGCAGATAAAGCAACACGCGCACGCGCACCCGGCGGCTCGTTCATTTGCCCATAAACCAGCGCAGCCTTGGAATTTTTATAATCATGCCGCGTAACAACACCGGATTCCATCATTTCATGGTAAAGATCATTCCCTTCACGTGTCCGCTCACCAACACCGGCAAAAACGGAAACCCCGCCATGCTCCTTTGCGATATTGTTAATAAGCTCCATAATCGAAACGGTTTTACCAACACCCGCTCCACCAAAAAGACCGATTTTACCACCCTTTGCATAGGGACATAAAAGATCGATAACTTTAATTCCGGTAACAAGCTGCTCTGTTTCGGTTGCTTGCTCTGTAAAAGATGGCGCTTCGCGGTGGATACCCCATTTTTGCTTGGTTACAACTTCCGGGCCTTCGTCAATTTGCTCGCCAATAACATTCATAATTCGGCCTAGCGTTTCCGGTCCAACCGGCACTTGCATGGAATCGCCGGTATCTGAAACAGCTTGCCCGCGCACTAATCCGTCCGTCATATCCATAGCAATACAGCGCACCGAGTTTTCGCCCAAATGCTGTGCTACTTCCAAGACCAGACGCTGCCCATGGTTATCCGTATGAAGCGCGTTTAAAATTGCCGGCACATTGCCATCTTCAAATTTAACATCGACAACCGCGCCCAAAATCTGAGTAATTTTACCGCTCGCCGCACTATTTGCTGCTGCTTTTTTAGGCGCTGCTTTCTTTGCCGTTGCCTTTTTTGTTGTCTTTTTTGTGTCGTTCTCAGCCATGAGGATCGCTCCCTTTTCTCTTGTTAATTTTGTTTAAATTCTATTTTTAAGTTTTAACCAATTGATTGCTTTGCTTTTTCAATAAGGTCCATAAATTTTTCATTCTGCAAAAGCGCCTCAAAAACCTGATCTGATAATAAAACGCCTGCTTTAGTATCACTAGGGTAATGAAACCCTGCAATTTCTCTGCGCTCTCCGATACGTTTGGCAAACGCTTTAAAAGCATCCTCTTTAGAAGGATCAAACAACGAAAGTATATTGGCGACCATTCTGGCTTGCGCAGCATGCCCAGACGGATAGGCCGAATGCTTGGGCACATCGATAGCTGGCATTAAATTCGAGTCAATTTGTGTCGGGCGTGCGCGTTGGTACTTAAATTTTTCCCTCAATACAAAATACTGAATCTCTTGGTCCGCTATCTGAATAGCAGTATCAACATCAAGACTATTAAACGTTTCAAGCTTGGATTGCTTAAAAAGCGCCGCCATATAAGGCGCGTCATTTTCTATACTGATAAGGAGTAGCGTTTCCGGATCACGCCGCTCCGCTTGATATTTTTTTAAAAGCTCGAGTTCAGCCTTGGTTTCATCACTGCTATTTTTGTAAGGCGCCTTCACATCAAATACGGCATCATTACCTAGATATTTTGAACCAACTTTTAGAATTTCCAGTAGAAACGGATCCCAATCTGATTCTGAAAACTTCAAAGTTTCAATATTTACGGTCTGCGCAGGCATCGTTTGCGCCGAACTCAATTCAAGCATATCAGCCTGAGCGTTGACAGCCTTGGATACTGCCCCACTTAATAAAAATGTGGCGGCGCCCAAAGCAAATAATATTTTAAAACGATATTTCATGTTTAAAAAGGCCTTAGCCATATCAAAGTTTAAAGCGCCTCAGCACCGGAAATAATTTCAATCAATTCTTTTGTAATATAGGCCTGTCGCGCACGGTTATAATCCAGTGTAAGATCATCAATCATATCACCTGCATTACGCGTGGCATTGTCCATCGCCGTCATACGCGCCGCTTGCTCGCCGGCCGCACTATCAAGTAATGCACTAAAAATTTGAATGCCAATATTTTTAGGCAGTAACTCACTAAGGATTTCCTCCTCTGAAGGCTCGAAAGAATATGTTGATTGATACCCCTCATCGCTTTGCTTTTTATACGGCGCTTGGCCTTCTTCGGTCGGGACAAGGCGGTCATCCTCTTCATCAGGCAAATTAAACGGAATTAACTGATGGGCTACCGGTTTTTGTATAAGAACTGATTCAAATTCATTGAAAATAAGCTGACATACATCAAAAGTATCATCTTCAAAATGCTCTAGAACATATTGCGTAATTTCGTTTGCATCTGCATATTCAACACGACGTTTACCCGTCATTTCAACGTAACTTTTCCACAAATAAGGGTTGTATTCACGGCGCATAACGTCTCGAATTTTCTTACCTACCGTAATAATCGAAACATCTTTACCTGCTTGAAGTAACCCCGAAATCGCCTGACGCGCGGCCTTGATAATGTGCGTATTGAAACCCCCGCAAAGCCCGCGATCTGCCGACACAATAATAAGAAGATACTTTTGATCCTTGCCCGTTCCAGTTAAAAGTTTTGAATCCACTTCTGAAAGCTGAACATTTTTAGCCACCCGTGATAAAACCTCCGCCATTGCGTGGGCATAGGGCTGCGCTGCTTCAGCTTGCTCTTGCGCGCGGCGAAGTTTGGAAGCGGCAACCATTTTCATGGCAGATGTAATTTTCTTCGTAGATTTGACCGATTTAATGCGATCACGATAATCTCGTAAACTAGGCATAGTATAAATTAAGCTCCGATATAATCTTCAAATAATCAAACGATTTACGCTCTAAAGTATCAATTTAAAAACCGCATTTTTAAAGTGCCACATTAAGCGGCTTGCTTTTCGCCGGTGAATGTACGTGTAAATTGATCCAGATAATTATGCATTTTGCCATCTGTATGCTCATCAATTTTCTTTTCATCACGGATCGTATCCAGAATATCACGGGCGGTTGCACGAATATCTTCTAACAAGCGATGCTCATATTCTTCCACATGCTCAAGCTCCACATTATCAAGATAGCCCTTTGTACCTGCAAAAATCACAAAAACCTGTTCCTCAACTGCGAGCGGGGAATATTGCGGCTGCTTCAAAAGTCGTGTCAAACGGGCCCCGCGAGCAAGTAATTTTTGTGTTGATGGATCAAGATCGGATGCAAATTGCGCAAAAGCTTCCATCTCGCGATATTGAGCCAATTCAAGCTTAATCGTACCTGCAACCTGCTTCATCGCCTTGATTTGTGCGGCAGATCCAACACGCGAAACCGAAGCACCAACATCAATCGCTGGACGAATACCCTTATAGAACAAACCGGCCTCAAGAAAAATCTGCCCATCAGTAATAGAAATAACATTGGTCGGAATATACGCGGATATATCGCCGCCCTGTGTTTCAATAATTGGAAGAGCAGTCAAAGAACCAGAACCCGCGGCCTCACCCATTTTTGCGGCACGCTCAAGCAAGCGGGAGTGAATATAGAAAACATCACCAGGATACGCTTCACGACCAGGCGGGCGGCGCAAAAGCAAAGACATCTGACGATACGCAACGGCTTGCTTTGATAAATCATCGTATATAGCAAGCGCGTGCAAGCCGTTATCACGGAAATATTCACCCATTGCACAACCTGTATAAGGTGCCAAAAACTGCATTGGTGCGGGGTCGGACGCGGTCGCGGCAACAATAATGGAATACTCCATCGCGCCTTGCTCTTCCAGCTCTTTAACAAGCTGAGCAACGGTAGAGCGTTTCTGCCCGATAGACACATATATACAATAAAGATGTTTTTTTTCATCTTCGTCTTTGTTGATTTCGCGCTGATTTATAATCGTATCCACGGCAACGGCGGTTTTACCTGTCTGACGATCACCAATAATAAGCTCACGCTGCCCGCGACCAATCGGCACTAGCGCATCAACGGCTTTTAAACCAGTCTGCATTGGCTCATGCACAGATGTCCGCGGAATGATGCCTGGCGCCTTCAATTCAACACGGCGCATTTCCTTGGCTTTTAAAGGCCCTTTACCATCAATAGGATTACCAAGCCCGTCAACCACACGGCCAAGCAGTTCCTTACCAATCGGCACTTCAACGATATCACCGGTACGGCGCACAATATCGCCCTCTTTAATTTCACGGTCACTACCAAAAATAACGATACCGACATTATCCGCTTCCAGATTAAGCGCCATGCCCTTAATACCGTTTGGAAACTCGACCATTTCACCGGCTTGCACCTGATCAAGACCATAAACACGGGCAACCCCGTCTCCAACGGATAAAACTTGCCCGATCTCGGCGACATCTGCTTGCTTACCAAAATCGGTAATTTGTTTTTTTAGAATATCCGAGATTTCTGCTGCTTTAATTTCCATGGTAGTCCTCTTATTTAAAAAAGTTTTTTTTAACTTGTTCTAGTGTTTTAAACGTTACAAAAAAAATGCTTAAGCCGCTTGTTGTTCTGGGTCTGTCTGCTTTTTCATATCGGCCTTTAATCGCTCAAGCTTACGCGCAATGGAGTCATCAATCATATAAGACCCGACCGTTACAATCATCCCACCCAAAATAGAAGGATCAACCTTCTCGTTTAATTTAACATTGCCTCCCGTGGATTTCTCCAAAACAGACATCAATTCTTTTCTTTGGGCATCCGTTAAGTCTTGCGCAACCTTAACATCGACGGTCATTTCACCGCGGCGTTTTGATGCTTGATCCAGATAAGCGGCAACTACCTGCTCAATCATATCAAGACGCCCGTTATCGGCCAATACACCTAAAAAGCTCTTGCTTGTATCTTCAAATTTTGCCTTATCCGCAATCGCAAGAATGGCGTTTTTTTGCTCTTGCGCATCAATGAGCGGCGAATGAAGCGCCATTGACAAATCTTTTGACTGCGCAATCATATTTTCTAAATCTAGCAGATTTTTTTCAACCGCCTCAACGGCCCCCGCCTTTTCAGCCAAATCCATCAAAGCCCCTGCATAACGGGATGCGACAATCGAAAAACCTTTTGCTGAAATGGCCACTGGCAATATATCCTGCTCGTCAAATTTAAAATGGTTTTTTTGGTTACACGCAACGATTTAGCATAGCAAAATCAACCTTGCAACCCTTGAAAACACTTATCGTTCCTTCTTAGCGCGTTATCCGCAAAAAATATAGACAAAAAAGGTACTTTATTACTATTTTTTTTAATTATATAGCCCCTGAAACACTGGTGCGAAAAGTTGAAAATCCATAAAACCAAAGCGCTCAGGGCTAAAATACATCGCTATCACGGTAAATAAGGTCAGATGAGCAACATAAAAAATAAGCGTATATCGACCAAGTGCTTTTAAACAAAAAGAAAACGGCACAAAAAACGAATTTCTAAATAAGTTTTTCGGTAAAGTATATCGATTAAACACATAAAAAATAAGCGCAAGCAAACCCATACCGCCCATAAAAAACCAAAACTGAATAGCAGTGATGCCACCCATAAATATGACTTGCTGTAAAACATATGCCCCAATGCTAGAGACTTTAAATACGGCGACCGCCATTTTATCAATAAAACTTTTGTGGCGATCTATATACCCCCAGATTACAAATAAAATGCCGATCGTTCCATATTCGGCAAGGGCCGAGGTGTGAAAGCCAAACAGAAAAAGCAAAAAAAACATACCCGCTAAAGTTTGCCGCGTACGCAGAGCGCGCAAAGCAATACTGTCTATAAAAATACGCGAGATGGCTAAAGTCATTAAAATGGAGACCGGAAAGAGATAACCCCCAGAAAATGCGCTGACTCCAAATAAAAAGAATGCGCCGCCCCACCACAAAAAAGGCACATGCCGGGCGCGTGCATATCCGATCAAATAAAACCAGACAGGGACAGATAAACGCCCGATAACACGAAGCCATAATTCATCCGGTAAAAAAAAATAACCTATATGATCAATGACCATCAGGATCAAAGCAAGGCTCTTTAAAAGGTCATATCCAGTTAGGTGATTGGGATATGCGCGCCCTGTCACGCTAAAAAAACGGTAATCTTTACTACTTGTGGGAAGGTCGGATTGCATTTACTCTTAATAGCATATTTTTCAAATAATCATCCAAATGATTTTATTTAAAACCCGAATTTAGAGCCAAAATACATGAAAAAATTCGACAACGCTTTTCCTTTATTCGCTATCATTTTATTGGAAGGTTTTGTCGTTTTATCCTCTGAGCTGGTCGCCATTCGCCAAAGCATCTCTTTTGTAGGGAGCGGCACAGATACAGTGTCTATCATTATTGCCGCTGTGTTAATGCCATTGGCTTTTGGCTACCATTATGGCGGAAAATATGTTGCTGAGAATAAAAAAAATCATAAAAAAACTATCCGGAAAAAATTGATACAAAACATTGTAATTTCAATGCCTTTCTTGCTATGTGCACTTTCTTATATAATCCTAGATAAATTTTTTCTAACGCTTACAGATATGGGAATAAAACACCGCCTCCTCCAGACTTCAATATTTGCAGGTTTGTTTTTATTAACACCCGTATTTTTACTCGGTCAAACAATCCCCCTCATAACCAATTACTTCAAGCATTACGATCTTTCCGTAATCACCGGAAAAATTTTGTTTTATTCAACCATAGGCTCATTTATGGGCGCCATATTTACAACCCTCGTTTTGATGGCATGGATTGGTGTAAATAATACGATTATCGTTATTTTTATTGTAATGCTAATACTTGTAGTGATTTTAAGTCGCAAAATCGTATCGCCCTTAACATTGGCAGCAACCGCATTCACAATCATCGCCATAATCATAAATTCTGATTATATAATGCGCTATAACAACATTTTGGAGAGCAATCTTTATAATACAATCAGTATATTAGATCAGGAGAATGCGGGCACACGCCATTTAATTTTAAACAAAAATCCGTCTTCTAAATATGGTGATAATAGACGAAAATATTATTATATAGAATTTGCGGAACACCATATTTTAAAACCTATTCAAAATATAAATCCGCCTAAAGATATTCTTGTTATAGGCGCGGGCGCATTTACGTTTGGCAGCGAAGATAAAACAAATATTTATGATTTTGTTGATATAGACAAAAGGCTTAAACCCATCGCCGAACAACATATATTAAAGCGAAAGCTGCATGATAACGTAACATTTCACGCAAAACCTGCACGCGCTTTTTTGAGTCAGAACAATAAAACGTATGATGTTATTTTACTAGATACATATTTCGGTAAAATGACAGTTCCAGAAACATTAATTACACAGCAGTTTTTCAAGACTATAAAAAAACGCTTGAATAACAACGGGATATTAGCAATAAACATTGTAGCCTCCCCCAATTTTTTAGACGCCTATAGCCGCAATATTGACAATACGATACGAAGCGTTTACCCACATGTGTCCCGAATTGTTATTCGGGGTAACTATGATTTATGGAGCACAGACCCGACAAGTTTAGTAAACGCAGTATATTTATATAGAAAAGAAGAAAAAGAAAGCGCGCGTAATATTTATACAGATAATTTAAATCGCTCCTTTATTGATAGGCCATAGTCATGAGACAGAATTACAACCAGCGCCATTCAAAAAGCTCCATACTTGGGTAGCCCATCATATGCGCTATAATTTTGAATATAATGATGTGAACAATATAAATTTCCAATGTCCATCGCCCGCCGAATTTAAGCACATGAGAGATGACCGGAATCTGCGACAAGGAATCAGAAACATTAGATAACGGCCTGAAATATTGTAATTTATAAAACACAAATGAAACCGCTATAGTCATAAAAATGTTCTGCGGCACATTAAAGCCAAACGTAAAAGCAGGCCACATAATATAAAGCCCCGCGGCAAAAAACGTAAAATACGTCAAAAATTCCGGAGAGTATTTCTTTTCTTTAACTGTTATTTTATTTTCGCGCTTATGCGTATCGTATAAATGGCGTGAAATATATCCCATAAGGGCAACAACCATACCGATTATGCCATAATCAGTTAAAACATTGGTTGGCAAGATAAGTGCAAGAATAATAACCAGCCCCTCCATCCAATGTTTTTTATTATCTAAATACCGCTGCACCACCCAATCAAGACTGATCCGGATAAGCACCATATTAATCAATATGTTGGTCGGAAATAGTGTCGGGCCAATTACAAAAGAAAATAAAACAAGAAAACCCCCGCCCCCCCATAACTTTGGCGGTATGTCACGGCTTCGCGCATACCCAAGCAAAAACAGCCATATCGGCGCCGACATGCGCCCCACCGCCCGCCACCAGTAAGCATCAGGAAAAAAATAAAACCCGATATGATCCACAATCATCAAAATTAACGCCGCCGTCTTCCATACATCATAAGACGTTACTGTATCAGGGAATATCGATCTATTTTTTAAGGACATAGTAAAAGATATTAAACATCATTTTGAACTGTGTCGAGATACCTCTAAAAAAATACAAAAGTGTATAAAACCGCTAGCGGTTTAGTTTTGGCCAAGGCGCGGCAAATGATGAATTGCTAGACTACATAAAAGATTGCGGATCTATATCTATATATACCCTTATCGTCGATGGCACTTTGAATTGTCCAATCCATACCGAGATCGCGCGCTGAATATTAACGCTTTTATCCGCACGCACCAATAATCGGTAACGATATTTCCCGCGAAGCCGCGCAAAGGGCGCGGGCGCAGGCCCAAGCGTTTGTATAAATTTTCCGTCTTCGGTCTGCCCTTGCGGCGCGATTTTGCCCATTTCCCTTGCTAAGTCTTTGACGGCGCCCTCATCTCGCCCAGATAAAATAATACCTGCAAGCCGCGCGTAAGGCGGCATCTGTGCCTGCTCGCGCTCAAAAGCTTCAGTCTCTAAAAACTGATCCCGCCCGCCATTGGCCAGCGCTTTCATAATACGGTGATCAGGCATAAAGCTTTGCAAATATACATGCCCTTGAAGCGACTCCCGTCCCGCCCGGCCTGAAACTTGATGTAAGAGCTGATACGTCCGCTCCGCCCCGCGCAGCTCCCCGCCCTGTAAACCTAAATCGGCATCAATTACCCCGACCAGAGTTAGGTTCGGGAAATGATGCCCTTTGGCAATAATCTGCGTACCGACCACAATATCATACTTATGATCTCTAATATCGGTAAGCATTGTTTTAAGCTTTTCGTTATCATCCGCCGTATCGCTGGCCAAAATACAGATCCGCGCATCGGGGAAATACGCCTTGGCTTCTTCATAAATCCGCTCCACCCCCGGCCCGCAAGCCGCCAGAGAATCTTTGTCTCCACAAGATGGGCAGTCTTCTGGCACGCCCTGATGATACCCGCAATGATGGCATTGTAAATTTTCGGCTCTATACGACCGATGCTCAACCAACCACGCCGTGCAGCGCGGGCATTCAAACCGGTGACCGCACGTCCGGCATAGTGTAAGGGGTGCATAGCCCCGCCGGTTTAAAAACAATAAAACCTGCTCACCGCGCTCAACCGTTTTGATAATCGCATTTTTAAGCGGTGGTGAAATAAAATGCTGACGTTCCGGCTTATCTACGCGCATGTCAATAATGCTAATTTCCGGCAAAGTCGCCCCGCCAAATCGCGCGGGTAAATGCAAATGCTCATACCGCCCGTTCCATGCATTAAAAACCGTTTCCAATGAAGGTGTAGCGGATACAAGAACAATCGGAATTTTACCCAAATTCGCCCGCACCACCGCCATATCCCGCGCGTGATAAATAACATTATCTTCCTGTTTATAGGCGGGGTCATGTTCTTCATCCACGACAATAAGACCCAGATCGGCATAAGGCAGGAACAGCGCAGAGCGCGCCCCAACGATCACTTTTGTATCTCCGCGCATAACGCCGCGCCATGTCCGCCGGCGCTGTGCAGGTGTTAAATGCGAATGCCATAAAGCAGGCGCACACCCGAAACGCTTTTTAAAACGATCCATAAACGCATTGGAAAGCGCAATCTCCGGTAACAAGATTAAAACTTGCCGCCCTTTTTTGAGCGCGGCCGCCACGGCTTCAAAATAAACTTCCGTCTTCCCTGCCCCCGTAACACCGTCAAGCAAACTCGCATGAAACGCACCGCTTTTCACATGATCAACCAGCGTATCCGCCACCGCATCCTGTATCTCGGATAATGCCGCCCCCTCTCGATATGGGTCTGGCTTTCGGCACGGCGCGGCATTTTTAATCTCTACAGATTGAAGCCATCCTTTATCCGCCATACTTTTAACAACGCCGGATGAGCACCCCGCCGCTTCCGCTATGTCCGCTGCCCTGCGCGCTTGTCCATCCGACAAAACCTCCAAAACTGCGCGCCTTTGCAGGGTAAGGGACTTGACCGCGCTCTCACTCAAATCCATCGCGCGATACGCCGTAAATCCCTTGCTTTCTTCCAACCCCTTCGGCGCGCTCAACGCCATTTTCAAAACCTGCCCGCGCGGAGTCATGGTGTAATCGGCAACCCAATCAATAAAACGCCGATGCACATCCGCCATTGGCAAAGCATCAAACTTGGAAATAACAGATTTCATTTTTTTCAAAGATACATCACCGGCTGCCTCACCCCAGACAACGCCTATGACTTCGCGCCCCCCCAGCGGCACCAAAACATAATCCCCTGCGACGACGTATATATCCTCCGGCACGACATAATCATATGCCTTATCCACCGGATACGGCACCAAAACCGCCATAGTTTTCCCGTGCCATTCAGGTTTATTAACCGATTGTAGTTCTTTTTCTTGAAAAAGTGTGTCCATTTGATACACATCATATGTGCCTTTAAATTAAAAACCAAAGTAAAACAGGACATCAGAATGAAATTTTTCGTAGATACCGCCGATATTAACGATATCAAAGACCTATCCAGCACCGGACTAATCGATGGTGTAACAACAAACCCGTCTATTATCGCAAAATCAGGTAAGGATTTTATCCCCCTGATCGAAGAAATATGCGACATCGTGGATGGCCCGGTCAGCGCCGAAGTCGCCGCTACCGATTATGACACCATGATAAAGGAAGGTAAAAAACTGGCTGCTATCGCCGATAATGTTGCCGTAAAAGTGCCCCTTACTCCAGATGGCTTAAAAGTATGTAAGGAACTTTCCGACAGCGGTACAATGGTAAACGTGACGCTTTGCTTCTCATCAGCGCAAGCCATATTGGCCGCAAAAGCGGGCGCAGCCTTCATTTCGCCATTTGTTGGTCGCTTGGATGATTTATCAAATGACGGATTAACCCTCATCTCTGACATTGTGCGGATTTACGAAAACTATGCCGAATTTAATACTGAAGTGTTGGTTGCCTCTGTCCGCTCCCCCATGCACATTACAGAGAGCGCAAAAATGGGCGCGCACGTAGCAACCTGTCCGGCCAGCGTCATCCGCCAGTTGTACAATCATCCGCTCACAGATAAGGGCTTAGCCGCGTTTGTTGAAGACTGGAAAAAAACCGGCCAAAGTATTTTATAAAAAAATATTAATTTGGATAAAATGGAAATGCGCGGCGCTGATTTTCATCGTCGCCATTTTTATGCGTAAACAACATTGGATATCCCGAACGATGTGCGTTCAAGTTATGCGCTCTTAAAGCGCGGGATGGCTCATCTTTGTGAATAGATAAAAACCAGTCGAGGGCAATTTTTTTCTTTTTGTTATCCTCATTATAAACGTTATTATGGTGCTCTAGAATTTTCAAGCGAACCTCAGTTTCACGACCTGTTTTAAATGCTCTTTGTAAAAAACTTTTTTTTAATTCCTCGACCGACCTTCGCATAAATACTTTCTTTCTATAACTTTTTTATATCAATATGTTAAATCCATAACATAAGAAAAACATAATATTCAATATTTTATTATTATAAAAATACGTAAAAATCATGATAAACTAATGTAAATTGATTCCATTTAATCTCACATTATACCTTCAAACCATGACCAACATAATGACAGATAGACAAAACGCAGACGACCTTAACGCAAATGACATTTTAAATTTTCTGCGAGATAATCCCGACTTTTTAAAGACAAATCCGGAAGCTGTCGCATTTTTGAACCCGCCCAAAACCCTGAATGCAAAAGGTGTTGCGGATTTTCAAACCTATTTTATTGAACGTTTGAAGGCTGATAAAGAAAAGTCTTTAACAAAGGCACAAGCTATCGTCGAAACCAGCCGCGCCAATATGAACAACCAGCAACGCATCCATAAGGCCGTACTACGCCTACTCGAAGCGCATACTTTCGATGATTTTATATATTCCATCACCATGGATCTGGCCGCAACCCTCGATGTGGATATATCCGTCCTCGTGGTTGAGGCCGATGGCAATGCGATCCCGCATATCCAAACCTCAGGCATCCGTGTCATCCCCGAAGGGACAGTGGATAAATGGATGAGCGATAAAAGCGTCATGCTTCAAGATAATATCAGCGGTATTGAACAAATCTATGGCGGCGGCGCAACGCTTGTTCAATCGCAAATTCTTCTCCGTATTGATATTTCAATGGGCACGCCCCCCGCGATTTTAGCTTTTGGCTCTCGCAACCCGGAGATGTTTAGAGAAGGTCAGGCAACCGATCAGATTATATTTCTCGCCCGCGTTATTGAGCGTTGCTTTCGCACATGGCTTGCCCTGCCTCAAGCATGATGAAGTCCCCAAAATTAAACCCCGCGCCAATAGTATATCTTGGTATTCTCATCAAAAATAACGCGCGGCGAATTATAATCAATCGCCTTATCACCAATTAAATGGTACATCCATGCACGGCGCTTGCCCGTAACCAAAACCTCTTCGCGCTGATACTCAAATCCATTTTCTTCAAAATCATCCAAACGCTTGAGCAAGTTACCATCAATTTTATAAAGCTCCCCTTTAACTTGCCCCTGTCCGCCTTTTATAACCGCAGGCGTAAAATGCCCCGGCGCGGATTTTGAAGGATACTCAATCATTTGAAAGCAAAAATCCTGTGTTAAAACCGCACCTATGAACACAGCATATTTCATAAACTCAGAATTTCTTTGACCGCGCATCAAAGTACCATAAACAAACACTGTAAAATCTGTCATAATGAATCGCTCTAGATACAAAAAATAAAATGCCGATAAAACAAGACACATTAAACTTATGCACCGCGGATTTACAAGCGCGCCTTAATGAATGGCGCGATTATCTTCTGCATGAAAAGCATGTCTCAAAGCATACATACCGTGCGTATTGTAGTGACGCTGGATATTTCCTGAACTTTCTCGGAAAATATTATGGAGAAGAAATATCATTAAACAAGCTCTCCGCAACATCCATCCGTGATTTTCGCGCGTGGATTTCACAAAAAGCCATTGATGGCACATCAAACGCAAGCCGCGCACGCACGTTATCAGGTGTCAAAAATTTTCTTGGTTGGCTGGATAAACAAGGCATTATGCACAACGCCGCCATTTCTTCTCTGCAAAGCCCTAAACTACCGCACAAACTCCCTCGCCCTTTGGCCGAAAAACAAGCCTTTAAAGTTTTGGAAAACGCCAATCTCCTTCCCCGTCAAGACTGGGTTGGCCACCGCGACCGCGCACTCTTCACCCTTTTATATGGATGCGGTTTAAGAATAGATGAGGCACTTTCCCTTAACATATCAGAATTACCACATGATGGATTTATCCGCGTTGTGGGAAAAGGTAACAAAGAACGCCAAGTGCCGGTTTTAGATATTGTCAAAACGGCGCTTCAAAGCTATTTAAAAAAATGCCCATATGCCGAAACTGCAAAACGCCCCGTTTTCCTTGGCGCGCGCGGCAAACGCCTCAATCAGGGAATTGCGCAAAAATCCATGCGTGATCTACGCAAATCAATCGGCTTGCCCGCAACCGCCACACCTCATGCCCTACGACACAGCTTTGCCACACATTTGTTACAAAACGGAGCAAATTTAAGAGAAATTCAGGAGTTATTAGGGCATGTATCTTTAAGCACAACCCAGCGATATACCGAAATAGATACAAAAAAAATGATGGAAGTTTATAAAAACGCCCACCCGCGCGCTTAAAATTTGAAAAGCATTTTCAAGGAAGCGGGCAAGAAAATCCTTTTCTTACTGCAAGATCGTATAATTTTTCTCCGGTTTTAATCTTGAAAAAATTATCTGATTGAATATCGGTAAATGTAATGGCTTGGTTCCAACGATCTTCTTCGCGAGGCATAATATAAAGAATGTTAGCCCCCGTTTCTATAACTTTTTGCCCCCAGATACTTTTTTCAAAATGATTTTTGCTAATATTAAAAGGTTTACTATAACCATTGTCCTTCAAAGGATTTGCATAAAATATGGGATTATCGACCATACTAAACAGAACAGCATCGACCTTATACGAATCATTTAAAAAATCTTCGCCATAATGTCTGTTGCAAACATTAATACTAAAGTTGGGATCAATAGAAATACCATACTCTTTCATCTCACGAAGAAAAAGCATGAGATCAACATTATCATTTATAGAAAGCTGGTCTTTTTTTTCATCCTTAAAAAGCGCGCCAACCATTAAAATATCTTTAATTGGCTTTTGTTTAGGAGTACCGACCGCAATATAATGATTAAAGCTATCTTTAAAAGACTGATGATCCAAAATCATATAAGAACCTTTGAGCAAATTAATAATTACTAAAAATACTTAAATAATTCATTTTTGTCAAAAATTAAATATGAAGTGCGCGCTTGTGAACCGCCAATGCCGCCTCTTTCACAACCTCGGTAAGCGTCGGGTGTGCATGGCTTGCCCGGGCAATATCTTCGGCTGTACCTTCAAATTCCATGACATTGACAATTTCCTGTATGAGATCACCCGCGCTCGGCCCCACAATATGCGCACCCAAAATCCGGTCTGTCTCGGCATCCGCCAAGATCTTCACAAATCCGTCCGTCATATAAATCGCGCGCGCGCGGCCATTGGCCATAAATGGAAACTTGCCTGCATTAAACTTAACACCCGCTTCTTTTAACTGCTCTTCGGTTTTACCAACAGCGGCAACTTCCGGCCATGTGTAAACAACGCTAGGGATCAAATTGTAATCAATATGCCCGCTTTGACCTGCCAGCATTTCAGCTAAAATAACGCCTTCATCTTCCGCCTTATGTGCGAGCATTGGCCCTGCAATGACATCACCAATCGCATATATGCCTTCGGCAGAAGTTTCAAAAAATTCATCGGTTTTTATCCGGCCTCGATCATCCAGATCAACACCTGCGCGCTCTAAACCAAGCCCATCAGTATAGGGCTTGCGCCCAACCGCCATCAAAACAATATCAGTCTTGATCATTTCGGCATCACCGCCATTGGCTGGCTCGATTTTTAATTCTGCGCCCTTACCCTTTACTTTGGCTTCGGTCACTTTGCTGGCCAGTTTGAATTCAATCCCTTGCTTCTTAAAAATCTTGAGCGATTCTTTGCGGATTTCCGTATCCATGCCAGGGAAAATATTATCAAGATATTCAACAACAGTAACCTCCGCGCCCAATCTGCGCCAAACAGTGCCCATTTCCAAACCAATAACACCGCCGCCAATCACAACCATATGTTTTGGTACAGCTTTAAGTTCCAGCGCCCCTTCGGAGGAAACTATGACCTTCTCATCTATCTCAATATTTGGTAAAGTGATAACATCCGATCCCGTTGCAATAATAATGCTGTCGGCCTCGTAAGTATCCTTACCGACTTTAACGACACCGGATTCAACAATCTCACCATGGCCTTCAATACGCTCGATTTTATTTTTCTTGAACAAAAACTCAACGCCTTTAGTATTGGCCTCAACCACACTATCCTTAAAACCCATCATTCCTTTTAAGTCCAGCTCGACCTTACCGGTTTTGATCCCGATATCCTTAAAATGCCCATTGGCTTCTTCATATTTTTCTGAAGCACTCAGTAACGCCTTTGATGGAATACATCCAATATTCAAACACGTCCCGCCAAGAGTTGGGCGCTTTTCAATACACGCCGTCTTAAGCCCAAGCTGAGCGCAGCGAATTGCACAAACATATCCGCCGGGGCCAGAACCAATAACAATAACATCGAATTTTTTGGACATAAGATTTGCCTTTTTAAGTCTTTTTACATTATATAATCGTAATATGAGGAACGGTTAAGTGTAATAATCAAACGCACTTCAAAATATATTACTAAAAGCATTTGTAATTAGAGCGGTAAGAGATGACAAGCAGAAATATAAAAGATTATTACAATCGTCTAAAGTCTGCTAAACATATCTCTAAAATTAACGAAACACTTCTCTTAATGAAATTCGAAAACACTGATATTAAATTTAATCACGTTAACGTGTTTGATTTTGAATACGGCGCGGAAGAAAACATAAAGTTTTTTACCCGCATGTCCAATACCATCCAAACAAAGAGCGAGCATCCCTCTTATAAAGTCGGCTCGGTTATTGTTGGAAAACTAACAAACGGTAAAACATTCTTTATCCCTACAGTTAACCAAACACCCGATCTTTTAAAATCAGAATTCCCTATTACAGATACAAAAGCCTTCGCAAATAGCAGTTCTAGCGACCATGCTGAACGCATTGGCCTAAACATTTTATCATCTGAAATAGAGATATCCGACATTGAAAGCCTTAAAATATTTACAAGCAAAACCTGCTGCCCAAGCTGTTATAAGATGATATCAATTTTTGGTAATAGGGCTGGTCAAGACCGTCAACTTATTGATGGTGTTTACACCGATGGAAAAACCTTATCTGGAGAATATGAGAAAGAAAACAGCGATAAACTTTCACCGCTAGAGCTTTGGAAAAAAGCCCGTCGCATGCTCGCCCTAATCGGGGGTAAAGGCGGATTAACATTGAATCTTGTCCGATTAGATAGCAAAAGAAAACCAACAGTCAAAGCGCATAGAAAAGTTAAAACTCCTGAAATCATCGCCGATGAAAGCAATCTAGAAATAGAAAAGCTTGACCATAATATTATAAATAAACTTTGTGACTACGAATTATTGGCGCAGGCCGAGATTTGTAAGAAAAACTCACCTTTTGAAAACAAAAAAACTGCCATTGCCGCCATTGCATTTGACAAAAGTAATGACCCGTTTTTAATCACGGCTAACAATGCCTTTCCGCCCGGATTTGTTTTTGAAAAAGATCGAAAACATTTGGAGGAAAACAAAAAAACAAAAAAACAAAGCTATAACATCCGCGCCAATGCGTTGGAATACATAATCGCCGGCGCGTGGGCAAACAATCTGAAAGTCAAGGTCGTCGCCTCAACCGAAATACCTGTGTCCGGCACGCTCATCACTGCTATTAATAACGGGTTGGAACAAATTTACACCTCGCCCGGTAGGCTGGATATCGAAAACAATCAAGATCATCTTGCCCTTCACCAATTAAAACAAAGCGGCTTACTCAACCATAAATTTGTCCATTCCGGCACATCTAAACACAAAAGCACTTTACACATCGTTTAAATTAAAAAAAAAGCCGGTAAAATCCGGCTTTTTAATAAAATCTTTAGCGTCAAGATGTGGAATGGAACGGCTTAAACGTCCAAAAGTAATCTTTGCGGATCTTCTATAACATCTTTGATTTTAACGAGAAAGCTTACCGCTTCCCGTCCATCAATAACACGATGATCGTAAGAAAGCGCAAGATACATCATGGGACGCGCTTCGATAGAACCATCTGCCATAACCATCGGACGCTGCTGAATTTTATGCATACCCAAAATACCGGACTGCGGACGATTTAAAATTGGTGTAGATTGCAATGATCCAAAAACACCTCCATTGGTAATGGTAAATGTGCCGCCCATCATCTCATCCATGGAAAGCTTCCCATCGCGCGCGCGCGTGCCAAGATCCATAATTTTGGCTTCAATGCCCGCCATGCTCATCTGGTCTGCGCCGCGCACAACAGGCACAACCAAACCTTGCGGTGTACTAACCGCAACACCGATATCATAATAATTTTTGTAAACCAGATCATCGCCATCGATTTCGGCATTAACCGCCGGAAAATCTTTAAGTGCCTGTATTGCCGCCTTCGCAAAAAAAGACATAAAGCCAAGCTTCACGCCATGTTTCTTTTCAAACTGCTCTTTATAAGCCTTACGAAGCTCCATTACAGGCCCCATATCAACCTCGTTAAAGGTTGTTAAAATTGCGGCAACATCTTGCGCTTCCTTCAAACGTGACGCGATCACCTTACGAAGCTTGGTCATACGAACGCGTTCCTCACGCGGTTTGCTATCAGTAGAGCCAGAATCAAGTGCCTGAGATGTGCTTGGCGTTGGCGCGGCGCGTTTTTCAATCGGCGCATTTGACTTTGCCGATGATCCTTTATCGCCCTCAACATGCTTTTGCACATCGTCCTTGGTCAAACGCCCGTCTTTACCGGTTGGCTTAACATCAGAAGCATCCAGATTATGATCCGCCAACATCTTGCGTACCGCAGGCGACGTTTTCGGTGCATCGGCATCTTCGGCCTTATGCGTATTTTTCTCATTTGATTTATCATCGGCTTGACGGCTTTCCGTCTCCGGCTTAACGGCTTCATCAGGTGTCTTTTTATCCTTGGATCCGCCCGCATCATTTGCCGCATCACCTGCCGACATTTCACCCAATAATGCGCCAACCTCGACATTCTCGCCTTCACCGACAATAATCTTGGAAATTACACCATCTTCCGGCGCATTCACTTCCAATGTCACCTTATCGGTTTCAAGCTCGACAATCGGCTCATCCGCCTTAACGCTTTCGCCTTCTTTTTTAAGCCACTGCGCTACAGTTGCTTCACTTACAGATTCGCCTAAGGTCGGGACTTTGATTTCAGCCATGTCTATTTCCGTTTATTTTTAAAATTATATTGCCTCATACAAATACCGTTCCCCCACTTTAAAAACAAGCCCCTATGGACATTTTTAATTATGATTTATATGTATGAAGTCTGATAAAAAATAATGGAATAAAAAATGCCCTCAGCCATAAGAATTTATAAAACCGGCAACGCCGATGTTTTAAACTATGAGGCGATTGAAACGCCTGAACTTGAAAATAATGAAGTTCTGATCCGCCAAACAGCCATTGGTCTAAACTTTATTGACACATACCATCGCACCGGATTATATCCCGTAGAGATGCCATTCACACCCGGTCTGGAAGGTGCAGGTGTGATTGAAAAAATTGGTGCAGAAGTTGCAAATTTTAAAATAGGCGACCGTATCGCCTACGCTTCTGGGCCCATCGGCGCGTATGCAACGCACCGCACCATGCCCGCCGCACGCATCGTAAAAATTCCGGATGCTATAGACGATAAAACCACCGCCGCCGCCCTCGTCAAAGGCATGACGGTAGAATATTTATTAGAGCGCACCTATCCCGTTAAGGCGGGTGAAACGATCCTCATCCATGCCGCCGCTGGGGGCGTCGGGTCCATCGCAGTGCAATGGGCAAAGGCACTTGGCGCAACCGTTATCGGCACAGTCGGCAGTGATGAAAAAGCGGATAAAATCAAAGCCCTCGGCGCGGATCACGTCATTTTATATAAAAACGAAAATATCGCCGAACGCGTTAAAGATATTACAAACGGTAAAGGCCTGCCCGTTGTCTATGACTCAGTAGGCAAAGATACATTTGAAGCTTCGCTCGATTGTCTCGCTCCGCGCGGCACACTGGTCAGTTTCGGCAACGCATCTGGTCCGGTTGAAAACGTAAACCTAGGCATCCTTGCAACCAAAGGTTCACTTTACGTTACCCGCCCGTCACTGGTAAATTATACATCGACCCGCGAAGAATACACACATTCTGCCGCGCGCGTGTTTGAAATGATCAAAAAAGGTGCTATAAATATCGAAATCAATCAGGAGTATTCCCTAAAAGAGGCCGCTCAAGCACATAAAGATTTAGAAAACCGCAAAACCACCGGCTCGACGATTTTGTTACCTTAATATTTTTTTCAAAGTAAGTTACAAAACCGTCATACCACTTTATAGCGGGTATCCGGTAAATAGAGTTTACTTCGTCAAAGACAACGCCTCATCCACCAACTTTTCCTGCTCCGCTTGATGACGTTTGAGCATTCCCGTCGCCGGAGCCGCTGCCGCCTTGCGCCCAATATAGCGCGGGCGATTATGCTTATGGTCAACCGATGTTAACGCCTCTTCAATCATCGGCTCTACAAAGAACCATGACCCTTGATTTTTAGGCTCTTCTTGAACCCAAATAATCTCGGCATTTTCATACAGCGCCAATTCACGTGCAATATCTTCACTTGGAAACGGATAAAGCTGCTCTAAACGAATGATATAAATATCATCAATCTCACGCTCGCGGCGTTCTTGCAAAAGATCATAATAAACCTTACCGCTACACAAAATAACGCGCTTTATCTTTTCTGGCGCTTTGGCAAAGCAAATCATGATCATCATCCCATAAAAATCGATGGAAAGTTGATCCTTCGGTGAACATCTCAATCGGTGATTGCGCAAGCTTATGACGAAGCAATGATTTTGGAGTCATCAAAATAAGCGGCTTTCGAAAGTCACGCTGCATCTGACGGCGCAACATGTGGAAATAATTCGCCGGCGTTGTACAATTACAAACTTGCCAGTTATCTTCTGCTGAAAGCTGTAAGAATCGTTCCAAACGACCAGATGAATGCTCAGGCCCCTGCCCTTCCATACCGTGTGGCAACAGCATCACAAGACCAGACATGCGGAGCCATTTAATCTCTCCCGATGCAATAAATTGGTCAATAATAACTTGCGCGCCATTCACAAAATCCCCAAATTGCGCCTCCCACAACACAAGCGTTTTCGGATCGGCAAGCGTGAATCCATATTCAAAACCAAGTACAGCCATTTCGGAAAGCGGGCTGTCATGGACTTCAAATTTTGGCTGATCCTCATTCAAATGCTGAAGCGCAATATATTTTTCTTGGGTCTCCTGATCATACCAAATCGCATGACGCTGCGAAAATGTACCGCGGCCAACATCCTGCCCCGATAATCGCACGCCAAAATCATCATCCAAAAGTGTCCCAAAGGCCAAGAGCCTCTGCCGTCGCCCAATCAAATCCTTCGCCAGTATCCAGCATCTTGTCTTTATTTCCAAGAACACGCTTGCAGCTTGCTATTCACCGCAAAACCATCCGGAATACCTGTTATTTGCTTACCAACACGTATAAGATTTTCTTTCTATTGCCGATGTGTCCCCGCGCCTAGGTCCTTGATCCGGCAAGCTCAAACCCTCCCAGGCACCGCCAAGGAAATCGGCCTCATTTGGCTTATAGCTTTTTGTGGCTTGAAACGCCTCCTCCAGATAGGAATAAAACTCATCATAAAGCGCTTGCGCTTCATCTGCGCTCAATGACATTTTCGGCAACCAACTGACTTACATATTTTTCGCGCGCTGTTTCTGCTCGGCAATTTTTTTGTACATCAATGGCTGTGTAAAGGCCGGCTCATCACCTTCGTTATGCCCATAACGACGATAACAATACATATCAATCACAACATCGCGTTTAAATTTCTGACGGAATTCGGTTGCAATCCGCGCAACATGTACAACCGCTTCAGGATCATCACCATTCACATGGAAAATCGGCGCAGATAGCATTTTTGCAACATCTGTCGAATACGGACCAGAACGCCCGAATTTTGGCATGGTTGTAAAACCAATCTGGTTATTGATTACAATATGGATCGTCCCGCCCACGCGGTAGCCGGGCAGCTCAGAAATCATCAGTGTTTCCGCCGTCACGCCCTGCCCCGCAAAGGCCGCATCACCATGTAGCAACATCGGCAATACGGAAACGGACTCGGTATCCCCGCGCTTGGCTCTGTTTCGCGCGCACTTTACCAATCACAACCGGATTTACAAATTCCAAATGCGATGGATTTGCCGTGAGCGATAAATGACGTTCATTGCCGTCAAATTCGCGGTCACTCGACGTTCCAAGGTGATATTTCACATCGCCAGATCCTTGCACATCATCCGGCATAGAGGACTGCCCCTGAAACTCCGCAAATATCGCTGTAAAGGACTTACCCATGACATTGGCCAAAACATTCAAACGCCCGCGGTGTGCCATGCCAATAACTACCTCGCGTAAACCAAGCCCCGCGCCATGGCGCATAATTTCTTCAATCGCCGGGATAACGGCTTCACCGCCATCAACGCCAAATCGCTTCGTTCCGGGATATTTCTTATGCAAAAATTGCTCGAACACTTCGGCGGCAATCATGCGCTGCAAAATGAACTTTTTCTCATCCTGTTTGAACGCGCTTTGATTGCGCGCCCCTTCAATCCGCGCCTGCATCCACGCCTTTTCTTCAGGGTCGGTCAAATGCAAGAATTCAACGCCAATACTGTTGCAATATGTATCTTTTAAAATCTTAAGGATTTCAGTCAAAGTTGCGTAGTCTTTACCAAGCACCCCATTGATAAAAATCGGGCGGTTATAATCTTCAGACTGAAAGTCATAATGCGCCGGATCAAGTTCAGGATGATAATGCGTCTCGCGCAATTCCAAAGGGTCAAGATCGGCCAAAAAATGCCCGCGCGCACGATAAGCGCGGATCAGCATAAGCGCCTGAATAGAATCACGCGTCGCCTGTTGCAGCGCTTCAGGATTGGCATCTTGCGGGCGCGTCGCCGATATATCAACATCCGGCGTATTTATGCCGATATGCGCGCCTTTAGCCATATTATCAAATGAGCGCGAGGATTGCTTATTTTCCTCCGGTGTCCAGCTTGCACCATTAAGCTCGCTTAAAAGTGTTACTTCATTATCATTAAGCCCTTCAAAAAAGCTCTTCCAACTTTCATCGACATGAAACGGGTTTTGTAAAAATTCGCCATAAAGATGCGCAATATATTCCGCATTCGCGCTCGATAAAAATGTCATATTGTCCGTTGAACGATTTTTTTCCTGAGCCATTTGCCTCATCCATTTTGATATTTAATTTATATACTTGCGTATTTATTAAAAGGGTTATACACCCCGAAACTCAATTTTTCCAGCGCTTTTACCAAAGATAAACATCTTTAAATATGTTTCAACAACGCCACTTTAAGCTGCGATAATGCAGAATCCTCTGCCGCACTTATATTCATCGGATGCCCCGCTTCTCCTTCAGATAAGCCTTTAAATTTACCCATAATTGTACCTATTAATGCGGATATCCCGCCTTCCGGCTCTGCCATATCATCATCGCCAAATTCGCCATACGCCTTTGCCACCGCACTGGCAACATCCATAACCGCGCCCGTATATTGCCGCACGCCGCCAACACCTAAACGCTCTTTGATAATAACGCCTACGCGCTCCGCTTCCTTGGGTGTAGAAAAACACGCATGCGCCCATTCATCCCACCGCGACCGCTCGGCTATCGTCTGTTCAAAAACACTTTTTACAAATCCCTCATATGTTTCCGCTTGCGCTATATGGTTCAGCGCCGCCTCCAATGCTGCAAGCTCACGCTCATCATCAAATTCTCCATCCTCATCATCGGCATGAGAAACCCAAATCCCTGCCTTGTATGGCAAAGCAATCAAGATATCTATTTCTTCATCTGTAAAATCCGAAAATGTATTCATTTGTAAAAACCCTCTCTTTTAAAAATTCTTTTTAAACATAATCAGCATCTAGAGCATCAGCCAGATTTTCCAAAACTTTGTGCTCTTTAATACTTATATTTAAAAACTGCTGAAACGAAATATACGGCTTTTTCTTTATCGCCGCTTTTATTTTACGCGTTTGATATAAAGCATAAAGAGAAAAACGCTGAAACCATGACAAATCCGTTGCATACTCCCGAAACGCGAGCGCCACCGCCTCGGCAATACCAAAAACAAAATTCCTGTATGCGTTTACATCTTGTACTTCACCCAATTCTCCCAAAAGAGTCATCGCATTTTTACAATCAACATAAACGCCGTCTGGCTCAACACTCCATGTATCCCATTGATCTTGACGCGCAACTGTACCTTGAATAATCTCTTGAATACCCTCCGAGCCAAGCATCTGTTCCGCATACCCGTTTAAAATTTGCTTTAAAACCTCGCGCTCTGCCTCTTCCGCTATCTCCCCGCCAGATGCATCACAATCAGAAACAACAACACCTACACGATACGGTAAACTGACGAGCAGCTCCCGCTGATTATCGGTTAAAGACTGGGGAATGCTCACGTAATAATGCTCCTAATAAAAACGCTTAATAACAAATAGATAAAAATAATATCACGGTTTCAAAAGCAAGCGTACTTAAAAAACCTAAAGATAAAAGCATGAGACATTAAAAACAAAAAACAGCTCATAAGAGCCGCTTTTCTAAAAAAGTATTTTTAAGCAAAAAGCGCTTGGATTTAGGCCACCATCGCCTTCATAACGGCATCACCAAGCCCGGCCGGGCTTTCAGATACGGCAAAGCCCGCCGCGCGCATGGCGTCCATTTTCGCTTCGGCTGTATCATCGCCGCCCGAAATAATCGCGCCCGCATGCCCCATACGCTTCCCCGGAGGCGCCGTCGCACCTGCAATAAAGCCCGCAATCGGCTTCTTTGTTTTTAAAGATTTGTAAAATTCGCACGCTTCAATCTCTGCTGATCCGCCGATCTCACCAATCATAAGAATCGCTTCAGTTTCCTCATCATCCATAAATAGTTCAATACAATCGATAAAGTTTGTACCATTAACAGGGTCACCGCCAATACCGATACATGTTGTTTGACCAAGGCCAACTGCGCCCGTTTGTGCCACCGCTTCATAGGTAAGCGTACCAGAGCGTGATACAATACCAACCTTACCGCGTGTGTGAATATGCCCCGGCATAATACCGATTTTACATTCACCCGGCGTAATTACACCAGGACAATTGGGCCCAATCAGACGTGTTTTTGATCCATCCAGCGCGCGGCGAACCTTAACCATATCCAGCACCGGAATTCCCTCGGTAATACAAATCGCCAACTCCACCTCGGCGTCAATCGCTTCCAAAATCGCATCCGCGGCAAATGGCGGCGGTACGTAAATTACGGATGCATTCGCACCTGTACGGTCAACCGCTTCGGCAACCGTATTAAAAACCGGCAAACCCAGATGATCCTGCCCGCCTTTACCCGGCGTAACCCCGCCAACCATCTTCGTTCCATAAGCAATCGCTTGCTCGCTATGGAATGTCCCTTGAGAGCCCGTAAACCCCTGACATATTACTTTTGTATCTTTATTCACTAAAACAGCCATGTTTTATAAATCTCCGTTGATTATTTAAAGTTAAATATTTGTAGGATGACTATGATCACCCCGCAGTGGTTGGCTCATGTTTCTTGTAACATACATCCCAAGAACAAGAAAAACCAGTAGCAATAAAGTTCCAATAACAAGCGCATAATCGCCCATTTGCAGAATTGAGTATAAAATGAAATAAAGCGCAAGCAAAATACCAGATAGCGCAAGACCATATTTAAACTGTCCCATAGCCACCCAAGCATAAACCCCTATAATAAAACTAATAAGCCCCATACCAATGGCATACGAATATCCAAAAGAAATATGCTCTGAAAATGCAAGGACACATAAATAAAACATGGAAAGCGCCGCACCAACAATTAAGTGTTGAAGCCAGTGCATACGGGCGCCGGTTGCAAACTCAATAACAAAAATTGAAAAAAACGTAAGGCTAACAAACATAACACCATATTTTACTGTGCGCGTAAGCAAAGTATATAAGTTAACGGAATCAAATAAATCCGCGCCTATATTAAAGCTTTGTATTTGCCTTAAAAAATCATCATGCTGCCCGATTTCTACAGTTTTTATCTGTTCATAAGATCGGCTGAGATGTGTAATAGACCACTCAGCATCAAATGTATGGCTGGTAATATCACGCGTAGTCGGTAAAATTTCACCTTGAAAGCTGGGCGTATTCCAGTCTGCACTAAGCAACACTTTTGTTTCTGCCCCCGTAGGGGCAAAAGAAAAACTCCTACTACCACGTAAATTCATGGCAAGCGAAAATGCAGCAGGCGATGTTTTGAAATCATCGGTTAAATTTACACGCGCATGCACACCGCCAAAATTAGGATGTTTATTTTGCAATCCAAGCCCAGGCGAAAGCGCAAGATCATTCTCGTTCCAATTAAATTTCGCTCCGGCTTGTATTCCCTTTGCGCTACTCGTCATAAAAAAAACAACTGCCCGCTCCCAATAAAATGTTTCTGGCTTATGATCTAAAACAGTAAGATCAGGCCATTCAAAACGTCCTGAAATTTCATTTGTACTATTATAAATCGGAACAGTGTAAATACCTCGGCTAAGCTTTTCTGTCTTTAGAACAGATTTCATATCTAATGTTTTAGGTAAAACAAAAAGATACTTTTTCTTAATTATAGGGCGACGAACATGTTTGACTTCACCCGTTTTGTTATTTTGAACTCGCTCTGAAATATATGCTTTGTAATCATAAGGTATAGCCAAAATAGCGCCGGATAATTGTTGCGCCCCACTCCATTCTTGGGTCATACGTTCAGATACGCTGCGATATAAGTTACCACGCTCTTGAACAAGGCCAGAAACAAAACCGAGAGGAACAAGCGATAGAATTATAATGAGAAGACCCATAGCTACACGAACCAAAAGGCGATTATCGCCAAGTTTGGATTTCAAAAAATCCTCTCGGTTCTGACGAAGTTCTGAAGATGGTGTTTCCGGCATACTAGTAAGTCTTAATCTGTTCAAATTATAAAGACGAACAAAAGCAAAAATTTAAGCTACAAACCTAAATTTTAAATCTGCAAACTAAATTTTTCTACTGTGCTTGTTGTTCTTTTTTCATCCGCTCCGCCATGATGGTCTGAATTCCAACCATCATTTGCTGCTGAATATACGGCATGAAATCATTCATATACGCGGGCATTTTGGACATAACCGTACGCCCCTCAGGCTTGCTATAAAATGAATTAAGCGCCTCAATCTCCGCAACCGTGAAGTGTTTGGCCATAGTTTCAATCAAACGCGCGCGCATGTCATTAAAATCGTAGGATTTGCGAATCGCTTCAAAATCTTTGGGCTCTAACTGGATTTGCGGATTTTTCTTCATCTCCGAGATCATATCATTCACCATCTGCTTGACGGGAACCAAAGACTCATACTGCGTCGCTGCTTCAACCCGCGCTTCCTGAGTATCAGCCGCTATAACAGCATCTTGCGCAAAAGCGCCAGATATTGGCATCGCCAACACTGATAAAAAAGAACCAGTTAAAAATATTTTGTTTAAACCATTCATATCTATGCCGCCTTCTTTGCTTCTTCGGTCGCCTTTACGACTTTTTCTGCCGCATCTGCGAGGTTATCCGCTGAAATAATCGGTAAACCGGAATTGGCCATCAATTCCTTACCTTTTTCAACATTTGTACCTTCTAAACGCACTACCAAAGGTACGTCCAGATCAACTTCCTTGGCCGCCGCAATAACACCTTGTGCAATCACGTCACACTTCATAATACCGCCAAAAATATTCACCAAAATACCTTTAACATTGGGATCGGATAAAATGATTTTGAATGCAACCGTTACGCGCTCTGCCGTTGCGCCCCCGCCAACATCCAGAAAGTTTGCAGGATTCCCGCCGTAAAGCTTAATAATATCCATGGTCGACATCGCCAAACCCGCGCCATTCACCATACAGCCAATATCACCGTCCAAACGGACATAAGATAGCTCGTGATCAGTCGCCAGTTTCTCATTCGCATCTTCCTCTGTCTCATCGCGCATAGAGGCGACCTCCTTCTGACGATACAGCGCATTTGGATCAAAATTCATCTTCGCATCCAAGGCCATCACCTCATCACCCGCTAAAATCATAGGATTAATCTCTACAATAGAGGCATCCAATTCAACAAATGCCTTATATAAAGACATAAAGAATTTAACCGCGCTTTTGACCTGCGCACCCTTTAAACCAAGGCCAAACGCCAATTTACGCGCATGAAAACCTGACATCCCGCTCACAGGATCAATGCTCGTCTTAATAATTTTTTCCGGGCTATGCTCCGCCACTTCCTCGATATCCATCCCGCCCTCGGTGGACACCATGAATGTCACACGGCTAGTGGCGCGATCCAAAACAACCGAACAATAATATTCTTTTTCAATATCAACGCCGTCTGTGACATATAAACGCTGAACCTGCTTACCTTCTTCTCCGGTTTGAATAGTAACCAGCGTATTGCCCATCATGGCTTCCGCCGCCGTTTTAACTTCTTCGACAGTCTTACACAAGCGCACGCCGCCCTTATCATCGGCAGCGCCTAAAAAATGCCCCGCACCGCGTCCACCTGCATGTATTTGCGCCTTAACAACAAATAAATCTGTACCGTTACTTTTAAGCTTTTCTGCGGCCTCTACGGCTTCATCAACACTCATCGCGGCAATACCATCTGGCACCGCAACACCATATTTCTTCAATAATTCTTTAGCTTGATATTCATGAATATTCATAAATGCGTTCTCTCTTGCTTTTTACAAAACTTAAATAATGTTCACAGGTTTAGCATCCTAAAAACCCTTTGCAAACCCGAAAAATCAAAAAAACCGTAAGATCTTAATCTTTTTTACTTTTGACTCTTCACATGTAAATCGTGTATTTTAAAGACAAGGGTGTAATGTGATAAAAATCACAATAAAAAAGCGATACATGAGTAATTAAAGAATATCGTGATATATTAAGGTAATAGGAAAGCAGGCAGCAAGATGGCTGACAACGACGATATCAAAAGTGACAGCATAATAATTAAAGGCAACGTGTTTGGCGCGCATAATTCTCAAGCGGACCAAATAGCCGCTTACAATCTTCAGAACAGCACGCGCAACAATAGCGGCCTTATGAACAGCAGCGCGGGATCAGGTGCCGGCACAATTTCGCTCGCCGATCAGGAAGAAAAAGATAAAAATAATGGCAATAGATTGGTTACCCAACTTGCTCTGCTCAACGCTCAGCTTGACGCTTTAATACAATCACGCGACGCCGCTAATGAAATTTTGCAAGGCCTCATAAAAGACAAAGACGAAGCTGGAAAAGCTTTGGAAGATTCAAACCAGCGCCTTGAAAATTTGGGTGAGCAAACAGCAATTGTCGCAACACAAGTGGGAGCGCTCAAAACGCAAGATAATCAAGAAACTGCGCTTATTATAGAATCTCAAGCAGATCTTAATAAAAAAGAAAACTTGATCGCCAAAGTCGAAACATTTGAAGCACGAGATATTGACCTGATTGCCGAGGCCAAACTAGATCTTGAACAAAAAACTGAAAACTATGATCAAATTTCTTCATCGTTGGACGAAGCGCAAGCTTTAAATCAGACACAACAATTAGATCTGGCCGCAAGTGGTGTAATTACTGTCGCTTTAAATGGCGAATCCGGCACACATTTTGTTATCAGCGAAACAAATGCGGATAACGAAATAACATATTATACATCAAATATGGATGGTGAGAAAATCGAAATCACCGACTCTGATTCCATTACACATATTCAGGAGCAGCTGAATAATGACGGCCTTTTGTTAAACGATGCTGACGATAGCACCAAACAGAAAATCTCTGAATATCAGAAAACACAATCAAATATCGACGCTCTTAATATGCAAATGCAAGAGGCCGAAATACAAAAGACAGATGCAGAATTAGCCCTTGTAGATGCAGAGCAAACTTTAGAAGTCGATCATGATTTAATTGCCAATCAAGGCCTTATTAATGATCTCAGCGAGCAAATGTGCGATATACAAGGCACACTATTTACCCTTCAAAAACAAAATGATGTTACGAAAGCTGATCTTGCCCTAAAAACAGAAGAATTAAATACACTTAAACAACAGTTAGAAGGCGAACAAGCAAATAATACGGAACTGAGGGCGCGATATGATCAACTTTCTATTAAAGTTGAAGCACAAGAAAAGGTCGTAAATGACTTTAATAATCAAATCGCAGAAACAAAAAACGTTATTAATCGTGCCGAAACTGCGCTTGAAACATATGAGCAAACCCATAATATAAAGGCCGAATTAAAAGATGGTGCCGTTTGCGAAATTCCAAAAGAAATGAGCGCACAAGACATTAAAAACAATCTAGATGAAATGAACGCACTTTTGGATGAATTACAAATCAAAGAAACAAAATTTGTAAATGTTGCTGATAACACTGAACAAACAAGTGCAGCACCTATTTCAAATACTCGGTCAGATTTATCAAACATCGGCGTCTCCCCATCCGGCAATCTTATAGATACAAATAATGGTCAACCGACTATTTTACCAGGCTTTACCACGCAACGCCCTGTTCCATCTTTTGCACGCGAGATTGAAGGTCTTGAGGTTGGGTCTAAAAATATACTTGATCGAACCGCTGAAAATACTAATTTGTCCAATACATTTGGCGCAGCTGCGACTGCTACACCTTCAACGCCGCTTCAGCCTGTACCCGATCTTGATCCAAACTCTCCGGCAAATTTAATGAACAATATTCGCCGCATGGAAATGCCAGAGGCGCTCATTAATAATACGCCTGGTGGTATGGCTTAGGCTAAAATATCGAACTTATAAAAAATTCCCCGTTTCGGGAATCTTTTTCCCAAAAAGAGACACGTAAAAATTGACACACCCTTAAAAAATACCGTATAATGCAGTTAATAAGAGAAAAAAGCGACTGCAACGACAGTCAAAAATAAAGGGTGTAAATATGATAAACGATACCGTAAATGGCGGTGGTGCGTCTTTTGATAACAGTTCTGTATCACAATCTCTAACAAATATGTTTAATCCTGTAACACAGGATACATCCCCGACCTTTGACCCGGAAGGCGGCAATCAATTTGTTACAGCACAATTAAATGATATTCCGCACATCATATATAAAGAGCCAATAACGGAGCGTTATATTTTCCGACCTGCTGATAATCCTACCGACTATCAGGAAATAAAAGAGCCGGCAATTATTGCACAAATCAAGTCCAGCGAAACATCTGGAAAAATTACGCCATGGTTACCATCAAAATTTCCGGCAACACCGGAAGAAGAAGCACAATTTGAATTAACAAATACCGCCCTTGAATGGGAAGCCGGTCGCCAAACAACAACGGCCAAGGGGTTTATCAATTTTGTGACGGCAGATCCAAATACGTATTCATCTCTATTTAATAATGTGGCATCTGATAATGTTGCCGCGCAAACTGTAGATTTAAAGACCGATATTATACTGCCTGCACCTACACATGAAGATTCTAACCCTGTTTTAAATAATTCAGGCGGCATGGCATAAACAAAAACACTGCGTTTTAATAAGGATAAATACATGGCGAAAACGCCGACAGAAAACACCGAAACACACACACATCTTGCCCCGACAGCTTCGGGTGAGAACAGTGTTATTTCGTCTCAATTTTCTGCCGCTGCCAATCCGGCAGGAGTCTCAATTGAACCTGTAACCCCAAACGGCCCGGCCGCCCTCGGCACGCCGACTGTTCAAACAATACCCACATCCGATCTTGATCCCGAAACCAATACGCTTGGTACATACGTGGATGCTGCCGCGCCCATGAACACCGCCGGCGTTTTAAATGGGGAAAAGCGCGAACACGATACAACCACACTTTACAGCGATGGCTGGAACCCCAACTACATCAATCCACATCAGGGATGGGACTTCCGTGATATATTTTCCAATTTTGGAAATTTCTTTAATTACTTGTTCAATGCGATTGCAGGGCCGCTAACCGGTGATACAATGGGCTTCGATATCTTAAATCAGGCACTTATGGGCCCTGATTTATCCGCCCCCTATGGCGTTGGTAAAGATGGTAAACCTTTGGCATCTCCTTTTACAAATACAGGTGTAAACCCCGAAGTTGCAGAGAACACGACACCTGAAGATTTTGGCAAGAATTATCTAAGCCAAAACGATGCCCTGAACAACATGTTCACATTTATCATGAATTTGGAACAGGATGAAGTTGTCGAAGAACCGGACGGCGGCTACTCCAAATACGGTATTAACACACGCTGGCACCAAAAACCACACGAAGGCGAAGAGGCCGCGGCGTATAAAGAACGCGCAACCGAATGGTTGGATAATTTGAAAATGGCCGATGTTCTTACCATTTTTAAGGAAGAATACGCGCAAAAAATTGACTGGTCGATCATTGGCGTTGATAAAAATGATCCTGCGCAAATGGCCAATGTACCGCTTGGCCTTCAATTGGCTGTTATCGATACGGCATTCCATTGCGACCCGTCAGACGCGAACAGAATGCTTAAAGATGCATATGAGAAAAATGGCAATACTCTGGATGGGTTAACCGAAGCCGTTATAAAAGAACGTCAAGACCACAATGCCGGCCTTATCGCAAACGAACCCGACACATATAAAAAATTCGAAAACGGCTGGGACAACCGCATTAGTCAGTTACGCGAAAGAATCGGTGAGCTGGATGCCATAAATCAAGCCATCGCGTTCCAACCCGTTGATAATGAAACATTACATCTAAGCCGCCCTGTTGAGGACGACCACGAAATAAGTGATACATTCAGATACAGGCATAAACATCCTGTAGAAGGTCGCCCACCCTCCATGCACCGTGGGGCAGATATTGCGGCCCCTATCGGCACGGACTTGGAAGCCCAAGCGCAAGGTCGCGTAGTATATGCAGGCACATCGCAAGGATATGGAAATATTGTTGTTGTGCACTATGGTAATGGTGTTTACACGATGGACGCGCATCTGGATAACGATAATGTCAAAACTGGCGATCTTCTTGAAGTCGGCCAAAAATACGCCGAAACCGGAAATACTGGAATAGGGTCAGGCGCACATCTTCATGCAGAAGTCTGGATTCAGCGCGGCAATCAAGCGATTACCATCGACCCGCAAGAAGCATGGAAAGCCGGAAACTTGTTTGATCAAAACACGCAAGAGCATTTAATTGCTGATGCCTTTGCCAAAGCACCAGAAGGCACGCTGGCAACATCAAACGCTTTTGTCGAGCGCGTTTTAAAAAATGGCATGGCATATAATCCGGATAGACCTGACGAACAACTCCTCGCCAGTGCCTCAATCCCGACCAATACCGGCCCATAAATTCCTATTTTAAAATACGCTTATACGTCCATGCATAAGAATAGATACCTTGTATCTTATTCATAATTAACATTTTTTTTACCTTCCCCCGCCATACTGGATAATAACCGCAAAAATCTGCGGTTATTTTAATGCTTAAATAATCTAGAAAACCAATGATGGCTTCACTAAAATATTATATCGCGAAAACATCTACACTATGCGCCGCACTCGTATTTTTAAACACACCGATAGCGCACGCAAAAACTGAGTGTCATAGCGATAAAAGCATGACCGTAGAGATTACGGCAAAAAATAATTCCAACCTCGCACTCGCGCAATCCATGTCTATCCACGTTAAAAACCGCGGCCTTGATCCCGCCGTAATCGATGGTATGTATAAGGCCAGCCTTAAAACTGGCGTAGATTTTAAACTCCTGCTTTTAAAAGCAAAAATAGAGAGCGATCTTGGTCGCGCAATTGAAGCAAAACATTCAACCGCACGCGGCGTTTTCCAGTATATTGAGCCAACATGGCTCATTTTAATGAAGCGATATGGCGCAGATATCGGCTATCCCCATTACGCAAAGGCAATCGACACAAGCCTTAAAGGTAATATCCCCCATATAAAAGGTAATAACAGGTTTTTAAGGGCGGAAATTCTCGCACTTCGTTATGATCCCGAAGTGTCTGCATTGATTAAAACCAAACAAATCCATGAAGAAACAAGAATGCTGGAACATTACAAAGGGCAAAAAGCTACGATCACCGATCATTATATCTCTCACATGCTTGGCCTGCCCTTATCAAAAACCTTATATAAAATGCGGAAATCCGGCTCCGGCACGGCTATTGCCTACATGAAAAATCCAGCCATGCGCGAAGCTGCAAAATTGAACCGCCCGTTTTTCTTCCGGGGTAAAAAGCCGCTCGGCGCCCGCGATGTCTATAAAAAATTCCAGAACAAAGTCGCATATGAATTAAAGGCGCTCGAACAAACATCTCGCAAAATTAACAATGAGATAAGCCTACAACGTGAAACCTGCGCTTTGATACGAACCGTAACACGCACACGCGCCCCAACCAGAATCTCGATATAAAAAAGCGCTCTTATTAAAAAAGCGCTTCTTATAAATAACGGTCGCAGACTTTATTTTAAAGTGATTCAACCAATTCCTTAACAGCCGCAACCGAGCTATCAAACATCGCTTGCTCATCATCATTAAGCGTAATTTCGATAATTTTCTCAACCCCGTCTTTACCGATGATCACCGGCACACCAATATAAAGACCTTCAACACCATATTCACCGGTAAGCTTGGCCGCACATGGCAATACGCGCTTTTTATCTTTCAAATAACTCTCCGCCATGACAATCGCGCTAGACGCAGGCGCGTAATATGCCGACCCTGTTTTAAGCAACGCCACAATCTCCCCGCCACCTTTACGCGTGCGATCAATAATGGCATCAATTTTATCTTGACTGGTCCATCCCATTTTAACGCAATCGGGAAGCGGTATACCCGCAATGGTTGAATAACGCTGTAACGGCACCATGCTATCGCCATGACCGCCCAAAACAAACGCGCTCACATCTTCAACTGAAACTTTAAACTCGTCAGCCAAGAAATAACGAAACCGCGCAGAATCAAGAACACCGGCCATGCCTACAACTTTTTTGGCATCAAATCCGGTTACACGCTGCATCACTTCAACCATTGCATCAAGCGGGTTGGTAATAACGATTACAAACGCATCCGGTGCATATTTTTTGATATTCTCACCCACAGTTTTGATAATGCCGGTATTTATACCCACCAAATCATCACGGCTCATCCCCGGTTTACGCGGAACACCGGCGGTTACAATAATAACATCCGACCCTTCAATCGCGTTATAATCATTACTGCCCAAATAATCGCAATCAAATCCTTCAACCGGTGCAGATTCGGACAAATCAAGCCCCTTCCCCTGCGGCATACCCTCGGCAATATCCACCAGCGCGACATCCCCAAGCTCTTTCAAACCCGCCAAATGCGCAAGTGTCCCGCCAATCATTCCCGCGCCAATCAAACCGATCTTATTTCTGCGTGCCATGATATCTTTACCCCTTTATAGAATTTAAAATTTTGTTATTCAGTATCATAAGAAATACAGACTTTATAAAAGCTTAGCAAGAGCGAGCGCCATAAAACACATTAAAAATATGTGATTTCTTCGGTAAACAAAGTTGCTTTTCAAATCCCTATAAACTCAAGTTGCCACAAAATATCATCATCATCCATCGGATATAAATGCCCCTCTTTAGGATAAATTAACTTTGCGGGCTGAATATGCGCCATATCTTTTTGTAATTGAAGCGCAAGCCTCATTGTAAGTCCCGCTTTCCATGCAATCGCAACAACCGAACGCGACGAGCTGCTATCAAAAACTGACCGTATCGTATTTACATCTGTGCGGCATAAAAGACCTAGCGCTTCACAGACAAAATCATAATCCCGCATGGCCAGTGCATCCGAGATGGTGTCCTCGCCAATCCGCCCCTCTTCCAACATTTGAGCCAGCCGCGCTTTGGTAACATCACTTTTATCATAGGTCTTTTTTTCATCCGTATCGGACTTGGCTTTTGCCAAATCCCGATCATTAACAAAATCAATACGCCGCCGAACAATGGCCGATATATCTTCAATCGTTTCCTGATCAAAATCAGATCGTCCGATTAAAACGTCCGCCACCGATTGATCAACAAATCCCGCCAAATCCCGCGCAATGGATACCGGCAACCCTTTTCGCATTGCAATCGGCTTCTGCCATTCCGGCCATGTCCGCGATCTTTCAACAATCTCATTCAAACTTTCGAGCGATATTATCGCACCTTCGTTTTTAATTAAAATAAGACCTGATTTTTGGATATCGTCATGGTTAATAATCGCTTGTGATACATCCGTGCTCACCTCTGCCCGCCCCGCAATGGCCCGCGCCGCCCATGCCGATGGATGCTCTAGCAAAATCGAAAGTAAATCTTCATCGGATAATGCCGCGCACGCTTGTAAAATCGGCTCTGATACGTCCCGTTCAATATCCCGCGCCAATCGTGCCGCAACTTTTGGCGGGGTAAACGCATTATCCTTAAGCGTTGCAGTCAACGCCTTGCGCACTTTCAAAACCTCATCCAGCGCAAGTGTGCCCAACGCCTGCACCACATATGCATAAAGCTGGCTGGTCTGATCCTCAGATAAATCGGGAAGCAGTTTTACAAGCCTTGCCGCCAACGCAAGTCGCACATCCAGATCAGCATCTTTCGCTAAAACCGGCGTGACCTGCACCGGCATTGCCTCATTTTCAACAACCGCCCGCCGCACCTTGGCATCCGGATCATGCCCCGCCAGATAATACAAAATCTCCCGATTAGTTTCCGTATCGGCCGCCAAGCCCATGCGCTCATCAAATTTACCAAATCGCGCTTTGTTTTTTTGTTGTTTGAGCGCCGCGTTCTCTGCCGCATCCACATAATAGGGTTCATCCAAAAGGGCCGCTTTTGTACTTTCAAAAACGTCTCCATCACCCGGTCGCGCGGCTTGTTTGGTATGTTTGATTTGTAGAGCTTTTTTTCGCTTAAAAATTTTGAATAAAAAATCCATAAGCCATAACTCTACCTCACCATAAAGCCTAGCTCCACGCCTAAAATATAAAATCTAAAAAAAGCTTATTAATATTTTAAAAAAAACATTCTGTACTAAGACTAAACGCTCTGCATTTCATTCAAACGGCTTACTGTCCGCTGAAATTCGAAGCCATGGTCGCGACCCTTATAAATATCCTCTGCCGGAACCGCCGCTGTTACAACCAACTTCGTCTCCGCCTCATAAAGTGAATCAATAAGGGTCATTAAACGCTTGGCTTCATTACGCTTTTCTTTGGGCAGAACAGGCACGTCTTCTAAAAACACCGTGTGATACCGCTCGGCGATGGCAATATAGTCTTCCGCACCATACGCATTCTCGCAGATTTCTGAAAAACTGAATCGCGCTGCTCCGTCCGCCGCACGCGGTATAACTACATTACGCCCTTTTACTTTGATAAACTCGCGATGTATGGGCGCGCCTTGGGTTAATTTTGCAAAGACCTTATCTGCATGCGCTTTCGCATCCGCCCCAAGCGGATAAAAATACATCCCCTCCTCCCGCAGAAACCTTGACCGATAATCTGTATCGCTATCCAGATGAATAACCTGCATATGCTTCTTCAAAAGCTCGATAAAAGGGGTAAACCGGTCACGCTGCAACCCGCCCTCATAAAGGCGATCCGGCGGCCAGTTAGAGGTCGAAACCACAACCACACCCAAATCATAAAGCGCGGTAAAAAGCCGCCCCAAAATCATCGCATCCGCGACATCCGTAACATGAAACTCATCAAAACATAGAACCCGCGCCCGCGCATGGATAAGCGCGGCCAATGAAGGCACAAGACTATCAACATTCCCCCGAAAGTGCGCTTCATTTCGGCGACTATGAAAATAATCATGCGTTTCAATCATAAATGCATGAAAATGCACACGCCGCTTTTTAATACCTTGCGGCAATGTCGAATAAAATAAATCCATCAACATGGATTTCCCCCTACCCACATCTCCATACATATAAATCCCTTGAATAACATCATCCTTAAAACCCAGCAGATTTTTAAAGCGGCTTTGCCATGTCTGGGCTTGCTCATATCGCGCACTAACTCGTGCATGAAGATGGTTCAACGCATGAACAGCCTTCTCTTGCACCGGATCGGGTTGAAGCAATCCAGTCTTAATTTTCTCTTTATATAATTTCTGCGGAGTGGGTCGATGCGGCATAAAAAAGGCGGTTAAGAGGTTTTACGTTTTGAGCCCATACGGATCAATATTATAGATAATTCATACAACGCCATAACCGGCAGCGCCAGTATAACTTGTGAAATAATATCCGGCGGCGTTAAAAAAGCGGCGATTATAAACGTTACGATCAACGCATATTTGCGGCCTTTTGCTAAAAAATCCGCCGTCACAATACCCGCCCGCCCTAAAAGTGTGAGCAAGACAGGAAGCTGAAAACAAAGCCCAAAGGCAAATATAAGCGTCATTATAAGATCTAGATACTCACTAACACGTGCTTCTAATTGTATGGGAAGTGCGGTTTCATTACCGCTACTTTGAAAACTTAGAAAAAATGGCAAAGCCATTGGTAATACAATATAATATACGCACGCGCCCCCTAAAAAAAACAATGCGGGCGTAGCTACAAAAAATGGCAAAAACGCGCCCTTTTCTTTTTTATATAAGCCCGGCGCAACAAACCGCCAAACCTGATACAGCAATATAGGAAACGTTAAAAATATACCTGCAAAAAACGCAACTTTTACATATGTAAAAAATGCTTCAGTAAGGCCTGTATAAATGAGGCGTTGAGAATCTTCCGACCCCATCGCATCGGCAAGCGGTTTTGCTAAAAAACTATAAATTTGATCAACAAAAAGAAAACAAATCGCCGTACCAATAATCATCACCCCCGTTACCCACATAAGACGGCGGCGCAACTCGACCAAATGATCGGTCAACCCGCCCGCTCCAATCGTTGGTTTTATGAAGGCAATATCATCATGCATACCATGAATTTTTGCCACATCTTCCGCGCTGGGATGCATGTGGTGTTCGGGGAAATTATGATCTTCATCGCTCATGATATATCACGCCCCTCGCGATCAAAGTCGCCCTCGTCGGTAACAATATCCTCAAGGGCTTTTTGATCTGACGGATCAATATTTTGCGTATCCGCTACGCCCGCAACATTTAAATCCGGCGCCTCGGCCAGCCCCTCATCATACGCCGCTTCGTCCATTTCGTGCGCTTTGATATCCGGCGCTTCAAAATTCACCTGCTTACGAATATCTTCCATGTCATGTTCACGCATAAAATCATCAAACTGGCGCGACATTGCAAATTTCATGTAGTTGATCCTGCGCACCAGCCGGCCAAGCATCACCATAATTTTGGTAAGCTCATTTGGGCCGAGCACAACCACAGCCATAGCCATAATCAATAATAATTCAGGAAATCCAAAATCAAGCATGTTTTAAAAATAAAGGGGATTAAGCCTTGTCTTTCTGGCTTTCTGTCACCGCGGCGGGTGCTTGGGAGGCAGGTTTTTGATCCGCCGTAATCGCGGCTCTCTTTGTATCTTGAGCAGATTTCTGCGCGTTTGCAGTGTCCGCATCATCCTCGTTCAGCCCCTTTTTAAAACTGCGAATGCCCTTCGCCAGATTTTCGGCAATCATAGGTACGCGGCTTGCGCCAAACAAAAAGAAAATAAGCAAAACAACAATCAAAATTTGTAACGGGCCGGGTGCCATATCAATGCTCCTTTATTAAGCGGTCTTTTCCAAAATTTCATCTTTATCATACGCCGCTTCTGCCGCGCTGTCTCCCCTTAATTCGGCCTCATTCAGTTCATTATTTTCAGGCTCGGTATCCGCGACCTCATCCTGAGCGTCCTGCCCGCGGAACAAATCCCCCGTAGGTACGGTTTCAATCGCTGGCCTGCGGTCGAGCAACCCCGATGCTCTCAAATCATCCATACCCGGCAAATCCATAAGAGATTCCAAGGAAAAATGATCTAAAAATGTCGGAGTACTAACCCAGGTCAGCGGACGGCCGGGGCTTTCCCGGCGCCGCCCCGGTTTAATCCATCCAGCCTCAATCAATAAATCCAACGTGCCGCGATGGGTCGCAACCCCGCGAATATTCTCAATTTCCGCCCGCGTAACAGGTTGGTGATAGGCAATAATAGCAAGCGTTTCCATAGCAGCGCGACTTAATTTCTTTTGCACATCCTGCTCTAACGACAAAGAATCCGACAAATCCGGCGCAGTACGAAACGCCCATAGACCGTCCGCATGATGCAAGACAACGCCGCGCCCCTCATAATCAGACTGCAACGCAAGCAAAACCCCGCCCACATCCACATCATCAGGCATATAGCCATGCAAATCCCGCGTATTAAGCGGCGCGGGCGCTGCGAATAACAAGGCTTCGATCAACCGTTTATGATCCTCATGTATAAAATCGCTCATTTATTATCCTTACCCCCCTGCTACGTTTGCTTCGACCTTTGCACCCGTCTCGGCGCCCGCATCACTACGCGCGCGCATATAAATCGGACGAAACAAACCGTCTTGTTTAAATTCAACCCTGCCTTGTTTTGCCAGCTCAAGCGCCGCCGTCAATGTCGAGGCCAAGGTTGAGCGACCATAAAGCTTGTCAGGCAAATCATCCGGCAAAAAACTGCTAAGCGTTGCCCAAACACTGTCCATACCCTTGCGCGGCAATTGCCCCAGCATACGGGTAAGCCGATCCATTGCATTATCTGCCGACATTAACCGGAATTCTGGCAAATCATAATGGCTATCCTCTTCACGTTTTTTGATATCGCCATATGTTTTAAGCAAATCAAAAAGCCCGACCTGCCAGCGTGTCTGCGTTTTAATGCTAATCCCCTCCGGCGTGCCGCGCGCATAAACGCCCCGCCCCAATTGAGGCAAAGCTTGTAACGCTTCCGCCGCCTTTTGCATCGCCTCAAGCCGTCTAAGCTGAAATTGGAGTGCTTCGGCCATCTCCTCGGCAGTATGCTGGGTTTCATCCTGCTCATCCGGAGGCAATAAAAGCCGTGATTTCAAATACGCAAGCCACGCCGCCGTCACTAGATATTCTGCCGCTAGCTCCAGATTCAAAACCCGCGCTCGCTCTACAAACCCAAGATATTGCCGCGCCAATTGCAAGATAGATACTTTGGATAAATCAACCTTTTGCTTACGCGCCAACTCTAAAAGAACCTCCATCGGCCCTTCATACCCGTCAATATCAAGAAGTAACGCATCGGCCTCATCATGCGCTTGCAATGAATTTTCGCCCGCCTGACGCGGCGGGTCTTCTTCAAAATCCGGTGAACGGATCGATGCGGCCTCTAAAGATGTTTGAATCATGCAGCCAGTGTGCGAAATTCTTCCGCTTTTTGCAAGCGCTCCAGCGTTTTCAACGATATTTTAGGAAGGATATTCGCCATCTGTTCCATATCTTTCATATCCGCCCAACAATAAAGCGCAATATCACAGCCTGCGCGCATAGAAAGCGCGGCACGATCCGCAATATCACCATATTTGGAAAGCGCATCCATGTTCAAATCATCACTCATTAATAATCCATCAAACCCTATACTTTTACGAATGATCTCTTGGATAATAACAGGTGATACCGATGCCGGATGCACCGCATCTACATCACTATAAATAACATGCCCCGTCATGCCCCATACCGCAGGACCGATATCAGATTGCGCCAAACGCCGAAAAACATCAAAGTCAGAAGATTCCAGCACATCGCGCGCCGTATCAACAATTGGCAAGTCCTTGTGCGAATCAAGATTGGCGCGCCCCTGACCCGGAATATGTTTAATTACTGGTATCACGCCCTTTGCATATAAATTTCGGCACACGGATAAGGCCAATCTAAAAACAATATCAATATTATCTGAAAACGCACGATCCCCAATCGCCTGATGTGTATCGGGGTAGAGCAAATCCAAAACAGGCGCGCAATTTACATTTACCCCCGCATATGATAATTCGCCCGCCAATTGGATAATCGTAAACCGCAAATCAGAAAGCGCGATTTGAAGATCATTAGCCGCCATATCGCCAAAATCTTTCATTGGCGGATGCTCGCGCCAACGTGGCGGCTTTAAACGCTGTACCCGCCCGCCTTCCTGATCAATCAAAATAGGGCAATCCCAACCAACGGTATTTTTAAGCTCTTGTGAAAGCGCGCGTACCTGATCCGGCGTATCGCAGTTCCGTCCAAATAATATAAAACCAAACGGATTGGCTTCTTTAAAAAAAGAAATTTCATTTTCTGTCAAAGAGTGACCAGATGCAGATAAAACTGCAGCCAGCCGGCCTTCTGCGTGGGCTGACCATTCACGCGCCAAAACTTTAACGGACAACGAGGCACCCTCCGGGCTTTTTTGCCTTGATCGAAGTGCAAACCGAATCAGCACTATCTTTGCTCATCGGCCCTGCTTGAATACGGAAAAATGTCCCCCGCTCTCCTAGATCGGCGCGCTCAACACGGTAATCTGCAGCCGATAGCGCTCCGTGTTCTTTTTTTATTTTTTGCCATTCACCAGATGCGCCGGACGCACTTCTGACACTGCCGACCTGCACATAATAAGAGCCAGACGTCATAGCGACAGAAGAACTTGCCGCGCCTGCCGCCGGTTCAACAGATGCCGCCGTACCGCTATCTTTTTTATCTAAAACCGATTTAACAAATTCGATTGTTTCAGGTGATGACCCTGCCTTATGAAGGCTTTGCGGCTTTGTATCTGCCGGTTTTGCGGCTTGCTTTACGTCAACCAAATCACGGGTGTTTTTATTTAAAGCATCAAGCTCATTCGCCATGGGCTCTGCCGGCGTTAAAGTCTCCTCACTCGAAGCTGAAAGATCGAGTTTTTCCGTAACGTCTATATTTTCATTTGCATCATTTTCATCAACACTATTATTTTGCTGAAGCATATCACGCGCTTTATTGCTGGTATCCAGATTTTGTAGGGCTTCATTTTGGGCAGCACGCATTTTCTCTGCCGCGGCTAGTATTTCAGGGTCGGCTTCCGGCTCTTCAGCAAAAGTTGCAGTTTCCCCGGTGTCGTTAGTAGTATCAGAAGAGCCAGACGCAGGCTCAAGTAAATTCTCTATACGTCCACCTTCACGAGCCATTGGATTACCATTTTCATCATAGCGCATCGCGGAAAATACCGTACTGTCACGATATGGAATATCCATCCCGCCCGGATCATCCGGCGCGGATTTATACGCCTCGGCACTGGCTTGGATAATAGGCACATTTTCTTCTTCAATATCAGAAGATGGATAGCTAACGATAATTATGCCTGCAATCGCCGCGCCTACCAATAACAGCGCGCCTGTGCCGAGCATAGGGCTGCGCATTTTTTGCGCCAGCCCGCTTCCAAAAATCTTGTCCATCATACCGCGCGGCTTGCGGTTATATCGGTTGTTACCATCAAAATTATCGTAGTTATTTTGCGGGGTATAGGGGTTGTTATAATCGTTACTCATTTTAAAAAATCCTTTAATCTTTATAAATCTGCTCCAAGGCCGAATGCAATTTTGTACAGACCAATAGCATGCCGATTCTGTGTAGACATTATAAGCCAACGAGCACCTTATCGTAAATCCCAATATAAATCGAACAGGCGCTCATGCTCGCGGATGGCATACCGGTCAGTCATACCGGCAATATAATCGGCCACAATACGCGCCCGTAACCCCTCATCATCCTGCGCTCCGGCTTCTTTGATCCGGCGCTGCCAATTATCAGGCAGCAGTAAATAATTATCCTTAAAGGCTGTGAATAAGTCACCAACAATCCGCTCCACTTTAAGCCATATCCGCTCAATCGTGTAATGACGATACATCCTTTCAAACAAAAATTCGCGCAATACATTGACTTTTATCCGCATGTCTTCGGAAAATGCCACCATCTGACGTCCCGCCCCTCTAATATCATCAGGATTTTTCGGGCTTAAGCTATGCAAACGCTTTTTAGTCTCCTCCAGTACATTATCCGCCATCATCCCAATCATTTCGCGGATCATTTCCTGTATCAAAAACCGCTTGGTCAAGTTAGGGTAACGCCCGCGCACGGATTTTAAAACCTCGGCAAGTAATGGCAATTGCTCTAAGTCCTTAATGGTGAATAAGCCCGCCCGCAGACCATCCTCGACATCATGATTATTATATGCAATATCATCGGACAGCGCCGCGACCTGCGCTTCCATGGACGCATAAGAGGAAAGTCGTAAATCCATTTTCTCATTCAAATTCCGGACGGCAATATGCAAATCGCCTTCAACCGGCCCATTATGTTTGACCACCCCTTCCAATGTTTCCCACGTCAAGTTCAGGCCAATCCATTCCGGATATTTTCGCTCCAACGTGGTTAAAACACGCAGAGATTGGTCATTATGATCAAACCCGCCATAAGGCTTCATACATTTTTGCAAATACTCCTCCCCGATATGCGCGAACGGTGTATGCCCTAAATCATGCGCAAGGGCAACGGCCTCTGCCAAATCCTCATTGACCATCAGCGCGCGCGCCAACGTACGGGCAATTTGCGCAACCTCTAACGTATGGGTTAAACGCGTCCGGTAATGATCCCCTTCATGATAAACAAACACTTGCGTTTTATATTTCAAACGGCGAAAAGCACTTGCATGGATAATCCGGTCTCGATCCCTCTGAAAAGGTGTGCGATAACGGCTCTCCGGCTCTTCATAGACGCGCCCCACCGACATATCCGGCCGGCACGCATAGGACGCCAAAGGCAAAGCGCAATAATTATATGCCGCATCATTCATAAAAAATCTTTCATCAGAATCATAAAAGTTAAAACATTGTCTGAAACCATTCTTGCCTTAAATGGTTTTAAGTTCAACGGATGAACATAAATAAAATTTAAGAAATTTGAAGGAACAACGACGCATGACCAAAGATTTATTTTCCGCTATAAAAATCGGAAGCGCCGAATTAAAAAATCGCATTATTATGGCGCCCATGACTAGAAACCGCGCCGATGATAACCTCGCGCCAACCGATTTGATGACAAAATATTACGCGCAACGGGCATCCGCAGGTCTTATCATTACCGAAGCCTCGCAAATTTCCGCCCAAGGGATCGGCTATGTTAAAACGCCGGGAATCCATACCGATGCACAAGTTGAAGGCTGGAAAAAAGTAACAGACGCCGTTCATAAAAAAGGCGGAAAAATCTTTATACAGCTATGGCATGTTGGCCGCGTATCACATGAAAGCCTGCAGCCAAATGGCGAAAAACCGGTCGCCCCCAGCGCGATTAAACCGGATACGCAAGCCTTTACCGCCGATGGCCCGCAAGATTGCCCAGAGCCACGCGCGTTAGAAATCGCCGAAATAAAAGATATTATCAATGACTATGTCCAAGCCACTGAAAATGCTAAGAAAGCAGGCTTTGATGGTGTAGAAATCCATGCCGCCAACGGATACCTGATTGACCAATTTATACGCGACGGATCGAATAGCCGTGAAGACGATTATGGCCGGGACTTAGAAGGACGATGTAAGTTTGCAATTGATATCGTGGAAGCCGTCACAAAAGCGTGGGAGCCAAGCCGTGTAGGTATTCGTCTTTCCCCGACCAGTACATTTAACGATATGCGTGATAGTAATCCTTTAAAAACATTTGGTTACCTCACTGAAAAATTAAACAAATATGACCTTGCATACCTCCATATTGTTGAACCCCTGCCCGGTCATGACATGATGGATATTCAAGATGGCGTAGAGCGTATTGCCGGTGATTTGAAAAAACTCTATAACGGCAACTTCATGATCAATGGCGGATATGACAAGCAGTACGGTCAGGATGCCATTAAAAACGGTGCGGCTAATCTCGTATCTTTTGGCGTTCCTTTCATTGCAAACCCCGATTTGGTGGAGCGCTTTGAAAAAGATGCCGCGCTAAACGAACCGGATAATGATACATTCTACGGCGGCGGCGCGGAAGGCTACACCGACTATCCAACGCTTGATGAAAAACAAAAAGCGGCTTAAGCAAAAAACCAATGTCATCCCGGCGAAAGCTCGGATACATGATTTTAAAAAATAGATTCTGCTTTCGTACAAAATGACATATATTGATAATATGACTGATGTAAAAGAAAAAATAACCGTCGATAAGACTGCCGTAAAACGTGTAAACGACTTGCGAGAGATAAAATTAGACCCTGCACTATATCTACGTGTTACGGTTGAGGGCGGCGGCTGTTCCGGATTTCAGTATATTCTGGAACTGGATAATACCTCCAAAAAAGAAGATCATATTTTTGAAGGCGCAGTGGTTACAGACCCCATCTCCCTGCCCTTCTTAAAAGACTCGGTTATAACATTTGAAGAAGACCTCGCCGGATCAGAGTTTAAAATCACCAACCCCAATGCGGTTGCGGGTTGTGGCTGCGGCACATCGTTTTCTATGGGGTAAATAAGCGCCATTCTATATAAATTAAAAAAATTAGCGTATCCTTTTTACTCTATATAAATCAAAAGGATATATCATGACAAAATCTCTATACGACCGCATTGGCGGTAAGCCCGCCGTTGATGCTGCCGTTGATATTTTCTATGATAAAGTTCTTACCGATGACCGGATCAACCATTTTTTCAAGAATATCGATATGGTCAAACAGCGCGGCCATCAAAGGGCATTTTTAACCTATGCATTCGGCGGTATGGAAACATATACAGGCCGCTCTATGCGAGAAGCCCATAAAAGATTGGTCGAGGAAGAAGGCTTAAATGAAGACCATTTCAACGCCGTTGCCGAAAATTTGCAATCCACGCTTGAAGAATTAAAAGTTCCCGATAATTTGATCAACGAGGTCATGACCATCGCCGCAAGTACAAAAGACGATGTTCTAAACAGGTAAATTTAAATACAACTCTGGCCTTTATATTTGCAATATTTCATAAATCCTGAAAAGTGTCAAGGAAAATATTCCTAAAAAAATCAATCTTCCTCGATTTTTTTCATGGCGGCTTTTTCTTTTAATTCGGTTTTCCAGCGCGGTTTGATATCTTTATCTTTTGGTGCAGGCCAACCCTCACGCTGTTTACCCGGTGTACCGTCACGCTCTTCGGTTTGATCGTGGAACAAATGTACAACTGTTTCATACGGCATATCAATTTGCGCCTCATCCAGCGCGTATTTAATCGCCATGATCGCGCGCGACTTAACATCTACAATATCTGACCGCCTACTATCCGACCACCAGCGCGCACGCACCGTAACCCAGCTTGCCGCCAAATCCCATGCAAAGGCTTCCGGCGCGGGGTCGGCTTCAATACCTTCAATCTCCATAAGTGTTTCTTTGATAATTTGACACGCCTCTTTCACATCATCACCATATCCAATACCAATATCATATTGGGAGCGCCGCTTTTTATAGGCCGTTTTTACGAGCACGGCGTTGGTATAAATATCGCTATTTGGGATAACCGCCTTCTGGCCGTCATAAGTTTTTATAATGGTCGCGCGCGTTTCAATCTGTTTTACGCGCCCCTCATAACTGCCAACTACAATCTGGTCGCCAATCTCAAAGGGCTGTCGGATCAAAATCAAAAGCCCCGCAAGCCAGTTTTGCAAAATATCTTTAAACGCAAAACCAATTGCAACCGACCCGACCCCCAGACCGGCAACTAAATCACCAACCTTTAATGTTGGCACAACAATAGTCGCGGCAATTAATACCCCCGCAATAACAATACTAAGTTTTAAAAATCCGCCAAGCACATCACCCAAATTCTCGCGCCCGCGCTTATCGAGCCGAGAATGAATAACTTTTTGTGCGGTGATCGCAATAACATAAAAAATAACAAAAACAAAAATCGCAACCAGCATATTTGGTGCGAGTTTGACCGCCCCGTCAATCCAGCTATCTACTTTTTCAATTGCCATAGAAGGATTAAAATCAATCTGGTTTTTAGTATCCGCGCTCATAAATCTTCTTTCTTGTTTATAACTGAACAACTGAGTAACAGATAAAATTCCGCCTTGCTCCGTAAATATATGACCTTTATGCTAAAAATCATGAAAATTGTATCTTGGAATGTAAATTCGATCAATGCACGTTTTGATCACGTCAAGCAATATCTGGATGAGGAAAAGCCGGATGTTTTAATGGTGCAGGAGCTAAAAACGGCCGATTTTCCGCATGATAAATTTGTGGAAACAGGTTATAAAACCCACGCCGTTCCGCAGAAAGCCTATAACGGCGTTGCCATTTTCACCAAAGACACACCGAATATTATTGCGGAAAAACTGGATGGAGATGATACAGATAAACAATCTCGCTATCTTGAGTTTGAATATGATGGCCTGCGCCTGATCAATATATATCTGCCAAATGGCAATCCGGCTCCGGGCGATAAATACGATTACAAATTAAAATGGATGGAGCGGCTCTATACTCGCCTTAAATCCTTGCGCGAAAACGATGTTCCCTTTGCAATCGGCGGCGATTTTAACGTAATTCCGCAAGAAAAAGATTGCTATAATGCGAACGTATGGCGCGATGATGCCCTATTCATGCTCCCCACGCGTAAAGCCTTCCGAAAGCTTTTAAATCTTGGCCTGACCGATGCATTTCGCGTACACAACAATCTGGCTGAGCAATATACATACTGGGACTACCAAGCCGGCGCGTGGGATCAAAATCACGGTATAAGAATAGATCATTTCCTCCTTTCTCCCATGGTGACTGACCGCCTTAAGTCCTGTACCGTTAATACAAATCCGCGCGGTTGGGAACGCCCGTCCGACCATACGGCGATAGAGCTGGAACTATCATGAAATCTATAGCGCCCGCCCTCACATCCTTACTTGTACTTACCGCTTGCGGCACCGCGCATAATGATTACAAAGACTACCTCGCCCGTAAAAATCTGACCAATCAAACGCCGGAACGCTTCACCCACTGTCACGGCTATGGCTGTCAAAGCCGAACAGCAATTGAACTTAACGAAAAGGAGTGGCGTGATATTGTAAAACCGATGACAGAGCCTTCAAAATCAGCCGCCGAAGAACAAACCAGAATAAAAACAACCATTGCCAATTTTGAAAATGCAATTGGTGCATTGGCCGGAACCGGTGAAGATATAAGAGGTACATTTAAAAAAACCGGCACATACCAACTGGATTGCGTAGACGAAAGCACAAATACAACGGTTTATCTTTCGCTTTTAGAGCAACACGGCCTTTTAAAACATCACGCAATCATGTCGCCCACATCACGCATGCCGATTATCAATGCAGGACGTTGGCCACACCAGACCGCCGTCATTCGGGAAAATACAAACGGCAAAAATTATGTCGTTGATTCATGGTTTCACAATAACGGTATACCGCCAGAGATTATCCCGCTTGAAACTTGGAAAAAAGGATGGAAGCCGGAAAAATAACACGTGATTTTAATGCTCCGCCCTGTTAGAGTTTTGATAAAATAATAATCCATAACGTATTTTAAAATATTGAAAATAGACATGAAAAAACATTTTATGAAGACTATCCTTACAACGCTGGCCTTAACCACTGCTGCTATTGGTACATCATCATGCGCGACATCAAGCGTAACCATGCGAACCGAAATTGCAAGACGTTTAGCCTCCCCAACCTGGATGATCGAACGTGAAGTGGCTGCCAATGGATTTTCTCTAACAGTTTTTGAACGCATGCATGAACGCGGCGATCCTGTTACTATCTATATCGAAGGCGACGGCCCGAAAAATATTGCCCATACCGGCATGGTACGTGACCCTACACCGATAAATCCGGTGGCCCTGCATTTGGCTACACGCGACAAATCTAAAAATACTGCTTATATTGCCCGCCCATGTCAGTACAGCAAAATGGTCAGCAATAAAGAAAGTTGCGACTCAAAATACTGGGGCGATGCGCGCTATAGCCCTGATGTGATCGCCGCTTATAATACTACACTCAATAAAATCAAGGGACAGTACAGCCTTAAAGGTATACACTTGGTTGGATATGATGGAGGTGCCGCTATCGCAACGGCACTCGCGGCAGAGCGAAATGACATTTTGTCAATTCGTACAGTAGCAGGTGTTTTAGATCATGATATTTTGACAAACTATCATAAAGGCGATCAACTGACCGGCTCGATTAATCCGGTAACGCTTGCACCGCTTTTGAAAACGATACCTCAAGTTCACTTTATCGGCGGCCAGGATCAGGTTGTACCTCCGGCGGCTTTAAACAGCTATTTGCAAGCTTTGGGCAATAATGCCTGTGTTAAACATGAATTTATACAAGAAGCCGAGCATGATAAAGGCTGGGTTGATAAATGGCCTGCACTTCTGAAAATTACACCAGAATGTAAACGCCTGCCCGTTTCATATGATTACAATATTACGCCAGCGCCAGAACCCATTTATACATCGCGCCCTATACCATTTAAGCCATAGAGCGCGTCATAACTTTATAAGTTAAGTATAAAAGTTTTAGGCAGCCATTTCGGCCTTTATCACCTTTTCAATGTCATTAATTGGTGAATTGGTGAGAGTTTTGGGTATTTCCAAAATAATTTTACCTTTAACGCTATCATGTAAGCTTGGCCTGATTTCACCAAGCGTATCTGGATCTGCAACCAAAACAAATCGTTCAACACCTTTACTATGAACTTTTTCGTACAAGCCATCAGCAATATGCTTGGCTACTGTTGCTTCGCCTTTCTCACGATCCGACATTTCTGGCGGTAGAATGCCCGGCCCTTTATCACCCATATTTTCAAAATCCATGTCACCAAGGCTTTTTAGCTTGATATCATGATCATTTGTGGATTCGAACATCGCGGCACGCTCACCATCGGCTACAATAAAAAGCGTATTTTTAGAAATATTATGTTTGGGAAAGTTCATGGTTTATAATCTCCTTTTAAAAAAACAAACGCAAAAGCCTAACATAACGTTCCATATTTAATATATTTAAGTATTTAAAATACAGGACGAGTGCCGTTTTATAGACTGCTGATAAAAAAGACTTAGCTTAGGTTTTTTTAATCGGCTTTAAAAAACTCTTCGACCTGCGTTTTCAAAGTTTGTGATTGCTGGCCCAATTCTGCTGAGGTGGATAATACTTGCTGTGCGGCATCTCCCGTTTCCTGTGCCGATTGGCTTACACTTGTGATATTGACAGTAACCTCTTTTGTACCGGCTGCCGCTTGTTCGACACTACGTGCAATTTCTTGCGTTGCAATGCTTTGCTCTTCAACCGCAGACGCTACATTCGTTGCAAGGTTTGTCAATTCTCCGACTGTTTTCGATATAACACTAATAGCGCTGACAGCTTCGTTTGTAATACTTTGCATATCCTGAATTTGAATACTGATTTCCTCCGTAGCTTTCGCCGTTTCACTCGCTAAGCCTTTAACCTCGTTAGCGACTACCGCAAACCCTTTTCCAGCATCCCCTGCGCGCGCTGCTTCTATTGTCGCATTCAAGGCAAGCAGGTTTGTCTGCTCGGCAATACCGTTAATAAGGGTTACAACCGCCCCTATCTTTTCAGCTGCCGCTTTAAGACTCTCAACGGTTACATTGGTTGCATCAGCTTGCTCTTTAGCGGACAAAGCCTTTCTGTTTGACTCCTGCATTTGTTTGCTAATTTCCGAAATAGAGGCTGTTAACTCTTCCGTAGACGCTGCAACAGTCGACACATTTGTGGCGGCTTCTTCAGCAGCAGCAGCCACAGCCGTCGCCTGTGATTGCGTTTCCTCCGCCATGGAAGACATGCTTTTAGCTGTTGATTCCAGCTCTGTCACCGCGCTGCTCAATATACCAACAACACTTTCAACATTATCCCCCATTTGCTCTTTTGCCGTTACAACTTCCCACGTCAACATCGCGCCTATATATTCACCGACATTATTTTTGATAGCAGAGATAAGAAGAAGCATTTTCTCAGGTCCTACCGTGATTTTTGCCTTGTGCGGAAGATTATTGGGGTCGGCAAGCAATGCACGCTGATGTTTTGGATCTTTATGAAAGACATCAATAGTCTGCCCCATGATATCCTTTGCCTTGATAGGAAGATGCTCTTCAATAGATGTTAATGTTTTAATTGATGCATTATTAATATAATTAATTTTTAAATCATCGCGAACATCTACAGTCATCACACTCGTAGGCATATCATCAACCATTTGTTTCAAAAGATATGACTTTTCGGCATCTTCTTTGAAGACCTGAATGGATCGTGACATTTCTCCAACTTCATCTTTGCGGTCAAGCCCGGTGACTTCAGCGTTAAAATCTCCTTCTCGCAGGCTCTTCATAATTTTTGTAACGCCAGATAATGCGCTGACAATCATGCGGGCAATAAACAACGCGATTATAATAGAAAGAGCTGTAATGACAATGCTGGCAAAAACCGTGGCAATAGATACGCTCTCAATAGTTTTTGTAGCCTTCGGTCCAAGTACATTTTGCCTCTGTTCATTTTCTTTAAACAAAGAAACATATGCTCCCAAAATTTCTGGGCCTAACTCGTCCATACGGGCGTAATGTTCGTTTCTTAATAAAATAGCTTTAGACACGGTAGAAAAATTCTCTCTATAGTTTTTAAGTCCTTTTTTTGTTTGATAAGCTAATTTTCGCAGAGCAGCATTTTGTAACTCTCTAAGCAAGGCCTTAACATGATTATCAGCCTTCTCCATCTCCAGTATAGCCCGCTCAGAATCTTCAGCTTCGTTACGCAAAAGAAATTTTCTTGCATAATATCGCCCTAATATAAGCGCTTCCTGACCACGTCCGGCATAATAAGCTGCCGCTGTATCACCAGCATTATAAGCACTTTGCATGACTTGCGTTAAATCCTTGCGCATAGAGGGCCCGATTTGATCCATCTCTGCAACTATGTTGTCTATTTGCGCCTGAAAAGAAACTGCGCTTTTAAAGTTCGTTTCGTAGGCCCTAACTTTATCTTTTTGAGCATAAAGCCTTTCTTTTTGATCAGAATTATGAACAACATCTTCAATCTTGTTCTCATAGTTAATAAGCTTTTCAAGATCATTATCAATCGCGGCCTGACGGTCTAGATCTGGAGCCAACCGGTATCTGAAAACATTACGTCGCGCATCGCCAAGATATTGAGACATATCAGCAAGTAACAAACTTGCACGCGCGGTTGAACGATACTCCGTAAAAACGCCGCTTAACCTTGTCATACTAAGGACAGAGAAAACACTGAGAATAACGACAAGCGCGATAATTAGCGCATAGGATCCGATAAGTTTATGGGAGATTTTAACATCATTCAAACGACGCATTATAGAAATCCTTTCTATTTTAATTTCAAACAATACGGTACCAAATTTGAAAATGAAGAATTAGCTCTATAACAATTGTATGCACCCCTTTTTTAAAGCGGCATTAGGTAAAAATTAAAAAAAAGGAGAATATTTTTTAAAATATTATAATTATTATAAACGAAAAAATGGTGCCACGAGAGAGAATTGAACTCTCGACCTCGTCATTACCAATGACGCGCTCTACCACTGAGCTACCGCGGCACATTTATAAGGGATACTTGATTTTATCCCCAAAGCGGTTGCGACCGTACAATAAAAAGACTCGCCTGTCACGATCATTTTTTACTATGCTTTTAGGGATAATTCCAGTTTAAATACATATTAAATTAACAAAAAGTGTTTTACCATGGCCGGCAACCCCGACAGCGATAAAAACAAAGAGAAACGCGCCGCTGCCCTGCGTGATAATTTGAAACGGCGCAAAGCGTTTGTCAAAGGCGTAAAACAAAAACATAAAGACGATCCCGAAAAAACAGATACTAGCACCGTAAAATAAAAATGAGTAAAACTATGCAAGCCATCGATATACCCCCTCTACTAAAAGATAGAGCTAAGAACAAAACTGCCGTACATTCTAAAACCACCGATATGATACCAGGGTTATTGGCTGATCATCAAATCCGTGATCTTGCGCAAAACTATGGCATGATTGAACCTTTTGTTGAAAAACAAACGCGTGACGGCGTTATATCTTACGGCTTGTCATCTTTTGGATATGATGCAAGAACGGCGGATGAGTTCAAAATCTTTACAAATATTGATAATGCGATGGTCGATCCCAAAAACTTCTCCGATCAAAGTTTTGTAGATCGAAAAACTGATATTTGTGTGATTCCCCCAAACAGCTTTGTTTTGTCCCGCACGGTTGAATATTTCCGTATTCCCGAAGATGTGTTGGTTATTTGTCTTGGAAAAAGCACCTATGCAAGATGCGGCCTTATCGTCAATGTTACACCGCTGGAACCTGGCTGGGAAGGACATGTTACACTCGAGATTTCAAATACGACCCCCCTGCCCGCGCGCGTATATGCCAATGAAGGCGTAGCACAATTTTTATTTTTTAAGGGTAGCGATATGTGTGAAACGAGTTATAAAGACCGCAAAGGCAAATATATGGGACAGCGCGGCGTAACCCTACCAAAGCTTTAATATTTTTAAGCCTTCTAATATTTAACCTTATTGATAAAAGTATATATAAATGGAAAAAATCCGCGTTACAGGCGGCCAGCAATTAAATGGTGAAATAAAAATCAGCGGCGCAAAAAATGCGGCGCTTAAACTTATGTGTACGGCGCTTTTGACCAATGAGCCGCTTCATTTAGAGAATTGCCCGAATCAGTTGCGGGATATTAATTCGCAAAGTGATTTGCTGGAACATTTTGGCTGTAAAATAACCCGTAAGGGCGACCAAATGACCATTGATCCATCGGGTTTACAAAATGTCGAGGCGCCATACGATCTGGTGCGTAAAATGCGCACGAGTATTCTTGTGCTTGGCCCGTTACTCGCCCGTTTTGGGGAGGCACGCGTATCGCTGCCCGGAGGGTGCGCCATTGGAACACGCCCTGTCGATATGCATCTGGATGGCCTGCGCGAGATGGGAGCGGAAATTACGCTGGATCAAGGATATATTAATGCAAAAACACATAATGGCAGGTTAAGGGGCGCAAAAATCATGTTCCCCAAAGTCTCGGTTGGCGCAACAGAAAACCTTATGATGGCCGCAACCCTTGCGGATGGTATAACTGTTTTGAGTAATGCCGCACGCGAACCGGAGATTGAGGATTTAGGCGCATGTTTAATTAAAATGGGTGCAAAAATCGAAGGTTTGGGCACGCCTATAATTACGGTTGAAGGCGTGAAATCCCTTACCGGCACAACCTATTCCGTTATTCCAGATCGTATCGAAACGGGGACATATATTATAGCCGCCGCCATGACAGGCGGAAAAGTGCGCCTTAAAAACTGCCGCCCCGATACGCTTACCGCTGCGCTAGGCCTTCTATCACAAGCGGGGGTAAAAGTTGAAGTTGAAGACACAGATATTTTGGTTGAACGCGGCGATGAGCCCTTAAAAGCCATCGATATAATGACAGAGCCGCATCCAGGTTTCCCCACTGATCTACAAGCGCAATTTATGGCTATGCTGAGTATTGCAGAAGGCGCGGGGCTCGTGACAGAAACAATATTCGAAAATCGCTTTATGCACGTTCCAGAACTTAGCCGCATGGGTGCAAATATTGCGGTGCAAGGTAATTCGGCCATTATTCGCGGTGTTGATCAATTGCACGGAGCAGAAGTGATGGCGACCGATTTGCGCGCGTCTGTTGCGCTCGTGCTAGCAGGTTTAGTTGCCAGTGGTGATACTATTGTAAACCGTATTTATCATCTAGAGCGCGGATATGAAGATATTGTCGGCAAGCTTTCCGCATGTGGCGCGAAGATCGAGAAATTTTAAAAACCTATTTATATTTACTTTGCTATTCCTCAGGTTTGTAATCATTTTTTGTATGATCACCTTCTTTTTTCAAAGATAGACTTTCCTTAAATGTAAGCGTCCGATATGGAAATGGAATTTCGATCCCTGCATCATCCAGCGCTTTTTTAACCGCAATAATAACTGCATCCTGACTTTCATGCATATCCAGAGGCTTAGAGTTCGCCCACCAGCGAATATTAAAATCGACACTTGATGAATTAAACGCGCATGCAAAAACTTGCACAGCTTTGTCTTTGTTAACCAAATCCACGCTTTCCACGGCCTTTTTTATAACAGCCTTTGATTGTTCCAGATCCTCATCATACGCAACACCGCACACAACCTCAAAGCGACGTAAGGGTTTATCGGTTCGCACAAAAACTTCATTTTTGAACAGCTTGCTATTTGGTACTAAAATAAGTTGATCATCCGTCTGGCGTACAAATGTATCGCGAATATTTATTTCTTCAATCCTGCCTTCTACATCATCGCATTTGATAAAATCTCCAATACGCATAGGTTTGCGAAGCATAATCATTATACCGGCAAGAAAATTCTCAAAAATATCTTGAAATGCAAACCCAATGGCAATGGACCCGATCCCGAGCCCGGCCAACAACTTTGCAGGGGTAAGGCTTGGGAAAACAACGGTCATTGCAATCAAGGTGCCTAAAATCCATATGCCGATTTTAAGTAATGTAGTAACAAGGCTTTTTAAAGAGGGGCGTATATGGGAATGGCTCAATATACGCGTGACGATTTTTTTGGCCACCGTTGCAACAACCCATGTCACAATTAATATAAAAACGGCAATACCAATCATAGGCAATAATTTTATAAATGCCGTTAGCATATCGTTTAACTGTTCCATCAATGGTGATAAAAAATCCATTTTCATTTTCCTGATATTCTTTATAAAGGGGTATTGCTTTATAATAACCAATACCATAAATCCGGATAAGTTCCTGATTAAGTTCGATTAATATATTATTCATCTGCAACTATTATTTATAATTCTATGACAGATCCTAAAAAACTCATATTGGCGCTTCCCAAAGGCCGCATTTTGGATGAGCTTGCCCCCATTTTAAAATCATGTGGTATTGCACCGGAAGATGATTTTTACAGTACCGGCAGTCGCAAACTAAGATTTAAAACCGCTGATAATACCCTTGATATTATACGTGTACGCGCGTTTGATGTGGCTACATTTGTGGCATATGGCGGCGCGCATATCGGCATAGTCGGTAGTGATGCTATTGAGGAATTTAATTATGATAATTTATATGCACCTCTTGATCTTGGAATAGGAAAATGCCGCCTTTCCTTGGCCTCCCCGGCTGATAAATCTTCTGAATTATCAATCGCGGCGCTCAGTCATATTAGAGTTGCAACAAAATACCCTAAAATCACATCGCGGCATTTTCGTAAAAAAGGCATACAAGCCGAATGCGTAAAATTAAATGGAGCCATGGAAATTGCACCTGCTCTGGGTTTGGCAAAATATATTGTTGACCTCGTCTCAACCGGCGGCACGCTTAAAGCCAACGGGTTAAAAGAAACCGAAACACTAATGGAAATATCCTCAAAATTGATCATTCATAAAACAACTATGAAAACACACCCTGCGGAGATTAACGCCTGGATTGATCGTTTTAGAAAATCGGTCTGATATGCGCACATAAACTGGACATATTGAAGATGTGAGCGTATAACTACTTCTTATTAAAACAACCCGTCAATGATAAAGAGATAATATAGAATAAAATGGCAAAAGAAGACCTAATAGAATTTAAAGGCGAAGTTACCGAAGTCCTTCCCAATGCAATGTTCCGCGTAAAGCTTGAAAATGACCACGAAATTTTAGCACACACAGCTGGAAAAATGCGCAAAAACCGCATACGCGTGCTTCAAGGCGATAAAGTAGTTGTTGAAATGACCCCTTACGATCTTTCCAAAGGGCGGATTATCTTCCGTGAAAAATAAAAGATTTTCTCTTAAATGAATATCTTGAATTAAAATTTTTTATCCCGGCGCAGGCCGGGATCTTATTAGGGACAATAATTAATCTTTATTAAAAAAAGACCAAGGCATGACAAAAAACCTCATACTGGCCTCGGCCTCCCCGCGCCGGAAAACTTTGCTCGCGAAAATTGGCGTTGTCCCATCCCAAATTATACCTGCAAATATTGATGAAACTGCGCATAAGGGGGAACTGCCAAAAGATCACGCTCTTCGCCTTGCAATTGAAAAAGGACGCGCCGTTTATAAAACAAACAAACCGCCGGAAAACACATTTATTTTAAGTGCGGATACCGTAGTGGCTTGCGGTCGACGTATTCTTCCCAAAACCGAGGACGAGCAAAGCGCGCGGCAATGCCTCGCTCTTCTTTCCGGTCGAGCGCACCGTGTATATGGCGGTCTTGCGCTTATCAAACCCGATGGCGAAGTTATCGCACGCGTGGTTGAAACGCGCCTGCACTTTAAACGGTTAAGCGCGGGCGAAATGGATTGGTACATTCAAACACAAGAGTGGAAAGGCGTTGCAGGCGGTTACGCAATACAAGGTGCGGCAGCCATATTTATAAAATCCATCAATGGCTCTCATTCCAATGTTGTCGGTCTATCTCTTTATGATACAATGCAAATGCTTCGCGGTAACGGATTTCCCCTTGCCCAAATCTAACTCCTTTTAAAGGCACACATCTTGGACATTTTAATCGAAGAATATAAAGGCACATTTTGGACGGCAGCCTTAAAGCAAGGGCGTTTGGAAGGCTTCGAAGTGGACTCCTCTTACGAAGAGGTGCGCTGGGGATCTATTTACTGGGCGCAAGTCAAATCGATTAATCCGGCAATTGATGCTGTTTTTCTTGATCTGGATGGCGATAACATGGGCGTTTTATACAATCAGGATGTCCGGATTAAAACCGAAGATGGACAATATATAAAGGGCGGAGACAAAGCCATTGGTAAGGTTTTCAGCCCCGGTGATATGGTCGCCGTACAAGCCAAAAGCGCGTATATCCCGAATAAATGGGATGAATATACGCGGCTAGAAAATAAAAGTCCGCAAATGAGCATGGATATAACGATGCCCGGCCGCCACCTGATCCACAGCGCAGCCGATTCAACTAACAATATTTCAAGCCGGATTCATAATAAAGCCATGCGCGCTCAACTCGCCAGTATGCTAGATGATCTGGATGACATGACAGGCTTTATCTTGCGCGCTTCTGCCGCCAATACACAAACGGATGTGCTACGCCGTGAAGCCAAGATTTTGAAAGAAGCGTGGGATCAAATGAGCGCGTTTTTCAAAAATGATACACCTTCTCTTATTATGATGGGTCCGGATGCGGTGCAAAGAACGCTAAGCGATCAGGCTGGTCAAGTGATTGAGCGCATAGAAGTGGTAACAATGAACCATCTAAATCATGTTGAGGAATGGTGTTCTATCTTTGCGCCCGACCTTGTACCAAAAATTATACCGGTCGAAATAGACGGCGCGGAAGAGGATCTCGCCCTTTTTCATGAACGCGATATTATAGGCCAGATTGAGGATCTCTCCGAACCGTATGTCATGTTGAAAGATGGCGGTAATGTAATCGTGCAGGAAACGGCTGCCCTAACAGCCATTGATGTTAATAAAGGTGCCGATAAAGGCAGTAACCTTAGCACAAATCTGCAAGCGGCGCATGATATCGCGCGGCAAATGCGGCTTCGCAATACAGGCGGTATTATCATTATCGATTTTTTAAAATTCCAAGGGAAGGATAACGAAAAAAGGGTTTTGGATACGCTCAAAGATTTGGCTTTTGATGATCCGTGCACAATACAAGTCCACGGCACAACGCGTCTTGGCCTTGTTGAACTCACGCGAAAGCGCCGGACTCCCCCCTTAGAAGAACGTCTTGGTACAAATTTCAAAGAAACCCTTTAAAATAATTTTAGAATAATTTTGGACAATTCTACCAAATCCATCAGAAATCTTTAAAAGATGCTGGACAAAGCACTGAATGTTTTTTATAAATCGATCTGCTTTTGTATTCGTATAATTATGAAAGCAACCTCAGTGTAAAGCGTTTTAACATGACAAAGATCATAACAAAACGATTGATGCTGAAAAATGCCCGGGTAGCTCAGTGGTAGAGCAGGGGACTGAAAATCCCCGTGTCGGTAGTTCAATTCTACCTCCGGGCACCATCTTTTCCGCCAGCGTGTTCATTTAAATATTCTTCTTTATAAATGTTGCTGTTCTATAGTAAAACTGAATACAGACACTCTTTTTCTGACTAAAATTCTTTTTATTGGACACTTTAATATGTCACATACCCCAAATGCCCGCACAGATTTCCTTGCGCCTGAATATATCGCCACCCAATCGGATTATGGCTGGAGCGGAACTGAAGATGCTGCCCTGAAGCTATTAAAAGGACCAATTTGGGGCAATGGTAATGGCGCGCCTTTAACGCTTAATTATAATATGTTTGAGGCTCTGCCCGCATATTATGAAAGCACAGATCAGGAAGCCTCAAATTTTCAGGCGTTTAATGCGCAAATGCAAAGCGCCACATTGCGTGTTTTAGATGAAATAGAAACATTTACAAATCTGACATTTAATGAAACGGGTGTATCCGCCGCACATCTGGGATTTGGCCAAACACAATTGCCTTCGAACGCGGGCGCTTGGGCATATTTCCCCCACCCCCACCCCAAAGGCGGTGATGTTTGGACAAATAATTTGCATGCCAACACGCAAAACCCCGTTGAGGGGAATTACGGTTATTTTGTTTTATCACATGAAATTGGCCATGCCCTTGGATTGCGTCATTCTTTTGATGTGTTGTCCGGCGCGGAAGCTACATCGCGCTATAGCGTTATGGCTTACGATTGGCCATTTTTCCCGCAAAGCTACATGCTGTATGATATTTACGCCCTACAAAGTATTTATGGCGAAAATCTAAATCATGCGACTGGTGATGATATATATACGTTGAGCAATACACTGACCTCAACCATATGGGATGCTGGCGGTACAGATACATTTGATGCATCCTATATGTCGTCCAATGTTGTGTTGAATTTAAATGACGGCGCATTTAGTACAGTCGGGATCAATAATGGTATCGGCATCGCCTTTAATACTGTCATTGAAAACGCGTGGGGCGGCGGCGGTAATGATAAAATCTCCGGAAATGTTGCAAACAATATTTTAAAAGGATTTTCTGGAAACGATACCCTGATCGGCAGTAGTGGTAATGATACAATTGATGGCGGCGCGGATATTGATACCGTAATCTATGCATTTAACCTTGCTGACGCCTTTATTGAACTTATTGATACAATAACGGTAAAAATTACGGATCTTCTCGGTATTTTTGGAGAAGATACAATAAAAAACGTCGAAAACTTTGCCTTTGCTGATGATACATATAGTTTTAGTCAATTGGAAAACTCGGTCGATCAATCAGATATAAACCCCATATCCTTCGATCAAAACGATTTTTCCAGCTATTCAAATCAAGATAATGCCAAAACCGCAGTAAGTGTTACAGAAGATGGCGAAGCTGTAACAATCACAAATAACAGCTGGAAAAAACTCAGCTTTGATTATGCAGTAACAGATAACACTATGTTAGAGTTTGATTTCAAATCAACCAATACTGGCGAAATACAAGGCCTGATGTTTGAAACAGATAACAGCTTGAACTATCGCATTGAAAAAATGTTCCAAGTTGCCGGATCCCAAGATCAGAATTATGTGGGGTTGGATTTATCTTATTCCGGCAATGGTGATTGGGAAAGCTTCAATGTTAATGCCGGCGATTATTATAGCGGAGACATCAATTATCTTGTTTTCGCTAATGATGATGATGCAAGTAATAGCGCCAATGCAAGCTTCCGCAATATTAAAATTTACGAAGGCGATGGGACTCCGTCATCAGATGACCCATCCGATGAAAATTCGCTTTCATTTTATCAAAATGATTTTTCCGGTTATTCAAATCAAGATAATGCGTCTTTACAAGTTGAAATCACAGATAACGGCGCAGGTGTTACGATAAATAAAAACAGCTGGAAAAAGCTAAGCTTTGACTATGATGTGACCGAAAATACAGTGTTGGAATTTGACTTTAAATCAACATTAATTGGTGAAGTACAAGGCATAATGTTTGAAACAGATACCTTTTTTAATTACCGCACCGAAAAAATGTTTCAAGTTGCCGGGTCACAAGATCAGAATTACGAGGGGCTGGATTTATCCTATTCCGGCGATGGTGATTGGCAAAGCTTCAGCGTTAATGCTGGCGATTATTATAGCGGAGACATCAATTATCTTGTATTCGCCAATGATGATGATGCAAGTAATAGCGCCAATGCAAGCTTTAGAAATATCAAAATTTATGAAAGCGACCCATCGGCCAGTAACGCCGCCATAGAACTATCAGATATCCTGTTTGATGAACAGGCGGACATATTAATACCGCCCTCTTCTGTTACGCCCCATGAGGAAAAAGTAGAAACGGCTCATCACGACCATCATGATGATTTCTTACTACAGCCGGATCACTATCTCCCCGCTTATACTGATATTACGCCCGATAGCATTTAAAAAATAATCATAAAAGAAAACAAACAAAAGCGCTCTCCTTCTTTTTGCGTAATATATATAAAATACAAATAAAATTTTACGTAATAATTAACTCTTTCTAAGCTTTTTTCAATTAACATAAAATTAGATATAAATTTATTTGCCTGTGTTGTTATAACGCACTGGCGCTTTGGCATATGTGTCTAAGGGTTGTAGGCCACAGCAAAAACAGACAAGAATTTTAAAAAAGCGTTGAGTATTTAAAGCGCATATAATCGGGGGATTAAAGAGCATGGCATATAAAGGTTTTGAATTCGGATCAAATAATACTGAAAAATCAGAAAATGTAGTTAAATTGAGCGCAGATAGCGATCAAATCGCATTGCCAGATGCCTCATTTGTAAAAGATGCCGATTTAACGCGCGATGGTATGGACTTGGTTATGGAAGGGCCAGATGGCACAATTGTGATCGAAGGCTACTTTACAGCGGAGCCTGCCCCTGCCCTTACGGCACCTGGCGGAGAGACGCTTACACCAGAACTTGTAAATTCATTTGTTCGCGGCGGTTCGGAATTTGCAAATGCAGGTACGATGACAGATGAAAGCCCCGTTGGCGCAGTTGATGAAATAAGCGGAGAAGCCACTGTAACGCGCATGGATGGTACAATTGAAACAGTATCTAAAGGCACACCAATCTATCAAGGCGATGTGGTAGAGACCGATGCCGAAGGCGCGGTTAATATTGTATTTATTGATGAAACAAGCTTCGCCGTATCCGAAGATGCGCGTCTTGCCATTGATGAATACGTATTTGATCCTTCAACAAATGCCGGATCACAAAATTTCTCTGTTTTAAAAGGCGTCTTTGTATTTACATCTGGTTTGATCGGACGTGAAGATCCGGACGATGTGGAAATCGATACTCCCGTGGGTTCCATTGGTATTCGCGGAACAATTATTGCCGGTGATGTAGATAGCGGCGAAATTACAGTTGTTGAAGGTGCAATCGTCTTGCGTGATTTTGGCGGTAACGAAGTTACACTTGCTACACAATTTGAAACGGCTAAATTCAATCCGGATGGCAATTCGATTGAAATGATCGGCGAATTATCCGCAGGTGATGTATCACAAAAATACACAAGTGTTTCCGGTGTTTCGCCCACATTGTTCTCCTCCATTAATGATGTGATGAACGAGCAATCCGGTGATGATCCTGCAGACAACTTGAATGATAAGCAAAACTCCAATGAAGATATTGGTACAGGTGCAGAAAGCGTACAAGAAACCGCGCCGGACGCTGAGCCACAAAGCCAACCAGACGCGCAACCGGAAAACCAGCCGGTCTTAAATCAAAAATCAGGTTTAGAAAAACCGGCTTTAGGCAACAGCATTCTAGAAACGCAAACTACGAAATCAATAAACACACAATCAAATACAGCAAAAGGCAATGGCGCTGCAGATAATAGTGGTGCAAATACGGCCACCGCAGGATCAAGCACACAAGCTTCTACAACACCTCAAACCGACAATCCGCCGCCAAGTGTTTTTGAAACAAGTAACACTTCTACCAGCGCACCTACGTTAAGTATAGATAATGTTCAGATCGCACCGGATGTATTCTTCAGTGCAATCGAAGGACAAAGCTTTACCTATATTTTTGATAAGGAATTTCGTACATCTGATCCAAACGCAACAATTACATTCGATCTAACAACTGATACAGTGAATGATCTCAACGCTTTGAGAACAATTAGCGTTCTTGATGGCACAAGAGGAACAGGCATTGATAGCGCTGCGCCCGCTGGTGAAGGTTGGTCCTTCAACACTAACAACGGTCATCTTGAATTGTTTTTTAATACAGGGTTTGCCGACCAAAGTGTCAATTTTGAGATTTTGGTAAATGCAGGCAGTGTTTCTACATCACAAAATTATAGTGTTGACGTATTCCAAGCAGATGTGAATGCAACAAACGGTGCCTTAGTCTCAAATAACAATCAGGATATAGCTTTCGATCAAGATCCTAATATTACTTCAATAGGTATAGGTACACTTATAGATAACAATCAGATATTTATGGGTGACGGGGATGATAGTGTAACTATCAGTACGAATGTAAAAGATAACACCATATTTCTGGGATTAGGCAATAATACGCTAACAATGAACTTAGATAGCACCAATATAAACAACAAAATTGTTGGCGGATTAGGTAAGGATAGTATGGGGATAGGAAATGTTCAAAACAAATTCTGGGGCATGGATGGTGACGATGTATTTATAATCGATCTGGCAGAAACCAGTGTAATGTCTGCCCTGCAAACAGCTGGAAACACCAACACTCTTATAGACGGTGGGTCGAGTGATTATAACGCCGGTCATGATTTATCAACAACACATGGTATTCAAACTGCTGGTCATGCCAATGGGGCGGGCGATACGTTACAGTTTGAAAATGCAGGAAACATCGACTTTGCAACCATAGACGATGCATATTTCAAAGGCATAGAACGTCTTGATTTTGCAACCAACGCCGTATCAAACAATATAAATCTTGGTAACAACGACGTATTCAACATGACTGATGGTAAAAATGCATTGACCATTCGTATAGATAGCGGAGATACGCTTACTTTCGATCTTCAAGGTGAAACAGCACAAAAAGTGGCAGACAATATACAAGTAGATGAGGGTGGCGGTATTAATACGTCATCAAACTTTGATGTGTATCATATTGGCGATGTAACTTTGTTAGTCGAAGATTCTGGAGCATCTATCACAGGCCTTCCGGCATAGTACACACCAAACTATTTAAAAAGCCTGCCATTTTGTTGCAGGCTTTTTATAAAACTGTATTTATTTCAACCAAGCAGCATATTAATGCTTTTACGCCAATGATTATAAAGCATTGCTCGCTCATCTTCATCCATATTTGGTTCATATCGTTTATCCAGCGCCCAAACATTGGCAACATCGGATAGACCCTTAAAAACTCCCGCTTGTAAACCCGCCAAACATGCCGCGCCCCATGCCGTTGCCTCTGTAATCTTGGGCACTTCTACAGGTTTATCAAGCATATCTGCCAAAAATTGACAGACAAAACCATTTCGTGCCAGACCGCCATCCATACGGATTACCTCTGCATCGCGCCCGCCATCATTCTCCATCGCCTGTATAAGATCTAATGTTTGATAAGCCTGCGCCTCCAAAACCGCGCGGGTAATATGCGCCTTGGTTGTGTCACGCCCTATACCTGTAATAATGCCCCGTGCATCTGCATCCCAATGTGGCGCGCCTAAGCCGGTAAAGGCAGGCACACAAACAACCCTGCCATTATGCGGAACAGATTGTGCCAACGCTTCACTCTCCGCCGCGTCTTCAAAGAACCCTAACCCATCGCGCAGCCACTGCACCGCTGCACCTGCAACAAAAATAGAGCCTTCAATCATAAACGCTTTCTGATCGCCAATATGATAAGCGGGCGATGTCAGTAAACGGTTTTCGGATACTTTAAAATGACCGCCTATATTCATCAACGCAAAGCAACCCGTGCCATAGGTTGATTTAACCATACCAACATCAAAACACCCCTGCCCGATCAGCGCGGCCTGCTGATCCCCTGCCATACCACCAATCATAATTTCGCGCTCAAAAATATTCTTTGATGTTACACCGAAATCATGCGTATTAGCTTTCACATCTGGCAGCATGGCAATAGGCACATCAAAAATATCCAATAAATCCTGATCCCATTGATCCTCCAAAACATTATAAAGCATCGTCCGCGACGCATTCGTAATGTCTGTTTTATGTACCGCCCTGCCGCTCAAATGCCATAGGATAAAACTATCCATCGTACCAAACAAAAGCGATCCGGATTTTGCTTTGGCGCGCGCGCCATCAACTTTGTCAAGCATCCATTTAACCTTGGTAGCCGAGAAATAAGGATCAAGCAACAAACCGGTCTTATCTGTAATTTGCGCTTCCAGCTCCTGTTCCTTTAGATCCGTACAAAAATCCTTGGTTCGCCGATCCTGCCAAACAATCGCATTATAAATCGGTACGCCTGTCTCTTTATCCCAAATAACGCTCGTCTCACGCTGATTGGTAATACCTATAGATTCAATTTTTACATCATTCGCATTGGCATAATCGAAACATGAATTGCACGCCGCCAAAATATCATCCCAAATCTGCGCTGCATCTTGCTCCACCCAGCCCTCTTCAGGATAAAACAATTCAACTTCTTTTTGAACAGAATGCAAAATATCACCGGATAAAGAAAACAAAATTGCGCGCGAACTGGTCGTGCCTTGATCAATCGCCATAAGAACAGATTGCGTCATTATTCTAAAATTCCTTCATTTTGTTCTGGCTCGTGTTGATTTAAACGCTGGGTTATATATCTAGATAGTTCTTGCACGCCGCCCTGATCAATATTAAGGCCAATCTTACTTCGCCGCCATAATATATCTTCGCTCGTCTGTGCCCATTCATGCGCGATCATGTAATCCACCTCGGCCTTATAAAGCCCTGCACCAAAATGCTGCCCTAAATCAGCAACAGAACGTGCCCCTTTTAAAAACATACTCATCTGCGTGCCATAAGCGCGACCATATCGACGTAAAATCTTTTGAGGCAACCAGGAATATTGCACATGTTTTTCTTTTATAAAACGCTCAAAATCGCCGTTTGCAAAATCGGCGCCTGATAAGGCAACGTCACCCGTCCATGCACGCATAGCCGCACGTCGATCACCTAAAAGCGTATCTATCATATGCTCAGCCAGCGCCCGATACGTTGTAAGCTTGCCCCCGAATACTGAATATAAAGGCACATTATATTGATCATGATGATATAAAAGATAATCCCGCGTGGCAGATGTTGCGCTATCTTCCTCGTTATGAATAAGTGGTCGCACGCCGCTATACGTCCATAAGACATCATCCGCTGTAATCTGGTTTTTAAAACTGGTATTATAGGCATTGCATAAATACTGAATTTCGGCTTCGGATATACGCGATGCTCGCGGGTCACCACTAATATCTTCTTCCGTTGTCCCGATCAGCGTGTATTGCCCCTCATAAGGAATGGCAAAAATAATCCGTTTGTCCCCCTGCTGCAAAATATAGGCATGCTCCCCTTCAAACGCTTTATCAATAATAATGTGTGATCCTTTAACAAGCCGCATATCCGGCGTATCCGGCTTTGCCAAACCGCAATGTTTAATCAAGCGCGAGACCCAAGGCCCCGCCGCATTTATAACCATTTTGGCTCTAACATCATAGGATCGCGCCGCATTCACATCTTCCAATTCCACGCGCCAGCAATCTCGCAACTTATGCATATTCGTACATCGCGTTCGCGTTTTAATCTCTGCTCCTTTTTGTGCCGCGCTGACAGCATTTAAAATGACCAAGCGCGCATCATCAGTCCAGCAATCCGCATATTGAAGGCCTTTTGTGTAAATATCTTTGAGCGGAGCGCCTTTAACGTCAGCTTTTAAATCAAGCGCTTTAGAAGGAGATAGAGAATTTCGCCGCGTTAAATGATCATACAAATAAAGCCCAAGCCGGATCATCCAATACGGGCGTTGACCCTCATCATGGGGTAGAACAAATTGCATCGGATAGATATTATGCGGCGCAATATTAAGCAGCCTTTCACGCTCGGATAAAACTCCCGCACCAATTTGAATTCATAATATTCCAGATATCGCAAACCGCCATGAATAAGCTTTGTACTGGCGGAGGATGTGCCACTGGCAAGATCATCCGCCTCAACCAATAAAACGGATAATCCGCGTCCTGCGGCGTCTCTTGCAATGCCAACGCCATTTATGCCGCCCCCAATTACGCACAGGTCGTATTTATTTTTCATGATATGAAGACTACACCAAAAAATACCTGCAAAAAAGATAGGACTGCACTTTTCCACACAAGTGAAAAAATTCTTCCTGCACACCATACGATTGCATGATTAAACCTGCTACGATTTTCATCAACTTTTGAAATAACAAAAAGCAACGCATCTATAATGCATAGCTTACAATACAGCCTCACAAATTCGTGGCGACCGCGCAAAATAAGCGTGGGCGTACTTCTTAACGTTTTGATATTTTTATGTGCAAATGGCGCGCAGGCTCAAATAAAGACGTCAAATAAAACAGAAAACTACACGCACGCCTCTGCTATGATAACCGGAACAATAGGGTTAAATACGATCCCGTCCTCACGTATGCTTGAAAGCGGAAGTATTACAAGTGGTGTATCCACACTTGACCCTTATCTGCATGGCTATATCGGTGTACAAATCGCAGATCCGCTTTTTATCAATATCCGCCAGACAGCCGAAATATCAAATATTAACAAAGATGCAGATCGCCTATACCCCGGTGTAGATTTGAAACTGAGAATAGCAGAAGAAAGCCGCCGCACCCCCGAAATTGCAATCGGGCTTCAATCTGCAATCGGACATAAGCGGATGGCTGCAGAATACATATTGGCATCAAAACGCCATGATAATTTTGATTTTACCGCCGGTATAGGCTGGGGGCGATTTGCAACCGCCAGCCATTTTAAAAACCCGCTTGGCTTATTAAGCACGCATTTTGATAAAACACGCACCTCTGACGGCGAAATGCCGAATAGCGCGCAAAATTGGTTTACGGGTGAACATATAGGCCTTTTTGGCGGGGTAGAATATTTTACGCCTCTAAAGGGGTTATCTCTCAAATTTGATTATGGCGCAGACAGATATAGCGCTGAAAAAGCCGCTCTTAACTATAATGCGCCCGCCCCTTACGCACTCGGCCTGTCCTATAGTCCCAAACCGTGGATCAATGGCCAGATCGGGTTTCAAGGCACAGATAAAGTTTTGGCTCGCCTGTCTTTAACCGGAAATATTAAAAACTGGCGCGATCGCGAAAAACACGCAAAAAAACCTATACATATCCGCCCCTATCGAACAGGCCTGACTTTACCTGCCAGAATAGAGCAAAGCGCGCATGCACAAGGGGATATTATCTATAATACAGACGCAAATTTAAAGACCGTTCGCACACATTTGCTTTTAAATCCGGCCTCGCCCTTTCCTGCACAAATGGCAAACGCCATACCGCATCTTGCAAATCATGCCGGCCCATCCATAGAACAATTTGAAATAACGCCAACACAGATGGGTTTAAAGGGCGCGCCCATAAGACTTATCAGAAAAGACATTGAAAACGCCGCCTCAAATCGCGCAAGTGCCGGCGAAATATGGCAAAATATGAGCATTCAAAAACCGGATGAGTGGAACTGGTCAAAGCTAAAACGCCCAACTGAAATCTTCTACGGCATTGATCAGACTAAATTTATTTTAGAAAATCAGATCAGTCCCGCCGAGGAAGATAGCGGTATCCTCTATCGTTCGGCATTCCTTATGCAAAGCCGCGGCCCATCTCTTTTTGGTTTACTGGATAGTGGCGCGTCGCTGCGTTTAAATTTAGGCGATAATCTAAACCGCCTTACAGATATACGCCCACAAAACCTCCTCCCCGTTCGCGCTGATGTCGATCGTTTTGCAGAACGCACAATTGCGCTCGAAAATGCATATACCACTTTCACACACAGTCCCCGCTCTGATGTTCATATTATGGCCTCCGCCGGATATTTAGAGGAAATGTACGCCGGTATTGGCGGCGAAATCCTGTATCGCCCCTTCAAATCAAGATTGAGTTACGGTTTTGAAAGCTGGCAGGCGTTCAAACGTGACCCCTATACTGCGCTCAATATGGGGCTAAACGGCGATCATATCCTGACCGCCCACGGCTCAATCTGGTACGATATTCCGCGTCACGATATAACGGCCCAAATTAAGGCCGGACGGTATTTAGCCCAAGATATAGGTACAACCCTTAGCCTGTCCAAAAGCTTTCAAAACGGGGCAAAGTTGGAAGCGTTCACAACGCTTAGTAACTACGCAGATTTTGATCTTTTTGGTGGCACAACACACAGTGATCATGGCTTGCGTCTTTCTCTACCACTCGGCGGATTTAAAAACGTACCGCAAAATGCATATATTATTACAAGTATCAGACCATTCGGCCGCGATATCGGACAAAGTATAATAGCCCCCGAAAACCTATACGACCTGACAGCGCCATTTTCCTATAATCATTTATCCAAAAACTGGAATAAAATCACACCTGAATAAAACACAAAAAAATGGCCGCTCTTATAAAAAAAGAAGCGACCAATAAAAGTGTCAGATTGGATGAAAATCTAAAGGAAATATTTTTAAAATTATAAACCGTGTAGTGTTAACTCTTACCGTAACAAAGCCGTTATAAGGTTTTTATACATCTGCATAAAAAAGCACATTAGGTAGATGTATAAAAAATTTAACGATGTGAGCCTTACCAATGCTCTACTCTATAATTTAATGCTAACACTTAAATTATGTAAAATCAAACAATTTATATAAAATTTTATATTTTCACTACGTTCAAGGCGCGCTACCTATCGAAAACCAATCAAAATGTTCAATTTTTAAAGCCTGTAAAACTACCCTAATAATTTAATTAACGCTCCAAAATCATCGGGCAATTCTGCTTCATATCTGTGTGTCTCGCCTGTAACCGGGTGTTCAAATGCGATTTCATAAGAATGCAATGCCTGCCGCGGAAAGGCCATGCAAGCCTCAACCGCAACCTCACTCATCCCGCCTTTTTTCAAAACCGAGGCTACCATAGTCGGCTGCGCCTTATAGGTTGGGTCACCGACCAGAGGATGCTTGATAAAATCCATATGCACGCGTATTTGATGCGTTCGGCCGCTCTCTAAAGTACAAATCACCATACTGCAAGCCTCGCCGTAGGGCTGTATGATACGATAATGCGTGCGCGCCTGCTTACCATTACGCGCATTTACAGTCATTTTTTGCCTATAAACATGATGACGTGCCAAAGGCTGATCAATCATTCCAGCGGGCGGCGCAGGGATACCCAAAACAAGCGCTTTATACTTCCTACTCAAACTACGCTCTTTCAGTTGATCTGATAGCCCCTGATGCGCCTTGTCGTTCTTTGCCACAACCATTAATCCGGTTGTATCCTTATCAAGTCTGTGAACAATCCCCGGGCGCATCACCCCGCCAATACCGGATAATTCATCCCCGCAATGATAAAGCAACGCATTGACAAGTGTTCCTGTCTTATTGCCTGCCCCCGGATGCACAATTAAACCAGCCTGTTTATTAATAACAATAAGGTCTTGATCTTCATAAACAATACTAAGAGGTATGTTCTCGGCCTCAGGATACCATGCAATTGGCGGCGGTATGTGAATTTGCACAACGTCGCCTTCTTGCACTTTTTTAGATCCGGATGCACATATATTATCATTGATAAGCACTTGGTTTTGCTCAATTAACCCCTGTACCCGCGAACGTGACAAATCTTGTTTTCGTGAAGTCAGGAATTTATCAACCCGCATCCCGACATCCACATCTTCGGCTAAAAAACTATACGTATCGGAACTTTTATTATCCATTTGATTATTTTACTTTTTTATAAATTTTATAAGTGTTTTATTCGCAAGGATCTCGATATGGCGCAGGCGGCGCCCCTACCAAAACCCATCCGCCTAAATGACGATAATAAACCGGATCACGCTTCACTTCAGAAGGTTGCGATACTTCAGAATTTGATTCCGCATTTTCATTTAAATCGTTGTTTTGTATGGGCTTCACAATACCGCGCGCATTCAATTCTGATGTATTCGCTACTTTTGTATCCATAAGCCCTGCATCACCCTGCACTTCATAGACTATATTGCTATGACCCGCAACAACGCGTTCGCCCTTTGGCCCGCGCATTAAACGCACGCCATCTGTCCCTTCTGCATTTTGATAAACATTATTTTCCAAAAGAACGCCCCGCACGTTAAAGGTTAGAACACGTATATAATCGTCGCGTCCACGCGCTTCAAACTGCTTTTCCGGTATTGGCTCTTGTCCGGGTTTTTTTTTGTAAACTGGCAATTCCGCATCAATAAGGACGGAAATAACCCCCGTGTCATCTACAAGTATATCCTGCCCCGCATAAGAAGATTCGCCCGTAATGTACCGCTGCCATAAAAGATTACCATTGTCAGCATCAATCATCATAATCCAGCCTGCATTTTGCCCTTGATCAGATGGGTGCGCATAACCCGTAGTCAATATTTCATTCTTTGAATACGGTACGCCTGCATTTAAAACAGAACCAACCCCGCGCGAATAACTCCTCTGCCAGACAATATGCCCGTTTTGATCAAGTCGCATTAACCACCCTGCACGCAAGCCCTTGGTATCCGATGTATACCCCGAAGCAATAAGATGGCCCTTATCTCCAAAACTGCGCAGACCATTAATTCCATTTTCGCCCCCCATAACAAAAGCCTTTTGTTTAACAACGCGCGCGCTGGTGTTGAGTTGATACAAAACCGCATGCGGCGCCATTACGCCTTTACTTAAAGGTCTAAAGTTACCAACCACCCAATATCCGCCATCACTACGCCTTACAACATCAGAAACACTAAAATCACCGCCTTTGCGCGTAATAATCTGCTTTGAAATCAAATCTCCTTTCAGATCAAAAAATCCGGCCCATACGGCTTGGTTTTTCTTTTTTTCTTTCATATTGGCAAAAACCGCATACCCTTTATCAGTTTCTATAATCCGCGCCACATTTATAATACCTTCAACTGTATGCATCTTTTCCCATGCTACACGCCCGCGACGCTCTAGCTCGACAATTAGTAAACGCGGTGTACCGGCAAGTTCGTTTAAATCACCATTTTCATCAATCTTGCGATCAATATCACTAACCGTCCCTGCTGAAATTGTACGCCACCCCTTTTTTAAAATTGCATCTCCAAAAACCTCGTCCCGCGTATCTTCACCATATACACTTGACCAAACGCTATACGCCCCATATTGCAAGTTTTCCATACTCACAATAGCCTCTACATCGATTTGACACCGCTGCGCATAGGCTGAAATTGGAAAACAAACCAAAATCGCCCACAGCCAAAAAATAAAAAATCGTAATAAAATCATAAATCACCGGATTTTTAAGAGTATAAAGAAAAAATATATCGCTTTATAGTGTATCGTATCGAGTAAAAGGTTTAAACAGATATAACAGCTTGTTAAACAACATATGAAAATTGCAATAATAAGTGACGCTTGGCATCCTCAAATAAATGGCGTTGTCAGAACATATGAACATATTACCCGCAATTTGCGCGATATGGGGCACGTGACAATGGTAATTGGCCCTGATGACTTTCGCTGGCATACGGCTCTACCCAGCTATGGCGAAATTAAACTTGCATTATTCAGCTACAAGCGTATGTCCAGAATTATAAATGAATTTGCACCAGACCATATCCATATTGCAACGGAAGGGCCTTTAGGCTGGGCGGCGCGCAAATATTGCCTTAAACATAATGAACAATATTCAACATCCTATCACACAGATTTCCCTTCATATTTACAAAAAAGAATGCTCAAACGCGCGCCTTTTTTAGCGCCATATATATATAAGGCAACCAAAGCATATTTAAAAAAATTTCATAAACCTTCTCAAAACATGCTGATTGCAACACAAAGCCTTGAAGATAAACTCAAATCATGGGGATTTAATATGCCTATGAAACGGTTAACACGCGGAGTTGATCTTGATATTTTCAAACCGGACAAATGCGACTTGTTTGAAAATCTACCAAAACCGGTTGCCCTTTTTGTTGGCCGTGTTTCAATAGAAAAAAATATCGAAGATTTTCTGACTATGCCATGGCCGGGTAGTAAAGTTGTCGTCGGTGATGGCCCCAGTTTTCAAACCCTTAAAAACAAATACCCGAATACCAGCTTCGTCGGGCGCAAAACCGGCCATGACCTTGCCAACCATTATCGCGCCAGCGATGTTTTTGTCTTCCCGTCAAAAACCGATACATTTGGTATCGTAATTATTGAAGCGCTAGCTTGCGGAATTCCTGTTGCTGCCTACAATGTCATGGGACCAAAGGACATCATAACAAACCCTGAGCTAGGCATAACAACAGATAGGAATATTGAAACCGCCGCACTCAAAGCTTTGAATACGGGCAGCCCACAAGCCCGCTACAACCATGTAAAACAGCATTATACTTGGACAAAAGCAGCCAAACAATTTGCTGAAAATGCCGCCTCTATCAATAAGTCTGCACAATAATCACCATCAAAATCAAAAACAGATAACGACGAAAATTAAAAATACGAAAAAAACACCTTGAAAAACTGGCAATGATTAACTACCTATAATTCATCGCACCATCATAATGGGGTGGTTAGCTCAGCGGTAGAGCACTTGCCCGACACGCAAGGGGTCACTGGTTCAATCCCAGTACCACCCACCATTTTACCCTTTTATGATAGTGCTTTTTTCTCTGATATTCATATACTTCACATATTAATAAATACGGTAATCGTTATTCTATGTATTTTTGTATGGAATGGGAACATTGCCTATACCTGTTGTATTTCAACACTTAAGACCTACGCATTTAAAAAAGTTGTCATGCTATGTAAGTCCGCAATCCGCCACTCAAAGTAGCTTTAAATCTTAGTGACATTAAAAATAAAATAACCAAATTAAATTAGTCAAAAAAATATTAACATAATAATATTTGTATTATGTATTTTCATTATGTATAATGCGTTACTTGTACATAATATTCAATTGATTTGCGTAATAAAGAGGTTTGCTGAAAATATGAATAATATCATACCCAAAATTCTGCATCAGTCTTCTCATAACATTACATGGGAAGAAAAATATCTTGTAAGACGCAACAAAAAAATCATGCCAGATTGGCGGCATTTCATGTGGAACAATGAAAAAAACGATAAATTCGTTAAAAAATTCTATCCGCAATATGAAGAAGACTATTTCAACATCCCTCAAGGTGTTATGCGCATAGATATTGTAAGATGTTTATACCTTCATAAATACGGCGGTGTATATTGTGACACAGATTACATATTTATTAAGCCTATAGACAATAATTTTTTAAAAAATACATGCGTTTTAGGGATAGAAGAGTACCATAATAAATGGATTGATACTGAAAAAGTAGGGAATGCTTTTCTAGCGTCAGCTAAGGGTTATGATATGTGGACTGACTTTGTAGAAAATATTTTTGAAAACTACAAAAAAGGCGAAAAACATATTGTAAAAATTGGCGGTCCACATGCTCTATCCTTATTCCTAAGTAACAACAATCAATACAAACAACATATAACGACTTTACCTCAAAATATATTATATCCTGATTTCCAACTAACCAAAATTTTGAAGAATAGAAACAAAAAAGCGTATGGTATACACTTATGTTGGGGATCATGGAGAAATAAAAACGGATTACAGCGTTATAAAAATCATACACGCAGAATTGTTTCCGCCTACATAGCTTCACGTGTTTAAAAGTATAAAATTAAACAAAAAAAAGGATTTTAAGATTTTATATAATTCATAAAAAAACTTGTATTTTTTTAATTATATCTTTATGAAGTGCCGTATATTTTAGGTGCTTTATTTTAAAAGTATTAACAATAACATATAAAACCATAGCTTTAATAAGAGAACGTTTCACATGAAAATACACTATTACGATGATCATCCGAATTTCGGCGATATCCTGAATAAATATTTATGGCAACCTTATTTTGGTGAATTGCTAGAACGCGATGATGATATCCTTATTTTTGGTATCGGCACACTTTTGGGACAACATACCGACCACAAAGGTCGCATTATTGTATGCGGATCAGGGTGCGGTTACCTACCAAATCTGGATAATGTTCATAAAGAAAACGTATCGATTTCATTTGTACGCGGCCCCCTAACTGCCGCAACTTTGGGGTTAGAACCTGAAAAGGCAATTACAGATCCGGCTATCTTAACGCCATCCGTATTTCCTCCCAAACCAAAAGAAGATAAAATAATCTTCGTGCCACACTATGAAACCGCTTTTAATCCTCTTTGGAAAATTGTATGTGAGAAAGCTGGAGTAAAATACGTAAGCCCTATGGCACCGGTTGAAGAAGTACTGGGCGAAATAAGTAGCGCAAAACTCGTAATAACCGAAGCCATGCATGGCGCAATTATTGCTGACTTATACCGCGTGCCTTGGGTGCCGGTCATGACATCCTCACGCATCAATCAATTTAAATGGAAAGATTGGAGCTCTTCGCTCGGCTTTGAAACTGAGTTTTACGTACTACCAACCATAGGCTGGACAGATGTATTCCGTACGGTCACTAACGATATCAAAACTGCCAAAAAGCTTAAAGATGGGGTAGAGAAAAATGGCCACAGCGTCATGAAAATCAAAGATGGTGAAGGTTTTGCAGAGCAACTTTTGAATTGGAACAAATTATTTTATAAAATTCCAAGGCGTTTTAATATTAAAATTGAAAAGCTTTTAATTAAAGAAAAGATGCCCAAACTGGATCAAAAACTCTATGAAAAGCTTTCAAAGTCTGGAGAAACCACTGCGCGCATTGATAAAGCCGTCGAAAAAATGATGTTTTTAGCAAAGCAATCTGGTCATAACAGCCCCCTTGAAAATGCGAAAGCTAAAAAAGCACAAATGATTGAACATCTTGCCACTCTAAAAGAAAGTTTAAAATAATTTTGAGGCAGAGTTTAAGAGAAAGCTTTATAACAATAAAATTTTCTTTAATTATAAAAACAAAAAATTTAATAAAATTTTAAGTAGTTTTTAGGTATTATAAATCTGGGGAGAACTATGCCCCCTTTTTTGTAATATATTAAACAATAATCGTTTATAATAATAAAAACGGCTTGAAATTTTAAAAATGACTTTAGAACGCACAATAAAATCTCTAAAAAATGACGAACAGGGCATGACTCTGATCGATATTGCAATTGCATTAACCGTGATAGGCCTTTTGGCCGCTGGCGCTTTGAGTGCTTACAATACATACCGTGCGGCAACATTGAATGCCGATGCCAATGTAAAATCAGAAATAGTACAAAATGCACTAAAGTTATATTATTTTGCAAATGGCTTCTATCCCTGCCCCGCTGATCCGTCTTTACCTATAACTGACTTACAATATGGTGTCGCGCAAACAGCAGCCGATAATCCGGCAACTGTAATACGCTGCCTGGGCGCAATCGCCAGCGCAACCACAGCAACAATGCAAACCTCCGAGAATGATGGGGCAGGTGGTACAATTGAAACAAATTACGTCGATCAGCCGCAAAGCTATGCCGGTATGGTTCCTTTTAAAACGCTGAATTTAGAAGAAGATGCAGTGTATGATATTTACAATAAAAAATTAACCTATGTCGTATCTGCATCTAAAGTATTTCAAAGTACCTATGATCTAAGGGGCAGTATAATAGTGCGTGGGTATGAGCAAATAACCGACGCCACAACAAATGAACTGGTCTGTACTGATAATGTTATCCCCTATGCGCCTTTAGACCCAGCACCCAACGATAAACCTGCACATTTTTTAATTGTTGCACATGGAGAAAACGGTGTTGGAGCTTATAACCGAAGCGGCGTGATAAACCAAGCATGTGGCAATAATATAAATGACGGATCTGAAAACATAAATTGTAATCATAATGCCGATAATATTTATTGGAACGATGTATGTTCAGCCAGTCGGTCAGTCAACGGTATTCAATACGATGACAAAATCCTTTATATGGCATCTACACCTTCACAAATGTGGACAGACCCATTAAGTACTGCAGGTCCGGATGGATTTGCCTATAGCGAAACATCGTTCATCGGTATTAAAACTGAAAACCCGGATCAAGCCGTACACGTCATTGGAGACATCACGGCGCAAAATGGTGAAGCGCGCGCTAACGTTTTATGTGATATAACTGGAGAAAAATGCGCATCTCTTGAGACCATTTTAGGGGAAACCACTCTCTGTACAGAAGATGACCTTTCAAGTGTAATGTCAGGGTTTGGTAGCGCCGATTTCAAAACCGGCGATGACAACGCTGCCATATGTGATTTGAGAATTGAAGTAGATGATAGTGTGTGTAATGAAGCACTTAAAGAAGCTGTTATAGGGTTTGACTTTAGTGGTAACCCCATTTGCGGATCAAGCGGTAATTAATACATAAAGATATGAATTATAAATAAATTTAAATTATTATGCTTTAGAAATTTTATTAGATAATGGAAACAAGCACATGAAAAATTCAAAAAAATCACAATCCGGTTTTACGCTTATCGAAATGGCTATCGTCACCTTGATTATCGGTATTGCTATTGCTGCCATGTCCCCATTATTTACTCAATATATAAGTAGCCAGCAACAACTGGAAACCGAAGGCATTGTAACGCGCAATCTTACAAAGCAAATCACAACTTTTAGAAATACGTATGGTCGCTACCCCTGTCCCGCTGGTTTGGCCGTTGCGCGTGATAAAGTAGATTACGGACGTGAGGATTGCTCGCTTGCAGCGGCAGAAGAGGTAGCGGGAACATGTTCTGGTGAAGGTGTTTGTGTATCACAAAGTACGCGTTTAGGGTATTTGGATTTTATAAATTATAACGAAGCAACGCCGCCAACAATATCTCCGCGCATCCTATATGGTTTTATTCCATTTCGCGATTTAGGGTTAATGGAAGATGATGTGATTGATGGCTATAACAACCGTATCGCATACGCAGTAACTGAAAACCTTACAAACAGAAACAGCTTTGACCCGGAAGATGGCGCTATTCAAATAACAGACGAAGCGAACAGGCCACTTACAATTCAAAATGACGCCCATTTTATAGTATTTAGCCACGGCAAAAATGGTGCCGGTGCATATACAATGGCCGGTGTACGTAAACCCTGCCCCGCTAATGATAGCCTAGAAATTAGAAATACGGATTGCAATGTTAATAGTAATACAAACCTTGCAGCGTTTGTAGTTGCAGAGCAGTCATCCGGTGACAATAATAAATTTTTTGATAACGTATCGGCTTATTTTTCACCCCATGAAATGCCTATATGGGAACGCGGCGAAAAATCTAACGACCCTAACATATCTACTGAAAATGATGTGTTTCTAAAGCCGCAAAATGGCCTTTTAATCGGCGCTAAACTAAAAAATGATGAAGTTTTTGAAGGTTTAAAAGTAAGCGAGCACAATGATCAAGGAGCCATCAAAGCCGAAAATACAGTCATCGATGAGATTGCACAAGATAACGGAAAGATTATTGCAGATAGAATTTGTGATAAAGAGGGTAAAAATGCATTGGCTTGTTTTAATGCACGTTTATTCATGGGGGATACAGCTTTATCACAAGAAGGATACGGATTTGAATGTGATAAAGGAGAGTTTTTAAAAAGCTTGAAAAACGGAAAATTTGAATGTGTTGATGATATTACAAAAAAATGCCCTGAAGGGTCTTACTTAACAGGCTTCAAAGACGGCGAGCTTATTTGTGCTGATGCGCCTACAGTTGTTGGTCCAAACGACTGTGCAGCTGAAACGATCACTATGTGCGAAGAGGACACAACAATTGGTCCAATGGCACATGGTAAATCCAAAGAGGTAAGAGGTGGAGAATTAAAAAGATCTTTATATGTATGCTACGATGGGAAATATGTACCTAGAGATAACTCGGGACGATGTAACTGTGTCCCAGACTCAAAGATACAAACAAGACAATGTTGGGAGGGATACACCCCTGGCACACAACAAGTTCTTTGGGAACGTGTATGTCCAAAAGGTAACGAAGTATTAACAGTCATAGATAACTCGCAGTGCAAATGCGTTGAAGACTATGAAAAAACTATTGTAAAAAGCTGCCCACCTGGGCAATACGGAAAAATATACGAAATTCTAAAAGCAAAATGCAAAGGGGCACATCGCGAATGGAAATTGGTTGAAACATTGAATAAATGTTCTTGTAGCCAATATATTCAAGATACAACAACTACAAAAGCATGCCCTCCAGGCTATAAAGGTGAAATTACACAAAAATGGGTTGTAGACTGTAAAAAAGGTGGGCTTGTAACTGATGGTCCCCCTGTTGATAATTGCACATGTGAACCCAAGCCGGCTGAGCAAAAAACACGCTCATGTGGTCCTGGTCAAACGGGTGAAGTCACTTATACGGAAAGTATCGTGTGCAAAAACAATATTCCAGAAGTCTCTATTACAAACGAAGTTGAGAACTGTACAGAAATCGTATGCAATTGGAAACCAAGCGGCTCAAGCTTTCAATCAACCTTTGGGGCAGGACAGAATGTAGGAAGCACTTGCAAATGCGGAAAAAAACCAAAAGCCTGTTTCCAAAGATCTGGCGCAAGTTCATATACACAATATAACCAATGTACATGTGAATAAAAATATAACAGAGTTGAATAAGGCATATGTATAATGACATATAAATATACCAATAAAAAACAGACTTCAAAACAAAGCTTAAACTATCAAGCTGGTTTTACTCTGCCTGAACTTGCAATTGTCATGATTATATTTGGCCTTATGATCACAACGGTAAGCCTTGGTTTGACGACATACCAGCGTGTAAAAATAAAAAACTACAATCAGGAAGTATTTGAAAAAACAGAATCCGCAATAGGAAGCTATCGTGCCATTCAAAATGTATACCCCTGCCCTGCGGATCCAAATCTGGGACCTGATGATCCTTTATATGGCGTTGCTCAAGCTAAAAAAGTCGATGCAGATGGGAACCCCCTTATATGCAAGAGCTGGTCACGCTTTACTAATGAACCACACAATCCTGAAACCCCTAACCATCCCAGAGCCGCGGGCGTAGATAAAGATGGCAATGGTGAAGATGACATGGTCTATTACGGCGCTGTCCCGTTCCGAACGATTATAAATGGCCCTGATAACGACCCCACCACCGAAGATGATAATATGAACTGTCCTTACTTGGATGAATGTTATAGTGGAGCACTTACAATTGATGCATGGAACAATAAACTAACCTATGCCGTATCTGAAGCGCTAGTAAATGTCGATTCATATAATGATAGCCGAGGGGTTATAGATATTGTTGATGAATTTGGACAGAGTACACTTGTAGAAGAAAACACCGCGCATTACGTTATCCTTTCCCATGGCCCAAATGGTAAAGGCGCATTTACAAAACAAGGCGGCAAAACCAGCTGCACAAGCGGTATAGTTTTTGCTAATGAAGAAGACGAAGAGACCGCCGATAGTAACGATGATTATCTGGACGATGATGTAAATCCCGATGAAAAATGGAATTGCAAACGCCGTAATAATACATTTTTGGCCGGCCTTCATAATGAAAATACATCTAATAGTAGTGACCGTTACAATGACGACATCATTAGGTTTGTGGTTTCAAATGCAACCTCCAACTGGACTTACTCCCCCAATCTTGGAATTGTGAGCACCAATCCTGGAAACGTCGCTATAAATGTGGATCGCCCATTAACCGAACTCCATGTTGGAGGCAACATAGAGGCAGAACAATTACACGCCCGCGCATTATGTGATGGTATGACAGATGCAGAAAATAATTATATAGCAGACACAACTAGCTGCATGACGCCCAGCATTTTGACTGATTCAACCATCAAGTGCGGCATAAATGAAGTCATGACAGGAATTTCTAAAGGCGCTGCAATATGCGAAGTAGCCTTTGAACCTGGGTTTTTGAAAGGTAAACAATGCCCAACCAACCAGATTGCATGCGGAATATCCAAGAAAAATGGGGTGCTATGCCGCAACAAAAATAACCCTGTTTGTCCCGATAGCTAAACAGCAATATGAAATACGCTCCTATTCAGAACAAATAACCTAAAAAGTTACCTCGTATTTGAAATAAATCCGTACAAAAACTACGTGATCTTTAACCATTCTCACGATATACTATTAAAAGCATATCTTCAAAAACACGTATAAATCAAAGCGTTCTCCCTTCTTTTTTAAAAAATCACCATTGGTATATAAAATGTCGAATAAAATAACAAATCTAAATATTATTTCTATAGATACATGTTCACATAGATCAAAGATAAAATATGCCTGCAAAATTTCTGCGTTCGCAATATTGTCATGCATATTGTTTACCCCTGCTATAGCGCAGGATTATATACCCGCTCCCTTACCTATTGAGGAAGACAAAGATGCATATCAATACATGGAACAATCAGCAGAAACCATAGACATCATGCCTGCAAAATCGACAATTGTAGGTCAAAATATAATGATGTCCGAAAACGGCACGCATCCCGCATTAAAGCTTACCCCTGATAAATCACAAATAATCCGCCTTGACCGCCCTGCGGCAAGTGTTATCGTAGGCAACCCTAATCACGTTAGCGTATTATCTGAAAGCACTACAACACTTGTATTTGTTCCAAAAGTCCCTGGCGCAACCTTTGTCACTATATTAGATAAAAATAGCGATGTAATAATGGAGCGTCACGTGATTGTTGGAACACCAAAGGAAAAATATATGCGTATCCGCCGCTCTTGTGCGGGTGAAAAGTCCGAAGACTGTCAAACCACGCGTGTTTTTTATTGCCCTGACACATGCCACGAAGTAGGCGTTTCACGTGGCGAAGATGGTGCACGCGGCGCAGGAAACAGCGCGCCCAATAACTCTTCTTCAGATGACAACACTTCAAATACTGAAATCACTAATAATGATGGCATAGAACAAGACGCCACCAACTGATATTCAAAAATAATATTCCCCTTAAACTCCCTTATAATTTAGCGTATAGTTAAAAGGATTAACGATGCTAAATTCTCAAAAAAAATATGATTAAAAAAGAGACCGAAAAATTATGAAAACGCCTTTGATAAAACCAGTGCTTTTAAGGTATAAAACACCGCGCTTAATGCTGATAGCGCTTTCCGCTGCATCAATGCTTGCCGCCTGCGGAACCGCAACAACCGCGCAAAACCAGCAGAGCAGTGACACACGCATTAATAGCGCATTAGAAAAAGCCGCGTATGGCGCAGCGGCCTCCGGTAACTCAAAACAATCCCTCGGCTATCTGGAAAAACTTTACAAACGCAATAGCGACGACCCTGTGGCCGCTTCCAATTACGCCCGCGCATTGCGTGAAGGCAATTATTTAAATCGCGCCTCTATGGTATTGGCCCCCTTTGCCAACACCCCCTCTTCACCAGCCATTGCAAAGCGTGAATATGCGGGCATTATGCTTGCAAAAGGGGAATATGATGAGGCCGAGGATTATGCCAAACAAGCTATTCTACAAGACAATGAAGATTTTAAGTCGTATCACTATCTTGGAATTGCATTGGACGCAAAAGGAATGCACCCCGAAGCCGAACGCGCCTTTCGTAAAGGGCTCGATCATTGGCAGGGTGATCCTACCAGCATCATGAACAATTTGGCGTTAAATTTAACATCGCAAAATCATCTTGATGAGGCAATTGAGATTTTGAGAAAAGCTAAAGCTATAGATCCGAACAAAATTGAAATCGAACGGAATTTGCGTATTGTTACCGCGCTCCAGCAATCCACGTCGGTGCCTGCGCCAAAACCAACGTCAAAGCCAAAGGCTACTGCAACTATACAACCTATTGTAAAAGCAACACCATCAGATGAGCCCGCCTCTATAACGGCGGCTCCAGATAATAATGAATAAAGAAAACGCTTTATTTTTTGTATCAGAACAAAGAGGCTCTAATTAAAAAAACATTAGAATAAAAAAACCGGCTTATTATATGCCGGTTTTTTTTATGCTTAATACTAAATATAAGAAAAATTTCTAACCGCCAACACCTGCGCCGGTCGCGTTTATACCCGCTGGTCCTAAAATCACAATAAACAAGGCGGGCAGAAAAAATACAATCATCGGGACGGTAAGTTTAGGTGGTAACGAAGCCGCCTTTTGCTCTGCGGCGGCCATCCGCATATCACGTAGCTCTTCTGACATCACGCGCATAGCCTGAGATATAGACGTACCATATTGCTCTGCTTGGATTAGTGCAGTCGAAAAATTCTTGGCCGCACCAGTACCCACACGTCGCGAAAAATCTTGTAAAGCTTTTCGCCGATCATTAAGCATCGCCATCTCTGCACTTAAAATCCCTAACTCTTCCGCCAAAATTGGTGAATGCTCTGCTACTTCGTGTGCAACACGGTCAATCGTCTGTTCCAGACCGATACCGCCTTGCACACAAATAAGCATCATATCGAGTGAATCCGGAAATGAAAAATTAATTTCCTGCTGGCGCTTCATCGCCTTATTTTTTATCAAAATGGCAGGTAATTTATATCCAAACCCAATGGCAGCAATCATAAGAACCGCGCTAAACCCGGTTGAAAACTCTTCTTCTGCTTTGCTTAAAAACATTAATACAAAAAGAAAAAGAAAAATAGGCACTAAAAATTGTGCAATTATAAATTTAAATGGCGCGCTCGTGCTGCGTATGCCGGCTTGCAACATTTTATCTCTAATTTTCTCGCCATAATCACCCGCAAGTTTTTGAAACTTGAACATCATCGCCATAGAGTCTTTTGCAGATACAGAGCTATCATCCTGCGCCGTAATTTTATAAGATCCTTCACGGCTGGCTTCAAATAGGGCTTTTCGGCGCTTTTGAATAACGGAGTGAAAACGTTCCTTTTTCTCATTTTTATTTAGAAAAGGAAGCGCAAATGCTGCAAAGGATATAGCCGCTGCCAAAGCAGAAACGAGGGTTATAATAAGATCATTATCCATTTTAAAATACCTTTAAACTTTAAAGTTAATCATAATTTTCATGGCTAAAATGCCAAGACACATCCATATGATCGCGCCTGCAACCAACATTTTACCAAGCGAGTTTGTAAATAAAATATTGATATATTCAGGATTAATAAACCATAATCCAAAAGCAACAATATTGGGAAGCGCGCCAATAATGCTCGCCGATGCAATCGCCTCTGAAGACAAAGCCTTAACTTTTCTTTTCAATCGAAAACGTGCCCGAATAACACCTGCCAGATTAAGTAAAACTTCTGATAAACTCGACCCCGTTTGCGCTTGAATAGATAACCCGGTTGCAAACATTTGCATTTCTGGTAATGGCATACGCCGCGTAGCCTCCGTCGCAGCTTCATGCAATGGCACACCAATTTTTTGTTTATCATAAACAATTGACATTTCCTCTCCAACAGGGCCATCATATTCTTTACTAATCATTGAAATCGCCTCTGATACAGGCATACCAGCTTTAAGCAAACGCACAACCGCTTCAAGCGCATCAGGAAATTCTTCCAAAAACTTCTTTTGCCGGCGCTTTGCTTTCCAGCGAAGGAAAAATCGCGGTATACCAAAAAATCCAATAACCCCTGCAAGACCTACAACAACGATATTTTGCCCTGATAATTTAGCAAGAATAAGCAAAACAAACATAAACGCCAAAGACATAAGCCAAAATTGCTTGGTTGACATTTTTAAACCCGCCTGCGCAATCAGCATCGGAATAGTGGCTTTTTGTTTTTTTCCGTCTTTTACTTCATCATCTTTTGTTTCTTTAAGCTTTTTTGCTATTTCTGCCCGGCGCTTGTTTTGTAGGCTTTGCTCTTCTTTTTTTCGATCAACCGCACTAACAGTCCCCCCCTTAATAACATGCACAAGTCGCTTTTTCTTTTTTGCTTCTTGGGCAAGCATAAATCCAACAGCTGCTGCAACAACAACAATTAAAATCAATACAATCAAAATAATTTGCAGCACGCTCATACGGACACCGCTTTGCTATCAAAAATTTTAAAAACAGATACATTTGAAATATAAATCGGCGAAAACACAAAATGTTGAGAACAGCATTGCAAAATACATATAAGTATTTGTGAAACGGAAGCGCAAAAAAATCGTGTTTGCAGGCTTTTATACTTTAAATCTATCATCTTAACCGTAAGCCTCTTCCATAGCATCCAACACAAGCCCCTCAACACCATATTGCCGTGCATTATCCCAAAATTTCGGACGTAATCCGGTTGATCGCTGTTTTGTAACCAGCTTTCCATGTTCATCTTCACCTAAAATATCGAGCACGAATAAATCTTGCATGGTTACAACATCGCCCTCCATACCCGTAATTTCAGTAACATGAGTTGTTTTCCGGCTTCCATCGCGTAATCGCTGCACCTGTATAATAACATTTATTGCACCCGCAATTTGTTCTCTCACCGCTTGCTGCGGCAAACTAAGCCCGCCCATCGCAATCATATTTTCAATACGTGACAAAGATTCTCGCGGATTATTCGCGTGCACCGTGCCCATGGAACCATCATGCCCGGTATTCATCGCCTGCAGCAAATCAAAAGCTTCCGGCCCACGCACCTCACCGACAATAATGCGCTCCGGTCGCATCCTTAGGCAGTTTTTAACCAGATCACGCATCGTAACCTCACCTACGCCCTCCAAGTTTGGCGGACGTGTTTCCAATCGCACCACATGCGGCTGCTGCAACTGTAATTCACACGCATCTTCACACGTGATTACCCGCTCACCTGGTTCAATATAACGCGTAAGACAGTTAAGCATCGTTGTTTTACCTGACCCCGTACCGCCGGAAATCAAGACATTTACGCGGCACCGTCCAATTGCCATAATAAGCTTTGCGCATGAGGGCGACATCGACCCAAACCCAACCAATTTATCAAGCGTCAATTTATCTTTTGTAAACTTACGAATGGTCATACATGACCCGTCTACAGCTAAAGGCGGAATTATAACATTCACCCGTGACCCGTCCGGCAAACGCGCATCACATATGGGTGACGCCTCATCAACCCGGCGGCCAATTGCGCCCACAATACGCTGACAAATTGTTGTCAAATGTTGATTATCTCGAAATTTTACGCTCGCTTTTTCAATTTTTCCGCCCACTTCAATATAGGTGGTATCAGGGCCGTTAATCATAATATCCGCAATATCATCGCGCTCTAAAAGCTCCTCTAAGGGGCCAAAGCCAAGCATATCATCGGCACATTCTTTGGCTACGCTCTGTAATTCAACCGGCGTCAAATCCAGGTTTCTAAATCGCGCAATTTCTTCTACGGCCGAATTTACTTCATTCCGTGCCGCTTTGGCATCCATCCGCGCAAGCGCTTTTAAGTCAATCCCGTCCCGCAAATCAAGCCATATGCGGTTACGTGCTCGTTGCAAACGCAAAGACGTAATCGAATCCTCGCTGCTTTCTGTCTCTAACTCTTCTTGTGCAATCGCATGTAATTCATCGGCAAATGGATCATCCAACGCACGTTTATCGCTATCAGTCTTTGGCTTTTGATCCTTGTCTCTACTTTCGTTTTCCTCTTTTTTATCGGCGTCCCCTTTTGAAATTTCGCCTTTGGAAACAACATCTTTTGATTGATCCGTATCGCCACCAACAACTATATTTTCTGTTTTGTCAGTTTCCAGCTGTGTATCCGCTAAATCAACATCCCGTGATAAATCTTTCGCAACCTCTTTTATAGGTGCGGCTTTTTTCTTTGTCGATGATGGTGCATCACTATTTTTTTTACCAAACATAAAAATAAACCTTAAATACAGAAAAAAACCTCAAACAAAAACTGTTTTAAGATTTGATCTTACTAAAAAACCCGCCAAGCAAACCGCTTTTTACTTCAGAGTCATCTTTTTTGGATACCTCTGTCACTGACAATAAAGACGCAATAAAGGGGATCAAAGATGCTTTAACAATCTCTAATCCTTCGGCAATCTGGGTAATCTTTTTACTTTCGCTCTCGGCCTTCATAAAAACTTTGGGTGCATATGGAATAATACTTGTAATATTAAGATCCATAGCTTTTTGAATATCGTTTTTAGAAACTTCTGTGGTTTTATCAAGACCGGCTTTATTGATGATAAGTTCAACCCCTTGCTCATCCCCGCCCCGTATTTCCTTTATCTCGTGGATAAGGCTACGCGCCAGCCTTAAAGATGAAAGACTTGGTGTCGAAACAACTACAATATCATGCGCGCGCGATAAAATCGCCTTTTGTACATCTGGTGTTGTATGTGACAAATCCGCCAATATAACCGGAAATTTTGCCATAAGCGTATCAAGAATATGTTCTGCTTGAACTGCATTAATAGGGCGCTCCAACATAACATCTCCGCCACTTGCAAGAATACTAAGCTTATCCCCCGCTTTATGCAGCATACGTTTTAAACCATCTTCATCAGAGTTTTCTGCTGCGCGGCTGGCTTCCGATAATGTCGTCGCCGGCTCAAAACCAATCCCTACACTAAGTGCAGACCAACCACCCGCCGCATCCATAATAATTGTTTTCTGATCTAAAATATCAGAAACGCCCCATGCACAAGCTTGCAATATTGCGCTTGTACCAACCCCGCCTTTCGCACCGGCAAATGCGATCAAACGGCTACCTGTTGCACCCAATTTTTCAATCAAGGTTTTTGCAATAATGTCTGCCATCATATCGGTCTTTATAGGTTTGACCAAATAATCACTAATCCCCATATCAATCAGCTTACGATAAAGCGCAACATCATTATCCGGCCCTATAATAATCGCGGCTGTACCCTCTTCACAATGCTGCGCTAAGCTGCCCAAATCATTGGTAAGAGCGTCTCCGATTGTATCAGTTTGTATAATCAGCAAATCAGGCGAATGAACCTCTTTATAGGCCTCAATTGCGGATTTGATATCCCCTTCTTCAACGGCTAATTCAACACGTGCAAAACGCCAGTCATTATCAAGCGCACGTGCAGCATCAAGTGTATCTTGATCACGTGAGTATACTGCCACTTTTGCTGCTGGCAATAATATAGATGTTGCTCGAATGTCCGCGTCGCTCATTTTTTTCTAATATTCTTTTTTTAAGCTTTATTATCTTATGGTCGTATCTTCAAAGAAATTTCTTATAAATTAGTCATCCCCAGAGGCACTCTGCCCTTCCAATGGCTCGTTTGGTGCGCCTGTTCTGTAACGATCGACTATATTACTTGCGCGGCGGCCATCGGTTGTACGCCCGCTATCAGCATTGCCAAGCAAGTCTTTCGGTCTGGATATTTGGCGCGCAATTGTTGTCTCGATCGAACATCCAAGAACATAATCAGGATCAATATCGATGTCAGTATCGTGATATCCTGCCATTTGATTTTCGCATCCTTTTGGCGCGTGTGCGGTATAGGATGTAAAAGATATAACGGCCATCGGCTCATCTTGGTCTTGTACTGGCAATATTGCACCGTTTACATTGTTAACACCGTTTTTACGAAGGCGATCCACAATACGCGCCATCTCACTTCCCGCTTGCATAGCTGTAAAACTGCGCGAAGATGGGTCGTAGGTAATTGATAAATCGACAACGCCGTCACCATAACGATCATAATGCTTCACAAGCCCCGCAATAGTATTTTCATTCATTTGCTGCAGCGGAATCATATCTGAAAACACCTCCTGCTGCACCTGTACACGGTTTTGTGTTATACGTGTTTCCTCATAAAGCGTACACGAAGAAAGCGCAATAACCGCACCCCCAATCATAATTAAGCTCCCGAGCTTGAATAGCTTATCTGATCGCAACATAAAATCTACTGTAAGTGTTTTTGTGTTCATTATTATAATCTTTCTTTTTTCCAAGCTAATCGCTTTAATCCAGTAAATATCCAAACTGCTCGTCATCTACGAACAAATCATCATCATCTTTGATATCAAACGTTTTTTTAATATTATCCGCAAAGGCAATTGCTAATGGGTTGCTGCGATGTACTGGCATTTTTTCCGCGCGTTTCTCATCTGCAAAAGGCTCAACCAGATATGGCGTTACAATGACAACCAACTCGGTTTCCTCACGCCTAAAACTATCGGATGAAACCAAATCGCCTAAAATCGGTGTATCTTTAATTCCAGGTAAACCTTGCATACCCGTAACGGCTTCTGACTGCAACAATCCGGCAATCATTAGGCTGCCCCCACTCGGCATTTCTACGGTTGTATCCGCGCGGCGAATATCCAGTCCAGGTACAGTCAGATCTGCCAATGTTACCGCATTCTCAAAATCAAGTGATGAAACTTCTGTATTCATTTGCAGGCTAATCCGTTTGTCCGATAATACAATCGGCTTAAAATTTAACGATACGCCAAATTCTCTAAATTCAATAACGATGTTACCGACCTGATCTCGTCCTACAGGTACAGGGAACTCGCCCCCCGCCAAAAATCCGGCCTGCTCGCCCGATACGGCTGTTAAGTTTGGCTCGGCTAGAATATTAACCAAGTTTTCCTCTGCGAGCGCGTTAAGAAAAATCCCCAAAGTACCAATACCGCCAATACCGGTATCTAATAATAATCTTGCAGTTGCCGCCGGATCACCTGATAGGGTAATTCCCCCACCGCGTTGCGCTGCTAAACTTCCGCCACCACGCTCATTTGTGGAAAGCAGTCCTCCAAAAATACGCTCATCTGATAATTCATTCAAATCATTCGCCGCCGTTTCAATACCTAGCTCTTTTAAAACCGTACGGCTCGCCTCCAGTATTTTAACTTGCAGCATAACCTGCTGTTCGCCGCGTACATCCATAAGATTTGCAATTAATTCATCAGCCGTTCCTTCCAAATCTTGTAAATCGCTCACATATGCGGAAACAAGCTTTGTAATACGTGAAGCAACATCAGGGTTATCAGCACTTCCCGTTAAAATAATCTGATCATGAACTGCACGAACTCTTACATTTTGGTTAGGAAAAAGATCTGCAATCATCGCTTCTATAGCGTCGGTATCATATGAAACGTGAATATCAATTTTCTTAACAACATTGCCTTCCGCATCAATTGCAATAAGATTTGTATCACCAATATTTAAACCGACAACATACAATCGATTAGACTGCACCGCCATAACATCAATAACATTGGGATCAGCAACCAATATATCTGCAACATTCCCGCCTACATCAATCAGTTCCGCTTTACCAAGTGTGATAATCGTAGGGGTAATCTTGTAAGGCTTGACGGCGGCTTCCAAATCACCTTTCGCCGCTATACCTTTTCCGGACAAAGGAAAGAATGATAATCCGCTTGCTACCCCGCAAATAAGGGCAATCCTGCCAATATATTGCGCGTGCATTTGTATTTTTTTTAAAAACATTGTCATGACTTTATCTCTCTATTTATAAACGCAGCAAAAATAGGAATAAGGGTTATACCCTTTTATGAATTATTATCGTGTTTGGACTGATTGAACCTGATCACCGTTATAGACTCGCATAATTGTATTACTGACATTTGAATCCTTTTTCATACGCTCATATTCGGCAAAAATTTCATCACCCATATTTGTTAAACGCGCATCGGATACTGTTGGCCATTCTTTTGTAAAAACCACATCATCGCCAACCCCTCGCAACGCTAGATGAAGCTCGCCCATCTCTTGTGCTAATGTTAAACGCTCCATATCTTTGACACTTACGGCCAAAGTAACGGTCTTACCAATTTTGACCTCTTCCTCATCTTCCCGCACGGCTGATTGGTCAACGGCAACAACAGCTACATTTTGAATAATGGTCTCTGTCGCCAATCGATCGAGGTTAAGCTTAAACATCGCTTGCACTTGCGGGTTTTCGTCATCTGTACGGATAGTTTCTTTATATGTCAAAATCACATCTACAAAATCGCCAGGGCCTATAAAGCCCGCAACCATGCTAGAGGCTTTAACCTCAATGGCAACGGCGCGCATACCCGGTGCCAAGCTTGCCGCAACAAAGTTACCCTTATCTTCGGCAATCAAGGCCGATTTAACGACTGGCTCGCCTTCCGCAATATTACGCGCCAAACGCCCTTTAACCGCATCTACGGCATCCTGATCATCCATACGTACAACCGCGCCCGGAAAACGGCTACTCTTTGGCCAGTCTTGCCATTCCATATCACTGGAACCAAGCTCTGAGCCAATTTTCAAATCTTTTGACGCTACCAAAATCTGTATCTTTTCCGCCGGTTGCATATCACCCGCATCATTACCACCGCCAAGGCTAACCTGCACTAGAACAGCAACAAGCACAGCCACAACAACGGCCCCCACCAGCACAATCAAAACATTTTTATTCATTGGATCCTCATAAATATAGATCGACCGTTAATTTTGAACGCAAAAACAAAAAATTTTAGTGAAAAAATTACGCAGTCCTAAAGATACTTTTAAAACGAAGGAGTAAAAGAACGGGACTATTCCCCGAAAACAAGATACTTCAATACCTATAATGCCCGTTAAAGATTAAGAAACCTTAAAAAATTACAGGCAATTTGATGTTGATAATCAGACACCTTTTGAAAAAAGGCCTGAAGCAATATTAAGATGTTACAAATAAACGCAGCGTTTCAATATTAAAATACCCTACTTTGGCAAAAGATGCCAGAGCGCCAATAACAATTGCAATACCATAAGGCAAATGCCCCTCTCCGGCTTGAATACTTGCAAGCCAGCCTTTATGTGCACTAGCTTTAAATGGCTTATATTTTTGCAAAATAACGGTGATAATGGCCAAAACACCGCCTGCAATCGTCATGTAAACAACTAACGGGAACAACCCTTTTAACCCCGCCCATAACGCAAAGGCCGTGCCCAGTTTTGAATCCCCCGCTCCAAGCATTCTGAATGCAAATAAAACAAGCGTGACAACAAAGAAGATCGCCGCCCCGATCAGATGTGAAACCAATGAAGAAAACGGGTACCCCCCGTTACCAATTGATAATATTACAAACACTATAAAAAACACAGATCCGACAATCACGGTATGAATGTTTGGAATGCGCAAACCTTTAACATCAGAAATCGCGGATAAAACACCCGTACCGATAACTATAAACAACCCTGTCAGAAATACGATAAGAAAAAACATTGCTGATAAATTACCACGATTAAGTTAAAAAATAAAACCATACACCAATACGAAAAAGACCCGCTTTCAAAAGCGAGCCTTTTCTTAAATTCTATAATCGCTATATCTTAGCTACCGCGACCATTCAAGCTACCTTGCATCTCTGTAAATAAGCCAACAAGATCATCACCAAACAGATATGTAACTGTTGCAATGGCCAATGAAATACCGGCGGCAATCAGACCATATTCAATGGCGGTCGCGCCGTCTTCTTTATTCATGTACGCTTCTTTTAGTGCTAATAGTTTAAGTAACATAATTTATCTCCTTTAAGATTTTTATCGTCTCCGGTTTAGCCCCCTGCTTCATCCAAAATATGAAGGTGTTAACCGTTACCTATCTATAAGTATATCCGAGTATATTTAAGGTTAGGTTAAAAATAGATTGTGTTTTATCCTTTTATTATTGTTTTATATCAAGGCGTTAAAAAGGCCCGTACTTTTAAAAATACGGACCCATACTTTTTTATATAAAAATTATATTAGTTGGTAATGTGAAGATTACTAAGTTCTCGGCTAATACTCTCAAACGCCGCAATTAAATCATCACCATTGGCCGCCGCATAGTATTTTGATTCATCCGAAGCACAGTCTTTATAATACTGCTCACTCGGTTTCCCAATTATACTATTGCCAAAGGTCACGGTGTAAATTGCAATACCCTTATCTTTCATCATGTCACATGTTTCGGCAAATCGCTCATTCGCCTCGCGCACGCCATCACCGCGATTGGTCGTACCAAGCTGCCCTTCATCAATATACCCATAAGCCGAAAAATCTGATTGTTCATCAATACCGGGTTTTTTCCAAAGCTGGTTTTCGCCATCGGTCATCATAACTACCGCCTTACGCCAGTATTCGCTTTCATAACTTGCGCCCTCATTAAATGGCTCTTCTGGTGATAATACGCGCCATCCCCATGTCATACCTAAATTACCAAGCGTACCGCCCCGGCACCAGTACACAATATCCTCAATGGCCGTAACCAATGTATCCTCATCATTTGTAAGGGGCACAATTGGATTATCGGTTGGACATCCCAAATTCGGCGTACGGCGATTATTACAATTCCGGTAGGGAAGATTTAAATCACCGCCCTTTTCTTCATCCCAAAAATTGTTATCCTCATCGCCTGTTGTATGTTCCCACCAGAATGCGTCCCAATATCCGCCATCATTAACACTGTCATCATTTGTATCATATGGATATGGGCGAGCCATAACGCAACCCTGCCATTGTGTTGGCTCACTCATGTCATACGTTACATCCGCGCGTGCTGGTACAATGGGTAGCTCCACATAATCTGCCGCAATACTGCCAATATTCACAGTTGCCGCATATGGAACCAGACCAACTTTTAAAAACCGTTTATCTTTCACACGGTTAAAAATAATATCAACAAAGCTAAGCGAGGCCGTTCTTAAATCTTCAATTTTTCTACCTTGCATTGATCCAGTTACATCAACCACCAATGCCACTTCCAGCCCGCGAACTTCGCGGCGTACAGTCGTCTGCGCATCAACATTTATTTTATCAACACCCAAAACGTTTAAAAACATCGTTTTGTAATATGCCTTTGCTGTTACAACAACATCATCGCCATTGATCTGATAATTCAAATCATACGCAACACCGACTTTATGTTCAGGATAATTAACTTCAAAAAACCGATTTAGACGCTGCTCTAAACTGCTTCCGCTCGCCGCCGCCGCCGTAGCTGCCAATGCCGCCGCATCCAACGCATGTGTCAAACGCTCTTTAACCAAATACGCATGTGAAATGTCTAAGGCCATACCAACCGCACCTATTATCAATGGTGCTGAAACTGCAAATAATACAAGTAGCGTTGCGCGCGTACTGCGAATATACAAACTCATCAAATTTTTAAACCCTCGGCGCTCAACACCCTCAAGGTTTTTATCTTGATTTTTTATCTCTTCTATGCGCATTTTCATTATATTATCCCCCTCTCATAGGAACCGTAGAACTAAGGCGGCCTCTTACAAAAGACACTTCCTCAATCATAAAATCATCGACAACAAATCCGGCGAAAACCGGCTCGAATGTGTATTGTACAGTAACAATAACTAATCCCTCACCCTCAACACCTAAACCTTCTAAACTGCTAAGCGCTTCATTATTCGGACTCATATTTTGTGTACGGCGCCATAAGATTATACTATTGCCGTCATCATCAAATTCAGTGCTCACTATATCAACACCAAAGCTTGTTGTATCAAACGGAACAAGACTAACCAGACCGCCATTGATCGCTTCATCAATATCCGAAGATGTAACAGATTTACTACGTGCTATAAGATCGGCTGTCACTTGTGAGGCACGTATAGTTTTTTGCGATGCTAAAATTCCAAATCCCATATCAAATGTGCCTAATAATAAAATCAATAAAATCGGAAAAATTAGCGTTGCTTCAATGGCCGCCAACCCGTCCTCATTTTTGCTCTTGCGCAATATGCGTTTAAACCAATCGCTCATAATTCTATTCTTCTTCAAACTCATAAGGCTCTGTTTTTAAAACAACGGTAGAGGTAAACACTTGTGAATTTGTACCTCCCTGTCCTAATAACTGCCCAATTAAAGGTGTTAACATTTCATACCGAAATGACGTCCGGATCATCATGACATCACTGACCCCGCCCGCATTAAAACCGCGGGATTGCATATCGCCGTCTGCATTATATTGCGGCTGATAATCGCCAAACCCGCCAAATGAACCAATACTAAGCGCTTCCAATTCAACATCTTCACACGTCACTAAGCCAATTAACCGTAAACAAAGCGCATCTCTAAACATCGCCTCTTGTGCTACCGGATCTGTTGTTGCCTGTTGTATCTGCCCCGTTCTGATCATACGCGAGGCTGTACCGGTCGCACTCTCCAATAACGCCGCGGATGTGAACATCATTGCAACTTCGATGATACCTACAAGAACAAGGATAAAAGGAATAGAAAGCAACGCAAATTCAATTGCAACTGTGCCATCTTCATTGCGCAAAATTTTTACAAAAAAACGCGATGGCTTTACAGGAGCGCCCCGTTTATCAACGGAATCAATCTGCGTATATCTGTATCTTTTAATTTGCATTTTATTAAAAATTTGCCTTGTTTTCGGGCATAAAAAAAGCGCTCACGCGCTAAATATAAAAAACAACCACAAACCCCTTTTAAATAAGAAAACCCTATCTTTAAGTATAAGTACCAAACATAAATAAACCTTTAAATTTAGATAGAATTAAACATAAACACCGACCATCTTATCTACACTATTTACTCATCCGTATCCTTTACAACATTTGCCCCGTCAACCAGCGGAAACCCGTATTCATCTAATTTCATGTTACCGCTAACTTCTTCACCCCACCTGTCAATAAGAGCCTGCTTTTCTTTCTCAATCGTTTTTGTCCGCGCAATACCCTTTTGATAAAGAAAACCGGAAACTGTACTGCTAAGCGCCCATTCAATAAGGTAGCCAGCCGCCGCTGCCGAATACATGATAACAATCGCCATAGGATCACTAATAATGTTGATTGATCGATCAAAACTTCCGCCATTAAACCATAAATCAAGCAAAAAGGGGGTGCACCCCGCTAGATTTACTGCCCCAATAGTGACAGACCTTGTTTTTTTACGGCTCGGATCAACAAAATACGCCACTATAGTCGGCAACATTCCAATCAATAATAAAAAAGTAGTAGATAAAAATATCGCGCTCATTAAAATGACCGGCACTAAAAGAAACTTGCCGGATCCCTTTCGCGCTTTAGATCCGCCAGCCTTGCGCTTTGATTTTTTTGTTTCCGCTTTTTTCTTGGCCATAAAAATTGCTCGTTATAGATTTTTTTAAAACATTAAAAAGAACTCGAATCACTCATAAAAGCAATCGCGGTAATTATAATAACAACCGCTGATAAAAGGCAGGCAATCACAGCTGTCACTTGTTTAGATGTCTCTTTGGCAAATCCCTCTTTTTTAACCATACGTGAACCAAGCGCCTCTTCTTCATGTTGCAATTTTTTAAAATCTGCCATCGCCATCCTGAATTGATTTAAATCTTTTTTCGGTAAATCAGGATTATCTAAAACACTGGCCATTTTCACCAGATCACCTGTTGATGCATGTTTGCGCACCGCTTTTTCCAATTGCTTTTGAACCTCTCGGTCATGATACCGCTCATATACCGCAGGCAAAATATCTAAAAACGCAGACGCAATATTCGGAAAATCACCAAGATTACCGCGCTTTTTTATAATCGCTAGACATTTTAAATTGGCCGATATTTTTCTATATGGTTCAGATGAATCCAGATCAAAAAGAAAATTATCAACAATCTGGGAATCCTTAACAGATAAAAAAGCAATACTATGCCTGTCTAAAAACATACTTGGTGCTTTACCATTTGCGCACATATCTTCAAACGCATCCAGCATCCCTTCCGGGCTAACAACCTGATACCCCTTTAATTTTGGGCTTAAACAATGTAATTCGGGACAAAGCGTATATGCACATCGCTCAATACCAAAGCCTGCTTTGGTTTGACGCAAATAATTTCGGCAACTATCCAGCTTTCCAATTAACGCACCCTTATCAATGCGAGCGGATTTTTGCATCGCAACCCAGTTCATCATAATATTATGTTCGATCATCTCCGCAAAAACATTAATATCTTTTTGCTGTACCATTGCTTTGGCAAGCGCCTTTCCAAACGCTTCCGCGCGCATAGAGATACCGCCATATCGCGCCGGGGCTTCCGGATCAAGGGCCATGGATAAATTTGCGGAAAGCCGTCTTAAATACCGCTCTCCGGAGACACCGCCCTCCTTCGCACTCTTTTGTGCTTTTTCAATCCGTTCCAACGCCTCTTCATCTTCCAAAGACCGTGAAACCCATTGTTCTAAGACATCTGTCTCTATTAATTTTTGCACACCCGCAATATCATTATGCATCGCCATGGAAAGTGAAGACATATATGAAAATTTTCGATTACCGAATGAGATCGGACGCTGCGCTTTTTTCTCGCGCTTGGTTTGCTTTGGTGTCAATCGGCGACCATCATGCCATGTCAAAACATCTTCAACCGTCCATCTTTGATTTTCATCATCATGCAAAATTCCTCGCAAAAGCTCTAAAATAGCGCCCTTAAAACGGTCTTTTCCAATAACGGCTGTATAAGACCCCTGTTGGATTTTAGCTTTGATAACCTCTTCATCACTCATCCCGGCAAGAGAATCATTTGAACGTAATATAACCGCCAAAGAGACACCAAAGGAATAAAGATCACTGGATAATGTGCCAAGGCCTCGACCTATCGGGTCTGCCATTGCACGATGTATCGGTTCATACAAAACGGGCTGAGTATAAGAGACCGGCGCGGTTAAACAATCACCAAGTGTCATAATGCCTTTATTTTTACCTTCGCCATCCGTAACAAACATATTACTTGGCCGGATACTGCCATGGACAAAGTCCTTGTCTCGAAAATCCTGTAAAATGTTAACCATAGGATTAACAATGGTCTCCAAAGCCTGATCAGTTTTCCAGCCCAAAACTTGCGGTACATCATCTTTAAGAATACGTTTACCCGGAATAGTTCTATAAACAAAAACCCGCCGCCTTTTTTTTAAAAGAGGCCAATACACCACATCGTGATCAACAAGCGAACATATATTAGTGTTTAAAAGTGCCGAATAAGTCTCCGCCGCTATTATACGCGGCACCAAATGCGGCGCGCATACAATACCTATCATCTCTTGGCGTCCGCCTTTTATACCGCGCGCTTCATATGCTTTAATATCTTCTGAAATATCAAAATCAGGCATGGGTTTATCCGGAAAAATCTCGGCTTTACCTTTGACTTCAACCGTGGTTTTGGTGTTTTTAAGACTGGCAGAATCCGGCGTTTTGCGCTTTTTTGTCGTTTTCAAATTTTTATTAGATAATTTCAAATCGTCAAGCGCATGCTCCGCGCGACCGGGTGGTGCGTCTGCATTCTGCGCATCCTGCGACTGTGCCTGATTATCTGCCATACTTAAGATAATCCATCAAAGAGATTGAAAAGCCGTTAACAACGGTAAACTTAAAAACGCAGTAAAAAAATTTGAAGAAAAAGAGAAAAAGAAAATATCTTCATCAAAATGTATTTTATGGCTAAACCGTGAAAAAGTAAAACATTTACAATATAACATAAGAAAAAGCCGATCTATTAATCGGCTTTTTTATTATAATACGCTTATTTAAAAGTAATTATGCCGCTTCAGCCATATCGGCTTTAAACGAAACTTCCGCTTCCAATGTCACTGCGACCGCGTGTATGGTCGATGCAATACGTACCGCCGTCTGCACCTGCTCTTTACTTATGTCATGATCGCGCAATGTTTTCTCATGTGCCAAAACACATGCCTTGCACCCATTAATTGCGGAAACCGCAAGCGCCCATATTTCAAAATCAACAGTATCAACTCCCGGATTCGCCAAAATATTCATACGCAATTTTGCCGGCATCGTGCGGTAATCCTCTAAAACCTCGGTGAATTTGTAATATACATTATTCATACTCATAATGCTCGCTGCGGCTTTCGCGCCATTCATTTCGGCTTCACTCAAATGTTCCGCGGCTTCACTTGCAATTTCTCGCAACACATTTGCATTACGGCTTGCAATTGCGGTCGCTAAAAAAGTTCCCCAAAGCTGCGGCTTTGATAGAGTTTCATCATTAGCCAAAGTAGACAAATTTAATTTATTATCCTTGGCATACTCTGGCATCATACCTTTTAAAGTCTCAATACTCATAATTTAATATCCTTTTATTATATGTCATTCCCAACATAGTTGAGGAATTTACCTTCCCCAACTACGTTTTTTTGCAGCTTGTTAAAGAACAAACTACGCCGCCATTTTCTGCGCTTCATTAGACGCATTGATCGTATCACCACCCACCGGACGGTTACACGCACAAAGCTCATCTGATTGTAAGGCATCAAGAATGCGAAGCGTTTCTTTCGGGTTACGCCCGACGTTAAGACCGTTTACCGATACGTGCTGAATCACATTATGCGGATCAACAATATACGTTGCACGTAATGCAACACCGGCCTGCGTATCGCGTACACCAAGACCATCAATTAAACTGCCATTTGTATCTGCAAATGACCACTGACCCAATTTGTTCAAATCGCTGTGCTCACGTCTCCACGCCAATTTTGAAAACTCATTATCCGTCGATCCGCCTAAAACAATGGCGTCACGGTCGGAAAATTCGCTATCCCACTTTGCAAATTCAACGATTTCTGTCGGACATACAAATGTAAAATCTTTCGGATAAAAGAAAATCACTTTCCACTTTCCTGAAAAACTTTTTTCTGTAATCTCTTCAAATGCGCTCTCGCCATTTTCTTCATGTGTATTAAATCCGGGCTTCACCCCTGTAATTGTAAATTCGGGTAACTTATCACCAATACCAAGCATATTTATCTCCTAAAAAGTCAAAATTAAATTTAAGTCGTGATCATAAGTAACGTGATTTATACTGGGCGTCCAATAGGTAATACCTATAGTTAGTATTGGTAAAACCAATACTAATAGAATACAGTATTGGCATTATGAATAGACCGACATTAAGACAACTTGATTATTTGATCGCAATAGCGGAACATAAATCATTCTCTAAGGCGGCACAGGCCTGCCATATTTCACAATCAAGTTTTAGCCTTGGCATACAAGATTTGGAAACCGCCATAGGACATCCATTGATTGACCGCACTCGCCGCCAACCTGCACTAACAAAGCTCGGTGCAGAAATGGTAAAAGACGCACGCGGCATTATGGATTATATGGAGTTTATGCGAGAGCGTGTTAAAAACATGTCCGAACCCATGACAGGCCAGCTCAGATTTGGTGTAATTCCCACGATCGCGCCTTACCTGCTTCCGCGAATAATCAATGAAATATCAAACAGATACCCAAAAATAGAATGGCAAATTGATGAAGATTTAACCCATCGTCTGCTTTCAAAAATCAACGATGGAAAGCTCGATATTTTACTCTTAGCGCTCCCCTATGACACACCTGAGTTGGAACAAATGCACCTCTTTGATGAGGCATTTTATTACGCAACCCCCTCATTTCTGCCGGTAGAAAAAACTTTGACAATCAATGATATAGAACCCGATGACCTCCTATTACTAAAAGACGGCCACTGTTTGCGAGACCATGCTTTAAATGCGTGCAACATCCAATCTCCCCTAATCGAAAGAGCATTTAGCGCAACCTCTATGCCAACGCTATTACATATGGTGAGTGCAGGATTCGGCGCAACACTCATACCTGAAATGGCCGTAAAATCGGGCGCACTACCCCCAAATGTAACAGCCACATCTTTTGAAACACCACGCCCTTGCCGTGAAATCGGACTTGCATGGCGCAAAAAATCTCTATTATCAAAAGAATATCAAGAGCTTGGAAAAATCATCCGCCGCTTAGCTTAAAAATAAACACCCATAAAACAAAATCTTGCAAAATGATATGATAAAGCTTAAAAAATCAATCATGGATGACCCTTTTTATAAAATAGCCGCGCTCTATAAATTTACGCCAATTGAGGATATACCTACCTTACGCAAGGATATCCAAAATTTTGATGCGCTTTTAAAACAGCAAGATCGCGAAGGCATCTGCGGCACGCTCCTCCTCGCGCCTGAAGGCATAAACGGAACCATTGGCGGGTTTGCCGATGGCCTTGATAAAATGATTGATTTTCTTGATAAAAAACTCGGCGTAAAAGCGGGTGAGCTTAAATATTCTACTGCGAAAACGCGCCCTTTCAATCGTTTTAAAGTGCGCCCGAAAAAAGAAATTATCACGCTCAACAAGCCCGAAGCCGACCCCAACAAACAAGTCGGTAAATACGTTAGTGCGCAAGATTGGAATGATTTAATCAACGATCCGGACGTCGTATTGGTCGATACACGCAACGATTACGAAACGAAAGTCGGCATTTTTGAGGGTGCAATCGACCCGAATTTAAAAGTCTTCACCGAATTTCCAGACTGGGTCGACCAAAATCTGGACCCAGCCAAAAACAAAAAAGTTGCTATGTTTTGTACAGGCGGCATCCGCTGTGAAAAGGCCAGCTCTTACATGCTAGCCCAAGGGTTTGAAGAGGTTTATCATTTAAAGGGCGGAATTTTGAAATATCTGGAAAACGTACCCGGAGATGAGAGCAAATGGGACGGCGAATGTTTTGTGTTTGATCAGCGCGTATCGGTGAAACATGGGCTTAAAGAAGGTGATTGGAAAGTGTGCCACGCGTGCCGCGAGCCTTTATCAAAGGACGATATAGCGCGCCAAGAATACGAAAATGGTATCTCCTGCCATCACTGCATCGAAACGCTTACCCCCGAACGTGAAAAATCACTTCGCGCACGAAACGAACATTACAAGGAAGCAAACCAATCATAATAAATGATGTTACAAAGCTTTATAGTATTCATGGACATGTACAAGGCTAGGATATTGCAAATGGAAAACATCAACAAGCTTTAAATTTTGAGAAACAGTATAAAATTTACAATACCGTTTCGACCGCATATGCCAGCGCCAGATAATCGACATAATAAGAGGCATCATCTAAAGGCGTATTAACAGGCGCGTTTTGATTACCGGAAAACATATAAACCCCCATAATACCGGCAAACAAAAGCAACAGCAGCGCAATATAAGCGGTAGAGCGTATGGCAGGTATATTGAAAAAATAGAAAAAACCCTGCAAACCTGAATGAACCTGCGCACCATTTTGTTTTGTACTATGCAAAGAAGAACTATTTTGCTCCATAGCTTTGGAGCGTTTAATTATCCGGTGCGCAAGGCCAGATGGCGCTTGCATAGGGGTTTTAGATTGAGCCAATATAGTATCTATATCATATTTTGTTTTCTTATCCATAGCTCTTCCCCTCAAGACTTCGGGCACTTTTATCCTGCTTGATCTCTAATCTTTGTATATAATCTTTAAGCCCTGCTTTCGCACGTATCAACAATGATTCCAACGCTTTAACGCTTATTTCCATCACATGTGCGGCTTCTTTTTGACTAAGCTCTTCATATACGCATAAAGTAAGCGCAGTTTTTTGTCGTTCCGGAAGCGCCTTGATAGCGTTTTGTAATAAAGTATTTTGATCTTTTTCATGCAAATCTTCAAATGCATTTGAATGATCATCTTCAAAATAAGATAAATCCTCGTGGCGATCTTCCCTTATACGCTTGGTTTTACGTAAAATATCCAAAGTCCGGTTATAGACAATGCGGTAAAACCACGTTGTAAATTTTGCGCCCTTTTCCGCATCCCAAATATCTGGGGTACGCCATAATTTTAAAAATGCATCCTGAACAATATCCTCGGCAATAACATCATCACGCACAATACGCCACGCCAATGCATAGAATTTATCCGTATGCCGCGTAACAAGTGCAGAAAAAGCCTGATGATCGCCATTTAAAACGCGCTTCATCAGGTCTTCGTCTGTGTTATCTTCTAATAAATTGCTCATATAAGATGCAAGTCGATTTACTCGTAATTTTTACCATCTTGAGAAGTCTTTACGATTTTCCTTACGGTCTTTCATCTTTCCGCGCCATTTCTCCATTGCGGCTTTGGCTTCCTCTCGTGTAACTTCACCATTATTGTCAGCATCCATCTCATTGAATTTTTGCTCATGTTTGGACATAAACTCGTCTTTAGTAATGACGCCATCATTATTTGTATCCATTTTTTCAAACATCTTACCTTTGTGATCACCATCATTATGATGGCCTGCAATCGCCGCAGGAACTCATAAAAACCATACCGGTAACTGCTAGCATAAGTATTTTTTTCATATCAATTATCCTTTTGTATATTTAAGTATTTTCATGTTCTTCATACGCATTAGAATATAAAACCCTTTCATATTTTTTAATATTTTATTTTTGGGCAATATCAAAAACCAGGCGATGCGGTTTATTTGCATTTTGTGGAAAAGCCGCAGACATCAAAAGCTCTACATTAGAACGCAATCTGATTGCTAGCCTTGTACCACCATTATGCAAAGGCTTGGCCATGTAGGCAAGTATAAGGGGATGCGTATCAAATACTTGTTCTGTTTGTGTATCCCATATGCCGTCCGGAATCTCAATATATAAAATATTCTTGGTAGTATTCAACCGCGCCTGAAACAAAGCTGCTTGATCAAGATCCAAAACTATGCGCGTTTTATTCGCATGCTCCCCTACTCGCAAATTCTTGATACGAGTATTACCTTTGAAACTTTGTGACATACTCGGATTTTCAGAAGATAGTTTCTTTTTGACAGACGCATATCTGGTATTAGATCGTCTCGGCGCATTGACTGACTCGCCACGCGCGCCTGCCAAGCGTGACAAAAAAGAAAGCGGCGCAAAATTGCGCGTATTTTGTTTCTCAAGATTAGAGGCTTGAATAGGTATACTCGAAGAGGCCGTAACTATATTTTCTTGGGTAAACATTGGTTTACGCTGTGGTTTGGGCGCCAAAATACCGTCCATTATCCCTTTTTTCGCATTAAGGGCATAATCATGTATTTTAGAAAGATCATTCGGGTTAACCTGTTTTCGCGCTTTCATATGAAGATCCAGCGGAGAAAGTTCTTTTTTAGGTGCCTGTAATGACACATTAGTATTTTGAACGTTTTTAACATCTTGAACAGGGGTATCTGTCTGCCTCGTCCCGTTTGGCGTATTCAAACCAGACAGCGTATTACACCCTGCAAGCACAAGCACTGCGCTGAGCGTAAAACAATATTTAACTTTTAAAAATCCGGACATGCGGCAACGCTTAAAATGTTTTTAAATATTTTATAACTTTGGAAGCTGAGCGCATACAGGTCAAGCATGTGAAGAAACAGAATATCTCTTATCCCCAAAACTTCTAAAAGAATTTAAGCGTATACAACGCGGCGGATGAACATTACATACCGCTCGGGTTTTAAAGACATCCACATATGTGTAAGGATAATGACGATCCATAAGCCACATAGCGCCCATTCCGGTACATCAAGCTGAGAGCCGAGAACACCAACCCCGCCAGTGATAAATACAATCAAAAGAATGTAAGCATTGGCGCATGCAGGCGTAAGCCCTGCATCTAGAAAATGGTGATGGAAATGTCCACGATCCGGCGCAAACGGATCACGTCCAGCACGTACACGGCGATTGAATTGCGCGCACGTATCCATAATTGGCAACGCCAAAATCCATGCAACCGATATAGGCGGCAGGGCGAGAACTTCTCCGCTGGCCAGATGGATAGCATACCATCCGATAATTAAACCCAGCGCGGTCGATCCTGCATCCCCTAAAAATATAGATGCCTTGCGACGAAAGGGCGTGCGCATATTATAAACTAAAAATCCAAAAACCGCCCCGCCAATAATAAAAAGACCGGCATGATCAAAAAGCATACCTGCCATAATCGAAGCAACAAATAGCCAGAAAAACACAATAAAGCCCTGCCCACCTGCAAGTCCGTCTATCCCATCCATAAGATTAATGGCATTAATCAGTAAAACCACAGCAATCACAGAAAAGAAAATTGAAAACGGCCCCAAACCGGTCAGTCCAAAGCCAAATAGATTACCAAGATGGTGTAGCTCTGCCCCCCCAAAAACGACGATCAGTATAGCCGCCGTAAATTGTGTACCAAACTTTGCCCAGGCATTAATCTCGTAATGATCATCAATCATACCGATCAAAACAAGCATAAAAAGCCCTAGATACAAAGGCCAGTAAAGCGCAAGCTGGCCAATAAAATAACTGTGGCACCCAATAAAAGATAGAACAATTAAAAATCCGCCTATATGCGGCACCGGAGCGTCATGTTTTTTGCGTCCGCCAGGATGGTCAACAAACCCTTTTTTAATCGCCCATGGAGCTATTATAGGGACTAGCGCCATAACCACAAAAGCAGCCATGATAAATCCAATAATGAGGGTAAAAAGCGTCATAGTCACAAATAATTTGTATAAGATGATGCGAATACTAACCCATATACCCTAAAACAGATAGGGTACTATTTGGCTTTTACACGAGTTTTTATATTATAGAAAAAAACCTTTTAAGTCTCGACTATACCATCGGTTTTTTTTCTGTTATAAATTACTCAAGTCTGTAATTATTTATAACATTCACATCAAAATCAGACATAATTTTAAAATAAATTCTTAAAAGGAGGGCAGGTCCCATGAAGTATAATGAACTGGATACTGTAATATATATATTTGTAACACTGCTATTTATTGCTGGTGCTGTGGTTGCATTTCAGCGCGTTATGACACCTAAAACTGTTACTGTAACTAAAATGAGCCAACTCAAAACGCAAAATGGTGAAAATTTCACAGAAGGCGTAACAGCGATCCGCTCCCTTTCTGTTGATGCTGTTTGCTTTAATGATGATGGTTTTAAAACCTACGTTCAGGAATGGAAAAGCGTATTTGGTAGCAAGCCTGTTATCGCGGCTAGCACACCTCAAGGTAACGCCTTCAAGCTTTTTGCAAAAGAAGGAAATGATGGAAGCCGGCCTTACTACGTCATTTTAGAAAATAGAACAGAAGATGGCGAGCGCGAGAATTGCATGTTAACCAGAGGTGAAAACCTTAATTTATCAATGCAGTTTTAAAATATATTTTTAATAAATTTAGTAAAAACGCTTCGTATATAAAACGGAGCGTTTTTTATTATTTATAGGAAAACCGAGCAGGAGCTAAACAGTTCAAAGTGCCTTTAGGCAAATGTGAAAGATTTAAGCCTGCTATCATATCTAATAAAACCAGCGCGCCTATATAAGACCCGATTAAACCGTGCGATCCCAAAGCTCCAGCCATATACATTGGGCGGATCGTGCTTTTTAACGCCCTACCTTTCTGACCCATTTTTGCACTATTAGGATCAAGTTTCCCAACAATCGGAAAATGATCTTTTGAAGCCACACGTACCCCCGCCCAGGAAGAATACAGCTTAAAATCGCAAAAATCAGGCACAACCGCATAAAGCGATTTCAGATTATATGTATCATCCTCATCTACCAAATCGCTATGCGTAAGCCAACGCTGGAATGTAGCCCCAATTACATGCTTATTTTTATGTGATGGCATAATATATCCGCCATAGCAAAGCGCAGCTTTCAAATGCTGTGATCGTGCGCTCTCCGAAACAGTCGTAACCTGCCCACGCACCGCTTTTATGGGAAGATCAAGGCTCTGATTTAAGTTTATAAACCCCTTACCACAAGCCAAAATAAGGATATCGGCATCAATATCAGATACATTTTCGATACGTGTATTATATACAATATCAACCCCATCTGCATATGCCATGCAAAGCTTTCGCGGTGAAATATAACCGGCTTTCCGTAAATACATTCCATTATGCGATACCGAAACCCCCGCAATATCGGATGCCGTATTTGAATTAACAAGCTCAAGAGCATCAGCACCCCAACCCCAACTATCTGCCATTTTACCAAACCGCAGCGTACGTTTTTCATCCGTCATAAGATGAAGCGCGCCGCACGGATTAAAGTCCAGATCATAATCACGAGCAAGCGTAGAAAACAAATCATACGCCGCCTCAAACCCGTATTTAAAAAAAACGCTCTGTGCCGTAAGGTCTGCAGCAGGCCTTGGGTTATAAAGACCAAGCGCATTACCCGATGCTTTACCTGCCAAAGTATCACCCGCTTCATAGATAACGGGCATAAATCCATGCTGCTTTAACACATATGCGCATGCCGTACCCGCCAAACCGCCGCCGATAATAGCAACTTTACGTTTCGATACACTACTCACAATTTCAAACCGACCAACATTTCTCGCTTACGCCCAAATCCTGTAATCTTCTTTACTTCAAACCCTGCGGCTTCTGTGGCGCGCCGTACAAAACCCGCCGCCGTAAACGTTGCAAAACTACCGCCGCGCACTGTCATTTTGTCCATAGCGTCAAAAACAGTATTACTCCACATATCCGGATTGGTAGCAGGCTTAAACCCATCCAAAAACCATGCATCAACCTTTATGTTTTCATTATCAAGAGTTGGTAGAGTTACATTAGCATCTCCAATATGCAAGGTCAGCCGAACATGCTCATCCAAATCAATATCATATCGCGCCGCGCCGTTTTTAATATCCGGATAACGCTCTAAAAATAAATCAAACCGCTCACCAAATTTATCTGACCAAGGAGAAAGATATGTTCGAATTTCATCTGCATTTAATGGGTATTTTTCAACACTGATAAACTCTAAGCTCTGCCCAGAACCAGCAGTTTCGTCAAATAGCTGCCATGCGGCCAAAAAATTAAGCCCTGTCCCGAATCCGGTTTCAAATATGGTGAACGCCCCGCGATCTTCAGAGCGATTTCGCCACACATCCGGCAATAAATTTCCATTTAAAAAAACATACCGACTCTCCGCCAAACCATCTTCTTCAGAAAAATATACATCATCAAACTGCTTTGACGTTGGCGTAATGCTCATAATGATCCATATATATAGTTGTAAAAATTTATAAACGTAAAAAAAGAGTATATCCAAAATGACCAATGCGTCCAACCCGTTGCTAAAAAATTCAGACCTGCCCAACAAGGCACCCGCATTTGACCAAATAAAAATCAAAGATTATGTACCGGCAGTAAAAGAAGCCATTAAAGAGGCGCGTAAAAATATTGAAATCATTAAAAATAGTGAGGAGCCGCCTACATTTGATAACACAATAGTGGCCATGGAAACCGCATCTGAAAAACTGGGCACAGTTACAAGTGTATTTTACAATCTTTTATCGGCTGTCGGCGGAGATAAGCTTCATAAACTGGTTGAACAAATTGGCCCCATAAGCGCCGATTTTTCAAGCGATATTATTTTAGATGAAACATTGTTCGAACGTGTCAAAACCGTTTACGAAAGAACAGAAAAAAACAAAATGTGTGCAGAAGACACAATGTTGCTAGAAGATACATACAAAAGTTTTGTACGAGGTGGCGCCCTATTGGAAGAAGCAGGAAAAACACGTATGCGAGAAATTAGCCAGCAGACCTCTATCCTTGGACCATCCTTTATGCAAAACGTAAACAAATCGGCCGAACGTTTTGAAATGATCATCGATAATGAAAATGATTTAGCAGGCCTTCCTGATAGCGCAATTGATTCAGCCTCTCATGCCGCCACTGAAAAGGGCCATGAAGGAAAATGGCTCTTCACACTAGACTTCCCAAGTTTTTATCCCTTTATAAAATATGCAGATAATCGTGCATTGCGAGAAAAATTGTGGCGTGCTTACGGCTCTCGCGCATGGAAGGATGAGTTTGATAATCAGGAGCTTATCCTTACCATTGTTAGATTAAGGGACGAACGCGCAAAATTATTGGGGTATGACACACATGCAGAGTACATTTTGGAAGAACGCATGGCCGAAACGCCGCAAACTGTACGCGATTTTTCAGATAAACTTAAAGCCGCCTATAAACCTAGCGCACAAAAAGAACTTGAAGATTTAAAATCTTTTGCCCGTGTAGAATTTGGCCACGAAGACCTGCAGCCTTGGGATATAGCGTATTACAGTGAGAAATGGAAAGAAAGACTGTTCAATTTTTCATCAGAAGAACTGCGCCCTTACTTTCAACTGGACAAGGTTCTGGATGGTGCATTCAAACATTTTAGCAAGCTCTTCGGGATTCGATTTGAAAGCGCAAGCGCCTATCCTGTTTGGCACAAAGATGTCAAAACATTCGATGTTTACGACCAAAAAGATAACAGTTTTGTAGGCACATTTTATGCCGATTTCCACCCGCGAGAAGGCAAAAAAAATGGGGCATGGATGACAACCTTCCGTAACCAGGGTTTATTTGAAGGCAAAGTCGAACGCCCTATTATCGCCATCGTTTGTAACTTTACAAAACCCACCGCTACTAAGCCTTCACTGCTCACACATGGTGAAGTCACAACCCTATTTCATGAAATGGGACATGCAATGCATGGCATGCTGGCCAATACAAAATATCGTTCGCTTTCCGGCGTAAATGTAAAATGGGACTTTGTAGAGCTTCCTTCTATGGTACAGGAAAACTGGTGTTATGAGAAAGAGACCCTTGATATATTCGCTGAACACTATGAGACCGGTGAAAAAATTCCTTCGGAATTAATCGATAAACTTCGTGCATCCAAAAACTTTATGAATGGCTGGGCAGGGCTGCGGCAGGTCGGACTAGGCGCGCTCGATATGGCTTGGCACACTGCCGATCCAAAAGAAATCAAAGATGTAGCAGCATTCGAAGATGAAATCACAAAGGATACGAGCTTATTCCCGCGTTTGGCCGGCCCAACATCCATATCATTTAGCCACATATTCGCTGGAGGCTACTCTGCTGGATATTATAGTTATAAATGGTCGGAAGTTTTGGACGCCGATACATTTGAAGCTTTCTTAGAAAACGGTTTATACGATGCAAAAACCGCTAAAAGCTATAAAGAGGAAATACTCGAAAAAGGCGGCACACAAGAACCAGCCATTTTATATGAGAATTTTCGAGGCCGCGCGCCAGACACAAATGCCCTCCTCCGCCGTGAAGGTTTACTGGAAAGAACAGAGGAAGCCGCATAAACTAAAAATTCATTTTTACACCCTATAATTAAATAAAAAAGGGCTTTTAAAATGGCATATCCATTAGACGGGACATATCAAGTAACCACCACCACGAGCTATAAAGGCCCGCTCGAGAAGAAAAGCGATGGGCAAACCGCTATTGAAAATAGCAAAACAGAACGTTTTGACAATGCAAACTGTAAATGGACAAGTTCATTTGAAATTATTGATGATGATCGGGTAAAAATGACTTCAATTGCCGATCCGTCAAACGCGGATATTGATTTTTTACTCACCGCACCGGATGGAACCCCTACCCGCAAACCCGTAACATATGAAACCACGTTAAAATTTGCCCGCAAGGGCGAGCGCATCCAAATGTCCGGCCAAATCGACTATGGCAATGACGTTGTCTTTTTAACAATGCGAAAGATTTAGACTTTGACAAATATCAGTTTAAATATTTGTTTAACGACTTGAATAGTAAAAGGCTCATTATTGAATACGAAGACCTAGAACTCTATAGTACTAAAATACAAAGAGTAATAGCCCCACAATCTGATTATGAAGAATTAGGACTAAGTTGTTTAGGCCAAAAATTTATTGAATACTTAATAAATTAAAAATCTAATACATCTCTAGCAGCATACATCGCGCCGAACCGCCGCCATACTTCTCGATTGTACTTAAGTCACTATAAACAATCCGATCTACATATTTAATGACAATTTCTTTTTGCTGTAGTGTGAGCGCGTTATGTGCGGTCTCAGACATAACAAGCATTTTTGTATCCTTTTGCCCGCGAACCTCTAACGCATTCCCGCAAAAGGATCGGAGCTGATCCATTGATAAATCAATAATTTCGTGTGTGCCACCTAAACGCTTTAATATACGGTCTTTGTCCTTATCTAAAATACAGCTCGAACAAATGCCGGCATAGCCAGAGCCAATAAACATTAATACATCAGTATGGTAAACCGGCTTGCCAGCGTGATTTTCAGTTTCAAAAAATTCGATATCATAACCAAAATAATCCGCAACGTCCCGCGCAAGCCCCTCATCGGTGCGAGATGAAAGCGCGCAATAAATAACGCCATTTATACGATCAAACGCAAGAGAACCCGTACTTTCAAGAAACCTGCCTTTTTGCTCTTCGGCAGATAGATCAAGCGCAATATCGTAGCGCCCTTTTAGCATATCAAGCAAAAACGGTCTGCGCTCTATCCGCCTGTTCTCGGCAAGCATAGGGTATAAAACCATCGTCTGACGCACCGCGCCGATGGCCGCATGTGTAGAAATCCAGTTATTGCAAAAAATATCATCGGGGGAAGACACCTCCCCTAAAACACTTGTCACCATAACCCCGTTTTCAATCAATGCGTCTCGAAAAACGCGAAATTCTTGAATGGCCTTCGCATTGATACTGCCAACATCTTCACTATTATCATGCTGATACTGATTGGTATCACGCGTTTGCGGGTTAGATTGAAAGCCTGAAGGCTCCATCATCATAATGTGATTGGTAGATTGATAGGACATGGCTGGAAAAGCCCCTCTAGCTTTAGTATATGATAAAAAAGTTCAGACATAGATTGAGCGCTGAACAACGCTATAAATACTATGCCTTATATTGTTTTTGAAAGCTACGTTCAGTATTTATAATACTCTCAAAATCATCCGTCCGTCGAAGCATTAACCGCACAGCGCGGCCAGTAGAAGGAAAAAAATGAACGCGCCGAACATATTGGCCACCCAAATCCTCATTTAAAACCGATAGCCCTTTGCGTGTAATATATTCCCGCGCAAAAACATAGTTCTTGATACCTACATCTTCATCTTGATCAGGCAAAGCGCCGCCACCCATAAGCCGCATCCAGATACGATTTTTGCCGCCCCCCTGCCGCTTCATATGATTGATACAATCTTCAATTGGTGCAAGAGCTTGCGCCATTAAATCAGGATCAACATCATCAAAATATGGAAACGCATCTAAAATATTTTGGGGTAACAGAACATATCCCGCCGCGCCAATATGCAAATTCGTATCATGCGCGGAAACTATGACGCCTGCACCAACTGTACCAATAATCATGTCACTATGTTTATCGCTCCATGCACTTTGACCCGGATCCAGATATACTGCGTCCTCTTCAAACAGCGTATCAAAATACTGGGCTGAATCATTATGCTCGCGCCGATCCGAACCGCCATATATTAACGGCCTTTGATATGATCCTTCTGCGGCTCTATTAACCTTTGTTGTTTCTATGGGATCACTGCGCATGCATGCCTCTTTTTTTATATTTGGTTTTGTGTACTTAAGGATTAAAGCCTAAAGCAAATTCTTTAAAAAACCTTTACCCTTTTCATTTTGATGGATATTACAAATGGCGCAAATACCACGCATAACTATGTTTTAAACCTTCATATAAAGATGTTTGAGGCGCCCAACCTTTCGACATAATTTTTGAACTATCCATAAGCTTTCTATTCGTTCCATCAGGATAATGTGCATTGAAAGCGAGATCCCCTTCAAAACCAATAACATCGCATATCGTCTGTGCAAGATCCGCAATGGTTAAATCCTCGCCTGCGCCAATATTTATATGTTGGCTACCACTATAATACTTAAGCAAATGCAAAAGCCCATTTGCCAGATCATCAACATATAAAAACTCGCGGCGGGGCTTACCGCTACCCCATACTTCTAAAATTTTGTCACCGGCCATTTTCGCCGCATGCGCCTTCATAATAAGGGCTGGAATAACATGCGAATTTTGCAAATCAAACCGGTCACCGGGCCCATATAAATTACAAGGCATCGCCGAAATAAAATCACAATCATATTGACGTCTATAAGATTCGCACAAACCGATACCGCTAATTTTAGCCAAAGCATACGGCGCGTTAGTTGGCTCCAAAGCGCCTGTCATCAACGCGTCTTCAGGTATCGGATTTTCTGCATATTTAGGATAAATACAAGATGAGCCTAAGAACAAAAGTTTTTGTACGCTCGCTTCATATGCCGCGTGAATAACATTCGCCGCAATCATAAGATTATCATACAAGAAATCCGCTGGATAAGTGGCATTTGCATGAATACCGCCGACTTTCGCCGCCGCCAAAATCACAATATCCGGCTTGTTTTTGGAAAACCATTTTTGAACCGCCGATTGTTGAGTTAAATCCAGCGCAGCGCGATCAGTGGTTAAAATCTCACAATTGTCTTTTGCCAGCCTCCGACACAGCGCCGCGCCAACCATGCCGCGATATCCGGCCACATAAACACGTTTACCCGAAAGCAAAAAAGGCTTTTTTAACCAATCTTTTGTAAGATTCGTGTCGGCTTTATCCATACCTGCCCGCTTTCCTTATATTGGGAGCGATCTGCCTCCACCATATCTTTAACCAGCGCATTAAAACCAATGCGCGGCGCCCAACCTAGAGCTTTAAAAGCCTTTCGGGGATCACCAAGCAGATAATTTACGTCCTTAGGCCGGAATAAAGCGGGATCAACTTTAATCAGGATACGCCCCGTTTTACCATCAATACCATGCTCGTTTGTAGCTTCGCCTCGCCAAACAATTGAAACCCCAACTTCAGCAAAGGCCGCAGTAGTAAATTCACGCACCGTATGCGCATTGCCAGTTGCCAAAACATAATCATCGGCATGATCCGCCTGTACCATCATCCACATGCCTTCAACATAATCCCGCGCATGCCCCCAATCGCGGACACTATCAAGATTGCCTAGGATTAAAACATCCTGCACACCCGCCTCAATCGCGGCAACGGCGCGCGTAATTTTGCGGGTAACAAAATCCTCCCCGCGCACCGGGCTTTCATGATTAAATAAAATACCATTGGAAATGTGAAACCCGTACGCATCACGATAATTACGCGCAAGCCAATACGCCGCCAGTTTTGACACACCATAAGGGCTACACGGGTGAAAGGCTGAATCTTCATTTTGCGGCGCTTCGCAAGAGCCGAACATTTCCGAGCTGGACGCCTGATACATCCGCACATTATTTTGCATGTCCAAAACGCGCACTGCCCCAAGCAAATTAAGCGTACCTTGCGCATTGGTTTGAAAGGCCGAGCTTGGTGTCTCAAAACTAACCTGCACATGGGATAAGGCCGCCAGATTATAAACCTCATCCGGCGCGATCTCTTTTATAAGACGTGTCAGATTGTTCGCGTCATTCATATCCCCGTAATGCAGTGTAATCCGGTCTTTAAACGCGTCTATGCGCCCGCCAGTATCAACACAATCCCAACGGACAAGACCGTGAACGTCATAGCCTTTTTCAAGTAAAAATTCAGTGAGATAAGAGCCGTCCTGCCCCGTGATGCCCGTGATAAAGGCTGTTTTCGATAGTGACATAAAAATCAAAGTGTAAGTGTAAGTGTAAGTGTAAGAATGTAAACCATACATATGTATGGTTGCATAGCCTAAAATAATCCCGCAATGCTAACAGTCAGATTTTATGATGCTTATACACAATTTTAAATGGAACAACGGGGGCATCGGCTAAATCGCGGACCTTTTCGTCCCCGACACTGTGCCAGATACATAATAAATTAGGTCTACAATACCTGGACGGGACAAAGAAAATGAAATAGCAACACTGGAAAAAAGCTCTCGTACTGAATGCTCAAATCTTGTTTAAGTTTCGGTGTAAATATTGAACGGTTTTTTTAGAGTAGGTAAAAATCTGGGTGCGATTAGTGGGGTAATCGGGGCTTATACTATCGCATTGCCATAATGGCGACTGAGTATTGCGGGAATACTTGAAATTAATTTTCGTAATGTGAATTATCAAATCTTGGATCGTGATTGACATAATATCACGGGGCTGAAAACCACAAAGCTTGAAATACGTAATATACCAGTATATAATATTATTTGGTATATTTGATTGTTGTTAATAATGGGTAAAATCATGCAGAAAAATACAAGCGTATCTCTCGGTGAACATTTTGAAAAGTTTATTGCCAACCAAGTTGAGCAAGGCCGGTACGGGTCGGCCAGTGAAGCCATTCGCGCCGGATTACGGTTATTGGAAAATGAAGAAACAAAGCTTGAAGCTCTACGCCATGCTTTAATAGAGGGCGAACAAAGCGGTAGAGCTGACTATTCTTTAAATAATTTAATCAGCGAACTGAATGCGGAATAGTTTTGACCTTTTATCTTACCCGTAAAGCGAGAACCGATTTGATGAACATTGGTCGCTACACCCGAAGAAAATGGGGTGTAAGGCAACGAGATATTTATCTCACCGATATAGACACTGCCTTTCATACTCTGGCTGACGAACCGGACAAAGGCCAGAACTGTGATGATATAAGGCAGGGCTATTTAAAATACCGCGTAGGAAAGCATGTGATTTTCTACCGGATGATTGACACTATCAATATTGAAATTGTGCGTGTCCTCTATGAGAGAATGGATTTTGAATCTCGTCTTAGCAATTAATAAACGTTTCCCATATTGAAGATTATCAGATTTTAAAATATTGATTTTTATAATAGTAAAGCTAAATTATATCCCCGATGATCTAAAACACCTTAGTCTTAAAAACCTTGAAAATACTTCTCGATATCGATTAATATATGATGCTATAGCTGAGTTGGCTAGGAGAACGATATGAATAAAGCATGGTTTAAAAGAGGGCTTAACGATGCAAGCGATAACTTTTTACGTGATTTTGGACTTGTTTTATTTTTATGTTGTTTAAGTTTGTTTTTTAGACAAATTATTTTCTACGGTGTCGATAGTATTTTTGAATTGCTAGGGCTATTAATTGCTATACCTCTTCTAAATCTTCTTCCTGCGTATCCTCCGCTATATATTCCCATTTCAACGGGTATCATTTTATATATATTGTATATGTAATACCCATTCGGATATTCAAATCGAAAAAACTGTTAATGATCCTGTCTTTTGTTTTTTTTATCAATTCGAACATTTTCTATATACAAAAAGCTGCAAAGGAAAATTATGGATTAGATCATAGAGTTCTCTATGGTTTTAGTACTCATGATAACGGCGCACTTACTGCATTTGGATTTTTGCTTTCGAATTTTAGCCCTGAGACTAGTCTTTTACTTTATTCAATTATGTTGAATTTTTATTACAACTTTCAAACTAGAGGAATTAAAAAATGAGTATACAAGGATCGTTTTATGAAGATGGTTATGCTGTTTATCAACAAGGTGACATAATTACTGTAACAAAAGGTAACGTAAATAATGCCGTACACACTGTCAATATTTCAGGGGCTGTAAATCGCGGGTTAGATTTTACTGCTTCAGATTTTCATAGATATGTAGTTGTATATGAAGTTGGAACTGAAGCAGGGGTATGTGGCGACATTTTATGGAATAATTTAAAAGAGAATGTAGCGCACAACTTATGTTCAAGGGAATTTTATGAGCAAAACATGGCCATATAGTAAAGCTTTTTTAAAAGATTTAGGATTAGTTATCTTTATTATTTAGGGTTCCTTGTATACTAAGCAACTGCTTTTTTATGATTCAATAAACCCATTAAATGCATTGAATATGGGTTTGTTTATAAATTCCTACCCCGCCCAATATTATGGGAATTTTATTTTTTTGCCGCATATTATACTTTTATATATCATAATAATGATAAATACCCGTATTTTTAAATCCAAAAAAACACTATTAATTTTTGCTTGTATTCTTATTACAGCTTTAAATGTTCACGCTACTGTTAAAGCTGAAAAGGAAGGTTATACAATTGGAAAAACTCGTGTAGCGGGTCATGAACTGTATGCATATGGTAGCATTACGCATTTTGGTTATTTTATTAAAAATGTTAGTCCTGAAACTTTTTTATTTATTTACGCGTTATTATTGAATTTTCAAAATCTCATTAAATTTAGGAAGGAAATTAGTGTATGACTGATGTTCTAGGGGCTTTTTTGAGATATAACCCGTTATTCATTATAAAAAAAAAGCATATAACACTTTGCAAAAACTAAAGAGCCTTTATTCAAACGGAACGGGCGTGTGATCCGGCGCGATCTTTTTCTTGCGCGCATCACTGATAAATGGCCAGAGCAATTGATGATGAAACCGCGGCGGCATAACTTCTTTAATGCCAATATCAACCGGCGGACGGCGGCGCTCGTTAAAATACGTGCGGAAAATATGATCCCAAATCATAACATTCTCGCCGTAATTCTTGTTGCCTTCCCGCAAATCACGGCTATGATGCCAACGATGGAGCTCCGGCGTGTTAAAAACCCACGAAATCGGACCGAACCGCATTTCAACATTACAATGGGTAAGCATGCCGATAAAGGCGGTAATCGCGCTCATCCACTGCACAACCTCCATCGGCGCGCCAAGCGCTAACAAAATCATAAGCCCTAAAACAATACTGACCAGAGAATCAACAAAATGAAACCGGCCTGTATTCACAAACCACAGCTTCGTCACACTGTGATGGATGGCATGAAACTTCCAGAAAAACTCTAACCGATGCCCCGCCCAATGCGCCCAATACAGCCCAAATTCCGCCACAACAACGCCAAGCGACACTTGTGCCCACAGCGGCCAATCGCGCGGCCAGATACTATACCCCAGTTCTGTGACTGGTGTGATAAGATCCGCCAAACCAATCACGCCACCAAAAATAAGAAGCCCTTGCACTGTCCCTTTGCTTGATATTGTATGAGCAATATTGGCCATTGTTTGCCCGTCATTTTCAAGCCATGCGTTTTCATGCGGAAAATACCGCTCCAAAAAAAACAGGCTAACCGCCAGAAAAATATAAGAAATATTAAAGAAAATCATCGGATACCCAGCTATAAACCCGTAAGCTGTCACGCTCATGCAAATTAGCATTAAAAACGGCCACCAAAGCCAGCTTAAGAAATATGTATAAGAAAAAATTTTATGGGTAGTTATATCAGACATAAAAAATTTTAACTAAAAACCTATAAAAAGGAAAACATTTTAAAAAATTATACGTGCGCCGCCGCGGCGCGTTTCAAACGCTCGTTTATTGCCGCTCCAATACCACTATCCGGAATGTTCATAACTGCAATTCCCGTATGTTCTGGCCTGTCCAGCTCTTTTAAATATATAAATAAACGTGCCGCCGCTTCATATAAATCCCCGCCCTCGCTCAAATTACGATACGAATCGTGTGGTAAGGAAGATGCCGCACCGCCGCCCTGCACTCCCATAAATTTAATCGAACCAAACGCAAGCAAAGCCTCACCTTTTTTAACATCCACCGCATTTATACGGACAGGCGTATCAGGTGCATAATGCTTTAACAATTGCCCCGGAGAGCGCGGCTCTTCATTGTCCTCGGTTTGAATCAAAACTTTGGTGCCTAAGGCGTCGGAAATCTGCGCTGCCAAAATTGCGCCTTGCCGCAGGATAATAACGTCATCAGAAAGTAAATCAACAACAGTGGATTCAAGGCCGATTTTACAACAGCCCGCCGCCAGTATCATGTCGATATGATTACCAAGGGAATCTGCTACCATTTGCGGTGTCGTCGGGCTAAGGCCGCCGGATTTATTTGCACTTGGGGCAACCAAAGGCACGCCGCACGCTTTTAAAAGCACAAGTGCATCTTTATGATTGGGAACACGCACAGCAACCGAAGAAAGGCCAGCGCAAGCCAAATCACAAATATCGCTCTCAGGCTTTCGCGGTAAAATCAGGGTTAGTGCCTCTGGCCAGAATTTTTGCGCAAGGACTTTAGCGCGATCATCAAAAACCGCATGCTCCGCAGCCGCGTCCACATCGTAAAAATGAGAGATTAGCGGGTTAATCGCCGGCCTACCCTTGACTTTAAATACCCGCGCAACAGCGCGCTTATCAAGCGCATTCGCGCCCAGCCCATATACCGTCTCCGTTGGAAATGCGACAAGACCGCCAGATTTTATAATCTCGGCGGCGTCTTTTATAGATTGAGTATTAATAGTTCTTAAAATGCTCATAAAAGCGACAAAACAGTATTTTTAAATAAGAATCAAGCTTTTAGAACAGCTCTAAAACGCCGCCCGTTTGCGGCGCCTTCACTCCCGTTGTATTTGGCAAACTTAGAGGCAAACCTTTAATACTGCGCACTGCTAAATACGCAAACCCTTCGGCCTCCATGGAATCGCCATTCCATCCGGCGTCTTCAACTGACATAACAGGCGCATTCATAACCGCGTTCAGGCGCGCCATCAAGTAATCATTATGCCGACCCCCGCCGGTAATAAGCCACCGTGTTGGAGAAGCAGGAAAAAAATCTTGTGCCTTTTGCAGGCCGCGCATAGTAAATTCTGCCAATGTCGCCAAGCCATCCTCTAATGCCATACTATCCGCCGCTGCGACATCCCACGCGTCACGATCAAGCGATTTTGGAGGTACATCATGAAAAAATGGCACTTGCATCCAGATATCCAGATGCTTATCCAATATACGTCCCTTTGCCGCCAGCGCGCCGCCCTTATCGTAGGCCGCACCCGTTTTGGCGGAAATAAAATCATCCATGAGCGCATTGCCCGGCCCGCAATCAAAGGCCAGAATTTGATCATCGCCAGAACCACCGATCCATGTAACATTCGAAACCCCGCCAATATTTGCAACTACCAAAGGCAAGTCCAGCCCATCTTTGAGTGCCAGTGCACGATGATAAAGCGGTAAAAAAGGTGCGCCCTGCCCGCCCGCCGCCATATCCGCAGAGCGAAAATCATAAACCGTATCAATACCGCTCGCCTTTGCTAATGCTTCCGCATCCCCGATCTGAACCGTTACACCGTTATCCGGATCATGAAAAATGGTTTGCCCGTGAAAACCAATCAGGTCTATATCAGAATCACTTAGCCCTGTTTTTTGTATAAATGATTCAAGCGCGTTTATGTGTGCCTCCGTGATCGCCTTTTCCGCCGTTTGCACCACTATATCCTGCCGATCGGTAAGTTTGAGGGCGCCGCGAATAACCGCCCGCGCCTCTGGCTTATATACCGCACTCATACGATCAAGCACGTTTATATAGGAAAATCCATCAGTTTCAATCAGCGCCAGATCAATCCCGTCAAACGATGTACCTGACATCATCCCAATGACCGTGTAGACTTTTTCATTTTCCATGGGTATAAATCCTTATGACTAAATATAAATCTGAATTTTTAAATATACTCCAAGAACGCGGCTTTATCCACCAGTGTTCTGACTTTGAAACCCTGGATGCCAAATTAACTAAAGGCGTACAAAGTGCGTATATCGGCTTTGATGCCACAGCGACCTCGCTCCATATCGGAAATCTAACCGGTATCATGATGCTCCACTGGTTTCAGATAACAGGTCACAAACCAATCACATTGATGGGCGGTGGCACGTCTAAAATTGGTGACCCGTCCTTTAAGGATGAGCAGCGCGTATTGTTAGATGATGACGCAATAAATAAAAATATCGATAGTATTGTATCAACCTGTTTTAAACAGTTTTTAAATTACGGTGATGGCGAGACAGATGCTTTGATGGTCAACAATAACGACTGGTTGGATGAATTATCATATCTTGCTTTTTTGCGTGACTATGGGCGTTTTTTCACTGTTAACCGCATGCTTTCTTTCGATAGTGTTAAAAGCAGATTGGAACGCGAAAGCCCGCTTTCCCTGCTCGAATTTAATTATATGGTGATGCAAGGCTATGATTTTCTTGAGCTAAATCGCCGTTACGGTACGATCCTGCAAATGGGCGGCTCCGACCAATGGGGCAACATTATAAATGGTGTGGATTTAGGTCACAAGGCGGACAAAACAAAACTAATCGGCTTAACCGCACCGCTTCTTACGACTGCCGATGGCAAAAAAATGGGCAAAACCGAAAATGGGGCGGTATGGCTAAATGCGGACATGCTAAGCCCCTATGATTATTATCAATATTGGCGCAATGTAGACGATGCGGATGTAAGTACACTCCTGAGAAGGTTCACAATCCTACCAATGGATGAGATTAAAAAACTTGAAGCATTACAAGGCGCCGATATAAACGAAGCCAAGAAATCCTTAGCTTTCGAAGCTACAAAACTATGTCATGGCGAAAGTGCATCTAAAGAAGCAGAAACGACCGCCCTCAAAGTTTTTGAACAAGGAACAGTTGGCGCAGACCTACCTTCAATAAAAATCGATACGGATCGTTTAAATGATGGAGTGCCTGTGATAGAGCTATTTATAGAGACTGATCTCACAAGCTCAAAAGGAGAAGCCAAGCGTTTAATCAAAGGCGGCGGCGCACGCATAAATGATGATCAAATTACCGATATGAATCTGACCGTATCAAAAGACGACTTAACCAACCAAGGCTATATAAAACTCTCCGCCGGTAAGAAAAAACATGCGCTTGTTAAAATATAAACATACCGGAAAATGAGACATAAGTATTGATCTGCAATATTGTTTCAATAAAGCAAGCTATCGCCTTGTTATAAGAATCAAAATACAGGCCCTCTTAAAGATATACTTTATCAAACGCCCTACCCTTTAAATGGGTCTTGCACCAAAATCGTGTCATCCCGCTCCGGGCTGGTAGAAAGCAACGCAACCGGCGCGCCAATCAACTCTTCAACATGGCGCACATATTTTACCGCTTCGGCTGGCAACTCCGCCCATGTCCGCGCCCCGTATGTTGTATCTTTCCAGCCCGAAACAGATTCATATATTGGCTTTACGCGATCCTGCTTGGCTTGGCCAGATGGGAAGTAATCAATGCGTTCCCCATCCAATTCATACGCAACACAAATTTTAATTTCATCTAAACCATCCAAAACATCCAGCTTGGTAAGCGCAATTCCGCTAATCCCCCCAATTTTAACCGCCTGACGTACCATTACCGCATCAAACCAACCACACCTGCGCTTGCGCCCCGTGGTCGTGCCAAATTCATGTCCCTTTTCACCCAAATATTGCCCGACCTCGTTTTCTTGCTCGGTCGGAAACGGCCCCTCACCCACCCGTGTGGTATAAGCCTTTGTAATACCAAGAATATAATTAACCGCCCCAGGCCCTATCCCTGATCCTGTTGAAGCCTGCGCCGAAACTGTATTGGATGACGTTACAAACGGATATGTACCATGATCAACATCCAGCATAATGCCTTGCGCGCCTTCAAACAAAATCTTTTGTCCCGCCATCTGCGCTTCATCAAGCGCGCGCCACGCCATTCCAATAAAGGGCAAAATTTCTTTTCTAATCTCTGCCAGCGCATTAAACGTCTCATCTGCATCAATCTCATCCAGCCCCAGACCTTTTAAAAATGCATTATGATGTGCAAGCAAGGTCTCGATTTTCTGACGTAAAACGGTGTCATCCTCCAAATCACAAACACGGATCGCGCGGCGCGCAACTTTATCTTCATAGGCCGGGCCAATACCGCGCCCCGTTGTGCCAATCGGTTGATCCCCGCGTGATAATTCCATCGCCTTATCCAAAACCTGATGTACGGGCAAAATCAAAACCGCATTATCCGCCAGCATTAAACGCTCCGGCGTAATATCTACGCCCTGTTTCTGAACGGTGCGTATCTCTTCCATAAGCGCCCACGGGTCAACAACCACGCCGTTCCCGATAACAGATAGCTTTTTCTTTTTCCGCACCACGCCAGATGGTAACAGATGTAACTTATACGTTACCCCGTCAATAACCAGCGTATGCCCAGCATTATGTCCGCCCTGAAACCGCACAACCACATCGGCCCGATTCGATAGCCAGTCCACAATTTTTCCTTTACCTTCATCGCCCCATTGAGAGCCAATTACCGCTACATTCGCCATTTTTAATCCTTTTATTTATTGATTATTGATATCTTTAATTATAATTCTTCTACCGCGCCATTACGATATATATGGGTACAATCATGTGGAATATTAGATGTGTCCACGCCCCGCATAACACGCCAGCCTTCATTCTGAAGTTTCGCAATAATGCTCCACCCCGCATCTATATCTACATAAACAATTAAAGCCGGCTTTTGCGCAGGCAAAGCCGAAATTACAGAATCCATATAAAAAGTTACACCAATTGCACTCTGTTGATCTGCATTATCTCCAATATCATAGCGGCCACCTCGCCCCAATACGGCATCACTATGTGCAGAATAAAACCCAAGTCCAATACCGGTATGATAGTCGTAGCCTTTGCTTTCCATCAAATCGATACGCAAATTCACGTCATCAATACCCATTTCCAAAAGCGCATTATTCAAACCTACATAAACATGTTTTAATCGCTCAATATCTCCCACGGCACTTGCGGGCAAATCCACCTGCGCCAGTGTATTAAAAAGCCTATCCGTATGATCTGCATATAAAAGCACATCGAAAATGGCCGCGATATCTGTATGTATCGTTTTTAATGCCCCGCCATCGCGATCTTTAACAGCCTTATAAACGGCTTGCTCATCGTCCTTGCTCAAACCGGCGGCGGAAACAATTTGTCCGACAAATTGCGGTAGAGTCAAATCTACAGTCAAATCCTGAACACCCAGTTTTGAAAGCGCCGAAATCGCAACAACAGAAATCTCGATATCCATATCCGAATTGTCATCGCCAATAAGCTCGCACCCGACCTGACAGAATTGCCGTGCTATACGTTGTTGGCTGGCTTTAATTCTAAGAACATCATTGGCGTAAGCCAGTCTAAGTGGCCGATCCATACCCCCTAAACGCGTGGTGGCAATACGTGCAATCTGCGCGGTGATATCAGAGCGTATACCCATCATTTTATGAGAAACAGGATCCATCAGACGAAACGTATCGTCTTTAAGTTTTGCACCCGGCGAGCCAGCCGAAAATAAACTATCTTCAAATTCCAGTAATGGCGGCTTGACGCGGTGATACCCAAATTGCGCAAAGCTTTTTAAGATACGGCCTACGGCATCCGCTTCAGATCCAGCATAAGGAGGCAGCAAATCCATAAACCCATTTGGAAGCAGCGCGCGCTTTTCAGTACTTTGGGTCATAGTAGCCCATTATTTTGAATTAAAAAGAATATCATCTGAACTTAAAAGTGATTCCGCCGGTTTGTCAATCTTGATGGGAGTGTATTAGCGCGCATAAAAACCCTTTATGCCGCCGCGCTCGTCTCTTTACGTACCGCATCACATACCATATCGACAACAGATTCGACTTGTGTGCTGTCTTTCCCCTCGGCCATAACACGGATTAGCGGCTCCGTACCAGATGGCCGAACCAAAATACGCCCATTTGTCGCCAATTCATTCTCAGCGCGCGCAATTGCATCTTGCAAATTTTTACTCTCCATCGGCGAAGCCCCGCTAAATCGTACATTTTTCAATATTTGCGGGTAGGATTCAAACATTTTAAGGCGCGTACTCGCCGGCTCATCGCTTTCACTAACAAGCGTTAAAATCTGGAGTGCCGCCATCAAACCATCGCCCGTAGTCGCATAATCAGACATGATGATGTGTCCGGACTGCTCCCCCCCAATGTTATACCCGCCCTTTTTCATTTCTTCCATAACATATCGGTCACCCACTTGCGTGCGGATGAGTGTAACGCCTTCTGCTTCCAGTTTTTTCTCTAAACCGAGATTAGACATGACGGTGGCAACCAAAGCGTTATTACGAAGCGTACCTTGATCCCGCATCGAAAGGGCGAGCGCCGCCATAATCTGGTCACCATCTACTTTCTGCCCTTTTTCATCAACAACAATTAAACGATCCGCATCCCCGTCAAAGGCCAAACCAATATCCGCGCCTTCTTCAACAACCTTTTTCTGTAAGTTTTCTGTCGCCGTCGCGCCGAACCCATCATTAATGTTACGCCCATTCGGGGTAACGCCAATCGCAACGACATCGGCCTCTAGCTCCCATAAAATTTGCGGAGCAACCTTGTATGCCGCCCCATGCGCGCAATCAACAACAACTTTGAGCCCCTCTAAAGTTTTATCTTTTGGAAAACATGTCTTCACATATTCCGCATACCGACCAAGCGCATCATCTAAACGTGTCGCCTTACCAAGCGCAGAGGCCGCCGCAAGCCGTTCGCTCAAATCCTCATCCATCAAGGCTTCAATTTCCGCCTCGATTGCATCATCAAGCTTATAGCCATCTGCGCCAAAAAGCTTGATACCGTTATCCTCATATGGATTATGCGAGGCCGAAATCATAACACCCAAATCCGCGCGCATGGATTTGGTAAGCAGCGCAATTCCAGGCGTTGGGATAGGCCCAACCAGCAACGCCTCCATACCAACGGCTAAAAACCCCGCGCACATAACTTCTTCAAACATATAACTTGAAAGTCGCGTATCTTTGCCAATAATAACGCGGTTTGTTTGATGCCCGTTCCGCTGGTTTTTTAAGACGATCGCCGCCGCCTTTGCAACTTTGAGCGCGATCTCCGCCGTCATCGGAAATTCATTCGCGCGGCCTCTAATGCCATCAGTACCAAAATATTTACGGGTCATGCTATCTCCGGCAAACGCAGAACAAGGCGTTTAAAATTAAAAAATCTGTTTTCAAAATTTACTGTAAAGAAGAGCGCTTCAAAAGCAAAGGGCACAGACAAAATTACCGCGCCCCTTTAAAAAATTATAAAAATAATTCGCTCTTTTTAAGCGCCGTCCGGTACACTGCCAGCACCTGAAAGACTCCCACTGGTGGGAACAGAAGAGCGTGGTGCTGATCCCGAACCATCATCGCCGCCCTTATCGGTAAACCGTAAAATCGGCTCCCCACGTAGCAACGCTTTGATTTCATCACCGGACAGGCTTTCATATTCAAGCAAAGCTTTCGCCAATTTGTGCAAATCATCAATATGATCGCTAAGTGTTTTCTTCGCACGCTTATACCCTTCATCAATAAAGCGACGAACCTCTGTCTCGATTTTATTGACCGTCTGACCTGATATGCGCGTTTCCCTATGTGTGGTGTTATCATCACCATAATCAATCATACCAATTTCCTCGCTAAGCCCCCATTCGGTAACCATCGCACGCGCCAAACGGCTTGCTTGCTTAATATCGCCTGATGCACCGCTCGTCACTTTTTCTGCTCCGAAAATAATTTCCTCGGCAACGCGGCCTCCCATAGTTACGGCCAAATCAGCGCGCATTTTATCAAGTCCCATACTATATCGGTCACCCTCGGGCAACTGCATTACCATACCCAGCGCGCGACCACGTGGCACGATTGTTGCCTTATGAATGGGGTCACTCTCCGGCTCATGCATCGCAACAAGCGCATGCCCCGCCTCATGATAGGCGGTCAGTCTTTTCTCTTCCTCGTTCATTGCCATGGAACGCCGCTCCGCCCCCATCATCACTTTATCTTTGGCATATTCAAAATCTTCCATTGTAACAACGCGGCGATCCCTACGCGCGGCTTGTAACGCGGCTTCATTCACCAGATTGGCAAGCTCCGCTCCTGAAAAACCGGGCGTACCGCGCGCAATAACGGACGAATCCACATTATTTGAAAGTGGCACTTTTTTCATATGAACTTTAAGAATTTTTTCGCGCCCCTTTACATCCGGCAATGGCATTGTAATCTGACGATCAAATCGACCAGGTCGTAAAAGCGCAGGGTCAAGCACATCAGGCCTGTTTGTCGCCGCAATAATAATAACGCCTTCACTTGCCTCAAACCCGTCCATTTCCACCAATAGCTGGTTCAATGTTTGCTCACGCTCGTCATTACCGCCGCCCCATCCTCCGCCGCGATGACGCCCGACCGCATCAATCTCGTCAATAAAGATAATACAAGGCGCATTTTTTTTACCCTGTTCAAACATATCGCGAACACGGCTTGCTCCGACACCAACAAACATTTCAACAAAATCAGAGCCGGAAATACTAAAAAATGGTACCTTCGCCTCTCCCGCAACTGCGCGGGCGACCAGAGTTTTACCGGTTCCCGGCGGCCCTATCAAAAGCGCGCCTTTGGGAATTTTTCCGCCCAGACGCTGAAATTTTTGCGGGTCTTTAAGAAAATCAACAATTTCTTCTAATTCATTGCGCGCTTCATCTATACCGGCCACATCCTGAAATGTGACATGACCTTGCGCTTCGGTAAGCAATTTAGCCTTGGATTTTCCAAAACCCATTGCGCCGCCGCCTTTACCGCCCTGCATCTGCCGAAGCATAAAAAACCAGAAGCCGATAAGCAAAGCAACCGGCAAAAGATTGATTAAAATCGTACCAAGTGTAATTTCGCTTTTTGGCGGCCGCTCGGCTTCAATTTGAACGCCTGTATCTTGCAAACGCTCTACCACGCTTTCATACGGCGGAACAAGCGTGTGAAAAGCATCGCCATTAACACCAAAGTTTCCTTTAACTGTGTCCCCTTGGATCGTGACATTCGAAATCTGGCCTTTCTCTGCCTGATCTATAAATTCACTATAGGCGATTTTCTCGCCCAAAGAGCTATCAGACCCTTGCTGTCCTTGTAGAATATTGAACAAAAACATCAAAACAAGCCCGATACCAAGCCAAAAAAACAAATTACGACCTAACGGTTTCACTAAACAATATTCCTTTATTTTAAAATAGATTTATAACTTTAATATATAGATTGTTATCATCTCAAAGGCTAGACTGAATTATAAATCATGTTCTAATGTTATCGTAATACCTTGTTCATCTTTGGAAAACATAAGGCCGGATAAAGTACGACGTTTAAAATCGGGCGCATATTTAAGATCGTTATAAAGCGTTTCCACCCGTGCTAGCCTAGGGCCGTATTCGTTATTTATATTGTTTTGCGTGTGAAGATATTGCATACCCCGAAGAAGAATACGAATGCCGATTTCATCTGGGTCACAGAAAACACTTTTATCAAATACAATACGATCAGGTTTTAAAAGATTTAAATGAATTTGATATTGTTTTTCGGACACTATTTCAAGCGCTTGACGCGCACGCGCAATACGTTTTGCGGTAACACTCAAGCGCTCATGTGTTAACCCCTCTTGCTTTAAGACATCCAATGATGCGCGCATTCTCGGCCGCGCAAATTTTCTGTCTTTGTTAGAAGGATCATGAATATAGGAAATATTATGCGCTTTACAATAAGAAAGGATGTCAGCTTTACTTATGTCCAAGAAAGGCCGATACAAAACCTGATCGTTTCGTAATGCCTGTGCTGGCGACATGCCAGCCAAACCATCCAGCCCACTCCCCTTGGCAAGACGGAATAAAAACGTTTCCGCCTGATCATCCATATGATGCGCGACAAAGATATGCGTAATATGGTAATCGGTACAGTATTGAGATATAAGCGCATACCGATCCGCCCGCGCCCGCTCCATAACGCGGGTATTTTGCTCCGGTGCTTCGCGTTTTAAAATGTGGTGGATTACATTTGGAAAGCTTGAAACATTCTCACCAACAACTAAGGCTTCTGCCGCCGAGTTATCACGCAAAGCATGATCAACTGTAACAGCGTGAATATTTACAATTTTTTTACCCGTTGCCCATGTTGATAATAGGTGCAAAAGCGCCATGCTATCCGGTCCGCCGGAAACGGCAACGCAAACATGCTTTGCATCTATGACCATCGTATCAAAGATAGAATCAAAGCGCTCAGGATTTATGGTCATGTATAAAATCAATATGTTAAAAAAGGAGCTGCTGGCAATTCTCTATAAAAAAAATTAGAGTTTAACAGCCAAGCCTTTTTATTTCTTGCTCACCGCGGCGGGTAGCGGGTCCTGATGTATTGCCATATTGAGATGACAATTGCTCTAACGCAACACACGCATCCTCAGTGCTACCCATAGCAGCCAAGGACATGCCAAGCTTGAGCAGGCTATCCGGTGCTTTACCCGCTTCAGGATAATTTTGATAGGCTTCTGCAAAAACGCGTGCCGCATCTTGAAACTGTTCACGCACGTAATAGCTTTCGCCAAGCCAATAATAAGCATTACTGCTTAAAGGGTGGCTGGGGTTTTGATCCACAAAACTTTGAAATTGGCGCGCAGCATCTTCATATCGCTTGGCTTTCAAAAGCGAAAATGCTTGCTCATATGCCGCTGCAGCACTATCAGCCAAAGGCGCCGCGCGACCTTGAGGTTGCTCAATATAACGACCAAGCTGACCGTTATCATCCCGTCCATTTTGCGAACTCCAGCTAAAATCATCCGCTTGACCATTTGGGCGCGCAGAAGGTGCATTATCTTGTGGCAATGCCACATCGCGCGCTGTATTTGGTGCATTATAAATAGGGGCAGTACCATTATTTTGAGAAGCGCCTGTAGTCGAAACACCTTTACGCTCTAACTCTTGCATACGTAAATCCATATCCGCTAAAGCGCGGTCTAAGCGCTCCGAAATTTGACCAACCTCATACCCTTGCTCTTCGATTTTCCCGCGCAGTTCGCGTAATTCCATTTCCATCTGTTGCAAACGCACTTCTGTTTGCGCATTCTCGGCCGCACTATTACTGCCGCCACCCGCGCCTGCAGGCGGACGTTCCCCACGATAAATAGCGCGGTTCAGAGTTTCTATTTCGTTCTCTAAACGGCTAATCCGGTTTTGCAAATCACGCGATGATTGAGCATATGCAGGCGCAATTATAAAACTTGTCACACTCATCTCAAGCGCAAAAAGGCCTAGTAAAATCCAGGCCTTCTTTTTAGATATTGATTTAAATGCTTTCAAAGCCAAAATCCTTCCCAAAATATTAAAATAAAAGTAAAAAAGCCCGTTTTCAAAAAATGAAAACCGGGCTAATTTTTAAAATACTTAATCAACCTGCGTAACGGCGCGGCGGTTTTGTGCCCAAGCCGTTTCATTTGAACCAGGAACAGCTGGACGCTCTTTACCATAGCTAAGGGTTGTAATCCGTGAAGGAGCAACACCTAAAGCAATAAGATAATTCTTTGCCGAGTTCGCACGACGCTCGCCCAAGGCAAGGTTATATTCACGTGTCCCGCGCTCATCTGCATGGCCTTCAATCGTTACACCAAGATTTGGGTATTGCTGAAGCCAATTGGCTTGCGCATCAAGCATTGTACGGGCTTCACCACTTAAATCATGACGGTCTGTGCCAAAAAACACGCGATCACCAACATTCACAACCAGATCAGCCTGAGTACCAGCCTGTGGCCCTTGGCTACCATCATCGTAAATTTCGCCAAGTGGTCCTTGATCGGTTACAGTACTTTCTGCAGATACCATACCGGCATCTTCAACCATAACCTCGTCTTTGGTTGCACATGCACTGACCAAAACAACAGCGCCAAAAATCATTAAATAACGGGATAACATTTTAAATTCTCTCCTTAAATGATGAAGAAAAATAATATTTTCTTCAAGGTTATATAGTTTAGGTATAGGGCTTTAATGTGCCTAAAACAAGTGGGCCTTTAATATTTATTTGTTCCTATACTAACCACAAAAACATACGCAGACGCTTAAAAGTTTCATAAGAAAAAAAATATCCACAAATTATAAAGCTTTTGCGTAACATGATCCGACTAAACATCGCGCAGATTATACAAAATAGAAAGTGCCTCATTTTTATTCGTACCATCGGGCGCAACGTCTATATAGTGCTCCAGCATTTTGATAGCGCTATTATTTTGCCCGCTTCGCGCATATAAAATACCAGCCTCAAACAAAAGACGGCGCTCGTTAGGGTCAATCATCCGGATAACCTCAATAGTTTTGAGCGCGCTATCAAAATCCTCCATATCAATTTGTTTGAACTTTATCGGGTTTTGCATAGTGTTCAGCATAGCGCGATTATGAAGGGATTTCATGTAATCAGCCGATAATTCAGCTTCATGCCCTAATGTATTCTTTAGCCTAAATCGTAAAGTGGCCGCATCTAAAATCTCCCCGCTTGATGGGTCAAATAAAGTACGTTGACCATTATAATCAAGGCGGCACATAAAAAATCCGGGAAAATCGATCCCCTCGATACTAAGTCCGAATGCACGACCCGCATGGATATACAAAAGCGCCAGAACAAGACGCGCGCCAATACCTGTTTCCAAAACACGTATCAAATCATAAGCTTCAAAAACACTATATGTGGGTTCACAAACTTTAAAATCAAAAGACTGAATAATAGCCGAATGTAAACGTGATACAATTTGATCAGGTTTGAAATCTGCCGCACGTAATCCTTTCTCTACATTTTTGCAAATCAACTGAAGCTGATGAAAAAATTTGGAAAAAGAGCTTTGTGGCGCGTGGAACGATGAAATATGAAGCGCCGCAACGGCAGGCTGAATATCCTTATCCTCAACATCTGCAAGCGCTTTTAAATATAGAGCACTATTCTTTTTATTTTTTCAACATTATCCATGCGGCCTCACCGCATTCATTAAAGATGCATAAATGAGCTCTACCACTGCCCATTTTGATTTGCATTGCTGTTATTGGGCTCCAGCGGCTCACCCTCAATCGGATAAAGCGTAATAGGCCCTTGCGTAACAGGTACAGGTTCCGCAGACCAATCGTCGTTAGATGGAGTCGTTGGGTTTTGAGAATCAGCCCATTGAGCGTTATCTTGCCCTGTATTCTGCACGGTCTTCTGACTCTTGTTTTGAACAGGTTGTTGATATGACTGCCCATTTGAATTTTGCGATTCCATATATGTATCTGTTTGCTCACCGGCCAGCTTCACATAACTTACAACACGTTGTACATCCGGAATTCTGCGTGCCGTTTGAACAACTTCATCTAATTCACGCTGCCCTTGTGCAACCCCCATTAAATATACCGTTCCTTGCACCGTATCAATTGTATAATTGATCGATTGAATACTTTTACTAAAAGTAATGGCCGTTCTAAGGCGCGCCGATATCCATGCATCACGGGCAAATCCTTTTATACCTTCGCTTTGTGCAACACGAATTTCATTAATAACCTGCTCGACACCTTTGGGTTGCCAGGCAAGCCGCACGGCCTCAACGCGGTGTTCAGGGTTTTGAACAACACCCGTGATTAGAACGCGCCCCTTATTGACCGTCATATCCAGCTTTGAAAACATATTTGCATCATAGCGAAACCAAAGCTCGTTGATCTGGGTTTGAATAACCGTATCGTTATAAGCGCGGCTAAAACCACCTTCTTGAACGGCCGCAACTCCCGCCGCCCCACCCGCACCAATAGCCACCGCCGCACATCCGGATAAAAGCGCACCAGAACCAAGAAGCAAAACAACTGCAGGAAAAGAAAGACGTTTCATGACATATAACCTTATAAAAAATGAAGAAAAAACTGATCGAACGAAAAGAATGTTTTAAAAAAGTAGAAAATTCTGTTTCAAAGTTTAAATCGCCAGCCACGCATTGTCCAGATGCTTTAGTAAAAAACCCTGTTCGTCCCTTGCAATAGCCATAACATCAAATCGCATATCATAATCTTGATATTGAGGGTGTTCTGAAATAAACATTAATGCCGCATTTTGAATACGGGCCTGCATACGCGGTGTTATTGAATAAAGCGCATCCTCAACCGAGCCCCGCGCCTTTACTTCTATAAAAGCAATCATATTGTTTAAGCAGGCAACAATATCAATTTCGCCATATTTAGTTTTATATCGCATTTTTAAAATTTCATATCCATGTGTGGTAAGATAATCGCGCGCAATGCTTTCTGCATCTATGCCCTTTTGATATGAAGTTTTAAGACGAGCGCGCATATTTTATGTATCCTCCGACAAGCCGAGTGCCATTTGATAAATATCATTTTTCCGGCGCCCTGATAAGGCCGCAACCGAAGCCGCCGCTTCTTTTGTACGCATTGTTTTAAGCGAAATTATAAGCGCCTCTTTTACGGCATCATCATCCATACTAATCTCGCTTGCGCCCTCTACCGTTATTACAATCTCGCCCTTGGGCGCACCTCGTTCCTCATAATATGCGTGAAGCGCGCTCAAGTCATCCGCTTGTCGTTCCTCATAAAGCTTTGTAATCTCACGGATTACGGCGCCACGCCGTATGCCAAAAACGTCAGTCATATCTTTTAAAGATGCCGTTAATCGCGGCCCGCTTTCATAAAACACCAGCGTCGCCCTTATGGATAAAAGCCCACCCAAAGCATCCTGCCGCGCTTTTTGTTTGGCGGGAAGAAATCCGCAAAACATAAAACGATCTGTTGGCAATCCTGATAATTGCAAGCCGCAAAGCGCTGCATTAGCGCCTGGAATGCTTGTCACGTAAAAAAATTTTGACAGCGCTTCACGTACAAGCTTGTAGCCCGGATCTGAGATCATTGGCATACCGGCATCACTTACAAGAACACAAATTTTCCCCTCTTCAATATGTTTCAAAACGGCATCGCGTGCGCGGTCATCTGCATAATCATTATAGGATATCATTTTGTTTTTTATACCGTAATACGCCAAAAGCTTTCCCGTTACCCGCGTATCTTCACAGTAAATAATATCGGCGCCTGCCAGACTATCCAGCGCTCGCAATGTAATATCGCCCATATTTCCAATCGGAACACCAACCAGATACAAGCCTGCTCTCATCTGATTTTTACCAGATATATTTTTATGTGCAGGCGCTAGCCAGCCTTGATTTTTTTCGCTATGGTGATGGTCTTCGGACATAATTTTAACTTAAAAAACAATCTTCTTTTTAATATAATCAGGGAAGCATAGCAAAAACCATGAGCGCGCAATACAAAACCTTTGAGTTTTTAAAAATATTTTCTTTTTTTGCTTTATGCATAATATCATCGGCACTTCTTATTGCATGTAGCGGTGGTCATTCCTCCGGCAGCTGGCAAAATGGCCATCAATCAAAATCTCCAGCACAACAAAATCCGAATTTGATTTCAGACCGTGCTAACAATCGTACCTTGCAAAATCCTGCAACGCTTGCCGATAAAAGCCTCCCTCCTGTAAAGGTCGCCATCTTGCTACCGCTTTCCGGCGCAAATGCTACGCTTGGCCAATCGATGCTAAATGCCGCTCAAATTGCACTTTTTGATGTCGGTTATGATAATTTTGAACTCATCCCAAAGGATACAAAAGGAACGCCAGAAGGCGCGCGATCCGCTGCACGTGAAGCTGTAAGTGAAAATGCCGGCTTGGTTTTAGGCCCTCTTTTCTCTGATTCTGTTCGCGCTGCACGATCTGTAACAGCATCGGCAAACATTAATATGATCGCCTTTTCAACTGACTGGACGCTAGCTGGCGGCAATACGTATTTAATGGGCTTTACCCCTTTTGATCAAATTGAACGTGTCATAGGGTATAGCGCGGCTAATAATATAAATAATATTGGGGTTTTTGCCCCTGATACAAAATATGGCCAAACCGTTGTCAGCGCTTACAAATCATTTGCGCCTCGATATAATATTATGACACCAAAAATAAAGATGTTCCCATCTCAAAGTCCGAATTTAGACCTCGCAGTAAAAGATTTTGCGCGTATGCCCATGCAATCTGCCAATGATAATATGGGTAGCCCCTATGATGCAGTATTGATGCCTGTTGATGGACAGCAAGCCTTGGCAATATCAAACCTTCTGACCTATAATGGCCTACCTCCAAAAACTGTGCGGCGTTTGGGTACGGGATTATTAGATGATCCCGCCCTATTAAAAGAGCGCAACTTGGAAGGCGTATGGTTCGCCGCGCCTATGCCAAAGCTTCGCGACCCTTTCGAGCGTAAATATATTGCAACTTATAATACCAAGCCGCCACGTATCGCAACCATTGCTTATGACGCAACGGCGCTCTCCGCTGTTCTTGCTGCGCGCGGATTTCAGGAGAGCGGACGCCCCGCCTTTGATCGTGCTTCAATCAATAACCCCAACGGTTTTGCTGGTATAGATGGCATATTCCGCTTTCGCCAAAATGGTACCGCAGAGCGCGGGCTTTCAATTCTTGAGATTAGAAATGGGCGTTTGAATATATTGGATCCTGCGCCGCAAACATTTCAGCGCACGTCCATGTAAGCAAGATTATAAGCCTTCACTTTGCATTATTAGTCCGAATCATTTACTCACGTTAAAGTGTAAAAAGATTAATCATTTTTGAAAGGAACCTTCATAATGGCATCACATCCCAAATTTATCGTCAAAAAAGCAAAAGACGATCAGTTCTATTTCACTTTAACTGCCAAAAACGGTGAGCCAATTGCATCATCCGAGATGTATAAATCCAAAGCTGGCGCTATGGGAGGCATAGAATCCATAAAAAAGAATGCCCCGGAAGCTGAAATTGAGGACATGAGCCAGGCTGCAGCCGCTTAACAATTTGAAAAAATTATACGCACTTAAAAACTCCGCTTTTTTTCAAAATAACGGAGTTTTTTTATGTTGGATGTATGTCATTAAAGTAAAACCGAAACAATCTCATAAATTATGATTATTATCGGCGTTTGATCGATTTCATAATCCCGCGCATGACCTCACGCCCAATCTGTGTACCAACCTGCCGCACCAGAGATTTAAAAAACGCCTCCCCTGTAGTTTGCCGCCCCGATGATCGCCCGCTTTTTTTCTTGGGCGCCTTTTGTGTCGCTTGATCTGCCGAAGCTTTCTCTTGAGCTTTTTCTGCAGCTATACTGGCAGCCTCGGCGCGCTTTTTTAAAATTTCATACGCTGATTCGCGATCAAGCACGGTCGCATATTTATCCTTCATGTCACTCATCGCCATAACGCCGTGAAAAACAACCTCATCCGCAACACCCAACTTGGACCGTGGCGGTTTTATCAATACGCGCTGCACAACGCTAGGCTGTCCTTTTTTCTCCAGCGTAGAAACCAAAGCTTCACCAACGCCAAGCTGTGTGATCACCGTTTCAACATCAAAATCCGGATTATCACGATATGTTTCGGCGGCTAATTTTATGGCCTTACGTTGCTTAGCCGTGAATGATCGAAGCGCATGTTGTATCCGGTTTCCAAGCTGGCTTAAAACAGAATCCGGAATATCCGCCGGATTTTGTGTAACAAAATAAATGCCGACCCCTTTTGACCGAATGAGTTTTATAACCTGTTCAATCTTCTGTAATAACGCTTTTGGTGCATCATTGAAAAGCAAATGCGCTTCATCAAAAAAGAACACTAATCTAGGTTTATCCGGATCCCCGACTTCGGGTAATTCCTCAAATAATTCCGACATCAGCCATAACAAAAACGTGGCGTATAAACGCGGAGTTTGCATCAATGTCTTAGCCGCTAAAATATTAACCATACCGCGCCCGTCTTTATCGGTACGCATAAAATCGGCAATGTCCAAAGCAGGCTCTCCAAAAAATTCTTCTGCGCCTTGCTGCTCAAGCTGAAGCAATTTCCTCTGGATCGCTCCGATACTTGCCGTTGAAACATTGCCATATTCTAATGATAATTCTTTTGAGCGCTCCCCAACAGAAATCAGCAAACTTCGCAAATCCTTCAGATCAAGAAGAAGCAAACCTTCCTCATCCGCCAACTTGAACACAATATTTAAAACGCCTTCTTGCGTATCGTTTAAATCTAAAATCTGCGCTAATAGTAAAGGTCCCATTTCCGATATGGTCGTACGTAGCGGATTTCCCTGCTCACTGAACAAATCCCAAAATTGAACGGGATAAGCTTCCGGTTTATAGTCTTCTGTGTATCCTATTATATCCGCGCGCTTGACCAGGAAATCTTCCATGGCCGACGGCTGGCATATGCCGGACAAATCGCCTTTAATATCAGATAAAAAAACAGGCACACCCGCAGCAGAAAACCCCTCTGCCAACCCTTGAAGCGTGACAGTTTTACCAGTCCCCGTCGCGCCGGCAATCAAACCATGCCGGTTCGCATATTTTAAATTGAGTGTTTCTTTGACGTTCGCATTATCAGAACGCGACCCGATATAAAGAAAAGACATAAAAATCTACTACACCTTATCCCGTTTTGCTTTTGAGGGTGCTTGCGTCGGCCTTCTCGCCTTCCAATCGCTTTTGCATCGCCCCAAAAATAGCCTTGGGAATGTTAACGTTGGTACAAGATTCCAACCCTTTAAAACCGGGAAACGTATTGGCCTCACATATTGTATATCCACCATCCTCAGCATACAAAAGATCTATCCCTGCAATTTGGATATTCAAAACGTCTGCCGTTTTGATTGCCAAATCTCTGGCCTCTTTATCCGGATCAATTTCGATAACACTGCCGCCTTGTGAATAATTGGCCTTGAACCCGCCTTCAGCCGCGCGGCGTTCCATAGAGGCCACGACTTCACCATCAACAACAAAAAGCCTTAAATCGCGCCCTTTACTTATCGCTACAAACTTTTGGAAAATAAGCTGAATATTTGGATTTGTCTCAGATATAAGCCCCATCAAATCCATAAATGCATCACGGTTCTCCATCAAGAAAACACCGCTACCATTTACACCTAATAATGTTTTAACCACTACCGGAAACCCGATTGTTTTCTCAACCAGATCTACATCCACCGGAAATTTAGCAAGCATCGTGGTCGGTGTCGGCAACTTGTTTTCAACCAGAACCTGATGTGTATGAAGTTTGTCCGCCACCATTTCAATACATGACGAATCATTATAAATTCGAACGCCAAGCTGCTCTAACTGACGGATAACAGCCAATGCAAAATACCCTGTATCAATTACATATGTACGCGGCAAACAAAAATCGGGAAGCGGTACAGCGCGGCCATCTATTAAAACAGAATCGCGATCTTCGGTGGTAACGAGCAAATCAAATTGTGCAGGATCAAAGACTTTCACATCAATGCCCATTTCGCGCCCCTCTGATAAAAAGCGTCGTATTTCAAACGCCTCAGCAGACGAAGATTCGATTTCTTCATTAAATAATATCCAGACTTCCATGAAATTATAATCGCTCTGTTGTTAATATTTAAACCATATAGACTTTTAAAACGATCTGTTCAATTGTTTTAAAAGTACACCCGCTTGTATACCCCAAAACAAATCCCGATACAAAAAATGTTTGAAAAAACCTGTTATAACTTGACTATATTCGTCCATGCGAACGTTTTGATCCTCATATAACAAATAACAATACGAATCGGTAATTATATAAAGATTGAAGGCTAAAGTTTATTCTAAAAGCTTAAAGTAGAAATTCAAATAAAGTTATACATACATCAAATTATAAGGAATCCGCTACATGGCGTATAATATTAAACACTTTTCCACATACGTTTTTATAATCTCCCTTGATTCCCCTAAATACATTAGGGCAAAATAAGTGCATACGAAACGCATGGTTTAAGAAAAGACGGGCATAAAATCCCGCGCAAAAATACTGTATCCCATGCGCTTAAAATGATTAAGGCAAGGTGTGTTGCGTTACTGCTTATTAAAAATAACAACCCGTTATAAACATAAAGTGATGAGGATTTAAAAACATGGGATTAGCTGTAGGAAAAATCGAAGGAAACGATAACATGAACGAAAACATGACCAACGATAACACACAAAAAAAAGGGCGGCCGCGCTCTCAAAAATCAAAAAACGCTATTTTAAAAGCGACCAACAGTCTCCTTCTCCATAAATCAGTTCAAGAATTAAGTATTGAAGCCATTGCCAAAAAAGCGCGCGTTGGCAAAACGACAATCTATAGATGGTGGCCAAATAAAACCGCCATCGTAATGGATGCACTTATAAATCAACCTGGTATGCAATCGCCAATGCCAACTCCAAAGGACAATACAGACGCGGTAAAAATGCAATTGGAAAAACTGATCCGCTTGCTTTTAAGCAAAAATGGGGAAACCATCGCGCAGTTATTTTCAGAAGCGCAAGGCGACGAAACGGCACATAAAATATTTGAAGATTCTTTTCTTGGTCCCCTTACCGATGCTATAGAATTCAGCATCCAGCAAGGGCAAGAAAACGAAGAGTTTCGCGCAGACATAGATTCTAAAACAGCCGTGGATATTGTATGCGGCCCGATATTCTTTCGTTTGCTGGCACACCCATCTGATTTTAACGAAAGATTTCAGAACACGTATCCGCAACAAGCTGTGAAATTAATCAGCGCATAAAGCGCAATCTAAGAAGATATTGATTTTAATATATGATATAAAGATGTGCCTTGCTTTTTTTAAAGCGGGCGCATTTTTTATTGTATATGCATGCTGCAAAACCATGGCATATAATAGAAATGCATCAAAAAGTACAAAAAGCCATTGATTAGAACACAGGATTAAGACATTGCAAAATATTGCAAAAACCGTAACCGGGGAAACCGAAAACACTGAGGCTACACCGCCCCAGACTAATGAGATCAGTACAGAAGTCGAATTTCTAGATGATCTGGATGTTCAAAACCTGACTGAACGGGTCATCGATTGGTTTACAGATCAATTTTGGACCATAGATATGCTCATACAGCTTATTATGCTCACTTCTGCCTTTGCGATCGGCTATATCAGCTATCGTTTTGCGCGCGGTTCTGTAACGGATTATATCGATAACGCCGAAATGCCCATTCGCGTAAAGCGGACATTCAATAACCTCAAACGTTTGATACTGCCCATAGGGGCCTTATTAATTCTTTTTATAGAATCGGTTATTGCATCATCTGAATTTTTTGCATTAGATATCTCTTTCGTTCTGGGGGTGATGAAAGTATTGCTTGCATGGATCTTTATCCGTATTGCCGTACAATTTATCGCCAATCCTGCCGTACGGAATTTCTTTGCTCTTTCTATATGGGTTATAGCGGCTCTTTCTATTTTCGGCATACTGGATGAAACCACCAATACCCTCGATGGTATAGCCTTTAGCATGGGTAATTTTCGTCTATCGGCATTGCTTGTTATAAAAAGCCTACTCTCGCTTTTCATACTTTTATACATGGCTTTATTCCTGTCTACGTTTGCGGAACGCCGCGTTTTAAAATCAAAGAACCTGACGAGATCATCACAAGTTTTAATTGCAAAGATTGTACGGGTTTCACTTGTGATCTTTGCGCTTCTTATTGGCGTAACCAGCGCAGGAATTGACCTGTCTGTCTTTACCGTATTTTCCGGTGCGGTTGGTTTGGGGGTTGGTTTTGGCCTCCAGAAAGTGGTGTCCAATCTTTTCTCCGGCATGCTTCTTCTAATGGATAAATCAATACAACCAGGGGACGTTATCGAACTGGAAAATAGCGGGACGTTTGGCTGGGTACATAATATGGGGGCGCGTTTTACTGAGATTATTACACGCGATAATAAATCTTATATTATCCCGAATGAAGAATTCATTACACAAAGCGTGGTCAATTGGTCACATGGGGATAAGCTTATTCGCATATCGGTCGATTTTGGTGTGCATTATGAAATGGACATGCATAAGGTTGTCGCCGTCGCCAAGGAAGCGGCTACCCGCCCTGAGCGTGTTGTCGATACACCAAAACCAGTTTGCTGGATGACTGAAATGGGCGATAGCTCTGTTAATTTCAGCCTACAATTCTGGATCAAAGACGCCGAAGCCGGTGTCACAAATGTTAAAGGACAAGTTCTTTTATCACTTTGGGATGCATTTCAAGAAAACGACATCCAGATTCCATACCCGCATCGCGAAGTGTATTTGCACGAGGTCAAAGACAAACCCACACCAAAAATAGAAAAGAAAACAACAGTCAAAAAGGCCGAAAACAAGAAAAATGTCGAAAAGGGTGAAGCTGAGCAACCACCACCAACTGTTAAAAAGAAAAAGTAAGTATTGCCATAACTTAAGCGATTGATATATTAAATGTTTAGACTTTAAGTTTTAAACATTTTTATAAAAGAGCAGTTAATATGCCCATAACTTCAAACGCAAAACATTCCAAACATTTAGCAGACAGCTTTAATATATTAGGACATTATGATTATGCATTGAACGCTCTATCTATATTATCTGAGCACATGTTTTCAAAAAATGTGCATTTAAAAGCAGCGCGCATTGATAAAAGCAGAACACCTTTCCAAAATCTGGGCGAACGCTTACCAATTACGCAAAAGCACCCTGCTTTACATTTTAAAATTAAAGTTGATAACCAAACAAGTACAGATAAAGGGATCGCTCTTTTTGTAACAGATATACCTGAATATTCTTATGACATGGGTTCTATGTCGGATACATATGCCCCTAAAAGATACATAGGTGTATTTAAAGAAATTGATGGACTAAAAGACGTTTTGGCTTTTTCAAATATTATATCAGCTGAACTTGAAACTAAAACTTTGTCTCCACTCTCTGTAAAAATACAAGACAAGCTAACTTTTTCTTCGATAGCCAGTCACAAGGATGAAGGCTTTCGGTACAATTTAAATACAGTTTTAGGGGCAACTAATAAAATAATGCCTGCACCCTATAAGCAATCGCTCGTGTTTAGAAATACAAACAATTTATATCTTCTTGAAGACGACAAGATGCCGTTTTTACAATAGCACTCCGACCAACAAGGCGTAGGCTAATAAAGCCAAAACAATAAAAAATATTTGATAATTTGCATTAAAAGTGGCCTTGGTCGTTTCCTTTACACGGTCTAGCAATTCCGGCCATGTATAAGACACAAAATCCCCTTGCGACAAAAGGTTTACAACCTTGCCATGCTCGTCCACAACCGGAAGGTGGCGAAACCGCTCGTTCGACATAATACGAAGCCAATCGAGTAAATTGTCATCTTCTTCGGCTGTACGAAGATCGCGTGTCATAATATCCGCCAGTGTGGTTTGTGAAGGATCTCGCCCGGCCGCAACCAAACGTGTCATAATATCACGCTCGGTCACGATACCTTCCAAAGTACCCTCTTCATTCGTAATTAAAACCGACCCATAATTTCTTGCGGCCATTTCCTGCGAAGCCATAAGCGCACTTGTATCTGCGGGCATAGCCATTGGTTTGGCTTTGTTTTTATATTCCGGGCGGTCTTTAATTCTCATGGTAAGTAATCCTGTCGTTATAGATAGTATGGAAGGTCTGGCTACTGAAATAAAAAGAAAACAATTAAAATCAAGATGTTATTTATAAAAAACAACATATGATAACAAAATCTATTCAAATAGTATACGCCTTAAAATGCCTGGCGCAAGCACAGCCAAAGGGTTGACAACAATGCGGGGGTTGCCCGCAGGGCCTTTAATTGAATATGTGGCGGCAAACACACCCGATCCACCAGTTAAGATATCTCCAATGAGCGGGATCTTAGAAATAAACTTGTTAATACCCGATAATGGCACTATCGTCCCCGATACAACGATTGTACCATTGGCCTTATCAAACGTACCATCAAAGGTAAGGCCAAGAGAGTTGCCGCTTGTCCGCCCGTTTTTTAAAACCAGCAATCCTCCGCCAGGTCTAAAAAGCCAGTTAAAGTCAGCTTCCAGTTTTGTAAATTCGAACCCTTCATTTTTAAGCAAATCAACTGCGCCACTTAATGACAATGCGTTAATAAGCTGAGCAAGAACAGGGGCATCTCTTACTACAAAATCAGATATGACAGCCTTACCAATTAAATTACGATCGTATACACCGCGAATTGGATCGGCGGAAATATCCAAGCGCCCGCCTATCATATCGTTATAAACGCCAAATGCTTTTAAAGTCGCTCCGGCATCATCTGCCGTACATCTGAAAACACGTCGCCCACTTTCATCTGGCTTATAGCGAAGCTTGATATCACCTGCCCCTGCTATGCCATCAAATTCAAGATGGTTAAATCGTCCCTCATTATCTATCTCGGCGATAATTTTACCAAATTGTATCGTCTCCCCTTCATAAGTACGCATACGATCAGCCATAACATTGAGGCTTATTGCAGGGTTTTCATAGGGCTTGTTTCCTTGCGGCTCCCCATGCAAAAACGGACGCATATCCAAAAAAGCACCACTCATCTTAATATCAAGTGCGCCGGATACGGCCACCGCAATATCGGCCGTCCCTATCGTCTCTCCGATAGAAAAACGGGATAAACGCGCCCGTTTTATTTCAATTTCACCAGAGCGTTCAACAAAAGAAAGAGTAGCATTATCAAGCGTCACATTCGGCGCGCGCCCTGTTAAATCACGAATTTCGGCCAAAGCACCATTCTTAATAATCGCTTTAAAATTGCTATGCGCTTTTTTTGTTGGCGCTTTGATATAATCAAACGGGGCAATATAAAAATGTGCTGGCGTAAGGTCTGCATTAACCACCGCATCTGCCATACCATTCTGATATTCGGTATATGTGACATCTACAGGCGCGTCTCCACGCATAAAAAGATCAAGATCAGCGCCAAGCATAGCCCGCAACTTATCATCACTAGTAACGCGCGCTTTTACTTGCGATTTATAGGCCTGCCCCTCACTCTCTAAATAGGCGTGATATTCAATATCGGCCTTTTGATGCTCTAAAGCGCCAACACCTTTAACGCGTATATCATTACCATCAAGAAAAACATCAAATGGCCCGCCCGTTAAATCAATATCTCCCACAACATCAGGAAGCCGTGCATCAGTAACCGCCCCAACCACACGCAATTTTATATCTTCAACTTTCATCGAACTGGTCGCCGGAAAATTAAGATTAACCGACATATCGGCCACTCCCTTTATCCGTGCCACATCAAAAGAATGCGACAACGCAATCGGTTCTTTTGATACATAATCAAATACGTCCGCTACCGGCCCCTTCATTTTTATATTCAAATCTGCAAGACCGTGTCCTTTACGAATAACATCGACAAGTTCTATTTCAGCATTTTCCACTTTGAGCGCACCCAGCATGCCTAAATCAATGGCAATAAAAAGCTTTTCTTGCCGGTTATCAAAATAGCCACGGCCTTTGGCTTTAGTTACAGGCGTAAGCGGAGCCCTATAATCAATTTTCATGTCATCAAATTTGAAATCCAGATATGCTTGCTGCAAATCCGCCTGCCAGCCTTGTGTATCATCATAAATAGCAGACAAATTTAAGTCTGCCCTTACATCACTAAATACGCCAACACCCAATTTTAAAGCCAGCCATTCATACGCATTTTCATGCTTTAGACTTTCCGGCCATAGGCTCTCGATTTTACTTTGCGAAAATTGCTCCGAGGTTATACTCACCGCGCCTTTTGCAATGCCTTCATAAATCGTCACCTTACCTTTTGCATCAAATTTCACATCATCCATAATAATACTGATGTTTTTGATATCGAATATATCGGCCATATCTGTTTCAAATGCTTCGGCAGCGCTGATATTTTTGAAAACGCCTAAATCCGCCGGCTTGTAAGTCGCCGACAATTTAAAATCTTTAAACGGTTTTGGATTTAACGAAAATTCGGGGACATCCAAAACGCCTTCAGAAATCTCGGCATTTAAATCTGCAAGAGATATGTTAAAATCACGATCCATGACCGCATCTATGTTAATATCCATAGACAGATCTTGGTCATTTAAAATAGAAAGCTCTGGCAATTTGGCGCTGAAAATTTGCGGATCGAAGTTTTTAAACTCTACCCCGGCATAAACTTGCTCACCTTCCCATGATGTTTCTACACGTAACATAATAGACGACGCATCCGAAGGATGCGATAATTGCGCACTATTAAAAATATTGGCTAACGCTTCAACAACAATACCGTAATCTTCCCGCTTGGCTAATACACTTACATTAGGCAAAAACCATGTTGCGCCAATCTTATGATCTTCGATAACAAGTTGCGCCTTGTTAATTTCAATAGATTTGAGTTTTTTTAAATACGGAATATCACTATCTTGCGAGCTACTAGCACGTAGCATATTATGCACCATATCAATGATAGAAACGTCATGGTCAAGTTTAGGTGCCTCGTCATCTGGGATAAGCGCGACATCAAAACGACCGTCTTCAAACCGTTTGGCACGCAAAACTGGCGACTGGATCAAAATGCGTTTTGGTGATATACGCCCAATTAAAAGACTTGAGCGGGATAACGCAAAATCAACCTCGCGCACCGAAAAAAGCACTTGTTCCTCGTTATCATAAACGGCCAAAGTATCAACTTGCAGCAAAATAGCATCACGAATATCTGGCCAATAAAGTTGGGCACGCCCTATCGTCGTCCACCCCCCTTCCGGAGGCTGCAACGCGCCTTCAATGTAATCAACCGCAAAACCCACATCAACAGGGCCTTGCGCCAAACGCCAGGCAAAAACACTGCCACCCAACATAATCAGAAATGTGAAAACAGCCATAATCTCCAGCACGATTACGACCGGACGACGACAACGTTTTAAATGAGAAAAAAATGCAGACAAGGAATCTCAAAACTCCGATAGATCAAACAAGAACATAAATAATATAAATGGATATGGTCGTTTTGTATATCCGCAAAACGATCTGTTTCATATTCTATTTCGGCCGTCATGGAAGTATATATAAAAATTGACATCAAAAAAATTCAATCCATTTGTTTTAAAATGTTTTAAATAAAAGAGATTAAAAATGAGTGATATAAATATTGGTGACCCAGCCCCTGATTTCTCCTTAACAACCGATGGCGATGGTGTAGTCAAGCTATCTCAATTCAAAGGGCAAAAAATCGTACTATTTTTCTATCCCAAGGACGATACCCCCGGCTGCACAAAAGAGGCTTGCTCATTTCGGGATCATAAAAAAGATTTTGAAAAAATTAATGCCCAAATTATAGGCATTTCAAAATGTAGCGTAACTAAACATGATAAGTTCAAAGCCAAATACGATTTAAACTTTCCACTCGCTTCTGATGAAAACGGTAATGTATGTGAAAGCTATGGCACGTGGAAGGAAAAAAACATGTACGGAAAAAAATATATGGGTATTGAGCGCTCGACGTTTTTAATTGATGAAGATGGAAAAATTATGCAGCTATGGCGTAAAATCAAAGTGCCCGGACATGTCGAAGAAATAGCAGAATTTATACAAGGGAATACAAAATAAGTATTGAAGTAAGCTTCCAAAACAAAAGCCTTGGCAAAACACCAAGGCTTTTTAAATCATAATATATTATTTTCTAACCGTACTTATGCGACTAAAACATTAAGCTGCTGCAACCAGTTTCTTTGGCTCAGCCAAACCAAAGTCAACAAACATGCCGGCATCCCGCGCATTTAAATGATCATGAATATATTGAGTCAAAGTATCGGTGTACCCATGAAAGAAATGATTTGCGTCTTCAATTACACGATAATCAATTCGGATGCCTTTTTGTTCATACAAACGCTCAACCAACTCAGAGACAGATTGCTCCGCGTCTTCTTCATCGCGGCCACCTTGAACCACAAGGCCAGATGTTGGGCATGGCGCAAGAAATGTGAAATCTTTGTTGTTAGCAGGCGGCGCAATAGAAACAAACCCTTCAATCTCCGGACGACGCATCAAAAGCTGCATGCCGATCCAAGCGCCAAATGAAAAACCACCAACCCATACAAAAGGTGCGTTCGGGTTCAATTCCTGCATCCAATCCAGCGCAGACGCCGCATCGCTCAATTCGCCCTCTCCGCTATCAAATAAGCCTTGGGAGCGCCCCACACCGCGAAAATTGAACCTTAGGGTGGAAAAACCACGTGCGACAAAGGCCTGATGCATAAGATATGAGATTTTGTTATTCATAGTGCCACCATATTCCGGCGACGGATGGAGAACCAGAGCCAGCGGCGCATTCTTTATTTTGGAATGAGAATAGCGACCTTGTAAACGACCCGCCGGGCCATTAAATATTACTTCTGGCATTAAAAACCCCTTTACGAAAGAATGTTGTTGATATACACGTTTTAGGTATTCTTATCTAAGAAAAACGTCATATATGTTTTACTCTTATATTTTCTATATTAGACATTAGTGACAAAGTCCACAAAATTATCATAAGTTATTGATAAACCTGTGGACATTTGAGCCTATTATCCAATCTATATATAAATAAATTTTGTAATAAAAAGGATTGAATTACATAATAAAATACTATAACTAATTCCGGCACTATATTGAATACGACCCCTTATCATTAAAACTCTAATATAAATAAAAACGAAAAATAGAGGATCAAGAGTTAATCATATGAGAAAAAGAGTACAACTAACACCTCGTGGTAAATATGCGGTAAAAGCAATGATCGAGCTTGCAAATAATAAGTCCGAAAAACCTCTGGCTTTAACTGAAATCGCAAAAAAAACTGATATTTCCCTTTCATATCTTGAGCAGTTGATTGCTGCCTTGAGAAAGCATGCGCTTGTCAAAAGCTATCGTGGGCCGGGTGGCGGGTATGTGATAAACAAAGATTTGAAAGAAATAAATATTGCAAAAATCTTGGTCGCAACCGAAGACAGCACGCCGGCGAAACGTTCCCCGACCTCAACTAAAAAGACAAAAGGTAATATTGATCAGGATTTATGGAGCCATGTAGAGCAAATTCTGTATGCAAGCCTTAGGTCGATAACACTGGATGATATTGTAAACGACAATTTGAAAAATCATTTACCCAGCGCTAAAGTGTTTGATCTTTTACGCTAACATACTGTAAAAACCTTTACATGAAGGGGATTACAACATATCTGGATTATAATGCCAGCGCGCCGCTCTATCCTGAAGTTATCGAGATAGCAACAAAGCTGATGAGCAAGCCGCACAATGCGTCCTCCGTGCACGGCCTTGGCCGCGAAGGCCGAAAGCATATTGAAAATGCCCGTACGCATATTGCAAATTTGGTAGGCGCGGAGCGTGAGCAAATCATATTTAATAGCGGCGCGACCGAAGGTAACAATACAGTTTTAAACCATTTTGCACGCACATATTCAAGCGAACAAATCCTGATATCCTCTATTGAGCACCTTTCCGTCCTAGAAGCTTTACCTGAAAATCAGACAAAAAAAATAAAGGCCAGACCGGATGGCACAATTGACCTCGATCATCTGGAAACACTTTTAAATGATAAAAAGACAAGCCTCGTTTCGATAATGCTCGTTAATAATGAAACCGGCGTGATACAGCCCATAAAAGAAGCCGCCGCACTCGCCCATAGATATGGCGCACTCGTCCATAGTGATTGTGTACAAGCCGCCGGACGTATCAATATAAACATGGCTGAATACGGCATTGATTTCCTTACCCTATCTGCGCATAAAATCGGCGGACCTCAAGGCGTAGGTGCGCTCGCTCTTGGCGCATGCGGTATCACCCCCACCCTGCTCCATGGCGGCGGACAGGAAAAAAAAGCGCGTGCCGGTACTGAAAACGTGAACGGTATCGCAGGTTTTGGTATTGCAGCCGAATTAGCTCTAAATAATATCGAAGAATATAAAAAAAAAGAAAAAATACGAAACGTATTGGAAATAAAGATAAAAGAAGTTACACCCTCTGTTATAATCCATGGCCAAAGCGCGCCACGCGTTTCTAATACTTCATTTTTCTCTCTACCTGGCGCGCGCGCAGAAACACTTATGATGGCACTCGATTTGGAGGGTATTGCGGTCTCCAATGGCTCGGCCTGCTCAAGCGGTACTGTGCGCGAAAGCTACGTTTTAAAAGCTATGAACGCTCCCGAATCCCAAACCGCCAGCGCCATTCGCGTATCAATAGGCTGGAATACAAGAAAAGAAGATATTACGATTTTTCTAAAAACATGGGAAAAAGTAATGGCTCGGTTGAAGCGCTAAGTTATTTTAATCACGGCCTTTCATATAGTGTAAAGCTTGTAATTTTTATTAAAAATCCTTATATATCAGCCAATGAACAAAATTAAAATAAATACATTGGGCTTTAATAAATCACCCGCAGAAACGCGCGTGGTTGTTGCGATGTCTGGCGGCGTGGATTCCTCTGTGGTGGCCGCCCTACTCCATGAACAAGGATATGATGTAATTGGCGTAACGCTACAGCTTTACGATGATGCGGCGGCGGCGGGAAAGTCAGGCAAAACATGTTGCGCAGGCCAAGATATACATGATGCACGTCGTGTTGCAGAAGGCCGCGGCTTCCCGCACTATGTTCTGAATTATGAGAGCAATTTCCGCCAAGCCGTAATCGACGATTTTGCAGACAGCTATATTCGCGGGGAAACACCCATCCCCTGCGTACGCTGTAACCAGACGGTAAAATTCCGCGACTTGTTGGACGTTGCGCGTGATTTGGGCGCAGACTGCATGGCCACCGGACATTACGTGCAGCGCATTATAAACGGCAGCGGACAAAGCCATTTGCATCGCGGGATCGACCATTTGAAAGATCAAAGCTACTTTCTTTTTGCAACAACGCAAGAACAGCTGGACTTTCTGCGGTTTCCACTTGGCGGCTGGAACAAGGAAAAAACACGTAGCGAGGCCGAACGTTTAGGGCTCCTTACTGCAGATAAGCCGGACTCTCAAGATATATGTTTTGTCCCCAGCGGTGATTACGCACGCGTTGTAAAAAAGATACGCCCCAAAGCTCAAAACCCCGGTAATATTATACATTTAGATGGCCGTATAGTTGGCAAGCATAACGGGATCATTCATTACACGATTGGACAACGCAAAGGTCTTGGAATTGGCGGCGGCGTATCAGATAATAATGAACCTCTTTATGTAATCGAAATACGCCCCGACACCAACGACGTGATTGTAGGCCCCAAAAATGCGCTTGCCAAAGATATAATAACAGTTACAGATTGTAACTGGCTCACAGAGGTGACTGAAGACGGTCTTGATGTCGGTATAAAATTCCGCTCAATCATGAAACCTGTACCTGCACAAATTTTTAAAACAAACCAAACAGATGGAAAAATACTTTTAGACAGCCCCCAATACGGGATATCCCCTGGACAGGCCGCCGTTTTCTACCATAATGATAAAGTATTAGGTGGTGGATGGATTAAAAAATCTGAAAATAACCATCATGCTATTCCAGCCTGAAAAAACAGACTTGACAAATACGGTGCAAAAACGCCATATATGGCTTCTCGACCCACTAATGGTATGGCGGTGTAGCTCAGCGGTTAGAGCAGCGAAATCATAATCCGAAGGTCGGCAGTTCAATTCTGCCCACCGCTACCATATACCTAGATATGTTTTACTTAAAGTTTGATTTACATCAAATCCCACTCTATATCAAAATCTTCTAGGGCAAGCATATAATCTTGGAATGATATTAATCCTACACACGCCATAGCGCCGCGTTTCTTTAGAAAATTCTCAGGACAAGATAAAGCTTTAGCCAGCAATATAGCGGGTATACATGGAATGTTCGGACCATGACCAGAGCGTGCAATAAGCTCGAACGTAAAACATTGTTTCTGCTCGTAATGATTAACCCCGCGCATTTCCATGTGAAAAGCACTGATATCACTTCCAAAAATGTCAAAAAGATAAGAAACTTTGAGCATAATAGCGGCAGCTGATTGCAAATTACGGATTATACCAATACGTACGCCCCAGGAGAGTAACCATAAAATAATATGTAGGAATGGTATTTCTAAACCCGCATAAAACCGAATTGTTTTTAAGTCCTGATAACGATCTGGAAAAAGTGATAAGTCCGGCACATCGCAATTCCCCAAAAAGCGGTAACCTATGGCTTTATAATAACGGCGATGTAAATTCTGCCAGCCGTGTATCTCTTCCAATTCTCCGTCAATAAGAGTTTTAAAAGGTTTGCCTGTATACCCTAAAATAGCAGCTGTTGTAGCTAGACCACGATTAGTCTTCTGCGCTGTTGTGATTCCATAATCTAAACTTTCCAATGTTTTAAACTCTGGTTTAAAATGATCTATAATAGAGCTCGTTAAACACGGAACAGAGCTTGCGCCACTAACAACCAAAACATCACGCGCGCGCGATGCATCATCCAATGCCACAATCCCCGAAACAAAATCACGGGCATCTGCAAGGTCGATATAATGACAGCCATAATCTATGCAAGCTTTTGCTATATCATAAGATTGCCCTTGGAATGGGCCGGAGGTATGTATAACAATGTGCGGCCTTATAGTGATAAGTGCAGTGTTGAAATTTTGGTGAATATCGAAAACCGCGCTTTCCGGCTCATGGATAAAACCTTCACTTGAAGACGCATCCTTCATATCTTTAATAAAAGCAGCGGCCTTTTTGTGAGATCGGCCACCGATAATGACTTGTATGTTTGTATCTTTAGCAAGTGCGCGAACAATTACACTACCAAAATTGCCATATCCACCGATAACAAGTATTCGCTTCATGAAGCCTCAAAAATTTGAGTTACTTTGAAGCGGCCTTTATATTCATAAATACGTCCCCATAAAGGATGATTAATCCTTACACACATATCAAATCTGTCATCATCCACCGCAGTTTCATATGCGTATCCCGCACCAATTAACCATCCTATCGGTAAGGAATAAAGCACCCGAAAATATAAAGAACATATCCATAATGTTTCAAAAGTACCGCTTCATCTTCAAAAAGATAGCGTATGCGCCAACCAACACGAAATGGCATAATTTCAGCGACTATATTATCCTCTACCTGAAACATACGCGAACAAAAGCGATAAGGTTTATGCTTTTTAAAATCAAAATAGCGGTTAAAATAAAAAAATCGAGTATCTTTACAACTTCTGAATTTGACCGTAACAGGCACGTTTTTCTCATTGCATGGCGGAATACCTTTTAGAAACCGGAACAATGGAGCAAACCATTTTATAGGTCCGGCACAATACACATCTAACACACCTTCAACTGTAACATAATCACTGGTAAATGGACGATTAGCATAATGCTTTTTAAAGACAAGCGGCAAAGCATCCCATTGATCTCCAAAAATGGATTTAAAAATCGGATCGCTCATGTCGGTTTTGCAACCATAAGATAGAACACAACAACCAGGCCTATAAATGCAGGCCATCCAAGCGCAAACCATAATTTAAACAACTTGAAATAACGTGGCGGCAATGGTGTTCCACTATTTAGGCTATGTGTTACCATATTTTTAAGCTGGATTTGTATCCATACGACCGGTAGCCAACAAATTCCGGCAATAATATACAACCCATACGTTAATAAAAGCCACATATCTGTCCAGTCATAACCAACAAGATAGATAAGCCAAACCCCGCTTAAAGGTTCTATAACAACAGATGGGGCAGTAAAGCAATAATCTGCGATAACCGTGAAGCGCGCCGCATAGAATTTTTCCTGAATATTTTCTGTAAAAAATGAACATAGCATGAAAAAAGCTATACCAATACCTGTTCCAAAAAGGATAGTAGCGCTTAATATATGTACAGTTTTGACAATTAGATAAAGATCCATAAATGTAAACCCGCCCAATATTCAAAATATAGCAAAATAAATCTATATTTGTGCAAAGCCCTATCGCCAAAAAAACTTACTTCAATTCACTAATCAACTTTTTTGTACGTGTAATAAGCTTTTGTTTATCTTGCATATAATCATCAATACGCTCCAAATCGTAGCAAATGCCATTGAGCTGCTCAAGCAAACCATGTTTTGCATCTTCAGTTTTGGCTAAATCGGCCAAAACCACTATCTTCTCTAACATATGGGTAAGAATTGAAGGCATCTTTCGCCCATTAAAACGGATTTGCTCAAATGCCCCAAAAATAACATCGTCCTCATGACTTTGACGTGCCTTCAAACGTTGCACACCTTGATCATCATACCCGTTCTCCATTTGAATGGCGCGGTCAAATAAAACAGCCATACCAGCGGATAAATGATCTAAAACATGCATGGCAGTAAAACAATCATTTATACCAGGTGATAACGCGCGCACTGCGATTTCAACCAGATGCCTGATCGAATACTCAATATCTTGGGTTGGTGTTCTCGCATCTCCGATAATAAAACACCCGCGCACATCAGTTATAATATCTTCATCGATATCTTTATCTGAGTAAATGGCAATACCGTCTTCGCCCTTCACAAAAAAATGTCCAGATTTGAAATCAACATTGACAAATAAATCGTTATTTTTAGCAATATCAACAAGACCATTATAGTTAATATTTTGCACATACCCCGCACGTTCAAAATATATGTGTTTGGCTTTTTCAGAAAAATCATCTGGCCAGCTTTTTCGTTGCCGGTCTGCCCCCTTGACCCGCATTTCATTTTCTGATGTCAAACGTTTAAGTGCCTGATTAAAATCTTTTGAAACATTCAAGATAACATGATCTGCAATACAAGATCGCGCCACATGGTGGGTAAATCCAAGCAAAACAAACAAATTAATCGAACACAGCATAATAACAGAGCTAACAGTTATCTCCGGCGTTTGTATTTCAGACGAAGATGAATGAAGCATAACCATTAAAACAAAGCATGACATAACCGTGCCAAAGAAAAGACCGATAAAGTCTTTTGTGCGCGCATCCTTCATAAATGATTTAATCAGCCGCGGGCCAAGTTGAGAAGCCGCAAGTGATAATACAACAATGGTTATAGAAATGGCCAGCGTTGCCATTGTGATCATGGCAGAAAGTAGTGTGGTAATTACAGATTTAGCATCATCTGTACTCCCTTTGAAAAATATGTCCGGATAGCTATAATCTTTTAAATAATTGAGTTCGAAATAGTATAGTAAAAACGTTAACCCAAAAAAAACCATGCAGTAAAAGCAGGTACAAACCACAAATTACTGCGTATCAATTGAAAAAAATTATAGAGCCTTGAAAACATAATCTGCAGAGTATCTGCTATTCAGCGCAATCATGCAAGACACTGTTTTTTAACCTATCATATGCATTTAGAATGTATTTAAAATTTTTAAGCTGGCATTTTATTAGGCGCGGCTTTATCATTGGAACTATAACTTCCAATAAGTTTATAAGCACCACCGACAATAATCACAACGCCAACATAAAATAATAGCTCCATACCTGTTGGACGCGGCGTGTACCCTACTAAAACCCCCATCATTTCGCCAAAAAAACTACCAGCAGACAAAATCGACGATGTATCCCACATTTCTGTACGAAGCTCTGGCAACACACCCGCCGCTATTAAGAAACGTGCGCCTTGTGCCGCCATACCCGCACTTAAAAGTATAAGCATCCAACTTGTGACACTAAAAAGATATTTTTGAAACGCGCGCAACATGCCTAGATAAAGCATAAAGCCAATAATACTGCCACCCGCCGCGCCGATAAGGCCACCAATAATAATTTCAGAAATTGCAAAAGCGCCCGAAGCCAGCATACCGTATGTGAATAATACAATCTCCGCACCTTCGCGAAATGTCGCGAGCGCAATCACGCCAACAAGAACGTAAATAGACCTGTTCCCTTTTTTTACATCATCGCCAACCTCTTTTAGATTTCGCGCCATATCACGGCCATGACGCTTCATCCAGATTACAGTCCAGCTTATAAAAACAACGGCAACAAACATGATTGTGGCATTAAAAATTTCTTGCCCCATCCCGTCGATAGCTTGCGAAATACGGTCTGTAAAAAATGCGATTATAACAGACCCCAGCACACCAATACCAAGCCCGGCTAAAATTAGCTTTACACGACCTGGTAATCCCTGCGTGGCCACCATCACAATACCCAAAACAAGGGCGACCTCTATAAACTCGCGAAAAACAATGGTTGCGGTTGGAAACATATTATTTACTCCGCTATAATATAGCCATTGGCTGTAGCCAGATTAAATTCGCCGAAGAAATGATACTTGCCCGGCTTCATTGGCCCTACATATACGGTGGCCTTTGAATTACCAGCAATAATCTTTTCACGACGCAAATCATCACTTTCAAATTCTTCCGGTGTGGCATCCTGATTATCGACAATAAGTTTTATTTTCTGACCAGCAGGAACATAAAGCACTTCAGGCGTAAATTTGTGATCTTTGATAACAATTAAATGCTCTGTTTTTGGTGCAGGTTTTTGTATGACTTTTTTTACTGCGTCACCATCAAGGTTTTTTACCGCCGCCAAAAGTTTCGTATACCATGCGCTCACCTTATCTGCTTCGCCATTTTCCGATGCATAATGAATGGCTTGAACACCTTCATCTATCGCCGCCAAACGATCCGCATCATAAGCTTTTTCAGCAATCATTTTATCAATAGCCGCTTCTAGCGTATAACTGATTTGATGAATCTCTTCCATAGAGGCGCTTTGATCTTTATCTGTAACAGCGCGGTTTTTTAATATCTCGTCAACATTTGCGAGCTTGGCATTCATAACCTTGAGTGCATCATCAGCATCCTTTATAACCTCTGCCTCATAATGATCCACACGATCTTCCGCAGAACCATAAGCCGGCATAAAACCTATCGCTAAGGCAAGAAAACATAGGTAGATTTCACTTTTTCTAATCATAAGTTGTAGTTCCTTTGCAAAATGAAAACTGTATTTAGCCAAAAATTGATTATAAAATACATTTAATATTTATATGCGTTATACAAAACCAATCAGAAGATGTAAATGAGAATTATTATCAACAAACCATATTATCAGAGTAAAAGATTAAAGCCATGGATATTAACAAAGACATTTTAGTGAAATCACTAGAACATTCAAATTTAGCACATAGCATATCTTTGGCTGGATCTGACTTACCCTTAAGTTATGTGAACAAGGCATTTACAGAACAAACGGGATACAGTTGGGAAGACTCGGTTGGTAAAAACTGTAGATTTCTACAAGGCGAAGGAACCGACCCCATAGCAATAAAAAAAATTAAAGTTGCCATTAAAAACGAAGAACCAATTGATATTGAAATCTTAAATTATAAAAAAGATGGTACTCCCTTTTGGAATCACCTTAGATTATCACCTATCTATGACAACAAGAATGTTCTCACTGCTTTTATCGGTATACAAAGTGATATAACGCCTATCCGTGAAAAAATGAGAATAGAGCGCGAGCGACAAAAGCTTGCGGCAATGGGCCGTGTATCATCAAACATAAATCATGAAATTAAAAACACTTTACAGCCTATTAAAATGGTTGCGGATATTTTCGAAAACTGGGAAAACTTATCATCTGATGAAATAAATAAATGTTTAAAGATGTTAAAACAAAACATCAATTTGGCTGACTCTATTGTGCGTAGTAGCCTAACCTATGCAAAAAACAACAAAAATGAATATGAAACATGTTCTTTTAAAGTTATAGCACATGATGTTGCGATGTTTGCTAAAAATACAATGCAACCCAGCATACGCACACAGATAAATATTAATGAAGATCAAAGCAACTCTCTTGTAAGCATAAACAGGAATGCTTTGTACCAAATAACTCTCAACCTTACACAGAACGCCTGTGACGCCATGAAGGCTGGCGACACTCTAAAATTATATTTTGATATATGTGACATAAAAGAAGATAGCGCGGCTGCAAATATCTTAAACCACGGTCAATATATAAAAATATGTTTCGAAGACGAAGGACACGGCATCCCAAAAGAAAATATAAAAAAAATATTCGAACCGTTTTTTTCTACCAAGTCTTTTAACGCCCGCACTGGCCTTGGTCTCTCTGTATCATATACTTTGGCAAAAGAAATGGGCGGCACCTTAATCGCCGAGTCTATAGAAAATAAAGGTACAAAATTCTCTATTTATTTGCCTGTTGTAAAAAACACTGTGTGATTAAAGCTTAAATGATCAAGCTAGGCATAAAGCATTTCTTTCGATGAATCATGCGCCATAATATCCATAATATCTAAAGGCTCATTGATCTCTATTAATATACCGTTTGGATCTTCCACAAAAAAGAAATTGTGACCGCAATCCGCTTTAGCTGGCTTCGTAACAAGTGTAATCCCCTCCCAATAAAGGGTATCATATGCGTCTTTTACACTATGTGATGGGTAGCTCAAGATCATACCGGCTACTGTTTTTCGGTAATGTTCAGGTATGGCCGCGTGTTTACTATTTATAATCGCCAGATAAATATTAGCCCAGTCCGTACGGCGCATAACTGCAAACCCTTGTAATTCAAATGAGACTTCGTAATCTAAATAATCTTCATAGAATGCAACGGTCTCAGCATATTTATCAGTACATATATTTGGATATGAAAAACTTGCAAACATATTAATTACCTCTTTACAACATTTGTTAAATCTAATAAATTGACTGACAGTCAGTCAATTAAACATATATTACTGACAGTCTGTCAGTTGGTCAAATAAAACGGTTATTATGCTGATTTTACAGGGAGATTTAAAAGATGAACAAAAAATCCAAATCCAATAGGGCAAATCTTGAAAAAACGCGTAAAATGTTCGTTGATATCGCAAAAAAAGAATTTGTGGAAAATGGTTTTTCCGGTGCCTCAACTGCAGATATAGTAGAAAAATCGGGCATGGCACGCGGTTCGCTATATTATCATTTTGGAGATAAAAGAGGCCTTTTTAAGGCCGTTTATAAATCTATTGCAAACGAATCAGCAAAAAAAATATTAAGTGTTACTCAAAACTATAAAGCACCGATAGATTCTTTATATCAAGGATGCCTTGCTTATATAAAATTATTCGAAGACCGTGCCTTTCGCAAAATTATATTAATAGAGGCACAAACAGCGCTCCCCTATGCAGACCGCATGGAAATTCAGGACAAAGGTGTGGCTATGTTGCTCCGTACACTCATCGAAAGCGCGCAAAAAGATGGATACTTTAAAAATTTGGAAAAAGAGCCGCTCGCCATTTTGATCACAGGCATTGTTGGCGAAATTGGCAGAACCTTGCATTTTAGCAAAAACAAAAAAAATGATATGAAAAAATATATACATTCATTTGAAGTAACGTTTGGACGGATTGCTAAAATTACCTAAACCTTGAGAATATGCTGACTTGAAAAATAATAAAAGAGCAAAACTCAACTATATTTTTCAATCGCTTTTTTAACAGCCATTTTTAACTCTTCTGACATTTGCCCGCCTTCGTTTTTTACACCGGCCTTGTGTGTAGCTTGCATCGCATCCATATGTGCACGTACAATAACCCGTTGTGCGTTTACAGAAAGCGAGCTGGAATGAATAAAATCCCGTAAAGACTCTGCAAAATAAGCCACCACATCATGACCGCACATAGAGCCAATATCTTTGATTTCATGCGCTAGTGTAAAAACCTGATTGGACAAATCCACACGCGCATCGCCTGCTGGCATATCCTTCATTTCATCCCATAGAACGGTTAAAATCTTTAAATTTTCTGTGATTGTGTCAGAGCTAGTGATACAAAGATCTGCAATAATTCCGTCGGCCTCTTTAATGGCATCAGGGTCAATAAAACCCTCCTTTTTATTTTTCTCCAAACCCATTTTGGACTTTAACCGGTTACCGAGCTTGTAAAGTTTTACATGTATATTTTTTTGGTTGTCCCTATACATTATTCTCGCCCGTCGTTTCTTACGATTTGGATAAACTTAGGATCCATCACACGCTGCTCTTTACCGGAAAAAAACAAATCTTGACGCCGCCGATCCGGTCCAAAATATCCCGGCGCCCTTACAAATGTACGCGGGTTATCAATAACACTGCATATGCGTGATGCCAGATCCGTCCCAGACAATGGCTTGACCATCGCCTCGTTCGCACCGCAATCACGCGCGCGTGAGATAACCTTCTCCGTTGTATATGCACTCACAACAACTATAGGCAAAAAATGTACCATGTCACTAGAATTAGATCGCACCCATTCAATCAAATCCCGCCCCGATCCCTTAGGCATGAGCCAGTCTGTTATAATAATATCAATATCAGTAATATAACGGCTTTTTTTACTAGCCTGCGTGACCTTCAAAAGCTCTATAGCCTCCTCCGCACCATCGCAAACCATAATATCCCCCACCCCAAAAACTTTCATCATAGATGTCAGCAACGCCTGCATATAACTTGAATCCTCAACGAGCAAAATAGAAAACTGACTTAGATCGTAAGGTTGCGGTTTTTCATTTGAAAAAATAGACATGTTGGAAACTTTAGAGATGGAAAAAAGAAGAAGATTAAATCAGATAAAAAGTTTAACACATTCTCACCTGAGGAAAAGGAAAACATTTTGTGGTTAATTTGCAATAATAAGCGCTTGAAGGTCGTTTATAGATGCAATTTTTGACTTCATGTCTAGGTAAGATTGCTCTATCCCATCGCGACGAAAACGAAGTGTATTAGAAATGGCATCATGATATATATCTTCACGATGTGTATGCAAATACAACATCATTTGCGCATATAAATCTAATGAAGCTTGCTCTGCTGTAAAATAATCAACATAAATTTCGGCTTGTTGATCCTTCATTTCATTCCATGACTTCATAATAGAACGTTGCAACGTGACAGGTTGCCCTTCAAGCATAATTGTAAGGGTTGTTTCTGTATTACTAAATTCCGCCAAGATACTATCAATATCTCTTTGCAAATTCGGCAATAAAGACTTTGCCAGTGTGAAATTATCTTCTATATACTGGGCATTAGATAAATTTGATGGCCGTGCCATTTCCTTTAGCGCTTTTTTATTTTTCATATATGCCCGCGTTTGTTCGCCCATACGCTTTAAAAAATTATTTAAAACATCTTCAAAACCGCGGCGTAACGCAATCTCGGCTTCAGGTAGAGCGCTCCTCGCACTATCGATACGATCCAAATCTTTAGACACATCCTCAATCGTGGTTCTGTTTGTCATGAGCGTAACATGATCATCACTCTTCTTCACTATCTGATAATCCGACAAAATCGACTGCACGCCATATAACCCACCCACCCCTAAAATTAGGCCGCAAATAAAGCCAACGAATATTAAGACTTTGGATGATTTATAGACAATTTTACCGGTCATTTTTTCAAATCTCCGCGTGCTTCAAGCACTTTAATCGTTTGCTCATACGCATTTTTAAGCGCTTCTGCCGCATGGTGAAGCGCGGCGCGCCAATCATCATCGGCCTCATCATCTGCGCCATCCGATATATATTTAAGACATAAAAATGGCACATCATGCCGTTTGCAGGTAAGCGCAAGTGCATACGCCTCCATATCGACAAAATCAAATGCGGCCGCTTTCTCGCTCGCATCAAAATTATCGCCCGTTCCGCAAATTCCATTTGCTAAATGCTCTGATCTAAGACCGTATTCAAGGATAACTGGCTCTTTACTAAAAGGTGTTTTAAACGCTTCAACACCTAAAAAGGTTACATCCATATCGCGCTGGATAAATTGTGTGGGATTTACAACATCTCCCCCTTTGAAGCGGCGCGACCCTGCAGTCCCCATATTAACCACCAAATCAGGGATACCATATTTCATAAAATATTGCATTAAACCGTAAACGGCATTGACCTTTCCAATTCCGGTATGCAAAACAATATGGCCATCAAAAACATCCTGACTTTCTTCCGTCATGGCAAATACAAGTACAACATGCAGATCATCACTCATATTTTCTTCATTTCTCTCCAAATATAAAGGCCGTTTATAATGCTTAAAAACCCGATAATTGCAAAAAGGTAATGCACCTCAAATCCTGCTCCATAAATCGCAAGTGCAACAATGGCAGAGCATAACATAAATAAAGCATCCACAATCGACCCCGCCGCTACGGTTTCGGCAATCTTATCAGCCGAAAGTCGATCTTGAATAAGCGTTTTTAATGGCACCATGTAAATACCGCCCGCCAGCGCCAGTGCAAATAAATCGAATAAAATCCACCAGCCCTGCCATAATGAAAGAAACATAAGAATATCCGCACCTGATTGCACGCCCTCTTGTGGAATTGAAATAGCTATTGGAAATACATCACTCAAAGACATACGAAAAAAATCAAAGGAAAATAACCCAATCGCAAATGCTGCGTAAGGCACAAATCGAATAGAAACCGTACCTTTCAGTAAACGATTATTCAAAAGCCCGCCAATCACAACGCCTAACGAAAACACAGTCATAAATAACGTTAAAACATCCGTATGGACATTTAAAACAAGGCTCGTATAATTTGGTAATTGCGCCAGATATATCGCGGCAAAGAAAAAGAAAAAACCGCTACCCAAAAGCGCCAGCCTAATATCCGCTTTTTGCTTGGCAATAAATCCAAAAATTTTAAAAAACTTGATTAATATCCTTGAATTTATGGGCTCTTTTTTTGCCGCCGCTGACAAATGCGAGGGTGCAGCCGGAATAAACATCGCGCCACTATACCCTGCCAATGCGCATAAAATAAGAATGCTACAATTCAGCAAAAGAGGATATTGAAGCGAAAGCCAGCTCCCGAGCAACGTACCCATCAAAATTGCAAGAAATGTTCCAGTGTTAACAAGCGCGTTACCGGCAATAAGTTCGTGCGTTTTGAGGTGTTGCGGAATAATGGCAAACTTCGCAGGACTAAATAAGGCCGATTGCACTCCAAATAAAAGTAACACACTCATTAACCAGAAAATCGAGCCAATTATAAACCCGACAACCGCTAAAATAGCAATACCAATCTCCGCCAGTTTAATATACCGAATGACAGATCCTTTATCCATGCGATCTGCTATATCACTACCTAAAAAGGGTAATAAAATAAACGGAACAACAAACAACCCCGTGGCAAAGGTAACAACGGTTTCAGGTGAAAAATCACCTGTATCAAAAACACCATAGGCAATCATAACGATAAAAAGAGTTTTAAAAAAATTGTCGTTAAATGCACCCAAAAACTGCGCGATGAAAAAAGGGGCAAAGCGCCTTAAGCCAAACAAAAGAAACTGGTTATTCATGAAGAGTATGATATCCGCTAAAAACACATTTTAAAATCTTAAAAATTTGTAACGCATGTTACACCTTAAAGAAACGTAAAAAGTATAATTTATGAATTGTTTATACCCCGTCTTTTAAAGTAAGACTAAATACGATAGAAACATTTTTTAAAAGATAAGGTCAGGCGTATGCAAACAATAACGATCAAAGCGTTTGAAGATTTGAATGATCCCGTTTTAATTGATGTACGCGAACAAAATGAATGGGGTGCGGGTCACATCAAAAATGCGGAATTTCTTCCATTATCTAAAATTATAAAAGGCATTGCGCCTGGTCACGATCTAAAAACGCCAATTATACTATACTGTCAAGCTGGCGTAAGAAGCGCACAAGCTATAGAGATTTTAAAGCTTAAAGGCTATGAAAACCTTACAAATCTTGAAGGTGGGTACGCCGCATGGCTCGCATCAAAAGCATGAGATAATATGATTTTTAATATAAATAAAAAATTATATATCGCTTTAACCGGATTACTTCTTGCATCCGCATGCTCGCTTACGCCTGACTACAAGCGCCCAGAAACGGTTGCAGATATAATGCAGGAATACAGTAGCACAACTCAAAACGCATCCTTGAAAACAGATTATGATCAAGGATTGGTGACTGTTTACAATCTGGATAACCACGCATTCTGGTGGGAAAATATCAATGATCCGGTAACCGAAAAACTGATCGCAAATATGTTGTCACAAAACTTGCGCTTGGAGGCCGCCGCCGAACGCATTGTGCAAGCCAGAGAACGCACAACAATTGCAGGCGCGGATTTATATCCTGCGCTATCTTTGAATTCCGGAGCCTCCAGGGTTATGTCCCCGACAAACGCACAAAATAACGGATTTCAACTCGGATCAGATCGTATATATCAAACCAATTACGATTTGAATATCGGCGCGTCTTGGCAGGCAGATTTATTTGGAAAAATAAAAGCCGGGCAAAACGCTGCCATAGCAGAAACGCTTGTATCTACTTTTGACCGTCAAGCCCTACTCCATACCCTTATCGCAGAACTTATAAATCGCCGCGTCGCGATTGCAAATACACAAGCGCAGATCGAATTGACCAATCAAGTTATCAAAACGCGCGAACAGGTTTTGAACAGTGTCAATATAAGATATGAAGCCGGTAGCGAAGGCACATCCGCACTTCAAGTACGGCGCGCGCGCGAAAACTTGGCAGTGGCAAAATCAGACCTCCCCCCTCTTATATCCGCCTTAAACGAGAATATTTTTGCACTCGATGTATTGCTAGGCATGCCTCCAAACTCGAATGAGAGCATTAAAAAATATAATTTCCCCTCTTTACCGCCCCCGCGCGCATTAAAAATTCCGCCGCCATTGGCATTGATCGATCAACGCCCCGACTTACAAAGTCAGGAATTACGGTTAATTGCCGCCGGGCAGGATATTGGCGTTGCAATGGCAGACCTGTATCCCGGCATATCTCTTGGTGGCAATTACGGATTTACCACCGCACAAACCAGTACCTTATTATCCAGTGAACAACTCGCATGGAGCCTAACAGGAAGCATTTTAACCCGCATTTTTGAAGGCGGTCGTCTGCGTGCAAATATAAGGGTTAAAGATCTCGCGCCCGTGAACTGGCGGCTGATTATGAACAAGCCGTATTGGAAGCGGTGCAAGATGTTGAAAACGCCCTACAGAAAGAACAAAGCGGACAACAACAAATAATGCTGCTCAAAACCACTACCGAAGAAGCAGAAAAAGCCGCCGAGCTGGCTCTTTCACGCTATGAACGCGGCATAACACCTCTCACTGATTTATTGGATACGCAACGTATTGCATACACAAATAAACAACGCCTTTTGCAGGCTGAACAAAACCTGTGGCAAGCCCGCATATCTTTGATACTGGCCTTGGGCGGAAACTGGCTAGGGCAAACGCACGATATGTCCCCGTTTATAAAAGATCAAATGGATTAAAACTATGGATGAACAATACCAAAATGAAAATACTCTTAATCATCAAATGCGCGAAGCAGAGCGAGAAAAGCTGAAAGATACAAAAAGCTGGAAAGCAAACCTCCAGCTTATCGTAGTGATTGCATTTTTAATCGGCGCTTTTTTAATATCAACAATGATGGGCGGTGAACCGGAAGAAAAAATATCCGAACAAAAAATAAGAGAACCTTTAGTTGAAACCATAGCCGTAACGCCGTCCAGCCAAAACATTACATTCACAAAAACCGGAACGGTACAGGTACGTAGCGATATAAGCATCGTCCCACAAGTCTCCGGCCGCGTGATCAGCGTTTCTGAAAATCTGCGTGAGGGCAGTGTTTTTGAAAAAAACGAACCATTATTCCAAATTGAAAAAGCTGATTATGATAATCAGCTCCAAATGGCAAAGGCCGAAGTCTCGCAAAGCTGGGCCGCATTGGAGCTTGCCCGCGCCGATGCCGATGCCGCCCGCGCCGAATGGCAAGGCCTAAATGGAGACCGACCTATTCCCGCGCTGGTTGCACGCAAACCGCAACTTAATCAGGCCAACGCAAACCTGAAAGCTGCAAAGGCGCGCGTTGCAGACGCAGAGTTAGGCTTAAAACGAACATCCTACACTTACCCCTTTAACGGACGCGTCGTTGAAAGCTTGATCGAGGAAGGTCAATTTCTTCAAGCCGGGCAATCCTACGGACGTGTTTATCAAAAAGATGCGCTGGAAATTTTAATTCCCGTAGAAGACAGCATCCTTCAGTGGGTCAAGCCAAATGAGACGAATGCGAATATTAAAACAATGTATCGCGGCCAACTGCAAAATATACCCGCAAAAATCGAACGCATAGGTGGAGAACTGAATACGCAAACACGTTTTGCCAACTTAATAGCCGTTCCCCTTGGTAATGAATGGGAAAAACTTCTCCCCGGAACATTTGTAGAAATTACAATTGAAGGACCCCGAATTGATAACATCATGAACATTCCAAACGAAGCCATTCAAGGACAAAATGGTGTTTGGATCGTGAAAGACGATAATATCGTTACTTATAAAGAGCTTGATATTTTATCAACCGAGCCGGAATACACACTTGCAAATGCAGGTGCCAAAACAATTACGCTTATAAAAGGGCTTGTCAAAGGTGTAGATGAAGGCATGAAGATCCGCCGCGCAAAGGATGATACGACACAAGTCGAACAACACATTAAAAATACACCTCTTTCTATAGAGCCACAAGATACCCCAGACATGCAAGAATCTATAGAATAACGCCTATAACAAAAGTAAAAACATGAGCGATAAAACAAATATAAAAGGCCTTGTAGCATGGTTCGCAAATAATCATGTGGCGGCTAATATTCTGATGGTCTTTTTTATCATTGCCGGTCTGGGCAGTGTATTTACGGCCGTAAAAGAGACATTCCCTTCCATTGATCCGCGCATTATAACTATAACCGTACTCTATCCTGGCGCAACGCCCGAAGATGTCGAAAGCGGCATCACCCGCCGTATCGAAGAGGCCGTCCTTGGTATTCAGGGTATAAAGCGCGTTGAATCGAATGCTTTTGAGGGCGCAGGCACTGTCATAGTAGAGTTGGAGGATTTTGTTGATGGCGAAGAAGTTCTGAACGATGTCGAAACTGAAGTAGATAGCTTATCCGATTTCCCGCCCGAAAACGCCGAACAAATCACTATTGTAAAAACAAAAGTCCAATCACGCGTTTTATCTATAGTTTTGTATGGTGAAATGAGCGAGCTATCTTTACGAACATGGGCCGAAATCGTCGAAGATGGACTAGAGCAACAACCGGATATCTCTCTTGTCGATATATATGGCTCAAAAGCTAGGGAGATAAGCATCGAAGTACCGGAAAATCTGCTTAGAAAATATAATTTATCCATGGATCAGGTTGCAAATGCGATCAGTGCTTTTTCTGTAGATCTACCAGCTGGAAACTTAAGTACAGCATCATCTGAAATATCAATACGCGTACAAAACCGTAACTATTACGCTCCCGAATTTCTAGATACTGTTATAAAAAGCAATACGGATGGAAGCCTTCTGAAATTAAAGGATATTGCAACCATTAGAGATAGCTTGGAAGACGTTGACTTAATTACACGGTATAACGGAAAACCTGCAATTTTCCTTGATGTTCTGCGCACAAAATCCCAAGACACGATCAAGATCGATAAACAGGTAAAATCATATTTAGAAACTTTGGAGCTACCTGAAGAGTTACAAACACAAATCTGGAAAAATGGTACAGACATTTTAAATGATCGTATCAGCCTGTTAACGCGAAACGCAATTATGGGCTACGCTCTTGTGTTTTTAGCTATGCTTTTATTCCTGGATTTGAAACTCGCATTTTGGACAAGTCTTGGCATACCGATATCTTTTCTAGGCGGGATTTTTATTGCCACATTTTTTGGCGTAACGATAAATATGATCTCGCTTTTTGCGCTAATCGTGGTGTTAGGGATTGTTGTTGATGATGCCATTGTCACCGGTGAAAGCATTTTTTCAGAACAGCAAGAAGGAAAAAAAGGTATCAAAGCAACGCTTACAGGGGTTAAATTTATTCAGGCACCTGTTACGATCGGGGTGCTTACAACTATTGCCGCATTCTCCCCGCTTATTTTTTCAACTGGAACTCTAGGGCAAATTTTACGCCCCGTACCTATTATAGTAATTAGTGTATTGTTTTTATCCCTTATAGAAGCTTTTTTGATCCTGCCCGCACATCTATCTTCATCTGAGAGATGGAGTCTTGGATATCTTGCGAAAATTCGTTATGCCGTTACAGATATTTTGGAAAAATTTATAGACCGCATCCTAAGCCCGCTCGTGCACATAGCTATAAAGGCAAGATATTTAACCGTAATCGCAATCTTTATGATTGTAGGGTTTGGCATCGCACAATTCCCGCTGGGTAATATAAAATTCATATTCTTCCCGCAGATCGAAAGCGATGATATAAGAATGCAACTTGAAATGCCGGTCGGTACAAGCTTTGAAACAACCCGTAAATATACGGAGCGTATTTATAAAGCCGCGCTTGAAGTCGAAGAAAGTATGGGCGGTACAAAAGAAAATCCAGTTTTTAAAAATATTTCGACTTTAATCGGCGCAACGGCTGGCGATCAGGGCGGCCCTGACGGTGGTGAAACGGCAAAAAACGCTACGCATCGCGCTGAAATAAACATTGAACTTGTTCCATCAAATAAGCGCAAAGTAAGTGCCGGAGAAATCGAAAAAAACTGGCGCGAAAACGTAGGAGAAATTCCGCAAGTCAAAAATATATCCTACCAAAGCTCGCTGATCAGTGCAGGGGCAGATATTAATATCGAACTATCGCATCGTAATGATGAGATTCTTGATAAGGCTTCCGAAGATTTAAAACGCTATATGGAAGATATAAATGGTCTTTCCGAAGTAATAGACTCCCTCGAACCAGGTAAAAAGGAATTTATATTTGAATTAACCGATACTGGCAAAGCGGCTGGCCTGTCCCCCACCTATATTGGCCGGCAGTTACGCGATTATTTCTATGGCCGCGAAATTGACCGTATCCAGCGCGGTAGCAATGAGATTAAAGTCATGGTCAGATACCCCAAACAGGCACGTGAAACCTTGTCCACAATTGGCAATATGCGTTTGCGTCTCCCCGAAGGCGGCGAAGCCCCCCTATCCGCTATGGCCATTATAAAAGAACGCTATAGCCCCTCAACCATAAAGCGTGTAGATGGCCGCCGCGTGGTCAGAATTACCGCAAATGTTGATGAGAGCATTCTTACGCCAGATGAGGCTATCGCCAATATCGTAGAGAATAAATTCAGAGCGCTCCAAGAAAATTACCCTGCACTAAAATATCAATTGGCCGGTCAGAACAAAGATCAGCGTGATGATTTGGCAACATTGGGAAAAAATATGCTTATCGCCCTTATGCTTATTTTTGTAATGCTTGGTTCACAATTAAGAAGTTATATTAAACCTTTTGTAATTATTTTGACCGTACCACTTGGTATAGTGGGCGCAATCTTCGGCCATCTGCTTTTGGGTTTCAATCTATCATTTATATCCTTGTTTGGCATGGTGGCTTTAACAGGTGTTGTTATTAACGATTCGGTTGTATTGATCGATTATTATAACCGCCTTCAAGCTCAAGGAGAGCGCGCATATGACGCCGCTATGGCCTCTGTAAAGCGCCGTTTTCGCCCCATTTTGCTCACAACGCTAACCACTAGCCTTGGGCTGCTCCCCATACTTTTGGAAACAAGCCTGCAAGCGCAATTCATAATTCCCATGGCCGTGTCTTTGGCTTGTGGCATTGTTTTTGCCAGTGCGCTGTTAATTTTCTTGATTCCCGCCTTGCTCGTTATTGTTGAAGATTTAGACAAAATAAATCCATTTACAAAAAATAATCACACTTGATTTAAATGTAAAATGAGTATGAGTTTAGGCACCAAGCCCAAGTATTCTCTTGCCAAATAAACTTAAATATGTTTCTCCTAACCATAGAGCAATGCATAATGTTATGCTCTAGAGTTTCGTGACGAACGTCACTTGTAAGATAACGGACTACCCGCAAACTGATGCGTTTTTAAAAACGAAAAAATATGCGGTTTACTATCGACAGACAAGAATAAAACCGGCCTAAAGCTCTTTATCTTTTCTTTCGGTGTCGTTTTAAGACAGTGATCTAATCAAAGTTTTTTTTCAAAAAATTTAATTAGTAAGCGAAGAACACTCGGACGAACCGGCGGCTTAAAAACCGCTATAAAAACGACTAACGCTATGAAAGGATTAAAACATGGCAACCGGAACAGTTAAATGGTTTAACGACACAAAAGGCTTCGGCTTTATTCAACCCGACGACGGCGGGCAAGATGTATTCGTACATATCTCTGCTGTTGAAAAAGCTGGTTTACGCACTTTGGCAGAAGGCGCAAAAGTAGAGTACGAACTTGCGACAAATAAAGGCCGTACAGCCGCTGCAAATATTCAAGTTTCTGAGTAAATCGAACATATTTTATAAGAATTCAAAACGGAGCGTTTTTCGCTCCGTTTTTCGTATTTTAAAAAAATATAAAATGATTTTATGCGGCTTGCTTTTCGTGCTTGCCCTCACAGAATTCTTCAATTGCTCTTTCACAAAATGCCTCTAAATCATCTGGTTTACGGCTTGTAACCAAACCCTGATCAACAACAACCTCTTCATCAACCCAATGTCCACCTGCATTTTTGATGTCTGTTTTTAAACTTGGCCATGATGTCAAAGTGCGGCCTTTTACAACATCTGCTTCAATCAATGTCCATGGCCCATGACAAATTGCGGCGACCGGTTTGGATTGTTTGAAAAAGTCACGGATAAAATCAATCGCTTCTTCATTTACCCTAAGAGCATCCGGATTAAATACGCCGCCCGGTAAAACAAGTCCGTCATAATCCTGCGCTGTAACATTTCCGATAACTTTATCAACATCAAATTTATCGGCTTTTTCATCGTGGTTTACACCTTGAATTTGCCCTTCTTCTAAAGATATTAGCTCGACACGCGCGCCCGCATTCTTAATAGCTTTCCAAGGCTCCGTAAGCTCCACTTGCTCAAATCCATCTGTCGCCAAAAACGCTATTGTTTTATTTTTTAATTTATCGCTCATATAAAATATCTCTCCTTTTAAAGTTGAGTATATACAACGTTTGAAAGGCGTATGAAGTTTCTTTAAATATCTATCAAAAACAAAAGAGCCTGCGAAATCTATTACGCAAGCTTTTTTAAAATCTAATAATTAAGTATCACGCTTTAAAATCGATACGATACACCCGCACCAAAAACCCATGGATCAAGATCTATATCCGCTTGGATTGTACCGTTATTAAGCTCCCCCTCAATATCAACATAAATCTTTTTAACATCAAGATTCACGCCCCAATTATCATTTAGCCAATAATCAAAACCGGCTTGTAACGCCAAACCAAACCCGCCATCAACTTTAAAATCGGTAAAGCCATTACCGGATTGCTCTCCATAGAAAAAACTGTAGTTAACACCCGCACCTAAATAAGGGCTGAATTTATTATCTGGCATAAAATGATACTGCAATGTAACCGTTGGCGGTAAAATCCACACATCACCAAGATTGGTCGACCCGTTATAATAAACCTGATGTTGCGCTGTCCCTGCAATCGCCTCAACGGCAATATTCTCTGTAATAAAATAGGTGAGATCAACTTCCGGAGTAATAAAATCGCCAACATCAGTTTCGCCACCAATATTTACCGAAGAAGAATCATCTGGCAAAACGGCAAGCGCACGGACGCGAACTTGAAAACGCTCTTTAGATAAATAGCTATCTCCAAGATCTTTCGCATTTGAAACACTGCTAAAACCATATAAAGTTGTTGCGACCATTAACGCTGTGGCAAAAAGTTTATCCATAAATCTTCTCCAAATTGAAATAATATTTCTACGCATCGAAAAGAACCATAGCAAAAAATATATAATAAAAAATTAAGATCGGACTATAGTAGTTTGAGCATTTTCTTCTAACGTTTTTGGGATATAAAAGAATTCAGTATAAAGAAAAGACAAAACAAACCGGAAAATGAAACAAAAAACCAGCGCTATCATAAATAGCTTGAAATATGCACCTCTTCTCATTCGAGATCTACCGCAAGCGCATGTTTTTAATCGTTCGCTTCTAAAAAAACCGGATGATGATGTGCTTTTAGAATACGATCAAAAGCTAGGGCATTTTTATGAGCAAGCATTACTGGCCATTATAAATGCTTCCCCTCAACTCACTTACTTGGCAAACAACCTTCAGATTTTTGATGAGAATAAACAGACACTTGGCGAATTGGACTTTATACTTTTTGATAAAACTAATGAACATCATATCCACCTAGAGCTTGCCGTTAAATTTTACATGGCGGTGAAAAAGGGTAGCGAGTGGCACTTCCCCGGCCCAAATCAAACTGATAACTGGAGGAAAAAACTGAACCGCCTGCAAACGCATCAGCTTTGTTTGACTAAGCGCCCAGAGGCAAAAACCTTGTTGCGCGATCACTTTGACATCAAAACAATAAAGACATGTCAATTAATTTATGGCTGCCTATTCCATCCGATTGATTGTAAAGACGCGCCTGAGTTAAAGTATATGTCTTCCAATGCGCGAATCGGGCTATGGTTGTATGCTGATGAATGGCAAAATTATTTTGATAATTCTGAAACCTTTTATTTTGTACCAAAACCGCTCTGGCCGATCGCGTTTGATAAAGACACTATCCAGCTTCTAAAACCTGTATCACGCGGTGAGCTTATAGACAGTTCAAAAGAACGTTGCATCATGTTTATTCATTCAAATACATATAAGCCATATTTTCTTGTACCCGAAAACTGGGGTAAACCATAAAAGCTTTAATATTAGGTCTAATGCAAAAGCCCCATATGATACGCAACAGAAAATTGTGCAGCCTTTTCATTATATTTTGCATTGGCAAGCGCAATTTTTGCATCAATAATTTCTTCGTCCGCATCAAGAATATCAACCAAAGTGCGCTGCCCCATACTAAATTCTTCGCGCACACCTTTAAGCGCTAAATCGGCTGCGTTCAGTTCTTCCTGACGAATTTTTGCGGTTATCACCAACAGGTGTTTTATATATGTCGTCTAATTCGAGGGGGCGTTTATCGGTGGGCATTTTGCTGATCTCCCTAAGCGTTATTGGGTGTGCGTTAGGAGATCAGCTTGGATTATCGAGGGTGGTGAGCGCTTGGTGAGCGGTTAGTGCTCAGCTTATGACGGGGTGGTGATGATGTATTTATACCTTGCAATTTCGGAATATATATCCTAATATGCAAGGTATGTTAGAGAGATGGATCACAGATAAACTTCAAAAAAACATCGCACAGGTTCCTGCTGTGGCTTTGCTTGGACCGCGTCAGGTCGGCAAAACCACGCTGGCCAAGGCTGTGGCAAAGGGCATGGATTCCCTCTATCTCGATCTGGAATCGCCCGAAGATCTGCTTAAACTTAGCGATCCGTCAAGTTTTTTGAGCATGCATAGCGATAAACTCATCATTTTGGATGAAATCCAGCGCGCGCCAGACCTGTTCATGATCCTGCGCGGGCTGATTGATAAAAACAGAGAGCAAGGCCGTAAAACTGGACAGTTTCTTTTGCTCGGATCCGCTTCGATGGATTTACTGCGCCAATCATCAGAAAGCCTTGCCGGGCGGATCAGCTACATTGAGATGGGCGGTTTAAATGTGCTGGAAATTGGTGAAGAGAAAAAGGATTTGCAAAAATTATGGGTGCGTGGCGGCTTCCCGGACAGCTATCTGGCCGCAGATGACGATACGGCCATGGACTGGCTGGAGGATCTGATCCGCACCTATCTGGAGCGTGACGTGCCGCAAATGGGCTTCCGCGTCCCTGCAAACAGGCTCCGCCGACTATGGACCATGCTTGCCCACCTGCAAGGCGAGACCATCAACTATTCAAAACTGGGCGGCAATCTTGAAATTGATGGCAAAACCGTTAGCAATTATATTGATATTCTCACCGATCTATTACTGCTCAGACGCATTGAACCGTGGCATGCCAACGTCAAAAAACGGCTGGTAAAATCACCGCGCTATTATATTCGAGATAGCGGCATTCAGCATCGCCTGCTGGGTATTGGAAACCATGATGCCCTGTTGTCAAACCCTGTATTGGGGAAGAGCTGGGAAGGATTTGTGGTGGAGAATATTCACTCTGTGTTACCGCGCCGCGCTGAAACATATTTCTATCGCACATCCGCCGGTGCTGAAATTGATCTGGTTATTAAAATGCCGTCCTCAGAAATCTGGGCCGTGGAAATCAAACATGGTGTTGCCCCCAAACTCGGGAAGCATTACAGCCAGACATGTGATGATGTTGGCGCCACAAAAAAATACGTTGTCTATGGCGGCGATGACGAATTCCCGGTTGGCGATGATGTAACCGTGATTTCGCTACCAAAGCTGATGGATAAAATTCAAACGGCCTAACTCACCACCCGATGAATGATATTCGTCACCACGCCCCAAATATGTAGGCGGTTTTTGTCATTAAGCATGATGGGGGCGTATTTCTTGTTCTCTGGCTTCAGGGAAATTTCACTGCCTTTAATCTGCAATCGTTTGACCGTCAGATTGTCATCAATGCCTGCAATAACAATGTGACCATGTTGCGGTTCAATGGACCGATCCACGATGAGAATATCGCCGGATTTAGCAACGGTCGTAGGCGTTCTTGTCGAGGTGCCAGTGATGTTATCATTGGTCGCTTTTGCCAATCGAACGCGGCAGCATTTCACATCATAATTATTTTTTCTCAGAGATCGTATGGTTCACGCTCTCTGCATTAAACCGCTAACAATCCCACATTGACAAACCATTGGAAAATAAGGCCTAAACCTGAAGGTGGGTTTTGAGGGTCGCTCTATAGGTTTTAGAGAAAAAGGGGCATTTAGAGAGAAAACAGACTGAAAATACGGCACCAACGTGCTTGGCGTTCCTTCAGCTTTACATGGCAAAAGCCCAAGAACTCTGCCCCTTGGGGGAAGGCTTACAATGCCCATAGAGTGTTTGGATTTAGAAAATTGGTTGTGTGATCGTTACGGTTTTCACACCTAATCGTGAAAAAGTATCTTAATCGGCGCGGCGCTCAATTAAAGAGAGATTTTGCAACAAAACAGACATCCATATATGTGGGCCGTTAATTTAAAATCATCGTTCGGAATGTCAGAGAAATTCGTCTTTCGCGTGGAACTTTAAAACCGTCCACATTATCTGATTTTCTTGCCGGGATTGCGTGCGCCCAATCATAACGGGCTACCCCAGAAAGTGCGGTGAGGCTGCAAGGTTTCAGATATATTTCTTGGCGCTCGTCTCCCTTTGTGAATTGCATAGTAGCGCCTGCACCCAAACTAAGGCTGGCAATGACATCGCCAAAACAAGGGACACAATCAACATGCCCAGAAATCCCTTGCCCGGGCAAATATTCATTAACGATAAGCTGTTCAGGGCTTTTACTAAAAACACCTTTTTGTACCAAACGATCCGATACGACTCTCACCCAATCGGGTAATGCCCCAAGATAGGAATCTGCCGTTACTGCCCGCGCTTTATAATCATATTTATAGCCGTAATGCTGCACCCGGCGCTTAAGATCATTTAGCCATGGCTGTCCATCAATAGCAGTGATAAGAGCCAGCTCTTCTTCCGCGCTTATAAAATCAGGCACATAAGTCAGCCCTGAAATATCTGGGAGAGCTTCTTCTTTTGGCAATAATTCCATCTGCATCATAGAAAAATACGCCATTACACATTAAATAACAATTGCTCCATTCGGAGACTATACCTTCAAAGCCCCGGCATCATAAAATATAGATCTTAGATTTCTTACTAAAAAATGATGGGCCAGAACATAGCGTTCCTGTAATGAGCCGCGCGACCTCTGTTAGGCTGTTATAATATTCCCCTTTGTATTCATAAAACCCTTTGCGGCAATATATGACGTATGTTTTCTTGTTGTACGTTCGCTCAATCACGGTTCCGTCGACGAGGCGGGTGATGCAGCCTCGAGACGCACGCTCAAGTTTTTCCTCATTATAATCCATCGGGTCTACATCAGCGGGAAGATTATCTGGAGAAAATGGTTCACGCAGTTGATGTTGAAGCTTTTCTAAAATAGCTAAAATGACAGCATCGCGCAAAAGATCCGGCGGGCATTTCTTTTTCAGGAGCGTTTTATAATCCGCGCGTAATTGGCTAATGGATGATAATTGGAGCCGTGCATATTGCTTGATAAGATAGAGCACATCATCTTCCTTATCGGCCTCCTCAATATCATTTTCAAAAACATGTAACACGTCAATCCACCGTTGTAGCGGCGTTCGGTGATTTATGCTTTGAGAATTATTATCCGCAAGTATGCTGGGCTGTTCTTGTCGCTGGTACATTTTTTATCTCCTATTTTAAGTTTGCGAGAGTAAAAAGACCTCTCACTTCTACTGGTATTCGGTTGCACCAAAAAACGACGATAAAAAGTGAAAAATAATTGAAAAAGAACTTTTAAAAGATAGTCTGCGCAGAGCTTTTTACCTTTAAAAGCGATGATTTTATGCATACAGGCCATAGAAACCCAATCAAATCAACATTGAAAATATATTAAAAACAGCGAGTTAGGCCTAAAAAGTCTTTTTGTCTTTTTGATAGTTTTTGTGTGGTCGTTACTTCCAAACGGAAGATTGAAGAATTAAAAACCTGAAGGCCGAAAGTTTTTCTAATCCATCTATTTTGAGCTTTAAAATTATCTCTAAAAACAAACTATTAGTTTATCTATGGGCATCTTTTTAATGAAATCTACCGTAAAAAACTTGAAATACATTAAAAATAACGCTATAAATACATCATGAGTATAACAAAAGACAAAAAATTAAAGAGTTTGTTGGAACAATGGCCGTCAGGACTTGTGGCAACATCACCATGGCTGAAGGAAATGTCCATATCAGGGCAACTGGCACAGCGTTATTTAAAAAGCGGCTGGATAGAGTCGTTGGGGCGCGCGGCCTACAAAAGAACAAATGATGAGATAAACTGGTACGGCGGCCTCGCTGCTATACAGAGGCAGCTTTTACTTGATGTACATGTGGGCGGCCCTACAGCATTATCGATAAAAGGCTCCGCCCATTATGTCCGGTTTGGGAAGGAGAGGATATTCCTATTTTCTGCGCTCAATCAAAAATTGCCAAAATGGTTTTTGGATTATGATTGGGACAACCCTATAGAGCATATAAAAACATCGATGCTACCAAGCAGTATAGACGTCAAATCGTATGAGTTTAATGGCATGGATATAAAAATATCTTCTCCAGAAAGGGCTATATTAGAATGCTTATATCTAAGCCCCAAAAACTTCGACCTGCTAGAGTGTTATCAAATAATGGAAGGCCTTACGACATTAAGGCCCAAGGTACTTCAAGAATTATTAGAGCGGTGCAGCTCCATCCGCGTAAAAAGACTGTTTTTATATATGGCAGATAAAGCAACCCTGCCTGTTTTAAAGCACTTAGATTTGGACAACATAGATCTCGGAAAAGGTGATCGTAGCATTGTCAAAAACGGAGTTTATAATTCCCAATACAGAATCAGCCTACCGAAAGAGCTTGTCGATTATGTTTGAACATTACAGAGAAAAAGTTGTGCTTTTGATCAAGATCCTACCTCTTGTTACAGAGGAAGCCTGTTTTGCTCTGCACGGCGGCACAGCCATTAATCTTTATGTGCGCGACATGCCCAGGCTTTCAGTTGATATTGATCTGACCTATCTCCCCATAGAAGACAGACCTACAACTCTTGAAAACATCAGCGCGGCCCTTGTTCGCATTAAAAACCAAGTTGAACAAACTATGCCAAATGTTCGTGTCGATCACAAAGAAGAAATTGGCAAACTGGTCATCACCCTACACGGCGCAAAAATTAAATTAGAAGTCAATCTAGTTGGACGCGGAACAATCTCTGAACCCATAGAAATGGATTTATGCGATAAAGCTCAAGATGAGTTTGAGTCTTTTGTGACGATGCCTGTTGTGCCCATTGGTCAATTATATGGCGGTAAAATATGCGCGGCGCTGGATCGCCAGCACCCAAGGGATTTGTTCGATGTTAAACATCTGCTAGAAAACGAAGGCTTTTCCGATGAGGTTCGGCAGGGCTTTTTATTCTGCTTACTGGGCAGTGATCGGCCCATCAATGAAGTCATCGCGCCGAATTTTCAAGATCACCGCAAAGCCATGGAAAAACAATTCACCGGCATGAGCGCAGAAGAATTCTCGTATGAAGATTTTGAAACCACCAGAGAAAAATTAATCAAAGTCGTGCATGCAGGACTTACAAGCCAAGACAAAGAATTCTTGCTGAGCGTGAAAAATGTTACCCCTGATTGGAGCATTTATGATTTTGAACGCTTCCCCGCCGTGCAATGGAAACTTCAAAACCTACAAAAACTCAAAACAAACAATCCTGAAAAACATCGCCAGCAATATGAAGCCTTAAAAGAAAAGCTAAATTAATTATTGCGGATCAATGATTTTATAATGCCCGGTCTTTCTGGCACCATCAAATCTAATCCTTCCAGCATCTTTCAGTTTCAGAATATCTCTTTTGGCTGTTTTTACTGTGACCTGCCATCTATTTGCAATATCTTCAGCAGTTCCTTTTTTGCCACTTTTTAGCAATATCAGAAAGTATTTTTGCCTTTGGTTCAGTTTTACAGGGACATTTATAGGGACACAAATGTCCCTATAAATTGGGTGTTTTATTCTGGAATCATTTTTATCATACACATCCAGAAAAAGCTGAAACACTTCCAAAGTTCGCCGCCGCCAATTTGTTCTATAATGAATTTCAAAAGCGATGGTGAACGCCTAGAAAGCAATAGCAAATGCCCCGAAGATGGCGCGCTTCTGCCCTCATACCAATTTTTGATCGTACGCAAACTGGTCTTTGTTGTTCCTCCTATTGCCTTCACTGCAGCGCTGTCATCTTTAAAATCCTCTCGTAATGCGCCCGCTACAATTTGGGCTAATTTCACATTAGAAATAGCCTCTGATTTTAATGGAAAAACTTGGTCCTTATTTGTCAACGACATCTTACTGCTCCTTTGTTTATAATGGAAAAGAACAGTTTGCGATGCGCGGGCTGAAAATCAGACTAGGCTATGGCGCATTTTTGTGTATTTAACGGCGGGCGATAAAAAAGTGCAGGATTATAAAAATAACCGGGAACCGGGAGACGATAGTGAGCGTGCCGTTAGAAAAGCGGCGATGTATGTTCGCATGTCTACGGATCATCAAAAGTATTCCACGGAAAATCAGGAACAAGCCATCCGTGATTATGCCGCGCATCATAATATCGAGATTGTAAAAATCTACACAGATGGCGGCAAGAGTGGCTTGAGCTTTAGCGGGCGCGAAGGATTAAAAGCCTTAATTGCTGCTGTTGAAACAAAAACAGAAGAATTTTCTGTCATTCTTGTTTTGGATGTGACGCGGTGGGGCCGCTTTCAGGATGCGGATGAAAGCGCTTATTATGAGTTTATCTGTCGCCGAGCAGGATGCGACGTACACTATGTGGCTGAACAGTTTAGCAATGATGGCTCCTTGCAGTCCAACCTCATGAAAAACATAAAGCGCAGCATGGCTGGTGAGTACAGCCGCGAACTTTCCGTCAAGGTTTTTGCCGGGCAGTGCCGTCTGATTGAAAAAGGCTACCGCCAAGGCGGCCCTGCCGGTTTCGGCCTGCGGCGTATGTTGATTGATGAACAGGGGAATGAAAAAGGCACACTTAAACGCGGCGAGCATAAGAGCCTGCAGACTGACCGCGTTATTCTAGTACCGGGGCCAGAGAATGAAATCAACACCGTTCGCTGGATCTATCGCAGCTTCGTTGATAGCCGTATGAATGAGAAGAGATAGCTGAGCAGCTTAATCGCCAAGGCGAAACCACTGATCTTGAACGGCCTTGGACACGGGGCACGGTTCATCAAGTCCTGACTAACGAAAAATATATTGGCAATAACGTTTTTAACCGCACGTCTTTTAAGCTGAAAAAGCGCCGCGTTGTGAATGAGCAAGAAATGTGGGTACGCGCCGATGGTGTATTTGAAGCCATTATTGACACGCCTTATTTCTACACAGCACAAGGCATCATTGCGCAGAGAAGTCGAAGATATTCCGATGAAGAACTGCTTTCTAAGTTACACAAGCTTCACCAGAGCAAGGGGTGGCTTTCGGGGATCCTGATTGACGAAGCAGAGGAGATGCCTTCGAGTAGTGCGTATGCTCATCGCTTCGGCAGCCTCTTGCGCGCTTATGAATTGGTGGAGTACACACCAAACCGGGATATGCGCTATATCGAAACCAACCGCCATATCCGCTCGCTTTATCCGGATATCTGTGAGGGCGTTATTCACCGTATCCAAGATTTGGGTGGTGGCATCCACCGCGAAGTCGCATCAGACATGATCGTTGTTAACGATGAGGTCAAAGTGTCCATTGTTATTTCACGCTGCTTTCAAACAAAGGCTGGACGCAATCGTTGGAAGGTACGACTCGATAGCGGGCTAAGGCCAGATATCACGATTGTTGTACGGATGGATGAGACCAATAAAAATCCTCTCGATTATTACATTTTGCCCGCACTTGATGTTGAGGATCCTAAACTCAGACTGGCTGACAATAACGGCCTGGCACTTGATTGTTATCGCTTTGATGATCTGGAAGATTTCTTTTCACTCACGAGGCGCGTGAGCATACAGGAGGCCGCATAATGGCAGAAAAATACAAAATTGAGATGATCTCGATTGAGCGTATCCATGTTACCAACACGCGGGATCGCACCGAAAAAAGCTTTCAGGAAGTCAAAGGCAATATCTCAAGGGTTGGCTTAAAAAAGCCCGTGACCGTGCGCCCCTCCGATGATGGTAATGGATATGATCTTGTTTGCGGTGAAGGCAGGCTTAAATCTTTTATTGCGCTTGGAGAAAAAACCGTACCAGCCATTGTGCGTCACGATATTTCCAAAGATGACGCCTTTGTCATGAGCCTTGTTGAGAACATGGCACGCCGCCAGCATACGGCAATGGATCTTCTCAAAGGCATTGAATTACTGAAAGAACAAGGTTATGGCGTGATGGAGATATCGCGTAAAACAGGGCTTGGCAATTCCTATATTTCTGAAATTTTAAATCTATTGCGAATGGGTGAGGAACGTCTTATTTCTGCCGTTGAAAAGGGGCAAATCCCGCTGAGCATCGCTATGAAAATAGCCTCCTCTTCTGGCAATGAACAAAAGGCCTTGCAAGAAGCTTATGAAAGTAAAGAGCTGCGTGGTAAAAAATTCGTCATGGCTCAGCGTCTGGTTGAAAAACGCCGTAACCTTGGCAAAGGAATGCGCAAAGGCGGCGGCAGTAGAAAAATGTTAGACGGCCCCTCGATTTCAGCGCGTCAGATGGTGCAGAAATTTCAAACAGAAATTGATCGTATGCATTCTCTTGTTGAGAAATCCGAAACAACCAATAACGCGCTTCTGATTATAGTTGAGTTTTTTTTTAATCTGCTTAAAGACGATAATTTTACCAATCTCCTGCGTGCAGAGAATTTCGGAACAATGCCACGCGCCCTCGTGCAAATGATCAAAGAAAGGGAAAAAGCCTGTGAGTGATAAAGAAAATAAAAATGACGGTGAAAAGAAAGATGTTTTAGAAAATAATGTCAAACTCGGTTTTGAACAACAAACAATTGAACTTGATTTTAAAAACATTGTTCCGCTAAAAATTCTCTCCCAAGCCATACGGGAAAGCCGCAAATTTCAACAAATCATAGCTTCAATCAAGGAGGTCGGTATTATTGAGCCGCTTGTAGTGACTAAGGAATCCGCTTCAAAAAATTGTTATATTTTGCTCGACGGTCATATGCGTTTAGAAGCTCTGAAAGAAATCGGTGAAGCGCAGACGATCTGTCTTATATCAACGGATGATGAGGCATTCACCTACAATAAATACGTGAGCCGCCAAGCTCCTATTCAAGAACACAAGATGATCCAAAAAGCCGTGGCAAACGGTGTGCCGGAAGAAAAAATCGCACAGGCGCTCAATGTGAATGTCAAAAGCATCATACAAAAACGGAGCCTACTGGACGGTATTTGTCCTGAAGCCGTGGATTTGCTCAAAGATAAAATGCTCGCCAGCGGTGTTTTTCGTGTGCTCAAAAAAATGAAGCCGCCGCGCCAAATTGAAACCGCCATGCTGATGATCGATACGAACGCTTTTACCGTTCCCTACGCCCGTGCCCTACTGGAGACAACACCCCATGATCAACTCGTAAATACAGAAAAACCCAAAGTAGCGGTGCTCAGCCAAGAAAAACGTGCGCGCATGCAAAAAGAGATAACTCGGCTGGAACGTGAATACAAGCTGATCAAAGATGAACGCGGACAAAAAAACTTGGTGCTGCAATTTGCCAAAAACTATCTCGTTAAGCTTTTGGAAAATGCGCAGGTCGTACGTTTTTTAAGCAAAAATTATCCTGATATTTTGGAGGAGTTTCAAAAAATTGCGGAGATGACATCTTTGAACAACCCAAATGCTGGAGAAGCAAAATAATTCTGAAGCGCGGCGGCTTGGTCAACAAAGCAAACTGATTTGACTTTGAGCGCCATTCAAAAGGCAATAAGGAGACCGGGATCCTTTTACGTGCGAGCCGTAATAAGCGCCGGGACCGTGGGAGAAGCCGTTTGATCACGATCAAACAAGGAGCAAGCACGGAGGCAGGAACGGCGGCGAACCCGCATTGTGCCTGTCAGGCTGAGCAATTTCTGCCCAGCCGCCCGGTTTATCATCTGGATATGCCGGAACGTGCGCGCACTGGCATGATAGAGTGCTTCAGATCTTCATGCTGGTGCGCAGTTTAATCCTTAGCCGCAGGGGCGCAATCAGGCCATTGGCTTATATCTAATCTGCCCCTTCTATATTCAATAAGTTTTATTGCTATTTCTTCTGGAGCTGCCTTCATGCCTGAAAGAGGGATAACAATCTTAATTAATTCGCTTGTGTTGAGGTATGAGTTTTCTGCGCCATGAACCTCTCCCAGCAATTCCAATATTTCTAAAATCAACGCTAAGGGCTTTATTTTTAAACCAGCGTCTTCCCATTTCTTTATTCCTGGATCGGCATAAGTTGCGAGATTAGGTAGGGTTGTTTGCTGTACCATTAGCTCATTTAAAGTTTACCAGTGACTATCAATGTACAGGTTAGTCTCTTCAGAGTCTAAGGCCTTAGCAGAAGCTGATCTTCTGATATAAAATTCTTTTGTATTCTTCTTTTTATTTTTTAACCAGATTGGCTTTGTTGATTTGCTTTTTACCGTCAATAAAGCAATATCTTTTCCTTCCACGCTAATAATTTCCGCAGTGAAATTGCTTGAGGCGGCATTACCCAGCATGTTTTCAAGAAGGTTATCAATAGTTTTCATGAAAGAGTTCTTGTTTATCTTCGCTTTTAAAAGAAGAATAATCTCGATCAAGCCCTAGAATATTACGAGTAATGTCTTCTACTCCAATTAATAATGATCCCCCATTACTATTCATAAAGGCGGCTATGTTTTTGAAGACAGAATGCTCTAATACGTCCGCAGGAATCTTATTATTTATACACTCTCGTAAAGTGGCTTTAAATTCGATTTCATTGCTTTCATTTGCAGCTATAAGCTCTTTAACGATTTCTACCTTTCCCTTCTTTTCATGGCTGGCAATAGAGTGGGCCGATATATTTTCACCGTTAGTTAGTTTTTTTACGGCCTTTAGTATCAGCTCTGCCCTTCTGTATATGAATATTTCAAAGTCATTTTTGATTTTATGTTTTTTATCTTCGTCATTTAGCCCAACATATGATCCCGTTTTTAATTCATTAATGGGTATCAAGTGACTTCCTAGGCGATCTTTAACTATGTCCTCTCCAACCCATTTATAGCGATCAACTAAATATTCATAGGGATCTTTTCTACCAATGCTTTGGTTAGTTTTATCTGTAATAAGGGCGCAGTTTAAAGCAAGGTTATATTCTGTGATGTCAGATTCCTCTAAAAGCGAAAGAGGATAAATGTGATGGTAGTGACGGTTATCTATGTTGGCAGCACTAACTTTTTGAGCATCAGCAAAATCATGGGCTCCGAGTAGGGTTGAAATAGCGAGAATCCCTCTCGCCCTTATATTTGAACGTTTCGGCCAGCCTACTATTAAAAGCTCATCAAGATCGGGCAATGGATATTGTTTACGATCAAATATAGGTATGGATTGCTCTAATGCTTCACTGTTATTTTGAGTGGTAGTAATTGCTTTTTTAAGCGCCGTACAGTCCACGTGAGCTCTGGGCGGGGCGGAGTTTTCGTATCTGTCTGTAAAAAATGCCGCCCATAAATATTTTTTAAGAAGGGATTCACAGTAGCCTTTAATATCACCGTTTCAGGGATTACGGCATAGCACGCAGCTATAACAGGCAAAACAGCATTTGTCGGAAGCCTTTGCTTGTCAAATACCCCGTTTACCTCCATGAAACGTACCATTTTTTTCAAGCATTTTTCAAGCAAACCCCATTCATCAATCATTTTTTGAAGATCAATTGAAAAAATGCCGTTTTTATTAGGCACTTTCCCCTGAAGGAGTGCCGCTGTGGAAAGCACAAGCTCTTCTAATTCAAAATAATTTTTTACATTGGGGTGGGCTTTTTTTAAATGCTTTATGAGATCGTGTAGAGATTGTCCCGTTTTTTGCTCGGCCTCGGCTACTATTATATCGAATTGGCTTAATGGCTTGCTGTTAGTGTTCATATTAATAAACACTTGTAAGGCTACGTCTTTGTCTGTGCTAGGCGGTAATGATAGGTAGGGCAGATTATAGTGATTAATCGCTTCTCTTAAATCTCTGATTTTATTGATAATAGAACTAAAGTATTGCCTGTACTCCTTTGCGTCTAAGGGCTCGTCTCCGTCAATATGCTTCAAAGTTGCTTTTTCCACCCAACTGTCTAACTCTCGGCCAATATCTTCAGGCTTGAAAAGACTTAAAGGTAACAGGCCATTTTCAAAGCATCGTTCTGGTTCATTTAGTCATAGAGGGTAACGATCATTATTTTTATAGTAACGTGATTTGCAAATAACTTTCAATTCTGTGTCATGCTCTTTTTGATTGGTGTCGTACTCTGGGATGTATACAAAATAGCTTTCATTAGGATAGTTATCATTCATTGAGCGCCATAAAGCAGTAATGCGTTGCTGCCCGTCTAAAAGATGCTCTGAAACTTTCTCATTATTATTCTTTTCAGCCGTTTCAATATAGCGGGAAACGAACTTTTCCTTATCTCCGACATGAAGCACCAAAGTTATACCGACTGGCAAATTAGTAACTATTGTATTTAGAAAACTTTTAATCCGATTCCTATCCCATGCTTCAGCTCTTTGAAATCTGGGGAGCTTAACTCGTCCTGACTTTACCAACCCATACCAACTCTTTAATTCCCTGTTTTCTGCTTTGCTTGATGTATCTTCCTGCATTTTTTATGGTCTTTCTAAAAGTACTTGCTATCACAATTTTTCTAAATTTGGATATTCATCCATAATGCGGTAAAAGCCTATAAGGTGCAATCCTTTGAAGCTAAGTTTGATATGAGAATTACTAACATCTTATATCTTATTCTCCATCAACTCATTTTTCGAAAAACTGTGCCTTTTTTTGTTTTCCTGCACTAGCTATTCAAGATTTTGTTGGATATTAAATTTCCTAAAACCATTACTATTGAATTACTAAACTGGAGCCTTAAAGTTTTAGCCAAGGTTTTCAAAATCGCAAATTTTTCTGCGCGGGCGGGCGCATGTTTTCATTTAAATGGATAGGTGCCCCCTAGGGGGTAGGTCTGGCACTTAAAAACTAAATAAGTGGCAAAAGGTAGCCCTACAGTAGCCCCATTAAAAAACAAAAACCGCCCGAGGGCGGCTAAGTCATTTATATAATTGGTTGCGGGAGTAGTAACCGAGTTATGCAGGTAAGCTATTGATAAATAAGAAAAGCAGCACCTTAGCAACCGAATTTGTACTGTGTTTTGTACTGTTAAAAGTTATCACCAAGAAACTTAGTGGTGCTTTTTAATACCGAGGACTTTACGTAGATTTTTAGCCTTTTCACTTATAAGAATAATACGCGGGCTGTTATGACTCAGTATTGGCTTATTACTCTCACTAAACTCGCCTCCTGTTACAGCTTGGCGGTATTCAATCAGAGCATCTTTTTGACTAATACATTTTTTATTTATCTTCCAACTCAGCGTTTGCATGAGGTTTTGCAAATCAAGGCACCTAATTCGTCCTGTATTATCGTTAGGATCACTACACCAGTGGTGCATAGCTAGACGTTCTATATCTTGAATTAATGAAGCTAGCGCAATCTTCTTAGCATTTTCATTATGGAACCAGTAAGCAATTCCACCAATAAGACTGCTAATGAGTGGCCCAATTAAAGCAGCCTGAATATTAGTTTCCCCAATCCACGTCCATATTGTTGTTTCATCAGTCATTTGTAGAAGCCTTGTCTATGTAGCCCCAAATTTCATCAATTAATGAGGGATCATCATCAGAAACAAAGGACAGCTTTTTTCTTACTTTCTCTTTATCAAGCCCGTTTACCCTGATTAAGTTAGCAAACGCTTCATCTAGAAAAGAAGAGCCATAGCCTTCTGTTCCATCTAGCTCAATTATGATCTGATCAAATTTTTCAATAATAGGAAACAATGTATCTTCACGAAAAACCTCACCGCTAGTTTCGCTATATTTTCTTAACCTTCCATAAGGGTATTTACTAAAATCTTTGGCTATATTTATTATCTTCGTTTCCATTTAATTTTCTTTCACCGAATTTAAGCAAACTTTCCACACCACTAATGTACCTTTTAGAGGTAGGCTCAAATTTTCATGTTGCAAGTTTTCATTGTTGGGATACAAGTATTTACCACGATAACTAAAAATGCTCAATTCGGCATTGTCACTTTCTCTAATAAGTTGCTGCATATCATAAGATCCTTGCCCCCTGCCCTGAATTTTTGTTGTAGTCCTACCTTTTTCCATAGCTAGAACTATTTTTTCATCATCATAAGGATCACGCGTCAGCTTTGACGCAAGCTCGTTTAATTTTTCAAGCCAATTAGTTGTTAGAGTGTTTGGTATACCAGCGCCTTGATCATACAAAACCATAAAGACAATATTAGTTTCATTATCTTTAAAACCCGCTCTCCACCACCTTGGCAAACATAAACGAGAATTTTGTTTTAGAAATTCTTCTGGGTATGCATGCTCTACCGCATTAGCCATCGCCTCTGTTAAAGCGCGATATACTTTTTTGGAGTAAAGAGCTTCTTTTACATCTCCTTCATCGTTGTAAAAAAGCTCTTTAATACCCACCATTAAATTACGAGGATTGTCTTGTCCTGATTGCAATTTAACAACATCTACCTCTGGTGCATCATCAAATGTTGGTTTTGAAGATCGTATTCCAAGAAGGTGATAAAAACCCAATTCATTTAATAGAAAATAAACATCTGGATTATTTGGGTAGACACCAAACACGCTATGCTCTTCCAACCGATTGCAACGATCAATTTCTGCTGCCATGACTACACAAGCCTCCGCCGAAATACCTTCACATTGGGAAAAGTCTAAGAAAACAAATGAATCGTTTTCAAATACATTTTCATTAATGGCGTTAATAAATTGGACGCTTTCATCATAGTTTTTATAGAGGTCAAAGAGTTTAGGTACCTTCATATGCACACGTTCAGCAGCCTTATTTCTCTGAGTTTCTATGCCCAGCCTTCTACGGCGCAAACGCTCTTCCCGTGTACTCTCCCTCTTTCTAAGATTGCGGGCATGTATCTCATGCCATTTTTTATCCGGATTACTCATTAAACGATTTTCATTTTTGTAATTATACTTTTAGCTTTTTTTATTTCTTATGCAGCATTTACTTCTTGTTGCGGTTGATCGGTTTGATTTTCAAAAGCATAAATAAGATCACCAAACTTTTCTTTAATCTGACTCCTAACATCTTCATCGTCTGTCAAAAGTTTTCTTACAGCGTCTTCATAGTTTTGGCGGCTAGAAAATTTTAGCGCTTTTGCTATTGCGCTCAGAGCGGGTGTTTCTCGGACAGGGTAACGAGAAACAACAGATGCAACATCCGAGCTTAAAACATATTCATCAAAGCGCTGCTTTTCTTCATTAAACGCTGCACTCAAATCAATACTAATATCGTAAGTGCTTTCATTTTTAATAGTCTCCCAATTGGGGGGCATCATTTGGTGCTTTATTTTTCGCTCACAGAGACGGGCGCACAGACGATCTTTGTGCTGTGCAACTGCTTCAAATAAAGCACTGTGGGCTGCGGTAACCAGTTCAGTATCTTCACCTCCGTGGATTACGGCGCTTCTAGATGCTATAGCCTCAATCATTTCGGCGCAATAATAAATAGATTCAACAGAATAACAAGGAAGCGCGTATATACTTTGGCTCTTCAATTCAATTATTTTAGCTTCTGATCTATCATCAGCATCTACCAATCCAAGTGCGTTTACCCAGTGCAATGAATCCGTTGATGAAATACCATGCACTGCCTTTTCAACATCGACACAACTTCCTTGTGGTATAATAGAAGCCGATGGAAACAATATTTGATATAAATGTAAGTCTAAGCTATTTTGCGAACCCTCAACAAAAAGCAATACACGCCTAGAACCCAGAATATCTTGCTTGATCTGATAATCAACACCATCATTTGATGAAATTAAATCAGTGTCCCAGCCTATGATTGAACCACTTTCCCATTTGCACCCCCTCACCATAAGAATATCTGCCTTAGAATTATTAAGTGGCAAAGTAATGTCATGAGATGCAATTACAAACGAGCAATCTTTACGCTCTTGAAATAAAGAAGTAAGTAACGGGGATATAATTGACCTGTGCAAATGCCTCTCCGGCTCGTCAATAACTAATAAGGTATTTGGTTTTGCAGTAAGTACATCTGCTGCAATTAGTATGGCATTCCTTTCTCCGTCAGATAGTTCTGCAATACTATAGGTTTCACCAGAGTTTTTGCTCGCTAAAAGCTTTTCATCTTTTTCTACCATAATTTCAATTGGTAAATTTGAGAGCTTCAAAAGATGGTTAAGAGTTTTTAATGGCGCTTCTTTTTGTCTTAATTTTTCTACTAATTCTGTGTCCAAATTATCAACCGCATCCGCAATTTTTCGTGCCCGATTATTCTGAGCATAAATCAAATCATATATAGTGAACTGCGATCTCGCACCTTGGTAGTCATCTTTCCATCTAGACGTAGCTTGTGTGTCATAAGAAACTAAACTTGCCTCTGTTTGTAATTTAGAAGTTGGCGAGTACTCTAAAACACTGGAATTAAGCCAAGTTTGTCTGTGAGCAGATATTCGCTTAGCCTGACGGTGGTTTTGCGAAAACATTTTGAGCATTAAAGCCGATTTTCCAGTTCCATTAGCCCCCAATACGAAAAGTGTCTCTCCTTGTTTAAGAGAAATATCCTTCTGAACAGCATCTAGGTCAGGATAACAAAAATTAAAAACTTCTTGTTCAGTCATTTAAATTCCTTATTTAATATTCTGACATATGCTCAACACGGAACACCTGATCATCTACATTTTTTATCGGTGCGCTCATCATATTTTACTGTCATAAAGCGCTCACCTTGTTTCAAAAGCATCAATGGCTTGCCGTACACTTTGTGATAAGAAATCGTTTTTTCCAGCGTGCCTTCATCATTCAAAATATGACCGCCTTTAATCTCAACCAAATTGCCCTATGCGAGCAATCAGTTTCATTCATGCACGAAAATGGCTTGTGGGGCAATTGGTTAATTTAATTATCCGTGTCATCCAAATAATCAATTACTTCTTGTGGCACAGGCTCTCCCGTTCGCCAGTGTCCACCGGGTAGCGGGAAATTAACATTTACCTGTATTTGACGGTTAGGTTCTTCTTGCGCTTCATCAATGGGTTTTTGTTTAGGAAGGCAGTAAGGCAAAAGAGCATTACCCACTTTGTATAAAAGATTCCAATTTTCTGTCTCACGAGCCTTTTGAGCAACCTCTGTAAGCATAAGGATAGGATTGTTTTTCTCTTTGTCCAAATGATCCAACACATTCGCTACGCGATCACTGACGCTACCGCGTGGCCTACCTGCCCCTTTCCGCTTTCCTCCATGCCCATTTGCCATCTTTTACTATCCTTTCAAATTTGAAAAACTTAATTTTTTTTCAAAGCATCCTGATCTGTCCCATCTTTTGTCCCGACACTGTCCCGGTGCGATGCATTGAAAATCATAGGCAGCAAGAAAATGAAAAGGGTACCTGTCCCAAAATACCTCATGTCCCACTGTCCCTGTCCGCTACATCGGGACGCTGGGACAATCACTTTTTATACTCTTCATTCTTTTTGATCATGCGCTCTGCTCTTGACTTGCTTATACCCGTTTCTTTTTGAATATCGCGGTAAGATAACCCTTCTGCCCTCAATTCTAAAACCTGATCTAACTCTACATCTTCAATATCCATGTGCATCCAGCCATCCTCCTGCAACCGTGCCTCAAAGGGACTGACATCACTTCCCATCAAATGTCTAGCCTTTGTAAAATGAATCTCAAACCTTGCCCCCTCATCACTGGAATAGTTTTCAGGATGTTTTAGCTCAATGACTGTATCCAAAACATCTTCACGCCGACTGGATCCCCTTTGCTGCCCACCTTTTCCAGCGTGGTGAACGAACAGGACGGATTTGCCCCTGCTTCTCATATCCAGCGCCCACCCTTGAACTGGAAGCCAACTTTCGGCTTCATTTTCTTTTCCGGTTCGTGCCAACGTGGAAATATTATCAACCACGACAAAATCAATCTCCTCTACAAAAGGCTCTAATTCATCCTGTCCTTCTTTCGTTGAGATGTCCGGCATCCCCATTTCCTGCATATCCGGTGTGAGCAGTGTAAAGAAGTCAGGCTCCGCTTTCTGCTGACTCGTAGAAACAATATAATTCAAACGATCCTGCATTGTCCGTGCAGGCATTTCTCCATCTATATAAAGAACACGTTGCGCATATGGTGCTTTCCACTTTAAGAAAGTTCCACCAGACGCAATCGCATACGCTATACCCAATGCAACGTGTGTTTTCCCTACACCGCGTTTTGCAAATAGCATTGAGAGGCTTTGACTTTTGATGATGGGGGTTAGAATATTCTCTTGCAAAGGAATATCCATGCCCAAGAAATCAGAGATGTTAAGGGATTTCAATGCTGGCTTTATTGGAGATGAAATATAAACCAGTCCCGCAATTTCTTGTTCAGGCGCATTCATTTGCATCCCCACTGTAATAATCATTGAAATCACCAGCGCAGGGCGGCACGGCTAATTCCGCATTAATGGCAAAGGCGGCTTCTTTTGCTTTTTGAGTCCGGGATTACCGGGTACTTTGAAATCATTATCTGCACAAACAATGATACGTGTTTTTGGTAAATGTATGCGAAGATTCAAAGATACTCCTAAAAGGTTCCCTGCATCAAACGCTACCGCAACAGGATTTCCCGTAGCCTCATGGATAGAGGCCGCCGTAGCATACCCTTCTGCAATGCAGAGCGTGCTTTCGATTTTTCCAATAGTAAAGAAACAGCCAGCTTTACGCCCACCAGAGAGAAAACGCTTTTCTCCCTTTTCATCAATGAATTGTAGGCTACACATTCTTCCATAGAGATCATGCATAGGCACAACCAAGGCTGATTTATAAAGGCGCAAGCCGTATGAGCAAACATTCTTTCTCAATAAATAAGGGTTATTATTTGGTGCCGGTACAGAATCTCCCCATATATAAGCCGCTTTTTTCTGTGCCTTTTCCTGATTTTCCAGCTTTTCACGATAAAGCAGTTCAGCGCTGCATTTCGCTTGTTTACGCAGTAAAGCACGGTCTTTACGTGTCAATAGTTCTTGTGATTTACTACTCCACAAATACTTTTCACCAGTTTTCCATGATCCAAATATACAAATAGGAAAAGGGAATTGGTGATATATGTACCAGCCATTTTTTGTACCCGACCTATCGCCTTTGATATGAATACGGTGCAATCTTCCATCTTTAATAAGAGGATGGTCTAAAACGATCTCATGTCCAACCATGAAGCATTCTAAATCGGTAATGTAATTATCCATTTTGAACCTCGCCACCTGCGGCACATTTTGCATTATGCTCATCAATTTCATGTTCAAACCACGCAACAGCACGTTCTCCAATCTTGTGACACTTGGGAAACGTGCCCTCTGACATCTTTTTATAGATTGATGATCTGCCTAAGCCTGTTTTAAGCATGACTTCGGGGAGCCGTATCATTCGTATGTTTTTTTGTTCCACTGGTGTCTCCTTGTGTAGAAATGAACTTTATTGGTCACAAGAAAACGCTAACCAATTTTTTATAAGGTCAAGTAACACGTGGATTTTAGAATTTTTGAAAAATATGAAAATTATAGTTTTGCAGCAATATCACTAATAGCCTGTTTATTTGGTGGCTTTGCGCCCTCACCTGCAATAAGTTGGCATAACCAATCGGCAAAAAAATTCTTTCTTATTTCGTTATATTCCCTATCAATACTGACAAGAAGCAAGGAACGCCCTGTTGCTGTTGTCCATATGGGCGCAAGCGCTCTGACCAGTCGTTGCAATGGCGGATCACGCAAATATTGTTTATTATCCGGGTAAAATATATTACATGGATCAGCCGCAGCAATCTTTTCTAAAATTGAAATACAGCGCTCATTAAAACCATGCACAATGTAATTATCAAGACTTCTTTTTAGATGCGGCTGATCTTCATATGCGTTGTCAAACAAGCTATAAATACGCTTTTTTAGAGTATAGACTAAGCCTATATAAACGCTTGGAAACTTTGGGCTTCCAGTTATCAATTTTCTTTATATTGTTCGTTTTGATGCCTGAAAGAAGGTTTCGTACGGCTGTGATAAATTGAGTCAGTTCTTGCGCACGCTCCGTTGCTGTAAGATACGTATGGTTACGTGTTGAGCCAATGTAACAGGCAATTTCATCACAGATAACATCCCTGTATTGCCTAACCTGATCTATTGATAATTGAGGAGGGCCTTCTTTCCTGTTTTGTCGAAGGATGCGCGTATTAACAGCATACGACAGGCGAGGGCGTACATACACTGTGCCGGAAATCGGAGCCTTGCCATTTGCCATTATTATTCCTGTATTGCGCTTTCAATTTATCCAAATGATCAGCATACCATTGCATCATCCGTTTACGTTTATCAAGGTATTCTGCGTGATTATACGCACGCCGAACGCTATTCCCTTCAACATGCGCCAGCTGTCTTTCTATCCAATCAGCGTTAAAACCATGCTCATTGAGGATTGTTGAAGCGGTGTGGCGAAACCCGTGTGGCACAACTTTTTTCTCTTCAACATATCCTATGATCTGCAAAACCTTGGTTAAAGTCACATCTGATATGGGTTTTCCGTTGTTTTTTACGCCGGGAAACAGCAATTCATTATTGCCCGTTATTTTTTTCAATTCTTTCAGCAACTCCAATGCTTGAAGAGACAATGGCACCATATGATCGCGCTCCATCTTCATTCGTTCTGCCGGAATTGTAATGACCACCTTTTTAAAATCCACATCTGACCAATGTAAATTTCTTAACTCACCGGGGCGCAAAAAAGTCAGGACAAGCAGCCTCATCGCCATTTTCACATAATCTCGCCCATGATAATTGGAAAGTTTGTAAAGAAACTCTGGCAACTGATTTTCTTTAAAATGGGGACGATTTTTCCTTTTGGGGCGCTGGATAATCTTTGAACGCCCCAATGCCGGGTTATCCTCGCACACGCCTTTTGTTATCGCATAGTCAAATACAGCCTCACAGCGCTGACACACTCGCTTGGCCACATCATATGCGCCTCTTGCCTCTACCGCCTGTATGACCGTTATAATGTCTTTTCTTGATACATCTGTGATCTGTTTAGAGCCAATGACCGGGAAAACATCATCTTCCAGCGATTTGAGGATGTTTTTAGAATGTTTAGACACCCATGTGCCTTTTCCATGCCATTCTCGGCCAAGCGCTTCAAAAGTTGTATGCTCTTGCCCTTCTACACCGTGGATACGCTCTTTTTTCCAAATATTAGGGTTAATACCCTGATCTAAAAGCGCCCTTACTTCATGACGTTTAATACGAGCTTTTTTGATTCCAAATGCGCCGGGCTTGTTTTTATAATATTCGCCGATGGTGTAAATGCTTTTCTTATCTTTAAAGCTATATGGATACTGCCAAACCTTTGTGCCGCTAGTGCGCACAAGCAATTGCAGCCCCTCACCATCATACAATCTGTAATCCTTATTTTTAGGTTTGGCGTTCTCAACCTCTTTATCTGTAAGCCTTACAACTCTTCTAGCCATATCTAGCACCTCCATAACAGTACAAAATCAAAATCCAACTGAATATACTGCATACTGTACTGTTAAAATCTTTGGAAGAGGCGTGTTCTTAAGGTATTTTAATGGACTTCTAAATCCTGTTTATAACTTTTAAAACAAGGATTTAAAGACGTTAATGGATATTTCTGGAAAAGTAATTGGTTGCGGGAGTAGGATTTGAACCTACGACCTTCAGGTTATGAGCCGTATATATACATATATTAAACTATTGATATAATTAAGTTATCTGATTTTAAAAATGTGTATGTGTAACATAGTGTGTAAGTATTTTGAGTTGTTTATAGGTCAATTTAAGCCATTCTTCAGCTTGTGGAAAAAATTTTTCTAGCATTTTAAGGGGTATTTAAAGAGCACATATTCAGATTGATTAATAAAAATGCTCAATCAAATATCACTGGCTTTCCATTCAGCAGACCAGATTTCAGCTTGCTCAATAACTGTTCTAATTGCATCATTTTGCAAATCGGGCGGATAGCCATATTTTTTCAAAATACGTTTTACAAGAACCCTTATCTTTGCTCTTGCACTATCGCGCTTTTGCCAATCAACAGAGATATTGGATTTTATTGAACTCATAAGCTCATGCGCTATAACTTTGAGCTGGTCATCACCCATTACATCCAGTGCGCTCTCATTTTCTGCTAGAGCATCATAGAATGCTATTTCATCATGAGATAGACCTTCTTCCTCTCCGCGTTGCCGTGCAGCCTTAATGTCCTTGGCAATTCGGATTAGTTCTTCCAACACCTCGGCAGTCGTTAGGGCATTATTGTGATAGCGTTTGATCGCATCTTCCAACCGTTCAGAAAACGCACGTGATTGCACTACGTTCGTTCGGCTAGAGGATTTTATTTCACCATTTAGAAGCTTTCTTAACGCTTCTAAAGCCAAGTTTTTTCGCTCCATATTTTTGAGTTCCGCTAAAAACTCGTCTGAAAGAATGGATATATCCGGTGATTTAATTCCCGATGCCGCCAAAATATCTATGATTTCGGTTGAAACGACAGCGCGGCTCAATATTTGTTGAATACCTGCCTCAATATCTTCCGATGATTTTTTTGTTCCTGAGGCCGTAGATTTTGCAAGAGCGGCTTTTACCGCTTGAAAAAACCCAACTTCATCACGCACTTCTTTAGCGTAATCGCTTGCCGAAGCCAGTGCATAAGCGCGGGTCAAAGCAACAACGGCATCGCTATAGCGGCGGCGGATTGTTTTTTTCTGTTCATCTGTTTTGGCTTGTTCTGCTTCTCGCCTTAGCTGCTCTAGTATCCATTCCATAGCACCTGCCATAGTTTGCAGGCGCTCTTGCGGCTTGCCTGAAATGCCCAATGAATAATCAAAGCCATGGTAAATATCTTTTACGACTTCATAACACTTTTGAAGAGCTTCAATCGCTTCTTCTTCATCAATGCCTGTATTGGCTCTATCACTATCTGAATATTCTAATAAAGCATTCTTAAGATTTTGAGCGATACCAATATAATCAACAATCAAGCCTCCGGGCTTATCTTTGAATACACGATTTACACGGGCAATCGCCTGCATCAAACCATGCCCTTTCATAGGCTTATCTATATACATTGTGTGCATACATGGCGCATCAAAGCCCGTAAGCCACATATCACGCACCAAAACCAGCTTTAATTCATCCGAGGGATCACGTGCGCGTTTAGCCAAGTTTTCACGGCGCGTTTTACTGCCTACATGTCGTTGCCAATCAAGAGGATCAGAGGCATTGCCTGTCATCACAATTTTAATCGCACCTTTTTTGTCATCGTCACTATGCCAATCTGGGCGCAATTCTACGATAGCATTATAAAGATCAACGCATATACGGCGGCTCATACATACCGCCATTGCCTTTCCGGGCATAGCATCAAGCCTTGCTTCTAAATGCTCAACAATATCCCGCGCAATAAGCTTTATGCGCTTTTCTGAACCCGCTAAAGCCTCAATTCGTGACCACTTTCCTTTAGTCTTTTCCGTTGCATCTTGCTCTTGATCTTCAGTGAGTTCTTCAATTTCTGCGTCAATACGCGGCTTCTCATCTTCATCAAGATCAAGCTTGGCGATACGGCTTTCATAGTAAATTGGAACGGTTGCCTCGTCCTCAACGGCGCGGTGAATATCATAAACATCAATATAATCACCAAACACGGCTGGCGTATTTACATCCGTGCTTTCAATCGGTGTTCCGGTAAAGCCAATATAAGAGGCGTTCGGCAAAGCATCCCGCAAATATTTTGCAAAGCCATAAGTTTTCTCGCCTGTTTCCTTGTTGATCTTTGCACCAAAGCCATACTGTGTTCTGTGCGCCTCATCGGCAATGACAATTACATTACGCCGATCTGTCAAAAGCGGAACTTCCGTTTCATCTTTTGCAGGGAAGAATTTTTGAATGGTTGTAAAAATAATACCACCAGAATTTACAGCCAAAAGCTCCTGTAAATTCTCGCGGCATCCAGCTTGCTTCGGCGCTTGGCGCAGCAAGGCTTTACAATTTGAGAATGTACCAAAAAGCTGCTCATCCAAATCATTACGATCTGTGATAATCACCAACGTAGGGTTTTCCATGTCTTTATGCCGCACAACCTGTCCAGCATAAAATGTCATTAAAAGGCTTTTTCCTGAGCCTTGCGTATGCCAGATAACGCCAGCTTTATGATCGCCCCCGGATTTTGTCGCGGACAAAGTACTTTCCACCGCTTTCTTCACAGCAAAATATTGATGATAGCCCGCAATTTTCTTTATGATTTTTGTTCCATCATCTTCAAACACGGTAAAGCCGGAGATCAGATCAAGGAAATGCTCTTGATTAAAAAGTCCTTTAATTAAGACCTCCATTTCCGGCATGCCTTTCTTGGCAACATTTACTCCGTCAGGTGTTCGCCATGGCATAAAACGATCTTTATTGGCTGTTAATGATCCCACCCGTGCTTCCATACCATCCGAAGTGACAAGCAGGCCATTCGTTCTAAAAAGACTAGGGATTTGATCTTTGTAAGTTTGAATTTGGCTATAAGCTTTATCAATCGTGGCGTTTTCATCGCCCGCATTTTTAAGCTCAATCACCGCTAATGGAAGACCATTTACAAACAAAACAATATCCGGCCTGCGGTCATGTCCGTTTTCTATTGTCGTAAACTGATTAACCGCTAAAAAGTCATTGGCTGTTGTATCGTCAAAATCAATCAGCTTGACTGTATCACCGCTGAGACTACCATCATTGCGCATGACCTCAAGATCAACTCCATTTGTAATGAGGTTATGAAGCCGTCTGTTTTCCTCTATTAAAGAAGGTGTTTCGCTTTGCTCAATCTTGCGCACCACATCTTCAAAAACGGATGGTGAAAGATGTGGGTTCAATTCCGTTAAAGCCTTGAGTAACCGCCCTCGCAAAATTACATCGCCATAGCTTTCCCGCTCCGGCGCAGACCCTTCATGCGCAATCACAGAACCATGTATAACCTCAAATGCTAGCTCTTCCAGCCAGTCCAGCGCCGCTTCTTCAACATGGCTTTCTGTGATTTTATTACTCATTTAAATTTCTCCCCTGCTTCCGAACAGTATGTTTCAACTAAAGGAAGCCATTTATCTTCATACCAGAGCCATTGACTTTTGATAAACCAATTCTCCATATCCTTGCGCCTTTTTATTCCTTTCGACCGCGTTCTTCCATTTTGTTTTCCAGAATTGTCGATGATGGTAGGGCGAAAATTTTGTGAAACCCTTAGATTTCAACCTATCAACGATCTCCGTTTCTGTTCTTTTTTGAGGCATATAAGCTTTGATAACGTGTGTAGAATTTATAGTTGAGCCATCATCGTATTTTACGAGCTTATGAATTTCTGCCGAAGTTTTTGATGTGTTTTCAAGGCCATAATAAACGGTAGCTTGGAAAGCATTGTTGTCTTTGAAATCGCTAGATTGGATGTTTTTATATATAGCCGATATTTGAGCAGGTAGATTACTTTTTTCCAGTTCAATAAATTGGTTTTTTTGAATGCTTACAAATTGCAAAGCTAATGATAATTCTTTTGCCAGCGTAAGGTTTTCACCGAACCAATCTGTCATGTATTTTTCAAAATTCACACAGCAGGCTTGAAATAACCTTCCAAAACATTCTTCTCCACCCACAAAAAACGTATGCTCAACGGCATTTCTAATATCAATAATTTTTCTTAGATATTCTTTTACAGCCTCATCTTTGATTGGGGCAGTCCTCTTTTTTCAATGCTCCACTCAAAATCACAGAATTTCCATCATCCTGTTTGCTTGATCCCTTTTTTGTCCGCTCCAATCTTTCGTGCAAAAGGTATGTCCATGCTATGTTTGCCAACACACAAAAAGTCTCGGCTTTAAAAATGATAGCAGGGTTATTGAATATTTGAACAGCGCAAACCATAGCTTCACGCGCCCGAATGAGCCTTGCGTCCTTATATGGATTTAAAAGTGTTTTAGGATCATAGGCAGACTGAACTTCGATATATTCGAGAACCTTTTCTTTAGTGGCTGCCTTAATGTTACCGTTCTTTTTTACCTCGGTAACACGCGCAAGATTGATTGTGGAAAGCCGCCCTTGGTTGACAATGTGAACAATGTCCTGAGCACTATACCCGCTCTCCAGTAGTCCTTTTACCATCGGGAGTTCAGGTTTGGTTAATCCTCCACCTCTAGTTTTCTTTCTGTTGGGTTTGATATTATGCAGCATTACTCAAAATCCCAATTTCAATCGGAAGCATCAAATTGGCCTCCATGTCTTACGGCTAAGAAAAAACTTATCGTCATTGAGGTAAACGCGAAAGAAATCATTCACATCTGGAATGTCCTTCGTTTTTTCCGCATATGCCTTCATTCTTAGCTCAGATAATGTTTCAGCCATTGCACGGGCAATTTGTAAGGCAAGCAAGCGGCCATATTTGTTTATATGCTCACTTCTATGGGCATTCTCCGCTGCGCCCCTAATAGTGTTCAGTGGAGAATGGTCTTCGGACGTTCCTAAAACAAGAATATTGTCCTCTACCGCGTCAATCAATTTATCGGGAACTCGGCTCTTCTGTTTTAAAGGATATTGTTGAAGAATTAATTCCCCAATATCTGAATTCCATGTTTTGATTGGATCGTGTTGGCTGCTTCCTGAATTCGTTAAAATATTAAGATTGTAATAGCGTGTAGTCTTGGCAAACTCTGAGAGAAAAGATATGAATTCTTCATGTAACTTTGTGTCAGGAAACTTAAACATTTCATCGGTTACAAGCTCTTCTGACACTTTCTTAGCAGCAGCCAATAATTTTCTAAGATCGTGCCCGTATTTTGTTTTAAGCGTGTTGTCATCAAAAAATTGGTGGCTGTTTTTGAAATAGTAATCAAGCAGAACAATTAACTTGGCCGTGCGTTCAAGGCCGATAGTAAGATTGAAAAATGCTTGGCTATAAATACCAACGGAAAACGAGTTTACTTTGCTCAACAAAGTCACACCTGAACCGATCATTTCCGCGCCAATTCCAGCCTCCCTTTGTAGGGCTATAAATGTTGATGAAAACATTTTCACACGGCCTCCTTAAGGGGGGGAACGATGGCATCAACCTGTAATTTGCCGGAAAAGAGTTTGGGTAGGAGCGTATATTGCGGTACAGTTTGTTCAATCTGGTTTTCGGTGATTTTTGTCATGATTAATATACTCCGCGAACCCAAGATAACTACACGATAAAACCCATAGCTTCTAATGTGCGGATTCTATCTTCTAAAACCATTTTAGAAAAAAATGTTAATCTGTCTTTTTGCTTGTCATTGATAATTAAGTAATGAACGACTGCCCCATGATTATTGGGCTGTATATGCTGGTTTTGGTTAGTAATATGCGCGTTTACATTAGCCAAAAAGTCAGTCTTATATTCGCCGTATGACTTGGCGGACACATAGCCTTGATTGAAAAGGTGGCTCAATGCAGACGCGCCGGAATTATATTTAACATGGATATATTTGTTTTCTGGCGGCAGGAGAATATCGCAAACCTCAAACTTATCTTCGTAGATAGTAATTTGTTTGCTCGCTTCATCAAAAAGCTGACCGTTCAAATGAGAACAAAGCTCTCTGTTAAACAAGTTTTCTTTGTTAATTTTTTCTTTTGGGTTTTGTCGCTGTGCTATGGCCTGAGCAATGGCAGCTTTTGAGGCATTCTTGACTGCATCAGGTACAACAAATGTTGCATCCAAAATGGCATCAATTTTTGTAGTTATTCTTGAGTATTTATCCCTATTAACTTCAAACCATTCACCATGGGAAAGAATATAATTCGTGCCGTTGATTTCAATTTCGCCGTAGATACAGTCATAAACAGACCAATTTTTAATCGTAGTGTCATCTTCATTTAAAACGTGAATACTGTCATGCTTTAAATCATGCAAAGTGGGGGCATTTCTTAATTGCAAATAATTTTCGAGCAACAATTCGTCACCCTCAGCATCGCCTGCATTTGTAACAATTTTAAACTTTGAAACTTGACTTAAATCAAAATCAATCTCTGCCTCAAACAAGAAGAATGAATCTTGTTCAGTAACAATTTTGTTTGGTAACTGAGCATCAAGAGCAAGAGTTTCATGTTCATCCAAAGGGAACAGCCCTTTAAATAAAAGCCTCACATCATCCTTTGTGACAGAAAGATATATATCGAGTAGTTTTTCTAATTTTGACGGCAAGTGCTGTAAACAGGGCATTTCCGTTTCAAGAAAAACAAATTGCACATTCAGGGAATTATATTTTCCTATCAGCCTATAAAAGTCCTCGGATTCCTTGTTGAAGATAGCCAATTCTTTAAGGGCTTCATTATCTTCCATGGAAAGAAAAAGCTGACTGTTAGAAATGTTTTCTCCGTATTGCCGCTGCTTATTAACCGGATTGGTTTCATTTACGCGGCTATACGCGCTTTTTATTGTCGCGTTCTCATCATCATTTAGAATTTTATTGGCTGTATAAATTCCAAATTTTTTATCTATAGCCTCTTTGACAATGTTAAATCGCCCCATAGTTCCAAAGTTGATAGCAAATATTCTGTTTCTAACTTTTATAAAAAGGGTTGCGCCGGACACCTGATTTTTGGGAAAAAATGCCGCTATCTCAGCTCCCACAACCTTATTTTTTAAAGTTTTCAGCCAATCAGGCTCTTTGCGCTCACCAAGCCTTTTATACAAAATAGCTTCAACTTCGCCTTTTTCAAACTCAACCACTCCACCAGCAGAATAACCTTCAATGAAGGTTTCAGGCGCGGCCATATCAAGGCCGTCTTTTAAAAGGGTTACATTTAATTTTACACGTTTCTTTTTCATACAGCCGCCTTGAGAGTTTCGGTGGCCGTATCAACACGCAATTCGCCGGAGATGAGTTTGGGTAGGAGCGTGTCGCGTAGTGCAGCAAGGGTTTGCTTTTGTTTTTCGTTATGTATCCATAATTTAAATAAATGATCCACGACTTCGCAATAAGCTGAAATTACTTTATCACTGGGAATTACTGTCTTTATTGCCTCGATACCTGACGAGCTAATATTTGGTTGTGCGCTGCCCTGCGCTGCGCCAACCAAAACACTAAAAATATCTTCTTGTTTAAACAAACAAAAAAGAAACCAAGCTATCTTGCTGCCAAATTTTGAGGATTCAAATTTTGCTACGCGCTGATTTAGATAAGGAATGCTATCCGTAGTGACAATTAAACCGCTTTTACCAACAGTCGCGCCAGTCATAGCCATCACCAAGTCGCCATCACCAAGCCTAAACTTATCGGCCTTTGCCGCGATGTCGTCACTAATACATTGGCTACCTTCAATGACAACCTTTCCATCATTCGTAATATTTTTAATTTTAATTACGGGGTTTCCGGCATCAGTAAAATCTTTGCTTTTAAAGGCATAACCTCCTTTTGCTTTTGCAACATCGCCAACTTTCCCAATTCCCCACCCTTCCGGCAGGCCGTCGGGAGTGAAGGTGGACGGGAAGAGGGCGGCGGTGGCGGAGTCCATGCCTTCGGGGATGCGGCCTTCGGCTTTGGCGTGGACGGGATCAAAATCCACAAACCAGCTTTTGAATATCGCCCGCGCCATCCCCTCCAACGTCTCATTCATCCGCTGATTCAGTTCGATTTTTTGGTCAATACAACGCAAGGACTCCGCAATATCAATTTGTTCATCAGGTCTAGGAAGACGCAATTTGAATTGCATCATCGCGCCTTTATCGCCTCTGGGCATCTTCGCGCCTTTGGCTGTCAAAACAGTAAAATCAACAAATTCCTGCCCGCTAATGAGATAATATAAATAAAGCGGATTTAATTGCTTTTTATCTTTAGTTCGAAATATCAAAACATCAGCAGATGCACCGCCTGCACGGTCTGCCAGCCATACTTTTCTGAAATAAGTTCTGATATTAGAAAAGAGAGTATCGGTCGGCTTATAATGATTAAATTTGGAAGCCTGCGGTAAAGTTGCAGCAGTAACAACGCCGCCTCTATCAATCTGCATATTGTCTGTAGAAATGTAGTTATCGAGCGTTACATTCGAAGCGGCAATTTTGTCCGTAACAAAATCTGCAACATCCCCCAGACTTACTTCTTGCCATTTACTCATTTGAAGCCTTCCATATTTTTTCCATTGGAGCTTCTTCTTTAATTTTAAAGCGTGTTCCTTTTGGCAGATTAGCGGGAATAGGAGTTATGGTTTTATCATTAAAACTATAAACAGTTTCAACACAGGTTTCCTTGTTTTTAATTTCGCCGTTTACCTCTTGTTTTTTATACTCAACCAATATTTTTAACACATCACTCTTTTTACTTTGTTTTATAGGATATTTTCCGCTCAAAACGCCTTTTTTAAATGCTTCATCGCGCATATGTGCCGATATTTTTTGCCCGGTTACTGTATCTTCAAAATCCCATTGGAAGTTTTTATCTTCTGTTACAGGTGAAGTCAGAATCGCATCGTAAAGAACAAAGTCAGAATCTAGAGGGCGTGTCCTGTCTTTCGACATATGGCGTTTGAAATCACCATGGCGTATGGGGAAATTGCGCGTGTTATCAAACCCAAGCCCTTTAATATCGTCATTGGTCTGGCAGGACATATAAAAATCCGTTTTGGCCTTGAAAGCGCGGTCTAAATTTAATTCATGCGGTATGCAGTTTTCAAGTTGTTCAACTTCTTTAGAGAAAAAACCAACTGTTAAATCCCTTAAAGCCCTGCCATGATCTTTGCCGTAATCAGCAGGTTTATGCTCTGCGATTCCTTCAAAAGCGCCCAAAACATAATCTGATGCAATAGGCACGACTACAGCATTAGCAACAAGTGTAACCGCGACAATTCCTACCGTTTTTAAAAATGTTCCTTCTTCGGGCGGGATAACAACAAGCTGATAGCGAAGGTGACCGCCAAGAATTTGCCTGTTTAAGTCATCAATAATTTTTTGAGCTGAATTGGAGGCCGTCAGGAAATCACTCATCGGAATAAAGTGATCGTCCACGTCATAATGGATGTGAAACTTTATTGGATCAGGTGTTTCAGTCTCCATTTATTTTACCCTCACATTGGCCAGAAGGTTTTGAAGACGAACTAATAGCTCATCATAAAGAAGGAATTCTATATCTTTTAGTCCTTCGCGCAGGGTTTTATATTGATGCCGCATCTTATCGTTGGTTAGATCGCTCGATTGTCCGGCAACGATAATTGCTCTAGGGTTTACAATATTAATGTCCAGTCCATTTTCACCCTCAACACTCGTTTCCATTTTAATGGAATTTGCATAGCTGGCGGCATTCTCTTTCGCTTTTTGCAAATAATCTGAGGCTTGAGAAATAACCATCGCCATATCTTTTGACCAATAATAGGTCTTATGGCTTTCATCATATTTTAAAAGCGGCGTGCTGCTGCGCTTTAACTCGTAAAAATCAATATATCCATATATATCAACCAAAACCAAATCAGGGTATTTTGTAATACCTGTCGCGATATTTTTGTAGTTCAGCTTTTTGATGTAGCGGTTATCAAAAAGCGTAATGTGCTCGTCAAAAAATTCTTGCCATTTGGCTTCCAGTGGGTTTGAAGCCAACAACAATTCATACTTTTTAACCACCTCTTGCAAAGTCAGAAGCTGAGCGCTTCTTTGCAAATCAAGTAGCATTCTGCGTACAAGATCATCGCGTTTATATTTCTGCGCGGCCTCAACATAAAATTTACCGAACGCTTCAACATCATCTGCGTTAAGCTGGTCAATCAGTTTTTGGTTCAGGTTTCGGAGAATAAGGTCTTTATTATTGTTAGTTTCCTTAATAGCGTAGTTTAAAGAAGGAAAGCTTTTAACCAAAAAGTTCTTAATCAGTAGTCGCTTTGTATCCTCACAGGCTCTTTGCTCCTGATTAAGAGCTGTTGCCAGTTCTTCTAAATCTTCAATATTGATTATTAAAGCATTACCGCTCTCTTTCGTTTCCGTTTTATTTGTAATGGTGATTGTTTTTTTCTTATCAAATTTATATTTGAAGAAATTTTGAATAGCTTTGTTTTTAAAACCAAAGCCTAATTCGCTCATAGCTGATGCAGGGACTTCTTTAAAACCATCAAGAAGAATGGTTGGAATTTTTTCATTGCCAAAATTATAAGAGATTTGATCTCCGATTAAGGTGTAAACTTCTTCTTCCGCTCGATCTTTATCGTCTTTGTCTTTCAGAAAATAAACATAAGAATTCTCCCGTTTTTCACGGGACAAAATAAAACGCTTATTTTCTTTCACCTTACGTTTTTGTGCCATAATTTACATTCATCTGAACTGTCAAGAAATCCTTGACTGTTGCCCCTTTAGCTAAATAATTACCTTTAGAATCGATATCCCACCTTTGCCAAATTTTCTTTGATTTTTTGCTCTAAGGTTTCGGATTCCTTAAATTGTGCTGCCAATTCAGCGGTGTACCCCGCCATTTTTTCTTCAAAAGAAATGCCGTCATCTTCTATGTCGGCTGCTCCAACATAGCGTCCGGGGGTGAGGATATAGCCATGCTCGCGGACTTCTTCGAGTTTTGCTGACTTACAAAGTCCGGCGATGTCTTCATATTCTCCGCGCCGCTCTATCGCGTCCGCTTCACCACGCCAAGCGTGGTAAATATCTGCTATCTTCATAATGTCCGAATTCGGATCACTCGGATCAAACGAGAATTCCTTACGGGTTCTATCCACCATATGCCCAATATTGCGAGCATCTATGAATAGAATTTCGCCTTTACGATCACGGAAACCGTTTTTGCCTTTATTCCGAGCCAAAAACCACAAGCAAACAGGAATTTGCGTAGAGTAAAAAAGCTGCCCAGGCAAGGCGACCATGCAATCCACCACATCTTCTTCAACAAGGCTTTTACGGATTTCACCTTCACCGGATGAATTGGACGACATTGAACCGTTGGCTAATACCACGCCTGCATAGCCATTTGGTGATAAGCGATGGATAATATGCTGCACCCAACCAAAGTTGGCGTTGCCCGCTGGTGGAATACCGTATTGCCAGCGTCTATCCTCTTTCAAACGCTCACCACCCCAATCGCTCACATTAAAAGGTGGGTTAGCGAGGATATAATCAGCTTTTAAATCCGGGTGCTCGTCTTTGTGGAATGTGCCTTCACTGTTCCAGCGAATATCGGCATCAATACCGCGCACGGCCATGTTCATTTTAGCCAGTCGCCATGTGACATGGTTCATCTCTTGCCCATAAATGGCAATATCGCCCAAGCGTCCGCCGTGCTGCTCCACAAATTTTTCAGATTGCACAAACATACCGCCAGAACCACAGCACGGGTCATAAACACGGCCTTTATAAGGTTCTAACATTTGCACCAGAAGATTAACGACCGAGCGAGGCGTATAGAATTCACCGCCACGCTTGCCTTCCGCGCCTGCAAAGTTTGAAAGAAAATATTCATAGATGCGCCCGAACACGTCATGGGCTTTGGCGGCACTTCCGCCAATTTCGATTGTACCGAATAGGTCAATCAGCTCCCCAATCATTGTTTTGCTTAGGGATGGGTGAGAATATTCCTTCGGCAATACTCCTTTAAGGGAGGGGTTTCCGGATTCGATCGCCAGCATTGCTTGGTCGATCATTTTACCGATAGTGGGTTGCTTTGCATTAGCTTGAAGGTGTGACCAACGCGCTTCTTTGGGAACCCAGAAAATATTCTCGGCGAGATATTCGTCTTTGTCTTCAGCGAAAGATTTGCCTTCTTCCATAAGTTCTGCGTGTTTGGCCACAAACGCATCAGATATGTATTTCAAGAAAATCAGGCCAAGCGCGATATGCTTATATTCGCTTGGCGAAACGCCGGAACGCATTTTATCAGCGGCGGCAAAAAGCTTGGCTTCATAGCCAAGATTTGCGCCGTTATTTCCTTTTTCTGCTTTTGCAGCCTTCGCCATGGCTTACCCTCACTTTTTCAAGATTCTATGGAGGGCTTTATCATCGCAAATTTGGATGGTTTTTCAAAGAATTAATATAATTATATTGGTAAATTCACATATGGGGATGCCGGGCGGGCGGGAACGCAACCGGCGGGGCGAAGCCCCAAGAGGTGGATATTTAAAAAAGCAGGCTCATATATTTGAGCCTGCCCCTAAAATCTTAAGCCATACGGTAAATATAGCGCGTCCCGTCTATGCTTGTTTCGCTGTAATCCATGCCAAGATCATAAGCGATAGCGTTATAATCCAGATAATTTTGAATATTGGCCGGAATATCGCCGAATAAACCTTGCTCGACAAGTTCCATTGCCAAATCACGCATAGAATCCATTTCGTATAGATCAAGATCAAACTGATCTGGTGTATCCTGCCCAAATGTAAAGCTATAGCCACATTCTCCAACAGCTAGAATGACCTTGATTTTCTCGTCCGTGTCCCATGCGTCCGCACAATCCAGAAAATCCGCAAAATTGCCTTGATGAATATTGAGCGCGGAAAACAGCTTGCAATCTATGCTATCACCATCAATGAATTGAATTTCAAATTCCTCGACTATGTCGCCATAATCATTGGTCAGATTTTTTGCTTTTTCTTCGTATTGCTCGGCTGTTTCAAAATAAAAGCCAGTAGCGCAAATATCATAGGGCTGTGCAAATAAAGTTGTCATGTTTCTTACTCCTCTTTGGAATTGGGTTGCGAATATGCAACCGTGGCTCCCGCCGAGGGTGGGGTTAGCAAACGCAAGGGCGCGTTCGGCCTAAAGGGGGATCACCCGGCCTGCACGAAATGCAATGAAGGAAGGTTGGGGAAAAGGCCGATAAGCGTTTATCGACAGACCCTTGCGGCGCGAGGGGCGAAGCTCCTTAGGATTAAAGCGACATCACGCTTTTTTTATCCTGTTTTTTGTATTTTCTGTTCTTTATTCTAAACTCAGGGTATATTTGCAGCAATATTTTTAATGAGGAGGTAATTCTCAAATATTCCATTACGGAAATGACACTCTTCAGAGGCTTCGCAATCTTGCTTTTACTGCCTTCATAACCGATGCATGTATCTCCTCAGGGAAGTTTGAGGGAAGCTTTTCTTCAAGCGATTGGATGGCTTTTTCCGCTGCACTCGCGATTTCATCAAGGGCTTCTTTTGCAATATATTCTGGCAGACCCGCTTTTTGAACAGTCTGCACATAATGCCGCCCTTGTATATCGGCCATTTTGTAATGATTATTACTGCCTACGGACATAGCCATTTTCATTTCTTTTTTCTGAATTTGATGTGCGTCAAAAAACGGCTGCGCTGTCAAAACGTCATAGAACGGCGTGAGGACAAAACGCCCACCTTGCCCTAAGTAAATACTGAAATTTTTGCCATGCCCATCTGTTGCACCAATGAGCCAGAAAATAATCTGCGCTTTTAAAAAAGCCTTTTGGTCTTCTGCAGGTTGGTCGCTTCCTTTGAGTAAGTTTAAAATCTCAACCATGCTCGGCTGTTTTTCATTTGAGGGGCGATTGTCACTTTGATATTTCCGGCTCGGCGGAATTGATAAAGCCTGACAGCAATCTTCTTGTGGAATACGCAGCAAAATTCCGTCTTTCGTCCATGCACGATCAAAGCGCTCAATCACCAGTGATTTTGTTTTTCCAAAGGTTTTTATTTCGACCTTGTTGACTGGAAGCCCAAAAGCCTCCATAACCGCCAAGCCATAAAATTCATTTTCAACACTGTTTGAAAGATCAATACCGTTTGGCAATTCACCAATCTGGGTTTTAAAAATATGCGTTGTCGGGGTTGTTCCTGAGGGGCGCAACCATTTCCCCTTGTGAAATAAAAGCGCTGTCTTTTCCTGCGCTCCTGCAACAGAAATCCGAAAATCATGCTCTCTGTCCAATCCCAAGGGAACACGTGCCAGATTATTCAGAAGGCTTTCAATCTCTTCGTCATTAATGGCTTCGCCGTGAATTGAATGTAAATTTGAAAAATCTATATCGGCATCTTCAGAGAAGAATTGTAATGCCCCTACGCAATCGCGGCCTATTTGAGCCAAAAGGCTGTAAGCGTCTGTTCCGTCTGCGCCCACTTTTTCCGCTACGCGTGATCTTAAACTTTCCGAGTCCGGTAAGAGATTTTCAAACACAGCAACAACGGGCGCACCTTTAAAAGCATCCTCTCGCAAAGGTAATGATAGCGATACCGGATAAGCCTTATCATTTGATAACCATTCATCCGCATAGACAAATTCTACGGCACCGCTTGGCTGTTTTGATAAATAGCCAACAATCTCGCCATTTTGAAACACGCTCAGGCGTGGATGTGTTTTGCGCCTCGCCATTAATTTTATGACTTCCCATTTTTTGAATAGCTAGCTTCATCAAGGGCACTGGTTACACCTGCCTTTAGTGCTTCCGCTAAACTCATTTGTGTGGTTCTTTCATTTATCTGAAATTCTAAATTCAGCGCAGATAGAACAGCCAAAATCGTTTCTAGCTTGGTTGCCGCATTCCCGTTTTCGATAAGAGAGATGGTTTCTTGGCGCAGCCCTGCCTTTTCGCCCAATTCGGATTGGCTCATGCCGCGCTTTTTGCGGGCGCGGCGAATGGCGTTTCCAAGCTGTTCGGGGCTACGTGCTAATTCAGACATAATCGACTCCTTGATCACCATTATGCGCCAAATCGCATAAAACGTCAATATCGGAATTAACGCATAAAATGAAATTATGCGCTAAACCGTATAAAAATAATTTATCGGATTTAGCGCATAGCTGTTTAGAAATATCCACTTATGTGTAGCCACACTACAGATATTGCGCATTTCTTAATGACACGTATCTGAATAATTCTGCGATATTTCCACAGGCTTATGCTTGATAAAATCATAGCAATATGACACAGGCTCAATTTCCTCGTCATAGCCAATGAGCTTTTTGAGCAATTCAATATTCTCTTCATCGCCTTCTTCCCTGTGAACGGTGATTGGCACGAAGGGAAGATCAAGCTCTTGAGCAACAATAAGCATGCAGGCCTGTCCAGTATTCATTGTTAGAGCCGGAGTATTTTCTTCCGGCTCTTCGCTCACAGAGAATCGATTAGGGTTGAGGGCGTTATGAATGGACTCTTTTACTTTTTGCCATTTTGTTAGACGCTCTTCAAAATTCACATAGCAATTAAATACAAACGAACCCATATCAGGGGCATGCTCAACGCTGTTATATTCTAACCAGCCTTCAGGACTATCGCCCCTATATTTCCAATGCGCATGCTCGATCATTTTGGGATCGTCCTGCTGAATTTGCGCAACCAGCTTTTTTGTATCGGCGAGAAAGTAATGGAAGTTCTTACTTTCATATTCGAACAATGCAAATTTCAAATAAAACTCTCCTGTTTTACAAGCAGGGTGAGTACAGGGAATAGCATATATTTTTGACATATTATTTTCCTTTACTGTGGTTTTTCTTCTAAAATTGCCCGCTCCAACCTATCTATTCTTAAAGCCGTAGGCGGATGTGAGTAAAGATATTTGCTTAAAAATCCGGTGGAGTTGCGAATATCTTCATCTTCAACGCGCTCGAATAGCTCTATAAGAGCGGGCGCATACCCTAGCTGCATAGCAAACTCATCAGCTCGGTATTCCATTTTCCATTGTGTCGAAACTGCGAAAACACGCATAAGCCATAGCACAAGAAAACTTATAGCCCAAAAAACAACGTAATAAACAAAAAGCATCAAAAATAAAATCAGAAGCGCACCGCCAATAAGAAGCCCTATAGGCGAACCACCTCCGGCTGCCCCTCCTGAAGCAAAGCTTACGCGGAAAAATATGCTCAACAAATAATTCAGTAATACCGTTGGCAATCCGGCAACCAGCAACGCCAGAGCCAGAACGCTATCTTTATGATGCAAATGTCCGGCCTCATGCGCCAAAACGCCTGCAATTTCATCATCATTGGCCACTTTCAAAAGCCCTGTAGAGATTGCTGCTGTTTCTCTTCCCAAGGCCATGCCATTAATATGCGGCTCGTCCATCACACAGACATTTATATCAAGATCAAGGCCATATTTTTAGCGGTACAAATCCTTGATCCGCTCAACCGCCGGATTAATCTTTTGCTCTTCCCTCAGGCTTTGCCTGCGGGTCGCAAAAAATAAGGAGACAATCTTATCGCCCAATGGTGATACAGATATAAGCAATGCTGTTACAAGGATCGCTGAAGCCCAAAGGAGCGAGTTTAGATATAAAGGCACATCCATGTGAAAACTTCCGCCTTGCAAGGCATCACGAATGGAATACAAAAATGCCGCCATAAAAAGGCATGAATAGCAGGTTAGAAAAACCAGCATTGCCGCGCGTAAAGAATTCATCATATCTTGCTCATCCTCGCTTTCATTTTTGTAACCTTTGCACCAGAAGTTTCCTCCGATATGGCTTTGTACCAGTATGGATTTTTAAAAGCATAGGCTGGGTATGTTTTTCCAATTTCCGTACATAGTTGAGATGTTAGTCTGCTTTTATCCATAGAAACTTTTGCGCGCACGTTAGTAAACTTTCCTCTCAGAGAGATTAGGTCTTCCCGCAAGCTCTCCATGTCCATCATATTCACCTTTGGCATCCATGAATTTACCATCTCCTCATAGGTCATTGATCTATCGTAGATGGCATGATTTTTTTCATGTATTTGCGACACCTCCGCTGTATCAAGATTGAAAGCGTATGCGGCCTTCACCGCCTCATTTCTCTTTTCACTGAGTGACCAAAATTCATCACGCAAAGCTTCATATTCTTGTAGAAAGTTCGTAGGGATCATCAAATTTTTTAGAAGTTCTATAAATTTCACCCTCAGTCCCCTACCATGTAAATGCTCCATATTATAAGTCTTGCCCTCAAGCTGAAATTTTTCTGGAACTCCCCAGTCTACCAACAGGGTATTTTTGAGGTCTTACTCTATAGCGGCATGCGTTAAGGCTATCTGCCCCATCAGACAATAAAATTGATTTTGCTTTCGTTTAAGACGTTGGTCTTTGTGTAAAGCGATTGAGCGCCTTACTGGAGAGTATTTGTCTAATAATTTATTTAGACGGTGATTAAGGTTTCTTTCAAGAAACTCACGGCGCTCTGGTGTGTTCAGGGGGAGGCGTTCGCCGTTTCTCATTTTTGTTCCTGTCGGCAGTAACTTTACTGGCGCTATTGCGACAAGAAATTTTACAATGTAAAAACTCATCTCTTCACCTCAAACCATCCTTTATACTAATAGATCTTACCCTAACAAGGATGTGTGAATGTAGCCGCCATTTCAAATCTATTCTCACCAATTGCCCGTTAGTAATCATATCTTGCTCATCCTTGCTTTCATCTTCGTAACCTTTCCTGAATCTTTAGAATAAAAGAACGCCTCACCAGTTCCCAAGGATTTAATATCATCAGGATGGGCAATAAATCCACGTGTCCGCCGGACAGTACCCATATGCGTGGGGCCGATCTGGCTGACTTGCGCGGTATATTCAAGCGTATTTCTAGTACCTAGCATGGATGCCAGTTTCTCGGCATCCTCGGCAGAATTTTGTCTATGCAGGATAAAATTGTTGCAGTTTCCCACCACCTGATTGATAAAATGATCGGCGTTTTCTTTCCGGCCTGAGGCAATATCGGACAAGCTCTGCGTGGACAGAACTGCGTGAATGCCTGCACTGCGCCCCATGTTAATCACGTTCAAAACTTGCTCTCCGGCAAACACAGAAAACTCATCAAAGATCACATATACTGGATTTTTGGCGTTTCCAGTGAGCTGCTGCGCCATTGTTGCTTTCAAATCGTTAATCACCAAGCGCCCAAGCGTTTTGGACATTGAGGGGAATTCCAGCGCGGGCAGGCAGAAATAGGCGATGCCGTTATCCTTAATCACTTGATCCAGCGTTAAAACGGGCTTTCCCTCTTCAAGCTCAAACAATGTGCCGATTTCAGAGGCTGTAAAATTACGAATTTCCGCAACCAAGCTTTCAATGCTCTTGGAGGCTTGATCCTGATTATTCAGCTCATCCATTAATTTTGTGGCATTTGGGATATTGGCTTCGTTTTTCCGGACAAGGGCTTTCAGTTTCTTTAAATCCAGATTTTCAGACAGACTGGCCAGATTACAGGGGATATTGCATTGCTCCATAACCTTGAACACGCATTGTAAATAGCCTTCAGCCAATTTCTTGTAATGCTCTTCCGTCCATTCACGCAGCTCAATAATGCGGTCTTTTTTCGAGGTGAACCCTCCGGTCGCCAAGGGGTTATATGCGAGGCTATCACCTTTCATTGCGAATACTGATACAGGCCTGTCTCTTTCCTGCCCGTAGCGGGCAACGCGACAGGCCAAATCATAATCACCTTTTCCATCAATATATATTAGAGGCAATCCACGGTGGATTGCACTTTCAACAATGTTACACACGGTAACAGTTTTACCCGATCCTGTAGTGCCGAGAACCAACGTATGTTGGTTTGCGGCTTTGTCACTCAGCTCGATATGGCGAGCATATCGATCCGTTCCGATCAAAGACCCTTTCGAGGTCTCTGCGGGTCTTTGATTGATAATTTTGGCGGAAAGGTCACCTACCTTTCCGTGCTCTTTTTCCATTTGTTTTTGCCGCTTGAGTTTCCCAAGCGGATTTTTAAAGAAGTATTTTAGGGCTGCATAAGCCAATGCACCCCAAAACATCCCTGAAGGGATAAAATAAAGCCAGAGCTTAGGAGTGGAAAGCCACTCTAAAGACTGGCTTGCTAAAGATGATATAAAGGATGTGAATGTCCCATCCCCCAAAAGCATGTAAAAAATGCCGTCCGGCATCGCAAGGCCGTAAAAATTATGGGTCATGGTGATCGGCATCGTAAACCACAAGAGCATGTCTTGGTGCATGACAATACCTATGAGCGAAGCAAAGGCCGCAATTGCCAATGCTGCTGAAACATTAATCTTTGTAAAATTCAAAATGAGCATTGATAAGGCCGCGATACATAAAACCACCGCGCCCAATGAAAACATCAAAAAGATCAAGGCCAGAGTCAAAAACGCTATATTGAGCTGCTCCTGCTCACTCAGCTTCATATCGCGGCTCATGCAACCCTCGCTTCTTTGTTATCCTCCGAAGGGATTTGCTTGACCTTGATAAAAGAATAACCGTCTGCGGCCTTGTTAATGGCGCGGGCAACATCTTGGGTATCCGTATAATACCAAACTTCCTTAACGCTTAAATCGCCGCCATAGTCATTAATGATGCTATTGATCCGCGCACGCGATTTCACTGATAATTCCAGCTCTATCGCAATCGGCTTATCTTCGCCAATGTGTAAATACCCATCAGGGATATGACCAAGCTGACCAACACCGCTTAAGCCCTCATCGTGCCGAATGCGTCTATCCGGTGTAAATTTGCCGCCTGTTTCTTCTTCCAGCATCAAGGCCAAATCAACCAGCTTATAATCATGACGAAACGTTCCAAGCCTTACATCGCCCAAAGGCAATACGGCATCCCCAGACGCTAAAACGCCCTTCTTGGTGACTTTATGAATTCTAGCCTGACCATGTAAAATTCTCTCCCTTTCCAGATAACCGCCCTCAACCAACTTCTTTAACCGCACATAAGCCGCTGTCTGTCCAACGCCCATAAAACTTTTAATCTGATCCGCACTTGCAAACCCAAAACCATTCACCCAACGCAATACATCTGCATCTCTATTCTGAAAAATCATTTTCCCCTTCTTCCCAACATCTTTTCCACCCATTACAACTTCCTTCCCCTTCCCACTCTTCATTCACATTCACACTAAAACTAAAAAACCAAACAACATTCATCACTTAAATTAACCATCCCGTCTTTACAAAAACCTATTACCGCCGCGCCCGCCTCCTGACCTCAATCTAACACCATGTTGTTTGGTTGAGGTCAGGAGGCGGGCGCGGCTAATAAAGCCTACAATTTTAGGCTTTATTAATCAATAGGGTACGAAAAACCGTTTTTCATACCCTATTTCATAGTTTTTTTAAAGACGGGATCTTTGTTTTTTTTGAAATTATCATAAAAATAACGCCTCAAAGCATAGCCTTGAGGCGTTTCAAATTTGCTGTAAATGTGAACTTATTCTGCTGTTGAAACCTCTTCAGCAACTCTTGGTGGACGAACACGGCGCACATTAATTGCAGAAGCATCGAGCGTGGTTTTTATATGAGCGGCGTAATGCTTTTCGATCATTTCAACGCTTGTCCGGCAGTTCTTTGCAATTTGATAAATGTCTGCCCCTTCCATAAGCCTCAGGCATATGTATGTGTGTCTCAAGCTATAAGATGTACGAGCATTCCCATCGCGGTCTAACTTCAACTCAGAACGCTCTAAAACGCCATTAAACATCTTTATGTGATTGCCCGGAAATACCAAGTCGGTAGGCTTAGGAAATTCAGGCGGTTTGTCGGCCTCTTTCTTTTTAACGGGTTTAGCGCGTTTTAAGAGCCGCTCATAAGGACGAACTGCTCCTTTAGTGCTCTTACAGTATCCAACGCCGCGCTTGCCTCTCACCTCAATCTCAAGGATTGTATCGCCTGACCATTCATCAACGACAATTTCAACATCCCTGTGCTGAAGATTATTGGCCTCATCCGGCCTTAATCCAGTATTGGCCATGAAGAGCACATAATCATGTAATTGCTCGGCATTCCAGCGATATGCAGGAGGACAATTTTTTGTATAGGTGCGGGTCGCTTCATATAATTGCTTATACTCAGCAGGGCTGAACCAAGGCCTATGAACGATTTTTCCTTGGGTTTTATATGGCGGGGATAAATCAGGTAAAGCCGATAACCAGCCGTGCCGTATGGCTGTTTTTAGAACCTGCCTCAAAGTCACAATCTCATTATGGAGCGTTTTACGCGCTGGTGGAGTGCTTTTAGGCGGTCTATTGCTCTTTGAGTGCTCAGGATTTTTTTCAGGCTGTGGGGTCATTCTATGCACCCTGTATTCCTGTACCTTTCCAGACGTAATGTCTGAAATCGGCAAACTACCAAAGAAGGGATTTAAATGAACGCGCAAGCGTATGGCATGCCCTTCAACCCACTTTGGGCTTCTTTGCCCCTCTGTAATAACCTCATATTCGCTTAAAAACTGATCTGCCACGTCTTTAAAGGTCTTCTCATCCTTAAGCAATCCGGCCTTAGCCTTGCCGCGCAGCTCAAAATACCAGTCCTCAGCGAAGTCTTTTGCCGCTTCAAGACTATCTTCCTTGGTACTGGTGCGTCTGTTTTTGCCTTTGAGATAGGTTGAGCATTGCCAATAGCGGCTATTCTCGCGCTTATAAACGTGAACCTTATTTCCTAGAATTGAGTGCTTTATCATACCCTGCTCCACATGTGTAAAAGTGTGTAAGAACTGTGTAAGGGTATTTTAGAGGGTTTTTAAAATAAAAATCAAGGCTAAGGCCTTGATTTAATTGGTTGCGGGAGTAGGATTTGAACCTACGACCTTCAGGTTATGAGCCTGACGAGCTACCGGGCTGCTCCATCCCGCGACAAGATTGGCGTATAATTTATGCTATGCGCCAAGGAGAGTTCGATTTATAGCCACCCCTAGATATAAAAGCAAGTTTAATTCTATAAAAATCTTAGTTTTTATGCGGATTTATGAATTTTACCGCCATATACAAAAATGCCGTATCACAGACTGCGATGCAAAGCTTAAACAAATACGCAATACTTGCCATAATAAACCAGTCATCAAAAACGCCGTAAAAAGCTAAAAACGTAAATAAATACGTATCAACAGCCTGCGAAACAAATGTTGAGCCATTGTTACGCAGCCATAAATACCGCCCTTGCGTATATATATGAATTTTATCATAAAGCCAGATATCAATACTTTGCGAGATAGCATATACAAATAAGCCAGCACTAACGATACGGAGCGAATTTGAAAAAACCATACCCATCGCATTGGATAGGTCGCTAACCGCTTCTATGGGTATAGATATAATAGTGACTTGCAAAAAAAGTTGAAAAATAACGGCGCAGAATACACCATATTTAACAGCCATCAAACCCGCCGCTTTGCCATATCGCTCTGTCACAAGATCCGTAGCAAAAAAACTGACCGCATAAAGCGCCGTTCCAAGAGTTGTGGGCAGCCCAAAAACTTCAATCACTTTGCCTTCGGTAATACCGATATAAAGGGTAATGGCAACAATAAGCGCATAAAGATACCCCCTTCCCAACCTGTCTGCAAGCAAAGCAGAGGACAGCCCGCCAAAAACCATTATAAAAAAAATGATTTCATTTAAACCCATTTATAATGGCCATTTAAAAGGTTATGATGATGACTCTTGTTTTCTACCTATGCGAGGTATTTCTCGCCGGCGCGGTCGATCGCTTCTAAAATTAGCTTACGAGCTTCATCCACATCACCCCAACGCACAGTTTTTGACCACTTGCCTTTTTCTAAATCTTTGTAATGCGTGAAAAAATGCTCGATCTGCTCGCGGTTAATTTCGCGCAAATCCATGTAGCTTTCAACATCTTTATGATATGGATACAACTTATCGGTTGGCACAGCAATAATTTTTTCATCCATGCCGGATTCATCTTCCATGACCAGAACACCCACCGGGCGTACGGGCATAACCGCACCTGGCATAACCGGCGTACGACCAACAATTAAAACATCAATCGGATCCCCGTCACCGGACAATGTATGAGGAATAAATCCGTAATTACCAGGGTAGAACATTGACGTGTGAAGAAAACGGTCCACAAACATCGCCCCGCTTTCTTTATCCAGTTCATATTTAACCGGCACACCGCCAATTGAGTTTTCAATAACCGCATTTACATCATGTGGCGGGTTATTACCAATAGCAATTTTTGAAACATCCATTGTTCTATTCTTTCAATATCAAAGTATTTAAATTAGCGTTATCAAGCTGCTTTATTATATAAAGGCTTAATTATGTGCAAGCTTTTTTTCCAGATATGAGAAAACAACAAAGCTATAAAACCAAAAATATGGCGCAGACACTATGGAAATAAATATCTTTTATGATTAAGATTTTGAAAGAAAAAAATAAATTTATGCAACGTCTTCTAAAGCTAATTTTGTTTTTTTAGTTTTAAACAAACCAAAAAAACCATTTTTTCGTGCTTTTTTTAGAAGTAGAACGTCTTCTGGCTCAGTTATTAAATCACGATATTGAACAGGCTCTGAATTTTGCATGCTTTGTTTGTGAGAACAACGCTCAATCTCTTCGGCTATAAATATCACTCCACCAGACGCAGTTGAAAAAGCTCTCATATATCACCTATCACTTTGAATGTTGCAAAAAACATTAACTTAAGCTACAGGTTTTGAAATATAATTGCAAAACAATGATGTTTTGCGATGCAATAAAACAAGAAATAAAAACAGGTAAAATGCTGCGCCGCACACCTAAATTTCGTCTTATTATCAAAATATTATATCAAAGTGTTTGGCGATAAATTGTATAAAATATTTTCTATTCAATCAATTCCAAAACTTCTTGCGTAGAGGGGGCAACGCTTATCTGAACCTTCTCATATATATCGCGTCTATCAACAATATGTTCGATACGCCCACTTTTGTTAAGTATGTATACTGTTGGAAAAACTTTTGATGATTGTAAAATTCCAAGAGCTTTAAACATAGACATATCCTGATTGGAAATCATTTCTCCCTCATAATCATACTGGCCATAAAAGGCGTCTATACGTTCCGGAGAATTAGGAACAATGGCTACCAAAGCATACCCCTTATTTGTAAAATCACTGACAGAATCCCCGTATTGGATTAAACTTCCATGAAATCGCTTGGACGCATCTAAGGATGGGAACGCAAGTACTACCAAACCCTTCTCACCAACCAACTCATCAAAACTCTGCACAACACCGGATCGGTTTTCCCCTGTAATCATTTCCGCAATTTTATCGCGCTTTTCTGCCGCATAGGACGCATTGAATACACCTGAAAACAAAATGCCAACAACGGCAAATACAAATAAAAAATTTCTCGGCCTGCGCATTGCTATAATCTCCATAAATAATTTAATACACCGTTAGTATAGAACACCAAACCTTGTTTTAGCAAAATCATTTCTGATTATAAAATACTGCACATAAATCATAAAATTAGGAGTAGCTTTTCCTAAAAAATTATCTATTTTAAAACCATGAAAAATACTGATAAAAATGCCAAAATAATAGTTACCTATGGACGCAGCCTCATCGCGCTTATGATTGCACAATCATTGGGCGCGCGCGGTCATGAAATCATTGGTTGCGACAGTGTGGGGATGACGGTACTTTCATTCTCAAAATTCGTAGAAAAAAACGAGACATATGCCTGCCCGATCAAATCACCGGAAAAATTTATTGATGACCTTATTGAAATAGTTAAAAAGCATAAACCGGACGATGATAGGAATTATTTACTTATGCCATCGTTTAGAGAAGTAAAATTGATCGCAAAACATAAGAATCGTTTCCCTGATTGTATAACTATTGCTGCGCCATCTATAGAATCAATAAAAAAAGTTACGCCTAAGGATAATTTTGCAAAAACGGTCAAAGATCTAAGCGTCGAAAGCCCGCAAACATGGCTTCCTGAAAATGAAGACGATTTAAGTAAAATATCAAAAGAATTGAGCTTTCCTGTTTTCATCAAACCCGCCGATGATGTTGGCGGACGCGGTATTTCAAAAATTGAGAACGAAGCCGATTTACACGCGGGCTTCAAAAAGTTGAAGGCTGAATACCCTGACCAACAAATCTTGGTACAAGCTCTATCCAAAGGTGTAGATTATTGCTTCTGCGGCCTTTTTGATAATGGTGAACTGGTCGCACACATGACATATCACAACGTGCAAAAATTCCCCGCAGAAACCGGCGCTGGTGTTGTCCGTGAGACAGTTGAAGACCAACGCTTTGCCGATATTGCACAAAAACTTATGAAGCCTATTAAATGGCACGGGGTCGCCGAAATTGACTTTATGTGGGATGAAACCGAACAACATATACCTGAAATGATAGAGGTAAACCCGCGCTTTTGGGCGGGGCTTGATCACTCCGTAAAATCAAATGTCGATTTTCCGCACTTATTATATCAAATGTTCACAGGTCAAAAATTGGATGGCGCGCGCGATGCCAATATCGGCCACCAAACCGCATTACCTATAATGCCTGCATTGGGTCAAACGCAGCAATTCTTGGATACCGCCATAAATTTTGAAGCTATGGAAGAAAAATGGCCATCCATTCTCGACAATTTGAAAAAAACAAATTTTAGCAAAGCCGGCGCACTTTTCAAATCCGCGATCGACGGCACATTCAGCTTTGATAGCGCCATTGCCGAATTTAAAAATACCGCAGACAAAAATAAAAACGCCGAAAAAATCTCTTATGGTGAAGATGATCCTTTTATCGGTCTCGGCATTATGTTTGTGCTTAGCTACCTTGCAAAAAACGGCACACTTCCGCCCGAATTAACATCTTGACCATTTTCAAAAAAACATGACCAAGCCCCTTATCGGTTATACAACACGAAATTATGTGTATGATCCGCTACAATGGATGATACATTTCTCTATAATAATTGCTGGCGGTCGCGCATTAAGGCTTCGCCCCGATAATCCATCGTATGACAAAAATATAAATGGCCTCATTATAGGCGGCGGCACAGACGTCTACCCGACTTTATTTAAACTCGATCCCAAACCCAATTACGTATACGACCACCCCCGCGATGAAATGGAAATCAAATGGTTTCAAATTGCAGAATCCAAAGATTTGCCTATCCTCGGCATATGTAGAGGCGCGCAGCTTTTAAATGTCGCACGCGGCGGCTCTCTACATATAGATATTTCCAAAGTATTCGAAAACGCCAAATACCCATCAAGCACATTTGCCAATATTTTCTATCGTAAGCCCATTAATGTTATACAGGATACACTTTTAAGCTCCATTCTCAGTACACCGCGTACAAATGTAAATTCTATGCATAAACAAGCTATAAACACGCTTGGGGAGGGGTTAAAAATAAGCGCAACAGAAGATAATGGTATCATACAGGCCGTCGAAGATCCAAGTCGCGCTTTTTGCATGGGCGTTCAATTTCATCCCGAAGCGCTGATATATAATAAAAAATTCCGTAGCATTTTTAAACGCCTGATAAAGCTTGCAAAACAACATTCAAACCGATAAACACTACGCCTATGTCAGATAAAGAATTATTACCTCAAAATCAGGGTCGCCTTAAAACCCATCGTGTAGAGCTTCGTAATGCAACTCCAAAAGATGCAAAAGAAATTGAAGCCTTAAGCGATGTAGTTTATGGCGGTAAAGGCGAAGGGTATACCTTAAAAATGATCCGGGGACAAATCGCAAATTTCCCCGATGGTCAATTTGTACTGGTGCGTGAGGATGAAATTGTTGCCTATTGTGCGACTTTTATCATAGATGAAAAACTGGCACTCAAGCCCCATACATGGGATGAAATAACCGGTCACGGTTTCGCAAGCCGCCATGACCCAAATGGCGATTACCTCTATGGCATGGAAGTACTGGTTAGTAACGAATTCAGAGGTCGCCGTTTGGGGCAACGCCTATATAATGCCCGAAAAAAACTTTGTCAGGATTTGGAATTAAAAGGTATAGTTTTTGGTGGACGTATGCCGGGCTATATAAAAGCCACGCGCAAGAAAAAAGACCCTATAAAAAGTCCGCATCAATATTTAGAAGCCGTCCGTGCACGTCAATTAAAGGACTCGGTTGTAAATTTTCAACTGCGTAATGGTTTTGAAATATTAGGCATATTAAACAAATATTTGCCCGAGGATGTAGAATCCGGCGGTAATGCAACCCATATGATCTGGCGAAACCCAAGATGCCCCGAAGCCATAACAATTCAAACCCGTAAATCCGGCCGTAATACAGCCCAAGTGCGCGTCGCCTCGGTTCAGTTTCAGGTTCGTAAGGTAAAAGATTTTAAAGATTTCATATCTCAAATGGAATATTTTATCGATGTTGCCGCCGATTACCGCTGTGATTTTGTGGTCTTCCCCGAACTGATAACACTCGCCCTACTCTCGGCAGAAAATAAAAAACTTGATTATACACAAGCCGCACATAAAATTACGGCCTACACCGACCGCTATATTGAGTCCCTCCGTGATATGGCAATATCTTATAATATAAACATTATCGGCGGCTCTCATCCGACCCTTGATAAAACGGGACAGCTAAAAAATATATCCTATGTATTCTTGAGAAATGGCGAAGTCCACCATCAGACAAAAATCCACCCCACCCCGTCTGAAAAATACTGGTGGAACATGGTCGGCGGTGAACAATTAAATGTAATCGAAACCGATTGCGGCCCGATTGGTGTATTGATCTGTTATGATTCAGAATTTCCTGAACTTGCCCGCCATTTATGCGATCAGGGCGCGCTCATGCTCTTCGTACCTTTCTGCACGGACGAGCGGCAAGGATATATGCGCGTGAAATATTGTTCCCAAGCACGCGCTATTGAAAATCAGGTCTATGTGGCCATGGCCGGTGTGGTCGGCAATTTGCCAGATGTCGAAACCATGGATATCCACTACGCAGAAAGCCATATTATAACTCCTTGCGATTTCCCATTCGCTCGCGATGGTATTGCTGCATCCTCTGCCCCAAACACTGAAACAATCATCTTTGCGGATTTGAACATTGACGACCTGCTCGTGTCCCGTACACAAGGCACAGTCAGGAATTTTAAAGATCGCCGCTTTGACCTCTACAATATCGAATGGAAAAAATAAAAGGACACTGGTATTTAAATTATATCCCGATAATTCCCATCATAACTTGCTCGGCCTTCCGCAAACCCGTCTTCTCATATGTCTTGACATCATCAATACAAAACGCTTCGTCCTTTTTTGCTTCGATTAACTTGGGGTGAATATAACTATTGCGTAACGTCGCCGCCGTATTACCCGTATATGTGCCGACCTCATCTAAAATCTGACCCAGCGTTTTATCCGCGCCGCCGGCCTTCATCCAGATATCCGTAAATAATGCCGATGATCGCCACGTCCTAAACTCCTTCGCCGTCATATCAATCTTGGAAATGTCGTTGATATAATTATTAATCTGCGCCGGTGATATTGTGCGCCGTCCTCGATCATCATTATAAGAAAACAACGCACGCCCCGGCCGCTCATAAAAATCTTCTAAAATATCTCTAACCCGCGCACTTTCAATCTCGCGCTCAATATCAACGCCGCCCTTTCCTTTAAATTCAAGGATCAAATGGTCTTCACCCTCTTGCAAAATATGTTTCTTGCGCAACGTGCTTAAACCATGCGTACCGTTTTCTTTGGCCGATACAGGGTTACCAATACGCAGCCCCGTCTCATCAAGCAATTTGACAAGCGCCGCCAAAACAAAATATTTATCATTTTCTGGCGCATTAAAGTCATCCCGCACACGCCGCCGGATCGCGGGCAAGCGCTCTGCTATATTTTTGAGCCGCTCGAACTTATAAAAATCCCGCAAAGCCTCCCATTGCGGATGATAGAAATATTGAACGCTACCGGTCGTATCAACACCCTGTGCTTGTAAATGCCCCGTCTTATGAACGCATAAAACAACATCCTTATAAACCGGCGGAACGGCCAACCCTTCATACCACGCCTTTACATTAGCATTAGAAATAAGATCCTTACCGTCTTTATAATACGCAAACCCTTTTCCGTGCCTACGGCGGTGAATACGCAAATCTTGGGCTGAGCTATGTCGCAACTTATATTGTTTTAAAATTTTTTCATCAAATATCATGAAACAAAATCACCTTCTATGTGTAAGTACTCATACAAACACAAAACAACAAAAGGAGTTTCATAAATAATGTCAAACAACTATAATGAAGGCGATAAGGTCGAATGGAAATGGGGTAATGGCAGCCAAGATGGTGAAATCCAAAGCATATTCCCGGAAAAAACCACACGCAAAATTGATGGTACAGAAGTGACTAAAAATGGCTCTAAAGACAATCCCGCCCTCTACATTAAAAATGATGACGGAAATAACGTTTTAAAACTTGCCTCGGAAGTAAGTAAAGTCAGTTAACAAATAAAGCAGCAACACCATCCAGAAGTCACCGAAAGGTGGCTTTTTATTTAGACTTTGAAATTGGCATATCTTCAAGTACCGCCCTTGTTTTTGGCAAGCTTTCCGGATAATTCTCTTTTATAAATGCAACAATCTGCTCCCTGATAAAGCATCGTAAATCCCATGCGGTAGGAGAATCGGCGGCGCTAACCAAAATTCGGATTTTCGCAACATTTTCTTCACAATCCACCATCTGGACAACCTGCACATTGCCATCCCATAATTCATGCCCATTAAGTAACCGTTCCAGCTCGTCGCGTATAGGTGCCAACGGCATGGTGTAATCCGTATATAAAACAACCGCGCCAATAATATTGGCTGAATTCCTTGTCCAATTTTGAAAAGGGTTTTCTATAAAATAACTGATCGGCAAAACCATCCGCCGCCAATCCCAAATCCGTACAACAACATATGTTAACGTAATTTCCTCAATCCACCCCCACTCTCCTTCAACAACAACCGCATCCTCTAAACGTATTGGCTGTGTAATGGCAATCTGAATACCGGCCAGCAAATTACCGAGCGCTTTTTGCGCCGCCAAACCAATAATAATCCCCGCAACCCCGGCAGAGGCGAGTAAACTCACCCCAAGCCCGCGCAACTGTTCGAACAACAGAAAAATCGCGCCAATCGCTAATATAAAAATCATGAAATTGGCAATGCGTCGCACCACCATAATTTGCGTATGCACGCGTCGCGCATTCAGATTATCTTTGACACTCGTATCGTATCGTTTTTTAATAATGTCACTTGCAATATGCACAATCCGCATCAAAAGCCAGCTAATAAAAATCACGGCTAATACCTTTGCTACCCCCGTCATCAGGGGCTGATCAAGGGCTTCAGCGCGTACAGATTTAACGGCGGCATACCCGCAAAACAACGGTAAAAATATATATACGGGTGAGCGCAAACGCCTAATAATAACTTCATCAAACCGTACTTTATTTGTGCGCGCTAATACAACGGCGGCATGTATCAATACCCGACCTAGCAAAAGCCCTAAAAACAAACCAATAATAATAAGCCCGCTTATCACAAGCCACACCGGAAAATTATTCAAAAACTCTAAATTCAAATCGCTTTTCTTTCAAAAAAAATGTGTTATATCAAAGGAGATAGATTATACAAGAATAGAGGCTTAAAGCCATTCGTAAAATTCTTGGCTCTATATATTTAAATTGATGATAAATAACAAGCGCGCGTTTATCTTGAGAAGCGAAAAACTTGCAAATACCATAACAACAAAGTCGCCGCAGTAAGGCGCCCATCCCAACGGTTTGTAAGCGATATAACATGCGCGTAAAATGGCCGCATATCTAAGTCAAAGACCTGCATCACCGCACGATCCACCACCAAATCGCGTGCAGGCATAACATTTTTGCGCTGTAAACATAAAATAAGATACATCTGCGCGCTCCACATCCCAAACCCTTTAAGCTTGGTAATTTCGGCAATAACATCTGCATCACACGCATGCTTTAAAGTCTCGAAATCAAAAATATCATTGGAAATATTTCTATTTAATGCCTTCAAATATTTTTGCTTTTGTCGCGAAAATCCAAAAGACTTTAAGGCGTCTTCATTTAAAGACTCCATAAATGCAATAGAAACCGTATCGTATCCAAGTGAAAATGCAGTGCTCTCAAGCCCTCGCCACATTGTCTCCGCCCCTTTATAGGAAATTTGCTGCCCTTGTAATATTCGCACTAGCCCAGAGTAACCGCTATCAAAAACTGTCCACGGAATATCGTTTATATCAATGTTATAGGAGGCAAAGATCGGATCGTTTTGCGATAGAAAAAGAAGATCACAAGCAATAATTTTAGTATCTACGAATTTCATATCAAAGGGGCAATTAAGTTTAGCCCAGAATATGGCCCGCTTCTAATTTCTGCAAAGCAGATCGCATATCATGTTTCATAACCTCGACATTGTGATAAAGATGAACAATAGGATTACCCATATGCGTAGAGGCTTTGCGCTCTCCTGTTTCAGGGTCTGTAAAATAAGCTTTATCTATCGGCGTCAAACCAACAGCAGGCTCTTGGTCTTTGAGTTTCGTAGCAAACAAACACTCCTTTGTATCACGATGGAAAATTGTAAGCGCAGGTTGAGCATCTTTTGGTATTTCCTCATAGGATTGAGTAATTTTATTAAACTCATTATATAAGGCATACCCCAATCTATACCGGTATCTACTATCTTGGTAATGAAAGTTTTTCTTTAAGAAATCAGTGCCTTCTTGAGAGACAAAGAAACATAGATGTTCACTATTCAACTGACCTTGCTCTTCTAATCCAAAAGAGATTTTAAGGCGCTTCACTGTGTGTTTTTCAGAATTATAAGCATAAATACTACCTCTTGCCGTCCGAAATCCTACAATTGTAGGTTCATCACTATCCTGAGCACTATTGTCAAAAACACTTTTTACCATATAAATAATTTAACAAAATATGATTTAGAAAGGAAGAGGTTTCATAAATAGGTTTAAAAGGCCGGCACATCAATACGCGCTTCGTAATCATCCAAAGGCTCAAACTGCGCGCACATTTTATCAAAACCGGGCTCATCAATCACAAATGTCGCCCCGTCCAGATTTTGATTACGCTTTAAAACGCGCTGCTTCAAAATATCATCCGGCGCATTAAAAGCGTAAAGCTTAAAAATCAAAGGCGTGATCATAACAAAATCGCCGCGCGCGATCTCTATCATCACGACGCCAAAATCCATGATCGAGTATCACATCACGCCCGTTATTTAAAACATCGCGCGCGACATCATATTGCAGATCGATCAAAGCAGGATAATAATCAAAAGCAGATTTATCAGGATTATGGCCAAATAATTGAACCATCCACAAATCATTTGATAGGTATAAAGCGTTCAACTCTTGCGCCAAAGACTTTGAAAAAGTTGTTTTTCCGCTTCCTAAAAATCCGTGGATACAGTGAAGTGTGGGCATATGTCCAACTGGCCTATAAAGTTCTACCGGATAGCCTTAACAGCATACAAAACATCTTTTGCAGCAGGCCGGCGCTTAATATGTCTCTTTGCTCAATACATTCAAAACCGAGCCATCACCATCTACAATATAAACACGCGGCTTTGGAATACCGTAAAACCCTTCACGGCCTTTATAACTTTCATCAAGAATACCAAAGTCTTTAATAACAGCAGATTGAGGGTCAGAAAGCATCACATAAGGAAATTTATATTTTTGCGAGAACGAATTAAGTAAGTCGGGCGCATCATAACTGATAGTAACAATATTATAGCCTTCTTTAGCAATCGCTTCCCCTACATCTTTAAGCTCTAAAAGCTGCACCTGACAATAGGGACACCAATTCGCGGAACGCACAAAAACCAAAACAGCGCCTTCTTCGCCTTTAACATTATCGAAAGTTTGCGATTGCCCTTTTTGATTTTGAAGCGAAAAAAACAGGTATAAAATCACCTACAGAAATCTCGGCAGCATACCCTTGAGTAGGCACAACAAATAATAGAGACAAAAATAGAAGAAAAACACGCATGTTTAAAAAATCTTCAAAATATAAAAATCTACGTGCATCAGACGATAGTACACACAACCATGCAACACAAGTCGAACAAAAATATTAAGAGGTGGAGAAAAAGTCATAAAAAAGGTTTGAAAAGATAATTATTATCACACAATTTCTTGGAAGATCTGGCAGCGAACTACTCTCCCGCGCCTTAAGACGAAGTACCATCGTCGCAAAGAGGTTTCACGGCCGAGTTCGGGATGGGATCGGGTGTTTCACTCTTGCTATAACCACCAGATCATCAAAGAAATCATATAATATCCAATGTCTTGATAAAACTTAAAGTTTTAAAGGACAAAACTAAAATTCATTTTTAAACATACAGCGGGCTTACCACTGCGCGTAGTCACCAGTCAAAGAATTTACCACATAAATGTAATAAACCAACGACATGATAAGAATTCAAGCCAATCGAGCAATTAGTACTGGTTAGCTTCATGCGTTACCGCACTTCCACATCCCTCCTATCAACGTGGTGGTCTTCCACGGCTCTGATAGGGAGTCCTGGTATTGAGGGCGGCTTCCCGCTTAGATGCTTTCAGCGGTTATCCAGTCCGAACATAGCTACTCTGCGCTGCTTCTGGCGAAACAACAGATACACCAGAGGTTCGTCCACCCCGGTCCTCTCGTACTAAGGGCAGCTCCTCTCAAGACTCCAACTCCCACGGCAGATAGGGACCGAACTGTCTCACGACGTTCTGAACCCAGCTCACGTACCTCTTTAAATGGCGAACAGCCATACCCTTGGGACCTGCTACAGCCCCAGGATGAGATGAGCCGACATCGAGGTGCCAAACAGCGCCGTCGCTGTGGACGCTTGGGCGCTATCAGCCTGTTATCCCTAGAGTACCTTTTATCCGTTGAGCGATGGCCCTTCCATGCGGAACCACCGGATCACTATGACCGACTTTCGACTCTGTTCGACTTGTCAGTCTCACAGTAAGGCAAGCTTCTGCCATTGCACTCAATGGACGATTTCCGACCGTCCTGAGCTCACCATCGCGCGCCTCCGTTACTATTTAGGAGGCGACCGCCCCAGTCAAACTACCCACCACACAGGGTCCCGGACCCGGATAACGGGCCGCGGTTAGACAACACAAAAGTCAAGGGTGGTATTTCACCATGCGACTCCACGCACAGCTGGCGCCTACGCTTCAAAGTCTCCCACCTATCCTACACATAACAGTCATATTGCCACTGTGAAGCTGTAGTAAAGGTTCATAGGGTCTTTCCGTCTGACCGCGGGTACGTGGCATCTTAACCACGAATTCAATTTCACTGAGTCTACCCTGGAGACAGTGGGGAAGTCGTTACGCCATTCGTGCAGGTCGGAACTTACCCGACAAGGAATTTCGCTACCTTAGGACCGTTATAGTTACGGCCGCCGTTTACCGGGGCTTCAATTCAGAGCTTGCACTCCTCCTCTTAACCTTCCGGCACCGGGCAGGCGTCAGACCCTATACGTCGTCTTACGACTTCGCAGAGCCCTGTGTTTTTGATAAACAGTCGCCACCCCCTGGTCTGTGCCCCCTATAAAAGTTGCCTCGAATCAGGGCATCCTTCTCCCGAAGTTACGGATGCAATTTGCCGAGTTCCTTCAGGATAGTTCTCTCAAGCGCCTTGGTATACTCTACCATTCCACCTGTGTCGGTTTCGGGTACGGTCTAGTGTGGAGGCTATTTCCTGGATGTCCTTCACGGCACATTCAATCCAATAAGGATTGTACCACTTACGGCCATCCGTCACACATCCACTGGCCCACGAATATTAACGTGGTTCCCATCGACTACGCCTTTCGCCTCGCCTTAGGGGCCGGCTCACCCTACGCAGATTAGCTTTACGTAGGAACCCTTGGAATTTCGGCGTGAGTGTTTCTCACACTCATCTCGTTACTCATGTCAGCATTCTCTCTTCTGATATCTCCAGCAAACCTCACGGTTCACCTTCACAGGCTTACAGAATGCTCCGCTACCACATACTATAAAGTATGTCCTAAGCTTCGGTGGATGACTTTAGCCCCGATACATCTTCGGCGCCAGACGTCTTATTTAGACCAGTGAGCTATTACGCTTTCTTTAAAGGATGGCTGCTTCTAAGCCAACCTCCTGGTTGTCATGGACGTCCGACTTCCTTTTCCACTTAGTTATCACTTTGGGGACCTTAGCTGTAGGTCTGGGCTGTTTCCCTTTCCACCACGGACCTTATCACCCGTGGTGTGTCTGCCATGAATGTACTCCTCGGTATTCGGAGTTTGGTAAGGTTTGGTAAGGCTCGCGCCCCCCTAGCCCTTCCAGTGCTCTACCCCCGAGGGTATAACATGACGCTCTACCTAAATAGATTTCGCGGAGAACCAGCTATTACCCGGTTTGATTGGCCTTTCACCCCTAGACACAGGTCATCCCCTCATTTTTCAACATAAGTGGGTTCGGTCCTCCAGTTAGTGTTACCTAACCTTCAACCTGTCCATATCTAGATCACCGGGTTTCGGGTCTAATCCAACATACTATGCGCCCTATTCAAGACTCGCTTTCGCTGCGCCTTCACCTAACGGCTTAAGCTTGCATGATAGACTAACTCGCTGACCCATTATACAAAAGGTACGCCGTCACAGCTATAAATGCTGCTCCGACTGCTTGTAGGCATCTGGTTTCAGGTCTATTTCACTCCCCTTATCGGGGTTCTTTTCACCTTTCCCTCACGGTACTTGTTCACTATCGGTCAATCAGGAGTATTTAGCCTTAGAGGATGGTCCCCCTATATTCAAACAGGATTTCACGTGTCCCGTCTTACTCGAAGACTATATCTAATTTTTACGTATACAGGACTATCACCTACTTTGGTGTGACTTTCCAAACACTTCTACTTATTATAGATACAGCCATTGGGCTGGTCCGCGTTCGCTCGCCACTACTAACGGAGTCTCGGTTGATTTCCTTTCCTCCGGGTACTGAGATGTTTCACTTCCCCGGGTTTGCTTCTTGAACGCTATGTATTCACATCAAGATATCTCATAAAGAGATGGGTTTCCCCATTCGGAAATCTCGGGTTAACGGGTGTTGACACCTAACCGAGCTTATCGCAGCCTGCCACGTCCTTCATCGCCTCTGATTGCCAAGGCATCCACCAGATGCCCTTCAAAACGCTTGAATTCAAACCACGCGCAGGAATAAACCCGCTTGCAAACTTACGGGCTTGCAATCCAAATTTTCTCAGTTTTGTCAGACATTGGATGTCATATTCACTAAAGTCACAGTCCTATGAAAAACTATGATCGCGTCGATACATGAATACGATCTAAATCATTTGAGTTGCATACATAGTATTTCATATATTGTTGTATTACGACATAACATGACCACTACATCAACGTGCATATTAACACCTAATGATGTCTTTTCAAACCTATTTACGATGTACAAGATATAGAGAAATTAGATTTCTCATTTAAACATCCATAAGATGCTTAAAAGAAAAATGGTGGACCCTAGCGGGATCGAACCGCTGACCTCCTGAATGCAAATCAGGCGCTCTCCCAGCTGAGCTAAGGGCCCTTATTTATTTCTTTGGGTACATGTTCTTATTTAGAAACAAGTGATTTTCAACGAAGCGTGTAAACATACACGAGGAGTAAATCACGAAGTTTATGGACTAAGAAATGGTGGGCCCGGGTAGACTTGAACTAGCGACCTCACCCTTATCAGGGGTGCGCTCTAACCACCTGAGCTACGAGCCCGTTCTTTAAAAACGGACCGAAGACCCATAAGGCGGATCGGCCGATCCTTATTACGAAAAAGAAGAAATATGCAGGACACAGCATCTCAACAATGCACCAAACACATCCTTAGAAAGGAGGTGATCCAGCCGCAGGTTCCCCTACGGCTACCTTGTTACGACTTAGTGCCAGTCGCTGATCTTACCGTGGTTGGCTGCCTCAAAAGTTAGCGCACCATCTTCGGGTAAAGCCAACTCCCATCACTTGACGGGCGGTGTGTACAAGACCCGGGAACGTATTCACCGTGCCATGCTGATACACGATTACTAGCGATTCCAACTTCATGCTCTCGAGTTGCAGAGAACAATCCGAACTGAGACAATGTTTGGAGATTAGCTTCCTCTCGCGAGGTCGCTGCCCACTGTCGTTGCCATTGTAGCACGTTTGTAGCCCCACTCGTAAGGGCCATGATGACTTGACGTCGTCCCCACCTTCCTCCGGCTTATCACCGGCAGTCTCGTCAGAGTTCCCGGCATTACCTGCTGGCAAGAGACGATAAGGGTTGCGCTCGTTGCTGGACTTAACCAAACATCTCACGACACGAGCTGACGACAGCCATGCAGCACCTGTCACTCCCCCGGCCGAACCGAAGACAATCATCTCTGAAAGTCCCAAGGAGGATGTCAAGAGTGGGTAAGGTTCTTCGCGTTGCTTCGAATTAAACAACATGCTCCACCGCTTGTGCGGGTCCCCGTCAATTCCTTTGAGTTTTAACCTTGCGGCCGTACTCCCCAGGCGGTGTGCTTAATACTTTCGCTCCGCCACCGAGCCCTAAGACCCGACAGCTAGCACACATCGTTTACGGCGTGGACTACCAGGGTATCTAATCCTGTTTGCTCCCCACGCTTTCGTACCTCAGCGTCAATACCGGTCCAGTCAGGCGCCTACGCCACTGGTGTTCCTCCTAATATCTGCGAATTTCACCTCTACACTAGGAATTCCCCTGACCTCTCCCGGATTCTAGACTTGCAGTTTCAAACGCAGTTCCAGGGTTGAGCCCTGGGATTTCACGTCTGACTTGCAAATCCGCCTACGCACGCTTTAAGCCCAGTGATTCCGAACAACGCTTGCCCCATTCGTATTACCGCGGCTGCTGGCACGAATTTAGCCGGGGCTTCTTCTATTGTTACCGTCATTATCTTCACATTTGAAAGAGCTTTACAACCCTAAGGCCTTCTTCACTCACGCGGCATGGCTGGATCAGAGTTTCCTCCATTGTCCAATATTCCTCACTGCTGCCTCCCGTAGGAGTCTGGGCCGTGTCTCAGTCCCAGTGTGGCTGATCATCCTCTCAGACCAGCTACTAGATCGTCGACTTGGTGAGCCATTACCTCACCAACTATCTAATCTAGACGCGGGCTAATCCTTAGGCGATAAATCTTTGGACCGAAGTCATTATACGGTATTAGCTACCGTTTCCAGCAGTTATTCCGTACCTAAGGGCATATTCCCACGCGTTACGCACCCGTGCGCCACTCTCTCCGAAGAGAGCGTTCGACTTGCATGTGTTAGGCCTGCCGCCAGCGTTCGTTCTGAGCCAGGATCAAACTCTTAAGTTTGAATCCATCTTCTATCACTCAAATTAACTTGGTTGATTTCCGAAGTATAAAATATTTCGGAGACCTGCTTGCTTTACATTTTCTTGTACACTCCCACCTAACCGAAGTTAGATAAGAGTTGTGCGTCAGAAATACGCGAATGAATATCTATAAGATAAACACTCTAGGCAAACAGTCTCTTTGTCTTATGCATTCAATACATAAATCGTTTTCTCTTACGAGAATACGACCCGACACTGCGCCCTGCGTATTTCTTCCTTTTCTATCAACGATGTTCAAGAACAAATTTTCAATCTAAAATCTTATCGACCTTTAACCGAAAAAAAGAGCCGGGCAATTTCTTTAAAGAAAAGCATCTACCCAACTCGCTATTTAATGATTGACCTATTTAAGCACAAAGCTTTTTCAACGTCAACAATACAATTCAAAAAACTTTATGAAGAGTATCTAAACCGTCTAAAACCGTATAAGTTCCGTCTGGTGTGGAGCGAGTTATACATACCCTTCGCAGGCCTGTCAAACATCTTTTGAACTTTTTTTTAATTTTTTTTGAAAAACAATATACGCCCATTTTCCGCATGGGAATCAATCGCAATGAGTCCGCGGGATTCCGCAGTTCAACTGCTTTTATAAAAAATATCAGGCAAAGGGGATATACTTCAAATCATCGATCGGCCAGCGCGCTTTTTCGGCTCCTGCTTTATATGCGCTTTGTAAAAAGCCAAGAAGAGATTGCGTTGGATCAGCCGATACTTTTAAATCCGACAAATATAAAAAGGCCATCGCGCTATTATTTTGATCCACCCATTTTGCCGCATCCGGTAAAAGTCGTTCTTTATTTATTCCATCCGGCTCAGGATATGTATAAGAATAAAACGCCGCCTCGCGCACATGTTCATCCCCCGGCCAAAAACCAAAACTGATCACCTCGTGTGAATACGCATCCTTTTCAACCGCAGACTTTTCCGCATCCATGGGCGGCGCTTTCTTTCCTGAAAACCGCGTTACGGTCAAATCAAAATGATGCCAGTACAAATGCACCGGACACTGCTTTCCAAAGAACTGTCCACTAAATTCTTTGAACACAGAATCAACCCAGCGAAGTGTTTTAAAATATGATTGAACGGCACCTTTATCATAAGAATTATAAGCTTTGATCTCGGAAAATTCAGTGCGAGCCGGCTTTAGATCAAAAGGGTGATTAAGGATATTTGTATTAATACCTTTACTATTAAGAATAGAAAATAGCTTGCTTTCAAAATCCGCCACACTAAGACCATCATGCAAATCAAATTGCTCGGGCAACCCGTCGCTAAACTGAACCGAGAGCTCATGATTTATAAAATCAAATGTGATCGAACATTGATCATTACGGTTGTTATACGGAATAGAATGCGTCGTCAGCCCAACCGGACAAACAAGCAATGTCATATGCCACCAATGATTGCACGCAGGCACATGCATCAATTGAAGTTTGCCCACAATCTGCACCCATAAATGAAGCGTATGTTTCGTATCTTCCCACTCATTCATTGTGCGCATATTCAAAAAAGCAGCCATATCATAATCCTTTAGGTTTTAAATTATATATATATTTGATATTAAAATATGTTTATAAAAAAGCCCTTCAGGCATAAAAACTTGTCACAACACTATAAATCATCAGGAGCACCCCTATCTCGCTTATAATATTACATATCGCCGGCGGCGTCGCTCTTCTATTATGGGGAACGCGCCATGCACGTGAAAGTATAACCCGTGCCTTCGGATCCAATTTAAGACACATCATTGCCAAAGGCACATCTAACAGAGTTTATAGCGTTCTTTCAGGTTTGATTGTAACACTTTTCATGCAAAGCTCGACCGCGACCGCATTAATCGCTGCCTCATTTGCAAAAAAGCAGGTACTTACATTAACCGGCGCGTTGGCCGTTTTGATTGGCGCGGATATAAGCACAACTTTGGTTGCTCAGATCCTAAGCTTCGATTTGGGCTGGCTTGCCCCGGCTCTCCTTATTTTTGGCGTGGGCGGCTCAATGATATTTAAAGAAAGCGGCACGCCAAAGCATATTATGAAAGGGGTCGTCGGCCTTGCCCTTATGTTGTTGGCATTATCATTAATCAGGCAAGCGGCAACGCCCATCGCGAATGCACACCTTCTACCTGATATTTTGGCATCCTTACAAAATGATCCGATTCTGGCGATTGGAATCGCTGCGATACTAACGTGGATAATAAATTCATCCTTGGCAAGCGTCTTGCTCTTCGCTTCTATAGCGGCAAGCGGCGCAATATCCCCATCGCTGGCACTGTTGTTGGTATTGGGTGCAAACATAGGCGGGGCGTTTGTTCCCTTTACTCTAACTTATAAAGACGGGACAATATCGCGGCAAATCACATTTGGAAATATCATAATGCGCGCGGCAACATTAATTATATTATTGCCATTTTTACCGCTTATTCAAAATCATATTGATATTCTGGGCGCAGATATTGATCGTCAGATTGTAAATTTCCATACCGGCTTTAATTTGGTCTTGGCCATTATATTCTTACCGCTTATTTCTGTAGTTGCAAAAATATGTGAAAAAACTTTTAAGCATCAGCCCGCAGAAAACAAAGAATTTACGCAATTATATCTGGACGAAAAAGCGCTCGATTCGCCGGTCATCGCATTATCTGGAGCATCCAGAGAAACCTTGCGCATGGCAGAATATGTTGAAGATATGTTCATCCGCACCATGATGGTGTTCGAATCACCCGATATAAACCGTATTAAAACAATACGCGCCGAAGACCATAAAGTAGATACGTTATACAAAGACCTAAAACTGTACATGACTCGCCTTTCTCAAGAAGGACTTGATAAAAAAGACGCGGATCGATACATGCAAATCCTGACTTTTGCCACCAACTTGGAACATATTGGCGATATTATCGACAAAAGCCTCATGGATTTAGCCGAGAAAAAAGTATCAAAAGATAAAAAGTTTTCAACCGAGGGTATGGAAGAGATCAAAAATTTTCATCGTGATGTTTTGCAAAACATAAAACTTGCGCAAAGTATCTTTGTGTCCGGAGATGAAAAACTCGCCAAAACGTTGATTGAAAATAAAGAGCATATACGCATACACGCAGAGCAGATGATCGAAAGCCATTTTCAAAGATTTCAAGACCGCAAATCGGAAACACTGGAAACCAGCGCGATTCATATTGATGTTATCCGCGATTTTCGAAGGATTAATAGCTATATAACCAGACTGGCATTCTCTGTTTTGGAAAATGTTGAATCAAAAAATATTTAAAATAAGGACACAAATATCCCGCTATTATTTTGAATATATTCCTAATTTAAAGTGTTTGTCAAGTATTTTTTAAATTAAACCCGCCGCCCGCATATCTTCTGCCATGCCCTCTGGCGGTAAATCTTCACCCGATATATATTCTCCCACATCAGCCGGAACATTGGAAAGCTTTAAATACCGCCACCCTTGAAACGCTTTCTTGGGTTGTGCGATGGTGCGGATAATAGTGCTATCAATCATAATATTGGTCATTTTCCCCTTGATCGGATGGCTGACGCTTTCAAAGCCTAAAACCCTATGGCGGCAGACAATACGGTTCTTGATCACACGATATAACGAGCCACCGGTTTGCAAGATTTCATCCGCGCGCTTGGGTTGATAACGCGTCCATACAGGTACGGCGCGCGCGCCTTTATAGTTAATTTCGTATCGCGGCTTTAACGCCGCATATTCATCGAGCGTCGAAACACCAACCACTAATTTTATAATATGAACACGCATAAGATAATCAAATAAAGCTTATGCCTATTGTTTTCAAGAGATCAAAGAGAGGCAAGTATTTTCATGGGATAACTTGGATTAAGGTTTCACAATCCATGCGTGAAACTTTTATACTCATCTCAACATACATATGTATTTTAACTAAAGTATTTTGGACTATAATGACATTCCTCAAAAGAGTTCTGATAGCATTGCTGCTTTTAACCGTAAATTTTGCGGGATTTTCCGCGTCGGCGCAGTCCTATCAGGCACATGATAACGAAACCGATAACACATGGGTGTACGGAGAAGATGAAACAAGCGTAAACAATTCAAATATATACGCTCAGCAAGACTCTTCGCGTAAACAAAACACAGAAGTTAATCAAAATACGAAACGAATCGAAACCGAAAAGAAATCACCTTTGGAAGCGCTGTATAGCGAGCGATCAGGCAAAAATCTTTCTCTTTTTGGGTATGACATGTTCGGTATACCAAGTGATCAAACACAGCAATCGCTGGATCAGCTATCTGCCACTATGCCCGCCGGCGATGTGCAAGATCATTTTATCCTTTCTGCTGGCGATACGCTCGAAATCGTATTTGCAGGGCAGCGTGCTGATCGTGCCGTATATAAGATAAATTCCCAAGGCACACTTATAATTCCGAACTTACCGCCTATACCCGCCGCGGGCCGTACGATTGGACAAGTACGCCTCTCCATTCAGGCCGCAGCCAAGAACCTGCACAATACACAAGCCTACATTTCCCTATCAACCGTGCGACAAATTAATATTCTGCTTATCGGGCATGTAAAAAAGCCGGGGCGGCAGACGTTAACTGTATTCCATACCGCCCTAGACGCATTGATGAGCGCAGGCGGTATTGATAAAACCGGATCAGTCAGAAACATAAGGATTATCCGTGGCGGCCGTACCCACATTATCGATATTTATGATCTTTTGATTTATGGTGGCGCACATTCAGACATAAGCCTGCGCGATGGTGACCGAATTATTGTCCCGCCCATTGGTCAAACCGTAGCCATTGCGGGCGAGGTCAATCGCCCCGGCATCTATGAGATTGACGCCCCTGCGCAATCGCCCTTGGGCTTATCCGGCAAAGAACAACGCCCCCGTTATAGTGATTTAACATTAAATGAAATGCTTGATTTATCCGGAGGCGTTTTATTAAACGCTAAAAACCGGTTTATCAAAATGCATGCCGATTATGACGGGCAAGAAAACATAAGCAATGTTGAAACGGCAAACACCCCTGCCTTTGCCGGCGGCAGTATCTTGCTTGTTTCACGCGTTAAAGAAAAAAAACAAAGCATGATAAAGCTGGACGGACACACACGGGATAATGGCTTGCATACGCTTGATAAAAACAAATCCTTATCTGCCCTTTTATCCGATCAGCATATTTTAGGAGAAGATATATACCCTCTTATTGGTATAATAAAACGCTGGGATCCTGAACTGCTCGCGCATCGTCTTATCGATTTTCCGCTCCGTCTTGTATTGAAAAAAGACTATGACCGCACGTTAAAAGAATCTGATACGGTTATTTTATTTTCAAATGAACAAATAAAAAATTTGGACAATATTCAGGAAGAAATTACCCCACAACAGGCCGGATTTCAAAATGTTTCCTATACCCTTGACGATGATGGATATGCACCAAAAAGTTCAGAAAATAGGTGGATAGAGGATCAAACACTAATAGCATTCCTAAAAGAGCGCACCGCTTTTATCCGTGGGGCAATCCGCGCACCGGGCGCCTACCCCGTATCAAAAGGCACAACATTAGATACGATACTCGCCGTTGCAGGCGGCCTAGCGTTAGAAGCCAACACATCCAACATTGAAATAACATCCGCCCTTCAAGGTAGAGGGCATATGGCAAACCGTGAAACCGGTACACGCCGTTTGTCTATAAATCTCACAGAAACAAGAGCCGAAGATATAATGATTGAGCCTGGTGATTCGGTGCGTGTAAATCAAAAATTCAAAAAAATCGAAGATAAAAGCGTTCAAATCATTGGTGAAGTCGTCAACCCAGGACGCTATGACTTGATCCCCGGCGATACATTGCTGGCGCTCATCACGCGCGCTGGTGGATATACCGACCAAGGCTATGCCGAAGGTGCAATTTTCTCCCGCGCCTCTGAGCGCCGCGCAGAAGAAGCCAGATACCGCGCGCAAGCCAAAGAAATAAAACAATCTGTGGCGGTCGCTTTGGAAACAGAAGAAAAAGCCGTCAATGCAGGGAAAATCGCCGAAGCCAGAGCCCTCGCCGCAGAACTAGAAGACGCCAAAGCGCTCGGACGTATAACAGTAGAGGCATCGCCAGAAGTCTTATCTGTACATCCCGAACAAAATATTTTACTCGAAGCAGGCGACCGCATTTATATCCCCAAGCGCGGCCTAACCGTTCGTGTAAGCGGCGAAATTCTCTCTCCTGCAACATTGCAATTCCGCGAAGAAAAACCCCCGCGCGAATATATACGTGAAGCCGGAGGCTTTACCTATCACGCCGATAAAGACCGTGCCTTTGTGCTCTACCCGGACGGCAGTGCTCAGCCATTAAAGGTTAGCGCATGGAACCATAAGGCAACTTTCATCCCCCCCGGCTCTACCATTATCGTGCCGCGCGATCCCAAGCCATATGATTTTATCGAAAGTGCAAAGGATATCAGCCAGATTTTAACAAACCTCGCCATTTCCGCGATTTTCATTGATGATGTCCGTGACGAAAATGATTAAAGCGCCACCGACAAAACCTTTTTTATCGATTATCACTGTTACACTAAATAATATTAACGGCCTAAAAAAAACAGCCGCAAGCATCACCAGCCAAACCAATCAGGATATTGAATGGATTATAATAGATGGAGACTCTTCTGATGGAACAAAATCATGGCTTCAGCAGCGAAGTATGGAAAAACTAAAATGGATTAGCGAGCCTGACAACGGCTTATATGATGCTATGAACAAAGGATTAGCAAAATCATGCGGTCGATACGTTACGTTTTTAAATTCAGGCGATCAATTTGCAAAAACTCAAACCATTGAAGAAATAAAAAAATATGAAGATTTATCATCTCATTTTATTTATGGAGATGCTATAGAATTGCTAAAAAATAATCAGACCAGTATTAAAAAAGCGCGCCCGTATAATACAATATACAAAGGTCTTTTCACCCATCATCAGGCTATAATTTATAAACGTACAAGTATAAAAAATTTGAAATATAATACGGCCTATAAGATTGCTGCGGATTATGATTTTACGGCACGCGCACTTCAAAACGCAAAAAAAACTACATATATTAACGTACCTTTATGCATATTTGAAAGTGGCGGCCTATCCGAAAAAAATGCCGCCATTGGCAGACAAGAAGAATTGAAAATAAAAACAGAATTAAAACTGAGCGCACCGTTTAAAAATCGGCTCGTTTATATGCGCCAAACATGTACCGCTTGGATAAAAAAAATAAATCCAAACGCTTACACAAAAATACGCAATGCCTTAAGATAATTCCGCTATCATATCGTAATATTGCTTTCGCTTAAGTGCGAAGTCAAAGCCAGAACGCCCATCCATAAAGCCGCACTTATAAATATAACAATGAAAAAACGCAATCCAACCGCGCAATGGCATATACCTAAAAGTGCGTTTCAAAAGCGCGCGCCATCCTACCGGATCATCTGGCCATGCATCACGTGCGTTCATTGCGACCTCCCATTTTGCGTATCGTTTATGCCGCCGCAACCATTCTTCATCTGTTTCATAGGCATAATGGAGAAGCGGCGCATCAATTTGCCCGATTCGTTTATTTTTGAAATCTGGCTTTAAAACGGGCTGATAATGCCCCTCCATCTCGCCCATGCCTTCAATATCGAGATCATTTATAACCGGAAAACACATTTTATCGCGGTGGATCAAGGCAAGCTTGTTATTACAGAGCCCATGTTTTAGCATTTGCCCCTTAATTACATATTGGCCCTTTATAAAGTAACCGGCAATGTGCGAATCATCTGAATAATCAATATGAGCAAGCGCTTCTGACAAATCAGCCGTCACAATTTCATCCGCATCAACAAAGAAAATCCACGGATTTTGTGTATCTAAATAATCCAGACACCATTGCCGTTTTTTTGGATATGCCGCGTTCCATATAAAATCAACAACACGCACGCCCAAATCTTTAGCAATAGTTTGCGTACGGTCACTACTATTAGAATCAACAATAATAACTTCCGCAAAGTCAGAAAGCGCATTTATACACGCCGCAATACGCCCCTCTTCATTTTTGGTCGTAACAATAACCGAAATTGGGCGTTTTAAATTTTGATCCTGCATTAAAACAGCCGAATAGATAAACCCGCGCGCACCATTATTCCGCTGCCCCGCCGGTTTCGTACCACTTTCGGCTCATCTCTTCATCTTCATCAAAAAGTGATGGCTGGTTCAGATTGCTATTTTCCTTATTGATCCAATGAATAGAAGGCATCGTATCCCGCTTAATAACCGCATGACGCTTTTGATGCACATATAAATAGCTAGCCTGGATCTGATATATAATAAATCCTAGAAAAAGCCCCACAAAAACAAATGTTGGATAAATCAAAACTTTTCGCGGCCATACAGGTTTAAGTACGGCTCGCGCCTGCTCAATAACATTTGCCGCATAATCAGAATCAAGCGCAACCAGCATCCGTAAGCGCTCTTGCTCCATAAGTAAATTTGTCAAAACTTTGCGGTGTTCCGGATTATAAGTCTGCACCATAAGACCGTTCAGATACGCAATCCTGCTTTCGCTTTCCTGCCGGACGCCATCGCGTATCACAGTATCCGCCGCCGCATGCAGACGCTTCAGAAAATATACCGCAAATTCAGCGCTTGGATGTTTATAAACAAAACGCTTTAGCGCGCTTGTGCCTACCGGCTCAAACTCAACACGTTCATCAATATATTCTGCTAATTTAGCGGGTGTAAAATCAGGCTCATCTACATGAGTGCTCCAAAATGGGGACGACCATCTTGTATCAATATTAAGCCCATGCTTTATATTTTGATCATCAAGTAAAATTGCCGCGACATCCGCACTCGCAAAACTATGTTCAAATCTTGTAAAATCAGACGAATTTTGAACGCCTACACGCTGCGCCAAAAATTGCAAGCCGCCAAGCCGTTCGTCCCCCGCAAGCGAAGAAACATCTACCCCGCTCATCGGATTGGCCGGCCCCAAAACAATGCGCGCCTTATAATGCGGTACGGCGATAGCCATAAAAAGCGTCGCACATATAAACATAAAAAACGCGCCAAACCCTAGAAAAAGTCGCGCCTCCCATAGATCTTGGATCAGCGCCAGCAGGCTAACATCGTTCTGTTGACCCCGCCTTTGAGTTTGTTCATAACCCTTTTCACGCAGGTTTTTAGCTTTTATTTTATGTGGATTACCTATCATCACTTAACGCTCCAAATCGTGACGAACAACTGTCCATGCCCGCTCCATCCATGCATTGATGGCTTCACTCGGCACATAAATCTGCGCGGCTTTTAATGCCCCCTCATGCGCTTCAAACCATAGCTCGCCACTCATGCGGTATGCACGGATCGCATCGGCCAAAGCCTCCGGCTGTCTTTGCGGTACAATTGTACCCGCCTTGAAATCATTGATAACTTTTGCCGCTTCCGAATTATGTGGCCCCACAAAAATACATGGGCGTTGCACGGCAAGCGCGGAATAAACTTTGCTCGGCACAAGCAATCCTGCGGCCTCATCCTTGACCGAAACAATATGCAAATCGCCGCTTTCCATGGTTTCACGTAAACGATTCGAAGGTTGAAATGGCAAAAGCCTTATATTGTCAAGGTGATACCGCGCCCGATCATTGGCAAGCTTATCAAAGCCGGCGCCATCTCCGACAAAAACAAATTCGATTTCCGGATTGCTTTCGATCAGAATTTCTGCCGCGCCAAGTATTGTGTCCATCGGATGTGCGCGCCCAATATTACCGGCATATAAAACGCGGAACTTTGGCTCAGTTTTAAGTTGATCCTCATAAGGTTTAGAGCCATTCATTTTTTGCACACCGCCATCAGAAGAGGCATCTGGCTTGTGCGCTAAAGCTTGCTGACCTTGATCCGGCGTTTGGGGCATACCATTTAAGTAAATATCATCTGCATCATCATCCGCATTTTGTGAAGGATGATCAGAAAAAGAATCATGTTGAGGCGCATTATCCTGCGTTTTGCCATCGCCTTTTAAAGACAGCTCCTCATCCGGCCAATTTGGGATCATCGTAATATGCCGCGGATCAATACCATCATATGTCAGATTTCGCGCCATACAGCGGCCAATGACAATAACTTTATCTGCCTCGCGCATCGCCTTTAATGTACGGCGTTTTAGAAATCGCAAAACAATGCGCGGAAAAGAATAATTTAGAACCGGAAAAATATCGGGATATAAATCATGACACCAATGAATATGACGCGACCCTTTGAATACTTTCACCATTTGACCAATTAATACCAAAAGTGGCGGATCGCTAAGCGTTACAAAAAGATGGAAAGACGGCAAACGCAACGCCGTAAACATCATCATAAGCCATATTTTGATATACCCAAACATACCCGGGTTTTGCGAGGCCTTGATACGGATAACGCGCACCCCACCATCCCGCTCTCGCATTGCTTTCGGACCCGTTGTAACAACCGTAACCTGCCAACCTTCGCGTGCAAATGACCGCGCCAAATCTCGAAGCACACGCCCCGTAGCGCCGCGCGAAGGCGGATAAACACGATTTATAAATAAAACAGACGGCCTGCGCATATTGTAAACGATAAAGTTAAAGGCGTTTTTTTAAAAAGAAAGACTACATCTAGCAATACCCGAACGCGCGATATCATGCAACGAAAGGGGCTTGTTTTCAGGCTTTTTGCTTATGGATAAAACGCGGTATTAATTGCTCTTTATTTTTTGACGATCCAAGGTAATAAAGACAGGTACAAGCAAAAGAAGAAGACCAAAATCAAGCGACTTGAAACTCGCATATAAAAGCGTGTCGATTAAAAACGGGCCGATAAAAGCAAGCAAAATAACAATCATTCTAATGTTCGAAAATGAAGTATGCAGTAATGTCCGCGCCCACACAACAAATAAGCTACCCATATAAAAAACCATAAGAAACGCACCCAAAACACCGGTTTTTAAAAGATAAGTGGTCAGTAAACTATGTGTAAAATGCACGCGCACCTCGCCCACCGCCGGGGAATGAAAAGATGCGCCCCACCCAATACCAAAAATCGCGGTAAAAGGTGTATCTGAAATCGCATTTTGAACCGCCGCCGCCTCATTAAAACGATTATTCGTACCAACATTAGCCGTTTTTATAATTAAGGCATCAAAGCTGGGAAATATAACATCTCCAAATGGAAGTATTGCTGCAATAATCAGCATACCAAGAAATAGCATCTGTTTTGGCTTATATATAAAAACCAGAGCCATAATAACAAAAACATATAAAATGCCAAACCCTACACTTGCCCGTTGAAGCGTTATAATAATCGGCAAAAATAATATAAGCGAGAGAAGGCAATAAAGCGCAGACTGAATAAAACCAGCAACCCTATTTGAAAATCCGAAATGATAAACGCCAAACCCTGCGCATAAAAGTGCGCTGAATAATAAAGTTGGCGCATTCGCAAAATACGTCAGCTCGCGCGTTCCGATTGAAAAAGCGCTAAATAGATCATCATAAAATTGAAGAAAAGAACGCGCCGCAAACGACACCCCTAAAAACACGAGCGCTGAAATATAGATAATACAAAACTTGCGATTATCAATCAGTAAATCCCCGATAAATAAAGGCATGCAAATAAACAAAAAAGGTAGAATATCGCGTAACAAAGCGTTCACCGGATGCCCTGCTATAACGCCAGATAAAACCGGTACGACTAAACAATAAAATAAAAAAACCCGCCCTGTATGAAACCAAATGGGAACAGGCGATGTAAAATCAAATAGGCGTTTTAATCCGGTAAATCCTGCCGCGTATAGAATTAAGGAGCCTGTTAAAACTTCACTTAATCCAGGGTGATCTGGCGTCGGGGAGCCAGTAAGGGCGTATATAATCACGGCAAATAAAAAGCCATAAAAGCGTAAAGTTTTATAAGACACAGCAAAATGTATATAAGAGCGCGACGTTTTTAAAGGTAAGGATTGCATATGAAAAAGATCCTACAATTTTACAAGCCTTGAAAAAAGCAAGCAACATATAAAAAAAGCAATTTATGCTAAATAATTATTTTGGAAGAATATATACAGGTGTCTTCTGCTTTTGTGTTTTATCTTTGTTCAAAGATTGTTGCGCCGATGAACTTTGACCACTTATAGCAGAACCGCTATTGCGCGGTGGAGGTGTAAAGACCGAAGCGCCAGCTTTTTTCAAAGAACGCTTTTTCGGGTTTTTTCTTGCATCTAAACGATTGCGAACCGCTAACCCTCGCGGGATACTAGCATCGGACACATAAGTAGAACCTGTACGATCGTTATAACCGCTACCCGTAATCGCCGAAGGTTTATACCGCCCTCTTGCGTTGCGTATTATACGCTCCTCATTCCTGCTACTTGCGGCAGATTTAAGTTTTTGCTCTCCTTGTGATACTGCTAAAACATCGGCGATACGCGTATCGAATTTTTCTGCTACATTTCTTCTGTCAAGCGCTTCTTCTTTTTCTAAAGTTTCAATATCAAGACCCTCCATAGTCTCCAGAATTATACCAGATACATCACTACCTTTAAGTTGTGATTTAAGAGCTTCATCCATTTTAGACATATTATCTGACATAATTGCCACAGCAGCTTCCTGCACAAAATTGCTGATTTCTGTGGCATGCGTGATCTGCGATGTTTGTGTTGCAACCATAAGATCCAAAAACTCTCTTGGAGAAGAAGGTTGCCTGTCGGTCATACGAAGCAAATCCAGATCCAGATCTTTAACCGATGATAAAGCATTTGTAATGGATTGCGCGCCTTTTCTCTCACGATAACGACTGGATTTAAAAGGACGCTTTTTTGTAGATGTTTTTGAATTTTTAGGTACAAAAAGATAATTACGGCTTTTTGGTTGCGATGAGCCCTCTCCATTTGTTTGAATATCAGTAGTATCCGGCATCTGTCCTTCGCTTGGTTTTTTGGTAACAAACAAATTTTGAGCCGGCGCAGGCATACCGATGGCAACCCCCGCGAGAACAAATAAAACCAAAGCTATGGCATTAAAGCGCATATAAAATTCCAAAAAGTTTATAAACTATACGTATCTAAACATCATAGCAGGTTTTGAGCAAAATAGAAAAGAGAACTTATTTCCTAAAAGCAAAAACTAAAAACCTTAAAAAACTATTGTATTAGAATACCTTAACCAAAAATTAACCTTTTGTTAACCTTTTCAAGGCAATATAAGCTTAATTTCCGTAAGATAAATAAAGCGCCAGATTAAACTGTGCCGATAATAATATGATGAAACAAAGGGAGTAAAGCCAAATGCAACTCAATGTAAAAGAGTTTTTAAACCAGGCCGATGTAAAAGAGCAAATATACCCGGGTAAACGGATTATTCATGCATGTCGCCAAACAGGAGAATACAAATCACATTGCGTTGTTGTAGATTGGCGTGATCCCGAAAAAATTCGTATTGAAGTAAAAGCGGGCTTAAGCGGGAAAACGCTTGATGTGAAACAACTCAAATATTACCCCGTAAGCTTTCAAATGCCCACATATGTAGATATCAAAGTCATCAACGATAATAAAGATGACGAAAAAGAAGATGAAGACGAAAAAAGCAAATCGGGCAAAGGCGGCAGTGGCGGCAAAAAACCGGCCAAAAGAAAAACAATGGATGAAATGACATCTGTTGCTCTCAAAGCATTTAGCGCAGTGACCGAAGGCAATATTCCAGAAATCGGTAAAATTGTGGAAATGGTCGTACTAGGCACCAAAATCGCCAAAGAATCATTTGGTAATGTGATGGGTAAATTTGCCGAACAAATAAAAAATACTAAAATTGCAACGACCGAGCTTCTAGCAAATGCTGGTAATTTTGTAACGAAGTACAAACCACCCAGCTTTATGGAACCTACTGGTAACGAAACAGCAGATTATAAATATGACCGTGAGAAAAACGCCGATATCGGATACAGGCGGCCCAGCGTAGGTTGACAAATTAAAAAACAAAGAAAAAGGCTTACTTATAAAATAGTGAGCCTTTTTGCTATTCGCACATAAAGCTTTATATCTATACTCTAAAAACTAAAAACTAAAACCTTTTAGAAAAATAAAAAATGACAGATAAAAAATTAAACGGCCGTGATAACGATGAAAACAATAAAGTCATCCAATTTAAAACATTGGCAGAGCGGGATGCACACCGCAAAAAAGAGCAAGCCAAACAGGAAAAAATGTGGCGCAAGCAATACAAGCAAAATAAAAATGGAACGGGTAAGGGCAAAAAAGAACCTTTCATAAATTTTGACAAAATAACACCTTTTGCCGGCGCATTAATCGCTTCAATGCTTATAGTCCACATTATAACCACGGTACTATTAGATGCGGGCACAAATCTTAAAATGATTTACACATTTGGATTTATTCCAGCAGCGTTTACAGGCGGACTTGAAGACGTATCAATCTTTTCATACCTAAGTCCGATAACACATATTTTCCTCCACGGCAGTTGGGGGCATTTACTGTTAAATGGAATTATGGGGATGGCACTTGCTATATTTATGGAACGTAGTTATGGCACAAAGATAACCCTTATTTTCTTTATCCTTTGTGTATTAGGGGGTGTAATTGTTCATTTTATTTTAAATCCTTTTGGAACAGCCCCTGTCATCGGTGCATCGGGGGGGATCAGTGGGCTCTTCGCCGCTGCATTACTTATGATGAAAGCTCAAAAGCAAGCCTATCAGAGTATGGCAGGACACCCATTAAACAAAGCTTCAAAGCAGATTATGGACAGCCGTTGGAAAATTATAATTATATGGGTAATTATAATGATGATAATGGGGGCATTAACAAAAAACCTGGCATGGGAAGCGCATATTGGTGGCTTTATCACAGGTGCTATAGTTTTTATTGGGCTTCAAAAAGGCAAAATAAAATTCTGAGGCTGAAAGATTTCAAAACTGTTTTTTTAAACATTCGGTGGGCCGCTCAAAAATGGCGGCGCTATTGTCAAATCATCTACTTTTTGGGAGAGCAAAACCACATCTTGTCCCGCCTGCCCGAATGGCAGACTCCACCGAATGGTGTTAAAGCTTTTATGCGGCAGGGCAATCGCATGCCAGTATTCGTAAATCCGCCCGGTCTTTTGGCAAACCCATGAAAAATCGCTCTGCGCATCCGCGGCTTTAGCAAGCCATTTTTCTTCCGCATCTGCGTTTCCTGTTGCTTTGGCCTCTAAATGCGCGCGTGCTTTAAAGATAGAAACACTAGGCCTTATCTCCTCGGCCTTGCTCAAATAATTACGTGCCTCTCCCCAGAGATCTGCGTGCATTGCAGCGCGTCCAGCGGCCAATTGCCCATCGGCACTTTTTGTATTTAAAGAAATCAACCGCTCATACCAACGCAATCGCGCAACGGCATCATCTTTAGTTTTATCCGGCATTAAGTCTGTCCATATACCGATATATTCTTCATGTGGATTGAGCTTCCAAGCCTTTTCAATCAACTTGACCGCGCGGCTATGTTCATTTTTCTTTATATAAATACGCGCAAGCAGGCTGTTCGCAGGAACAAATTGTTTATCTGCCTTAAGCGCGCGCCCCGAAAAAGAATGGGCATTAGATACATCATTTTGATTAAATGCATCCTCTGCCTGCACCATCCAAAGCGCCAAACGCTCTGATAATGCGCTCTCTGCATCAATGCCTTTGGCTTTCTCTAAACGGTAAAGCGTATTCTGCGCATCGTCCCAAAGCGCGCTTTTGATGTCTAAATCATAAAGGGTCTTCAAAATCCATGGCTGTTTAGGGTAACTTTTGAGCGCGCGTTTTGCCATCTCGCGTGCATCATCATATCGGTGTTGCTCTATCGCAGTTTGCAAAAGTCCGCGAACTCCCAAAAACGCTGCATCTTTATTTTCAAGTAATGCCGTAAAGCTTTCATGTGCCGCGCTTTCATCACCACGTAGACGCGCCGCTTGTGCATCTAGCAATAAAGGAAGCCCCGCCTTGGAAGGTAAAAATTTAAGGGCGCGTTGTGCTTGATAGGATGCAATCTTTGTATCACCCGCCGCAAGCGCAGATAAACCCAGAGTAAGCGCGCGGTATCCCTTATCTCTATCCGTAACCTCTTTACGTTGACGCCGCGCGGAAGGTAACATAAAAAATGTTTTTAAAACCGAATAAACCGTCAAAAATAAAAACAAAAATACGAGCATACCGACAAAAAACAGGCCTACATGCACATTTAAAGTATAATCAAGCCAATCAATTTCAACATAGCCTGGGTTTTCCGCCAGCCATAATGCAAAAGCGATAATAAGCCCTAGCTGTATCAAAAACCATATAACCCTAATCATAACTTTAAAAACCTGCTTTTATAAAATGAAGCGCTTTAGAAAAAAATAAAAACTGAATAATTCTAAACCATACTCATTTTAATTTTTGTCTCTAGACTTTAAATAAATAATGCGCGGTTTTCCTGCCTCACCTTCAATCACTCGCTCCGCATCATATTGATCAGGATCAATCTTTTGTGAATTTTGCTTGGGATTTAATTTGGCTTCACCTGCATCTGGCTCTAACCCTATAGGCTCTAATGAAGGCTTTTTATTACCGCCAGCAAGAGTGGCTATATTTTGGTCTAGAACAACTTTTAAATCTTCGGCCAATAGGGTTGCACGCGCTTTTTTAAGCCACGGTTGAACGGCCAGCGCCGCCTCCCCATCCAGCATTTCAACCTCTTGGATTGCTTCTTCAATTTTACCATCTTGAAGCAAGCCATCCGCACGATTTAAAACGATCTGTGTGTCTGTGCCGGTTATTAATTCGCCATCTTTTTCAACTTGCAACAGCTCGCCAAAACGTGCTTTGGCTTTTTCACTAAAGCTTACATTCTCACCTTTTAAAGATTGCACAACCGTATCGCCTGCCGCTTGTTTAAAGGCACTAACAAGAGCTGTAGGCGTTAAAATACCGCTTTCCGCTTGCGGCGCAAGCTGTTTTAAAGCCTCCGCCAAAGCAGGGTTATTATCTCCGCCAACCATGTTTGAAAGAAGCTGTAAATCCTCTTCAAACGGCTGATTACTGCGGTTAAGCGTATCTCTAAATTGGCTCATGCCAAGCAAAAGAGCCGCCGCTTTTAATTGTTCTTGAGGCACACCGGCAAATGTTTGCTGTAAATTTTCATCATTTTCCCTCGCATTTTGTAACGCCGAATTGATAGCTTCATCAGATACGTCCTGAGAAACGCCGTTTTCATCAAGCGCCTCAACACTCTGCAACCCCAATTCTTTTAAAGTCTCATTAATACTATTCATTGCCTGATCAAGCGTCTGCTCACCATTTACGCTGCTTTTTAAACTTTGAAAACGCCCTAAAATAGTAGCTAGCCGCTCGGAGCTGTTCATTTCAACTATATGCATTTCCAGTTTTTGCAAACGCTCTTCCAGAGTGCCTGCTTCTTCACCAAAAACATCTGTTGAAAAAGACTCTGCTCGCGACAATGTCGTATCTATTGTCGCTCTCGCATTTTCTGCCTTTTCTTGCAAGTTTGCAATACGCTTGTCTAGGTCTTCCGGAATAAGTGTTGAGAGAAAAGACTGGCTCTCTGTTTTGATTGTTTCCATATCTGTTTGAAGCGCTGTCACTTCTGTTTCTAGAACACCCACACGATCTTCTGTTTTCTGTGTTTTAGGCCATAAAAGCGCCGCGATTGCGCTCAAACCAATAACGATCAAAAACAAATTGATCCAGAACGCGCTGCGATTAGCCCCATTTGTTGAAGACTGACTCGAAGCTCTATTTGCGATATTTATATGCGCGGTTAAATCCGCACTATCATCTTTGTCTCTCAAAATATCATTTTCATCGTCTTTTTGAATACCGTCGTGATGTGAATCGTCATCCAAAATAATATCTGAATTTTCACTATCATCATCTTCGCCATCATTATGCTCTTCACCAATAAAATCCTCATCCTCTTCTTCAAATCGCCGAGTTAAGGCAATTGTATCAGGAGTGTTAGCATCACTGTTTTCAATATCACCTTCTGAAGTCTCGTCATTTGGGGTTTTCGGCTTATCATCTTTATCAGATTTTTGCATCGAATTTTGGGTAGGCATAGGCGCATCTTCAACTAAATCATGCAGGTCAACATTATATTCAGACGCGGCTTCTAAAACCTGATTGCGCCGGCCTGCCGGAATAGTATCCCGTTTTTTCCAACCCTGAACCGTTGTTACTGCAACATCCATTTTTTTCGCCATAGGCCGTATACCGCCAAAACGATCAATAATTTCTTCCGCATTATCCATTGGTTTTGAAGTCTTGCTCATAATAAATATCCTGCCATAAATAACATGTGTGGTGATCAACACCTTCGTCTTAAAAATCTATTTCAAAAGATCATCTATTCTTTGAAGCATACTATCTTGCGATGGATGATCGGCTATGTACGTGTCAGCCCACGAAATAGTCTGTACGCACTCTAACACGCTCTGGCTTATACACAAGGCTTTTGTCTTTAAAAAACAGTTTTCAAGTCCGTTTTTATAAACCAGTTCACTAAATCTTTGTGCCGTACGTACAGAAAAAAATGGGGCCATTAAAAAATATTCTGATTTGATGATATTTAGAAACTCGATTGAAAAATCTTTTGCAGGTAAAGCGCGATATGTAATCAACATCCTGCATTCGATACCATTTTGATTAAGCGCCAGAGCAACATCAAAGGCTACGGCTTCACCGCAAACATATAAAAATTTGGCTTTAGATGAAACGGCCTTTGATCTAATATCCTTCATAATACTATCTAATAAAGCGCGCCCATTTCCATCTGCCGAATAAACATTTGAAAACCCATTTTTTTTAACTTCTTGAGCCGTACGCGCACCCACACAATAAACGGGAACAGTCAAATTAGCATTCTCAAAACTATCATGCGCGACAAATGCACGTACACCCGATATGCTTGTAAAAATAAGAACGTTAAAAGTCTCATCATCTGAACTGGCAAAATCACTAGAGCATATTTCAACACGTGGCATTTGAAAAGAAACATTGTCAATACACAGCATAGGTTCAAAAAAAGGCGTGAGGTTTCTTGATTTTAAAGCTTTTGAAAAATCAGAAACATGCAAAGAAGGCCTAGTAACAAGGATAAAGGAAGCAGCCTTATACGGAGGAGACATTATTATTTTCCGTTATAGTTTCTTATTATTTTTTCAAGTTTTAGATGAATGCCCTTTGATAAAAACCTGACCTTTTAGAAGTTCTTCATCTTCATCAATATACTGGTTTAACAAAAACGAGGGTATTGTATCTTTTAAAGATCTTCCCGTTTTATAGCCCAAATCTTCGGCTTCACTAATCGCATCGATTTTCGCGCTTGCACTTTCGTAATATATTTCAGAACCATCAAGTGCGGCAACGGCAACATCAATTTTAATTATATTGTTTTTTTCATATCTGGCATAAGCGCCGATTGGTGTATGACATGTACCATCTAAAACATTCACCGCCGCGCGCTCTGCCGATACACATAAAACCGTACGCTTATCTGAAATTTTGTCCAGCATATTCTCAATTTCTTGTTCACCTGTACGCATCTCGATACCAACGGCACCTTGCCCTGCGGCTGGCAACATAATGGAATGATCCAGTATAATATCAGCTCTATGTTCAAGCTCTAATCGCTTTAAACCCGCATAGGCTAAAACAGTAGCGCTAAACTGCCCGTTATCTAGTTTTTGAATGCGCGTCTCAACATTACCGCGAATAGGACGCACGTCTAAATCTGGTCTTTTCGCAAGCAAAAACGCCTGCCGCCGCACACTGGCTGTACCAACTACACAAGAAACAGAAAGGTCATCAACACTTTGGACATTATCGGCCAAATTACTGATTAATAAGCAATCTCTTGGGTCTTCGCGAACCATCATATGTTGTATAGAAAGCTTCCCTGGTAATCGCGTTTCCATGTCCTTCATGGAATGAACGGCAATATCTATCACACCACATAAAAGCGCTTCTTCGATCTCTTTTGCAAATTGACCTTTGCCGCCTTCACACTCTTTTAAACGCATTTCTCCTTGATCTGGCCGCCAATCACCAGACGTACGGATAACTATTTTTTTAAAGGTAACATCTGGATATAACACCGATAGATTTTCAATAACCATATCCGCTTGTACGTGTGCGAGACGCGATCCACGTGTGCCAACTTTAACTATTTTTTTATGCGTATGCCCAATCATAAATTATTTCGAATTTTGCATTATACCTTTTCATACCGTTCATTCTTTAGTATTACTAACATCATAATGAACATTCTTGGCATTGAAACCAGTTGCGATGAAACATCAGCGGCTATCGTAAATGAGAACGGTGAAATATTATCCAATCTTGTTCTCTCACAAATAAAAGAACATAAAGCCTTTGGCGGAGTCGTTCCCGAAATAGCCGCGCGTGCACATCTCGAACATTTGCATACACTTATAAAGGCCGCAATGGAAGATGCAAACCTTAATTTTGATGAATTGCACGGGGTTGCTGCCACATGTGGCCCTGGTTTAATCGGTGGCGTATTGGTTGGCATGACGGCAGGAAAGGCTATATCTGCAGCTAAAAATATACCCTTTATCGCCGTCAACCATTTGGAGGGTCATGCCCTTACCCCGCGCCTAACAGATAAAATAAAATTCCCCTATCTTTTGCTTCTAATTTCCGGAGGACACACACAAATTTTGGTCGCTGAAAATGTGGGGCAGTACAAAAGATGGGGCACAACGCTGGATGATGCCGCCGGCGAATGCTTTGATAAATCTGCAAAGATTATGGGACTACCCTACCCCGGCGGGCCGGAGCTGGAAAAAATTGCAATCACATGCAAAGATAAAAACGCCGCCATGACGCGATTCCCCTTGCCCCGCCCAATGAAAGGGCGCAAGGAGATGGACTTCTCTTTTTCCGGCCTCAAGACATCCATCCGCAATCATGTTGAAAACCTGCCTGAAGGCAATTTGAAGCGCGAAGATATCGCTGATCTTTCATTTGCATTTGAAACCGCTATGACAGAAATTTTATCAGAGCGCATTTTGAAAGCGATGCATAAGTTTAAAACTGAATACCCGCATGCCGCAAAAAACATTCTTGTCGTATCCGGCGGAGTAGCCGCAAATAAATCCATTCGCGAGTCTCTGGATAATCTTTGTAAAGAACATAACTTTGAACTTTATGCCCCGCCCTTACGTTTATGCTCGGATAATGCAGCCATGATTGCTTGGGCAGGGCTAGAGCGCTTGAAAAACGGTGAAAATGATCCTCTGGATTTTAAAGCAAAACCACGCTGGCCTCTTGACCCGGACGCCCCTAAACGGCATGGTGCTGGTATAAAAGCATAAACAAAACAATAAGAAAATACGGTGTAAAATATGGAATCTATTGGTGTAATTGGCGCAGGCGCATGGGGCACAGCTCTGGCGCAAGTATTCGCAAAGTCTGGCAAAAATGTTTTGATCTGGGCGCTAGAGCAAGAGGTCGTGGATTCTATTAATAACGACCATGAAAACACCGCCTATCTGAAAGGCGCAAAATTATCTGACAACTTGCGGGCAACCAACACCCTTGATGACGTAGTGGGTCGCGATGTTATTTTGCTTGTCACACCCGCACAGCATGTGCGGGCCACATTAGAAAAAATTGCCAATAAACTTACCTCAGATAAACCGCTCATTATTTGCGCAAAAGGCATCGAGCTTGAGACAGGCTTGTTAATGTCACAAGTGGCAGAACAAGTTGTGCCCAACGCTACCATCGGCGTGATGAGCGGCCCGACATTTGCGTCTGAACTCGTGCAAGGCCTGCCCGGCGGCGTGACAATTGGTATCAAAGACGAAGATATGGGCAAAAAACTGCAAGAATTTATGGGCATACGCAATCGTTTCCGCCCTTATATTTCCTCTGATATTATCGGCGTACAGCTTGGCGGCGCAATCAAAAATGTTATTGCCATCGCATGCGGTACAGTCTACGGCCGCAAAATGGGTGAAAGCGCCCGCGCGGCGCTTCTAACACGCGGCATTGCCGAAATTGCACGCCTTGCGGTGGCAATGGGCGCAAAAAAAGAAACGTTTCTTGGCATGTGCGGCGTTGGCGATTTGATGCTCACCTGCTCTTCCATGCAATCCAGAAATTATTCATTGGGTGTCGCGCTAGGTGAAGGACAAAAACTGGAAGATATTTTAAAATCCAGAAACGCAGTTACAGAAGGCATTCATACGGCCGAATCAACACTCGCGTTGGCCAAGAAAAACGCGGTGGATATGCCCATTACCGAAGCCGTCAACCGCTGCCTGAAGGGGGAAACATCTATCGACAAATCCATCGCCGAAATGCTCAACCGCCCATTCAGATATGAAATGGCGAAGAGTTAGCTATAGTTATATATATTTAAACTATTATAAAATAAGGAGATTTTAGCATGAACTGCCCTATTTCAGGAGTAAACATTCCGCGCTATTCAATAGCACTTTTGGTTGGTTTTATTTTTGTATCTGCTTATGAATACATATTCCATGGCATAATTTTGACGCCAATTTATAACGCAACCAGCGAAAACTGGAGAACCGCGGAAGAAATGAATACCCTTTTTCCATGGCTTCTCCTCACCCAACTATTATATACCAGCGTGATTCTTAAGATCTTTGCACTCTTTATCCGCACGAAGAAGAAAAGAATAGGCCTTTTTTACGGTGCATTAGCCGGATTTATAGGAGGTATAATAATGTTTGGACGCTATGTTTATATGCCCATTCCATTTGACCTCGCCGTTTATTGGCTAATCGCAGCAGTCATCCAAGGCGCGTGCCTTGGTCTTATTTTCGCATTGATATATCAGGATGCAGGCAAGCCATGCGCCAATTGGATATGCAAAAAAGAAGATAAAGATAAAATTACGGCTTCCATATAATGCAAAACAATTATTGGCTATTTAAATCCGAACCTTTCAAATGGAGCTGGGATCAGCAAACCAAAAAAGACACAGAACATTGGGACGGGGTACGAAATTACCAAGCCTCAAACAATATGAAGGCCATGAAAATTGGCGATAAGGGGTTTTTCTATCATTCAAATAAGGGGCTAGAGATTGTTGGCATCGTGGAAGTTGTAAAAGAATATTATCCCGATCATACTGACCCTAAAGGCCGCTTTGGTATGGTTGACATTAAAACAATCAAACCACTCCACCCCCCTGTAACATTAAAAGAAATCAAGGCCAATCCAAAGCTTGAAGAAATGGCCTTGGTCAAACAATCTCGCCTATCTGTCTCTCCGGTTAAAAAATCCGAATGGGACGAAATCCTGAAAATGAGCAAAAACAAATCCTAAATCATTTATAACTTGCGTTATTGCCAGTTTTCTTTAAACACCGCCATAGAAACAAAATCTAATAAGCGGCTTTCAATTTTATGCATAAAAAAGATATAGGGCTTGCGCTTGCCGTTGTCGCCGGATGGGGCTTGAATATCGTGATGATCCGCCTTGGCGCAACCGCTGTGGAACCGCTCTCCCTACTGGTCATACGCTACGGTTTAAGCATTCTACTTTTTGCGCCTTTTGCAAAGAAGCTCCCTCTCAATCGGTATAAGGACATGGCGCTCTACGCCCTCCCTTATATAGCTCTCCATTTGGGGCTAGTTTTTATGGCATTAGAATTCCTGCAAGCCTCTCTCGGCGGGCTTATACTGCAAACCCAAGTGCCTTTCGCCATTATAATCGGTATTGTTTTTTACCGCGAAAAAATCGGGATAAGGGCAATTACGGGGCTTATTCTTGCCTTTGGTGGCGTTGGTCTCATTCTACTCAAACCCGATATTGAATTCTCGTATCTGGGTACGTTTTTAATGCTGGCATCCGCATTTATGTGGGCAATAGGATCGGTGCGTATGCGAAATATTAGGGATCTCAATATGCCGACCATGATGACCTACAGCTATGTAATGGCTTTTCCTGTTGTTTTAATTGGCTCGCTTTTATTTGAAACCAGCCAAATTGAAAAACTTACAAATGCAAATTGGTCTATTCTCAGCATCGTACTTGCCTATCAAATAATTTTAATGAGCCTCGCGCTGTATGTCTGGAAAAATTTAATGAGCCGCAATTCTGTCGCAAGTGTAACGGCGTTCAGTCTATTGCAACCCGTTTTTTCTGTGTCATTTGGAATGCTCCTTCTTGGGGAAAGCGTTGGTTTAATCACATTAATTGGCGGTGCCATCGCATTATGCGGCGTAACGTTGATCGTATTTAGAAAACGATATAAGAAAACTACTTAAACAGTTACCATTTTCGCGCTACACTTTTTAAAGAAAATCAGGAGCTGCAAAAATGTCCAATCAGGAACAAAGAATATTCCCCGCGAAAAATCATACAGCCACAGGTTCTAAAACTTCAAAAAAACAATATGAGGATATGTATGCGCACTCTGTAAGTGATCCGGACGGCTTCTGGCGGGATCAGGCACGAAGGCTAGACTGGTTCGAATTCCCGACTATTATCGATAATTCAAATTTTGAAGATAACATATCCATAAAGTGGTATGAAGATGGATTTTTAAACGCATGTTATAACTGCATTGATCGCCACTTACCTCAAAAAGAAAAAGATGTAGCCTTTATTTTTGAAGGCGATGATCCAAACGACACTCATAAAATTACATATGGCGAATTGAAAACGCGTGTTTCAAAGTTTGCAAATGCACTAAAATCGCGAAATGTCGAAAAAGGCGACCGTTTCATCATTTATATGCCTATGGTCGTAGAGGCCGCGATTGCAATGCTGGCCTGCGCCCGTATTGGTGCGGTACATTCTGTTGTGTTTGGCGGCTTTTCGCCCGATGCTTTGCGTGACCGTATTCTCGATTGCGAATCAAATGTTATAATTACGGCCGATGAAGGTTTGCGTGGCGGTAAAACCATACCGCTCAAAACCAATACTGATCTGGCATTAAGTGATTGCCCCAATGTCCATACTGTTTTTGTTTTAAAACGTACAGGCGGCGCAGTCGCCATGACGGTTGATCGCGACCTATGGTGGCACGAAGCCGTAGAAAACGAGAGCGATAATTGCCCTTGTGAGGAAATGAACGCCGAAGACCCGCTCTTCATTTTATACACCTCCGGCTCAACCGGAAAGCCAAAGGGTGTTATGCACACTACTGGCGGCTACATGGTGTACGCGTCTTTGACACATGAAACATCTTTTGATTATCGCACAGGCGATGTGTATTGGTGCACAGCCGATGTCGGTTGGATCACGGGGCATTCGTACATTGTATATGGCCCACTCGCCAATGCAGGGATCAGCCTTATTTTCGAAGGTGTTCCCAACTATCCTGACTGGTCAAGATTTTGGAATATCGTAGACAAACACCAAGTAAATATTTTCTACACCGCGCCGACTGCCATCCGCGCCATGTTACGCGCAGGTGATGAATGGGTTACAAAAACCGACCGCTCCTCTCTGCGTATTCTCGGTACAGTAGGCGAGCCAATCAATCACGAGGCATGGCTTTGGTATTATAATATCGTAGGGGAAAAGCGCTGCCCTATTATTGACACATGGTGGCAGACCGAAACCGGCGGACACATGATCACCCCTTTGCCTTGTCACGATTTAAAACCCGGTATGGCGCAAAAACCATTTTACGGGGTGAACCTGACGATAGTTGATAATGATGGGAATATTATTGAGGGTGCGGATGAAGGCAATTTATGCATTACCCAATCTTGGCCCGGACAAATGCGCACTGTCTACGGCGATCACGACCGCTTCATTCAAACGTATTTTAGTGTATTTAAAGGTAAATATTTTACTGGCGATGGCGCAAATAGAGATAAAGAAGGCGATTACCGTATTACAGGCCGCGTTGATGATGTAATTAATGTATCCGGTCATCGCCTAGGAACCGCAGAAATTGAAAGCGCCATAAATGAACATAAAAACGTTGCCGAAAGTGCAGTTGTAGGTTTCCCGCACGATATCAAAGGTCAAGGCATCTATAGCTACGTTATTTTAAAAGAAGGATGTGAAGAAAACGAAACAATAAAAAAGGAAATCATCCAAACCGTTCGCAAAATAATAGGCCCTATCGCGACGCCTGATAAAATACAATGTGTTGCCGGCCTACCAAAAACCCGCTCCGGTAAAATTATGCGAAGGATCTTGCGTAAAATCGCCGCCGGAGACACGGAAAATCTCGGGGATACAAGCACGCTTGCCGATAGCAGTATCATTGATTACCTAATAGAGGATAAATAAATTAAATGCTCACAACCCTAATAGCATTTATTATTACATGCACGATAATCGAGCTTACACCCGGCCCAAACATGGCGTACTTAGCAGTTTTAAGCGCTACTGACGGACGAAAAGCCGGATTTGCAGCCACGGCAGGATAGCGCTTGGCTTACTATCCATAGGTCTAGCAACAGCTTTGGGCTTAGCCACACTTATCTCCACATCGGATATCGCATATCAGAGCCTTAGAATTTTTGGTATATTTTATTTACTATGGTTGGCATGGGATGGCTGGAAAGAAGAACCGGAAACTTCACCAAGCTCAACAAAAAATTTGAAACAAAATATAAAGTTTTTTAAAAGGGGCTTTATTGTAAACGCTCTAAATCCAAAAGCAGCAATATTTTACATCGCCATATTACCTAAATTTATTCTGACGTCTGTTCCTCTTATACCGCAAACTATAACGCTGACATTTATATATGTAACTCTAGCAACAGCAATACACGCTGCTATTGTTATATTGGCCGGAACCACAGAGAAATTTTTTACACGAAAAAAACAAACGCCTTATAGCAAGGCGCTTTTTATCATTTGCCCTATTTCTAATTGCGATATGGTTTGGCCTCAAAACCGCTAAGGCCTAAACATTGTGAGCTTAAAAACAGGATTGAAGGCTTCATACACAAAGTCATTCGTCAATCTCAGATTTTTATCACACCTGAGGACATATATATAAAGCCCTCAATTCAAAGGGCTTTTATAAATATTAAAAAACAAATCTATAAGCTATATAATTTTAATACATCCCGATCGCGGATTTATAAAGCTCAAGCAGCTCATCAGCCTCACGGCGCTTTTCACCATCCATTTTGCGTAATGCTATAATTTTACGCATTGTTTTGGCATCAAAACCTACACCCTTGGCTTCTGCATAAATTTCCTTGATATCTTCCATCAAATTAGACTTTTCTTCATCTAAGCGCTCGATACGCTCAATAAAGGAGCGTAATCGCTGTCCCGCAACACCGCCTACGTCTTTAGCCTCCCCTTCACCTTTGGTTTTTGGCTCGGCACCATCTTCATTTGCGCTTGTTGGAAAGCTTGCTACATTTTCGGACATAATAAGAGAAACTCCTGCTCATAAATTGAATTATAAGCCGTGATTGTAAGCATCGAATCAAAAAATCCAACTTAAAAATTATAAATTTATATCTTGACGATAATTATTAAAAAACAACTTTTGAAGCATCAATCTTCAAGCCTTATTTCTCTTCATCCATTTTTCCGGACCATGTCTCTATAAAAAGACCATGTTCGTTATCAGCATCAACATGTCGACCAACCTGTATAACCAATGTCATATCTTGGTTAACCGGACGCGATTTACGATAATTGACCGCATCTTTCTTTATATAAGAAACCATGACAGGGACATTGAAAAGCCACTTATACGATCCATTCAAATTGCCTGTATTCAAAACAACGGGGATATCTTCAACAAAGCCGTGAACTTCGTATTCACCCAATTCGACAGCACGCTTAATTTTAACTGTATCAAAAAACTTTTGAACATCCAGATACCCACGAGCATTAAAATAAGAACGGTTTTTTTCTATAGTAGCGCTATAAGTATTATCTTCAAAAGTAATGATCTCCGATATAACATCAGTAACCCAAGCACCTATTTCATTATCTAAGCGATGTGGTTTTTCAAGTGGCACTGCTTTTAAAAAGTCTTTCTTCTGAGAGGCTTGAATAGAATCAATATCAAGTGGAGTCTTATCTGCATTACCTGCATCTTCTTTCGCTTTATCTTCATCCTCATAAGCAAAAGGCGCTTTGAGTGTTTTGGTAGGGTCATATTCCTCTTTTTTCAAAGAAGGAAAAAAGAACTCCAACAATTTATTAGCGTGTACCGGTTGTGATACAAGCCCAAGAATCAAAGTTAAAGCAATAAGAAAGAACTTTTGTGACATAAGAATGAAATACCCATACACTATATTAAGTTAATACTAAATAACAATCTTACATTTAAAAGTAAAAATATGCCTAAAGTAAAAAACTATATGATTAAAAACTTTTTTTTATTTTACTAATATATTTGCCTAATATCATAACATTATTGATGCGGTTATCCAAAAAATGACGGGTATGACTTAAATCTGCACTTTTATCATCAATCCATGTCAAAGTAGTTGACGCGAGCACGCCGCTTAATAAAGAACGCTTGGTGTATCTGTTATAATCTTTTGATGCGTCTCCCGCCCAATTCCAAATAATATCAGACGCTCGCCAAACAATTTTTGCGGCCTCTGCTTTTCTGATGCCATACAAATAATAGGAAAAGTAGGATGTATAAGCCTCCCGATTTGATTGAAACACCATCAAACGCGCAAGTACGCCCTCTCTTATTCGCGCGGTGACACCCATTTCGGCAATATCTAAAGCGTTCAATGCATCTATCATTTGCCTATCAATATGTTCTGATACGCTTACCATCAAATCAGGCATACCGGCAGGAAACAAACTATTAACAACATTGAGGTCATATCCCAAATCGGATGCAGCACTCTTGGCCAACGACATTCCCCAGCCGTCGTAAGAAACATTTGGAAGCATATGCCTGATAATATCGTTTTTCATTTTTGTAATTTTTTCTTTGAACATGAGTATAATCTAAATGAAAAACACCACATACCAAAGGCCAAAATGTATAGATAACGCCTTCAAATAAAATTATATAAAATAAGTGTCACGTCTTTTTAAATAAACCAAAAGGCCAGAAGAAAATTGAAGACTATAAAAAACTAGATTTTTTACATCAATGCACCACATCATTAAATAAAGATGCAAAGTTAAAGTTATAAAACCAAGATTATATATATAATTATCTTTTACAAAAGACGTACACCTTTAAAAAATTTGATTGTTGAAAACATAAAGAATAAAGATATGACAGAAAAAGAACCCCGCGAAAATACTCTTGGCGGACGCATGAAAAGATACGGAAAAGTATCAGGCACAATGGCAAATCTTGCGGTAAAATTGGCGGGAGAGAGATATTTAGGCTTAAAAATAGAGCGCGAAGAACATGCGGCACAATTATTAAACGCTTTAGGAAACCTAAAAGGCCCGCTTATGAAAGTTGGCCAAATATTGGCCACTATACCCGAAGCAATCCCTAGTGAGTATGCGACGGCATTTCAACAATTACAATCTAATGCACCGCCCATGGGCTGGCCTTTTGTTAAAAGACGCATGAAATCTGAATTAGGGCCTGACTGGCAATCAAAATTTAAATCCTTTGAAAAAGAAGCAGCCGCAGCAGCCAGTTTAGGTCAAGTTCACAAGGCATTAGCCAATGATGGCCAATTACTGGCGTGTAAGTTACAATACCCTGATATGGCATCTGCAGTAGATACCGATTTAAAACAGCTCCGTATTCTATTTTCCTTATACGAACGCTATGACAAGGCTATAAAAACTAAAAATATTCATGACGAACTATCAGAGCGCCTACGCGAAGAACTGGATTATGAGCGTGAGGCAAAACACTGCAAATTATATGCGTACATGTTACGCAACGAAAAAGACGTACATGTGCCAGAAGTCGTTGAACACTTATCAACAAAACGCCTTCTTACGACAAACTGGGTTGAGGGTGAAAAAATACTTAATTTTGTAGATGGACGTCCTGAACAACGGAATCAATTAGCTTTAAACATGTTTCGCGCATGGTATGTGCCCCTATATTACTATGGCACTATTCATGGTGACCCGCATCTGGGTAATTATACGATAAGGAAAGATAACGCTGTAAACCTGCTTGATTTCGGCTGCATCCGTGTGTTTCGCCCTGATTTTATTGGCGGCGTTATTGATCTATATAATGCCTTGATGACAGATGATATTTCACTTGCCGTGCACGCTTATGAAACATGGGGATTTGACAATCTTTCAAAAGATCAGGTTGAAACACTTAACATTTGGGCAAAATTTTTATATGCGCCCGTAATGGATAATAAAGTGCGTACAATCGGCGAAACAACAAGCGGTGTATATGGGCGCGAAACTGCCGAAAAGGTCCACAAACAGTTACGAGAAGTAGGTGGTGTAAATGTTCCTCGTGAATTTGTATTTATGGATCGCGCCGCACTTGGCCTTGGCTCTGTTTTTCTACATTTGAACGCCGAAATTAACTGGTATCAGATGTTTAATGACCTGATTGAGGGTTTTGATAAAAATATACTGGCCAAGCGTCAAGCCAAAGCATTACAAAAATTTGAGCTGCCTCTCCCAACCTAAGATGTAAAGCCTTAGTGATTTTAAATGTTAATCATATTCATTTAAATTAAAAACAAAACCTATCCCCATAAAAAGCCTGCTAAAAAAGCCTCTCCTCTTGCTAATACTTTAGTAAGGTTTTTAACTTATGATGAATTAGAAAAATTTTTTTATAGCTTGGGGCTTTTGCAAGAATTTTGTCTTTTGGCTTATTTTAATCAAAAGTTATTTTTTGCAAAAAAAAATTAAATAAAAGAGATTTAGCTAAAACAGCGGCAATATCCGTTAAAACAAAAAAGCTATAACTCTTTATAATTAGGGCAATAAATATGCGCGGGAATAGCGTTAAAAACACGTCAAAAAATAATTTTTTCGAGCGTGGGAACGTTTTTTTTACTTTGTTTGGTGCAGTCGCCGTCGTTGGTGTACTGGGCGCAGGCATCATGAGCACGATGCGCGGCCCGTTAACCACTATGGTTAATGTCAACATGCGCGAAGAGGCCAAAGCCAAAATGCATGTGGCCTCTCGCCTTCTTTTAACCGATGACGCCGTGGGCGGAAGCGGCGCTGCAAATACTGACCCAGATAGCGACGGCGCGCGCGAACCGCCCAATCCTGCGACATGTGCTGGCGTTCCTGCCAATGCAGGCTGTCTCCCTTCTACAATTAGTGCGGAAAAACTTGATCCTTGGGGTACGAATTATGCATATTGTGCGTGGAATTTGGGCTCGGACACTTCTGCAACCGGTAACATACTCGAAGGAGATACGGACCTCAATTTTTACACAATTGCCATTATATCGGCGGCACAAGATAAAACATTCGCCACAACATGTGGCGCGGCGCCTCCATCGGTAACGCCGGCAGGTGACGATATAGTTGTAACGCTAACCTATCAAGACAGCGTTGCCGGCTCAGGCGGACTGTGGAAAATAAAAAGCGGCGCACCGGATACAGCAACTATTGCAGAGAAAATCGAAGTAAATGAAGCCGCCTCTTTTTTGGGTGGTTTAAATATGACAGGTTCAAGTGCCGCTCTAACACTAGGCGCCGCGTCCGTTATACTCCCTACACAAGCAACTTTAGCAACCTGTAGCGAAGCAAATAATCTTTTATTACGTATTAACACTTCAGGTATAAATCCGGTTTTAGAAATGTGTGATGATCCTTCTGGTGTAGTGGATAATGACTGGATATCGGTGGCTGAAGGCGCAAGTATCTGGCAAAAAAACGGTGCGGAGATATATTTCAACGCTGATAATGTAGGTATTGGAAATAACAACCCAGCGTTTACACTTGATGTTACGGGTACATTTAACGCTTCTGGTGCAGGTATATTCAATTCAACCCTGAATGTTAATGGTAACACTACACTCGGTAACGATATTGCAGACACTGTCAGCATTACCGGAATTCTTGGTGTTGCAGGCGCATCAACACTTTCTGGGGATCTGATTGCAAACGCAAATGTAACACTTGGCAACGCCGCTACCGACACTGTGACCATTGCTGGCCCTACTACTATTGCCGAAACACTTGGCGTTACAGGTACATCAACACTTTCCGGGGATCTGATTGCAAACGCAAATGTAACACTTGGCAACGCCGCTACCGACACTGTGACCATTGCTGGCCCTACTACTATTGCCGAAACACTGGATGTCACAAAAAAAATTACAGGCAGCGCAGATATTGAAACCACAGGCGGAAAAATCGAAGCAAGCGGTAATGTCGAATCTGGGAACAATGTCACAGCAAGCAACGATGTCATAGCACTTGGCGGTGCGGTAAAATATGGTGCTGGCGGCGCAAATGATCTGACACCTCCTTCTTGTACTGCCACTAGCGAAAAGCCGCATTGGAGCGGTAGCAGTTGGAGCTGTGAACCGGACTACGGCGTAGGTTCTGGAAGCGGCGGCTTTCCAACAATACAGCAGGTTTTAGCCGGCGGCGATGATGCCAATGATGAAGATTTGATAGATTTAAGCGTTCTCGGTGTAAACCAGATATGTGACAGCCACACAACAACACCCGCAAATTGTGTAAGTCAATCTGATCTTAGAGACGCAAATGAACTACAAGGTACAGATATCACCAATTCACTTGTTTTAGATACGACAACCACAGGTCAAATCCTTGTCTGGGATCAAACCGATTCACAATGGGAAGTCGGCACCGGCGCAGATTTAACGGGCGTCACAGCCACAGGCGTTAGCCTCCCTATAGATGTTGGTTCTGATAGTCTCATTTTTGTTGATGTAGCTGGCGGAAACCAACCTGTATTGATACATGATGATACGAATAATGTGCTTGCTATAGGCTTAAATGCTGGAACCGCGCTCGACCATACAAATGCTGGGGAAGGTGATAACAACACTTTTATCGGTATTAATGCTGGCGCAAATACAACAAAAGGAAATAGTAACACACTAGTTGGTCACATGGCTGGTTTTGCAAGTACAACAGCAATCTTAAACACAATGATTGGAAATAACTCTGGCGCTAATACCACAATCGGGAACTTTAACACATACTTAGGACATGAAAGTGGTTATGAAAACACGATCGGTATTTCAAACGTTTTTCTTGGTGCTGGCGCCGGACGCCACGCGCAAAGCAGTTTTAATGTAGGAGTTGGTTTAGGCGCACTTTCTAATATTATTGCAGGGGTAGTTACCGGGAACAGCTTGACCGGCGATAGTAATGTCGCATTGGGACATGCGGCAGGTGTTAAGACTACAACGGGAACGGAAAATACTTTTCTTGGCCATGAATCGGGTACAAATAATACAACTGGCGCACGTAATATTATTATTGGTGCAAACATCCAAAATCTTACCGCAACGACAAATGATTACATCAACATCGGTAACACCATCTTCGGTGATATGGGCACAAACCCAACCACTGCTGGGACAGGCGATGCCGCCTTGACAATAGATGGTGGCTTAAACATCACAGGTGCTCTGACAACTGCAGTAGCAGATCTTGGCTTAACTGGTTGTACTGCTTCCCAAATCATAAAACGCAATGCCGGAGATACCGCTTGGGAATGTGCCGCAGATATTGGCGCAAGTGGATCAGATGCCATTTCTTTACGCGGCGAAGATTTAATCACCACCCTAGCCACCGATACAGATACAAACGGCCAGATTCTTGTATGGTCACAAACCAATTCACAATGGGAAGTTGGAACGGGTGCGGATCTAACTGGTATCCCCATTACACTCCCAATTGATGTCGATAGCGACACAATCATTCTCCAAGACGTTGATGGCGGCAATCAACCTGTCTTTATCCATGATGATACAAATAATGTCCTCGCCATCGGCCTTGACGCAGGAACGGCCCTCGATCACACAAATGCCGGTGAAGGTGATGACAATACTTTAATCGGCGTAGACACAGGCGTGGCTGTAACCACCGGCGCGGACAACACTCTTCTTGGCGCGGGCACAGGGGCTACAAATCTAAACACGGAAAGCCGTAACATCCTGATAGGTTCCGGTGTGGACACTGATAATACGGACGATTACCTGAATATTGGTAATGTCATCTACGGCGATATGGGTGATACAAGCGTTCTTACTGATAGTACAGCAAGATTATACATAGATGGAGATTTAAGCGTAACATCTTCTAATCAAGGGGATCTTGGGACTGAAATCCTTTTTAGAACTGTTGATCATCCATTGAGGGAAGGAATTATTGACTTTACAGCCAATAGAGCATCTAAATTTCAAATAAAATATAAAGATGATAATGGTTCAGTAAGTCTTATGAGATCTGGCGGGTTTGAACAAGGAATTGTATATAACAAAGATAGTAACGCTGGTGGAAACGGACGTCTCTTATTTATAAATGGTCTTGGGAATAACGTGATCTTTGTAGTCGAACAAAATGACACGTCTGTAAACAATATTGCAGTTGACGGCGGAACAACTGGAAACGGGCCTACACTTTCTTCTAACGGAACTGATACAAATATAGACCTGAACATTTCAGCTGTTGGAACGGGCATTGTAAATGTAAACAGCCCTCTTACCGTAACCGGCGCGTTTACAAACGCCATTACAAATTTCAATATTACAGGCTGTGCCGCCTCGCAAGTCATAAAACGTAACGCAGGAAATACCGCATGGGAATGTGCCGCAGATATTGGCGCAAGTGGATCAGATGCTATTTCTTTACGTGGTGAAGATCTTATTGCGACCCTAGCCACCGATACAACCACCGATGGTCAAATTCTCGTATGGTCACAAACCAATACCCAGTGGGAAGTTGGAACGGGTGCGGATCTAACTGGTATCCCCATTACACTCCCAATTGATGTCGATAGCGACACCCTCATTATGCAAGATGTCGACGGCGGGAATCAGCCTGTTATGATACATGATGATGCAAATGGAGTTTTGGCAATGGGTCTGAATGCTGGCGCAGCATTAGATCATACCAATACTGGCGACGGCGATAATAACACTCTATATGGTAAAAATGCTGGTCCTGCAGTTACAACGGGGTCCTCAAACGTCCTTATGGGAACGGATGCAGGACTATTGCTTAAATCTGGATCACGCAATACATTCATTGGTAGAAGTGCAGGAACCACAACAACAAACAACAATGATAACATTTTTATCGGGTTTAGAACCGGCCGGAATATGACTGGTAACGAAAACGTTTTTATCGGGAAAGAAAGTGGCGGCTCATTAGGAAGTTTTAACTTTGGATTAGGGGAAAAGGCTGGTAACGCACTGAATGGTGGAGATGGAAACATTATGATCGGTGATGATTCCGGCGATAGTATAACATCCGGAGACTACAATATTACTCTTGGTTTTCGTACAAGCTCCAATACTACAATCGGTTCAAATAATATCATTATAGGTAGACAAATAAATACCCCTGCTGTTGATACTGACAATTACCTAAATATAGGACAAACAATCTTTGGTGATATGGGCACAAACCCAGCCACGGCTGGTACAGGTGATGCGGCGATAACCATTGATGGAGATTTAACAGTATCAGGAAGCATAATTAGTGCCGTCTCTGACCTTGGCCTAACCGGCTGTACCGGCTCCCAAGTCATAAAACGTAACGCCGGAAACACCGCATGGGAATGCGCCACCGATGCCACAGGCACAGTCACTCTACCCCTTATTGTTGATCCGACCGAAATAATTTTGGAAGAAGTCACTTCCGGCAATCCTGTATTTCGTCGTCTAGCAAACGGAAATATTTTAATTGGTGAAAATGCCTTTGCCAATGAAGATGGCGGATCCGACAGTCAAAACACTGTTTTAGGATCAGGTGCAGCAGAAAACGCTCCGACATCAGCTGATTTTAATACAATTATCGGTTTTGGCGCAGGTGATGATATCACAAATGACAGTATGGTAATCATCGGGCATAAAGCCGTAAATGGAGAATTTATTGTTGCACCAGATGGTGGATACGGCTCTGTTGTAATCGGTGAAAGCGCAGGATACACCATGCGCGGCTCTGGTGATAGCATTGTAATCGGCCGCCGTGCAGGGTATCTGATGAATGACGCGGACAACAACGTAATCATAGGCGCTTTAGCAGGTGATTCTCTGTCTAGTGGAGATAATAATGTTTTCTTAGGTAACGCAACGGGAAGCGATACAACAACAGGCTCACGAAATATTTTACTCGGCAACAATATCGAAACCACTGCCGCCACCGCGAGCAGAGAGCTCAATATTGGAAATGTCATCTACGGAACAACTGGAACAACTGACGGCGAGGCCGATGCAAAAGCCGACGCCTCGGCCGATATCACCATCGACGGTGATGTCAATGTTACTGGCGCCTTAACCACAGCCGTCTCTGACCTTGGCTTAACCGGCTGCACCGGCTCCCAAATCATAAAACGCAACGCCGGAAATACCGCATGGGAATGCGCCGCAGACGCCACTGGAACCGTGACTTTCCCCGTAGACGTTGCATCCGCCACAGATGATGACATTTTCAAAATCGGTACAACGGATTTACTTTCATACCATGGTGTGGACAATATCTTCCTCGGTCTGGATGCGGGAACAGCAACCACCGCCGATAAAAACACATTTATAGGGGCAAGTGCGGGCGCAAGCAACATTTTGGGCGGCTCCAACACATTTATTGGTTTCGAAGCAGGCATGACAAATTCTGCGAATAAAGATCAAAATACATTTGTCGGTATGCGCGCGGGTAAAAACGCAAGCACGCAATTCTCTGTCTTCATGGGATACCGTGCAGGCCTAAACACGTCCGGCTCATTCAATACACTTATTGGTCATGATGCGGGCTTATCCGTGGCTGCGGGTGAATATAACACTGTCCTAGGGCAAGGGGCGGGCGGTACAAATTTAAATACAGAAAACAGAAATATTCTGATTGGTTATGGCGTTGATACAGATAACACCAGCCAACACCTGAACATTGGTAATGTCATCTATGGTTCAATGGGCGCAGACGCGGCAGAATACGCTGCAACGGGCGACGAATCTGCATCTCTAACATTAGACGGTGGTTTAACAATAACCGGCGCCTTAACCACCGCCGTCTCTGACCTTGGCCTAACCGGCTGTACCAGCTCCCAAGTCATAAAACGTAACGCCGGAAACACTGCATGGGAATGTGCCGCAGACGCCACTGGAACCGTGACTTTCCCCGTAGACGTTGCATCCGCCACCAACAGAGAAATTTTCCTCATAGGCACTGATGACTTCCTAAGTTATCGCGGTACGCAAAACACATTCCTTGGTCAACAATCCGGTAATAATGGAAGTGGCGGTAATAATGTTGCCTTTGGATTTCAGGCAGGAAGCAAAACGACACAAGATCAAAATGTTTTTATTGGTTCAGAAGCCGGCGAAAATAACGTATTGGGTGATCAACACGTTTTTATCGGGTATCAAGCCGGACAAAATGTAAACACCAATGTTGATAAAAGCATTTATATCGGCTCACTCGCTGGGCGGGAAGCAGAGCAAACCACCTCTATTATGATTGGTGCCAACGCAGGTCAATTTCATGGCGCAACCTCCGTCGCAGGAAATATTTTAATCGGTGAGAAAGCAGGATATGTTAACGATGGAAAATATGTAGTTGCATTGGGATATGAAGCCATGGGCGCCGGCGGTGGAGCCGCGGATGATACGGTCGCAATAGGGCGCGAAGCTGGACACGATTTGGACACAGGTGATAAAAACGTTGTCATTGGCGCATATGCAGGGGATAAAATCACAACCGGTCAGCGTAATACTGTTATAGGATATAATACGGATACACCTGCGGTAGGCACAAATTATTATATTAATATTGCAAACGCAATCTACGGCACCAGTGGTACAACCAATGGCGAATTCGATGCAAAAGGCGACACCTCCGCCGATCTTACGATTGACGGTGACTTAACTGTAACCGGGGCGCTAACTGCTTCAATAACACCAAGCTTCCCTCTGGATGTTTCAGGCGCAACAAATGATGATATTTTCAAAATCGGCACCGAAGACTTTTTATCTTATCATGGCACAAATAATCTATATCTTGGCTTTGAAGCTGGTGAAAGCAGCAATGATAGTGGCGCCGCAGATGGTGGCGATAACACTTTCTTAGGATATAGAGCAGGGAAAACAAACACTTCAGGATATGACAATACCTTCATTGGGGCAAATGCCGGTAGCAATAAAGCCGGGGGTACGAGAGAAGTGACCGTGATAGGTCAGGACGCAGGAAAAGCCATAACGAATAATGCAATGGTTATTATAGGAAGTTCGGCAGTTGAAAACGGACAGGGAGGGTATGCAAGCATTGTAATTGGTGAACGTGCGGGTGAAACAATGACTGCTTCTGCAGATTCTATTGTAATTGGTAAAGACGCAATGCGATCCTCTAATAATGCGCGGGACAACATAGCTATAGGTAGCTTTGCCGGTAACACACTTGATGGTAATGGAAATATTTTATTAGGCTATGGGACAGGGAGTAATGCACAAGGTGCGGACCGTAATATCCTTATAGGTAGGGACATTGAACTTGATGGAGTTAACAATGACCGAACGATCAATATTGGTAATATTATTTATGGAAGTATAGGGGCATCAGATACCGAATATGACGCAAAAGGCGACTCCTCAGCCGACCTTACGATTGACGGGGATTTAACAGTAACTGGAAATCTTACCGCGTCTATAACACCCGCATTCCCGCAAGACGTTTCCGGCGCAACGGGGGGTGACATTTTTACCGATGGGACAAATGAGCTTCTCTCTTTCGCAGGAACGGATAACGTTCTTATTGGTAAAAACGCCGGTGACGCAAATTCAGGTCAACATATTGTCGCAATCGGAGAAGAAGCCGCGCAAGATAATACGGCTAATTATACGGTTGCCATTGGCTATCGCGCGGGCGAAAAGAACCGAAAACAAGGAAACGTGTTTGTGGGTGAAAATGCCGGTGCAAAAGTTACAACAAATGATAATATTGCAATCGGACGCGACGCACTGTCTGCAGAAACAAGTGGCGGAAATAATGTCGCCATTGGTACATCCGCTATGGAGACAAATGGATTGGCCAACGGTAATACCGCCATAGGATGGAATGCATATCGCTGGACCGGAGGTGGCGACGGAAACACCGCAATTGGAAGCAGTGCAATGCGGGGGCCTTTCGGAGGGGGGCATGCTGGGGGCTCCGACAATACCGTAATTGGAAATGATGCTGGGTTTTCAATCAGTACAGGATCTGGAAATATTTTTCTTGGGCATCAAGCTGGAGATACAAACAGAACGGGGAACCGCAATGTTCTAATAGGGGAGGATGTAGACGTTGCCACAAATTCAACAAGCTATTATATGAACCTTGCGAATGTTATCTACGGTACTATTGGCACAACTGACGGTGAGTACGCTGCAACCGGTGATAGCTCTGCCGACATCACTATTGATGGTGATGTAACAATTACCGGCTCCGGTACAGTAGGCGGCGTCGCGATCACATCCGATATGCGACTAAAAGACAAACTTGGCGACCTTGATAAAAATGAAATGCTTCAGCGCCTCACCCAATTGGACGGAATTCTCTATAAATTAAAAGGCCGTGAAGACATTCAAATGGGTTTCTCCGCGCAAGACATGCAAAAAATATTCCCTGAACTCGTCCGCGAGAATAAGGATGGTTACCTAAGCGTTGATTATATCGGCCTTATCGCGCCAATGACGGAAGCGATCAAAGCACAGAATCAAGAGAATAAAGCGCTGCGAGCAGAAATATCGGCGCTAAAGCAATCGCAAACCCATACTGAAGCAGCGCTTCAAAATTTAAACAAGCAAGTTGATCTACTAAATAAAGCAACTATTAGTAATGTGGATAAAGCAGGATATTCCCCGCTGACGATATTCTTGATGTTATTCGGTATAACAATGCTATGTGGCACAGTTTTCGGAACAACCGTAATAACAGTTAAAAATCAAAAACAAAACGCGCTGAAAAAATAAGCGATTTGGATTTCCGAACTGCATGAAGCAAGTATTCTTCTTAGGTGGGAACGCCCCCTTCCGGCTTAATGTGGGGGGAAGTCGGGAAAGAAACGTCCCCGCCTAAAAAGATTAAAAGCTTATGACAAGCGAGATATCATAAGATTTTGATAAATGCAAGTTTTTTGGTATAAAATTCATTATTTTATTACTTCATTGTATATTCAAATAGATTTTATCTGCTGAAAAACAATCAAGTAAAATACAAATCTATGATAACTTTATTGTATAAAATGCATTTTTTTATTGCATTATATTCCCAAAATAGGATAAAACAATACTACTTTAGTCATATATTAAAATATTAACGAACGGAGAATTAGTATGAGTGCATCACGTGAAGCAAATATTAAAACATTAGAAGAAATTGAACTAGCACAAGAAAAGCTAGGCAGTATTTTTTCCGCTGGAAACACTGGCTATAAACTAGAATCATCTTCTACTAGCAAAGAAGATAAAATTACAGCAGCAGTTCATAATGACTGGCTAAAAAACCACGCGCCTAAATAGTATTAGTAAATAAAGTTTTTAAACGACCGGCCTTAAAATCGGTCGTTTTTGTATGAAATACACTGCGTTTCAAACCGTTATTACACAAAACTTGACTAAAAAACATATTCCTGTCATAACTGCGCCTGTTGTTTTGATATAACGATGCTCTAAGCTAAAAACGATAAGAGCTTTTAACAGGTCGATTTACAAAAATAAAAAAACCAAAACCGTAAATCCCGTGAGCCTTAAAATTCACCCTTCCTATAAAAAGTTCAAGTTTTAAAGGATCCTTTTAAAAAAGAGATCCATCATAAGAAAAACACGAGAATACTCTCGCCGTAATACTGCGCGTGGGATTTGAACTTTTATACACATAGGAAATACGATGAAAACCTTTGATACACTCCACCTGCACCCAAAACTTTTGAAGTCTTTGGAGCACATGAAATATACCACCCCTACCCCTATTCAGGCGCAATCTATCCCCTTAGCCCTGAAAGGACGCGATATTATGGGGTCGGCTCAAACAGGTACCGGCAAAACGGCGGCTTTTTCCATCCCGATCGTTCAAAAACTTTTGGAAAGCCCAAAAGGTGGTGCATTGATACTTACACCCACGCGCGAGCTGGGAAAACAGATCATGGGCGTTTTAAACCAGATGCTTGGGCCAAAGAGCCATATTAAAACCGCCTTTATAATTGGTGGTGAATCGATGAGCAAACAATTCGGACAACTGCGCCAAGGCCCCCGCCTTATCGTTGGAACACCCGGCCGAATTAATGACCATCTGGAGCGCGGTTCTTTAAACCTTTCTCAGATTGATTTTCTTGTTTTGGATGAAACAGATCGTATGCTTGATATGGGTTTCACAATCCAACTTGAAAAAATATTCAAATTTTTACCTGATAATCGTCAAACATTAATGTTCTCTGCGACATTACCGGATAATATTATGACGATGTCCAAGAAATACATGAATAACCCTGAGCGTATTGCCGTTGGTCACAACAATACCCCGATCAAAAACATCAAACAGGATATTATTCGCGTAGATCAGGAAAAGAAATATGGCGAATTGGTTGAACAATTAAACGAGCGCGAAGGCACGATCCTGATTTTCGCAAAAACAAAACACGGCACAGACAAACTTGCCAAACGTTTGGGCAAAGAAGGTTTTAGCACAGATGCAATTCATGGTGATTTGAAACAAAGCCGCCGCCAAAAAGTTATAAATGATTTTAGAAATAAAAAATATCGCATTCTGGTCGCAACAGATGTAGTTGCCCGCGGCCTTGATATTCCTCATATCAAGCACGTCATTAATTATGATCTACCGCAAGTACCCGAAGACTATATCCACCGCATCGGAAGAACGGCGCGTGCAGGCGCAGAAGGCGAAGCATTGTGTTTGGTAACACCTCAAGACGGTCGTAAATGGCACGCAATACAAATGTTGATTGATCCAGAAGCGGCAAAGGCCAACAAGCCTGCAAATTCTGATAAGAAAAAGCGTAACTCTCGCCGCCGTAGACCAAATGGCAAAGTCGGAAACCCATATGCCGGCAAGCCAAGTGGCAACAAATCATATGCGGGTAAATCGAATGCGGGAAAGCCCAACACAGGTAAGCCAAATAATAATGCTGGTGGTGCAGCAAAACAGGGAAATAAGAAACGTTTTTACGGCCCCAAAAGATCAAAGGCTGCTTAAAGCTTTTTGCACATTTCAATAAAGTAAAAACGGCAGATTTATCATCTGTCGTTTTTTTATAGAGCATACATTAGGAAAAGGAACTTTAAATAAAAACAACTGTTTGTATAGAAATATGCGCGTATATCCCTTGTAAGAAAGTTAAGACTGCGATGAAAAATAAAATAATTAACCAAAAAATTAAAAGCGTTTTTCTATTCGCTGTATTTATAATTTTAATCACACCAAACCATGCAAATGCCGCTATAGAATATGCTGAAAATTTTAAAGCGTATCTTGAGAACGAAAACTTACGAACTGACAATAATGCCCCGCTTTTTAAGGATGATATTCTCGCATTTTATAAGGCTCGTAATTTTGAACCTATATGGTTTGATAAAAAAGCTCAAAACAAAAAAGACATAACAAAATATAAAAACGCAATCATTAATCAGGCCTATGAAAATGCTTTAGAGGCATCTGATTACCAGTTTAATATCTTAACTGATAAAACCCAAAATACAAAAAATCCAAATGTCGTTTTTAAGACAGAGTGGATGCTTACAAATACGGTTATGCATTATATAAATGATATTCGCACAGGCAGAATAGAGCCGCATAAATTCGATTCCATGATCTTTACCCTGCCCCAACACCGCGCACTAGATAAAAGAGCGGCCGATTTTTTAAATGCACGAAATCCTGAAAAAGTTCTTAAATCCTTTGCCCCAACACAAAGCGAATATGTTGCGCTTAGGGACAAACTGAAAAAATACCGTAAAATTGCGGATCAGGGTGGCTGGCCTTCCATAATTATTAAAAAAGATACGCTTATCTATCCCGGCGAAGCACATCAATCCATACCTCAGATCAGAGAGAGATTAACAATAGACTTTCACGAATATGATGGCAAAATGCCAAAAAGTATATGGATTGACAAAGCGCAAATCGCCACCGAAGAAATTGCAGACCGCATAGCACATAAAAATTTGGCTACAGATGAAAAAGACAAACAAATCGCACAAAATGATCCTGCCCTTGTTTATGACGCCAAACTTGCGCAAAAAGTTGCAGAATTTCAATACTTTCATGGTAAAAAAGCAGATGCTGTTATCGGCCCTGAAACAATTGGCGCGCTTAATGAAAGTGTAGAAACACATATTGATAAAATCATGCTATCCATGGAACGCTGGCGCTGGATGCCGGATGATATGGGTAAAAAGCATGTACGGGTAAACATTCCCGCTTTTTACGCACACGCTATAAAAAATGGTAAAACACAGTTTTTCATGCCAGTTATTGTAGGTGAAGTCGCGCACCAAACTCCGGTATTTAGTAGCGTTATAAAGAATGTTAAAATCCATCCCGACTGGACATCACCGGATAGCATTTCTGAAAGGTATGTTATTCCAAAAATACAAAAAAACCCCGGCGTTATAGATGCGCTAGGCTATCAATTACAAAGCAAGGCAACCGGAGAGATTGTCCCTTGGAGCGACATAAACATCGAAAGCCTCGATAAAATAAACCTTGCAAATTATCAATTCCGCCAAAAACCAGGGAACAAAAATGCACTGGGTTTAGCGCGGTTTTCCATCGAAAATAACTACGCTATTTTTATGCACGGTACACCTTCACAAAATCTTTTCAATGAAGATGATCGCACATATAGCTCTGGCTGCATTAGATTGGAAGACCCTCTCACCATGGCCAATTTTCTATTAAATGATGAAGGTATGAGCAAGTCAGAAGTTGAAACCCTTTATATGTTAGAAGATGGCGAGCACCCTGACACAACCTATCTTGATTTAAAAGAAGATGTCCCCGTTCATCTTTTATATATGACGGCATGGATTGATAATGGCGGACATTTGCATTTTGCCGATGACGTATATGGACGCGATAAAAAGCTTAAACAAGCTTTAAAGAGATTAAACTAAAGCTCGAACCACACATAAATAGGAGAAAAAAAATGCGCGGCTTTGCAATAGCAAGCATAATAGTAATAATAATAGTTTTAACAGCTGGTTTCTTGTACCAGGCACAAGAAACTAATGCGGAGAGTTTGGATGCTATAGCCGCAGAAAGAAAGCCCGCTGTTGAGAAAAATGATCTTGCTAATAAAAAACGCATAGAACAAAACCTGACCAAATCCGAAGGAAAAGTATTTGAAAACAAAGATATTTCAGACATGGCAAAACAGAATATAAAAGCTGTGAATATATTTGAAGATAAAGAAAAATCCGATTATAATGAAATACCGGAGTTTAAGGCATTAGATCTTTATAATGTAAACACACGCGAAAATATAGAAGTTGCCTTCTGGGTGGATGGAAAATTTATGCCAAACGGATTGGACAAACTCAATCAATTCATGCGTGACTGGCGTAAAGATCAGGTGATAGAAATCGACCCTGATTTGTACATTCTTTTACATGAGCTTTATAACGAATTTGACGTTGATGCGCCCATTCATCTTATCTCAGGCCACCGTAGCAAAAAAACCAATGACTCCTTACGTGCAATGGGGCGAAATACGGCAAAGAAGAGCCAGCATGTTCTGGGCAAGGCGGCTGATATATCAATTCCAGGTGTGCCTGTGAAGAAACTTAGGAATGAAGCGTTGGAAATGAAGGAAGGCGGAGTTGGATTTTATCCAAAAAGCGGTTTTGTACATGTGGATACGGGCCCCGTACGCCAATGGTAAGTATTCAAAATCATAAGGAACTTTTCTCATTAATTATTTGTTAGTATGATTACACAGATTAATTTCAAACTATAATAATTACAAAGGACATATTCATGAAAATATTTGATTTTATTAAAAAAGCCGGCGAACGATTGATTGATAACTCGTTGATCGGTAAAGCATTTGCAGATGAGCCGGAAAAGGCCGCGCAAGAAGTAAAAAACCGCGTACAAAAATATAACTTGGATATAAACGGCCTCGATGCAAAAATTGAAGGTGAGAAAGTTATTCTCTCAGGGACAGCAAAGTCAGCCGAGCAAGCAGAAAAAGCGATTTTAGCCGCTGGTAACATCGAAGGCGTATCACAAGTTGAATCTCGTTTTGAAATTGAGCAAAACGAACAACAATCAGAATTCTACACGGTAGAATTTGGGGATAATCTATCAAAAATATCAAAACAATTCTACGGCGACCCCAATCAGTATATGAAAATTTTTGAAGCGAACAAGCCAATGTTAAGCGATCCAGATAAAATTTATCCTGGTCAAAAATTAAGAATCCCAAGCGAAAATAAGGCCTCAGCCGCCGCTTAGTATTCAGCACTCTAATTGAATTATAAAAAACTCTCCATATTTCATGGGGAGTTTTTTTATTTCAAAATGGCGCGCTCGGGAGGATTCGAACCTCCGACCCCTGGCTCCGGAAACCAGTGCTCTATCCCCTGAGCTACGAGCGCATTATAAAACCGAAGGATATGTGCGCTTTTATATCAAAGATAAATTGCAAATCAAAGAACAAAACATCAAACAAAAAGCCCGCCTTGAAAAAGCGAGCTTTTATAATGATGAACTAGTAATAATTACTTATTATAGTCCTCTTTTTTAACAAGGATACCGCCAGACGCATCGTCTTCGGCTTCCTCTTCATACGATGGGGCAGCTGGCTCATTTTCATCAGTGGTCGACACTTCTATAACTTGATTGGGCTGATCTGATACTTCTTTTTCAAATGTTACGCCGCCATTGATCTGGGTCGCATTATAATCGCCATTTACATCTTCATTCGCCGTAGCGCCGCCTGCAACATTACCGGCCTCGCCCGCATTGATGGTCGTATTTGCCTGATCATCAACCGCATATTGTGCATGAACGCCTGCCAACGGCAAAACCGCTACAGCGCCTAAAACAGCTATAAATTTAAGTGTATTCATAAAGAAATCTCCTGATTTTATATTTAAAAAACTACACGCAGCATATCAAATAAGTTCCAAAACGGTCTATAAAGATCAAGACCCCGTCAATTGTACAAAAATATCTTCCAGATCACTTTCATTTGTTGAAATATCAAAAATATTAAAACCCTGCCCCTGAACGGCGCGTACAATTTCATCAATACTCTGTTCTCCCGGCGTGTAGCGAATTATCAAGCTACGCCGCCCCTCCTTCACCGCGCCATATTTACCGAGCGCATCAGGCACGCTATCAAAGGGTGTATCCATACGAAACCTGATTTCCTTGCCATCGATCTCGGCAAGCAAATCTTCCTTATCCTCACATTTAATAATTTTGCCATGATCGATAATCGCAATCCGGTCGCACAACTCCTCTGCTTCCTCTAGGTAGTGTGTCGTAAGCAAAATCGTGACGCCTTGCGCGTTTAAAAGCCGAACGTTCTCCCACAGTTGCCGCCGTAATTCTACATCAACACCTGCTGTTGGCTCATCCAAAACCAAGATAGGCGGACTGTGTACCATCGCCTTCGCAATCATTAACCTGCGTTTCATACCTCCGGAAAGCGAGCGTGTATATGCATGTGCCTTCTCTTCAAGCCCAACCAGCTTTATCAATTCCATAGAGCGCCGTTCCGCCTTTGGAACGCCATAAAGCCCCGCCATCAGATCCAGCAATTCCAAAGGAGAGAAAAAAACATCATAATTAATTTCTTGCGGTACTATGCCAATTGCCGATTTTGCGGCACGCATATCTTTAGCAATATCATAGCCCCAGATTTTTACACTGCCAGAGGTTTTAAAAACCATATCAGACATAATATTGATAATCGTAGATTTACCCGCGCCATTCGGGCCAAGCAGTCCAAAAATAGACCCTTTGGGAATTTTAAGGTCAACATCAATAAGTGCGCGCTTTGCCGGAGACTTTTTATGTCCCGCATAGGTTTTGTTCAAACCCTCAATTTCGATGGCATATTCAGTCATAAAATTCCATAAACTTTAAAAAAAGCGTTCTTAAAATAAAAAGACGGAGACTAAATCTCATATTTAAATTCAGCCTGATCTTTCATATAGGCCTGATACCGTCCATCGGTAAGCCAAGATTTCGCATTTTCATCATTTTTCAAATACGCATCCCAAAACGCAAGCGCGCCAATTTTAGTATAATTTTCATGCAAGGCGCGATTTGGCGTTATCTTTAAGTTTACCGCGGGTACCGTTATAAACCATATGATCACCGTCTTTTTTAATCAAAAGATACTTTTCGTCCGATCCTGCATGCGTGTAAACTACGACTCTGCAACCATATTTATAACCCTCTATAGGCGAATCATCTTCTGTACCTGTCATAAACATCATCGGCATTTTAATGCCGCCGTAAAGAAGAGAAGGCGCTTTATCACTCAAATGCGCAATTGGTACGGGGCTATAGGAAATGCCGGCCTTAAACCGATCATCTGTAAGCTGGATCAAAGCGTTATTTTCATCGGGAAACATTTGTCCGGCAATAACTTGCGTGGTCATCGCGCCAAAAGAATGCCCCGACACACCTAATGCGCTCATATCGGCAATCGCTTTTAAATCCGGCTCATCTTCAAGCCACGCCTCAAAGGCATTGATTAAAAATGGAATATCTTTAAAGCGATTCAGCGTCGTCTCGCGGTTTACGACTGTTTTGGTTAGAATATCCCAAGGATGCCCGGGCTTCCCCTCCCATAAGGAACTATCCGTTCCGCGATGTGATGGATGCAATACCAGATACCCATGCGATGCCAAAAATCGTGAAATAAAGGACGCCCCATCACGATTGCCACCAAATCCATGTGACCAAACAATAACAGGAAGCTTACCCACCTCTTCGGTATTTTCTATATAAGGATAATAAAGCTTATAAGGAACATCGCGCCCTTCACGCGCATCATCAATAAAGTCGCCACGCTTTAGCAAAACCTTATAAGGCTCGTGGTCAGGGGCAACCCCTTCATGCCAAAATGTAGCCATGAAATTCCTCTACAAATTTAAAATGCAAAAATTATTTTATTTTTTACGGAATTGATCCAGAGATACAACTTGACCGGTATCATCGCCTTTACCCTTACTTTTTCCGCCGCCATCTGGACCATCATCATCTGGCCCGTCTTCATCGTCCAAGATATCAAGAATATCGGATTCATCCAGTGTATCGCCAAGCGGCTGAAATTGTAGCGCAAAATTCACGGAAGGATCGGCAAAAATACTGATCGCAGCAAGAGGAATCTCTAAACGCTCCGGCACATTATTAAAGGAAAGCGTTACACCCATTTTTTTGGGATCTACAAATAAATCATTGAATTGATATTGAAGAACAATAGTCATCTCACCCGGATAACGATCCTTTAAATATTCTGGAATCTTTACACCCGGATAATCGGTCAAAAATGTAATATAAAAATGATGCTCGCCAGGTAACCCGCTTTCGATCACTTCTTCAACCGATTGCTTGACAACACCCCGCAAGGCATTTTCAACCATTTTATCATATCTTAATACATTATCATCTGAATCACTCATACTCTATGTGTGGCAGATAAAGCATAGAGAAATCAAGCACGAAGATGCATGTTTTTTAACAATTACACAACTCTTGATAAAAGATCATATATATGACCGCTAAAATCCCTATATTTGTTGCAAAGATGGCTTAGAATTTATAATACGGTAAAGTTTCGGTGAAGTAGATATAGACGTTAAAGCCAAGGGAATTAAAAACATAAGCATTGCTATGGAAAGAATACTTACAATTGTAATAGCGTGAGATCTTTCAGAAACTCTACGATAGATTAAAAATACATATAATAAAGCCCAGATACCTATGCTTAAAACAAAACCATACCCTCCCGAATTTATAAATAATCTATCAAAATACATAAGACCGGCTGTAATGCTAAAAAATAGGGCACAAAACCCGCAATAAAATACTAAAAACCTGAAACATTGTTTGTAAAATAATATGAGAAATGGAAAAAACTTCGGTTTATCTAAAACACTATCTGATCGAATATCTTCAGTTTTTTCCCGCCTGTTACCTAAAACCAGCGCATAATAAAAAAAAGGGATGAAAATAATATATATCATCTCCCACAAAATATTTTGCCCGTTTAGTGTTTTATAAAAAGGATATGATAGCTCAAAAGTCAGTATTAAAAAAAGAGATACACCATAAAACGAAAATATTATATCCCTGACACATTTTTGCCAAAGTATTCTAGAACAAAAATCATCACGCGCAATATGCAACAAATATTGTAGTACAGAAGCGAGAATAGAAAATCCTGCAGCAAAGAGAACGATATAAAAAACAATAGGAACAATATAAATTGCGTTAGCCATATTTAAAATACAATCACTTATGAATTAAATTTTCTTGTGCAGCATACGACCCAAACGCTTCTTTCAAACGATACATTTGCTTTAGTGCCTTGTTGTGCAGAACCAAGTCTCCATCTATAAAACTAAGCTCTGCTACACGCTCATAATATTCAACGGCATTATAAATGTGGTAATTCCATCGCATCCCATCTTTTAAAGTATCATACGCTTTATTTTGAAAACCCTGTTTCTCATATACTTTATATAAAAGCATTCTGGAATTCACATGCAACGGATCAAGCGATAAGGCGCGTTCTAAAAAGCTTTGCGGCAATGTATCAATCGGCATATAGGGTGCGCTTACAACACGTAAATTTGCCAGCTTGTACAAGGCAGGCACAGATCGAGGATTTACATCCAAGACTTGCTTTAAAAGCCTGTCCGCATGTTCAAAATGCTCGTATAAATCAGCTTTATCAAGCATTGCCCCTTGCGCTTCTATAATACTTATTGGAATAGACGCCGCTCCTATCAAGGCATGATCATTATTATTTTGAGAGAGGCGCCCCGCTATATTTATAAACTTCGAAAAATCCTTAAAATTATCATTTTTAATCTGCTCGCCCGCTAATACTGTAAAATAATAAGGGATTTGATAACGAACAAAAAACGCAGCAAAAATAAGTATGAAAGTACACCCATAAAACGCAAATTCCCGCCCTGGAAAATAAAAAAATCGGCAGGATAAAAATCTATGTTTCGCATTAATTAGAGTGTCACTAGAATCTTTTTTTTGTGTGTAATACAAAAAAACCCCAAACAGCATTCCGCTCAATAATAACGTAGGCAAAATATTTAAATTATAGGAAACATGAGAGTGTAAAATCATAGCACCTATCGCACTAAAAACAGCTGAGATTTTGATTTTTATCGTACGATCAAAAAAATCATCTTTCAAAAAAGAATATAGTCGTAAAGTTGAAAATATAATAATCGTATAAAACAAAACAAACGCCGCTATACCCGCTTCAGCCCAAAACTGTAGGGGGTCATTATGCGCCATAAAACCGGATGACACCAAATCGTTCCCACGATATGCCGGATAATATAACGAAAACGTTCCTATCCCTGTACCAAGCCACATATGATCTTTTATAATCGCCCATGTCGACATCCATATATCAGGCCGTGACCATAGTAATGAACGATTGCCGGATATACTCCTGCTCCATATATCCCATATTCCCATATGGGCAGAGGAAGAAAAAAATTGAAGTATTGCAAATAACCCAAAAAATATAAATAACGCTACACCAAGTTTGAAAAAAGATTTTTTTGAAAACCGCGCTCTTTTTAAATAAAAACAAATACTAAAAAAAACGAGAGAAAACAGAACAAATGATAGCAAAACGCCGCGTCCACCCGTCATCATTATACCGGCAATCATACCTATAGTAAAAAAGGCAGAGATAAAAGAAATTATCCTGGACTTTGTAACAGAAAGCACGGCAATACCACAAAATCCCGCTAAGGAATAAAGCGCGCCCAAAGAGTTCTGATTAGCCAGTGGCCATTTTACAAAACCGTTATTAAGCGTGTCTTGCAAAAAAAAGAATTGTACAAAGCTTGATATAAAAAGCGCAGCAAAGCCAGATCCGAATATCCACGTCGCACACTTTAAAAATGCAGTTTTATCGGGCTGCAATAAAAAAACGAAAGCTGATAAAGGTAACAAAGAAAATGAATAAAAATACACAAATGAAAAATCTTGAATATTAGATAAAATGGCGCTCAAACATAGAACACCCCAGAATAAAATCGAAGCAACAGTAACACTACCAAAACGTATATCAATGCGCTCCCTACATCCGGCACGCCAAAATAATAAACATATCAGCCCGCATAATGACAAATACCCAGCACTATACGTAAAAATATGCCAATTTTCCCATTGCACCATACTTGCAAAAAAAACGGTCAATAAAACAATTGCCGAAAAAAAGCTTAAAATATGCGGACGGATAATCTGAAAGGTCATAATCAAGAAGGATCAAGCCTAATAGCGCCAAGGTCAAGAAAATTCTAAAACTCAACAATGAATTTTAAAACAACCCGCTTCATTAAAATTAAAAAGAAAGAAAATGACGGTTTCTGTTGCGAGGTACCGCCAAACCCCACCCAACACTGTCTAGGTGCTAGGAATTAATTTGTAACTACTACCAACCTATTACTAGGCTGCGATAGCTTCACCAACGGCAAAGTTATCATTCGCTACGACAAAGTTGTCATTTGCAACTATAAAAAAAGCCCGGTAACGGCGGATACAATGCCGGACGCCCCAATATGTCTTTACTACGCGTGTCGATCCTATTTCGGCCCCGCCAAAATACATGATAAATCACACATATATTTTGGTGGAGCCGCCGGGTACCGCCCCCGGGTCCACGAACGCTTATTCCACAAACGAGTTTAGCGTCATAATCGGATATCTCCGACACTTAATAGTATAGAGCAAATTTGAAAAACATCAATAGAATTCGTGCTTACTAAGAATATAATCCCACACCAAGAACTCACCGAGGCATCAATTTAAAATGCAAATAAGACTGGTTCTGTTGCTCGAAAGACATTAAAAGACGCTCAGAATCCCTCACATATGTTTGTGGCCCTGCCAAAACCCAACCTAGCTGGGGCAACATATTTTGATAATAAGTTTGGACATCTTTAATAGAAAGCGTACCCAGCGATAAGTAAATCTCGACGATACGACCGTTAGGCTTATCATAAATGACCGCCTGATCATCCAGCTCCCGTAATGCAGGCATCAATGGTAAATCGGGAATAGTTGTTAAAAACTCGAGCTCTTGCATATTCGCAAAAGCTGGTCCCGTCTTGCAAACAACGCCGCCTGTGAATATACTGAAAACAATTAAAAGCCTGAAAAAATATTTCATTTTATTAAACTATCACACTTGAACCTGCGGGCAATAAAAACTTGATCTGCCGGATTGAACGGCGCGCTGCACGCCGCCCGTTTGCTGAATATCACAAATACAGCCGGGGCATTCTTTCCCGGCTCTGTCATACACACCAAATTGGTGTTGAAAATAACCTAGCGACCCATCAGCCTTACGATAATCTTTTAAAGTACTCCCGCCTGCTTTTATCGCCTGCTTTAAAACATTGCGAATTGCAGGCACCAATAGCGCTATATCTTTTGCGGTTACATCACCTGCCAGTCTAAGAGGGGAAACACCTGATGCAAATAATGCCTCGCACACATATATATTACCCAACCCCGCAACAACACGCTGATCCAACAAAGCAGACTTGATTGAACATTTTTTACCTGCCAATGCTTTGATTAAAGCACCCTCGTTAAAACCGTTACCTAAAGGCTCCGGCCCCATTTTTGAAAAAGGCTTGGCATCTTGCCACGAAATACGGTCAAGTAAATAGAACATACCAAATCGGCGCGGGTCATTATATACAATCCATGTACCGCATGACATCTTGAGAATAAAATGATCATGCTTGGCACGAGAATAATTTGATGTATCTGTGACAATGTCGATTTTTCCTGACATACCAAGGTGTAAAACCGCGATCATATCATTATTGAAATGAAAGAGAATGTATTTACCCCGTCTCTCCAAATTAACAATACGCCGACTTTTTAAGCTTTGACACATGTCCGCAGGTATTGGTATACGTAAATCGTAACGGTGAATAACAATAGTACCCACAATGCGGTTTTCTACGACAGGTTTTAAACCCCGCAATACTGTTTCAACTTCAGGTAATTCAGGCATATAAATTAAATAGGGCAAAAACTCCCAATCTTCAACAAAAAGTAGCCACAATGTAATGGGAAAACAACTTAGTAAAAAGAAAAGCCGGTATACAACCGGCTTGAAGAGTTTTTTCGTGTGTGGGGATTATAAAAACGCTGAAATCACTTTCACATAAGAAATAAAATATGCACCTTATGTACGTTTTTATGCGCTAGTTATAGCATGAATAAAACTCTTGTCAAACGTTAAAGGCGCATTTGACAACATTTATAATAAAAAATACTTTTTTTACGAAACAAGTTTACATATGACTTTTTTTACTGGACAAGATTTTAAAAACGCCTTATAAAACCTCTCTTACACACCCAATGAATGGAAACTTAATCAAAATGTTAAGTATTGAACAAATAAGAGCCGCACGCGCGCTTCTTGACTGGAGCCAATCAGATCTCGCCGAAAAAGCTGGCCTTTCACAAACCGGCATAGCCCGCATCGAAAACGGAACAAACCAACCCAACACAAAGACTCTGCAAAAAATAGAAACAGCCTTTGACGATGCTAATATAGAATTTATGGGAACAACAGGATTGAGGAAAAAAACGCGGGATATTAAAATTTTAAAAGGCCGCACTGGCTTTATAAGCTTTATGAATGATGTTTATCATTCAGTGAAAGAAGTAGGCGGTGAAATTTGCGTTTACAATGTTGATGAAAGCAATTGGCTGAAATGGATGGGACAAGACGAATATAACGCCCATGCCGAAAGAATGCGTAAAATTGAAAAGCCTTTAAAAGCTAAAATTATCGTAAAAGAAGGCGATGATCTATTTATTGCTGATGACTTTGCTGAATATAAATGGATGTCGAAAGAGCTATTCAACACTCAGTCATTTTATGCCTATGATAGCAAACTAGCTTTTATTCATTTTAAAGATGACGATGTACAAGTAATGATCTTAAACCAAGACGAATTTACAAAAGGGTTTAAGGTTCTTTTTGATACAACGTGGCAATATGCGGCAAAAGAGGCGAGATAAAAACGATGTCTTTATTAAACTCACCTTCTTCAAAAGAAACGCTAATGTTGTATGAGAAAATTTTACAAAAAGGCGGCCCGGAATCTATTAAAAATTTGTTCAATCGGAAAATCGGAATTAGCAATGAACATTACAATTTTTTACAACACTATGGTCAAAATAACGATCTAGGGCCACTTAGAAAATTAAGACAATTTTATTATGAAGTAGCCTTATTTGACCTAACACACGGTACGAAAACAGCAGATTTCATTTCTGAAACCGTGTATCAAAATGAAGCAGAGTCACACCCAGAGGCCTTTGCAGATACGTCTCATGTAAAAGATGGCGTAAAGTTGAGATCAAGCGGAACATCAATTATAAAAAGTGCACTTCAACAATCAGAACGTATTTTACAAGAATACGGACACAATCCTAAACTAGCCTCTTTTTACGATTTAGGTTGCGGACCTGGAAAGTCACTTTTGATTGCAAGAACAGAGCATTCTTTCGATAACGTTGTCGGCATCGATTATTATAAAGAGGTACTAGAAACAGCGAAAGAAAACCGAGAAAAAATGGGGCTTTCTAACGGAGCTCGCAAAATTGCATTGCATTTTGCAGATGCCGCGCAATTTAAAGAATATAAAGGACCAACAATTGTTTACATGTATAACCCGTTTGGTGAAAATGTGATGAAAGAAGTAGAAAAGAATCTACGTGAAACAACAGAACAATGTATTGTTGCATACAACAAGCCATTGCATGGTGAATTATTTAAAGAAGAAAACGGTTGGCATAGAGAATTTAGTATGACAAACAGCGACCCCGATAATACATTAATGATTTATCGCCGTGGATTAGAATGTTAAATCCCTTTTGACAAAATAAATAAAAAAGCCGCTCACATTTTTGTAAGCGGCTTTAATTTTTATATCAGACAAAGAATACCTGAGCGAGAGGGCTACATCATGCCCATTCCGCCCATGCCACCCATTCCGCCCATGCCACCCATGGAATCGCCGCCGGACTTACCATCATCTGGTACATCGGTGATAATCGCTTCGGTCGTAATCAATAATCCAGCAACGGAGGCCGCATCTTGTAACGCCGTACGTACAACCTTAACAGGATCAATAATTCCCGTCTTGACCATATCGCAGAATTCGCCCTTTTGCGCATCCCAGCCATAGTTGGTGTCTTTTTGCTCAAGCAATTTACCAACAATAACAGAGCCTTCATCACCCGCGTTTTGGGCAATCTGACGGATAGGCGCTTGTAACGCGCGGCGTATAATTTCAACACCAACGGTCTGGTCGTCATTCTCGCCTGTTACATCTTTAAGCGCATGTGAAGCATAAAGAAGCGCAGTACCGCCACCGGCAATAATACCTTCTTCAACCGCCGCACGTGTCGCGTGAAGCGCATCATCAACGCGATCCTTACGCTCTTTCACTTCTGGCTCGGTCGCCCCGCCAACACGAAGAACCGCAACGCCGCCTGACAATTTGGCCAAACGCTCTTGTAACTTCTCCTTGTCGTAATCAGAAGACGTGTCTTCTATTTGTTTGCGGATTTGTGAACAGCGCGCATCAATCTCGCTCTTCTCACCTGCACCATCAACCACGGTCGTATCATCTTTTGTAATCGTGACTTTCTTTGCTGTACCCAGCATATCCAAAGTTACATTTTCAAGCTTGATACCAACATCTTCGGATACAACCTGACCACCGGTCAAAATCGCCATATCTTCCAACATAGCCTTACGGCGATCACCAAAACCGGGCGCCTTAACGGCCGCAATTTTCAATCCACCACGTAGCTTGTTTACAACCAAAGTCGCCAAAGCTTCGCCTTCAACATCTTCGGCTACGATCAATAACGGACGGCCACTTTGTACGGCGGCTTCCAGGATTGGCACCAATGATTGTAAATTGGAAAGCTTGGCTTCGTGAAGCAAAATATACGGGTTCTCCATCACAGCCTGCATTTTATCTGCATCCGTAATGAAATACGGTGAAAGATAACCGCGATCAAACTGCATACCTTCAACAACTTCCAATTCGTTATGTAAGGATTTTGCTTCTTCAACCGTGATCACGCCTTCATTACCAACGCGGTCCATCGCCTCGGCCAAAAGCTCTCCAATCTCGGTATCACCATTGGCAGAAATCGTACCAACTTGCTTGATCTCGTCATTACCTTTGACATTTTTTCCTCGGGATTTAAGATCCTCAACAACAGCCAATACGGCCTTTTCAATACCGCGCCTAAGATCCATCGGGTTACGTCCGGCAGATACTGCCTTAATACCTTCACGAACAATAGATTGCGCTAAAACTGTTGCGGTTGTTGTACCGTCTCCGGAATGATCATTAGCTTTTGAAGCCACTTCACGGATCAATTGCGCGCCTAGATTCTGGCGTTTGTTTTTAAGTACGATTTGCTTAGCAACGCTAACACCATCTTTAGTTGTGGTTGGTGCGCCGAATGATTTTTCAATCAAAACGTTACGGCCTTTCGGACCTAGAGTTACTTTGACCGCATTTGCAATCAAATCCACACCTTTCAAAAGGTCTTCACGAGCTTCTTCATAAAAAAGAATTTCTTTAGCAGACATATGTCTTCTCCTGTTTGTTTTAGAATAAATTCAGTTATTTTTTGTAAAATATTAAGCAAGCATTTTTGTTGGTGACGAGGCAAATAAGGCGAAACGTACAAAAGTACGTGAGCCGAAATTTAACAATGTCACGGGCAAAAGGCGCTGCTTAAGCAACTATGCCGATGATGTCGGACTCTTTCATAACCATCAGCTCTTCGCCTTCAACGGTTACTTCCGTACCCGCCCATTTTGAAAAGATAACTTTATCACCAGCTTTGACATCTAATGGACGAACATTTCCATTATCATTGATATGGCCTGTTCCAACGGCGATCACTTCGCCTTCCATCGGTTTTTCTTTTGCCGAGTCCGGAATAATAATCCCGCCTGCGGTTTTGCCTTCGTCTTCGACACGACGTACAAGAACACGGTCATGTAAGGGTTTAAATTTCATTGCCATTTTAATTTTTCTCCTTTGAAAAGTTATGACATTTTTCTTTTGCTTATTTAGCACTCTCACTAAGTGAGTGCTAACTATGTAAGACACTATGCCCTACCTTTCAAGCATTTTCGAAAAGATTCATCTTATAGATCAAAAATAATAAAAAATATATGATTTGCACACATATCCTGTGTCAAAAAATCCGCTCAAATTAGAGTTTTGTAAGGTTTTTTTGCTATAATTATAAATAAGGAACAATCTTCTAGAACAGAAGGGATATATAAATGGCTGATTTAACCACACAATTTAACGATTACCGCTTAACCACGGCAAAAATTCTGTACCATATGCCCGATCATCAAAGCATTTTACAAGAGTATATCTGGCAAGATTATGATCTTTTACCGCGCCTGCCAGTACTCTGCAAATTTCTTGATTTTTGGAAAAAAGAATTGGACGGCAAGTTGCACTCTGTCTATGTCGGCAACAAAAAAATCATCACACCCGGTGATTATCGCTTCGCGGATTGGGAAGGCACAATGCAATAATTTAAAGATTATCAAATCAAACGCGTTAAACCATATCAAAATACGGCATGATTTTTTGTTCATCCACCACGCCTTTTTGAAAATTGTCTATTATTTCTTTTGGTAATCCAAAACGAGCATTTAACCCTGTTATTTTTGAAAATGTAACCGCAGCGTCCACTTGTAATGTGTTCCAACGTACGACATCATTTTTAACGTCGGTATGCGTCAAAGCATTATAACTTGCTTGTACCAGACCAAAATTCCAGGCCATACCGCGTTTTTTCATGCGGCCATCGGCAACCGCTTCGGCGTTAAATAAAAAAAATAATTCTTTAACCTGATCAGAATACTCACACCCGCGCAATGTAGCTGGCACATAAAGCAGCTTGAAGCTATCAGTAGTTTTAAAAGAAGATGGCATTTGAAGCGATGAAATTTGCGATGCTAATATTTTAAGATCATTGATAATGTCAATTTTGGTGTTCTCTTTCATAATACGTCCTAAAACTGTTAAAAAAACAATATTAGAATAAACTAAAAAAAAGAATCAAGTTTTATGAAAAAAATAATTTGCAAATGATTAATTTATTTAGGACTTAAAATCAACAATTTAATAAAAAAAGTTATGGGCAGTATAATCATTTTAGTCAAGCTTTTGAGCCAATCTAACCTTTAACCCGTCCAGCGCCCCACTCATAATAATCTGACAAGAAAGACGTGAGTTATCCTGTAGATCAAAGGCTTCATCTAACATATACTCCTCTTCCTCGCCCATCTCTGCAATTTTGTCTACCCAATCCTCATGAACATACACATGACAGGTAGCACAGGCACATGCGCCACCGCATTCGGCCTTAATCGGCAAACCATGGTCGCGAATAATCTCCATCACGCGCCAGCCCTCAACCGCATCTAAAGTATGCTCTTTGCCTTGTAAATCGGTTACAAAAATTTTCATTTTTAAAAATTCTCACTTAAAACTATTCGCATTAATCAAAAATATTCTAGGGTTTCAACGTTTTGCATTGGCATAGATAGATTGTACCCCTACCGCCATCCCAACGCTCGCTACTATAACGATGGCCGTTTCGGCGAAGGCCTGTACCACAACTACAAATAAAACACTTACTGGCGAAACATCGCTATAACTATCTGCCCCTCCTAATAACCCCTGCATAATAAGCATAGCCAGTGTCATGATAGGAATAAAACATAAAATCCATAGACCCATCATATAAAAAGAACTCTTTATACCTTTAATTCTCTTCAAAAACCCTTCGACCGAATAACCCAATGCCGCCGGCACATATAGCCACAAATACCTGAACCCCCAAAGCGCAATACCGAGCGCAAGTACTGCAATAACAAAATCAAACCCGCCCGCATCTGGAGCGGCAGTCGCATCGCCTATATTCCCTTGCATCCGTTCAACTTCGGTCATTAAGAGACCGGCAAATAAATAGGTCGCCATTTTTGTAAGAACATAAATAATCGTGCCTGCAAGAATACATTGCGCGCGCAATTCAAATCGGCGCCGGTCTTGATTGGCTTCACCGCTCAACCGTACAAGCCCGAATTCCTTGAATATTGCAGCGCGTATAATTTGTGAAACCAACCATCCTTCGGCCACAAAAGATGGAAACATTATAAGCCCTTGCCGCAAATGCTGGCTCTCAAGACCAAAAAAAATCACCGCGCCCATAACAACTACTTTTATGAGCACCGGCACAAGCGCAAGCTTGCTGATAAATTGTCGATGCTTGACTGTAAATTTATAGCCCGTGCTCGCTGCTTCTATAAAATCAAAAGATGCCATCCCTTTATTTAGCAATTTTAAACAACATCAGCAACGCTGAAAATACAACATGCGCAATAAACACATGACACATCTTGTTTAAGGCCAATAAAAATACTACATCTTAAAAGAAAAAGAAAAATCCGATATAATATGACCAAGCAAAAAAATAGAAACACTATAAGCGCGTGGCTTTTCGGATGCGCGGGCTTGGTTTTTATAATGGTAATAGTGGGTGCAATAACCCGTCTTACCGAATCCGGTTTATCCATGGTAGAGTGGCGGCCACTAATTGGTATATTACCGCCTTTAAACGAAACAGAATGGCGACGCGTCTTTGACCTTTACCGCGAAACACCTGAATTTCAAAAGAAAAATTTCTGGATGAATATTGGTGATTTTAAAACTATTTTCTTTTGGGAATGGTTTCATCGTCTTTTTGGCCGTTTAATAGGTATAGCATACGGCCTCCCACTTTTATTTTTCTGGATAAAAGGCATGATACCTGCGGGCTTTAAAAAACCGCTGATCGGCCTTCTTGTGCTTGGCGGCTTGCAAGGGGCAATGGGCTGGTACATGGTTAAAAGCGGCCTTGTTGATATGCCGGCCGTCTCACATTATCGTTTGGCCGCACATTTGGGGCTAGCCTTTATTATATTTGCATACCTTGTGTCTGTGGGTATGTCTGTAAAAGGCTACGAAAAAAAACCAAACGCCGCTTTATTCAAACACGCATTGGTAACGCTCCTTTTCGTATCAATAACAATCGTATGGGGGGCATACACCGCTGGTATGGATGCTGGCCTAATATATAACGATACGTTTCCAAAAATGGGGGGGGCGTGGCTACCTGACGATTTTTGGCAATATGAAGGTGTATTAAAAAATACGCTCGAAAATCCGGTTGGCATTCAATGGGCACATCGGTGGCTGGCTATGATAACAGTAGGTGTTGTAGTATCGCTATGGGCACATGCCATAATAAAGAAGCATAACATTATGGCGGTACACGCCTTAGTCGGCATAGCGCTACTTCAAATGATTCTGGGAATAATAACACTTCTGACAAACGTGTGGCTCCCAATTGCCGTTATGCATCAAGCTGGCGCGCTTACGTTATTAGGAACACTTATAATTTGCTTGGAGATATTAAGCCCGCAAATAGGCCACGCAAAAACTGCATGAATTTTTTAAAACTCATATGTATAGGCTAGCAAGCCGCCTAGACCTTGCGTTTTTTTCTTATCTTTATCTGTCGTGCGGTAAGCCACATCTACAGAAAAACCGTTTTTGAAAAGATAACCGCCTGAGACTTGGAACTGATGGTCATTCCTGTTGGATGAACCCGCATTATGAATGTCCTTATCAGTATAGGAAACAGCTGCGTTCCATTGTTTATAAAGCTTGAGCTTTACTGAACCCGTAAGATAATCAATATCTTTGGATTTTCCCTCAGAGTTTTTGATCTGCGCATATTCACCAATAAACTTAGCCGAGATATCTTTGGTCAAATACGTTGTATAATTCGCGCCTATAACGACACCTTTTTCATTCTTCTTGCCTGTATCCTCTGCACCTTCGGCTTGGTTATAATGCCCTAAATGCGTATTTAGTCCCTTAACACCCATGAATTTCTCACTGTCAAGCGTTACAGAATATGATGATAAATCTTCGGTATTACTAACACCGCCATCTTCTTTGCCTTTTTGATCTCGCCGTGTAATAAGAGACTCAGATAGAAAAGTCGTATCAAGGAAAAAGCTATTCGCAGTAAGCGTATGAAAACCCATGCCTTTTATATCTCCAAAAACACTTCCTCCCACGCCCAACCGTTCTTTCAATTCATAATCTTTTGCAAGATCTTTACCATACACACCGCCGGTAAGATCCCACGCCGTACCAAATGTCGGATTATATTTGCCACCAAAAACAGAAAAATTATCACCATAGTAAGCGAGCTTTAATTCCTCTACAAACAAAGCTTGATTATCAAAATACATATTGTCGCCCTGCTTGGGCTTTTTAAGGGCATTAATCATCAAAGAGACTTCAAGTGCCACACGATCATTAAATGACAAAATCAGATAAGGTTCGATTTCCGTGTAAAGATTATTGACTTCATCTTTTTCTTTTTCTGATCGAAACGCCCAATCATTCCGAAGCTCAAAGAGAACAATACCATTTAGCTTCGGATCAAAATAATCCGCTCGCGCTTCATGTGTATAGATACAGAGTGAGAACACAAACAAAGTAAAAGATATAATAAATTTAGCCATATAGCCCACCAATTATTTTCATAATAAACTTTGACAGAAATTGCCAATATGTGTATAGTCGCTCTAAATAATGAATAATTGATTAAAAGGAATACTATTATGTGTAGAGTTTTTGGTATTATTACTTTTTTTGCGGTATTACTCTCCTTTAATATTGCAACGGCTAATGAATTAAGCGCAGAGCAAAAATATCAAACGATTAAAGACCAAACGGAGCATTCTGGCTCTGTAGGATTTGATAAAAGACATAAAGCATATCGTAAATATATTATGGAATCACGCCAAAAAGACACTGCGGAAAATGTTGCAAAAATTTCACCAGCGGCAGGCGAAGTAGAAATGGACGTGAACACAAAAAGTGAAACAAAAGCAAAGCCTGTTCAGCCAAAATATAACGATTAGGCCTGGCAGAAACTTGCAATAAAATCAGACACATAAAAGGATTTAAGGTTTATCTTGAATCCTTTTTTTAATATTTCAAACTTAGGCAAAGCCGGCTTTGTTTCAAAGGATGATGAAGCCGGTAAAACTGGCGCTTCTGGCTCTACAGAATTTTGAGACAAAGATTTGTCGCTCTCATTTTTCGACTTTTTAAAATCTTTAGAATTATCATCTTCGAAAGCAGGCACAGCTACATGAGGTGTGTTTTCAACCGCACGAGTAGCTGGCACATTATTTTGCGGCATCGGATCGATAGCATGCGCCGGCTTTGTTTCAGAATCAACTTTAAGTGAGGGCGACTGTACTTCATTAGCCTCCGCATCCAATCGCGCCTTTAAAGCTGACGCATTTGGGCCATTTTCCGCTGCAATATCTGTCCGCCGCGACATTTCATTTTCTGGTAATGGCGTATTTACAGGGTTTGCAAAGGCAGGTGTTTCACTATATCGATCGCTAGCAATATCTTTCATATTTTTTAGATCAGCCAGCGCGTCCTTATCATTTGAAAAAGTATCTTGCGGCGCTTCAGCGGCACTAATCATATTTTCGCGATCTTGTAGTTTTTCCTCGTTTTCAACAAGTGGGGAATCTTTTTCTATTGCATCCAAACTTGGCTGATCAAGTGAATGATCATAATCCATCGTTTCTATTGCTTTAACACTAGAAGGCGGCGAAGCTTCAACCGTTTTTGCTATTCGCATCGCTTCTTGGGCAAGACCTTTATTTTCTTCTATTTGTTGTTGAGAAACACGGGGATTCGTAGAAACGCTTGTTTCTTTATTCTCTGAAAAATTCGGGAGCATATCACCACTACTTTTTACCACTCCGCCCTGCTGCTGAGCTTCGGATGGTAAAAACCGATCCACTATGCGCGCAGAATAGATAAGAGAAGCAATATCACGCCCCAAACTTTTTACAGTTTGCTCGACATAATCAAGCTTAAGTGCCCCTTTTTCAACACTATGATCCTCAACATTTAAGACAGTATCGAGCAAAATCAACCTACGCTCTTCGGCTTCTTCCTCTAGAGCTGAACGATGCTCTCGATCATCGGTACCTTCGGTATCAAACTGAACAAGCTTTTTCCCGAACACATAATCCGCGACAAACGGGAACTCCTTTAAAAATAAAATACGCCCGCTTAAATTATCTTTGATATATAAAAGTTCCAAAGCATTTTGCAACGCTGCATACTGATCCGAAAACAACGTATTCGCCGCATTTTCATATGGCGTAATACCAGCATCAAGCACCTCTGGCGTATCTGGCTTTTCAGAATCAGGCTTTTGATCACTCATAATATCTTTAACTTTTTAAATGCTTAAAATAGATATGGGCATGATATCCAAAATATCAAACACTACATATTTTCGATAGTATAAGAAATATGCACAATATCATAAAAAATTCTAAGTTTTATAATAGAAACAAAAGATTACTGAAGCATTAAAAATTAATGATTCAATGCTACAGCATCGTTTTTCGGAACGTCTGGCTCATGTTCATACATAGCGCGAACCTCAGGATCTTTGGGCTCGGTAACTTCCCCGCGCAATACGGCAAAGGCCTGACGCTTGATGGCAGGATCATCTGGCACACCGGCAGAAGAATTAGCACTCATTTTGGTATCGCTAGCCTTCAAATCACCCAATTGTATTTCAAGCTTGGCTTTATAATAATTGAGATCCTGATTTAAATTATAAAACTTTTCCTTGTTCTGTGGTAAGGCATCACGAAGTTGCTCTTGAAATTCGGGGCTGGCATATTGTTCCTGCCATTCATTAATATCATCAATCAAACGCTCGGTACGGCCTTCGCGACCATCAATACCTCGTTCATCAAATTTTTCGGCCTTTTCAAAAAGATTATATCCTTTTTCATAAGCCTTATTTTGATCTTTAAAATCACTTCTGACTTCACGTTTCCAAGACTGAGTCTCACGAGTCATCCTATAATGATTTTTTCTAGCTTCCCTCCACGATTGATTTCTAGATCTTTTTGAATCGCGCGCGGTTCCCGCTTCAACTGGCTTGTCCAATTGTCCTTCTTTGCCTTCAAACGCTTTTCCGCTTAAGGCCTGATTGGTGTGCGGTGCGCGATAACTTGCATCATCCCCGCGCGCATGATGATTAAACCGGTCACTATGTGTGTTACGTCCGTAATTAGCGCCTACTTGAGCACTTGGTCTTGATGCATCTGTAATATGATCCCAATCTGCATAACGCCCACTACCCAGCGTATGGTTATAAACCGCCAAAATATCCGGCATGGTTGTTTGATATTGGTGTTGCACCTCGTTTAATCCAGGATAGTGCTTTTGCTCATACATTTTATGAGCCGTATATTCTTGTGAAAATGCCTGATCACTCGCAAATTCCTGACCATAAGGCCGCGCGCGCAAAGGATGCTCGCCTGCATTTTGCGGGCTTAACTCATATGTAATGTCAATCGTACGATACTGATCGTTTGCCAAGATATCAATTTGACGCTCAAGTGTTGGAATGCCAAGTGACTGCTCTTTAAGCTCAATGGCCTTATCTGCCGCGTCTATTCTCTCTTGTAAATCAAGTCTTTCCGAATCTGTGGGGTAACCGGCCTCATCAACCGCATAATGGTCTTCTGCACTTTTCATATGCGCTTCATAAGCTGTTAACTGCCTGCGGTCATCTTTTAAACGATTAAGATCTCTGTTCTCTAATGCATTTTCTAAAGATATCTGCGTTTGCTCTAATTTATACGTAACATCTTTGTCATGATAACTGATATAAATCCGCTGTCCTTGATCGGTATCACGTAAAGTAACAACAGGCTCTGCTAATAAATTAGCCTTCCACTTTGCTGCTTCGAAATCGCTCATATTTTCGGTAATAATATCAATACTGGCATAAGGCAATGGCTTATCCGTAACACCTTTAAGATAAGTTTTGGCATCATCGGAATCCACGCCGCCATTTATAAGATACTGTTGAACCTCTTCCTCAGTCGCGCCATTTTCAAACGCGGCCTCAACCGTATGCGCTTGCATGTCACTAACGGCTGGCAGTTTTTCACGATCAAGATGGGCAACTTGAACCTCATCCAAAGGTTTTGCAGCCTTTAAATCATTTAAAAACCCTTGCGCATCTTGTTTAACGGGGCCATATCCATCATGAACAGCGCCAAATGTATCTTCAAATTCTGCTGCAATCTTTTGCGACAAGGCAACAGGCTGCATGCCCTCGGCTTTTAATGTCCCAACACGCGTTTCAAACGCGGCCACATCCATTTCGCGCACCGTAAACATATTATTACGCGGATCAACCATCGCTATATAAGTTTTGGAAGCATCATCTCCCAGACCCGCAAACACCATCGGCTCGCGATCTCTTTGAAACGCTGGACCGTTATGAGTATTATACGATTTCAAAACCTCGGAAGCCTTAAACCCGCCAAATTCTGTATCACTTTTTAAATTAGGGTCAAGAACAGGTGCTTTACTGTTATCAATCGTGGTGCTTACAACCGGCGCGGCATCAGGATAAATCTGTGTGCGCGCATCAAAAAATCCTTTTGAATACGTCTCCGCCGCTTGATCAAGGCGCTTTTGAAAATCGTTGCTACTTAAAGGATCACCATTTTGAAGACTTGCAAAATCAAAACCTTCAAACGCTTTTAAAGATTCATCTAAAGCCTTGTCGGTCGCCGCTTTAAAAGAGGCTTGTTTTTCCGTATCACCTGTTGGTACAGCCGAAATAAACGCATTTGTTTTGTGAAGAATCTCATGTTGCGCTTTTATATCATCAAGTGAAGTAATACCCTCACCATCGCGCAACGCATTCATACCATTAACGTAAGACTGCTCCATCTCTTCTTGGGGAGAAAGCCCGGCCTCTACATTACGCTCATGTGTTTCTTGCGCTTGTTGTGCTGGTTCGCTGTCTTCGAAAATATCGCTAAACCCAAGCCCCGTAGTGGAGCGAAGCATGTTGTCGCCTATATCAACAAATTGCGGGAATTGGGCGCTCAACATCTCAAAAAGTGGCTGTAGAAATTCTTGGATAAACCCCTTCATAAAATCTGGAATTTGAATACTGCCCGCTACACCCGCGCTTTGGCGAATAAGGTTGTCAGTAATAACATTCTCATCTTCAAGCTTTTTAGCCGCCTGCCCAAGCATCGGCAGTGTCGCGCCAAATTGCTCTAATTTATTTTGCTTCTCTTCAAAAACGGCCTGCATTTGGGTTTTCTGATCCCCATCTGGAACTTGCGCCATCTGCGCATCGTGCTCGGACTGCAATGTATTTAGATAATTATTCCATTTATCACCTTCAATTTCGCCAATAACTTGCGATGCACTTTTATCAGTCGTATCAATGTCTAACAAGTTTGAAACCATAGCCAGTGACCCAGCCAATGCTTTTTGCGAGGCCTCATCAAAATTCCCATCAACCGTACCGGGCGCAGCAACTTTTTCAACCCCGACAAGCGCTCCTAAAAACCCCATACCCGCAGTTTTCTGTTCGATCTCGGCATTAATCTGCGGCACAAGCTGAGTTAGGGTAGATTCAAGGAATTCTGATGCATCTGCTGCATCTTTAAATTCAAAAGCGCTTTCTTCTGCTTCTACTGGTTGCTGCGTTTCACTGCTTTGATCAGCTGTTGTCTCTGTGTTACTAGCTTGAGCAGGCGCTTCTTCAAACTCTAATTTGCTCAAAACTTCTTGAACACTAACGCCATTCTCTTCTGCAATTGCATAGACTTCAGGGCTATAAGGGCCTACATATTCGGGTTTTTGTGCTTGTGATATTTGTGCACCGCTTAAACCGCTAACAGCAGGAGCACTTTCTGAAGACACATTATCAACTGCAGGATCCACAGGTGCCTGAACAACTTCAGTCTCTGGAAGACCAAAATTACTTTCGGAAGCCACATCCAAATCTTTAAATATTTCTTTACGACCATCAACAAGAGTGACAACAATTTGAGGATTAGCTATAACTTTCGGAGGAAAACCAGCGTCTTTCATTTCCTGTTTTATATTGTCCGATAATTCTTCTCCAGCACTTAAATCTTTTATTTCAGCCTTTAAGCCAACAACTGGAGCTGAGTATTTCCAACTATCAGAAAATTCTTCTAGCTTTGCCTCAAGCTGATCGCCAAATTCTTTCGTATATATTCCATTAAATTGTATTTTCTCGTCTTCACTGTCCGCACTGCTATTTACGACTTTTACAAGCGCGCGCAAGCCGGCATTTACAACATCATCTGTCGTGCCAGAAACATCGGTTAAAGCACCGAATTTTTCATTTAGATTATCAATTTGGCTTTTCGTCACAGCCATAATGGAAATACACCCTTTTCAAACCTGCCATTGTCCGGCATTATTAGTCATTAACCTCTATAACCAAGCCCCTGTTTTTATTTATATTTTGCATTTAGCAGATACAGTGGTCGCTTGATTACTTGCATTATCCCATATCAGGATTTTTTTTACAAACTTTTTGGACTCTTTTTATGCAAAGCATTACAAATATGTCGCAAACAACGATGAAACACCCAATACCTAAGCTGTACGTAGCCCTTCACGCGTCCTGATATCCTTAAAATAGCGCAAATAATGCAAGACCGATGCTGTCTTGGTAAATTCATTTTGGTAACGCGCATACCCTGCTCCAACTAATCGATTCGCTAAACTCTGATTTTTTATTAAATGCTCAATTGCTCCGCGCATGGCCTCCACATCATCAATCTCGACAATTAATCCATCTTCACCATCGCGCACAAACTGACGCGGGCCATCTGCCGTTGTTGTAACCAAAGGCACACGATTCGCCCATGCCTGCACAAAAACTGTACCAAACGGTTCGTATCGGGATGAAAACACGCAAATATTCACCGCGTCGAACAGCGCCGCGCGATCATCGCGCCACCCTAGTAACTGCACACGATTTTCAACCCCTAGCGTTTTAATTTGCGCTTCAAGCTGCGCGCGAGAAGGCCCCTCCCCCGCAATCCATAAATGTGCATGCGGAATACGCGCAACCGCATCAATTAAAACATCAAAAGCTTTAGAAGGATGCAGACGCCCAAGCCCTAGCAATAAAGGCGCGTCTTCAGGTACGCCATAATCCGCTCGATCAATGGGAACGCCAGCACCTTCTGTTTCTGCAAAATTATTGATATGTGCAATCCGGCCTGCCTCAATCCCGTTATTAACCAGATAGGTTTTGATATCCGGTGTAATCGTCGCAAAATAATCAGCCGATTTAAAATATTTAAGCTTGTAATATCCGCCCAATCGCGCGACCACCAAATACCGGCCTATCCCGATTGATTTAATCCAGCGCGGCGTTTTTAGTGTCGCGCGCGACATCCATGTTTGAACAATATCTGGTTTAAATGTCTTAATAATGCGCCGCATTTGCCGCTTAGTCTTAAAATCGGTCGCTCCGCCAAAGGGCAGCAGATGAACAGCTATCCCCGCCGCCTTTAATCGATCAACCCGCCCCTTATGAGCGCGCGTAATAACCTCTATGGTTTCACCCGCCTCATGCATAGCAACACTCATATCTACAAAAGCGGTCTCTGCCCCGCCATCACGGCCACCGCCCATCACTTGCAAAATCCGCATAGTTACCCCGGTGCTTACCTATTTATTATAAATGAAGCGCTCTTCAAGAAAAAACCGGGAATATTATTCGTTTTCCAAGATAAAAGTTTTTTCGGCCGGCTCTTCAACCTCATCAGTGTACCCAGTATCACTATCAACAGCGCTCCCATTCGTGTTACCGGTTTCTTGCGCTATCCCGTTTTCCTGATCGGCGCTTTCGGTTTCCTCTGCCGCTTCGGCCTTTTTAAACATCCGCGCATGGGATGTAAGTGTTTGCCTCAACAAAGTAAGCAAATCATTTTGCGTATCATTCATTTTATTTAGCAAAAATTCGCAAGCCTCAGGTGTTGTTACAGGGATTTTTTCAATCTGGTTCTCGGTCAAATCACGCGCAATTTCAGCATGTGTAAAAATATCTTCTATCGCGTTCTCAGTTGCATAATCCTGAGCCAAAATCATATTATTAAGATTGACTTTAGCCTCTTTTTTAATAGGCTCAATCTCGCTGTCCCATTCTTCAAAACGGCTATTCATTTCTGATTTCATATCCGGATTATTCTCTCCGCAAGATTGAACCGCCTTTTCAACATCTTCTTGCACAATCTCAACGGCGCGTATCATATTGTAATTTGTATACATATACATGAAGTGCGACTTCTGATCTTCCTTAGCCAGCGTCAAAATGGCCATAATCATCTTGTTAGCCTTAATAACCGCCGCTTCACGCTCATTTTGCGCCTCTTCGTCGACCTCAATTATTTCTTCTTCATTGTCTGGTATTTGTGCTTCGATTTGATCTGCCTCATTCTGCGCATAAGCAGGATTATAAGCCTGCGCAAAAACAAAACCTCCGACAAATAAAAAACAAAGAAATAAACTGATATATCCGCGCATAATAAAACGGCTCCCGCATGATTTTTAAGATAAAAAATCATAGTAAAGCATACAATAAAAAAACGCTAGTCTATGGTTTGCCGCTCTGGCTTATAAAAGAAATAAAAGAAAAAAGTGCCTGTATGATCTAGTTTTTTGGATAATTACGTGCGGGGTAAAGTCCAAAAAAGATCATACAGGCCAGTGCGCATGACATAAGAGATAAAGTGTAAAAATTCTAATATTTAAGCCATCATTCCTTTTTTGAATGGTTTGATCATAGTTTGGATTATGTCCCGATAATCACTGGTCAAATGTGAAATAAAATATTTTCACCGCCTATATATTTACCATAACATTATAATTATGAATACAAAGTAAATAAAATTCAAAATAAATTTAAAATTGTTTTAATGGAATTTCAAAATAATAGCGTTAAATCCTTGCAATGATTAAAATAAAAACATATTTAGCAATAGTGTAGCTACCGAATATCACGAATATACTAACGAGAAAGCCACAAAATGACCTTCAAAACATCAAAGCGCTCTGACATCGAAAGCTTTCGCGCGCTTGAAACGCTGCGCGCAGTAAACGAGCGCGTGGCAAAAGGCGAAGATATAATAAGGTTGGAAGCAGGTCAGCCCTGTTTTGGCGCGCCCGAGGCCGCCCTTGATTATGGCCGTATGGTTATGGGTAAAGACCCCATCCAAGGGTATACTGAGGCTATTGGTATGAGCCTCTTGCGCGACCGCATCGCCGTTTACTATCGGGATCATTATAATGTCGATATCGACCATCGCCACGTAGCTGTAACAGTTGGCTCCTCCGGAGGTTTTATCTTGGCTTTTACGGCCGCATTCGAAGCCGGTGATAAGGTCGGGGTTATAAACCCGACATACCCCGCATACCGGAATATCCTGAAATCATTAAATATTGAATGCGTGGAAATCAACGCTACGCCTGAAACAAATTATCAGCCAACGCTTGAAATGCTACAGCCATACGCTGAAAAACTGGATGGCCTGATCATAAATTCTCCTTCAAATCCGACCGGCACAATTCTAAACGAAACTGAACTTGAAAAAATCGCCCTATGGTGTGAGGAAAACGGGATAAGACTATTCTCCGATGAAGCGTATCAACGCATAACATATGACGGCACCATTGCACAAACCGCATTAAAGTTCTCAAAAAACGCTATTATCACGAACACATTCTCCAAATATTTTGCCATGACCGGCTGGCGTTTGGGTTGGCTGGTTATGCCCGAAAACATCGCCGCCCGCGTAAAAAAACTATCTGAAAACCTGTTTGTGTCCCCGCCCACAATCTCCCAACACATCGCTTACAAAGTTTTTGATCATACTAACGTACTGGACGGCTATGTTAAAAAATACAAACAAAATCGTGATATTTTAAAAAAAGAATTACCAAAGGCTGGTTTAGATAAGCTCTCTTCCGCAGAGGCCGCATTCTACATCTATGCTGATATTTCGAAATTCACAGATAATAGCGAAGAGTTCTGCCACCGTATGATCGAAGAAGCGGGCGTAGCATGCACAGCAGGCCTTGATTTTGACACTGGCCGCGGCCACCAAACCATGCGCATGTCCTACGCCGGTAGCGCCAAAGATATGGTAGAAGCGGTAAAACGCTTACAAAAATGGCTTAGGTAAAAATCGCCCCCTTTTCAAATACTCTGCGCTCCCGCATACTATGCGCTATGAATAAAAATACGCATATAAAAAATCACGCCGATGAAATCATAAACGAAACCGGGAATGTTCTGTGGTTCATCCTGATTGCCGTTGTTCTGCTCGGCCTTATAACAATGGTATTAAGCCGCTCAGGTAGTAACGTCGAACAAAGCGGTGATCGCGAACAATATCGCATTAAAATTTCCAAACTCACCCGCTACGGCAAGGGATTAGAGTTTGCCGTGCAGGATTTACTTTTAAAAGGCTGTGCCGAGAATGAGCTAAGCTTTGAAAATTCAAAAGAAACCGGATACATAAATGGAAACAGCCCCACTGACGAATCTTGCCATATTTTTCGTCCTAAAGGTGCCGGGCTTTCATGGCAAGGCTTCAATGGGACAGCTTTCACAGGTACAACCATAAGCGAAGCCATAACGCCAGCTATGGAAATTGCAAACATTGCCGACACCGGACGGGCAGAGCTAAGCTTTGTTACACGTGTCTCCGAAGGCCAGTGCAAGGAAGCCAACCGTATGAGCGATATAGGGTGGAGCGTGGCCGGATTAACCAGTGATGCGGATGACTGGGACCTACCCTTTTCCGGCACATTTACAAAATCCTATGATATCGGCACCGGCGCTGGCGAAGCGCCAGATTTGTCAGGAAAATCCACGGGATGTTTTATTGATGATAATGATGATTATATATTTTACCACGTCATTTTAGCGCGGTAACACTATTAAATTACTAATTTCACTTTTGTTATCCCCCGCCGCCTTGATCATCACCGTGTGAACGAAAACCCGGTTTATGAAACCAAAAGTGAGAAATTACTCAATCGTAAAAATGACTCTCACTAAGTATCACAATAAAAAGCGAGCCATACAGACTCGCTTTTCATAAATATTCATAAAATGTGACGAAACACTTTAATCGCCTAAAACATTCCACCAACCCTTTTTCTTTTTCTGCGGTGTTTTATTAACCACTTCATATTCGCTAGGGTCTTGTTTTGGCGCATCATCATTAGATACCTTTTTAGTAACCGTTTTTGCCTTAGCGGCCGCTTTTGAAGGTGTTTTTTCTGTTTTCTTATCATCGTCTTGACCTGATGCTTTCGAAGCCTCTTTGGTCGTGCTTTTCGGTTTTTTAGCTGACGATGACTTGGAAGAAGGCTTTTTACCCCCTTCTTTTTTATCATCTTTAGGCGCGTCTTTTTTATCAGATGTTACCTTATCTGCTTTATTTTCATCAGCTTTTTTATCAGAAGCCGCGGTCGCTGGTTTACGTTGCCGGCTGCGTTTTGGCTTTTCGTCAACATCAGGCTCCCCCAAAGCATTTTTTGCGCCCGAATGCTTCACTTCAGAGCTATTATTATCGCTCTGCGATGCTTCATCCTTTTGTGATGCGCGGACACGTTTGGGTTGATTGTTTTTTTGATCCTGATCTATATCTTTAGAATCATCACTTGACTGATTATTTTGATTTGAAGAATCTTGATCTCCGCGCTCTTCGTTTTTACGTTCTGAATTCCGGCGACGACCACCACGGCGGCCACGGCGACGCGAACGACCGCTATCTCCGTCATTGTCATCATCATCACGGTTTGAACGACGGTGGGAAGATCCGGAAGAATTACCAGAAGAATTTGAGGAAGAACGATTATCATTATCGCTACTTTTCTCATCTTCTGCGGCCTCTTCATCTTTTCCAGATGGCTTGGACACTTCAACACGAAAATCAGAAACACCGAGCTCCTCATCAACACGAAGCAAAATTTGGAAGCCATAGCGCTCTTCCAATTCACCCAAAAGCTTGCGTTTGTGATTTAAAATATAAAGGGCAACTTCATTACGTACTTGGACAATAATTTGCGCTGCTCGATCTCTTATGCCTTCCTCTTCAATGGCACGCATCACCATAATAGATGTGCCGTCCGCGGTACGGATTCTACCCGTCCCCTTACAATCACCGCAAACTTGATATTGTGCTTCGGTAAGGCTCGGGTTCATGCGCTGACGGGATAATTCCATCAACCCAAACGAAGATATACGCCCCATTTGAATGCGCGCGCGATCGGTCGAGAGGGAGTCACGCATTTTGCGCTCGACCTTGCCATTATTCCGGCGGTCTTCCATATCAATAAAATCAATAACAACCAATCCCCCCAAATCACGCAAACGAAGCTGACGTGCTACTTCCTCCGCCGCTTCCATATTGGTGCGAAGTGCTGTCTCTTCGATATGACGGCCTTTAGTCGCCCGTCCAGAGTTTACATCAATAGATACAAGCGCTTCTGTCGGATTAATAACCAGATAACCACCCGATGGCAACGTAACTTGTGTTTCGCCAATCTCGGCGATTTGGTTTTCTGCCTGATATCGATGGAATAAAGGAATGTTTTCTTCTTTATACTGCTGAACCCGCTTTGCATGAGAGGGGATCATCAATTTCATAAAGTTTTTAGCAGATTTGTAGGCATCATCTCCGCTAACTAGAACTTCTTCAACATCACGCGTATAAAGATCACGAACCGCACGCTTGATTAAATCGGCCTCTTCGTAAACCATGGATGGAGCAGTCGATTCCATGGTCAATTCACGAATTGTAGTCCATAATCGCGTTAGATAATCAAAATCGCGCTTGATTTCGGCCTTTGTCCGGCTGACACCTGCTGTTCTCAAAATTGTTGACATTCCCTTTGGAACATCCAGCGTTTTGACAACATCGCGCATGCGTGCACGATCTTTATGATTGGCAATTTTACGGCTAACACCGCCAGCACGCGGGCTGTTTGGCATTAAAACACAATAACGGCCAGGCAGAGATAAATAAGAACTTACCGCCGCACCTTTATTGCCGCGCTCTTCTTTTGAAACCTGCACAAGCATAATTTGCCCACGTTTTATAACTTCCTAAATCTTGTACTTGCGGCGTAGATTGAAGCGGAAACGCATTTCCTGCTCGTATTCATCATTTTCTATGGTTTCGACAGATCGGCTACGATGTGCGGAACGAGTGTTATTGCGCCCTCCATTACCGCGACGACCACGCTTGGAATAATGCCCGTTGCGACGGCGATTATTATTGTGGGGGCGATCGTTTTGATCACCATCTTTGCTACCTTCGCTATTATTGCCGTCTTCGTCATCGGCAGCCTTTATATTGCCGTTTGCATCCTCAAAGCGCTCATCTTCATCCGCGTTATCCTTATCAGACTGATCTTTTTTAGCTTTATGATCACCAGATTCATTAAAATCGGTATCTTCGATTTCAATATCGGCCTCTCCCCCAACTTCTTCCAGCTCATCAACATCATCATTATCATCATTATCACTATCATCTTCTGATGTGTCACCATCATCGTCGTCCTGATCTTCAAGCTCAGCCTCTTGCTCGGCCATAAGCGCTTCACGATCAGAAATCGGAATACGAAAATAATCGGGATGGATTTCTGAAAATGGCAAAAAGCCATGACGATTACCGCCATAATTCACAAAAGCGGCCTGAAGCGATGGCTCCACCCGCGTTACCTTTGCCAAAAATATATTACCCTTTAACGGTTTGCGGGACTGGCTTTCATAATCGTATTCTAAAAGGCGGTTGCCCTCCATTACGGCGACCCGCACTTCTTCTTTGTGGGTCGCATCAATAAGCATCTTCTTAGACATATGTATCTCCATATGCGCCGTAAGCTGCCTGCATCATCCGTTTTTCATGCAAAAATATCCCGGTTAATATCCCAACCAGCGGCATAAAAACGAAAATGCGGCGCATCTATGGGGCGCGTTGTTCGTTTATCAAAATGTAGCTATTACAGTCCGCGAAACCTTAGTCCTTATGCAGTCCTTATATATATGCGCTAAGCCCGTAATAGATTTTCCTGATTGCACTTTACACCGAGATTATAAAATGCTCAATAATAAAGTGTCGTACCATAAGAAACAAAAACCAAAAAATAAAATAAAACAATTAATTTCAATAAGTTAGAAGACATATTATGCTTAAAACTATTTCCATCACACCAGACATGAGCATCGCAATTCTTACCGGCGCGGGCATTTCCGCCGAAAGCGGGCTTGAAACCTTCCGTGGCGGCGGCGGGCTTTGGTGTGGACAAAGGGTCGAGGATGTAGCGACCCCGCAAGCGTTCCTGAATAATCCCAAAATCGTGCATGACTTTTATAATATGCGCCGAAACGGCTTGCGCGCCATTGAGATAAAGCCAAACCCGGCGCATATCGCACTCGCTGAATTAGAACAAAATCACAAAGGGGATGTTTTAATCATAACTCAAAATATTGATAATTTACATGAACGCGGCGGAACACAAAACATTCTACATATGCATGGAGAGGCTTTAAAAGCCTTTTGTATATCTTGCAACTACAAAACAGATTGTAAAAATGATCTATCCATTGAAAGCATATGCGATAAATGCTCAAGTGCGGGCACTATGCGGCCTGATATTGTCTGGTTTGGTGAAATGCCATATCATATGGACAAAATCGAAAAAGCCCTGTCAAACTGTGACTTGTTTCTGTCAATCGGCACATCTGGCCATGTTTATCCCGCTGCCGGATTTGTAAACTTGGCTGGCTATAGTGGTGCGCATACTGTCGAATTAAACCTTGAGCCCTCTAACGTAGCCAGCGCCTTTAATGAACAAATATATGGCCCAGCATCTAAAACCGTGCCCGAGATCATCCAAAAAATCTTGAGACATTAACTGTTTCATCCTGCTCCCTCTATGCTATAAATGTAATACAAAACAAATATACCCTACCCTTCCTCGCGCCTTATAAAACTGATGCATATAAAAACCGTAAACAAAAAAAACAAAGCATACGCTATTTATTTAAGCGTCATCATATTGGCCGTGGTGATGGTTTCTGCCCTTACCGCCTATGCAGCATCCGTTCAAAACATCCGCTTTGGCAAGCACAGCCATAAAACACGCATCGTTTTGGAAATGGATAGGAACCAAGCCTTCCGCGCCTTCACACTTTCTGATCCATATCGTATTGTTATTGACCTCCCTGCATTTACCTGGCGGGCACATAACGCAAAAGCGCCATCATGGGCGGGCATATCTAATATAAGACACGGACAACTAAAACCGGGTATCTCACGCATCGTTATGGATGCGGCAAAACCGCCAGAATTAAAATCGGCTTTTACTCTGCCGGCAAGCGGCAGTAAACCAGATCGGCTGGTCATAGATTTTGCAAACACCTCGGCCATTGATTTTAAAAATACAAAAAATATGGTGCTGGGGAAATTGGATGTAGGGCATGCAGCTACACATTTAAATAAAAAACCGGCTGCACCGATAATGCCTGATAGAAAACCTATGCCGAATATGACAGGCATAAAAGAAACAAAGCCTCTTATCATCATTGATGCGGGACATGGCGGTGTCGATCCCGGTGCTATCGCAAAAAACGGTGTCTTTGAAAAACATATTACGCTGAAGCTTGCAAAACAGCTTCAGAAAATATTGGAAGATTCAGGTCATTACCGTGTTAAACTATCTCGTGAAAATGATAAATTTGTTAAACTACGAGACCGTGTAATATTCGCCCGTGATCAGGGGGGCGACTTGTTTGTTTCTATACATGCCGACTCTCTTGAACGTGAAAATGTAAGCGGCGCGTCTGTATACACGCTTTCTGAAACGGCATCGGATAGCCAAACCGCAAAACTCGCTGCCCGCGAAAACCGCGCTGACTTGATTGCAGGTATAGATTTGAGCATTGAAGATGAAGAAGTGGCTAATATTTTGGTTGATCTGGCCATGCGTGATACTATGAACCAATCAAAATTCTTTGCAAATAAATTGGTCAAAAGCTTTCAAACAAAAAATGTCAAAACTTTAAAAACACCACACAGATCCGCAGGCTTTGCTGTTTTAAAAGCACCAGATATCCCCTCTATATTGGTAGAAGCCGGATTTTTATCAAACAGAAAAGAAGCCGAACGTTTAAATACATATGCACACCGTCAAAAAATTGCCGAAGCCATTAAAATCGGGATAGATACTTACTTTGATCAGGTACGTAAAAACCGCCGCATGTAACAATGCTCCACAAACGTTTAAAAAACTTGAATAAATATGTCGTAAATTTGAAAAAATTCATAAAAAACTATGTGCAAACCTCTTTCAAATGTGTATAAAGGACAAAAAGCAGGTTTTGCTCGTTTATCGAGCTAAATAAGCTCGATTTTTTGTTCAACTCACTTTTAGCTAAAGGATTAAACCTATGAATAAATTTGCTATAATCTGCCTTGCAGGTTCAACATTGGCACTTGCCGCATGTGACACAACTGGAACTGGTAACGTTGAGACAGCGGCACCATACAGTACAGAGCGTACAGCATCTGCACAGCCACAAGCACGTGTTCAGCAGCGCCAACAGCCTGCTGAGCAAGAGCGTGTGTTCCGTCGCGTTCAGACTAAGTAATTTTTTAAATAAAATTCTTAAAAATAATAACAAAAGGCCCTCTCTAAAAAGATGAGCGGCCTTTTTTTATATGCTGATTTTGCTCATCTTAATATCGAGATTGTTTGATGCATGTAAATTTTTTGAAAAAGCCTATAAGATTTAAAAACTTATAGACCTTTTACCTTGTAAGCCTTTATACTCTAAATTCAAAAACTAAAATGATAAGACGCGCTCATGTGGATAAAAATATTACTCTTTTTGATTTTTAATTTGGCCGGTTTTTTCGCCACCAGTTTGTTGTTTGTAATATCTTTAAAGTTGGGAGTTATAACAGCTGATAATATAGATCAATTCTCGCCAAGTATATTTTTAGGCGCCTCTCTGACATGGCTTACCTGCGCCCTATATAGTGTCGCTTACTTTTTTATAAAAGGAAAAATGAAATTTTTCTTCCTCAGCGCCCCTTTAGTGTTTCCACTTTCATACGGAATAACGTCACTTGTTTTTTAGAAAAAAAACCTATTGGTTAAGCGCGCGATAGCTAAAACGCTCTCGATACGGAATTGAATCAACCATCTCTTTTGGCTCATCAACATTGGATGCAGATGGGGAAGGGTTTTCATCACCATTTTCAGATTGATAAATATCCTCCAATTCTTGAATAGCGCGCATACGCACAGATTCAACTTCCGCATCGGTTTTTTGCATATTTTGATTGCTCTCATCTGCATTTCGCCCAACAACATACCCCGGCGCACGTGCAATAGCGACCGGATATCCATTCCGCTCACGAATAGCTTTGCGAATTATGGGCCAGCGTAAGCGATCACTATGTACGCCCGCAGCTTTTATAATACGATCCATATCATCATCGGATAATTTTGGAGAGCTAATACGCCCGGTTTCTTCCATTTCAATCGCTTGATCAATTTGCGTGTGCGCTTCTAAAAAAAGTTCATCATCAATCCATGCAACCTTAACCGGCTGATCTACAACACGAACAGGTGTGCCCGTGGGAATCACACCAAAAAGCTGGCTGATATCTTCCGGATATAAACGGATACATCCACTTGATATGCGGCGACCAATACCGAATGGACGGTTCGTCCCGTGAATAAGATATTGCGGCCATCCCAAATATAGGGCGTGTGACCCAAGCGGGTTCTCAGGGCCAGGGCCAACAGAGGCTGGCAATTCTGGATCTTCTTGCCGCATCCGCGCAGTAGGCCGCCAAGTTGGGCCATCTTTTTTACGAACAATTTTTGTTTGCCCTAACGGCGTGGCAAGCCCTTCGCGCCCGATACCGATTGGAAAAGTACTTGGCGGCAAATCACCATTTACAAAAGCATACAGCCGCATTTCCGGTATATTGATAACAATCCCCTCTTTTGGCGCATCCGGAAATAAATGACGCTTGGGCAAAATTATATCCGTCCCTGCGCCGGGAAGCCAAGGATCAACATCTGGGTTGGCCGCGCGTATCTCGACATAGCCCAAATTATGATCTCGCGCCAAATGAACAAATGTATCTTCATATTTTGCATCATATTCCACCATATCCCCGACATAATTTTTATCATATCCTGCCAGCACAGGCGAAGCAGAGATTATAATTAAAAAAGCAAAAAAGAGCGGGATGCAGGATATTTTCATTCGTCAGGACATTCTTTGTTCTAAAGTATCAACAATCTTATCTAAAAACTGCTGTGTTGTCAGGTATTTCTGGTTCTCTCCAATCAAAATCGCCAAGTCTTTGGTCATATGACCGCTCTCAACCGTTTCCACACACACAGATTCCAATGTATCTGCAAAATCGATAAGCGCTTGATTATCATCAAACTGCCCGCGGTATTTAAGCCCACGTGTCCATGCAAAAATAGAAGCGATAGGATTAGTTGATGTTTCTTTGCCTTGCTGATGCTGGCGATAATGACGTGTGACGGTTCCATGCGCGGCTTCCGCCTCAACTGTTTTCCCATCAGGTGTCAATAATACAGATGTCATTAACCCAAGCGATCCAAACCCTTGCGCCACAATATCGGACTGTACATCGCCGTCATAGTTTTTACACGCCCATACAAACCCGCCTTTGGATTTAATCGCTTGCGCAACCATGTCGTCAATCAAACGGTGCTCATACCACAAATCTTTAGCATCAAACTCTGCCTTGAATTCTGCATCAAACACCTCTTGGAAAATCTCGATAAATCGGCCATCATATTGCTTTAAAATTGTATTCTTAGTCGACATATAAACCGGTATACTGCGTTGCAATCCATAATTAAAGCAAGATTGCGCAAACCCGCGTATAGAATCATCCAGATTATACATCCCCATTGCAACACCGGCAGATGGGAAATTAAAAATTTCGTGCTCCTCTGGCTCACCATTTTCAGGAGTGTAAACCATAGTCAACTTTCCCGGCCCCGGTATCTTAATATCGGTCGCTTTATATTGATCACCAAAAGCATGACGCCCGATAATAATCGGCTCTTCCCAACCCGGCACATATTTCGGCACGTTTTTAGTTGTAATCGGCTCACGGAAAACTGTCCCGCCCAAAATATTGCGGATCGTCCCATTCGGCGAGCGCCACATTTTCTTTAAACCAAATTCCTCCACACGCGCCTCATCCGGCGTAATCGTTGCACATTTAACGCCAACACCATGTTGTTTAATCGCGTTCGCCACATCAACCGTAATTTGATCATCGGTTTCATCACGGCTTTGAATGGAAAGATCGTAATATTTAAGATCAATATCAAGATACGGCAAAATAAGCTTGTCCTTGATAAACGCCCAGATAATGCGCGTCATCTCATCGCCATCAATCTCAACAACCGGATTATCAACCTTGATCTTCGCCATAGCGTTACGCTTCTCCTCTTAAAATTTTAATAAATAAAGCAAGTGTAAAAGAATAGCGTTTTTGTTTAAAAGAGCAAGGCCTATGATATATTACGCGTGATCGGGCATCATTTTTTCAATTTCATCACGGAGCACATCAAACGCACGCTCAAACACGCCACTCTTCGCAATGCGCCCGCTACCTTCTTTATATACTTCATACATAAGCACCCGCGGGCCAACCTTACGAATGATAAATTGTAAATATGCCGCATGGCTTTGCGTTTTATAGTAGGTATACATCGCCGTCCCTTTATCAAAATCACATTCAACCGTGCGCGTAGAAAGCACTTTAACCCCAGCCGCACGGCAATACAGATCGTCCAGTTTCTTAAACTGCGCATTTGTAAATCCTGTATTGGCTTGAAAATTTGGATTGTTTATAATCTGAAATGACATAGTTAAAGTTTAACATTTACAGGCGATTCAGGGAAGAAAATGTTCTGCATGATCATTGTCTTTTATAATTTTTATTGTACCTAAACCTTTGAAAGCGCCATATAGATCACGACCAATCTCAAGAAGTAATTTATTTATTATCTTTTTATCATTTTCACTTACTGCGTCTTTAAAAACAACAGATAGACCTAAAGACGAACTATCATTATCATAAGACTCCATCGCAATATTGATGTGATTAATCTTATCCAAATGTTCTTTAAAGCGAGTATTTCGAAGATGAAGATGTGAAAGGGTTATTTTGTCCATAAAAATCTCTATGTAATAATAAAAACAGAAATACCAAATTAAATAAAATATGTAAACAAAAGGATTTGATCATGGCTCTCATGCACACCCCCGAAAAGGACGAAACCTTCACCGCCCCTGATTTCACACTCAAAAACATCGATGGCGCGATGATTAGCTATGCCGATGTGAAAGGCAAAAACGGCACACTTATTATGTTCATATGCAATCACTGCCCCTATGTAAAAGGCATAACAGATCGCTTGGCCGACACCATGAAAACATTACAAGATCAGGGCATTGGCGTTGCCGCCATCATGTCTAATGATACCGAAAACTATCCCGCAGATTCATTTGATAATATGAAAATATTTGCAAAAGAAAATGGTTTAACCTTCCCTTATCTTATCGATGAAACGCAAGAAATCGCAAAATCCTACGGCGCAGTCTGCACACCTGATTTCTTTGGTTTTAATGCTGGTAACCATCTTCAATATCGCGGACGCCTGGACAGCGAGGGAAAAAATGCAGCCAACGATCAAACTGTGCCCGAACTTATGAATGCCATGCAAGAAATCGCAAAAACGGGAAACGCGCCCGCAAATCAAACCCCGTCCATGGGATGCTCTATAAAGTGGAAAGATTAAAACATTCTCATAAAAACGCTGGATCATCCGGCGTTTTTCTTTAAGATAATGAAATAATTAAACCAATGCATAATATTACAAATATTAAAGAGTAAAAAATGGCAGACCTTTTAGCAGAAGTTGATGACGCAATGCGTCAGGAAAAAATGGAGAAATTTTTCAAGGATTACGGCGGTCTTGTCATCGCTTTGATTATAGGAATTATTTTGGCAACGGCCGCATGGTCTGGCTATAAGGCTTGGAATACACACGTTCGTACCACCCAGACCGCAGAAGCCATGCAACTTTTAGAAGCACCCGGTTTTCCTGCAAATATTAATCCTGATTCGCTCGATATGAGAGCCGATATCAAGGCACTTGTTTTATTAAATGCCGCCGGAAACTATATGGAATTGAATAAGCCTGATAAGGCACGCGCGATGTATGTTGCCGTGACACAAACATCTTCTGCGCCAAAAGATCTAAAAGATCTCGCCAATCTTATGATTGTACGCCTACCTACCGAAAACCAAAAAAATCAAGACAAGTTGGAAAACCTTAAAACCATATGGGCAGATACAAATTCCCCATGGCGCTATCATGCATTTATTGAAGCCGCCACGATTGAAGCCGCAGAAAAAAATTTTGATCAAGCCGCACAATATCTGAACATTGTTCTGGATACGGAAGGACTTTTAAATGCGCTCTACACCCGCGCCGAAGCATTAAATCATGTATATGCACTAAAAAAACAAACAATCCAAAAACCTTAAGAATATTTATTATGACCTTATTTAAAAATAAACGCCTTAAAACTTTAGTGCTAACTTTGCCCTGCGCAATGATACTTGGCGGCTGTGCTATAGGTAACTGGTTCGAAGATGATGAAGATGTTCGATTGCCGGGAGAACGCGTTTCGGTATTACAGTTGGAAGAAACCCTAGAGCCAGACGACGCGGTATTAGAAGCAGGCGGCTTGCAAGCCCCGCAGGCTTGGAAAAACGAGTTTTGGCCACAAGCTGGCGGCTACCCCAATCATGCAATGCAAAATCTTGCTTTATCAGAAGGCGTGCTCAAAAAAATGTGGAGTGCTGATATAGGCAGCGGCTCAAGCAAAGAAATTCCTTTGACTGCCCAGCCTATAATCATAGATGGAAAAATCTATACACTTGATACGGAAAATCGTTTAAACGCATTTTCCATATCAAGCGGCAAACCGATATGGACAAAAAATATCGTTAATAAAGACGAAGATGAAACCCTTATTTCGGGCGGCATCTCCTACGCAGGTGGTTTACTATATGCAACCAATGGTTCTAATGAAGTACTTGCACTAAACCCTGTAGATGGTAATGCAATGTGGCGTAAAAAATTGCCTGCACCATCACGCGCCGCGCCCACTGTTTTGGAAAACCGTTTGTTCGTAACAACATTGGATAACCGCTTGCTCGCTTTCGATGCAAAGACTGGCGAAAGTTTATGGGAATATGTCGGCATCCCCGAAGCTTCCGGTCTTATAGGGGCGGCAAGCCCTGCCGCAAATAGTGACATTGTAGTGCCTGCATTCTCATCTGGCGAATTAACAGCTCTTCGTCTTGAAAATGGATCTGTGGCTTGGACAGACAACTTAACCAGCGTTAAACGCTTTGGCGGAATTGAAGGCATATCTGATATTCGCGCGCTACCAGTTTTAGATAAAGGCTTGGTTTTTGCAATCAGTTTTGGCGGACGCTTGGCCGCCATCGATGAACGCACAGGAACGCGCGTATGGCAACGCGATATCGGTGGCGCAAATACACCATGGGTCGCCGGAAACCATGTATTCGTCGTATCTTCTGATAATCACTTAATTGCATTGGGCCGCGATACCGGCATTATACGCTGGGTCAAAAAAATCGAAAGCAAAGAAGATGATACACCCACAGTCTATGCTGGCCCTATTTTAGCGGGCGGACGCCTATTTGTTTTTGGTAATAATGGTCGCGTTTATCGAGGTTAGCCCTGAAACAGGGCAAATTACACGCGACTGGAAACATGGTAAACCCATCACGATCGCCCCCGTTGTTGCGGGCGGCACACTCTATATTCTTTCTGATGATTGCGCACTTACCGCATATAAGTAACGACCAGACAATCAATTGACAAAACACATATAAAACCCTATCTATCCTTTAAAGATAAGATGGGGTTTCCGTTTGGCTTTGTTTCTGTACGGACACGAAAAGTCATGGCGTATAATAAAATACGTAAGCGACATACAAAAAATTCATATAGAAATGACAAATCATGTTTACGCTTGCCATTATCGGCCGCCCTAATGTCGGAAAATCTACGCTTTTCAACCGCTTGGCGGGCAAAAGATTAGCGATCGTAAATGACACACCTGGTGTAACCCGCGATTGGCGCGAAGCCGAAGCACAGCTTTTTGACCGCACTTTTCGAATTCTCGATACTGCCGGGTTAGAAGAAAACTTTGACGATTCAATTCAAGGGCGCATGCGTCAACAAACAGAAGCCGCGTTAAAGGAGGCAGATGCCATCCTCTTCATAATTGATGGTCGCGCCGGTTTAACCCCTATGGATAGACACTTTGCCGGCTGGCTACGAAAAAGAAAAAAAACCGATCATTCTTGCTGTAAACAAATGTGAGCATGAACGCGGCGCACAAAGCGGGCTTGCCGAAGCCTACAGTCTTGGTTTTGGCGAACCTATTCCAATGTCTGCCGAACATAATCTGGGCATGGAAGATCTTTACCATATGCTAACGCCTTTTTTCCCCGAAGAAGAGGAGGCACTCGATGATGATAGTGACCACGCGCAGCTTCCTGATAATTTGGATGAGATTGAAGGTGATGAAAGTTTTGAATTTATTCAAGCCGAAGACGACCCCGAAAAACCAATAAAAATCGCCATCGTGGGCCGTCCTAACGTCGGGAAATCCACCCTTTTGAATGCTATTGTCCGTGACCAACGTGTTATGACAGGCCCCGAAGCCGGTATAACGCGTGATGCCATCGCCGTAGATTGGATCTACGAAAATCGCGCTTTCAAATTGGTCGATACCGCCGGTATGCGTAAAAAAGCCAAGGTACAGGATGCCATTGAAAAAATGGCTGTTGAAGATTCCATGCGCGCTATTCGCCTTGCGCAAGTCGTTGTCGTTGTATTGGACGGCAACGCCATCTTCGAAAAACAGGATTTACAAATCGCCGAACACATTATCAACGAAGGGCGCGCACTGGTTGTCGCTATAAATAAATGGGACGCGGTTGAAGATAGAGCGGACGCTTTAGAAGAATTAAAACATAAATTCGCAACCTCCCTTGCGCAGGTACGCGATGTGCCCTTTATCACTATATCCGCACTTAATGGCCGCGGCGTTGATAAAGTTTTGAATAAAGTTATGGATGCTTACGGCGTTTGGAATACACGTGTCTCGACCGGAAAACTGAACCGCTGGCTCGCCGCAATGGAAAGTCAAAACTCTGCGCCTTTGGTAGGTGGAAAACAAAACCGCTTAAAATACATTACGCAAATCAAAACCCGACCACCTACATTCGCCATGTGGGTATCAAGGCCAGAAAAACTCCCGCCCGCATACAAACGCTACATTATAAATGGCTTGCGCCGTGATTATGATATACCGGGCACACCCATAAGACTTTTCATCCGCAAAACCAAAAATCCATTTGCGTAAATCTCAGAAGCCATTATTTTTTCCAAATAAAATAAAATAAAACTAAACCGAAAATAAAAAAGAACGCATCATGACTAATGACCTGACTCAAATGATAAAACTCGATACAAACCAAGTAAGCGAGCTTATAACCTCAATGGGTTTAAATCTGATCGGTGCGATCGCTATTTTGATTATAGGCTGGGTCGCTGGTAAATACGCCAGCAAGCTCATCCATAAAATTAATACGCTTGATGCAACCCTAAAATCATTTTTAGGCGGCTTGGCCAAATATTTGATCTTCATCATGGCCATCGTGACTGTCATGGGGCAATTCGGCGTTGAAACGGCAAGCTTATTGGCCGTGCTTGGTGCTGCCGGCTTGGCAATTGGCCTTGCACTTCAAGGCACCCTCTCGAATGTAGCCTCCGGCGTCATGCTTCTTATCTTGCGCCCTTTTAACGTCGGCGATTACATTGATGCAAATGGTATCGGCGGTACAGTCAAGGCGCTCGGGCTTTTTGCAACCGAAATGGCAACGGCTGATAATGTTTATATCTTTGTACCAAACTCCGAAATCTGGAAAGGCCAAATAAAAAACTTCAGCCGTAATCAACAACGCAGACAGGATATAGTGGTCGGTATCGGTTACGATGATGATATATCGGTCGCTTTCGATGCCATTAAAACCGTCTTGGATGCAGATGACCGTATGATAAGATTGGACGATAAAAAACCACAAGTGATGGTTAGTAATCTGGGTGAATCTTCTATCGATATTATTATTCGCTTCTGGACGGCAAGCAGCGATTATTGGGCAACAAAATGGGATATTACAAAAACCGTAAAGGAAGCGCTCGACGAAAAGGGCATCACAATCCCCTACCCCCAACGCACTATTACAATGTATAACGTCGAAGGCAAACCACCGACCAAGAAGAAAGCAGAGAAACCGGACTCAATAAATTAAACCTCTATAATTTCCCCATTCCCTTGATATTCGGCTGAGCAAAGGTCTAGATATGTTTCAACCACATCCTCTGGCATTTTAAGATCATCATCCTGATATCCGCCAGGATAGGCTTTGGCAAGCAGATTAGTGTCAACCGCGCCGGGATCAATCACATTGACCTTAATATTGGTAACATCCACACATTCCTGCGCGTAGCTTTGCGCCATAATATTAAGCGCAGCCTTACTCGCGCGATACGCCGCCCAATATGCCTTTGGCCGCGCAGCAGTGCCAGAACCGCTAAAAACAACGCGCCCTGCATCCGATACCTTCAAAAGCGGATCAAGCACGCGCAAAAGCCTGAAATTGGCATAGACGTTTAAATCAAAAATCTTCTGCCAATCTTTTGGGTTTGCGTGTGCTATAGGCCCTAAGGTTCCAAGCATACCCGCATTGCCAATAAAAATATCAAGCCGCCCAAAGCGCTCTGCCAAAGCCGGTCCAATTGTATCAATCTTTTCCATTTTAAGAAGATCCATCGGCACCAATGTTGCACTGCCGCCCGCTGCTTTAATTTCGTCATCTATAATCTCGAGCGCCGCAGCTTTGCGCGCAACCAAAACAACATGTGCGCCCTGCGCCGCCAGCGCTTTTGCAACTGCCGCACCGATACCGCGTGACGCACCTGTAATCAGTGCTATTTTTTGATCAAATCTGAAATTATTCATTTATATTATTACGTGTATTATAATGTGAAAAAGAAGAAAAACCTTATGACCATTTGACCGCCGTCGCATATGGAATTGCAATCAATCACCCTTTAACATATGAGCAAAAAAACGATTAAATAGCGTTTCTTGATTTTGTGCAATTTTGAAAACATGCATAAAATATCTTAGTTCTGCTTTTGCCGTTCGCGCAGATCGGTAACTTTGCTACCTGTCCAATTATTATCATAATCAACAAGCTCAACCGGGTACTCACCCGTAAAACACGCATCGCAAAATTGCGGTGCGGCGTTATTGCGTTTTGCATTGGCAACCGCGCGATACAAACCATCAATCGAAATATAGGCAAGCGAATCTGCGCCGATATAATCACAAATCTGATCTGTATTTTTGGAATGCGCAAGCAGCTCTTCTTTTGATGGCGTATCAATACCGTAAAAACAGCTATTTATCGTTGGCGGTGAGGAAATTCGCATATGAACCTCACGTGCGCCGGCTTCCCGAACCATTTCCACGATTTTCCGCGATGTCGTCCCGCGTACGATGGAATCATCTACCAAAACAACGCTCTTGCCTTTTAAAAATGCGCGGTTGGCGTTGTGTTTTAATTTTACACCCAAATGCCGGATCGTATCGGTCGGCTCGATAAATGTACGGCCGACATAATGATTCCGGATAATTCCAAGCTCAAATGAAATACCTGCGGCTTCCGCATATCCTATGGCTGATGGTGTGCCACTATCCGGAACCGGTACAACCAGATCCGCACCCTCTACGGGGCTTTCCGCTGCTAGTTCCGCGCCAATTTGTTTCCGCATTTCATAAACAGACCGGTTCTCCATAAAACTATCCGGACGCGCAAAATAGACATACTCAAATATGCACAAGCGGTGTGGCTTTCTTTCAAACGGAAAAGAAGAATGAAGCCCGTCCGCGTTAATAACAACCATTTCTCCGGCTTCAACATCTCTTAAATAATCCGCGCCAATAATATCGAGCGCGCATGTCTCCGATGCAAAAATATAAGAATCCCCCAAACGCCCCAAAACCAAAGGCCGGATACCGTAAGGGTCACGCACACCCATAATTTGATTTTCCGTACACGCCACAAGGGAATATGCACCTTTAAGCTGGTTAAGCGCCAAAACGAGCCGCTCCTTAACGTTATCGCCTTCTGCTCTTGCCACTAAATGTACAATGGTTTCGGTGTCACTGGTTGATTGGAAAATTGCCCCGCGCTTAACCAGATCTTTTCGAACCTGATGTGCATTTGTCAAATTCCCGTTATGCGCAACGGCAAAGCCGCCAAAGGCCATATCTGCGTACATAGGCTGCACATTACGTAACGCTGGCTCACCACTGGTCGAATACCGGTTATGCCCAATCGCGGCAAATCCTTTTAATCTCTCGATAACCTCTTTAGAGCTAAACGTCGAATCAACAAGCCCCAGCGCTTTATGCGATAAAAAATGCTCCCCATCATAGGTAACAATACCGCATGCCTCTTGCCCGCGATGCTGTAAGGCGTGAAGCCCCAGCGCGGTAAGCGCCGCCGCATCTTCATGCCCAAAAATGCCAAAGACACCGCATTCTTCTTTTAACTTATCATCATCCCACGGCGTATTATCAAAGTTGGTCATCATCAAAATGCTCTTTTATTGGTTATATCCCGGTTGACCTGATTGCGGCCTTTTATCATTTGGCGTATTTGTCTCGCGCTCAGCCCCACCGCTATTGTCCGGCAGTGCATCTTGAATAAGGGAATTCATGTTATCTCTAAATTCTTGATTATATCCTTCGGCATCGCGCCCGGCATCACGAACCTCATCTTTATTAGAGTTTTGACTAGATAATCCATCAAACCCATCTTTAAGAATTTTCATATCGGTCAAACGTCCGCGCGCACTGCTTTTTTGACTTTCTTCATTTGTATCACTTGTATCATCAGAATTGATAGGCTCGCCTTCCGGCAAAAATCCAGCAAAATAAAGCGCAAGGCTCTCCACGTAAACAATACCGCGACTCCCATCTAAAAATTCGGCCCGCGTTTCTTTATCAATAACATAATATATAGGTAGATAAATCAAAGCGAGAAGAACAAGCCCGCGCGCTAGACCAAACACAACACCAAGCGTGCGGTCAACTGCACCAAGTCCTAAATTTCGGGCTGCTTCAGCCAACATATGACTAATAAAGGAAAGAATAATAACAACGATGATAAAGATCAGACCATATGCCAAAATCTTTGCAACCATGTCATAGGGCAATATCCCAAAAAGCTTTTCAACACTTTGTCCTTCGTCAACACCAAGCCAGCCCTCAAAAACAGGAACAGCTTTAGGGCCAAAGAAATATGCCGCCGCAAAACCGCCAAGCACACCCAAAATCGTCAGCACCTCACGTATAAAACCGCGAACAAACGCGATCAATGCGGAAACAAGAAGAACAGCGCCGATAATAATATCAATAACCATAATGGATAAAATCTTTTGTCGGTTATGTTTTGAAAGGAAAGACATACATAAGCAAATTATAAATAAATTACAAGTAAAAGCTCCTCAAAAACATTGTCTAAACTTATGATATATATTTAAACTGCATACGCACTGACATTGCGCGCGGTGAACATATCTGCAAGCGCCTGAAGATGGTCAATCTCTATAATTCGAATACCATCGATTTTTAATTTTTTCTTGTTTTTCAGCGCCGGTACAATGGCTTCTTTAAACCCTAATTTTGCCGCTTCCTTTAAACGTAAATCCGGCTGCGGTACGGCGCGCACTTCGCCCGCCAGTCCAACCTCCCCAAAAAATAAAGTCTCCGGCGGTAGAGGCGTGCCCGTGAATGCGCTAATAAGTGAAGCAGCAACAGCCATATCGGCCGCTGGCTCCGAAATCCTGATCCCGCCTGCAATATTCAAGAAAATATCATTACCAGATAAACTAAGCCCGCATCGCGTTTCCAATACTGCCAAAAGCATAGCCAGCCGATTGTGATCCCATCCTAAAACGGCGCGGCGCGGAGATCCATGGGCACAATCCGCCGCCAATGCCTGAACTTCAACCAATAAAGGGCGCGTTCCCTCTAATGCACCTAAAACCGCGCTCCCCGCCACATCCTCATTACGCTGCGAAAGAAAAAGCGCGGACGGGTTGGAAACCTCGACCAAGCCGTGCCCCGCCATTTCAAAAACGCCAATCTCGTCCGTTGGCCCAAAACGGTTTTTAACCGCGCGTAAAATTCGGAATTGATGTGAACGATCCCCTTCAAAGTATAGCACAGCATCCACCATATGCTCCAAAACACGCGGGCCCGCAATTTGCCCGTCTTTCGTTACATGCCCAACAAAAATAACGGCCATATTACGCGATTTTGCCCGCTGTATAATCTCTTGCGCGCTTGTACGCACCTGGCTAACCGTACCCGGCGAACTATCGATGGTATCGACAAACATGGTCTGTATAGAATCAATAATCAGCAACGATACCGGTTCTTCCCCCCCATTAGGTTCGACTGCCGCAATAATATCGCGCACATTGGTCGCCGACGCCAATTCAACCGGCGCATCAGTTAACTCCATACGCTCTGCTCGCATCCTGACTTGATCAACAGATTCCTCCCCGGAAACATAAACGCACCGGACATTTCGTTTTGCCAGCGCGCAAACCGCTTGTAACAATAATGTCGATTTACCTATCCCCGGATCTCCGCCAATAAGCACCGCCGACCCCGGCACCAATCCGCCGCCAGTTACACGGTCAAATTCACTAATACCGCTAATATGACGCGGATATATTTTTCGCTCTGCACCGCTTAATTGCACCAGCTCGATATTACGCGCCTTTGTTCGCCGTGTCCCAAGACCCTTGGGCATAGCGCTCGCTCCGCTTTGATCCTCGGTAATAGTGTTCCACTCATGACACGCATCACATTTACCCGACCATTTGGATGTAACCGCCCCGCAAGATTGGCATGTATATGATTTTTGCACTTTCGCCATAAAGCCCCTTTAAAACAAGAACATTTATAGAACATAAAGAATTTTTTATATACTCACAAGGCCTAAATAAAAAATGTAGTTTTAAAATCTTGTATAAAAAGAGGAGAACAGTGACCCTAGCGCTCCCGCTCTAACGCCCATTTGATTTGCGCAAAATCTTCGCTCATAACGCCATGTATTACAATTTGCTTTGTTTTGCGCGGTATAGCGCCTTGACCCATATAGATACTGTTTTCAAGATGCATAATCCCGCCTGCATATATAAATCGCCAGCCCGTACCATTTGGCAAACGCATCAAAGCCTCTGCTCCGTTACGAATTAACGAAACCGTCACACGAGGGTGCAGATGAAAACGAATAGCAATGTCAGATGCCTTATTGATGCCTGTAATGCACGTAAAACTATCCTCGCCACGCAAATGATAGCCCTCATCACTTAAATACAGCATGCGTTGATGCTCAATGCCGTTAATGCGAACATACCCGTTATGATGTGCTTGAACAAAAACGCCATTTTTATGAATATCTCTTTGAATATCACACCCGGTCGAAGCACGCTGAAAATGACCATCCTCTTTTATCTCACACGCATTACGCTGATCTATAACAGCGGTGTTATGAGCCGCAGTATTACGAAGAGCATCTCTCCATGTTTCGCTTGTCGGATGTGATCCGCAAGATACAAAAAACCGCTCTTTCCCATGGGTCATTTCAAAACTCAGCGGTGCAGCATGTGCAACGGCATCATATGGCCACTCTGGGGTATGTCCGGTATCAAATAGTATTTGCGTACGCCCTAATGTTAATTTTTCAAATCCCGCACTAGGCAAGCTGCGCGGCGTTTTTCCGCGTATACCGGCTTGCGATAAAATACAATCAATTAGATCGGCGCGCCCCTCTTGCGCTCCTTGAATGGCTGCCAAACGCCGATCCCCAAATCTGAAAAAACGTAAAGCTAATCCCATTTGGTTTATCAACTCATGCAAAGGCTCCGGTATCGGATAATCCGCAGCGTCCAGAGCCACCTTAACATCTACGGCAATTTGCAGAGCGCGCAATAACTGATCGGGCGAGCGGGATGCATGGCTTCCATCTTTCAGTATTTGCAAACTCAAGGCATGTACAAAAAAAGAAAGCGCTTGATTAGCCCATCCTTCATATCCCTCAAAAGCAAGCCCTGCATATAACAGCCCGCGGCCTGCACGCAAACTGTTAAGCCCCTCTTCGGATTGATCTAACTTGCGGCTCAAATATCGCCCGTGATGGATGATGGATCCGAAAAACAAATCTTGGAAATTATCATCCGCGCCATCCGCATACCAATCATGATACGCAATCATCATTGTAAGGCGTGATCCCGCAATGCCTGGTAACCATTCTGAAGTGCTTGTCCGAGTATGCGCATAAAGCCAGTCTTCAATCATATGAAACGTCTGCAATCTGGCAAGCTCGCTCCCTTCGGCTTTTAAATGTCGTATCCATTTAAAGCCATGAACATGCATAGCCCAGCGCGCATTATTCAAAACCTCATCCCAAAAATGATACCCGAAAGGTAAATGATCCCCATCAATAAAAAACGAGCCGTCCAGAATTGACTTACCAGAATCACGCAATCCCGCCCACGGGTCACACGGCCTGACCAACAAACGATCAGGAATGCTGTATCCACCTAATAAATCTGATAAACCCATACGCTCGAATAAAAAAGACGGACGTAAAGACGGTAGGTAATCAGATGTAATTTTTTTTAAATGCTCAAGCATGGGTCAAAGAATAAAAAGGCAATGATAAAAACAAATTATAAATAAAAACGAAGGCAAAGATTTAAAACGTAAACTTACCCGCGCAACATATTGATATTACGTGCATAATGATCAGGCCCATCTTTAAAAACCGCCGTACCCGCGACAAGGACATTTGCTCCCGCATCTATAACTTGACGTGCAGTTTCGTAATTAACCCCGCCATCAATTTCCAGATCAATATCCCGCCCCGTGGCATCAATCATTTGGCGTACCTGCGAAATCTTATCCAAGACAGGGATAAAGCTTTGTCCGCCAAAACCGGGATTAACAGTCATGACCAAAACCAGATCAACCATATCCATAACGTGCCGTATAGTATCGGCTGGTGTGGAGGGATTAAGGGAAACACCGGCCTTCACACCGCATGCTTTTATGGATTGTAAAGTTCTGTGTAAATGTGGCCCTGCCTCGACATGGGCGGTAATAATATCGGCTCCTGCATCCGCAAAATCTTGGATAAGCGGATCGACCGGTGCAATCATTAAATGCACATCAAACGGTTTTTTTGTCCAGGATCGGATCGCTTTAACAACCGGCGCGCCAAAGGTCAAATTGGGTACAAAATGCCCATCCATCACATCAATATGAATATAATCGGCTCCCGCCTCATCAATGGATTTTACCTCCTCACCCAGACGAGCAAAGTCCGAGGACAAAATAGAGGGCGCAATACGAACAAGGCGTTGTGACATGATAAATACTTAAAAATAAAGGGTTAAAGGTCGTGGGTAACTCTATGAATAGAATTTGAATAATTCTTGAATTACAACTATATCAGACCAAAAAAATAAAAGCACGCCTGAATTAACAAAGCATGCTTTTTAAATATTAAAAATAAAGAATTTAGCCAATTGCAGGACTAGAGTTTTCAAACACATTGCCTTCATTTTTATCTATACTATCAAGTGCTGCGCGCACAACTGCCGCATCCTTTTCGTTCAACCCTCTTTCAAGTTCATCCTCCAAAGCCTTTTGGGTAAAGCGTTCTTCTATTCCATCTTGTGAAATCATGTTAAATACTGTTGTCCCTTTTATATTTTTAGCCTCAAATGCTGTATAATTCGTCATTACAAACCTCTAAATTAAATATAATTGATTAAGTATGAAACATAACAAAAAATGCTAAAATCAGTCAAACAATTATAACAACACTTAAACTTTTTTTGTAATACGGCTGATAAAAAACCCGTCCATCCCGCCAAGCGCGGCATTATGATAGGGCAAAATCCTCAAATCACCATGGTCTGTAATCGCATCATCAAATCCGCCTAACTCTTCCGCTGTTATAGGGATTTTATAGGCCGTATCTTGTAACTCGAACAGCCGCATAATCTGGTCTTCACCTTCTGATTTCTGGATTGAACAGGTACAATAAACAAGCGTACCACTAGGTTTTAATATTCGAAACGCATTATCAAGTATTGCGGCCTGCACATCTTGCAAACGCTCAATATCCCGCGGCGTCTTTAAATGCGGAACATCCGGATGCCGGCGTATCGTACCTGTCGCGCTACATGGCGCGTCCAGTAATATCATATCCGGCGCATCAGTTGGCTTCCAAACCGCAGCATCCGAGACCACAACATCAACCTGATCGCGCACATGAATACGCTCTAAATTTTCTTCTAATCTCTTTAATCGCTTTGCGGACCGGTCGAGCGCCGTAACGCGCGCGCCCATAGACGCCAATTGCATGGTCTTCCCGCCAGGTGCCGCGCATAAATCAATAACATGCCGCCCCGATACATCACCAAAAAGCCGCGCAGGGATGGCCGCAGACGCATCTTGAACCCACCATGTACCATCATAAAACCCTTGCATATCAGTAACCGCGCCGCCAGATAAACAGCGCAACGTCCCCGTCACCATTTGCGTTGCCTTGAAATTCGCCGCCCAGAAATTACGGTCCGCCTCATCTTTAATTGTAATATCCAAAGGTGCTTCGGCCATATTTGCCTGTGAAATCTGCGCCGCTGGCCTAAGTCCATAATCCTCAATCCATAACTTCAAAAGCCACTCCGGCGTGTTAAGCCGCGCTTCATCCTGCCTGTCCGCCCATTCACGGCCCTGCCGCGTGATGGTACGCAAAACACCATTTACAAAACCTTTTTGCCGGTCCATCTCAACCGCATCTGTAAGCCTTACAGAGGTATCCACCGCTGCATGATCCGGCACTTCCATAAACAGGATCTGCGCAACGCCCATGCGTAAGATATTGCTCAAAACCGGATGTGTAGAGCCCGGCTTATTCTCCGCCCGCGCAATCAGATCATCAATCTGCCCAAGCCGCCGCAAAGTTGTGGATACAACCATCCGGCAAAACGCCTTATCACGGCTCGGTAGCACTTTAAATCCGCGATCCTGATCAAGCGCATGATCAAGCGCTTGTTTTTGCCGCAAAACAGTATTGAGTAAATCAAGTGCAACCTTCCGCGCCGCCAACATTTGTATTTCGGACGGCTCTCCTTCATCAAAATCATGGTCACTAAATAAGTCATGCTGATTAACGGCAATATCAGATAAATCGGCTTCATTCATGACTGCGCCTGCTTTTCTTTAATATTTGCTCGTATATCTTCTTCCATATTGCAGCTATGCTCAATAATCTGCGCCCATAGCGTGCGGATAAAGCCCCCATCCAGACCGGCATCATCTGCCCATGCCCCTGCCTGCTCGCGAACTTCATCCACACGATCCTGTAATACCGGCTCAATCCCGTGCTCGGTTTTTAAAACACCGACCTCTTCAATCACATCATATCGCGCACGCAGCAGATCAATAATCTGGCGATCAATCGTGTTAATTCGGTCTCGGTAAGGGGCAAGCAATTTCATAAATCTATAGCGTTGGTTCTTGATTTTTATTATTCTTATATTAAATATGTTCTATGAACACACAAAAACCAAGCCCTAAAGACAAAAAGGTACATAAAGAGCCCGATCAGGGTAAATCTTCTGATGTCCCAATTGATGAAAAACGTCCGATTGAACAGGGTATGGAAAACGCTGAAATTAATGGCCAAGAAACCGAAAAAGGCGGCTTTGAAAATAAAAAAGAACCAACGCGCTATGGCGATTGGGAAACCGGTGGACGCTGCTGGGATTTTTAATTATGAGCAAACAGCAATGCAAGCATCAAAAATATAAATAAACCTTACGCTTTTTCACAAAGCCGCTTTAAAAGCAATCTTACCCGCGCCGCGCCCACTAGCCACATCCCAATGCCCTATCAATGACTGGAATAACCTGCATTGGAAATTCTTTGCCTGAATATACCTGCACATTACGCCCCTGTTTATCCTGAATAAAAACAAACTGCGTATGCTTATCCGGCACACCATCATGATTATGATCAACATATCGCGATTTATAATATTTCGCTAATCGCTCAACCACATCCAATTCTGCGCGCAATATTGTAAACCCCGCCCTTTTTGCATCCTTTATATTCTGCACGCCCATATCATCGTTTCCATACGGAGATATAAAAACAGGCACAAGATCTTTACACCCATCCAATTGATCCAAAACAATTTTAGTGCGCTGAAAAAAAGATTCACATGACGGCGTTTTATGCGCAGTGCCAAAATAAATCAGCGCAGGCCGATTATTCAAATCCGCCACATTAAAAACCGCCCCATCCTGATCCCTCAATCCATCAAACCGCGTTTCTATATCTGTTTTTGCGCCATAAATTTGTGCGTGCGCATCATCCGCCGCCACGGCTAAGGCGCTTACACCAAAAATACTGGATAAAATAAAGTTTTGAAATTTACGCATTGTATAAAAATCTTATAAGCTCTGATAATATTCTGGGATACTCATCCCCCATTCTGCCGCTTCATTGGCAACATCTTGTATCTGCTCTGTGGAAAGCCCGTCGATCCAGCCCGCAAATTCATCGGTTAAATCAACAACACCGCTCGCCGCATGCGTAATATGCGCGCCATGATCCATCATACCAAATTCATAGCTTTGCGCCGCCCAATTCCCTTCGGCTGCATTGGCAAAGGCATCACCGATGACGCCGCCATCGGTAAAGGGCGCGGTAAACATGCTGCCATACATATCAACTGTGGCAAGGCCAATATCACCAAAGGTTGCCCCCGTCCCCAAACTCGCCGCCGCCGCACCAACGGCCGGAAACGCCATAGCCGTCATCATAATAAGCATAGTGGGAGAAAAAATATGTTTGGCAAATGAATTAAAAACGCCTGTAAGACCTGTTGTTTCGGCCATATTATATTCCTTAAAAATTGAGTGCATCTGCGAAAGAAAAGCGAAAAAAACAGCTTTAATTACGCACAAAAGATAAAATCGTATTTTTAAGAAAGAACAGGCGGCGCGCGACCCTGATAAAATCGGCGAGTTTGGGAAATTGCGCTATGTACATATATTTTCGAGAGATCAACGTTTATAAAAGCTGCTTTTAATGCAAAAACATCTACATTTAAATGGTCAAAATGGCTCTGGTTAAAACAAAACCCGCAATCATCGGAAGAAACCACATCGACTGGCTCTTCATCTGGCGCAAGATCAAACGGCGCGTATTCTGCCGAAACATCCACTGTCCGAACCGACCCATCCGCTGCGCAAATCTCAATTGTATGTTTACCGGAAATAAAAGCACACGCCGGCGAAACCCCCGCCAACACAAAACTCAAAATCACCAGTACGTGAACATAAATACGCATAAAGAAAGTGATAACATTTTAGGAAAGAAAGGCAACAAGAAAAATATTTGATAAGCAATTACTACAAGTCTAAAACATTTTTTAGGGGAAATATATTTATGGTAAAAACTAAATATTTATTTCCACTACTCAAATCTATGTTTACACTCAAAATGGGATTATAAAGGGCGCAGGTATCAACAAAAACCTTTGAATATTATTAAACAGCAAGGATTAAAAATGAAGATGAAAAATAGCGATAGATTGATATCTACAAAAGAGGGGTATGAAGCCATGTTATATATGCTTTATGATTATTGGAAGCTAACTGGATCGTGTGATTTGACGGATATTCTGAGCGGTGGTGAATATGTTGGGGAAAATACGCCTGCAGATTCTGCCTTCTGGGAATACTGGCTTGAAGCCATAGAGAAAGTCGAAAAAAGAGGGGCTCCTCCGTTGAAGAAATTGTATTGATGCGACAATACTCATTACAGAAAAATAAAATCAAATACTCCAGAAGCATCCAAACGGCATTATGGTATCATACAAATATTCGCGCTTCTTAGTATTACAAATAGAACCCTTTAAGCGCCTACGAGATCAATACGGGTTTCTTCCATCTGCCCTACTCCAAACTTTAAATCTCTAACATCATTTTGCATGACATCTACCGTTCGGCGGATATACTTCGAATGTTCTAATATTGTATTTTAGGTGATATCACTCATGAAATTGTGATAGCGCATTTAGGTACAATTTTCTAGTTAAATCGCCCCGTGCAAATGCTATGTTATTCCAATCCATTTCTCAAGATCAGACTTCAATGAATCAACCGCTAACCAAGTCCTGACTGAATCTTTGGTCTGTTTGTCATAGGCTGTCAAATACTGGATATAGATTTTCTCTCCAGCCATAAGATTTGGTATTTCTGTTTCAAAACCTTCTCTCAACATTTTGGTTATTGAAATATAAAAATCATGCTTGTTTTTAAGTCTTTCTGGAAACCAATCATTGCAATTTGCCCTTGAATTCATCATTTCGCCATCCTCCGTCCCAATATGCAAAATCCACAGATCATTCTCTGCTTCAATGCGTCTAAATGTTCTCCCGTGGCAGCATCAAACGAAATATTATCGAGGTAATTGGTTAACATGCAACTTAGTTTTAGCTTTTCATTTGATTGTTCCCTTTTTTCTATTCTCCAAATCCATCCGTTTGAACCAGCCACAGTTTCTCCTGTATATAGCGGTTGTTTAATTTTAAATTCTATTAAGTCTATAATGTATCCATTAATTCTATAAGTACTTGATCTTCCGTTTTCATATTCTTTATCCTCAATTTTTTCGACATTAGAAAAACTACTTTGAAGCTTACAAATAATTTCTCCTAAAGGCGTTTCGAATACTCTATATATTAATTGATTTTTCATTTTTTACCTTTTTAAACAAGATACCCACATCTCTCCTAGATCTTTGTGCACTCCAAATTCTAACCCTCAACCACTCCAAACAAATCAAACGCCCCCGCTTCTTCCACCCGTACATTCACAATATCGCCCGCACGCACATTCTTCGCATCACGAATAAAAACCGTTCCATCAATTTCCGGCGCATCGCCTTTAGTACGGGCATCCGCACCACAAAGCTCATTCTCATCCAGCGCGGACACTTCATCAATAATGCACGTCTGCAAGCTCCCGACCTTCGCCGCGGCTTTTTGTTCGGCAATCTCTTCTTGAACTTCCATAAACCGCTGCCAGCGGATTTCTTTTATCTCGTCCGGCACCTGCAACTCTATATCATTCGCGCGCGCGCCCTTAACCGGCTCATATTGAAACGCGCCTGCACGGTCAATTTTGGCCTCCCGCAACCAATCAAGCAACATTTCAAAATCTTCTTCCGTCTCCCCCGGATGCCCGACTATGAAGGTCGAGCGCAATGTTAACTCCGGGCAAATCTCTCGCCATTTCTCAATCCGGCGCAGCGTCTTTTCCTGATGCGCCGGCCTGCGCATCAGCTTTAAAACCGACGGGCTGGCATGCTGAAACGGAATATCCAGATACGGCAAAATCGCCCCCTCCGCCATAAGCGGGATGACCTTATCAACATGCGGATACGGGTACACGTAATGAAGCCGTACCCAAATCCCCAGCTTGCCCAGCTCCTCACATAAATTATAAAACTTCGCCGGAATCCGCTCGCCCTTCCATGGGCTTTCCGCATATTTAAGATCAACACCATACGCGCTCGTATCTTGCGAAATCACCAAAAGCTCTTTTACACCAGCTTCCGCCAATTTCTCCGCTTCATTCAAAACGCGGTGTATCGGACGCGAAACCAAATCGCCGCGCAAGCTCGGAATAATACAAAACGTGCAGCGATTGTTACACCCCTCCGACACTTTCAAATACGCATAATGCCGCGGCGTCAACTTTAACCCCGCACCCTCATATTTTTCTGCCTGAGGCACAATATTAATAAAGGGATTATATTCTATCGGTTGATGTTCATGCACTGCGCTCACAACTTGCTCATACTGATGCGCGCCCGTTACGGCCAACAAATTCGGATAGACATCCGTAATCTCCCCCGCCTCATCACTCATGCATCCCGTTACAATCACGCGGCCATTCTCATTCAGCGCATTCCCAATCGCATTCAAACTCTCGGCCTTCGCACTGTCTAAAAATCCGCATGTATTGACGATTACCAAATCCGCACCTTCCGCGCCTTCTTGAAACTGATACCCGTCCGAGCGAAGCTGCGTCACAATCCGCTCTGAATCGACCAGCGCCTTGGGACACCCAAGCGAAACCATGCCAATCATCGGCGCATCGGCCATATCCTTAATATTCTGATTTGATAAAACATCATTCATAAGACCAGACTTATAATATCATTTCACATGTAAACGCAAGAAATGCTATGCTGAAACCATGCAAAAAATAATTGAATTCATAGCTGTACTTGCGCTTTTAATACCTGTTGCCACCAATGCATATGCGGATGAAATAACTGTGCTTGAGCTATTCACCGCTCAAAATTGCGGGATGGCACCAAAAAGCGATGCCATGCTTGAAAAACTCGTCAACGATGAAAATGCAGATACAAACCTGATCGCGTTCAGCTGTCACACAGCGCTTTATAATAATAGCAACAGCACAATTGATATGTTAGCCCGCCCATTTTGCGATAAACGCCAAAGCGCTTACGAAGACGCCCTCAATATGTGGGTTATGGAAACGCCACAATTTATAATAAACGGTAAGTACACCCTTGGCTATACAGAAGAAAAAACGCTACTTAGCGGTTTAAAAATGGCAAAATCAATTCAAAAGATATCTGCACCGTCATTAAAACTGGATGAAAAGCAGAAACATATCTTAATCAACATGCCAGAGCTTGAAAATATAAACGAAAATATGAACATTTGGTTCATCGGGTATAAAAACGCAGAGACGGCAATTATAAGAAAAGGTCCAAATGCAAATAAGGTTATTCCCTACGTGAATATAGCGTTAACGATGGAATCACTACAAACCGATTGGGCAGGTAACCCTATCAATTTATTTGCATCTATTGTGGAAGATGATAATATTGATGGGTATATCGTACTGGCGCAAGAAAATAATACCATGAAAATACACGCCGCTGGAAAAATCGAAACGAAAGCCAAAAAGCTTATAAATTCCGATATTTAATAATACATGATTTTTAAAAACTAAAATCGATTATGACAGGGACATGATCGGACGGACGCTCCCAATCTCTCGCGTCGCGCAAAACCTGATGCGTTTTTAAATGCGGCTTTAATGCGGGCGTCACCCACACATGATCCAGTCTGCGCCCCCGATTTGATTTCTTCCAATCGAGGTTACGATATGACCACCAAGTATAGAGCTTCTCATCTGCATGCACAAAATGGCGCCCAACATCAACCCAATCTAACGATGCACGCATCGCCGCTAGGCGCTCGGTCTCTGGCGGAGTATGAGATACAACTTTCAAAAGCTGTTTATGTGACCAGACATCGTGTTCCATTGGCGCAATATTAAAGTCACCCACCGCAATCACCGGATGATGTTTTGCATGCCGCTTGCTAAACCACGACGTCATCTCTTCTACAAAATCCAGCTTGTGTTTGAATTTCTCATTGATATCGGGATCAGGCTCGTCCCCGCCCGCTGGTATATAAAGATTATGAAGGACAAAATGCTCAAATTGCGCTTCGATATGGCGGCAATCTTCTTTTCCCGCGCGATGATAAACATCGGTGCTTATAAACGGTAACTTGGATAAAATCGCAACACCGTTATACCCCTTCATCCCATGAAAATGCATATGCGGATACCCGGCATCTTTGACCGCTTCGATCGGAAAATGCGCATCCGGCGTTTTGGTTTCCTGCAAGCATATAATATCCGGTGCAATTTCATCCGCAAGCTTTTGTACCAAAGGCATCCGAAGCCGAACCGAATTTATATTCCACGTCACTAAACGCATAACTGATCAATTACCTATAAATATTTAAAAAAAGCGAATAGATTTTTATGTGTGACGAAGAAAACAAGGTAAAGCGTACAGTAGGTACGTAAACCGCCGTTTGATAAAATCATGCACAAAAAAATAATTTAAGCTTTTCTAATTTTAAAGCCTTCGAAAATTTATTGTTTGGAGAACCGCAACGGAACATACATTAAGTATTTGAGTAGCGGAAGCGCAGAAACAATAAATTTGCAGAACATTTAAAATTAGAAAGGAAGTTTGGCATCTGCGGGCAACCCCATTTCCTTCATAATTGCCCCCGTTTCATCCTGAACACGCTTGTTCTTAACGGCCTGCGCCGAATTAATCGCAGCCATGATCAAATCTTCTAAAACTTCTTTATCACTGGGATCAATAACGGATGGGTCAATATCAACACCAAGAACATCACCAACACAGTTCATTTTGACTTTAATCAACCCGCCGCCGGATGCGCCTTCAACCTCAATATCTTTAAATTTTTCCTGCACCTCGGCAATTTTAAATTGTACTTGCTGGGCTTGTTGCATCATTTTTTGAATATTCATCATGGCTATACTACTCCTGATTATCTGTGTTGTTCTTGTGATGTTTTATATCGACCAATTCGGCATCTGGAAAGGCTTTAAATATATCTTGCATGATGGGCATGGCCCGCACCTCTTCCATTTCTGCCTGCCGCGCCGCGTTGTGCTGCTCCGCCAATGTTGGCGCGCCGCCTACACGTGTTACGCTCACCATCCAATGCCGCCCTGTTAAAGCGCTAAGTCTGGCACTTAAATCCTGCGCAAGTCTTGGGTGTGCCTGCTCTTCAATGTTGATTTCGATATGCCCGTCTTTCATACGAATTAAATGAACAAACTGGCGCACTTGGGATGCAATAAGAATTTCATCATGCTCTTCTAACAATTGCACGACATCTTGCAGCGTATCAAGAACAACCGCTTGTGCCTGCTCTACCTGCGCGGTTTCTGCTATCGGCGAAGGTGCCGTTTGCACAGCCGAGGCCTGACTGCTTGACCCGCCGCCTTGATGCACGCGCATTCGCGCCCGCCCGCCCGGTCCATTGTTACCATTACCGCCGCTTTGTGAGGGCGCCCCGCCTATATCCGATCCACCAGAATCCGATCCAATAGAACCGCCATCTTTAAGCGTTTTAATTAAATCCGCCGGGTCTGGTAAATTCGCCGCATATATAAGCCGTATAATAACCATCTCTGCCGCCGCCTGCGGATGGGCGGCATCCTGCACTTCCTTAATCCCTTTAAGTAATATCTGCCACGCCTTACCCAGCGCAGGCATAGATACCCCTGCGGCAATTTCCTTGATACGCGCAACTTCGTTTTCCGGCATCATCTTATCCATACCGGCAACATGCGGTGCAACTTTTACACGCGTTAATTGATGCGTAAGGCCAAGCAAATCTTGCATAATTATAAGCGCATCCCCGCCCGCCTCATATAAATCATCCATAACGCCAAGCGCTTCGGGCGCGTCCCCTTGCAAGGCCTTATGCAACAAATCAAGTGTCTGCGCCCGATCGGCAAGCCCCAACATATCTTGAACAATATCTGTACTGATAACCCCGCCAGATAACGTAATCGCCCGGTCAAGTAAACTCAGACCATCCCTTGCCGACCCATCCGCGGCCCGCGCAATCATCGCCACGGCATCTGGATTGGCCTCTACACCTTCTTTATCGCAAATTTCCTGATAATATCCGGCCAAAACACCCGCATCAATCCGGCGCAAATCAAATCGCTGACATCTGGATAATACGGTTACCGGAACTTTTCTAATCTCGGTCGTTGCAAAAATGAAAATCACATGCGCCGGCGGCTCTTCCAAAGTTTTTAAAAGCGCGTTAAACGCCGCCTTGGAAAGCATATGTACCTCATCTATGATATACACTTTATATCGGGCAGATGTCGGCGCATACCGCACGCCGTCCAAAATCTCGCGAATATCGTCTACGCCTGTACGGCTGGCGGCATCCATTTCCAAAACATCCGGATGTCTGTCCTCTGTAATTGCCTGACAAATAGTGCAATCATCGGTCGGGCCAATTGTCGGATCGCCCGATCCATCTGCACCCTTATAATTAAGTGCCTTGGCAATAATGCGCGCCGTGGTTGTTTTACCCGTCCCGCGAATACCGGTTAACATGTAGGCATGTGCTATGCGCCCGCTTTCAATCGCATTTTTAAGCGTCCGGACAAGCGCGTCTTGTCCTACTAATTCGTCAAAATTCTTAGGACGGTATTTTCGCGCTAAAACTTTATAAGGCTTTTTATCGGCCTGCTCGGGCTTTTTATCTAGCTTTGATTTTATAGCAATTTCACTCATACTTTATATGTAGAGCGATTCCCGCAATGTGGCAACTATTGGCGTTTATATAAAAAGATTTTAATGGGAATGAAGTGGAAAGCCGGATACGACCCGATAAAATTCGTTGCGGCTGCTGCCTTTCGGCCCTGACCGGGTTGGCGAACCGATCGCCCGCACCAACTTTCCAAGTCTTGTATAGTGGAAAAACATATCCATTGACAAGTGTTTATTAAAAACAAAATAAAGCCTGAATACTTTATAGTATTTTACAATTATCTCGCCTTCTAAACATAAAGCGTCCACTGCCTTAATTACTATTAAACCAAATGGTATCTTTTTGATCGGCAACTGTTGAAAATGGACGTTAAAATCTATACTTCATGTATAATGAAAACTGCTTTTCAAAATGTCCGCGATACCGCCGAACGCCTTCCAATGCGTCTCGCTAAGGCTGACATGGTTTTCTACACCTTCCCCCCACTTATGATGTTGCTGACCATCGGCACGATCGCGCAAAAAGAAATGGGATTATACGCCGCGCATAAAATGTTTTTTGCTACATTTTTTGTGTGGCTCGGTTATGTTCCATTTCCCGGAGCCTATACCCTAATCGCTATCCTTGGCATAAATCTGACACTAAAATTTCTTCTCGATAGCCCGTGGAGCTTAAAAAAATCCGGCATTATCCTAAGCCATCTTGGCACGCTCGTTCTTATATGGGGCGCAATTTTAACTGCCTTTACCGCTAATGAACAATTCATGGCCATCACCGAAGGCCAGACATCGCAATATGCATACGCCTATAATAAGCGGGAACTTTCAATTTATGGTGAGGAAACCGGCCGGTATGTCCGTCCGTTCGAAACCATAAAAAAGGGGCAAGACATTTCCTTGTCCGCCATGCCATTTAAAATCAGGGTTTTGAATAAATGCGAAAACTGCGATATTGCCAAACGTGAGGAAACAAAACAAACCCTTCCAGAAAATATATCGCTAAAATCTATGGCACAATTTATGGCTTTGGAACCAATAAAGCCTAGCCGTGAGCCCGAAGCAGATATATCTGGCCTCACCGTTAAAATAACAAACGCAGGGGATCAAGATGGTGCTTACCTTTTGTTCGAAGGCATGCCCGCCCCTATTGAAATTGATACCGATAAAGGGCCTTACAAAATTATTATGGGCAAGGTGCAAACCCGCATGCCGTTTTCCATTCGTCTTGATGATTTTATAAAAACTGATTATGCCGGTACAGATAAAGCCAAGTCCTATGAATCCAATATAACAATAATAGATAATATTGATGGTAAAGATATAGAGTGGCCCGCCACTATAGAAATGAACAAACCCTTACGTTATAAGGGATACACCTTCTTTCAATCATCATTCGAGCAAACACCCGGCCCCGCAGATATCACCGTTTTATCTGTGGTAGAAAACAAAGGCTGGCTCTTCCCATATCTTGGTACAGGTTTGATTTTAATTGGCCTTACACTACATTTGCTGGTCAAAAGCTCAACAAAACGTCATAAAAAGGAAGGCTCATGACCGGTATTCTTTTTTATATACGCACGCTTTTGATGATGGTAATTCTGTGCATAGGCGCAACAATAAACACTGCGCATGCAACGCCACAGCAAAATTTTGATTACACACACATCGCCGCTATACCCGTATTGTATCATGGACGCATCCAGCCATTGGACACATTCGCACGCACACATGCAAATTTACTATTAGGTAATGAAACCATAAACGGCAAACCCGCCATTGCATGGCTATCCGAAATATTGTTCTCACCTTCCCGCGCCATTGAAAAGCCCATTATATCTATTAAAAACAAAGCGCTAAAAACCCGGTTAGCTCTACCTGAAAATCAGGATTATTTTACACTCGAAAATGTTCAAACCGCCCTTGCGCCCTACAAGGACACATTGGAAAATCTTGCACAAACGCCTTCACAAAATCTGGAAAGCGCACAAAAAGATCTGCTGGCATTACAAAAAAAATCCGCTATAGCCGCTGATCTCCTCCGCAGTTTTTCTATGCTTCTGCCATTAAATTTAGATGTCCCAAACGAATATAAAGAAAACATAACTGCCCCGATAACCTTTTTAAAAGCAAGACCTTATCAACAAAGCATCACAGAGGCACTAAATGCTATCGTAAAAGAAAAAGGCGAAAGTTTTAAAAACTATTCTGCCGAAGAACAAAAGATAGCGTCCCTTGCTTTTATGCTTTTTTCTTTTGAACAAGGGGGACAAGAAAACACGCTTTTAAATATTATTCCTGATTTTGACGATCAACATAATGAAACTACCGATGCATTTTTATTTACACCATGGTCGATGTTTATTAAACAAGACCTAACAGAAACAAATATTTTTATAAATTTATTTGCTGATCTTATTCAAAGCTATCAAAATAACGCGCCTCAAAAATGGCTTGAAACATCGCAAAAAATTAAACAAAAATCCGTAAAAATAATTGAACAAAATACTGCAAAAAATCTATCGTACAAATTCAAGGTTGAGCAAGCCTATAAGCGTTTATCACCCTATAAAATGGCACTTATACTATATATCTCATCTCTTATTTTATTGGGAATATATATTAAAATATCCGCGGATATAAAAAATAATATATTGGGTAAGGTCTTGCACATATCTTTATACATGACATACATTGCTGCAATTTTGGTAACGGCAACGGCCATTATCACTAGGTCTTATATTCTATCACGCCCCCCCGTTGGAACGCTCTATGAAAGCATTTTATTTGTTGCACTTATATGCGCTATAACTGGATTTATAATATGGCTTAAATCACGAAACATAGTGGTTATTTTTATCGGCGGACTAAGTGCGCTTACCCTTCTTATAATTGCGCCATATATATTGGAGGGGCAGCAAAACCTACAAATGCTCTCCGCCGTTTTAAATACAAATTTCTGGCTTGCAACACATGTCTTATGTATTACCGCCGGTTACGGAGTTTGTATAATGGCCGCTTTGCTTGCCCATGCTTATTTACTAAATAAATCATTAGGCAAAAACACTGTAAACGCAGACGGCAACCTGTTCGCCCTTATACATAAACTCTCTCTTCTCGCATTGCTTTTAACTGCTGTTGGTACGGCCTTGGGCGGCATATGGGCAGATCAATCATGGGGCCGTTTCTGGGGCTGGGACCCAAAAGAAAACGGCGCATTGCTCATTGTATTATGGCTCATCTGGGCGCAGCATGGCCGCCTCTCCGGCCACCTGAAACCGCTCGCCTTTTCTGGCGCCATTGCGGCAACAAATATCATCGTCGCGCTTTCATGGTTTGGCGTAAATCTATTGAATACCGGCCTCCACACATATGGATTTATTGCCGGACTAGGGGATAGCCTTTTTGCATTCATTGCCCTTGAAACAATTTTTATTATTGCCACATCATACTTTGCGCAGAAAAGAACGACATTTAAATTATAAGAAAATTAAGACTGTAAAATGTATTTAAACATCCTTATTGCAATATCCATTGGCGTAGTGGGGTATCTCTCTATGCTATACTTTAATGCCCCCCCGCAAAATCCAAAAACTATAGAGGCATCACAAATAATCGCCCCTCCCAAAACCGGCGACCAAATCCCCACCTTCGAATTTACAGATCAAAAAGGCGAGCCTTATAAAATCTCTAACTTCAAAGGTAAAACAATCTTATTGAATTTTTGGGCTTCGTGGTGCGCGCCTTGTATAAAGGAATTTCCCCTTCTGATAAATGCTGCCAAACAAAATCCCGATACGCTCATTCTGATCGCCCTGTCAAATGATATAAACGAAGAAAAAATGAATGCGTTTATAAAAAAAATGGAACAAACCAACCCTGATATAAACCTACCCAATATCGTAATCGCGCATGATGATGGCGGCGCCATCACAAACACCCTTTTCCAAACCTTTCGTTTGCCCGAGACTTACATTATTGGATACGATCAAAAAATTATTCATAAGCTAATTGGCGCAAATTGGAATGAAAACGATCTGAATACTTATATAAATACCCCGTAAAAGACTTGACGAAAAAATCCCCGCCCCGCATGGTGATATACTGGTAATATAAAGAAAAAACAGGAAAAAAATGCCCCATAATCTCATTAAAAAAGCTTTGGCCGACCTCCCCCAAAAAACCGGCAAAATTGAAAAAAAGCTTTTGGAACAAATTGGGCAATTTATTCCATCGGATGATGTCACTCATTTTAATGTAAATATTATTCAGGAATTGGCAAAATCGCATCTGGATTTATCTACCGAACGTAAAACGGGCGAGCCAAAAATATCAATTTATTGCCCTATTCCGGAAAAGGGCGGCAAACGTAAGACAATTATCGATATTGTAAGCGACGATATGGCATTTTTGGTTGATTCTGTTGCTGCAGAGATAAACCGTAATAATCTTTTAATTGATTTTCTGATCCACCCTTTTTTATACGCAAAATATGATAAAAATGGCAAATTACTGGACGTAGAGGAAAAACAACAAGAAGGCTATCTTCGCCAATCTCATATTCACGTACACATTCAAGACATCGTATCAGAACACGACCTTAAAAAACTTGAAAAAGGTCTCTATCAAGCCTTGGAAGATGTTTACATTGCCAACCGCGACTGGCAAAAAATGTTGGAAAAACTAAAACAGGCAAAAATACAACTCGCAGATAGCCGCAACAAAGTCGCTAAGGGGGAACTACAACAATATTGTGACTTCCTGCAATATCTGCATGATAACAATTTTACCCTTCTTGGCTATCGTGAATATGAATTTATCGAAGCAAAAGACGGCCTCAAGAGCAAAATCGTAAAAGGCAGCAGCCTCGGCGTTTTGCATTCCGAAGTCAAACCCGCCTATATAAACGAAACAAAGGAAAGCCTGCCCCATAATCTACAAAATCTACGCCGCAAATTACCGCCTGTCTCGGTTTCTAAAACAAACCGGATATCAACAGTGCATCGCCGTGTCCCTATGGATGCGATTGCCATAAAGATATATGACGACCTTGGTCACGTTGTCGGCGAAAAACTTTTTCTTGGGCTTTTCACATCGGTAACATATTCCCGCTCGGTGCAGGACGTGCCATTCCTGCGCGAAAAAGTTGAAAACGTTATTGAAATGTCCGGCTTCCTTTCCGGCTCCCATGACCGGAAAGCTTTGGGTCATATTTTGGAAAAATATCCGCGGGATGAATTATTTCAAATCGCACCTAAAGATCTTCTTAAAATCTCCGTCGACATTTTACGCCTGCAAGAACGCCAACGCACCGCTCTTTTCATGCGGAACGACCCCTTCGGGCGCTATATCTCCTGTATCATTTATGTGCCCCGCGATCGGTTTGGAACCGCTTTACGAAAAAAAATGGGCGAGATTTTAGAAGACGATCTCAATGGTAAAATCACCAGCTTTTCAACCAGCCTTGATGATTCGGTCTTTGCGCGTGTTATTTTCACTGTAAAAATAAAACAAAATAACCCTCCAAAATATAATACTGTTACAATAGAAGAAAAACTGCAGCACGCAGGCCAAACATGGGCGGAACGCCTCTCTGGCGCGCTTATGACCGAATACGAAGACACAACCAAAGTCACCGACCTGACGCTAAAATATGGCAAGGCCTTTCCCGTTGCGTATACAACAAATTACCGTGCCCGTAATGCCGTATTTGATATACGAAAAATAGAAGCCGCATTGCAAGAACAGGATTTACAAGTTGATCTTTACCGCGACCCGCTCGAAACCGAAGATCATACTTTAAAACTAAAAGTTTATAATTTAAATGAACCCCTGCCGCTTTCTGATGTTCTCCCTATCTTGGAACATATGGGGCTAAAGGCTATTTCCGAACTTCCATTTGAAATAAAGCCTGAAAAAACCGATACCACAGTTTGGATACATGATTTTAAACTTAAAACACCCGAACTTGAAAACAACATTAATATCGCTGATGTTAAAGATGTATTTGAAGAGGCCTTTAAAAAAATATGGTGTAATAAGGCCGAAAGCGATGCGCTGAACAAGCTTGTTTTAAAGGCACAGATGGACTGGCGTAAGGTTTTTATTTTACGTACCTATGTACGCTATCTAAAACAAATCCGCTTTCCCTTTAGTCGTCTTTATATCGAAGACAGCCTGACCCAAAACCCGATACTATCTGGAAAAATCATTAACCTTTTCGAAGCAAAATTCGATCCTGAAAAAAATAAATCCGGCGCGACAATTAAAAAAGCTTCAAACGCTATTATAACAGCCCTTGAAAAAGTCGATTCCCTTGATCAAGATCGAATTTTGCGTACCATTCGCGCCCTTATAATGGCAAGCCTTAGAACCAACTTCTATCAAACCGACAAAAACGGAAACCCGAAAACCTATCTCTCCATAAAATTTGATTGCGAAATGGTGCCCGATCTCCCCCAACCCGCACCTTTTCGTGAAATCTATGTATATTCGACAAAAGTCGAAGGGCTACACCTTCGCGGCGATAAAATTGCCCGCGGCGGTTTGCGCTGGTCTGACCGTGCCGAAGATTACCGTACCGAAGTTCTCGGGCTAATGAAGGCACAAATGGTAAAAAACTCGATCATTATTCCCATGGGCGCAAAAGGTGGCTTTGTTGTAAAAAACCCCTCAAACGACCGCGCCGCTTTTAAACAACAGGGTATCGATTGTTATAAAATTTTTGTACGTGGCTTGCTCGATATAACCGATAACCGCGAGGGCGATAAAATCATTCCACCTGAAAATGTTGTACGACATGACGAAGATGACCCGTATCTAGTTGTTGCCGCCGATAAAGGAACGGCCACATTCTCCGACACAGCTAACGCACTTTCCGCCGAATATAATTTCTGGCTGGGCGACGCCTTCGCCTCCGGCGGTTCTGCCGGCTATGATCATAAGGAAATGGGTATCACCGCAAAGGGCGCATGGGAATCAGTCAAACTTCACTTCCGTCAGCTTAACCACAACACGCAAACCACGCCTTTTGATGTTATCGGCGTTGGCGATATGAGCGGTGATGTTTTTGGTAACGGCATGATTTTATCTGAAAAAATCCGTCTTGTCGGAGCATTTAACCACCTCCATATTTTTTGCGATCCAGACCCTAACCCTGAAACCTCATTCGATGAACGTACACGCTTGTTCGACAACGTTATGGGCTGGGATCAATATAACGAAAGTTATCTTTCCAAAGGCGGGAAAATATTTAAACGCTCTGACAAAAATCTAAAACTAACCCCTGAGGTCATGGCGCGTTTTGATATAGAGGATAACGAAGTATCACCGCCCGAACTAATGAACGCTATGCTCAAAGCCCGCACCGATCTTTTGTGGTTTGGCGGTATTGGTACGTATATAAAGGGGTCGAATGAAACCGATATTGATGTCGGTGACAAATCCAACGATATGATCCGCGTAACCGGAAAAAATGTCCGCGCCAAAGTTATTGGCGAAGGTGCAAACCTTGCCATTACGCAAAAAGGCCGTATTGAATTTGAACAACATGGTGGAAAAATAAACACAGATTTTGTCGATAATTCCGGCGGTGTTGATTCCTCTGATCATGAGGTCAACATCAAAATCTTGATGCGCGATGTGATGGGTTCCAAATCACACAATATGGACATAAAAAAGCGCAATAAATTACTCGAAAAAATGACCGATGAAATCGCCGCGCATGTCTTATACAATAACGCTCAGCAAGCGCTCGCCATTTCATTGGCCGAATACCGCGCGCCCAATACTCTACCCAATGACGCAAAATTCATCGAGTATTTGGAAAAAGAAAAAGGATTAAGCCGCACATTAGAGAGCTTGCCCAATTTTGAACTGCTTAAAAAGCGCCAAAAAGAAGGCAAAGGACTAACGCGGCCAGAAATCTGCGTACTTGTCTCCCACTCAAAAATTGATCTTACACAAAAACTCGTCGCAAGCGATATCCCTGATCAACCCTATGCTTTAAAATGGCTTTTAAATTATTTCCCTGATGAACTTAGCAAAAAGTTTGAAAAGGAAATTAAACGCCACCGCCTGCACCGCGAAATAATCTCAACAAAAATCGCTGACGCCATTGTGAACCGGATGGGCCCCGCTTTTATCCATTCAATGATTGAACATACTGGCGCATCGTTTGAAAATGTTATCGAATCTTATTTAACTGTACGCGATATCTTTAAGGTACATGAATACTATAACAAAGTAGAAGACCTTAACTATCAAACCCCTACCGAAGTACAGCTGAAAGCGCTAAAAGATATGCAGCGCCTATCCAAACATGGTACCATATGGCTACTAAGTCGCTTGGGGCGCGATCTCGATGTCAGTAAAGATACAGATAACTTTAAAAAGGGTATCAAAAATCTTCTAAAACATTGGAAAGATGTTCAAACCGATACGTTAAAACAAAAGGTAGACGAGCGTTTGCGCGCATCCGCCGCCGATAAATTACCCGAAGATCTGGCCTACCAAATCGCCAGTCTGCCATTTTTATATTCTTCTTTTGATATTATAAAAATCAGCCTTGAAGAAAAAGCGGATATAAGCACCGCCGCGCGTATTTTCTTTGAAATTGGCGAAACATTTTCCTTATCATGGTTAAGGCAACAGGCACGCTTTTTACGCTCCGATAACGCATGGACAGATGAAGCAACCTCCGGCATGGTGGATCAACTCTACGCTTGCCAAGCCGGGCTGGCCGTACGAATCCTCACCGATATAAAACGCCAGTCAATTAAGACAGATGGCAAAATGCTGGACAAATGGCTGGCTAAAAATGAAAGTGTTTTTGATCAGGTCAAACCGCTTTTTGACGAACTTCGCCGCATGGGAACAATTGAACTCCCCCATTTGGTTATCGCGGAACAACGTTTGCGTAATTTATATGGCGGATAGAGATTTTATAATTTTAACGCTATAACGGGTTTATTAACGCCTCATATCAAAAATATCATAAATAAAAATCCGGCAACAATATTTGATTTGAAAATATTCAAGCTACTTTTGGCGTTTGAAGCATCCCATTTGTAAATCTGCCTCGCAAAATGTATGCCCATAACGACACCGGCTATAAGGCCATATATGCCCAGAATATTATACGCGGCAATGCCAAACAATAAGGCCGAAACCATATAAAACCCCGCAACCCATTGTCGGCTTTGACTGCCAAACCGCCGCGCCGTAGATTTTATCCCCGCCATTGCATCATCTTCCAAATCCTGATGCGCGTAAATAGTGTCATACCCAAGAGTCCAAAAAATACAGCCTATATATAATAAAACTATTTCAAACGCTAAAGAACCATGTATTGCCGTCCATCCCATAAGCGCGCCAAAGTTAAAAACAACGCCTAAAAACGCTTGCGGCCACCATGTAACACGTTTCATCAAAGGATAAGTAGCAATTAGCGGCAAAGTCACAAATCCTAGCATAATTGTTGTTACATTAAATTGAATTAGTACTAAAAACCCTAAACCAAGTAACATCAATAGATAAACTATCGCCGCCCACACACTAACCGCACCCGATGCGATGGGCCTTTGACTCGTTCGCTTTACATGCGCGTCTAGATCCCGATCTAGAATATCATTAATAACACATCCCGCCGCCCGCATAACAACCGCGCCAACGGCAAATAAAATGATCACACGAAAAATATGCGTATCAAAACTGCTCCACCCACTAGACGCCAAAACAATACCCCATATCGAAGGAAGCAATAACAACCAGATGCCAACCGGACGATCAAGCCGCGCCAAACTTATATATGGATGTGTCCAACGCGGTAGAATGGCGTACAAAACAAACCGCTGATTAATATCACTATGTCCCCTCACATCTTTATTCATAATATACGTACACCCTATGCATATATATATTCATTAAAGGTTAAAATCGTTATTTCATTATGCTTCAAAATCTGGCATCACTATGAACTATGACAAGCATAACACCCATAGAAAAATCCATTCATAAATACCCGCGCCTATACGTTGCGAAAACTTTGGGCGAAAATATAAATCTGGAATTACCCATTGCACAAACACACTACCTTAAAAATGTGCTAAGAAAAACCACCGGTGACCATATCCGGGTATTCAACGGTGTAAATGGCGAATGGTTATATAAAATAACCGCGCTCTGCAAAAAAAACACCGCCGCCGCGCCAACTCAAAAGTTAAAGGATCAACCAGCACAAACGCTCCACAAACATCTAATTTTTGCGCCCATAAAGAAAAGCCGTATGGATTTCCTGATCGAAAAATCGGTTGAACTCGGCGTAACCGGCCTGCATCCGGTGATAATGGATCACTCCGAAACGCGTAATGTAAAAATTGATCGTACCAACGCCCAGATAATAGAGGCCGCCGAGCAATGCGAACGCCTAGATTTACCAGTCTTGCACCCAATAACGCCCCTTTATAAAGCCATAGAAAAATGGCCTAAAAAAATAAAAATACTTTGGGCAGCGGAAAGAACAGACTCAACGCATATTTCAAAAATAAATACACCTTGTAATACCGCTATCACATTCTTAATCGGCCCTGAGGGCGGATTTTCAGATAACGAAATAAAATTTCTATCTCAAACACAAAACATAAATGCTATTTCATTAGGCGAAAAAATCCTTCGCGCAGAAACGGCTGCTATCGCATGTCTATCCCGCTTTTTATAAAATTTTCTACCGTAACTACAACAAAATATTCTTTAAAAAAAAGTATAGGCCCATAGATAAACGCTTGCTTTTTGTGTATCATCTTATTATCTGTATGACACGGATTGAACCAATAAAAAATGGCGCAAGAACAAGGCTTATAAACATGAAAAAAATACAGGGCGTATCTGCAATCCTGATCGCATTTTTGTTAAACATATCAGCGGCCATCGCGAAAGAGCCATTTGATTATCAACTCGGCTTCCAACCCGCCGGCTCCCCAAGTATGGTTGAAATAGTTAGCTTTCATAACATGATGCTTTGGATTATTGCGGGTATAACTGCGTTTGTAACCCTTTTACTTGTTTATGTTATCTTACGTTTTAATAAACGTACAAATCCAAAGCCGGCTGAATTTACACACAATGTTTTAATCGAAGTTATATGGACGATTATTCCGGTTATTATCCTTATTATTATAATCATTCCATCTTTGCGTCTCCTCTATTTTACCGATCGCGTACAAGAACCTGAAATGACTTTAAAAGTGACCGGATACCAATGGTATTGGGGGTATGAATACCCCGATCATGGGGGTATAAATTTCTTGTCTTACATGATACCGGATGATGAAATAAATCTGGATGAAGGGCAACGACGTTTGCTTTCAACCGATAATGCGATTGTGCTACCTATTGATACAGATATTCAAATCCTTGTAACATCCGCTGATGTACTCCATTCCTTTGCAATGCCTGCGCTTGGCCTCAAAACCGATGCCGTACCGGGCCGCACGAATGAAACATGGGTGCGCATAACGGAACCCGGCACATATTTCGGTCAGTGTTCCGAACTCTGCGGTAAAGATCATGCATACATGCCCATTGAGATTAAAGCTGTATCAAAGGAAGAATTTGAGGCATGGGTTGAAACCGCTAAAGAAGAATTTGCATCACTCGATACGCCAATATCTTATAACAAAAACGCGTTTGATTACGCGTATTTAAATATAGAAAATAAATAACAAAATAAATAAAAGAGGCACATTATTATGGGCGCTGATACAACCATCGACCACCACACACACAACGAAGATCATCACGACCATGATCATAAACCTGGCTTTTTTGTGCGCTGGTTCATGTCAACCAATCACAAAGATATCGGCACGCTTTATATTATTTTCTCGATAATAACCGGTATTATAGGCGGCGCTTTTTCCATGGTTATGCGTATGGAATTACAAGACCCCGGCATTCAGTTTTTGATGAACGCCGATGGTTCCCCCAATGGACAGCTTTGGAATGTTATAATCACCGCCCATGGCCTTATTATGGTATTCTTCGTGGTCATGCCGGGTCTAATTGGCGGTTTCGGCAACTGGTTTGTGCCCATTTTAATTGGCGCGCCTGATATGGCCTTCCCGCGACTGAATAATATCTCATTCTGGCTTATCGTCCCTGCATTCTTCCTTCTTGTTGGCTCCGCTTTTGTCGGGCAGGGCGCCGGAACCGGCTGGACAGTCTACCCCCCGCTTTCTAATGTAGGTCAGGATGGTATGTCGGTCGATATGGCGATATTTGCCCTTCACCTCGCGGGCGCAAGCTCTATTTTAGGCGCGGCCAACTTTATTACAACCATTTTGAACATGCGCGCACCGGGTATGACACTTCACAAAATGCCTCTCTTTGTATGGGGTATGCTGGTAACCGCATTCTTGCTCGTTCTGGCTGTACCCGTATTGGGCGGGGCCATTACAATGCTTTTGACAGACCGTAATTTCGGAACCAACTTTTTTGTACCCGAAGGCGGCGGCGATCCGATTTTATACCAACACCTTTTTTGGTTCTTCGGCCATCCTGAGGTATACATTATGATTCTACCGGCATTTGGTATTGTGTCACACATTATATCAACCTTCTCCAAAAAACCGATTTTCGGCTATCTGGGTATGGCCTACGCTATGGTTGCTATCGGATTTGTTGGATTTATCGTTTGGGCGCACCACATGTACACATCCGGTATAGGTGTAAATGCCCGTGCCTATTTTACAACGGCAACGTTGATCATTGCCGTACCAACCGGAATCAAAATTTTCTCTTGGATCGCTACTATGTGGGGCGGCTCCATCGAATTTAAAACGCCCATGCTTTTTTCTATCGGCTTTATCTTTCTTTTTACGGTTGGAGGCGTTACCGGCGTAGTACTCGCAAATGCGGGCATCGATACCGTTTTACATGATACATATTACGTGGTTGCCCACTTCCACTACGTCCTATCACTTGGCGCGGTGTTTGCTCTATTCGCTGGATATTATTATTGGATTGGTAAAATCTCTGGCCGCCAATACCCCGAATGGATGGGTCAAGTGCATTTCTGGCTTACATTTATCGGTGTAAATATTATCTTCTTCCCGCAACATTTTCTCGGCCTCGCCGGAATGCCGCGCAGATATATTGACTACCCCGATGCATACGCGGGCTGGAACGAAGTATCATCATATGGCGCATACCTTGCGGGCGCAGCCACGTTGTGGTTTGTCATCCTCTCGCTATACACTGCCTTTGCCGGTCGTCGCGTGGGTGCAAATTACTGGAATGCCGCGCCGCAAACGATGACACTTGAATGGACTCTTTCATCCCCGCCACCATTCCACCAATTCGAGATCCAACCTCAAGTGAAATAACAGTATCTTTATTGGTAAAAAGCCTAATTTAATAATTATAACCCCCGTCAAAGCGAGGGTTTTCTTTGCAAGGGCGCCCCTGTTAACACAATAACAAAGCACCTTAGGATAAAACCGCACACAAACCTTGACGAAATCAAAGCTAACCGCATCAAAAAACCACTCACACACAAAGGTAAGCTTCGCACCTTTACATCTTCGCGCTTGCAACAATATCAATGCCGCATATGATACATGTATAAATTTGACTCAAACCTCAAATCACTGCTATTTTAAATCTTATGGTTTCCTTCGCAAATACATACATGCTCGACGATGCACCAGCAATAACTGCGCCTGCGCTTAAATCGGCGTTTGGTGCATCTGCCGCGCAAACATATCAATCAATCAACGATGAAAACCAAAACGTAAATAAAGAAATCATTACTGATACTGATATAAATGGCATCATCGAAAATAACGATCTAAAGGCCGGATACACTGCTCTCACCGATCGTGTGATCAACCTTTTGGGACAAGGTGAAACTACAAAGGCGGCGCGTATCCTTGGCGAAAGTCTTGATAACGCGACCACACCTGAACAAAAACAACTGATTGAAACCATAGGCGAATACGCAAAGGATTTTGTAACACGCAACAATCCCGCCGATCTTGATGTATTTTTGCAAAATACCGCGGATTTTAACCTCAACCTAAAATCTTCTTCGCCAAACCTTGGGCCAAGCTCCGATTTTAAAAGCAATCCTAGCGCCCCAACCTATGCCGCCTTAAACACATATGCACCCTCTTTTATGTCTTAAAACTTTTAAATAGAACACAGCGATTATCCATGAAAAAGCTTGGTTTTTCTCACTAAAGCGCCTATATAAAATCTAAAGATAATCAGGCATAAAATCATGACAAATACAGTATCCTTAAGGAATTTAAGCACTTCAGGTATAAATGCGGCGGATATAGACACGCCTTGTACAGATATATCTGAATCCGAAGCGACCGTTTCCGACTTCATTGCCCTCCTAAAACCGCGCGTCATGACTTTAGTTTTATTCACTGGCTTTGTCGGTATGTGGATCGCACCGGGTCGCACGGAAATACATCCCTTCTTGTTGCTGGTTGCAATGCTGTGCCTAGTAATTGGTGCGGGGGCAGCCGGCGCTATCAACATGTGGTATGACCGCGACATTGACGCTATTATGGATCGCACAAAAAATCGCCCCCTCCCCCTTGGACGCATTACGCCGGATACCGCACTTACCTTCGCACTTATGCTTCTTACCGGGTCAATCACGATAATGGGACTGGCCGTTGGCTGGCTTGCGGCTTCTATACTCGCCTTCGCCAGCTTTTTTTACGCTGTCATATATACAATATGGCTAAAACGTTCAACCCCTCAAAACATCGTTATCGGCGGCGCGGCGGGCGCATTTCCGCCTGTAATAGGCTGGGCTGCCGTTACGGCCGATATCTCATTTTTTCCGATCTTGTTATTTGCCATCATCTTTTTTTGGACACCGCCGCATTTCTGGGCGCTTTGTTTGTTTGCAAACAAAGATTATAAACGCGCCAACATCCCTATGATGACGGTGACCGCCGGCGAGAAACATACCAAGGTGCTAATGCTGATCTATACGGTGATCTTGCTCCCTATAACGCTGGCTCCATATTTACTGGGCTATACTGGGGCAATTTACGGCATCACAGCCATGATATTAAGCGGCTTTTTCATCTTCACAGCGATCCGTGTTTATATGTCTGATGACTTAAAACAGGCGCGGCTGATGTTTGGCTATTCCGTATTCTACCTGTTCGCATTATTTCTTGCACTACTTACCGGATAACCAAAAAAGGATTTATAAAATGCCCATCGCACCCACGCATAAAAAGAAAAAGAAAACAAATATCGCCATTTTTCTTACCGTTATCGGCATCTGCGCCATCATATTTGGTATTACAATTATCAAAATGAAAGGCATATAAGTATAAAAAACTTTAACAAATGCAAAAAACCGTTTATGGTAAAGTTATAAAGACTATAAGGGAAATAAGGATCGCTATGCGCCTATTTGTTTTTTCATTTCTAATTATACTCATCTGCATCATCGCACCGCAAAGCCGCGCCGAAATTGTCGCTTGTGGTACGCCGGAGGCCGCAACGGTCAGTCCAGATGTTGAGCCATATTGTAATATTCATGACCGCCGCTTTGCCTACGCCGAAGCCAACAAAAAATTCCGCACAGAGTTGGATCAACGCCGTGAAAACTACGCCGCTCCGCGCACTGAAGCCTACCGGGGGTATAAGGAACGGCTCCTCGCTGGATATGAGGCCAACGATAAGGCCGAGCAAGATGCTGAAAAAGAAAAAACAGCCAGTGAGAATAATCCCGATGACAACGGAGATCAGGAACAAGGTTCAACCGATCAGAATATCGACCTTGGCGCGGAAATGGATTTTTTGGAATAAGCAATAAACGGCCATAATTACAAAAAATTTAAAAGCGCTTGAAAAACACTGGCCTTTATCAAACAAACGCCTACATCTAATGACATGACAACACCTGATCAACAGGCTTTAATAGATAAAAATAAGAGAACCGGCATCGCCGTACTGCTTTTTGTTTTTATTATGGTGGGCGTATCTTTTGCCGCCGTACCTCTTTACGACCTTTTTTGCCGTGTTACAGGATTTGGCGGCACGACACAAGTCGCAAACGCTCTACCAGCTGAAAACCAAATTATCGATCGTACCGTAAAAATTAACTTCAATGCGGATACGAGCCAAAACATGCCATGGAATTTCAAACCCGAAATGCGTAGCGTTAATGTAAAACTCGGACAACGCGGCCTTACTTCATTTCTTGCCGAAAATCCGTTAAAAATACCTATAACCGGCACCGCTATATACAATGTAACACCGCTTAAAGCTGGTAAATATTTTAATAAGATACAATGTTTTTGTTTTGATGAACAAACCCTTATGCCTAATCAGTCAATGTCGATGCCGGTCATGTTTTTTTTAGACCCCGAAATGCATAGGGACCCCGATATGGATGATGTCAAAACCATCACACTTTCTTATACTTTTTTCAAAACTGAAACAAAGGAGCTTGAAGACGCGCTCGAAGGGTTTTACAATGATGATCAAACTGTTATAACGCACATAAATTAAGAATAGAACGAATAATTAATAAACACCCCTCATAATCAATCTTTAAAAAGATCAAAAGAGATATAATATGGCCAGCAAAATCGAATATTCCTCAACCGGTAAGCCGCACCCCTATCACATCGTGCGCCCCAGTATTTGGCCGCTTGTATCCGCCATTGTGGCTGGAATTTTTGCCATGGGTATGGTTTTATTCATGCATGATGTAAAGTTTGGCGCTTTCAATATTGGTATAAAAGGTACAATTATCGGCGTGCTGGGTATTCTTGCGGTAATGTTTTTCTGGTGGAAAGATATTATTTTCGAATCAGTGCAGGAAAAAGTACATAATCCAATCACTACATATGGCCTCAAAATGGGTATGGCGCTTTTTATCGCCTCTGAAGTCATGTTTTTCTTTGCCTTTTTCTGGGCGTTCTTCAATGGCTCCCTTATGCCAACCGAAGCGATCGGATTTGTTTGGCCACCTGCCGATATAGAAGTCGTACCCCCATTTGATATCCCTTTCCTTATGACGATGATCTTGCTTTTATCAGGCTGCACAGTTACATGGGCGCATCACGCTATACTTGAAAATAATCAAAAGGATTTCTTTACCGCTCTGGCATTAAGCGTGTTTCTGGGCGTATTTTTCTTATGCTTTCAAGTTTACGAATATACGCATGTAAAATTCGGATTTACAGATGGTATTTACGCATCCACTTTTTACATGGCAACCGGATTTCATGGCTTCCATGTCTTGGTCGGAACAATATTTTTGGCTGTTTGCGCCATTCGCGCAAAAAAAGGGCATTTTTCACCAAAGAATCATTTCGGCTTCGAAGCCGCCGCATGGTACTGGCACTTTGTTGATGTCGTATGGCTCTTCCTTTTTATTGCGATTTACTGGTGGGGCAATACATTTGGAATGGATCTAAGCGATACTTTGGCCGCAACAAGCGCAGCAACCCCTTAAACATACCGAATAAAATCAAGGCGCTCATTTAAAAAGCGCCTTTTTTTAAACGTACGACAAAAATACATTTATAAAATGACCAGCCCCCCCCTCACACACAAGCAAGCATTGCAAATCGGTTGGCAATGCAAATGCCCTCGCTGCAAAACGGGCGATTTATATCCCTCCCGATTTTCTTTGGTACTCATGAATACCTGTGCAAATTGCGGCCTAGCTCTCGATAAAAATGATAGCGCCGATGGCCCTGCAGTATTTCTCATATTCGTTCTAGGCTTCCTGCTTGTACCGCTCGCATTAATGGTCGAATATTATGCTGCGCCGCCTTTATGGCTTCAAATTTTGCTTTGGAGCGCGATCACACTTATCTTAACCCTTGGCACGCTGCGCCCTATAAAGGCGTATGTTATCGCGTTGCAATATAAATATCGTCAAACTGACTGGGATAATTAAGGTATAAAAGCCATGACCGCATCTGGACGCATCAACAAAAATACATTTAAAAAACCGCCAATGGGCGCGCTGGTCGCAACAATCATTGCCGTATCTACCCTTCATTCGCTTGGCGTTTGGCAACTTTATCGCATGGATTGGAAGACCAAGCTTTTGGGGGAAATTGACCGGCAATATCAAACCAATACCATGCAAACCCTGCTCACAAGTCGCGATATTATAGATGCCCCGGCTAAGCCATATTATCTGCGCGGAACAATAAAAGGGCGCTTTATAGGGGAAAAAAAAATACTGATCGGCCCCCGGAATTATAATGGCGAATTGATACAAGACATCGTCATACCCTTTAAAATGCAAGATGGTTCAATTATTCTCGTTAAAGAAGGCTGGATAGATCATGACGCAAAAATACCGCGAGCCTTACACCAATATAATGCATCAGATCAAATACAAATATCCGGCACATTAACACAGCCTGATTATGGCTGGATTTATAAAAAGGTAAACCCGCCAAATATCCCAAGTCAGAATATATGGCGTTATACTGATATAGAAGCATTAAAAAGTGCGCACGGTTTAAAAACGGTTCTCCCCGCTATTATGCAAGTCGAGGCAGCACCATATTTTGATAAAATCTCTATAAACACCTATAGCGCTTCAAAACCGACTTTAAATAACAACCATTTAAAATACGCCATATTCTGGTTTGTTCTGGGCGAGGCTTTAATTGTTATATTTATATTACGGTTTGTAATAAAGAAAAAGCCGCCCAAAAATCACTTTTAAAAAAGCGCCCTTACAAACATAAAACGCTTCATCAAAGATATTAATTAAAAAACAACCTACCGTATTTTTGAGCGTTCATCTTGTCCGCTATTTTGTTTTGCCACGGCTAGGCCTTCAGTTTGGGCCATATATTGCTGATCCATCGCCTTGGCCAAAGCTTTAAAGCGAGATAGCTCTGCGCCAGCCAGTTGCTCCCCGGTAGGCAGATTAACACTACTCGGGTTGACCTGCTTATTATCAACAAGGACTTCATAATGCAAATGCGGCCCCGTCGATCGGCCGGTCGTGCCCACATATCCGATAACCTCACCTTGCTTTACACGTTTGCCTTTTTTCATCCCGCGCGCATAATTATGCATATGAGCATAAGCAGTTTTTAGAGTGCCATTGTGACGAATACGGATATAATTCCCATACCCGCCGCGACGCCCTAAATAATCAATTGTTCCATCTCCGGCGGCATAAATCGGCGTACCGGTCGAGGCGGCAAAATCCATGCCCTTATGCATTTTATTATAACCAAGCACAGGATGCCTGCGCATGCCAAAGGTGGAAGAAATCCGCGCGCCATCTACCGGCGTCTTCATCAGGATTTTCTTGGCGCTCGTTCCGTTTTTATCAAAATAATCAACGCGGCCATCTTTCATTTCATACCGGTAAATCGGAACTTCACGCCCGCCAACATTCAGTTTGGCAAATAAAACATCGCCATACCGCGCAAAGTCCCCGCCTTCGGTTTCCATCGCCTCATACAAAACTTCCACTTTATCCCCGCGACGTACATCGCGCTGAAAGTCAACATTCCACGAATAAATCCGTATCAACTCTGCTACAATTTGCGATGGAATATCCGCACGCGCAGCAGATCCATAAAGCGACGTTTCAATTTTTGCCTTACGGGCATAAGATCGCTGTACAAGCTTTTTTTCTTTAATATCGGTTTCAAACTGCTCTTCGCCGCGCTTATAAACATGAATTGTTTTAATTGGATCCGCCGAAAGCGCAAGGCTTTCAAAAGTCCGGTCACCCTCTTCATCAAATTCAAAATTGATCCGCACATTTTGACCCGCCTTAATCGACCTCGGGTCATGATGTTCACTGAGCGCTTTAACCGCATAATAAGCGTCCGCACCATTTAAACCGGCTTCTTGTAAAATGCCGGCTAGCGTTTCACCCGTACCAATGCTCACTTCCTCAAATGACGGCTCAAGCGGTTTTTTCAAGGCAAACGATGCTTTGCGGATACCATTAGATACCGCATTTTGTCTAAACTCATTATCGGCATCATCTGAAGTTCGCCCTGCGCCCACGGCCGGCTCAATAGAAGCCATAGCGATGGCCTGAGTATTTGGGCTACGCTCGGTCACATCATAATGACCCGAAGAATGAACACCCGCATCCGCAATTTGAATATTATTTGAGGCAGAAGAAAAAGGCAGAACTGCGCTAACGCTGAAATTTGCCATCATAAATGTAAAAACACAAACCGCGGCCGCACCACCTGCCATATATCGCATACGTAAAGTATTGCGGCGCGTAAAAACGTGGCGCTTTTTTATTTTGAAAATTTTATATAAAGAAAAACTATTCTTTAAAGATGCCAAAAAGCGCATCATAAAACTCCAATCCTTAAACCCTCAAAACCTGTGATCCTATACTCGTACGAGGCCTTGCATTCCCTGATTATTTTATATTTTTTGCAGTATAAGATTTGATGTATTAGCATAGAGTAAAAAAAAAGCCAAATCATGATGGGAAAATAGATAAAAATCGTAGTGGGTTGAATCAGGAAAACAAAGCTAGGCATCTTTTACACTTTAGTTTAGGTCAATGAATAAAACCGTATATACTCTATTTATCGGCACTCACGCGTAATACGGTCATACGCCGCCGAGGAGCCGGACAAACTAAATGTATCGGTTGTTTTAGTACCTCGTTTTGAATATCCGACAACAGACATCGTACTGCCTTTTTTTATTGCATCCGCAATATCGTTATCCGTACGCGCATCTGGCGCCCACGCCGTTTCATCCTGTGTAAAAAGTGGAAAAGCTTCATTGCCAATAGTCAGCGTAGTATCCGCACCGGGCTTGTATGCATATCCGGTCACGTAACTAAAAACATTTTTGGTACCATCCGCCGGACGATGCGTGATAAGGGCAAAAACCTCACCCCGGGAACTATAATTGCCCTGCTTCTTTTTAGGCTGGCTCGCCATATAACATACCTTGTTACCATTTTCGGTATAAGTATAAGCAGCCCAATCGCCATATTTTCCGCGCAAAATCTGCTGACCCGCAAGCGCGCTACCATTGGATAGCATGCCTGTCAGCATAACAAAACTGAAAACGGCCAAAACCGTAGTATAGAAACGAAGATGTATGTGCATGATAGATGATATCTTTTTATGAATTATTTTTTTAAACATTAATCAAAGTAACAATAACCAAGTATTTTGTGGCTCATTTTAACGTGTTTCTCTCAAAAATCAAAGTGATCTTGAAATATACCCACATTCAATCGTTCATTCAAACAAATTTGAGACAAACCAAACGTAGTCATAACATATATTTTTGATCCATAACATGGCATGAACCGAATATAATACGTGCAAGGTATAAACAACCCTGCGGCAAAATTTCTTAAAATTGCATTTGAAAATATGAAAGATTATTTTCAAAATCTATACACAAGAAAGCAAAATATGTTTATAAACGCATCTATGAGCAGCAATAAAACAACAAAAGCGCCGCCCCCGATGATATCTTCATCGGCCAAATCTGCTCATATGAAGCACGACCAAATGAGTAATGACAAAGGTCTCAATAATAATATCCCCTCTAACGCTGCGCCTGATTTTAACGCGCTATTGATGGATATAGGAAAAAATCAAAACCGTACGTCTTTTATTACTCTTTTTGAACATTACGCCCCGCGCATTAAATCTTTTTTGATCAAACGAGGCTTTAACAACGCAACCGCCGATGAAATGGCGCAAGAAACAATGCTGACAATCTGGAATAAGGCCGCCGCCTTTGACGTTAAAAAGGCCAGCGCAGGCACGTGGATATATACAATTGCCCGAAATAAAAGTATCGACTATCTGCGTAAGGAACGCCGCGCCGATACCGTTTCATTTGAACCCTATATGATTGATGAAACAGAAGATGAAAATTCACCTGCGGATAATACGCAACACACCCAGGAAAAAGATATTATAGAGATGGCAATTAAAAACCTGCCACCTACACAGGCCGATCTGATTTTCAAATCTTTTTTTGAAGGCAAAACTCATAACGAAATCGCCGATGAAACCGGCATCGCGCTCGGCACGGTAAAATCTCGTATCCGTTTAGCATTGGAACGATTGCGTGGCGATAAACAAATCAAGGATTTAGAAATAGAGGGCATGGCATGACCAGTATATCCAGCGCCCAAAACCCAAACTATGAAATCCTGCTAATGGAATATGCCGCCGGAAATCTTGATCTAGCACAACAAGCCGTGATCCGCGCACACCTTCATTTTTCCGCCCTTGCCCGTGATATGGTGCGCCATTATGAACATCTTGGCGGCGCGGTGATGGAGCAATATGCCGAGCCGATAGCAATGAGTATTAATAGTTTGAATAACGTGCTCTCAATGCTGGATAAACAAGCGTCGAGCCAGCATAATACAGCCCACAAAAATCAAGATGGAGCGTCCAAAAATTCTGACAAAAAAATGCAGACGCCGCGCGCTTTAAGAGAACTGGATCTCCCCCAAAGCTTGATTGATACAATCATTGCGGAAAAGGCGCTTCAAATGCGATGGCGCAAGGAACGTCAAGGGTTACGCATTGCCGCCCTTCCCATTGATTGCCAAACCAGCCGCACACAAATTTACAAACTCGGCCCCGGTTTTTATGTGGCGCGTAAACAAAAACCACAGCCAAAGCCAAGGCCAAAAATAGAAATCACGCTTGTCTTAAAAGGCGGCCTCCACGATGAGTATGGCGAATACACGCGCGGCGACCTTCGCATTACAGAAAGTCATGATCAATCTCCTGAAAGCGAAGCCTGCAAACAAAACGGGTGCGTATACGTGCGCGTAACGCCAAGAGATAGAAAAGAGCCCGAACCACAAAATCCATGGCTGGCTTTAATAGATACACTAAAAAGATAATCAAATTTGATAGTATAAAATAACTGCTTAAGTTCGGATTTTCCGGCGTGTCATGCCATATGGCTTTTTAATCTCGAACGCGCCCAATTCTTCGACACTAGGTCCGCCAGCTTTAACCGGACGCGCGGCATAACGGCCAAGCGAAATCATACGATCATACATCACAATCGCCGCGGCTACCCCGACATTCACACAAAATTTCATTGGAATTTTAATAACATGATCGCACCGCGCTATGGCCGCATCGGATAAATTCCCCATTTCAGGTCCTAAGATATAGGCCGCCCTTTGCGGATGACGAAAACTGGGGAGATCGACTGAATCTTCTATCAATTCAACCCCAACCAGCGCGCATCCCGCAGGCAGCGCCAAATCCTCGGTACGTTCATATTCATAATACGGCATATGCTCAAAAGAATCAGACGTATCAGAAACACGTAGGGCATCAATATTAACCGCTGGGGCAATCGTAAAAAAGAATTGCGCGCCAAATGAATGCGCCGATCGTGCAATCGTGCCTACATTTTGCTCTTTACTGATTTGCTCAACCCCAACCCCGAAATATCCACGCATAGAAACCCTCTCTCAAATTGTTATCTTGAGGCGTAGCCGAAAGATCTAGTATTTGCAAAAAGATTCTTCACTAAAACTCTAAAATGACATTAAAAAGATACACCTATGGCCTTTATAAAAACACTCTGCCATAGAACAAACAAAAATGTCAAGGAATTTTTTCCTATAAATTTTTTATCATAGCAATACGTTTATAAGAAGCGAGCGCATTACACTTCTCTTCTTCGTGTAAAGATTTAAGTTCAGGCCATCTTTGATCAAAAGCAAACTTTTTAAATCCTAAACTTTCATAGAAAGGCGCGTTGAAAGGCAAATCAGAAAAAGTCGTAAGTGTTACAAAAGTATAGCCTCTTTCCTTGGCCTCTTGAAAAGCATGATCCAATAAACTTCTTCCAAATCCTTGCCCAGAATGTTTGTAAGCTACTGATACTTCTTTGAGGTACGCCTGATTATCTATTTTAATGATCACACAAAAACCAACAGCTTCGTGATTTTTATCAGCGATAAGAATAATAGAATCTGATGATAAATTTTTATAAAAAGAGACAGGAAGTGCCTGCATATTCAGAACATCTTGATATCCAAACTCAACAAATGCTTGCGCCGCATCTTCCTCTAAAGCGGGTAAATTAACAAAATCATCAGGTGTCGCATTTCTTATGTTTATTTTAGTCATATCGATTTAATTACAACATTCTTTTAGCTATATCTCTCCGCCAAATCCGCGCCTGTACGTATATAAAAATCACATAAACCACCCCCATAAAGTGATTTATTTTTAATATCTTGTCCATTTATGGCCTTTTTAATTACAACCTCTGCCGTTTTCCCGTTCGGTGTTTTCAAAACCCCCGGACAAGCCAGAATTTTCGTTGGAATAGCGTACGGTGTCACATTGTTTTTAATTGCCAGACAGATTGCTTTTTGCAAATCTGCAGGCACTTCATCCGCCCCGCTTTTTAACTTCAAAAATAAAATCGTAATCGCTTGAGAGTTATCAGGTCTTTTAAAATCAACGGCTGCCGCCTCTTCAATCTGGTCTTTAAAGACATCAAGTTGCTTGTAAATCGTACTCGCACCAATACGTACACCATTTTGGTTGAGCGTTGCATCAGAACGCCCCACAATAATCAACTGCCCCTGTGCCGTACGTATAATAGAATCACCATGCCGCCAGACATAACGCCCCGGATAATGCCGGAAATACTCATCCGTATAACGTTCCCCGTCCTGATCGTCCAAAAACCGAAACGGCATAGATGGAAATGCATTCACACAAACCAGCTCCCCCGCCTCATCAATGGGCGCATCAGAACCATCTTCATTCCAGACACGTACATCCATCCCCAAAACCGGCGCATTAATTTGCCCCGCATAGGTTGGCGTCATCGGATTACCCGAAACAAAACATCCAACAATATCCGTTCCGCCGGAAATGGGGGAAATTTTGACATCCCTCTTAACGCATTCATGAATATAGGAAAATCCCTTGGGCGGCAAAACTGCACCCGTTGATAAAACCATACGTAAAGTAGAAAGGTCATATTTATCTTTTGGTGAAATGCCATGATCTTGAAAACTAAGTAAAAGCGGTGCAGCGGATCCATGATGTGTACACCCGTTACGCGCCGTAAAATCCCACTGCGCATACAAATCCGGATAGGCCGGCGACCCGTCATAAAGCATAATAGACGCGCCCACAGCAAGCCCGCTAACCAGCCAATTCCACATCATCCAACTTGGCGTGGCATGGTAAAAAATATGATCCTCTGCGCGTACGTCCGCATGAAATATATATTCTGATAAATGCTTTAATAAAATGCCGCCGGATGAATGCTCAAAACATTTTGGCTTGCCCGTACTGCCCGAAGAAAATAAAATATAAAGCGGATGATTAAAATCATGTCGTTTAAATTTTATTATTTCTGGCTTAATGTGGCCAATAAAATCATTGAATTGAAGGAGCTTATCAGAATCTTGTGTATTTGAAACGGTATTTGGATAGGTATAAGAATTTTCCGAATTTTGCTCTCCACTGATCAATTTTTCAGGCGGCATTATAATAATGCGTTCAATACAGGGAAGCGCCTGTATAATTTTAACCGCAACATCCGTACGGCTAATTGTTTTTTTACCGTGAATATATGCTGCTCCCATGATCATAATCTTTGGGTTGGCTTGCTCAAAACGTCCGATTAAATCATCCGCACCCATCTCCATACCGGCGGAACAAAACACCGCGCCTATATTGGACGCCGCAAGTAGTATATATATAGCCTGCGGCACATTGGGCAGGTAAACACCAACCGTATCGCCTTTTTTAATGCCCGCCTGCTCCAGCGCTTGTTGCCATATACTCACTTCATCATAAAGGGTTTGCCACGTGATAAGTGTGTCTTTTTTATCCTGCGTACACCAGAAAATCGCCGTTCCATCAGGTTTTTCCTGAACATGTTTTAAAATATTTTCGGCATAGCTGATTTTGGAATCATTAAAGAACCGCGCCCAAGGTACATGATCTATTTTGCTTATAACGGCATCACCCTTATCGCCTTTAATATTGGCAAAATCCCAGACCGCGCTCCAAAAACTTTCCAAATTTTCAATAGACCAATCATGCAGCGCCTCATACGTATTAAAAACAGGCGTGCCACGCGTTTTCAAAAACTGAATAAAATCATAAATACGCGTGTTTTCAATATGATGCGGCGACCAAAGCACTTTGTTCTCGTCACCATCATTGTGATCGCCGGCATTTTCGTTATCATGATTATCTGCTATGTTCATATAAATCGGACTCTGGGCTTAAATATATTAAAGAAAATGTAACATTATCGAAGGACTCCGCGAATTGGGTCGTATAAACAATAAATCATTACGGATTAAAAATAAATGAACGTCTTTTCTGCGCGCATGCTGGTTATGAACTTTCTGATCGCTTTAATGCTTATATTCACACATATAGCAGCAAGCCATGCGGAAGAAAAAACGCCGGAAAAAATTGTACAGCTAGAGATTTTGCTGGAGAAAAACAAGATCAGCGCAGGTGAAACCATTACGGTTGCACTTAAACAAGACATTTACCCCAAATGGCATACATATTGGATAAATCCGGGTGATTCGGGCGCGCCCACCCGTATTAAATGGACTCTGCCCGAAGGCTTTGAAATCGGCGAGATAATGTGGCCCGCCCCTGAAAAAATTCCCTATGGCCCGCTTTTGAATTATGGCTATGAAAATACAGTGGTTTTTCCGCAAACCCTGACCGCACCTGCCGATTATGACGGCGCGCCTATAGCACTATTGGCCGATATCGAATTGCTGGTTTGCGAAGAGGAATGCATTCCCGAATTTGATGAAATTTCATTTACGCTGAACGATACAGAAAACGTTGTAAATGAAAAAGTAATCGTGGCTCCTGATATTATAGAAGTAGCCGTCGCAACCCTCCCGGTTCCGGTGGATTGGACTGTTACGGTGAGTAAGGATCAAACCCGCGCCGAATATATTTTTGGTCAAGATACTCTTCAAACCCTTAAAAATGCAGGCATCGATTTTACAAAAGCCGCCTTTGAAGTTATGCCCGCAGATTGGGGCATTGTACAAAATGCCGCGTCCACAACATTTATTTTAAAAAATGGAGTGCTACAAATCCGTCAGGCCGCCGATAGTCGGGACATATCAACCTTAGGGAAAACAGGAGGCCTGCTACGTATTACCGAAAATGGCGTATATAAACCGGTCAGCTATAAATTCTCCGCCGATATCAAAACCAAAAACACCGCGCTAGCGGCTCTTGAAAACGCGGATAACATATCTGCAAATCAATCTAGCCAAAGCATAGAAATAGAAAATACGCCCATAAAATCGGCCGCTATCTCGCCTGATATTTCTATTATCGATGCGCTTATTTATGCCTTTTTAGGCGGGCTGGTTCTAAATCTTATGCCATGCGTATTTCCTGTACTCTCTATAAAAGCGCTCACCCTTGTAAAAATCGCCGAAAAACACCCCGCACAAGCCAAAATCCATGGCTTAAGCTACACATCAGGTGTCATACTCAGCTTTATTGCAATTGCCGCGGTTCTAATAGCCCTAAAACTTGGCGGGGCAAGCATAGGCTGGGGCTTTCAGCTTCAAAACCCTATCGTTGTAACGCTTCTTGCATATCTAATATTTTTACTGGGGCTAAATATGGGCGGATTTTTTGAAATTCCGTCCGGCTTCGCTAATGTTGGCGGCAAGCTTGCCAACGCGCATGGATATACCGGTTCATTTTTCACCGGCATACTCGCTACTTTAGTCGCAACACCGTGCACCGCGCCCTTTATGGGGGTCGCAATCGGCTTTGCGTTAGTGCAAACCATTCCAGTAAATCTTGGTATCTTTGCCGCTCTAGGCTTTGGCTTGGCCGCGCCCTATTTGCTTATCTCCCTCATTCCCGCGCTTCAAAAGGCGCTACCAAAACCGGGCGCGTGGATGGAAACCTTTCGCCAACTCTTGGCCTTCCCGCTCATCGCATCTGCAGCATGGTTAGGCTGGGTTTTAAGCCAGCAAGCCGGATCAACAGGCGTTTTAGGTCTGCTATTCGGTGCAGTCGCACTCGCGTTTGGTATATGGCTTTTAAAACATCAGCCCCGTAACATGGCTGGAAAAACACTGGTTATACTTCTTGCAATAATAGCGCTGCTCGCGCCAATCGCCCTCCTCCCGCTCAGCACACAAAGCTCGGTTAAGGCTTTACAAACAAATGCCGGCGAGACATCAGTACAAAAATTTGGTGAGGCCTACAGCAATGAAAAGTTGGAAGCTTTATTACAAGGCAATGACCCGATTTTTGTCGAAATGACCGCCGCATGGTGTATAACATGCAAGGTTAACCACGCCGTAGCTATTAACATAGATTCCACTAAAACCGCCTTTGCACAAAATAACGTGCAATATCTCATAGGAGATTGGACAAATTACAATAAAAACATCACTGAATTTTTAAACCGCTATGGACGAAACGGCGTACCCGTCTATGTATATTATGGGCCACGCGATCTAAATGGTGAAAGGCCCAAGGAACAAGTTCTACCTCAAATTCTGACCCCTGGATTGTTAAGCGATCTTGTGTCTGAAAAGTAAGGATGAAAACCTAAGAGTAACTTTTAATTCTAATACAATAACAGGAGAAACACATGATTAAATCTATCTCTAAAACAGCCCAAAACGGTTTCAAGGCGGGGATCTTCGCGCTTGCATTCATGGCATTTACTGCACCGGCTATGGCCGCGCCAGTCGTTGGCGAAGCCGCGCCCGTATTCACTGCAACCGATATCGATGGGAATGTTTTTAACCTTGAAGACCAGAAAGGTAAAATTGTTGTGCTTGAGTGGACAAATCACGAATGTCCGTATGTAATAAAACACTATGACAGCGGCAATATGCAGATGCTCCAAAACAAAACCCGTGATATGGGCGATGTAAAATGGGTAACAATCGTATCATCCGCTGAAGGCCGTCAAGGACATACAAGTGCCGAAGATGCCAAGAAAATCATCGAAGATGCAAAGGCAAACCCAAGTCTTAAAATTCAAGATGCAAGCGGAGAAATTGGCACCATGTATGATGCCAAAACAACACCGCATATGTTTGTAATTGATGCAGAAGGCAAGCTTGCCTATGCCGGCGCAATTGATAGTGATTCAAGCCCGCGCGCAGAAAGCATCGAAGGTGCAACAAACTATGTGTTGGCCGCTGTTGAGAGTTTAAAAGCTGGAGAAACTGTTAAAGTTTCTTCAAGCCAGCCTTATGGGTGCTCTGTCAAATACAATAAATAAATCTATACAAGTTTTTAAGGACTTCGCCGGTATGCCTATCCATCCGGCGGAGTTTTTTATGCAATAAAAAATTAGCCCTTCAAATCATCATATTCTGTGTGCCGCTTTAGCCAGTTAGCCGCGTAGCCACAAATAGGAATGGCCTTTAAATCATGCGAGCGTATATACTGCATCATTGCGTTCATAAAATCTGATGCCGCACCTTTACCGCGCAATACCGGATCTGCATGTACATAATCAATATAAACAATATTTTCTTTTATATGCGTACGTGCATACACAGAATGTGAATCACCATCTTTTACAGTAAAGCTTTTCTCAAAGCGCCCCGTATCTGCATCATATTTAAAACTATCATTCATAATAAAACTTTATAACAAATCCAACTTATATGTAAGTACACATTTGCTTTTTTAAAACCAACACTTTATGAATTTTAGGCTATGTATATTTTAACGCTAAACTGTTTAGATAAATCCGGTATCGTTGCCGATGTCGCAACCGCATTGCGTAATGCCGATTGTAATATTGAAGAATCATTCCAGTTTAATGACCAATTATCCGGTAATTTTTTTATGCGTGTTGTTTTAAAATCTGAAAAAGAGAGCGCCGCTGAAGTATTTAAAAAAGCCTTCGCAGAAATCGCCCGCGCATATGAAATGGAATGGCAATTAACCAATGCCAAAAATCCGGCCAAAACCCTGATCCTTGTATCAAAAGCCGATCATTGCCTAAATGACTTACTTTATCGTTGGCGCACGCGTTATCTGAATATTGATATTACAGGCATCGTTTCAAATCACGAACACGCGCAAGATCTTGCAAACTCACATAATCTGCCATTTCATTATTTGCCAGTTGACGAACATAACAAACCGCAACAAGAGCAGCAAATTACAGATATTATAAAAAACACCGATACAGAATTGATTGTATTGGCGCGATACATGCAGGTTTTCTCTAATGATATGTGCGCGCGTCATAATGGCAAAATAATTAATATCCATCATTCTTTTTTGCCTGGGTTCAAAGGCGCAAAGCCATACCACCAAGCGCATGAGCGCGGGGTCAAAATCATAGGCGCAACCGCACATTTTGCTACTGCCGATCTGGATGAAGGTCCTATCATAGAGCAAGGTATAACCCGCATTGATCACACCTATCACCCCAAAAAAATGCAAAAACTGGGACGGGACATCGAAAGCCAAACTCTTGCCCGCGCAATAGAACTATATAGTGAACGCCGTATTTTCCTGCACGATGCGCGAACAGTCATTTTATAATTTTATAAAAAGATTTAGCCTAAATCAGCAGAAGACCCGCTAATTTTCTGTTCGGCCATTTTTTTAAGATAAGCTTGATAAAAGCTCTGCTCTGTTCCGCCGGCATCTAAATGATCAATTAAGGCTTTTTCAAGCGTTTCATCATATGTATTTTTTGGAATGGCACCGCCTGAATAATCATGCGCGCTTTTAAATTCTTTTTTTGTATTGTGATCCATACTGTAAGCCCTCATTAAAATGTTTTCATAAAGAATTAAAAAATCTATATAGCATTTTCATGATGAATTTGTAAATTTATCTTTCCTTCATAGCGTATAGTTTTTACACTCAGACCCATGAACAAGGCCGCCCCTTCAAAACTACAAAATTCAATTCTTTCACGCTGGTTCAAAAAACCGGATGAAGTTGCCGCGCCTGTCGTGGATACGGAAAAGTTGCAGTTAAAATCTTTCTTGTCCGCATATCCGGGCGAGTATTGCGGCTTTGATGAAAATGGCGAGACTTTATACTCCCCTGCCTTATGCGATTGGCTTGCCCTGACAGAAATCAAAAATATAGAAGATATTCAAAACACGTTAATCCCGTCTGATGCCGCCGCTTTGGGCAGCGTATTTAAACGTCTACAAATGCGCAATATGGCATTTACAATGACGGCGCGTACCCATGATGACAAATACGCACTTAAAATTTCCGGTAAAAAATCAGATACAAGCATAATTGTAGATCAGAAAGAGAAAAGCGAAGCACCGCCCCCCTTGACCGTACTATGGTTCGAAGATGTTAGCGCGGAATATAACACAAAAGCCGTATTTTTAAAAGAAAGTCAGGAAAAAGAGCGCGAAATTAGAGAGCTAAAAACCGCGCTCGATGCAATCCCCCGCCCCATCTGGCTTCGTAACGAAGAACAGCATATCACATGGTGCAATGTTGATTACGCCGACACACTTGGCAAAAACAAAAGCCAGATTATCCAAGAACAAAAAGAGATTTTTGGCACAATTCGCAAAAGCAAAGCCAAAACGATCGATAAAAAAACAACACTACCGGGTAAGCCGCTAGCCGCCAAAGCGTTGAAAGAAGATAACGCTCAGGAAAGCCGCGTCCACAACATCGTAAAAGGCAAACGCCTTTTGATGAACATTTCTGAAATACCTTTAAAACCGCTTAATATGACCCTTGGCATAGCCTTGAATGTCACCCGTGAAGAGGATTTGGAAAACGAGCTAAAACGCTATCAATCTTCTAATAAGGAATTACTGGAACAACTGAGCACCGCCATCGCAATATATAGTGCAACCGAGCGGCTAGAGTTTTATAACACATCCTTTGCACAACTTTGGGGACTAGAGGATCAATGGCTGAATACGCGGCCAAAGCTTGGCGAAATTATGGAACGCCTACGCGAAACGCGCCGCCTGCCTGAACAGGCCGACTTTAGAAAATATAAACAAAGCTGGCTCGATATGTTCACTAGCTTAATCGAGCCGCATGAAGATATGCTGCATTTGCCCGATGGCTCTGCGCTACGGATGTTGGTTGTGCCACATTCCATGGGCGGCCTCATGATGACATTTGAAGATGTAACCAGCCGGCTGGAGCTTGAATCCTCCTATAACACTTTGATCGCAGTACAGCGTGAAACACTTGATAATCTGGCCGAAGGTGTAACTGTATTTGGCGGCGACGGACGTTTAAAGCTTTGGAACCCTTCATATGCCGGTATGTGGGATTTTAATCCGGAAAATCTGGAGAGCGAGCCACACATTACGAGCCTGACCGAGAAGAAGAGCAAGTTTTTTAATCCTAAAGATTGGCCTGCGCAGCGAAAAATTTTTTTATCATTGGGATTAGAGCGGCAAATAACGGAAGGCCGACTTGAACGTATAAATCAGAATTCAGATGATACAACCCTGATCGATTATTCAACCATGCCCCTGCCCGATGGCGGCGTCATGATAACCTTCACCGATGTAACCGATGCCGCGCGCGTTGAAAACGCACTGCGTGAAAAAAATGCTGCGCTTGAGGCAGCCGAGCAATTAAAACTCGATTTCTTGGCTAATGTCTCATACCAACTCCGCACACCCTTGAGTGCGATCATGGGCTTTAATGAAATTTTAGAGCAGCAATTCTTTGGCCTCCTCAATGATCGCCAAATGGGATACACACACGATATCAAAGCGGCAAGCGAGCGCTTGCTGGCGCTTATAAATGATATCCTTGACTTATCTACGCTTGAAGCCGGATACATGATTTTAGAACGCGAAGAATTTAGTGTTCACAAAATGTTGAACACGGTAAATGATCTGGTAAGCGATTGGGCGCGCAAAGATAAAATAGAAGTGGTTTTAAAATGTCCCAAAAATATCGGGAAAATTGCAGCCGACCAAAGACGCCTGCAGCAAGCAATCATAAACCTGATCCGTAATGCCATCGCACATACAAAAGAAGGCGGACATATTACACTTTCCGGTAAACGCAAAAAAGACGGCATTGAAATTATTGTAAGCGATACCGGCACGGGGATAAGCGAAGAAGATCAAGAGCGCGTTTTTGAACCGTTCGAGCGATCCCAGAATGATGCGGAACATGGCGGCATCCGCTCTAAATCAGGGGCAGGGTTGGGCTTGTCCCTAGTTAAAAATATTATTAAGTTGCATGGTGGTCACGTATCTTTGGAAAGTGCTGAAAATAAAGGCACGGATATAGCGCTGTTTTTACCATTTGAATATAAAGAAGATACAAAGCCAAGCGATGAAAAAACCGATATATAACAAATAATTAAAGAAAACACCTTTTTAAATGTAGCATTCATTTTTAAAGAAAAAATTATAAAACAAAATCATAAAAAAATTTTATGGTAATATTATTTTATATTATGTATTGTCTCTTTGTTTTAAACTATGATATTTTAACAAAGAAGATTTTTCTCGCCTATATAAAGCCTTTCCATGTTCAAAAGAAAAAGCAACAAACAAAGTAACGGTTTTGCCGTGGTTAATAATAGCGATGTACCGCGCATTGCTATTAAAGCTGACGGACTTGTTGCCTTTGCAAATGAAGAATTTAAAGCGCTTATGGATATCCAGGTCGAGCGCATCAAAAACAAACCATTTACCGAAATATTTTCTATTCATACTGATAATTTTGAAGCCATTAAAGACGGTGTATATGAGGTCACAAATAAATCGCTTAAAACATCAAAGCTATTTTATTTTGAATGGCTTGGCTTTGGCGATGGTCGTCGCTATCTCGTGGGCTCTATAAAAGAGGATGGACAAAATACACGCATAACCAAAACAGATGAGCAAGTTAAAAATCGGATGCGTGCCGATTTGGAGCGTGAGGACATAGAAGAAAATGCGGGTATCACTGAAAACAACGCTTTTACGTCCGATGCAGCCAAAAAAACGCCCCTATTAGATAAAGATGTAGACCACGCTTTAAATTCAGACGATAATCTCGGCGCACTGGCCGAAATGAGCAACGATTTTATGATCGTGATGGAGCGTGATGGCACGCTTCTACAAACAAACATGGCGTTTAAAAAATTATTTGTAGTTAAAAATATAAAACCTGAAAACTTCTCTGAAATATTTCCCGAATCTGAAAGAGCGTTCATACGCACGCAAATGCACAAAACAACTTTGCAATCGAATAATACAAAAAGTGCCGACAAAATAAATTCAGAAAATAATCCTGCTAATATGAATGATGAATTCATATTTGAAGCGCGTGTAAAAACCCAAAATAATGAAACAATGCTGATTCGATGGCGACAACGCGAAGAGCAAGGGCGCATATTTTGTATTGGTCGCAACATAACGGCCATAAGCGATAAGCAAAAGGCATTGGCCGAGCGCGAAGAACAGCTATTGGAAGCAGAATCCATCGCACATATGGGTAACTGGACATGGATTGTTGGCAAAGACGAAATTCAATGGTCAGATGAAATCTATCAGATATTCGGCGTAGACAAAAAATTCCAGCCGACCCTTCACAATATGGGCGGATTGGTAAATCGCCGCGATATGGGGCGTGTGAACCAAGCCTTTCAGCGCGCTATAATTGAAAACAACAATTATGATATGGAATTCCGTATCCTGCGCCCTGATGGAGAGACAAGATATATACGATGTGAAGGACGGTGCAAACTGGATCATGAAGGTGATGTAATTGCGCTTTACGGGATTATGCAGGATATGACCGAGCGCGTGCTTTATGAAGAACAATTAAAGCAAGCCAAAGACACAGCCGAGCGTGCATACGCCGCCAAGACACAGTTCCTTGCCAATATGAGTCACGAATTGCGCACGCCATTAAATGCCATTATCGGATTTTCTGAAATGATGCGTACAGAGATGCTCGGGCCTTTGGGAAATAAAAAATATGTAGAATATGTTTCCGGCATTCACGAAAGCGGTGAGCACTTACTCGATTTGATTAGCGATATTTTGGATATGTCCAAAATAGAAGCTGGCAAATACGAACTTGATTTTGAAAATGTTGATCTGCGCCGGACTTTAAAAATGGCCATAACTATGGTCGAAAGCCGTGCCGTAGAGGGCAGAGTCACATTGGATTCACAATGCCTGATAGATCTGGATGCAACCATTATTGCAGATCGCCGCGCAATAATGCAAATCACGCTTAACATTTTGTCTAATGCAGTAAAATTTACGCCGGAAAAAGGTACAGTGACCATCAATTGTCAAAAGCGGGATAATTATATTTTAATAAAAGTGAGTGACACAGGTATTGGCATTCCGGCGAATAAGCTTGCACAAATCACCCGCCCCTTTGAACAAGCCTCATCATCCTATACACGTAATAAAGGGGGCTCCGGCCTTGGTCTTGCTATTACAAAAGAATTGGTAGAGTTGCACGGCGGCGCGCTTGTTATTGACTCGGTATATGGCGAAGGCACAACCGTAACAATGCGTTTGCCTTATAATGCTTACGAAGCGCAAAAGAATAAAAAGAAACAGTAATCCGATGTTATCTTGAAACCACTTCGTTTACGCTTTTTAAAAGCGAAAGCGCGTAATCCTCGGCATCAAGACACGCCTCAAGTCCTTCGCGGTAAGAGCGATATTTAAGATCAACACCAAGCGCTTTTTTAATCTTCTCGTTCGACACTCGCTTGTTATCAGCATAAAAACTACGTGTAATCGGTGCAAGATCGGCCTCTTTATATGGAATAAGCGGAGGTACAGGGCGTTTTAAAAGCGTGCATGCATGGGCAATGACTTCATGCGATGGCGCGGGGTTATCATCGCAAACATTATAGGCTTCATTACCTTGTGGATTACGCATTGAGGAGAGTAAGACATTAACAATATCTTCAACATGAATACGGCTAAACGCATGACCTGGCTTATCTATACGTCGGGCGACCCCTGCACGAACAGAATCAAGGGCGCTACGGCCCGGGCCGTAAATTCCGGCCAAACGAAAAATGTGAACCGGTAAACGATCTTGCTTGTAAAGCGATAGCCACTGATCTTCGGCCTTGGCACGCCGTGATCCGCGTTTGGATGATGGACGGATTTCCGAGCTCTCATCTACCCAATCCCCGCCGCGATTACCATATACACCTGTTGTTGATAAATACCCAAGCCATCGTAAAGACGGAATTTGTAAAATATCTGCAGCATGCGCAATAAACGCCGGATCCCCCGCATCACCCGGAGGCGCAGATATAAGCATATGAGTCACACCATCAAAAATATAGGCCGGATCAGGCAACGGTTGATCAATATCAAAAACATGCGCGTCAATCCCGCGCTTTCGCAAGGCTTGTCTCTTTACCGGATCACGCGTTGTACCGGCAATGGCCCACTCCGTATTTGATGGGTCAGATTCACGTAAGGCATGCCCTACATACTCCGACGTATATCCATAGCCAAAACAAAAAAGTTTTTTCACATCAATAATCTTTTTTTAAACCCAAATCATGTTAAAGACTTTTAAATACAAAACCTTAAAAAAATGGTCATGCAATCTAAAAAAGCTTTAAAAGAGGAGATATAATAATAACACAAATCCCATTTTTTATATTAGCAAAAAAAACGCACAACCGCATGAGTAAAATCAGCTATCACACGCATGCAAACACATCTTATGTTACAAATAAGGCGATTATAGTATTATTTTATATCGGATATAAAGCTATACCGCGGCTTCATAATATGATGCCGGATCAAATCCGGGGATGCGGTCATTTAATAGTGGCTGAAAACTATCCCGCGCCTTTACCTTTTCGTACCATGCTTGGGCGGCTTCATGCTCTTCCCATGGTACATCACCAATATAATCAATAGTGGATAAATGAGACGCCGCGGCAATATCGGCAATAGAAAAATGATCCCCAGCGAGCCATGCGCGCTTTTCGGTTAAAAACCCGATATAATCCATATGGTAGTGAATATTGGCATGACCGGCGCGGATAGAGGGCGCGTGCGGCTCTCCCATTTGTAAATATTGTTTCATCAATTTTTCGCCAACCAGATTGGCAGTGACTTCCTTATTGAATTTAACATCGAACCAGCTAATCAAGCGGCGAGTTTCCGCCCGCCCTACCGGATCAAGGCCAAGCAAGTTATTTTCCGGATAAACTTCCTCCAGATATTCGCAAATAACTTGCGAATTAGATAGCGTTGTACCATTTTCCTCAACCAGAACAGGTACATCACCAGCAGGGTTAAGCGCTAGAAAATCAGTACGGCGCTCCCAGATTTTCTCTATCTTAAGCTCAAAATCCAGATTCTTCTCCGCCAGCACAATACGTACCTTGCGTGAAAACGGATGAAGCCAAAGATGAAATAAGGTTCTCATAAATCTCACTTTATATTAAGTTGTGGATAAAGAACAACCGCTAAATTTTTGTAATATAAAATTTTTATTTTGATAACGTTTAAGGTCTATCCACGCATTATTTTTGTTCAGCTTTTATATTTAAATTAAGCGTGATCATATAGCCAATCGCATCATCCTGTGCCCATTGCCCTGTACCTACAGCATAATCAGCGCGATCAAGGCTGAGCGTGGCTTTCATAACGGCAGTTTTTAACTTATTCGGCTGTTCATCGAATGTAAGGCTAAAGGGAAAAGCAACGGGGAGAGTTTCTTCTTTAATAGTCAAATGGCCATATGCTTTATAGTGGCCCGCCTGCTCTAACGCTTCAAAACGCTCACTCTCAAACCGCGCCGATGGATATGTATCCGCATCAAACCATTCTGGCGATACGGCTTGCGCATCTCGGTCTGCACTGCCTGTTTTTATACTGGATATATGTATTTCAATATCGGCGCGGCTTTTAAGCAAATTATCCGGATCAAAAATAATATCACCGAAGAATTGCTCGAATGAACCTGAAAAGTCGCTGCCATATTGACTGGCCGTGAATTGAATAGCGCTTTGCTCTTGAATAATTGACCACGACGCCGGATCGGTGAGGTTTTCAGTGCTTGTAAATGGATTTTTGCTAACAGACGGATTAACATTCATAGAGTTTACAGTCTCTACAAGAGCCATGTTATCAACCTTCGGCTTTTCAAAAAATTCTTTGGCTAATTCTGCAACCGCAAATCCTGCCGCACCAATAAAGAGTAAAACAAAGAGTGCAGAAAAAATAATATTTTTACGTCCCGCCATCATATTAAGCGTTTGATCTTTATCGATAATATGATGCTTAAGCGCGCCCACAATATGAAGTCCAGCAAGCCCGATAATCAAAAAAGCCAACACCTCATGCACCACGCGGCTTTTTAAAAACAAGGCTTCATTCTTACCAGTTATATCCGGCACGTTTAATCCAAAAAAGCTGATAGGGAAATCGCCAGCAGATGACATCACCCAGCCGCTTAATGGCATAAGAAATAATAAGCCATAAAGCGACCAATGCGTCAGATGCGCCAGAATTTTTTCCCATTGCTTATGTGTAGGCGGTGAAATAGGCATGCCGGTTATAAAACGCGTAATAAGCCGAAATCCCGTTAATATAATAACAACTAAGCCAAATGCTTTGTGCAGGGCATATATATCAAGTTTAGCTGGCGAATACGGCATCGCCGTCATAACAAAGCCAGCGATCAAAAGACCGAATATCAATAAAGCGCTCAGCCAATGAAAAATTTTCTGGCTGACGCTATATTGTGTTTTTATTGAACGTTTCACGGCATGCATATTTAAAAACGCAATCAATTACTGATTGAGTTTTTTATCTTCAAGCTTCATCGCTTCTACTTCCAAACGAATGTTTACATCTTGTCCTACACCAGGTACACCATAATCCATACCCCAATCTGTACGATTGATCGTTGTATCAGCAGAAAATCCGGCTACGTACCGACCGCTGAATGGGTGGGTGCCAGACTTATTATGTGTAACATTTAATATAACAGGCTTGGTATCATCTAAAATAGTCAAATCACCTGTAACTTTTCCTACATTTTCACTATTAAGCTCTACAGACGTACTTTTAAAAGTCATACTAGGATATTTTTCAACATCAAAAAATTTTGCGCTTTTCATGCTTTCGTCCCATTTTTCATCATCCATATCTATCGAAGATGTTTTAATAGTCACTTCGACTTTTGAGTTTTGAGGGTTTTCACGATCCAACTCTATAAAACCGTCGTAATCATGGAATTCGCCTTGTGACTTGGAAAAACCAAGATGATCAACAAAGAACAAAATTTGTGTATGAGCTTTATCAAACTCATATCGTTCTATTTTTGGGTCTTGAGCGTACCCAAAACTGGAAAAAAGCAAAAATGCAGAGAATAAAACAGCAGAAAATATGCGCATAATGTAAGACCTTTTAAAATGATTAAAACGTATAAAACAAGTTACAATCTCTTAAGTATAAATCAAGAGATCACTGTAGAAAAAGCAAACAATAAAAATAATATCGACTATTATTGGCTAAATTACTGATTATAAACATAATAAAGAACAGCACTATCGCCGTACGTCTTTTCATTATGAAATATGTACGCGTCGAGTGAGATGGGATTATGATTTTTTTCGACTTCCAAAACACATACGGTATTTGTGGCGAGCCAATTGCCCTGATGCAAGCTTTTTAAAGTAGGGTCAATCATGTTTTTATTATAAGGAGGGTCTAAAAAAATCAATGAAAAAGGCTCCATACCATCCGGTCGTTTTTTCAAATTTGTAGCATCACGCAATAGAAAATTAGCCGTTTCAATATTTAAATTTGAAACATTTTCACGCGCCAGCTCAAGGGAACGCTTGTTTTTATCCATAAACACCGCCAAACGTGCGCCTTGTGAAATAGCCTCTATACCAAGCGCACCCGTACCGCAAAAGCAATCAAGTACATGCGCGCCTCGCACCGCTTGCATATGAGAAAGCGTGTTAAAGATAGCTTGTCGCACCTTATCACTGGTTGGACGGATATCGTAGTTTTTGGGTGTTTTTAAACGACGCCCGCCATATTCTCCGGCAATCACACGCATTTTTAATAACTAAAGCCTTTATTTAAAAAAGTCCGGAATCTGATCACGCATCATACGTTGCCCGATTTCTTCGACTTGCCCCTTTTGTATCTTTCCAAGTGTGAATGGGCCATAATTAAGGCGCATCAAGCGATTCACTTGCAAACCAAGAGCTTCCATCACCTTTCGAATTTCGCGATTTTTCCCCTCACGTAAAGAAACAGATATCCATGTGTTACCACCATCATAGGTCTTACCACTGGCTGTCTTTGAAGGCGCGCCACTAAGGCGCGCATCATCAATTCTGGCCTCTATTGGCCCATATTGAATACCTTCAATTTTAATACCATCTTTTAAACGCTCTAAGCGCGTATTATTGACCCGCCCTAAAACACGTACACGGTATTGACGCTTCCAACCTGTTGCGGGCAACTCCATATAGCGCGATAACTCCCCATCATTGGTTAGCAATAGCAAACCCTCGCTGTTAATATCAAGTCGTCCAACACTTATTACACGCGGTAAACGATCTGGCAGGGAGTCAAAAACAGTCGCCCGCCCTTGCTCATCCTTATGTGACACAACCAGACCAACCGGTTTGTTATAAATAAATAATCGTGTCTGCTCCTGCCTTTGTAAGGGTTTACCATCCACAATCACGCTATCATTAGGTGTAATAATACAAGCCGGCGTATCCAGTATTTTTCCATTGACCCTAACGCGCCCATCTGCGATCCAGCGCTCAGCATCCCTGCGCGAGCATAAACCTGCCCGCGCCATAATTTTGGCAATACGCTCACCCTTTATCGTGCCATCTTCATCCCTGTTTCCACCGCCATGTCCGCGTCCGGCATTTGGATCTTGTGTATTGTTTTGCGTACGGATTTTAGCCGCCTGCTTTTTCTTGGCCGCTTGCTTATCTTTAAAAGCATCCCGATCAAAATAATCTTCCGAGGCACTCTTATCTTTTGTAACAGCCCGATCACCAGTATGTTTTTTACGTTTGGCACCATCACCGTCGCGACCCGCATGGCGATCATATTGTTTAGATTTTTTATATGCTGGCTTATCCGCGCGCCCGTCACGTTCCGATTTTTTGCCGGACGAATGTTTTTTAGAGGCAGAATCAGATGTTTTTTTACGCCCTGCCGCCTTTTTGCGCAGACTATCAAGGCTATCTCTGGATTTTTGATCGTTTTTATGGTTTTTATCACTCATGGATAAAGACTTTATATATATGCAAGCCGCAATGGAAGAGGCAAATGCAGCCGCTGCGCGTGAGGAAGTTCCCATAGGCGCGGTTATCGTTAACCCAGAAACAGAAAAAATCATCGCCGCCGCCGGAAACCGTACACGTGAATTTAACGATCCTACCGCGCACGCTGAAATACTAGCTATTAGAGAAGCATGTGAAAAAGCGGGCGCGCAGCGCATTCCGGAACTCAATTTATATGTAACATTAGAGCCATGCACTATGTGCGCCGCCGCCATAAGCTTTGCGCGTATAAAAAACCTATATATCTCGGCAATTGATAAAAAAGGCGGGGGCGTATTTCACGGCGCAAAATTCTACGACCAACCGACATGTCATCACAAACCTGTGGTAAAACACGGCGCTTTGGCAGAAGATAGCGCTATTTTACTCAAAAACTTTTTCAAGAAAAAACGATAGTCTTTTTAGTTTATATACCTATAAAATATCTTGTATGCCGTAAAAAAACCATGCTATGACATTTATCATATTTTAAATAATTTTATTAAAGGTTAGAAAATGGCAACGTACTATGACGTTTTAGGGGTAGATAGAAAAGCAAGACGACGCACAATTCAAGAAGCATATGATGCGCGAATAGAAAGATTCGACAAGGCAACGGATCTTCAATCTCAAGGACAATGCAAACAAATCGAACAGGCCGGGGATATACTATTAAACAGTTGGAAAAAAAGAATTTACGATAGATGGTTAAAATCTGATACCAATGAAAGCTTTAAGTCTTATCGCTTTAAAGAAAATATAAAAGATGGCTTTAAAACAGCAATGGGCGCATCCGCCATAGTAGCATCAGGCATCGCTTTATCATTTAATAGCTGCTCAAACGAAGATGCAGAAAAAATTGGTCCCGAAGATAATATTGATGTATATACACCAATTAATGAAAATGATGAAACCCCCTTGGATTTTGGATCTGCCCCGGAAAGATAATAGAACTTTAAACGGCGCGCCAACCGATATCAGTGCGATAAAACCCTTCTGGCCAATCTATTTTCGACGCCGAATTATACGCATAGGTTTGTGCTTGTTTTATAGTGTCCCCTGTAGCAGTAATACCCAAAACACGGCCGCCAATATTGACGATATCGCCATCATCGTTCTTGGTAGTTCCTGCATGAAAAACGACCGCATGGTCGGACTTACTAGCTTTGCTAAATCCCTTTATAACCGTGCCTTTTTGATAAGAAGCCGGATAGCCATTTGCCGCCATAACGACACAAAGCGCAGCTTGATCTGACCATGAAACCTCACTCTTAATCTCTTCCAATTTGCCATGCGCGCATGCATTCAGGATGGAGAGTAAATCCCCTTGCAAACGCATAACCAAGGTTTGGCATTCCGGATCACCAAAGCGAACATTATATTCAATAAGCTTAGGATTTCCGTCTACAATCATTAAACCTGCATATAGCACACCTTGAAAGGGCATGCCCTCATCCGCCATGGCTTTAACCGTTGGGCGGATAATTGTATTTAAAATCTCTGTTTCTAGATCGCGTGTCATCAATCGCGCAGGGCTATAGGCCCCCATGCCACCGGTATTGGGGCCTTTATCGCCATCAAAGGCACGCTTATGATCTTGCGCAGAATTAAAAGGTAAAATCGTTTTACCATCCGAAAGCGCAAAATAACTCACTTCCTCACCTTTTAAAAATTCCTCAATAACAATAGATGCCCCCGCATCACCAAATGCATTACCAGAAAGCATATCTTTAACACCGGCCTGCGCATCATCCATCGTTTCACAAATAAGCACACCCTTTCCCGCCGCCAAGCCATCAGCTTTAATAACGATTGGTAAACTTTGCGTTTGTAAATAATCAAGTGCCAGATCAACATCGGTAAATCGTTCATACCCCGCGGTCGGTATGTTATATTTTTTACAAAGGTCTTTCATAAAACCTTTGGAGCCTTCTAATTGCGCAGCATCCTTAGAAGGGCCAAAAACGGCTATCCCTTTGTTATTTAATAGGTTTGAAAGTCCGGCAACCAAAGGTCCTTCAGGGCCTATCACAACCAGATCTATACTTTTTTCAACCGTAAAATTAGTAAGCGCATCAATTTTATCGATGCCAATATCAACAATCTTTGCACATTGCTCAATCCCGGCATTTCCAGGGGCACAATAAAGCGCATCACATAAATCTGATTGCGCCATCGCCCATGCCAGCGCATGCTCACGCCCGCCGCTTCCAATAAGTAGAACTCTCATTTTTATTAACTCCAGATTTTAGATATTTTATATTTCGCCATCATCTATCGACAAGAGCGACGCATTACCGCCCGCCGCCGTAGTATCAATACTTATAGTTTTTTCCGTTGCAAACCGGTGCAAATAAAATGGCCCGCCAGCCTTTGGCCCAGTACCGGATAATCCGAGCCCGCCAAATGGCTGACTACCTACAGTGGCACCAATCATACTCCGATTTATATAAACATTACCCGCATGAATAGTATTTGAAAAATTCTCATGCATGCTTTGAATACGGCTATGAATACCAAAGGTCAACCCGTATCCTTTTTCATTAATCATCTCGATCAATTGATCCATTTGATTCTGCGCAAATCTAACAACATGCAAAACAGGGCCAAAAACCTCATGCTCTATAGAGCCAAGATCATTGATTTCAAAAGTACAGGGACCAAAATAATGCCCCTGATCGCGCAAAGCCTGATTAACAGGGACTTCATAAATAAGGCGGCCATACCCTTCCAAATCCTTGCGATGCTTGACCAATATTGCACGCGCATGCTCATCAATAACAGGGCCTAGATCGCTTGATAAAAGGGTTGGGCTATCAACCTGCAGCAAAGCCATTGCGCCTTTGAGCATGTCTATCGTTTTATCCGCAATATCGGCTTGTAAGCACAAAATGCGCAGCGCCGAACATCGCTGCCCTGCAGAACCAAAAGCGCTTTTAATGACATCATCAACGACTTGCTCTGTGAGCGCAGATGAATCAACAACCATGACATTCAGACCGCCCGTCTCTGCAATCAAAGGAACAATAGGCCCATCCTTTGCCGCCAGCATGCGGTTAATATGCCGCGATACGTTTGTCGATCCGGTAAAGGCAACGCCAGCAACATCTTCATGCTGAACCAGTGCCGCGCCTGTTTCGCCATCTCCCAAAATCAAATTAATCGCGCTTTTCGGTATGCCCGCCTTATACATAAGCTGAACTGCGCGATGTGCAATGGCGGGAGTTTGCTCCGCCGGTTTTGCAATTACCGTATTTCCCGCCATGAGTGCGGCAACAACTTGTCCGGTAAAGATCGCAAGCGGAAAATTCCACGGGCTTATACAAACGAATACCCCGCGCCCATTCAAGGTAAGCGTATTCCGCTCTCCGGTTACGCCTGGCAAATCTATACCCGCCGCATCAAAAAGACCGCGTCCTTTATTGGCATAGTAACGGCAAAAGTCTATAGCTTCTCTGATCTCCGCAATGGCATCTTCTATCGTTTTTCCTGCCTCGCGCACACACAAGGAAATTAGTTCCGCCTTGTGATCCTCTATTAGATTGGCAAAAGTTTCAATTTTATACGCGCGGTCTGATGCCTCTGTCTGTGACCATGCATTATACGCCTTACGTGCCGTTTTGAACGCATCCTTAACATCCCGCGCATCCATGGGCCACCATATACCCAAATTATCGCCAAACTTGCCCGGATTTTGAAGATCTTCCATTTGGCGGCCTCTTATAGATTGCCCCCCGACAAGAGATGTTGCCTCATACGGTGCCTTACGACTCGCCATATCATCATAAAGCGCATCTATTGTTTGTAAGTCGCTCAAATCCATACCACGTGAATTTGTTCGGCCACGCGGCGCTTCGTTCACATATATATTATCTGGAAGCATAATTTTCGGATGCCGCTGATCATCGCGATTTTTTACTACTCCCACCGGATCGCGCGTCAAATCATCCAAAGGCGTCTCCTTATCCATAATTTTATGAACAAACGAGCTATTTGCGCCATTTTCTAGCAAACGCCGCACTAGGTAAGGTAATAAATCACTATAATTGCCCACTGGTGCATAAATACTGATTGGCACATCCTTATAAATTTCGCCCATAACATCAAATAAGGAGGCGCCCATCCCATGTAGACGTTGAAACATGTATCCGGCATCATCCGTGCCGCCAACTTGCGAGATATCCGCCAATTCACGTACTGCCATAACCGTATGTGCATTATGCGTTCCGAACATCGGGAATAATCGGCCTTTGGCTTCAAACAAACGCTTTGCGCACGCTAAATAAGCCACATCTGTATTGGTTTTACGGCTCCATACAGGAAAATCCTTTAACCCCATAACTTGCGCGCGCTTAATCTCGCTATCCCAATATGCGCCTTTAACAAGGCGAACCTGCATTGTAATATCGTGTTTTTTGGCAAGAGCTTCGATATATCCGATAAGCGGATATGCGCGTTTTTGATACGCCTGCACCGCCATCCCAAAGCCATCCCATCCTTTGAAAGAAAAAGCCTCCAGCGTACCCTGAATAACCAATAGCGAAAGATCAAGCCGCTCTGCTTCTTCGGCATCAACGGTAAGACTCAAATTCGCCGCCATGGCCTTTTGCGCCAGAAAACCGAGTTTATCGACCAAATCCGGTACACATATATCTTTATGCGCGTAATGATATTGCGGATGAAGCGCGGAGAGCTTAACCGAAATCCCGTGATGCGGGCGACCATTCAACCCATTTCTCGGATCGCTTTCAAAAAAGGCTACACGTTCAATCGCGTTTATATAGGTTTGAAAATAAAGCTCTGCATCTTTTAATGTGCGGGCCCCCTCACCCAGCATATCATAAGACATACCATAGTTTTTTTCAGTATAAGGTGCGGCATTTTTAATGGCCTCATCAATGGTCTGCCCGATCACAAATTGACCGCCCATAACATGCATCGCCTTGATCATCGTCTCACGTATAATCGGTTCTGATATACCTGATAAAGCGCCCGATAAGGATTTACGCGACATCAGCAAACCGGCACCCGCTGCACGCGTAATCCAGTCCCGGCTTTTGCCTTGCGCATCCAGCCAGTTCGCAGCGGCAATCTTGTCTTTGATAAGCAAGCCTGCCGTTTTCTTATCCGGAATACGGAGCAAAGCCTCGGCAAGCGCCATAAGCGCCAGCCCCTCCTCGGTATCAAGGGAGTATTGCTGTAAGAAAGCTTCTAGCTGACCGCTCTTTGATTTTTTCGCACGAATACCGCGGATCAAATCTTTCGCCCGCTCCGATACAAAATCACTATCCACCTCGTCCCAACGAAGCGCAATCAGCAGCTCCTCTATTGCCGCATTTTCATCGGCATAAAGATAATTCATATAGTCAGGATAGGTCTGTGTCATAAAGGCTCGCTATAAAAATATATAGGGTAAGGACGCTTGTAATTTTAGTACTCAATGAAATACTATCGCTATTATGAGTAAAAACAAAACACAAAACGGCGACATGCTTTCAAATTCATCCTCTGAAAAGGCGGACACAAAAAGCGACGCGCCAAAATCCAACGTACCTGAATTTTCGGTATCTGATCTTGCTTTCTCACTCAAAAAAACATTAGAAGATAATTTTGGACGCGTCCGCGTGCGCGGTGAATTATCACGCGTATCTATCCCTGCATCAGGTCACATGTATTCGAGCCTAAAAGATGATGGCGCAGTTATTGATGCCGTATGTTGGAAAGGTGTTTTATCGAAAATTTCAATTAAGCCTGAAGAGGGTATGGAAGTTATTTGCACGGGCCGTATATCAACCTATCCGCAGCGCTCCAACTATCAATTAATTATCGAGCGGATGGAACTGGCGGGTGAAGGCGCACTTTTAAAGCTTTTGGAAGATCGCAAGAAAAAACTGGCCGCAGAAGGATTATTTGCAAAAGAGCGTAAGCGTAAACTCCCTTATCTGCCCAAAGTTATAGGCGTTATAACATCCCCAACCGGTGCTGTTATTCGTGATATTATTCATCGTCTGGATGACCGGTTCCCACGTCATGTTATTTTATGGCCTACTTTGGTACAAGGCGAGAATGCAAGCGACCAAATTGCGGCTGCAATCCACGGATTTCAAACACTTAATCAGCATGGAATGCCAAAGCCGGATTTATTGATTCTTGCCCGCGGCGGAGGATCGTTGGAAGATTTAATGCCGTTCAATGAGGAAAATGTTGTGCGCGCCATTGCGAATTCATGCATTCCCGTTATTTCTGCCGTTGGTCATGAAACAGATACAACACTGTCCGATTATGCTGCAGATATGCGTGCCCCTACCCCAACAGGCGCGGCCGAAATTGCCGTCCCAGTACGCCGTGATTTAATGGCATACACTTTAGAAACACAAAGCCGTATGGTAACAGCGATAAGCCGCGGCATGACCGAGCGTCACAACAAAACCGGAACGCTCAAAGCAAGGCTGGGCGATCCTGCCCGTTTATTAGAAACAAAAACACAGCATATCGATCACAGCGCATCAAAAATGCTGCATGCATATCGCCATCTTTTAAACAAAAAGAGCGAGCGTACCATACAAATATCAGGGCGTTTATTACGCCCTAAAGATCAGATTTTAAAAGCAGAAAATCGTTTGAATACCAGCGCCCAAAAGCTTGAAAACATAATCACCATCATTCAAAGAGAGCGTCACAACAAAATTAATAACGCGGCCTCACGCTTGCGTAAGCCTGATTATAAAAATACGCAGCAAAGCCTGGGACGTGCCGCAGACCGATTAAAAGATACAAAAATAAAAATGTTCGAACCCTATAAAATCCGTGTTAAACAGCTGGATAAATTACTTCAGGCATATTCATACGAAAATGTTTTAAAGCGTGGATTTACAGTTATTCAGGATGAGAAAGGTCATTTAATTTCAGATGGAAAAAATATAAAAACAGGACAAATTTTAAATATCAAATTTCGTGATAAGCACATTATAAAGGCTATTACACAATCAAAAAATGCTGCGCCTAAAAAAGATAAAGTATCTGAAAATACAGAAAATAAAAAACAAAATACGTCGAAACAAAAACCACAGCAAGCATCATTATTTTAATTTGAATTGATCTTAGCGATCAAAATCCATTAACACACCGCTATCTTCAAAAGCTTCGATTAAATCTTCGGCAAGCGTGTTGAGTTTTTGTGCTCCATCCAAGGAAGAGCGAACAATCTCTAACGCTTCGACTATATCCATTTCAGGCTCAAGCGTTACAAATTCATGTGTCGTTTTAATACGCGCATAGAAATGAATAAGCTCGCTAGAAAGTCTGCGCCCCAAAACATCAAGCTTGTCCGCATTTCTATCAAAAACTGCACGACTAAGAGAGGGCTGCTTTTGCACAATATCACCTGTCTTTTTATATTTAGGCGGCTTTGTTGTATTTTTAAGATCAGCAAGAATTTCTTCATAAACAACAGTGTATGCCTCGATTTTGGATTTATTGGCTTTAAGCTCCGAATCAAGCATAACAGCAACGATCGAGCGCTCTTTATCTCGCAACTTACGCTCTTCGCCCATCATCAACATATTGTCGTTTTGTGCGGTAATAACTTGCCGAAACCCTCGCATAATAATAACGCTTATAACTGTAAACGCTCCAATAATGCATAAAAATAATATAAATCCGAGCGTAATAAAATATGTACCTTCGGCGGCTGCATTCCCGTTAGCGCCCGTACCCGATTGCGCCCATATACCCTGCCCCATGTCATAGGCTTGGCGCTCTGCCTGAAGATAAGGCGCTTCAAACAGTGTGGAATTTATATCAGAACGGTTAACGCTAACATAGCCTTGCTGGATCATGGAAAGCCCTAAATCCGTGCCGTCTTGATTAACGCATTGTGCCACCACTATGGCCTGCTCCCTGCGCTGTATTTCACATTTTACCGGCCTGTTACCAATCGTATCAGAAAGAGCCATGCGCGCTCTTAATTTCAAATATGCATTATTATCTGGCAGATTATCAACGCCCCACAAGCGCACGTTATTTGTACCTGCACGCAAAACATTAGCTTTGATAACGCTAACATTGGTTTCAAACTGCTGCCCCTGACGGGCGGTTTTCGAAGCAGTGTTATCTTGCGCCATCGCTTTATTTGTAAACGCCAAAAAAATACACAATAGTACAAAGCTACACATGAAAAACCGTACAAAACGCATAAAATATACGCTTTTGTAGTTTTGCGGTAAAATGGCTCCGTTATGGGAGATAAGTGATAAAACTGTGCTTTTCATTTTTAAAATCGTATAATGTCCAAATTATAAAAAAGCAGTATAGTTTGCGGATTTTGGCTTTTTAAAATACTTTAGATATAAAGTCCGCATGACTGCTATTTTAAGATAGATAATAGCCTTGAAAATATTAAGAAATAGAAAATACGGCTCATTCTTTTAATAAAAACATAAATCGGCAATACTTTTATGCGCGTACCTCTTACAAAATTATTGCAAGCCTTAGGCGTAGGCCGAGTTTTATACCCCTATGAAACCCAGCCATGGTTTTTGCAAGATGATGAAACTACACGCATGTGTTCTGCAGAAGTGCGAATGGGCCCTGGTGCAGAAGACTTGGAAGCCGAAATCCAGATTTTGGAAGAAAAAGAAGATAGTGATGGGGACACACAAATGACCCCCAATCAGATATTTTTAATGCGAGCAATGCCAACAGGTAGTGAGTGGACAGTGCGCGGCATGTGGGTAAAAGGTGAAAATTATGAGAATAAGATCTTTAATTGGGAGCAAAAAGGCTGTGATTTCTTTTTAAATTTTGTGCAGAGTATTCAAATGGGCGAAATACCGGATATAGATGTACTGATAGAAAAAGAATTAAACGAAGATGGCGGCGATGTAAAAGGCGGCCGTGGCCGTATCGGCCGCAAATCACCGAAAGCTAAAGCTTCTGCGATTCTAGGCATGAAGAAATAGCATGACATATAATCTTAATGAAATAATTAGACTTAAAAAGCAGTCTATTACCTCCAATGTGGTTTCATTTAACAATCGTATTTGAAAACGGACATAGAACTATATGCCATGGTTTTAAAAAATTATTTGAACAAGAAAATCTAGATAATCTACTTGAAATTTTACCTGAAGATTAACTAAAATCCTACTGTTGACCAATGATACAGCCATATTTTGTTGCAATTTCCGCCAAACCATCGGGGAAGAATTCAGCTTGCGGTTTAAAATGCCATTTTGGCCCTTCGCGGTTAATTTGTCCTACAATCATTGCCGTTTCTGTTTTATCCTCAATAACGTCATCAATTTCATAACGGACGAATTCATGTAGATTCTCTGTATTCATCACGCGAACATAAGCATTGCGCACCATCCCAAGGTTTTGCTCTTTCTCATTGCCTTTATAAACAGAGAGCACAATAATTATGCGCATAACATCATAAGATATACCTTGTAAATCAATGGTTAAGCTCTCATCATCGCCATCACCGGCGCCGGTACGGCTATCGCCGCCATGAACAATTGCGCCATCTGATCCTTCATCATTATTGTAAAAGATAAAATCGCTGTCCATGCGGGTCATTTCTTCTTTGTTTAAAAGAAATACACTCACATCTAAATCAAGCACATCAGCATTAAATGCGTTCAAATCCCACCCCATACCGACCGTTATACGACGTAAAGTAGGATCCTTTACAGATAAATTAATATCATCCCCAAGCTCGGCTTTTCCATCATCAAGCTCAAGTGCTTTACCTTCAAATTTTGTATCAAAAATATCAGACATTCATATAAACCCAAGTAAAAAATACATCCTATGTTAATAATAACATATTATAGATATTAAAGTTCCATTTTGAAGAAGGTTTTTTTTAAAAGTCATTTCTTTAAAATTATGTTTTTTCACCATCATCCCAATCAAGACCAAAGCCAAAGGCGCGATCCATCTCTAAATGACCTGGGAAATATTCGGTATAATTTGTCAGTTTTATACCGCCGCGAACATTTTCTAACCCGCCTATAGCGCAGAGTTTTAAGGCATCGTCATGCGCCTTTAAAGTGACAACCAAATCATTTTCGCCCGGTATATCAATAATTGTTTTCGGATTGATTTCTTTCCATTTGGACGGCCCGTCATAAATATAAATATAAACAAGCAAGCGTTTGATCTCACTCCATTTGGAACCGTTTACGAGCAAATATTCATCATATCCGCTTGCCTCGCCCGTCGTCTCATCTCCTGAAAGAGAAACATATGGCGCATTATCAAAAGAACCGAATTTTTTCCCGAACGCCTGTATAGCGCCGCGCTCACCATTAGAAAGCTCGTATAGGCACCCGATATCCAGATCAACACCGACTTGAAGCGTTTTTTTCAAAAGTTTGCCAACAAAACCGGACTCTGCCATTTCGACATTATCCCAGTCTGCACCAATTTTTATTTTATCAAACCCCTGCGGCCCCGGATTAACGGCAATACTTTGCCCAGGATCGGTAAGATGATCGCTATTCTCAGGATTATAACTAGACTGCCGAACACCTGCCGCACCCAGCGCGCCCCCATGTCCGGAAAATGATGCTTGGCTTTTTGTTGCCTCACGTATAGCCTGACCTGAACCTGATTTTGGAGTTGTACTCATATGCTCTTTTCCAATTCAATGTATATATATTTAAATGCCATAACTTAATAACTATGTAAAAATATCTTATTTTTCTGTAGGAACCAATCTCAAAATGCTGCCTTCTTGGCTATCTGTCAGCATGTATAAATAACCATCAGGTGCATTTTTAACATCGCGTATGCGCTCATCCCTATCTTTTAAAAGAACCTCTTGCGCAATGATTTGGTTCCCTTTTAATTCAAGACGCCTCAAATGCGTGAGCGCAAGCGCACCCACAAATAGATCCCCCTGCCATTCAGGGAAAGCATCACCAGTATAAAAAACCATACCGGATGGTGCAATCGATGGATCCCAGTATATAAGCGGTTGCTCCATACCTTCAGCTTTTGTTTTATCCGAAATGGCAAGACCGGAATACCCGATACCATATGTAATTTCAGGCCAGCCATAATTGGCGCCAGTCTTTAAAATATTTACCTCATCACCGCCCCTTGGCCCATGTTCATGCGTCCAAATATCGCCAGTTTCGGGATGAACCGCTATACCCTGTACATTACGATGACCATAAGAATAAATTTCCGGCGCGTAACCATCTTTGCCGATAAAGGGATTATCATCAGGAATGCGTCCATCTTGATGAATGCGGACAACAGTGCCTAAGTGGTTGGATGGGTCTTGCGCTTCGTTTTTTTTAAATCGCTCTCCCAGCGTAATAAAAAGCATATCATCCGGAGCAATGGCAAGCCTTGATCCAAAATGATTGCTGCCGCGAGTTTTAGGGCTAGCCTCAAAAATCACTTTAACATTCTGCAATGTAAGGCCGCGCAATTCTGCACGTGCAACATTTGTGTTCTTGCCTTTAGCAAGACCGCCCGCCGAGTAAGAAAAAAAGATCGTTTTATTATTTTTAAAATCCGGATGCACTAAAACATCCAAAAGCCCGCCTTGTCCGCCATCTGCAATCTCTGGCAAGCCATTAATCCGAAAGATTTGCTTTCCGCGAATAAGGTTTAAGCGCCCCGGACGTTCAGTAACCAGTATTTCACCATTGGGTAAAAATGCAAGCGCCCAAGGATGCTCAAGACCGCTAACCACGGTTTCAAGCTCAAACTGTGCTTGCTCCGTTTTGTAAGCGGCGTGCGCCTTTAAAGGTAATATGACTACGCTCAATCCAAAAACTATAGCTAAAATATAGTGTCTCATCACGGCCTTTCAAAATTATCACGGGCTGTATCAATAATAGGGCGACAAAAACATCCCTCAATATGATCATTGACCAGTCCCGCCGATTGCATATGTGCATATATAGTAGTCGGCCCAACGAATTTAAACCCGCGTTTTTTTAAATCTTTGGACATGGCCTCGGATTGCACACTCATCGTAATCTGCGAAAGCGTTTCATAATTGTAAATATTTGGCCGATCCATATCAGCTGGCTCAAAGCGCCAGAAATATGCCGCAAAAGACCCGTATTCATCTACAATATCACTAATCTTTTGCGCATTTTTAATAGTAGCCTCGATCTTGCCGCGATGCCGGATGATCCCTGTATTTTGAACCAAATGCTCAATCTTATCCGCGCTGTATCGCGAAACTTTCTCGAAATCAAAACCATCAAAGGCCGCTCTGAAATTCTCCCTTTTCCTCAAAATTGTGATCCAGCTTAAGCCAGCCTGAAAACCCTCCAAGCTCAATTTTTCGAAAAGCCGGATGTCGTTCGTTAAAGGCATCCCCCATTCCGTATCATGATACGCCAAATAAAGCTCGTCCTCCCCCGGCCACCAACACCTAGTCTTATCATCATGACCCTTTATCAAACCATTTGTTGTCTTTTTCATGAAAGCAGTTATATCATATTCACAATTTAAAACTTAAATGGAAATTTTTCAGATATGAACATTCGCGCCGCATTTTTATCTTTTGTATTTATATGTACAGCAATATCCCCGTCTTTAGCGCAAGATAAAGATAGCAATGACAAATGGGATATCAGCCTTGGCGGCGGAGTTTTATCTGTGCCTGAATATCCTGGAAGCGGTAAATATCAAGTTATCCCTATCCCTTATGTGGATATCGAATATGCAACCCGAGTATTTTTAAATCCAATGCGCGGCCTTGGTGTATATGCCTTGAATACCCAGCAATATAAATTGGGCGCATCTATAGGGTACGAATTTGGCCGCGACGAAGATGATGATGACCGCTTGAACGGTATGGGCGATATAGATGCCACCGCCGAAGTTGTCTTATTTGGAAGTTATATTATATCCCGCGAAGTCCCTATTGAATTCGCGTTAGAACTTCGTCAGGACATTATGGATGGACATGATGGCTTCACCGCCAAAGCTGGTGCAGAATACATAAAACGTTTTTCTGATGGCACGCTTTTAAAGTTCGGTCCGGATATAAGTTATGGCAGCGATAATTACATGGAATCCTATTTCGGCGTTTCATCCAGCCAAGCTAACGCCTCTCGCTTTTCCCGCTACAATGCCGGAGCTGGCATTAAAGATGTGGGCTTTAATACGTTAGTCGTATATCCGATCAACGGTAAATGGTTTGCCACGGCGTTTGTAAATTATGATCACTTGGTTGGGGATGCAGGCGATAGCCCGATCAGCGAAAAAGATCATCAATTCTTTAGTGGTGCCTTTATCGGATATAAATTCTAAAAAAAATTTTGTTAAAAGCGTCTAAGTTTTCTTCAAATATTGCGTCTTTAAAACAATAGTTGTTTTGCCAAACCGGCACTCAACCTCATCATTTTTATGGGTAAGTCGTACGTTTTTTGCAACCGTACCGCGTTTAAGGTTGTTATTCGTGCCTTTGACCTTTAGATCGCGTACCAACATAACGCTGTCCCCATCTTCTAAAGCCTCGCCATTACTATCTTTTGTATCGCTCATTTTCTCAATCTCCTTAAGATGATTGTATAATTGTATATATGTTTTATAAATGACGAAATCAGGCGCAAAACACAAGGATCGAAAGTTCAAGATAGTGTAGAATTTGCTATAAGAAATTAAGATGTTGAATCATTCAATATGATCTCATCTTGGCTTGTTTTATAAGCTTTTTGCGCGCGTTGATATTCCGCAGTTTGTGTTGGGTTCATACGCCGGCCCGTAAGTGGGCCCAAAGGCATAGAGCTTTTGGAAATCATATCACGGACATCACGCATATTTTGAAACGCAAAATCAAAACTATACTGTCGCGGATCAGGCATGTAGGAATATTCATCATCAGCGTCGATAGAAGGCATACGATTTTGTTCCTGCGCCTGCGCCAAAACAATCATACTTTCTAAACTGGTCATGGGAGTAGAACGAATCTCGGGCTGAGCAACATCGTTAGCGTTTTCAGACGAATACCATCCATTCGATCTGCGCTTTTTGTCCTCGTCGCGCGAACGACGGGGGTACGGGAACATCCCGCCCTGAATTGTTTCAATTCTACTAGCCATAATTATATAACTTATTTCTACTATATTTTATGAACAAATAGCAAAGAAAAAGAGTTCATATTTTTTTCAAAAAAATCAAAATGGACAGGGGTCAAAAAAGCAAATGCGCCCCCCTCCAGCAGGATGAAACACATCAAGACTTTGCGCATGCAGTTGCAATCTAGGCGCGGCTTTAAAAGCAGCGCCATCTGCATAAAGATCATCCCCCAAAATCGAATGCCCCAGCGTTTTCATATGTAAACGCAATTGATGCGTACGCCCTGTTATAGGTTTAAGTAAAACGCGCGTAATAATTTGTCCGCATTTTAATTTTTCTACCCTTGATATAGACCAATTGGTTTGCGCTGGCTTGCCTTGAACACGGTCAATCATTTGCCGCGGGCGATAATCCCAATCACATCGCATGGGTAAATCTATCAAGCCTTTGCGCTTACCGGTTTGCGCCTCCACATCGCCCCAAACGCAGGCTGCGTAAGATTTTTGCGGTTTGCGCTGCTCAAACTGTAACCCTAGATGACGCTGTGTATTTTTATTAAGCGCCATTATAAAAACCCCCGATGTATCCATATCCAGCCGATGCACAAGCAAAGCGTCAGGGAAAAAGGCCTGCACGCGCGTTTGCAACGAATCATGATGCGCTTCAACGCGCCCCGGAACACTAAGCAAACCACTTGGCTTGGATAAAACAATCATGCAATCATCTTTATAAATCACGGATACGTAGCGCATATCCGGTGGATTATACTTTAACGGCGGTAACAAAGAGGGTGTAGACATAAAATATTTAAATAAACCATTCAAATTTTAATTGCACGCTTAGCATATAACTTTTATAAAGAAAACATGACAGATCGTATAAAAAGAATGAAATCCCTTTTAAATAATTCAACAACTATGCCAATGGGCGCGGCTGGCGGGTCTTTTATGATGGGTAGCGCACATGGCCATGAACATCATCACCACGCACACGATGGTTCGTGTTGTGGCGGCAACCATGATGATAATCATGACAAGGGACATACGCATAAACACGAGCACGATGAGGATTGCGACACAACAAACCCATCCGGTGGATGCTGTTAAATAAACACGGCGGGAAAGAAATTTCATGAAATATCTATCTCTATTTCTAATCGGTGTATCTTCCATCGCACTTTCGGCTTGCTCACACGAATACCGTTCCGAATTGGTGCAAGGCATCCGCGACATGGATGGTTATCTCCACAATCAATACGAGTTTGATGAAACCGAGGCGGTTGCCGTTGTAGTTGTAGAAAAAGAACCCGAAATGCTCTACCCTACTTTGCAAGAACCCATCCCCTATGACCGCGGTATTGATGATCGCTCGCATTTATTTAAAGAAAAAACCCGTGCGAAACCTTAGACTTCATTGTTGAAGTTCTAAATGCTGAAACCGCATGCGTTTTATCTAAAAACCCCATAAAATCCAAACCGAAATTTAAATATTATTAAGCCTTTCCCTATACTATTAGGTATTGATGGAAGAGGTACATATAATCATACCTTCACCATTTACAAAAAAACTATAGAAAAAAATTTAAGTATAAAGGCCATAAGAATATGGAGCCATCGCATATGATGACACTACAGGACACAATTAAGAAGCCAGCAGCAAAAGAGAAAAGCTTTATCGATGCATGCATTGATACAATAAGGCATAAATCTTTTATAAATGCGTATCATAAAATGGTGGAGCTTGTTCCAGCTGTCAATGGAGAGCAAAAAGGCCGTTCATACAGATTACGTCATAAAGTATATTGCGAAGAAAACGGTTATGAATGCCCTGCCAAAGGTGGCAGTTATGTTGAAAAAGATCAATATGATGACCGTAGCATGCATTACATCCTCAAGCACAAAATCAGTAATGAAATTATTGGCACAATCCGTGTAATTTTGCCCGACGATGCAAAGCCGGGCGAAAGCTTCCCAATTCAAACTGCATCAGATCACCCTTTATTAAAATACGATTCACGCATAACATCTTTGTGTGAAATCTCAAGGTTTTGCACCGCGCCACGTTTTCGTAAAAGAAGCGGCGATGGAAAGTTTTTATCCTCATATCATGAACAAGATGACTTCAACACGCAAACAACACTAAAAAAACTTAAAGACGTGACATTCTCGCGCCGCAGAATCCCGTATGTACAAGCTGCTCTGCTTCAGGGAGCCTTCGAGGCTGCTATGCAAGCGCGTATAATGGACTGCGTGTGGATGGTCGAACCAAGTCACATCAGAAGCTTGAACCGCATCGGGTTAGTTTACCGTGTACTTGGCTCAAAAGTCAGTATTCACGGCGGATTACAGCCAATTATATTCAATATAAAACATGTTTTAGATAACATGCGAAGCCACGCCCCGCATTGCTGGGAAATTATTTCAGACGAAGGCCGTCTTCAGGATATGGCCGATGAATTATGCCAAAACGACTGGCAAGACCGTCTGATCGATGATGAATGTTGGGATCAGATTTACGATACACTCAAATCTTGATGTACCAGTTTATCAGCTTGAGAAGCTTGAGACACATTGTCATTTCCAAAATCTTTGTTCAATTCATCATCATACGAAACAGTCAAAGGATTAAGTAAGCGCGAGCGACTTGCAATAATTTCTCTAATATTTTGACTATCATTCTTTTGTGTTCTCAAGATATGCGCAAGTTTCGAATCAGGCATTTTAAGAGCTGCTTCAAAAATATGTTTAATATTTTTTGTGATAATCGGTACATTTGTATCTGTTTCATGATCAATAACTATACGACCACCGCTTCCAGCTACAAAATTTGCATGATCAAAAACATTGCACAAAAAACGTCCTATTTTAGAGCGCTTTAAACCCTCAACGGGGTTATGACCGTATGAAAAAGAAATACTGTTTTCTTGTTTAATAGGATAAGTAAAATCGTTTTGAATATTTGCAAGGGGGTGGCGTGGCAATTTTAAATAGGACCCATGCGCTTCAATATCAATAACAGGCAGGTCTGCGCCCTTTTGAGGTTCTATTATACAAGAGAAGAGCGTACGCATTGTGGCATCCCATTTATGCCCTTTATGCATATAAGGCTTACTTCTTACAAATTCCTGCACCTGAAAATTATCTGGTTTATTTTGAAGCCAATAATTTTCTGCAAATCCATCCTTTTCAAATCGCTTTTGGTTACCGTATTCTTTTATATCTTTAAAAATATAATTTAGTGTACTAGCAAGAGCGCTTTTTGCAGTGACAACAATGCCTTTACCCTGACAAGCACTTGATGGCTTAATCACTAATGTTTGCTCTGCATCAAAATGATTAAGACACGCATTTGTAATCTCATCCACTTTATAAAACGCATTATAAGGACTGTTGAAATTCAACGTTTTTGGCATCGTAGCCTGTCCAGCTTGCGTCGCTACAGACGATAAAAAATCTTTGTCATTTAAAATGTTTTTAAAAAATAAATTCGAATTAACTACATTTAAGTTTGGATATTCTTGTAAAAATGACTGTACTTCATATCCCATATTTCGATTTGAATATCCTGATATATATACGCGCTTTGCGTATGCGTCCTTACAATAATATAAAGCTTGTTCCAAATCAGAACTAATAGATTTTGAGTTTTTGCCTGAATAGCTGATTTTTACATCATCATCGGCTTTATCATGCAAATAAGATACAATAAGGGAATCGCGTGCATCCCCACCATGTGTTCTATCTAATGTTCTAATATTTGCACGCTCACCAGTGTCCAGCTCAAGCAAAAACGGTCCTTTTGTGTCCGCTACAAAATAAAATATGCCTGCTGTGTGATCCACTAGATATTCATAACCTTTAATATTGAAATTGAAAAATAATATGTCATATATGCTATATTTAAGCAAATTAAATTATGAAAGAGTTTTTTTGTACGCTAACAACTGTAAAGATTGAATTTCAGCGCTAAATATGGTTTTAATGGCGCACATCAAATAATAAAAGACAGGATCATTAAAATGGATCACGATAAAAATAATAGCAAGATTATCAATCTTAAGACCGGCCTTGCCGAAATGTTAAAAGGCGGTGTGATCATGGATGTTGTAACCGCCGAGCAAGCTAAAATTGCAGAAGATGCGGGCGCAATTGCTGTTATGGCGCTTGAGCGAGTACCGTCTGATATCCGTAAAGCCGGAGGTGTTGCAAGGATGAGCCCCCCAGAATTAATCGAAGAAATTATGAAAGTTTCTTCTATACCTGTTATGGCAAAATGCCGTATCGGGCATTTTGCAGAAGCGCAGATTTTGCAGGAAATAGGCGTTGATTATATAGATGAATCCGAAGTACTAACCCCCGCCGATGAAGAATTTCACATTAACAAACATAATTTCAAAGTGCCTTTTGTCTGCGGCGCAAAAAATCTTGGCGAAGCACTTCGCCGCATTGGTGAAGGTGCTGCGCTTATGCGTACCAAAGGCGAGCCGGGAACAGGTAACATCGTAGAGGCCGTTCGTCATATGCGCCGTATCAATGCAGAAATTCGCAAAGTGGTCAATTCTGATGATGCTGAATTAATGACTATGGCACGCGATATGGGGGCACCGTTCGAACTTTTAAAAGTAGTTAAAGACGAAGGTAAACTGCCCGTTCCTAACTTTGCAGCAGGCGGTATCGCAACCCCCGCTGATGCTGCCTTGTGTATGCAACTTGGCGCACAAACGGTTTTCGTTGGATCTGGCATATTTAAATCTGATAACCCCGAAAAATTTGCTAAGGCTATTGTAAAGGCAACTGCGCATTTTGATGACCCAGCAATTGTATTGGAAGCCTCAAAAGAGCTTGAAGGCGTGGCCATGCGCGGCACCGAGATATCAGAGATTGATGAGCCAATGCTGATGGCCAATCGCGGCTGGTAAGCAAATAACCTTACGCTTTTGAAAATTTTAAAATCATCATTTTTAATTAAAGGAATAAACAATGAGTGTTTTTAACAAATGTTTAGGATTTGCTTTACTTTTTTATACAGCATTTTTAGCTACACCTACATATGCTTCGACAACAGGTAATGTAGGCTCTGCAGATGTGACAAAAGGAAAAACAAAAGTTGAAGCGCGCATAAGTTATAGCGAAGGCAATGAAGACTCTTCATCACATGACCGTATTCGAACGCGCGTTCAGGTTGATCACGGTTTCACACATTGGTATGCCGGACGTATTCAGGTAGAGCAAGACAAGCGCCAAGGTAATAACTACGAACATGCAAATATCCGTTTTGTAAACCGATTTCAGCTTTTAGATGCTGATACATCCGGTTTAGATTTTGGCGTGCGCGTTAATTATCAATTAAATGATGGTGATAAAAAACCAGATGTAGTAAGCGCAGGATTATTCCAAACAATTCCTATGGGCCCTTATCAATTTCGAATAAATCAACTTTTCGCTCACGATATTGGCGAGGATGCTCAAGATGGTGTAAGCGCTGAATTAAGATTACAAGCTACACGCAAAATATCAGAAACACATCGCTTTGGTTTTGAAGGGTATCATGATTTAGGCAACCTGACCGAGCTTTCTGGATACAGCGCTCAGGAACACGAATTTGGTCCGGTTATCAAAGGCAAAATTTTTGATACCGGTCTTGGCTATGATTTAGCATATCGCCGCGGCATTTCAAAGGGCGCACAAGATAACAACATTAAATTCTTTGTCCATCGCTCATTTTAAAAAAAGCACATATTATACGTTTAATAATCAAGCCTTTTTGGCATGTAAAAGGCTTGATTTCTTTTGTATAAATCAATTTTTTTATATAAAGTCTCATCACCATAACAAGTCAGAGATTTTTAAAAAATAAGATGCAAAATACAATAAAGAAAATACTGCCGCAAGGCGCGCTTAATCAATACCGGTATTTTAAAAGCGCAAACCAAATCAAAAGCTTGCCGATAAAACACTTCAAAACAAAAAACCTTTTGGACAAAAAAAAGTTTGAAATGCATACTGCATTTTCTGATGAAACAATTCACAAAAAGTGGCTAGAAAAAAACAAACAGATACGCGCACTGATCCCCAATATTGAAAAATATGGTGGTATCAATGTTGGCGACCGTCAAGCAATTTTTAAAATTATATCATTTTTCAAACCTAAAAACGTACTTGAAATTGGCACGCATATTGGGCTTTCAACCCTATATATTGCAAGCGCTATAAAAGAATATAACGGACATTTAACCACAGTTGATATAGAAGATGTAAACCATAAAACGGGCGCTTGGCATAGCTTGGGTCTAGACCACTCGCCGCAGCAATATATTGAAAAAATCAGTGCGAACGATCATGTTGAGTTTATAGAATCCACATCACAAACATATCTGAAACAAACAGAAAAAAAATTTGATTTTATATTTCTGGATGGCGATCATACCGCTGCCAGCGTTTATAATGAGCTTAGTTATGCTTGCAACATTTTAAACCACAACGGATTGATTTTATTGCACGATTACTATCCTGATGCAAAGCCGCTTTTTCCTGATGGCAATATCATATATGGCCCTTTTATGGGTACACAGAAAGCATTGAAAGAATCAGCAGGACTTACTCTTAAACCACTTGGTACATTGCCTTGGCAAACCAAACAGGGTGTATCCCAGACTAGCCTTGCAGTTGTCTTAAAATCATGAAAAAAACCCCAATCATCGGCGTGCTCGCCCTTCAAGGCGCCGTCGAGCCACACAAACCGCATATCGAAGCTACAGGCGCAGAATTTCGCGCAGTAAAAACGCTTAACCATTTTAAAGAAATCGATGCGTTTATACTGCCGGGCGGCGAAAGCACGACCATATTAAAATTGATAAGCACATTCAATTTATGGGATATTTTAGCGCAGCAATTTTTAAAAAAACCGGTCTGGGGTATATGTGCCGGATCAATTTTAATGGCTGAAAAAGTTACGCGCCCTGTTCAAAAATCTTTTGGCCTGCTCCCTGTTACCATCGAGCGTAATGGGTATGGTCGTCAATTGGACAGCCATCAAAAAGAAATAGACGGCTACCCGGTATCATTTATTCGCGCCCCCGTTTTTACAGATCTGGCAGACACCATCCAAACCCTTGCCGCAATTGATAATAAACCGGTGTGGATTAAAAGCGGCACCAAAATGGCCACCACCTTCCATCCGGAACTGACCCTTGATTTTCCCTCTCCCATGCACGCGCATTTTGTTGACTTGGTGCGGCAGGGCGCGTAAAAAAGATGCATGATAAACTATATATCAACCCGCAGCGGCGGTGATCCGCAAACTTTCGAACAAGTATTGCTTTCTGGTCTCGCGCCTGATGGCGGCTTGTATGTACCTGAAAAATGGCCACAAATAGATTGGTTAACTCTACGCAATAAGCCATATACGGATATTGCCTTTGCTGTTATGTATCCTTTTGCTGAAGGCTCGATTTCTGCCGATGAATTTAAAAGTATAATCAAAGAAACATACGCGCCGGATGTGTTCCGTCATAAAGATGTCGTGCCGTTTAAAAAGCTGAAAGATAATCTATACGCGCTCGAACTGTTTCATGGCCCCACAATTGCCTTTAAAGATGTAGCGTTACAGCTTTTAGGACGAATTTTCGATCATATCCTGACCAAGCGTGATGAAACTGTCACAATCGTTGGTGCAACCTCCGGTGATACAGGGTCTGCAGCAATTGAAGGTTGCCGCCATTCCAAACGCGTAAATATCTTTATTCTGCATCCTCATGGCCGAGTATCAGAAGTGCAACGCCGTCAGATGACAACAGTAAACGCAGATAATGTTCATAATATCGCGCTTGAAGGCACATTTGATGATTGCCAAAACATGGTAAAAGCCATGTTTAATGATAAAAAATTTCGAGCTGATATGCGGCTTTCTGCTGTAAATTCGATCAACTGGGCGCGCATTATGGCGCAAATTGTTTACTATTTCACCTCTGCACTTGCGCTTAACGTTCCAGATGAAGAGATTTCTTTTGTCGTACCAACAGGCAATTTTGGCAATGTATTTGCCGCATATTGTGCGCGTAAAATGGGACTACCCATTAAAACACTAGCGATTTCCACCAATAAAAATGACATTCTAACCCGCTTCTTTGAAACCGGGCAGATGAAAATGAATGGTGTGCAAGGCACAATCAGCCCATCTATGGATATTCAGATTTCCAGTAATTTCGAACGCTATCTTTTTGATTTGTTTGACCGTGACCCGCATAAAGTAACAACAGCAATGAACCAGTTCAAAGCGGTTGGTCATTTTGAATTGGATGAAAATCTAATGGCAAAAGCACGCGGCGAATTTACGGCCTTCCGCGCGGATGACGCACAAACAAAAGCGACCATAAAATCAATCTATGATGAAACTGGGTATATATTAGACCCGCATACGGCGGTCGGTATGACAGGCGCATTAGAAATGGCGGTTACAAATAAAAATGAAAATATCATCAGCCTTGCGTGCGCCCATCCCGCAAAATTCCCTGATGCCGTTGAAGATGCCATAGCAACACGCCCGCCTTTACCCAGTCATTTATCTGATCTGCTTGATCGCACAGAGCATATGACAAGAATCGATAATGATATAGAAAACGTGCAGCAATATATAAAAGATAATAGAGAGTAATTTGATAAATGAGAAACACAAAAACCACGACATTAGACAACGGCATCCGCATTATCACAGACTCCATGCCCCACGTAGACACACTTTCCATCGGAATATGGACGGCAACAGGCGGTCGCCATGAAAATCCCACGGATGCGGGCGCGGCGCATATGGTTGAACACATGCTGTTCAAAGGTACAAAAAACCGCGACTCTTTAAAAATTGTCAAAGATATCGAAAATGTTGGCGGACACATGAACGCCTACACCAGCCGCGAAATCACAAGCTATCATGTGCAGGTCTTGAAAGATGATATGCCTTTGGCAATGGATGTGCTTTCCGATATGTACGCGCATTCGACGATGCCCGAAGACGAAGTTGAGCGAGAGCGTCACGTTATTCTACAAGAAATTGGTATGGTACAAGACACCCCCGATGATCTGGTGTTTGATAATTTCTATGAGGCCGGTTTCAAAAACCAGCGCCTCGGCAAGCCTATCCTCGGCACAAATGAAAGCATTGAAAACATGCAGCGCACCCCGCTGATGAATCATGTTCAAAACCTATACAGCGCGGATCGCACGATTATTTCTGCTGCGGGCAATCTGGATCATGATAAAATTGTGCAGCAAGCGCAAAAACATCTTGGCCATTTATCTAAAAAACAAAAACCTGAAAACCCCGTTGCAAAATATACTGGTGGTGACTTTCGCGACCAGCGAGATTTGGAACAAACCCATATTGTCTTGGGCTTTGAAGGCGTATCTATGCTGGATGAAGAATACTATACAGCGCAAATCTTAACCAATATTTTAGGTGGCGGTATGTCATCCCGCCTGTTTCAAGAAGTGCGCGAAAAACGCGGACTTTGCTATTCGATTTATGCTTTTCATTCCGGCTATACCGATGCCGGTCTGCTTGGGATTTACGCCGGAACAGGCCCTGATGAAGTAATAAAGCTAATGCCTGTCATATGCGAGGAAGCGTTAAAGCTTGCCAATACAATCACAGAAGAAGAGATCACCCGCGCCCGCGCGCAGATGAAATCAAGCCTGCTGATGAGTCGTGAATCAACTATGCGCCGCGCTAACCAGCAAGCCAAATTTATGGCGCTTAGAAATCAGGAAATTGACCTCGCAAAAATAGTTGAAAAAATCGATAACGCAAGTAAAGATAGCATTTCAAAAATAGCAGAAAAAATCTTTAAATCCGCCCCAACCCTCTCGGCACTCGGCCCGCTAGAGAAGCTCGAATCATATGAAAAAATTTCAGAGCGTATGGCAGCATAAATAAAAAGTTTTTATGATGTTAAATTTTAGTCTTAAGCATCGCAAAATAACTGCTGACAGCACGCAGCATATGCCCCCTGTTTTCCTCTATGGTGAGCGGATAATCTTGCGCCCCCCTACCAGAGTCGATTTTAAATCATGGCAAAAAGTCCGTTCTAAAAATAGAAAATATCTTACATCATTTGAACCTGCTTGGCATAAGCACACATTAACAAACCTTTATCTTGAGCGCCGCTTGATACGTCAAGCAAAGTTCTGGCATGAAGGCTTGGGTCGATATTTTTTAATATGCGATAAAGAAGACAAGCTGATCGGGGGTATAAATATTAACAACATTTGTCGTGGCATTGCCCAATTTGGAAGCCTTGGCTATTGGATAGATCAAGACATGCAAGGCTATGGATATATGAAAGAAGCCATTGAAGTAATAAAAGAATACAGCTTTAATGATTTAAATCTTCATCACCTGAATGCTGCTACTTTAACCCACAATACGCGCAGCATAAAAACATTAAAATCGTGCGGTTTTAAACGTGAAGGATATGCCGAAAAATATTTAAAAATAAACGGGAAATGGCAAGATCATATATTGTTTGGGCTAAATGCTGTTTAATAAAAATAGACATTTTCAGCTATTAAATTTACGCACGGCCACCTTGCGTTGATAACATAGCTGGATTAACGCCTATCTTGTTCAACGCCATAACCCATTTCTCATCCGCTTTATCCGAAAAAACAATAGAAGGGTCAGCATCGCAAACAAGCCATGCATTCTGTTGAACCTCTTCATCAAGCTGTCCCGCACTCCACCCCGCATAGCCAAGCATAAATAAAAATTCGCCTTCACCTTCGCCTTTTGCAAAATCTTTAAGCGCATCAACTGTGCCGGAAACACTAAACTGTTCATCAACTTTAACTGTCTCCGCCCGCTCAAAATTATTGGTATGAAGCAAAAACCCGCGACTTCCGTCTACAGGCCCCCCACTCATAACTGGCATAGAAATTTTCTCTAAATCAAATCTGATATTGGATTCTAATCCGATTTGATTCAAAAGATTTTGCAGCTCCATGTCCGGTAAAGTCTGGTTAACAGCTAACCCCATCGCCCCTTGTGCATCATGCGCGCAAATATAAATAACGGCGCGATCAAACCGCGTATCCCCCATCCCCGGCATCGCAAGCAAAACCTTGCCAGCCAAAGAATGCGGATAATCTTTATTTTTTTCGCGGATATTCTGTGTCATAAACGTATTATATCTATAGCGCGCATATAAATGCACATAAATTTAAAATTTTGTTATGATAGATATGGGTATCGTTTTAAAGAAAGACAAAATGAAAAATAGACTGTTCAAAAATATTTGGCTCCTCAACGCATGTATCATTGCTATTCTAATGTTCACGCTATCTGCGCACGCCTCTAATCCAACAGGGAAATGGGCAAGCGACACGCATTTAAAGGCACGCTTTTTAAGTGTGGAGACATCTGTATATCAAAAAGATAATATTACCGCTGCCATCCAAGTCAAAAAACAAAATGGCTGGCATTCATATTGGCGCGTCCCAGGTGATGCAGGTTTAGCGCCGCGTTTTGATTGGAACAAGTCTGAGAATATAAAAAATGTCGAAATATTCTGGCCCGCACCAGAACGCTTTGAAGAAGCCGGCCTTTATACATTTGGCTATATGGATGAGGTTATATTTCCGCTAGACATCGAAATTGAAGACAACACCAAACCGGCCATTTTAAATGCAAAAATTGATACAATGGTTTGTAATAAGGTCTGCATCCCGCAAAATGTTGAAATTAATTTGAATATTCTAAACTCAAAAACAAACAAAAAATCTCCGCATAGTCATATTATTGACTTTGCTCGTAAAAAAGTACCCGTCAAATCCATTCAGATTCTAAAAGAAAACAACAAAACCGCGCAAAGCCCGCTATCTATAAACACAGTTATAGCAAGCGATACAGCACTTGCAGTGAATGTAACATCCAAAAACGGTTTTGATAATACTGATATTTTTGCATTCGTAGATGATATAGGTTTTACCGTACCTCCAGAATTCGAAGTCAACAATAATGATAAAACAAATGCAATGATAAAGCTAAACCCGCCCTTTGGCGTTGATAATTTAAACGAGTTTTTAGCAGGTAAAACTTTGACTATTGTTCTAAAATCAGGACGGAATGCTATAGAAAAAGATATTACATTTTAAAAAATATAACAGCTTAATATAATATTATTTCATAGCCTGAATATAAACATCAACGGTCTGCGCGGCTACATAATCAATACTGAATTCTTTTTCCGCCAGCGCGCGACTGGCCTTACCCATAGCTTTGAGCCTGCCTGCATCAACAATTAATTCCTCAACCCCGTCTGCTACGGCTTGCGCGTCTTTGACCGGCACTAAAAATCCATTTTCCTGATCTATAACCGTTTCGCGGCATCCGGGATGATCGGTGGTAATAATTGCCCGTCCCGCGGCTAACGCCTCTAATAAAACGCGCGGTATCCCCTCCCCATAATAGGACGGATAAACCACAAGTGTTGCCTTAGACAATAATTCAGGCATATTCTCAACACGCCCAAGCCATTCAACCGCACCATCTTTGGATAAATCTTCCATTTCCGCCTTGGTAATCGCGCGTGGATTATGCTGCGTTAATCCGCCCGCAATCTGAAACCGTGCCACAACATCACGCTGTTTCAAAAGTTTGGCCGCACTTACAAAAACGGCAACCCCCTTCTCATGTACAAGGCGCGTTGGCATTAATATAATTGGCGACCCATCAGGTGTATAAGGCTTGGGGCTAAATTTGGAAAGATCAACCCCCGATCCTCGGATTAAAACGCTTTTTGCTTTTTTTGTATATCCGCCGGAACGGATCAATGCCATATCATCCGGATTTTGAAAAATGAGCGATGTATGAGCCGCACTAAAGATTTTTTTCAGCATCGGCGCCATAACCATACGTATAAAAGCCGTTTTCTTCCCTCCGCCACGGAACAAATACCCAAGCCCTGCCAGCGTATATATTTTTCGCATATTTTTAAACTGCATGCAGGCAAGCCCCGCTGCAAAAGCATATTTGATTGTCACCGCATGCAAAATATCTGGCTTCTCGTAAAGCGCTATTTCGCGGATTACGCTGCTTAGTGCATGTAAACCCCGGCCTCCGAATTTCTTTTTCTCTATTTTAATAGATATGATTTTAAAATCTTTTGCTACGGCGCTATTTTTTACCTCCAATATACCCAGCAAGCCTATAACAACCTCAAACCCCGCATCCCGCGCGGCTATGGCTACCGGAACACGGCTATCCCAATCTTGGGCATCAAATATATAAAGTATTTTTCCGCTCATATTTGTGCTGTTTACATCCATTTTTTATGCCATGCTTGGAACATCAAAACCGTCCATAAACGATCCGCATGATTACCATGGCCTTTCAAATGCGCTTGCCATGTTTTCTGAATGATTTTGTCATCAAAAAAGCCGCTATCCTGAATGGCAGATGGCGACAAAAGCGTATCAGCCCAATCCTTCAAATCTGTTTTTAACCATGCGCCTACCGGCATTGCAAATCCTTGTTTTGGTCTTTCGAATAAATGATCCGGCACATACTTTGATAAAACCTGCCGCAAAAGCCATTTGCCTTTGCCATTACGAATTTTCATGTGCAACGGAAGCCTCCAAACATACTCAAAAACGCGGGGATCGAGCAACGGCGAGCGCGCTTCTAAACTAACTGCCATACTTGCACGATCAACTTTAGTCAAAATATCGTTCTGCATATAAAACATCATATCCCACATCATCATTTTCTCTGATAGGTGCAAAGACGGCCTCAAACGCCAAGTAGGATCATCGATCAATAAATCAGGTAAAGCCGAATCTTTAACGATATCTTGATCCCAAACATTGATAAGCGAATCATAAATATCGCGCGGCTCTGAAAGCGCAAATATATCTGCCGCCTTATGAATTTTAGTACCTATTTGTGGCGTGTTTTTCAAAATCTGATCCCACATGGAAACCGGTACAGCCTGCGCACCGGATCCCATCATACGACGCATACGACGCGGAATATGGCGCATTTTATCCCAAAGATACGGTCCTTGAACATGCCGATTATACCCGCCCATCATTTCATCACCACCATCACCAGAAAGCGCAACCGTCACATCACGCCGCGCAAATTTAGAAACCAGATATGTCGGTACCGCAGAAACATCCGAAAACGGCTCGTCATATATATCAGGTAATAACGGAATAACATCCATCGCATCCCGCGCATTGACATAATGCTCATGATGATCAGTCCCTAAATGTGCTGCAACCTCGCGTGCATAAACCGCTTCATCAAATCCGGCTTCTTTAAACCCGATGGAATATGTTTTGACAGGGGAACTTGATAAGGACTGCATCATCGCAACGATGGAAGAGCTATCAATCCCGCCGGATAAAAATGCTCCCAAAGGCACATCAGATAACAGCCGATCAGAAACACATGTTTTTAAAACATCCTCAAACCCATTAATAGCATCACTATCAGAAATATCTTGTAACAACCCATAATGTGAATTCATAACATCCGGCGCTTGCCAATAGGTTTCAAACGCCGCGCTCAATGGTTTGTTTTCTAAATGTGCCGCATCATCAAGACGAACCGTAAACCTGTGCCCACCTGATAAACGCCATACATTCTGAAATATACAATGCGGCGCAGGCACACAGCGGTAACGCATATAAAGCGCAAGCGCATTTCGGTCTATACGCTTTTCAAAATCCGGATGTTTAACGAGGCTTTTAAGCTCGGATGCAAATAAAAGCGAGCCATTGGCACGCGCAATGTATAAAGGCTTCTTTCCCATCCTGTCACACACAAGATGAAGCGCCTTTTCCTCCCGATCCCAAAGCGCAAATCCATACATGCCATTTATTTTTTGCAATGCGATATTAACGCCCCATAATTCGGCCGCCGCCAAAATCACTTCTGTATCGCTCCGTCCTTTGAACGGATAACCTTGCGCATTCAAATCCGCTTTTAGGGTAGGTGCATTATAAATCTCGCCATTATAAACAATGACATAACGCCCCGAAGCGGAGATCATGGGCTGATCCCCGTCTTCGCTTAAATCAACAATCGCAAGCCGCCGAAAGGAAAACGCAACTGTATTATTATCATTTATCCATATACCGCCACTATCAGGCCCGCGATGATAAATAGCCTGCCCCATACTCTCGGCTATAACGCGCGCTTCTGATCGACTGATTTGAGGGTCAGGATTGAAAAATCCAGCAATACCGCACATGAATAAAATACGCTTTCTTTAAAATAATAAACAAAGGAATAGAGACTTTATTTCTATACCAAACCTGTATTTTTACGCTTTTTAGCGTATCTTTGTTAGTATAGATATTTATAAACAAAACATAAGCGCTTTAAAACCATGGATATTGATCTTCTTTTTTCGGATGACGGACAAGCTGGCTTGATCACTGCGCGTAATTTTATAAAAAAGATTGCTGGCGTCACATTTGAGACATCTACCAGCACAATGGCATTGGAATATATCGATCAGGATGAAGCCCTCCTGAACATTCCGGTTGAAAACACCTTTATAGAAAACCTTGATTTATGCGCCCAAATTCATATTGGCGCAATTCAAAATGGTCAGATATCACAAGCCTATCAAGTGCCGTTATTATTTTTAGATGATCCATACCGCGCTGAAATGATAACCGCCTCGGCGCGCAGCATACAACCATTGGGTGAATTTGCAAATTTTATGACTAAATGTGCCTTTGGCCAGCCAATCAATCGCAACGATCTAGGCAATGAAGAGGCATCAGGCTGTATTTTGGATGAAAACTCGCGCTCAAGCCTTGATTTCGCACCACACCTCATAAGACGGCACAGCATGGAAAATGCCCCGCGAGCAATCCCGGTCAATGTACCAAATTTTAGCATTCCGGGCTTGGGTAATAGTGGAAGCGGTGGTGGAAGCACGCATTTTCAATCAAATGTCCGCCGTGATAGCGGGAAAAAAGACGAGAAAAAATAACAAATAAGCCACCCAAAATCCTTTTCTGGGTCTACTCTAAGTGCGTGCGTAACATAAGCAAAGCAAAGGATCGTTTGCAGACAATTTACAGTGAATGTTTAATCTCTAATAAGGTATTCGATCATCTCGGCCAATGCCATGAACTCACGGCTAGAGCGAATTTGGTCTTTATGCACTTTACCCATCATAACAAAGCCTTGTATCGAGGCAATCATAATACGAGCGCATTGTCGCGGCTTCATAATTAACTTGGCTTCGCGATCCAGCGGGCGCAGTGCCAGTACCAAAACATTCTCCAAATCCAGAAATTTTTGTTTAAGCCGCGCCCTTGCATCCTCATTTGTATCTGCAAGTTCTAAGGCCATATTCCCCATCAGACATCCGCCTTTAAAATCGCGCGATTGCTGTGCCTCATACCAATGCATAATCCAGTTAAGTAATGCATTTTTAATCGTTGTTGCTTCACTTAGCTGTTTTTTGAGCGGCTCTACAATATGATCCTGAAAATAGGCTTCAATTACATCTTCCGCCAAATCCTGCTTGGTCGGATAATAATGAAAAAATGCGCCCTTACTTAAACCCGCCTGTTCAACAAGTTGATTAACTGAAGTAGCCTCAAACCCTTGCTCCCACAAAAGATCTTCCGCCGTTTTAATAATTTTTTCTTGTGCATTTTTAGACATAGAACAACCCTAAACCATCCGGTCGGTTTTGTGAATATTGACGACATAATTATCAACAATTTTTATACTTATATTGCCTGCTTGAACCAATCATAATTTTACTGTAAAAATGCGCTCTAAGATAACAAATATTGTTGCTTTGCTTTGTTTGTAAGCATAGCACAAGGAATGAAGCGTACGAAAACTACGATAGCGACGCAATAACGCGTATACGAATAAATGAAAGTGACAAGATAAATGTCTTATGAATACGTCTATGTAATGAATGGCCTTGGAAAATCCTATGGCAGCGGCAAAAAGATTTTGGAAAACGTCACGCTCAGCTTCTTCCCCGGTGCAAAGATTGGTGTACTTGGCCCTAACGGCGCGGGTAAATCTACTTTATTACGGATCATGGCCGGCGTGGATAAAGATTTCACAGGCGAAGCATGGTCTGCAAAAGGCGCGCGTGTAGGGTACTTAGAACAAGAGCCTGAATTGGACAAAACAAAAACCGTTGAAGAAAATGTTATGGAGGGTCTGGGCGAAATTAAAGGTAAAGTTGATCGCTTCAACGAGGTTAGTGTCGCTATGGCAGACCCTGACGCTGACTTTGATGCCCTCATGGCCGAAATGGGCGAACTACAGGAACAAATTGATGCCGCTGATGGATGGGAATTAGGGCGCACAATCGAAATCGCAATGGATGCTTTGCGCTGCCCGCCTGGTGATTCGTCCGTTGAAAATTTATCAGGTGGTGAAAAACGCCGCGTTGCTCTATGTAAGCTTTTGCTCTCAAAACCAGACCTCTTGCTCCTCGATGAACCGACCAACCACCTCGATGCAGAAAGCGTGGCATGGCTTCAAAGGTTTTTAGCCGATTATGCCGGTACAGTTGTAATGGTCACGCACGACCGATATTTCCTTGATAATGTCACAGGCTGGATTTTGGAAGTGGACCGTGGCTCTGGTATACCATACGAGGGCAATTATACCGCATATCTTGAAGCCAAGGAAAAGCGTTTACGCCAAGAATCACGAGAAGAAGATGCCCGCCAGAAAACTTTGGCACGCGAAAAAGAATGGATGGGACAAAGCCCGTCCGCACGCCGCACAAAATCAAAGGCACGAATTGCAGGATACGAGCAACTACTCGCCGATTCTCAAGATACAACGCAGCGCGATGCACAAATTGTTATCCCAACACCGCCACGCCTTGGCAATCTGGTTATTGAAGCCGATAACATAAATAAGGCATTCGGCGAGAAGCTTCTGATAGACGGTCTATCTTTTCGCCTGCCGCCCGGCGGGATTGTAGGCGTTATTGGGCCAAATGGCGCGGGTAAAACCACGCTCTTTAAAATGATTACAGGGGATGAAAAACCCGATGAGGGCGATTTTAAAGTCGGCGATACCGTAAAGCTCGGCTATGTTGACCAAAGCCGTGATTCACTAGATGGTGACAAAACAGTATGGGAAGAAATTTCCGGCGGAACAGATATAATCAAGCTCGGTAAAATAGAAATGCAAAGCCGCGCTTATGTGTCCGCCTTTAATTTTCGCGGACCCGATCAACAGAAAAAAGTCGGCAATCTCTCAGGCGGTCAACGAAATCGGGTTCATCTGGCTAAAATGCTCAAAGAAGAAGCAAACGTTATTCTTCTCGATGAACCGACCAATGATTTAGATACTGAAACATTATCTGCTTTGGAAGAAGCCATCGAACGCTATCCCGGTTGTGTAGTTGTCATTTCGCACGATCGCTGGTTTTTGGATCGTCTCGCGACTCATATCCTGGCCTTCGAAGGTGATTCGCAAGTCGTCTGGTTTGAAGGAAATTATGAGGATTATGAAAAAGATCGAAAGCGCCGCCTTGGTATAGATGCCGATCAACCGCAACGCATAAAATACAAGCCCTTGCGCCGCGCCTCTTAAACCATTTAATTTCAATACGTTAACAAATTACCCGCTTCCCAAAATGGGTAATTTCTTTCTGTGCAAATTTATGTTGGCATAATATGTCGTAAAGGTGTTAAAATTGAGGGGAATTTAGTCAAATTATATATAAATTACTGAATTCTATGGGGCTTTCATAATTTAAAATGAAATTAAAAGTCGCCCATAAATTAAAAAAATTAAATATGGCGAGTTAAAAAATAACGTGAGCGGTGTAAAAACAAAATCGGTATTAGGATATATATTTCTCCCGCGGATTTTTCCGCGGATACGGGAATTAAAGGGCAAAGGCTTTGCACTGATTTCTTTTATGATGGCACATATCTATGGCATCGTGCGTTTACTTCCGCGTAATCACCCTTATCTTCTAAAAGAAAATTTTGGACGATATGGTATTCGCCATGTCATTGGTGAGGCGGCAAATAATCTTGTTATAGATAAAAAAAATATAGACCAGATATTTATATTTATAATTATGTTGGTTGGTATTGCCATTTTATGCATACAAATTGTACTCACTGCCTATGTTATTGTTATAAAACCTGTGTTTGCCGTATCTTCTTTTAACACACCACAACCGCAAAATGATATTGCCTTTATTTTGATGGATAGAGTATTCGGTATACCCGATCTTTTCTGTAATAGTGCTGGCGTATGTACATCTGAACAGGCTAACATTCCAACACCATTTCATAGCGCGTTGCATGATATGTTTCAGTTCTACTCGTTGGGTTTGCTTGTCATAGGCGCCTTGATATTTCTCTACTTTATAGTGGTCGTAGTTGCTGAGACTGCAACCACCGGAACACCTTTTGGACAAAGATTCCAAAATATATGGGTTCCGGTAAGGCTTATTACAGCCATCGGATTATTATTACCGCTTAGCCACGGCTTAAATAGCGGTCAATACATTGTTTTATACGCGGCAAAAATTGGTTCCGGTTTCGCTACGAACGGGTGGATACGATATAATGATGCCATTGTTGCAAGTGCATCTGGCCAAGTTGAGTTTCCAGGTGGAGATGGGGCAAATGTATTGGGAGAAAGAGATACGCTGCTTGCTTTACCTGTAACACCCAGTGTTGCTTCAACATTGGAGTTTATGTCTATTGTACACGCATGTTCATATGCGCATTGGCACATGAATTCTAGGGATGAAAATCAGGACGCGGTTGATCTCCCACTCCCTAATGATGATTGGTATATAAAACCTTATATGACAAAAACGCCGGCGCCTTTTGGAGACACCCGTGAACGCGTAGAAATTGATAATGTCAACTTTAGCTACCAAGACGCTGTTACATTTTATAATATGGGTGATATCATCATTCATTTTGGCGAGTATAGTGATAGATTTAATAACCATCATGGCGATGTAAAGCCAACATGTGGTTCAATACGTATCAAAGTATCTGAAAAAGTACCCAGTCTTGGTACAGACGGAACAACTTTGATTGGCGCTTCCGCTGTTCAGCAACATTATTTTCAAATGATTAATAGGATTTGGTTTGGGACGTCGCCTGATGCTGCACGCATAAAGGATATGTCTCAACGGTATATGGCCGTGTCTTTACCCTCACGCTTGTATAATGGTCAACCTGTAGAATGTGAAGTTGCACAAGGAAACGCAGACTTACCTGATACTACGGGAGGAGGCACAACGCCGGAATGTACACGCATACTCCCAAGTATATCGTTCAAACAACTTGCAATAGATAATTATCAAGCTGACCTTGAAGACGAAATTTTGATTGCATGGGTAAATTATAATACCGAAGCAACAGAAATTCAAACATCCGGCGCAGTCACAGAGCGCGGTTGGGCTGGTGCTGGGATGTGGTATAATGTCATCAACCGTATTAATGGCAAATTTGTAGATGCCGTTATTAATCCACCAAACGCCGTACAGTATCCTGAAATAATGGAAAAAACGGTTAAAGATAGAATGGCGAATGACTCCAACCCTGTGGGATTATTCAAATTTCAACCTACAGTATCTGATCACCGTAAGGTTGGGATGTCGGCAGATGAATTCCAAATAGCAAGATCCTTGAGCGATTACTACGTTTTCTGGAATCACGAAGGTAAAGATACGAGCTCTACAAATGATTATGGTACTGGAAATTTCATTGAAGATTTTTTCATGAATATTTTTGGTCTTAACGGGCTAATTGCAATGCGTGGTCAAAATGCGGCAACGCATCCTTTGGCACAACTTTCTGCACTTGGAAAAAGTCTGGTAGACAGTGCTATAGCAAATATTGGCGCCGCTACTGGTATAGGGTTTTCTACGGCTGCTTTGGGTATGAAACAAGAGATACTATCAAGTTTATTTCAAACAACAGCCTTTATTGGTTTAACCGCGGGCTTTGTTTTATTCTACGTATTGCCATTTCTGCCATTTGTTTACTTTTTCTTCTCTGTGGCCGCATGGCTAAAGGCCATATTCGAAGCCATGGTTGGAGCGCCATTATGGGCACTCGCACATCTTCGTATTGATGGCGAAGGACTTCCCGGAGACGCGGCATCAAATGGATATTTCCTTATATTTGAAATATTTTTACGGCCTATCCTGACAGTCATGGGGCTTATATGTTCAATGATAGTTTTTACCGCACAAGTTCGGTTGCTTAATTTTATTTGGACAATTGTTACAGATAATTTGACAGGATTTGCTGGAGATAACGAACCCTCAATTGGTGCATTCGGACATGAATTAATACAGCGAACACCAATTGATCAGTTTTTCTTCACTATTATTTATGCCGTGATTGTCTACATGATGGCAACCGCATCTTTCAAAGTTATAGACCGCATACCTGAAGGTATTCTGCGTTGGATGGGTGCAGGGGTGCAAAGCTTTGGAGATATGCGCGGCGATGCAACACAAGGTTTGACCAGATATGCAGGTATTGGTGCATTAACGATCAACCAACAAGTTGCAGGTGGTGTGATTAAAGCCGGTCAAGGGTTAGGCGGTGGTTTAAACGACCTTTTAGGTAATTTAGGTCAATCAGGAAAAGCACCAAAAATAAAGTAAAATAAAAAAACGCATCTATAAAAGACTAAGAAAATGAAAAGATAAAAGAATGGTAAGAATTACAAAAAAAGATGTCTTTAAATACACGCTTATGCCGCAAGTAAGGCCGCGTGTAAAAGAACTGTTTGTATCTGGCTTCCAATTTATCCCATTTTTTATGGCGCTTGTATATCGTGCTGTGGGTTTAATTCCAAATAACCACCCATATTTAAAACAGGAAAATCTTGGAAGATACGGCGTAAGGCATGTTATGGCGCAAGCCGCTAATAATCTGGTATTCTCTAAAAATAATATTGATCAAATAATCTTGTTTTTTACCGTAATGATTGGCGCGTTTCTTATTGTCGCCCAAGTTTTATTATTACTTTTTGGATTAGCCGTGGGCCCTGTTTTAGCGGCAATGCCAACTAATTTTAGAGAATTGTTTTTAACGCCAACCGCTAATGAAGATCAGGATTTGGCACATATTTTATTAGATCTTGTATTTGGTGTACCAAACACTGATGCAAGCGGAACAGTAACAGGCAGCATTTTTAATTCATGTGTGTCCCGACCTCTTGTACCATGTGTTAATCAAAACAACGATGATATACTGCAACAGCTTCCTAACTGGCCATATCCGGTGCATGAGGCATTCCATCAAATGCTTCAATTTTATAGCACAGGACTTCTCGTTGTTGCTGCAATGATTACGATATACTTTGCCATAACAGTAATTGCAGAGACAGCGCAATCCGGTACACCTTTTGGTCGGCGGTTTAATAAGGTTTGGGCGCCAATTCGGATTGTTGTAGCATTTGGTTTACTCATCCCGATCACCAATGGTTTAAACAGCGCGCAATACATAGTGTTATATGCTGCCAAATACGGCTCAGGTTTTGCTACAAATGGCTGGACTCAATTCAATGCCTCTCTTTCAAATAATATAGGGGCGAATACAAATACTTTAATTGCAAAGCCATCTCCCCCTGAATTAAGCGGCCTTATGCAATTTTTCTATGTTGCTAGAATTTGTGGCGAACTTTACAAAGGGCGATTTGGAGAAGAAGTACTGCCCTATATTGTAAAAAGCGGTGTTGCAATAAGTAGTCTACCTCTTACAACAATTACCTATGATGAAATGTTAGAATTCGCGGATGGGTCAAATAAAATCATTGTAAGATATGGTACCGCGCCAGATCCGGAAACAAAAGAAGGGTTTATAGGGTTTATAAAGCCCCAATGTGGCGAACTTGTGTATTCTGTAACAGACCCCCGAGATCCTTCGTCTACAACAAATCCACCTAGCGATGCAGCCACAACTCTACAATCATATTATTACGGTCTAATAAGGGCATTATGGACAGATCCGACTTTAGTCGATATGGCCAGATCTACAGCTGATAGTATATCTAACGTGAATATTGATGAACCGGGCTATATCAGTCCCACTGATCCAGACCCTGCAATAAGACAAATGATGCAAGAATTATATGCAGCCGATTTTGAAGCGCGTATAAATACTGCAGTAGCGGAATTCGCAGCAGAAGACCGACTTACCGTACAACCAGAACTCATTGAAAAAGGGTGGGCCGGCGCGGCCATATGGTATAATCGCATCGCGGAATTAAATGGCGACCTTGTAACAATGGTACATTCCGCGCCAACGATTCGGCGCTATCCTGAAGTTATGGAACAAGTCGCCTATCAAAAAGCACAACAAAATCAAAATGTGGGAATGGAAAATCGATTCAATCCAAATCTTGCCAATGGAGATGATATACAAATTGCGTCCGAAGTTTCTGATTTCACTAAACCACTATGGGTAGGTTATAAGTTCTTTAGTGAAGGCGGCGCAAAAAGCACACATACGGATCCAACAGGCGAGCCTTTTTCCGATTTTATAAACGCGGTTTTTGGTACATCCGGCTTGTTTGATATGGCAGATAATACCGATATTCACCCCCTTGGACAGCTTGCAGGGGTAGGGCGTTCTCTGATAGAAAGCGCGGTTAGAAACCTGGGCGCCTCTGTAGTGGCATCATCCGTAGGTGTTGTTGCTGCGCTAACTTCAGATGGTAAAGCAAGTAAAACGTCCGCTATATCTCAAGCCGCAATTGGACTTTTCATGACGGCGGCAATCGTAGGAATGACAGCTGGTTTTATCCTTTTCTATGTTGTGCCGTTTTTGCCATTTATCTATTTCTTCTTTGCACTAGGCGGATGGATCAAAGGAATATTCGAAGCCATGATAGGCGCGCCTCTTTGGGCATTGGCACATATTCGAATTGATGGCCCCGGCCTTCCTGGACAAGCGGCAATGGCCGGATATTATCTTATTTTTGAAATATTCTTACGGCCAATTCTTATTATATTTGGCCTGATAGCAAGTATCTCTACATTCTCTGCGCTTGTACAGGTGCTACATGATACATGGGCTCTGGTAACAAGCAACCTGACTGGTTTTAACGTAGAAGGAGAGTTTGCAACTCCTGGTTTGGTCGATTATTTCCGCGGCCCTGTTGACGAGTTTTTCTTTACAATTGTCTATGTTTTAGTTGTGTACATTATGGGTATGGCATCATTCAAAATGATCGATTTGATCCCGAACCAGATTTTAAGATGGGTAGGGCAAAGCGTGGCAACATTTAACGACCAACGTGAAGATGCGGCTCAATCCCTAATGGGAACGGCTTCCGTTGGTGGCCAACAAGCAACACAAGCCATAGGCGGCGGATTACAAACGGCGCTATCGCAAGCGCCTGCGGCGGCAGCTCAAGCAAGAGCGTCTTAATAAGACAGCATACTTAAAAAGAAAAAAATAAATGAGCAACACGGCAAAAAAAACAGCATTAAGATATATGGTATTACCTGAATTCTTGCCGCGTTTTGGCACCCTTTTTTCTTCCGGGTTTGGGTATTTGGCCTTTCTCATCGCGCGCATATACGAATCTGTAAGATTGCTCCCTAAAAACCATACCTATCTAAAAACAGAAAATATAGGGCGATTTGGCATACGCAACGTTATGGCCGAAGCAGCCAATAATCTGGTCTTCAGCCGCGAAAACGCTGACCAGATTATAATATATTTTACGATATTGGCCGGTTTAATTATTCTTGCTATGCAATTTGTACTTTTTGTAGTTGCTTTAGTCGCGCACCAACCTGTTTTTGCATATTCTGTTCAAGAACTTTTTCATGTTGATTCAAGCCTTGCACAAAGAGCAACGCATTATCAAGATTTGGCGTTTATTATAATGGATCGAGTATTTGGTATAAGTGGTATATTTGATTCATGTGTTGCAGATACAACCGTTCAATGTTTTAATTTTGAAGGTAGACTTATTGCTTCCCCCGGTACATACCCGACAGCATTTCATGAAGGACTACACTTTCTTTTAAGATTTTATTCCTTTGGCATTTTTGTTATTGCCGTGTTGTTAATCTTGTATTTTATAGCCGCAGTTATTGGCGAAACCGCCGCGTCCGGTACACCATTCGGACAGAGAACAAATCGAACATGGGCACCTATTCGTTTAATCGTATTTTTTGCTTTATTAGTACCGCTAAACATTGGAAACACAAATGCAGGTTTGAACGCTGCTCAAATCATAACATTTTGGGTTGCAAAAACCGGGTCAAACTTCGCAACAAACGCATGGGGTGTTTTTAATTCTAATATTACAGATACATTCCTCGGAGATAGAAATGATTTGGTTGCAACCTCAAAACCACCCAGCTTGGGACCTTTATTACAATATATGTTTATTGCAAAAACCTGTAGAACGGCGCATGAATTATTAGCTGAATACGATACACCAATAGGCTCCGGAAATACTGACGGACTGCCTCCGGGCATCAATGCATATTTAGTGCGATCCGAATTACCGGAAAATTTTAGAGATATGGGCGATCCGGGTGCTACACCGCCCATCCCGCCAAACCCTATAGATAATGGTGAAAACTGGCTTCCGCTCGCAACAACAGATTTTGGAACCGCTATGCGTTTTTCAAGAAATGGTACAATCAATATTGCAATTGGAACAAGGCAGCCAAATGATTCAACATATGACTATAAAAAATACAAAGGCCAAATCTTCCCATATTGCGGTCAGATTACTCTACCTATTAAAGATTTAGATCGAAACAATGGTGTTTTCACCGGCTCTATGCTTACGCATACTATATATTATAATATATTGGCTCAAATGTGGGACGATACAGTGATAAATCAATATACGGAATGTATTATCAACAGAACAATAACTACCAATACAAAGGATGAAGTAGATTGTAACCTAGATCCAGGTAACGACTTTGTGATTGATAGGCAAGTATTATACGAAACACAACTAAAAATTGACCTTGATACAATGGTCAATAGACAAATCAATACAAAAGATTGGAGTGTGCCTATAGCCCTTAGAAACAAAGGATGGGCTGGGGCTGCTATATGGTATAACCGTATCGCAGAAATAAATGGAGAGATGTCTACAGCAGTACAAAACACGCCTATTGCAAATAGATATCCTTATGTAATGGAGGTTTTGGCAGCATATAATGCTCAAAATCAAGAAAATTTATCGTTATCAGAGGCTTTTGACCCAACACTTGCATCTGATGAAAAAAGCCCTTTAACCCCGGAACAAGCAAAAATAGCGCCAGCACTTTATGAGGCTTTTAAAGCTTGGGAAGAAGACGAGCTCTATTCCGACCATACAAATTCTAAAACAGGTAACCCGGTTCTTGATATGCTGAATGTCATATTTGGCACATCCGGCATTTTTGAAATGCGTGATAATACGAACATACATCCATTGGCACAACTTTCTACACTCGGACGTAGCATGATGGAAGCTTCGATAAGAAACGTAACGGGTGGGATGGCTGTAAAAACTATGAATAGCAATCCCAAAAGCACTACTTCGATTTTAGCAGGTGTCGCGACGGCATTTGGAATGGCCACCATAACCATTAGTTTTATTTTATATTATATCCTTCCTTTTTTGCCGTTTATTTATTTCCTTTTCGCGGTTAGCGGTTGGGTCAAAAGCATCTTTGAAGCCATTGTGGCTATGCCCCTATGGGCTTTGGCACACATAAGAATCGATGGAGAAGGCCTACCCGGAAGGGATGCTGCAAATGGTTACTATTTGTTGTTTGAAATTTTCTTGAGACCGATTTTAATACTCTTTGGTTTAATTTCAAGCATCATTATATTCAGCTCACTGGTAACAATGTTAAATGATATTTTTGATCTGGTTGTTTCCAATGTTTCAGGATTTGACCTTGAAAGCGAATTATCCGGTGGCGCAAATCTAATTGATTACATGAGGGGGCCTTTGGATGAATTCTTTTTAACGGCAATCTATGTTATTATTTGCTACATGATGGCGCTAAGTTGCTTCAAACTTATTGATCTTATACCAAATAATATTCTTAGGTGGGGCGGGTCAGCTGTACAAACATTTCAAGAAAATGCGGGAGATCCTGCACAACAGATTGTAAGCCAAACTTACGCGGGACTGGCCTTAACAACAGGACAAATCAGAGGCGGCGCGTTGGCAACAATCCTGTAATTATAAGATAAACTCAGGACAAAACAAAAACACCTCATAAGAGGTGTTTTGGTTCTAATAAAAATTAGAAAATGTCTACATTCGTAAATGGTCAAGCAGAACATCAATATCACCGCCACCACGCTGAATGACAGATGAAAAGTCCGAGCGTTGTGTAAGAGCCATACTAACACCTTCAACCAAAACATCGATAATTTTGAATTGCCCTGCTTTTTCTCTTAAACGCCAATCTATACGAACATCGGCATGCCCCTTACCAACTAAAAAGCTATTAACAAGAATGTCGGCACGCCCCTCTGGACGCGCTGATTTTACAATAACTTCTTGTCCTTGATACTCTTCGAAACGGTTTGAATATGTTTGAACAATACGATCATCAAAGAGTTTTTGAAACTCTACCTTTTGATCTGCAGAGGCCTGACGCCAATAAGGTCCCATCGAAAAACGGCCAATAGTATTTAAATCGAAGTTTTTATTTAAAAGCTTTTGAAACTCTTTTTTACGTTGAACATCCGTCAAATCCGGGTCTTTCAAAAATGCAATGCCATCCGTAGAAAGGCTTGCAATAAAATCTTTAGCTTCTTCAAGATCCATTTGATCATTATTTATCAAAGTATAAGACGGTGAAACCGATCCACTCTTGATCAAATTCGATAAATTGGCATCAAAACCATGTGCCCGGTCTATCGGCATAAGGCCGGCAATTAATGCAATAGCCGCTGTAGAGTAAAAAATTCTTTTCATATATAACACTCCATATAAAGTCGTGTATGTATATTAAATTTTACAAAAAAACACAAGCTTTTACAATTAAAACAGCAATATGGTGATTAATCATATTCTGGAATATCATAATCCATTGAATAATCTGCCGCCGCTTCATCACGAACAAGCGCGGCACGACGCTGCACATATGTGCTACGAACGGCTGCATAATAATCGATAGAGCTGGCCTCAAGCTCTTGAAGAACATCCATTAGAGAATTCCTCAAATCCAGATAATCTGCACCCGCTTTGGCATAAAACAAACCCTCTTGATCTGTATTAAACAAATACCAGCGTAAGGGGTCTGCAAAAGAATCAACCGCATAACCGGCGTAATCACGAAGCGATGAAGGGCCAATAATAGGTACGACTAAATATGGCCCATGACCGACGCCCCAAACACCAAGGGTTTGTCCGAAATCTTCTTGCTCTTGCTTAAGGCCTTCATGACCGGCAACATCAATAAGCCCCCCAATACCGATTAGTGTATTCACAACAGTTCGAACGGCCTCATCACCTGCACCTTGCGTATCACCTTGAAGGATTTGGTTTGCAAGCCTTACAGGCGCTTTCAAATTACTTAAAAAATTGCTTACACCTTTTCGTGCTGGCTCCGGAACGACCGCGCGATAGCTTTTTATAACAGGATGAATAACAACATCATCAAAAGCAGAATTAAATGCAAAAATTGACCTGTTATATTCCTCAAACGGGTCTTCAATTTGTTGCCCGTATAAGCCATCATTTTGAGGTTCAAGTGAAGAAGAGGCACAGCCCGCCAAAACTAAAGCCGATGCAGCAATGCAAAGTGTATTTTTAAAAAGTCGATAATCTGTAAGCATAAGTTTTAAAACCTAAAATTCTGTAAATAAAAGCCCATAATATTCTAATTTTATTGCATAAAAAATTCTAGCGCATAAAAAAACTGAAATACAACGCTAGCAAAAAAACATTCTCAAAAGATTAACAATACTTTTTTTTACTCTGTGTTTTTTATAAAATGAATATAGCATTAAATATTCATAGAAAAAACCCGTAAGCAAAAAAATGAACACAAATTAATAATTCCAAAATATAATTATCTAAAGTTATCCATCCTCTTGCCCCATTAAGACGCTAACCCCTACCAAAAATGTTATAGTTGCAGGTGACCAAGCCGCCAAAATTACAGGTATCTGTTGGGATGCGCCAAGTGCTTGTAGAAAACTGGATATAAAAAATATAACAAATCCTATAAAGATACCGATACTGATAATTTTGAAAGTACCTTGAAACCGTGGTAAACGCATCGAAACACTTGCCGCCAACAAAATCATAGAAACGAACAAAAGCGGCTGCGCTAATAAAGTATGATAATAAACCTTAAGTTGACTCGAATCAAAACCAGTGGCTTCTAAAGTTTTAATATGTCCTGGTAAAGCCCAGAAAGACAAGGATTCAGGTGATGAGAAACTATCTTCCACATCTTTAATACTAAGCAATGTTGGTAAAATAATATCGCCTGTATCAATCTGGTAGCCGCCATCTTTAAAAACCGTAGCATCTTTAAAAACCCACTGACCATTTGTCAATTTGGCACTTCCAGCGATAACCCGCTTGATGAATTGATCATTACCATCAAAATAGAAAACACTAACCCCTTCTAATTGCCAGTCTTTTTGACGTATCCGGCTCGCATTTAAAATAACATACCCTGAAACATCATCCGCATTGGTTTCTGCCTGCTCTTCCGGTGTCAGAGTATAGAATTGACGCAACCATAAACCCTCACTAAAAACCGCCACTTCGCTTTGCGCGCGGTTAATATATCGGCTTTCCATGTGCTCGAATCGCTCGACAAAAAGCGCGCCAAGCGGATTGATTGCTACAATCTGCAAAACGCCAAATAAAACTGCTACAGCCATAATAGGACGCAAAAATTGCCATACTGAAAAACCCGCCGCACGAATTATAATCAGTTCATATTTCTTTGTTAGCGTCCAAAACGTAAACATAGCACTAAATAAAATTGCAAAAGGAAAAAGCACATGCCAAATTTCCGGCAGTTTAAATAACCCCATTTGCAAAACAAGCCCGAGGGATACATCATCGTATTTACTAGCGCGTCGTAAAAGTTCAACCGTATCGAACAAATAAACAATGCCGAGTAATCCTGCCGTGAGCGCTAACATATTTTTGATATAAACTTTGGCTAAATACCGATCGAGCGTAGCTTTAAATTTCATAATATCGCGCTCCCTGCATCTATATTCTCTACAGAAGTGGATGCGTGAGATTTGTTCCCCAGATATAAAAGCCGCCTACGCATTTTTTCTCCGGCTGAGCTTAAAAAGAATAAGCCGGAAAATAAAGGCAAAAGTACGGATAGATAAAGAATAGGAAGAAAAAGTGTATTTTGCTTTATCATACTAAAAAGTCCTAAAAATAATCCTTGTAGAACTATTATAAAACAAATCGCAAAAATAATTCTCCGCCCCTGCCCCCTGCGATCTGCCGGACCTAATAGCAAGGCACAGCATGAAATAAGCGTAAAAACAAAAGTCAAAAGCGGACTAATAATTCTACGATGAACTTCAATTCTAAACTGATCAACACTATCCAAATCGCGCTTATTTTTGGCGTTAGGACGAAGCAGTTCAAATATAGTCCGCTCATCCGGTTCACGCCAACGTTGACGTACCGGCCCCCCATCGGGCAGGTCAATTGTATAACGATTGAAATCAAGACGGTTCAATATTTTTTTAACCGGGTCATACTCTTGCCGCGACCCGTCAAATACAATAACTTGTTGCCCGTCTTCTGTTGCAACCAAAGTACCTTTTTTCGCTGTAATTGTGGATGGGTATGCGCCTGATTTGCTACGGCTATCATGGATCATCAAGCCACTTAAATCTCCGTTTGCGGCGCGCGTACGTATATATATTGTAAGCCCGCTCCCGACTTGATTAAAAACACCCTCTCTGAACAAAATAGATGAAAACTGCGCTTTGATAATTTGCCGCATCTCTTGCATACTGGATAAGGATTTTGGCGCCGCCCACATTGTAACACCCCACAAAAGAACGGTAACAACACTTGCAAATAAAAGGGCTGGACGCGCAATCCGCATAGGCGAAAACCCTGCAGATCGTAAACTGGCAATCTCTGAATCAGAATTCAGCCGATTATAAATAAAAAGTGTTGCAACCATTATTGCCAGTGGGCCAATGACTTCAAAAAATCGAGGCAATGCTAATAAAGTCAAAATCCAGAATGCGCTTCCAGACGCACCAGAACTCAAAACAAGCTCGAGAAAACGCAATGATTGAGATAAAAAAATTACAACGGTCAGAACGCCTGTTACAAAAACAAAAGCAAAAAACACATTTTTTAAAATGTAGCGATCAAAAACAGGCATATATATTTTATTATGCTAAAAAAACGGCAAAGTCTTCAAAATAAAGCTTAGCCTTTTACAAACAGCATCTTTACACTGGAACACGAGACATTTAAAACGATATTAAATAAGAATGCAAAACAATTACTTTATAAAAACTGCATCGGTATCTTTAAAGTCGGCAAGTAAGAATAAATAAACATACTCATCGGGATAATAATTAAAAATGAATAAATCGGCCAACATCAAAATCACAAAAACTGCCAAAGCCATATTTGATACTTTGGTTATTATATTTGATACTGATAAGGGCATGGCGCCTAATGCAAAAGAATATGACAAGATACTTTTTGAAACTGGTATAAAAGCTTTTAAAAAGGCTAATAAAAATAAAAAGCCGGATTCAATTATAATTGAAACGCCAAATCATAACAGCTTTGACCGCTTGGTTTGTCTTAAAGTTAACAACGATACATATACTGAAAAAGATTTATATGAATTAGGCGGTAAATTATTTACAACCCTGGATAAGTCATCATCCGAAAAAATCCTTTTTGTATCCGAAGCATTTGCTACCAACGATATCTCAGAAAACGAAACGTATGCAGCCATTCTTGCTGGATATAAGTTGAGGTCATATAATTTTGATACTTATAAAACAGATAAAAAAACCAAAAAAGCTATACAGACACTCACTCTTCTCAACGATAATGCTACGGCAATAAATAAGATATTCAAAATACATGATAATACTGTCGAAGGCGTATTCCTCGCCCGTAATTTTGTAAATGAACCACCAAATATCCTCTATCCGGAATCTTTCGCAAAACGTATTAAAAACGAATTAAAGCCCTTAGGCGTTACGGTTGAGATCTTAGATGACAAAAAAATGGAAAAGCTTGGCATGGGTGCGGCACTCGCTGTCGGTAAAGGCTCCGAAAGAAAACCGCGCATGGTTATCATGAAATGGAATGGGGATTCAAAATCAGACAAAGTCGTATCTTTTGTCGGGAAGGGTGTAACTTTTGATACGGGCGGCATATCTATTAAACCTGGCGCGAATATGCATGAAATGAAAATGGATATGGGTGGTGCCGCGGCTGTTGTAGGTGTGATGAAGGCCGTTGCACTAAATAACGTTAAAAAGAACATAATATCTATTGTTGGTTTGGCAGAAAATATGCCATCTCATAATGCCTACCGACCGGGTGATATTATTACTTCATACGCAGGTAAAACAATAGAGGTTTTAAATACTGATGCCGAAGGCCGTCTAGTTCTGGCCGACGCATTATCTTATATCCAAACCACATATAAACCCGAGATTATTATAGATTTAGCAACCCTTACGGGCGCGATGATGGTAGCTTTAGGGCACGAATATTGTGGCGCATTTGTAAATGATAATACAATGTGGAGCGCACTTGAAAACGCAAGTACGCGTACAGGCGAAAAACTCTGGCGCATGCCTCTGGATAAAGTTTGGCGTGAAGAAATGGAAAGCGAAACAGCCGATATTCAGAATATGGCCAAATCTGGCCGATTAGCTGGCGCCTGTACAGCGGCGGGTTTCCTAGAACATTTTATTGAAAAGGACTCAAAATGGGCACATTTGGACATCGCGGGTACGGCTTGGATTAAATCTGATAAATCAACCACTCCAAAATTTGGAACAGGCTACGGTGTACGCCTTTTAGAAGCTTTTTTACATCAAATATAAACAAAAACTATCTTGAAATTAATATGAGTACAGAGGCAAAAAAGAAGCAATTCGTTAATAATGAAATCGATAAAAAAGATACGGATATTTATAAGAAAATAGCTCAGCGTTACGCCATTGCTTTGCCAAAACATTTAAATTTTGATGGAACAGACCAGGCGGTCGAAATGCAATACACACCTGATGTACGCGAATTAAAAATTCTGCCAGAAGAGCGTTTGGATCCTATAGGTGATTTTGAACATACCGTAACCAAGGGGCTTGTTCATCGCTACCCTGACCGTGTTCTTTTCAAAATTGTTGATACATGTGCCGTATATTGCCGCTATTGTTTTAGACGTGAAATGGTGGGACCACAACATCGCAAAAATAACACTGTGCGGCCTGAGCTCATCACCGATGATGATCGTCAAAAAGCGCTTGATTATATTATAAAAAACAAAAATATTAGAGAAGTTATACTTTCCGGCGGTGATCCATTAGTTTTGTCACCAAAAAAACTCTCGCACTATCTTAATAAAATTGAAAAAATACAGCACATTGACACTATACGTATTCACACGCGTGTGCCTATAGCCGCACCTGAAAAAATGACAGATGCCCTTGTAAACTCGCTTGATCGTAAGAAACCGTTATATCTTATTCTGCATATAAATCATGCAGATGAGCTGACAGACGACGTTAAAAAACTCCTATACTCCTTGAGCCGCAAAGGGTGCGTATTACTATCCCAATCCGTGCTCCTAAAAGGAATAAACAATTGCGCGCAAACACTCGAAAATCTTTTTCGAAGCCTTATATCTTTACGTGTAAGACCGTATTTTCTGCACCATCCTGATCGCGCGCCAGGAACATCTCATTTTAGGGTATCGTTAAAAGAAGGTATGAAAATATATAAATTACTTCAAAAAAATATTACCAGCATTGCTTTGCCGCAATACATGCTTGACCTACCAGGCGGTCACGGTAAAATAAATATTATGAGCGCCAATGTAAAAAAATCTAAAGATCAAAAATATATTATCATAGATAGAAAGGGGAAATCCCACATATATATTGACTTTGAAGAAAATACCGACTGGTCTGAAAAAGGGGGTGTTTAAGATGACCGAAATACGTTTTTACCATTTAGAGCGACAGCCTATGGAAAAAATTCTACCGATACTAGTTTCAAAGGCATATAAAAATGGACATAAAATTTTGATAAAAACCGAGACAAACCAATCGGTCGAAAAAATTAATGCGCTTTTGTGGACGTTTACTCAAAACAGTTTTATTCCTCATGCTTCTGAAAAAGATGGTCATAAGCCAGAGCTACAACCCATTTGGATAACGGAAAAGAATGAAAATGATAACAATGCTGATCTTATCATACTGGTAGATAAGGCAGAATCAGATCTCATTGATGAATTTAAATTATGCTGTAAAATTTTCAATGGCAATCTTGATGATGTTTTACAAGATGCACGCAGGTCATGGAAGGAATATAAAGATGCTGGCCATGAAACAACATATTGGCAACAAGGTGAAAAGGGCTGGGAACAAAAAGCGTAAGTCTAGAATTACGCCCGCTATAATAATAGGAACGTAAAATAATATCTGTTTATAATCTCTAATTAAAATTAAGTTTGTGAAGCAGTTTTTAATCCAAGCGAACAATTTTGTTTCAAACTTATAAAAGCTTTAAAATTGATCATTTAATTTGAGCCTACCAATTAAAAGCTGAAAGCTCGCTTTTTAAAATTATAAAGATCAAATCTTTTCTAATGAATTTTCTTCATTTTCATTATTATCTTCATTGTCTGCGGCAGGCTCGTCAAGATTTTCATCCTTGATATTATCTGCCCCAGAACCAGCTTCCGGCTCTACATCATTTGCGTTTTTCGTATCTTCTTTGGAATCAGAACCATCCTTTTCTGCTTCATCATCAGATTCGGGCTTTTTAACATCTATTTCTGCGCTACCACTATCGGCATCAACATTATTATCTTGAGCATTTTCATCGCTCGCGGATTGATCGCTATCATTTTCCGTGCCTTCTTCTTCAGCACTTTCTTCTTCTGGAGGGGCTAATTCGGCCTTTTCGGCTTCAATATCTGCATCACTCGGCAATGGCGCAGGTGAATCAGCCAACGTTCGCAGCCATGCCACCATCGCAGCACGGTCATCCGGCTTTCGCAAACCTATGTAATTCATCTTTGTGCCAGGCATATATTTCTTTGGCTTCCACAAAAACTTGTTAAGCGATAGATAATTCCAATCACCTGCCATCTCACCCATAGCATCAGAATAAGAAAAACCGGCATGTGTGCCCTTATCTGCGCCTACAACATTCCAAAGCCCTGGGCCGACTTTATTAGGCCCACCTTTATCAAATGAATGGCACGCCGCACAAGCTTTGGATAATTTTTGACCCTTTGCCACATCGGCCGTTGCGATCAAATGCAAAATCGGCTCCGCAACAGCTTCTTTTATTGTTCCACCAACAATTTCCGCACCTTCTACAAATACGACATCTTCTTCAAGCTCGTGCGGATGAATAATTTTATTTGCAACAAATCCGGCTAACATTGCCGTGATACCAGCCACCAATACAGCGGCAAAAATTTTGTTGAATTCAAAACTGGACATGGATTTTAAGACTTATCTTTTTTTTATGATCTAATATGTGCGATCCAATATTAAAGGATGCAGAAGTAAACCTCTCATATAAAAGAGGTATAGTTATTATTACATGGTTTTTCAAGGTTTTTCGACCCCTAAAAAAGATTTATCTATAAGGAATATCAGGAAAGAAAAGAGTGCTATGAAAACGTATCTAAAGCGCCGTTATATCCTTGCATGAATTCTATAAATTGCGCATCAGGCACAGGTTTTGAATAACGGAAACCTTGCACTTCATCACACCCCTCGCCTATAAGAAAATCTTCATGCTCCTTGGTTTCGACGCCTTCGGCTATCACTTTGAGATTAAGGGAATGACCAAGCCTTACAATTGTGCGGGCAATCGCTGCATCATCCGCATCGTTAAGCGCATTGCGAATAAAGGACTGGTCAATTTTTAGCCGGTCAATAGGGAATTGACGTAAATATGACAGCGAAGAATACCCTGTTCCAAAATCATCAATCGCCAATTCAACTCCGATAGCATGCAAATCTTTCAAGGTTTCGATTGTATGCTCAATATCATCCATAAAAACGCTTTCCGTGACTTCCAACTCCAAACGACGAGAATCAATACCGGTGCTTTGGATCACATTACGTGTGTAGGCGACAATATCGGATTGCGAAAATTGTGCCGCCGATACGTTTACCGCAATACGGATGTCGTAACCATATTTATCTTTCCAGTTTTGAGCCGCCAAACATGCCGTTTCTAAAACCCATTCACCAATGGGAACAATAAGACCGGACTGTTCGGCAACAGGAATAAACTCCCCCGGCGAAATAAAACGACCGCCTTCTTTGGAATTGTCAGGTTTCCACCACCTTAAAAGCGCTTCTGCCCCTATAACCGCGCCTGTTTTCAGATCCAGTTGCGGTTGATAATTAAGGGAAAGCTGGCCTTTTTCCAAAGCATCCCGCAAATCACGCAACATTTGAAAACGCTGTTGCACGGCACGATCAAAATCCTCAGAATATTCTTTAACCGAATCACGTCCCTCTTCTTTCGCGCGGTTTAAGGCAATATCCGCATTCTTCAAAACTTGGTCAGGGTCAATCGCATCATCGGGAAATATTGACACGCCAACAGATGCGCGCACTTGAAACGCCTCGTTAAATACTTTGAACGGTTCAGATCGAATAACATGCAAAATTTTATCAGCAACTTCCCGTGCTTTGAGGCGCGTGCCGTCAACTTCAACGGTAATTGCAAATTCATCCTCACCGGATCGCGAAACCATGGCGTGCTCAGGCAAGGCGGCGCGTAAACGCTTCCCGACACTGCGCAAAATCGCATCACCAACGCTATGCCCCATCGAATCATTAATATCCTTAAAATGATCTAAATCCATAGCCACAACAGCAAAACGCCGTGCCTTGCCATCTTCACCAGAACGCATACGCTCATTAAGTGTTTGTAAAAAAAGTGTCCTATTCGGCAATCCCGTCAACGTATCATAATAAGCCAGTTTGTGAATCTTGTCTTCCGCCGCGCTTTTTATGCGCGTAATATTATCTGCATTTTGCTTAATCAAACTTTGTGTAAGTTGTATAGCGCCCCCGATCTCGTCAGAAGGATCAAAAGGTGATGGCTGAATACTCGGGTTTTCCGGATTTTTGGACGCTTCCATAAGATTATTCCGAAGAAACATAATTGGCTCTAAAAGCCAATGCCCAAGAGCAATCATTAAAACAAAAGTCACAAAAGCTGACATTGCCAGCATAACAATAATCGTATTTTTTACAAATCCAAAGACTTGCTGCTGCACTTGTGAAGAATTAAGGCGCGCAACCATGATAAAAGGTCGCCTCAAATCATTGGACCGAAGCACAACTTCGTAAGACGCACCATCAGGGCTACGATAGGTTTTGGCCAAACTATCGCGATTAAAAACAGTAAGCGCCATCGGCTCGCCATACGTACGTATTAAATCGAGCTGGTTTGTGTAAACCGCTAAGCCGTTAACAATAGTCGTATTTAAAAGCTGCTCTGCCTTATCATCTTTAATTGGGGATGTATAAAGGTCACGAATGGTTGGCTCAATGACGGGCACAATCGCGGATCGTCCAATTTCTTGCAATTGATTTAAACGTTCTTGTTCAAATTCTTTTAATGTAAAATTTAAAATTCCGGCTTGAACGGCCAGAATTGTTAAAAATACCGCCAGTGCAATCCGCCAGCTAAACCAGCTTTTCCAGATTTGCGCCGAAGAAGAGGATAGAAAATTTTTCAATCCTTTTGACGAACGTATATTCTGATCAGCGCTATCTAGACGTGATTTTGAAGGCATAATTCCCACTTTGGATTTTGAGAAAACACTCATTGTTTTTGCTCTTTTTTATAATCCCCTGCAATGAAGAACACATTGCGCGAACACAAAGCCTACCTCATTTTTAAAGTCTACGCTACAAGTGTTAACAAGATGTTTAAAACAATTATCTAATATACAAAAAAGATCTATACGCTAAAATTATAAGCGCTTGAAAAGTAATAAGTTTTAAAGATAAATAAAATTTAACACAAAAATGAGTAAAATAAATTTCAAATTTTTAAAACCGTTATATCTTTTAGAAGATCACGGCTTAAGGCATAAAACGAGTGCATTTTTTTGGGTTTTTAATTTGTCGAGATAAGCGCAGGCAAAAATATAACTATCGCCCCCTTCTGAAATGCCTAGTTTTTTGCGCAAATCCTCAACGTGCATTGGAAAGTTTCGAACTGTAAGGTTGGCTTTTTTTAGTGTGATCGCCTTTCTCTGAACAGGCAAAATATCAACCACACGAAATGCACGTCCAGGAAATGAATGCAAAAATGTGTCGGACGTATATAAATGAGTATGCGGATGTAATTTCTTCAAACCATATCGCGCGGCTATAATATTATATCCGCCTGTCTTCATAAATGCAGGGGATGGCTCATATAAATAGGAAAGCGGCGCAGAATAAGAGACATCTGTTTTTTTCTCTTCTGCTGCCGTAAATACCATATGCCTCGCCGCTTGACCTGCATCATCCAGTATGACGGCATGACGCGGCATATCGTCGGCGCTAGAATTTGCATCCTTATCTAAAACAAAAAGGATTTCCTTACAATCATTATTATATTCAACCACGTGTACGGCGCGGACATGTTTCAAAGCCTTAATGCCTTGCCGTATATCTAAAACTGGGGAAGCTTTAATTATAACAATTTTAGTTTTCTGTAAAAGATCAGGCAGAATTAAGGTAACATCTGGAGAGCAATCTTCAAACCGGAACAACCCTTTACGCCTATCATAACGCCGTTGCGGGTCAATATATACGCAATCGCATGACGCCATATCACGCGCATATTCTGCCGCATCTTTATTAATAATAGTAACGGCATCCCCATGAAAAATATGCATATTATGATCAAGCCGTCCGGCAAGATCTTGGTCTTTTTCAATACCGATTACATTTTGAAAAACTTTCGTAAATGCTGATAAATCCACCCCCGCACCCGCAGTTAAATCAACCAAAGTAACACCAGAAACCAGCGAAGCCTTATGAGCCGCTGTTACAAAAGAAGACGCTTGCTCGATAATATCGGCAGAAGGGTAAACAATATCAGGACAAGCCTGCCAATAAGGTATTTTCTTAGCCGCTTTTTGGTACGATTTGATCTGATCAAAAATAAGAGGCCATGGCCACGGCTCATCTTGGTTTTTCATTTTAGGACGGCGCAGCGCAAGCATGGATACATCTTGATCTTTATGCGCATTGATATAGGTCGCAATATCAGGATTTAGCAACCGCCGCCATTCCACACTCATCTTGTACTTACCGCCGGATCATATTAAAAAACCGGTCTTGCAAATCATCATCCTTGAAAATACCACTGAAACTAGTCGTCACGGTGGATGATCCCTCCTTCATAACACCGCGTGTGGACATACATTGGTGATTGGCATCAATAAAAACTGCCACACCTTTGGGTCTAAGCGTGTCATCGATCACATCGACAATCGCCTTTGTCATGTTTTCTTGTGATACCAACCTGCGGGCATAAATATCAACAATCCGCGCCAGCTTACTAATCCCGACCACCTGCGCCGCCGGCCAATACGCAATATGCGCTATCCCAATAATAGGTGCAATATGATGCTCGCAATGCGAAACAAATTCGATATCTTTAACCAAAACAATATCATCAAACCCTTGAATATCTTTAAATGTTTTTCCTAAAACCGCCGCCGGATCTTTAGTATATCCGCTGAAAAACTCTTCATAAGCTTTGACAAATCGCTTGGGCGTATCAAGCAGCCCCTCACGCGATGGATCTTCACCAATCCATTTTAACAAAGTGCGCACCGCGTCTTCGGCCTGATCACGGCTTGGTTTTGACGGGTCATTCGCAGGTTTATTTTGAACAATATCGTTTGCCATATGGTTTTACACCTCGTTTAATGCAATGATGCGTTATGATTTAATGGTTGTAATACCGCGTAACTCAGGTATTTTCCAGTAAAATATGATAATAAAAATGGTTAAGCCAATGTCTGATATAAAACTATATAACAGCCTCACTCGTAAAAAAGAAACCTTTACCCCCATAGAGAAAAATAATGTACGTATGTACGCGTGCGGCCCTACGGTTTATAACTATGCACATATCGGCAATGCCCGCTCTGCTATTGTTTTTGATATGCTTACCCGTACGTTACGTACGAAATATGAAAACGTTACATACGTTGCAAATATTACAGATATAGACGATAAAATTATAGCCGCCTCTCGTGAAACTGGCATGCCCATATCCAAAATCACGGAAAAATTTACGAAAATTTATAATGAAGACATGGCGTCTTTGGGCGCAACCAAACCGGACATTCAGCCAAAAGCCACAGAAACTATTCAAGAAATGATCGCCCTTATTGAAAATTTAATTCAAAACGATCACGCCTACGCCGCCGATGGTCATGTACTTTTTAACGTACCCTCTTTCCCTGCATATGGAGGGTTATCAGGGCGAAACCGTGATGATCAAATAGCGGGCGCGCGCGTTGAGATTGCACCTTATAAAAAAGACGCGGCTGATTTTGTGCTGTGGAAGCCCAGCGCAAAAGATGAACCAGGCTGGGATTCTCCATGGGGGCGCGGCCGCCCCGGTTGGCATATTGAATGTTCGGCCATGGCGGAAAAACATCTCGGCCTGCCTTTTGATATTCACGGAGGGGGCGCAGATTTAAAATTCCCGCATCATGAAAATGAAATTGCACAAAGTTGCTGCGCGCACGCAGAAGTAAAAGACTTATCTGTTTTTGCCAAAACATGGGTACATAACGGGTTTTTAACAGTAGAAGGCGAGAAAATGTCTAAATCGCTTGGCAATTTCACCCTTGCACATGACTTGCTTCAAATTCATGATGGCGAAACACTGCGCTTAACATTGCTCTCCGCGCATTACCGTCAACCTCTCGATTGGTCAGATGATAAAATCGCGCAAAACAAAAAACTGCTCGACCGCATCTATGCGCGGCTAGAGCAAATGAAAGATCTGGAATCACAAAGCGCAGATATTCCCGCTCCAATTCTAGACGCGCTCTATGATGATATGAATACCCCTCAAGCCATATCTGCCCTTTGCGCCACTTTAAAAGAAGAGAACAGCGCAGCGTTAAAAAGCAAACTTCTTGCAGGCGGAAACTTGCTTGGCATTTTGCAAAAATCCCCGTCGCAATGGCTAGGGTTTGATGAAATTAAAGGCCAAGCCGCAAATAATGAAAAAATCGAAGTTCTTTTAAATGAGCGTGCCAAGGCCAAAGCAGATAAAAATTATGCGCGCGCCGATAAAATAAGGGATGAATTAAACGCCATGAATATCGAGATTATAGATACCGAAGACGGCACAAAATGGAAATACAAAGAAAGCTGTTAATTGAAGACAAAATAAACATCCGGCCTACTCCGCTCATATTTGCTCTAAGTACAGCCATTAACGCGCCATAAGAAGCCGATAAAAACTCACCTGACTTGTATCATGCCCCGCACACCAGGCCGATTGCTGATCAAAATTATTCGCTTTAACCGCTGTTAAAGCCGCGCCGCTCAAATCGCTTGCCGCTGGAAAACTACCCGTAAAATTTGTACTTGCCCACGCTCCGTCAATCACCGGCTCAAACGGCGTGGTACCTGAATCATCCAGAGTATTAGCACCAATATCTTCATTGATAATCGCGCAAATCTCCTTCGCAATCCCATTATCTGTATTCGCCCTCAATCGTAACCATAAATCAGGGTCACCACCGCCAACATTAGGGATGTTATCACCGCCGGTATAAAGAAATGTACCGTTAGAAAATGCCTCAAACGTGCGGTATGTCACACCGCCCCCTGCGGGACTAAAAACATGACAAATCTCATCTGTCGGCGAATTACCGTTTGTTTGCGTACCGTTCCGCTCAAAACTAATCTCCTCCGGCGCGCAACCACGTAATCTGATCTGCGCAACCGCATTGGCAATGCTCGCGCCATAATCTAAAATTTCATTGGCTACAATCTCGTTGCGCTCCCTGTCCAAAGCTGAAACACTTCCGCGATTACTTTCCGATACCGTATATATCAATGCAGCCAAAAGCGCGACCGCAATCAGTATATACATTAAAAGATTACCCTGTTCGTACGTTACGGTATCTTTGTGTTCAATCATGTTAAAAGAAAAGCGCACGGTATAAAAACCTTTATGAAAGCAATAGATAACATGTCATTATAAACAAAATACGTTGCACAAACCAATCGTATATAAATAAATATACAGATTGAAAATGACGCATATATTTTATAAATACTTTTATTAAGCACTGCTTTATCAAAACATAGGATTAAAAAGCAAATGACCGACCAAAGACCAAAAACCCCAGTTGCTATACCCGAAATTATCATTGTCCCTGATATCACTGACGAGGTCATCTGTGATGGTGGTGGCGGCGCACTTGGGCACCCAAATGTCTGGTATACCTTTGATGGTAAGGATACAGCAGAATGCGGATATTGCGATCGCTTTTTTGTAAAAGAGCGTTCGAAAGAGCGGGTTATGGGCTAGAATATTATAAGTTATAATATAAAGTGATCTGTTGTAATAAAGTGAACCGTATACATTATATAAGATCTGTAACGACGTATATGATACGCTGCCTTTACCAGGGTAGATTAAAATAATTTATCGTAATAGATTCTGGCTATAAAGGTACAAAAAGAAAGAAAATCAAAGATATGACCTCTAGACAAAATAATATCACTGACAATCAGGATATTCTGAAAGAACAACGCGCTGCCCTTAGAAACCTATCATCAACCGATTTTTTAAATTTTGGTATTGATCATTTTGCCTATATAAAACAGGTAAAAATAGGCGAGAATTTGGTATTTGCAGTTCACGCCGCTGATGGACGTCCAATACACGTAGTTGAAAATGCCGCAGGCGCGCAAACAGCTATCTATGAAAATGATTTGAATGCGATTACGCTACATTAAAGGATATAGAAAGTTCGAATAAAAAAATTAAAAACGGTGACCTTCAAAACCATACTAAGCCGCCATAAGCCAACCATCAGGATATGCAAGTAGCGACTTTACATCATCTGCATCTTGCGCAACTCTAATTTTATCGCATAAATCTTTATTGCCCAGCAGCCTTGATAAACGGGACAGGCCTTGCAAATGTAGCGGGCCATCACTATCTGGTGACACCAGAACGCCAATCAAATCTACAGGGCGATGATCTAACGCATCAAAATCACATGATGATTCAAGCCGCGCAATACAAACAAAACGATGCGATATACCTTGAATCTGAGCATGCGGTATTGCAACACCATTACCCATAGCAGAAGGCGACCGCGCCTCTGTTTCCAAAAGTTTATCTAAAATAAGCGGCGCTGGAAAATGCGCTTCTTGCTCAACCCTATTGGATATTTCTTTAAAAATCTTGCTTTTATCCTGCGCCCGAAAGCCGGTAAAAACAGTATCAACATGAATAAAATTAGTCATTTTAATTTTCCCCTTTTTAAACACTAATCCGTAGCCCCTTGTTAATACCTCCTCAGGTTAAAAAAATCCAGAACAATCTGTAAAGCGCAAGATTATTAGGTTTTTATAAAGTAAAAAAGAAAAATGCCCCGGCTTTTTATATATTTCCGGAGCATAATAAAAATTTTACAAATATAAGTTTTAAGGTGCTTAAATGGTTAATTTATGCATTATCGGGATCTATCCACCCGATATTACCATCACTACGCTTATAAACAACATTGATCCCTTCTGTTTTTGCATTTCTGAACATTAATGCAGATTGACCAGATAAATCCATGCGCATAACAGCATCTGAAACACTCATTGTTTCAATATCACGCGCCATTTCTGCAATTACAACCGGATCATCACCTTCTGGAACACCCGCCTGCGCCAATTCGCTTTCTGGCTCATCTTCATTAGCGGCCAAAATATAATCCCGCGCTTTCATAACTGCGCCTTCAGGCGTTTGCTCCATACGGTCATGATGATCACGTAACTTACGCTTATAGCGGCGTAATTGTTTGCCAACTTTCTCCGCTGCTGACTCAAAGGAAACATATGGGTCATGCTCAACCGCATCGGCCATAACGGTAATATTCTTTCCGACTTTGAACAAAATATTTGTTTTGATTTGCTTATGCGCTTCCGGCGCAAAAGTCACCGTCGCAAACGTTGCATGATTTAAATATTTTGAATTTAAGTCCTCGATTTTGTCAGTGACATGCGTTCTTAGCGCATCACCAACATCAATTTGTTTTCCATGAACGGTTAGTTCCATCAGGGTCATCCTTTTAATAAGTCTTTGATTTACAGGTATCATATAAATATATCACAGGCCATATGATGCAAGCGAATTTATAAAGATATTTTTTATTTTTTAAAATTGGAACATTTTATAAATGCGGAACGTTTATTTTGTACATATCAAAAATTTGATACAGCATAATCTTTAAAAAGGAATATTCGAAAATGAAACATCTAAAATTGGCTGCTATTACAACATCAATGCTTATTGGCTTTATTCTGCCAACAACATCGAGTGCAGAAACCATAACAACAAAAACTGTTATTTCTCAACAAGAAATCAAGAACGTAAACGAAGTAGACTTCAAGGAGTTCGATACGAACAAAGATGGACAATATTCCATGCAAGAAGTTGGTGAGAAACTCTTTACCGTATTTGACCAAAACAACGACACATATGTTGATAATCTTGAATGGGATGAAAAAAACATGATGACCATTATCCCGATGGAGGCCGAAGTTATTCAATATATTGATACAGATAACGATAAAGTAGCTGAAGCAACAACATATTCATATACTGAATTTTACAAGCGCTCCGGTTTAATGAAGTTTGATGATAACAAAGACGGCCTATCCGCCGAAGAATTCATTGGTGAGGGTTTTGAAGCATTAGACATTGATGAAAACAAAATGATCGATATGGAAGAATGGAAAAAAGCATACGTAAAATCGGAAAAATACCCCAATGCCAATCAAAAACAATATAATGATGGCCTGTAAAATTATCTAGCGGTCATTATAAGATCTTAAACAAAAAGACTTTTAATAAATTATTTTATCAAAGCGATCCTGTTGCGTGTATGCGTAACGGGATTTTTTATATGCATAACAATAATATCACTTGCAATAAAAGAAGCATTATGACTACTATTTTTTCTTTAGATATATAAATATTAGGTCATATGAATAAGCAAAATTTGAAAAACTTAAAACAAAGCGCCGTTATTTTAACGACATCGTTAGCTGTAACACTTGCAACTACGCACGAATCAAGCGCTCAAATTAGAGACATACTACATATTGATGCAAACCATCCGGAAATAAACTTAAAATTGGAAACAGTAAAAAAAGGAATTATAGATAAGAGAAATAATAAAAAAGTAGAAAATATTGAATCCAATCTCCCGCATCGTTTTCAAAATACAATAAATTTACTTGATAACCCTATTTTGACAACCGAAGTCATAAAACATCAGCGTGAGTACGCTACATATCTTTCTTTCAAAGAGGCACTACCTAATTCCGATATTACAAAGGAACCGAATGCTAGCAACCCTTCTTTAAAAAAGGCGTTTGATAAAACGCTTGTTATTTTAAAACATACAGACGCACTTAACCCTTCATGGAAGAATGAAGTTATCAATATAAATAAAGTCAAGCACGTGTGTAATGAGATTAAAAAATATCATCCAGATAACGTTTCTATTACCGTTTCCGATCTTCAAATAGGGAAAGAGTTTAAAAAACAAACAGAATTAAATCTAAGCACGTCTAATGATCTAGATATTGTAAATATAAGCATAAATATTGACTCTGAAATGGATCGTAACAAGGCAAAAATAGAATTTAATTATGATACACCTTCTTAAGACCGCAATATAAAAAGTCTAAACTTTCTTCTCTCTTCGCCTTTCAACGGATGATCCGATCCGCATGGCTTCACGGTATTTTGCAACCGTTCGTCTGGCCAAATCAATACCCTCATCTTTCAAGAGCGCAACAATTTTATCATCCGATAAGATTTTCTTCGGATCTTCCTCATCTATCAAAATCTTTATACGCGCTTTGACCGCCTCGGATGAATGCACCTGCCCACCGTCTTGCCCACCAATAGCGGTGGAAAAAAAGAACTTAAGCTCGTATGTTCCGCGCGGCGTACCAATATATTTGTTGGTTGTGACACGGCTCACCGTACTCTCATGCATTTCGATTTTCTCGGCTATATCTTTAAGCGTAAGAGGTTGTAAGAATTCAATACCATAATTGAAAAATGCATCTTGTAATTCGACAATCTGTGCCGATACTTTCAAAATCGTCTGCGCACGCTGATCCATAGAACGCACCAGCCAGTTAGCCGAATGTAGCTGGGAGTTCAAATAATCTTTATCTTTTTTCTGCACCGCCGTTTGAGCTACTTGTGTGTAATATTCTTGATTAATCAAAACCTTAGGCAGCGTGTCATTATTAAGCTCTACGCGCCAACCCCCGCCCAGATTTTTCGGAAACTTTCTCATAAAAACATCCGGCACAGCCGTTTGCACAACTAAATGATCGTAATCAGACGCAGGCTTAGGGTTAAGCGCCTGTATCTCCCCAATCATATCTTGTAAAAACGTCTCATTCACGCCGCATATATCACAGAGTTTTTTAAAATCACGCTTACCTAAAAACTCCAAATTTTCAAGCAAAGCTTTCATAGGCGTATCTAACTGCCCACGCTCTTCTAACTGCAGTGCCAAACATTCTTTTAAACCCGATGCAAAAACGCCCGTAGGATCAAACCCTCTCATGGAGTTTAGCAAATCTTCAATCCGCTCTTGCGAACAACTAAGCTGCTCGGCCATCTGCATTACATCCGCACGTAAATATCCTGCTTCATCCAGTTGATCAATAAGTAGGCGGCCTATGCTGCGGTTTCTGTCATCTTGGTATGCAACATCCAACTGATCACATAAATGCTGGCGTAAAGTCTCCGGTTTTGACATTCTATTTTCAAATGCCATATCTGCATCATCAAATTGCATATTGCCACCGGATCCAACAGAGGCTTGCGAACTATGGTCAAAACTTTGCGTAGTGTTATGCGATGAAACACTCGCCGCTTCATTACCTGTCCAGACTTCATCAAACTCTTCTTGAGAATGATCTCCTGTCCCGCTATCACTTTGGATATTATCACGCTCATAATCGGAAGCAGTATCAGTATTTTGCTCTAAATCACCCTTTGAATTTACATCTGTATCCGCTTTTTCTAAAAAAGGATTCTGCGCAAGCTCTTCATCTACCAATGCCGTAAGCTCAGCATTATTCATCTGCAGCATTTTTATAGCTTGCTGCAATTGCGGGGTCATTACAAGATTTTGCGACTGCCTTAGATCAAGGCCTTGAGAAATCTTAGTCATAAAAAAATTATAACATACTATCCATTCAAACCTAATAAGAAATCAAGGGCATCTGCTCTGCTTCTTAACTATACTGAAAATCCTCGCCCAGATATACGCGGCGCACATCGGCATTTTGAACAATATCCGCCGGCGCGCCATCCATCAAGACTTTCCCATCATGCAAGATATAGGCGCGATCAACTATACCCAAACAATCGCGCACATTATGATCGGTAATTAAAACGCCAATGCCGCGCTCTTTTAAATGCCCGATCAAATTCCGTATCTCCCCCACTGCAATCGGATCAATCCCCGCTAATGGTTCATCTAGCAAAATAAAATCTGGCCTTGTCGCCAGCGCACGTGCAATCTCGACACGCCGCCGCTCCCCGCCGGATAACGCAACCGAAGGCGTACGGCGCAAATGATCAATACCAAATTCGGCCATTAAATCATCGATCATCATTTCTTGATCTTCCGCTGCAATTTTTAAAGACTCTGTAACCGCCCTTAGGTTATCTTCAACACTAAGTCCGCGAAAAATAGACGCCTCTTGCGGTAAATACCCCACACCCATCCGTGCACGGCGATACATCGGCAGGTTAGTAATATCCTGTCCATCAAGCTGTATATAACCGCCATCTGCATTTATAAGACCGGTTATAATATAAAAGCACGTCGTTTTGCCCGCACCATTGGGGCCAAGCAAAGCAACCGCTTCCCCGCGCTGTATCGAAAAACTAACATCTCGCAAAACGGGTCGCTTTTTGTAACTTTTGGATAAATGCTGCGCACTTAAACCCTTTGGTGCGGCTTGTATAATATTCTTTTTTTGTCCACTATTCATTATGGCATAATCCCTTTACTTACCGCTAAACGCAACCCCATAAATATAAGCAACCCGCCGCATACCCCTTCAATCCATCGCATAACACGTACAAAATTTTGCTGCGCTTTTTGATGCGTCAGAATATACACTACAAACATAAACCAAGTTATTTCAATAAAAACCGATGTTAAGCCATAAAGTGTAAGTATATATATCGGTGTATCCAAAGATATAAATTGCGCAAAAATAGCTGTAAAAAAAACGACCGCTTTTGGATTTAGTAAATTGGTAAAAACACCCGATTTAAAAGCTTTAAAACGATTGCACGATTTATAAGGGGTTAATAAAATACCGTCTCCATTATCCGTACTCTGTCTTGAACTCTCGGGATCGTCTTTTAGTATATCTGTAATTGCTTTGTTTTTATATGGCGCATCATCACGTTTTTTAAATAAGGGAATAATGCCTTTCATTCCAATATATATAAGATAAGCCGCACCTGAATATTTAATCGCCGCATATAAAAATGGAGATTGCTCTATTAAAATTGCTATACCGCATAAAACAAAAATAATGTGAAGCCCAACACCTGCGCCTAAGCCAATCGCGGTATATAAACCCGCCTGCCGTCCATATCGCATGGATTGCCGGACGCTCATCGCAAATGCGGGGCCTGGCGACATCGTTGCTGCGGCTTGCACCGCTGCAAGCAAAAGCCATTGTGAGAAAAAAATCATGCCTGTTTAAATCCGTGCTTTTTGTAACAATAAAATACTCAAAAGCCTCTTAAAATCATTGCGAGTTTGGGTAAAAAACACCGCGCACCTTTCCCGTACCGGGTCTTGTGGCTTGCCCTCCAAATATGCGGCTGGTGTTGGTATCCAAATTAACTTCTGCCTTTGCACCTTCTAAAATATTTGGCCCTCGCATTATTGTAACTCCGCCTGTAAGCGTTACAATATTAGTATCCGCTTTATAAATCGCATACGTGCCGCGTGCCACCTCTGTCGGCGTAGTAATAACCACATTACCCGTTGCCTCTAATGTGTCCAAAACCCGCTCACCCTTATTATTTTCCTTTAAAACTGCAGATACCTCATCCGCCTCCAATGTATCTTCAAGCCTGACAACTCTAGCATCGCCAATGGCCTTAATCCGCCCTTGTGCAACCCAATATTCAAAACTGTCTTTTGCCGTAACGGTTTGATCCGGCGCAACCATTTTTAGGTCATCCCCTGTCATTACGGCCAGCCCTTCATCAATGTTATAAACCCCCCGATCACCATGGGCCGTATTTTCACGCGACGAAATAACAACATTTTCATCGGCCGTAACCCGCCAAATTGCCATCCCGCCGCCCTCACCTTCTCGGTAATTGGCTGTCAGTGTTGCTGCCGCGATCGATACGTCACCTTGTTGGGCCAGCGCATTCTCGCGTGCAATAAAAATCTCTTCTGCACGTTTCCATTCCAGCGTCCCATCTGCCGTAATTTCAATAGGCTTGTCCTTATCGGGGTTATTTGTATCAACGGGCGCAAGCGCCTGCGGCATACCTGTTACGTTCTGTGCGTGTATAGTGTCTATCTGCATGAATAAGACTAACGCTAATGCACTCGCAATAAATATTTTGACCATTAAAATTCCCCTTCAAGACTATTATGAGAAGCCGACCGGTTTAGTAAAACCTTTGCCGGGCCTTTAAATATAAGGTGCTCTGCCCCCGCATCGCCTTGTAATCCCTTAGCTTCCAAAGTACCCGCCGGCCCTTCCCCAAATACATTTTCTTCTGAAATCGCTGTATTTAAATCCAGATCCAGATCTAATACCGCCGTATTGAGTTGATACCCTTTGTTATGGGTCAAAACAACATCCCCTTTTAATAATAAACGCTGATTATCTTGACGAAATGCACCTTGATTGGCTTTTACAGTAATAATTTCACCGGTTTTCAAATCCATCTCTGCCAGCGGGTTTTCCAAAATAATGACATCTTCATTGGTCTCACCCTGAATTGCACGATTTGCCGTAATAGTATAGGGCCGGGTTTCATCATCAACACTCCCAAACCGCGGGTTCAGTAATTCATTCTTGCCAAATCGCTTCGGCGCTTGCTCATCTTGTGCGGCTGGCGCAATCCGGTCATCGCCTATATAACTCCACGTAAAAACAATCGTGGCAATTATAGCGGCGGTTAAAGGTAATAAAATCCGTGAAAATTTAATAAATGATGAGTACCGATCTTTTTTGGCAGAGCTTTGATCACGTAATGATCGTGGCCTCTCGCCACTCGTCATAAGCCGTATCCGGCGAGCATCCTGTTCTTCATCATTATCGGGTATCAAATCACTCATGACCTATATGTAGCAGGATATGGCAATCTCTCAAAACTGAAATTAATGGCTATTTTAAAAACGACGATCAAACCTAATGCTAAATAAGTTTTAAACCTTATTTAATTACAGCGTAAACACAAATACCCTAAGAACCGGAAGCTTAGGGTATTCGTATTTGCAGAACTTGAAAACGTTTTCTACGCGATACCGTTTTGAATACAATCTTGAAGACGTATCATCCCGTTAAGCTTTCCATCCTTCATAACTAAAAGGCTGGTCAAATATTGTCCCGGTACTTTGGTCATCACATCAACGGCCTTAACAGCAAGCGCATCCGACTCAATCGATTTTGGAGTTTCGCTCATAATATCACGAACATCGCGCTGTAAAAGATCAGGCGCCATATTTCGTTTTAAGTCCCCATCAGTGATAATGCCTTTTACATTATTATCTTGATCAACCACAATGGCCGCGCCAAGATTTTTCTCACTCAAAACCAGAATGCCCTGATCCATTTTTGCGTCTTCCCCTACAAGCGGCAAATCATCAAATTGGATCATAATTTCGGAAACGGTCAATAATTTTTGGCCCAGTTTTCCCCCGGGATGATAAACTTTATACTGATCAGGTGTTAATTCCATACGATGCAGCAAAGCCACGGCTAGCGCATCACCAAGCGCAAGCATCATCGTTGTTGAGGTCGTTGGCGCCAAACCGTTTGGACAGGCCTCGCGTACCCCTGCCGGCAATGGCATACAAATATCTGCATATTTAGCCAAAGTGCTTTTAGGCTCGCTTGTAATCGCAATCAATGTGATATCAAAACGGCGCGTATAATGAATTATATCGGACAATTCTAGATTTTCACCTGAATTGGACAAAATCATCACAACATCATTTTTGGTGATCATACCCATATCGCCGTGGCTGGCTTCACCCGGATGCACAAAATAGGCGGGCGTACCCGTGGATGATAATGTCGCTGCAATCTTGCGCGCTACATGACCGCTTTTTCCGATACCTCCAACAATAAGGCGGCCAGATGTTCTACCTTGCTGCTTCATGTCGTGAATACGCTCGACCGCATCTGAAAACGGCACATCAACACTGGTTGAAAGCGCAATTAAACCATCAATCTCGTCTTTTAAAACCTTTGCACCGCGCGCGATATTTGTACGCTGTATCTGCGAATATGGCGGCTCTTCGTCATCGGCAGGAATTTCAATATTTGGGTTGGTCACAACTTTAATCATTTTTATCTCCACAATTTATAAAAAGAATTTTATAATATTTAAATGCTATGCTCAAAGGTTTTACAGAATAAATTAATATTTTGCAAAAGAAATCTCAAACAGCCTGCAAATCTAATGCGCAAAAATATCTGTATCAGGCCATCCTTCCAGATCAAGCGCCGCCCGCGTAGGAAGAAAATCAAAACATTTTTGCGCCAAATCCCGCCGGCCCTCACGTGCCAAACGCGTTTCGAATTCATCATGAAGCGCGTGCAAATACAAAACATCATTAGCCGCATATTGAAGCTGATCCTTGGATAATTCCGGCGCGCCCCAATCAGACGTTTGCTGCTGCTTATCCAGATTAACGCCTAGCAATTCTTTACAATTATCTTTCAATCCATGACGGTCGGTATAAGTACGCACCAACTTGGATGCCGTACGCGTGCAAAAAATCGGCGCCGCCAACACACCTAAATATTTTTGTATAATCGCAATGTCAAACCGCGCAAAATGATACAGCTTTAATACATTCCCATCGCCTAAAATCGCTTTCAAATTCGGCGCATCATAAGTTGAGCGATCAAGTTGAACAATATGTGCAACCCCGTCACCGCCTGAAATCTGCACCACGCATAATGGGTCGCGTCCATGTACCAATCCCATTGTCTCGCTATCAACCGCAATGCGGTCATCAAATGTCAGACCTGCTGGAAGGTCACCCTGATAAAGCTCTATGCTCATAATATTACTCTGCTTGTATTTATAAAATTACGCTTTTCTTAAAAGGCTTGTCACTTACATTTTGTAACCGCATATAAACCTTAACGGCTCGTATGCATCAATTCCACCATTTGCGTAAAACGCTACAAATTATTACTTATAAAAGCCTAAAATGTCTGATAACCTACTACATGCACCTTGTCAAACAATCAACAGACATGACGCATCTAAAAACTTCACCTTTTTTTAACAATCATTGCATTACAATTAAGCCCTGAAATCAATATAATGAATAGAAACCAAACTCTTAAACGCAAGACAAATTATAAAATTTGGGGCTCCAAGGATTAAACAATCATGAATATTCTTATTGTCGATCGTGACGATATCACGGTACAGCTTATAAAATCAAAACTCGAGCCATTAGGCCATAAAATCACGCATGAGCCTGCTAAGAACAAGGCTGAAGATATGCTCGCCAATCAGGATTTTGATATTGTAATAATTGACCCCGCGCCGTTAACAAGCGCCAAGCCAACCGTACTGAATTTGCGCCGTGCAACAAGGAAATATCCGTACATCATTCTTTTATCCGAAGATGCTAACACACAAGATGCCATAAAGTCCGGCATGAATGACGCATTGATAAAGCCAATTGACACCGAACAACTTGATCGCAAAATTAAAAACGCCCGTGTTCTGCTGGAACTTATAAACCGGATTGGCGATGATTCCGAGGATTTCCCCAGCGCGGGCGGTGTTATTGCAAAATCTGCCTTCAATCAATTATTTTTATCCGCCCTTGATCGTGCCGATCGATATGGCGAAAAAACATTCGTCCTTTTTATTACACTTTCAAACTATCGTAGCATTTATGAGCTCGATGGGCCTTATGCTGCCGATTATACGGTTGCAAAGCTCTGTAAACGTCTCGTACATCTGCGGCGGCAATCAGATATTATAGGCCAGACAGAGCGCTACGAATACGCCCTTCTCTTGCAAAGGCCCGTATATGAAACTGAGCCAATGGAGGCCGCCAAGCGTTTTGCGGCCACACTGGACGAATACGAAGACTTGGCCGAGGGCAGCAAGGCACCGATCGAGATCACCGTATCTCTTGTTGATGTTCCAACTGGTAAAGTACACATGGCTCATAAAATGACCAAAGGCGAAGAAAAAAAAGCAGAAATCGCCTAAAATAAAAAAAATTGACTTTGTGAATATTTTCCTATATCTTCTAATTATCAAGACCACAAAACCGTTTTTTAAACGTCGCTCTTAAATACTAAGAACGGCGTTTTTCTATTTTATATTTAGGAGAAATTTCATGACTACAATAATGCCGCTTGATTCAAACAATAATCCAGTGCCTGCCCTACGTCTCAAAAACGGCGGCGCGCATACAATAACATCTGGCTTGTCCTCTACACGGAATACCGCCGCTTTTGATACAGATACCGAAATCGTAAGCGTTTATGCCACCACCCCTGTCTATATAAAATTTGGCGGTAGCGGTGTTAAGGCTGCAACATCGGATCATTATTTTCCCGCCGGTACATATTATGACTTTGCCATCGGCGGCGATTCGGTCGGACACGCCTCTCATCTTGCCGCTCTCGCCGTATCAGATGCCGGAACAGTTTATATTTCCGAAAAAAACTAAGCATAATATTATATTTGACAAAGCGGAAATGCGTACTTGCAGAAAACCGGAATAGATCATAGAGCAAATACGTGAGGCATCAAAATCACACTGAAAACATAATTTTGCAAAGCATGAAATGAAGATTTTACTTTCGTGACCTTAAAGCCGTTGTAATAGTTCCATCATCCAGATAATCAAGCTCTCCGCCAACTGGCACACCATGCGCAAGATGCGTAATTTTTACAGAAACTTGATCTATATGATCGGCGATATAATGCGCGGTCGATTGCCCGTCAACCGTCGCACTTAAAGCTAAAATAAGCTCTTGCGGCGCGCGTTCTTGTATACGCTCATAAAGCATTTTTAAACGAAGCTCGTCCGGCCCAATACCATCAAGCGCGGATAACAGCCCCCCTAAAACATGATAAAGACCTTTAAACGACCCCGTACGCTCAACCGCCCATAAATCGCTCACTTGCGCCACAACACAAATAGTCGAGCGATCACGGCGCTCATCGTTACAAATATGACACGGGTTACGCATATCGAGATTGCCGCAAATATTGCATTCCTCAATCTCTTCCGCTGCACGTTTTAGCATATCGGCAAGCGGTAACATAACATCTGCGCGTTTATTCAAAAGATGAAGAGCAATACGCCTGGCCGAACGATTACCAAGCCCCGGCAAACGCCCAAGCATGCGGATCAAATGGTCTAACGGGCCTTCATTCATGATATTTTACTGATTAAATCTTTGCTGACCGCGATTGGGATCGATATAGGCAAATAAGCCTTTGGGATGTTTTATGTCCGTTTTAAGATAAAAAAGCTCAACTTCTGTAATTAACCCTTGCGCATCAACAACACGCCACTTTTTTAATGTCATGGGGTCTTCTTTAAGTGCAAGCATAAGGGAACCTGCATGCGGATCAGACGTCTGGCTCATTGTAACTTGTAAAAAACCGCCACTGCGGCTGATATCTTCAACACTCACATCACCGGACAAACTGATATCCTCGCGCAATAAAAAATCCGCCAAGGTCGCCCCGATAGGTGCATTGGTTTGTTCTTGTAATTCGGCATCATAAAAATAGATAAAGAAACCGTCCGCAACAACAAAATCCTCGATCGGATCATCATATTCAAACCTCAATTTACCCGGACGATCCAGATAAAAAGTGCCGACCAACTGCGTCCCGTCATGCGTTGTTTGCACAAACCGCGCCTGCGCGGTATCCAGCGTTTTTAAGTATGCCTCAATCTTCGCCGCCTCCGCCGGAATATCATTCACCGGCTCCATTTGCGCGAAAACAGGTAAAGAAACCATAACCATAAATATAAAAACAAGGACAAAAGAACGCATATTAAATAAACCTGCTGGTTGGAATAATAAAATAACTTATAGTATTAGTACGCGCAGTCCAGCATTTTCCTTTAATAAAAAAAGAACAAATATAATTCTTCAAAACCAAGATATTAAAAAAGAAACTATACTTCACTAAAATCAGAAATTAGCACTTCGCGCTTACCCGTTGCGGTCGCGGCACTTATAACCCCCTGGCGTTCCATTTCTTCGATAATGCGCGCCGCGCGATTATACCCGATCTGCAAATATCGTTGCACAAAACTGGTCGATGCCTTGCCTTCTTTAGCCACGAGCGCGACCGCCTGATCGTAAAGCTCATCAACCTTTTCAGCGCCGGAATTACCATCTCCAAACATGGCATTCATAATTGCGCTATCACCAAAATCTGATGCTGATGTTACATCCTGGATATAGGCTGGCTCTGCCTGCGCGCGCAGGGTATCACATATTTTCTCGACATCTTCATCTGATACAAAAGGCCCATGTACGCGGGTTACGCGCCCCCCGGGTGCCATATAAAGCATATCTCCCATGCCAAGCAGCTGCTCCGCACCGCCTTCACCCAAAATGGTGCGGCTATCAACTTTAGACGTCACTTGAAAACTGATCCGCGTAGGAAAGTTGGCCTTGATAACACCTGTAATAACGTCAACGGATGGCCTCTGTGTCGCCATTATAAGATGCAAGCCCGCCGCCCGCGCCATTTGCGCCAGACGCTGGATTGCACTTTCAACATCTTTACCGGCAACCAGCATAAGATCGGCAAACTCATCAACAACAATTACAATATAAGGCAGATCTGACATATCCATCGGTTGCTCTGCATAAGTTGGCTTACCAGTAGCAGGATCAAAGCCTGTCTGCACCTTACGCATCATGGTTTCGCCTTTTTTACGCGCCTCGCGCATACGCTGATTATATCCTTCGATATTACGTACACCCATTTTAGACATCGCGCGATACCGCTCTTCCATCTCATGTACTGCCCATTTTAAGGCAACCACGGCCTTCCCCGGCTCGGTTACTACAGGGGAAAGCAAATGCGGGATATCATCATAAACCGATAGTTCAAGCATTTTCGGATCAATCATAATCAAGCGACATTTTTCCGGCGGCAATCGATAAAGAAGCGAGAGAATCATGGTATTCATCGCAACCGATTTACCCGATCCGGTTGTTCCGGCAACCAATAAATGCGGCATTTTCGCCAGATCCGCCAAAATTGGCTGGCCACCAATATCCTTACCCAGAATAAGCGGCAAATGCGCCGATGTTTTTTCGTACAAACGCGAGACGAGTAAATCCTGCATATAAACAATGCGGCGCTTTTTATTTGGTAATTCAATACCGATAACATTCCGCCCCGGGATAACCGCACACCTGACAGATATCGCAGACATTGACCGCGCAATATCGTCACTAATATTAATAATTTTAGACGTCTTTGTTCCCGGCGCAGGCTCAAATTCATAAAGTGTTACAACAGGGCCTGGATGGATACTGACGATATCGCCCTCAATATTAAAATCTGCCAATACATTGCGCAGCAATTGTGCGTTTTTTCGTAAGGCAGATTCATCCAATTGCTCCGACATAAGTTCCGGCGGTGGCGGTGTAAGCAAACCGACATCAGGTAAAACCCATTCACCATTCTGCAAATTAAATCGCGCCTGATTATTAACAGCGCCGCTTTGATCACCGCGTTTTTGCGGCGTGACAACGGGAATGCTTGCCTGTCCCTTTGGAGCCACCACATCTTTAGGTTTGGGTGTATCTACAAGCGCTACCTTAGGCGCTTTATCTATCGTGGTTAAATTGGGTAGGGTTTTATCAATGCGGGATGACTTTGAAAAAGCTTCATAATCGTCTTTAAAAGATTTGAACGAAAACGAAAATAACGGTTTTTTCTCGGGTTTGTATTCTTCATCATTATAATGACGCACCCAATTGGTAAAGGCGCGTGAAATATTGACACCAAAACTCACAACCGAAGTTACAAACATTTGTGCAGTTTTCAGTGCAACAAAGGCCTCATAACGTGTTACAGCGACAGCGAGTAAAAATGAGAAAAACCCCAATATACCCGCTAATATAGGAATGGCCCAAAAAGCAATAAAAGATGAGAATACACTAAATTGCTCTAATAATAATGTGCCTGCGCTACTGCCTAAATAGGGATGTACAGTCCATCCATTTGACGGTATCTGCGCCGCGGCTACAGAAAAACAAAGCGCCGCAAAAAGAAGCGCAACTACACGCAATAAAAACGGCCTAATGCGGTGCCTGAACAAAGTTCTAATGCCCCATAGAAAAATACCGGCCGTGATAAAAAATGCGCCTGCGCCAAGGGTCTGTAGAAGTAGGTCGCTTACATAAGCGCCGCCTACACCCATCCAGTTTTGCGTAGCGCTATCACCAGCCGAATTCCAAGACGGATCGGTATGATCATAACTGATGAGAGATAAAATCAAAAAGCCGCTAAAAGCAAAAAACAAAAAGGCACATATATCTATAATGCGCCGCGCTAAAAAGACCTGCAACCCAGTAGGAAGAAAGGAAAATCCGGGATTCTTTTTTCGCCTTGACGATTTTTTTGTTTTGCGTTTAATTGAACGTGATCGTGCCATAAGAATATCGTTTTAAGAAGTAAGCAGTTTTTAAGAAATTGGGGACGCTCTTAGGGATAAGAGTAAAGAAAGAATCATTCTGATTAAAATGATACTTTAAAACCCCTGATGCACACAAGGGGTCAACCTAAAATCCTTGCCATGTAACAAATAAAGATTTTAATCAATAATGCCCATCGGGTCTTTTTCCACAAGACCGGACATTTGCTCAAAAACACTCGCGTTTTCTTCCATTTGCTCGGCAATCGGTGGGTTTTGTTCCGCCAATGAGCGAAAAAATGTTGCCGCATCTTTCAAAAGCTTGCTCGCAAGCAACGCATTCGGCTTTTCATTAACCGACCCTTGCGGATCTTCAGTAATTAAAATAGACATTTGTTTGAAAACTTCGGCATTCTCATTCATTTCCGTCGCAACCGTATCATTCTGCGACGCAAGCGTTGTAAAAAACACAGCCGCATCATCTAATAATTTTCCCGTTAATTCCGCATGTGTTGGCATGTTTAAATTCCTTTATGTCATGGCTGACGTTTATTTAAGACGCTTGATAGTATCGTTTGAAAGTAAATATACATTTAAATTCCAACCAAAAGCTTAATATATTGAAAGCACCTTACCGATTACGAAAATCATGCGCAAGATAAGTTCCTAAAAATCTTATGTTTTTCGCATAAAATTCCAATTCTTCAATGGCAAGTTTGAATGGCACCGAATCATAATGTCCCTCAATATCACAATAAAACTGCGCCACCTGAAAATTCTCGCCCACATAGGATTCGAGTTTTGAAAAACTAAGCCCGTTTGTCGCGAATCCGCCCATACTTTTGTAAAGCGCCGCTGGAATATTACGAACCTCAAATATAAGACTGGTCATATAATCTTTGTTTTTATCATAATCTGGCGTGAATTGCGTTTTGGAAAGGATCAAAAACCGCGTTGTATTATGGTGCTCATCCTGAACACCCTGCTCCAGTATATCAAGATCATAAATTTCCGCCGCTAACTTTGATGCAATCGCGCCGTGTGCCGCATCTCCGCGCGCCGCAACATCCTTCGCCGCGCCGGCAGTATCGGCATGTATATGAGCATTCAGACCTAAACGCGAGATCAACTTCCGGCATTGTGGGATCGCATGGATATGGGAATGCACATGCTCAAGCGCATTGATATCGGCCCCTTTAACCCCAAGTAAACAGTGCTCGACAGGTAGAAAAAATTCGCCCGTAATATAAAGCGATTGCGCCTCCATCAAATGATGCACATCGGCCACACGCCCCGCTAGCGTATTATCAACCGGAATCATTCCTAGATCGGCTTGACCTTTGGTGACGGCTTGAAAAGCTTCATCAAAAGACGTGCACGGCAAGGTTTTATAATCCGGAAACACTGCGCGGCACGCCATATCCGAATACGCCCCATGCGCCCCTTGAAAAGCTATCTTTTTTGGTAATGAAGACATAAATTCTCATTCTTTTTAGGGTTGCAAGATTACGTGTAACTGCTATGAAAGTCTATAGTTTTAAACATATTAGAGAATTGAATACCTATGAGCGCATCTAAAAACCCAACCCCGTTGATATCCCATAAGTCCGGTGCAGTCAGTGGCACAACAAAAGTGCCCGGCGATAAATCCATATCACACCGCGCGCTTATGCTAGGATCTATGGCTATTGGTGAAACCATGGTCAGTGGGCTTTTAGAAGGCGAAGACGTCCTTGAATACGGCCGAAGCCATGCGCGCAATGGGCGCAAAAATCAGCAAGGATTCGGACGGACTATGGCGCATATATGGCGTTGGCATTGGCGGCTTGCGCCAACCCGAAACCTCATTGGAGATGGGGAACAGCGGCACATCCACAAGACTTTTAATGGGACTGATCGCGGGTCACGAGATAAGCGTAACCTTGACCGGTGATGCATCCCTAACAAAACGCCCAATGAACCGCGTTATAAAACCATTAGAGATGATGGGCGCGACGTTCAAATCCTCCGAAGGCGGGCGACTACCGCTAACAATTAATGGTACAAATGAAATTCTGCCACTTGAATATACGCTTCCGATGGCTTCGGCGCAGGTAAAGTCCGCGATCCTTCTGGCCGGCCTGACCGCACGCGGTGAAACCACCGTAATCGAACCAAAACCAACCCGTGACCACACCGAAAATATGCTCACCCATTTCGGCGTAGATATAAAAACCGAAAAAACCGAAGACGGTCATTACCGAGTCACACTTAAAGGCCAGCAAGAATTACAACCCTGCGCCATTGACGTGCCGGGCGACCCATCATCCGCCGCGTTTCTCGCCGTAGCCGCGGCTTTGAATAAAGGATCAGAATTGCGCATTGCGCGCGTATGCATGAATGACCGCCGCAATGGCCTTTATTTGACGCTTCAAGATATGGGCGCAAACATAAAATTCGAATATGATCGTATCGAATCTGGAGAGCGTGTATGCGATATTATTATAAAAGGGTCAGAGACCTTAAATGGAACGAACGTGCCCCAAGATCGCGTCCCGTCTATGGTTGATGAGTTCCCAATTCTCGCCATGGCCGCGGCCTGCGCCAAAGGAACAACAAAAATGACGGGTCTCGCCGAATTACGTGTCAAAGAGTGCGACCGTCTGCTTGTAGTATATGAAGGGCTGATGGCATGCGGCGTAAATGCGGAAATGGGCGAAGACAGCCTGACCATCCATGGCACGGGCAACCCCCCGCGCGGCCTAGAAGACGGTGCAATCATCAAAACCGAACTCGACCACCGCATCGCGATGAGCTTTCTGATATTGGGAACAGTAACCGAAAACCCCATCAAAATCGACGATGGCGCCCCCATCCGCACCAGCTTCCCGAACTTTATTGAATTAATGAACGATTTCGGCGCGGATATAAAGGTAAGTGGTTAGAAGAGAGTGCACTCGCTTAGGGTTGCAAACAAATTTTATGCCACGACCCATCAGTTTTTTGCCTAATACTTGAGTTTGCTTGGAATTGGTCAGTATTTCCTTGCCAAAATTCGACTTCATCGTGCTCAAGTCTAAAAACTGCCCAATCTTTAGGTCTTTTAATTTCGTTTATCCAGTAGAACTTGTTAAATCCGAACAGCTTGGCGCAAGCTTTTCTTATCATCAAGAGGTTCGCTTTGTTTAGAAAGCTTTGAAATTGCTTGAGCAGAGCGTATACGAGTTTTAAAAATAGAGTTTGAATATTCATCTGGCATACGAACAATGCGCCCCGATATTATTATTTGTTGAACGGTTTCTCTCCACCAGAAATTTGCTGAAACCATAGGGTTTTCAGTAAAATCTTTTCCTTTACGGCCTGATAAACTAGAAGCAAAAATAATACCTAACTCATCATAGCTCTTCATTAAAACAACTCGGCTAGATGGCTTTGCCTCTATATTAACTGTAGAAAGAGTAAAACCGTAAGGCTCAGCGACATTTGCTTTTTCAGAATTCTCAAACCAAGTTTTCATGAGAGTAGAAGGGTCTGATGGCGGATTATTGAAACCATTATCAACTATATTTGGATTACCTTGCAAAGTCATTATTGCAATCTTACTTCTTGCACTTTATAAAAACAAGCATGAATACAAAACCTATCACTACCTCAATCATTGCCATCGACGGCCCCGCCGCAAGCGGTAAGGGCACCCTCGCTCGCGCTTTGGCCGCTCATTTAAACTTTGCCCATATGGATACCGGCGCATTGTACCGTGCCGTAGGCAACGCATGCCTTCAAAACGACCTCGACCCGTCCGATGAGTTGATCTGCGATTTAAATGGCACAGGAGATCTTTCAAAAAGTAAAAAAAGGTTCAGGCACCCTGAATGACCCTGCGCTCAAATCCGATGAAGCTGGAACCGCCGCCTCAAAAGTAGCAACCTTTGATAGCGTCAGAAAACTGCTTTTAAAGCTTCAAACTGACTTCGCATCAACCCCGCCTGATATTGGTAAAAATCCTGCGAAAGGTTCGGTTTTAGACGGACGAGACATCACATTCCGCATATGCCCGAACGCACCAGTTAAACTCTTTATAACGGCACAAACCGAAATTCGCGCAAAAAGACGCTTAAAAGAGTTGCAATCCAAGGGGATTCCCGCTACATATGACACCGTTTTAAAGGATATGCGTGAACGAGACGCGCGCGATGCCAGAAATATTGATCAAGCCAAAGAAGTTTCGGTCGTTATTGACACCAGCGATCTATCGCAGGAACAGGTATTCAAAGCCGCGCTCGCATTGGCAGAAGAAAAACTGGGTCAGCCCAAATCTTAAAAGCTAATATTACAAAATATCCGATTAAACATGCCGGTTTCAAAAAAATTTAGAAGCTAAAGGCATATTGAACTCTAACCACTTGAAAGACTATTAATATGGCAAAAGCCGCAACCAAACTACAAGACAGAGCAGATTCAAACGAATTCGCCGCTCTACTAGAAGAATCCCTTAAAGGTCAGGAAGAATTTGTCGGAAGCGTTGTAAACGGTACCGTTATTAAATTGACCGATGATTTTGTAATTGTCGATGTTGGCCTAAAATCAGAAGGACGCATCCCGTTTAACGAATTCCGCAAGCCGGGCGAAGATCCCGAAATTAAAATCGGTGATGTGGTCGAAGTTTTTGTCGAGAAGATGGAGAACCGCCATGGTGAATCCGTTCTGTCCCGTGAAAAGGCACGCCGCGAAGAAACATGGATGGAGCTTGAAGAGCTTCACAAGAAAAACGAGCGCGTCAATGGTATTATATTTGGCCGCGTTAAAGGTGGTTTCACCGTAGATCTTGGCGGCGCAGTGGCGTTCTTGCCTGGCTCACAAGTTGACATCCGCCCCATCCGTGACCTTTCCCCTCTAATGGGCACACCGCAGCCATTCCTAGTTCTAAAAATGGACAGAAGCCGCGGAAACATTGTTGTGTCCCGCCGCGCGGTATTAGAAGAATCTCGCGCCGAAGCACGTACCGACCTTATGGAGAATATGGCCGAAGGCCAGGTCTTACAAGGCGTGGTCAAAAACATCACCGATTACGGTGCATTTGTTGATTTGGGCGGTGTAGACGGACTACTTCATGTAACCGATATTTCATGGAAACGCGTCAACCACCCATCAGAAGTGCTTCAAATTGGTCAAAATATTGATGTGCAGATTATCCGCTACAACCAAGAAAACGGCCGTATCTCACTTGGTATGAAGCAGTTGGAAGATGATCCTTGGGGTGACGTCGCCGCACGTTTTGCAATTGGGTCTGTATTCAAAGGCCGCGTTACAAATATCGCCGATTATGGCGCATTCGTAGAGCTTGAAGACGGTATCGAAGGTTTGGTTCACGTTTCTGAAATGTCATGGACCAAGAAAAATGCACATCCTGGTAAAATCGTTTCTACCTCTCAGGAAGTAGACGTTATGGTGCTGGATATTGACGAAGAAAAGCGCCGTATTTCTCTTGGCCTGAAGCAAACCATGGAAAATCCATGGCACGAATTTGCCAAAAATTATAAGGTTGGCGATCAAATCGAAGGCGAAGTACGAAACGTAACCGAATTTGGTTTATTCGTTGGTATGCCGGGTGATATTGATGGCATGGTTCACCTTTCCGATGTCTCTTGGGAAGACGAATCAGAAGATGCACTCAAGGCTTTTGACAAGGGCGACACCGTTAAGGTGAAGGTTTTGGATATGGATCCGGAGAAAGAGCGCGTAGCCCTTGGTATCAAGCAATTGACAGACGACCCATTCGAAGGCGCGATGTCAGGTATGACCAAAGGCAATGTTGTTACAGGAACAGTATCCGAGATTGGATCTGGCTTTATTGAACTGGACATCAATGAAAATGTCAAAGGCACAATTAAAAAGGCCGATCTATCCCGCGAGCGCTCTGAGCAACGCCCTGACCGCTTCGCAGTGGGTGAGAAAGTCGATGCTAAGATTATTGGTATAGACAAGAAAACCCGTAAACTGAGCCTGTCTATCAAAGCCCGTGAAATCGATGAAGACAAACAGGCAATGAAAGAATTCGGCTCAACCGAAAGCGGTGCGTCTTTGGGTGATATTCTTGGCGCAGCTTTGAAGGATCAGGACTCCGCAGATAAGCCGGAAAAAGCAGCTGAGAAAACGGCAGACAAAAAAGACGCCAAGGCCGAAGAAAAGCCAAAGGCTAAAAAAGAGCCTAAAAAGAAGGCAGACAAAAAAGAAGAAGCTGAAAAAAGCGATGATTCTGAATAATTTGCTATAACCATAGTTTTTAAATTCTAAGGCAACCGGCGTTTTTAATAAAAATGCCGGTTTTCTTTTGTCACAAAGACTTGCCCTATTCTGATAGCAGTGTATATTGATATTTTAGTAAACTGTTTGAATATAAGGGGTTTAAGGATTAGCCCACAGAATTACGCAAATAAATATTATAAAAGTGTTGAAGGAACAATAAACACAATTTTTGCGTTGGTATTTGTAAAATGACAAAAACTTATCATACTCGATATTACATAAGGGTTATTTAAGAACATGACAAAATCTGAACTTATACAAAGACTGGCCGATCGCAACCCGCATTTATATTTGCGCGATGTTGAGAAAATTGTCGATACGGTTTTTGATGAAATTTCCGAAGCATTAAGCCGCAGGCGACCGTGTAGAATTACGCGGTTTTGGTGCATTCTCTGTAAAACATCGCAAGGCGCGCGTAGGCCGTAACCCGCGTACTGGTGAATTGGTGAACGTCCCTGAAAAGCGGTTACCATTCTTTAAAACCGGTAAGGCATTACGCGAAAATCTGAATAAAGATGGCAACGACTGGTAGATTTTTTAACCAGACGTTATAACAAGAAGAAAAATTAACCATGCCCGGATTCTTCCGTACATTATTTCTAGTTATCATAGCCGTATGCGTAACCGTATTCGTTATTATTAACCGCGATGAAACAACACTGTATTTCTCCCCGCTTCATGATCCAATAACAACGCCGCTTTACTTTATTTTGGTTGCAACCTTGGGCATAGGCCTTATATTAGGAATATTAATGCTAAGTCCGAAATACTTAGGCCTTAAATTGCAGAACCGCAAGCTCAAAAAAGAAAAAGAGAAGCTGGAAAAAAACATCGAAAAAGCTGCGAAGACGCTTCATGAAAAAGAAGCCATAGACCTCGTGCCTGTTTTGGTATCACCTTCTGAAAAAGAAAAAATTATATAAACTGTTTATGTACGTTTAAGTAATCTCTTAAAGATTAGCTAAGGGAGAATCAGCCATGTCTAAAAATCCTCTTATATATTGTGCCATTGATACGCCGGATATGGATCAAGCTATAACATGGGCAAAAACAATAGGGCCCATTACGGGCGGCCTGAAACTTGGGCTTGAATTTTTTAATACATTCGGCCCTAAAGGTATTGCAAAAATCGCGCAGGCCTGTCCGGATGCATCTCTTTTTGTTGATCTTAAATACCACGATATTCCAAATACAGTAGCAGGCGCCGTAAAAACACTATCTCACACTTTAAGACCGGCATATCTTAATGTGCACGCCATCGGCGGTTTAGAAATGATGCAACGCGCCCGTGATGCTTGTCATCCGAATACAAAATTACTAGCCGTTACTGTTTTAACCAGTACAGATCAAGCAGGATTAGACGAAACCGGTCAATCCGGCACACCCGAAAAACAGGTTCAAACACTCGCCGCTTTAACCAAAAAGGCAAACCTTGACGGGGTCGTCTGCTCTGCACTTGAAATCAAAATTCTACGCGAAAAATTTGGGGATGATTTCATTTTAATGGTACCGGGGATCAGACCGGAAAATACAAATCACGGGGATCAAAAGCGGGTCATGTCCCCGCGGCAAGCTATAATGGCGGGTGCGACGCATCTTGTAATTGGGCGCCCAATTACAAAAGCGAACGACCCTGCAACGGCCGCGCACGAAATCCTGAACTCTATAAGCTCTAAATAACGGTGCTTTGGATATGCCTAACACTTTAAAAAAGACTATAAAAATATGCGGTATCACCGATAAAGCAGCACTTGAGGCTGCAGAGCAGAATAATGCCGATATGGTGGGTTTCGTATTCTACCCGCCCAGCCCGCGGAACATATCGTATCAAAATGCGGCTAAATTAATCAATAATATCAAAAAAATCAAATCTGTAGGACTATTTGTTAATCCGGACGACCGCGTCCTGCAGGACGCATTGTCCCATTTTGATTTAGATTATATACAATTGCATGGAAACGAAACGCCGAAACGTATCGAAACAGTGAAGAAAAGCGTTGGCAAACCAATAATAAAGGCTTTTAGAATTGGAGAGGCATCTGATCTCGATACAATACCGGCCTATAATGACCTTATTGACTGGATCATTTTGGATTCAAAACCCAAAGGCGCAAAACTGCCCGGCGGAACAGGGCACAGCTTTAACTGGTCGTTATTAAACAACGTGTCATTTTCAAAACCATGGATGCTCTCTGGCGGCCTGAATAAAGACAACATCAGTGATGCACTTTCAACTTTAAATCCGGACGGCATTGATGTATCGTCCGGCGTAGAAGATGCACCGGGTCAAAAAAATCCGGAGAAAATCATGGAATTTATCAGTGCGGTTAGAAAAATAAAATGACAAAACCCAATTCATTAAAAAATCAACCTGATGAAAACGGCCACTTTGGTGAATACGGCGGACGCTATGTTGCCGAAACGCTAATGCCACTCATACTATCCGTTGAAAAAGCATGGAACGAAGCAAAAAATGATACCGCTTTTTGGCAGGAGTTTGAAACATGGGCACGTGACTACATCGGACGCCCCTCACCGCTTTATTTTGCCGAAGCCACGACAAAGCATTTAGGCGGAGCGAAAATTTATCTCAAACGCGACGAACTTAACCATACAGGCGCTCATAAAATCAACCATTGCATGGGTCAAATCCTGCTGGCCAAGCGCATGGGTAAAACGCGTATCATCGCTGAAACGGGAGCAGGCCAGCACGGAGTTGCCACCGCAACCGTATGCGCGCTGTTTGACCTTCCATGCACCATCTTCATGGGTGCAAAAGATATCGAGCGCCAAGCGCCAAATGTATTCCGCATGAAGCTTTTAGGCGCGGAAGTCAGGGCTTGCAAAAGCGGTTCGGCCTCTTTGAAAGACGCGATGAACGAAGCATTAAGAGACTGGGTCGCCAACGTGCATGACACATATTATCTAATTGGCACGGTTGCAGGCCCCCACCCTTTCCCCGCCATGGTACGTGATTTTCAATCCGTCATCGGCAAAGAACTGCGCGAACAAATGATGGAGCGCGAAGGCCGCCTACCGGATAGTCTTGTTGCTTGTATTGGCGGCGGATCAAATGCACTCGGCCTGTTCCACCCTTTTTTAGATGAACCAGATGTCAAAATGATCGGCGTAGAGGCCGGAGGCCACGGCGTTGACACAGATCAGCACGCCGCAAGTTTAATAGGCGGACGCGCAGGTATTCTGCACGGCATGCAAAGTTATTTCCTGCAAGATGATAACGGACAAATTCAAGAAGCACATTCCATATCGGCAGGCTTGGATTATCCCGGCATTGGCCCTGAACACGCATGGCTTTTTGACAATAAACGTGTCGAATATGTATCTATCACAGATAAGGAAGCTTTAGATGCGTTTCAGCTCTGCGCAAAACTCGAAGGCATCATCCCTGCGCTCGAACCTGCACACGCCTTTGCGCATGTCTGTAAAATAGCGCCTGACCTGCCAAAAGATCATATTCTGGTCATGAATATGTGCGGCCGCGGCGATAAAGATATTTTTACAGTCGCAGAAAAGCTGGAAGTCGAAATATAATGGGAGTCTTAATATAAAATGACAACGTCAAACGGATCATCACCTGATTATGAAGTTAAAGCCGCATTGGACAATAAAGGCGGCTTTGATATCGTAGGCGTGACAACGGTGACAACAAATAAAGATGATAAGGCAACCGATGATATAAACACGCTTTGGAAACGTTTTTTTGAAGAAAACGTGGGCATGGTTTTACCGCAAAAAAAGAACGATGTTATAATCGCTGTTTATTCTGATTATGAGGGCGATCATGAAGCCCCCTACCGACTAACCATTGGCTATCAGGTAAAAAGCACCGAAAACCTACCAAAGACCTTGCACATGGTTCATGTTGAAAAGGCCGATTATGCGATTCTGAGCGCCGCAGGAAATCAGCCTCAGGCCTTGATTGAAACATGGAAAGCCGTGTGGGAAAGCGATTTAGATCGCACCTATAAAACAGATTTCGAAGTCTACGGCCCGCGCTTTTTTGAAGATGGCGTCAATGAAGTCTTGGTGCATATTGGGGTCAAAACATGAAAAGAATAGCAATCATTGGTTGCAGCGGCTCTGGCAAATCGACTTTTGCGAAAAAATTAGCTAGCAAAACAAGCCTCCCATTATACCATTTGGACAAAATATTTTGGAAGTCGGGATGGATTATGGAGAAACAGGAAATTTTCGAACAAAAGCTTGATACACTTATATCAAAAGATCACTGGATCATTGACGGAAATTACACACGCACTGCCCCAATGCGTTTTGCAAGAGCGGATACAGTGTTCTTTTTTGACCTGCCGGTATGGCTGTGCCTTTACAGAATTTTAAAAAGAACAGCCTTAGGATATGGCCACACGCGCGCCGATATGGCAGATGGCTGTACCGAGCGGTTTAACTGGGATTTCACAAAGTATGTCGCACGTTTTAAAAAAGAAACCCGGCCACGCATTATAGATGCGCTTGAAGAACACGCGAAACATTGTCAGGTTATAATTTTCAAAACACCAAAAGATGTCAGAAATTGGAAAAAAAATGACCCGCATAAAAAAATTATTTAAATCGTTAGATAGACCCGCTTTTAGCGCTTTCATAATGGGTGGTGACCCAAATTTGAAAGTATCCCAAAATATATTGGATGCGCTGCCGGCGGCGGGTGCAGACTTTATAGAACTGGGAATGCCTTTCACTGATCCTGTTGCAGATGGCGCAGCAATTCAAGCCGCGGGTAAGCGGGCGCTTGCAAACAATATTACAGTTAAAGACACCCTGAATACCGTGCGCGAATTTAGAACTCATAATGATACAACGCCCATTATTCTTATGGGCTATGCCAACCCGCTTTTTTCATACGGGTATGCTCAATTCACAAAAGATGCAAGCGCTTCAGGTGTGGACGGTCTTATTGTGGTTGATCTTCCGCCTGAAGAAGATTATGCATTACGCAAACACGCAAATTCAAATCAAATAGACATGATTCGCTTAATAACGCCTACTACAGATGAAAAGCGGCTTGAAACACTTTTAAAAGGCGCAAGCGGGTTTTTATATTATGTATCTATTGCGGGTATAACTGGCACTAAATCGGCCAATGCAGAGACAATAAAACCACATATCGATATGATAAGATCAAAAACAGATCTGCCAATAGCCATAGGATTCGGCATAAAGAATGCCGATGATGTCAAAACAATGTCAGCCCTAGCAGATGCAGTCATAGTCGGGTCAGCTATCGCTAAAACCATTGAAAAAAATAAAGAATCCTCAGACTTGCCTCACCTGGTTTGTGAGCAGGTCAAAAAATTGGTGACAGGGCTCAAACTTCAATAACTTGACTTTTTACAAAAATAAGCACATAACAAACCATTCCCAAAAACAACCTGCATATATAAAATGAATTGGCTTACAAACATTATCCGCCCGCGTATTCGCTCGCTTGTTGAACAACAAAAAGAGATGCCCGATAATCTTTGGCAAAAATGCCCGTCTTGCGAAGGTATGCTTTTTCACCGCGATCTTGAGCAAAACCATAATGTATGTATGCATTGCGATTTCCATTTACGGATTTCTGTGAAAAATCGCCTTGAGCTTATGTTTGATGATGGAAAATATGAAACCATTGCCCTACCCGATGTCGCGCATGATCCGCTAAAATTCAAAGACCGAAAAAGATACGCTGACCGTTTGAAAGATTCACGCGCCAAAACCGGCCTTAAGGATGCCATTACCGTTGCAAAAGGTACAATCGGCGGTAAACCGGCCGTAATCGCCGCTTTCAATTTCAGCTTTATGGGTGGCTCTATGGGCGCGGCCGTGGGCGAGGGCATTGTGACGGCTGCAAAAGAGGCTCTTAACAATAATGCTGCTTTTATCACCGTACCTTCTTCTGGCGGGGCGCGTATGCAAGAGGGCATGTTATCTTTGATGCAAATGCCGCGTTCTATTATTGCCGTTGAGATGGTCAAAGATGCCGGCTTGCCTTATATTGTACTTCTGACCAACCCGACAACCGGCGGAGTAAGCGCGTCTTTTGCTATGGTTGGCGATATTCACTTGGCTGAGCCAGGCGCAACTATAGGCTTCGCCGGTCGCCGCGTTATTGAAGAAACCGTACGCGAAACATTGCCCGATGACTTCCAAACAGCCGAATACCTACAAGAACATGGTATTGTCGATATGGTTGTAAACCGCGAGGAACTGCACGCTCAACTAGCGCAAATATTAAACTTGCTAATGCATGATAATAAAGATAGCAGCTCTAAAAACAGATATTCAAAGGAAAAGCCGCCCAAAACAAAAAATAGTAAGGCGACTAAATCGAAAAATACCAAATCTAAAGCTTCCAAAGTCACATCCTTGAACAAGAAATCTGTTGTCAAAGACACATTTACAAACACCTATCAACAAACAAAGATACCGGCAAATTCTGAAACAAAAAAACCATTGGTCAAGAAAACTGCCGCCGGTAAAGCGTAAAAATCGATAGTTCAAAATGTATATTAGCGATGTGCATCACCCGTCTAAAGCTTTGCAAGATAAGCTCCACACGCTCTATACATTAAATCGTGAAAAGAAAATCGATCTATCGTTCCGCCCGCCCTATCTGGATCTTTTGAATAAATTCGGCAACCCGCATAAAAAACTGCCGCCTATTATTCATGTTGCCGGTACAAATGGTAAAGGCTCAACCATAGCATTCCTGAAATCCATATTAGAAGCTGCAGGATACAGCGTTCATGCCTACACTTCCCCGCATCTGGTTCATTTTAACGAGCGCATTGTTTTAAATGGTATGCCTATTGATAATCAGTATCTTGAAAAACTAATTGATGAAGCATTGGAATTAAATGAGCAGCATCCCGTGACATTCTTTGAAATAACCACCGCCATCGCATTCAAAGCATTTGCCGATACCGCCGCCGATATATGTTTACTCGAAACGGGATTAGGTGGCCGCCTTGATTGTACCAATGTAATTACCAACCCAATAGTGACAATAATCACATCCGTTTCTTTCGATCATCAGGAACATTTAGGCGAAACCTTGCCACAAATTGCATCAGAAAAAGCAGGGATCATGAAGCATCAAACACCATGCGTCATCGCAAAACAAATAGAGCACCCATCAAGCAATAACGTTCAAAAAATATTTTTAAATAAGTCTTTAGAAGAAAGCGCCACCCTATATCGATACGGATCAGACTGGGCCATTAAGAAACAAAATGACACGCTCATTTACAATTCTTTTGACACGAGAATTGCAAAGGGTAGAATATACCCTCTCCCTGGATTAAGGGGCGCCCATCAAATAGAAAACGCAGGCACAGCCATCGCGGCAATAGATATAATTCAAAGGAACCATCCAGAAAAAATTAAAATTACTGACGATCATATTGCAGAAGGCTTAAAATCTGTGCGATGGCCGGCAAGGTTACAATATATAGGACACGCCAAACTTTCAGAAAACAATCATATCTGGATAGATGGGGGTCACAATATAGACGCAGGTCGCGCTCTCAAAACCCATATAAAAGACTTGATAAAAGAAACCCCAAACCCGCACATCAGCATCATATTAGGTATGATGAAACATAAAGATAGCGCCGGATATATAGATCAATTTATCAATGAGGTAGATCAAATCACAGTGATCCCCATTGAGGGGGAACCGGCTTCTATGACAAGTCAACAAATATACAAGAGTTTGGACACTATTTTGAAAAAACAAAATATAAAAATTAAAACATCACAAAACACCGATTTGAATAATGCGTTAATGGAAAGCGCCCAAACTGGCAAAACAAATCATATCTTTATTTGCGGCTCTTTGTATCTAGCTGGCCACGCTCTTAAGTTTTTTAAATAAAACATTTGAATACGCAGTCCATCTTTTTTCAAAAAGATGGTATAAAGGATTATATAAATAAAAAAAACGATATTGTATATGTGTGGAAGAATAGAATGAAAAACAAGATTGCATTGGTTGATGATGACCAAAATATACTGACATCTGTACAGATAGGGTTAGAAGCAGAAGACTTTGAGGTGGCCACATATACTGATGGCGAAACTGCACTTGAGGCATTCGTAAAAACCGCGCCTGATTTAATTGTATTGGATATGAAGATGCCGCGTATGAACGGTATGGAAGTCTTGACTAAATTAAGAAATATATCAAAAGCACCTGTTATTTTCCTAACCTCGGTCGATGAAGAAGTCGAACAAATTCTGGCCTTTCGCATGGGGGCGGATGATTATATTACAAAGCCATTTTCACAAAAAATCCTGATTGAACGTATCCGCTCGCTTTTAAGACGTCAAAAATACGAAAAACAAGACCAGGAAAAGCAAGAGCGTATTATCCGTGGCCATCTTGAATTGGATGACACGCGCCACCTTTGTACATGGAAAGGTAAGTCCCTGAATTTAACAGTGACCGAATATATGTTACTTAAAACTCTTGCCATGCGCCCCGGTCATGTCAAAAACCGAAATCAGCTTATTGACCAGGCCTACGGTGATAATATTTATATTGATGATCGCACAGTTGATTCACATATAAAGCGTGTACGCAAAAAATTCAAAGTTGTCGACAATGACTTCAATCATATCGAAACACTATATGGTGTAGGATACAGATATAAAGAAGATGAGTAACCCACGGCAAAAAAAAAGAACAGTGAAATGGTTCAAACTGCAAAACAGTCAAAATGAACTGCCTGAATTCGATCATATTCTGGATTTATATTGGGGCGGAAGTGAGCGGCGCATTACAACGCTTACCACACGCATTATTGGCATTAATGCCCTCGCGCTTATTTTGCTTTTGATCGGAATCGTATCCTTAAGCCAATATCAAGAAAACCTTATTGAAATAAAAACAGAATCTTTTGAAAAAGAAGTCAACCTTATCCTTACGACATTATCTTACAATGATTTAGGCGGCTATAAGGATGAAAACAATACGTCTACCATAAATCCTGTTTTAAAAGATATTTGGAAAAAAACCGGACATCAGATTAGGGTGTTTACCGCTAATGGTGCGCTTATTGGACAAACGCCTCGCCCTGTAAACACACGTAATATTAAGGATTTACAATCTATAAAAATGCTCAAAAAATTGATACGGATTATTCTAGTTATCATCCCGCGTCCTGACCGCCTGAAAGAATATGAACTTGGAAATATTGATCACATAAAAGACCACACAGATACTGTACTTGCATTAACAGGCGTGACCGCCGTATCAGCATGGATTGATAAAAATCATAATATTTTAATGACCGCGGCCGTCCCTATAATTAAAGAAAAAAATATCCAAGGCATAGCGTTGATAACAAGAGATGGGCAGGATATCCAAAACGATCTGAGCGATATGTGGATCAGAATGTTGGGGGCATTTGCAATTACAGTCGTATTTACAATTATTGTTTCTATATATCTGTCCGGCGTTATCGCAAAACCTTTGAAAAAACTATCAAAAACAGCAGAGGGCGTACGTAAAGGAAAGCTCAAACATTACGATATTCCCGATTACAGCAAACGCAATGATGAAATCGGCGATTTATCCATTGCTCTGCGTCAAATGACAGAGGCCTTGTCTGATCGCATGGATAGTATTGAAAATTTTGCCGCAGATGTAGCGCATGAATTAAAAAACCCGCTCACCTCACTTAAAAGCGCGGTAGAAGCTTTAACAGTAGCGAAGAAAAAAGAAGATCGTGTAAAATTAACAGATATCGTTTTACATGATGTTGACCGCTTGAACCGCCTTATTACAGATATTTCAACATCCTCTAAACTAGATGCCCAGCTTTCCCGCCAAACACTTGAAGAAATTGATATAAAATCTATTATTTCGAATATATTGGACACCTATCAAAATCCGCTAGGGCGAACAATATCAAAAAGCCATGCATGGCAAGAAACTGCGACTGCTAAGAATATAAATATTGTCTTATCCAGTAATACGGAAGCCCCTATTTTAGTTTGGGCGCTTTCCGGACGGCTTGAGCAAGTCATAAATAATATTATTTCCAATGCTTTGTCATTTTCACCTGAAAACGCAAACATCACAATAAAGGCGTTGGAGGGGAAAAATAATGTAAAGATTCTGATCGAAGATCAGGGACCCGGCATACCGAAAAACAAGCTTGAAGACATATTTGAACGCTTTTATTCCGAACGCCCGCATACCGAAGCATATGGCCGGCATTCCGGCCTTGGCTTATCTATCTGTAAGCAAATCGTTGCGGCATTTGGCGGTGATATCTTTGCAGAAAACATATATCTAAAAAATAATGAAGCAACAGAACCGCAAGGTGCTCGATTTACAATTATTTTGAAAAAAGTGGTATTATAATTATTCAAAACTTATTTCTTTAAAAAACATTCGTCCATAAAAATATAAAAAATTATGCCTCAAAAAAATCAAATTATAACATTGATTACCGGCCTGTCTGGCGCTGGTATATCTACCGCATTAAAAGGTATGGAAGATATAGGTTTTGAAGTTTTTGATAATTTTCCCGTTTCCTTGATTCGCCCCCTACTTCAAGATAAACAACATAATGAAAAACCGATTGCCATCGGACTTAATTCAAGAACGCGCGGCTTCATCGTTGGCACAGTCATGGAAATAGCCAATGAAATTGGTGCAAAAATTATATTCCTGAATTGCGATACTCAAACATTGGAAACAAGGTTTACTGAAACACGCCGTCAACATCCGCTCGCGGGTATAAAAGGCGTTTTATATGGTATTACAAAAGAGCAAAAATTATTAAAGCCTTTACGAGAAACCGCTGATCTCGTTATAGACACAAGCGCACTTTCTATCCATGATTTGCGGCGAATTTTAAAAGGACATTTTGATATTGATGGCACAGATACGTTAAATATAGGGCTTGTCTCATTCGGGTTCAAAAACGGAACGCCCCGCATGGCAGAAATGATTATGGATGTTCGTTTCTTACAAAACCCCCACTGGGTAACACATCTCAAGCCATTGACAGGAAAAGACAAAGACGTCGCCGCATATATAAAAGAAGACGTGTCGTACGAAAAATTCATAAACAGGTTCACAGAGCTTCTTGAAACTTTATTACCGCGTTATGCAGAAGAAGGCAAGAAATATTTAACCATTGCCATCGGCTGCACAGGTGGCAAGCATCGTTCTGTCCATGTCGTAGAAACACTAAAACCCGTAATTGAAAACAACGGGTTTAAAGTTTCAATCTCACATAGAGATATCGAAAAATAAAATAATTATACGTTCAGGCTAGGAGCTGCAGAAACAATAGGTGCAGCAACAAGCTCAGATGTAGGAACTGTGCCTTGAACAGAAGCCGCAAAATCAGCTGCAAAATTTGGTAAATTAGTCATCGAAATATCCTCTATTTATGGTTAACACCGCGTTTTCTTTTGAAACACCTTGTCCGTTGTAGGTTCTAAAGACCACTTTTTGTTTGGAGGACTCGTCTGCTTCTGAAACAATATTAAACAAAACGCGCTCATCCGTCAAACTTTTAAAATCAATAAGATTTTTTTTCCCATTCATCAAGCTCATCATATTGATCAACTTTTTTTCGGTTATATCTTGAGGTTCTTCTATATCAATCAAAACATACTCTCCAATCGGCTCATAAGAGGTCTTGTCCTCCTGATATTCAAAAATATCATAGGAATGGACAATCAAAGGGTTATGACGATAAACAAACCGCGCTTTTTCCCCCCGATCATTAAATGTTTCGTTAAAATTCATATCCATAAACCATTTTACCATGATACGCGCAGAAAAAAACTCTTAAATATGCGATAAGGCTTGATTCTCTTGCCTGCCCCTGTAAATAAAAGAGGTAAGAATTTTATAAAATAAGCTTTAAGGATAAAACATGACCGCACAAGCGCAAGCAGCAACCGCCGACAATCAGGATTATAAAGTTAAAGACATCTCCCTAGCCGATTGGGGGCGTAAGGAAATATCTCTCGCCGAAATTGAAATGCCCGGCCTCATGGCTCTACGCGAAGAATATGGCGCGGAGCAACCTTTAAAAGACGCCCGCATCGCCGGATGTCTTCACATGACCATCCAGACGGCCGTTTTAATTGAAACCCTTCAAGCCCTTGGTGCGGAAGTCCGCTGGAGCTCATGTAATATCTTTTCAACACAAGATCACGCCGCCGCCGCCATCGCCGCCGCCGGAACACCAGTTTTTGCATGGAAGGGCGAGACCGAAGAAGAATATGAATGGTGCATTGAGCAAACCATCGAAGGACCAAGCGGCTGGAAACCAAATATGATTTTGGATGATGGTGCAGATTTATCCTTAATGCTTCATGAAAAATACCCTCAACTTTTTGACGAAATCAAAGGCATTTCCGAAGAAACCACAACGGGCGTTCTGCGTTTGAATGACTTGGCAAAAGCTGGAAAGCTTTTATGCCCGGTGATCAACGTCAATGATTCGGTTACTAAGTCCAAATTCGACAATAAATATGGCTGCCGAGAGAGCGCCGTTGACGCGATCCGCCGCGCAACCGATGTTATGATGGCGGGTAAAGTCGCTATGGTTTGCGGATATGGAGATGTAGGCAAGGGAACGGCCGAATCACTATCAAAAGCCGGATGCCGCGTACTTGTATCCGAAGTTGACCCCATTTGCGCGCTTCAGGCCGCCATGGATGGGTATGAAGTCGTAACAATGGATACCGCCGCCCCGCGCGCCGATATCTTTGTGACGGCAACCGGAAACAAGGACGTTATCACTGTTGACCACATGCGTGAGATGAAAGAAAACGCGATTGTATGTAACATCGGACACTTTGATAACGAAATTCAAACAGAGCCACTTCGCAATATGAAATGGGACAATATCAAACCACAAGTCGATCACATTGAATTTCCTGATGGAAAGAAAATCCTGCTTTTGGCTGAAGGTCGCCTTGTAAATCTGGGCTGTGCCACTGGACACCCCTCATTTGTGATGAGCGCGTCTTTCACAAACCAAACTTTGGCACAGATCGAGCTTTGGAAAAATGGCGAAAACTATGAAAATAAAGTATACGTATTGCCAAAACATCTGGATGAAAAAGTGGCCGCCCTGCACCTTGAGAAAGTCGGCGCAACACTTTCTAAGCTCTCTGACGAGCAAGCAAAATACATCGGCGTAGAAAGCCAAGGCCCATTCAAAGGCGAAGATTACAGATACTAAAAAAAGCACTTATAAAAATAGCAATCCCCGCCATTTATATGTGCGGGGATTTTTTTGAAAAAGGACATAAAATGGTACTGACAACAGACATTAATAATAAAGATCTACAAAAACGCCTATCTTTTATTGCAGAGGCCGGGAAACTGCAAACGATCATCCGGCAAACTTACTTGCACGACAGCAAACGTTACGAAAATTCAGCCGAGCACAGCTGGCACCTTATTCTAATGGCCATTGTGTTAAAAGACTACGCTAATGAAAATATCGACCTGACAAAAGTCATCAAAATGCTAGCGATCCATGATCTGGGCGAGATTTATGGCGGGGACACGTTTTTATATGCCGAAACCCGCGATGAAGCCGGTATAGGCGAGCGCGAAGCTTTGCATAAGCTTTTGGAAAATACCCCCAACGATATAAAAGAAGAAATTCTTGACCTCTGGGAAGAATTTGAAGCCAAAGAAACCGCAGAAGCAAAATTTGCCGAAAGCCTTGATCGCTTTCAGCCCACAATAAAAAACCTGCAGGCAGAGGGTCAATCATGGCTCAAACATAAAATCACCCGTGATAAAGCACTATCTAAAAACCAACATATAAAAAACGGCTCATCAGCCCTCTGGAAGGCCTATAAAATATTTACCAAAAAAGCCAAAGATCTGGGCTTTTTTCATAAGGGATAAATGTCTATTTTTGAAAAGTAGATTTAGCTTGTTTAAGAAGGAGCAAGGCACAAAGCATATTTATTACTAGAACGACAACGCATATAACGAGTTAAATGCGCGCCTATAAACAGTTAACCCAGGTTTCAGTGCCACCAAAGGCTCCCTCTTTACGGTAACCTTCAATAATAATCGGTCCTTGATCAATCCGCGTCTGACAATCAAAAATCGGCACAAGCGTCCGTAACGTCAGCTCAAGCTTGCGACCTGGATAAAAGGGGCCGTAAGAACAAAATTCGGCTTTATCTATCGGATAGCCTTCTTCATGCATAGCGCCCGCTTCTTCTAACCTGAAGTTGGAGCGATGCCGCGCACGCATACCATCCGGCTTGGTATAAAAATCAGTATTAAAGCTACCATAAACCTTATAAGGCGCTTCGTTCACAACAAGAAAACAGATCGGCTCGGATACTACATCTTGCGCCAACACAGGCTTAAAGCCGATAATTATAAAAAAAACGGAAAAAAACAAAAAGATAGCGCTATAAAACGTAAACCTCATCTTTTTATTCTAACAGATTTTCCCCAAAATCTATATATAAAGGTATGATGCAATGCCGCGCGAATTTTAAATAAAAAGCACATATGATAAACCTCCCTTTTGAAACCGTATCTCAAAGTCAGACAGAAACTGAAGAAGTTGCAACAAGGCTGGCCTTATGGGTAGAAAACAGGCCGCCCGCTAAAATAATTCTGCTATCCGGCAATCTCGGCGCAGGCAAAAGTGTATTTGCACGCGCCCTGATACGGAAATTGTGTCATGACCAGTTAATGGATGTACCAAGCCCGACCTTTACGTTATTACAAACATATGAAACGCCTCAAAATCTTATTTACCATTTTGATCTTTATCGCCTTGAAAATAAAGAAGATATTTATGAGCTTGGCTGGGAAGATGCGCTTTATGATGGTTTTTCAATCGTGGAATGGCCAGAGCGTTTGGGATCACTAAAACCGCACCCGGCTCTGGACATCTCTATTACAAATGGTGACAATAAGGATCAGCGGATCATTAAAATCAAAATGGATAAATAGGTAAAAATGACCATCACAAAAGCCATGATTTTGGCTGCCGGCTTTGGCAAGCGGTTACGCCCTCATACACTTGAAATACCTAAACCCATGGTTAAAATATGGGGGCAACCAATGATGGATCATGCCATAGAAAAATTGAACAACGCTGGCATAAAAGATGTGGTTGTGAATACGCATTATAAGGCCGAGATCATTCATGATCATCTAAAAAACACTAAATCTCCGCGTATCCATTTAAGCCATGAAGATCCTATACTGGAGACTGGCGGCGGCATAAAGAATGCTATGCGAAACGTTCTACCTGCCCTTAAAGATGAAGCCTTTCTGGTCATAAGCGGCAATTCAATTTGGGAAGATGCGCCGCACATTGAAACACTAAGTGACATACAAAACCTATGGAATCCTGAAATTATGGATATTCTGATATCGCTTCAACCCATTGAAACCATGACTCTGACAAAAGGGGTCGGTGACTATACTATAGGGCAAGATAGCCGCGCTATCCGCTCCCTTGAGCAATCCGGCACACACATGTTCAACAGCATCCGTATCAACGCCCCGCATATTTTTGATGACACCCCCAACGGTGCATTTTCGTATCTTGACCTCCTTGACCGTGCTCAGGCCAAAGGCCGCCTTTATGCGCATATTCATAAAGGTATATGGCATCATATCAGCACACCCGAAGATTTAACCAAAGTTAACACCGCGCGCGGAATAAAATAAAGCATGATAGAGAAAACGCCAAATATATCATCCATTCCCGCCGGCGCGCCGTTCGCCAGCCTTCTTTGCGAACATATTTTGCAAAAAACCAACGGCGCGCCCGAAACCATGAAAGATATCCGAATCCTCCTGCCCTCTCGCCGCGCATGCCGCACTATTCGCGATACTTTTTTAAAGATATCGGCAGGCAAACCGCTAATTTTACCGATACTAGAGCCGCTCGGCGATACAGATGAAGACGAATTGACAATATCCATGGCCGCCATGGATAATATAAACAACAATATAGATCACATTATCACAATACCTCCTGCCATTCCGCCCCTGAAACGTCAGATTTTGCTTGCGCGCCTTATTGAAAACATACCTGACTTCCGGCAAGATTCGGCACATGCGCTAAACCTTGCTCGCGCGCTAGCCCGCTTTATGGATCAGGTACACACCGAAAATCTCAGCCTTAATGATCTTCATAAAATTGTACCTGATAATTTTGCAGATCATTGGCAAATCACGCTAAGGTTTTTAGAAATTTTAAGCAAAGCATGGCCCGAAATTCTAAAAGAGCGCGGTATGATTGACGGTGCGGATAGGCGAAACCGCCTGATTTTAATGCGTGTTGCATATTGGGAAGCTCATCCGCCTCAAACGCCGATCATCGCGGCTGGTTCAACTGGCTCAATCCCTGCTGTTGCCGAGCTTTTAAGAACAATAGCCAGCCTTCCAAAAGGCCACGTCATCTTGCCCGGATACGATGAGCATATGGACGAAGAAAGCTGGGACACATTAAAAGAAACACATCCCCAGTATGGTTTTAAAAACCTGCTTGCCTCAATGAATGTGCCCCGCAATCAAATTAAACCATGGCCTGATAAAACCCCTCAAAAACACAATGAATCAACTATAATCCAAAATCGCCGCCGCCTGCTTTCCGAAATGATGCGTCCGGCGGAAACAACATCTAACTGGACGAATCTAGACAAGAGCCCAGAAACAAAATCCGCTTTTAAAAATGCACTTGAAAACCTTGACCACATTGAATGCGATAATGAACATCATGAGGCCTCAACAATTGCTTTGATCATGCGCGAAACATTAGAGACAACTGGAAAAACGCTCACGCTCATCACCCCTGATCGCGCCCTAGCGCGGCGTGTAAGCACAATTTGCAACCGATGGAAAATAAAAATTGATGATTCAGCTGGGCAAACCTTGGATCAAACTGATCTTGGTAGTTTTTTGCGGCTCATCATGAATGCGGTTGAAAAAAAGTTCTCGCCCGTTTCCTTGCTCGCGGTGCTCCGTCATAAATTATGTCATCTGGAAATGCCCCGAGACAATAAAGAGCAACTTAACACTTTACTGGATATGCTTATTTTGCGTGGCCCTAAACCAAAAGGCGGTTTCGAAGGAATAGTTCAGCGCATAGAAGAAAAAAGAACACATGAGAATAAACGTGAGCGTATAACCGATAAACAAGCAGAAAAATTAGCCCAATACATAAAGACAATAGAAATGAAGTTTCAGCCACTTCTTAGTGAACAGGCAAAAGAAAAGCAAAAATTCGATAAAATTTTAAGGGCGCATCTCCAGACAGCTGAAAATTTAACTACCTCCTACCGCAACATAAAAGAATCAATAAATTACAACACGTTATGGCATGGCGAAACAGGCGAATCGGCATCCGCGTTCTTCACAAACTTACTAGAACACAGCCATGATATTCCTGACTTAAGCATAATCACATATGGATACATGCTTCAAACATTTATGCACGATGTGATCATCCGCCCTAAATTTGGTACACATCCGCGCCTGTCTATTTTAGGGCAGATAGAAGCCAGATTGGTAGAGGCCGATCACATAATTCTTGCAGGACTAAACGAAGGCACATGGCCGGCAGATTCGGGTCATGACCCTTGGATGTCAAAACCAATGCGCCAGGCATTTGGTCTCCCCGCCTATGAAAGATCAACCGGATTATCCGCACATGATTTTGCCCAAGGCTTTGCGCATAAAAGAGTCACATTGACCCGATCCAAAAAAACAGGTGGAACATTCGCCGTCCCTTCCAGATGGTTACAGCGATTTGACACGGTATTGCTTGCCTCTGGCATTGCATCACCATCTGAAAAACAGAACAAATACAAAGATATACCCAAATTAATCAGCCAAACAAATGCCACAACTCCATGCACCCGTCCTGCACCATGCCCGCCAATTGCAAAACGCCCGCAATCCCTTTCCGTGACCCGCATAGAAACGTGGCTGAAAGACCCATATTCAATTTACGCACGATACGTATTGAAACTAGAGAAGCTTAGGCCTATTGAGCAAGATATTGACGCCGCATTACGTGGCACATTGGTGCATAAAATTTTTGACCGCTTCACACGGGAATTTATGAATCATATACCTGATGATGCAAAAAACAGATTGCAAATTATCGCGCAAGAAGAAATAAATGCATTAAACTTCCCCCCGGAAGAATGGAGCTTCTGGTGGCCGCGCTTTGATCGTATGTCAAACTGGCTTATCGAGCATGAGAAAAACTGGCGCAAATCAGCCACACCGGTTAAAACCGAAGCACTTGGGCGCTATGTACTAAACTTGCAAAATGCCCGCCCATTTACTCTAACCGCCCGCGCCGACCGGATCGATAAAATGAATGAGGGTTACGCCATAATTGATTACAAGACTGGCGGTCAATACGGTATAAAAGCGATGGAAGCAGGTGAAATGCCCCAATTACCTTTAGAGGCCATCATCGCCAGCGAAGGCGGCTTTGAAAACTTGTCGGCAGATCACGCGCATTATCTAGGATACTGGGTTATAAAAGGCGGCGCAGATGCCGGCTCAACCACTGAAATATTTGGCCCCTTAGATGATTTGTTAAATAAAACGCAGCAAGGGTTGGAGCATTTAATATTGGCATTTGAAAATCCCGATACCCCATATCACGCGATCCCAAATCCTGAAAACGCCCCTCGCTTTAATGACTACGAGCATTTGTCGCGATTAAAAGAATGGGGCGCGCAAAATGACACCGAAGAATACGCATAAGAAAAAACGACCATAAAATGAATAATACAGAGCCAAACCAAAATCCATCATCTGCACGTGATATCCCTTTGGATCCAAATATCAGGCAGGGCATGGCCTCTAACCCGAAAAGCTCAGTTTGGGTTGGCGCATCCGCAGGTACGGGAAAAACAAAAGTCTTAACTGATCGCGTGCTACGCCTTCTTATGCCGGATGAGAAAGGTTTTGCGCACACTAAACCTCACAAAATTCTCTGCCTTACATTCACCAAGGCCGCCGCCAGTGAAATGGCACTTCGGGTTAACGAAATACTGAGTAAATGGTCAGTAATGCCAGAAGATGAGTTAACGAAAAAACTCGAAAAGCTTTTAAACCGTTCCATAAACCGAACAGATCTAAAAACTGCAAGACGACTATTTGCAGATGTTATCGAAACATCAGGCGGCATAAAAATCATGACTATTCACGGATTTTGTCAATCCGTATTAAGCCGTTTTCCTTTAGAAGCCGGCCTTCCGCCTTACTTTGATGCGATCGAGGAACCACAAGCCGCTCAATTTTTGAACCAAGCACAAAACATAATACTTGCCCGCGCATCTGAGGAAAGAACCTCCCCTCTCGCGCACGCATTAAATAATATCGCCAGCACTGTAGATGCCGATAGCTTTTTTACCGTACTAGGCGCCATGACCGCCGAACGACACAAAACAAGTGATATTCTGCAAAAACATTTTGGGGCAAGCGGGCTTTACACTGCATTATGCCGCGAGTATGGAATTGACCCGAACCATTCGCCTGAAGACATCTTAAAACACGCTTGCGAGGACTACGCATTTGATAAAACAGGACTAAGAACCTTATGTGGGGTCATAGACGAAATAGGTGGTATCGCCGAAAAAAAGAAATTGCCTACACTTCAAAAATGGCTAAACGCTAATACTTTAGAACGGTTCCATATGTTTGATGAATATTCGCTCATTTATATGACAGTCAAAGGCGAACCGCGAAAAAAATTGGTTAATAAAGATATTGCGAATAACCGCCCTGATGCGCTTGACACGATGCATAAAGAATGCATCCGGGTCATGGGGATCCAAAACAGGGTCAACATGGCAATATCGATTCATTTGACACGTGACCTGTTTGAAATAGGGCACGCCATAATTAAAGAGTATGACTCCATAAAAACGGAACACGCCGTTTTAGATTTTGATGACCTCATTTTAAAAACCGCCAATCTCTTACGCAACCATACAAATGAAATCCATATTGACTTAAAATCACATCCTCTGGCGCCATGGGTTTTATATAAACTGGATCAAGGGCTTGACCATATACTAGTTGACGAAGCCCAAGACACGAACCCCGAGCAATGGGGCATTATCGATGCATTGAGCGATGAGTTTTTCGCAGGGCTAGGGCGGCATGAAGAAGGCGCCGAATCAGATAGAACCGTATTTGTTGTCGGTGATGAAAAACAATCAATATATAGCTTTCAACGCGCCTCGCCGGAGGAGTTTTTTAAAACACAAACGCGCCTGTCATCCAAAGTCAAAGAGGCGCAAAATGAATGGCATGACGTTAATTTGAATATATCTTTCAGGTCATCTGCATCTGTTTTATCTGCCGTCGATGCAACATTTTCACAAAAAATCGTATCTGATGGGTTGGGCACAAAACCCATTAACCACATCCCTTATCGTCAAGGGCAAGAAGGTATAGTCGAATTATGGCCGCTGCACAAAACAGTTAAACAGGAAAACCAGCCTACATTTTGGGAAAACCCTCTGAAACTCTCCGAAACACATGATGCTGCGGCGGCACTGGCAAACGATATTGCCACTCGTATCAAACTATGGATAGACAGCAAAACGAAGCTGCAAAGCTATGATCGCCCTATCGAAGCGGGCGATATTATGATTCTCATGCGAACGCGTTCACGCTTAATGCATTTGATTACCGCCGCCCTCAAAAAGAACAACATCGAGGTTTCAGGTGTTGATCGCCTTGTTCTAAGCGAGGAGCTAATCATACAAGATTTAATAGCTATCGCGCAGTATGCAATATGCCCGGAAGATGATTTAACTTTGGCAACCATTTTAAAGAGCCCCATGATAGGGCTGAGCGAACAAACCCTTTACAGTCTATGCATAGATCGAGATGGAAAACCCCTTGATCAGCATATAAAGAATATAGCGCCCACAAATGTGTTAAGTTACTTACAAGAGATAAAAGCACAAGCACGTATAGCAAGCCCATACGAATTCTTTACCCATATTTTGCAATCACCATGCCCCGCAAGTCATAAAACCGGCTTAAACGCGTTCAAAAAACGCCTTGGTAACGATATACAAGATGCAATTAATGAATTTTTATCGCTGATCCTCGATTTTGAGCGCAACAATCCCCCAAATCTTCAATTGTTTTTATATAATTTTGAGAAAAATAAAATCGAAATAAAACGTGATACATCCGAACGCGGGAAAAGCGTACGAATTATGACCATTCATGGCTCAAAGGGCTTGCAAGCACCCATTGTTATTATGCCGGATACTATACGTACAAGTGGCGGGGGTGGGCATAAACCGGGCGAACGCCTCTTATGGCCACATAAAACAGAGCTGCCAATGCCCATATGGTCGCCCAGAAAATCAACAGAGTTCGATACGTACACAAACGCGTACACAACTATGCGGGAAAAACAAAATCAGGAATATCGTCGCCTTTTATATGTGGCCATGACCAGGGCAGAAAGCCATCTTTATATCGCCGGATATGAGGGTAAAAATAAAACCAATGAAGATAGTTGGTATAAATATATTGAAAATGCGCTCAGATCGCATCCTGATATTAAAAATATGGAAGATGGGACTTTAAGACTACATAATCCGAATACAGCACAAGCTGACAAAATATCCGACCAAAAAAATAATACAGAACACAGTTTTGAATATGATATTCCCGATTGGATATATGCCCCCGCACCGGATGAGCCGACACCGCCGCGGCCGCTCGTCCCATCAAGGCCTGCTTTACTTGAACCAGACAGCATTTCTCCTCTTATGGGCGCATCCAACAATCGTTTCACGCGCGGCAATCTAACGCATAGACTTTTGGAGCTATTACCGGCCTTAACGCCCGCGACCCGTAAAAATGCCGCAAACACATACTTAAATAATTATGCCCCCGACAAATCAGAGGCTTTTAAGAGTTCAATCATAGATGAGATTTTTAAAATTCTTGATAATCCGCTCTATAGTGAAATTTTTGGAAAAAACTCACGCGCAGAAGTACCAGTTACCGGCCTTATAAATAATAAAACGATGGTCAGCGGTCAGATTGATCGCATGCTGATTACCGATGATACAATCTGGATCGTAGATTATAAAACCAATCGCCCGCCCCCTAAAAATGTCGAAGATGTCCCGCAATCATACCTGTTACAAATTCGAACATATATTGATGTTTTAAAGGAAATATATCCAAAACATGAGATCCATGGTGCGCTACTATGGACAGATGGCCCACATTTAATGCCTCTCATGATCCAAAAACCAGCGTAAATAAATTTATGAAAATGTAATATTCCCCTTGAACTATTGAAAAAGAACACCATACTCATTTTCAAATATAATTTTAAGACTTTAAAATAAAGGATAAAAAAATGGCAAGCAAAGCGGTAACAGATACAGATTTCGAAACTGAAGTTCTAAAGGCGGATGGCCCTGTATTGGTTGATTTCTGGGCGGAATGGTGCGGCCCGTGCAAAACACTTTCTCCTATTGTCGATGAATTGGCAGAAGATATGAAGGACAAGGTCAAAGTTGTAAAAGTAAATATCGACCAAGCCCCCGAAGCACCCACAAAATACGGTGTACGCGGCATTCCGACATTAATGATTTTTAAAGGCGGCGAAGTCGTTGATACACGTGTTGGTGGTATGCCCAAAAGCCAACTGACAGAATGGGTAGAAGGCCAAGTTTAAATATAAACACTCTTTTTTTACTAATCGAAAATTTAAAAAACAAAACCCCTTTATCCGATTTGATAAAGGGGTTTTTTATAACTAAGTTTATAAATATTGTTTTATAACACTACGTAGCACCGATTTCGGAAGACAACACCATAATTATTTGACGCCCCTCCATTTTTGGTTCCAAATCCGCTTTAGATATGTCTGAAAGTTCGTCTTTCATGCGGTTGACCAAATCAACGCCAATATTTTGATGCGCCATTTCGCGCCCGCGAAAACGCATAGTAACTTTTACTTTGTCACCACCTTCCAAAAATCTGCGGGCATTACGCATTTTAACATCATAATCGTGATCGCCAATATTGGGACGAATTTTAATCTCTTTAACATCTACGGTTTTCTGCTTCTTACGCGCTTCAGCAGCCTTCTTTTGCTGCTCGTATTTATATTTGCCATAATCAAGAATTTTACAAACCGGTGGCTCTGCATTGGGGGAAACCTCAACAAGATCAAGTCCGGCATCTGCCGCTCTTTTCAAACCATCATCACGTGTGACAACACCAATCATTTCACCTTCGGAATCAATTAATCTAATTTCGTGCGATGTAATATCTTCATTTGTTCTCGGCCCGTCATCTTTGCGTGGACCTCTATATGGACTGCGTATGGTAAAATCTCCTTGTGGTTGTTAACATTGTTCTATTATTTATACACTAAATTATAAAAGCTGAGAAATGATTAATACGGGGCTTTGGCTTTCTCCGCAAGGCTTTTCATCGCCTCATCTAAACTCATAACATTTTGGTTCTTACCGCCAAGTTCACGAATTGCGACCGTTTGCTCCTCAGCCTCGCGCGCGCCAACAACCCATATATATGGCACTTTTGCATGAGAATGCTCCCGCACCTTATAATTAATTTTCTCATTCCGGATATCCAGTTCGGCGCGTATACCAAGTGATTTTAGCTTTTTATAAACATCGGTCGCGTATTCGTCCGCGCTCCCCGTAATAGTCGCAACAACCGCCTGCGTCGGCGCAAGCCATACCGGCAGCTTTCCGGCGTAACTTTCAATCATGACACCGATAAACCGCTCCAATGATCCTAAAATCGCGCGGTGAAGCATAACAGGGCGGTGCTTGTTGCCGTCTTCTCCTATATAAGTAGCATCAAGGCGTTCCGGCAAATTAAAATCAAGTTGTAATGTACCGCATTGCCATGTCCGCCCAATCGCATCGCGAATCTGATAGTCAATTTTGGGGCCATAAAATGCGCCCTCGCCTTCATCTTCACGAAAGTTCAAACCAGTCTGAACAAGCGCCTTGCGCAAGCCTTCCTCCGCCTTATCCCACAGCGCATCATCACCCACACGAACCTCAGGGCGAAGCGACAACGCAACCGCAACATCATCAAACCCAAGATCAGCATACACATTTTTAAGCAAGTCACAAAAAGCAACCGCTTCGCTTGTAATCTGATTTTCGGTACAGAAAATATGCGCATCATCTTGTGTAAATTGCCGTACACGCATCAACCCGTGAAGCGCGCCATGCGGCTCATTCCTGTGACAGCACCCAAATTCAGCCAACCGAATAGGCAAATCACGATATGATTTAATCCCTTGATTAAAAACCTGCACATGTGCGGGGCAATTCATAGGTTTAAGAGCCATGAGCTTTTCAAACGCTTGCTCACTTAAAACCGGGCCATCTTCATCTGTATTCGGAATTTCATCAGGCACTACAAACATATTCTCGCGGTATTTACCCCAATGACCGGACGCCTCCCACAGCTTGTTATCCAATAACTGCGGCGTTTTGATTTCCTGATACTCGGCATCCTGCAAACGGCGGCGAATATAGTTTTCCAACTGATTATAAATTGTAAAACCATTGGGGTGCCAGAAAACAGACCCCTGCGCTTCGGCTTGAAAATGGAACAAATCCATCTCGCGGCCAAGCTTACGGTGGTCGCGTTTTTCGGCCTCCTCCAATTGGTGTAAATAAGCTTTCAGCTCTTTATCATTCCGCCACGCCGTACCATAAATACGGGTCAGCATCGCTTTCGAGCTATCCCCGCGCCAATACGCGCCCGCAACCTTCAACAACTTAAACGCCGTCCCCACATGCTTTGTTGTTGGCATATGTGGCCCGCGGCATAAATCGAGCCATTCACCTTGCCGATAAATTTTAATCTCTTCGGTTTCGGGCAAATCCTCAATCAACTCGGCCTTATACGCTTCGCCCTTATTTTTAAAATACGCGATCGCCTCATCCCGCACCCAAACTTCGCGCTCGAACGTATCACCGCGCTCGACAATTTTGCGCATCTGCTTTTCTATCGCTTCAAAATCTTCGGAGGAAAAGGGCTTATCCCGCGCAAAATCATAATAAAACCCGTTCTCAATCGTTGGGCCAATCGTAACTTGTGTGTCGGGGAAAAGCGTCTGCACCGCCTCCGCCAATACATGCGCGCAATCGTGTCGGATCAGCTCTAACCCCTCTTCGTCATCTTTTTTCACCAGCGCTATCGATGCATCTTGCGTAATCGGCAAAGACAAATCACTAAGCTCACCATCAATTTCAACAGCCACCACAACCTTCGCCAGCGACTTCGAAATATCCACCGCCACGTCCATACCCGTGACACCCGCTTCATACGTGCGCTGCGCCCCATCGGGAAGCGTGACTGCAATATTACTGTTCTGTTCGGCTTGCGCGCTCATATTTTTTACACTTCTTTAAAAATTTTAATAACAATTACTAAAAAACCCCATTTGCCTGCCTTTTTCAAGTTTATTTAAATTTATTGCTAACATTTTTATTTTAATTTAAAAGAAATTATGAAAAAAATTGGAAATGATGTATTACACGCATTGTCTTTAGTAAATGCATTTACAGAATGTTGTATTAACGAGCAGGAAAAAGTACCATCGTTAAAAGACATCAAATATGCATGGGGCATGAGAAATGTACCAGACGAAACTCTTTTAGAACTTAAGAAAGAACATGCAGACACCCCAGATTTTACAAAAGATAAATTTGGAGAAAAATTTCTAGTATCACTAAGTTTTACAAAAGCAGAATTTGGTTCTTACAGTAAAGATATTTCACAAAACGAAAGTATTAAAGCTTCAATATTTGCACCTAATATAAAAAGAGTGCTACAACATGAATTCATCCATTCTATGCAATCCAAAAGTTCAGCAGCATTCAATGCAGGATTCAGTTTAGATAAATCTTTAATCGTTCTTTCGCCAAAAGAGTATATTAAAAGCATTTTACTAATTGAATCTGAAGCTTATACAAAATATGGGTTAACGGCTAAAGAATTACAAAACAGCAAAGAAAATGAATTTGACTATTACTATAATCTGAATGAAAAAATATTAAATTATTACATAAACAATAGCATAGAATATTACGAACGAGAGATCAGTGCTTATAGGATAAATAAGTGCAACAGCTTACAATTTGTGAGTTTAGGCGAACAGGATTTAAAAGATATTTGTGATACAATAGGGCCAAATTACTATGATACTTACAAACTTCATTTTGGTTTTCTAAAAGATATGAATGCTGTTTTAAAAGAAGAGCATTTAGAAAGAATTGATCTTTTAGAGAAAAAACTTGGAATAGAAAATAATAATAAACTGCCAGTATTAAACGATGTATTGAAACAGCATAAAATAAGTAAAGAAGATTTTATAGCAGTTGTTCAAAAAAGAGCCTCTAAGTATCCCAGAGGAGAACAGAAATACGGCTACAAAGCTAGAGCCGAAAGCAAAAATAAACAAAGTTTAAAAAAAATAATTTTTGAAAGATACGGGTTATAAAAATTAAACCATTAAATTTCTATGATTCAAATGATATTTTAAAATCAGTCACGTGCTTACCGCATTAAATTTTTAATTTTGCAAACAAAAAAATTGCAAATCAACGTTCATTCATCGCATTATCGATGGTCTTAATAAACGGCTTCATCAAATATTGCATCACGGTTTTCTTACCCGTTAAAATATCGACACTCGCCACCATTCCAACGGTAATTGGTTTAATTTCACCTTTATGGATCAGGTGGTTTTTGTCTGTTTTCAGGCGCACAATAAAATATGAATTGCCCTGGTCATCTGCAATCGTATCTTGAGAAATATAAATTAACTCTCCATTAAGCCCGCCATAGATCGAAAAATCATAAGCGGTAATTTTTACAATGGCATCTTGCCCGGTATGAATAAATGCACGATCTGTCGGAGATATTCGCGCCTCAATAATAAGCTGGTCATCTTTGGGTACAATTTTGATTAAATCTTGACCTGGGCTTGCAACACCGCCAATTGTATTCACAACTATTTCCTGAATAATACCGTTTACTGGCGACCTCAATTCCGTCCGGCTTTTCCGGTCAGTCAGCGCGGATAACCGCTGTTTAATCTCGTTCATTTCAATCAATTTCGCCGACAATTCTGTTTGCGCTTGCGCTTTTGCTGCGGACTGAACCTCGTTAATACGCGCTTGCGTTTCTTGCACCGCTGATCGCACCCGTGGCAAGCTTGATGTATATCCATTAAGCTCCGTTTGCTTTTCACGAATGCTGCGGTCTAACTGCAGCAATTCTATCTTAGGCGCCGAACCTCTTGCAATCAAAGGTTCAATCATTTCTTTTTCTTCAACCTGTAAACGAATGACGGCACGTGTATCATTAATACGCATTTGAAGTTCGCGCACCTCTTGTTCACGTTGCGATAATTGCTGCCTTAAAACATTTAACTGATTTTGAACCTGCAGACGATTGGCACGAAAAGAATTAAGTTCTTCTGTAACGCTGCCCGGCACTTCCTTCATAACCTCATCGGGGAAATTAACTGTTTCTGTACCTTCGGCTTCGGCTTGCAGACGTGTAACAGAGGCCATAAGCCCTAAATACCGCGCGCGATTCGCGCCCAGATTAGACGACGCCTCGATATCACTCAGACGCAATAACGGTTGACCCGCTGCAACTTCATCACCTTCTTGCACCATGATATCTTCAATCATGCCCGCTTCCATCGTTTGCAATGCTTGCACTTCGGTCGAAGGCGCAACTTTGCCATCCCCGCGCGTAACCTCATCCAGCGTCGCCAAATTAGACCATATAAGGAAAATTACAAAAAACAAAAAGACAGAAATCAACAGCAAATGTTTGGAAAGTGGAATATCTTCATCCGCATCAAAAAATGCCTGCATATGCGCTTCCATTTTGCTGGCTTGTTTCTCGGCCCAGCCTTCGCGTTTTTTATCCCATTCACCTTTTTTCTCGCCAAATATATCTGATTCGGCGCTCGTGCCAGTAGCTTCCGGATGCCCGCCCCCATCAATCGCCTGATCCGCCGGCACTTTGGCAGTTTTAATCTTGTTCGGTAAAGATTTCCCGCCATCTTGAGCGTTTTTGTCTTGCGCCTTACGGTCTTTTTTACTTTTTTTATCGTTCTTTTTATCGCTCATATCAAAAATATCCGCTTAAACATTTGTACGTTCGGCATCTGTGCCAAATTGCTTGGCCTGCAGTTTACTTATAACATCATTTTTCGGACCATACGCAACCATGCGCCCGCGATCCATCAAAATCAGTTTATCAACAAGACTAAGCATCGCGCCCTTATGTGTAATCAAGATTGTTGTTTTTGTTTTACAAAGCTCATCCAAACGTTTTTTCAAACGATTTTCAGATGCCGGATCCATCGCTGCTGTCGGTTCATCTAAAACCATAATGGGCGGATCATATAAAAGCGCGCGTGCAATCGCAACTGCTTGCTTTTGCCCTCCGGATAGGGCATCCCCACGCTCGCCCACTTGCGTATCAAGCCCTGCGGAAGAATCACGTAAAAATTCCATTACACCCGACATTTCTGCCGCTTTTAAAACGGCACTGTCCGGCGCTGTTTCATGCCCCATCGTAATATTCTGGCGCACAGACCCAAAGAAAAGTTGCGGGCTTTGCTGTACCGCACCAATATTCCGGCGCAAATCACCCGGATCAATTTGCCGGACATCTGTGCCATCGATCTGTACCGATCCGCTATCCGGCTGATACAAATTTAGCAAAAGCCTTTCAACTGTCGTTTTTCCCGATCCAACCGCGCCAATAATCCCGACCCGTTCACCGGGCTGTATGGTAAAGCTTATTTTATTAAGCGCAGGTGTTGATTGCCCCGGATAGTGAAAAAGAACATCGCGAAACTCAACAACGCCCCGCATATTGGGCATTGTAATAAAATGCTTGCCCTTTGGCCGCTCTACCGGCTTTTTCATGAGATCATCCAACTGATCGAGCGCTTGTTTGGACTGGCCAAATCGTGTCATAAGCCCTGCTATTTGCGCCAAGGGTGCCATGGCACGCCCGGATAAAATAACGCATGCAATAAGCCCGCCCATAGAAAGCGTACCATCATTAATCAGAAATACACCGACAATTACAATCCATACACTCACCATTTGCTGCACAAACAATGCCCAATTTTGTGCATATGCTGCAATTTTACGGGACTTAACAGAAGTGATGGACGCTTTATCGGTTAACTCTTCCCAACTGCGTTGATTATGGCCTTCCGCAGCCTGCATTTTAATCGTTTCCAAACCTGTAATTGTCTCAAATAATAACGCATTTTTAAGCGCGCTTTCATGCATCGACTGCTTGATAATTTTTTGCAAAGGCTTTTGCATCAAAAGTCCGACCCCAACAATCAATGGCACAGCTGCTAAAGGCACAAATGCAATCGGTCCGCCAATAAGGCCGATTATTCCAATAAACAAAAATACAAATGGCAAATCTATTACCGCTGCCATAGTGGCAGAAGTAAAGAAATCTCGCAGCGTTTCAAATTCCTTCATGTTACTGGCCAATACGCCTGCGCTGGATGGGCGCGCGGTCATGGTCATCCCCATAATTTGCTCGAATAGAGAAGAAGACACGATGACATCGGCCTTACGCCCTGCATGATCAAGAAAATGAGATCGTAAATTTCTCAAGAAAAAATCAAACACATAAACAATCATAATCCCGATCGCCAGCGCCCATAGGGTATAAATTGCATTCTCCCCGTTTGGGACAACACGGTCATACACGTTCATGATAAACAACGAACTTGCAAGCGCGAACATATTGATCATAATCGCCGCCATGCCAACTTCGGCGTAAATAGTTTTATGTTTTCGGAAAATACCCCAGAACCAGTCGCGACCAGTGTCTATTTCTGAAGGCCCCGCACGTTCGTCACGACGCGCAATAGGGCGTACAAAAAATGAATATCCCGTATAAAGCTTCTGCAGCTCGGAAAGCACAATGGTTTCACGATGATCCGGTGTTTCCGGAAATTCAACGATAAATCGCGTTTCCGGATGAATTTCGACCTGCTTGCCCTGCTTTTTCTTTGGCGGGTGTTGCTCCGGATATTCAATCGCCCATAAAATACAGGCTTGCGCATGCTCTAAAACCAAAATACACGGCAAATTTGGAGCAATTGCTAAGGAATCAAGCGTACGCTCTGCCAAACGAGTGGTTAAATCGGCGCGCTCTGCTGCCCGTGCAAATAAATTGGGCGTAATCCCGCTCGCTGAAACGGGTAACCCCGCAAGTAAGGCTTGAATACTGGTGCGCCGCCCATAAAACCCAGCCATTAAATGCAAACAATCAATAAGAGGCATATCAATCGCCGCGCGATCCGCCTGCAATGCCCAGCTTCCTGGCGTTTGTGGCGGCATATCCTTTCCGCTTTGCTGCGTTTGTTCTTGCTCTACTATAGAGTGGTCAGAATTAGAAGGCTCGGTATTCTGAATATTTTGATCCGAATTTTGATCTGGATTATGGTCGGAAGGAGACATAATTATTTCTTACTTTATTGAAGTCCCATAACCATCAGGACATTTAAATTTAACACATAAAAACGTACTATTTTTAGAACATAAATGTGAATAGTACGTAAATTTTTTTAAAATACTCAATAATCATAAAAGTAAAAAAGAAAAACCCTTACTTGATATGATCAAAACAAGGGTTTCAAATTCATATTTTTATAAAAGGGCACACCATTTGAAATAATGTGCAATATATCCTTTTTAATACGCCTTCATTCTTTGATTATATGACCATGTATTACGTGCGGCAACATCGCTTTCGCGCGGATATGAAACACCTAGTGTTGGCAACAATGCACCTTTAAGCGCGAGTAAACGAAACACTGCAAATGTCTCTAAAAACTCGGCATTGACTGTACTACTACGCGATACAAATAATTCGTTCTGCGCATCCAAAACATCCAATAATGTACGGCGATCAAGACTAAATTGGTCTTTATATGCCTTCACAACTTCAATATTTGCATCAGCCTGCGCTGTAAACTGACGGGCACGCTCACCTGCGGCAACCATACTCGCCCATGTTTGACGCACATCATTTTCAACGGCGCGCGCGGCTTCCGCACGCTCTTCCTTAGATTGCTGATGGCGGTAGATAAACTCTTTCGCCCGCGCAACATCTGCCCCGCCGCGATAAAGGTTCCAGTTCATAACCACAAGCGCAGTTGCACTACGATCACGGCCTTCAACACCGCCCAAATCATGGCCTTGACGCGCATTAAGCTGCAAATCTAATTGCGGATAAAATGTTGATTTGGTTTGCTGTGCCTCGGCATAAGCCACTTCGATATCGGATTCAAAAATATCTAAAGTCGGGCTATAGGCCAGCGCTTTTTCAACTTCTTCTTCGGTATCGGCGGCCAAAACATCATAAGGAATAACCGGCATATTCAGATTACCGGGCATATCGCCAACCTCTTGCTTATATTGTGATTCTGCATTTCGAAGTAATTGACGTGTATTGGCTTCCGTTGCGCGTGCGGCAGCCAAACGTGCCTTGGCTTGCTCATTATCGGCTTGCGTAGCGCGTCCCGCATCTACACCATCTGCAATTTGATCCAGAATGCCGATATGCTCGGCAACATTCTGACGGGCGATTTCCAAAAGCTGACGCTGACGCAAAACTTCTAAATACCCTTCAACAATAGATAAACCAACAAGCTCTGCCGTTTCGCGAACACGATGCGCAGAAGACACAACACGCGCCTTCTGACGGTCAACTTCATACTGGCTTTCCCAGCCATCAAACAAAAGCTGTGTCAACGTAATACCGCTTTCAACACGCCATAAATTTTCCTCATCATCGCGGTCTAAACCTGCGCGTGTACCTGGATCATCACTGTGCTCAAATCCGGCATCCGCCCTCACATCAATAGATGGCAAAAACAATGCCCGCCCTTGATCAAGCTCTTTATCCGTAGCAGAACGGCTAGACGCCACAACACCATATTCAGGATTGGTGGCAATACCCACTGCAACCGCATCTTTGAGGGATATACTTAAACTCTCGTGCAATGGCTTGTCTTGCGCTAATGGGGCTCCACTCCCCAATGCCAAAAATGTCAATGTAGATGCTGTTAGACAAAATCTTCGCAAATTCTTATTACCAATCACGGATATGTTTCCTTTTCTAAAATGATAAACCGGTTTTAACCATTTGTTTGTAAAAAAAATTGTGAATTACAAACATCAAAAATTCCAACATAGTTATGACTCTTTTACACTGCAAATGCAAGTTTTTCTCTATATTATATCGAAATTTATTTTTCGTAAAAAAATACCCGGCGCTTATTTAAACAACCGGGCATTTAAGTAGGAAGGTATTATAATAAAACAAATACCTCTTCTGTTAAGCTTTATGCAATTGCGCTATGCGCAGTATCCAGATCATCCAAAGCAAAATCGGAAACCGATACACCGGATAAAGGATATATAGCACCGGATATTGCGTGATCCGAGTGAACCGTGTCTGCACCAGATACCGCTGCTGTATCAATAACGAATTCATCAATATTGTCCTGAACATATCCATGATCTTCAACCAAAAGATTAAATCCTGTAGCTTCCGTATAAGAAGTCAAGGCTTGCTCTGACCCATGATCGGCCTGATCCGCAATACTTGTGAATAACGATAATTCGGCAGCGCCTGTATTAAACAGAACCTGATCAAACGCAGGGGCAGAAGAAGCCGCAGCCAAAGCATCCGGTGCATCACTTGAAATCTCAAGCGTGGCTGTGGATGTATCGCCATCACCATCTTGAATAGTGTAAGTAAAGCTGTCTGTTGTATCTTCAAGAATAACCTTGGGACATTCCGCGCTCACAGTATTGAGCAAGAAAGATGCGCCGCGATACTCCCCATCATTGGTTGATTCAATCACAACACTTGTGATTAACTGACCATAATCGGAGGCGTTAAGATCAAAGCTAAAGTACCCGTTCTTGATCTCGGTTGGAACAAATTGCTGCTCGCCTGCAACAGATGACCCATCGGCCAAAGTTACAACATAATCAATACCATGATTACCATCATCATTGTTATTACCAATTTCTCCAATAATCATAGAAACGGTAGAGACATTTCCGCCAAAGGAAAGATCAAACGCCTCGCCATTCGGGAACACTTTCGTGCTATCACCGCTATTAAGGTTATCAATACCGAACCCGTCGCCATCTGATGTAGAAACCCATGTGATATCGAATTCACCTTCATTGGCAACACTAATAGTAATACCGTCTTTAGTCAGGCTTTCCTGAATACCTTCCGCATCGGCTTGTGTCGCTTGGAATGTCTTTGGATCACACTGAATATCGCCGCTTTTTGTAAACAATACATATTCGTATGAACCATCCGCAGATATTTCCAAACGTCCAAAATCACCATCAATATTGGCAACACCTTCATTTGGAACATCAACGCTCTCCGCGCCAAAGGAAACTTTGGTAAGCGTATTTTCTAAATCAGCGCTTAAATCATCGTTGGCCATAACATCATCAGCATAGGATCCATCAACCGCATCAAAGCTTTCGGTATCATCATTGGCAACCGGCGCATCATCAAAAACATTGATTTTGATTGTGCCCGCGGTCTTGTCACCATCCGCATCGGTCGCTCTAAAACCAAATTCAATGTCTACAACATCATTTGGATCATTTGCATCCGGGTGATCAACGCTGCCATTCAGCTCAAACGCATAAGCGCCATTTTGCTGAATAACCAAAGTAAAGATAATGGCACCGGCAGCAGAACCAGTATAGGTTTGCGTCCCGTTATTATAAACAACTTGGATAGGCTGTCCGCCAGATGTAAGGCCTTTAAGATCAAATAAACCATTACCTGTGACAATACCTGGTGCATCTGCGCCAAAATCAACATCTATAATATTACTATCGCTATCTATACCATCGCTTTCGGTAACAGATAAATCATCCACTTTTTGAATTTTTGGAATATCATCTGTCAAATCTTTACCGGTCATCTTCAAGATCGCATCCGAAGTATCGCCGTCGCCATCTGTAAGGGTATAATCGAACTCGTCAACAACACAATCAGATTGCAATGTGATATCAAAAATAACATCGTTATAATCCTCATCACCAAGCTCAGGAAGATCTTCAAAACCGATCCGCAAAACATTTGGATTGCCTTCATCAGCAAGACCTGAAATGACACGATTTGTACCATCAGCATTCAAGAAATTTGGCTCGCCGCGCTCAGTCGTGTGATATGTCGGCCCTCTAAGAACAGTTTGGGCATTAGTATCATTATTTGTGAAAACAAGTGAAACATCATTACCATCATCGGTAATATTTGCTGCGCGCGCTTCTCCAGTGCCGAATTTATAAACAAAATTCAAATCGCCATTATCAAAATCGACATTATTGTACTTGTTATTAACCGAATAACCATCGGCAACAATAAAGAAACCAAGGGTTTCCCCTGCTTCCGCATCAAACGTGAAGTTTTCTGTAGAAGAGGACTGATTGATATTCTCGATAATAACCGAAGCTGTGCTCAAATTACCATTTGCATCAACCGTGTAAAAACCAAGTGTGTTTTTATAGCCCGCACCTTCAGAAACAAAGTCTACTGTGCCTTCGACATTACCTTCAATTTCAAGCGCGCCTTGCACAATACCCAAACGCGGGTCATTATTTGCAATGGGCTTGCTTTCTGGAAGAACTGGGAATTCAGTATCTTCATCAAAAGAAATTGGAGCAAACGGATTGCTTGGATCATTGAGCGTATAGGTATATGAACCATCCGCCGCAATTTCCAGCGTACCAAAATCACCTTCAATACTGCTTGTACCAGATGTCGGAACATCAATGCTCTCACCTTTAAAGGATACTTTTGTAACCGTATTGGCATTGTCTTGGCTCAAATCGTCTGCGGCATCTGGGCCGCCATTTGTTCCATCAATAACATTACCTGTGGCTGCGCCATCATTGGTGTCATACCCGTTGAAATCATCATTGGCTTCTGGAGCATCATCAAGGACATTAACCTTAATTGTACCATTTGCAACGTCACCATCGGCATCGGTCGCTTTAAAGCCAAACTCAATCTCAACAGCATCATTCGGGTCATTTGCATCTGGATGATCCACTGTGCCGGTCAAATCAAACGCATATGCCCCGTTACTCTGTATCGCCAGCGTAAAGATAACGGCCGAACCTACAGAACCGGTATAGCTTTGGGTATCTGCATTAAAAGTAACCGCAATCGGCTGACCATTTGATGTCAAACCTTTAAGATCAAAATCACCATTGCCTTCGATTGTACCTGGGCCGTCATTACCAAAATCAACGCTAATAACATTGTCATCGCTATCATTGATATTGGTTTCATCTACGGTTAATGGCTCTGGCTGAACAATTTGCGGCGCGTCATCTACGGCAACATCTATTGTCAATGTCGCCGTGTCGTTATCCCCGTCACCATCAGTTAGCGTATATGTGAACTGATCCACACCATCTTCACCGCCATTTGCCGTATAAATGTATGAACCATTTGCAGAAATTTCCAACTGACCGTATGCACCGTTAATGATGGTAGAGACACCTTCAACAACCGCCACAGTCTCACCGTTAAAGCTGATATCAGTAACATTTGCTGGCGTGTCTTCACCCCCATCATCATTACCCAAAACATTCCCTTCAACAAATGTCTGATCATCGGCAACAGTATTTTTATCATCTTCTGCAACCGGAACATCATCGTTAACTACAACATCGATGGTTGTCACAACGCTGTCACCATCGTTATCTGTAACACGTACATCAAAGGACAAATTCAAAACATCGCCATTATGATCCAGCGGCGCATACTGAACAAAATCATATGCCCCTGTAGTCTTGTTAATAATAAATTCAAAAACAGTCTCGCCGCCGGCTGTACCAACATAAACACCGTCTTCGATAGTGATAACAACCGGCTCACCATTCGATAATAGCAAACCATCTTTTCCGCCGCTAAATATCACATCATCGGCATCCGTCGCCACAAATGTACCTGGTGCATCATTACCAAAATCAACCGCAATCACGCCGCTATCTTCATCTGTGGGATCAAGATCCGCATCGCTTGTTTTCAAGGCTTCGGGCGCATCTACTTTTGGTGCATCATCAACCGATACTGTAATGCTAAGCACGGCTGTATCCGTATCTCCATCACCATCGGTCAACGTGTATGTAAACTGATCAACACCATCTTTTCCGCCAAATGGCGTATATGTGTATGATCCATCTGCAGATATCTCAAGATTACCAAACTCACCGTCAACCGTAATTGTTCCAGCGTTTGGAACCGCCACAGTCTCACCGTTAAAGCTGATATCAGTAACATTTGCTGGCGTGTCTTCACCTCCATCATCATTACCCAAAACATTCCCTTCAACAAATGTCTGATCATCGGCAACAGTATTTTCATCATCTTTTGCAACCGGAACATCATCGGCAATATTCACTGTAATGGTAGTCGTTGTAGAATCACCGTCATTATCCGTAATTAAGACACCAAAATCGATACTGACAACATCAGAGCCTTCCGGATGATCAACTGCATCCAGTAATTCAAAATTATATGTGCCGTCATTATTAATTACTAATGTAAACACATCATTCCCGCCGGCTGTTCCGGTATAGGTTTGTGTGTCTTCATTGTAGGTTACCGTGATTGGCGCCCCGCCAGAGGTTAATCCACCAAGATCAAAGCTCCCATCGCCTGAAATTGTACCCGGGCCATCTTTACCAAAGTCCACTTCGATAACACCATTTTGACTATCACTTGGATCAAGGTCTACTTCGGAAACATCAACCGCATCCGGCGCGTCTACTTTTGGTGCATCATCAACCGATACTGTAATGCTAAGCACGGCTGTATCCGTATCTCCATCACCATCGGTCAACGTGTATGTAAACTGATCGACACCATCTTTTCCCCCAAATGGCGTATATGTGTATGATCCATCCGCAGATATCTCAAGATTACCAAACTCACCAGCGATAGCAGTCGCAATACCGTCTACAACCGCAATCGTCTCGCCGTTAAAGGTAATATCTGTAACGGTGTTATCCAAATCCTGGCTTAGATCGTCATTGCCAAGCACGTTGCCATCAACAGATCCTTCATCACCGGAAACGCTGTCTGTATCATTCGTTGCATTGACCGCATCATCGGCCACATTGATACGAATTTGCGTTTCTGCGGTATCACCATCAAAATCGGTAATCAATACACCAAACTCTAGGGTAATAACATCATTCGGGTTTGTGCCGTCGGCATGATCAAATGGCAGCAATTGTGTATACGAATATGCGCCTGTCTCTGAATTGATTGTCAAAGTAAAGACAGTTTCGCCGCCGGCTATACCTTGATATCCTGTATCGGTCTTTTCTATTGTGACTGGTACACCGTTAGAAGATAACCCTTCTACAGGTAAAGAACCGCCAATAACCGGCTCACTCGATGTTTCAATGCTCTGAACACCGTCTGTCCCGAAATCGATATCAATAACCCCATCAACATTAAGAGTAAGATCGCTCTCATCAAGGTTTTGAATAACAGGCTCACCTACGCTTGGTGCGTCATCGGCGATATTAATTGTAATAGATCCAGTATCGCTGTCCCCGTCAAAATCTGTGATAACAACACCAAATTCTAGCGTAATAACATCATCCGGATTATCACCATCGTCGTGATCAAAAGGTTTAGCTTGATTATAAGTGTACTCGCCCGTTTCCGGATCAATCTCCAATGTGAAAACGACATCACCGCCGGCTGTACCTTCATATCCGGTATCGGTTTTAACAATCTCGACAATGTCTCCGCCAGATTTTAAATCTCCATCAACCGAACCTGTTACATTAACAACGTCATTTGATTCTATCGTCGCGCCAAGATCTTGTCCCGCATCAACTTCAAAAGTACCTGTAACAGACGCACCATCATCGCCAAATCCCGTCTCGTCAATCGACTGAACATCTTGCGGTAAAACCACTGGCGCGTCATCGGCAACACTGATTTCAATCACGGTAGAAGTTGTATCCCCGCCGGCATCGCTGACATCAACACCAAATTCTAATGTAATAACATCGTTGTCGTCATTTCCATCGGCATGATCAAACGGCTGCTCTTGCGTGTAAACATATTCGCCTGTTTCCTGATCAATCTCTAATGTGAATACAACCTCACCATTGGCTGTACCCTGATACCCGTTATCGGTTGGCTCAATCTCGACAGGAATACCGCCAGAGCTCAATGCGCCATCTTTAAGGGATCCGCCAATAGTGCTTTCACCGCTTGGCGTAATATCACCAGCCGCATCGCCACCGAAATCAACGTCAATAACACCTTCAAAAACAAGATTGCCGTTATCAAGCGCACTTTCATCCAAGGCACCCGCCGCCGGACGCTCAACACCTGGTACGGGGTTAAATGGCGCGGCTATTTCATCTTCATCAAAAAGGAACAAATCTTCGGTTGGAACGGTAACACCGTATTGAAGCTCGGTCGGTCCAATCGGGCCAACATCATCCGGAGAGCTCAGCGCAGTTGCACTGAATTCGCTTTGAAAACCAAAACCGCCTCGACCTGTAGCCGCCGCTGCTCCTGCTGCCGGCTCAATACCTGCAAGCTGGGCTGCTGTAGCATCGCTACCTGCCGCTGTCTCAAGAGAAGCAAGCGCTTCGGCTTGTGCGTCACTATCAACAGTAGAAATATCAAAAATATTAACCGGTGCATTGGCAGCAACCGATGCCTCGCCTTCATCCTGTGCATCAACGGTACGCTCTCTAATAACGGCAACCGGCTCTTCTAAAACATCTTCGCTAGGAACGGTATCAATAACGGCCGTTTCTACAGCGCCTTTATCCGCGACACCATTATCCGCAATATTTGCCTCTACAATGCTTTCGCTTACAACAGATTTAAGGTCAAAATGTTCGATAAATGCCACATCTGCCGGCGCGTCCGCTGCCGTAGCCGCCTCATACCCCAATAATGTAACGCTCGATCCGTCATCAAATGAAACCAGCAGATCGCCATTTTCTAATGTAAAGTCTTCAACACCATCACGGTTAAAGTCCATGATGTATTGTTTGCCCGCTTCTAAAGTAAGAGAAAACCGCTCTCCAGAGGATGGCTTTGAAATAACCACTGGCGCCAGTCCGGATATATTGCCATCGGCTGTTGCTAAAACACACACATCTTTGATCATCTCCGCCGTGGGCGTTTGAACACTTTGTATATTATCAAGTGATGTGACGTCCGTTGCACTTTGTGCATTAACAGGAACTAAATTCGTATTTTGGTTTGTATCCCCAACATTAGCCATTTTTTACTTCTCCTACTTAAATAAACCGGTTACATGACCGATCAAAATTATTAACAAAGTCTTAACAGAATTAAACGGATGATACAGTAAAAAATTCCATTTGTCAAAAATTATGGAAACAAATTTTAATATTTATGGCATTTTCTTTTATATTGTTATTTTTCTTATTCAAATTTTTATAATATTATGATGTAAATTAAAGAAGTTATGGGATTCAAATTTGAAAAATTAAGCGTTTTGATCGTTGAAGATACTGAACCAATGCAAAAGCTTGTTTGTTCGGTTGTAGAGACTTTAGGGGTACGACAAGTGCATCTAGCGGATGATGACGAAGCAGGATTTAATTTATTTAGAATACAAAAGCCGGATATCGTTGTAACCGATTGGCATATGCTTCCCGTAAGTGGTCTGGAGCTTGTGCACCGCATTCGCAAGCATAAGACATCCCCAAACAAAACCGTCCCTATAATAATGATGACCGGATACAGCGCAATGCCGCGTGTGTCACAATCGCGTGATGTAGGCACAACTGAATTTTTGGTTAAGCCATTCTCAGCCGATGATCTGGCGCGCCGTATCGCTTATGTTATAAATCGCCCTCGTGACTTCATTGAAACAGGAGAGTTTTTTGGCCCAGATCGCCGCCGCCGTAAAATTCATAAATACCAAGGCCCAGAGCGCAGAAATTAATCTTAAGACCCCAATATGTTTTTTTATAAAAACTTAAACCGCCTTTGTTGCAAAGCCTGTGTGACCCATTAAAAAAACAGTATAACGTATCATTATGTCGCAAAAAAAAGCCATGAACCAAAATACGCTTCGCACCGAATCATTTATAAAAAAACAAACTACAATAATTATTTTTTAATGTTTACAACTACATAATATAAGTTAAGATTTCTAAATAATATCTATCTTAATAAGAATTTTAAAATGAACGCAATGTCACAAAAATCAACACAAGCAAAAGTTATAAAGGCAAACTATATGTTGCAGGCCAAAGTTGGAGCGGGGCCATTAGATAAAAATATTGTTGAGGAGTGTCAAAAAGTGATGGATCAAAACGATATAGATTTTGTACCGCTAGGGCTTGAATACCTTGAAAAGCTTGATTCAGCCATAAAAAGCGCAAAATCGGGTCAGGCCTCAAAAAATGATGCGGTTGTACTTATGACATCACCTGTGATGCAACTAAAGGCTAACGCCGCCACATTCAAATATACGCTCATCGGAAACCTTGCAAATGTCATGCTTAGCTTCCTAGAAAGCATTAAAGAAATAGATGAAGGCGTGATTCAAATCGTAGAAGCTCACCATAAAACTCTATCTGCAATTGTTATAAAACGAATGGAAGGAGATGGCGGCCCCTATGGTAAAAAGCTGGAGGACGAACTCAAAAACGCCTGTAAACGTTATTTTAACAATAAGAAAAAAGCTCAAGCAGCTAACAAATACTAAGGCGCAGGCGCATCAAAATCCGGTGTATCTGGTCTCACATCTAGCCCATGCTTAACACGATCAAAAAAATCTTTAAAATCATGCGACTCTAGAATAAAGACACCCTTTTGCTTGCCAAGGAAGCTCAAAGTATCAGAGGCTTGCTCTTCATAATTAAGCGTATCATTGGCAACGCAATCTTCTAAAATACAAACGTCATACCCTGCGTTCAAAGCATCCAAAGCTGTTTCTTTTACACAGCTTTCAAGGTTAACCCCCGATATAATTAGCCTTTGAATACCGCCTGCTTGTAGTTTTTCACTAAAACCAACACTCGCAAATACTGAATTTGTATCTTTATAAGTTAATAAATCATCGGGCGTTTTTTGAACCATGTAAAAACCATATTCCGGATCATCAAAATCAGTTTTGGTTCCATAATCATCATTTGGAAAATATATCAAATGATTAACGACGCCCGCATCTCGGAAAACAGACTGCAAAGATGCCGCCTGTCTTGCCGAACGACCCGTTTCTACATACCCTGCACCATCAATTGGAAATGCAGGATCGCAAAAGTCTTTTTGAAAATCAATCAGTAGAAACTGCGTCTTTGACATAGATGCCCGTAAAGCCTTTATATCAAAAGAATTATCCTCCAATGCAGGGATACCAAAAAAATCTGATACTGTGTCACGCATAATAAAACTAAAACCCCAAACGCATCACACTATCAATCTGCGGCAGGGCCCTGATCTGTTCAAAAACATCATCCGACACGGCATCATCCACTGATACAAGACAAATCGCTTTGCCCGCGCTTTCTTTACGCCCAAGCCGGAAATCTGCAATATTAATCCCCGCATCCCCCAGTATAGAGCCAACCCCACCAATCAAACCCGGCTTGTCATTATTGCGGATAAAAAGCATATGCTCGGATAAGGCTGCCTCAACCGGAACCCCTTCAATATTGACAATACGCGGCTCTTTACCGGTAAAAAGTGTACCTGTTACATTCCGCGTGCGCTCTGATGATGTCACATCCACATTAATGACACTGCGCCAGTCCTTGGATGACCCGCTATAACTCTGCGAGACTTTAATACCACGCGACTTGGCCACCTGCATGGCGTTCACCATGTTAACACTATCTGTTTGCGCCCCTAAAAGACTTGCAATGACCACAGATGTGACCGGGTCAGTATTCACCTCTGTGATCGTGCCTTCATATTTAATATCAATCGCTTTAATTGCCGTACGTGAGATTTGCCCTGCAAACCCGCCAAGCTGTTCCGCCAATTTCAAATATGGCTTCAAACGCGGCGCATCTTCCGCGCTAATCGATGGCATATTAAGGGCATTCGTAACCGCGCCATTCATCAAATAATCAGACATTTGTTCCGCGACTTGTAATGCCACATTCACTTGCGCCTCTGTTGTAGCCGCCCCTAAATGCGGTGTACATACGACATTATCCAATCCAAATAATGGATTATCCTTTGCCGGCTCAACCTCGAACACATCCAGCGCCGCCCCCGCAACCTTACCTAAATTAAGCGCGTCTAATAAATCTGCCTCAACAATAATACCGCCGCGCGCGCAATTAATAATCCGCACACCATCTTTCATTTTAGAAATCGATTTGGCATTAATCATGCCTGCCGTATGCTTGTTTTTCGGCACATGAATAGTAATAAAATCCGCGCCCGCGTACAAGGCATCCAGCTCCACCTTCTGTACACCAATTTGAACCGCGCGCTCCTCTGTTAAAAACGGATCAAATGCTAACACTTCCATTTTTAACCCAATCGCGCGTGACGCAACGATAGAGCCAATATTCCCGCACCCGATGAGGCCTAGCTTCTTATTGAAAAGCTCGGTCCCCATAAACCGCTTCTTCTCCCATTTTCCGGCATGCGTGGACTGGTTCGCCTGCGGAATTTGACGCGCCAATGCAAACATCATCGCAATGGCATGCTCTGCCGTTGTAATGGAATTACCAAACGGCGTGTTCATAACAACAATGCCCGCCTCGGTCGCCTTCGGAATATCGATATTATCAACGCCAATACCCGCGCGGCCTATAACTTTAAGGTTTTTCGCTGCCGCAATCATATCGGCATCAACGGTTGTACTGGAACGAATCGCAAGCCCATCATATTCATGGATGATGGCGCGCTGCTCTCCGGCGCTAAGGCCGGGTTTAAAATCAACATCAACGCCGTGTTTTTCAAATATCTCTACGGCCAACGGATCCAGCTTATCGCTGATAAGAACTTTAGGCATAATAAGTAAGACTCCTATTTTTGTCTTGTTTGGCGGAAAACAGACTTTAACTCATATATACCTTTGTTCTACCGCGCAAGCGGTGACCATATATTAAGGCAAATTTACCCCTATATTTTCCCCAACATTTCCTTGACAACCCTGTGGATGAACGCGTATACAACTATCAATCTAATCAATTAGTTTGTTCTAAATCTTTGGCTCTATTAAATTAGAGACATTTTGTAACAAACTTTGGACTATAAGAATTTAAAGGAAAACAAAATGGCAAATCATAAGTCATCCAAAAAACGCGTGATCAGAAACGCAAAACGTGCGGAAGTTAACAAATCCCGTATGAGCCGTATCCGCACATTTATAAAAAGAATTGAAACAGCCATTGCTGAAGGCGACTCCAAAGAAGCCAAAGCCGCCCTTCAAAATGCGCAACCCGAGATCCAGCGCGGCGTATCAAAAGGTTTGATGCATAAAAATACGGCGGCACGTAAAATATCCCGCCTGTCTACAAGAATTAAATCTCTTGGATAATTAAGTTCAAAAAGCACGGTATGCGTGCTTTTTATTTTACCCTATTAACTTATCATTTAACCTCTTGAAAGCATTCAACGGGTGATTTTTTGATTCTTAAATTATCGATTTGAAGTATTATTTCTTTTTTTCATTTTCTTGATTTGTTCTCATTGCATCCACTGTTTTTTTTAGTATAGGATAGGTTCATCAAGACAGCGAATGAGTGTCCGGACTGACAAAAAACCCATCGATGTGAATGTATTCACATTGCAATAATACGTCCGCTCATGTTGATTTTTCTGTCTGACGGGGTAGCTTAAAACCGCCCATATAATAAATGGGCAGTAACAATAGACAAACCTAAATCGTCTTGAACGTACGATATATTCGGGATTGTTAATAAGCCCTTTAATTGAAAAGCTAGGAAATAGGCCTTTGAAAATACCGGTAAATCCAATGGATTCACTAAACCCTTTTTCATGCCTTTTTAGTAATCAGTAAGTAAATATAACTGCGTGTAGGGTATAACGCTTCGTGACTTAAGGTAAAAATATTACCAATATGAAAGCGTTGTGTGAGGTTAAAACATAAAAACTAAAAAACTGGAGATATACTATGTCTGACATTGGGGGCAAAACTGCCACACTCGTAAAACAAAACAACGAATTTAAGGAAGCAACCCTATCACCTTCCCCTGAAATTATGGGATTGTGGAAAAAAACACATAACGATATGCGCGGCGAATTCGGAGAAGCCATTTTCCGTAGTTGGCTCAAACCCCTGACGCTACAAGCCTTTTATCATGGCACTATGGAAGTGTCCGTTCCCACACGATTTATGCGTGACTGGATTCAAACCCATTATGGCGAACGAATTTTAGCAATGTGCAAAGAAGCCAGCGACGAAATTAAACGTCTCCAGATCGTTGTTGTGCAAAACGCCATCGTTGATGATGTATTTGACAGAGCCGAAGAAGAAGAGAAAACAGCCGCCCTAAAAAAAGCAAACCAGAATAAGCGCGGTGAAATTGCCTCCATATCCTCACCGTTGGATGAGCGTTTTAAATTCGAAACCTTTGTAGTTGGCAAACCAAACGCCCTTGCACACGCCGCCGCGCGCCGCGTAGTTGAAAGCGCGAGCCTGCCCTTCAACCCTCTTTTCATATATGGCGGCGTTGGCCTGGGTAAAACCCACCTCATGCACGCTATCGCCCATGCGATGAAGGAAAATCATCCTGAAAAAATCGTAATGTATCTTTCGGCTGAAAAATTTATGTACCAATTTGTACGCGCTTTAAAGGCCAAGGAAACAATGGATTTTAAAGAACAATTCCGCTCTGTTGATGTCCTGATGATCGATGATGTGCAGTTCATTGCCGGTAAGGAATCAACACAAGAAGAGTTCTTCCACACATTCAACGCGCTCGTCGATCAAAACAAACAGATCATAATTTCCGCCGATAAGGCGCCATCTGATCTCACCGGCGTTGACGAACGCCTGCGCTCTCGTCTTGCGTGGGGTTTGGTCGCCGATATTCACCCGTCAACGTATGAGCTTCGCCTCGGCATCCTTCAAACCAAGCGTGAACAGCTTCAGGCGGATATACCGGATAGCGTGCTTGAATTCCTAGCGCTCAAAGTTACCTCGAACATCCGGGAGCTTGAAGGCGCGCTCAACCGCATCGTCGCTCACGCTGATGTTGCCAAGCAGGAAATTACACTGGAAAGCACACAAGAAGTCTTGCAAGATCTCCTGCGCTCCCACGATCGCCGAATAACAATTGACGAGATCCAGCGTAAAACGGCCGAACATTATAATCTGCGCATGACCGATATGCATTCCGCACGCCGTGCGCGCGCTGTTGCACGCCCGCGTCAGGTGGCCATGTATCTTGCAAAACAGTTAACATCGCGCTCCCTGCCGGAAATTGGCCGTAAATTCGGTGGCCGCGACCACACAACCGTAATGCACGCTGTACGCAAAATCGAAAGCCTAATGGAAGAAGACGCGCAAATCGCACAAGACGTAGACATCGTCCGCCGCGCTCTAACCGGCTGATAAAAATAAGATTTAAAACTCCAATCAAAAAGGCCGAGCATAATTCTCGGCCTTTTTATATGAAATTATTAATCTAGAATAATAACATCCGGATTAAACAACCCGCCCTCATACGGTGCATGCTTGACCGCAATCTTATCTTGAATAAAATCTTGCTTCTGATTAAGGAAACATGCTGCCATTTTAAAAGTATGATGCGGCAAATCATCCAATTTGAACCAGCCGTAATTATCATGCTCGCGCTTGTATTCCTTACATTCCGATGGGTCAAAACGCCTATCAACCTCTAACAAAAAAACTTTACAAACCTCACCTACCACTGATTCGAACTGACCAATATAATCCAGATCATCCGCACTCACCTGCGAATTACTTTCCTCGTTAAATTCACGCGCAGCCGCCTGTTCGGTACGCTCCCCCGGATCGGCCTTCCCGCCAAGCATCGCCCAAAGTCCCGCGCCCTGATCTTTATCCGAATGCCGCTTGCCAAGAAAAACCAGCATATCTTTTGATGCCACACCCTCATAAGAAGAAAAATCTTCTTCAGTCGCAATATAATACGGCAAGACCAGCCCTACAAATTTCTTATCATGATCACTGTGCAAAAGCCGCGCAGCACCATTAAAATCATATTTTTTCATAGATTTCGATTTATCATAAAGCATGGTATATTAGCAAAACAAATTTATCTTTTTTCATTTTGACTTCACACATCTACGGAGATACTGTTCTTCCTATGGAAAAAAATATATCGAAAACTCGGGTTGCAAACCTGTATGACCTGCCCCTTATGGATCTTATTTATCAGGCGGCAACCACACACCGCGAACACCACAACCCGCGCGAGATGCAGATGTGCACGCTTCTGTCTATCAAAACCGGCGGCTGTATGGAGGACTGCAAATACTGCTCTCAATCCATCCATAACAATGCCGATCTTGAAAAAGAAATTCTCATGAAAACGAATGATGTTTTGGATCAAGCCAAAAAAGCCAAAGAAGCCGGCTCAACCCGCTTTTGCATGGGCGCCGCATGGCCGCGCGTTATGGATGGCCGCGCCTTTGACCGCGTTTGCGACATGGTAAAAGGCGTAAGTGATATCGACATGGAGGCCTGTGTTACGCTTGGCATGCTCAATGAGAATCAGGCCAAGCGTTTAAAAGATGCGGGGTTAACCGCTTACAACCACAACCTCGATACGTCCGAAGAATACTACGACAAAGTCATCACCACCCGCACCTATCAGGACCGTTTGGATACCTTAAAAAACATAGCAAAGGCCGGCATATCCGCGTGTTGCGGCGGCATATTGGGATTGGGCGAATCGCGTGAGGATAGGGTCAGCCTTCTTACAACCCTCGCAAATTTAAACCCACAACCCGAATCAGTACCTATAAATATGCTCGTCCCCGTCGCCGGAACGCCAATGGAAAATAACGAACCTTTGGATATATTCGAATGGATACGCGCCATAGCCGTTGCCCGCATTTTAATGCCAAAAGCAATGGTACGCCTTTCTGCCGGACGCCTAACCATATCACGCGAAGCCCAGGCTATGGCATTTATGGCGGGTGCAAACGCAATATTTACTGGCGAAAAGCTGCTGACAACACCAAATCCTTTGGAAAACGAGGATAATAGCCTCCTAAATGATCTCGGCCTAACCCCGAGACCACCAAATAAGGACACCTGTAAAGATAAGAAGGCAGCCTAAAGAAAAGCGCTAAAGGCATATTTTTAAACTTTGCGTTGCCAACTTTAAAATATGCTAAAAATAAACTATGAACCGGTTTAACCAAAATTTGCAAAAAATGACCATCCAAAACCAGCGCCGCACTTTAAACCGACCGGATGGTATCGATCTTTCCTCCAATGACTACCTTGCTTTACGCACACACCCCGACCTGAAAAAATCCGCTATCAACGCCATAGAAAAAGATCATGTGCTAGGGGCGGGTGGCTCCCGTTTATTGCGTGGGCATACTATTTATCATGAAGAATTAGAGACATTTGCCGCTCAATATTTTGGCGCTGAAAAATCCCTTTTCTTTGCTAATGGTTATCAGGCAAACAGCGCCATTTTCGGAAGCCTTCCATCCCGTCATGATATTATTATTTATGATGAGCTTATCCACGCCAGCGCGCGTGAAGCGATCCAGAACAGCGCGGCAAAAGCCTATAAATTCAAACACAATGATTTAGAAACGCTCGAAACCCTGCTTCAAAAACATCATGCCAATGCCGATATTCTTTGGATCGTAACCGAATCTGTCTTCTCTATGGATGGAGACATTGCGCCGCTCACCCACATTCAGGAAATGACCAACCGGTATAATGCATATCTAGTTATTGATGAGGCACACGCCACTGGAATATTCGGGAATAATGGCAAGGGTTTAGCGCAAAGTCTCTCCTATAAAAATATAATCACACTCCATACCTGCGGTAAGGCTCTGGGTGTCTCAGGCGGCATTATTTGCGCCGAAAGTGATATTATAAACACACTCATAAACACTGCCCGCCCGTTTATTTTTTCTACCGCACCCCCGCCATTACAGGCCATTCTTGTAAAACGCGCCCTAGAGCTAATCCAAGAAGAACCAGAGCGCCGCCAAAAATTAAAAGATCTTTTAGAATGTTGGAACACCCTCATGCCGGATTATACATCCGAGAGTCAGATCATTCCAATCATTATCGGTGAGAATAAAAAAACCTTGCAAATCGCCGCCACCCTTCAAAATCAAGGCTATGATATTCGCGCCATACGCCCGCCCACCATACCAAAAAACACGGCACGCCTGAGGGTATCCCTCAATATAAATATAAACCGATCTACCCTCGAAAATTTTACAAAAACCTTAAACGCCCATCTTTAGATAAAGCTTTTAAAGTGATCAAAGCTAAAAAAATCGTGCTTTTCATGTTTTTGGTGTTTAAAAGAAAACATGCATAAATTTATTATAACAGGAACAGATACCGGTATCGGCAAAACCGTCTTTGCCGCCACACTCATGGCAGCGTTCCATGACAATAAACACACCGCGCAATATTGGAAACCTGTTCAATCCGGCATTGAAGACATCGATACCAAACGCGTACAGCATTTAACGGATTTACCGGATACATATTTCTTGCCTGAAAAATATATTTTATCTGAACCGCTCTCCCCACATCGTGCGGCCGAACTGGATAACACGTATATCGATATTGATACCCTCGATATACCAAAAACAGATACACCTCTAATTATTGAAGGTGCGGGTGGCCTGATGGTGCCTTTAACCAGACATACATTATACATAGATATGTTTGAGCTTTGGGATATCCCGACTATCCTGTGTACGCGTACAGGGCTTGGTACGCTCAATCATACATTATTATCCATAGAAGCTCTGCAGAAAAGGGGCATTCCCATCCACGGCATTGTCTTTATAGGTGACGAAAACACCGATAACAAACGTACAGTGGAAGATTTCACAAATATCAAAATTTTGGGTCGCCTTCCTTACATAAATACTCTAAACTCCAATACTTTATTAGATAGTTTTAAGTCCAACTTCGATTTTGGAGATTTTGCGTCATGACAGGCCGGAAAAGCAATCTATATTCCACACGTACATCTGCATACACGGGCAACAATCGTGGCGCGACAAAAAAGAAAATTTCCCGTATCTGGCACCCCATGACTTAACACGCCATTATGGGGCCGGAAATAAAAATCGAGAGTGCAAAGGGCGCATATTTAAAAACCCACGATGACCGCAAGATTTCTGGATGCCGTTTCCTCATGGTGGGTTATAACCCACGGTCATTGTCATCCAAAAATCGTTGAGGCCGTTCAAAAACAGGCCGAAAAGCTCGAGCAAGTTATATTCGCTGGCTTTACCCACGAACCCGCGGAAGAACTGGCCGCCAAACTCCATAAATTCACTGATAAGGCACTCGATTTCATCTTCTTCTCGGATAGCGGTTCTACCGCCGTCGAAGCCGCCCTTAAAATGGCTATCGGGTATTTTGAACATAATGACACCCCCCGCCGCAAAATTGTGGCATTGCAGGGCGGCTACCATGGCGATACATTCGGTGCAATGTCTGCCGGAGGGCGCGGCGTGTTTAATAAACTCTACGAACCATATTTATTTGAAACCCATCACCTCCCCTTCCCTTCAGCCGGAAAAGAACACAAAACCCTGCAAGCATTCGAGGATTTTCTAAAACTGCATGGCGATGATACCGCCGCCCTTATTTTAGAGCCGCTTATACAGGGCGCAGGTGGCATGCGTACATACACCGCCGAGACACTAAAAACTCTTTACCAACAATGCCAGCGTCATGGCGTGCTTTTAATTGCTGACGAGGTTATGACCGGATTTGGCCGGACAGGTACAAAATTTGCCTGTAACCAGGCCGACATTACACCCGATATCATGTGCCTCTCAAAGGGACTTTCCGGCGGCTTTTTACCTATCGGCGCAACCATGTGTACCAAGGAAATATATAAAGCGTTTTACAAAAAAGATCGCGCAAAAACCTTCTTTCACTCCAGCTCGTTTACAGGCAATCCGCTTGCATGTGCTGCGGCATCCGCAAATATTGATATCTGGGACACCGAACCTGTTATGCAAAGCATTGGCGATATTGAAAAGTCGCACGCCCGGGCAAAGCGCTGGTTCGAGGCACGCCCTGACATTTCAAAAATCCGAGCCCTTGGTACAATGCTTGCGCTTGACATACAAACCGACCAGTCGGGGTATTTATCAGATGTCGGCCCTAAACTCTACGATTTTTATCTTCAAAACGACATTCTCTTGCGCCCCCTTGGAAATACGGTATATATATTGCCACCATATTGTACAACACCAAGAGAATTAGAGGCCGTTTATGACACAATCTGGCAATCCCTGGACATCATCCGGGATGAAAAAATTAAACAAGCCGCATGAAAAACAGGTGCGTAATTTTTTGACAGCGCTCTGCCAGGATCCGCAAAATCACGCCAAATTTTTAAATATGCTCTCTATGCTCGAACATATGGGCAGTCGTAAAATCATGGTATCCCATATGGATAAACCGGGAATTATAACCGAGGATATGCTAAAACATTTGGCCGAAGAAACGCGGCATGCTTATTTTTTCAAACGTCAGGCCGAACGCATCGCAAAACACGAAATGGTCGGCTACACCAATCAAAACACGATGCAGCGCATACCCGCCCTTATGTATTTTGGCCGCATCGATGCAGGGATAAGCAAAAAAATCCCTGCTGATAAAGCCTATGGCTGGGTATCGCTAATTATAGAACTCCGCGCCTGCTGGCTCTATGCGATATATCATAAAATTTTGCAAAAAAACGGCGTCACTATTTCCCTGAAAAGCCTCCTCGCCGAAGAGGATATGCACCTCGCCGAAATGTTTGAAATGTGCGGCGATGATACGGAGAAATTAAGAGAATTCACGTCATACGAAACCCAACTATTTGGCAAACTATGGGAAACTATGGAATCTGAGCTAAAGTTTCAACTCGCCGCTTAAACCCTAATTTTCCCCCTTCCCCCCTCTAAATCCCTATGCTAAAGTGCGATTCTCATAATATTTTAAGACGTATAACAAATCGGAATTAAACGGCCATGAAAATAACCATTGAACGCGCAGCCTTGCTTAGAGCATTAAATCACGTCCAAAGCGTTGTGGAGCGCCGCAATACAATTCCTATTCTATCAAATGTCCTAATAAAAGCCGATGATGGCGTTTTATCCATGGCGACCACCGATATGGATTTGGAAATCAATGAATCTGTGGCCGCTAATGTTGAAAAATCCGGCGCCACAACTGCGCCAGCGCATACGCTTCACGATATTGTCCGCAAATTCCCAGATGGGGCAGATGTAAGCCTTGAGCTGAACGCCGAAGGCACGCAAATGACGGTTATGGCTGGTCGCTCCCGCTTTAAACTTAGTTGCCTTCCAACTGAAGACTTCCCTGAAATTGGCACCGGCGAATTTCAAACCGAGCTTAAAATTCCGGCTGGTGAGTTACGCGCATTAATTGACCGTACCAAATTTGCCATGTCAACAGAAGAAACACGGTATTACTTAAACGGTATTTACTTCCACGAGGCCGACAAGGATGGTGTAAAACTGTTACGCGCCGTTGCTACCGATGGTCACCGCTTGGCGCGTTTTGAAATGCCGCTTCCAGATGGGGCGGATGGTATGCCGGGCATAATTATTCCGCGTAAAGCCATTGGCGAACTTCGTAAACTGGTTGATGAAGCAGCAGATACCATTCAAATTAATCTATCCGAAACCAAGATGCGTTTTACGTTTGATCATATCGTTCTGACTACCAAATTAATCGATGGCACCTTCCCCGATTATCAGCGGGTAATACCAGAAGGCAACGATAAAATCGTAGAAGTCGACCCAAGAGTTTTTACCCGCGCCATCGACCGCGTATCCACCATCTCTGATGGAAAATCCCGCGCTGTTAAAGTTGCGCTTAAAGGTAAAAACATGACAATATCCGCCAGCTCCCCCGAAGCAGGCAGCGCAACCGAAGAACTGGAAGTGAGCGGCGATACAGATATTGAAATTGGGTTTAACGCCAAATATCTACTTGATATCACATCCCAAATTGAGGGCGAAGGCTGTCGTTTAACTTTGGCAGATGCGGCGTCACCAACCATTATTCAGGATAATAGCGACCCATCGGCACTCTATGTTTTAATGCCACTACGCGTGTAAAAGAACGCATGCAACCTTGCCTTTTTTTATCAAATAAACATAGATAATATTTATAAATTCGGAACCATTATAATATCCCTTTGTTGGTAGCAGTAACTTTAAACCATAAGGAGATAAAAAAATAATGGATAAACTCGTAACAGGTACATTCGAAACACGTACAGCAGCAGAAGCAGCCATCCGCGATTTAGAAACGAATGGTTTTCGCGATGAACAAATCAGTTTAATCGTATCAGATGATACACGCAAAGCGCATTTTGGAGCGCATGATCATGACGATGATGATGCCGTAGAAGATAATGCCGAAGCAGGCGCGGCAAGCGGCGGCTTGGTTGGCGCAATTGTTGGTGCAGTCGCGGCGGCCCCATTACTTGCAATTCCCGGAACACAAATAGTTGCAGCAGGCGCACTAATTTTAGCCGGAATCGCTGGTGGCGCAATCACAGGCGGAATTGTTGGTGCATTGGTTGGTTTGGGCGTACCAAAAGCCGAAGCCGAAATGTATAAACAAGATTTGAATAATGGTCGCGTACTGGTCATGGCAAAGCCTGCAAATGACGTTCAGCATTCTGCCGCTAAAAATATTTTTGATAAACAGAATGCCTATAATGTAGCGGCGTAAAGATAACGCGTAATGACAGAACAAAGAACGCTCTCTAATTTTAGAGGGCGTTTTTTTAATACATTTGTGGCCTTGATAATTTAAACAATCTCATAAAAAAGACAAAATGTAAAGGAATTGTTTCCTAATAAATATAGTTTATGATATTATCCACGGCTATAGTCTTGCCTTCACTCTCTCATAAAGATATGAAAATATATGCCATATCTAAACCAGTTAAAACTGCATAATTTTCGCTCTTATACGCAAGCTTCCATTAAAAATATTCAAAAAGGCTTGATTGTTTTACATGGTGCAAACGGCATGGGAAAAACCAATGTATTGGAAGCCATATCACTCCTTTCGCCCGGTCGCGGCATAAGAAGCGCCAAACCCGCAGACATTCAAAATACAGATCAAATAGCGCCTGTAGACATACCATGGGCGGTCGCAGGAACGCTCAAAACCACATACGGTTCTGTGCGCTTGGGTACGGGATTGGATGCATCAAAGGATAAGCGCATTATCCGTGTTGATGGTGAAAATGTGCGAAGCCAAGCCGCGTTAGGCGAATATTGCAAATGCATTTGGCTAACACCGCAAATGGATCGCCTCTTCATGGAGTTCGAGCCGGGAGCGCCGCAAATTCCTGGACCGTATGGTCTATAATTTTGACCCCGGGCATGCGGGGCGTATAACCCGCTACGAAAATGTGCTTCGCCAACGCTCAAAACTTCTTCAAGATGCCGGATTAAATGGCAAGGCAGATAATAGCTGGCTCAGCGCATTGGAAACACAAATGGCGGAAACAGGTATTGCTATTTCAATAGCGCGGCGTGAATTTATCGAAAAACTTAATCAATTTATCAAAACACAGCCAAAAACCGGCTTCCCCAAGGCCATCTTAAGTTATAAGGGGTTCACCGCACTTAAAAATAGCGGCTCCGCTCTTGAGATTGAAGATAGATTTAAGGCAACGCTCAAAACACTAAGACCCGCCGATGCAATCCGCGGCGGTAGTGCGGAAGGCCCGCATAGAAGCGATTTGATCGTTATATTCAAAGATACCGGCCGCGCCGCCGATCAGTGCTCAACCGGAGAGCAAAAAGCGCTCCTCATCGGCCTCATTCTCGCTCAAACCATGATGGTAAAGGCCGAAAAGGGCACGCCGCCCATTTTATTGTTAGATGAAATAGCCGCCCATCTGGACGAACACCGCCGCAAAAGCCTCTACGATCTACTCGGCGAGATCGGCTGCCAGACATGGCTAACCGGCACGGAAATAAACCTGTTCGAAAATATAAAAGACACGGCACAGTTTTTTGAAGTCAAAAATTCAAGTATCACTGGCTAAGACATGTATATGCTCTAAAATTTGCTTTGCTACATCTTTAGGTAAAATATCAGTAATATCTAAAGAGAGAGCATTTGGATGATTGAGCTTTATTAAATCATAAGATTTCATATGCTCATCTAAAATATCAGGGTTAACCAATTTATGAAGTTTAGCTCTATCAAGAGATACAACGCGCCGCTTCAGTTCTTCAGCAGAACAATGCAAAACAACAGGTAGGAATAAAGCATTCCGTTTTTTAGCAACCTCTTCAACATCTTTATAAATTTTTAAATTTACGTCATCATCGGCAGCAAGTACATTGGTTAAGACATAGTTATTATCATGAGGGGCAACCGTTTTAATACTATCTAAAACGGCCGAACGGATAATATGAATTTGATCCCAAACAGCCTGGGGGATACGTTTTTCCCCTTCTAAATTCAATAAACTAAATATTGGATTATTAATCAAATGATTATCAACCAGCTTAAAATTCGCCTGATTACAAATCTCCTCTGCAATCGTGTATTTTCCTACCTGGATATCTAATTAGATAAATAAGAACATTTTTCATTGTTCAAAAATCTTTCAAACACTTTATCACGCGGTCATTCTCCTCCGGTAATCCGACAGATATACGGATACACCCCTCGGTGAGGCGTTTATCACTAAAATCACGTAAGATGATATCCTGCTGTGCGCAGTATTTTAAAAATCCTTTTGCATCACGCATTTTCACCAATATAAAGTTTGCATCCGACGGGTATACATGCTGTACGTGTTCGCTCGCACCAAATGCTTTCTCCAACTTTGCCCGCCCGCGAATCAACCGCTTGATATTGGATTTTGCCAAATTCTGCATCTTTGGTGTCATAACTTTAAGCGCGGCGTCTACAGATGCCACCGTCAACGGGTACGCATCCAACCCCTTGGCACGTACAAGCGATACAAAATCGGTATCTCCGCATATCATAACGCCCATACGCATCCCCGCCAACGCGTAGCTTTTAGAAAGCGTACGAAGAATAATCAAATTCGGATACCGGTCCAGCTTCGCAACAAAACTTTCCGCCTCCGCAAATTCGATGTACGTCTCATCCAGAATAACGGCACATACATCGCGCAACCCATCACATACCCGCATAATCGATTCCGGGCTAAAGGATGTGCCAGTCGGATTATTGGGAGAACATAAATACACAATTTTTGTACTATTTTCCGGATTGCTCGCCGTTTCGATTAACGCATCTTCGTCTAATGCAAATGTACCGCTATTAGTTCTAATAAGTGGCACTTTCAAAACATGCGCCGGAACACCAGCTGCGTTTACTGCATACATACCAAAAGCAGGCGGCGCAATAACAATACTATCTTTATGAGGCTCGCACAAAAGTGTGCTTAAAACACTAATCGCTTCATCTGCGCCGCGCGTCGCTACGATCTGTTCCGGATGACATGCGTACAGAGAGGCATACACCTCCAAAAGCTCCGATGGCTGTGGTTTTGGGTATCGGTTGAACCCCTCAAGCCCGCGCAACGCGTACGGGTTTTCATTGGCGTTCATAAAAACCTTTGATTCGGTTTTTTCCATCTCCATACCTGCCGAAACATACCCCTCCAGGCTCAAGTAATGGCGGCGCAGAATTTTTTTAAAAAGATCATTCATTTTTTTTATATTTCGCAAACACTTATCTCACATTTAATCCATAAAGAAAATCGTGAAAAACCGTACTGCTCCCCTGTTTTTATTCTTCCCACTATGCTATACAAAAAGTTCCACAAAATTAAGAGAAAACCGCGTATTTTCGCGAAATAACAACGGAAAAACTAAAAAAATGACTGAAGCCATAAAAACACCGCCCAAAGAACAAGATGCACCCGCCGAATATGGCGCCAATTCGATCAAGGTTCTTCGCGGGTTAGAGGCCGTACGTAAACGGCCTGGTATGTATATTGGCGATACAGATGACGGAACGGGTTTGCATCACATGGTTTATGAAGTTGTGGATAACGCGATTGACGAATCATTGGCCGGCCATTGTGATCGTATTGATGTCGTTTTAAATGGTGATGGCTCTGTCAGTGTAAAGGATAATGGCCGCGGTGTACCTGTTGATATCCATTCCGAAGAAGGTGTATCAGCCGCGCAAGTTATTATGACACAGCTGCATGCAGGCGGTAAATTTGACCAAAATTCCTACAAGGTATCCGGCGGTTTGCACGGTGTAGGGGTTTCGGTTGTAAATGCCCTGTCCGAATATCTGGATCTGACCATTCGCGCGAGGGCAAAGAATGGTTCATGCGCTTTAAAAGGGGTGAGCCCGACGCTGATTTAAAGCCTGTGCGCGATCTGGATGAAGGCGAGCGCAACGGCACGCAAGTGACCTTCTTGCCAAGCCACCGATACCTTTACCATGACCGATTTTGACTTTAAAACGTTGGAAGATCGATTGCGTGAATTGGCGTTTCTTGAATTCAGGCGTAAATATTTATTTGCAGATAACCGTAGCGATGAAAAAGAAGAACACTTACCGTTCACCTGCATTACAAGGGCGGCATTGAAAGTTTTGTGCAATATCTTGACCGTTCGAAAAAACCGATTTTTAAAACCGCCCATCAGTCCTTTCTGCCGAGGATGACAAAGCGGTATTACCGTTGGAGGCCGCGCTTGAATGGACGGATGCATATCATGAGACTATGCTGTGCTTTACCAACAATATTCCGCAGCGCGATGGCGGAACACATTTGGCAGGTTTTCGCGGCGCATTGACACGTCATTGACCAAATATGCCGATGAAAAAGGATTTCTGAAAAAAGAAAAGTTCAAACTGACCGGCGAGGATATGCGCGAGGGCATGACCTGCGTTTTATCCGTTAAAGTGCCCGACCCCAAATTCAGCTCACAGACAAAAGATAAGTTGGTATCCTCCGAGGTGCGCCCCGTTGTAGAAAGCGCGATTGGCGAAAAACTGGGCGCTATGGCTTGAAGAAAACCCCGCAGAAGCCAAGCAAGATTGTCGGTAAAGTTATAGAAGCCGCCGCGCGCGAGAGGCCGCTCGCCGCGCGCGCGATTTAACACGCCGTAAAGGGGTTATGGACGTATCAAATTTGCCGGGTAAACTGGCTGATTGCCAATCCAAAGACCCGGCCGTTTCCGAAATTTTATTGTTGAGGGGGATTCAGCGGGTGGCTCCGCCAAACAGGCGCGTGAACGCCATAACCAAGCCATTTTGCCGTTGCGCGGTAAAATTTTGAACACTGAACGCGCGCCGTTTCGACAAAATGCTGGCCTCTGAACAAATTGGTACGCTCATTACCGCACTTGGCACCTCTATCGGTCCGGACGAATTCAATATTGAAAAAGCCGATATCACAAAATTGTTATCATGACGGATGCGGACGTTGACGGATCACATATTCGTACGCTTCTTCTGACGTTTTTCTTCCGCTATATGCCTGCTATTATTGACAAAGGCTATCTCTACATTGCGCAACCGCCTTTGTTTAAGGTCAAACGCGGCAATGCGGGTGAGCTGTATTTAAAAGATCGAACGCGAATTGGAAGATTATTTGATCGATTTTGCCCTCTCTAATCTTGTAATTGTAGACTCGGAAGGGCGTACACGTTCAGGCAATGATCTGCGTGATTTAATTGTAGAATCCCGCGCAATTCGGAATTCGATCAATGCCCTTACGCAAAAAGCCGGAAACCGCCGCGTCGTTGAACAGGCCGCCATCGCTGGTGCATTTGATGACAACATTTTCGACGAAGACAAAGATGGTATTATCCTTGGTAATGAATATGCCAATAAGGCCGCTGAGCGTTTGAACAATATGGCGCCGATTAAGGAACGTACATGGCGCGGTGAATTTACCCCTGTTGGCGGTTATAAATTGGAGCGCACCGTGAGAGGCGTAACTGAACGCGTACACCTATCCTCCGACCGCGTACGTAGTCCCGATGCCCGCCGCCTTGTGCATGCAAATGAATGGCTCACCGAATTATTTGCTGGCCCTGTTGAAATACGCGACGGCGATAACATAATCGCAAAGGTAAACGGCCCCGCCGCGCTCTATGACAAAATCATCGAGGCTGGCAGAAAAGGCCTATCTATTCAGCGTTATAAGGGTCTTGGTGAAATGAATCCCGAACAACTTTGGGAGACAACGCTCGATCCGAACGTACGTACACTGTTACAAGTGAATGTCGCCGATGCGGTCAAGGCAGACGAAATATTTTCAACCTTAATGGGTGATGTCGTAGAACCCCGCCGCGAATTTATTCAAGATAACGCCTTAAAGGCCGAAGTGGATACTTAATAGTTTAAAACTTACATATGAAAAAAAAGTTTTATTGGGCTATTCAAACGGGAAATTTAAAAAAGAGGGTGTGACCCTAAAATTTATGAAACGCTTTTTAAATATTCGAATAAGCACAGTATAGTATAAATAAATGGATCTCCTTAATACCTTCACCGCTGCCTATATTGTACTCTTCGTAGTCGTTGACCCGCTTGGTGTAGCCGGTCTTTTCGCGGCATTGACTAACCGGTTGGACGACACAACTAGCCGTAAGATTGCATTTCAAGCAAGTTTTATAGCTATCGGTTTACTTACCGTATTTTCTTTCGTCGGCCTTTGGCTTTTAACCACGCTTCATATTTCATTACCCGCCTTTCGTATTGCTGGCGGCCTCCTCCTCTTTATAACTGCCTTTCGTATGATCATGGGTTATCACGACCCCGACCAACTAGAATCAGAAGAAACCGCCTACAAGGATAAAACATCCATCGCCGTCTTCCCGCTCGCAATACCGCTTCTTGCTGGCCCCGGTACAATGACCGCCGCCCTTCTTTTAATTTCTGAAAGCGCTCTTATCAGTGGTAAGGCCACAATAATCGCAGCCATTATAGCCGTAGAATTAACGGCTTTGATCATAATGCTTGCCTCGACCAGAGTTACAAAGATCCTCGGCATGACAGGCAATTCATTACTTGCAAGGGTTATGGGAGTACTCATGGCGGCTATGGCCGTGCAATTTGTTGCTGATGGTATTTTCGGACTGATACAGCTTGCACCTATAAATTAAAGCTATGATATAAGTATGCTTTAAATAAAGCCCTTCCATTCATAACCATTCCAAGATAAAAAAAGCTATGGATTCATTAATACAAAAAATTTCATTTATAGTAGGACAAGCTTTCGAGGATGCTGGCTTGCCTAAAGAATTGGGTCTAGTGCGCGTATCCGACCGACCTGATCTCGCACAATTTCAATGTAATGGCGCAATGGCCGCCGCTATAATCGCAAAAAAAGCACCCCGCGAAATTGCTAAAACAGTCATCGAAAACCTTCGTGATTCGATGGCACTTTCTAAAATAGAGATCGCCGGCCCTGGTTTCATCAATATTGATATAATGGATGAAACTTTATCCGATCATTTAAATGCGGTAAGCGAAAGCAAAACCCTTGGAATTGCACCTGTACATGGCAAGCCGGTAATGGTTTTGGATTATGGCGGGCCGAATATTGCAAAACCTATGCATGTTGGACATCTCCGCGCATCCATAATAGGTGATTCCCTTAGACGCATTGCAAATTTTGCCGGATACAAAACGTACGGGGACGTACATCTTGGTGATTGGGGTACGCATCTCGGTATGTTATTTAGCGATTATGAGCGCGATCAGAAAACAAACTGGGTGGTCGGCATTGACTTAAAAGATAAAGCGCAAAAACAAGCTCTTTTTGATGACATGTCTGAACGCTACCCTATAGCTTCCGCTTCTTGCAAAAGTGATAAGGCGAAAATGGCGCAAGCACTCCGCATTACTAAAGCACTACAAGATGGGGAGCAACCTTATAAAAAAATGTGGGAAATAATCCGAGAAGTCTCCGTATATGGCATGAAGGAAAATTTTGATGCTCTAAACGTACACTTTGATTTGTGGAATGGAGAGGCAAGCGTACACCATCTTATTCCTGACATGATAAAGGGTTTAGAGGAAAAAAACCTTGCTCATGAAAGCAACGGCGCAACCATTATGCCTGTAAAAAGAAACAGTGATAATAAGGAATTTCCGCCAATTATACTATACAAGAGCGACGGCGCGGTCATGTATGGTACAACGGATATGGCCACTATTTTAGAAAGAATGAATGAACTTAAACCAGATAAAATAGTGTACGTAGTTGATCAACGCCAATCTCTTCATTTTGAGCAGGTATTCCGCGCCGTACGTATGGCTGATATTGCCCCTATTGATAAAGTAGAACTAACTTTTGCCGGATTTGGAACCATGAATGGAACAGATGGCAAACCGTTCAAAACCCGCGCTGGCGGTGTAATGAAGTTGGAAGATTTAATATCAACAGGCATTAACAAAGCGCGCGAGCGGCTTAAAGAGGCCAATATTGGCCACGATTTAAACGAGGAAGAACAAAGTGATATCGCTCAAAAAATTGCTGTTGCTGCCATAAAATTTGCCGACCTTCAAAATAACCGCATATCTGATTATGTGTTCGATATAGATAGATTCATGTCTTTTGAGGGGAAAACTGGCCCGTATTTATTATATCAGGCTGTACGTATCAAATCATTATTACATAAGGCTGAAAAACAAAACATAAAACCAGCAAAGAATTTAACTATTGCACAAACTGATCGCTCACTTGCGCTTTTATTAGCACAATTCCCGGAAAGCTTTAAGATCAGCTTGGAAAATTACACGCCTCATATTCTCTGTGATTATGTTTTTAAACTAGCGCAGGAATTTAGCAGTTTTTACGGTAATTGCCATATTCTTTCCGAAGAAAACGAACAGCTTCGCGCCAGTCGATTGGCACTATGTGCGCTGACATATCGGTATATTGAACAAATACTTGATCTTTTCGGCATACAAATCCCTGAAAAAATGTAAGCAATTTGAACATCCGGCTTGCATGAATAAAATTTCACGGCTACAATCGGCCAAATGCTTGGGTTCAATAAAATAAATATCACACCGAACATGCTTCTTCGTTTATCGGAAATCGAAGAATTCAAAGGGTTATGGACGGGCTTGGAAGAATTTAGTACTGGCCTTCACCTCTTGAAAGATGTTGCAAATCATGGGCAGGATTTAAATGAAATTCTCAAATTGTTAAAAGATCACGCCTTGACAATCGTTATGATTAAAAAACTACATGGCCTGCTGGTTTTAAAAAACAAAGCGCCTACAGAGTTTAAAGCAACAACGAACACACTGAAATTAAGAGACAATATCGATTTTACAGCTACACTTGATACGGCCGCACCGGAAGATGTAGAACCTTTAATTACAAAACTGCTTGATTGGCTTGATGAAGCCATGCAAACAAAACAAAACCACCCCTTACTTGTAGTATCGATTTTCTCTGCTATTTTCCTGCAAATCAGCCCATTTGAAACCGGCAATCAAAGCTTACTGCGCCATCTCATTTTGATTTTGATGTTAAAATCGGGCTATACATATGCGCCTTATGTGCATTTGGATCCGTTGCTGGAAAGCAATGCCAAGATTTTTTATGATAGCTTAAAACATAACCAGCAGAGCCTAGAAGCCGGAATACCGGATTGGTCAAAATGGATTGATTTCTTCTTGCTTTTATTATGTGAGCAAAAGGATATTTTAAAAATACGTTTTGAAAATAAAGAAGATAATTTAAGCCACCTTCCAACGCTATCGTCAAAAATTATGAAATTATTTGATGGGCACAAACGTCTTCAAATGAAACAAATTATTACTTTAACCCGTGGTCGCCGTTCAACAATAAAGCTTCGTATAGGGGAATTGGTCGAACAAGGATATTTAAAACGCCATGGCAAGGCGCGCTCTACATGGTATAGTCTTGTATAAAAAAAACCTGAGCTTTTAAAATACGTTGGCCTAAAAAAATATCAGCGCGGCATAATCACACTATAAAAATGATAACTCTCTGGTCCTACAGCGGTATCGCCGTTATTGGCCCCTTCAAAACAGGCCGTGTCCACCAGATTACCGTCCACAAACACTTCTAACCTTGCGCCGTGATCAACACCAAAATTGAAATCCGCGGTCGATGTTGTAAAGAAAGCCGGATGATTGGCTTCTTGCGGTATAATATCCCCGTAACCAAGCTGCTGATTAATAGCTCTACATAATGTTTGATCAAGATGCATCAAAACAGCCAAAACCTCATCATTCGAAATGCCATCGCTATGGCAATCTGTGTCATCATCTCCCAGATCTTCTATACAGGTAGTTTGTGTAAAAAACCATTTACGATAGCGTGTTAAAGCACTTCGGCTTTCATCAAACCAGTTTTGATCTGCGTTTTGAAAGGTTACGCCCCCGCCCGCACCTTCAAAAATATGACAGGACAAATCAGTAGGGGCATTTCCGTTGGCATAACCCAGCCCATTTAAAGCAGGCGTATCCAAACTAAAATCACCTTCTAAGCACCCTTTTCTGCTCAAACGATTAAAGGCACGCCTCATATCAGATGCAAAGTCCACAATCTGGCTTGCGGCTAATACGGCATCACGTTTTGAAAGACTGGATGTATTCTGTGTTGAAAAAGTGCGCGAGACGGTAAAGCTAAGCGCTGCGAAAAGCGCGATACCTAGGAAAATAAAAAGAAACACATTGCCGCGCTCATGCCTGTTCTGATGGCTATGCCCGAACATATTGAATATTTTGAGGTGCTGCATAAATTTAAAACCTCAAAATTAATCATCATCTTTGAACAAATATTTACGCGCGTCTTTAGAAGCTTTATCCAAAATAATCTCGACATCCTTATCCAATGTTTTCTGCGGCGCCTGTTGGAAAGCAGGCGCTTTATCACCTTCAGCCTGCGCAGGATCAATCTCTTTTGATTCCGTGACAGGCTTAACAACTCCTGAAAGCGGCGATGCAACTTTGGCAGGGGCAACCGCCGCGCGCTCATCTTGGGCAGGTTGGCTTTGTGGTATTGTATTAGGCGATACGAGATCAGATTTAGAGGGCGCTGATGCATTTTGAGTATCGCTGCCACTTTTATCGCCACCACCAAAGAAGGATAATGGACTGCCGCCACTTTTTTGCACAGGCTCAGAAGAAGGCGTGTCAGATTTTTTAGGCGTCTGCGACTCCGTGGTTTTCGACTGGGGGGCTTGCACCATGGGCGTTTGTGCTTGTGTATCGTCCTTCTTTTTTGCCGCCGCAAATGGAGAGACAGATGCTTTTTGTTCGCTACCTGTGCCTTTGGGTTTGGCAAGCGGGGACGATAACGGAGAAGCCTGAGCCTTTTGTGTATTACTCTGCCGAGCCGGGTTTTCCGGTGTAGAAGATACTGGCTGAGTTTGATCTTGCGGACGTTTGGCCAGCGGTGATAATGGCGATGAAGCCACCTTTTGGGTCAAGGGCGAACTGCCCGCACTCTCACTACCCGGCTTCCTAGCCGCTAGCGGTGAAAACGGTGAACCACCGCCAGAACCAGAACCACTGGCTGACCCGCCACTACTGCTTCCTTGACCGCCGCTTGTTGAACCACCTGTGTCAGTTATCGTTGCTTCAGCCGCAGGCTTCGGCGCGGCCGCTGCAATATCATTTTCTAAACCATAAACTTCAACCAGCGCAGTCATACCGGCAAAAACTTTTTCGCGGTTAGATGAATCACCAACACCAAACCCTCTGGCAAGCGCATCAATCTCCGGTGGCGTTTCAACCGCAACATCTGCGCGTATCGCGGTCCAGCTTTTATGAACCATCCGGTCGCGTAGCTTGGTGATCGCATTTGCATGCTTCATGATTTTTTCATCCGGCTGCGGCAGGGACATATATCGCGTTACACGCATTGCCTTTGCAAAACCGGGGTTTGAATAGAATATCGCGGCATCTATAACCGTCTCGCCAAAAGTAACAACCGCTTGCCCTTCTTTAAATCCGCGTAAACCATCATAACTGGCACGTGGACGAAGTTGTACGCTGGCTTGCTGGGTATCCGAATATGATCCAAATTCTGAGCCACCCGACATTTGGAAACCCGATACTTCGGTAACCATTGCACTTCCAACCGTTTTCTCAAAAAAATCTTTGGTTTCGGTCGGATCTTCAAGCTTACCGAAAATCTTGATGTTACAGTTTGCAGTAATAGAGTTGGCCTCTTCCCGCACACGCTTTTTCATCGCCGGCAAATCCTGCCCTGAGAAAACAAGGCAAAAACCCAGTGAACGCGCCTGTGCCGCCATGACCGCCATCCCTTGCGCGGTATAATATCCAACCTCATCAAAAATGGTCATAAAAGGCGTTGCCGAATGCGTCGGCTTGTTCTCGATAACGGTTGCGCTATCCCCTTCAACCGTTGAACCAAGGGCTGAACCCATCATCCCCTTAATGGTAGAAGCAACAATTTTACCCAAATTTGCAATCTCGTCTCCGGACTTCTCCAGCGCTGGAATAAGCACGACCAGAATACGGCGGTTTAAAACAACATCCACCATATCCACATCGGCGGCTTGTGTATCAAAAATATAGCCATAATCATCGCCGAGCGACTGAAGCGAGCGCGTAAACTGCATGGCCAAATACCCGTGCTGTTGGCTTGCGGTCGTAGTATCTGGCGGCGGCCCTCCGCCATCAGGCGGCTTGATTTTTCCTTCATCGTCAAAGGCTTCTGGAATAAAGCCCGGCAATGTATCAAGATACCCAGATAAACCGGCGCGAATTTCGGCAGGCACGGCATCATCACGTTCCAGCTTGATAACCGCCGGTAATGATAAACCATCACGAATTGTTCGTACCGACAAAGGCATTTCCTGATTATCGCGCTTCCATGTAAGTGCAGGCATCATAGAACCGATAAGAGAAACCGCACGCTCTTTCCACATCGCGTTATCCCCTTCGGAATCAGGCATAAGCGATACAAGCATATTAACAAGATAAGAGGCCGAGCCAGATGAAAACGGGTTCATCGTATTGGAGGGCGCCGCCACGTCCGAGTTTCCGGTCATATAATTCAAAACCAGCAAATCATCATCACGCCCAAAACGGCGGCATAGCGAGGAAAGCGATGACCATAAATCCGTATCCGCCTTACCGTCTACATAAACAAAACCGGATCCCCACGCCATCGCGTTGGTAACCATGGATTTGAGGCCTTCGGTTTTACCCGCGCCCGTTGTACCAAGATAAAGAACATGCGTCCGTGCATCCGAGTTGGAAAACCATATTTCTTCATTCCCGTTTTCACTATTTCCGAGATACATAATACCCTCGGCCTGCCCTTTTTTCCCCGGGCCCATATTGTTGGGATCTTTATGTTTTGCGCCCAATGGCAATTTGAAAACAATGCCTCGCTCTCTGGTGACAAGCCATATAAAATAAAAAATACCCATAAGAACAAGTAAATCTGCAAATGCCAAGATCCACGGCACGACATAAGTAGCAATTGCCATACCTATAAAAATCATCGACGAAATAACCGGACTACGCATATTATTTGCGAACCGCTGGGAAAGCGGCCGCGTATCCCGAAGGATATTCTCATGCTTATGTTCGTATTTCTTTTGATTGAGTGACATATTATACTTTTAAATAAACTCTTTTGCCTTGCTATAATACTTTACTGCTGCATCAGGAAATCATCTGCCGACATCGGCACGCCGGATTGCTGTGCGGGCGGAATTGCACTTTGAGAAGAAAGCCCGCCGCCAGTATTTGTATCAGCAGGCACAATGTCCACCATGCTCCATATAAACAATAAAATAACCAGCAAAGAAACCGCAAGAACAGGCGCAATCCATGATTTCCCTTTACTATTGGCGTTTTTCTTTTCTGCAAAAATTTCATCGGCGTGATTATAAGATGAAACAGAAGAAGCAGCGTGCCCCTGCACAGGCACAGATACAGTACTATTCTGGATTTGCGTAAGGGCTGCAGACGCCTTCATCAATGCATCCACCGCCTCGGCCTTAGTTTCAAACGGAGCGATCTCTGTACTTTCGCCATCTCCTTTTTTAAAGTTCAAAATAAATTTTTTGCCCTTTTCATTAACCTCAAGCGCCGCCGCTTGTGCTTGCGCCAGATCCATTTGCCAAACCACCGGATTGATAGCATTCGGTAAAGACAAAATCAGTTTACCGCCAACGATTTGTGCTGTCGGATTTAAAGTAGGATCGTTTTTTTGGGCTGCGCTCATAATAATATCTCTTGTATGTGTTAGTTTTATTAAAAGTTTAAACTTTATACGGCCTTTTTAACGGCGCGTTTTTCGGATTGACTATAGTCTAGTTTAGGAATAGGTCGTGCACGATGTGATTTCATATATTCAATAATGGTTTCTACGGCATCTTCCACTTTCGGCATCGGGATCGGGCGCTGTGTCATGCGCTCTGCACGGTAATGTGCCATCGCGGCAAGCGCTTCCATATGATAAGATTGCCGCCCCAGATTATTAAGTGGGTACCATAAATGACGGTTATGGGCACGTAGCCATAAAAACTGAGAGGGGGCTAAAACGCCGCCTTCTTCACGCGCAAAGGCAAGAGACCGAAGTATAGCTGTCGTAACAAACCCGTGCTTGTTCGCTTCTTTAAGCATATTCCCAGCAAGCGCGCTATCTTTTAGGACTTTTTTGGCCTCTCTGAGAAGACCTTGATCTTTGGAAATTTTAAACCCGTTTTTAAACGACCAGCACAAGGCCAAACGGCCAAGCATTTCATCGGCATTAACGCGTTTGCGTGAAGCTTTTAATGCAAAAGCCGCCAATAAGACTTGTTGATATGGCTCCAATGCGTTGACACCTTTCCATCTACCGCCAAGTTGCTTGATAAACGCGCGGCGCACATGGTTTTCGTCGATATTTTTATCTTTGGTTAAAATCTCATTATAAGCCAGCCACTCCTCTGGTCCCAACGCTTCGGCAAAGGCTGGCAACTCCGCAGGAACAGGCGCGCCCGGTGGACGCGGCGGTTGCTTTGAGGGATTGAATTTCATAAATGGCGATATAATAGGAAAATTCTTGGATTGCCGTGCAATCAGATCATCCAGGGATAACCGGCGACGATAATTAGTGCCCGGACCCTTAAACATGCACCAAAGCGCCATAGCGCCAAAAATCACCGGAAAAACCGGCTTCATAATATGCATCGTCATTTTTGAAAAAATGACCATAAAATCATATGTTAAACGATCACTTTTATAGGATGAAGTAGAATCGTAAACTGCGTGCCAATTAAAGGTACGGTTACGCCCTTCAAACATAGACATAAACGTATAATCCTTATCGACAAAAAACGATAATATATGCATTTGCATATATCGTATCCACCGAATAGCATCCCGCACTTCAGTATCAAAAAAGTACCAGAATAACCATATCAGGACAGCAATAATCGCAAGCATAATCGCCCAACCGATCGATGCATCATATATTGTACCATCTGCTTTATTTTGACCCGACAAGTCGAACGCTCACTACTTAAATTTATATTTAAAAATACCGCTATTATAACCGTATATACCAAAATAGCAGAAAAGCCGAAGAAAAAACAATCGCTATATTATCACAAACGTATTTCGATAATAATGCCACGTAGAAAAAAGCAAAAAACACCACATACATAAAGATAAAATTCTTTGCATTTTATGAATAAAAGACTTCTCAAACAAAAAATATTCTGCTAAAAACCCTGCATGATCTCACATTGAATGTGAATGGTTAATATTTTGTTATATATAATCCATATTCATAAAGTGAAATGCCCCTATAGCTCAGCTGGTAGAGCAGTTGATTTGTAATCATCAGGTCCGCGGTTCGAGTCCGTGTGGGGGCACCATTTTATTGGGGCGTAGCTTAGTGGTAAAGCAGCGGTTTTTGGTACCGAAGACCGGAGGTTCGAATCCTCCCGCCCCAGCCAATTTATTTTATTACCAATTAAAAACTAAAACATCTTAAAAAAAATCAGGCATAATTTTCACTGAAGAAGTATTGAGCGCCCATCGCTTTGTAATATAAGAAATTTTTTTTTAGATTGACTGTGCACTTTATATTAGCAATGCAGCGTTCTCTGGCGCTTAAACACAAAAAGATAGTCGCTTTCTGCCATAGGTGCATTACAAACCTTTGGCATGATGCTTGTTTGCGACAATATCCAAACACCTTGCAGATAATCCAAGACCGCATCTTTCTGATGATAAATTTAAAAGCCAGAGCTTTGCCTATACCGAAGCTAGCGCCAATGATAATCGTGTTCATTTTCTTAACACTTCTGCCAAGACTAAAGCCTCCGAAAAAGTAAGGCTCAAAAAAAAGCCCCCGATAAAATTCGAGGGCTTTTCTGAATTTTTACTAAAGCGTAGCTTAGAATTTGTAAGCGGCTTTCAAATAACCGGCATGGGCGTCGTAATCAGACTTGACTTCATAGTCATAATTCGCTGATAGCTCCCAGTTTGATGTGGTGTAGTACGTAAGGCCTGCACCGATATCAAATGTTGTTTGCGCCGGGTCAAAACCTTCTGTTTTGAAGGATGTACCGCCACCTGTAAAGCTGCTTGTGCTTTCGAACTCATCACCGATAAGGTCATGGCGAACACCGGCACTTAAAACAGGCGCAATGTAGGCACCGTCGGCCAACTGGTTCATCCAGCTCGCATCAACACCAACACCAACTTCAAACAGGTTCACACTATCAGAATCCACATTCAGGTTCGCTGTACCGGCTCCTGTTTCTGTGTAGCTGTCTGCATCATAGTGAACATAGTTCGCCATAACATTTGGTGTCAAAGTAGGACCGCTTGAAAGAACATAGGAGCGTCCCGCTTCTACACGTGCAGAGTACTGATTGCTGTCGAAGTCACCTGAGGCCGTAGAACCGGAGATACCACCAACATTTGAACGTGTTACATCGTTATCACCCATCGCATACGCAAGCTGACCGGAAACATATGTTCTGTCATCCAGATCCTGCTGTCCGTACAGAGTAATTTGATATGTATCAATCTCTGTATTTGTGTTGTTTGCGTTGTTTGAGTCAACTTCTGTATCACCGTATGAGAACGCCAATCCTACAGTTGTGTCTTCGCGCAGATTTCCAGTATCAACACCAATGGCAAAACCGAGTGTATCTACATCATAACCTGCAACACCGTCACGACTGTCCTGCTCACCTGTTTGGCCAAATACTTGACCCCAGGCACGTAAACCTTGGGTAATATTACCCGCAGCCATACCTGTTTTCGCTGTACCGTTGCTAAGTGATGCCAAACGTGTGTTAACCAAATCAGCAGACTGGTTACCAACATTTAGACCAGCAACAAGCGCACCGCCATCAACAGTTGGAGCAATAGACTCCGCGATGTTTTGTGCTTCTTCAGCATCAGCAGAAAGCAAGTTTCCGCGGATAGTTGCTAGGTTTCCAGTAGCTGTTGGAAAACCAATCAAAGCGTTCGCTGCGTTTGCACCAGTGCTATCACCAAAAACGTCTTTCGCATCTTTGAAGGTAGCCGTAACAAGAAGATCATTAGCAGTAGAGCTGTTATCAGTTAAAGTAACAAGTCCGCTACCTTTAAGAACAACATTTCCACTTCCGATCAACGTCGCGTAGTCAGTGTCAGATCCAGATGCGTTACCGGATACACCAAGTTCAACAGCTTCGTCAGAGTCGATAACAGTAATTGTATCGCCACTTGCCAATGCAGTAGAACCGGAAGTAATACCGATCACAAGTTTGGAGTCAGTCTCAACACGAACCGTATCACCAGCAGCATCAATCACTGTTGTTGTATTCGGATCAAAGTTTGCGTTTTTGTTGATATTGATCGTGTAAACATCACCAGTGCTGTTACCGACAAGTAAATCATCATTAAGAACAACTTGTGATCCGGCATTCAACTTGGCATTTTTGTCATTCCAACCAGCGTGGATAGTTCCACCTGATCCGAGTGTCAAAGCATTAGAACCAGATGTTGTCAATGTACCATCAAGAGCGAAGATACCTGCACCATCGATGTTATCAATAGTTACCGCACCAACTGTTTCTGTATCAACGTTAACTGTACCATCAAAGTCCAAAGCACCGGCAGTAGCAGATTCTACAAGAAGATTATTTGAGATGTTAGCGGTTGAGCCTTCACTGACTTTGAAACCAGCAAGTTCTTGAACACCACCAATAACGCCGCCAAATGTAGCATTAGTCGCGTTTGTACCATCACCAACAACAACTGCACCTTCTGAAGCATCATTACCGTTAACTGTACCGGAAACGGTCACGGATGAGCCTTGAACATTCAAGATATCACCGTTTTCAATCACAACCGCATTGGCGTAAACATTGCCTTTGGTCGTTAATGTATGAACAGAAGCGTTGTTGTCCCCGATCTCAAGCGTTGCAATCGCTTTATCGCTTGCACCGATGGCACCATTCACAACATAGCTTTCAGTTTCTGCAGCATCACCGCCAACGGTTAAAATACCTGCACCGGCAGCAGAAGCAACAATATTTCCTGTAAAGGTTGTTGTACCATCGGCATCAGCATTAAGTACTAATCCGGATGTTGCATCGCCAAAGGTCACAGTGCCGATATTAACGGTTCCTGCTGTACCTGTGCCTGCATCATCACTGATAATGGTCAACACCTGACCATTGGCAACATCAGCAGCCAGTGCTGTAACATTACCGTCAATAGATGCGCCTGTATCAACATCCAAAGTACCATTTCCGGTAATATTACCGTTAACAGCATCATTCACCTCAAGTGTTGTACCGGTTGCAAGACTAATCGTTGTCGCGGAAATAGCTGCACCTTGATCAAGCTTTGTGCCTGTTCCAGTAAGAGCAAGAGAATCAAGAGGAGATACACCGCCCCAAATACCACTTTGAACAATTGTGTTTCCACCAGTTACAACAACATTATCTGTATCACCGGCTGTACCGTTTACAATACCTGCAACTGTGAAGCCAGCGTCTGTACCGTCATATGTTACAGTGTTTGTATCAGTACCTGTACCATTACCCAAAACAGTACCTTGATCCGTTGTTACCGCTTTCTTGAACGTTACATTAGTGTCGCCACCATCGGTTTGACCAATTGTAATGATACCAGATTCATTATCTGCATCGTTCGTTTGAACAACTTCTTTAAAAACAACTGTAGTTGTTCCTGTTGCGCCGCCAATGTTGATCGCACCAACTTCTGTTCCAGAACCAACGCCTGAGTTAAATGTCACAATACCGGCAGCATTAGTAACGGAAACCGTACCTTCACCTTGGTTTGCACCATTTATTGCACCTGTAATAGCCTGAGCACCAGTACCATTTATAAGCAATGCTGCATCACCTTGATTGTCTGTCGCATCATCAGTCAGAGTTATTGTACCGGAGCCAAGGTCAAACACTGTGCTCTTGATCGCAAGTGTTGTTGCTTCATCATCGGTACCTGCTCCATCTGCGTTCACAACAAAGCTAAGGTCAGCTGTACCATCGCCAGAAACATTACCGTTTACTGTCAACATTACAGCATTGTCAGTACCATCACCTACGGATATTATGGCTGCGTTTGTGCTGTCTGTGAAAGAGATTGTGTCAATGTCAGCTTCTGTTTGTGCGCCAGCGCCTGATTCAATAGTTAGTGTGTCAGTACCGCCAGAGGTATCAATTGTGATATCCGCTGTCGTACTACCTTGATCGGTGTCAATGTCCCAAACATCATCACCGTTACCATCACCAACGATGTCTTCAGTGCCGTTTGCTGTAAGGTCAGTTTCTGTAAAACTGTCAGCTGCAAAAGCTGGACTAAATGAAACTGCAAAACCGACGCCGACAATGGCGGACCCGATCAGCAGGTTTTTCTTAAAGTTAGAAATTCTCATATTCATTTTCTCCTTTGGTATCATGAATGTCGAAATCGAAAGTATTTCAGATTATGTATAAGCAAAGATTGCATATATAAACTTATGCTAGATTTAGCACCCTTATCTTCTACCAGCATTCACCGAACGCGCCAAGAGCGGTTTTCAAATTTTTTTATATTTATTTATGGTTTCTCCAAATGTGTTGCAAAAATACATCACTAATTTTTGTTTTGTGTTTTCAATATCTTGGCAGAATACCCACGTATACCGAGAGGCGTTATTACATAAAACAGACCTTATTTTGAAACCTGGATATATAGGGTAAAAACGTCAAACACCGCACGTTTCTAAACCTCACGCACTAACAAATCCTTATCATATAATGTGTTTTACAGGAGAGTTGCCCTTATGCGCATACACGCTCACAAAGCCTTTATAGAATTGCAAGAATTTAAGATAGATCTTTCAAGATTTCGCTCAGCAAGCACGACTTGAGGCATAAGACAAACTTTTTTAATGATCACGAACATCTTTGAGCGCTTTTGAAAAACTCGAAAGCGGCATGTTGATATTGATATTCTTCCCATTATTTGCCTGAATCGTAAGCAAGGCATTCGCACCTTTAGCCATGATATTCTGGATATCCTCATTAAGCGAAAGATAAGCATAACACCCGTTGGGCATACAATAGCGAATCCCGAAGTTAAGCGGCTTCTCCTCATCCACCTTTATTGTACCGCCAGGTTGCAGCATAATGCCAAGCGGTAAAACCAGAACACCGCGAGCATCAGAACTGCCCTCAGGAAAACCGATGGCAAACTCAATCAAACGCTGCCCGCTATCTGTCATGGTTTGTACTTGTACCGCTTCACAGCGCCCGCGTTTTGGCTTTGTATCATCGTTCGCACATCTGACCTGCCATGCATCACCATTTGCACTTTGCGCTGGCGCATTAACAACTTTGGAAGCAGAAAGATTTTCTGATGACTGAACCTCGGTATTGACAGATTCCTCCGAAGACCCTCTTAGTGTAAAATATGCGCCTGCCCCGACAATCAGAACGCCAAGTATAAGCAACACTAATCTATTTTTACGCGAGCTTTTTTGCATTTTTTCAAATCCTTATAATTTACTGAAGCAAGCTTAATCATGGTCACACCCTAATTCAAGGGTGAAATTTTTGATATGCACAAACGCTTTGGTGTATGATAAAAACAATGGCGCAAAGGCTTATGTATAAAATATCACGGCTTACAATAAAGTGGTATGTCTTGCAGTCGTGGCCACACATCTTCCCAGCCCTCAAGATGCGTTACATTCGCAATAACCGTCATATTCACACACCCACTGTTGCCCGAAGCCTCTACAAAATGACGCGCAATCTCCGCAGGGACAATTTTATCACGCCCGCCCGCAAAATGATGTTGCGATATATTTGATATGGCTGGCGCTACTTCAATCGTAGAAAGAGAGCCGGAAAGTTGTGATACACCATGAATATCGTGAAGTTTTTGATGATCGAGATTGCCGGCTATACTACGAAAGCTGCGGATATCATGGCGGCGCTCCGCCAAAAGAATAGCTACAGCCGCGCCGCCTGAAAACCCGACAAGATCAAATTCAGAAATGTGATGACGGGATTTGAGAATATCAAGTACTGCATTCATAGAATCAAGGACTTCAGGCGCAAAACGATGTGAAGTCCAGTATTTTTGCGGACACGGTTTACCCCTTGTGCTCATTTTTGTATATTGACACGGACGTGCAAGATAAATCACATTGCCCCCCTTATCCAGTGCCGCCAACCTAAAACCCATAGGGTTTGTGGGCGTAGGGTCAAAGGAAGGTGTGCTGCGGTCCATCCACGCCAAACCATCACCTTCGATATAAACGCTCGCAGGCATGCCCGGATTTTGAATACGTTTATAAATCGTAATATCAAAAGGTGCAGCGGTTATGGTTTCAGGCAGAAGTAAAGTGCGCTGCGATATTGATTGGGCAGTATCCAAACGCGATTGTATAGAGCCGCCGCAAGCGACAACAAGAAAACTCAGCACAATACTCGTAAAATGATAAAAAAAAGAATTCATATACTAACCTGCGAGAAAAAAGATCCTGCACTCTAACGTATGAAGGATCCCCAGATAAAAACCAAATCATTTTAATCATCATTAGATATCGTCTAAAAGTAAATTAGCCAATTTGAAAACTTGAGAATTAATTGCACTTACATCTCAGAAATCTTAACGCCCCCTTTAAGAAACGTTCTTCTACGTCTATAGTTTAATAAGAACGACATTAAAATACGAAAGCCAAAATTATGACATCACCATCATCTAGTCTTGAAAATAAAACCGCCCTTATAACCGGCTCGACCAGCGGGATAGGCTTAGGCATTGCAAAACACCTGGCGGCGCAGGGCGCCAATATAATTATGAATGGCTTTGGCGACAAAGATGAAATTGAAAAGGAGCGCATTGCTCTAGAAGCACATAATATTAAGGCTATTTACAACGGCGCGGACATGACGAAACCCGATCAAATCGAAGATATGATTAAAACCGCACATAAGGAATTTGGCGCAATTGATATTTTGGTTAACAATGCCGGCATACAGCACGTTGCACCGGTCGAAGACTTTCCGGAAGAAAAATGGGATGCTATCATTGCTATTAACATGACGTCCGCTTTTCATACTATAAGGCATACTGTTCCACTTATGAAAAAACAAGGATGGGGGCGCATTATAAATATTGCCTCCGCGCATGGCTTGGTCGCCTCCCCCTATAAATCTGCTTATGTAACTGCTAAGCATGGTATTTTGGGTCTGACTAAAACAATAGCTTTAGAAGTCGCGCAAAATAATATTACCGTAAATGCGATTTGCCCCGGTTATGTAAAAACACCTTTGGTAGATAATCAAATCGCAGATACGGCAAAATCACGCGGAATTACTGAAGAAGAGGTCATAAATGATGTACTGTTATCTGCGCAATGGACCAAAAAATTTGTGAGCATAGAACAAATTGCAGAGATTACTGCATTTTTATGTTCAAACGCAGCCGAAAACATCACGGGCAGCCCAATAAAGGTTGATGGTGGGTGGACAGCAGCATAATCCAAGCTCTATAGGGCCGTGGATTTCCATTCTTTAATAACGACATAACCATTTTTAGCCGATAATATTAATTGCTTAGGCTGGTGAATTATAATTTTGCCTATTCTATGATTATGCGCTTCTTCAATAACATCAAAATCATAAACAACATTATAAACACCATCCAGTTTCATGATCGTCCCATACCGCCCAAATGCACGGCCAATCGCTTTTATTATATGAACATCTTTTGATAAATCCAGAACACGCATGTGATTATCAGGCATACTAAAATGGCTTGATTCTGCCTCGTTTTGAGGCGTTGCGTGCAACCACATGTGTTCCAAATTTTGAACGACGTCTGAAACCATATCGGGTGCGTGTAAAGCAATACGTGCAGAATAGCTTTCAACGGTTTCATTAGATGATAAATTAATCTTTCTTTGTATTAATACATCGCCTCCATCAAACCGGTCGGTCAGTTTATGGATACTGACCCCCGCCGCTTCCGGATAACGTGTTAAAATATAAGGGGTTGGCATGATGCCGCGCCCCTTAGGCAGATAGCTGGGATGCAAATTAATGCCATAAGCATGCCTCTCATCAATGGACGGTATTTTATAAAGATAACCCGCAGAAACAAAACATGTGCACCCGGCGCTGATATATCCTTTAATGTCTTCTGCTACAGGCTTCTCTAAGGAAAATGGAATATTATGAGCGGTTGCCATAGCAAGAAGCTCATTATTAAAATTAAAAATACCATCACAAGGAAAGGAGTATAGACCGCCCAGCGTATGCCCATCATCAAGCAAACGCTTGACAACGCCAATCATAAAATCATAGCCAAAAAATACAAATTTCATAAAGGAATGATCACGTATTTACAAAGGCTTGGCAAGCCTTAGAAGAAGAGACAGAAAGAATATTATAATAATAGGGCAGATTAAAAATAACGCTTTTTAATCATCATCAAATATATCAAGCAGTTCATCCGACATTTCCTCTGCTGCTTTGATCATCTCAATGTTAGCTTTATAGCTAATTTCGGCCAAACTTAGATTAACCGCTTCTTGTGCAAGGTCGATATTAGGCGCGCCTATAATACCGTCCGCATTAGCAAATGGAGAATCCGGATCAAATGCAGGTATGAAAGCAGGGTCACGCGGTACATATTCCGTACGCACACCTGAGCCTGCGCCTTCTATATTTTGGCTTTGCTGCACAACGTCTATAGCGTTATAGGGCGCTTGCCCGTTTTCATCAATCGATCCAACAGTTTGTATGTTTGCAATGTTAGAGGCGGTCGCATTTAAACGCTGACTAGCGGCTTGTAACCCAGATAATGATATAGAAATGGAATTTACCATGATTTTATTGTACCATAACAAATATTAAAAACTTCTTGATATGAAAAAAAATTTGTACCATTTTGAGGTGCTATTTAAATTTATAATTTAAAGGAAACAGCGCAAATGCGTATTTTAACTATTTCTGCATTAACCACTTTAATGATTTTGCTCAATTCATCTGGCGCATTGGCAGAACGTAAAACATCTATTTGGGCATGGTTACCTTGGTATCATGTAAATATGGATTATGAACGCAGGTTGATTGAAGATCCTAAAATTCCGCATAATCATCTTTGGAATGATGAGGACTGGTCACCACAGCAATGGGCATATGAGCGTGGCTCTGCACAGACTATGCTGGATGACTTATATATTGCCGGTATTGTTACAAAACAATATAGAGATGATCAGGATACGCTTGTATTAGAAGTTGGACAACCCTTTATGCAATTATCGCCACAAGATAAACGCAGGGTCGTACGTTTTATTGATTACGCATATGGCGTAACTGAAAATTCACAAAGTGGTATGTTTCATATTTACCATCACGAAAGCAAAAAACCGATTGGTCTGTTTACAAAACATGGTGTCCAATTTCAATAATCTGTCTTTAAGTATCTGAAATCTTGGCACGATACAAAATATAAAGGCTTGAAAATATTATAATGGCGCCACCTATATATACCATACCAACTGGTTGGTAATTCCATATAATAATGTCTAGTCCGGTCGCCCATATTAAGCCAGTATAGCTAAACGGACTCAGAAGAGACGCTGGCGCGAGCTGGAAACCGCGGGTTAAAAAATATTGACCCAACCCGCCGGTAACACCAATACCAAATAATATCATCCATCCTTTTAAATCCGGTGTGCTTGCAAGCCAGGGCATAAAGATTCCGGTCATAACCAGACCCCCTAAAAAGAAATAGAGCGTAATTGTAAACGGGTTTTCACTCTTCATTGCCCGTATTAACACCTGTATAGTGGCGTGAACACTCGCTGCACAAAGGGCAATGAAAACCCCGACCATAGTCATTTCCATTGTGGGTTGCGCAACCAGAAAAACACCAATCATGCCAATCCCTACAGCTGCCCAACGATGCAAGCCGATATGCTCCTTAAGCCAGAAATGCGCCAAAACCGGCAAAATCAAAGTTGATGCAAAAAACAATACGGTTGCATTGGATAACGGTAAATATTGCGCGGCTGCAAATGTTAAAACCAGACCCACCGTGCCAATAAAGACCCGAAAACCAAGCGTAAATGGCATGTTAGTTCTAAAAAGATAGGTTTTTTTTGTAGTAACTATAAAAATCAGACAGGGTATTAACGATATCAGATTACGATAAAATGCAATTTCAATAACATGATGCGTTCCGGTTAAAAGCTTGTTGAACGCCTGCATAACAGTAAAAAGAAAAAATGCGCAGCAGGCAAATAAAATACCTTTAAAAATTCTGTCTGTTTGACTGCTTGTACCCGTCTTGATTTGTATGTTCACTAAAAGATCAATTCACTTATGAGAGGCAAGGAAAAAGCCGCATCCTTTTCTGAAAGCGGCCTTATTTATAAAAAGTTATAGCTAGAAAAAAAGGCTAAAGATTTAATTTTTATCTTTATCGACCAGCTTGTTTTTACCAATCCATGGCATCATAGCACGCAAACGTCCCCAATTTTTTCAATCTCATGATCCGCGTCTTTGGCACGCATTTCCTTTAAGCGATTAAGCCCTTCTTTATTGCCGCCCATAAAGGTTTCAACAAATTTACCGGATTGAATATCCTCCAGAATACGCTTCATTTCCGCTTTGGTTTCCGATGTTATAATGCGTGGTCCGGTGACATAATCGCCAAATTCTGCTGTATTTGAAATAGAGTAGCGCATGTTGGCAAGTCCGGCTTCGTAAATCAGATCAACGATCAGTTTTGTTTCGTGCAAGCATTCAAAATATGCCATTTCAGGTGGATATCCTGCTTCAACTAAAGTCTCGTATCCGGCCTTAATAAGGGCAGCAATACCACCACATAATACGACTTGCTCGCCAAATAAATCGGTTTCACATTCATCTTTAAATGTTGTTTCAATAATGCCCGAACGGCCGCCGCCAACGGCTGACGCATATGATAATGCAATGTCTTTGGCCTTACCGCATTGATCCTGTGCAACCGCAATCAGGCATGGTACACCGCCGCCCTTCTCGTATTCTCCGCGAACTGTATGACCCGGCCCTTTGGGTGCTATCATAAAAACATCCAGATCCGCGCGCGGTTTGATAAGACCAAAATGGACATTCAAACCATGGGCAAAAGCAAGCGACGCGCCCTCTTTCATGTGATCGGCAACCTCATCATAATAAAGATCTTTTTGATTTTCATCCGGCACCAAAAACATAACAACATCAGCATCTTTTGCAGCTTCAGCAGGTGTTTGCACAGTAAAACCCGCCGCTTCTGCCTTGGGCGTAGAGGATGATCCCTTACGCAAACCAATGACCACATGCTCTACACCGCTATCTTTGATATTTTGAGCATGCGCATGACCTTGGGATCCATAACCGATCACAGCCACTTTTAAAGATTTGATCAAATCCAGATCGCAATCTTTATCATAGTAAACATTGAGCGAGGTTTGCGGGCCATTCGAAGATGATTTTTGCGGGGTAGCTGCTTGGGACATAAATTCTCCAATTCTTGATTAAAAGATAATAAAAAGTCTGATTTGTTTAAAGCGTATAAAGGGCATAAAACATGACTTTTTGCTTTAAATCAACCTTAAAACGCAAAGTCTAAACGTGCGAGCCTATCGCATCGCGCCAGCTGCCGCTTCCGACATTTTAATCCGTGCAGCGGCAGATCCTCTCACCGCACCTCTATCCATGCCGATAACCGTGCTATGTACATTAACCTGATTGATATAAACATTAGCCCCAAAACCAAGTGAACCGCTTTCTGTTACAAATATACAAGAATGTTTTTGCAAAGATGAATGTACGTTGTCATCCTCTCTCACTTGAAGCTCGACATGAATAAGCCCCTGTTCCGCTTCAAAAGAATGCACTTTATTTAGCTCTGAAATACTGTGGCCATCTGGTAAAAAGGCTTCTATAGCAGCGGTGCAACCTTTTACAAGCATATTTTCATCATACGTTTTGCCACCGCTACATGCGCCAACCAACATAACAAAGGCAAATAAAAAAATCCGGAAATTTGAAAATCTGCCGCAGCTCATAGATATACGCCTATTCTTTATTTAGCGAATTTAATCCGCGTGAAATGGCAGCAATACCCGTCCGGCTAACATCTAATAACCCTAGCGGTTGCATTAAATCTAAAAAGGCATCAATTTTTTGCGCAGGTCCTGTAACTTCAAATACAAAAGATTCTAAAGTAGAATCAACAACCCGTGCCCGGAAAATATCGGCAATACGAAGCGCTTCAATCCGTTTATCGCCAGCACCGGAAACTTTAACCAGCGCAAGTTCCCGATCAACAAATTCCCCGTTAACGGTTAAGTCACGTACACTCTGTACGCTTACCATACCTGCCAATTGTGCTTTAATCTGCTCAATAACGCGGGGCGTGCCCGAACAAACAATTGTAATTCGCGAAAGCTGCTCATTATGGTTGGTTTCCGCCACTGTCAAACTGTCGATATTATACCCGCGGCCAGCAAAAAATCCGACCACGCGCGCCAATACGCCCGGCTCGTTCTTGACCAAAACCGCCAGAGTATGCGCCCCTATTTCACTTTGTTGCGGAGCCGGCGCATAAACACTCTGGCTCTTTTTTATAAAAGATGTCTGCGCCAATGTTACGGCAGGGAGAATGTTGTTTTTATCAATTGTATCTTGTGTCATTCCCAAATATTAACAGATTTTTAAAAAACACATAATAGAAAACGTTCAAACTTTTTAGGTATTAAGAAATATCATTATTTAGTGATGGGATGTTTTTCTGAGTGTCACCAAAATCAGAATAAAGCTTTGCAAGTTTAACTTTATCCGCATTAGCAATATGAGAAAAAATCTCATCAGAAACACTTTGTTTTAATTCTTCAAATGACATTTTATGATTACAACCATCTTTTTCTTCACTACGTTTAGGCTTCTCTATGAAATCATAAACAAAAGATTGGCCTTGTTCATCTAAAGGAGAAACCTTAAAGGTTTTACCATAGCTCATTCTCTTAGTCTCACCTTCTTGTTTTTCTGTACAAAATCGAAGCATATATTTTTCATTAGATAGGAAGTCGAGTTCAAAATGAGCATCACTACCTACTGCTTGCAAATTTTTATTTATCACTTGAATGTCTTCTACAATTTCGTTTACAGCATTTAAGTTTTCAACTTTTTTTGTGAAGTAATCTTTTAATCTCATAATTAATCTCCTAATTTTTTATATTATGTATATTCAAACCAGCGTCTTGTCAAACATGTCCGCATCTGCCGCCAAAATCATTTCGTTGTGCGCTTTACCGGATGGGATCATTGGAAAACAGTTTTCCTTTTGATCAACACGCACATCAACGATCGTAACGCGGTCTGTATGTATCATTTCTTCAATAACACCGTCCAGTTGGTCTGGCGTCTCCGCACGTAAGCCAACACCGCCATATGCCTCGGCCAACTTAACAAAATCGGGCAAGCTCTCAGTATAACTCTCGCTATAGCGTTCCCCATGTAACAATTCTTGCCATTGCCGCACCATACCCATCCACTGATTATTTAATATAAAAACTTTGACGGGCAAGCGATATTGAACTGCCGTACTCATTTCCTGAATATTCATCAAGATTGATGCTTCTCCGGCAACATCAATAACAAGTCCCTCCGGATTACCAATTTGCGTACCAATTGCCGCCGGCAACCCATACCCCATTGTACCTAAACCGCCGGATGTCATCCACCGGTTAGGTTCGTTAAAAGGCAAAAATTGCGCGGCCCACATTTGGTGCTGACCAACTTCGGTGGTAATGAACGTCTCTCTAGAGTCGTTTTGCGTAAAATGGCGCAAACGTTCCAATGCATATTGAGGTTTAATAATTTTACTATCGTTTTTATAGGCAAGACAATCCTTCGCGCGCCAATCTGTAATCTGCCCCCACCAACGCTTCATGGCCGCGGGCTCGGCTTTATATTTACGCTCCCGCCAAAGCTTTAATATGGCGTCAATCGCCTTGCCTGCATCGGCAATAATCGGCACATGGATAGGAATATTTTTATTAATCGAACTAGGGTCAATATCGACATGAATTTTGATAGAATCCGGCGAAAATTTATCCGTACGCCCTGTAACACGGTCATCAAAACGCGCGCCAATATTGATCATGACATCACAATCATGCATCGCCCAGTTTGCCTCAAACGTGCCATGCATGCCAAGCATGCCAAGCCATTGATCATCATTTGCAGGATATGCCCCTAGACCCATCAAAGTGGATGTAATCGGAAATCCGGTTTCACGTACAAGCGCGCGCAATGACTCACTCGCCGCAGGGCCGGCATTAATAATACCGCCGCCAGTATAAAAAACCGGACGTTTCGCATTAACCATTAACTCTACGGCTGCTTCAATTGCATCCATATCAGGATCGGTTTTTGGAAAGTAGGAATGTATCATGGATTCTTTAGCCGTAGCTTCGGTGTACGTGCCAATTTCGAACTGTACGTCTTTTGGAATATCGATCACTACTGGCCCAGGGCGGCCAGTGCGTGCCACATGAAATGCCTCATGTACGGTAGGCGCAAGTTTATTTACATCTTTAACCAGATAATTATGCTTTGTACATGGGCGTGTAATGCCAACGGTGTCCGCTTCTTGAAATGCGTCAGTCCCGATCAAAAATGAAGGCACTTGCCCAGTAATGCAAACAAGAGGGATAGAATCAAGCAATGCATCAGTCAGCCCTGTTACAACATTTGTTGCACCCGGACCAGATGTGACCAAAACACAACCCACTTTTCCTGTAGAGCGTGCATACCCTTCTGCTGCATGCGCCGCACCTTGCTCATGGCGACATAAAATATGCTTGATTTGATCTTGTTGAAATAACGCATCATAAATAGGCAACACTGCCCCGCCTGGATACCCAAATATTACCTCAACACCTTGCTCGATAAGAGCTTGTATCACCAGTTCCGCGCCATTCATTTCCTTGCCGGAATGTGGCACAGACTGCGACTTTTTCGCATTGATATCTTGCTTCGGCGCTTTGCGTCGCGCATCTGTGGTGCTCATATTTATCAAATCCTTTTTAATAACAGGTTTAAAATCCAAAAATACAGCTCATCACTGTTTAAACATGACCGGCATCATAAAGCCATAAAAAAAGCCCCGTTCGTTTGAACTGAGGCGCTGCATAATCGTAAAAAGTAAAACCCTAAACGTGCAACGCCTCCCGCAGAAGAACCACGAGACCGACAACGACGCTTAGAACTGTATTTGATACAAAAGTCATAAAATATTTATATGGCATCACAAAATTGAATACAAACTTTTTTTTAAATTTGGGCAAATTTAAAATAAGTTAAAAATAGTAGTTTACCTAAAACAAAAGCGCGACAAGATTATAAAACCAAGTCAACGCTCTTATTTTTTTATCTAACAACGACTTGCGATATTTTGGACGGACGATTTTTTGCCTCATTCCAAACACACCCTTATTACAATCTCGCTTGTCCGTTTAGTCTTTGTATAATCTCATATTAGGAAATACTATGATGGCCTGTCAAACAAAAACAATATTATTACAAAATAAGAAAGTATATTATAATTTAACGCAACATAATTATAATATTAACTATATATGCTATAAATTATTCATGATTAGGCGTTGCATTAAGTTGATTGTTAAACCATGTAGTTTGCCGCTTTGCATATTGCCGCGTCTGCGCTTGTGATTTTTCTATAGCTTCATCTTTGGAAATTTTGCCCCTTATATAATCACGTAACATCTTAAATCCCAAAGCTTTCGTCAATGGCACATCATTGCGCACTTTGCCCGAGTTAATCCGCGCTTGAAAGGCTTCAACCTCGTCTAGCGCGCCCTTTTCCATCATCAGCTCAAACCGTGCGTCACACCGCGCCCTTAAAACAGCGCGCTCCGGTATAATTTTATGCACTTTAAACTGCCAGTGTGCCGGCGGCTTTTCACGCGGTGCATCCTGCCATAAGGCCAGACTTTTTCCCGTTGCCTGCAAAACTTCCCAAGCACGGATCAAACGCGCCGTATGCCCTTCATGAAACCGCGCCGCCATTACTGGGTCATATTTGGATAACATCTCATGAAATCCCGGATTACCGAGCTTTGCCTGCAAATACACAGCCCCATCACGTATATCTTGCGGAATATCTGGGATTGGCGATAACCCTTCCATCAGCGCTTTTATATAAAGCCCTGTACCGCCGCAAATAATAGGTGCCCTCCCTTGATCAAGAACATCTTCAATAACGGGCATTACCATTTCACGCCAATTTCCCGCCGATGTCGAATCATTCGGATGAAGCGTGCCATAAAGCAAATGAGGCGCGGAGGCCTGATCCGCCGCATCGGGCTGGGCGGTAAGAATAGGCAAATCATCATAAATCTGCATCGAATCGCAATTTATAATAACGCCGTTTTTCTCCGCCGCTAATAAAAGCGCAAAAGCCGATTTACCACTTGCCGTCGGCCCTGCGACAATATGAATATTTGAATGAGACATAAATAAGCACGTATGTCGCGTTACTTGTCCTGCTCTAATTTTATAGGCACGAACCGGACTTCTCCGCCGCGATTAACAAGCAACAAGACAGAGCCACGACCATTGCTTTGCGCCGCACTTACAATTTTCTCAAACGCTGCCGGCGTTTCAACCATTTGCTGATTGACTTCGACAATAACATCGCCGGCTTCTAAACCTTTGCGAGCGGCTTCTGAATCAGGGTCGGCCTTTTCAATGACAACACCGCTAATGCTTGGTGAAATTGAATAAAGCTCTCGCAAACGTCCATCCATCGCGCTGACAGTTAACCCCGTAGCGGCAATTTTTACGCCTGATCCTGGCTGTTCCGCTTTGGCGGAAAGCAAGCCCTCTTCTTCGGCTTTCTCTAATTCGCCTACTTCGAACATGCTTTCAACCGCTTTGCCATTACGCCAGTACACAATTTTTGCGCTTATGCCAATCTCGGTTGACGCCACAACGCGCGGCAATTCCCGCATTTCATTAATAGCCGTGCCGTTGAATTTAAGGATAATATCTCCCGGCTCTAATCCGGCTTTTTCTGCTGGCCCGCCTGCTGTAACGCTTGCAACCAAAGCGCCGCGCGCTTTATCGAGGCCAAGACTATCTGCAATTTCATCGGTTACACTTTGAATACGTACACCAAGCCACCCACGACGCGTACGCCCAAATTTGATAATTTGACTAATAACCGGAACAGCCTGCGCAGATGGAATGGCAAATCCGATCCCGACAGATCCGCCGGATGGACTAAAGATGGCCGTATTGATACCAATCACTTTGCCATTCATATCAAACATCGGCCCGCCGGAATTCCCGCGATTAATCGACGCATCCGTCTGTAAATAATCATCATAAGGGCCTGAATTGATATCCCGCTGCCGCGCAGAAATAATCCCCGCCGTAACCGTACCGCCTAGTCCAAACGGGTTTCCAATAGCAATAATCCAGTCCCCGACACGTAAAACATCGCTATCCCCAAAACTGGTTGCTTTTAAAACCTTATCGGTTGTGACTTTTAAAACCGCCAAATCGGTTTTCTCGTCTCGACCGACCACTTCGGCGTCCAATGTCTCATCATCATGAAATGTAACCTTGACCTCATCCGCATCCCGGATCACATGGTTATTAGTAACGATATATCCGTTTTCGGCATCTATCACAAACCCCGAGCCAAGCGATGCCGCAGGAAGTGTAGGTACCCCCATACCGCGCCGATCTTGGAATTCTTTGAAAAAATCTTCAAATGGCGATCCCGGCGGAAATTGCGGCATTTCTGGAAAATCCTGAACGTCTTGAATTTTCTGCGTAGAGGAAATATTCACAACCGCCGGCAATAAATCATCAGCCAAATCTGCAAAACTTGCGGGCTGTTTTGCCGACATAAAGTCAAGCGCCTGAGCATGATTAACAATAACGGGGGCACTACCAATTACCAGCCCACTCATTAATAAAACAAAAACTTTAGATAACGTCATGATAAACCTCTTATGTTTTTTATTGGTATCATATTTGAAAGAATTAGAACGACCATTACGAGCCGTCAAGAAGTTGCAGGAATTTTTGAAGTTATAAACGTTAAACTTGAACTATAAAATTGCCCATAAACATAATGCCCCGAACAAGCATGCACCTAAACCGTAATACTGTAGCTTTTTTTGACTTATCGTAAGCGCAAGCAATAGCATAGATTTCATCTGCCGCGGAAAAAGCGCATAAATTAAACCTTCAAAAATCATACCCAGCGCAAATCCGCCAATTATAATTTGCCAATACCCATCCAGAACAATCATGAAGAAAAGAGTTTCTCGATAAAATTATCGTGCTTTTGAATTCTTAAAATACTGGAAAAAATCACTATCAGGTGATAAAATCAAACGTGTTTCCGGATTAGCGAGCGTGTTACGATATGCTTCCATAGACCGGATAAAAGAATAAAATTCTTTATCTTTATTAAACGCATCCGCATAGGTTTTAATCGCTTCATTATCTCCTTGACCGCGGATGATTTCCGAATCTCTCTGTGCATTTGCTAAAATAACCGTACGCTCTTTATCCGCAGTCGAACGAATTTCGAGCGCGCGCTCTTCGCCTTTGGCACGCGTTTCGGTTGCTCGTTCTTTAAGTTCTGAAATCATCCGGCGTACGGTGGACTCAATCAATTGCGATGTAAGATCGGCGCGCACGATACGAATATCTACAATATCAATACCCAATTCATCTCGCGTCGTACGGCGGTTAACACGGCGCTTGATCTCGTTCATAACCGATGTCCGCTCATCAGACAAAAGCTCTTTAAGCGTTGTCTGCCCCAAAACCGCACGCGTTGCATCATTAAGGATAGTCTCCAAACGCATATTAGCATTATCAATTGTGCGCAAAGTCTTTAAAAACCGTAGAGGATCAACAATTTTATAACGCGCAAATGTATCAACCAAAATTGGCTCCCCACTCACCCGCTCAATTGTTGGCCCCTCACTTAAAGGATCGACATCATTGGCATCCACATCTTGCCCTAAAATGTCTTCGGCAACCTGTTCAGCGCTATTTTCAGTGGATTCTAAATCCCTCTGAATAAGAGAGCTGGAAATAACAACCTGCTCACTCTCTGGATCAACCGATAAAATCCGGCGATCAAAAAATTGCACACTTTGAATAAGCGGTATTTTCACATGCAACCCAGGGTCTTTGATAAAACTATTAGCATCACCTGTATCACCGATTGGATTACCAAGCTGCAAAACGATGGCTTGCTCGCGCTGATCCACTATAAATAATGATTGCGATATAACGATCAAAGCCACAGCCACAATCGCCAGTATTGTAATTAAACCTTTATTCATCTCTTACCCGATCCTCTTATCTAAGGGGTGAGGCATCTACCTCATTCTAAATTATATTAAAAGCTACTGCTCAAGCCTTGTACGCGGACGATTGCTTTCGACTCGCGGCGTTGCCTCCGGTGATCGTTGCAACTCATTAAGCGGCAAATACGGGACAACACCCTGTCCGCCACCCGACCCATCAAGAATAATTTTTTGTGCATTTCTCAAAACATCTTCCATCGTCTCCAGATAAATACGCTCTTTAGTAACATCTTTACCTGTCAAATATGCTTTATAGACCGAATTAAAGCGATCCGCATCACCAGTGGAGCGCGCAATGGTCGATTGCTGATAGGCTTCGGCTTCCTGAAGCAATTGTATAGCCTGTCCGCGCGCTTTTGGAATAATATCTTCACGATATGCTTGTGCGCGGTTTTGTACATCTTCCGCATCTTGCTTGGCGGATTGAACGTCTTGGAATGCGCTCTGCACACCCGGATGCACTTCCGCACTCTGGATCAAAACCTGCGTTACATTTACGCCTGAATTGTAATCATCCAGATTTTTTTGAATAATATCTTTGGTTTGATCGGCAACCAATTGACGCTGGTTTGTGATGATTGCAAACATATTTGTTTGCCCGACAATCTCGCGAATGGCACTTTCGGCTACCTTTTTAATAGTGTTCTCCTGATCTCTGATCTCAAACAGGAAATCCTCGGCGGATTTAATATTCCACTGCAATTCCAGATCGAGATCAATAATATTCCGGTCACTGGTCAGCATAAGGCTCTCTGATTGCCCCGATGTACCGCCCCGCGTAGCTGCGCGTCCATCAAACCCGATCGTCATTTTACGAATTTCTTGCACATTGATAACAGTAGCACTCTCAATTGGTGCCGGGAAATGATACCCCAAACCTGGCTCGACTTGTGTGCGGGCAAGTGCGCCAAAACGCTGTATAACTGCATGTTCACCGGGGTTCACAATAAAGAACCCGCTAGAAAGCCATAAGGCTAGAACCACAGCAAAACCAATAATGAAAACCTTAACCGGCCCTAAACCAACTGGCATGACAGAGCGGAAATTCTCTTGCGCGCGCCGAAGCATCTCGTCCATATCGGGCGGTTCATTTCCGCCGCCAGATGACCCACCGCCGCGACCACCTTGATAGCGCCCGCCGTTCCAGCGCTTGTCATCATCATTACTACGATTACCCCAAGGGTTTTTTCTGTTATCGTCGCCCATATTAAAATTCCGGTTTACCAGTTGTTTTCTTGTATTTTATAACAATATCGCTTTTACCTTGTAAAGCAAGTCATATAAGGACAAAACTTGAGGATGTTTAAGCGCAAAAAAAATAAAGGCTCACATTTCGAAGATCAAAAGAATATGACAAGCATCGAAACCATCATAGATTCAATTCTTAAAATACAAGACGGCTCGGGCAAAACAGTTCAAAATCTGAAAATAGTACCGGAAATTCAACTTCAAGATGATACGGCTATTATTCTTCTAAATGTCGATCCTGCCCTTGGAACGGGTTTAGAGCCTATGCGCCAGAACGTTGAGAAACACGTACAAGAAACGTACGCTGACTATATAAAAAGCGTTACGGTAATTTTAACGGCAAAAACATCGGCTAAAAATCCAACTGCAAATAATCAAAACCCGAACACTGCCGCCATAAAAGGAAAAGTCCATTCCGCCGCCCCAGATCCGCATGGTCTATCCAAAAATCCGAAATTAGCGCCGCCAATTAAACACATCATCGCAATTGCTTCCGGCAAAGGCGGCGTTGGAAAATCAACTATAGCCGCCAATATTGCTGTGTCATTAGCCAATAATAACCAAAAAACCGGTCTCTTGGACGCTGATATTTATGGGCCCTCACAACCACGTATGTTTGGGTTGGAAGGGCGCAAACCAGATGGTCAGAAAGGCCAGATTGTGCCATTAAATGCACATGGTTTAAAACTCATGTCCATTGGTTTTTTATTAAATGATAAAGCGCCGCTTGTTTGGCGCGGCCCTATGGTTCAAACCGCAATTTATCAAATGCTCCGCGATGTCGTATGGGGAACGGATAATGACCCGCTTGATATACTCGTGGTCGATATGCCACCCGGCACGGGCGATGCGCAACTAACGATGGCTCAAAAAGTACCGCTTTCCGGCGCAATTATTGTCTCAACCCCGCAAGATATCGCACTCTTGGATGCGCGAAAAGGTGTGGAGATGTTTAACAAGGTAGACGTACCTATTTTAGGGATGATCGAAAATATGAGTACGCATATTTGTGCGAACTGCGGACATGAAGACCACATTTTCGGCCATGGAGGTGCGCGTATAGAAGCCAAAAACCTTGATATACCTTTTCTCGGAGAACTACCGCTACACAAAGATATACGTAATTATAGCGATAAAGGTACACCCATATCTATCGCCAAACCAAACAGCCCGTACGCACGTACATTTGATAATATCGCAAAGCAGATTATTCAAAGCCTGACTTGAAACCATTGTGCGCACTTAAACATCTTGAATATACCTGAAGGATCTCAAGCAAAATTTAAATTGGCTCAAAAACCATAAAAGAAAACGCCGGCTCACCACTTACGTTTTTACCCTCATGCCGCTCTTCCGAAATCACGTGCCACTGACCCTTGTCAATCGCAGGGAAAAAAGCGTCTGCATCTTCATAATTTTGGTGAACGCGCGTTAAATATAACCGATCCAACATTTCCAACGTTTGCCCGTAAACCTCAGCCCCACCAATTATAAATACCTCATCTGCGCCCGATTTTTCTGCCAAAGCATACGCCTTTTCCATCCCGTCCTTCAAAGACGTACACCAATACAAATTCTCTAGCGTTTCCTGCTCATCTGCCGACCGACTTACCACAACATGCGCACGTCCCGGCAACATCCCTGGCAATGATTCAAACGTCTTACGCCCCATCAGCATTGGCTTCCCCATAGTCGTACGTTTAAAATACTTAAAGTCTTCCGGAATATGCCACAACAAATCATTATCCCGCCCAATAGCGTTATTCTCGGCAACAGCAACAATGGCGGATAATCGTGGTTTCATATGTTAAAACCTAAAAATCAGATGGCAAAATTCTAGGATTAAAGTATTTTGCGGCGAAAAGTAAATATATTGAGAACCGGAGCGAAGCGAACACAAAAGTACGTGAGCACCTGAAGCGCAGAGATATTTGCTTTGCAGCCCAAAAGACAAAATCATACGGCGACTGGGGCTTTGATATGCGGATGCGCTTTATATCCCACCAATTCAAAATCCTCATATTTAAAATCAAAAATATTGGTGACATGCGGGTTTAGATGCATTTCCGGCAACGCGTACGGCGTACGGCTAAGCTGCTCCTTTGTTTGTTCAATATGGTTAGAATATAAATGCGCATCGCCGAACGTATGCACAAATTCACCCGGCTTTAATCCCGTCACTTGCGCAACCATCATTGTTAGCAGCGCGTACGACGCAATGTTAAATGGTACACCTAAAAAGATATCTGCGCTCCGCTGATAAAGCTGGCAGGATAGCTTCCCATCCGCGACATAAAACTGGAAAAAGCAATGACATGGCGGGAGCGCCATTTTACCAATCTCGCCAACATTCCACGCTGATACAATTAACCGGCGATCATCTGGGTTAGTTTTTATCCACTCAATCACATTCGAAATCTGGTCAATCGTATGGCCGTCCGCCGCCGCCCAAGACCGCCATTGCGCCCCATAAACAGGGCCAAGATTACCCTCTGCATCCGCCCATTCATCCCATATACGAACTTTGTTCTCTTTCAGATAGCCAATGTTCGTATCACCTTTCAAAAACCAGAGCAGCTCATGAATGATGGAGCGCAAATGACATTTTTTGGTCGTCACCAGCGGAAAGCCTTGCGCCAAATCAAACCGCATCTGATACCCAAAAACACTGTACGTGCCCGTACCTGTCCGGTCGGATTTCTCCGTCCCGTTTTCAAGCACGTGTTTCATTAAATCGTGATATTGTTTCATAAAATAAATATTAACAGATTCGTTTTATTTTTTAAGAAGAGTTATGATATAAAATAATCCATCAACAGTTTTATGGAATAAGACACAATGAATTTTGATAAAATTATAAAAAACGTTAGCGACAGTCTAAGAAATATATTTGGACAGGTAAATAAAGAACAGCCGCCTGAAAAACGTTTTGATGGGTTAACTGAAAACGCAGTGCCAAAATTGACGATTGCATGCGCAATGATTGAAGGCTTAAAACCGCCCACTACATTTTTAAACTTGGAAGAAAACGTAACAAAGTCTTTAAAGGGTGAAATCGACAAATCGCCTATTAAAATGGATATTCTAACCACGCTCATTGCATTAAAAGATGCGGGTCACAACATTATTTTCGTTTCAAGAATTCCTGATTTGCTTCTTGCAGAAAATTTGGAAGAAGATCATTTGGAGGAAGGGCTCATAAAGGCAGGCGTGAGTAAAAAAAGATGGGACGAGATAAATCCCGGCTCGTTTATAACCTCTTTGAGTAAAAAACATCCTGAAGATATACCGCAAATCAATATACTGATTGACCGCGCTGATAACCACGGCATTAGAATCCAGGGAACAGATAATGTAAAAGATTGGCGCAAAGGTATAGTCGAACGCACAATCGAGCCGGAAGATGCGAGAACAGTAGCTTTTTTAGATGCCGTTATGAGAGATCGAAATCAAGATATAGACCAGCTCGTAAAATTATTTTTTGAAGGGGATGACCCGGACTTTCACGTAAAACCTGAACCCTTCATGTAAAACATATAAAAAACTCTATTCCGCGCCTTCAAACATAGGTACGTACTTTTCATACCCTTCGGCCGCTAGATCGTCTTTGTGAATAAAGCGAAGCGCCGCCGAATTTATACAATACCGCAAGCCGCCTTTATCCTTTGGCCCATCATCAAAAACATGACCCAAATGCGAATCGCCCTTGCCCGATCGGACTTCGGTGCGCGGTAAAAACAACTTATGATCTGTTTTTTTATCAATCTCACCGCCTTCAATCGGCTTTGTAAAGCTGGGCCAACCAGTACCTGAATCATATTTATCCAGCGATGAAAAAAGCGGCTCCCCGCTAACGACATCCACATAAATACCCTGCTCTTTATTATCCCAGTATTCATTATCAAACGCCGGCTCCGTGCCATCATGCTGAGTTACATATTTTTGCATATCGGTCAGATCGTTATTTCGAACCGCATTATCCAAATCTTGCAAATCCTTAACCTCTTTACTCATAACCTCTCCTTTTTGATCCATATCATCCTGCGCATATAATCCATATAAAGGAATTAGCGCCGCACCCGCCAAAGGCAATAACCATAAAAATTTCTTACTCATCTTGCACCTCGTGTTTGTATACATATATATCCGCATATCAGCCAGAAAAGGTTACATTTTATTTACTAAAATCGTTTTTAATAAAGGCGAGAAGTAAAGCGTATAAAAATACGTGAGCGACGAGCAACAAAGTATAAAGATAAATGAAGGACTAATAATCCCAGCGCCAGAATACACCACCACCTGCTTGCGCATTCTCTCCAATTTCGCTCTCGACTGTGACATTCGGTGTGACTTCTATTTCAATTTGCGCCGCTCCTGATTCCTTACCCGCACCTTTTTCAAGCTCAAGATAAACATTATCTGCAATGTATTTACCTACACCAACGCTCGGCCCATCTTCACCGCCCGCATCAACACGAATATCATCAAAACCCGTCGCGTTCCGGAGCTGTGCGATCGGATCAAACCCCCCGCCACCGCGACCCGAAAAACGGTCAAGCGTACGTTTAAGTTGCAAGGCCTGAAAAGGTGAAATATCGCTTACATTTTCTCCAAACAAAATCTGCGCCATAATTTCATCCTCTGGCAAGGATGGATTAGATGTTAATTTTAAATCTGGATTCTCAATGGTACCCTCTAATAAAACCGACGCCTTAATATCATCTGCATCCGTGGTGGCTTTAATTTCCAGATATGGTGATGGCGGGGCGCGCCCTAAAAATCTTAAATTGGCCTTCTCTAATTTAAAACGGCGACCAAATTCTTCATATCGTCCGCGTTTGGATTTAAAAACACCATCCAGTTGAGGGTCATCCAAAGTGCCGTCAACTTTAATATTACCGCCAAATTCTGCATCAAGCCCCCATCCGCGCACAAAAATTTGATTATCTGCACGTACATCAACATCAAGCAGTATTTGAGTCATCATTTCCGGCGCATCTTTATCGATTTCCACAATATTAAGTTCTGGAATATTAGTTTGAAACCGTTCCGGTATCATAATATCGAACTGATGCAAATTAACTGTGCCTGCTAAGAGATATCCATTTTCGCGCCCGTTAAAATCCAAATCGGATGAAAAAGTACCGTTTAAACGCTCACTCTTAAAGGCGTGAAAATCAGTAATAGCAACATCAAGCGCTGTATTTTGTTTTTGTACGATATCTACACGACCCGAAACTAATAAACGTCCATCCTGATTATCACTACCTGATAAATTTTGAATACGAATATCTGAGCCATTAAAACGGGCATCCAAGGCAATATCACGTATTCTTAAATCATAGGGCTCGTATGTGTATGCACCTTTGGCGAGCGTAATATTGCCGGAAATATCTGGCGTTTCAATATCTCCATCTATATCCCCCTTCGCGTTTAAATCCCCATTCATTTTGTGTTGAACAGGCAAAAACGCAGAAAGCGTTTTTAAATCAAGAATACCGGAAAAAGAGCCGTCTAATTGGCCATTTTCAAGTAAATTAAATATAAAGGGATTTATTGAGATTTGCATAGGCAAGCTGACATCGGCTTCTAAATTTTTTATACCGTCCCCGCGTCCGGTAATAGCAGCCGAAAAACGGTCTTCTCTATAACGTCCAGTAATATCCAATATGGTTTTTATACTATCGGTATATATGCTTTTTAAATCAACTTGAGCGCTCAATTTTGCCGTTGGTGCTTCTGATAACCCCGTGATGGATGTATTAAAAGAAAGAGTACTATCGCGTATTTCTTGCGGCAAACCGAATGGTATGTCTGAAAACGCAATACGCTCACTATATGCTTTTAAATCAACACTTTGTGCGCCAATGCGCCCATTAATTTTTATGTTGCTGGCACCACTTTTTAAAACTGCATCCACATTTTCAAATACAAATAAATCACGGTTTGCGCCGGTCTTTGTTTTTATATCAAGTGATCCCTTAACTTGAATGGGCTTTTGCCCGTACGTGCCATCGGCATTTATAGATCCGGCGTATTGATCAGGTGCTTCAGCTTTTTTGATTGAGGCACGTATGCTTTTAAAACGTACGGCAGGAGAAAGAACAATCGTATCTCCTTCTAAATCAAGCATTTCAGGCATAGCATCCGATTTCAAGTCCGGAATGTACGTGCTTACATCCAAACCTCTTATGCGTACACCCTGATATTGAATATTTACGGCTTCTGCATCTAAATTGAGCTTTTGCGGCGCGTCTTCTAGGTCTTCATAAGATAAATTTGCATTACCTTTTGCAACGCCTTTTATAGAAAGACCAGTAAGCGCATTAATAAACTCAAAATCGGCAACGTTAATATTGATATGACCCTTGGCTAGAATATTTTTATAATCTGCGCGGATTCCTCCTCCGATATCAATATGAGGCATCTGCCCGCTGATCTCGCTTAAAGTTATAAACTGGTCATTAAATGATACGGGTGTACGTATGATAACATCTTCACCTTTATAGCGCGTCGTAACTTTGAATAGAGTATTATTTATATCTGTAAGCAAAACTTCAGAATTTGGAATTTCAGAATGTGTTTCAGATTTATTGATATCAGAATCAGCCACATGCATCTGCGACGTATTATTAATATCATTACTAAAACCTAAGTCATCTCCGGAACCCGTATCATATTGCCTGTCAAATAAAGAAATATAAACATCCTCTCCCCCTTGCGCTTTAAAAGCAGGCAAGTCAAAGATAAACCTAATATCCGTGGCTTCACTAAAACCCGTATCGGGTAATCCGGCTTTTCCGCTGCCGCGAATAGTATAATCAGGGGCATCTGCAGAAAAATTATCAAGCACAAAATTCTCAGCTTCCATATCGTAAAAAATATTTATAGATATATTCTCAGGATAAGAAGACGGGGAAGGCTGATCGGCAGCACCTCCATAAAAATCATAATCAGATACATAGTTAAGAGAAAACGCAATCAAACCATCAATATCTATAGAGGTTTTTAAAATCGGAGAAACAGCCATAACACGCTTATTATCTTCATCTTCCGGTAAAACCAAAGTATCAAATGAAAAACGCTCAATTTCAAAGCGCTCAAAATAAAGGTTTTCAAACGTAAAAGAATTTTCAGGCACGTTGTCTGAAACCTCATTGTCTGTCTTCATAGGCGCGCGTATAAAATCAAACATGCCCCCATCAAGAGACAAAGAAATCGCCTTATCAAAAAGAGGTAAAAGTTTAAGGTTAATTTTCAAATCGTTGGCCTGTGCAAAAACACCTTGTGCATCTGAAAGTTTCAAATCCCCAATTGAAACTCCGCGAAAAAGCCCGATATGTAGGGCATCAAAATCCACCTCATATCCGGTATCTAATAAGCTGGCGTTAATCTGACGCTCAATGGTTTGTTCCCCATGCGGCGTATTGATCCACACAAGGCCAAGGCCAAAAACAAAATAAACTATAAAAGAAAACAAAAACAGAACGCTAAAAAAACCAAGAATTATCTGCCCAAAGATCTTGTATTTAGAGCGCTTCATCCGCTCTGAAACGGGTTCGGACTTTTTGGATATAACCGCAGGCACATTGACATCTGCCTGATAAACGCTCTCCGGTTTATGCTCTTCGTTTTGATTTTGATTGTTATTTTCGTCCATATCTTAAAACGCCTGTCCGATACTGATATAAATCTGATAATTTTGTTCCAGCTCGTCTTTTTGATTAAGAGGCACAGCAACATCGAATCGCAAAGGTCCAAATCCTGTAAAATAACGCAAGCCCGCACCTGCACCTACGGCAAAATTATCAAAATCCGGAAAGGCTTCTTGCGAAACTGTGCCTGCATCCACAAATGCCGCGGCTCCTATTGTATCCGTAATTTTAAATCGCAATTCCGAACTTACTGTTACAACCGATCGACCGCCCGTAGGATCACCATCGTCATTCAACGGCCCTAACTCTTGAAAGCCGAACCCGCGTACAGATGATCCCCCCCCTGCATAAAATCGCTCGCTTGCGGGAATATCAAAGTTAGTTGCACCAAGAATACTGCCTGCTTCCGCTCTAAAAGCCAAAACCAGATCTGGATCAAGGCCTAAATCTATATACGTACGCGCCGCAGCTTCCGTTTTAAAAAATGGATCCGCCTGGCCTAAAACATCCACAAAAGGTTCAACCTGGCCGCGTAATCGCCATCCTTTACGCGGATTTAGCGTGTCATCTCTATTATCAAAAATGAGGCTTTGAGGAAAAGAAACAAGGCCGTATGTTTTAACATCTCCATTATCATCAACTTCTGATATAGTGAGCTGTACGCCTGAAGAGCCTTTTAAATCTGGCGTAAATTGGCGATTAATTGCTGCACCAACATCAAAAGAAAGCTCTTCATATGCTTCCAGATCTTCACGACCAAAACCAGCGTTAAGGGAGAGGCTTTGATCTTCTCGCAAAAAGTAAGGTTTATTAAACACAACGCTGACACTTTGCTCTTGTTGAGAAAGATTAAGCGAGGCCTCTACAGTTTCCGCGTGACCAAAAAAGTTACGATGCGCCCATTCAAAAACCGTACCCGCCCCCTCATCGGTATAATAGGTTGCGCCAATACTGATACTGCGATGCGCACGCTCTTTCAATTTGAATGTAACGGGAACGGTCGTATCTTCAAGGGGGGCATCTGGTAATATAACGTCTGCGCTGCTGAATAACCCCGTTCTTAACAGTTTGGCTCTAAAGTCCTGAATTTGAACCCTGTCAAAACAATCGCCTTTTTGCCACGGAACAAGACGATTTATATATTCGGTTTCTACTTTTTCTTGTCCTTCAAATATAACATCGCCAAATACGGCATCCTTCCCTAAATCCACATCATATATGACCTCACCAACAAAGGCGCGCTTATCTAAAATGACGCTATGCTCAACACTAATTGTAAAGTAGCACCCTTCTTTTTTGATAGTATCGATAATCGTTTGTTGTGACTTTAAAACATTTTCTGCGGTTAGCAAATCTCCAGCGCGAAGGGCGATATCTTCCCTTAATCCCCCATGGTTATTGGGTGTAACACTGATAGAGGATATACTATATACCCCCCCCGTCTCGACGCGATATATGCCATTGGAATCTGCATCCTGATCGTTATCTTCAAAAATAACGCGCGCACTGTAATATCCTTTGGCTTTGAGCGCTTTTATCAAATCTGCACGAATAAGCTCCTCGTAATAGACATCATAGCCGTATTCTTCATCGTCTTCTAAATCATCATATACTTCTTTTGTCTGAAGACGATCTTTAATAATTTGCTCTAAATATGTATGCGTTTCCGCTTGATCCTCTTCTAATCCTTCTATTCCATAAAATGCATCATCACTGCCAAAAGGCAATATTGACCCAATGCACCCGCCCAAAATAAAAGGGCAGAGCATAATCATAAAATAAAAAGAAATGCGCATACGCATCATAGGATTTTTCTAAAACTTATAAAAATTATTAAAGATTATCTTTATACCGCATCTGCACCATAGTCAGCCTTGGCCGTTTCATACGCCCAATCCAGCCATGGCAACAAAGCCTTGATATCATCGGCGTCTACAGTCGCCCCGCCCCAAATTCGTAAACCTGCAGGCGCATCACGGTAACTGGCAATATCATAGGCAATTCCATCTCTATCCAGCGGTTTAATCATGGACTTGACAAATACGCCCTGCTCCGCCGGATTAAGCGCCGCAAACCATTCATCGGTAACCTGCAAACAAATAGAAGTTGAGGAACGTACATCCTCAATCTGCGCTAAAAAATCAACCCATTCGGTACGATCGACCCAATCTTCAATGACGGCAAGATTATCGGCAGATCTCTGCATTGTTGCTTTTAAGCCGCCAATATCTTTAACCCATTGCAGTGCATCCATGCAATCCGCAACCGCCATCATAGAGGGTGTATTAATGGTAGAGCCTTCAAAAATACTTTTATTAAGCTTGCCGCCTTTGGTTAGCCTGAAAATTTTTGGCATAGGCCATGACGGGGTGTACGTCTCTAATCTTTCAACCGCACGCGGCGATAAAACAATCATGCCATGTGCGGCCTCTCCGCCCAACACCTTCTGCCACGACCATGTTGTGATATCCAGCTTTTCCCAAGGCATATCATATGCAAATACCGCCGATGTTGCATCACAAAGCGTAAGCCCCGTACGTGTATCGGATATCCAGTCCGCATCCGGTACGCGTACACCGGATGTGGTTCCGTTCCAGACAAATACTATATCGCGATCTGCATCTGCCGCGCTTAAATCCGGTATATCCCCATAATCCGCTTCGAACGTGCGAACATTTGCCAACTTTAATTCTTTGACAATATCCTTAAGCCACGTTTCGCTGAAGCTTTCCCACGCGTAAACATCCGTGCCACGCGCGCCCAAAACCGACCACATTGCCATTTCAAACGCGCCAGTATCAGACGCCGGCACAATCCCGACATAATAATCATCGGGAATAGCCAGCAGCTCTTTATGCGTATCAATGACCGCCTTTAACTGCGCTTTTGGTGCCGCTGCGCGGTGTGACCGCCCCAAATAGGCGTCTGCTATCGCATCCACACTCCATCCCGGCCGCTTTGCACATGGCCCAGATGAAAAAAACGGACGGGCGGGTTTTTGTAGAGGTTTTTGGGTTGCCGCGCTCATTATAATATGCTCCTGAATATTAAAACCACGAAAACAAGAACAAATTTTGCCCTTCTCCGTATAATTTTCATCTGTTAGACTAAATTCAAATTTCTAAACCATCTCATATAAAATGTCACGTAAGGACTTTTGAAAACCCATGGAAATATTCCTCCCCGTATTGATCGTTATTTTAATTTATTTAACAACATGCCTTTTCGTCGTCCCACAAAGGAAGGAGGCGCTGATCACCTCTTTCGGGAAACACGTTCGTACAACTGTAAATCCTGGGTTATCTTTAAAATGGCCATGGCCTTTTAACATTGTTACCGCCAAAATCCCAACCGATCTGCGCCAGGTGACGGACAAACTCGACACAAAAACCAAGGATAACCTTTTTGTCGGCCTGCCGATCACCATTCAGTATGAGATTTATAACACGGGCGTTTTTTATTTTGACACGTTCGAACCAATCGACCAGATGAATAAAATCGTCAGCGCCTCGGTCAGAAAATATACGTCTGCCAAGGAGTTTCAGGATCTATATGATGAGCGTGACGAGATCAGCGAAGCTGTAATCATGGATGTCAAAAAACAAATATCTGAATACGGCATAAATATCCGCCGGATCGTGGTAGATGAACCAACCGCGCCGATGGATGTGCAAGAAGCCTACAACCGCGTGCGCGCGTCCGAGCGGGAAAAGGATGCCGCCGAAAACGAAGCCGCCGCTAATTATATTAGAAGCGTAAAAGCCGCAGAAGCCGATAAACAAAGAAATATCTTAATTGGGCAAGGGGTTGCCGGTTTCCGTAAATCTATAGCCGAAGGATACGCCTCCATCCGTAATGAATTGATCGATCAAGGGGTCGATGCCACCGCCGCCGAATTTTTTATGGAAGAAGCCATGCGTCTTGATACCATCCGCGATGTAGGGGATAAGGGTAATATGGTCATCGTCCTGCCTGCGGGGGGCGCACACGGAAAAAACAAAATTGAGGATTTAATAACAAATGCACCAATTTTGGATAAAATCATAACTCAAAACGCGCGCCAGCCAGAGCCAGAAAAAACCAGCGGCTCAACATCTAAATCTTCAAAACTTTGATTGAACTATAGAAATGTCTTATTAACCCACTCCATATCGGGAATCTATTTCTCATCAGAATATGAAATTAAACTAAGTAGATACATCGACAGATAAGGCAGAATCCCACAGCATTTGAAAAATTTTTCGCTGTGCGTCTGCAATTTGCTGATTTTGGATAATAACAACGGTTACATCATTACCTTTAAATATAATTTCGGTTTTACGATCACCGTAAACATAGGTTGGTGTTTGTGCAAAATATTTCGTTGTCACATATTTGTACTCTGCATAATGCGCGGCCGTGAAACACACATCGCCCTCTTCTATTAAAATCCTAAAAGATAAATCTTTTATCTCACCCATACGCTTTAAATGCTCTTCTGCAAAATCGCCTTGCCACTGCTCAAACAAACGCTCATCAACATTTGTTACACAGGCGTCACCACCATTTTTCAATATAGAATACACATCGTGCAAAAACTCATTAAATCCTACCGCACCATTCAATTCACGCACAGTACCATCAGGCCGAAATCTAAGCCCCTCATATTCCAAAAACTCTACACCTTGGCTTTCATAAAAGTTTCTAAGTGATTCTAAGGTTTTAACCTGCGGCTCATTTTTTCCACTTTCAAATCTCATAATTGTAAATTTATTGATTCCACTGGACTTCGCAACATCATCATATGATAATCTACCTAGAAGACCGCGGGCAGCAGCAGATTGTTTTTTTGTAAGTATCATTTTTGTGTCTTTTTATAATGATATTATTACACAACCAGAAAAGAGTCAACTTTATTGACCCAAAAGTCAACAATAAGCATATTTGTCGTTGACACAAATTCAAATATATACAATAAAGTTTATATAACTGTTAAAAATTATTACAAAGTTACTTTATATGTATCGTTTGAGTTGAGATGTCAGCCATCTTATTCCCCAATACACGAAAAACACGTGGTGCTGGCATCTCGACTGAACCGATGAACACAATTTGTAATAAGCTTGTTTATAGCGATTATATAAGCATTTACAACGATTTTTTAAAGAAGTGCGGCCAAACGCTCCATAACCTTAGGATGTATTTATAAAAACCACTCGAGAGTACCCGTATCATGAATTTGGACAAGCAAAGCACAAAATCACTTTCCTTTAAAGACGGCAAACCCAAATTGTGCGAACAAACAATCAAGGATTTAATGCTGGATCAAAATATCGCTGACACTTTCATTGATAATCCAGCCGCAGAACAATATGAGAGCTTGTTTTACAACGCCCGACACATGACAGAAATCGTCCGGCATTTACGCATACAAGTACAGAATATAATCCAAGAAACAAGAGCGTGGAAAACACGTAACGACGTGCAAAGCCATCATTTAAAAGACAAATATTCTGATTATGAAGGGGCGCTTTTTCAATATAGCATCCGCCAGCATTACCGCCTCTATAAAAAAGCATTATGCGAAATGCACGATTATAAAAACGCATGTCATGCAACCATGACAATATATTTTGATCGGGATAACCAAGCCACCGCCTTTTAAACAAACAATATTATCAAGCATAAAAAATAAAATGGCCGTAATAGGAAGCTATAAAAGGCTTAAATTGAATGAAGCGCAGACAAAAACGGGCAAATCAAAAAAATAAAAGCTTTGTTAATCTTTAAATCATACCATAAACTATAGCCCAGATTTGTTCACACCCATTCATTGACTGGTTTCATGTCCTATTTTCTAACCTTCGTATCATCCGGCAATAAAAAGCCGCTGACCAACAAACACGTAAAAGAAATTTTACGTATTTTGACATTCTACAGCTTAAAGCCCATTACAAAGCCAAACTGGACCGCCAAAAAACAGGCCGCAGAATTGGAACTGGTCGACCGCCCTTCTGGTGTTTTGATCACACATCTTCGGGATTTTTGTAAAGAGGATCAAATTGACGTTTTTACAACCCCACACGCAAACCGGAAAAAATCATTATTGGTGGCCGATATGGATTCGACCATCGTACGTGGTGAAACACTGGATGATCTGGCCAGCTTTGCAGGAATTAAGGATGAAATATCAGCTATTACAGAGCGCGCCATGAAAGGCGAACTTGATTTTGAAGCCGCCATTCGCGAGCGTGTCGCCTTGCTCAAAGATTTGCCCGCCTCAAAACTTGATGAAGCCATGCAAGAGCTCGTTTTAAACCCGGGTGCAAAAACGCTTGTACAAACGATGAAGGCAAACGGCGCAACCTGTGTACTAGTGTCCGGCGGCTTTACATTTTTCACTAGCGCAGTGGCCGAGTTATGCGGTTTTAAAACACATCACGGCAATATTTTGAATATAAAAGATGAAAAACTAACCGGAACAGTAGGCGATCCGATCCTGACCAAGGATTCAAAAGTAGAATATCTCGAAAAATACACAGCAGAAAACGATCTGGATTTAAGCCAAACCATGACTATTGGTGACGGCGCAAATGACCTGCCCATGCTCAAAAAATCAGATAGCGCAGGCGGTTTGGGGGTTGGATATCACGCGAAGCCTTTGGTAGTAGAAGCGTTAAACAACCAAATTCTCTATGGCAATCTTACAGCCGCCCTTTATGCGCAAGGCTATACAATTAAAGAGATAAAGCCATATTTATAATAACGCCCCATTAACCTTCCCGCCTTATACTCATTTATGATATAAAAAAAATATCGCTTTGAATGATTTTTTTTAGGTAATAAGCTTAATCGTTTCGCTTTCTTTACTGCACGAGGGATGAGAAGCGACGCTTATATAAATACGCAAGTGAGAGAGTTGCAGAAAAGAAATAGGAATGATTAATGGAAAATTGGGATCCAGTTGTCTCTGACGAACAACTCGAGCATTTTATAAAAGAATACTGCAACGACTTCACGGCGATGGAACGTGCGGGACGTTATGATCCGATTACAGGCCGCGATAAAGAAATTGATGATTCTATATTGATCCTGCTTCAAAAAGGCCGAAAAAATGTTTGTCTTCTTGCCCCTGCCGGTGTTGGTAAAACCGCGCTTGTTGTGGGTTTAGCGCAACGTATTGTTGCCGAAGATGTTCCAGATTATCTTATAAACTCACGTGTGATTGAGGTCGATCTGGCTCGTATGGCCGCGGGAACCACAGGACCGGCCGAATTTCAGGCGCGCTTCATCCCGCTTTGTAAGGGAGTGGCCGAACGCTATCACCGCAAAGATATACCCCGCACAATTATATTCCTCGATGAAATTCACCAAATCATGCCCACATGTAAGGGAAGCTCCTACGCTGGGCTTTCCGATGTTATGAAACCATATTTAACCGTAGGGGATTTACTCGTTATTGGCGCGACAACTTTGGATGAATTCCGCCAATATGTCGCGCAAGACCCCGCAATGGATCGTCGTTTTCAAAAGGTATTTTTAAAACCGCCTACCGTGCCGGAAACCTACCGTATCCTACAGGCACTCCGCCCCGGTTTTGAAAAACATCATCAAGTAACGGTAAGCAATGAACAATTATTGCTCATTGCTAAGTTGACCGATGAACATATGCGCAAACGGAACCAGCCGGACAAATCCATTATCACAATGGATGCGGCAATGGCCTATCATGTGAAAGAAATCGGCATAAATCAGGAACTGGCCCTCGATTCTATCTACTACATGGTCGCACGCGAAACGGGCTTAAATAAAAATGCCATGCACGATGAACGCAAAGTGCAAGAAAATATCAAAGAGGTTGCTGCCATCGAAGCGCGGATAAAAGCAGGCACCTTTGACGATCCCGAAGCAAAAAAAGAAGGCGAAGAAGAAGTTGCTTATGATCCTACTCAAGCGTTAAGAGACCAGGAAGTAAAATCCGCAAAATTGATAGCTGAAGAAAACCAGTAATTTTTTAAAAGAAATCATTTATTGCAGCATAAAATTTTAAAACCACTTTTCTTTTCTAAAATCTCGCAATCATTGAAAGCCTTTGATATATAATGCTCATAAGGCAATTGACTATTTGAAACCATATATAAAACACCTCCATTTTTTAATATTTCCGCAGCATAATTTATAAAAGATATGCCTATTTCAATATCTGTATTTCTAGCTCTATGAAAGGGTGGGTTCATAATAACAAAATCCAGATTTTTGAGTCGCTTATATGGTTTTGTTATATCATCCCATAAAACATCCATACAATCAAAAGACCTTAAATTATGTTGCGCCGCAACAATTGATCTGTAATCCGCGTCAATACATATAAGTGATTCTATTGATTCATTTTTTTCCATTGCTTTAATGGATAAATAACCATAGCCACACCCTAAATCCGCACCGCGCCCATGTAGCACACCATCAAAATGCTGCGCCAATAATTCCGACCCCACATCGATTTTATCCCAACCATATATGCCACAATACGTTTTGTAAGGGTGTGCTTCTACACATTGCGGTGACAAATATTCTCTTACATCAATATCCTCTATGGTATTCGGCATATTGGATTTAGAAAACCAGACCGCGCGTGCCTTATTTTTAGACAATTGTTCAAAGCTTTTAACGCCCATGGCTTTCAAAGTCTTTGGTAATCGCGCGCCGCCTGCCTTGTTTTCTGCCGCGCAAATTATAATGCCGTCATCATTTATCAGTGAAAGGCCAATTTTGATATCTCTCACAGCCGCCTCATGGTTTTGCGGCAATAAAATCATGCACAAATCATTTTGCGATTTGTGTCCATCAAAAAAATCAACATCAACAACAGGCGTGCTTTGATAGTTTTTCGCCTTCAGTTCTGCGGCATAAGGATAAAAATATTGCTGCATGGCTAAAATGTCATTATCAAAAACTTTTAAATCATTGTGGTGTCGCGCATTTAAAAAAACACATCGCGGCACACCGCCTTCAAAAAACGGCGAAACCTGCCTATACGAATTAAATAATGTATTGATTACGCCAGTCATAAATCATAATTTTTCTATTATTTAGGAAGATTTTATATCTATCACAAAAATTGTAATGGCATAGACCTAAAAAAGACCGCTCCCCCAACAAAGCGGCCTTCTTTAAGAATAAAACTCAAATTTTAGGGGTAAAAGAACCCGCTGAATTGGTAAGACGTATCTGTCACCAAGTCACCGCTCGCATATAAGGCATTAACCGTTGCATTTATACCGCCCTCAACAAGTGCAATCGTTGTAAACGCGCCGCCATCATCGCCATCGGCATTGACAAGAACTTCTGTATCCCCGCCATTGGAAATAAATTGAACAAAATCATTAATGTCATCTCCATTACCTGGATCAAATCCTTCCAATAGATCGGTAATATTGAGCGAGTCTCCTCCATAGCCAAAATCTTTTATAACATCAACACTGCCATCAAACTCCTGAAACAAGAACATATCATCGCCCGTCCCGCCCCAAAGCTCATCTATACCGCTTCCTCCATAAAGTACATCATCGCCAGCCTGACCATAAAGAAAATCATCACCATCCCCGCCATCCAGCGCATCGTTACCGGTTGTAGCCGCAATCGTAACCGCATTGATATCCAGATCAAACAGAACATCTTCAAAATCGGCATCCCCTAGATTGGGCAGATCCTCAAATCCAATCCGAAGCACCTCGCCATTACCTTCTTCTGCCAGCCCGCTGACAACATGTTGATACCCATCTGGATTCAAATTGGTTGTCCCGCCGCGCTCCGTTGAATGATAAACAGGCCCATCAAGTATTTCGACCGTAACACCATCATCATAAACAAGGGAAATATCGGAGGCATTATCAAAGACTGTCGCTGTACGTTGCCCCGCGCCCCCATAATCAAAGAAAAACTCGACCACACCATCATCAGTGATATCAAGCCCGTTATACCCGCCATTGACGCGCGCACCATTTGCTATAATAAAAAACCCATATTCACCGCCGTCATTATCAACTGGCAAAGTGATCTGATACCCGATATCAATACCCGCTGTTTTGACATTCCCCCACAAAACAGATGCATCTACCATCTGCCCGTTCTCGTCTATCCCATAAAGCCCGAGCGAATTATTATAGCCTGCAAACCCGTCTCTGAAAGTCAGGGTCGCCGTCGCCTCAAAATCAACATTTAAATTTCCCTCAACAACACCAAGAGACGGTTCACCAGAAGGGGTTAAATCTTTAATATCAACACTCTCTATTAATTCAGGAAAAACAACAGCATCCACAAAGACTTTGTCCATAACGGTATCTTCACCGCTAATATCTTCGGTTTTACTATCACCCCATATTTCATCACTATCTTCGTTGCCACTGATTGTGTCGTTCCCTTCACCGCCGGAAAGCTGATCAATACCGCGCCCGCCTGATATTTGGTCGTTACCTGGGCCACCATCGACTAAATCATCATTAATGCCGCCATTCAAAAGATCATCACCAACATTTCCCCAAATAATATCATCACCTTGTGAACCATCTACAAAAACATCGTTATACGTAAAAAATGGATGATCCAGTGAAATAACATCCGGGCGGCTTTGCCCTAAAATAAATTCGACACTGTTAATAACTTGAATATCATTTGCATCCGTCAAAAATAGAACATCACCGTCTTGAGTCATTAAAAGAAAATCATCCCCGCCTTGCCCATCATAAGTACCGATGTTAACCGTTTTTGTATCATTAATATAAATAGCCTCTCCGCTATACGCATTTACAATAGTCATAGTAAATTGCTGATTTTGTCCCTGAAAGAGGAAAGCATCACTACCTGGTGTCCCGATCATAATCCCAAACCTTTTTTATAATTGTTATTGGTGGAGATACAAACTTATGTAAACTCTATATAAAAGAATACGGGTATTTAGTTAATATTTTATGTAAATATCTAATACGTTGATTTTAAAGAAAATTTTATTTAATTTGTAAAATTGCTTCGTGTTTTTTTCTGCTAATCCTCTATTACGATTGCGTATTGTAATGAAAAAGCATACGGTATCGCCAAATAAGCGCAGAAAAAACATGACCGCAGACCAAACCACAAAAACAGTAGCCCCCGTACCTTATAAAAGATACGCTGATAAAGGGGACCTAACCACAGGGTCAATCCCGAAACATATTATACGCCTTACGATTCCGATGTTATGGGGGATTTTGGCTGTTATCTCGGTTCAAGTTGCGGATACCTATTTTATCTCCCTGCTCGGCACAACCGAATTGGCGGCCATAGGGTTTACATACCCCGTTACAATGATTATTACGCATCTTTTGTTTGGCATTAATGTTGCCCTCTCATCAGTTGTTTCACGCCTACTTGGTCAAAAAATGCGTGAAGATGCGCGCCGTGTTGTATTACATGCAATTTTAATGGCTTTCGGCCTTTCTTGCACAATTGCAATTCTGTCCTATATCTTCCTCGACCCTATATTTCGTTTAATTGGCGCAGATCAAAATGCGCTCATTGTTATACGTGAATATATGCCCATATGGTTGATAAGCGCTGCGATCCTATCTATACCGGTAAATTCCAACTCGGCTATGCGCGCCGGCGGGGATGCGACCTTACCCGCAATCGTTATGATATCTCTTGCGCTTATAAATGTTGTTTTAGACCCGATATTTATATTCGGATATTTTGGAATGCCTGAAATGGGCGTAAAAGGGGCGGCATTCGCCACATTATTGGCGCATATCTGGGCAGCTGGCTTGGCATTTTATTTTCTTAAATATAAAAAAGATCTGGTCGCAACATCAGGACTTTTTCTGGACAAATTTAAAGACTCGGTAAAACGCTTGGTCGTTATCGCGATCCCTGCCGGTATAGGCAATATTGTACAGCCTGTAACAAACGCCGTCATTGTTGCCATGCTTGCATCTTATGGCGCTGAAGCTGTTGCCGCCTATGGTGTGGCCATCCGTGTTGAAGGCTTGGCTCTGGTACTTGTTATTGCATTGGCATTGGGTATATCTCCAATTATTGGACAAAACTGGGGCGCTAAAAACTATATGCGCGTGCATAACACGATAAACATCTCTATTATTTTTAATATAATATGGTCATTATTAATTGCCGCTATCCTTGGTATATTTGCCTATCAAGTAGCCAGCGTATTCTCTGATGACCCTGCAGTAATTGACACAACAACCCTGTTTTTCTGGATTGTGCCTTTTTCATACGCCTTCGGAAATCTGGTTTTCGGGTGGAGCTTCGCTTTCAATGCTATGGGTATGCCGCAAAAGGCATTTGTCATGATCATCGTAAAATCTTTTGTGATCACATTGCCGGCTGTCTGGTTTGGGAGTGAGTTTTACGGGATCACAGGTATTCTATGGGGTTTGGCACTATCTAATGTTGTATCTGGCGTAATTTTCCATGCTCTAAGCTACCGCACATGTATAAAACAAGAAAAACGCCGCGAAGATTAAAAAGTTAACTAATTTATGCTTTTCTAGCCTTGCTTAATTTCTTGCAGATAGTATCTTCTGATTTAAACGAGAATAAAAATCTATAAACTAGAAGGATACGCCAGAATATGTACGGAATGGATGTAATTAACACCGCAGTAATTTTATTAGCATCCGGTTTTACAGTAATCCTTCTGTCGCGCGCGGCTAAAATAAGCCCTGTTGTAGGCTTCCTGCTTGCTGGTGTAATTTTAGGCCCTCATGGCTTTAAAGTCATCGAAGAATCCGAAACAACCGCTCTGCTTGCTAAACTAGGCGTAGTTTTTCTTCTTTTTGATATCGGCCTACACTTCTCTGTAAAATATATCTGGAAATTACGAAGTGACCTTTTTGGATTGGCTCCATTGCAAGTCTTTATAAGCGCCGGCATATTTGGATGTTTGATGCACTTTGTTTTAGGGCTAAGCCCCGAAATCGCAGTATTGGCAGGCCTAAGCCTTTCTCTATCATCCACGGCTGTTGTAATGCAATTGCTCGCTGATTATAAAATGCTTGAATCACCGGTCGGTCAAACCGGAAAATCCTTTCTTATTTTTCAAGATATCATCGCTGTATTCCTGCTTATATATGTGGATTCTATCGGCTCTGATGCTACGCTTACAGCCATATTGGGTTGGGCTACGATCAAAACCATAATCGCCGTTATCGCTGTTATAATATTGGGTCACTATATTTTAACACCCCTTATGAAAGTCATTATAAAATATGATGATCCGGAAATGTTTACGGTTCTTGGCTTATTGATTGTGATGGTGACCGGCCTTGCAACCTATGAGGTTGGCTTGTCTCTATCCCTTGGCGCATTTCTCGCCGGAATGGTTTTGGCAGAAACCCCGTTTCGCGTGTTACTTCAAACCGAACTGCGCCCTTTCCGCTCGCTCCTGATGGCATTGTTTTTTATCACTATAGGTATGGTACTAGACCCGCTTCAAATATTGGAAAACGCCCCGATGATCGCTGCTATTGTGGCCACCATCATGCTTGTAAAATTTGGGCTTATTGCAATACTCATGCGTATTTTCAAACGCAAACGCTATGAAATTATACAAGTCGCCGCTGTTTTGGCACAAGGCAGCGAGTTTGCATTTGTTATTTTTAGTATGGCGGCCGTAGAAACCATGATTGGCGCCGCTTTTACACAAGAAATGATCGCCGCAGTTGCTATATCCATGCTTTTAACGCCCTTTGTAACGCTCATAGCCAACTTTTACAGCCTTAAAGTGTGCGAACACGCCCGTGAAGCAATCAGCAACTGCCCCGAAGGCTCGCTTAACCCTATTGGAAATCGACCCGTTTTTATTGTTGGTTTAAACGATGTTGGTAAAACAATTGCACGCGGATTGCGAGCGCATGCAATCCCTTATATTGGTGTAGATCGAAATCGCCAGAGATTTTTGGAAGCAATGTCCGCCGGATATATTATCGCCTACGGCCATCCTTCTGATTTGAGGTTCTGGAACAACCTTGGCGTTTCCCGCGCGCGCGCATTATGTGTTGCAACACCAAGATACGAAGTAGCTCAAGAAATAACGCCTATCATCAACAGGCTTTATCCGGATATGAAACGATACGTCGCCGTTGATGACTCGGCCGATGGCGTTCGCTTTGCAACCCTTGGGATGAAGCCTTTTCACAACAAGGGTACACCGCCCGGTTTGGAAATGGCCTGTTTCGTATTGCGTGAAATGGGTATAGAAGAAAACAAAATTCAGGAATGGACCGAAGAAGAACAATCTGCCTATCTTGATAGTGGTAAATCTTTAAGCACACCTGAAAATGCTGAAATAATCGCAGCTTAAAATGCGCGTAAAAATCTGCTTTTAAAAACTTAAATATATTTGGTAATTTCTTTTAAGAAAAAGCCTAATTTCCAAATATATCTTTAAGCTCTTCTTTTGCCTTATCAATATCGCGTTTGATTTTTTCCTTGATCTGATTAACCTGACCAACACCCAGATTTTTGGTGATACCCATCGGCAAACCTTTATAAAAACCGGCATCCATGGCTTGCTTATTAATTTGTTCGGCAACCGGCACCCATATTTGCGCAATCGCTTGTTTCGCACTCGTCCCATTTTGACCTGATCCGATATTATTTAGGGAAATTGGTGGCACGCTGATTGGCTCTAGCCCCAGCTCTGCGAGCAAACCCGTCGGCTGCACGCGCATCGTAACAATATTAAGGTTTTGAATGATGACTTGTATTTGCTCCGCCGCTGCATCGCCTTGCGCGGCATTCGCATTGACTGTGTTTTTAAGATCATTCAGATTACTGCCCTGCGATTTAACCTCCAGATTCACGTCTGTCCCGCTCACACGCACATTCTGAAAATTAAGCAAAGTCTGCGAAAAACTATCCGCCTGCATTGCAATTGTTTCAATTTTTGCCGCATACGCGCTATCATATCCTGCTGGATTATCAACTGTGATATTCTTAACCACAACACGCTTGTCTTTAATCGAAACATTCACCGCGCCAATCGACACATTCACACCCAGCGCGTCACGCGCCGCCTTCTCCGCAAATTGTTTGGCATATGAATTCATATTCATATAAAGATAAACGCCTCCGCCAAATAAAAGCGCAAACGCCAAAGATGTAACGGTTAATCCTGCTTTTGAAACGGTCATATTGAATTGCCCCTGCTGTGTTTAAATTTATTTCTGCGCGCTCATCACTTTTTTAAGCATATCACTACTCCATCGCGCCGGATCATTTCGGATTTGCCTTTCTTGTGCGGCAACATAATAAAAGATCCCGTCCAGCGCCTGTTCCGCGACATAATTCTTTAAATCCCCTTTCATATCGGGCATTGCGCTCATAAATGGTAACGCCTGATACTGCCCCATCGTGCGCTCATATGCTTGCATTGCACCGGCTTGCGCCAAGGTGCTATCAATAATTGGCTCAATATCACTTAATAAACTGGGGCCCATGGCGCGCCGTAAGTATTGGGTCGCCGCATCATCTGGCCCGCTTAATATGCTTTTCGCATCATCTATGCTCATATTTCTAATCGAATCCATGAGCAAGGCTTTCGCCTTTGGCGTTGCCGCCTCTGCCGCACGGTTCAGGCGTAACTCTAAATCTTGCGTCAAAATGTTCATACCAATACGTGATAGGGCAGAATCGACACGCTCCAAATTGGCTGGCAAGGGAATACTGATATGCGGATCAAGCGCAAACCCGTTCGTTTGCCCAAGCTGAACAACAACATTGTCTGCACCAATCACAAGCGCATCTTTCAGCGCCACGATGATATCAGCTTGCGATAAAGCGGCAATGGCTACATTCTGCCCACCGTTAATCTGGTTCGTTTGCACACCTGTCTGCTGTTCAATAGTTTTCAAAACCTGTTTACCACTTTCAGAATTAAGCACCTCCTGCGCTTGATCCCACCATCCTTGTGCATGACCTGCGGTGGCAAATCCAAAAAAACCGATAATGACAGTTAAGAGAATTGATAAGCGCATATAATAAGCTTTCCTTAAAAAATAAATCTCTAAATAAAATACGAGCAATGCAAAAACATCACTCGTATATTTCTATATCATATTTAAACCCAAAACAAATCAGGCGAAAATCAAAACTAAGCGGCTTTAGAAGCTTGATTTGCATTTTCTTTTGTAATGGTCTGAAGCGCTTGACCGCTTTGATCTGCTTGTGCTTGGGATAAATCGCCCAATGATACCAAACCAACCAAACGCTTATCGCGATTAACAACAGGCATACGGCGCACTTTCATCTCTGCCATATTCTGGCAGATTTCATTCGCATCCTGATCATCATAACAATAATAAAGATTTTGGCTCATAACATCTTGAACACTCGTGCTTTCCGGATTTTTTTGATCCGCGACGGCGCGAATGGCAATATCACGATCTGTAATCGTACCAATCAATTTATCATTCTGACCAATCGCCAAAAATCCGATATCCTTATCGCGCATCTGTTGTGATGCTTGCGCTAAACTCGTCTCTGGTGCAACCCAATTACATTCTGGTGTCATAATATCTTTAATCTGCATAATTATCTCCTTTGCAAATAGAATTAAAAAAATAGTGCGGTAAATAACCAATAGCACAGGCCAGACATTGGTTCAGTATAAAATATATTTTATCGTCCTCACCTTCTCATAATAAAATGAATTTCTATATCTATTAGATAATGCAAAAATACATAAAAACCATACGCACTTTATGCGTGTTTGCTATTTTGGCGATAATTATATCACCGCACGCAAAGGCTGACATGAACTGTGCTATAAAAGGCAACAATATAATGACCGCAGAAATAAGCGATAAAAACATATATGGTGAAATCCTGCAATCTTGCTGTGATAACCCTAAAACCGGATTTTACCGTAACGGCTTTTGTCAAACGGAAAAACATGATCATGGCACGCATGTGGCGTGCGCCACAATGACAGATGAATTTTTACAATTTTCAAAATCTCGTGGTAATGATCTTATTACGCCAATGCCGGATTATAATTTTCCAGGCTTAAAAGATGGCGATAAATGGTGCTTGTGTGCCGCCCGCTGGATGCAAGCATATGAAGCAGGCATAGCACCGCCTATCCATCTGCACGCAACGCATGAAAAAATGCTGGACTATATTGATCTTGAAGAGCTGGAAAAATTCGCTCATATAGCCCAAGACAAAAATCAGCCTGAAAAACTACCTCAAACCAAAGCCGGCGCATATCAGTTCGGTTTCACATCTATAGATGGCAAAGATATGCCGCTCTCTGGTTTTCAGGATAAGGTCATCATGGTTGTAAATACGGCCTCTCAATGCGGGTTTACAAAACAGTATGAAGATCTGCAAACTTTATACGAAACCTATAAAGATCGCGGCTTTGTAGTTATCGGCGTACCGTGCAATAATTTTGGCAGGCAAGAACCGGGTGATGCACGTGAGATCAAAGAATTTGTTAGCGAGCAATACGGCATTACATTCCCCATGACTCAAAAATATGATATAAAAGGCGAAAATGCCCACCCGTTTTTCGAATGGGCATCTTCACAGAAGGCGGGCGGCTTTCTGTTTTCTAGCCCAAAATGGAATTTCCACAAATTCTTGATCGGTCGCGATGGCCAATTAATAGAAAGCTTCGGCTCTCAAGTCAGCCCGACCAGTGACAAAATTAAAATAGCGCTAGAAAAAGCGCTATAGTCTTAATTTTATAATGTGACTATAAAAATCAAAGCAACGAAGCAATCTAGATTTTCAAACTCTATGTACTTGCGGCAATATCGATCTGCTCTTCCGTTTGATCATCTGCGGTTTTATCATGCTTATTAGACGAGAAGAGATTATTTTGCCCCGGCATTTCTTTTATATGACCTAAAGACGAATTAATATCCTGCATGTCTGAAAACTCACGATCCGGCAAACCGCGTATAGCATTTAATGCATCATCGCTTGCGTCTTGGCTTTGGGCGTATATAACCAGTCCCGCGCGCGCAACAGGTGTTTGGACACCGTCAAGCAAGGCCATCAAATTCATTGGTTTATCTAAATGCGGCATCGAAATATAATCCTTTTTAATTATGATAAAAAACAAACCTTTTAAAAATCATAAGGTTCCTTTGGGTATTTAAAATATTTGCAATTTTTGCTTCAGTCCGTATAGTGCGCAAAAAAGAAAAAGCATAAATAAAACAAACAAAAAGCAAAATCTATGTCCGCATTATCCTTATCATCCATAAACCCTGCCACAATAAAACAGCAATGGTTCAGCAATACGAAAAACGATCTTCTGGCAGGCGCGGTTGTGGCCTTGGCGCTCATCCCCGAAGCTATCGCATTTTCTATTATTGCGGGCGTTGATCCAAAGGTTGGCCTATACGCTTCTTTTTGTATCGCGATCGTTATCAGTTTTACGGGCGGTCGCCCTGGCATGATCTCGGCGGCAACCGGTGCGATGGCGCTTGTGATGATTACGCTGGTAAAAGATCACGGCCTTGATTATTTATTTGCTGCAACCATCCTGACCGGCATATTGCAAATTCTTGCTGGCTTTTTCCGGCTCGGCACGCTTATGCGGTTTGTCTCGCGCTCGGTGGTGACAGGTTTTGTTAACGCGCTCGCTATTCTTATTTTTATGGCGCAACTCCCTGAATTTCACGGTCAAGGCATGCTTATGTATGGAATGGTCGCGCTCGGTTTGAGCATTATCTACATCCTGCCGCGCTTTACAAAGGCCGTCCCCTCCCCCCTTATATGCATCATTGTCCTGACTGCCATCAGCCTGTTTTTCGGCATGGATTTAAGAAATGTAGGCGATATGGGCGAACTGCCCTCAACCCTTCCGCATCTGATCTTTTGGGAAATGATAAATAACCTGCCGTTTAATCTGGAAACATTAAAAATCATTTTGCCATATGCTATTACATTAACAGCCGTAGGCTTGCTCGAATCCCTTATGACTGCAACGATCGTTGATGATTTAACCGATACACCCAGCGACAAAAACCGCGAATGTAAGGGGCAGGGTATTGCCAACATTATCGCCGGATTATTCGGCGGCATGGCGGGCTGCGCCATGATCGGGCAATCGGTGATTAACGTTAAATCCGGCGGACGCACACGGCTTTCTACTTTATTTGCAGGTGTATTCTTGCTTTTCCTCCTGATGATCGTCGGCGACTGGGTCGCAAAAATTCCAATGGCCGCCCTAGTTGCCGTAATGATTATGGTCTCTATCGGAACATTCAGCTGGTCATCCATCAAAAACCTGACCACATACCCAAAAAGCTCCAGCCTTGTTATGCTTTCAACCGTGGCCATCGTAGTTTATACCCACAACCTCGCGATCGGCGTTTTAGTCGGCGTACTAATGAGCGCGCTATTCTTCGCGCGCAAAGTCGGCAACCTCCTAAAAGTCAAAAGCTCGCTTTCAGAGGATAAAGAAAAACGCACCTACATGGTTTATGGCCAAATATTCTTTGCATCGGCCGATAAATTTGCATCTTATTTTGACTTCAAAGAAGTCATCGAACATGTCACAATAGATGTATCAAACGCCCATTTCTGGGATTTATCCGCCGTGGGCGCACTTGATAAAGTCGTGCTAAAATTTCGCCGGGAAGGAACGGCCGTATATCTACTTGGCATGAACGAGGCCAGCAAAACCATAGTGGATCAGCTCGGCACATATGATGATCCAAATGCGCTGGAATTATCAGCAGGACATTAGATAATAAAGAAAGATAAACAAATGACAAAATCACGCGCTAAATTACTCGTATGTGTAGACGGTTCTGCTTACGCCGATAGTATTTGCGAAAGCGCCGCTTGGGCTGCACAGAAAATGGACGCAAGCATCGACCTTCTTCATGTTCTGCGCCGTCATTCGGATTACGAAGCCCCCGGTAACGACCACACCGGATCCATCGGGCTTGGCGCACGTACACAGCTTTTGGAAAAACTGACAAAGGTAGATGAAGACCGTGGCCGCCTTGATCAGACAAAGGGCAAAATCATCCTCGAACATGCCGAAGATACGCTGAAAAAAGCAGGCATAGAAAATATTAATCAGCATCATCGCCGCGGCGACCTGGTCGAAACAATACAAGAGTTTGAAAAAGACGCCGACCTTATTTTTATTGGTAAACGCGGGGAACATGCCAATAGGAACTCAGAATATCTCGGCTCTAATCTTGAAAAGGTTGCCCGCGCCATCTACAAACCCCTTTTCGTAGTATCTTCGATTGTCCGCAAGAAAAATATATTTATGATCGCCTATGATGGTAAAACAAGCGCGAAAAAAGCTGTAGACTTTGCCTGCACGTCCCCGCTCTTGAAGGGTATGCACTGCCACCTTTTCGCCGCCGAACATAAATCCGGCGATATCGATACAGCCGAAAGCAAAACCAAACTCGAACAGGCAGGCTTTACGGTTATATCATCATCCAAACAAACCGATGACATTGATGGTACAATTACTGCCTATATTGAGGAAAACAAAATCGATTTAATGCTAACCGGCGCATATAGCCATTCCCGAATCAGAAGCTTCCTATTGGGCAGTACAACCGCATCCCTCATTAAATCTTGTCATATACCTCTTATCTTATTCCGATAATATTTTTTTTTAAAACACATCTAAAAACCCGCAAAAATCATACTGCCGGTATCTTTATATATAAATTAGTACATTTGCATAAAACATATATTTCAAAATCATAAAACACTTGTGCTGGCAAAAAAAACTGTGCCATACAAAACTATCGGAAAATAAATTTTGACATAATGGAGTAAATACAATGACCACAGATTTAACAGTAGGATTCAGCAACGATGGCAAACACACACATTACGTGGTCGATAACTCCAACCTCGCAAACAACTTTAATATTGATACTGGAAACATTTTAAACACTACTTATATAACAGAAAACATCACGGCATCAAACGATATGGGAACAAGTCTTATACCCGCAACTCAATTCGCAGATGGCGGTGAAGCAAACTGGAATTACGCCTTTCAAAACGATCAGAACGTATACAATTTCATGGCCGACGGTTGGAATGTTGTAAAAAATATATCGGCTATTGGATCAGGCGATGAAAAAATCACGATCTTGTCAAAAAACTTTGTACATGCGGATATGGATTTTTCAAATGTAACCGAAAGGGTACAGCTAATCATTGAAAACGGAAAAAGAGGAAACTACACGACAGGATCCGGTAATGACTTGGTTCTTATAACATCAGCAACAAACAATGCGGGCTGGTCAAATATACATAAAATTAATACAGGCGACGGCAGGGACATAGTTATGATTAACGGTGGGGAGGACAGTTTAATTGGTTCGACAATCGTAAACCATACAAATGGATACCTTACAACTGTATATGCAGATTTAGGAAATGGAGGTGACAGATACTTTGCCAGTGATGCACGTATAGCAAGCAAGGATTTTGTCTGGGGTAAAGCTGGAAATGACACCATTTTCACAGGCCAGAACGATGACACTGTATATGGGGGCGAAGGTAATGATACGATACGTGGAGGCCAAGGTAACGATATATTATTTGGCGAAGAAAATAACGATCAAATATACGGAGAAGATGGCGATGACACTATATATGGTGGCGTGGGTGAAGACAATTTACGGGGCGGCGCCGATAATGATATAATTTATGGCGGCTCTGGAAATGATGACATAAGAGGCGAAGAAGGTAATGATATAATATGGGGCGGCGAAAATGATACAATCATTAATAAAATAGGCGAAGGATTATATGATGTAGATACTCAACATGATTATATCTTTGGCGGCGAAGGCGACGATACATTTAATTATACAGATAAAACGTCAACAAGCGTAGGAGATGGCTTTGATGTAATCGTCGACTTCTCAAATGATGATGCTTTAAACCTTTTTCTTGAAAGCACTGATGTCGTTACAACTGAAGTTGCAGGAATAACATATGACCCAATAAACGCCCCCCACTTTAACGGAACAATGATCCTTATCAACGATGATCCGGCCGTTTTTCTTGATAACTATTACATTAATGCGAATACGCAAATTAATGAAAATATAATATAAATTATTTTTTATAATTATTTTACAAAATGTCCTTGCAATTCGTGAATAATCATGTATTTAAGGCGTCGAGTAACTATTATTATAAAATTTTTTTTAGGAGAAAACATAAATGGCTAACAATGTAACAGTTTCATTCAGTAACGATGGAAACAGCGGTCTATATGTTGTAAACAACAACGATCTTGCAAACGATTTTGACATTACCAATGTTCTTGGTGTGGCTGCAATCACTGAAAACGTAAGTGGCGGCGCAGTAGATCCTACATATGTAGTGCCCGCAACCGCAGTATCCGCTCCTGTAAGTGGAACAGTTGGTGGCGACTACACAACTGTAGCGTCTACAGACGAAGCATATAAATTCGTAGCCGAAGGCTGGAATCAGGCAAAAAACATTTCTGTTGTAGCATCTGGTGATGATTCAATCTTGTTTATTGCTGACAACTTCGTTCACGCAGACATGGACTTCTCAGATGTGAACAACACGGTTGAGCTTCGCATCTACGATGGTAAGCGCGGAAACTATATCACTGGCTCTGGCGATGACCGCATTGAAATCACAACAGCGACAAATAACAAGGGTTGGACAAACAAGCACAACGTCCAAACTGGCGATGGCGATGATATCGTGATCATCAACAATGGTGATTCAAGCTTGATTGGCGAAACAATTGTTAAAGTGACCAACGGTTCTTTGACAACAATCGAAGCCGACCTTGGCAACGGTAACGATGTTTATGTGTCTGACAATAACGTTCGCACTAAAGATTATGTTTTTGGCGGAAAAGGCGAAGACACAATTTATACTGGAATGGGTAATGACATCCTTGAAGGTGGCGAAGACCGCGGCGTTATTGCTGAGCTTTCACCAAACCTTTACGACTTGATTGCTAAAGGCGACACGTTATTTGGTGGCGAAGGCGTTGACACTTTCAAATATACATCTGCTGATGGTTTCGGTCTTTTGGGTGATGGATTTGATCACATCGTTGACTTCGAAAACCACGACATTCTTGACTTAACATTGCAAGGGACAGATGTTGTAACAACAGACCTTGCAACAGTTCAGACTATTGATGGCGACATGATTGGCACAATGGTATCAATCAACAGCGAAGCATCAATCTTCCTTGAAGATTTCTTTACTGCGCCAACAATCGTTTAATAATATAAAAAGATTAAAAGCATAAAATAAAAGCGGGGTCATTTTGATCCCGCTTTTTTAATGTGTCTAAAGGCTTAAACCCGAAGATATAAAATTATATTGAGGCCTTACTAATCCCCGCGGCTTGCCTTTTCCTCAAGACCGCCAACTCCAAAACGCTGCTCTAAAATCCGGAATACATCATCTGGCACAACCCCTTGATCCGTCCATAACACCATCAAATGAAAAATCAAATCCGCAGATTCAGCTGCTAATGCTTTTTGATCGCCTTTAACGGCCTCGACAATAACCTCTCCTGCCTCTTCAATGACTTTGGAACAGATTTTCTCTGTCCCTTTTTGATACAAATTCGCAACATAAGATTGATCAACATCTTCACCCTTGCGGGATAGCAGTATTTGATAAAGTTTGTCTAATATATATGCGCTCATTAAAATCTCGATTATTAAAAAATATCATCACTGTAATTTAAAGCCTAACCGGAACACCGGCCTTATGCATCGCCGCCTTTGCCTCTGCAACTGTATAATCACCAAAATGAAAAATTGACGCCGCCAACACCGCCGACGCGCCAGCCTTCACCCCTTCAATCAAATGCTCTAATGTACCGACACCGCCTGATGCAATGACCGGCACGCGTACGCATGATGAAACAAGACGTAACAACTCCAGATCAAATCCGCTCCGTGTGCCATCTTTGTCCATGGATGTGAGTAATATTTCGCCTGCGCCATAATCGGCCATGTGTTGTGCCCATTTTACCGCGTCAATACCGGTCGGCTCACGACCGCCATGCGTAAAAATCTCCCATTTTGGCGTTCCATCACTTGCATCCGCAACGCGTTTTGCATCCACTGCAACAACAATACACTGATTGCCGCATTTTAAAGCTGCCTCTTTTACAAATTCCGGATTTTTAACAGCCGCCGAATTAATCGCAACCTTGTCCGCCCCCGCATTTAAAAGCGCGCGAATATTCTCTATTGTGCGTACGCCCCCGCCAACGGTAAGCGGCATAAATACCTGTGAAGCCGTACGTTCCACAATCTCCAGAATCGTGCCCCGCCCTTCATGGGTCGCCGTAATATCCAGAAAACAAAGTTCATCCGCGCCTTGATCGTTATAAATACGCGCTTGTTCAACCGGATCTCCCGCATCCACAATATCAACAAAATTAATCCCCTTAACCACACGGCCATTATCTACATCCAAACACGGTATAATACGGGATTTGAGCATTTTTTTATAGCTCGGCCTTCATAACAGGTACGGGATTTTTTCTAGGCAAGAACACAGACCCTTCACGATCAACTTTCAAACCGGAGTTAAAACTTTCATACGCCATTTCAATAGCCTCATTCATAGCCAAATGATCGCCCTCATTAAAATATTGATCATCGGGATCTTCTTCATCCACCTCGACAGCATTTGAATAACATAAAGAATTCATTTTATCTTTTATCAGGTTTCTAGCTGTATCCGAACTGATATGCAAAGGACCAATTTTAGCAATAGCTTTTAATTCAAAAACAAGACCAAAGATACGCGAAGAAATCTCTGCTTTGATATCCTCATTTGGCTTACCAAAAAAATCAAACGCTTCTTGACGCCAAATGTCCGAAAGCTTCTGCGTATTGTGTGAAGGTACTCTGTTCATAAACCATGATCCAAAAATATTCTTATCAGATTATTACTAATCAGAAAGCGTGAAATTTTGCAAGTTTTGGATAATATATCTTAATCAAAAGTATGACTGAGATTAATATCTGTAGGCTTTGTATTTTGTGGAATATCCTGTTTTTGTGATATCTCCGCGATGGGCATATCAATATCCAAAGTACTCTTCAAAGCCTGATATGCTTCTAAAATCGCATGTTTATATGAAGAACCAGATAAAACATCATTAAATATCATTAAATATGTACTATGTTCCAATTTATGAAATGGCTGCCCGGTCTGGGCTTGCCTATCCAAAAGGGCTTTATAAATTTGCGCTATATCATCCTTCAATACCTTCTCACTCAAATCCGTAGCAGTCTTTGAAGATAAAATAGCCCACGCGTCAAGAAAATGAGCTTCATGGTTCTGATCGGATAAAACGGATATGGTCTGGGAGGAAACATTATCCCTTTTTTCAATTACGAATGTTCCTTTTAACGCACTGTAAGAATCAATAATCCTATCTTTATAAGGGGAGTTTGAAAGAGCATCGCCTAAAGCTTTTGAATATGTCGCCATTTCAAATCTATGGAACGGCATTCCGATGCGCGCCCCCATATCGGAAAGCGTTCGATAAGCGTTTATTACATCGTCCCTTAAAATATCAGGGTCTATAATTTCATGACCATTTGTAGAAGTAAGCAAAACCCATGCGTTAAAATAAACGCCGACATACTTGGGGACTTAATTAAATAAAAAACCCAAGCCTTTAACATATAATATTTTTCGCTAAATAATGCTATAAAATTAAGCGGTATATACAAAAAATATATATTGCGTTGCAATAAAATTTATATTGAATGTTCAGGACTGATATTTTTTCTACGGAAACTATATGAACTATACGCTTTTTCTATTTTACGCGGACCAATAATCTCACCATTTTTTTGTATTGAAAACCCCGCATTGAGCTCACAAAAAACCTTGGCAAGGATATCTTTAACGACATTTTGATGAGGTTTTGAGATATTCGCAATGCCAACATGCCTCCTAACAGAAGATAACGTAAAATCATCATCTATAAAACGCTCATCTCTTTGACTACCGTATAAAGGCTTTAAAAGCTGGTCGCGAACATACAGACACGCATCATAAATTTCGACCTTTTCTTGAGGACTCGCCCGCCGCTTTTCTTCATACTCAAACAAAGCAATACTGATGCCTGACCACGCCTCCAGAAAATTAGCGTAATATTCTTTATTATGATCTTCGTGATGTTTATTAAGAGCTAAAGTGCCAAATAATGCCGGGTAATCCTTGGGCGTTATATCATCTTCATTCATGGCATACTCATATAACTAAAAGATTAAAAATATTATGCCGCAATCTCTAAAACCGATTTCGGATCAACCTGCCCTTCATAAAGGGCTTTACCAACAATGACCCCTTGTATATTGCCGCCCGCCGCCTTAACCGCGCGCACATCATCAAGTGACCCAATTCCCCCCGATGCGATAACCGGAATTTTGGTTTTTTCTGACAGTGCAAATGTCGTCTCCACATTAACGCCAGCGCCCGTACCATCACGTTCAATATCTGTATATATGATCGCCGCCACCCCCGCATCTTCAAATTGCTTTGCCAAATCAACGGCTAAAACATCAGAGTCTTCTGCCCACCCCTCAACAGCAACCCGTCCCTTTCGCGCATCAATACCAACAACAATTTGATTGGGGAATAAAGCGCACGCTTCTTTAACCAACGCCGGATCACGAACCGCCACCGTTCCCAAAATAACGCGACTAACACCATCCGCGATCCAGCGTTCAATATGCGCCAAACTTCTAATGCCGCCGCCAAGTTGTACCGGAATATCCACGGCATTTAAAATGTGGCGAACCGCTTCAGTATTCTCTGAGGCGCCGCTAAATGCGCCATCTAAATCCACAACATGAAGCCACGAAAATCCAGCACGCGCCCATGTCAACGCTTGCGCGCCCGGATCATCATTGTAAACAGTGTCTTGTGTCATATCACCTTTATAAAGGCGTACGCATTGACCGCCTTTAAGGTCTATCGCCGGATATATAATCATAAAATATGATATAAAGAAAAAATCAAAAAGAAACAAATTTATTTTGATTTATAGACCGGGGAGCACTTCGCATTATTATAGTGATAAAGGCCTATACCGCCCCTGTCTTTTAATACAAATTTCCCTAAAACATTTGCAAGGTGAAACCCAGACATACCCATCTTAGCCACATTCTTTTATAAAAACACATATATTTTCATAATGAAGTGCTAGATATATTTTTATAATAATAAAATCCTTTTAAAATTTGATCATCAATTTTGGCATAGTATGGATGCTCGCCACAACGTACATACCCATCACTTTCATAAAGGGATATCGCCTCTTTCATGGTTTCGCGTACATCAAGATTAATAATTGAAAACCCCTCGTCACGGGCAACCACCTCGGCTTTTTTAATTAACATACGCGCGAGGCCGTGACCACGTGCCCATGGCGCAACAAACGTCGCGGTAAGCTGTACGGCAAAGCTTTGTGCTTCATTATTATTTGGCGGCCTGACCAATTGACACGTGCCACATATTACGCCATCCATACGCGCAACAAATAAGTCACGCGCTGGCATAGTGACAACCCCTTGCCAGTATCGCTCCAAAATTTCACGTGCCGGTAATTCGACCCATCCAAATCCCCCGCCACTTTCGATAGCAGAATCTGTTGCATCACATAAATCTTCTAAATCTCCAGCCTTGAAATGCGTCATCCGTTCCACACTTGGAACAGGCTCTAAAGTTTTGATCTTGGTTTGGTCATTCATAGTGCATCGCCGCTTTTTTCTTGGAATATCTTATTATACACAATATTCTATAAATATGACATTAACATGACTTTTAAAATAATACCGACATTTTAAGATATCAAAAAATCTTTTATAAGGTGAAGCCCTGCGCTTTGGCTTTTCTCTGGATGAAACTGTACACCCAATATATTATCTCGCCCTATGATTGCAGCAACCTGATCGCCATACTCCGCATACGCCAATAAATGCTGCGCCACATCACATTGATATTGGTAAGAATGCACAAAATAAAAATGCTCTTTATTATCAATATTTTGTATATATTTATGCTGCGTCGCATATAATGTTTTTTCAACTGTGTTCCACCCCATATGCGGTATTTTGAGGCTCTTATCGTTTGGCTCTATTTTTATAACGCGCCCACTTATCCAACCTAACCCCTTATGTTCTCCAAACTCATGACCCACATCGGCTAATAATTGCATCCCGACACAAATACCAAAAAACGGAACGCTTTCTTTCAAAACTTTTGTCTCAAGCGTATTGACCATATCCGGTATTTTGCGCAACGCGTTTATACAATCGCCAAACGCTCCCTGCCCCGGTAAAACAATGCGGTCTGCTTGCGCCACATCTTTGGCATCCCCTGAAATAACAATATCTACCGGCAAACTATGCGCGCTAACGACATGACGGAACGCCTTGCCAACAGAGCCTAAATTCCCCGTACCATAGTCAATAATGACAAGTTTTTCACGCTGTAAATTCATTTGACCACCCTATCAAAGCTAAAATCCATAATAAACCCCTCCCCAACTTCCATATAAATACAAGGATACCGCCTTAGTGAACGCTGGAACAAAATAACTTATTTAGAAATAAGCTTAAAATACCTAACTTCTTTAAAAACCCGAACATAACAAAAAAACTTAAAGCCTTCGCGCATGCCCGATACCAACAAACGATCCTGTAATAGTAATTCCGCACTATAAAATGTCGTAACCTGCACGGATCTTTACCTGAACACGTTTTAACGGTAAAACATCCTTATGAACATCGCATTTTACGATTTAAAAAACATGTCTGTCGATACCCGAATCCGTCTTATGCGACGCGCTCAGGCCAATATAGACTCTGTAATAAACACCGTTGAACCAATTATTAAAGATGTCCGTGATAATGGTGATGATGCGCTCATCCACTATGCCAAGAAATTCGAAGGCGCAAACCTGAAATCAATAAAAGCAACAAAAGAAGAATTTGAACAGGCAGAAAAAAATCTAGATGAAGATTTAAAATCTGCCATTAAACATTGCGTTACCAACGTTAAAAAGTTCCACGCCGAACAAATGCGCCGCGTGGACGTTGAATGGATGATAGAAATTGAGCCGGGCGTCTTCGCGGGCGAAAAAGTCACGCCTATAGATTCGGTTGGCCTGTATGTTCCGCGCGGTAAGGGTGCATTTCCATCGGCAATGTATATGCTCTGTATTCCGGCGGTCATTGCGGGGGTAAAGGATATCGCCGTCGTCACCCCGCCTACCCCGAATGGCGCGGCCGATGATGCATCGCTCTATACGGCCAAAATTTGCGGCGTCAAAAATATCTATAAGGTTGGCGGCGCACAAGCCATCGCCGCACTTGCATACGGTACAAAAACAATTCCAAAGGTACGAAAGGTTTTAGGACCCGGCAGCCCCTATGTCGCCGCCGCCAAACGCACGTTATCAGATATAATTGATCCCGGGATGCCCGCTGGCCCATCCGATGCCATTATACTAATTGATGAAACCGCTAACCCGTACAATGCCGCGCTCGATTTGTTAAATGAAGCCGAACATGGTAAAGATAGCGCCACACTTCTAGTCACACATGATAAAAATGTTGCACAAAAAGTGCAGCATTTTTTACCCCAAATAATCGCGGAACTCCCTGAACCTCACCGCTCCATATGCACAAAAGTTTTAGGCACTGACGCGGATTCTTATGGCGGTATAATTGTAACGGGAAGCTTGGAGCAATCCATCGCTTTCATAAATGAATATGCGCCGGAACATTTGCATATGGTTGTAAGAAATCCCGAAAATATTATGCCACACCTAAAAAATGCTGGTGAAATTCTCATCGGCGAATACACCCCTTCAACATTGGGTAATTACGGCACAGGCGTAAACCACGTTCTGCCCACAGGCGGCTGGGCACACACATATTCCTGTACATCTGTATGGGATTTCCTCAAACGCACATCTATTTCCAGATGCACAAAGGACGGTATGCAATCCCTTTCAAAATCCGTTCTCACCCTCACCGACTACGAAGGCTTCCCCGCCCACGGTGATGTAATTAGAAAACGTAAACTTTAAAAAAACCCCGCTTTGATATAAAGCAGGGTTTAATATAAATATATTCAAGTTTTTTAGAAGTGGTATGCAACACCTAATCTTAACTCATCTGAGTCAGGATCAAAATTGCTTTCCTCTCCATACCAAACATGGGAGTAATCTAATCGAATACCATAATTACCATATCCAACCAATTCTGTACCAATACCAAGTTCAAAACCGTTAAAATCCTCATCGAAAGAAACGCCGCCGGCTTCAACTTCAAATTCCGCGCGTCTATAACCAATGATACCATATGGATTTAAACCCAAAGGCAGGTCATCGCCCAAAAATGACATACCCGGACGAAAGCTAATGCCAAACTCGTCTTTTTTCTCAAAATCAGCAGTGCCAATTTCATCGTCCGCACCTGAAACGGCGTAATGCACCTCAATTGCACCGTTTAAGCCTAAACCAACACGGTTAATCGTTTGATCCAAAAGAGCGTCCGCTTTATACCCTACAAATATACCGTAATCACCGCCATTTACATCTGGATTAATACCTGCGGGGCCATCAACATCATTCCATCCGTACCCTGCAAATGCACCTACATAAATGCCGCTAAGGTTAGAAAGAGAATCAAATTCGTAAGATTTTTTATCCTGCGCAAGTGCCGGCGCACTTAAACAAGAAAAAGCCAAAGCTGATAATAGAAGTTTTTTCATAAATTTGCCATTCTGTGTAAAGATTGAGATAACACACATCTATCATCTTCTAAATAATTTTCATAGATATATAAAAATTAATATATGATGGTATTCTAAAAAAATTAAAGTGCGCCCTTCGTACTCGGCAATTGATCCGCCGCTCGTGTATCAACCGTAACCGCCATGCGAATCGCTTTCGCCGCCGCCTTAAAAATGCTCTCGATAATATGGTGGTTATTTTCCCCATGAATAAGATCAACATGAAGCGTTAATCCCGCAGCTTGAGAAAAACTCTGGAAAAATTCACGAAACAACTCCGTATCCATATCTCCCAAACGCCCCAGCGTAAAATGAACATTCCAAACCAAAAACGGCCGTCCTGAAAAATCAAGTGCCACACGGGATAGCGCCTCATCCATCGCAACATACGCATGCCCGTACCGCGTAATACCCTTTTTATCGCCAATCGCTTCCTGAAGCGCCGCGCCCAACGTCCAGCCGATATCTTCAACCGTATGATGCGCATCAATATGCAAATCACCCTCGGCCTTCGCCGATATATCAATCAGCGAGTGCTTGGAAAGCTGATCCAGCATATGGTCAAAAAAACCGACCCCGCTCGCCATATCATGCACGCCTGTTCCATCCAGATTAATCGAAACATCGACCGAAGTCTCGTTGGTTGCGCGCCGCACGCTGGCCTTACGTTCATTTTTTATCATTGGGGACACTTTAGCCATAAAGTCTTTCCTTCAAATCCTTGTATCGTTATTGTTTTATATACGATCTCACTATTTAAAACAAAAAAGATTTAATGTTTCGTTATTCCCTGATTCTTAGTGTATTAATCCTTGCAGCATGCGGCGGCCTTAATGTTGAAAAAACACCTCTTGCGCCCGTTATTGAGCGCACTCAAGATGCAAAGCCCGCGCCCGTTGGCTTTAATAAAATCCGTTTTGCCGTCCCAACCGGAACACCTGTCGCATCAAATTCTCCGCGCGGCGTGCTCGGCCTTATGTCTTGTGAATACCCCTACGGCCTGACGCAAACCGGCGTGCGCGGCGGCGGCTTCCCAACCGAAAATTTTCGCGAAATCTTTTTCGAAACTCTCGAATCCCAAGGCTATGACGTTGCCGGAAACCCTGGCCGCCTCTTTGATGAAATGGAAGACTCTATGCGCGCGCTGTACGCAGTAGGCGGCTCAATCACAGTTATAAAAATGGACACCTGCCGTAAAACCAACATATGGGGGATATCGCGCGGCGAAACTGGAGAAGCCGCAATCACTGTTGATTGGACAGTTTACGATCTACTCAAACGCCGCAATGTCTATAAGATCACAACAAAAGGCTATACCGAATTAAAACACGCCAATCAGGATTCTACCGCTCTCATGATTGAATATGCCCTCGCCGCCGCCATCCATAATCTCGGCGCGGATCGAACTTTTTATAATCTGGTTCAATATGGCGAAAATCCGGGCATGAACTTGGAAACCTATTCGGAAACCAATGAAAACCCCGCCGAGATCTCACGCCTTTTTAATCCGCAAGACCCTGTCAATATCACCCTAAAACCCATCTCTCGCACGCTCGCACAAGGACGCTTTGACGACATCGCCAAATCTGTTGTTGTAATCCAGGCCGGTAAAACCCATGGATCTGGTATATTTATAACCAATCAAGGCCACATCCTGACCAATGCCCATGTCGTCGGTCTTGCAAACCGTGTACGCATAAAAACCCATAAAAACCGCAAACGCCTCCCCGCCGAAGTTTTACGAATCGATCGTGTCCGCGATGTGGCGCTATTGAAACTGGAAGAGATACCGGATGATATGCCGGATATTAAAACCCTGCCCATCCGCCTTGATGATCCCGCCATTGGCGATGACGTCTACGCCATTGGCGCGCCTTTAAAAACCAGACTGCAAGACACCGTTACCAAAGGTATCATCAGCGCCCGCCGCTATAACAGCCGCGAGAAACAACATTATATCCAGGCCGACGTCGCCATCCACGGCGGCAGTTCCGGCGGCCCTCTTTTGGATAATTTTGGGAATTTGATAGGATTAAGCGTTAGCGGCTACGGCGCGGCGGAGCTTGGCTTTGATGCAGGGTTAAATAACTTCATCCCGATAAAAGATGGCCTCGAAAAACTGAATATTACAATCGGCGCGCCGCAATCCACTCGCCCCATTTCAAAATGATACGGCATCTGAAATGCCCGCCGCCCCCGCCTTTCCATTTACAAAAACCCATGCACAAGCAATAGACGCCATGGCCGCCCCGCGCATGCTAAACACGGGCCCTTAATAAAAACAAATTTGATTTTCGATAAGAAAACACATACCTTAATATAATAGGTATTTTATATAAGGAGGCGCATATAAAAACATTATCCCGTTTTTTCGGTATTCTTTCTTTATCCGCCGCAACAACGCTTGGTATGTCACATGATATAAATGCGCAAGATCAAGATAACAACAGTTATATAAATATAACGGCTCCCGCTTTTGATATCCGCTTTAACGATAAAGAAGTGGCGCAAATGAACGCGGATCTTAAAAACACAACCGTATTGTGTATAAATCTTCCCTCAAAAGACAAATATAAAACGGAAGAAACACTCGAAACTGCGCTTGCCCGCCGCGCCGCATCCTATGCGATAGATCACGGCATCCCGATCAGAACATTATATATAGACCTATCCCAAAACCATAAATTACAAAATGAATCACAAGAGATAGGCGCCATTTATTTATATGAGGGCGATACACTTATAACGCAAACCAGAATCACCGCACAAACACCCGATACGGCCTCTATATCCGAATCATTGGGTACAGCACTATTTCAAATAATATCGGATTATAAGACATATAACCCCCAATCGCCTGTACGAAATAATCCCGTATTCAACCTAGATATCCCATCTATTTAAACCAATTCACATTAGGGCGTATTAATACTCTTTTGCTTTCAATACTATAGGAACTTAATTTGACAAACCCTAGAATGTGACATAATATTTTCCCATATTGAGAAAAAAGTTCTTGCGTAGTATACATAAAATTGATACTAAAAGTGCAATCATATAACTTTTTAATGAAAAATAATAAAAAAAGCAGGGAGATTCACATAATGAATTCTACAATAAAAAACACATTTGCTGGGTTAGCAACAGCAGTATTAACATCACTCCCGTTTACCGACGCAAACACCGCCGGTAAACTTGAAAGTTTTAACGATAATAACAAGATCGAATTGTTAAACACCGACCCCGTAAAATCTAAAGAAGGAATCGGGGATGATTCCAAAGCGGCATCTTATAAATCCAATGGTATTGTCGCTCATGTTTTTTTTGGCATTGATCATAATAGCAACTCTATTGAAGCTATAAACAAAAATATGGAACAAATTGACCAAATATCAAGGTTTCTGGATCAAGTCATAACTCCTGTTGTTCCTGTAACAGATATGTATCATTCTTTCGCGATGGGTAAAAAAGGGTTTTTCATGATGTTTAAAAAACAAGGTGAACTCTTCCATTTTGACGAAGATAACAATGCTGCGACAAATGATTCAGAATATATTAAATTATCTGATATTTTGAATGATCAAGGAAACGCAATAGATCCTAATTTTGAAGATCAAATACGTGGATGGGCGAGAATGGTAGATATAATGAATAATGACCATAAAACCACCAATTCACAAGGGGAGGGCTCTGGCTCCAAAACTACAGATACGCCTTCAGCTGGGTATTTGGGGATGAAGCCGTAATCAATCAAACTCAATGACTAAATCATAATTAAAATTTAAAAAAGCTCCCTTATCTTTATAGATAGAGGAGCTTTTTTATGAGCCGTATACTGAGTAATTTTTTTTATCCTAATTTAAAGGCCTGCATATTTTGCTGACTAGATAAGGAAACATTATCTGGTGTAAACGATTGATTCGTATTTTCCAAAATCGGTGTGGCGTCCGCTATACCGGAAGATTTTTGATTAAAAAACGATGATAAAGAAAGGTCATTATTATCATGCTGGGAAACTTCTTCAAATCCTGTTGATATTCTAATCTCTTGCTCATGTTGAGCAAGGTAAGAATAAAGATCCAATTGAGAATGTGCTTGCAGCAAAGCTTCATCTTTGGAAATCTCAATCTGACGATCTAGCATTTGACGTTCGGCAGGCGTCATATCTGCATCCACGCTCTGGATTTTCTCGACCAAATCGTCTGACTGCGCTTTCATATCATTATATCGCTGCGTCTGAACATCATAGGTATGCTGATGTTCTCTGTTCTGGTTATTCAGTTCAATTTTTTGTGTATTCTCGAATTTTGCTTGCTCTTTTAGAACATGATGAATGGAATCATGGTTTTCTAATAAAATCTTGCCATCTAATCTATAATACCGGCGCCCGTCCGTTCTTGATAAGACTTTAAATAATTCTGAACCGCTTCACTTTTTAAATCTGCTTCTACAAAATATCCATTATCATCATAACGATCTAAAACATTTTTAACACCGCTCCAACGCGCATCATAATTATCAATAAGCGTACTATTCTGATCCATCTGATCCATAATCTGACCAATCTGTTGCATCGCGTTGTCCATCAAGCGGCGCGTTGCTTCAAATTGCTCTAGACGCAGCATCTGCTGCTTTATATTTTCCATTACAAACAGCGTTTGATAGGAAGAATCTTCAGGCTTCAGCTTGGCCTCTGCCAAAGGCTTCTGCTCGCCCCACTGGTGGAATCCCCCCCGCGGACGTTCAACACCAAAGGCTTCTCCGCCATTCATGTGATCTTTCTCAAACCGATCGAAATCTTTTTCGTTTTGCCTGGCTTCTTCGGCATATGATGCTTGGTGCGTGCCCTGGTCTTTAACAAGCGCGCTCGCTTCGTTTGCCGGCGCGTTATAATCATACAGCGGTCGTACAACCGCCTCTACGGCAACTGGCTTGGGCTCTGCAATACGCCCGCCCGATACACGCAAAAACTCGGATTGAAGCGATGCATTACCGCTGTCCATCCCTGCGCGGGCAAAATCCTGAACTGTTAAATTATTTTGAACCACTATCTTATTCCCTCTAATATTCTATCAACCCTAAAATGCAGGCAAAAAGCCACAAACCCCGCCAAATTATCTCTTATTCAAAACACGTGAAAAAAAGAGATAACCTATAGCCAGAAGACAAACCCATGTTCTTTCTTGTGAATGGTAAAACCAGACCGAGAACTAAAGACCTGCTTACAAAATAAAAAATGTCGATTTCTAAAGAACCGCTTCTTTTTTAAAGGCATCAATCCGACTTTATTATTGTTATTATGGCGCCAGATCAAAAAACATACATTTAGTACGCTTACATTCTTTTTATACCTCTTCGCAAAAATTGCAAGAAAAAAAGCACAACTTTTTGTAACTAAATTTCAAAACACCACACGGTTAAGTGTTTTAATTTATCTAAATTAGCGAACTTTAATGAAGAAAAATCTTATAAAATCTATAAAATAAATTACAAATGATATAATATAGTGAATATAGTTGACAAACACAATTGTGCCGTTCTCGCCAAAAAAATTAAACTATTATTTTAAGATTATGTGAATCTTTTTCTTGCAAATATAATCTCAAAGGCGTATTATTTTCCCATATTGAGACATATCAGCAATTATGGACTAAGGGGATTGAACCATGTCACTCAAAAAAGAATTCGGTAAGGTTTTGACCGCGGCCTCAATTTTCGGCGCGACAACCTTCGGCACCGCAAACGCCGCCGAAACCACAAAAACCCCAGAAGGCAACACCACAACAACCGAACTCAAAACCGCCTTTTCCGCAAACGATTTTAATAATAATGATCCAATAACCAAAATTGATCCCGCTAAAACGGGAAATCGAGACGCAGCCAAAGAATTAGCTAAACTTACAGAAAGATCTACGGTATATGTTTTTGCTAATGAAGAATTGGCTGAATTTATAACTAAAAAAATTATGAGCGAATTAGAAAGCCAGGGAGCTGCGGTAAATGGTATTTTTAATACCACAGATAAAAACGGCCACAAATATATGGGAAACCCATTAGTCACATTTTATGATCATGAAGGAAATGCTTATCCTTTTTTCAATAAGAATGGACAATTAATGCGTGGAGTTATGACGCTAGGCGATCTTCAAAAACAATCTTCCGAAGGCTATACAAGCCCTATTACTCAAATGATTAATGCAGTTAAAGATCGGAAGACAGCCAAAGAATTACTTAAAGATATGACTAAAAAAGCTGATTTAGCTGAAATACTAAAGCCCTAGCTTAAAGTCACTTTTAACTGCTGGGCTTGTTTCTTGCTCTATATCTTTTGCAGCTAACTGGGAAGCAGTAGTATTATATTCTAAATCATACTTTTCCATAGCATAAATTTGTACTTCATTTCCCGCACTCTCAACAATCTCTTGATACTGCGCTTCTGTAATATCACCATTTTCATACATCTGCGTGGCCTGCTCTAACGCCTCGCCTTTTTCCTGCAAGCTTTCATAACTTGCATCTTCGGCGTCTAATAAGTCCTTAATCCGGTCAATCTCCGCGCTCATCCGCTGATTATCGTTAATATCATCCTCGCGCCCGTCTATAACCGCCGCAACCACCGCCGCATCATTATCCATATCAACGGCTTGCCCCGTTTCTTGCTCATATTCTTCAACATACGCTTCTACGGCGGCATTATCCTTCTGCTCATCCGTCAAATACCCCTGCTCTTCAAACGCCTCCGGTATGCCCTCCGTCGCATTCAACCGCTCAACATTCGCCGCAATCTCTGCTTCCCGCTCATCCAAGGCCGCGTGCATCTCCGCAACCCGCTGCTCATGCAACGCCTTCGCATCATTTGCAATATAATCTTGAATGGCTCTCGCCTGCTCTTGTAAACTCGCGCCGGCTTGAAGCAATAAAATCGTATCAATCAACCGCCGGCCCTTCGCATCCGCCTGCTTGTCTGTCTCGGCTATATCTTTATGAAATCCTTTACGGCTGCTATTCTCGTTCCCGTCACGCCCTTTGCGTGCCCGATTCGCATCCTTGTCTTGCTCTGCCCGCTCCGGCGCGCCCGATCTATGCAACTCCGCCTCATAAGCCGCGCGATCCTCATGTGTAACCAGTCCGCTTGCCACGCCAAACGCGCCCCGCAACTGCCCTTGCAATCGCAACTGCATCCCATCATATCCATCGATCTTGTTCTGTGCCGCCATGCGCGATCAAACCCCCATTATAAAAAGGGAGGAGAAGCAAACATCAAAACGAACATGCTTTAACGATTAAGTATGCCCGGATCCCATAAACAAAGACGTTTGCCCCGCCCTTTTAAAACCCGCGAAAGCCGTTTGGCTCCGCCTTGTGGTAAATGAACACGAACTTAATGCCGTTTTATCATTCACTAAGAAACAACATACGATGATATGGTAAATGAAGTCTTAATATAGGAAGGATAAACGGAAAATATTTACCCTGAGGTTAAATAAAATCTCTGCAATCATATAAAATACCGGCAAACTTGAACAAAATCGTAGCCTCAAGACTGAATTTAAAAACCAAAAATATTAAAAACCCACACGGTTTTCATATCAAACCTTGACTTACGTGCGTAAATCTCACATATGCTAGATTATGAACGAACAATATGATTACGCAAAAACACAAAACTGGCGCGGCACAACAATCTTGTCCGTACGTAAAAATGGTAAAGTCATTATTGCGGGTGACGGGCAAGTTTCCATGGGCTCAACCGTTTTAAAAAACAATGCGCGCAAAGTGCGGCGTTTAGGGCGCGATCAGGAGATTATAGCAGGCTTCGCAGGCGCCACCGCCGATGCGTTCACATTGTTTGAGCGTTTGGAAGCTAAATTGGAAGCCCACCCCGGCCAACTTACCCGCGCCTGCGTAGAGCTTGCAAAAGACTGGCGTACCGATAAATACCTCCGCCGGCTTGAGGCATTAATGGCCGTCTGCGATAAGGAAACTTCACTTATTCTAACCGGAACGGGCGATGTCGTAGAACCCCAGGACGGCATCATCGGCATTGGGTCTGGCGGAAACTTTGCCCTCGCCGCCGCGCGCGCTTTATATGATCAGGACTTGGACGCCGAAGAGATCGCTAAAAAATCCATGGAAATTGCCGCCGATATCTGCGTGTACACAAATAACAATGTTATCATTGAAAGCCTGTAAAGGCATGCAAGCATGACTTATCAAGCCGCTGATCTACGGAATATAAAATCAAAAACACTAGAACTTACCATCGTGCCCGGAATAGGAGGCGGAATCGCCAGCCTAAAGGCTTTAAACGCCAATAACGAATGGGTTGATATTTTCCGCCCCGCAAACCAAAAAACCCTGAATGAAAACGACCCGCAAGGCCTTGGCTGCTTTACCTCAATGCCATATGTTAGCCGCATAAAAAACGGCCAGTTCGACTTTAATAACAAAACCTATACCATCCCCCCAAATCAACCGCCCGGCATCCACCCTCTTCATGGCATTGTATGGCGGCGCAAACCGGATATCAAAAATACAAATGAAAATACTATTCGAATAACCCACAACATTGACGAACCGGACTACCCTTTTACTTTTGAAAGCATGCATACATGGACGCTCAAAGATAAATCTCTTGAAATAAATCTTTCAATTACAAACAAAGGGGAAGAACCGCTTCCTTTTGGCATGGGCCTCCACCCGTTTTTTAATAAAACGCCCAAATCACGAATAAGGGCAAAACTTGGCAAAATTATAATAAACGATGAAAATATTTGCCCTGTCGCTCTGGAAGATATCCCGCCAGAACACGACACAACAACCGATTTTAAAACTGTAACAAATCTGCCGCTAGACAATTGCTTTACCGGATGGGATCAAACATACGATATTGAATGGCCAGACCTGAACACAAAATTGTCATGTATTGCAGACGGCATATTTAAATACCTCGTAATATGTGCGCCAAAAGATGAAAATTGGTTTTGCGTGAACCCCGTCACACATTTTAACGATGCCTACAACAACTCCATAAACATAAAAAATCACGGCCTTACAACACTAAATCAAAATCAGACCATGCGCGGTAAACTACACTTTAACATCGAAAGCCTATAAATGCTGGATCTCATCAACACCATTCTCTTCTGGATTTTCTTATGGCTTCTTATCTTGCAAGCTTATATTTTGCTATTCAATCGTGGCGTGCCCAATATTAAAACCGCCAAACCCAATATCAAAAAAATGATAGATGCCATCCGCAAAGACATCGCGGATAAAGGCAACCCAAATGACTACACCATCTGCGATCTTGGCGCTGGAAACGGCCGCCTCACGCGCTTAATCGCCCGCGCTATTCCTAATGCGCACGTAATAGGCTACGAAATCGCCCCGTTATCCATATTCAAGTGTAATGTCTTAAAAAATTTATCGGGCATAAAAAACCTCGAATATCGCCGCGAGGACTTTTTTAAAATCGATTTCTCCCACATCAACGCGATTGTCTTTTATTTAACGTTATTTGAAATGGGGCGCTTGGGCGAAAAGCTGAAAGAAACACCAGACAACACCCTCATCATATCAAACCGCTTCGCTCTCAAGGCCGGCTGGACACCATCAGAAACCTTGGAAAGCAACCTTCCGTTACAAAAACAAATTTTTATTTATAAAGACAAACCTGCGCTTGATACCTAACGAACAACTTTCAAAATCCCCCTGCCCGGATCATCTTCAAACACGATATCCTGTGCCTCAATGGTAACCATACCTTTTTTCGTACGTATATTTTGATCAATAATACGTTTAGATTGCTCCATCACACTACGCTCGAAAAGATTTCGTATATAACGCCCGTTCCCTTTTTTAAGTATCGCCTCTGCCCCCTCGTTTCTCAATACTTTTAAAATCACATTCAAGGCATCTTCACTTACCTTCATACCCGATACGTCACAAAGGTAAGAAAAAATATGAACCAGCTCTTCAAAACTATAATCCTCAAAATAGATATGAAAAGGAATACGGGAACGCAACCCCGGGTTAAAACGGAAAAACCCCTCCATTTCCTTGGAATACCCTGCAAACACAATAACCAAATCATCAACATGGTTTTCCATTTGTATCAAAAGCTCCGCGATGGCTTCCCTACCGTAATCACGTTTCGAATCCTCATAAACTAAAGAATAAGCTTCATCTATAAACAATATGCCATCCTTGGCTTTTTTAATAATATCCCTAACCTTTAAAGCCGTCTGCCCTATATATTCACCAATGAAATCCGCCCGCGATGCTTGAACAACATGCCCTTTCTTTAGAATGCCCAAGTCTCTTAATATATCTCCATATAAATTGGCCACTGTCGTTTTACCAGTGCCCGGCGCGCCAATAAAGGCGGTATGATAACTTTGGGAATGCTTTAATATAATATCTTTACTATGCCGCCTGGCCTCTGCTTGCGCCAAATAGGAAATATTTTTAATCTGTTGCTTCACATTTTGACAACCAATAAGCGAATGAAGAGGTTGGAAAATACGCTCTATATCCTTTTTCTTTAAAACAGGATATTTTTTCTTTGAATATACCTTAGGCGCTTTGCCATCTTTAAGGTCGAGCAGGTAGGAGAGCGGGCTTTGACTTTTATCTTTCTCATCGGCTAGATTTTTCGCATTTGCTGACCATATATCAATACCCTTATCTAACCCCACATTCGAATATAATTTAGCAATATCCTCAAAATGGAGATCAAAATAAGCTTTCGCAGATAAATGGCCAAATCGCACTGCAGGGATAATATACTGCTTTAACTCTTCTTTTTTGCCCTCTTTATCTAAAAACATACCGTATTTATAATATATTTCCGCGCGCACCCAACTATGAGCCCATGGCTCAGAACGAGCCGCCATCAACCCCTCAATCATGAGCTGAGCATTACCCATATTTTGAACATCCGTATCTTTAATTTTATCTTCTTTTAACAAGCTGGCTAATAACATATAAGCCAAAGGAAAAGAATATCGAAAAGCCGCTTCTTGCAAGTAAGAAACAGCCTTGTAAAATTTATCTTTACCTTTGTCCGGGTCATCAAAAGGGCCTTTTTCTGAAAAAGCACAATACATTTGACCTAATGCATAATATGCAAAAGCTTTAACTGAACGATTATTTGTTTTTATAAGATCTTTATAAATTGCCTTCGCTTGCTCCGGCTGATAATGCCTCATAGTTGTACGAAAATTAAAATTCCAGTTTAAATGTGCGAGATTTAAGTTGGCACGGTCAGCGTCAAGAATTTTCAAATATTTATAAATTTCAATAACATAGTCGATATCGTTGGAACAGAAATGGGCTGCTTCAACATCAAGAATAAAGAAAATTTCTTTAATTTGTTTTGGTGTAAGTTTGTAGAAATCTTTTCTAAACTCACAAATTGATTGAACCCACAGCCCTAAATCGTAATCGTTATAATATGAAATATCATTTTTGCGAAAATTTAAAACTTTGTCACGATGATGATAAAATGCTTTATCGAACTTTTTTTGTAAATCCTGATGTTCTACACTAGTCATTTTTTGCTAAACCATTCATGTTATATACAAAATCGCTAATTAAAAGCGTAACCAACTCGGAAAATATTTGCAAAATTAACCAATAACGCTTTAGAAATAAAAGATAAAATAAACGTTATTGACTTTTGCCCTGTAAAACCCCATGTAAGGCTTTATGACTGATAAAAACACAAGTAATATTAAAATTCCTGCCTTCTCCCCTCGTGAAATCGTGAGCGAGCTTGATCGTTTTATCATCGGTCAGGCCGATGCAAAACGTGCGGTTGCTGTGGCGCTCCGTAACCGCTGGCGCCGTATACAACTTAGATCCCGCATTGCAAGAAGAAGTTTATCCCAAAAATATTCTCATGATCGGGCCAACAGGTGTTGGTAAAACTGAAATCGCCCGCCGTTTGGCAAAATTGGCGCAAGCGCCGTTTGTCAAAGGTCGAGGCAACAAAATTCACCGAAGTCGGCTATGTCGGTAAAGATGTTGAATCCATCATTCGTGATTTGGTTGAATTTGCCATTCATATGACGCGTGAAAAAATGCGCAAACCTGTTACCGCGCAAGCCGAAATTTATGCCGAAGAACGTGTCTTGATGCGCTTGTTGGTGAGAGGCCAGCAGAAGCAACCGCGATGAATCCTTTCGTAAAAAACTGCGTAAAGGCGAGTTTGATGACAAAGAAATCGAACTTGATTTAAAAGATAATTCAAACCCCATGGGCGGTATGATGGACATCCCTGGCATGCCAGGCGCATCCATGAGCATGATGAGCATTGGCGATATGTTCGGCAAAGGGCGGCGTCGCAAAAACAAAACGCAAAAAAATGACCGTTGCAGACTCCTACGATATTCTTATGGCGGAAGAAGCGGATAAATTGTTAGATGAAGACAAAGTCATTCAAACCGCGCTGGATTTGGTGCAGCAAAATGGTATCGTCTTTCTTGATGAAGTTGATAAAATTGCCGTGAACCGTGATGCCCGTGGCGGCGATGTATCCCGTGAAGGGGTACAACGTGACTTGCTTCCGCTTAATCGAAGGGACAACCGTGACCACCAAACATGGCACGGTAAAAACAGACCATATTTTATTTATCGCTAGCGGCGCGTTCCATTACGCCAAACCTTCTGATTTGCTCGCTGAATTACAAGGACGCCTGCCTATACGTGTCGAACTCCGCGCGCTGACGAAGAGGACTTCAAGCAAATTTTGACCGAAACGGAAACTGTCTCATTAAACAATATGTCGCGCTTATCGGTACTGAAGGGGTTACGCTTGATTTTAAAGATGCGGCGATAAAAGAAATCGCTGGCTTTTCAAGGTCAATGAAAAGGTTGAAAATATCGGCGCGCGTCGCTTGCTTACCGTCATGGAAAAATTACTGGATGAGATTTCTTTACTGCCTCTGATCGTGGCGGAGAAACCATCACAATCACTGCCGATCTGGTAAAGGAAAAGGTCGAAGACCTCGTAAAATCCGCAGACCTCAGCAAGTTTATATTATAAAACCTTTTTGCTATCGTCTCCAACTTTATTTTATTGCCTCCACCGATCAGCAGGAATTTATAAAATAAAAATATATTGCCCAACTCAAAAACATGATAAAGTTTGCACACCGGTAAGAAAACAAGAGTACACTAATGCAAAATAAAAGATTGCTGCACTTTATAATATTGATATGCTGCACAATACTTCTGCAAGCGGCACATGCGGAATCTACTCCCCCACAGCAAGATCTCACCGATAAATCTATCCCGCAATTTATCTTTCCCTTGGAATGCACCTTTGGTAAAAATTGCTGGACGGTAAATTATGTAGATGTAAACCCAACCGAATTTGGCTCTGATTTTCGGTGCGGCACAAAAACCTATGATACACATACCGGCACCGACTTTGCCGTGCGATCCATGACAGAGGTTAAAAAAGGTGTCAATGTACTTGCCGCGGCAGACGGCAAAGTCATCCGCACGCGCGATAACGAAAGCGACGCACGTAAATCTCCCGAAAACTTAAGCGCAATTCAACAACAAACGCGCGAATGTGGCAATGGTGTTTTCATCGACCACGGCGCGGGTATTTTCACTATGTATTGCCACTTAAAAGAAGGCAGTGTAACTGTAAATCCCAATGATGAAGTCAAAACCGGCGAGATAATTGCGCAAGTTGGCCGCTCCGGTTTTGCCGAATTCCCCCACTTGCATTTCACAACCTACTGGGAAGGCGGCACGGTTGATCCTTTCACCGGATATACCAATACCGACGGTTGCGGAAAAATGAAACAAAGCCTTTGGAAAAATCCGGACTATATAAAATATCAACCAGTCATTATTTATGATGGCGGCTTTTCTGATTCTCCCCCTGATTTCGAGGCCATAGAAGACGGCCAGACAATACCTAAAACCATGGCCGCAAATGCATCTGCATTCGTATATTGGACGGGTATATATGGCGCAGAAAAAGATGATAAAATCGTGCTAATCATAAAATCTCCGGATGGGGCGACCTATTTAACACAAACCATAACACAAGAGAAAAATCGCGCCCGCCAATATTATTATATTGGCCGAAAGAATAGCGGCATTCTCCCCCGCGGCATATACAACGCAACCACGACCATCACGCGCAAAAATAAAGAAATCGCTAGCGATACACGCTCTATTACAATCGAATGAAAACGCGCTCAATAAAAAAGCCGGAACATTAAAAGCTCCGGCTTTAAAAATCTAAATATCAAATCAAATTACATGCCTTTGATCAACTCGACCACACCGTCGGCAATAATTTCTTTTTCTTCAAAAAAGCCTTCATCAATATCGCCGTAAACATACACACGGTCACCATTTTCAATCTTCTGCAATCCTTCATCATCAAATATATCATATCCGATCAAGCTTGCATCAACGATCATCGAATTTGCTCCATTGGTCAATGTAAATTCGGAACCATCAATCTTGCTGACAACACCGCTCATTGTAACATAAGTACCATCTCTTAGCGCAGTACTGGACTTATTAGCAACATCTTTAGCATTTCTTGAATTATAAGTATTCGCGACATACGCATCCGATGGGTTGACATCATCATTCGTATAATAAAAAACAAAGCTGTCATTCAAACGAATATTATAAGCCTCAATTTCTCGACCTTCGAATAAATCATCATCAACAAATCCGGTAACGGTAACAGATTCGCCTGGCACTAAATATTTCGTTTCGTTGCCACTCCACCCAAACCGATCCAGCTCGACAATAACTGATTTCTGACCATAATTAAGATCGAATTCATCCGCTCTAATCTCGCCAATATTACCAGTCACTTTGACGTAAGCATTATCATTCACACTTTCTAATGTTGCGCCATTCGTCCCATTTGCGCTATTAGTATTTGTAGCGTTCGCATTACCGGCCATTGGTGTTTTGACTACACCTGCTTTTGCATCGTGTACCTTTTTATCCATGTGATGATCGCCATGATCATCCGCCAGAGCCGGCATGCTTATAGCTAACGCGGAACATGTCAAAAGTGCTGTTAAAAATCTCGTATTCATAAAAGTCTACCTTCTTTTTATTTGTTATTTCTAATACGTATACCAACAGCCGGCGCAACAAAAAGTTCCGTTTATAAAAAACATATTTATGGTTCAAACACGCACCCGGCGAATTAAAACATAGAGCGCGCCTCCGCCACCATCTTTTGGTTTTGCTGATGCATATGAAATAACTAAAGGATGAAAATCCACCTCATCAAGCCACTCTGGAACCATACGGCGAAGTATGCCCCTATCGGGTGAAAACTCTTCCATATAGTCTGCACTAAATTGCCTTTTCCCTTTACCTGTAATAATCAAAACACAACGTGCACCGCGCATTTGCGCCGCATTTAAAAATCGCTTTACCGCATCTCTGGCTTGCGCCCTTCCCATACCGTGCAAATCAAGACTGGCCTCCACTGGAATTTGCCCGCGCTTTAATTTTTGAAGCGTCCGCGTATCAGCACCGCGTGAAAACGCGGCATCTTCTTTTATTGTTTTACTAACGGATTTTTGCGCAAGTCCGCTTTTGTTTTTTTTAGGGCGTTTGGAAACAGGCTGGGCTGATAAGGCATTCTCGCTCTTTAAAAAATCCTTATCTGATGTCGGCTCGTCCTTTTCATTGTGCCCGCACTCTGGCGCAGCATATTTACGACCAGAAAGCCTTTTTACATCCCTCGTCATCAGCTTCCATAATTTTAGACCCTCTTCATCCATTAAAGATTACGCACTTTCTATTTTATAGCCATCACCCGAAGTCATCAAAATCTGCGGTGCTGATGGATCGTCTTCAATTTTTTGCCGTATACGATATATATGCGTCTCTAACGTATGTGTCTCAACCCCCTCAACATACCCCCAAACAGAATTGAGCAAATCCTGACGCGCAACACCGCTGCCGCTATGCGTACATAAATAAGATAAAATCCGCATCTCCATTTCGGTAATAGATATCAAATCAAACCCTTCACGATCCAACGTCAAGTCCCGTATATTCATGGCATATGGCCCGCATTGAACAATATCATCGCCCCCATAATCCATACGCCCCGCGCGGACAATATGATCAAGCACCGCCCCTACACGTATTGGGGTAGATATTCTAATCATCTCGCTTCTATCTATCTTTAAATCGGTATGTGTAATAATGCTGGTGTAATTTGTTTTGCCCTGTTTCTCCTCAAAACTATCCGGTGATAAAACATCAACATGGGTATTTTGACCCGCCGCATCGTTAATGGCCTGCTTTTGTGTCTCAATAAGACCCGATAACGCGCTAAGATACGTTTCGCCCTCAATAACTATAGCGATATTTTTTTGCTTTTCATTCAAAACAAACACTCCTTTAAAATAATAGCATAACATTGGCATGGCCTTTGCAATGCTCTCTTAAAGATAGGACAAAACCCTAAAAATGATAGAAAAAACGACATTTTCATCACAAAATCCTGCCGCTTTACCTCAAAACAGCGGCAAGAAAATCCTGCATATGGTCAAAAATGACCGTATGGGCGGCTTTGTACCGGCTTGGAAAACTGTTGAAAATGATACATCCGCGCTTTCAAAGGTTGAAAACAACCTCTCGAATATCGGTAAAAATACCGATAACAACCCTTCCCAAACATTAAGTATCATGCCTTTAAACTCAGAGGAATCCACGCCGCAAAACACATCATCACAAAATCAGGATGAATTTACCTTCGGTGATTTTATCGACATGATAAACCCTTTACACCACATCCCGGTGGTAAATAATCTCTACCGCCACTTTACCGGCGATACAATCAAACCCATTGGAAAAATTATCGGCGGCGGGCTTTTCGGCGGCGTCATTGGCGCGAGCGCCGGGCTTGTAAACACTATTGTGACACATGAAACCGGAACCGATATCACTGGTAATGCCCTGTCTGTAGCCTCTGGCAAAAATATAAGCTTTAAATCTTTAAATCCGGCAAAAAATTTGGAGAAGATATCCTCTTTTAATCCATCTGTATCTTCGCAGCCAGCCACCAAAGACACTACAAAAACACCCCTGCCTTCTACCGAAGACATCTTGCACGCCCCTGCCGGATTATCCGCTCAAAACCCATATATTAATTTGCCTGCAAACCTTCTTGCATTCACCGATCTTGGTACGGCGCGCTATAACAATTAAGTGCGTTTTCTCAAATAAATACGTCTTTAGAAAAATTCGACCAAAACTTAAGGGCGGATACATACCTCAGACAGGAAATTAAATCCTGCCGCCAAAAACACCTGTACCAACACGTATATAGGTCGCCCCCAACGCAATCGCCTTCTCGTAATCCCCGCTCATACCCATGGAAATTTCCCCCAATCCATACCGATCAGCCAATTTTTTTAAAAGCGCAAAATGAAGCGCTGCCGGCTCATCCAATGGCGGAATACACATCAACCCCCGAATATCCAATCCGCACTCCTCCCGCGCATACACAAGCAGCGCCCCCAAATCATCAATAGCAACACCTGATTTCTGGTCTTCGCCGCCCGTATTTACTTGAATAAAGCATGTGCGCTTAATGTTCTGTTTGGCCATCTCCTGTGCCAGAACACGGGCAATTTTTTTCCTATCAACCGTTTCGATCACATCAAATAACGCAACCGCATCCGCCGCCTTATTACTTTGCAATGGCCCGATTAAATGCAATTGTAAATCCGGATAAACCGCGCGCACATCACCCAGCGCACCATCTTTCCAATGCTGATATGCTTCTTGAACGCGGTTTTCTCCATATACACGATGCCCCGTTTTAAGAGCTTCATCCAACCGCGAAACAGGCTGCTTCTTCGAAACAGCCACCAGCGCAACATCATCCGCATCCTGCCCATGCCGATCACAAACCGCAATGATCCGCTGATAAATCTCGTCTAGATTATTTTGAATACTCATATAAAGCTTATAAAACACCCGACTAAACTTGTCATCCCCACATTCTACCCAATCATCACCGCGAAGGCGGGGATCCGGTTAAAGAGGGTTTACAGCCTAAAAGACAAAGATAAAAAAGGCTCCACAAGGGAGCCTTTTTGTAAATCTTTAAACTTCAGATTAGAAGTTGATTTGCGTACCCACTGTTACGTATGTCGCATCAACATCAGTCTGCACCAATCTCATGCTCAACATAACCAACAGAACCGCGGAAAGTCATGCCTGGGCCATATGTGTATGTAACACCACCGGAATAACGGTCTGTGTCAAGACCATCAATCGCAAATGTGTTCTCTTGATCAAGTAAGATGCACCAAGCTTGAAAGGACCAGTTGTATAGTCTGCACCAACAACGATTGTTTCTTCGTCATCAGCATCCGCACCATCAGAGGCACCGTTATCTTCAAGGTAAGCTGCACCAAGACCAAATGGACCTATGTCAAAGTCTGCACCAACGTTCCATGCTTGACGGTCATCAACCGGTTGCGCTATCGTCTCTTCGTTCTCACCGAAAGAGTAACCACCACCAACGATAACACCAACATTGTTGTACATACCTTCGTAACGAACAGCAGCTTCGTATGTATCGCCAATTGCATCAGATACATTATCTGTACCAATGCCAAATTCAGCTAGCATTGTCTGTATCAGGTGAGTAAGACGCACCAACTTGGAAACCATTCATGATTGGTGTCAAGTAGGTCAACTTTGTTGCTTTACCTGTTGGATCCATATCATAATCGATACCACCTTGGTTAAATCGCAACAGTACCACCACCGGTTCCAACTAAATTTGCAACAGTAGCAGCCTGTACCAAGAATAGTGTAGTTAACTGGGTTAACAAACTGACGGATACCGTCAATGTTTTCGTCCGCTGAAGGAGCTGCAACTTGTAAAAGGTAACCGGCACCGTCTTCGTCACCAACATTCACACGACCCCAGCCGCCTGACATGTAGATGTATGATTCATCAACACCAAAGTCATCGCCGCCATCAGCAGCTGTCTCGAAATGTGCACCAACAGTCAAACCGTTGTCCAGTGTTGTTTCACCGGTAAGGTGAATTTCTGTGTTACGGATCATGTCAAAGTCATTGACTTCGTTACCAGCTGTTTTCATCTTGATCTACGTACGCGCCGTAGCCTTTAAAATAACCACCAATGTCAAGGTCAATGTCCGCATGCGCAGGCGCAGCAGCAAAAACCAAACCACAAGCAGCTGTGCTAAGTAAGATTTTTTTCATTTTAGTTTCTCCAATCAAAACTATTAAGTTGAACAAGGCTTTCTTTAAACATCAAAGTTAAAACAAAACCTTTTATAAAAATGTCCTGCTGAACCGCATGAACAGGATCAAATATACCCATATACAGCGTGCCGTCAATAAAACTTTAAGTAAATTAGAACAAATAAGTCACATTTTTATAATATCGTTGCATTTTTACAACACTGCATATTCTAAAGCCCTCATGCTACGGTTTGCGGATTTGTATCTTATATGAACACTGCTTTTCCTATTGAGCCGCAACCTCTACCATGATAATTACTACTAAGTATAAAAATTAAGCAAAAATAAGAAAGGCGCAAAACCCGTGTCATACTTAAAATTTACAAAAACCTTTATTATATCTGCGGCAACCTTTTCTATGCTTGCGGCGTGTACTGGCGATAAAATAAAAACAGAAGCCAAATATCCCTCAGGCCTTGATCGCAACCAGACTGGAAATGATATTTATGGCGAACGCGAGACAATCTGGGGCAAAGGCGGCGGCATTGGTATTCTGAACGGTAAAAAGAAAGATGATGGCACATCCATTGGTGTAAACGCACATTTGTGGCGCGCGTCTTTGGATACGATATCCTTTATGCCTTTGGCTAGCGCCGACCCCTTTGGAGGTACAATCCTGACCGATTGGTATACGGCTCCCGAAACACCCAATGAACGCTTTAAACTCAACGTTTTTATTCTAAGCAAGCAACTCCGTTCTGATGGCGTCCGCGTCCGCGTTTTCAAACAGATCAAACAAGGTGCAAACTGGGTAGATTCCGAAACGCCTGCTGCAATGGGAACTGAATTGGAAGATGCCATCCTAACGCGCGCGCGCCAACTGCGCGTTGCCAGCCTAAAAGATTAGACATCTTGGAAATAGACAAGATAATAAAAGCCCTCTTTTTGAAGGGCTTTTTCTTTTAAGTCTATTATTAAAAAATATATTGATGTCTAATTCTACTTAACTAAACTTTACTGAACACCAGATAGAAGGGCAGATTTTAATGCTTCAGAAACAGGCGCTTCCCCCATCCATATATCCGTAAAAGCGTTAAATAAATCTGATCCGCTATCTGCTATAATATTTTCTGACGAAATAATAACATGCGTGTCATGTCCATAGGCATAAGTAATTTTACTGACCGCTCCAACAGTTAACATATCTGCGGCCGACTTTAAGGCTCGGACATCCTGCTTTCCCAAAGTCGGCAGCAGTTCTTCCTTCCACGCATCAGGAATGTTCCCTTTTGCGCTATTTTTATCATATAATATTTCTACCACAAATGCCTTCGTAGTTTCTTTATTGTCTAAATCTGCATCTTTTGATGGCAAATAAAGTCCTACCTTATAAATATCGACAAACATTTTGCTACGCGTACCCTGCGATACCCGTTTTAAAACCTCACCATTAACTGTAACCTCATCGGGCAATGCGAATGCCGGTTGAATAAACGCGGCAAAAATAAAAAATGCCAAACCAATTGATAAAACGATGTGCTTCATAAAAATACGCTAAATAAAAACGCTTTCCTTATTTGAAAAAATTAAACAAAAACATTTAAAAAATATAGTAAAAAAACAGCCACAATACCCAAAGCGATAAAGATCGCCCGTTTGGGTATAGCACCTTTTTGTGCTTTTTTTTCCGCCTTTGTATCTGGCGTATCTGATAATTCTTGTTTCATTTTAAAGCCTTTTCTAAATTTTACTATGTCAAAACACTAAGACTATACAATAGCAGTGCAGTAAGCGCGGCAAGTGATCCCAAAAATATCGGTATAGGCATGACTGGAGTGTTCTTTCGCTCTTTGGCAACAGTTTGATATCTATTAACGTATATATTGTTCATTTTATGTCATCCTTCCTTATTTTATATATCAAAAACGATTCACACCTGAAAAAGTTTCATATTGTTTTCAAAACCCGCATGGCACTTGCGAAATAGGCTTTTTTACGCTAATCAAAGAGTCTTAATAAGAACAAAAGCAAGCAGGAGCATTCAGCCAGTGTCAGAGGTGCGATACAATATAAAAGCCACAGAAAAAAAATGGCGTAAAATCTGGGACGAATCCAAAACATTCGAGGTTTCTGAGAACTCTGACAAAGAAAAATATTACGTCCTTGAAATGTTCCCCTACCCCTCAGGCCGCATACATGTCGGCCATGTGCGAAACTACTCTTTGGGTGATGTCGTTGCCCGCTACCGCCGCGCCGCCGGATATAATGTAATGCGCCCTATGGGCTGGGATGCTTTCGGGCTTCCTGCCGAAAATGCCGCAATCGAACGCGGCGTCCATCCCGGTGACTGGACAATCTCAAACACAGCCGAAATGCGCGAACAATTAAAATCCATGGGTCTTGCGATTGATTGGAGCCGTGAAATCGCAACCTGCCTACCCGAATATTACCGCCACGAACAAAAAATGTTTTTGGATTTCTTGGATAAGGGCATCGCCTACCGTAAAGAATCTATCGTCAACTGGGACCCCGTCGATAACACTGTCCTTGCAAACGAACAAGTCATTGACGGCAAAGGCTGGCGTACGGGCGCACCCGTTGAACGCCGCAAGCTAAATCAATGGTTCTTAAAAATTACCGACTACGCCGAAGAGCTTCTGGACGATCTTGATAAACTCGACCGCTGGCCTGAAAAAGTCCGCATCATGCAGGAAAACTGGATCGGCAAATCCCAAGGCCTGGAATTCGAATGGGAAATTACCAAACCTTTAGTCAAATCTATTGGCCCAGCAGAAAACGGAAAAATACCTTTTGAATTGGGCACTGGGAAAATAAAAGTTTTTACTACCCGCCCCGATACCTTATTCGGTGCGTCGTTCATCGGCCTTGCCCCTGACCACCCGCTATCAAAACAACTTGCGGGCAATAAAGACGGCTTTGATGACTTTATAAAAGAATGTCAGGCGGGCGGCACATCCGAAGAAGCCATCGCGCAGGCCGATAAACTCGGCTTTGATACCGGCTACACCGCAACCCACCCGCTTTTAAACCGCGAAGTCCCTATATATATTGCAAACTTCATCCTGATGGACTACGGCACGGGCGCAATCTTCGGCGTCCCTGCGCACGATCAGCGCGACTTCGATTTCGCAACTAAATACAACCTGCCAATCCTCCCTGTAATTTCTGCAGACAGTCATCCTGAGCAAAGCGAAGGATCTAATCTTTCTTCAAAAGATTCTTCGGCTACGCCTCAGAATGACGATACAAAAAAGAAAAGCTTTGCGTCTTCGAGCCTTGGCGATTCCGACTCTGGCCTAACTGAAGCCTACACCGGCGAGGGCACACTGATAAATTCTGACTTTATTAACAGAATGACCGTGGATGAGGCCAAAGCCGAAATCATAAAACGCTGCGAAGAAAACGACACCGGCAAAGGCGTCACCCAATACCGCCTCCGTGACTGGGGTGTCTCACGCCAGCGTTACTGGGGCTGTCCCATCCCGATCATCTATTGCGATGATTGCGGCCCTGTACCCGTGCCCGAAGACCACCTTCCCGTCACTTTGCCAGAAGATGTAACCTTCGATAAACCGGGCAACCCGCTGGATCACCACCCCACATGGAAAAATACAACATGTCCAAAATGCGATAAAAACGCCACCCGCGAAACCGATACCTTCGATACCTTCTTTGAAAGCTCATGGTATCAATTCCGCTATTGCGATCCGCATAATGAAACCCTGCCCGTCGCAAAGGATAAGGCCGATTACTGGATGCCAACCGGCGTGGAACAATATATCGGCGGCGTTGAACACGCCGTGCTACACCTTTTATATGCCCGCTTTTTCACCAAGGCCATGCGCGACTGCGGTTTGGTCAGCGCGGATGAACCCTTCGCCGGCCTCTTCACCCAAGGTATGGTGACGCACGAAACCTATAAATGCCCATCCGGTCAATGGCGCTTCCCGACCGAATGTATCAAACAAAAGGACGGCTCTTATAAATTGGAAGAAACGGGCGAACCCATTACCGTCGGCCCGATCATAAAAATGTCCAAATCAAAGAAGAATGTGATCGACCCCGAGGACATTATGGATACCTACGGCGCGGATGCCGCCCGCCTGTTCATCTTGTCCGACTCCCCGCCCGAACGCGATCTGGAGTGGAGCGAAGCGGGCATTGAAGGCGCATGGCGCTACATCAATAAAATCTACCGCCTCGTCCATGAGTCTATTACCGCACCTTCCTAATATAATTACAAGCGAAGTTGAGGGATCTTATTCCGACGACGCTAAAACTTTGCGCGCGCTAGCCCACAAAACCGCGCGCGCCGTCGCCGAAGATATCGAAGCCTTCCACATGAACAAGGCCGTCGCCCGTATCCGCGAATTCTCAAATGCGATTCAGGGATTTCTTAGCAAAACCATCATAATTAAGACCGATAGTCATTCTGAGCAAAGCGAAGAATCTTTGTCTGACAAAGCTGTCTTGAGAGAATCTCTCGAATACCTCGTCCAAATTTTAAACCCCATGGTGCCCCACCTAACCGAACAACTCTGGGAAGATTTAGGGCATAAAACCCCGCTCACCCAAACGCCATGGCCTTCAACGGACGAATCCCTCCTGACCGAGGACACCGTCACCATCGGCGTACAGGTCAACGGAAAAGTGCGCGCAACCATAACTCTGCCCGCTGACGCTGATAAAAAACAAACTGAGGAAATCGCCCTCGCCGAACCCAATGTTCAAAAGAACATCGACGGCAAAACCATCCGCAAAGTCATCGTCGTACCGGGCAGAATCGTAAACATCGTCGCAAATTAACGGACATTAAAAATGAAAAAAAAACCCGCGCTATTTTTTACGACAATCGTCCTTGCAGTGTTAACAATAACTTTGTCTGCTTGCGGCTTCCACCCGCTCTACGGCGAAAATAAATATACCGCTATCGGCGCAGAAGATCAGCTATCCAAAGTCGCAATTGACATTATCCCTGATCGCGAAGGTGTATTGCTCCGGAACGAATTGATTGACCGCCTCCACCGCAACGGCAGCCCTGAAAAATCCGCATATACGCTCTCCATCAGTAACTTGGAAGAAAACCTGATCGATCTTGATATTACAAAGGCATCCGACACCACACGCGGACAATTGATTATAAAAACAACGATGATTTTAAATGATCGTCATTCCGGCAAAAACCTGTTAAGGCGTACTCTACAATCCACAGCCAGCTATAATTTACTCGATAGCGAGTTCTCTACCCGCGTATCAGAACAAAACACGCGTGAAAACGTGATAAAAGATCTAGCTCGCCAAATCGAACTTCAATTAGCACTTTATTTTAAAAGGAATTGATTTTGTCTGATTTGTAATATAAAACCCATATTAAAGAAAAATTATGGGAATTAAACAATGAACGCAAATAATAAAAAACTAAAACCAGAATTTAATGTGCCGGCAGTCACAAATACAATCGGCTGCGCCCCTAATCAAAAACATTTATCTATACCGACAAACATAGGTCTAGAGCTCGTTAACAAAGCCCCTGCGGTCACAATAACAACAAACTGTACTCCAAAATGATTTGGAAAATTTTGACAAAAATGCGAATACATCGTACAATAAATTCCCATTTTGAGAATAATTTATTAAGGAGACAATTTATGAATAAACCATCTTTAAAAACAATATATGATTATACAAAAATGCTCAAAAATCATGAACACGCGGACGGATACGGCCTTTTAAAACAAGAACCAAAAGATGAATCACCACAATTTGTAAAATTTACCACATCTTTGAAAGAAGCCCGAAACTGGGAAAAAAACGGCCCTCAAACACCAGAATTAACATAACAAAAATTCAACACAATAAAAAAACCGCCTTGAGCTTTATGCAATCTGGCGGTTTTTTTCTTTTCTACCCTTTTTATCGATATAAAATATTATATTTCTATTTATAGATAAAAACTTCGGTCAACAAGGACAAGACTAATGGCAAAAATCTGTATTATTGGTGCAAAAAGCCAAACAGGGCGCAATGTATTAAGCACGCTCCAAAATCGACCGGCTCGATACAAAAAAATTATGGCAGTCGTCGAAGATAAAACAGAATATGACATGCTTGAAATAGAGGGCACACAATATAAAACAGAAAATCTCGCCACACTATCTTTTGAAGACTACGACATTGCGGTCTTTTGTTTAAATGACGAGCTCACAAAAAAATATGTGCCCATCGCAACGGCTAAAAACTGCATCGTTATTGATAACTCAAGCGTTTATCGTACCGATCCAGATGTTCCCTTGATCATCCCGGAGGTCAACGGAGACAAAATCAATCAATATAGATCAAAAAACATTATTACAAACCCACATTGCTGCACCATACAAATGCTTATGGCGCTTAAACCCCTACACGATGTGGCTATAATTAAACGCGTTGTGGTTTCCACATATCAATCCACCTCTGGCCCAGGGTATCGCTATATCGAAGAATTATACGAAAACACCAAAAGTGATTTAGGCATAGCTTCAAAACCTAGCGAAAACCCTTTCCCCCGCGATATCGCGTTTAATGTTATCCCTCAAGTCGATGCGTTCATGGAGGATGGCCGCACGATACAGGAATGGAAAATGCAACACGATACAAACAAAATTATTGGCACAAACTTCCCCGTAAGCGCAACGTGCGTACGTGTCCCCGTGCCTTATTCACATGCCGAAGCGGTAAATGTAGAATTTGAAAGCGAAATAACGCCTGAAGATGCATTCAAACATATGCAAAAAATACCGGGCTTAACCCCTTTAAAGGGTCATGATGCTTATATAACATCTAAAGAAGCCGCGCATAAAGATGATGTTTATGTTTCAAGAATAAGAAAAGATCATGGCGTAGATTATGGCCTATCTATGTGGATCGTAACCGACAACCTGCGCAAAGGCACCGCCTTGAACGCCGTACAAATCATCGAGCTATTGGTACAAAATAATCCTAACGGTTTTTAACAAACGCCGCCTGCTTGCGCTCAATAACATCCCAAAGTAAGGCTGAGTGATCCATATCGTGAAGCGCATCCAAACGCATTAAAGATCCCGGACATGTTACATTAATCTCTGTAAGATATGACCCGATAATATCAACAGCCACAAAATCAAGCCTGCGCCCTTTTAATCCCGCACTAATCGTAGCGCACATCTCTATTTCATAATCCGTCAAATCATAGGCTGTATCTATATAGCTTTGATGTGTGATAAACGCCCCATCCCCGCTTACTGTTTTCATGGCGCTTATAATCTCACCATCAAATAACACTATGCGCTTATTGCCATCAAAAACATCGGGCAAAAACTTTTGTAACATCACCGGTTCATTTAATTCTTCAATAACCGAAATCGCTTCTTGGTAATCTTTACTGCGCGTTATGCCTTTGCCAAAAAACAAATATAACGGCTTGATAATAATGTCTTGATGCGTATCAAAAAATCCGCGCACTTGTTTATGATCTGCTGTAACAATCGTCGGCGCGATATATTGGGGAAATTCAAAAATCGCAAGCTTTTCCGGTGTATCTCTAACCCCCGTCGGGTCATTTGTTATATAAACGCCTTCATCTTTAAGCCGGTCAAGCATATAACTATAAGAGATATAACGCATATCAAATGGCGGTCTTTGGCGCATAAAAATAACGTCCATGTCTTTTAAATCGGCTGTTCGGTATGCACCAAGCTTAAAATACTCATCCTTGCTCATATCAACCGATACTGGCGCAGTATCAGCCCTGACCCCATCGCCATCAATACTTAGGGAAAGAGGGTTATAATGAAAAACTTCATACCCACGCCGATTGGCCTCTTGGATAAGAACAAGAGAATTTGTACCTGTGCGGCTCGAAACCGCCATATCTTCCATTTGAAATGCTATCTTCATAAGCGATACATCTAAGGGCTTTTCTTCTAAAAATCAAGAAATCATGTAATATATAATCCTGCCTGCAATCACCCTTTAGCCTTCAAGCGCACCCGCCTTCTGGGAACGCGAACCTGTCATTCCGGCATTCCACGCACCAAAGCTTTGGGGGAAAAGGGGCAACCTAAAAACCCAAAGCCGCAAGCAATTAACCTTAAAGTGCTCCTACCCCATACATAACCCGTATTCAAGATGAGCTAAACCTCGCGCCTTCGCCTCTTTGCAATCCAAGCGCAAACATTTATGAATGCCCAAAAATGCGAATCAAAAAAAACGGGAAACAACCGTCCCGTTTTTTTTTAAAATTATAGCCGATTGATGACGTTAAAAATACTTTTAAAAAACAAGGGCGCAGTGTCTAAGCATCAACAAACCATATTTGAAACGCCCCAGAGAGAATGTAAAAAGCCTACCCTGTCCGCACTTCGTTAAGGAAAGACTGCACCGCATCACGTAATTCGGTTGCCTGCGTAGATAAATCATCTGACGCTATTTTAAGCTGCTCTGTTGACGTTGCACTATCATTGGCCGCCTTTTGAACCTCTTCAATATTCCGCGACACTTCCTGCGTACCATTGGCTGCTTCTTGTACATTCCGGCTAATTTCTGCGGTCGAACTATTTTGCTCTTCCACCGCTGCCGAAACGCTTGTCGTTTTGGCATCCACCGAACTGATCTGCTTCAAGATTTCCGTTACACTCGAAATTGTCTCTTTTGCGCTGCCTTTAATCGTTTCAACTTTCTGAGAAATCTCGTCCGTCATTTTATGCGTTTGCTGCGCCAGGGATTTGACCTCACTCGCAACAACGGCAAACCCTTTTCCGGCCTCACCCGCACGCGCCGCTTCAATCGTAGCATTAAGTGCAAGCAAATTCGTCTGCTCCGCAACTTCGGTAATCGACTGGATCACACTGTCAATTTCCTCAACCGCACGCTGCAAATCACCCAGCTTGGTTTGTGAAACTTCTGCCGCATGCGCACATGACCGCGCCGTATCCGCCGTATCGGTAACATTGCGTGATATTTCCTTGATTGAAGCACTAAGCTCTTCCGCCGCCTCCGCAACCGTCTGCACATTTGCCGCCGCCTCTGTGGATGCCGCCGCGACCGACCCGCTTTGTTGGGTCGTTTCCTGTACCGCCGCCGCTAAGACAGATGCCATTTCCTGCATATCAGAGGCCGCCTTCTCAACATTTTGAACCACACTGCCAACACGATTTTCAAATTGATCCGCCATGCCGATAAGCGCTTTCTTGCGATCTTCGGCTTCACGAATTTCCGCTTGCTTTTGCGCTTCGGTCATACGGTCAACTTCTAAGGCATTCTCTCTGAAGATTTTAAGAGCCTTACCCATATCGCCAATTTCATCTTTACGATCTGAACCTTTTATTTCAAACCCTTTGTCCCCACCTGAAAGCTTGTCCATTTGACTAATAATTAAGTGGAAATTTCGTGTTAAGAATAACCCCATAAGATAAGCAAATCCTGCTGCAAGCAGCGCAATCATTATACCAACAACCAAACCGGTAGTGGATATATTCTGCATTCTTTGTTGCGCTTGATTACCAAGCGTCTTTTGCAAGTCTTCAACTTCATGTAATAACTCTTCATATCCCGTCAGGATTTGAGGGCCTAAAGTATCAAGCTGTGCATAAATCTCATTACGTTTCAAAATCACATTTGAGACATCGGTGAATAACGCTTGATAATCCTTTAATCCTTTATTTATTTGATTGGCAAGTGCACGGCGGCGTGGGTTTTGCAGCTCTGCCAAAAGATCGCGCCCTTCCTTCTGGGCTTGCGCTAATTCTTTAAATACACGCTCGGAATTTGCTGTTACATTATCTACCAAAAAGCTTTTAGCAAAATAGCGCGCCAACATAAAATCTTGTTGTAATTTACCGGCATAAAATGCCGCAGATGGGTCACCATCTCTAAAAGCGCTCTCCATAATTTCAGTTAAGTTTTTACGTATAAGAGGCCCCAGCTCATCCATAGAAGCTACAAAAGCATCCCGTTTCTTTTGTTCATCGACAGCCAAAAGAAAAGTCACTTTATAATTCTCGGATTCGGCATCAAGGAAATCAAGTGTTTCAAGATGCTTTGTATCTTTAAAATACTTGCGCATTTCTTCACGTTTATCGTGAATATGCTCAATGGCTACCATAACTTCATCTTTATATTTATCAGAAGGGCTATTCCGGTATTTCATTACATCAAGACGGGCAACAACCAATTGTTCTGTAACTTCTGCAATTAAAATACTTTCACGTGCAACCGTACGATAGTCTTCAAAAGTACTTTGCAATTGTTTAATATTAAGATTTGAGAATATTACTAACCCTACAACCATAAAAACAATAAGAGCAAAAGATGCGTTTAAACGATGCGTAATCTTAAAGTTGTTAAAAAACGAAGTCATAGCTAGTAAGGCCCCCATACGGATTTCTAATATTTTTCACATGATTTATAACGCAGATATGACGCAGCAGAAAAAGAAGAACACAGTAGATATATATTAAGAGTATAAAAATATTTTTTTAAATAACTATTAATATAAAATTTTTAAAAAATAAATTTCTTAAAGAAAAAGCTTTAAGAAACTAACATATCATAACTTTTTAATTTCAAGCACCACAATTTTAAAAAATTTATATTACAAATATTTTTAAAAGAGACGGTTTTACACATAACAAAGCATGGCGTGCGTTACGTGACTTATAAGCCCCTTCAATGTCTTGTGTCGCTAATAAATATATATAGTATAAAGATATGAAACTGTCCTTCCGCCAGATCGAACCTTTTGTTAAATCGCCTGATCCTAAGGCGCGTGTTATTCTCGTTTACGGGCCCGATGCCGGCCTGATGAAAGAGCGCGCAAATATCATCGGTAAAACCCAAGTCCCCGATCTATCCGATCCCTTTAACGTCGTTGTGCTGTCTTCTGACATCATCGCCGAGGATCCCGCCCGCCTGATAGACGAGGCCAACGCCATTTCCATGATGGGTGGCAATCGTTTGATAAAAATTGAAGATGCAACCGATAAAATCAGCACCACTTTAAAAACCTATCTCGAAAACGCCAGCGCCGAAACCTTGATTATACTGGAAGGCGGCGATCTTGGCCCCCGCTCACCTTTAAGAAAGCTTTGTGAAAGCGCTAAGAATGCTGCCGCGCTGCCTTGCTACATCGAAAGCGAACAAGACTTAACCCGCTTTATCAACGACACCATGCGCGCACATAATATACAAATTGACCGTGATGCCGCCGCTTGGCTGGCCATCAATATTTCTGGCGACCGTATGAAAGCGCGCAGCGAGCTTGACAAAATCGTAACCTATAAAATAAATGATCCTTCGCCTGTATCGCTGACGGATGTACAAAATTGCTGCGGTGAGGCAGGCGCAACCACGCTCGATGACCTGATTTACGCAACCGCATCTCGCAACACAAAAAAGGCCATGGAATGCTATAATACGCTGGCCGAAGAAGGCACAAATTTTGTTGTGATTTTACGCTCCCTCCAAGGGCATTTCCGAAAACTACATCTCACACAAAGTCATATGGCCGCGGGACAATCCATGGAGATAGCCATCAAAAATATTCGCCCCCCCTTATTTTTTAAGGTAAAGCCATTATTTCAAAGACAATTGAGCGATTGGCATATGAATACGGTTGAAAAGATACTTGAACGCTTGACCAGCCTAGAGGCCGACTGCAAAAAAACCGGCGCCCCCACCGAAACCCTCTGCGCCCAAGCCATCTTGGCGATCAGTAAGAGTCGCTAACGACTAAAATACAATCTGAATTCTATTTAAAATAAGGATTAAAAGCTCTTAAACTATTGCGCTACTTCCGCAAAGGCCTATTATCCATTATGTCTTTTTTCAGGATTGAGAGTAATATCGAGTGTGTCCAAAGATTGCCCTGCACTAATTTTACGCTTTTGAAGATTACCCAGCGCGTCCGCATATTGCTCAAATTGTGTGGATAAGCCTTGCTCACTTAAACCTTTAATTTCCGCTATTTGCTTATTAATTTTACCAGTTCTAAAATCATGCAAATCTACAGTAACATCGCCGGCGCGTGTGCGCAGCTGTGCTTCGCTTATTTCCGCTATAGAGGAGGTCGGAAATTCTGGATTATATTCAGAGTTAACCCAAAACCTTTAGCAACGAATCAAGCTGATCCAAATCCTTAAACTCAATCGTTACTTTCCCGCTCTTGCCATTCTTACTATCAATTAAAACCTTCAACCCAATCGCCTTGGATAGCTCATCTTCCAAATAAACCGTATCAACATCTTTTTCACGCGGTTCTTTTTCCGCCTTCGCGGGCTTTGAGCTACCGCTCTCAGCCGCAACAAGTTTTTCGGTTTGCCGCACATTAAGCCCTTGATCCAAAATAGTTTTTATAAGCTTTAGCGGATCTTTCGCTGTAATAAGCGCGCGCGCATGCCCACTCGAGATCATGCCTTGCTCCAGATAAAACAAAACGCCATCCGGCAAATTCAACATGCGTGTCATATTCGCAATATGACTGCGACTTTTACCAAGCGCATTACCAAGCTGCTCTTGGGTATAATTGTGCTCGGTCATTAATTTTTGATATCCCATCGCCTCATCCACAGGATTCAAATCCTCCCGCTGCAAATTCTCGATAAGGGCAATTTCAAGCGCTTGCAAATCATCAAGCACTTTAATAATAACCGGTACATCATGAAGCTGCGCGCGTTGTGATGCGCGCCATCTACGCTCCCCCGCAATAATTTCATATGCGTCGCGCCCATCAATCTGACGCACTAAAATCGGTTGCAATAAACCATGTGTTTTAATGGATTCGGCTAATTCATCCAAACTTTCATTATGAAACATATTCCGCGGCTGAGCGGCGGATGGCTCCAACTTTTCAATTGGCAAATTAACACGGCCTTTCGACGCGCCAGTAATCTCATCATGATTCACAGAAACACTATTCGCACCTGTTTTTGAACGACCAGGCAAAACTGCATCAAAATCACTATCTTCATCATCTTCAAACAACGCATTAAGCCCGCGCCCTAAACCCCGGGTTTTCGGCTTCGACACGACCGCCGGTTGCTCTGTAGAATCTGTAACGCTCTGCGTATCCGCATTATCCAAAATCATTTCATCCATAATAAAATCTCCAAATGTTCTTTTTTCAATTAATAAATAAAACTACAAAAATTATGATGCCCAAAACAGGGAACCAAAAACTTTACCGCGCCTCTTAATAAAAAGAACCGCTACGCAACCATAAGCGCTTGCTTGTGAAGCGCCTTTTCCCGCTTTATCACTTCAGATGCAAGCTTGATATAAGCCTGCGCGCCTGCACACTTCATATCATATACAATCGCCGGCAATCCATAAGATGGCGCCTCTGATAATCGCACATTGCGCGGAATAACTGTTTTGTAAACCTTATCACCAAAATGCGACCGCACATCATCCTCAACCATACCGGACAATCTGTTCCGTTGGTCAAACATTGTCAAAACCACGCCATGTATGCTCAGCTCAGGATTAAAATGTTTCCGCACCCGCGCAATTGTTTTCGTCAGATGACTAAGCCCCTCAAGCGCATAAAACTCACATTGTAAAGGCACAATAATAGCCTGTGATGCAATCAATGCATTAAGGGTCAATAAATTAAGTGATGGGGGGCAGTCTATAATCACATAATCATACGATCGTATGGTTTGTAGCGCGCCTTTTAATCGAAATTCTCGATTATCGGCATTTACCAATTCTAATTCCGCGCCTGATAAATGAATAGAGGACGGTACAACGGATAAACGCGGCACTTGCGTTTTTACGGCGGCCTCACTAACATCCGCCTCTCCGAATAAAACTTCATACGAGCTTGCCTTTATCAACGACCGCCGCACACCCAATCCGGTTGATGCATTACCTTGTGGATCAAGATCAATCAGCAAAACCGTTTTACCAACCGCACATAATGCAGTCGCCAAATTAATTGCTGTTGTAGTCTTACCGACACCGCCTTTTTGATTGGCAATCGCTAAAATGCGTGGAGAACTTTGTGGGTACATAAAACGAAACATCCTTGCAATAAAACGATAAGAAAATCGATAAATAATGATTCACGTGAAACACGTACATACTTCCATATCCATGATATCAACGTCAAGCATAGAGTCACATACACCGTACGCTTATGCACATTGATCCAACTATATTCTTAAAAAGAATTTACTCTGAAAATGCCGCTTTTAAGTTGCGAATTTGTACGATATGCGCACCTGCATACGTAGCGCTTGGATAGAAATCATATTCAAAATGATACAGTGTACGCGCATCTTTAATTTCCGCCTCCGCTTGCTCGCCTTTTAAAAACAAAAAAGATAAAGTCTCACTTTCTTTACGCCAACCTTCACATAAACCAAGCAAATCTTTTATAGATGCAAGTGCACGCGCTGTGACCAAATCCGGTAAAACTTTATCTTGAATATCGATAACATCCGAATCAAAAATAGTTACATTGGATAACGATGTTTCACGTGAAACATTTTTCAAAAACTGTGATTTACGTTCATCACGCTCAATACAAAATAATTTAAGATCAGGGCGCAGAATTGCCAGAACCAATCCAGGAAACCCTGCCCCAGCACCTAGATCTGCAACACCTTGACCCGTACAAATGTACTTTGAAATTTGTGCTGAATCATAAAAATGCCGCGCCCAAGATGTATTTAAAGTCGAAGGTCCCACTAAATTTATGGCCTTCTGCCATTTTAGAAGCAAACCATGATAAACATCGAATTTCTCAATTTGCGCATTTGATAAATTGAAATCGGCAATAAAATGGCTACGCTGCATGACCGACTCTTTTAAGAGGCGTGTGCTTATTATCTTTGCGTTTGACGTGCTTTAATAACGCGACCAATGCCGCAGGTGTAACCCCGGGTAAACGCCCCGCCGCGCCTAAAGTATCAGGACGCGCCGCTTCTAATTTTTGGCGCACTTCATTCGATAATTCCCCCATTAAACCATAATCAAAATCTGCTGGAATCTGGAGCATTTCCTCTTTACGATACGAAACAATATCCGCGGTCTGCCGGTCAATATAGCCGGCATAAAGCGCGTCATATTCAATTTGCTCACGCACATCGGCGCGCACAAATTCTAAAGCCAGATCTATTTTGCAAATATGCGACCAATCAATATGCGGAAAGCCAAGCAAATCAGAAAGCGACCGCTTAAAACCGTCCCGTTTTATTTCAAGCCCATATTGATCCAACATATTCGGGCTATATCGCTTCTCTGAAACCAGCGCACGCGCCTCTTTTAATGCAACCGCTTTTTCCTGCCAAGCTTTAGCACGTTCCGCTCCAACCAAACCAATAGCAATGCCTTTATCTGTCAAACGCTGATCCGCATTATCCGCCCGTAATAATAACCGATATTCTGCGCGGCTTGTAAACATGCGATAAGGCTCCGGCGCGCCTCGTGTAATCAAATCATCAATCAGCACACCAATATACGCATCCGCCCGATCCAATATAAAGATATCGGCTTCTGCATCCAATGATTCACGTGAAACATTCTGCTGCGTTTGAGTGTTTTTTGATAAGATCGCTGCATTCGTACCCGCTACCAAACCTTGCGCCGCCGCTTCTTCATATCCGGTTGTCCCATTTATTTGCCCCGCTAAAAACAACCCGTTTATCGCCTTTAATTCGAGAGTATTTTTAAGCGCACGTGGATCAACATAATCATATTCAATCGCGTATCCCCACTCTAAAACCTCAACATTTTCCAGTCCCTTAATACTACGAATATATTGCTTCTGCACATCAATCGGCAAAGATGTTGAAATCCCGTTCGGATAGACTGTATGATCATCCAAGCCTTCCGGCTCTAAGAAAATCTGATGCCGTGATTTATCGGCAAACCGTGTAACCTTATCTTCGATAGATGGACAATATCGCGGGCCGACGCCTTCAATTTTACCGGAATACATCGCAGATTTGTGAATATTATCTGCAATAATTTTATGCGTTTCTTCATTTGTAAACGTAATGTGACACGGGATTTGCGGTACATCAATTTGATCCGTCATACTTGAAAACGGAATAGGGCGCGCATCCCCTGGTTGTTCCTCACACGCATCCCAATCAATCGTCCGCCCATCAAGGCGGGCAGGGGTGCCGGTTTTAAGGCGACCCATAGGCAAATCGAATGTCTCCAAAGTTTTTGCCAAACCGATAGATGGCGCTTCCCCGACACGGCCGGCTTCAAACGTTTCTTCGCCGCGATGAATAACCCCCCGCAAAAATGTGCCGGTAGTCACAACAACGGCATTGCAATTTATCACGCGTCCATCTTCTGTTTCTACCGCATGAACAAGCTTTCCATCATTCAGCAAAACATCATGCGCCGCGCCTTCAATTACTGTTAAATTAGGATAGTTAAAAATAATATCCTGCATCGCCTGACGGTATAGTTTCCGGTCGGCTTGTGCGCGTGGCCCGCGTACGGCTGGCCCTTTGGAGGCGTTCAGCATACGGAATTGAATACCCGCTTGATCAATAACACGCCCCATCAGCCCGTCCAGCGCATCAACCTCTCGCACCAAATGCCCTTTACCAAGCCCGCCAATTGCGGGATTGCAAGACATGACACCAATTGTATCACGTTTATGAGTTAAAAGCGCCGTACGCGCGCCCATACGCGCCGCTGCTGCCGCCGCTTCACATCCCGCGTGCCCGCCGCCGATAACGATAACATCGTATTTTATATTTGTATCTTCCATAGCCTTTTTTATATAACAAACCGCTTATTAATTACCAGTTTTATATTAAACATAGGGGAAGCTAGGGGAAACTAAATATTAGGATTTAAGATTGTGCAAACGAGCAAAATAAAATATATGGATTTAAAGTACTTGTTCATAAGCCGGTAATTTAAAAATTGGAAGCTATATTAGCCTTATTACTTACCTATACAAAAATCCCTGAATATTACATCCAGCATTTCCTCAACATCGACCCGCCCCGTAATACGCCCCAAATCCCGCACGGCCATACGTAAATCTTCAGCTGCCATTTCCGGCAAACTGGCATCTAAAGCGCGCGTTAAATGCGCGACACAATGGGTTAAATGATCGCGATGACGTTGCCTTGTTAATGAAGGGGCTTCGCGCTTACCAATGAGGCTTTCAATACGCTGTAAAATGCTATCTAGTAAATTTGATAGGCCGTTTTCCTCTATTACAGAAAGCTTTGAATCCCAAATTATTTCATATTTATCCTGCGCGCCAAGCATCGCAGGCGATAATGGTTGATCTATTTTATTAAGAACGAGCAGGGCGCTTTTATCTTTTAAGCCATAACTCTGCGCGTCAAAAACCGGTGCAGCGCTATCAAACAAAAGAATTTTCAAATCCGCATGTTCGGCTTTTTTCAAGGCGCGACGTATGCCTTCAGATTCAATTTTATCATGACCTGTTTCATACATATCCTCAGGCCGCAAACCAGCTGTATCTGCAATAGATACAGGATATCCCGACAAATCCATTTGAATTTCGATAATGTCACGCGTTGTGCCGGCAAGGTCAGATACAATAGCGACATCCCGTTTTGCAAGCGCATTAATAAGCGAAGATTTCCCCGCATTCGGCGCGCCAATAATAACAATAGAAAGCCCATCGCGCAGGCGTTCCCCGCGACGATTATCATTTAAATGATCAGAAATTTCATTGTGAAAAACAGATACACTTTGCAAAACCGCAGGGGATATTTCATCCGGTAAATCCTCATCCGGAAATTCAATATCGGCTTCAACATGCGCCAGTGCCTTTTTTAAATCTTCCCTCCAGCGATTATACAGCCTTGAAAGTCTGCCGCTTAATTGCTCCAAGGCTTGATTTTTTTGAAGCTGCGTTTCCGCATCAATCAAATCTGCAACGGCCTCGGCTTCCGTCAGATCCATTTTCCCATGTTCAAAGGCGCGACGCGTAAATTCGCCCGGCTCTGCCATACGATGATTTTCAAATTTAGAAAGCGCATTTAGCAAAGATGACACGACCGCCGGCGATCCATGTGTGTGGTATTCAACAACATCCTCGCCCGTATAGCTATGAGGGTTTTTAAACGCAATAACGAGCGCTTGATCAATTGTTTCACGTGAAACATTATCACGCAAAGTGTAGAGGTGAGACATACGCACGATTGGCGTTTGGCCGCTTAAAGCATGTAATGAAACCCATGAATCAGGCCCCGATACACGGATAACAGAAACGCCTGCGCGCCCCATTGCAGAAGCCAAAGCAAAGATCGTCTCACTCATAATTATTCAGAATCAGAAGAAGACTTTGAATCCGTCCCCATTCCCATTCCTGTCATACCCATTTGTTCCCAAAAAATCTTTTGCACTTCGCCCCATCCTTGAATAGTTGCGGGTAACCATGTTTTAACCATGACTTCAGGATCAAGCGAGCGAATATTTTCGCGCAATTGATCTTCTAATTCATTCATTAATGCTTCTTGCATGGGCTGAACGTCAGGCAATCCGAAAAAATCGCGCGCTTCCTTAGGTGTACAATCAATCGTGAAATTCACTTTCATCGTCTATCCTTTAAATCTTGTATATGTGTAAAAAGATAGACTATGACATTACGATGAATTTTTCAATTGATAACCACGCGCGCTTCTATATATTAGAGGGATATGTTCATAAGGGGATAAAAATAAAGGATATAAAAACTATGACAAAAATAATGATACATGCACATGATGGCGGTGAATTTAAAGCTTATATGGCGTCACCAGATGGCGATTCCCCTGCACCTGTTTTAATTATGATTCAGGAAATTTTTGGTATTAATCAGGAAATGCGTGAAAAATGCGATCATTATGCAAAGCTTGGGTATATTACAATTTGCCCCGATCTCTTTTGGCGTATCGAGCCGGGCATTGAATTAACCGACGCTAAAGAAGAAGAACTGGAACGCGCCTTTGAATTATTTAGTATTTTTGATACCGATAAAGGTGTACAGGATTTAAAATCTACATTGGATCATGCCAGAAATATCAAAGATGGTAACGGTAAAGTTGGGTGTATCGGGTATTGCCTAGGCGGGAAGCTTGCATATTTGATGGCAACGGACACCGATATTGACGCGGCCGTATCATATTATGGTGTAGGCATTGCGGATATGCTAGATAAGGCAGATGCCGCAAAAAATCCCGTTTTATATCATATTGCCGAGGAAGATGAATTTGTTGATGCAGATGCACAAAAGCAAATCAAAGACGCTTTAAAAGAGAAGGGTAACTTTACGCTACATACTTATGAAGGAGCAGATCATGCGTTTGCCCGCGGTGATGGTAAACATTATAACCCGCAAGCAGCAAAACTCGCCAACCGCCGGACAGAAGAGTTTTTAAAAGCGCATCTTGCAGACTAGCATTTTTAAAATCACATGCTTTACATCCCGAAAACTTTTTTACAAAAAAAAGGGTCGTCCTGAGCATGAAAGCTACAGAACGACCAGTGACGCGAGGGACATTCGAAAAGAGAAAAATTATGCTAGTCAGCTCACCGTGTCCATTTAAAATCACGTAAAGCACCTATGGCCTGCTTCATCTGACAATCTTTATAAGATAAAACCGCGCGGGTATGTTCCGCAGAACCGGTTTTCTCATAAGAATGCCACATGGAAAGCCGCGCTTTATATTGTGAAGGAACACGCACGTGATCAACAGGTTTGAAAGGAAAATGCAAACCTAGCACAAGGCCTAAGCCATTTTTCTCACCAGCCGAGCGCTGGTTCCGTGATGCAACAGAATTGGGAAAGCCGTGTATAGACTTTAGCAAAGGAAGACATGATCCTGCTGTTACCGGGGCGGGAAACTCAAGTCCAAACGGCAATATACCGTTTGTATCTCCACTGATTTTATCTCTGGAAGGAAGAGAAAGAAGTGGAAAATCTGTAGCATGCGCAGAATGATGAACATCATCTGCCGCATTATTGTTTATATCTTTATCTGAAATTTGCGCTTTGAGCGGCATTTGTTTTTGAACAGTTTTAACATCGTCAATCCATTCAAATGCATATGATTGTGACGAAAACCCAGTGATCAAAATACATATAAAGAAGCATGCAAAAAAATAAGCGCCAAAACCGAAATGGTTATGCTTTGTCTTTAAACACTCTGTACGTATATATGTATTTTTAAAACACATGCTTGATCACCCATTATTTTGGAGCTTTTTCAAAAAAATTAACAGCTCTTCTTATTTTAAATACGCAACCATTCTCCAATATAGCGCGCACATATCATACTTTTGTATTAATCATTTCAATAATTCATTTAAGGGCTTTAATATTGCACCTATACCTAAGTACAACATTATTATGTTAATATATCAAGAATTATCGTTTCGATTTTATGCAGTTTTTCTCTTATATTTCAGATAATTAAGAGGATAATTTATATAAAATTTTATGCTTATAACTTTAAAGGAACACTTGTGTATGTGAGCCAAGCTGTGTACTTTTTTTAAATGATATGGAGGAATTGCCATATAAGAAAGCGCTTCAGCATATACGTTTTGATGTTCTACATTGTAATGATATGCCCTTCGTTAGCTGTTGCCCAAACAAATACCTCAAAATCAAGCACAACAGGCAACACTTTAAAAGCGCGCGCTGAAATGAACTATCGTTTAGGCTCTGAACGATCAATCCTTATGACCGAATTTTGGGTACCATTACGACAGAATGAAGACAGTGTTATATTTGGCGATCTAAGGCTTATGGGTGATAACCAAGATAATAAAGAGGGTAATCTTGGTATAGGTTATAGGAAGATGTTGTCCTCTTACAAAGGCATAGTTGGTATCAACGGCTGGCTTGACCGCCGTAAAACAAGACGCGGCTCTTCCTTTCATCAGGTCACAGTTGGCGGGGAATATCTGACCAGAGTCTACGATATACGCCTTAATGTATATGCCCCCTTATCCGGTAAGAAAACATATAAAACTGGAGTATCATCTTCACAAGCAGCCTTGGTTGGTAATAAAGTTTTTGTCCAAAATAATATCTCTCAGCTTATAGAGCAGCCTTTAAAAGGGCTTGATTTGGAATTAGGCTTCAAGATACCGGTATTCGGAAAATACACAGATTCTGTAAGGGGTTATTTTGGCGGGTATCATTTTTACGATGATAATGTGAACAATGTTTCTGGATTGAGAGCAAGAATAGCCGCAGATATCACAAAAAATATACAGCTTGGTACACGGTTTCAATATGATAAAGAGCGCGGATCGCAAGGGTTTCTAGAGGCAACAATACGCTTTCCTTTTGGACATAAGCAAAGCTATCGCGAGAAGGGTTTGTGGGCGCGCATGGATGAAAGTCCGGAGCGTGATATTGACATCGTAACCGCAAGCAAAAAGATCGATAATGGCGGATCGCCAACGCTCGTACCGGTAATCAACAAAGCAACCGGAGAGGCGCAAAATATTATATACGTCGATAATGAAGCCGGTGCAGGGGGCAATGGTACGATAGAGCAGCCCTATAATGTATTAACCGATGCACAAACCACATCCGGAGCGCATGACGTTATATATATCAAAACCGGTGATGGCGGAACAACAAATCAGGATCAAGGCCTGACACTCGATAAGGAGGGCGTACAATTGATCGGCGCAGGCAGTGCGCTGGCCTTTGATCCCAAACGCCAAAGTGTGAGCACACCTTTGCCAAGCAATATTTTTATTGAAGCAGGGACATCGCCTCAAATCACCAATATAAACGCAAATGGTGACGGCATTAGAATTTTAAATGATAATATAAAAATATCAGGTGTAAATATACTCAATACAAATCGCGACGGCATTGCAATTGAAGCGGATGGCGGGGCAGCATCTGCACAAAATATCGAGATTGAAAATGTTAGTATATCTGGCAACAACCGCCACGGCCTTTATATTCATGCCGGAAACAATGGTGCGGCGTCTGCACGTATTGAAAATGTAAGTACAACCGGAAATTCACAACATGGTATCACCGTATATGATGATACGACCGCCACATTCGATGTGGATTTAGGCGGCGGCGTTTTCAATAGTACAGGCAACAATATCTTGGCCGGAAACACGCTGGAGGATTTGGCCGTAGAATATGATGGCCGCACACTGGCCGCGCAAAATAACTGGTGGGGGCAGGTAAGCGGCCCTGACCAGGACAATCCGGATATCGGCATTCGACCGCAAATATACTATGGCGCGCCGATAAATAATGGTCTGACGGGACATTACACATTTGATAACGAATGGATGAGCAATACTATTGCTTATGACCGGTCGCCAAATGATATTGATGGCGTATTACGGAACGGTTTAAGCCTTGCCGATCAAGTCAGCGCGGAAAACAGGCAAGGACTCAATTTTGTGCCAAACAGTTATATTACATTAAATCCAAATAGCTTCTACCTGCCGGCTAATAGAACGCCAATTTCGATATGGTCAAAATTTAATGCATCTACAATTGACAGCGGCGCTGTTGATAATCGTATCGTAACACTTAGAAGATCTGCAAGCTCGTCTTCGGTAACACTATCTTTAGGAAGCAATGACAATGTTACATATTTTTCGCAAACTACTGGGGCAAGATTACTAGATGATTCTAGCATTACTACCGGAACATCTAATACAGGTGCATTATCATATAATGGTACGAGCATAATTGGATATGTGAATGGCGTAGCAGATTCGGATATCAGAAACTCGGCATTAAATGCTGGTCATACAGGCTCTGCTGCACTTATTGGATCTTTTAATACCTCAAACTCGTTTTTTAAAGGGGTAATTGATGAGGTCAGAATATATGACCGCCCGCTTTCGGCCGCAGAAGTAAGCGAATTACAAAGAATGAATACATCATCAAGCGTGAATGCAAGCGGGTTTTTAACGGCAGCGCCTTAAAATCCACATTATAAATTAAAACGGAAACGTATGATAAAAGGATAATTTTATAAATAAGGTTTTGAAAGAACAATACGATCTGCAACTTGATCTTTTTTTGAGAGTTTTTGAAGCGTCTTACAAACACTCATAAAATCGTGCCGCGCGCCATGTGATCCTTTATCAGAATAGTGCAAATCATCGGTAAAAGTTTTTACGCGCATTTTCTTTAGTTTTGACATACACAGTCACCCAGAGTTTTTAATAAAAAATATCTAATATAGACAATGTTATGTGAATGTCAAAAAATAAAAAACCGCAGCTGGGCTTGTTGTCGCTTTAGCTGCGGTGCCTTACAAAAGTCTTAAAGCCCGATATAAATACAGAGCGGGTACAATTAAACATCTATTCTAAGTTTAAAAGATCGTAATCATGCTGTGATAATACATAATCAGTACCAACAGTATCCCAGACAACACCAAAGAAAAGTCCTGCAAGTACACCGTGTTGAAATTTTAAAGCGTTTAAAAAATTCTTCATAAATATTCTCCTCTAGAAAAAATATTTATATAAATTTCTACTGATTCATACTCTGGAAAAATTCGTCATTGTTTTTGGTTTGCTTCATTTTGCCGAGCAAGAATTCAACCGCGTCAATTGTACCCATTGGGTTAAGAATACGGCGTAACACCCACATCTTCTGTAGTGTGTCTTTATCAACCAGCAACTCTTCTTTCCGTGTACCGGATTTTTGGATGTCAATCGCAGGGAACACGCGCTTATCGGAAATTTTACGGTCAAGCACAATCTCGGAGTTACCGGTACCTTTAAATTCTTCAAAGATAACCTCATCCATACGCGACCCTGTATCGATCAGCGCCGTCGCAATAATAGTAAGCGAGCCGCCCTGTTCAATGTTACGCGCCGCGCCAAAGAAACGCTTTGGCCTCTGGAGCGCGTTGGCATCTACACCACCGGTTAATACCTTACCGGAGGAGGGGACAACCGTGTTGTAAGCACGCGCAAGACGTGTAATAGAATCAAGCAAAATGATCACATCGCGCTTATGTTCAACAAGGCGCTTGGCCTTTTCCATCACCATTTCCGCAACCTGTACGTGTCTGGACGCTGGCTCATCAAAGGTGGACGATATAACTTCGCCCCGTACGCTTCGTGCCATATCTGTCACTTCTTCGGGACGCTCATCAATAAGCAATACAATCAGGTATGCATCCGGATGATTTTCTGCAACCGATTGCGCAATATTCTGAAGCATAACCGTTTTACCCGTACGTGGCGGCGCAACGATCAATGCACGCTGGCCGAAGCCAATCGGTGAGGTCATTTCAATCACGCGCTGTACGTAATGCTTTTTAGTGGGATCATCAATTTCAAGACTGATTTTCCGGTCAGGATAGAGCGGCGTCAAGTTATCAAAATTGATACGGTGGCGGATTTTCTCCGGCAATTCGTTATTGATAGAGCCAACACGAAGAAGCGCAAAATAACGCTCTGAATCCTTTGGCGCGCGTATACCGCCTTCAACCACATCACCAGTACGAAGACCAAAGCGCCGCACTTGGGAAGGGGAGACATATATATCATCAGGGCCGGGGAGATAATTTTCTTCAGGGGAGCGTAAAAATCCGAAACCGTCTTGCAAAACTTCTAAAACGCCAACCCCGGATATAGGCACATCTTGGGATGCGAGTTGTTTCAAAATGGCAAACATCATGTCCTGTTTGCGCATGGAATTGCAATTTTCGATTTCTAATTCTTCTGCAAATGCTAAAAGTTCAGCAGGGGAGCGGGATTTAAGTTCCTGTAAATTCATGGAAAAAGTCTTTAATGTGATTGGAATATGTGGTGAAAGAATATGTATGCAGGAAATTAATCCTTATATATGGATTATAAATACCAAAGATTACATAAATGTTAAGAGTAAATAAAATAAGACGAACTAAAACCGCGTGCATCTCGTTAAGGCTTTAAGCATCCGAGCCGTTTTTACAACAGAAAAATTTATTAAATTTTACGGATTTTCTTAAAGACATTTTAGCTATATATGAGAGGTATTTATGAGTCAAGCTTTATAATTTGATTTTATTTAAAAGCAACAATACCTATGAAAGCATAAGACTAGAATACGCATTATCAAAAAGGCTTCGCCACCGCCATCAACACAATAATAATCATCAATACAGTCGGCGCTTCATTTGCAAAACGATAGAATTTATGATCTCGGGTGTTGTTATCAAAGGCAAAATCTTTGCGCCATTTGCCAAACACCATATGCGCGGCGCTCATTAAAACAACGGCCAATAGTTTCACGTGAATCCATCCTTGTGAAAATAAAGCAGGATTGGCCCAAAGCATAAGAGCGCCAAACACCCACGCCGCAATCATCGCCGGATTCATAATAAGTTTGAGCAACTTACGCTCCATAATTTTGAGCATTTCAGATTCTGGAGAGCCAACCGCTTTATCCGCATGATAGACAAACAAACGCGGTAAATATAAAAGCCCAGCCATCCACGCGATAATTGCAATAATGTGCAGAGCCTTAATCCAAAGATAATAATTAAATAGGAAATCTTGCATAAAAAAACACTAACGCAAAAACGCAGTGTTTTAAATCGATAAATATTTGAAAGCTTTTAAATATTGGGGCTGTTTAAATTTTGAATATAAGCAGCGGCAGGATTACTGCGATCATCAACTTCTATTGCATCTTCATGACCAGCCGCCAAATTGCGAACGACAGCAATTTTTGTATCCCACAAATCATTACCTTCGCCTTCGGTGCCATTAATCGTAATATGAAACCCTTCAACATCGCCTTTTAAATTTCGCCAATCAATTTGATCTATCTTTGTTTCTACCAAATGATCTTCTTGAGGGTCAAAATAGCGGATAGTGTTATCACGGCGCCCCAAAAGAACACACCAATGACCGCCGCCCGGGCGTCTTTCTAAATTACCAGCCTCATCAGGTACAAGTTTTGATTGCTGCCGTCTAAGATTTATTAGACCGACACCACCTTTATAATTATCTGTAGAAGATGTAATTTTATCGGCACCAAAATGATCCTCTGCCCATGCAGTTATCCGGTCAAACGGAACACCTTTTTTGGGCTTTGCATCCATTATTTTTGCTAACGTATCTTCTGATATATAATCTTGATCAGGAAGAAGTGTAGTAAGCGCAGACAATGAAGCCGGTCCACATGTATAGTTTGTGGCTTGCCGGATCAGTATAAAATCAGGTTTCTCCGGAACATAATTATCATCCAGAATTTTTGGATCATATTCAGCCAAAGCTTTCGGAATACCGCCTTTTTCAAGCTTGGTCTTGTCATTAAAAACAACTTTTACACCGTCAAAACCTATTGTACTCATGTTATTCGAAACTTTTATAAAAAAAATATGTATAATGAAATATACGCTTTTTATTATCTAGGACGCAAGTTTAAACCGCGCCAAACCTTCAACGCTTTTCTGCATGCAGCAATCTTCAAAATCCTTGGCGCATATGCGCTCACTGCCTTCCGCCGTGATTTTTAAACTTCCCTCATGCGCATAAACTAAATCCCGCAATCCTTTAATAAAATCCGGATGCGTGCCAACCGTTTGCGCCCGGTAATATCCGTGCTGGCCTTTTTCTTCCGCATATTCTTTATATTCCTCATCAAGCTCGACCAGCGTTTCAACATGTTCTTGGGTAAATGCATGGGGGTATATAATGATTGCTTTGCCGTCTTTGGCGGCGCGCTCAATCTCTTCTTCTGTCGAAGGCCCAATCCATTTCTTAGGCCCAACACGACTTTGATAACAAATGGTCCAGTCAAGCGTATCAAGATCAAGCTGATCTTTAACGAGATCAGCGATTTTTCTTGCACTTTCCTCACATTGCCATTGGTAAGGATCTCCTTCTTTAATAATACTTTCAGGCAAGCCATGCGCGGAAAATAAAATACGCAAATTATCATATCCATCATCCAGCGCCTTTTGATATTCAGCTAAAATATTGGCCGCAGATGCTTTTACAAAACCATCATTAAATGGATAACAACACACCATTGAAGTGGGTACGTGATAGCCTGCTTGATAAGCGGCCTTGTTCCAGACTTCCAGAGATGACCATGTCGTGGTGGTGGAGAATTGAGGGTAAAGCGGAATAATAATAACCTCATCCGCGCCCCAATCCCGAACCTCTCGCACAACTTGGGCGGACATCGGATGCCAATATCGCATACACATAAAAGATTTATAAGTGACGACTTCATCATTTTTGTTTTCAAGCATCTTTTGCAATGCGTCGGCTTGCGCCTTTGAATTGGCAAGAAGCGGCGAAGATCCGCCAAGCGCATCGTAGCTTTCTTTGGCCTCTTTGGTGCTACGTTTGCGTGCAATCAACCATGCAAGCAGACACCGGAACGGAATAGGCACCCGGATAATATTTTTATCCATAAAGAAATTAATCAAAAAAGGATACACTGCATTCGCAGAATCAGGCCCCCCTAAATTAAATAAAACAACGGCAACTTTTTTATTTTCAGTCATAGGTTTCTAGCTCTTATAGCAAATATAAACATATCTTAAATATTTAGACCGCGCGCAGTAATTTGACCAGCTGTTCCACATGTTCAATCGGGGTGTCTTTATTAATGCCATGACCGAGGTTAAAAATGAACGGCTTATCACCTAAATCTGCCAAAATTCTTTCAACGGCCAGCTTTAAAGCATCACCACCCGCCTTCAGACAGGCCGGATCAAGATTGCCCTGTACGGGCACTAAAGTCTGCAATGCATTGGCAGCCCATTTGGTTGGTACAGATGTATCAAGCGCCACAGCCGTGACACCCGTTTCTTGCACATATTTTGGCATTGAAACCCCGCCGCCGCGTGGAAAACCGATGATGGGTACATGCGGATGTGTATCTTTCACAATTTCAACAATGCGTCTTGTTGGCTGTATTACCCAGCGATTGAACGCATCCACATCAAGCACGCCCGCCCAGCTATCAAATATTTTTAAAACCTCTGCGCCTGCATTGGCTTGTTCAATTAAATACGCAGCCGTCGCTTCGATTAAAATATCCATGATTGCTGCAAAGGCTTCGGGGTTTTGATAGGCAAAGACCTTGGCCATCATAAAATCCTTACTGCCTTGACCCTCAATCATATAACACGCAACCGTCCATGGTGCGCCCGCAAACCCGATCATTGCCGTATGATCAAATCCCTCATTTTTCATCATCTCGCGCGTTTTGGAAATAGCCTCATAAACAGGGGTAGTAATATCCTTGAACCGTTTGTAATTAAGCGCATCAACACCCGCCCCAGCGCGAATAGGATCAAGCTTTGGCCCCTCACCCTTAACAAATTCAAGATGCTGCCCCAGCGCGTAAGGCACAATCAGAATATCAGAAAAAATAATCGCCGCATCCATACCGAACCGCCGCAAAGGCTGAACTGTGACTTCTGCCGCACTGACCGGATCAAGCGCCATATCCAAAAATCCGCCCTTCTCAGCCCGAAGTGCCCGATATTCCGGCAAATACCGGCCTGCTTGCCGCATCATCCAAAACGGTAACCGTTCTGGCATTCTCCCTGCCAAAACATCCAAAACAGGCTTATCGCTAAAATTATTCATATTTCCCTGCTCTTAAAAATCCATCGCCAATTAAAAATCTACAGCCCCCTCATTGCCTAGCCCCTTAAAAATCCAAACGCAATTATTTTTTTTCAAATCTTTTCCTTGCCTAACAATAATCAAAACATCGACAAGCCCCCTCTTACTATTACTTAAGTATTATCTTTAAAGAAGGTATTAGTGGTTAGTAGGGGCTGTGGGAATCGGGTATATCTTTTTCCCACAAACTTGCCCACAAAATCGATATCTCCCTATCTATTATACTTCCGGCGATTCGATACGATTCGCCCCCGTATCCACAAAATCATTTTCAAATTTTTATAACAGGTGGATGAATCGCCCTTTTTAAAAGCATGGAATCTGCATAACTTGATCCACAGGTTGATCCCCAGCTTTGCCCCGTAAGTCCCCACACATCTTTCACACATCCCATAACACCGGATTTTATCCTTCTTCTATGTAATAATGTTTTTATATGCTACATATATAATGTGTTTAAAAACGCGCACCTATATAATTATTAGCGATTAACAACAATAATATAATAACCATGTTTCGTGATTCGTTTAAAAAACTTGATTTATCAGACATCGCAACCATTTTGGAACGCGTAAATCCTGTTTTTAAAAATGCAGAGTTCGACCCCTTGAATACAACTATTTTGGCGATTGACCTGCCATTCTACCGTAAATATTCTTTTTTGGAAGTTACCGACCATAGCACTATGCCGGAGAAAAAACGGCTCGTTATATATAGTGATGATAAAATCGAGGTGATAGATTATAGCAATGATCCGATTTATAAAACCAATCTGGCCGCCCCGATTAAATTAAATGATGATAATATTAATGAATATGTCCGGTTTTTTTTAGAGCATGTACGCGGTGACAACGGTTTTTTTGATTTGATCGAAAGTGTTGATGATATAAAATGGGCCGAAGACCCCGCGCCCTCTGCGCGTAAGGCGCTTGGCGGTATGATAAAACCTTTGGAAACCATAAGTGGTAACGCAGATAAAGGTTATACCCTTAAAGGCTCGCTCGTTTTTATGAGCGCGCTATGGAATGCTAAGATTATAGTCGATAAAAAGGGATTTTTAAAAATCGAGGAAGAAGAATTTCTCGTCGATGATATTCCTGTTAGAGACACTGTGTTTGGATAAATAAAAAGCAGCTCTAAAACTTGAGCTGCTTAATAGAATTAGATTTTTTTGACTATTTATTTAAACGGATTAAAATCCGGAAAGTCGCGATCAGAACCCGGTTTTTTCTGTCTGTCTTCTAATGGTAATGCCTTGTATTCTTTATACAAAGCCTCAGCATATTCAGGCACTGACGAAGACATCAATTTGTTAAATTCTTCTACAGTTTTAAAATTATCATCAAAAAGAATATCATCAGCTTTTTTAAAACCAGGAAGTTGTTTTTCATAGAAATCCAAAACACTGTTAATGTTAGCAATCAAAGGATCTTTATCTAGCTCAAATTCAAAAAATATTTCGTTAATTAGATCATCTTCACTATTTTTGGACTGATCATAACCTTGTTCTTCCGGATGATCGCTTGCCAATCGAGCCTTTGCTAATTCAATACAGGCAATATTTAATTGCTCTTCTTTTGTCAGTTTATCAAAAGCCGGCAATGCCGCGCCTTCGCTCTGGCGATCAAAAATTTCTTTAATCGATAATAATTTTGGTTTTTTATCCATAACAATACCCATAAGATTATTTTTTAATTATGGTAACAATAAAACATATTTTGTTCAATCATGTCAATAAACAAAGATGAATAATGCTTCTAAATGTTAACGCACCCTAAAGATTTTATTACCAGCCGGTAAAGAAAAACCCAGCAATACAAAAAAAACTTCATTATTTACCATAACCGTTGATATTTCTTGGTTTTGGCAAGGTTTCGTTAATACCTTTGCGCCAATAATGAGATGTCAGCGCGAAAACAGACATGGCTTTTATAAAAAAGTGTGCAGAAAACCAAACTGACGACAAAGAATATAAAAAAACAAAAGTTAAAGTCAGGGTTTAGCAATGAGTGATATTTTCGAAAGTAAAGCGGGTAGCGAAGAAGGTCAAAACAGACCATGCCGCGTGGCCTATACCATAAATAACGAGCAGCCGGTTAAATGCACGATCGTAAGTGATCAGCCATTATTTTACATGGATTATGAATTCGATGAGCATGAAGATGATTTCTACGATGATATGGACTCAAGCGTTTTAGAAAAAGAATTAAAGGATTTGAAAACTGAAATCGAAGCCTTTGATCGATTTTCCAAAAACTTTCTTAAAAATGATAATTCATTTGAGAAATTTAGTGAAAACGTACAAGGCATTTGCGCGCAATTTAATGCAAGCACCAGCGCCAAAAAATTTGATATTCAAGACATTATAGAAGTAACAGCGCAAAGCCGCTTGGGCGCTTCTTACATTAATGCGACCCTTGAAGACGGGTTTGAGATTATGCATTGCAACCAAGTCGATGATTCCTTCTATCATTCAACGTCCAAAAAAATACTGATCAATCCATCTCTAGATGAAGGCGATCAGATTTTAACCTTATCACGAGAGCTTCGTCGCCACTATCAAAGCAAAACCGGTGCATTATTACAGCCATTATTGTTTGCACCTGATGAAGCCGTTTTGGTTAATCGGGCGTTACAAGCCGACCTTATGGCATCGACCATTCGCATTGCTTGGGAATTACAACTATCCGGTCGCCGCGATATTTGGGAACGTGTAGAAAACTCATCATTCGCTGATTTGGGACATGCCTTTGCAAGGGAAGCATTTCTGGATTTTCGAAATATCAACAACGGGATCGCCGCAACCGCCGTGTTCGAAAGCTGGTTTTTATCACGCCGCGCGCAAATAACAGATAAAAAGCTTATTCAAAATATGCTGAGCGATCATAACGGTATGGTCTTTGACTTCTGGAAATACGGCAAAAATTTTAGGGTCGCCCTGGATTACCGCGCTGGGTGAAATGCCTTACGGCAAAAATTACCTTGCCCACCACGCCGCTGTTATTTTGGATGATCCCGTATTTTCAGAAGTGCGCGACCGTTCAAACGCTAATTTCCTGTGGTTTATAAAGTTCGAGCGCTCTTTCCGTGAAACGGAACAGGAGTTGCAAAGTGATGATCGACCAATCGTGACAGACGTTCGCTCTGTTACAGATAATAAAATCGAACAGGGACGATCAACAGATGCAAAGACATCCATCCAAACGCATGGCGCCAACATTCTCCAATTCACAGGAAAACACAAACCCAAATCCGCAAAACGGAACCAAGGGCAGGGGCGCAAGCGTTACACCTATAATGGCTCTAAGAACATCCATAAAAAGGCAAGCGCCGACATCATATATCTTCGCAGAGGATCCTCGGAGTAGCGATCCCGCTACCTATCTTTACGATATCAAAACAAGCGATCATACATACCACGATCGCGATCAACATAAAGAAAGTTTAGACGTGAGAACGGACAAACAACAACGATCCAGCCGCAATCGATCCGCCAATCCCAAAAATGAAACCAGAGGTGCGCAGGCAATTATAAAATCACAATATAGTGAGTTTGATGGTGACGAATTATGGCGCAACTTTGATGATGCTCTCGAAAACGAGCAGTCAGAAAACCATGATTTCAACGAACGCGGCATATGTATTCGCGAAAACGACGATGGCAATGAATACTGGCTTTTGGCAGAGTTTAATATGGATTGCCCCGCCTTTGAATTGGATATTAAGGCACGTAAAACCACTTTAAAAACCCCGCGCGCGCTTATGGCGTGGAGCATTGGTCTTTTGAACACAAGCCCGACCGCGCGCCAATTAATTAAAGAAGCGGCAAAAGATGGCTGGAGCATTACACTCGGCAATTGCGGTGGATATGATTTTCACATGGATGTAAATGACCGCCGGATTACGCTGGATGATAATAATTTATCCGCCGCCTCAATCGGGCGCTCTGATTATTTCCGTCACGCGCTTTTATTTTCGCTGGTACGCGCATTAAGAGATATCTGGCAAGAACGCCGCCATGCCGGGTTTGATACCGAATACGGGCCAGAAAGCATTTTGATGCTGGAACGTGTCCGTGGTGCGGATTGCGATTTAATGGCAATTTTAGCCGGATGGGAATTAAGAAGCGAGAATTATGGCGGATTTTGGAGATATTTAATTGGCTCAGAAGAAGGCGATATCGCGATGGCCTATTCCGCCGCGCTTGAGCGTGACCCATCATCGGCATTTAATGGCCAAGCTTTATCATATGCATTTGACCAATGGTTTGAAAGTGATGAGCGGATCAACGCGTGCGATCACGAAACACTTGAATATTTTGATACGCTGACGCAAGAAAGCAATGAAAAACCGGTATTTGGCTCTAAAATTTTGCGCGCCATTGGGGTCGAGATTTTATCTTGCCAACCTGATCGCACCGCTTACTTACGTGGTAAAGGGCGGGAAATTTTGTCAAACCCCCTATATGCCGGTTTAAATGATCCAATCAATCAGATCCACATGAACCAGATTATGTATGATTTGAACGTCACACGCGTACAAAATGTGCCATTCCGCGATACCGCGCTGGCAGATAAGATTTTCCCAGGCGGTAAATTCACAAACGAAATTTAGCGTTTAGTGGTACGTTACTTATAAATTTGAATCAAATCGTACAACTTCTTACGCTTTCAAACTCTAGTTTAATACGCATGAGTACAGAGCAAAAACATGACCTTATCCTGGCCTCCAAAAGCAGCGCGCGCCGCGATATGCTTGCAAAAGCGGGGCTTGCCTTTGAGATTAAACCCTCCAATGTCGATGAAACGGCGATCATGAAAAAAATGACGGCGGACAGATTTTATGCACCGGGTATCGCCCTTGAACTTGCCAAGGAAAAAGCTTTGGATGTGGCCGCAAAAAATGATGGCGCGCTGGTGATTGGCGCGGATCAAACATTGGAATTTGATGGTGTATTGATGGCCAAAGCCAAAACCGATAAAGAAGCCTGCCAAAAGCTTAAATCCATGCGCGACGATACACACACCCTGACCTCTGCCGTATGTGTTGCAAAGGGTAATAATATTTTATGGACACATATTGATGATGCGGCGCTTACCATGAAAAATCTGGATGATGATTTTATGGACTGGTATTGCGCGCATGCCGGAGATGCATTGACACGTACGGTTGGCGCATACGAGCTTGAAGGCTTGGGCAGCTGGCTATTCTCATCCGTAAAAGGCGACTTTTTTACGATTTTGGGTATGCCGCTCTTGCCTTTATTGGCGTATTTATACAATCATCATGATGTAAAACCTGAAAAATAAAAACGAGCATGATTGTGATATGGAAGACTACATCAAAGCAGGGGTGATCGGCTATCCTATTACCCATTCAAAATCACCGCTTATCCATAATTATTGGATCAAAAAGCATGATTTAAAAGGAGCGTACACTGCGCTTGAAATTCCTGCAGGGCATTTGCGTGAGCAAATGAATGAATTAATTGCTGAAGGATATAGCGGGTTTAACCTGACCGTTCCACACAAAGTGCAGGTGATGGAATATCTGGACGAAATTGAACAAACCGCACAAGCCATAGGCGCAGTCAATACAGTTTTCATACGCGATGGTAAGAAAATTGGCAAAAATACCGATGCGTACGGGTTTATTGAAAATATAAAGCTAAGCCATCCTGAGACCGATTTTACAGACAAAACAGCCATAGTCTTAGGGGCTGGCGGCGCGGCGCGCGCGGCCGTATACGGATTATTGGACCAAGGCGTACGAGACATACGAGTTTTAAACCGGACAGTATCAAAGGCCGAGGACATTGCCCGAGATTTGGGCGCGGCACGCATACAAGCAATAGAGTGGAGCAATGGCAATATTGCCGGCAATCATTTAGAAGGCGCCGATATTTTGATCAATACCACCGTTTTAGGGATGGAAGGTCAGGAGCCTTTATCGGTTAATATCGAAGCCCTGCAACCCCATGCGATAGTGTACGATATTGTGTACGCGCCCTTGATGACTGAATTATTGAAGGCCGCCCAAATGCGTGACTTAAAAATTGTGACAGGCATAGGTATGCTGCTCAATCAGGCACGCCCCGCGTTTGAAGCGTGGTTCGGGGTTATGCCATATATTGATGATGAAGTGGTTAAGATCGTGAGAGAGGCCATATGATTGTTCTTGGTATTACCGGATCAATTGGCATGGGCAAATCCACATGCGGCGTAATGTTAGAGCATTTGGGCGTACCTGTGCACGATGCCGACGCCGAAGTGCATACGCTTTTATCTTTAAAAGGCAAGGCGCGGCATGAACTGGCGCGCGCGCTCCCCTATTATCAACATCCTGAAATCTATGGCAAAAAAGCCAAGGGCGGTGTACGCCCGTTTAATCGTAAAACGCTGGGTAAGCTGGTTTTTGAAAACGCAGGTAAACGAGAGATTTTGGAAAGCGTACTCCACCCGCACGTACATGCGGCGCAATATGAATTTATAAAGAAAAATCAAAATATCGGGGTGGATGTGGTCGCGCTCGATATTCCCCTCCTTTTTGAAACGGGTGCAGACAGGCGCGTAGATTATGTTATAAACGTGACCGCGCCATTTTTTCTGCAAAGCCAGCGCGTACTATCTCGTCCGAATATGACAGCTGATAAATTCAAAAGCATATTGGAACGCCAAACCCCCGATGGCGAGAAGAACATACGTGCGGATTATGTTTTGCATACAGGGTTAGGTCGCGCGTACACTATGCGCGCCTTAAAAAAGATTTTGGCGCATATTAAAAAAAGAGAGAAAATAGGCATTATAACAGCAAAGCCTCAAGGAAAAAAAATACGCGAGAAAAAACGCTTTAAAGCCGCAAGACGTACAGGATAAAAAGATGAAGGAAATAGTTTTAGATACCGAAACTACAGGTATGGATCCAAACGATGGCCACCGCATTATCGAAATCGGATGCGTGGAATTATTCAACCATATCCCGACCGGCAAAACGTTACAGCTTTATATCAATCCTGAACGTGACGTACCGCAGGATGCGATAAATGTCCACGGTATTACCAATGAATTTTTAGTCGGAAAACCTGTATTTTCCCAGGTGTATACCGACTTTATCGATTTTATAAATGGCGGTAAAATAATTATTCATAACGCCGAATTTGATATGAAGTTTTTGAATTGGGAATTGGCCAATGTCGGCCATCCTGCTTTAAAATGGAATTGGGTCGTAGACACGCTTGGTATGGCGCGCAAGAAATTTCCGGGCTCACCCGCCAATTTGGATGCGCTGTGCCGTCGTTTTGGTATTGATAACACAGGCCGTACGTATCACGGCGCTTTACTCAACTCCGAATTGCTTGCCGAAGTGTATCTGGAGTTACTCGGCGGTCGGCAACATATTTTAGGCTTGATGGCAAACAAAGGCGCAGGCGCAGATGGCGCAGCAGGCGGTAAAGAAAGACAGTATAGAGAACCGCGCATATTCAAACTAACAGAAGAAGAATTAACAGCACATGAAGGGCTATTAAAAAAATTAAATGATCCGCTATGGAAGAAGGCAGGCTAAGAAAAGAAAGCACTCTTTTATCATAAATTTCATATCCTTCTTCGGAGCTGAAAATTTTAGAGCTTTTCAAAATTTTATTATTTTAAAAAAACATTTTAAAAGAAAAATCTTCTACTGCTTCGTGCTTTTCTTGGCTTCGGCAGCGGCGGCTTTTACACCTGCGGCTACATCATCCTTAATTTCATCTTTAATCTCGGCTTTCGCAGCCTCAATTTCATTGCCAAATCGCTGCATGTAGAGCGCGTAAAAGTCAACCGGATTAAGGAGAAGTGGTGGGTATCCGCCCTGAATAGTCATTTGCGCCACCGCTTGACGCGCAAAGGGGAAAGCCAAACGCGGCACTTCGATCAAAAGCATAGGATGAATGTTTTCCTCCGGCACTTTTTCATCAATAGTAAGCGCAACCCCGTATTGAAGCTCTGCAATAAACATGGTTTTATCACCATCACTGCCTTCTGCGCGCAAGTTTAAAACAACTTCGTACAGATTGTCGCGTTTATTATCAGGGATTTTGCGTGCATCCATACCAATATTAATATCCATTTGCGGCGCACTGCGCCCGCCGAGCAGAACATCTGTTGCATTCGGGTTTTCAAATGACATATCACGCACATATTGTGCGATAATATTAATGGGTTGGTCTTGCGCGGGCATATCTTGCGGGGCGTTATCTGTATCGCTCATAATATTCTCTTTTATTCTATTCGGTTTAAATCTTGTATCCTAAAGTCATAACGATATTAATACGTTTAATCAAGCCGTTCGGCTGGGCTTGATGACGAGGATTGCGAATTACTTAAATCTTCACATTCTCCTTCGATAATACCATCATCATAACCCGTACCCGTACGCGTACGGCCTGTATCATGATTTGTAGAGCGTTGCTCTTCGCTCATAAAAGATGCCGCAAAAACTGTACGTCCCTTAAAAAAGGCGCGTATGTGCTCCCGCACGCGAGGAACCAGTAGCAAAAACCCGATTGTATCGGTCACAAAACCTGGGGTGATCAGCATCGCCCCCGCTGCAATAAGGCAAAATCCATCAAATATCTCGGTTACAGGTAAATGTTTGGCTTGTACCGATTTCTGAAAGGCTTGCAAAGTTTGCAAACCTTGCTGTTTTACAATAGAGCCACCAATAATCGCCGTCAGAAGCGCAAGCAAAAATGCGGTAAAAAGCCCGATATACTCGCTTATAGCGGCAAATACAAACAGTTCCACCAACGGAATAATAATAAATATAACCAAAAAAGGCATAAGACACCCTTGTCCTCTTAACATTTGAACTTAATGTAAGTATAGTACGGGTGAATTACAAGTCACCTAACAAATGCGCGTACTTACTTGCTATAAAAAGTTGTCAAAAAATACGTTTTAAAATTGTTTTATATGCGAGATATAAATGACAAGAACAATAAATCACGCTACGAATAAGTCGCACGTTAATATTTAATATGTTAAGATGACAAACACTTTAAGAATTATAATGAAAGTTTTATAACCGTGTCAGCCGATCTTATAGTTTACGCCCTTGTTGCCGCCGGACTTGTATTCTGGCTAAGAAATATTCTTGGTACACGCCACGGCGATGAAAAACAGCGCCCAAATCCATACCTTACGCCAACTGATAATACAGAAGACAGTGCTACCAGTGATATGGGCGTACAAAACGCGCCGCGTAACACAGATCAGCGCGATAAAATCTTGGCACTTTCGGATCGTGAAGATGGTGGCGTAAAAGTAGGTAGCATACATAATGCGGCCGCGGAAAGTGGACTGCTTGATATTGCACGTCAGGATAAATCATTTGATATCGACTTCTTTATCGAGGCTGTGAAGGATGTTTTTGTATACGTAGTAGAAGCTTATGCCGATGGAGATAGAAAAACGCTAAAGGATTTATTGGCGGAGCCTGTTTATCATGCCTTTGAAACAGAAATTATTGACCGTGAAGCCTTAGAGCACACTGCACACGCCGAGATACAGGCGATTCGCGGCGCATCAATTACCGAAGCTGGTATTGAGGATAAAATGGCACGCATCACGGTCAATTTTAAAGCCGAAGAAATTGCCGTAACCAAAGATAAAGACGGTAATACCGTATCCGGAAGCTCCGAAACGCCTGTTGTAATGAATGATGTCTGGGTATTTGGCCGAAAAATAAAATCTAAAGACCCCCGCTGGATGGTTTTAGAGACGCGCAGCGGTCACGTTGGCGATAGCGACTTTATTCCGGATTCGGATGTGGTGGCTTAAATAACCACACTATAATTTTCATACTCGTATAGCGATTAAAATCATGGTAAAACGGCATCATGATTTTACGCATTTTATCCATATTTTTAGTTTTGATTGTAACCGCGTGTGCGTCCTCTCCATTGGAGCCGCAAACCCCTGAAGTCCCAGATGAAGCTTTAAAAGAAGAGGTTAAGCCAGAGCTAGGGCTAACACAATCTTCGTTTGATACCCTTTTAGGGTGGAATCAGGATAATCTAAAAACGGCCGCCTTCGCGTTCGAAAAATCATGTATGCGCATTTTAAAGGGCAATCCGGATAAAAAAATGGGAGCATTGGAGCAAGCCGGAACATATGCCGATTGGCGCGGCGTTTGTGCGAAATTTGTAAATGCAAAAACGTGGTCATCCGACACATTCCGCGCCTTTATCGAAGAAAATTTCACGCCTTATCTCGCAAGCGCCAACACCTCTGGCACATCAGAGGCGCAAGGCCTTTTTACCGGATATTATGAGGCCTCACTGCGTGGGTCAAAAACAAGAAGCGAGCAGTATAATATACCTTTATACGCCCGCCCTGATGATTTAGTCATGGTGCAGCTTGGCGAATTCAGAGACGAATTAAAAGGACAGCGCATCGCCGGACGGCTCACAGACGGTAATCTGAAGCCTTACGAAAGCCGAGAAGAAATCGTAGATGGCAATTGGCCGCATAATGATAAAGTGTTGGTTTGGGTTGATGACGCGGTCGATGCATTTTTTGTACAAATCCAAGGCTCTGGCGTTGTTCAATTGGAAGAAGGCGGCGTTATGCGTATTGGCTATGCCGGACAAAACGGCCATCCATATTATGCCATTGGGCGTGAATTGATCGCACGCGAACATCTAACAAAAGAAAACGTATCGATGCAATCTATTCGGGCATGGCTCGCCGCAAATCCCGATCAGGCCGATGAGGTTATGAACACCAATAAATCATACGTGTTCTTTAGAAGCTTGGATGAAGGCCCAATTGGCGGCGAAGGGGTTGTTTTAACCGCAGGTCGTTCCCTTGCCGTAGATCGTTCGCTTTGGGCTTATGGTATGCCATTCTGGGTGGAGCTACAAAATCCCGCAGCAGGCGTAACAGTAGAGCGCCGTTTGATGATCGCGCAAGATACGGGCGGCGCAATCCGCGGACCGGTGCGCGGGGACGTGTTCTGGGGTTACGGCGAGAAAGCTGAAGCCATCGCAGGTCAAATGAAGGCAAAAGGGCGATACTGGGTATTGTTGCCGAAGGGTCTGTTTAAAGACGCGCAATAGTAAAAAAGTTGTTTTAATAAAACTAAAACCTCCGTGGTCCTGACAGAGGTTTTTAAATAATCATATTTTTAAAAAGACTGTCTAAGCCGCTTGTATTTGCGAGGGCTTTACAACATCAGACTTTATAAATTTGAAATCATCCAGATTTGACATGACCATATGAAGCTGTTTTTTAAGCTGCTCCGAAATCATAGAGCTATCTTTATTTGCAATGATCGTTTCTTTATATTGTTTGATGAGCGCGCGCTCACCCGTCATGATTTCCTTGAACAATGCATCGTCACCAGCCAAAAGCTTATGCTTAATATTGATATAAAGCCGGTGCATGCTCGCAAGGCCGGAGCCATCAAGTGCTATATAATCACCAGTTTGCATCAAAAATGTTTGCAGGCCGAGCGCATAGTCGTGACGCTGGCTCGATAAATGTGCAAACATGGTTTTGTGATATGGCAAGCGTGCCTCATCTGCCGCTTCTCGATACCCGTCACGGCTATCAATGACGCGGGTAAGCAGAGTTTTTAGTGTTATTTTAGATAAAGTATTCATAACAAATATCCCCTTTTTGTTTATGCTTATAAAGCCAACACCAAAGCATGTGGATAAGTTCCGATATCTTGGCAAACAAATAATAAAAAGGCGCATATAAAAAAAACCTTTGAAAAACAAAGATCTTTTCTGTAAAAAACTATAATTGGATAGAGATTTAATACGGCATCGGATAATCGCGATAAACCGCTTTTATATCATCCATAATATCATCGCCAAGCGTAATATCAATTGACCCGATATTGGTTTTTAGCTGCTCCATTGACGTCGCGCCAATGATATTGGCCGTAACAAAAGGCTGCTGATTAACAAAGGCAAGCGCCATCTGGCATACATCCAAGCCATGCTTATCCGCGACGTCCATATAAGCACGTACAGCCGCATGTCCCTGCGATGTATCGCGGTGCGGCGGACGGTCATCCATTGCCCAGCGAGAACCTTCAGGGCGCTTCCCATCCAGATACTTACCGCTGAGCATTCCGCCGGCCAAAGGTGACCATGCGAGCAAACCAACATCTTCTAATAATGCAATCTCGGATAAATCAGGCTCGAATATACGGCAAAGCAAGCTGTATTCATTTTGAATGGAAGCAACGCGGGGCAGGCCTTTTTCTTCAGCCAGACGCGTATATTGTAAAGTGCCCCATGCAGACTCGTTGGAAAGGCCAAAATGACGTATTTTCCCCTCATTTATAAAATCTTGAACAGTCTCCAAGACCTCTTCAAAATTCTCACGTTCTTTTTTGATAACAACGCCTTGCGGATGAAAATCCCATTGACTGCCCCAATGGTAGTTCGGGCGATTAGGCCAATGAAGCTGATACAGGTCAATATAATCGGTTTTCAGGCGCTTAAGATTTTTTTCTAAAGCGGCACGAATTTGCGCGCCATCAATCGGCACACCATTCCTGATCCAATCCAGACCCGGTCCTGTAATTTTACTGGCTAAAATAACTTTGTCACGATTTTGTCGCGCCTTGAACCAAGTGCCTATAATTTCTTCGGTCTTGCCTTGTGTTTCCGGCTTTGGCGGAACGGCATAAAGCTCGGCCGTATCAAAAAAATTAATGCCTTCCTCAAGTGCATAATCCATCTGCTCATGGCCTTCAGCCTCTGTGTTTTGATCGCCCCATGTCATAGTGCCAAGGCAAATGAGGCTAACATCAAGATCAGTACGACCCAGTTTTTTAAATTTCATAAGTCATAAACTCCAAGTTTAGGTTTTAAATACATTTAAAATATCGGTTTGATAAACCGGTTTCTTTCATATTCCAGATTCTCTAAATCGTTCGGTAGAGGCGCTGGAATATCCATATTGGGCGGATTTGCAATAATGGAAGGGATAGAAAAATTAAATAATTCTAATCGCGCAGAAGGAATTTCACGTTTACCGATGATGGCTTCTGATATTCTAAGATTTCCGGCCTCATCCTGTTCGTAAAAACAAAACATACGTTCCAGTTTAAGCTGCCCGAAAGAATCGGTATGGGTAAACCACATTTCTAAAGAATTGGTTTTAGCATCCTCACTAACAGAGGAATATCTCAAGGTTGTTGGGTATTCCACCAATTGTTCGGCCAAAACTTTACAAATACCGTATTTTATACCTAGTTTTATGGGCTGCATGCCCCAATAAACGAAAGCAACCAAGGTAAAAACTATAGACCCGTAAAAGATCATTTTTTTCTGCTTTTTTTTCTTTTCGGTATGTTTTTTTGCAAGCATGCTTTGTTCGATAACTTTTTCGTTATCAGCATCTTTTAAATTCGCATCTGATATATCTATGGAAGCTTCGACTTTTTTATCAAAAAGCTTATAGTTCTTTAAAGAAGATTTTTTACTCTTTGGATTTTTTTTATCTGTGGGATTTTCCGTCTTTTTTTTATCGCTCATGGCTTTATTCCGTCAGCTTGATCCGTGCATTGGCCTCGGCTTTTTGTTCGCTCTTGCTCAGCTCGACCAATTCATCCACGATTTCTTCAATAACTGCACTAATCATTGCAGAACGATTATTTTTATCTTCGCTTTTGGCTAAGACACGGCGACGTATATCACTTCTGGCGCTACCGCCCGGATATTGGGATGCCAGCAATTTACGCGAACGATTTGCGCCAAGCTTCCCATACAAGCGGTTACGGATGGCCACATCTTCGGCAGATGTGGAAAGCGCCCATAATTCAATGGGGCCAAGTGTGTTATACAAATGCTGTTCATACCGGCCATCTGTAGTACCCAAAACAAGCAAACAAGGCGCGCCAATAGATTTGGGCCCAGTTAATTTATGCCGGATAACATCACGCGCGGTTGCGCTCAAACCAAAGCGTTCTTGTATATTATCAACGGCTTTATCAGAAATCGCTGTACCTAAAACCCATACACCGGTTGCAAGATCAACCATATCTTTACTGAAATCGTCCAACAACTGTGATGATAGAACAATTTGAACGCCGCGTTTCCGACCCTCACGCACGTCACGAATAATTTGCGCGCGTACAGAAAAAGATTTACTGGTACGGTGAAATTCATCATAACATAGGCGTTTTGGCGATTCGGCCACATCTTGCAAGCGGAGTTTATGATATTCCTGATATTTCTGCGGTACATATTGCACCGATTCCTTGCTCATCCACCAGCTGCGCACCAACGCATGACGCGCAAGCATATACATGATGGAGGTTTGACGATCTGCCGTTTCATCCCCTTGCGGCGCGACATCCATCAAATCAAGTGAACAAACGCGGGCATCGGCAATATCAAACTGCGTAACAGAAGAAAGAATCGGATATTCACGAATGGCGGACGTGACCATACGCTCGAACGCCGCGATCACGCTCTCTGAGCTAAAACCGACCGAAGTTTCTTCTAAAAGAGAGCGAATTTGCGGCCGGCGAGAGGCTGTAATCGAATCATTCAAAGTCGGAACGGCGTGGCGCTGCGCCAAGTTTGCAATATGGTATTGCTCAAGATCAAACATCTTATCGACAATATCCCACCAATATGGATCGGATGGCAAATGGACGTTAAATTTCTGCAACGCCTCATCAACTTCTGGCTCTAATCGCGGTAAATAGGGGCGCGCCTCGGCATTGGCAGATTTATCATCTCGCCAGCGGAACATCTCATCCACAACCAGACCGGCCAATTGCTGCATCCCGTCATAGGGCTTATCATATCCGGGCGGCGTACAAAGAAGTGTAATCAATTCGACCAGATAGCTGCGCTCATCAGGTAGCGGATAGCGACAGCCAAGCTGCGTATCAAAAGGGTTGATCGCATATTGATGCGACATTTGAAGACGGTAATACGCCGCCTCATGTTGGCGGCTCAAAGGTAGCGCTTCACGAATAAGAGAAACAAGACCGGATGATGATGGACCAATATCAATAACCGCAACATATGGCAGTTTGCTCAAACCCGGGGATAGGCATGTGCCAAGGTTAAGCGTATTTAAAAGAACAGATTTACCAGCCCCCGGCTGTGCAAAAATAAGATCAAACCATGTGGTGGTTAAATTTGTACCAGTTTGATACGGCCAAACTTTGCCATCCGGCGTTCTGAAAAGCATGGCGCCATTATTAAAAGGGCTAGAAGGACGTTGCCATGGCAGGAGCTTCATAATCTCAACCATCGGTGCAATACCGGTTACACCGGTACCGCAGCAATGAATGCCCATGGCAGAAGACATAACGCAATCAAGTGGATCACCGGAAATTTCGCTGACCTGACAATACCCCCAACTCTCGATAGCTTGTACAAGAACAGAAAGCTGATCCAGAATTTTGCTTTTCTCTTCGATTTTGCACCATGTTGCAAAGGATACACGTACACGTACAACTGGCTCATTTCTAGAAAGCGTTTGTAAGCCTTCTAAAGAGTATTTGATTTGTTTGTTACTCGCAGATGTTGGCCCCATGATCGTTGCCAAAAACGTACGCAGCTGTGTTGCATACATACCGCCGCCTTCAACAAGAAAAGATATACGGAAAGGAATATCGGCTTCAACAAAGCGGTTCAAAAGTTGAGAAAATGGCGTAGCATCCATCGGGCCAAGCGTCATATCCGCGCCAGCCCATAAAAGATTTCCAATTTTTACAACCGATTGGCCAATCGTTTTGGCATCGGCAGCAACAATCTGATTAGGAAGACTTGGCCATAAAATATCGGACATATCGACCTTTTCCATCGGCGCGCGCGCTGGTATAGGATCACCAGGCAAACAAGGGCGCCAGTTTTCATTGGCACGATCAGGAAAAAGATTTGAACGAATTTCACGAATAGCATCATGCGCTTCTAATAATGATCCTTGAATACCCAGCTCGTCTAAAGCAGATGTCAAAGCTGTAAGAAAGCTTTTGTGGCGGGTACGAAGCGGGTCGAAGGCTGCAAAAGGATATTGTGCATTTGGTGCTGTAACCCAGCTTTTCGCGCGTTCCTGCGCATCTTTACCGGCGCGCTTGGATTCGCTCGCGCTTAATACGCTAGGGCGTGTCCAAAGAACAAAATAGCAATCTTCTCTGGATAAGAAACGTTCAAGATGATTTATCCGCTCATCAAACAAATCTTTCAATTCAAGTTTCATATTATCTGCACTGATCCGGCTTGGGCGAATGAGCTGCTCCAGCTGATCACGGATACGGCCGGGGTCACGTGCAAAATAAACTTGCAAAGCATGGCCTTGCCGATCAAATCGGGAGCCAAATTTTACAGTAGAGGCCTGAATAATATTATTATATTCTTCTTCACCAATAATCTGCTTGCTGCCTTCTATCTTTATATACGACACCAGGGATCCGTCAGATGACACCAAAACATTCTCGCTATCCGCCGTTTCCAACTGGATAAAAGAGGATATTGTTTGGCGTAAAGCCTTTTGAAAAGGCGCAAGAATTTTATTAATAAAGCTCATATAATATGACTTGAATCAGGGTTTTATTATGATTTTTAAAGCATCTACAATGAATATAGCCGACAAGATGGTAAACGCATAGCCCCTCTTGCTTCAAATACCGTTTTTTTAAGGGATCAAGCATAAGAAAATGCAAAGAATTCTATATAATTAGGCCGAAGCGGCAATTTCGCTATAAATAGATATCCATTGTGGTGGGGATTTACCACCAAAAGGGCCATCTTTAGAGCGCCAATATGCTAAAATTTGAGGGAATTGATTAAACTCAAGATCGGCTTCTTTTATAATACGTCGATCAAGCGGAAAAAGGCGAATACCGTCTAATTTTTTATCGCGATGATGATAATGTTTATATCCAAGATAATCTTTTAATACTGTCGAAAGAATATAAGGATCGTCACTACCAATGCGCTCTGTCGCTTCTTCACGCCGCTTCATAAGAATATCTAGACAATTGCGCGCAACCTCGGCCAGCGGGCCTTGAGAAATGCGCGCTACATAAATGGCGCGTGCAATGTGATGGAGCTTATGCTGCTCAATTTCGGGAAGCCATATAAGAACACCGGAGCGCATATCGCTTACTTTTTCCAAATTAAAACATTGATGACAAAAAATACAAGTCGTGATCAAGTTGCGTTCGGATCTGTTCTTTATGTTCGAATCAAGAAAAAGAACATCTTGAAATTTTTTGGAAATAAAACCGCAACATTTACAACTGTAATGATCACGCTTAAGAATTTTTTGTTTAAGCTCAGGCGGAAGGCGATCGCCTTTTGTATCAGAATGTGCCGGCGCTACTTTGGAACGCCCGGTCTTGGAAACGGAAGACCCGCCCGGTCTTTTGGGGATCGGGCGGGCTATTCCTAAAGATATTGGATGTAAATCCATAATTTTGTAGATTAGTCGTTAAATACTGCGGTTGCTTTGCTGATCGTAGCGGCACTTGTATCATTGCCTGCTGTACCAATAGTCTGAGTAGCCGCTTCAAAGATAATTGGAAGCGCAAACAATGCGCCACCAGCAGCCGAACGAATCGCGCCTTCACGAAGCGGTGTCTGTGATGGGTTTTCAACATGATCCTTGATTTTCAGAACACCAAGAACAGCCAATAGAATACCAAAAAGATACGCAACAACTGTTATAAGGCCTGGAATATTTGAAACAGATTCAGTCATGTTATCAGTAATAACACTAAAGCCTGTAGAGGCGTCTGCACTTTTAGGTGCAATAGCAGCAACTGTCGCAACAGCACCAAATGTATAATATGAGTTTTTTACTTTATTAAGCATAGTTTTCTCCTTTAAGAGTTTTGTTTAAGTTTGCTCACTAATTAAAACATTAGCATATAAAATTCATTTATGCACGAAAATTATACACCAAACGTAACCCCGTAATTTGCAATACCAAGCGTATTTTGCACGGCATTCATTAACGGGCCCATGTTCACAGCGAGAGCACCACCTACCATATGTGTGACACCCGCCATGAGCGAGGCTTGACCGCTGCCTTCGGCAACATTCCGGATGATAAATAATCCCCTCACAAAGCTGATGAGACCGATTACAATCATAAATTTTAAAATCGCGCTAATCACAGTATGCGCATGGGCAAGCTCATCAGGAGCCATACCGGTATTATATTGAAGATTGGCATATGTCAGGGTTAACGGATTGGAAAAAAACGACCCTGTAAATGCGCGAATAAGCTCATTATAAGATAAAAGAGCGCCGCCGATAATAAACGTCATAAATGTACCCAAACCGCCTGGCGCTTTTGCACCTTCTTGCGCGCCCTTCATTAATCTGGATATGCCAATCATAATAAGAATAACGCCGGCAACAAAAGTAAAAAAGTTTAAAACCACATGTATCGGTGTAAGCACATCGCTCATCATACAATAAAGCGCACCATCAAGCCCATCACATACAGAGGCCGTTTCATTATATCTACTAATTGCCCGAAGATTAAGGGCTGTGCCAATACCAACGGTTGTAATCGTGCTTTTTATAGCAGAGACAGTTACAGGCAGAGCAAAAAATGCGCCCGCGGCTAATAAACGAGATGCACCTTCCCAGACAGTGGTACGGGTCGGATCAACAACATGATCTTTAACTTTAAGTAACCCCCAAGCTGTTAAAACACACGCAAAGATATACGATAAAGCCGATAGAAACGCAGGCGCAGCAGAAGAACTAATAACAAATACACAAAGCCTGCCACCTATTGTGATACTGGTAGGGTCACATAAATTTAATACACCAGCGCCGTAGGCAGATCTGGACCACCCTATAACAGAAAATATCGAATTGACAGTAGTCATGATATTGGCATCACCACCACTTATCAAACCTGTGGCAGCGCGCATCACATCATCAAGAGCAAGTAAGGCGCCACCGATTAAAATACGAATAACCCCTTCGCGAATAGATGTTTGGGTCGGGTTTTCAACCGCATCTTTTATTTTTAAAACACCGGCAACTATAAAAACTAGAGCCAAAAGATAAGAGAAAACAGCAACCAGGCCAGGAGCGTCAGATACACTACCCACAATATTTTCTAGAATACCGTTGACGCTTGGAACACCAGTAACAGCAGTAAGCGTGCCTAATGCCCCGCTTACAAGCCCGGAGAAATCAAACAAAAAGGCTCCAGGAACACCTATATTATCTATAGATTGTTTTGCGGCCACAAACAAAGCAGGGAGCGCAAACATAGAGCCGCCTGCCAAAAATTTCATTACTGGCCATCTTAATTCGATTTTTTGTGGATTATCAACATGCTGCTTGAGTTGAATAATGCCCCAAACAACAAGAACAATACCCAAAATATATGCAAAAACAGTTACAAGGCCGGGAAAGTCCCGAACACTAAGGTTGATATTGGTAAAAATAGTATTCATAGCAAAGGCAGGATGCGCAAACAGGAAGAAGGAGAGCGAAAATATACTCAACCCAATAAAAAAATTCTTATTTTTTGATATTTTTAGACCCGCCATATGTATGCAATCTTTATATATTTTTTAAACCCTTACATCATTAGATCATATTTTATACAAATTATGCAAATGATTTAGTAAGCAAACGGTGCTTGTTATTTTCGATTATGAATACTTTATCAGACATAAAATAGGCATGACAATATAAATTTCATATCTTTTTGATATTATTGCAGAATTCAGTTTTGTCGGATTTCTCCATCTGTGCCTGTTATAATCCATTGTCCATTTTTATTTTCAATGCTGACAATTTCACCAAGTCCCTCAACAGTATGTCTAATAGTGATATTGATAGTAGTGCCGTTTGTAGTTGAGCGGATAGTCGCTTGGCCGCTGTTTATGGCTGTAATATTGTAAGCGGCATTTGAATTAGTTTCGCTAGGTATTGTTTGGCCATCGCTACTACTATCAACGCCACCATTCTGTGAAATATTTAATTGTGCACGGCTAATGCTGGCCGCCCCAACGCTTTCCGCTTCACCTTGTCCGTAGATAGTAGAATAAGAAGAAGCATAGAGAGTAGGAAGAGCCAGAAAAGCCGAAGAAACAAAAAATTTTATAAGCGGTAAGCGTAATTTATTATTTCTTGGATCATCAACATATTGTTTAAGCTGATAAATAGCCCAGATCGTGAATGTAATAGCTATTAAATAAGCACAAACGGAAAGCAATCCGGGTGTAAACATTAGGCTATTGGTTACATTATTCGCGATTGTAGAAGCATCGGCAGCAATACAAAGTTTAAATGGTATATGTGCCGTAAATAATACAAGCAAACTAATAAATGATCTATTAAAGATTGTTTTTAACATTATTATCATATTTTTTATTATTTTTTACATTAAACGCAAAAGATTCAAATTTTGCAAATTTAGAACAAAAGCCCTTCTTTATGTGAAGGGCTTTTTTGAAAAAAGAGTATAAATAAAGAAGATCTTAACGCGTGATGGCACCACGTGAACCCTGAATAGTCCAAACGCCGCTTTTATAATTAATGCTAGATATTTTACCTACGCCATCTAACGTATCTCCAACCTCAACCGTTCTAAGATCACCAGATAAATCCGAGCGAACCACAGCAAGGCCGGGCTTGGCTGATCGCAAGCTCCATTGTGGCACGCGCTTTGCCGGCTTGGGCTTTACGACGGCTTCTGGTTTTTTAATTGTGTTTTCTTGACGCGCTGGCTGTGAGGCAGCGGGCGTATTTGAAACATTTTCATTTGGCAAGGATTCAATCTTCTCATTTAAAGAGTTGACCGTGCTTTTCAAACTTTCAATTTGCTCCAGCAATGCCGCCTCTTTTTTCTGCATTTCTGTTGTAATTGTTTCAACACGTTTTTCAACTTTTCCTTCGATAATGGCCTCCGGAATATTGTTAATGGCATCAGAAGGATTATCTATATTCTTATCATCACCAAGGCCTGAGAAATCTATGATATCCTCATCTGCCGATGTTGTATTAAGGTTTTCATTATCATTCATAATAAAAATAGGATCATCAGTGTTGCCAGTTACATCAGCGCGAGTATTTGCAGATGTCTCATCCGTATCATCAACAGGCAAGAAAGATGGGTCGTTTAAAGTATCTAGAGGGTCTGATGTTATATTAACGTCAACATCTATTTCTTCAGAATTCAAAGCGGGTCCTTCAAACTCCTCCCCTTCAAAAGTAAGCGCAGGGTTTTCGATACTGTCCGCATTAAGGTCTGCAAGCTCTATAGTGTCCAGAGTTTGAGGTTCTGGAATAGGCGTTAAAACAGCAGCGGGATCACTTACATTTTGTGAAAAAGCGCCTGTATCTTCAGTAATATTTGTGGAATCAATAGGCGTGGGGGCAGGCGGCATACCATCCAAGGCTCTAGGTATCGCGGGTGGTGGCGCAACCATACTTTGAGTAAGAAGCCAAAGCACACCCATAATAGCAACTACAAATATAACAATTGGTAGAAAGAATTTTTGTACAAAGCTCTTTTTTTGAGGCGGTAGAATTGGCATATCATCATCCGAACCATTGTCGTCTTCACTATCGCCGTCCAAGATATCATGCTCTGTTATAATGATATTATCATCTGCACTGTCTGCATCAACTACAACGATATCTTCGTTCTCTAGATCATCAAGAGAAGCAACATCTAAAGAATCATCATCTTCAAGATCAAGGTCATCAAGATCGTTAAAATCATCACCATAAAATTCGTCATCAAAATCATCATTTTTATCGTCGGCCATTGGGTCACCTTATATGTGTAAAAAGCATGTAATAGGAGTATATAAATATTTTTATAACAAAAAAATAAAAAGCCCGTTATGTGATATTTATAGCATTTTAGGTCATGCTATAAAAGAATGTTTTTGAAACTCTAAAGCTCGGAAGCCGCACTTGAAACTGTGGTAAGTCCGGCGCCATAATCTTCTTCAACAGGCTGTAAAAACAATATGCCGATAGGTGTTCCGGCTTCTATACGAACCAAAACCTCAGTATCATCTGCAATTTCATCAATAATTTGACCAAGCTCTTGACCAACCTCCTCAATACCAGAGGCAACGGCTTCATCTGTATCGACTTCTTCGGTTTCTTCTATAACCGTTTCACCCTGTACGGTAACATTTGTTCTACCTGATTCTGCAATAGCTTCAGATATACCCTCAACAAACGCAGCGGCAGCAGGAAGAAAAACACGTGTAAAAAGTCTTCTGTCTACTTCTGTGGCTATACCAGGCAGAGTTGTGGCCGGATCAAAGGCCATTGCATTAATATCAATAGACACACCATTCACAACCGCAGTATTAAAGTTCAGCGTTAAATACTCATTTTCAACCGCGAAGCTACCTATAATTTTACTGCCCGATAAGGGGCCAGATAAAACAAGAGCAACAATAGGAGAGGGAATATCCGAATTTGCCTCATTGATTAATTGCGCATAGTACATTTCTCCTGCAGGCACAACAACACTAGAGAGCGTGGCTAGGTTTTCATCTTCAAAAAAAGCATCGCCGTCGCCTTGGCCAGTGCCGCGCGCTTCAGCAGCGCGCTCCTCAAGGCGATCTATATATGCATCCCAATTATCTCTTGATGTAATATTTTCACTTTCAATTGGAATGGGTTGCGAAGCGCGCTCTAAAATAGACTGCATTTGTGCAGATAAAAGCTCGGCCAATTGATTAACCGCTTCTGTGCGCGCCGCTGAATCTTCTAAAGCGCCGCCCGGCCCGCCGCCGCCAGCATTATTTTGTCCGCCGGTATTTCCGCCATTTCTTAATTCTCTTGCTATGCGCTCCTCTTGAAGTTCGCGCCAGCGTTGTAATGGATCATTCTCTTCGTCTTGCGTCTCCTGTTCTGGGATAGCAAGCTGGGAATTTGGGGGGTCTAGAGGCGTAGGCATCGCGCTATTTCCAGTTCGCTCTGCCTCTAAAATACGCTCTTGATTTACTTCTTCAATGGCTTCCCGGTAAACAGGAGACACGGCGTCGGTTCCTGGGGCAGAACTTACATCAACACCAGAGTCAACACTTGAAATTATAACGGCATCTTCCTCCCCACCGCCAAATAAAAACATAATGCCCACTATAACGATGACGGCGGCCGCAATGATTCCAGCCTTGAACATAGCGCTGGAGCGCCAATAATCACCCAATGATTTTTTATCATTATTTTCAAAATTATCAAAACTGGACTCATCTAGGGCGCCCAGATCTTCATCATCATTAAAATCATCACTCATCAAAAAGATCCTCGCGTTCGGATAACCTTACTTGCCTTGTTTTCCCATTCTCCGAAAGTAATATAACGGGAGAATGCGCAAGCGCATATACACGCATACCATCGGCCGATGAAGCGGAGCTTATCCATGCCGGCGATAATAGAGTTAAAGGTGTTCTTAAATATGTAAGGCCTTTTAATCTGTATGCACTCGTCCGGCCATCGACACCGGAAATTTTCATTTTATAAGCGCTTTTAGGTACGGCACCTTCTAGGATATTGGAAAGATCCACATTTCCAGCAACCAAATCTGTACCATTCTCAATAAAAGAAACCTTCGCCATGGGCCCTTTTTTGGGCACAATGGCATCATACCTATAATGGACATAGTCACGCCGTGTTTCTAAAGATATAATAATCGGCGTATCCATACCAATCAGCTTAATAGACATATTCCCAGTAGAATAAGGTGATTGCGGCGATATAAGCAGAATATTACTGGGGTCGCTATCTGCAGTAGTTGTTATAATATCAAAATTACCAGCCCACGTAATCATATTGATAGGCCAAGGTTCACCGGTTGTATCAACAACGTTAAAAGTTGTCACATATCCGTGTGAAAGACTAATAGTATTAGGAAGTGTCCCGGGATCAACCGAAAGTGTTTCTACGGCAACCTTAGGCTGCGGCGCCGGATAAATCGGAACCTCAACAGATTCTTCAGTTTTATCGTATTCTTCCAAAAGCTTTCGAATTTCCTCTGGCTTCAAAGGAAGCAAACTTTGTAAAGCGGCTTCGAAAGCGTCTTTGCGGGTTTCGTTTTGCAATTCTTCTGCAGATTTTTCAAAATTAAAATCATCACCACCGCCAAAGATATCATTTTGAGGGCCGGACGGGTCTGGTAGAAAATCAAAATCCTCGCCTTGATTTTGATCAAATTCGCCTTCTGGGTTGTCTAATATATCCAAACCCTGCGCATATGTGTAATCAACTGAAATACAACACAACGCAGTGAATACGCCCAGGCTTAGAATAAGGGGCTTAAAAATTAAAGGTTTTGAACAAATATGTAATAAACTCATTGGCAATTCTTACTGACTATTATGAAACTGCTTTATCTTTACGTAAACAATAATATATAAAAACACAAGAAATCTTTAACATGATATATAAAATCTTACTGAGCCATCGCAATCCATTGCTCAATTCCTACACCATTTGCGCTCTCTAAGCGTGGAACGCGAACTATGGTAAGGCTGACAAGCAAACGGTTTGATTTCTGCTTTGCGCCAGATTGGTAGGTCAGGATAAGCGGTAATTGAACCCGCCATACATAACGCCCAGCAACCAGCCCTTCGGATTCAAGTATGGGTGCACCAGCAGGGGCCGCCGTAACAACCTGTTGGTTGGCCTCAACCATTTCGATTAAACGGGAGACCGACAATGCTTCCGTAAAGCTTTCCCAGCCACGACGCGTAAAATTACGCGACAATTCTTGCAAGCGGCGTCTATAGTCATTAAAGCCAAAGGTCATAACTTCCGTTGCGGCCTGCGCGGACCAAGACATCAAAGCAGGCGTGCTTAAGTTGGGCTGACTAAGAGGAAGCATCGGTATAAGCCGCCCATCTTCAGTCGTGGCAAAATAACGGTTTTCCGGCTGATGTATATTAATGACAAAAAACATCGCGCCAAGTAGCCCCAAGATCACAAGACCCTGTAAAAGCGCCAGCCTTAGAAGACTTCGATAACCATCTCGGTAAAATTCATTACGGACAACGACTGTGCCAAGACCACTTACATCTTTCGGGTTGACGGCATCTGCCGCAGGGGCATCAGTATTCGTATTTATTTTTTTAGTCTTTGCTTTAACCATTTTTAGAAAACTGTAATGTGAATTTAAAATTTATTTTAGTAGGCTATACTATGCCTATATTCTGTATGAAAAAACAAATATACACAAGCGTACAATAAAATAAATCTATAACGATCCGATTCACAACGTGATTTTTCAAAAAGAATTGTGCTAAACTAAAAAATAAATTTTACGAATAGAAAGGCCGGATATCTTTCGGTACTCTGAAAAGTTTTAAAAGCATATGATATATAAGAAAAAAATTATAGGTACTTTGGTCGCGATTGCAATTTTTGTAGTCGTCATTTTGGCTTTTAATTCAGAACAATTAATTCAAAATAATATAAAAGAAAATGCATCCGGAGCTATTTTCGATAAAGATGCAGATTTAAATGCTCTAACTACAGATAAAATAAATACAGAAAATATAGCCAATAAAACTTTAGAGCCAAAATCAAATAATAAAACTTTAGAGCCCAAATCAAATGCTGTAGCCTCTGATGGCTCTGATTTAAAAAATAATACCGACATATTAAACGATCTTCAAAAGGCAACCCTTAAGCAAGGCCAAACAATTTTCGGGGAGCAAGCTTTAAATAATTCACATACTGACGACCTTATGAACGGCGCTCAATCTCAGGCAGAATTAAAGGGCCTTTTACCAGGGTGTCCCTGCTATGGCAATACATGTCTATGTTTAGATACATTGTTTGCAAAGGCCGCGCTTGACGTATTTCATGTCGCTGGTGAGACGGCAGCTCTTTTGCAGTTAAGAGATATTTTTAATAATTATCGTGATTATTTCTCCAGGGGTAATGCGAGAGGGACATTTAATTTTGGGAATAAATCATTTTTTACAGATCGCTTTCTTGTTAGCATGACTAAAATGTCGCGACAGCTATCGGCAACGGCAATGCATCAGGCCATGATGATTGGTATGATGATGGACGCAAAAACCCAGCTTGAAACCCAGCGTGTATATCAGCGGCTCAAATTCCAAGCGCATAAGGATTACGTGCCAAGTGGTGATATGTGTTGGATTGGAACCAATGTAAGAAGTTTGATGTCATCGGAACATAAGTCACAATTAAATAGGTTTGCTTTAAATGATCGTCAGATGGCGCGTCATTTAGGTCGTGTTAATTCTAGTGGTGCTCTAGGGGCAACAAAAGACAAGGAAAATAGATGGAACATATTTAAAGATGAGTATTGTGATCCTAAAGATAATAATTGGGGCATGATGCCTGGCGGTATAATGAATGAAGGTTTGGAAGCAATTTGTGGTGCAGGCGGCGGCTCATCAGAAAATATTAATATTGACATTAATTTTGGTAGCTTGGTCGAAAACAAAAGAACATTGGAAATCGATTTTACAGATCAAGCAAGTACAGATGATGAGCTTGCTGTATTAATGTTGGGTAACAATTTATACGGGCACGAAACTTTGCAGAGTGTGAGTGACAGCTATTTGATAAAAAACGCAGATGATGGATCATATCAGGATCTCTATATGGCGCTACGCCGTGTCGCCGCAAAAAGAAATGTGGCTGAAAGCTCCTATAATGCAATTGTGAGTTTAAAATCTTCAGGAGCTATGGATGCTAGCGCAAATGTAAATTCGGCAAAATTTTTAGCTGCAATTTATAAGGAAATGGGCGTACCAGACGATGATATTTTTGAAATAATCGGCGAAAATCCTAGTTATTACGCACAGCTTGAAGTGTTGGCAAAGAAGCTTTACCAAAACACGGATTTCTATGCTAATTTATATGATACACCGGCAAACACAGAACGAAAAAGCGTGGCCCTTAAAGCAATAGAGCTCATGTTAGATCGTGCTATTTATGAAAGTGAAACCAGACAAGAAATGCTTACATCTGTATTGTTGGCAGCAGAATTAGATGATGATGTCAAAAAAGTTGGAGCTCGACTGTCTGCGCAATAAGGTCGTTTTTTTTAGTAATCAAAACCAATAGAATTTACCCTTAAAATAATGAAAAACAACAATAACAATTTTAGAAAATACAAGATAAAAGGTCAAAATGCCGTGTTTTTTATCTTTATTGTATGTGTTTTTATTATTTCGAATGCAGTTTTAATAAAAGATGCAAAAGCTTTATGCGAAAATCCGGCCAGTTGGTGGTGTGTTGGTCCCGTGGCTTGTGGTCAGGGTGATTGTGATGACGCTGGAGAGAATATTGAAGAATGGAATAATTATGGTGAAGATGATATTTTAGACGAATTTTGCGTAGATGATGATGATCTTAATAATAAAACAATGAAAAGAACAGATGGCAGTGATCCCGCAGAATACGATCCAGACCATATGGGAAATCATTCACATCTAGGTGGGCCAGGATTTATTCCTCTTGGTCCATTACAGTCTTTGCTAGATCCTATTAAAAACTTATTAGACGCTTTTGGCGTAAGCATTAGTGATGGTCAATCAGGTAAAATGTCTGAATTTGATTATAAGTTTTGGATAGATAACGGTGTGCGGGCAATGATGGATATGTCTGAGCAAACGACAGCAATGGCCATGCTTCAAACTTATGCAATAGGCACGTTTTTTGATGCAACTCAACAACTGGAAACACAGAGACTTTTTCATGAATTAAAATATCAGGCACACAGAGATTACACACCAAACAAAGATTTTTGTCGTTTTGGTACAGGCGTCCGTAGTCTTATGCCTTCCGAATATCGTTCAAACATAAATGCAATGGTTATGCATAGAGAATTTATGCAACGTCAATTGGGCACAGGTCGTAGCCCGGGTGTATTCGAACAAACGCTAGATAAGGAAATGCGTTGGGATAATTTTCGACAAAAGCATTGTGATTTTCAAGATAACAACTGGAGTAAAAGAGAAACAGGTCTGGCATTAGCCTGTGATCGTTCTGGGATAGGGAATGAAACAGTCGATCCTGAACGTGTAAACAGCGATATAGACTATGGCCGGTTGGTAGCGCACCCAAGAACAATTGATGCAAATTTCAGAAACCCTAATATAGCGCAGCCGGAAACCGCATTAAAAGAAGACCTGTTATCACTAAGCCAAAATATATACGGTCATGAACATCTGCCCGCATTGAACGCGGATGATTTAATAGATAATAATACTCAAGCTTTATATCTTGCGTTGAGAACAGTGGTTGCAAAACGAAGTGTCGCACAAAACACATTTAATGAAATAGTAAGCATGAAAACAAGTGGAAGCTCTGATATCAGTGATGTTAATGATCCACCAGATGACGATGATAACGATACAGCTTTTTATCTTGCTGCAATAATGAAGGAGTTGGGTGTAAAAAATGATGAGGTTTATAATATTATAGGCACCAGCCCAAGTTATTATGCCCAATTAGAGTTAATAGCTAAAAAAATGTATCAGAACCCTGATTTCTACGCCAATCTCTATGATAAACCCATGAATGTGCGTAGGCGTCGCGCTGCTCTTAAGGCAATAGAAATGATGATTGATCGTGGTATATTCGAAAGTCAGCTTAGATATGAAATGATAAACTCCGTTCTTTTGGCAACAAGATTGCAATCTACCTTTGAGGAACAAGAATCTGAGAGCAGTGTTGCGGGAGGTGGAAATTAAAACAATGAAAGCCATATTAAACATTTTAAAGCATAAAATCGCTTTAAAGCGATTTATTAAAATTCTTTGCGCGGCCTTAGTTTTGAGCTTTGTTACAACTGCAATAAATATTAAAGAGGCAAACGCGTGTTGTAGTTGTGATCGCGCAACAAAAAAACGACTAGTTAAACTGTGGTACAGTAACGGTCCGCCGCGCTCTACAGCGCCACTAATAGTTGGCCGCATGTATACGGAGTTCTTTGCGCATCGGATTTTCATGGTTAATATCATGTGGGAAGATAATATATTGCCGGCAATGATGTTACTCGCAGATGAGTTGAGCGCGGTTGTAATGCAGCAAACAATGTCTGTAGGTATGTTTTTTGATGCAAAATATCAAATGGAGAGCGTACGAAAATTTCAAACTATCCGTGCTCAGATACATAAAGATTTTCACCCGAGTTCCGGTATGTGTAAAATAGGAACGAATATAAAAAGCCTTGCAGCCTCTGACCGTAAATCTGAACTAACAGCATATGTTTTAAATCGTAGACTGCAAGATCGCCAAACCGGAAAAGCATTTACATCTGCGTCTTCAGGCTCTGATATTGATATGAGCGCGCGTATGCAACAATTTAGAACTACATATTGTGATACGCATGGAAACAATAATGGTCTTGAGTTTTTGTGCCAACACAATCCCGCTGATAGGACGCTTTTAACAACTGAAGACAGTGGAGGAGATAACAGGCAACGTTTAAACAATGATATTGATTATGTGGATTTGGTTGAAGGCAAATGGACATTAGACATAGATTTTTCCGATGATGATATCACCAATGACGAAGCCGATGTCATGGCACTTGCAACCAATTTATATGGTCAGGATGTTTTCAGACGCTTCCCGCGCCAATCTTTGAATAATGGTGTTAGGGGCACATTTACTAATCTACAAGAAGCATTCATGGATATGCGATCTATCATGGCAAAGCGAAATGTTGCACAAGTATCTTTTAATGAAATCGTAGGACAAAAATCGAGAGGAACTGCCGGGTCAAGAGAATACCTGATGCAAGTCTTAGAAGACTTGGGGATTGATGACATGCAACAAAGGCAAATGCTGGTAGGGGATAATTTAGATGCTACAAACCTAGCGTTGGTACAGCCAAGTTATCATGCACAAATGGAAGTTCTTACAAAAAAATTATATCAACACCCTGATTTTTATACAGATCTTATAGATAAACCGGCCAATGTCGAACGTAAAGGAGTAGCTATACAAGCCATAGGTTTAATGCAGAAATTCGATATGTTTGAAAGCTATCTCAGAAGAGAGGCAAGCGCGTCTGTGCTTTTGGAATTAGAAATTGTCAAGCTTCAAAAGGAATTGGTTAACCAAGCCGGGGCGGTTTCAACATCTGGTATGGGGATGAGATAAAATGTTTGGATCCTTAAAAAATAGAGAGAAGCCTCTAATTAAAAGACTATATAGAAAAATTATAAAGTTTATTTTAATCATATCATTTCTTACACCGGTTACCTTGGGCATCTTTACTAGATCCGTTAAAGCAGATTCATGCTGTTCATGCCTTGCAACAACTATAGTAGAGGGCGCTATTCAATGGTTTAATCCCGTGCCGAGCGGTGGATTGATGCCAGGAGGTACATCACCAAAAATATGGGTACGCGTTTTTCTCGCTTTTTACGGCATGAAAACATATTTCGACGAAATTGTTTGGAAGGAAAACCTTCAGACGGCTCTTATGCTAATGGCAGAGCAAAGCACGGCAGTCACTGCCCAACAAGCTTTGATTATAGGGCAGTTTATGGACGCTAAACACCAAATGGAGACACAACAACTTTTACAAACTATACATGCACGCGCGCACAAAGATTATCATCCAAGCCCAGGCATGTGTACATTTGCAACGCAAGCAAGATCTTTGGCAGCATCTGAGCGAAAAAGCGAAGTAGCCTTACATGTTTTAGCGCAAAGATCACAAGATCGTTATATGGGGCAAGCATATACAGCGTCAGCGTCAGGGGAAGCGGCAGACATAGAAACACGTTTACAACAGTACAGAGAGAATTATTGTGATCCGCAGGATAATGCGCAAGGTTTAACATTCATGTGTGAAACAGATCAAGAATTCGATAATGCAACAAGTGATATAGGAGGCCAAAATAGGCAACGTCTGAACAAAGATATAGATTATGTTAGAACGCTGGAAGAACCGATGACTATTAGCCTTGATTTAACAAACGAAAATACACGTCACCACGCTGAAGACGTGATGGCGTTATCGGCTAATCTATATGCGCATAACGTTTTTCGTCGTTTTGAAGCCGAGCAGTTTGAAAGTAAACCAGATACTGCAGAGTTCATAGATGTGATGGAAGAGTTTATGGATAAACGAGCTGTTCTTGCAAAAATGAACGTAGCAGAAACATCTTTTAATACGATTGCAGCCATGAAGTCAGAGGGTGCCCCCGGTACAAGAGAATTTATTGAAGAAGTTCTTACTCAACTTGGTGTTGATAATGCACAACAACGTTTCATGCTCATGGGCGATTATGTGATTGATCCGGATGAAAGCTTTACAGATCCAGATAATATTCAAGCTTTAAACCCGAGTTACTATGCTCAAATGGAAATTCTTGGTAAAAAGCTTTATCAACATCCTGATTTCTACACGAACTTATACGACAAGCCGGCGAATATTGATCGAAAATATGTAGCGATGCAAGCGATCGCATTAATGCAAAAGTTTGATTTGTTCAAAAGCCACTTGCGCAATGAAGCTAATCTGTCGGTTTTACTTGAACTCGAAGTAAGTGATATGCAAAAAAGCGCAGAAAATGAAATCGGAAAGATGGGAGGGCTTTAAGTATGATACATAAATTAAGAAATGAGCCGCAGCTTTCCTTTAGCTGGAGAGCTTTAAACATACTTTGCTATAAAGCATCTTGTAAATTTCTAGTTGCAGTCTTTATCGTCCTGCTTTTTTCAATGCATACAGCTTATGCAAATCCTGAGGAAGGCGAATGTCAAACATTCAATGGCAATGGATCTTGGTCAGGATGTATCGACGAAGCCGATACTTATGATTGCGAAAGTTTTTACGAAGTTAATCCCGACGATATTATTACAGACCGAAGTGGAAATAAAACATGCGGAAACACGTTCGATTATACTCGTATGCGCTGCGAAAGCGGATCGCAAATTTTTAAATGTACATTTGCTCCCGGTTTTTATCAGGATAGTAATGATATTACACAAGACAAAATCGATATTTTGAGCTGTGAAGAGCATGAAGACGAAGATTGTGATCCGCCCAATGATGCAGATCCTGATACAGACGTAGATGATTCTGAAGAAAACACTTGTACAAATGATACTATAGGTAATGCTGGTGAATTAGATGAAGATCCAGCTGTAACAGGGAATGATGATAAAACAATTAACCTGAATATGTTTCGCGCCAATCGCGGCGGTCAATTAACGGATGTCGGAGTAAATGAATACGAAGTCTATGACGCATGTAAAAGAAACTTAGATGATTTTATTAATCCAAGCATGTGTCAAAAAGATGGAGAACGTATTGAAAAGCAAGTGAGTGCTGTTGAAAATAATTATGTACCAGTTTTTATTTTAATGGCGCAGGAGTTAAGTTCCGTTTTAATGAAGCATACAGAAATAATAGGTCAGTTTTTTGATGCGGAACAACAGCTTAAAACACAACGCCAAATACAGGAATTAGCCGCTGCTGCACATAAAGACTACCACCCTAGCGATCAAATGTGTCGGATTGGAACGTTTATGAACGGCGTAGCGAGATCTGATATTGGATCTGCCGTAGAGAAAAATGCACTCAATAAAGTAAGTATGGCAAGGTTTTTAAGCAAATCATCTACAACCGCTGCTGGCGGTACATCTGTGGATGTAGCGGCACGCTTGCGCCAATTCCGTGAGGTGTATTGTGATCCTGATGACAACAATGCAAATCTTACTTTCATGTGTCAACATGACCAAGACGATCCTAATGTATCAGCAAGCGAAGATGTTGGGGGAGAGGATCCTTCAAGATTTAACAAGGATATTGATATTGCCAGAACGGTTCTAATGCCCCTAACCCTTGATATTGCAATGCGCAATCCTAATCGGCAAAATCTGGACGATAGTCTGAATGCAGACGAGGAAGATGTAATGGCGCTCGCACGTAACCTGTACTGGCCAATTACATTTGACAACGTTGCGCAAGGAGAGGCAATAGAGGGGAATAAAGAAGACTATCTCTTATTCAGGCGCATGGTTGCTATGCATAATATAGCTCAAAACTCTTACCTATCCTTGGTGGCCGCCAAAAGCGCGAATAAAATTGTAGATGAAGACGAACAATCCACATGTGAGTCTAATGGCGGTGAAGATACGGGCGATGCGGCCAATCCATGTAAATGTGAAGATAGCAGCGGGAACACAATTACATGCCCCGAAGACGGCAGTGATGGCGATGATGATATTGATATATCCGACGATGAAGAACGTGACAGCTCCGCAGAGTTTATGAGAGCGCTTCTTAAGGAATTTGGTATGGCTGATGATGAAATTTTTGCGTATCTTGGCGAAAACCCAAGCTATTATGCACAGATGGAAATCCTGACTAAAAAGCTCTACCAGCACCCTGATTTTTATACCAATCTTATTGATAAGCCGGCCAATGTTCGCCGTATTGGCGTTGCGCTTGACGCGATACGATTGATGCAGATGCGCGATAGCTATCAAAGCAATCTTCGCCGCGAAATGTTGACCTCGCTATTGGTTGAAGAAAAATTGATGCAGGAACAAATTGAAATTGATAAAGTTATCGGTTCTGAAATTGGAAGGCGCGCGCGCTAGGCACGAGTGCATAAAAATATTCGCTCTAAGATCTAGTTAAAGCATGCACGCGCGCCTCTTTAAAAGCTCATCACTTGAATATAAATTCCAAAACACCACAATCTGGCATCTCTTTTGCATTCTCATACTATTGAAATAGGTAACTCTTAAAATCGCTTTGAATAAAAGTGTCTTGCATAAGAGCCAGCCTTCAACAAAAAAGAGGTAAAAGCAATGGGATTAGCCGCATTAGACGCCGCCCTGTCCGGTTTACGCGTATCACAGCAACAAATCAGCGTGATATCAAACAACATTGCAAATGTAGGCACCGAAGGCTATACACGGAAAATTTTGCCGCAAAGTGCACAGTCTTTGCTAGGGGAGACAGTAGGTGTGCGCGGCGAAACAATTGTTCGCAAGGTCGATCTTAATCTTGAAAAAGAGCTATGGACACAAGTAAGCTCAACAGCCTTTCATAGCGTGCAACAAAGCTATTTAAGCCAAATTGAAACTTTTCATGGCCCGCCAGATGCGGAGCTATCCATTGCGGCCGAGCTTGGGCGGCTTCAGGATAGCTTTAGCGCGCTTGCCGATAGCCCGGAAGAAAGTTATTTACAAAGCGGGGCAGTTAATAACGCGGTAGATATGGCGAATAAAATCAATGATTTTTCAGACCTGATTACACAACTTCGCAACGATGCCCAAGACGAGATGGAAGTCACCGTTAATCAAATCAACACGCTTTTAAATCAGATCGCCGACTTAAATGATCAGGTGCAGGAAAATTTACCTGTTGGACGGACAATTGCTGCTTTAGAGGATCAGCGCGATCAGGCGATTAAAGAATTATCCGAGTTAATGGAAATCAGTTTTTTCACGCGTGGCGACGGTGTCTTGGTCGTACAATCAAATGAGGGGATAGAACTGGCATCTAATAGAGTAACAGAACTTACATTTGACCCGACCCGTTTATCGGCAAGTAGTGCATATCCAGATAATGTGGCTGGCGTTTTTGCAGGAGATCCAGATAGAACAAGGACAGCCATTGATTTAACACCGCGCGGTATAAATGGCAAACTGGGCGCACTTATTGAACTACGTGATGATACATTCCCAAGGCAAATGGCACAACTTGATGAACTGGCGCATAAATTGGCGCTTCGTTTTGAGGCGCAAGGATTGCGATTATTTACAGATAGATCCGGCACTCTGCCATCGGACGCACCGCCGGATACAAGTACCGATCCCGTAACACCGGTAGAATATGTCGGATTTTCTTCTACAATCTCTGTTAATCAAGCCATTATCAGAGATCCGAGCATTATTCAGCGCGGAACGGCCGCAACTGATCTACCTGTACAGACAGGATCAAACGAAGTTATTCGCCGTATTGTGGAGTTTACCTTTACAGATACAGCCTTCGAACAAGCAACAGGCGTAACCGATATAAGAGCATTTGGGACTGGCGGAACCGACTTGCAAGAATGGCTAGGCATACCATCACAAAATACAGTCACAGGCGGGCGTACATTTGGAAGCTTTGCTACGATTGGCGATTTAGTGGCATCTGCGGATACAGATCTTGACCCGCCGGCGGATGAGTTTCAGCTCACTTTTTCAGAAACCAGAGATGGTACGGGTAGCTTTACTATTACACTCAATATGCCGCAAGCCAACGCATTTCCGGGCGCATCGGCCGTAGATCAAATGGTCGCGCATATTAACAATGAAATTGCGGCCGCTACTATTCCCGCATCGCTCGGCGCGCAGGCCGCAGCAGGACCAAATGGAGAGCTTATTCTCCAATCCACAGGAACCATAGAAATTGACGGTGACTTTGGGCCGACCGGGATGGGGCAAACGGGTCTAAATTATTTGGGATTATCTCAGAACACATATGCTCCAGATGATCCTTACTTTGATGTTCAAGTTGGAAACGATGCACCGGTGCGTATTTCTATAGAGCCTGGTGATACGGAAGCAGAATTAATAGACAAATTGATTTATGATCCGTTAGTGCCGGGTGATGAAGGTGTGCCTGGTTTGGCTTATGATGCGGTCACATTTGCCGCAACCGGAGAACTGATCCTGCGTCCGGGGGATGATTTTGACAATCCGGCCTTTGGCGGGGATTTAAAAATAACCAGCGGGCCTTTTAAAACAGATAACGCCAATGCTACAAATCCTGATATCGTTGCCATTGGTGCAAATGGAGGCATAAACGTAGTATCGGCAATATTTGGAAGCTTTAATACAGGACCACCAGCACAAGATATCTCCCCAATGAGAGATGTTAGCTATAGCTCCCAAACTAACGGGTCTTTGACGCCGCCAATCCCCACCGAGGCATTCCGCGAAGATTTGCTTGGCCCCAATGCCAGTACATCTACAAATTTAAAGGGGGTAACAAGATTGCTGGATTACGCTCAAAAAATTGTAAACCAACAGACTCAAGAGTTACTGACAATTGAAAAGCGGCTTGCCGATGAGCAAACTCTACGTGACATTTTGCAAAATCAATTTTTAGATGAATCAGGCGTTAATATTGATGAAGAGCTTGGATATTTAATAATCGTGCAAACAGCATACAGCGCCGCCGCGCGAGTAGTGTCAGCCGTGGATGAGTCCTTCCGCGAACTTCTTGCGGCGGTAGGGTAACGTTAAAAAATAGTGTTTGAAAAAGGAAATTTAAGAACATGGCAAATGGTATATCAACACTGGGGCAGTCTTTAGCGCAGATAGAGCGTTTGAAAACCCAGCAACTCAAATTAAATAATTTGACGCAGCAGCTGTCGAGCGGCAAAAAAACCCAAAAATTTTCAGGCCTGAATACGGATGTCCTTGTTTCAAAACGTGCACGTGCAACATTGAACACAACAGATAATTATATTAATAATATAAAAATAGCAGAACGCCGGATATCATTGACGCTTAATACGATTGAAGAATTCAAACAACAAGCCGAGAATTTTTCAAACGCTTTGATCGGTTTTTTGCAAGAGGGTACGCATCAAAAAGGTGAAATTGTATATTTTGATGATCCAGTTACACCTGATGAGGTAGAACGAATCCCCGTAGGCATGACATCTGCCGAGCCTGATATAGATCTATCAACCTTACAAGATTTGGCCGGTAATATTTTTGATCTTATGGCAGATCTTATGAACGAGCGCGATGGAGAGCGATATTTGATGGCGGGCGCGCAAACGCTTTCTCAACCCATAGATAATGCGGGGCTGGTCGATTCGGCTTTGGATGCATTGCTTAAAGATTGGAAAAACGGCGCGATCACAACCAATGATCTGATTGCAGATATAAAAGATCGCACAACCAATAACGGAAATCCGGATGCAATAACAGATACAATCATTGGATATTCAAGCGAACTCAGTTCTGGCAATACCAAAGATATTTTTGTGCGTACGGATGAAAAGGAAGAAATAAATTATACCGTTCTGGCCAATGAAGACCCCTTCCGCGATATGTTGGTTGTGACTGCGTATTTTAGAAACGACAATCTCCCCCCTATTGCCGATCAAGTTGATCCCGAAACATTTACAGTATTAACTGAAGGTGCGCCGGGTGCGAATGTAAATGAGCAAAAGGAAAACTTTTACGCTATTTTTGAAGAAATGGCCAAAATGGTGGGCAATGCCATAGATGAATTAGACGCGCGCGCTTTCAAGCTAGAAAATGCGAAAGTAAGATTGGACGAAGCCAAGCGAGATCATACCCAACAAAGAAATGTTTTGCTTGCAACAATTGGTGATACAGAAGATGCAGATATAAATGAAGTGGCGCTTCAAATTAATTCTTTAAGCATTCAATTAGATGCATCCTATCGTGTAACGGCGCGTGTTTCTGAGTTATCGCTCGTGAATTTTATATAAAATATTAAAAGTGCAATATTAGAAGATAAAAAAACCGCATTTGTTATTTTAACAAAATGCGGTTTTTGTAATCTATAAAAAATAAAGCAGTTTTAAAAAGATTATTAATTAATTATCCTTCATTAATAATCAATTTGGAATACCGCTCGACAGTACCGATTTTTTCTTTTTCAAACACAACCATCAAACCGCTCGTATTGGGAGGCAGGGCTTCAGCGAGGGCAGTTTTAACAGCCATCTCAAACGTTGATTTGAGTGCAACATTCTCATCCAAAGTCGGGTTTTTGCTAGTATTCCAAATAACATCTATATTTGCATCTTTTGCCCATGCGTCGATAACATCTTTAAGTTTCTGCCCTTTATCGGCAGTAAAAGACATGATTTCGTGCTTCGGCATTGCAGATGCACTAGCTTTCAAAGGGATTGCTGCCACTTGATTGGGTGAAGGCATCAAAGACGAGGATGCATTTGATGCCTGTCCCGGATCTGCAATAATATTTCTTCGCGGTGTAGCTGGCTTTGGATCAATGGAAACTTGGCCGGCCTTTGCTTTAGGTTTCATTGGAGATGTCTGCTGTGCGGACATGGTTGTCTCGGGCATTTTCAACAATGAATCATCCTGCATAGGCATATTATCTATCATCATATTATCAGATGCCAAAACACTTGCATTCTGTGTGCGGATAACAACTTTATTTTCCCTAAGCTCACCCTTAAGACCAAGTGGCATCAGCATGTCTTCCATAACCTGATACCACGGCTTACCACCATTCCATGATGCAAAAGCACCAGGATTAACACTTTCTCCAAATGAATAAGCATAAGATGGCGGAACAATTTGTTGCAATGCAAGCGCCAATGGCATATCCGTACCAAAACCTTCTATAATACTGCTATCAGCGTTTAGAACATCATCCGCACTAATCGAAGGCGCAGTATTTTGGGTAATATATTTCCCCGAAACGCCTTGCACGGCGTCTGCCTTGGAAAGATTTGGATAGGGGTTGATTTGCAAACCGCGTTTTTTTGCACCTTTAACAGCGCTTAGAGCTGGGTCTTGATTACGTGCAGCTTCTGGTTGATCTGCAGCCATATCTTGAGACGCGGAATCTTTCTGACTTGGTTTGCCTTTTGGCGGAATAATAGGCGCATTATTAGTATTGATATTATCAATAATATCTTCTGTCACCGGCGCATCATCCGGCACTATAACCATTAATGTAGGTGCATTATCCGCAGGTTGTTCAACATCAAAAGCTTGAACAGGATCCATCTTTGGAGGCGCGGTTAAATCTTCCGTTGCCAAAGGCTTGGGCATTTCAGGCTCACGGGAATGCATCATATCTTCGGGTGCAGGCGTAAGATCGCTCGGAACTTGGCGTTCCTGTTGCCAATAAATAACGGTTTCAATATTTTCTTGCGGCGCGTTCTGCAATTCTTTTTCTTCTAATGTAGCGCTGGCAGGTTTTACATCGGCCACGGCATTATTGTCTGTCGGCTTGGCCGTAACATTAATAGATCGTATAACTTGTTTTTTAGGCGCAGGTGCTTGTTGTAATTGTTCGGCCTGCTGGGTAACAGGTACTGGCGCAGAATAAGAGGGCGTAGCTTTTATCACAGGAACAGGTGCTTGCGGCCTTGCTGGAGCGGGCTGAACAATATTTTGTTGTTGCGGTATTTGCGCTAATGGCGGCTGCATAGCGGGTTTTGGTGCAGGAGCAGGCTCCACGGTAATTTCCACATCAATCTGCTGTGCCGAGTCCTCGCGCATTGGTGTCATAGTGCTATCAACCGGTTCAACCGGAACGGCAGGTCTTACAGCAGGCGGCGTTGCAGATTTAGGAGGCACCCATTCAAATCCTGCGTGCGCAGAACCGCTTGTGCTTAGGATTAATAGACCTGAAACACCGGTGAATAAGGCCGCTGATAATAAAGCGGAAGAAGAACGATATTTAAATCGATTTTGTGACATAATAACACGTTTCCTTGAAATGGTTGCTCTATTTGCCGCTTTAAAAACTGCAAACAAGGATCCTTTTTAATAAATTCTTTGCTAAAAAACAATAGAGAGATACACGCTAAAATACAAGCACATTCAAAGAATAGATTGTAAGTGCATCAATTAATAACGAGCGTTTTAAGTATATGATTTGAACAATAAAAGGTGTTTTAACCAAAATCTCTAAAGCGTTTTTTAAAGGGCGGCAAAACGCCGTATCGAACTTCTCCATTAATGGCGCGTCTTAAAGCGCGCATGGCGGAAGGAAATGTCAAACCCTTACGTTCCAGATATCTGAATGTTGTTAATGTTACAAAAGTAAGCACAAGCGTAGACATCCGCGCATAGACAAGTAAAAGCGGCAATGGGAGGGCAGATCTAGCATCATACGCGATAAACCGCACTGTTCGCATTGTATTGCGCCAATGCCAATTAACTTTTTCCTGTAAGTTGTCGAGTTGTTCGCCGGCCATAATAAGCGTATTCCCCTATTAAATAGATTTTGCTGTCAGGTTTAAATTAAAACTCTTTATCTAAGATAGACAGTATATATTAAAAAGGTTATAAGAAACAAATTTAAGAAAATTCCGATTTTATCCGGTACTGGATGACAGCAAAAGATAATGACGGCGATCAATTTTACCTTGCTCAAAGACAAGCTCTGCAGATTTTTCCATAGTCTGACCATATTGACTGATCATCCGCTGAATTTCATTTGGCCATTCGGTAAAATGCATATCCATAAGCTTCTCTCGCACTTCATCAGGAAATTTCATCCATTCTCTTACACCAATACGCCCGCCGCCAACACGCGGAGCAAGGGCTTGTGTAACAATAAGACGCAAGGTTTCCATCAGCGCAATGGCGCGCTCTTCTCGTTCCGCCATTTCATAGGTTGAGAGCATTCTCTGCACGGTATTGGCAACGCCTAGCGTGTGAGTTGTTGTATAAACCGCATGACCTGTCTGCGCCGCTTCGATAGAGGCACTAATCGTTTCCCGATCACGGGATTCCCCGACCAGAATAATTTCCGGCTTTCGTCGTAAGGCATTCCGAACACCGTGCGCAAAATCAGGCAAGTGACGCGGTATCTCACTTTGTGATACAAGGGATCGCGGGCTTTGAATTGTATCATAGACATATTCAATCGGCGCTTCATAGGTCAGCATTTTGCCGCATCCTTGTGGTCGTTCCAAAAGCATACGATTGCCAGCCGCAAGTAGTGTAGACTTACCTGAGCCAGTAGGCCCCGTAATAATAACCATACCCTGACGCGGCGCCCAGGCATCCATAATTTCTTGTTCAACCCCCAAATCCTTAAGCGTTGGCGGCTCGCTAGGCAGTGCGCGCATTGTAATTTGTGCAGAATCCCGCCCGCGCGATAAAATGGCCGTAATATTGACTCGGAATCGAATACGCGTATATCGGTCGGGGCGAATTTCATATGAAACATCCAGATCTTTGGCAGATGCCAGACGCGCCTGAGCTTCCGGCCCATATATGCGGGATAAGAATACAGCCATATCCGCGGCATCTATATTACGGTAAGTGCCGGGGTATAGTGTGCCATGAATCTCGTTATAAACTGGACGATCATTTTGAATGGTAATATCAGATGAGTTTTGCTTTACGCACCACAAAAGCAATGGATCAACCATCTCCTCCATAAAACGCGCCGGTTCATCCGGCCAGGTTTCGGCGAAATTATCCTCCGGTTTAAGAAGGCTTATCGGTTTGCGGGTTTCCATTCATCAAATCCGGTCATAAGTTCAGGAACACCGGTAATTTGTACAGCGCGATCACCGATACGCATTTCATCCCCATCTCCGGTAATGCCGCGATCGACTTGAAGGGCGTAAGGAGGGGAAATCATGCCTTGAGCAAGTAGCATGCGGTATCGCACCATACCATTAAAATCAGCAACCATTAAATTAAGCTGATTTTGAAAAATACTGTTGGCCTGTTCAAATCCAAGATCCCAGCCTTCTACAACCTTTTTAATCCATAGCTCGCGCTCTTCTGGTGTATTTGGAAGAAGAACATCGGGCGGCGGCACAACCAAATCCCATTCACGCGCCAAATATGTGCGCCAGTTCCGCGGTGCAGATACAATTTTTGCATTCATTACGATGTTATAAATTTTATCTGAGACAGCCGCTGTCTGGCCATCGCCTTCAATAAGCATCGCATTTAAAGATTCGGTTAAAATGGGCGGTTCAATCAAAAGCCCTGAAGGGGCAGGTATTAAAAGCTCCCTAAAATTGAAAACCTTATCTAGATAACGGTCACGTGTATCAAGCTCTAACTGAATTTCATATGTACGCGCCGCAAGACCGCCGCGCGCGCCATAAGAGATAGCAGCCTCAGTAATCGCATCCTTGCGTAAATCAAACGGTAGTATCTTTTCATCAAGCGTTTCGATTTCTTTTTGTAAAGTTTGAAGCTTTTCTAGTGTTGGTGGCTCTGGCGCATCTTCTTTTTGCGCGGAGAACGCAGGCTTTGCATTAATAATCTGCGCGCTCACAGGGCTTAAAACAGACGAGAAACCAAGCGATATTACAATCCCTCCAGCAAGTAGGAGGGAAGAAATCGGTGGCTGAATTTGTTTTAAAATATGGAACACGATGCGAATAAACCTGTTTTAATATTACATGCTTGCGCCAAGATTGGACACATATTGAATTTCAACAACACGATTGCGACTATCAACTTTAAGATCTGCGCGACTGCCTAGTTGTAAACCGATGTCGCGGAAAACATCGATAATAGGCTTATTTTCAATATCGACATTGATAATGACAGGAACAGGCGGGACATCACCAAGTGTAAGGAATGTATATCCAGCGCGATCAGCCAGAGTTTCGGTCATGGGCTCAACCGGACCAACCCAGCTCACCGTAACAGCGCGGCGCAATTCCGGCGGTGCATTATCAACCGGCTCCATGGAAACGTTTTCGGCGCGCGCACTTTCTACGGCGGCCAAAGTCTCTAATGCAGTTGACGCTCTATCCGCCGCATCAGCTAACATCGCAGAGACAGAATCAGGCGCGGCAACTAACTGCGCGCTGCCGTTACTAAAAGCTTTGCCGGTTTCACATCCCGTCAATAACACTAAAGCGGAAAAACCTAAAAAAAGAGAGCGGGACTGAAACATAAATTCTACCTTACCAATAACCACTTTTAAAAAAGTAATCGTATTTGTTTTATCAACCAATAATTAAATTTAAAAATCCTAAATTTAAAAATCCGTGCAAGCCTATCTTAAAATAAACCTTTACTAGATTAACCTTTACCAATAACAGGCGCAAGACGCAAAATTTACCTTCTCTGTCTTTATTTTGCAAATACTGCGCTTTTTAAATTACATTAACGGCTGCCTTTAACCAGACCGTTATCTTGTAGAACTGTAATAACTTTCTTTTTATATTTTGATCCGTGCCGTGGTGTACGCGAATGATAATGTGCAATCGCTTGGCTCAAACTACGGGTTTCATTGATATGCCCTTTTAATATCCATGCTGCAACCCCAACATTAGTACAGGCGTCATCCCGTACCCATTTTTTGGCCGTATTCTCGCTAACGCCCCATTTTTTGGACAGCTCCGGCATCCATATTGTATTAATCTGCATAGGCCCTAAATCATAGGAACCATTTGTATTCCGCACTTCCTGCCCAATCTTTCCACCTTCGACTTTGTAAATGCCAACAAGGACAGCGGGAGGAACAGAATAAGTCTGGGAGGCAAGCATAAGGCAAGCAGCGATTACTTTAGCGGCCATATCAGATATCCAAATTACGCGTAACACGCGCGTAAAAATCAACTATATAAAATGCATCATTATATTTATATGTAATCATATTATGTATTGTTATACAAATATTTTCCATCCGTCACGTTTTATTTTCTTAAGGTTTATCTGGCCTTTAAGGTATTTACGTGTCGCCATTCTGGGCGTCTGGAGGGGGTTTTTTGAAAAAGGATAAAGGCGAACCGCTGCTTTGATTTTGTGCCCGCGCGTCTTCAGAGTCCTTTGGCTGTGCGGGTATGGGTGGTGTAGGCGGCTTTGCTATTGCCTCATTAGGTGGTTGCAAAGGCGCCTCCAAGGGTGTTTCAGAAGGAGTCGCCTGAACAGGGTTGGCTTGAGGCGCAACACTGCCCTGAGCTTCTGTACTATGCTTTGACTGCCGAGAAGGATCTAGGTTGAAAATTAAAGCCTTAACCATCTCCAGCTGTGTTTCAAAAAAGGCCCATACAGTATTGATATCTGCATTCGCACCCTCTTTTCCGATACGCGCAGTTTCTTGCGTGTGGCTAGCCGCATAGAGTTTACATACACTTTTTAAGAAGACAAGATCAAGCAATTTTCCTTGTTCTGGTGATTGTAAATCATGCTCATCTATTAAAATATGTCGCAATGTTCGGACATGCGTAGTTAATCTTTGCGCTGTTTCAGGTATAAGCGTTTCGATAGCTTGCCCAAACTGGAAACGGGAAAGCGCTTCTATAACCGGAACAAATGCATCAATATACTGAATATTATGTTGAGCCGGATCAAATGCCTTGGCATTGGCTTTCAATGCCTGAAGCCGAGCCGCATTTTCATCGGAAAATGTAAAATTATCGGCAAAGGTAAGCACAGCCTGCACAGCCTCGCTCATATTCTTGATATCAGTTTCACTGCTAATCGTTCCAGTTTCACCGTAACGCCCCGCAATCATTTGCCCGCCAAGCGCTGCCAAAGCAACACGAACCGCATCGTTTTGCGCGCTGATATCGGCAAGATCGGCACTACGTCCCATTTCGATACTAAGCTCTATCGACTTTGCCAAAAGACCAGCCATATTTTGCGCAGTGGTTTTATTCTGGGCATCACCTTTTTGCCCATCACTAGCTTTCATAATAGAGATAGCCAACGGCGTGCCAAGTTGTTCCAAAAGAGTAATCAAATAAGGGGTGCGACCAGTCATTATAAAATGTCTAAATTGTTATTGTAAAAAATCATACAGTTAAGCTTAATAAGCCAACAGCATAGAATATGAACAAAATAAGACTACAAAAGCAACTTTTTAATGCGCTAACTGCAGATACAGTTGGTACAGTCATGTAAAAACCCGCATTTAATAATTATAAATGCAGGTTTTTTAAAAATTGTTTAAAAGTAAATAGGCGCGTTTGAACCCTATCCGTTCGCGGCAATATCCCCGACAAAGGATTCCACATCTTTTGGCTTACCGCGTACAAGTTTTACTTTACCATCTTTGCCTCGGTAAATTATCATCGGTGTCACATCAAATTTCCATGACTGCATCACAGCCATATTCCGCTCAACCCCTTGTTGGTTGATATCGGCCTTTGCAGGCAGGGCGGCTTTATCATCGTTTAAGTGATTATACCAGCGTTCTTGAGGATTGGGCGCGGCCAGTAAAAATGCCGCCTGCGCTTTGGTTTCGTCTTTAAATCCAATAGGAATCATACGCACCTGTACACGACCTTTATCAATATAATCATCTTTTAAATCTTGGATAAAGGAATGACAATGCGGACATTGCGGATCAATAAAGCTGTATACTACGGGTGCGCCGCGCGTACCTAGGGGAATCCAGTTTGAAGATTCGATATCATTGTAAAGGCGCTCTGAAGGCGTTAAGGATGCAGGATCGGTTTGCGTAGGAACATGGTTGGCCGCCAACTCAGGCGCTGCAAGTGTATCAAGCAAATCATCGCCATTCTTACGAAGCTTTTGGACTTGTTGCGCAGTCACAAGTTTACCTGTTTTATCAAATAAGACCCCCATCAAAAAGGCCTCACCACTTGGCATGACATAAAAATATTGTTCCTGCCCGCTTTTGATCGTAAGCCAAGCGTCAAGCCCGTGATCGCGCCCCAAATAACGCACTTGCGCCCCTTCGGCGACCAGATTTTTAATCGGATCAGGCATGGTTGGAATGGCATCCTGCGCCAGTGCAGGTATAGAAAAAGCAAAAGCGCAGGCTATGGTAAGAGCGCTAAGGCGAAAAGAACGTGTAATAGGGAAAGGCATATATATGTATCTCCATATGCAAAATAACGTTGAGGTATAAAAACAATATGATGAAACAAAGTATAAAAGCAAGCAAAGCAACAAAAATAAGGTCTTAAAGCCCGCCAATAAGCCCGCGTACAAAATCAGATAAGCCTTTGGCGCGGTGGCGTTTTAACCGCTCTCCATCCAAAATGGTCTGTGCTTTATTAACCGCTTGTTCTACATCTTTATTGATAATCACATAATCATATTCGCTATAATGTGACATCTCTGAATCCGCCTTTGACATACGATGGCGAATTTGATTTTCACTTTCTCGCGTATCGCGCGCGCGCGTATATAAACGCTTTTCTAATGCAACGCGTGATGGCGGAAGGATAAAAACAGTTACTAAATCGTTACGGGCAATCTCAACCAATTGTTGTGTGCCTTGCCAATCAATATCAAATAAAACATCAAATCCTTGCGCCATGGCCTCTTCTACAGGCTTACGCGGCGTACCGTAATAATGCTCAAAAACTTTAGCATGTTCCAACATATTACCTTCTTCAACCATGTTCGAAAATTCTTCATGGCTGACAAAAAAGTAATCCTGTCCATGTACTTCGCCCGCGCGGCGCGGACGTGTTGTAGCGGAAATTGAAATCTTCACATCGCTATTATCTTTAAGCAAAGCGCGCGTAATTGTAGTTTTCCCCGCACCCGAAGGAGAAGACATAACATACATCAAACCTCGTCTTTTTAAGGTATCATGAAGCGTCAAACGATAAATCTTTCTTTATAAATCAAAATTTTTTTATATATATGTAACAATTTTTACCTCAAAACAATCTTTAAAGACAGTGCAATTTAAAAAAATACAAGAGAAAGGATAACCATAAAAAAAATAAGAAACTTTAGGTTGATTATTAATATCAATTATAAGAATATGGTTACAACTGTAATTAAGCATAAAATTTTTACAGTTTTTTTTGAGTATTTATTTTTTCGAAGAAAGATTTTTTATTATGGGGTTTGCAGAAAATAAAGTTGCTAATTACAAGCATGAGGTCCAAATGGATACACAAGGTATCGAAAAAAATTTAAAAGATGTCTCTGTGTTGCTAAAGTCACTTTCCAATGAAAACAGATTATTAATTGTCTGTATATTACAACAAGGCGAAAAATGCGTCGGTCAGTTGGAAAAAGAGCTAAGCTTGAGCCAATCTGCCCTTTCACAACACTTGGCAAGATTACGCAGAGATGGTCTTGTAAATACGCGACGTGAAGCACAAACAATATATTATTCGTTAAAAGATGGGCCGCTGGAAAAAATCCTCCTATGCCTCAGTACGCTATATATTTAAAGAAAAAATAATAGCAAAAAATTTATAACACCAAGCGTTTCAATATGGCGTTTAGTACAGTTTTATAGTCGAGATCCTGTAAATCCTCTTGACGTATAATTTGCACATGCGCACCAAGTGGGCGATGCTTTACGGGATGGCTAAACCCTGAATATAATGCAAAGGTAAGGCAACCAGTTGCGGCAATAATGTGAATTGGGCCGGTATCATTTCCAACGCTAAAAGCGGCGCCGCGTGCAAGTGCGGGTAGATCGTATAAAGAGGTTTTCTCCGATAAATCTATAGCACCTTGACAATGCTCTTTAATAAATTCAACGGCATCCGCATCATCCCGAGTGCCTATCAAAACAGGCGTCATACCATGTTTTGAAAGCGCGCGACCTAAAGCAGCATATTCTGCCGGCGGCCAGCGTTTCTGGGGATGTTTAGGCGAACATCCCGAAGCAATCAAGACGTATCGTTTTGGTAAATCAAAACGTGATAAATCCCCGTTCATCCAACTGAGTGTATCAATATCAAAAGGTTCAATACCCGCCAGCGCTAAGGTTTGAACATGGCTGTCAAAGGCGTGCCCTTTTGCCCGTTCGGGTGATGTATTCCGGTGTGATGCACCTGCCGCTGCGCCAACCCATTCTGGTTTATGAGAGAAAAGCTTCAAATAAAGCGACGTGCGGTCATTATTTTGCAAATCATAAACACGATTAAACCCGCCCGTATTGAGGCGCAATCTTAAACCGGCCCATAAATGCGGTTGATACCATTTCGGTTTGCTATCTAAAATCATATCGTCAAAATAACCGCAATCCTGCCCGATTGATTGATAGGGCGCAGTTGTAAGCAAAGTTATATGCGCATCATCATGATGTGCGCGGATAGCTTTCATCGCGCCAAGCGCCTGTATAAAATCTCCAAGCGCCCCTAATTTAATGACTAAGATTTTATCCATAATGTTTTAAAGCGACTTTTTAAAATCTATTCTGCAGCATCTTGGAAAGGGCTAGGTGAAGGCGCGGATACATTTTGCATTTGGTTCTTTTGTATATGAAAGGGCGCATGCCCAAGGCTTGAAAACTGCCGCCCATCCAAAAGTTCGGCATAAACGGATAGCGTTTTTTCCGTCATTTGCTCCTTTGTAAAGTGATCAGCAATATGTGCCATCGCGCGCGTGGCTAAAATAACCCGTTGATGCGGCGTAAGGGCAAGTGCCTCTTCAATGGCTTGTGCCAATGCATTGGGGTCAGAATGCGGGATTAGCCATCCGGTCTGGTTACGCGCAATCGTTTCTTGCGCGCCGCCATGGTCCGTCGCAATAATTGGTCTGCCCATAGCTTGTGCTTCTACTGGAATACGTCCAAACCCTTCCGGATCAATAGAAGCCGAAACTACAACTGTAGAAAGCATATAGGCCGCCGGCATATCCGCGCAGTGTTCGATAATCCGCACTTGCCCGCTAAGCTCTTTGTCTTCGATGGCATCATGCAGCTCTTTGCTGTAATCGCTACGGCCTTGATCAGAGCCGATAATAACGCAAAAAATATCTTTGCGTCGCAACTTTGCCATCGCATCAATCATCACATGATGCCCCTTCCAGCGGGTAAGCCGCCCGGGAAGCATAACAATATTCGCCCCGTCAGGCACACGCCATGCCCTCGATAACGAAATCATACGCTCCGGCGTTACAGTTGTAGGATGAAATTTTTCTAATGGTATACCGCGATGAATGAGCCGTATTTTCTGAGGATCTACATCATATTCATTTTTCAAATATTCGGCAACATAATTGGAGATCGCGATAATCCGCTCCCCTTTGGTGATGGAGCTATTATAAAATCGCTTGGCTTCCCCATGAATATTGTACGGCGCATGGCAGGTTGTCACGAATTTAGCTTTAGTATTTTTACACGCCTGCCAAGCGCTCCATGCAGGGGCGCGGCTTCTGGCATGCACAACATCAACATCATATTGCTTGACCAGTTTTTTAATCCTGTTGATATTCTGCCACATCGTTACCGGATTTTTGGAATGCACCGGCATATCAATATGCACCGCGCCCGTACGCATTAACTCAGGGATACGACCGCCTCCATTGGAAACAACAATTGATTGCGCGCCGGATTGAACCAGCGCCGCCGCCACATCAATACAGCCTTGTTCCGCTCCCCCGGGGCCAAGTTCTGGTATCACTTGCAATATAACCGGCTGCGCCGCTCTTGAAGCCATTATAAAAAACTCTTGTACAAATATAATTTAAATGAACATTAACTTTAAAAAGTCTCTTTTTTATAAAGGGCATTCAGGTATCATGCAATCAGATAAAAAGGAAAGACTGATGAACATAGAGATTTTGAAGAGACAAGCTGCGCCAGATCTGGCGTATATTTATAATAAGGGATCAAAGGACAAATCGCACGTGCCGGTTATTGTTTTCATGGGCGGCTATCGCTCGGACATGATGGGCACAAAGGCGGCGTTCTTCGAAAGCCAGGCAATTGAGCGCGGTCAAGGATACGTGCGTTTTGATTATACGGGCCATGGCCATTCTGACGGGCGCTTCGCCGACGGCACCATCAGTATATGGAAGCAAGACGCGCTGGATATCATTGGTAATGTCACCGAGGGAAAACCTTTGATATTGGTCGGGTCATCCATGGGTGGGTGGATCGCCCTTTTATGCGCAAATGAACTGGGCGCGCAAGTCAAAGGTGTAATTACAATCGCGGGCGCGCCGGATTTTACTGAAGAGATGTACGATGACCGTTTGAGTAACGCGCAAAAAGCCGAACTCATGGAAAAAGGCATTGTTTATATTGAAAATGATTACAGTGACGAGCCATACGAATTTACCAGGGCATTCTATGAAGATGGAAAAAACAATCGGATATTAACTACCCCGCAAAAGCTTAACGCGCCGATGCGCATCATTCAGGGTATGCAGGACGCGGACGTGCCATGGAAAACGGCCATTAAAATTCAGAAGAACTATCACGCGGATGAATCAGATGTAATTCTAATTGAAGATGGCGACCACCGCCTCTCAAGGCCGCAAGATCTGGATTTAATCGATAAACAAATCCGCAATATTTCAGGTAATGTCTAGGCTTGGAATTACATATTTAAAAATCATTAAGCATCATATATATAAAAAACAAATAAGTAAAAAGTAAAAAAATGACTTTGAAAGCAAACAAACATAACACAAAAAATTATACCAAAAATCAGGAGCAGCCTTATTTTTTAATATTGCTGGGGTATTTGGGCATCCTAGGATGCATCATATTAATTATTGGCTGTTTAATCGCGCCTTTTTTTGTTCCTGATTATAATTGGGTCTCAGATACAATTAGCGATTTGGCCGCGGGTAATTCAGAATTGATCATGGATGTGGCTTTATATAGTTTTGCTGGCGGGCTGTTTGCAACAGCATTAGCCGCCTCACATGCACATTTAGGCCAAAAAACTTGGTCATTCGGTATTTTTGCCCTTACTATACTGGCTGCTTTGGTAGTTATAGTAGCGGCCAGAAACGAGTATGGTGATGGCGATACGGAAGGTGTTGTAATTCATATGTACTTAGTATATGGACTTGGGATTTTCTTTCTGCTTGCACCCCTTAGCATGTCAAAAGATATTGTAACACACCATGTGTTTGCACAACGTATCCTTATAGGGTTGAGTGTTCTTTGGGGAATTGCTGCACCGGCTTTTTTCTTTGTACCGACAAGTCTGGATGGTTTTTTTGAGCGTATACTTGGCGTTATAGCCTGCGCGATCGTGAGTACAATTTGTATTGTATTCGTTCAGCGCGGACATTCAATGCTAAAAACACGCAATTAAAGCAGCCAAAAACCGGTTATAAGCTATAAATATCAGTAAAACCAAAATGGTGGACCCTAGCGGGATCGAACCGCTGACCTCCTCGCTGCCAGCGAGGCGCTCTCCCAGCTGAGCTAAGGGCCCTTATATAAGGGAATGAATAGGAAAATAGGGAAAAACCGGCCGCAGTTCAAGCGAAAAGTCTCACCCTATCGATTTTATTTTTATATGCAGGATTATTTTTTCAAAAGATCGCGAATTTCGGTTAAAAGCTGAATATCCGCAGGCGGTGCTGCTTGCGCGCTTTTGTCTGCTTCGGCTTCTTTCTGCGCTTGTTCTTTAATCCGGTTTACACCTTTAACAAGTAAAAACACCACAAATGCAACGATCACAAAATTGATGATGGCATTAATAAATACCCCATAGTTTAAAGTGGCTGCACCGGCCTCTTGAGCGACAGCAAGGCTTTCATACTCTTTACCGGATAGGTTGACATACATGGCAGAAAAATCCATACCGCCGGTAAATAGACCGATAATAGGATTTAAAAGATCACTCACCATAGATGTAACAATAGCGGTAAACGCGGCACCCATAATAATACCAACAGCCATATCCATAACATTACCGCGTGCGATAAAATTCTTAAATTCGTTAAACATTTCAGTATCCTTTATTGATCTTACTAGAGATGCCAGACCATAATTTTGTTATGCGTATAAGTCAATAGACAAAAAAAGCCGCCTTTGCAAACAAGGGCGGCTTTCTTAAAATCTTTAAAGTTAAAGCGCTTAACGAGAGTTCATAAAATGCAAAATATACTGAAACATTGCAATGAAGCTGATGTAAAGGTTCAGCGCCGCCGCCCATGCCATACGGGAATTCCACTCATCACCATGAGAGGGAGAGTACATTTGTTTTGTGGCTTGTGTCTGAAATACGGTCAAACCGGAAAATAAAACAATACCGGCGCCGGCAATAAGATTTTGCATCATTGAGTTTTGGAAGAATAAATTCATGATACTAAAACCGACAATGCCCCAAATACCCATCACCAAAAACGTTTTCATGCCGGACAGATCTTTTTTGGTTGTGTATCCAAATATGCTTAAGCCTGCAAACATTGATGTGGCAATAAAAAATGATTTGGCCACAACTGTGCCAAACGTAGGATCATTAGTAGCGGCCGCAGCTATGGCGGAAAAACTTATGCCGTAGACAACGGCTAACCCGATAAAAGCCAACTTTAATTGTGATGCCTTCATTTTATCTGGGCGAAATCCGAACCATATAATGGCCAGAGGTGCGAACATAACAATGTAAGCCTGCGGTCCGCCAAGTAACATTTTCATCAAGGCCGGTGATGTAGACACAAACCATGCCGTTAAAGCCGTTACAAGAACACCCATAGTCATGCGGTTATAAACGCTTTGCATATGCGTGCGAAGACCGGCGTCAAATGTGACGCTATTGGTGCGGCCTAGTGATTCAGTACGATTTTCAAACATCGCTATTTTTCTCCTAAAAGAGTGAATTGAATTTATGTATCTATATAGACTTTATTATATCATATTTCAAAGCTATTCGTACTGTTTTCGTGCGTTTTAGAGATTTAGATCATTTTTTTATGAAATCTATTTTATGCTACGATGACCGCGTGTTCGTATAAGCCAAGGGTTTTTTTGATTCTGGCTTGAAACAGGCGCCCCATCGGTACGCGTATGGCTCGATATCTGAGGGATAGGTACATCGCTATATTGGGATATCGCTTGAATACGTTTTTCAATAGGCGGATGCGTTTTAAAAAGACCCAAAAAAGGCTTTGCGTTTTCAATGCACATCATCGCGATATCATCAGTTGTTTCGGGAATATTGGCACGGCCGGAAATACGCATTAATGCCCGCATCATGGCATCCGGATTTTTGGTCATTTCAACAGAGGCGGCATCAGCCATAAATTCACGTTTGCGTGATATGGCAAAACGGGTCAAAAGCGTAGCCAAATAACCGAGCCATAATATAACTGCAATGGCGATAAGAATAAGCGCGCCTCCGCCATTTTTACGGCGTTGCCCTGTATTTATAAAACTATACCGGATATTACTCCATGCCATTTGCGCCGCAAAACCCATCATACCTGTAAATATAATGGTGATAATAAGTAGGCGCACATCCCGATTTAAAATATGCCCCAATTCATGTGCTATAACGGCTTCAACCTCATCTTTTTGCAAGGCATTGATCAGACCACGCGTAAGTGTAACGGTAAAAGATTTTTCGTTTATACCGCTGGCAAAGGCATTACGCGCATGTGTTTCAATAATCTCTAGTCTTGGCATGGGCATACCTTTCGCGATACACAGATTTTCAAGCATATTGTAAAGCTGTGGCTCTTCTTTTCGCGTAACCGGATGGGAATGCGAAAGCTTTCGCACCATTTTCGTATGAAAGAAAAATGCAACTGTAAACCAGATGACAACGCCTGTTAAGATCATCGGCCAATAGTTAACAACGATAGAGTTTGCAAATAATAAAGCGGGCTCCAAGCTGCCTCCAGATGAAGAGATTGCATAATTTGATGATGGCGCGGCGCCAAAAGCGCCGGCAACAAAAGTACAAAGCCATATTATTGCTCCAATCAAAACCGGATAAAGCGCCAGTAAAATAAGCGATTTTAGGTTATTATTCCATATATGTGTTTGAATACCTGCGGTCTTATGAAGCATTATCTTAAATCCTAATTTTTTTAGCAATTAGACTTTGATCTTTATTTTTTGCCATTTTTAACAGCGTTGCATCGAATTTAATTTCGTTATTTATAATCGTTGCGTAAGCTGAAGACGTTATGTCATCGTCCGTGTATTGTGGAACAATATGATAGTGAACATGTGGGATATACCCATGTACAACAAAACCAATTCTTTTAGGTTTGGGTTTTAAAACTTTTAACATCTTTTTTCCCAGTTTATTTCCTATTATTGTTATGTGCGCAACCATTTCGTCTGGCATATCTGTAAAGTAGCTATAATGCTTTTTGGGGATAATCATGCTATGCCCTGGTTGAACAGGTCTATGATCTAGTATTCCAAAAACTTTATCATCTTCGTAAACAAAATGGGCTGATAGCTGTTTCTTCAAAATTTGGCAGAAAATACAGTTGTCCATTTGTTCTAGAACTTTACTTCAGGCGGCGTGTCGAGGGCTTCACGCTGGCTATTAGGAAGCTCGAAAAAAACTTCTTTTTTGAACCCGAATGTACCGGCAAGCAGAACAGCGGGAAATTGCTCGATAGCTGTATTTAGTTCAGCGGTTGCGTTGTTAAAGAAACGACGCGCAGCGGCGAGTTTATTTTCAATATCGGAAATCTCGCTCATCAATTGCTGAAACGTTTCGTTTGCTTTTAAATCCGGATAATTCTCTGCAACGGCATAAAGATTGATCATCGCTTTAGAGAGTTGGTTTTCAGCAGCAATACGCTCCGATGTTCCATCGGCGGCCTGCACACCTGCACGCGCATTGGTAACATTTTCCAAAACTTGTTTCTCGTGCGCGGCGTAACCCTTTACAGTTTCCAGCAATTGGGGGATTAGATCAAAACGCTGTTTTAACTGAACATCAATGTCGGCGAATGCCTGCTCTCTGTTTTGGCGCAAAGCAACAAGGCGGTTATAGATAAAGACCAACATAGCGCCTATCGCGCCAATAATCCCTAAAATTACCAACATTTCCATTTTAAAATATCCTTTCACAATTGCTTTTCTCATCATCGCTCAATATATTGAGCATGCATTTGATTATGGTGAACTTATGTTTAAGGTTCAACCACTCATATGATATTTTAGCGATTTTCGATTTTTATTAAGCCAGGCTAATATTATGCCATTATATTCATCATCTGATTTTACATCGCTCCTTATCCAAGGTAAAGACTGGCGTGAAATTTCAACACAGATTCTAAAGTCTTTAAATAATATTCCGGAGAATCAGAAAAACTGGACGATCGGGTTCATCTATGTCACGGATCATGTTGCCGATGATGCCGAAAGCATTTTCAACCTAATCCGTAGCGTTTTAAAAATAGAACATTGGGTTGGCACAGTAGGCGTGGGAGTTTGCGGGATGGCTGAAGCCGCCGTTGATAGGCCGGCTATATCATTGTTATTGGGGAATATAAATACGCAAGATTTCTATATTTTCCCCAACAAAGATGGGGAAATCGAAACGCCGCGCCCCCCTCAATACAGTACGCCTTTCACACAATGGCTTGATCATAACGACCCGATGCTAACCTTAGTGCATGGGGATCCATTTGCGGAAAAAGATCCATCCGATACAATGGAAATAATGAATGGCCAGATTGGCGGCTTTATGGTCGGCGGATTATCGGCATCCCGAGGCAAGCATTTTCAGTTTGCAGATATTATTCAGACTGCACCGCTTTCCGGTGTTATTTTCTCAGATAACGTTAAAGTGGCAACGGCTCTTTCCCAAGGGTGCGTACCAATAGGAAAAACACATACAGTGACACGGGCTGATGATTTTGTCGTTCACACTTTAGATAACCGGGAAGCGCTATCTGTATTTAAAAGCGATTTAGACAAAATTGAAAAGGCTATGCCAGCCTCTTTTTCGGAAAAGACCTCTCAAACCATCGAGCAAAGCGGGGCAGAAAATTCAGCGAATGTATCGGACGATAATATTCACGATCAGGATGAAATACACGCCGCATTCCCGGTCAGCGAATCAGATCAAAACGATTATCTTGTAAGAAACATCGTGACCGTCGACCCGAATGAGGGATCAATCGTGGTGGCTCACCGTACAGCCGTAGGCGAGCGTATGATGTTCGTACGACGCAATGATCAAACCATGCGCAACGACTTAAGTAAGAGCTTGATCAGATTAAGAGAACGGATCCAGCGCGAGCATGGAACATTCGCGCCAAAGGCGGGCATTTATGTATCATGTGCCGCGCGCGCGTTTTGGCAAGATCAGGACGGCGCAACAGAAGAGATGAATATAATTCGCGAAATTATCGGCGATATACCATTAACCGGATTTTACGCAGGCGGCGAAATCAGTAATGCGCGCCTGTACGGCTATACCGGTATTCTAACCTTATTTTTATAGTGATTATAAGTCTACGGATTCGGCAATTTTTAAAAAGTCTTTAATGCTCAAATTCTCTGCGCGCAAGGTTTCTTTAATACCGAGCGCCTCTATTTTATCGGCATAATCCTTCATACTGGATCGGATCATTTTGCGGCGCTGTCCAAAAGCGGCGGCAGTAATACGCTCCAACGTATTAAAATCCGGATTATAGCGACGCTCTTTTTTAGGATTGGCGCGGATCACAGAAGAGTGGACCTTTGGTGGTGGGACAAAGGCAGATGGCGGCAGATCATAAACATTTATATTATTACACAGCCATCCGGCCAAAACCGATAGCCTGCCATAAGCTTTATCATCAACATGTGCGGTTATACGCTGCCCAACTTCTTTTTGAAACATAAGGATCATCGTTTCAATAATCTCTGGTGTTTCATAAATGATTTTGAGCCAACTGATATAAAGCGGCGTTGCAATATTATAGGGTAAGTTTGCGATAATTTTGAATGATTGCCCGCCAGTCAAATCAGGCAAATGCTCTTTAAGAGCATCTGTTTTGATAACCTCAAGGCGATTATCAGACGCATCAACCAAATCTTGAAGCGCGGCAACTGCGCGCGGGTCAAATTCTAGTGCAATCACTTTTTTTGCACCGGCACGCAAAATGGAGCGCGTTAATCCGCCAGGTCCTGGCCCAATCTCAATAACGGTACTGTTTAAAAGGTCGCCCGCTTGCCGAACAATTTTATCGGTAATATTTTGGTCGAGAATAAAGTTTTGCCCTAAGGATTTCTCCGCCCGTAAATTATGGGTTGCGATAACATCTTTTAATGGCGGCAGATTTTCTAGGCTCATATCTCATCATTACCTCAGGCTCGTCATAAAGTCGATAGGATCAGGCAGGGAGATGCGCATCGTTATCAAATTTATCATGATGATTATTATTTGATGTATGTGTATGACGTGGGCTTATGTAAGCCCAAACATCTCTTGCGCCATTGTTTAACGTTTTTGTAGCTATAGATGTTGTTTTTTTAACCAGATAAGCCGCAAAACCTAACGCCGCGCCACCTGCCCCAAATATGACATGTGCGCCCGCATCTTCGGGTATATTTACAAATAAAAATGGAATGCTTACCGCGCTGCCACCCAGCAATGATCCGGTAAGTTGACTGTTATTTAATGTCATATCCGCTGCGACAACCATTGCAGTTATAGCGACTGCAAAATTCCTTTTTTTATTAGTAAAAAGTTTATCTTGCCAGCTTGGTGCAGTCTCAAGCATTTTTCCTTCATTCGGATCTTTTAAGACAATATGTGTTTTTGCAAAATCGCTTACATCTGCTTTTGCTTTGTCAAAAGTATCCAATACAAAATTTCGCGCCTGTGATTGTCTGATCTTTTTATGGGTGAATTCCCCAATCGCTGCACCAACGGCACTGGTCCAGATCATTATAGGTCCTGCATCTTCGCTCATCATGTAACCGCTAATGCCGCCCGCGGTGGCAAAGGCATAGCTGAGTGGTGAATCTTTAACGCTACGTACCGCAAAATCTTTAATAGTGTTAAGGCCTTCTTTCGCCTCTTCATTATCCATACTCATAAGTTTGTATGACATAAGCGTAGACGTAACAAAAATTGCTCCGTGAAGCGCTATATTTTCGACGGTATTCGCTTTGTAAATAAACTCTGCCGTTTGATGCGCTGCATTCATGTAAGCGTCTTTGAATAGGCTATCTTGCATAAACATGTTACCCACTTGCGTGGCGGGATCTTCGGTAAAAAATCCAATCCTGCTGTTCCACCAATCATACGCACCAATCAAATCACTTTGAGTATCAATCAAAAACGCTTCGGCATCAGGCGCAAAAGTTTTAAGACGATCGCAATGTTCGGAAATTAAAGCATTGGCGCCAGGAATTTCACGGATAAAATCTCCAGCATTTTCACCAACAAGTTGATTAAGATGATCATGACAGGATAACTCTACATTTTCTGTATACATGCTTGGATCTGTTTGGATAATGACATTTGGATCCGTCATGTCATCCATACTAAATTCTGTTACAGTGGTTATTGACGGATCCACATAATTGGCCGCAGAGTTCCCCAGCTTTGCATTCATAAACCATAGGCCTGCTAGGGATAGGCTTAAAAGAGCAACAAATGATTTAGGCTGTTCTTTTGCTTCTTCTACCACATGATGACCGATCTCTTTAAACATATTCACAACACCCGTTATGGGTTTAACTGGGATTTGCCCGGCGTGATCTTTCATCACCCTAATGACTTCTCGATGCTCTTCCGGAAGGTCTTTTATCTTGGGCAAATCAATATTTTCAGATCGCATTTTTAAATAATTTGAGAGCTGACGGATATCATTTCGCGCATATGTAATATCTACCGCTTCATCTTTTTTTTCTTTACCTAGCGCATTTTCGTTTATAGAGACAATTTCAGTCATCAACACAAGTAATTCGGGGTGATCGTCCAATTCTACATCAATATTTTTTAACTCATCCGCAACTTCCATAAACGGATTTTTATTCTTTTGCGAATAATGATACCGCGCCCATATATCTTGCATCTTGGGTTGATCCAATATAGATGCAACAGCTTGCGCGGATTTTTTTGGTAGAGCCGAAGGGTTATATTGATCTAAAAGCTGCATTTCTTACAATCCAAGTACCTGTTTGCACGCTTTATTTACTTCGATAAGGGTACAGGGTTGTTTTTGCATTTCCTCTTTCCAATCATCCCCGTATATATTTTCGTAAACGGCTTTTAACTTTTCTTCGCCCAATAATTGACCTTCTAGCTTTATAGCAGCTGAGCCACATTCGCTATGACTGCGGGACATATGAATGAGCGCCTGTACCAGATTTTGGGATAATTCATATTGGCGGGTTTTGGGGTCTTTTGATAACTCATCTTCGGCTAAACCAATTTTGGTGTGGTTTTGGTCAATTTTTTGAAATGCATCCCCTGTCATATAAAGCTTTCCGTTTTGCTCATATAATTCCGTACAATCAAATTCGCGCGTTTCACCATTTGAATATGTAATAGTTATAGATTGCGCCGCTACAAACGCGCTCATCAATACTCCGGAAACTGTTCCAACAATTTCTTTATTCAAGCCCATTATAGTTCTCCGCTTTTATTTTTTTTAAAATAATTTGTAATGAAAATGATTATCATTTACTAATTAATTATAAACGATATTGATAATCATTCTTAATTAGAAATCAAGCTAAAAAAATAAAAAAAGGTTTTTATTATGTCAGCACTTGCAATGCCCCAACAGGGATCTTTAACAAATACTTTTGCAAATGCAGCTGGCAATCTTGCTATGGGTGCATTAAAGCTTGCAACCATAGGTCTCGCAAGTGCTGTAGCATGGCAGATCTTTTTGGATCCTATATTCTTCCCGATATTTCATGATACGACAAATGCAACCGCGCAAGCTTTCGTTCAAATGATCAACGAAATATTTAGCTGGATACCGGAAATGATAGGTCTAACCGGGGAAAGCGGATTTTTAAATACAGATTTTATGCAAAACATGCTTGATCCTTATTATGATCAAGTTGCAGTACCTGAAGCAGAAATCGTACAACATGTTACCGAGCAAACAGGTGCCGCCTTTTCGATGGATGATCTATAAAATTTAAAACTCAAGCCTACGCTCAATAAACGCACTTAACTTTAAATCTTGCAAATGGCGGCGTTGAAGGCGCTCTAAACGCTCTAATCCCAATTGCTGTAATACGGCATCTTGATCGGGGAGATTTTCGGCCTCTATTGTGCGTTTGTCTCGTACAAGCAATAAATGATATCCGCCAAGCGAGCGAATAACCTCTGATAGCGCCCCCTTATCAAGTGCTTGAACGGCTTCGGCCAACTTTTCCTCCATTTGTGCGGGCTGAACCCAACCAATCATACCACCTTGTGCAGCACCCGCAGCGCGCGAAAATTGTTGTGCAACTTGCGGAAATGGCGCGCGCCCCGCCGCAAGATCAGCTCTCAATTTCTGCGCAAGCTGCCTTGTATCGCTTTCTTCTTCTGGATTATCTACGGGTAAATAAATTTCCGCGAGCAAATATTCCGTCATACCAAGTTGATTATTTATACGTTCAAGCTGCGCGGTTATATCGTTTTCCGTGATATCGATTTTAGGTCGTAGTAGGGATTGTATTACCTTTGACCAAGCGATTTGCGCTTTGATTTGGCGGTTCATTGTTGCAATATTAATGCCGCCGCGTGCGATCATTTCTTTGAATTGATCGGATTCGAATTTATTTTGTGCAGCTAAGCGTGCAAAACCTTCTTCTACTTCCGCATCGTCAACACCAATTTCCAAACGCTCGGCTTCTTGTATCATCAATTGCTCGTCAATAAGAGTACCAAGAACTTGAGGCATCACTTTCTGCCGTACATCTGGAGTATTGGGCATACCAGAAGATGTCATAATAAGCCTCAACCGATCCTCAAGATCAGAGCCCGATATGGCATCATCATTAACTGTCGCAACGATACCCGCCATTTTTGCCAGTGCAGGTGAAGACAAAGATAAGCTCATGGCAAATAAAGTTGCCGTGAAAAAAAAGGTAAAAAAAGCTTGGGTATGTAAAGAGCGTGTCATCAGAATTTCTTTTTAAAGGTTATGTATTTTCTATTTCAATCATATTTTATACGATAGGCAATAACAACTCATGCGATTTTTCTGGGTTTTACATCTGCAAAACGGCCGCCTGAGCGATATCGTTCAAGATAACGCGGTAAAACCATATCCATAGGAGTGGGCGTCAAACCTAGATCTTCGAGTGTTTTAGCATCTTTATTAATAATATTATCAGTTTTCAAAGATTCAACCTGATCTGGCGTTAAAGGCGGGTTAGGTAGAATCTTCATAAGGCCTGCCTGGATTTTCGCAAGCGGAAACGGTAGGCTTATAAGGGGGCGCGGACGGCGCGTATACATAAACATAGTTTTAAAAAGCTCTTTAAAGCTTGCAACCTCAGGCCCGCCCAGCTCGTATATGTGCCCGCACGCGCCGGTATATTTTTGTGATGGCGGTACGCTGGTTTTCTCTGCTCTTTTGGATGGAGCTTGCGGCGCGTCAGTATAAATACAGGCCATGACGGCATCCGCAACATCACCTACAAAAACAGGCTGAAATTTGGTATGGCCGCCGCCTATAAGCGGTAAAGCCGGTGCGATTAAAGACATTTTTGCAAACATATTAAAAAAATTATCTTCTTCACCAAAAACAATGCTTGGCCGTAAAATACTAACATGGGGGAAATGAGTGCGCACACCCTCTTCGCCTTTTTTCTTGGATTTTGCATATTCTGACGTGCCGTCCTGAGAGCCAAGCGCGGATATATGAACAAATCGTTTAACATTTTCTTTGGCGCAAGCCTTTGCAATGCGTGAAGGAAAATCGGTATGTACTGCTTGAAAAGTGGCTTTCCCTTTTTCTGCAAGAATGCCGACACAGTTCACAACAAAATCAGAATCGCTCACCGCATTTTCAATGCTTTTCAAATCACTATAATCAACCGCAAAAGGAACAATCTGTCCGACCGCGCCACAAGGTTTAAGAAAATATGCGCGCTCAGGTACGCGTGTGGCAACCTTAACTCTTATGCCTCGCGAGGCCAGATTGCTTACTACATGGCGCCCAATAAAACCCGTACCCCCAAAAACAGTAGCTATTTTGTAATGACGGCTCATGATGATGCTCCTGATTATTATTTGTTTATAAATATGCGCTTTACAAGCTTTAATGTCTAGTCAATCCATATGATGGCTGTATGGGATCTGGTATTCAAAAAAATTTATGCTTTCTCAACAAAACTATCCATAACCCGTTTTTTGCCCGAATGATCAAAATTGATATCAAGCTTATGCCCATCAATATTGATAATACCGCCATATCCGAATTTATCATGGAATACGCGGTCACCACGGGCAAAGATTTCGCCTTGGTCGTTGCGTGTTTTACGTTCAAACGCAGCTGATTTTGCAGCTGCGTCTTTCATAAATCCGCTTGAATCCCAATGCCGCGAACGCCCTGCCTGGTAAAGTCCGGTATCGGTGCTGGCTTCTATAAGCTCAGAGGGTAGTTCATCTACAAAGCGAGAGGGGATAGCATTAATCCAGTTACCATACATGCGCCTGTTCGCGGCATAACTTACATAGGCGCGCTTACGTGCGCGGGTCAAGCCGACATAGGCAAGGCGGCGTTCTTCTTCTAAACCCTTCACGCCGTTTTCATCCATAGATCTTTGTGAGGGAAATAGCCCTTCTTCCCACCCCGGCAAAAATACCGCATCAAACTCTAATCCCTTTGCGCCATGTAAGGTCATAACGGATACATATTCACCGCTTGAATTATCCTGACTTTCCATGACAAGGGCAATGTGTTCCAAAAATTGCGCCATGGATTCAAAATCAGCCATGCCGGCGATCAATTCTTTCAAGTTTTCAATACGTCCGGGAGAATCCGGATTTTTATCTTTTTTCCACATTTCCATATACCCTGACTCATCCAAAATGAGCGCAGCTAATTCCGCGTGATGCATAGAATCAACTAAAGAGCGCCAGCGTTCAAAATCATCATGCAATTTCATAAGTGTTGTTTTAACTTTTGGGCGAAGTTCATCAGTTTGCGTAAGATCCATGACAGATTCACCCAAAGATATTGTGCGGCTACGTGCAAATGCATAAAGCGTATTAATCGTCGAAGGCCCAAGCCCGCGGCGCGGCGTATTTATAATCCGTTCGAGCGCTAAATCATCTTGTGGCTGCATAACAACGCGTAAATAAGCCAGCGCGTCACGAATTTCCAGCCGCTCGTAAAAACGGGGGCCGCCAATAACTTTATAAGGAATTCCAAGCTTTATAAATCTCTCTTCAAATTCGCGGGTTTGGAATCCGGCGCGAACCAAGACGGCAACTTCGTTGAGAGACAATTTTTTTGAATGGAGCGCTTCGATCTCTTCACCAACCCAACGGGATTCGGCTTCCCCATCCCATAACCCTCGCACATGAATTTTTTCCCCGTCTCCTGCTTCTGACCATAGTTCTTTACCTAACCGGTCTCCGTTATTAGAAATAACCGCGCCGGCAGCTTTAAGGATTGTATTGGTGGAACGATAATTTTGCTCAAGCCTGATTATAGTGGCGCCCTCAAAATCTTTTTCAAATTTCAAGATATTGCCCACTTCCGCCCCGCGCCACCCATAAATGGATTGATCATCATCCCCAACACAGCAGATATTACCTGATCCGCGCGCAAGCAAACGAAGCCATAAATATTGCGCAACGTTAGTATCCTGATATTCGTCCACCATGATATAGCGAAAGCGTCGATGGTACTCATCCAAAACAGATTTATTGGCAGGATCTTTCAGTATAGTAATCATATGCAAAAGCAAATCGCCAAAATCACACGCGTTGATCGCTTTAAGGCGGGATTGATACTGCTTGTAAAGATACAAAAGCTTTCCATTTGCAAGATCGCCAACATCTTCTGTATTTATCTGGTTAGGCGTTAGACCCTTATCTTTCCAACGATCAATAAAACCGATCATGGCCTTTGGAACCCATTTCTTGGTATCAATTTCTGCAACTTCCATAAGCTGCTTTAGTAACCGCACCTGATCATCCGGATTGAGAATGGTATAATTACTGGACAGTCCGACGAGATCAGCATTCCGCCGTAGCATACGCGCGGCAAGTGAATGAAATGTACCAAGCCACCAACCTTCGACTGGTGCGCCTCCTAAAAGCTGGCTTACACGTTCCCGCATTTCTTGCGCAGCTTTATTTGTAAATGTAACAGAGAGTATTTGAGAAGGATATGCACGTCCTGTATGAAGTAGATGTGCAAGCCGGGTGGTTAATACACGGGTTTTGCCCGTGCCTGCACCGGCTAAAACCAAGACAGCGCCATCAAGCGTTTGAATCGCCTCCATCTGGCGTTCGTTCAAATTTTGTAGATATGGCGGTGTTTCGGCCTGTTGTGGCGCAAAGTCTATTGTATCCTGCATCTTGATAAAATGAGGGGTTTAAGTACATAAAGCAAGGGGGGGATAGTTTATAAAAGCATATTTTTTGTCTAAAATCAGGATATTTCAGATCGCGCCCATAATTTAATCGTCTTGTTTCTGCCCAGGCAATGGGGCTATAGATATCTGATTGCGCCCATTATGCTTGGCCGTGTAAAGCGCCCCGTCAGCGCGCCCAATAAGGTCATCCAGATTCTCGCCAACACAATATTCGGCAACACCGCCGGATAATGTAATTTTCCCTAAAGTCTCGCCATTGTTGCGGTTGATGACTTCTTTATTGGCAACGGCTTTTCTAAGATAATCGGCCACTCGCTCCGCGCCTTGGATATTTGTTTCAGGCAGCAAAATGGCAAATTCTTCTCCGCCATATCGTGCGGCAACATCGCGCCCTTTTACACCATCAGTCAAAGTTTTGGATACAAGACGTAAAACTTGATCACCAACCTGATGCCCATAATCATCATTAAAACTTTTAAAATGATCAATATCCATCATGATAAGCGAAAAGGCCGTGCCGTTATCCTCGGTTTGTTGGGCAATACGTATAATTTCAGTATCAAACGCTTTTCGGTTTGCAAGGCTGGTAAGGCTGTCTGTCAAAGCCTCTTTCCGCACACGATCTAAATCACGTTGTAGCTGCCCCATAACCATTTCGGATCGCGAAAGCTTCTCTTCCAGCTGCGAGTTATATGTCATCATGTCTTTAGTGCCTGCAACGACATCTTGTAAAATAGATCGCATTTCTGCGGGCGCCGCTTTGCCATCAAACTTGGAAGACGCTTCATTCAATGTTGTATTATACTTGGTTGTTGCCGATTTTACATTTTTAACAACGCCGCTTACATCGCGAATGGTAGCCTGAATACGGTCGCCAGCTTCGCGCACACGTTCATTTTCATTTCTTTCACCAAGAAATTTTTCATGAATTTCTATGCAACGCTCATCTGTAAATTTTTCGTTATTGGCCTCTAAAATATCAATCGCGCGCGTTATTTCGGCATTGGCTTGGGAATAATAAACATACCACAGCTCGTAATGCTCTGGCGTCGGTGGCAAATTTTCTTTTCGCAACCGTTGAAACGCCTTTTCGGCATATTCTTTGGCTTTTTCTAATGAATGAACGTACTGCACGTTATTTCCGTCTCAACTATGGATAGTTTAAGCATAATAGCGATTTTTAAAATATTATCAAAATCAGATGATAAAAGAACCTTTTAAACATATGTGCAGTATACAATATAAAATCCTAACAAAACCTTTTTTTGTTATGGAATAATATAGCTTTATTATTCGCTAGAAATACTGGTTTCATTTTTTAACATGTCAGGCTTGTTCTCAAATAAACTATAGGTGTTATCAATCGCGAAAAGATAGCGTGAATTGCAGCCTTCCCGTTTTATCTCAACATAGGCACTACATACTTTTTCAGGTGGCGGTTGACCATTATTCACCGATGGTAAAGGCATTGGTGTAAACGATAAAGATGGCTCGCTAATACATCTTGTTTTCTTTTTATCTTTGTGTATCCAGTTTTCAAGCGGCAAAAAAGAAACCTGCGCTTTACCTGTTACGGGATTTCCGGCAATCGCAATCCAACTTTTATATTGTGCCGATGCGGCTGCGTTTTTTTCTTTATGCGGCTTTATATTAAGAATTTCGAGGCCTGTCATAATTTCTTCCGGCTGACCATCACAATCAAGATCAACACGGATATGGTTATTATACTGCCAATAAAGCGCGGGTTTTTCAGAAGAAATTGCATTCATCCAGCGCGGAATAACCCCATAACTGGCGGCGGACAAGCTTTGGTTTTCTTCTTTAGCAAATAAAGCGAGCGATTCAATCCTTTGCTGCGTCAATAAAATCAAGCAAGATAATTCTTCGGTACGTTTTGCGGATTCATTGGCACTGCGGTTGATCTGCCATCGGCATTGGTCATCCCGATACAAAAGCCAGCTTTTCTGAGCTTCACGTAGCGTTATCTCTAAATTTTTAGAGACTTCACGAATTTCTTTTATTTGTACGTCGTTTGCCGCACTCATCGCGTCGGGTTTTATTTTCTCTTGTATCTCTTGTTGGGTGTCTTTGTTATGCGCAACAGGTTTTTTAGCTGGTAAGGGGACGGGCTCTACCGCTGTACCTTGTTCTTCAGATATAGCCGCAGCATTTAAATTTGGTTGATCAAAAGCGTCATTTTGAGCCTGCACATTTTGATGACGCGCCATGAGCGAAGGATAAATATCATTTGTAACACGTTCAAAAATGCGGCTAAGGCGTGCTTGCTCTGCGTCATAAATTTTATTAAGACAGGCCGTTACATCTGCTGAATTTTGAATATCCTTGCATTGCTGAATATTCAATGCATGTGCATTTTGTGAAAAAGGCAGACTTAATATACAAACAATTATAATTTTGAAGAAAATGAAATGCATCTGCCGCATAAGTGCCGCCTTTTAACTTTTTTAAAAATGTACTTTGTAAAATTGGATCACGCATCGCACTCCAATACAAAAGATATACAGGATACTTAAATATTTTGCGAAAAAAAAACGTAAATCGATTGATGGATTTGGTAAATTAAGCGCCAAATGATGAGGAAATAGCGGGCAAGGGTTGCTGTTGCGGTGCAATGGGGGCAGTTTTAAGTCTATCCATAAGCAACTTCATTTCGACCTCTTGACCAAACGAGATATCGCGGTTCATTTTAATGCCGCTAATATCACGAAGGCTATCTGATTGCATGGCCAGCATTCCTGCGGATGGCTTGGGCGCTATAACATCATTTGGATCAATTTCATAGGTTGCAACTTTATAAGCCAATTCAGGCCTTTCTAAAGCAGCATCAATTTGCTTTTCATCTAAACCGAACTTGTGAAGCTCACCGGGCTCATGTTCAGCGGCATAAATAATACGTTCTGGCGTTGGATCGTACTTACGCTCTTCATTTTCAATATGATTTTCATGTACGGATTCTAAAGCCTCATCCATTTGAAGCATTTCTTTAAATTCAGGCTGATCCTCGACATCGGCTTTTAAAAAATCTTGAAACTGTTCTGGTGTTACATCTTCCCACGAAAATGGGGACTTCTCAACCTGCGGTACAGATTCACCGGGTGTTTGTGTAACCGCTTGATCGGGGTTAGCCGGTGTATTCAAAATTTTGAGAGTCTCTTTTATAAGCGCTTCTTGCTCAGCTTTAGGCAGTTTTTTCTGTTGCTCGCTAATTTCCGCATGCATTGTTTGGGCATTAGACATAGTCGTAACCAGAGATCCCGCCCCAACAAAAGCAACATCAGCTATAGACCCCACAGCCATTTGCGCCATTGCGCCGGCTTTTGTGGGCACATCATCAACGATACCAAACGTATTTTGCAACTCTGCATTAGAATATTGATCACCGGCGGCTTCTTTAAGAGCCCCCCAAGCCTGACCCTGTGCAGCTTCAAATGTGTTTTTAAAATCCTGCATCGTAGACTTAAGATCTATATGTACATTTTGTGCGCGATTTTGCATTTCGGGTAATTTACCCGCCGGCTTGGACGAATCAAGCTTCATATCAGCAGGTTTTATGTGAGAAACATCCCAGTTTTTATTGGGAAGTATAGCTTGCATGATCGTATGATCTTGTTCAACCGTTTGGTCTTGATTTTGCTCAAACACACTTAAGCCGCTCGCTCCATAATTGAAGCTATCTGACACGGCTCTATGATTTGATGTAAATGTGTTCATTTATCTAAATACTAAAATCTATTTCAATACTATATTTATAAAGCAGTTTTTTTCTTATTACGAGTCTTTTCCTGCTATTATTTCCTATAATACACTAAAAATTCAATACATGCTACTTTTTTGCTTGATTTTATAAAGCCTTAATACCCATGACGACGATATCCCAAAGCCTCGGCAATATGATTTGTTTCAATTTTTTCAAAATCTTGCCCGGTTTTGGCCGTCTCTAAGTCCGCTATCGTACGGGCAACCTTTAAAACACGGAAATATCCGCGGGCAGATAGCTTGTTTTTTTCCATAGACTTATTGAGCAAATCTTGCGCCTTATTATCCAAAATGGCAATGGCCTCCAAAGCGTTCGTATCCGCATGCGCATTAATCGATATATCCGCGCCCATGGCATCAAACCGCGCGGCCTGAATATCCCGTGCGTCCTTCACATGCACTGCAATAGTAGCAGAGGCTTCCCCATTAGCTACCAAGCCTAAATCCTGCACCGATACGGGCGGCACATCAACCTTTATATCAAGCCTATCCAGCATAGGCCCTGAAATCTTGCCCTGATAATCACTACCGCATCTGGGTGCTTTGGTACATTCCATATCCGGATCGCCCAAATACCCGCATCGACACGGGTTCATCGCGGCAATAAGCTGAAACCGCGCCGGATAGCTGACATGCTGGTTCGCGCGGGCAATAAGCGCCGTTCCGTTTTCCAAAGGCTGGCGCAGGGATTCGATTGTGCCGCGCGCGAATTCGGGCAATTCATCTAAAAATAAAACGCCATTATGCGCCAGGCTAATCTCGCCGGGTTTAACCTTGTGCCCCCCGCCAACCAGCGCAGGAAGCGATGCCGAATGATGCGGATCGCGGTAAGGGCGGTATTTGAGCAATCCGCCATCAGGCAATGTGCCGGAAATAGAATGTATAATGGAGACCTCGAGCGCCTCTTTTGGCGAAAGCGGCGGTAAGATACCGGGCAAGCAACTGGCCAGCATAGATTTCCCCGACCCCGGCGGCCCAATCATCAGCATATTATGCCCGCCCGCGGCGGCAATAATTAATGCGCGTTTCGCCGTTTCCTTGCCCCTTGACATCGGCCATATCTGGCACGCGCATCGCGCCTTCTTGCCCGATTTTTGGCGTGGGCGGCATGAGGACTTGTGTGCCTTTTATATGATTGATGAGCTGTAGCAAATCGTTAGGCGCAAGAATATCAATCTCTCCTGCCCATGCCGCCTCCCCGCCGCAAGAAGCGGGACAAATCAGGCGGTTTTCATTGGCGCTCGCATACATTGCGGCGGGCAAAATGCCGGCTACTGCGCGAATGGATGCGTCGAGCGATAATTCGCCCAAAACAACACAATCGGTAAGCTCATCCTTCGGTAGGATATCCATCGCGGCCAAAAGGCCGAGCGCAATCGGCAAATCATAATGTGAGCCTTCTTTAGCGAGATCAGCGGGCGCAAGATTTACCGTCAAACGTTTGGGCGGCATGGATATCCCCAGCGAATGCAGCGCCGCACGTACCCGCTCCTTGCTTTCCGCAACCGCTTTATCAGGCAAACCCACAATTGTAAACGCCGGCAACCCGCTAGAAATCTGCACCTGCACATCGACGGGACGTACATCCACACCGGAAAATGCAACGGTATTAATGCGGGCGACCATTATTGTTCACCATATCCGAAGAGACATATAGTTTCCAACTCATTCTCAGGATTCACTTTTGCAATTGCGCGGTAGGGTCTCCGCCTTTTTTGGTTCGGATTAAAATATAGATACACTTGCCCATCATAATCTAAAAATTGCACATGAACATGGTTATATGATCTCTTCCAATTTTGTTTAATATCTAACAAACCCGCATAAATCGGAAAGCTTTTTGGAAAATCTTTTTTTGATCTTGTAACATAAAAGCTATATCGATTATCACTGGAATGATCAAAATTTTCTGGACACTTTTGAGTAATCATACAGTCCTCGAAGTATGTCGCATCATGTTGGTTCAAAAAATAAACAAGATAGTTTGCATTGCTTGTTTTATCATAAGTAAACTGATTATAAACGACCTCTTCTTTACCATCGTTGTTTATATCAATCTGATCTTTATATATTGAATCTCCTTGGAAAATAGAGCCATTTTGTTCAAATTGTGCGACTTTATGTTCCCAGTTGACTCCTTTAATTTCTTTTTTTAAATGATCTTGGCAGATTTTTTCATCCGCACCCTTCACGATAGTTTCATTGTTGTTATTGAGATTATATTCTAGCAATTCCCTTCCTTTTAGATCGCCTGAAAGTCTTTCGCTAACATCTTCACAAGCTGACTTGATAACAATCTTTTTATTTTCGGCTTTTTCTTTGATTTTTTTGCATGCATGTAATTTAGAGTCGCTATAAAAAACAACATATGGGTCATAAAGATCATATCCTCCTCCATGATCCCAGATTTTCTTGTAGTAAATGAAGTCATTATTACGCTTTAAGGTCATAAAACCTTTGTAACCATACATGCCGCCTATAATATCTTTGCCATAAGCTTTTAATTCAAAAACATCCCCATTTGATAGCGTGCAAACATTATTTTTTTTTAAATTCTTTAAATATTCGAAATTTTTGTAATCTTCTGGTAGATCAGCTTTATCCAAATCAAGAAGAACTAAATTTTCATATCCTTCTGATCTTTCATCATCCTTGTATGTAACGCCTAGAAAAACCATAAATTTATCATCTTCAGGATCGCAATACATCTCTCCTGTCCAAGAAGGCTCATCTGCATATGAAGCAACAGGAGACAAAACAAAAGAAAATCATGAGTAAAATTAAAAAACGCATTAAAATCTTTAAGCTCTTAAACATTCAACATCATCCCATATCTTTTTACCAATAACCATACCTCGTGCCGATTTCATGAAACTTAAAAAGTGTTTGTCGCGTATGTACGCCTATGAATCCTTTTAAATTACTAAAAAACAAAGAGCTTATACGTCCTGTATCAATTGCATGGGGCATGTCCATTGCTATAACCGCGCTTGTTATCATCATTACGGGTAATATTTATGGCGCTGAGGAGGCAAAGGGTTTATTAGAGTCTATACAAAAAGCAAGCCTTTATTATGGCTCTGCGGTTGCGACGGCTTCGGCTACGATTATGGCTTTAATGCTCACTCTCCTTGGGTATACAACACGTGATGCAGTTGAAGCAAAAAAACGTACATTCATATATTTACATGCCATTACAACTTTTTGCGTCTATAGTTTTATCGGCGGGATTATTTTGCTTTTGGTGATCAGTTTTCCTGTGCAGGATTTTGAAAAAATTCCCGGTCATTGGTATAAATACATGTATTACGTAGTAATAGCGTGGAATGGTATGCTGGCCGGGCATATGATCTCTACTATCTTTATTTTGCGGGATACAATTTCAAAAATCATTGGCGATGTTTCCCCTGATTTTGATGAAGACGGCAAACAAGAAAAATCTTAAAAACTCTACCCCGTTAAGGGTTCGTTCATCTTTGTTGTTTAAACAAGGGGATAACGAATAACCAAACCTTATCAACAAACGGGGATATCCCATGCTTACCGATACATTTAATACTGATTATCTTGATACACAAACCAACATGGTTTCATTATCCGCAAAAAAGCGCGGCTATATGATGGCTAAGTTAGAGTTGCCTGTAGCTGTCAAGGATATCTTAGATGGAAAAGACACTTATAATGATACGGTTCAATATGCAATGCATGATTTAATCAGCGATATGGAGCCGGATAACGCGCTACTTGGCATGACATTATCGGTTCAGGATATTGCAAAAAAATACAGCGACCCGCAAAGCGGCATTGAAACACATTTTGATATTTTAAATGCTCAATGCGAGCAGGTATTAAACCAATATGGCGGCACATGGCTTTTGAACATGCGCGGTGATGATATCGATGCGGATGAAGCGCTGAATACTTTACGCGCCATGCCAGAAGATATGGAAGCGCTCGCCGGATTAATCGCTTATAGCAAGACATGTATTGAAAAAAAGCATCAAGATGCCGCCGCAATGCTTGGCATATTCCAGATACAGCTACGCGCCCAATCCTTAGTCGCCGAACATTTAATCGAAGCCGCAGACATGGTGAGCGCGCTCGAAGTTTCGGATGAAGCGCCTGTAAAGGCCATCTCCCCTGCGGTAGGGCAAAGCATGCAACAAAGCGCGATCGTCATTCATTTTCCGCAACCTGCAATATAGATAAGAGATACATAAATTTAAGGATCAAACGTTATGAACAAACGTATTCAAAAACTGGCTGATTTAGTACTCGCCACATTTCTGAACACCTGCTTTGCCGCGCATCAATTGCGCGCGGAAAAATAAAAGCTCTATTTTTCGACCATCGCCCCTAGCTTCTTACCGCCCAAAATATGGGCATGAAAATGCGGAACCTCTTGGCCGCCATTGTGCCCTGTATTACTAATCACGCGGAAACCATCCTTTTTTAATCCGGTTTGATCGGTAATCTTTGCAATGGCCGTATAAAAAGCTTTGATTTCTTCCGCGCTCCCATTGATGCCAAAATCATCAACCGATATATACGCACCTTTTGGAATAACCAGAATATGGACGGGCGCTTGTGGTGCGATATCATTAAAGGCCAGCACATAATCATCCTCGTAAACTGTATCATTAGGAATCTCCCCGCGCAGAATTTTGGCAAATATATTATTTTCATCATATGTGTTGTTTTGGCTCATGGTTGTTCCTCTTCCTTGACTTTGTTGGCGTATCAAACCTAGAGTAGCGCACACATAAAATCAAAGGACAAATACCGATGCTTTTGACATTGATGAAAGGCAAGTTGCACCGCGCAACCATAACGGAGGCCGATCTGGATTATGAGGGCTCTATAAAGATTGATTCCGCGCTGCTTAAGGCGGCCGATATTTTACCCCATGAGCGCGTAGAGGTTTATAACGTCACAAATGGACAGCGTTTTGCAACCTATGCAATCAAAGGCGAAGCAGGGAGCGGGGTTATTGGCACCAATGGCGCGGCGGCGCATTTGGCAAAACCGGGCGATATTGTAATTATCTGTACCTACGCACAGATGGAAGAGCAGGCGGCGCGCAATTACAAACCAACCGTCATATTGCTTGATGAGCATAACCGGATTAAAGATCAAAAGGCACCAACATGAGCCAGCATTATGATGTGATTATTATTGGCGCGGGCGCCGCCGGTTTAATGTGCGCAATAGAGGCCGGAAAAAGGGGGCGCAAGGTATGGTTGATTGATCATGCAAAGAAAACGGCTGAAAAAATACGCATATCCGGGGGTGGCCGCTGCAATTTTACGAACACGAACACACGACCCGAAGCCTATCTATCCGCAAATCCGCATTTTTGTAAATCTGCCCTTTCCCAATATACACATCATGATTTTATTGCGCTGGTTGATGCATACAATATCGCATGGCACGAGAAAAAACTGGGGCAGCTTTTTTGCGACGGTTCATCGCAGCAAATCATCGACATGCTTTTGTCTGAATGCGATAAAGCCGGCGTGCGCTTTGATATGGAGACAAGCGTAGAAGAAGTTGAGACCATGATTAATGAAAATGCCCAACGCATATCGGATAATAAAAATTCACGCTACATCGTGCATACATCTCGTGGCGGCGCGCATTGCCACAGTCTTGTCATCGCCACGGGCGGTCTATCCATACCAAAAATAGGGGCGAGCAAATTCGGCTATCATATTGCGCGTCAATTTAATTTGCCTGTAACGGCAACATTTCCTGCGCTTGTACCTTTCACATTTCAAAGTGACATTTTAGCGAGATGCAAGGATTTGAGCGGGTTATCCGTAGAGGCCAATGTCGCATGCAACGGGATGAGTTTTGCAGAAGGTCTGTTATTCACCCATAGAGGGCTAAGCGGGCCATCCATTTTGCAAATATCTTCATATTGGAAAGAGGGGGATGAGATCATTGTCAACCTGGCCCCCGAAACCGATATGTTTGAATTTTTAAAGCTACGTAAAAACGAGAACCCAAAACAAAATGCAGAAACAGCGCTCTCCCATATCCTCCCCAACCGATTAGCGGCGTGGATATGCAAGGATACAGGAATAAATGGCCGGCTGGCAGATTTGGCGGATAAAAAGCTCGGTGTTTTAGGGGCGGCTGTCAATGACTGGCGCATAAAACCCGCAGGCACCGAAGGTTACCGCACGGCGGAAGTTACCTTGCAAGGGATTGATACCAATGTTTTATCCTCTAAAACCATGGAAGCCAAAGATCACGCAGGCCTCTTTTTTATTGGAGAGGTTGTTGACGTAACCGGACATCTTGGCGGCTATAATTTTCAATGGGCTTGGTCATCGGGATACGTTGCCGGCCAGCACGCTTAAATGTAACAGGAGCAAAAATATGAGCGTTAAAATTTACGGTATCAAGAATTGTGACACAATGAAGAAGGCGTTTAACTGGTTGGATGCGCACAATATTACCTATGATTTTCATGATTACAAAAAGCTTGATGCGGATAAGGACGTTTTAAATGAAGCTATCGCCGCGCAAGGCTGGGAAAGCGTTTTTAATAAACGCGGCACAACATGGCGCAGCCTTCCTGATAATACCAAAAATTCTATGGATAACAGCCTTGCGATTGCAGCAGCGCTCGAAAACCCTTCTCTCATTAAACGCCCGCTTATGATTTATAAAAAGAAAATATATCTGGGGTTCAAACCAGATATTTATAAAGATATTTTTTTATAACTTAAAATAAGTCAAGCCAATTTTTCGCATGTGCTTGATGATGGCTGGTCGGCGGCTTTTATATTTTAACAACACATTTTTAAATAAACGGTCGTTTATTCCACAGAAGCTCTATAGGTTAAACATCGCTCACAAGGCGTTTCAAATCCTGCTCTTCTCCTATAATCGCAAGTTCGTCACCTTTTTCTAATATCTCGTTAGGGTGGGCTATAATAACCTTGCCATCACGCTCTATCATCGCAATCAAACATGTGCCTGGCATATCAATATTTTTAATATTCTGCCCAATCATAGTCTTCAAATACGCAATATCCTCTATTTTCTTATGCAGAAAATGATTATCACGCATTAAAATCTCGCGCAGTTCACGATTTTCTTTTGCATGTATCCAGCGCTTTTCAAATTGTGTGCTTTCAACGACTTCGGCAATATGCCCTGCCAATCGTAAATCCAGACCGACAGGCTTGCTGGGTGTGAATAAAAACATGAGTGTATGGAGCTTTTCGTCTTCAGGTAGGGATACCAAAGCCTCTCCGTGAAAGCGCAAGATCACAAGTTCGGGTGTTTCAAGATCTTTGAACGATTTATACCATAAAGCCGTTTGAGGGCTTATAAGATGTTTGCCGGTTAAGTTTTCCTCAAATGCAGTTTGCAGTCTTTCTATAGAAAGGCTTGTGCGTTCTTCAACAGCGCCAGCTACAATTTTCATTAATCTGTTCAGGCTATAGGCCCCTTCGTCAAAATCGAAAATAAGGCTACGCGAAATCAAATCTTCATAAGTCAGATTTTCGTCTGTCGTACGCTCATGAATAATAGTCATTAATTCACGCTCCAAACCTTCATACTGGTTTTTACCCAAGCGGGCATGAACGTGAAGCAACGCGCCATCGCGTTCGACCTTGCCAAATGCATAAAAAAAGTACCAGAATGCACAGGCGATGATAACCATACCTGTAAAACCAATAGCCAAAATCCCCATTTCAACAATAAGCCAGAATGAAATAAGAATACCGACAATCTGCATCCATGGGTATAAAGGCGATTTAAAGCCTGGCTGATAGGTTTCAATCTGGCTTTCCCGCATAACAATTACGGCCAGACAAACCAACCCGAATAGCAAGAGCTGAAACGCACTTGCAAGTTTGGCAACGGACTCAACATCAAATAGAACCAGAATGGCAATCATAGCTAGAACAGTGACGCAAATCGCGATAGTCGGCGTTTTGAATTTACCCAGTTTTGAAAAATAAGCCGGCACAAGCGAGTCTTTTGCCATTGCAAACGGATAACGCGAGGCTGACATAATACCAGCATTCCCCGTAGAAGCAAAAGCGGCAATCGCGGCAACCACAATAAGAATGACCCCCATATCATAGGGTACCCAGTCTAAAAACTTTGCGCCTGCATCGGCCACTGGAGTAAGGCTGTCATAAAGTTCGGATGGGTTAAGAACATTAATCATTACCATCATTCCAAGCGTGTAGACGGTAGTCGCTGTTATAAGAGATAAAAACATACCGAGCGGTATATTTCTATCGGGATTTTCCACCTCTTCTGCAACACTTGCAACTTTGGTCAATCCTGCATAGGAAACAAAAACCAGACCAATAACAGAAATAAAACCAAGAATACCTGATTTGAAAAAATCATTATATGTGCCTTTTGGGTAAAAAGCGTTTGGTATGCCCACAACCATAAGGCCTTTAATCACAAAAGCGGCTAAAATAACAACAAGAGTGGTAACCAGTATACGCTGAAGCATGGTGGTTTCTTTGGCGCCAAAAATATTGATTAGGCCGAATACAATGGTTAAAACCACCGCCAATGCAGTAATTGGCACATCAATATAAATCGATAAATACGCCCCCATACCAACAAGGGCAAATGCACTTTTAAATATAACGGCAATCCACGATCCAAGGCCGCCAATTGTACCTGCCATGGGGCCTAAGGCACGGTCTAGAAAATAATACGTTCCACCTGCTTTAGGCATAGCAGTGGTGAGCTCTGCCATACAAAACATGGCCGGTATAATCAAAAATCCGGCAACCAAATATGCCAAATAAACAGAAGGGCCTGTATAGGCAGCCGCAATACCTGGCAAAAGGAAAAACCCCGAAGAAAACATCGCACCTGTTGAAATAGCGTAAACATCAAAAAGTTTAAGGTTTTTTGTAAGTTTCTGGTCTGTCATATGTCTAAACTTTATAAAGTGAATATAATATTTTTAAAAAAGAGATTAGCATTCAAGTTTTGCTCATGTATAGAACAAACAGAACCAATTTTTTAATAATAGACATGATTTTTTTTAGCGTGGCCAGTTTGATTATTTATCTATTTATAAAATTAGCCTAGTCGAACTATGCGAAAACAGGCATAATTCTTATATGGCAAATTCAGAAACATATAATAAGTTAAGCAGGAGGAGGGTATATAAACATCTCAACCCTAAGGTATGGGATCATCAAAAGGCCTCACCAGTAACCTATGTAATATTGATCTTGATTTTGCTTAGCTTGGTTTTATTTACGCTAGAAACAGAGATCACCGTTCAATCCCGCTTTGAAACTGCTTTTACCTTCATTAATATAATTATAGCTGTTTTGTTTGGTGTTGAATATGGTCTGCGGTTGTGGACTTGCGTAGAAAATCCAAAATATCAAGGTAAATGGGGGCGATTAAAATTCGCCTTAACCCCGATGGCCATTATTGATCTGGTAGCGTTTCTTCCGGCTTTAATTTTTATTGGTGATACGAGCGCATATTGGCTGCGCCTTGTTCGCGTTGTAAGGATCTTGCGGCTGTTAAAATTAGGCCGTTATTCCACATCAATTAAAATAGTCCTCAACTCCATAACCAAAAGCTGGCGGGAGCTTGTAGTGACATTCTGCGCGTCCTTGTTTTTTCTTTATCTGAGCGCCGTACTTTTGTATTTTGTAGAAAGCGCGGCACAACCCGAATCCTTTGGCAGTATACCGCGCTCAATCTGGTGGGCGGTTGCAACCCTAACTACTGTTGGATATGGCGATGTGTATCCAATAACACCGCTAGGAAAGCTTTGTGCCGGTATAATTGCATTGATAGGCGTGGCTATTGTAGCTCTGCCGGCCGGAATTCTTGCCGGCAGTTTTATAGAAGAATTTAAAACGCGCAGGGAGGGCAATGAAAAATAGCCCTATATGCGCGTTTTTAAAGATTTAAAAGTATCAATTATTATAATTAAAAGACTCTTCATGTTTTGGCTTAACAATCGCCGCGTACGCTCTTTTAAATTCATAAAGATCAATAACACCATCACGTTTCACGTTGACCTGATTAAAAGGCATACCCAGAAAATCAAGCGGAGAAAGTCCGTCTTTACTCTCATCAAATTTGCTCAATTGGGATTTCTGAAGAAACGCTTCTTCTGAAACGTTGTTTTTTTGTGGTTTATCGCCAGAGTGATAATCGATAATTTCTATAGTTTTCTTCGTCATAGGTGTAAAAACAAGAAGAGTCGGTTTTTTCATCTCAATATTATCAATAACTTCGTTTCCATCGCGATCGAATATTTCATATAGTTTTTCTCCAACTTCATCACGAGAAAGCACACCATCGCCATTCAGATCAAAGGCCATAAAATTAATAGCCTTATCATTCGGCGCATTTCTAGGAGCCACTTCTTCACGCACCGTAACCTTTTTTGCGCCCGGCTCGGAACGGAGAATCTGTTCAGCTTTTTGTTGAAGGACATCTTCTGTTTGGGCAAAAGATAATGATGCCCCAGAGAGCATAAGAGTAGCGATAAGCGCTATACAAAATTTATTCATATCGTATCCTTTCACGACATAGTTTCACTAAAAATCTTTTATTCAAGGCACGTATTTCTAATAACAAACATTTATACATCCTTATAGTTCCAAAAGCATCTTTATTATTTAAAGACATCAAAATGTTTGATTCTATTAAAAGCCGGCAATACCCAAAGACTTTAGCTATAATATATTTTGAATGATATGAGTATAAATATATTGAGTAAAGGGCGTATCAACGTCTCGATATTGATCCATATTACAACCCACGCCGACAGTCCCTTTCCCAAAACTGTCGTCATAGGCAGTAAGCTTTGGCTTTTCTACATCTTTGAGTAAATCTTCTGTTGCTTTTCTTATTTCCGGATCATCTAAAGCATCACTAAAATTTTGCCCTTTATAAGTCTCTGTATTCTGATCAAGTTCGTCTAAAATGCTTTGTATTTTTGCTCTTTCTAGTCCCGTTAGCTTGATATCCAGTGTAATTTCGACATTGCTCATTTTTTTGCTCTCACATGTTCCGGTTTATTTAAATCAACAGTTGTGCATTTCCTTTCATCAACTCCGGAACATATATGTATCCATCGGTTGTGATTATATTCTTGATAGGCAATCATATGAGGTGTGTAGGCGTTTAATTTTGGAATTCCTCTATTCATTCCACCGGTGCAATGCAATCCAAACCGCTTGGTTTTATAAATAACCTTATCGTCAACTTTTATATTTATATTATAAGAAGACTGCATTGCGCATGGGCTATCATGACTGTTTATAGTATCTCTAAAGGATACGATTTTTCCATTCTGAAATTTACAAGTTCGTTGGTACTCATTTTTTTCATTTTTTAAAGGTTTTGACTTACCAAAAATTTTCTTTGTTTCTTCTGTCAACTTATCAAATTGCACTGTTGCTGGAATTGAAGATAATTCCGCATAGTTTAGTTGAGGGATGCATATTAATTTTAAATATGATGCAAAATCTTCGTCCGCGTTTGCTTGCTTATTCACTGCGAGATGAATAACGAGAAGTATTATCAAAAATATAAATTGCTTTTTTATTTACAACGGAGCGCAAGTCTTTACTATTATACACGATAAGCGCCATCTAACTTGTGTATTCTCTTCTGTGAAACTAATTTATTTGTCAAACCAAACATCAAAAAATAAAAATATTCCCTGTTAATTCCCTGCTAGCAGGGAATTAATTCATTTGACCTCTCGGCTTTTTTACCGAAGAGAGAAACTGTGGATATTAGGAAGATTTAGAGATTCTCTGAGAATGGTCAAAATCAGCGTACGTGCATAGACCGCCTGTAGCGGGGCATGAGAGAATATATTCTCTAAAAAAGGTGGAAGGGTAGACTAAATGGCGGTGTGCGTAGTCACACCCTAACTATTCTAAACTGTTGTTTCACTGTTAATCGTTCAAAAACAGCGATTTTTTTATAAAACTTTGCCTGTTTTGATAAAAGCCCGGCGTCAAACCCTCAAGTATCAATGCTTTGTGTTAATTGTAGAAAGTAATAACAGGGAATTATCAGTGAAAATGATTATAATTACTACGAACCCTTTTAGAGAGACCCAAGATGACGACTTTAAAAATAAATGCTGCTATTGCCTATGATTTCGATGGCACACTCACTCCTGGCTACATGCAGGACCATTCTTTTTTCCAGCCTTGGGAGTGAAAGAACCGTTTACAGAGTTTTGGCCAAAAGTAAAAAAATTGTCCGAAAAAAATGATATGGACGAAATTCTTGCGTATATGCACCTGAATGGTGCTATTTGTCGCGAAAGCATCCTGCAAGAGGTCATCAATTTCTCTGTTTTTGATGAGTGAGGCGACCTTATCTAACGCAATACAATATATCAGGTAGTAATTCCGGGGCTGTGATACGTCGATAGATTCATATCCTCGTACATACTCAGGGAAGAGGGCAGCATGAGGAAATTGCTTATAAGAGATGCCGCGATGCATAACTTAAGCGTCTGAAATAATTGCCAAAGTAGAAAGCCGTTTGCAATTTGAGATTGTAGCGTGCTATTGCATAAAGTGTTTGGGAGAGATGCGCATAACTCAATTGTTAAAAACCTTGCTTGGCTTGCTGCCTATTTTATATTTGATGGGCTGTGAATCCGATCACAAAATTGGATCTTTTGATGCAGGCGCTTCTTTATGATCTTAATTTTCAGACTGGTATGCATTATAGGCAAGCCACAGAGGCTTTTGATCAGGCGTATTTAGATACCCTCAACCGTTTTAAAGCACAACTTGAAAGGCGGGCGTCATTGTGAGAAATATTAATAAGGCAACGCTTAGAGTAAAGGGGAGCAATACAATGAAGTATTCGTGTTTGTACTTTTGTGTAGTTTTATTAGCTCTGGTGGCTTGCGATGACAAATACTCATTTGAATCTAGAGAAATTAAGCTTGCGGACAAAGTGTTTATGATTCCGGAGGATTGGCAATATTGGAGTTATAGCCAAGTCAAAAATGCCAATAATGAAAAGTATGACTTGCTAAGGTTTAATTTGAGTGTTGAGGAGTATCTACCATATAGTAGTGATAACCTTGAACAAAAGAAAAAAGCACTGCTAGTGAGTGTAGGTCCAGTTTCTTATATGGATAAAGGGCATTACTGGACAGAAAAAGACACAGTCCTGAAGCAGGAGCCTCTTTCTTGCAAAACGATTGCTTCATTTGAAGGAAAATTTGAATTGTGCGATCACGGTGTAACAGGTCCGAATAGAGCTGCAACTCGCATATATTCAATCAAGGATAAGTCTGAAAACACAATAATCTCGATTTTAAGCTGTACTGAAGGTTTGCGGCTGCCAAATCCTATGTGCAATGTACGCGCTCGTTTTATGGGTAATTTACAAATTAACTACGGTTATAGCCTTCTGTATTTCGAAAAAGCTTTAGAGATAGACCGTAATCTTCGAGAAATTATTTTCAACTTTTATAAAAGTCCATTACAAAAGGGAATTATGCAATGAGTTATCAGCTTAATCAGAATCAAATAACACATATTCAAAACCTGAAAGATTCAGGCCAATATAATCTGGGGGTTGACCACTTCTGATAATTAAAATTAGGATAAAGAATGTCGGATAATATAAAAAAAATGAAGTGCCCGAAGAAGATGAAGAGGTATATTTTTCACCTTTCTTTGAGTATTTGAAAACTGAAGGTGGTCATGAAGTAGCCGTAGGCGTTGTCCCAAGTCCTTCCAGTCAAACGCTTCAAATTTAGCCTTATCTATGTGTCCCATATAAAACAAAGCGCGTAAATAATGGCGCGGTCATTGTTGAAACCAATAGTAGCAATAAAGACATGCTTGATATACCTAATGATCAGCTCGCGCGTATTGTAAAAGGCATAGTTTGGCGAGACGAGCACTTTGCCGGTAGCGCCCTCAAATCAATCTCAAAGAAGTATCAGCATGGCGAATATTATGTTCATCGATGTATTCATGAGAGTTTTGACTTTATGAGCCGTTAAATTCCCTGTTATTAACAATAAATTCCCTGTTAATTTTGAAAATTTTTTGCCACAAAAGATGTGAAACCTATGTATTCTCTGCTGTGCAGCTGATTTTCCCACGAAACCAAACATTAAAAAACAATAAATTCCCTGATAATTCCCTGTTTAACAGGGAATTCATGCGTTTGACCATTCGGGATATAAACCAAAGAGAGAAATGAGTAATATTAGGGTCATTCAAAGATTCTCTGGGAATCGTCAAAAACATGACAAGCTCAAACACCGCCTGCAGCGGGGAATCACGTGTAATATTCTCTGAAAGAGGGGAAAGGTAGACTAAATGGCGGTGTCGGTGGGATTCGAACCCACGTTACGCTATAAACGTAAACACGCTTTCCAAGCGTGCGCCTTCAGCCGCTCGGCCACGACACCATTCATTTGTAAGGCTTTTAAAGTATTGTGGAATTTAAATCAAGGTTTTAGATTGTGGTTTTAATAAACTCAAATTGACAAAACGCAGGGGCTTGATAAGGTTAATGAAATAATGCTGTCTGATCAGCCTTAAAACTTTTAGAAAGTGTGCTGTTATGAAGGGGTCTTCTCTTTTTATCTTTATCGTTTTATTGCCCGCAATTATTGCATTTGGCCACGATATTTACTTGTTTACACAAGATCAAAACATTGGCGCGGTTGGCGATATCCAAGCCGCCTTTACTGAAAATGATAAGGGGCCGTTAACATTTTTGGCATCGGCAGGGTGGATTTGGACAAACTATAGTCCAGAAAGTTATAAGACATTAGCGCAAGGGATGGAGCCGGAACAATGGAGCACTGTTAACTATATTTTGAAACAGAAAGCAGTTTTCCTTGGTTTGTTCTTCGCCGGTTTTATGATCGTTCTTGCATTTTTGCTTGGCCTTGCCAAAATCGGGCCTTTTGCAAGCGAGAGATCCAAAAGTATTGAAAGTGGAAGACGCACCGAAGACGCCCTTGGGCGAAAGAAAAAAGCGCCGATGAAATACAAGCGAAAATAGCAGCTTAACAAAAAACTCATTTTTATTGTGCAGCGCAAAAAAATGCTTGCCACTCACACAAATATCTGTTTTCATTACACACTATTTTTGTTATAGCGAGATAATTATGACTTTATTCATATCACAAAAGAAAGCGAGCGCATGTGCGAAGGCAGTGCCGCATCGTTGTATGAATAACCGCGCGCGTTTATATTTTTACGCATCCCCGCTTTTGCAAAAAACATCAGGCACAATTTTAAAGCCGCCCGTTTAAAGGATATCAAATCCTCTTCTTCGCCAGCTTTCACTAAAAAAGGCCGGCATCTCAATTTTTTAAAAATTTAATTTGCCGTGCCTTTAAAAATTTAAAGGTTATTTTATTATGCGTATTCTGAATTTTTTAAAAGATAAATTTTTTATCGATATCACAACCTTGCCCGAAGATGGAATTGAACGTTTGCCAGATAAGCTCTGGCCGTTTATGTGGTTTTTCTTGCGCCAGATTAAGGGGCTACTAATACTGATTCTATCGCTTGAATTTATTGTTGCAATAACGGTCAGTTTACTTTTCTGGTATGTAGGGCAATTGGTTGAGGACGGCGCATACACGCATTCTATGTTGGTTGCGGGCGTTGCACTCATGGTTTTACGCGTAATTGGTCATGTTGGTTTGCGATTTGTATACGAAATTCTATATATACCATATTTCGGCAATCTGGTGCGACGGCAACTATATTGGTACACCGCGCGTCAAAGCCTGTCTTTTTTTCAAAACGACTTTGCCGGACGCATTGCCAACAAATTAATTCAGGCACCTGCCTTACGTGATGCGGTTGAATCTACAGTTGGTGCGGTCTGGTTTGCGCTTATTTTCACCATAAGCAATCTTTGGTTGATGACAGTGGTCAACGCATGGCTAACAATTCCATTACTATTGTGGCTGGTCGGATATATTCTCACATTGATCTGTTTTGTACCAAAAGTGCAACGCCGTTCTACTGTTCATGCGGAAAGCATGAGTACCCTGACCGGACAAGTGGTGGACAGTTTGACCAATTTCCTGCCGACCAAATATTTTGCACGAACACGCTATGAAGATCGGCGCGTAATTGGTTTGTTGCAAGATCATAGCGATACGTTTCGGGCGGCAACGGGCACAATTTTTCAAATGACGGTTATTATCGATGTTTTGAATGTCTTGCTTTTGATCGGCACGGCGGCAATCGGCTTTTGGTTAATTGAAACAACCGGACAAGCAGGCGTGGCCGCCATGGCAATGGCGTTACCCATGGCGTTACAAGCAACATTTCAATCCGGCTGGATCATGTTTGAGGTTGCAAATATTTTTGAAAATGTCGGGCGCGTGCAAGAAATTGTAGATACGCTATCAAAGCCGCACACCATCATTGACAATAAAGAAGCAAAGCCGCTGGAAATCCAGAACGGCCAAGCGGAGATTGCATTTAAAAATGTAACGTTTCATTATGGCCAGGATAGTAAAACTGTTATGGAAGGCTTATCCCTTAATATTCCGGCGGGTCAAAAAATAGGTCTGGTCGGACGAAGCGGGGCGGGTAAGTCAACTGTAACCAGCTTACTCGTGCGCGCTTATGATGTTGAAGGGGGCGAGATTTTAATAAATGGGCAAAATATTTCTCATATAACGCAAAATAGTCTGCGCCGACAGATTACGGTGATCACACAAGACAGCTATTTATTCCACCGCAGCGTTATGGAGAACATTCGCTACGGTTATCCCGATGCTAGCATGGAGCAGGTTATGGAGGCTGCGCGACAAGCCAATGCGCATGAGTTTATTCTTGGCCTTTCCGATAGTAAGGGGCGCACGGGCTATAAGGCTTTAGTGGGTGAACGCGGCGTAAAACTTTCTGGCGGACAACGGCAGAGGGTAGGCATCGCTCGCGCGCTTTTGAAAAATGCGCCTATTCTCATGATGGATGAGGCAACGTCTGCACTTGACAGTGAGAGCGAACACGCAATTCAAACTGCGCTAGATAAAATTATGAAGAACAAAACCGTAATTGCAATCGCACACCGTTTAAGCACATTGCGACAGATGGATCGGATTATTGTGATGGATCAAGGGCGCATTATTGAAGACGGTACACATGATGATTTGATTGCCGCGCCTAACGGTCATTACGCAAAAATGTGGGCGATGCAATCAGGCGGATTTTTAGTGGAATAGGAAAAAAATGGGGGGCGAATTAAAACGCGCCCTCATCCATATCCATAATCGTATCCGCACCAGCAAGAACCATTTTAAAGCGGGCATCTGCTTCGGGGAGCATGCGCTGCATATAAAACCGCGCGGTTTTTAATTTGGCTTTGTAGAATGCTCTATCGCCTTCACCGCTCTCCAGTTTTTTCTGCGCAGTTTTTACCATTAAACACCACATATAAGCCATCGCAACAAGCGCAAATTGGCGTAGATAATCGCTGGATGCTGCGCCCGCCTCATCAGGGTTTTTCAGACCTTTTTGCGCAATTATCGCGGTTGATTGCTGCAGTTTGGCAAAGGTTTTTGCAAGCGGAAATACAAATTCCTGCATGTATTCGTGTGCTTGATGCGCTTCGATAAAATCTTGTATAGGGTGGAAAAAACGGCGCAGTAAACGACCAAAGCCTAGCCCCATTTTACGGCCGACCAGATCAAGCGCCTGAATACCGTTTGTGCCTTCATAAATCTGAGCGATGCGTGCATCGCGCACATATTGCTCCATACCCCATTCGGCGATATACCCGTGACCGCCATAAACTTGCAAACATTCATTAGCAATCTCTGTCCCCATATCTGTTTGATACGCTTTAACAATTGGCGTTAACAGCGCAACCAAATCATCTGCGGCCTTGCGGCCATCTTCATCGGTGGTTTTATGGACGAAATCAAGATGTAGCCCTCCAATAGGCCAGCGCGCGCGCGCCTTCGGTAAAGGCTTGCATTTTAAAAACATGCGCCGCACATCGGGGTGAACGATAATCGGATCGGCGGGTTTGTCCGGTACTTTGGTCCCGTCAGGCTACGCATTTGCAGGCGGTCTTTGGCATAGCACACCGTTTTGATAGGCGACTTCGGCAATGCCAAGCCCTTGCATTCCAACACCCAAACGCGCGGCATTCATCATGGTGAACATAGCCTTCAGACCCTTATGCGGTTCCCGACCAGCCAGCCATTCGCCTCATCAAAATTCATAACGCATGTGGAATTGGCGTGAATACCCATTTTATGTTCGATCGAGCCGCAATACAAATTATTACGCTCGCCAACGGCGCCATCGTCATCGGATAGAAATTTCGGCACAACAAATAGTGAAATCCCTTTACGCCATCGGGCGCATCCGGTAAGCTTGCCAACACAAGATGTAGAATATTTTCGGTTAAATCATGTTCGCCGGCGGAGATAAAAATTTTTGTACCCGAAATTTTAAACGATCCGTCATCATTTGGGTCAGCCTTTGTTTTGATCAGGCCAAGATCAGTGCCGCAATGCGGCTCGGTCAAACACATTGTGCCCGACCAGTTACCGCTTGCAAGTTTCGGCAAATAAGGCTTTTTTGCGCTTCATCGTCCAAAATGCGCGAGGGCTTCATACGCGCCTTGTGATAAGCCCAGGATACATGCCAAACGACATATTGGCGCTGCAAATCATTTCTTGCATGACGGTGTTGAAAAGAATCCGGCATACCCATACCGCCATATTCAGGATCCGCAGATAATCCGCACCATCCGCCCTCGGCAAATGTTTTATAGGCTTCTTTAAAACCGGTTGGGGTGGTAACGTCATGATATTCGCCGTTTTTTTAATGTACAGCCCTCTTGATCACCGCTTTGATTAAGGGGGAACAAAACTTGCTCACAAATTTTTGCGCCTTCTTCCAAAATCTGATCAATCAAATCTTCAGAGACATTAGCAAAGTCCTCAAATTCTGATAAGCTGGAAACATTGAGCACATCATGTAAGACAAAACGGATATCTTGAAGTGGGGCTTTAGAAACAGGCATGACGGTATTCCTTTTTATTCTTGTATCCTTTTAATATAGCCTAAAATCGTAAATTTTTTATCCATTTAACCCGCTTTTTTTTAAATAATTATATGTCGTTGCGCAAAGCTTCCATTAATTCTGAGATTTTTTAGGCATCTTTGAAAACAAAAAGCATATTATGTGCATAATATTGTTCTTTTGATCCTATTGATAAAATTACACGAATCAACGAATGTTTTCATAAAATAGGTACACCATTCCCAATCTGGGAAATTTTTCTTGACGAAGAGGGCATTTTTTCTTTCTAATAGGGGTGTTACTACAAAAACAAAAAAGCAATAGGGCAGGTGGTGGTAATGGCAGAAGCCGTAAAAGCATTTAATAACGCCAGTGAAAGAGACTATCTTTTATCCCTTATCATGAGGGATTTAGAAGGCGGATCTTTTGGGAATGCGGCATCATGGCTTAAAAAAGTCGGTCTGTCTTTTGCCAGTGATACTCAAATCACGGATATTTTTGAAGGTGTTATCCAAAAAATAAAGATCGCTAATATAAATGTAGCGGCAGAGACAGCACACGATATCTGGAGAGGGTTAGATCAACAAAGCAAGCTTTGTCGATGCGCTGGAAAGTTCCAACTCTCGCTTGCCGATGAAATGTTCGCGATAAATCCTGAACGCGCCATACAGTCGGTAGAAGAGATTTGGTACGGGTGTGAAAATAAACGGGAACTGTGGGAAGATGCGGGTCAAACCCTCTTGCGATTATCCCAAAAACTATTCAAGATTGATCCGGAGAAATCGCTCGCGCTTTGTCATGCAATATGGGCGAAGTCTCCGGAGACATCTCTTGTGCATTACCCTGCGGGGGAAATGCTTTTAAAACTTATCAAAGATATCGCGCCTTTTGATCCAAAGCGCGCCGTTTCACAATGTCGCGAGATTGTTGCAAATACGCCTGACAAATGCGAGTTGTGGGACAAAACATGCCGTCTTTTATTAGAGCTATCTATCGGATTTTTTAATAACGACCCTGAGCTTGCATTGCGGCTTAATGATTTTGTGATGGACGTGGTTGAAAAGAAAACCTGTCTTTGGGAAGAAACCGGACGCACACGCCTTGTTCTTGCACAAAAGTTAAAAGACCGGAATATTGGCAAGGCGGGTGAGCTAATAGAAGCTGTTTGGGATAACACTGCGGAAGGTAGCGTGCTTGAGATCGAAGCGGGTAAAGCTTTATTGGCTTTAGCAAAGCGCGTGACATTTAAAAATCCGGTTAAAGCATTATATTATATAGAGAACGTTTGGATGAGCGCACGTAAGTTTTCAACGCTCTGGGAAGAGGCAGGCGCATCGCTTATAAACTTTGCCGATATTATGTATGAGCGCGATTTGAAAAAATCGATCGAAATTTTGGATATGGTAGCTGAGCAGTCTGGCGAAGATAGTAAGCTATGGGAGCAATCTGCCTATATTAAGCTCAAAGTTGCAAATAGTATATTTGGATTTAAACCCAAGAAGGCGGTTTTAGTTGCAAACAGCGTATGGATGCGTGCGCCACAATTCTCGCCTTTACGAGAAGAGGCTGGCCGCGTGCGTTTACAACTTGCCGAAGCATTATTTGAGCGCGATCCTGAAGATGCTTACGCGATTGTGCAGCGTGTACATGCAGATAATGAACATAATATTGCACTTAATGATAATAGCAAACGTAACTCTGCACCGCTTTTAGATCGTTATGAAGAAGAAGACTTTGATATTGCGCCGCAGAAAATAAAAATGGCACAAGGCATGTCCCCGAATGAATTCCTTGCGCATCTCCATGCGGCGGAAATGTTTGGTGATAAAGGAAAAATGACCGAGCAATAAAAGCGTGATTTAAAAACGATATTTACTGTTGTTTGATTTACGAGCGATCTTTCATCATATATAAAAATTCATCCAGCATTTGATCGGCATCAGCATTTTTAAGTTGCGCTTGTGCTTTAACAACGGCGTTATTTTCCCGATCTTTCATGATTTTAGCGATTTTTTGAATAGTGTCTTCACCAAGCGCTTCGCGTGCATTGCGAGCGTTGGCCAGCGCTTCCTCGCGGATACGCTGGCTCTCGTCACTCCCCGTATGGGCCGTTTGCCCATTGGCTTTGGACTTTTTACTTTTAGAGTTTTTATTTTTTTTAAATCCAAACATGTGCTTACTATGCCAAAAAAATATTAAAAGAACCTAAATATAAATTGTTTTTAAATTTAGTTATGATTATATATATAATATGTCTAATTTAAAACCTAATTTCAATGCGAAAAGCTGGCAAAAGAGCCAGAAAGATTTTGCGCAGGACTTTGTAGATCAAACAAAGCCTGTTCAGAATCCGCAAACTGATTTAGATCGTATTTGGGATAATAAGGCACGTTTATATTTACGTCCTACTAAAATTGACAGTGGTCATGCTGCGTTTATGCTAAATGAAATTAAATCGTTACAGCCCGCAAGCCGCAGCGGCTTTGGTAACAAGGCTATGAACTTTCTTGTGGAGTTGTCTAATAAGCATAATATCGTTCTACGTTTAGAGCTGAACCCCTATGGTGATAAGAGCAGTCCATTATATGATAAAAACAACCTTCAAAATTGGTATGAAAAATTTGGGTTTCAAAAAGTTCGGGAAAAAGGCAGTTTAATGGAACGTATCCCTTTACCGCCCAATCCATCTCAAGATTTAACATTTGAACCTAATATATAAGCGCGTATAGTCAAATATAGCACAAAACCATTTAAAATGTGCCAAAAATAGTGAACCCCAATAGGCAGGGTTTCACATACAGCCATATCCATTGAACGAGCACTCAAAGATAGAGCAAAAATAGCAGCGGCGGAGATAAGGGTTAATCTTTCATTTTTCGCATGACCATAATGCCATATGCCAAAACCAATCAAGAAAATTAATGCAGGCGCGTATCCAAGCGAACCGTTTAGCCATGAAGAGGGCATCTGCGCAAAGACAGCGATAGAAGAGAAAAATAAAACCAAGAGTATAGCAATTTTCGGCGCGCTTAATTTAATGATATCGCGGGCATAAAATATCAAAAACGCGATTTGATAAAGTAAAATCGGCAGGCTGTCTGCAAGCATCGCCCAATATGTTGCAAGCGTATGGAACAGGCTTGAGCCAGCACCAATGATGGTAAGAAAAGTTATAAGTGTAACAATGCCGATATTAAATCTATTTTGTTTGCGCGCCAATCTAAAGGCCGCAAAGGCAGCAATAAAGAATGCAATATTACTAATAGCGTTCAAAGGTTCGGCCCAGAATTCAGAACCAAGGCGCTCACAATATATATCGATGGTTTGGTTCATATTATTTATACAATGATCATCGTAAACTCTATGAAGAAGCTTTCTTTAACTTCTTTATTTAGCTCAAAAATGACATCTTGTATTTAATTCCTAAGCGGTTTGCCTGTGCTTAACATATGCTCAATACGGTTCATCGTACCTTCATTTCTAATAAGCGCGGAGAATTGTTCCAGCTCTAGCTTTAGTAAATCTTCCTCGCTAACCGGATTGGTCCAATCAGCCTTTTCGCCGCCGGAAAGAACGCGGGCCAGATGATCGGAGACCACTACATCATAGTCGGTGGCTTTACCCGATTTGTGTAAATCAGCAACAGCAAGGTCGAGTGCGACTTTACCCGTTTTACCAGGCAAACGTATATCTTCGATTTTTTCGGGCGCCTTATAATTTTTGGCAAGTTCTAAAGCACGCTGTTTCGCATCGTAGAGCAAGCGATCGCGGTTCATCGTTATACCATCGGTATCCCTGAAATAACCTATGGATTTGGCTTCTTGCGCAGATTTGGCAACGGTGGCCATGCCGATGGTTTCAAACGATTGGCGCGTTGCCCCCATAGGCGTGTTTTTAGGCGAAAACCAAAGTTGTTCACCGCCTGTCTTTTTATCGTACTGTGCCCGCTCACGCTCTTGCAAACGTAAGATCATTTCTTTACACCCTCCCCAGCCTGGGATAACGCCAACACCAACCTCAACCAGACCGGTATACGTTTCGGCGTGCGCTTGTATCGCATCAGACGCGAGAAGGATCTCGCAGCCGCCGCCAAGCGCCATACCGGAGGGCGCGGACACGACAGGAAAGTGCGAATATTTTAAATTCATGAACGCCTTTTGCCCAACGCTGATAAACTCCTCAACTTGCGGGTACATACCAATATTGATCATGAAGAGCGCAAGGCCAAGATTGGCGCCGGCGGAAAAATGGGACGCTTCGTTATAAACGACAAGCGCCTTATAATCTCCGCTGCCATCGCCAATCAATTTGATCGTTTTGCCGATCATCTCGAATGTTTTGTCATCAAAGGTATTCATCTTCGATGTTTTTTCAAAACAAAGCACGCCATTGCCTATATCCCACACGCTCGCCGAACCATTTTTGAGGACGGGTTCAGCGCTTATTTTGATATCGCGGAGGAGCAACACACCATCCGCACGTTTAATTTTATGATATTGACCGTCAGTGCCAAAAAAAGAACGTTTACCGTTTTCGGTTTTATAGAATGCCTGATCGCCTACATTTTTTAAAATTAATGGTACGGATAGACCCTCTTCTTTTAGCTTTGCCGCAAACCAGTCCGCGCCCAGCGCATCAATCATTTCAAATGGACCCTGTTTCCAGTTGTAGCCGAGCTTCATCGCCTCATCGATATCGAAAATGGTGTCTGCAATTTCGGGGACAAGACTGGCGGCGTAGTGCAGAGTTTTTGAGAGAACACGCCACGCATATTTTCCGGCGGCGCTATCGGTTTCCACGACAGCCTTTAGGCCTTTTTTACCAGCATCTACAGCAGGGTCTGCGGGTTTTGCGGCCTTGTTATATTGCCCTTCATCAAATTTATCTTTGTTTAGCAAGAGCGCCTGTTTTTCCTTCGCCCCTTTAGGGGCATCGGGATTTAGGCGGAAAAACCCGCCCTTGCCTTTACGCCCTGTGTACCCTGCCTCAATCATCTGATGGATGAAGGGATAATCGGTGTAAATATCGCGATACGCATCATCCTTCGGCAAAGTTGAGAGCATAGATTCCGCCAATTTTGGCATCAGGTCAATCCCGACCAAATCAATAAGCCCGAAGACAGCTGTTTTGGGTATGCCAACAGGCTTACCCATGACAGCATCAGCGAGTTCGATTTGAACTTTTTGATCCAGCGCCTCATTCAGCGCGACCTGCATCCAAAATACGCCAAGGCGATTGGCAATAAAGCCGGGTGTGTCGTTACAGCGGACAACACCTTTACCCAGTTCAATATCACAAAATTTTGCAATTGCATCGGCGGCGTCTTTGTCTGTTTTCTCACCCACGACAAGCTCCAATAATCGCATATAACGCGGCGGATTAAAGAAATGCGTAATCATGAAGTCTTTTGCAAAATCATCCGGCTGGCCTTCGACCAATTTATGCAAAGGAATTGTCGAAGTATTGGACGATACGATTGAGCCTTTTTTGCGGTGTGTTTGAATTTTTTCGTATGTGGCGTGTTTGATTTTTAAATTCTCAACCACGACTTCAACAATCCAGTCACATTCGCGCAGCTTTTCCAGATCATCATCCAAATTGCCAACCGCGATACGCTTGGCATTTGATTTATGCATAAAGGCCGCCGGTTCGGTTTTCAGCATTTTGGCAATCGCGCCTTTTGCAAACGCATTACGGTCACCATTTGCCTTCTCAATGTCTGGCGGCACAATATCGAGCAACAACACCTCGTAACCCGCATTGGCGATTTGTGCAGCAATACCGGAACCCATAACACCCGCGCCCAAAACCGCAATTTTTTTAATCTGATGTGTTTTGCTCATGCTATAGCCTCATTATGTTTGTCAGGTGATGGACTTTGTACAGGGTTCGCCAAAAAATCATCCATAGTTTCATAGAATTCTGTCATCATATCATCTTTTCGTTTATCAATACGGGCAATTTCTTTAAACTGACCAGTACGTAAAAAATTCACATTTTCAACCACTTTGCTTTCATATTCTCTTAATTTTTTCAAATCATTCATAGGGTTGGCTAACCCGCGCATTAATTTCATATATAATGTGATCAGGCTTTCTATGGATCCAACGATCAATAATTTATCCCGTAAATTACTTAAGGATTTATGTTTGTTCTCCATATATGGCAGGTGATATTTATCAATATATGTATTTTTTTGTTCAATTTCCCGTTCTTGAGAGTTTATAACAACGGCAACCTCATTCGGACTGAGGAATATTTTACCATCTTGCATTGTTATATCATCTAGCGCCTCATCAAGATATTTAATATAAAGTGCAGCATTCTTTTGTAGATCTTGAATTGTTTGTTGCTCGTTTTTCTTGTCGAGCGCGAATTTTTTCTTCTGGTTTTCTAAAGCACCAATAATCTGCTGCGCTTTTTTAAAATCAGTATTTCTAAGCGCGGATTTTAAAGTACGAGTGGTGGTTGTAACATTGTCCGCACTCATAAATTTAGCCATAAGACTTTCTGTGTTCTGCCAATAGACATCCGCCTGTTCTAAAACGCGCTCCCCTTGAGTTAATCGTGCATTGGACTTGATAAGATGTTGCCGCTCTTTTTGAAAACGTTTTAAAACATCACCTGTGTCAGACGTCCATTTAAAATCTTTGGGCGCGCTGGTTTTATCCTTATAATCTTGCAAGTCTTTTTGTACAAGACCCATAGAGCGCCCTATATCGGCATAGCATATACAAAATTCTATAATATTATTTTGAACATCTTTAATAGCTGCGGCAGCCGATTTTTTTAAATCTGTCGCTTCGGGTATATCTTTAACTTTCTGGTGTTTTTTACGCTCTAAGGTTGTCCAATGTACAGCATGTGCAAAAAAATCCACTAAAGCCTTTCTGATAACTTTATTTTGCGTATCTTTGGCTTTTACATCAGCATGCTCTTGTACATATTGCGCATACCCCTTGACCGCGTTGCTAAAAGTAGTGGCCGTATGGGATAAATCCTCAGGCGCATCTTGCGGCGGAGCAGTAAAATCCAAATTTTTAAAATCGGCTATATCCATATAATATCCGGCTTGTTTATGATAATCTTAAAGCTAGATTTTCTCTAAAATCGTCGCGATCCCTTGCCCGCCGCCAATACACATAGTGGCAAGGGCATATTGCGCGCCCTCACGATGCAAAAGGCTTGCAGCCTTCCCCGTAATACGCGCGCCGGATGTGCCGAGCGGGTGACCAAGCGCAATCGCGCCGCCATCAAGGTTTACTCTATTTTCATCAATGCCAAGCTCTTTTAAAACCGACAGGCTTTGCGCGGCAAAGGCTTCATTAAGTTCAAAAATATCAATATCTGAAATTTTAAGACCTGCACGCTCCAAAGCTTTTTGAGACGCCGGAACAGGGCCAATCCCCATAATTTCAGCGGCGCATCCGGAAACGGCAACCGATTTTATACGCGCCAGTTTTCGCAGACCGTGTTTGTCGGCGTAGTCTTCGCTTGCAACAATAACGGCCGCCGAGCCATCGGTCAGCGGCGAAGAGGTCGCGGCTGTGACGGTGCCATCTTTATCGAACGCAGGCTTTAAAGTCGCCAGCTTCTCTAAGGTCATATCCGCACGAATTGTTCCATCTTCCGTAACATCGCCTATCGCTACAAGCTCATCATTAAACTTTCCGGTTTCGGCGGCTTTGGCGGCCTTTTGATGTGAATAATAGGCAAATCTTTCTTGCGCGCTCCGGTCAATATCGTATTTCTTCGCAAGATTTTCTGCCGTAATACCCATCGACATATAGGCTTGGGGATAGTGCTCAATTAATCGCGGGTTTGGCATTGGGTTAAATCCGCCCATTGGAATGCGACTCATACTTTCTGCGCCGGCGGCTATAAAAACCTCGCCTGCATTCATGTTTATAGCGCCCGCCGCAATATGAATAGAGGTCATGGACGATCCGCAAAAGCGGTTTACGGTTGCGCCCGCAATGGATACAGGTAGATCTGCAAGGTTCGTAACGATACGCGCAAGGTTAAACCCTTGTTCGGCCTCTGGGAATGCGCATCCCATAAGCAAATCTTCAATATCATCAGTCTTAACACCTGTTTCTTTAATAAGCGCGCGGATCACATCCGCCGCCATATCATCTGGCCGAACAGAAGCCAACGCACCTTTATTCGCAAAATGCATGGGCGAGCGTTTGAAACCGCAAATTACAACGGATTTTTGCATAGGGATTAGACCTCCGGCTTTAATAAAATTATATTCGTTATTTAGAATACACTATAGAACACTAATGTTTTCTTACTTTATAATGATATAAGGACGTAATCCAGCAGTTTCCAATTATTAAGCCAATCTTTTGTTTTGACTTTTGATCTTAAATCAGGCAGTGAAAACATAAGATATTGGAAACAAAATTGAATTGATATTCAACAAGAATAAAAATAAGGAGAACGTCCAGTGAGTTTAGCCCTTGATGCTAGAGGTTTAAAGCGCGTATGCGGCAATTGCGGTATACGGTTTTATGATATGAATAAACGTCCCGTGGTTTGCCCCGCATGTGATACCGAATTTACAGGCGAAGCAAAGCCTAAGGCCAAACGTGGCAAGGTCGCCGCCGCTATAGATAGCCCGAAAAATAAAGGAGCGGATAGCAAGGTATCCAAAAAAACCGCCAAAGATGAAACCGCCGATGACAGCGAAGATGATGAGGACGAGGACGAGGAGGAAGATACAGGCGTGGAAATCGTAAGCCTGGATGATGATCTTATTGTCGGTGATGATGAGGACGACGATGATGCTAGTGATAACATTGAAGGCCTTGATGACGACGATGATCTGGACAGTGTTGACGATCTTGATGCGGGCGTAGACCCAGATCTTGATGACGACGATGATCTTGATGACCTTAAAAAAATATCAACCGATGATTAAGGCTCAATAGTTTATAGTTCTAAAAAGCCTCCGGACATGTTTTATCGGGGGCTTTTTTATATAAGAAAGATAAAAATAAAATGTATCTGGCACGTTTGAATTTTGATGCAAATATTGAAGAAAGCGACATCGCAATGTTAGCGGGCGGTTTTGAAGCTATCAGTAGCGCGCACTCCGCCGTAAAACCCTACAACGATGCGAGTGAGCCATGGCTGGTGCAATGGGTTTTGGACAAGGAAAAAACCGCACAGGATTTAACCGTACTATTAAAGGATATGGCTGAAATTTACGGCTTATCCGATATCTTACCGCAAAAAATGGATTGGCAGATCGAGAAAATCGAAGAGGATGTCGATTGGCTCGCACATTCTTATCGGCAATTCCCCGCCTTTGATGTTGGCCCGTTTTATATTTATGGATCACATCATAAGGGCAGCGCGCCATCGGATAAAATGGGGCTTCAAATTGATGCGGCAACCGCATTCGGTTCGGGCGAACATGGCACAACCAAAGGCTGCCTGCTGGCAATGCTGGATTTAAAAGATCAAGGTGTATGCCCATGGAATATATTAGATATGGGAACAGGGTCGGGCATCTTGGCCGTAGCGGCATGGAAGCTTTGGAAGACCCCCGTTCTGGCCGTTGATAATGATGATGAAGCCGTGCGCGTCGCCGACCGGCACAGGGATTTGAACGGCGTACCTTCCGGCGCGGCGGATATGCGCACGCTTCAAAGCGAGGGGTTTGCAGACGAAACCGTAGCGGAAAAAGGGCCGTATGAGTTGATTATAGCTAATATTTTGGCTGGCCCATTAAAAGATATGGCCTCCGATATGTACGCGACCACCGATGATTTGGGCTACATAATTTTATCCGGTATTTTAAACGAACAAGCCGAAGACGTATTGAGTGTTTATACGTCCCTAGGTCTGAAAATGGCTCAGCGCTATGATATTGAAGAATGGTCAACTTTGGTTTTGCGCAAAGCTTAAGTTCAATATACGCTTCCTTAAGATGAACAAATAAAGCAGAACAAAATAAAATAAGTAGAGCTCTTCGACTTCGCTACCTCTAGTAAGAAGAGATGTACCAGTAAAACCCTCCCAAATTTTATCTAAAATATTAACACTTATTGCAAATGCAGCTGTAACACCCAGAATAGCGGGCGGATAAATAATCGAAAATTTTTCCGGCAAAAGAGTAGGTTTATATTTTTTTAACGCGGGAATGATAAGGCCGCCTATAACAACCCCGATCAGTAATAAAAGACGCGGTTTCTGATCTAACCACGAAGAAGTATTATGCAGATTTGTTTCATGTTGATCATTAATATGCGCCCAATATTCCGGCGTTGACCATTTTAAAAGATGCTGCCCCCAGCTAACTTCTTCACCAGCAACATAAAAACAACAAAGTGCTGCTAAACCTATCCATATAACAAGCCATGTGTCATATTTGCCATATGTATGTTTTAAACTTATAAGCGCGATAAAAAAAGCAGCGACTAAAAATAAAAATTCAATAAATTCATGAGGGCCGGTTTCAGAATGAAGTTCAGCCAAAATATTCACTGGGAAAGTAAGCTCAATCACGGTTTGTATAATCGCAATCAAAAAAGGGAGCCATAGCCAGAAGAATTTAGGTATATATATTTTTTCCATTGCAAAAGTGTACGCAAGCAAAAGGGTTTTGTGTAGCCCTAAATCAAAGACTTTTTATCAAAATTTAATATTTATAACCCAGGAGGGTTCATGCTAGGCGCACCGATTGCATTGGTCAAAGCCACACCCTGCGCAAGCTGGTTTGTGTTCTGAAGTGTTGGATCATTCGGATCGATTTCATTATAGACACGCTCAATAAAGTTCATAAAAATACCAAAAACACCAAATTCTGCCATGGCTTCGCCCGCAAAACCGGCTGTATTGGTAATGCTATCCAGAGCGCCGCCTTGTGTCATGGCGCCAAATGTATGACCCATATCCATATGTGTAACCGATGTATCAGAAAAATTTAAGGAGCCCATAGTATTGGACGTGCCTTCGGCGTTTAATATGACATTTGTTGGTTGACTTTGCAGTGTAGTACTCATGGCCTTATCCTCAATCTTTATAAGCCTTTATTTTATACCTTAATCGAGTGTTTTTGCAAATTTTATAAATTGCGGGCTTTCGCAAGTTTTATCTTCGTTAACTCTTACAAGCAAAACCTCATTCGTTTTTTGCAATTTTTCATGCAAGGTTTCAGGAATGTTAAACCCAAAATCCTGTGTTTCGCCCTCTGTCGTAATAAAATCAAGGCGGTGTTCTGCGGCGTCAAATTGAACCCATTGATAGTGATACGGCAGATCATCCTTGTAAAATAATATCACATTTCCCGCTTCGGAAACGATCAACTCAACCTCATTGGTCTGCTTTAATGGCGGTAGTTGTGACATAACACCGCTATTTTACAGAGTTATAATAATCAGACAAGAGAATTAGCATGCTAGCCTACGATTTAAATCAGATCTAATCGTCCTACTCCACCGTCACAGACTTGGCCAAATTCCGTGGCTGATCCACATCTGTACCCTTTAAAACGGCGATATGATACGCCAAAAGCTGTACAGGTATCGAATATAAAATCGGCGCAACAAAGGGATGAACCTCGCCGAGCCTAATATCCCATGTGGAAACATCCTTAAGGCTGTCCGCGCCTTTATCATCGGTAATAAGAAAAACTTTACCGCCGCGTGCAACGGTTTCCTGAATATTACTTGCGGTTTTTTCAAAAAGCGGATCATTGCCCGGCGCGACCACAACAACGGGTACGTTTTCATCAATAAGCGCAATCGGCCCGTGTTTCATCTCTCCGGCGGCATAGCCCTCGGCATGGATATAGGAAATTTCTTTTAACTTAAGCGCGCCTTCCAAGGCAATAGGGTACAAACTGCCGCGCCCTAAATAAAGCACATCGCGCGCATCGACCATTTGTTTGGAGATATCCAATATCGCGCTGTCATATTTTAAAATTTCGGCGGCCGTTGCGGGGATATGGCGCAAGGCATCGGCAATTTCATGCTCGCGGTCATGGTCAATCGCCCCTTTTTTGCGCGCTGTGGCAAACACCATACACGCTAAAGTGGTGAGCTGCGTTGTAAATGCCTTAGTAGAAGCCACGCCGATTTCAGGCCCGGCTTGCGTATGCAAAACCATATCACTCTCTCGCTCGATTGTGCTTTCAATGGTGTTTACGATAGAAATAATCGTCTGCCCCTGCCGCTTGCAATAACGTAGTGCTTCTAAAGTATCCAGCGTTTCACCGGATTGGGAGACAAACAAACAGACGCCGCCCTCCGGCATTGGCGCTTCGCGATATCGAAACTCGGATGCAACATCAATTTCACACGGGATGCGCGCTACTTGCTCAAACCAATATTTCGCAACCGTACAGGCATAAAACGCCGTCCCGCACGCAATCAACGTAATACGAGGCGTTTCGGATAGGGCGTTTAAAATATTGTCCGGCAAATAAAACTCGCCCGTTGAAGGGTGTATATAAGAATTAAGCGTTTCACCAATAACCGTAGGCTGCTCATATATTTCCTTCAACATAAAATGCTTATATTCGCCCTTACCCGTGGCTGCACCGGATTGCGCAGTGATTTTAATTTCGCGCTCGACCGTTTCGTTATCATTCACGTAAATATGTGCGCTCTTACGTGTCACAAGAACGCGGTCACCATCTTCTAAAAAGCAAATTCTTTTGGTAAGCGGCGCAAGAGCATATGAATCAGATGCCAAATACATTTCCCCCTCACCATACCCAACGGCAAGCGGCGTACCCTGGCGTACACCAATCATCAAATCATGCTCGCCGGAGAATATAAGCACAACAGCGAACGCCCCCTCCAAGCGCTTAAAAGTTTTGTTGGCCGCATCTTGCGGGGTATCCCCTTGATTAATATAATGGGTAACCAGATGGGCGATCACTTCGGTATCGGTATCGGTTTCAAAACGATATTGATGTGCTTCCAGCTCTTTTTTCAAACTGGCATAGTTTTCAATAATCCCATTATGCACAACCGCAACTTTATCGGTTGCATGCGGGTGGGCGTTATCCTCGGTCGGGCCGCCATGCGTGGCCCAACGTGTGTGACCAATTCCAACCATACCCTCTAATGGCTCAATCTCAAGCTTATACGCCAGATTGATAAGCTTCCCTTCGGCACGCCGCCGCGTGATATGACCATTGGTGAGCGTGGCAATACCGGCGGAATCATAACCGCGATATTCAAGGCGCTTCAGGCCTTCCAATAAACGGGGCGCCGCATCTTGTTCGCCCAAAATTCCGATAATTCCGCACATATATATATGACTTTCTATGAGAGATTAAAATCTTGAAGCTTTAACCCTAGCATAGCGGCGAAAGAAGGCAAATAACATGGTGTTACAAAATATTGCAGACACCACATTCCCGAAATGAGAATTTTTATTGACAAATATTCATTAAATTGTAGATATTACGCTTATGAATGGAGGATATTATGCGTAATGAGTTTTTGAAAGCATCAGTTTTGTCATTGGGGTTGCTGGTTGGGTCTTTTACAGGAAATGCACAAACACCATATCCTGATAGGCCTAGTAAATCTGCTCAAGATATTAATCCTGCGCAGTTGCTTATTATGAATATGTCTACTGGCCTAAATATAATTACAGAATATAAAAAGTCCTCTACATATAATGGGAAAAATTTTACGAATTTTGAAAACCTAAAAAATGATCCATCTTTTGTTTCTTTCTTAAAGAAACAGGCCCATGGTGATACTTTCAAAGAACTTCTAGAGCATCCAAAAACAAATCAATTTTTGCAAAATTATTTCCCATTATTCTGGGAAGATGATTCCCCGCTTATTGAAAGCATTTCTCAATACTATGGTATAAAAGAAACCAATCTTTCCTTTGGAATTCTAATCGATAAGTATTTAAATGATGATACTTCTTTAGGGTTTAACTATAGAGAATTATCAGAAACTTTAGAAAAGCAAGCAGGTGATAAACAGTTTTGGGCTTTTAACGATAATGCGCATTCTAACATTGTTCATAATAATTTTTTTTGCAATGAACAAATGATCAGGAATTTCTGCAGAAGACGGTATAAAACATATCATTGTAGAAACACCTAAGGTATTTGGCATTTTTAAAACACTTTATGAAGATAAAAAAATTACATCCAAACAATTTGTAGCGATGACAGAGGCATTAGGTAAAAACAACAGAATTGATAACTACGAAAAAGTGCAATTTCATGTCAATCAGTTGAAGCTTATTGATCTCACAAACAAATATGGAATAGAACTTCATTATCCTGATGAGGGGGCGAAAGGATATCCTTCTTATGAAGCTGGAACAAAGTTTCTCACCTTCATGGAAGATCAAGTTATCGATAAAATGATTGAAGCTATTTCTAATCCCGATATTTTAGAACCTCTATATAGTAGTAAGTCTGCAAAAGAGAGGCAACTTTATATACGATCTTTAATTGATAAAAAAATTACTTATTATAGAGATAATTTATCTGAAAAAGAAAAGCTTAATCTTTTTAAATTTTTTAAAGACACGCGTGACCCTTCGAGTCAATTTTTTAAAGAAAGACTAGAAGGGGACTTAAAATTGGGTAAAAAGATATTAAAAATGGTTGGAAACGAAAAAACAGTTCTATTTTTCGGAGCTGTTCATTTATTAGGTAGCGATAATGATTTGACCGCGGCGCTAAATGATAAGGAAGTATTTGTTATATCGCCTTTTGAAAACGAAATTTGGGAAATGTATTTTGATTATAACAATGCATTATCTAAAGAGGCCAGCTCAGGTTTGGATTTAATGCAAAAGCCCGATATGACTTTTTACATCAATCCATAAACCTCAACCCTTCTCCCGCTTTTTTGCGGCGGCGGCTTTTTTGCGGCGGCGGTATTCGGCGGCCCACCCCTCGCGGATACGGCTCACATCTCTTGAGATAGATAACGCATCGGCGGGCACATCCTCGGTAATGGTCGATCCGGCGGCAATAAACGCGCCATCATCAATGGTCAGAGGCGCGACGAGATTGGCGTTTGAACCCACCATAACCCCGCGCCCGATGGTGGTTTTATGTTTTTGAAACCCATCATAATTTACCGTAATGGCGCCAGCGCTAAAATTCACATCCTGTCCCATATCTGTATCCCCGACATAGGCGAGATGATTGATTTTTGAAAAATCACCAATATTTGATTTTTTGACTTCGACAAAATTACCAATCCGAACTTCACGGCCAATTTTCGTGCCGGGGCGCAAGCGGGCAAAGGGGCCAATTGTTGTATGCTCGCCAATAACTGTACCTTCAATATGTGAAAATGCCTTGATATGCGCGCCTTTTTTGACTTTTACACCTGCGCCAAAATAAACATTCGGCTCAATTGTAACATCAGGCGCGATTTTGGTGTCATGTGAAAAATATACTGTATCCGGATCAATCATATGCACGCCGGCTTCCAAAGCTTTCGAGCGTAAATAATTTTGCGCAGTTTTTTCTAAGGCGGCCAGATCGCCGCGGGTATTGCACCCTTGAACTTCTTGCGTATCATGGATTGCAAGCACGCGGGTTTTAATGCCGTCTATGGCGGCAATCGCCGGAAGGTCTGTAATATATAGCTCTTTTTGCACATTATTATCTTTAAGATGCGCAAGCCATTCATTAATACGCGCGCCATCCACACAAAACGCCCCCGTATTCACTAATTTTATCCGTTTTTCATCTGCGCTCGCATCTTTGTGTTCAACAATCCGGTCTAAAATACCGCTCCGCTCGACAATCCGGCCATATCCGTCCGGGTTATCTCTGTAAACACCTAAAACAGAAAGCCCGGTATCCGCAGAGTTATGCCGAGCTGCAATAAGGTTGCGCATCGTTTCAGAGCCAATCAGCGGGGCATCGCCGAGCAAGATCAAAACGTCGCCTTCAATATCCTTTAGCAAAGGAAGCGCTGCCTTCACCGCCCCGCCCGTACCATTCGCAACTTTTTGAACGACCGTATTATGCGGCGCCACGGCCTTTTTCACATCAACCATATCAGGTGCGATCACTGTGATAATATTTTCAGGCTCAAGCGCCTCTGCGGCTTTAATCAGCCAGTTTACCATCGCCAAGCCCGCTATCTTGTGCAAAACCTTGGGTATATCTGATTTCATACGGCTGCCTTTTCCGGCGGCCAGAATAATAACGGTGAGTGATTTTTTGCTCATGTTTTAAGACTTATCGAATGAGTGTAGTTTTACAAGAGGTTTCTCGACTTTTTCTCGGAAAGCTCCCAATATGCGATATTTACTTTACGGCTGATAATGAGTTTCTCTAAAAACAGGAAGCTGCGCACCGGCGATTTTTTGTCTCATATCATATTGTTTTTCAGGTGTAAGCACATCTTTAAAAAAGGCGCCCAAGGCATTTTCCACTTTTTCCATTTCGTAATCGCCTTTGTATCGTGTATCCGCGCCGATCTTGATTAGAACCTGATTATGTTGTTCTGGAGGAAAAATGAAAACCATCATTGCAGTAATCTCCATCCTTGATGAGCGATCTTTGCTTTTTGCCATCAATTCAACAACAAGATTTCTTTTTTGATCGCGTATTTTCGGCGGGGTATTTTGAAAATTCTCGATATTTTCGTGAATACTTAATAAGCCATCGGAAGCTTCAATATAAGGCTGTAGTTTTTCCAACAGCTGATTGGCAGTTTGGATGCGTAAGGCTGTAATCTCGGAAGATGAGAAAGGGCGTTGTGTATCGTTTTTTGTTGAACGTTCCGCCGCGGCAATGTCAAAAACTCTGGTTGGATTAATGTCTGTGTTCGCTGTCATTTTTAAACATTTATTTTATATAATGTAAAATTATATATTCATAACTAAAAGCAGGAGTCAAGTATAGTAAGCGCAAGGCGTTTGAAGTTTTAATCCCGCACTCGCTTCTCGGCAACTAAAATTTTATCCCCGCTTCTATATTCTGCCAAATGCATAAAGAGTGTGCCAAACGCAGTTTTAACACGAATTTTAACTGGTATCGCTGGTGTGCCATCTTTCATCTGCGCGAACCACACGGTTGGCATTGTACCGCGCTCACGCCCCTGTTCTTGTATCGAGAGCCAGCCACGCGGTTTTTTATGCCATTTCCCGGCAACCGGTACGACTTCCACCGTACATTTTGTGGCCTCACCGTCATATATATTATATTTGGAGCTTTTGAGTATTTCCAACCCTTCATGAACAAATACTTGCTTAAAACGCCGTTTGCCATCAAAAACTTCGGATGATCCTTCGCACTTACCACCCTTGGCAACATTGTCCATAACTTTAAACGCCGCCGTAAAAGCATCGGTTGTACCTTGGGTCAATTCATCATCTACCTTTTCAACCTCAGGCGCTTTATCGTTCTCGGTAATGGTTAAACCCTTGAATGTACGGTCACGGCCATATTGATAATATTTTATTTCCGGCTCATCGCGCCATGTGGTTGTAGATTTATGCTGCTCCGGCCTGAAATCGCCCTCTGATACAACCCATCCCTCGCTCTCGAACGTACCATGCCAAGGCGCAAGCCTACCTAAAAATCCGCGGGTATGCGCCCCCAATTTAAGACTATAATCATCATCATCTGCATCCATATCCAAAGTCGCTTGTACGGCATGTATGCCGCCTGCATATACTTCATAAACCATGGATTGGTCAGCATTTTTTATATTCTCGTTTGCGCTTAAAAGAGAAGGACTTAAAAATCCGGCAAAGCATAGAGCGATCCCTGTAAAGCCCAGCCGTTTTAACAAGTGTGCCCCCGATACCCAGTTTAAAATCTTTAACGCCTTTAGCTGTTTCATCATTAACCCCTCCTAAATCTAGATTTAGAATACCTTTGTTTTTTAAAACCGCAAACCCATTCCATAAAAGATAGTTCTGCGCGCCTTCCCTACGCCCCGTTTTAGATGACCATGCAATCTGATACGTTGCACTTTTCCCGTGACATAGCAATAGCATAGCGGCTACCGGTTTATTTTCCATGAACGCGCGCCCAATCACAAAATTTTCTTGATCAGAAAAACTTTCGAACAAACTGCTTATAAAAATACGCGAAAGCGCTTTATACCCTTTATTTTTTGCGTCTAATTCGTGGCGCTTTGTAAGCCAAGGTAAAGTTCTGCCGGAAATATCCCATTCTATTGTTATATCTGCGCGCTCGGCCTTTGAAATCATATTGCGAAAGTTTTTACGCATGTCTTGTCTCAGTTGATCTTGGGATTTTTTAAGGTCAACCCAAATGGTTTGGTATGGTGTTGTGTAAAGCTGAAAGCCATAATCATCAAAAGCACGATGTAAATCCCGATCATCCTTCATATTAGGAAGTATACGCACTTTCCTAAAGGGGCGAGCCGGATAGCGACGCCGAAAATCGGCTATAAAAGATATATTGTTGTAAAGCGTATCAAAACCATCAAACCATAATGGCCCGCCATCAATAGCTATAGTTTTATATAAGCCCCCAACCGTTTTTTGTTCAAAATACTGTAACAATCCTGCCGGCTCGTTGTTTATTTTAAATAAAACAATATGGGAGTTTGATTTATGAACTTTATTATATGCTTGCGCGTATGCAAAGGATTGAAGAAGACTAGGCCGCAAGACATGCGCGGAATATGCTTCCCATTCACCAAATTTTAAATAATTCCATTCTATATTACATAACATAAGGGGTGGTTTAACAGATATGCAAAATGATACGCCTATTAATCTTGTATCATGTTTTTTCGGCGCATGTGAAAAACGTTTTAGGTTTTTAGAGCTTAAACACGGTTTTTCCTATGAAAGCGGGCTTTATTTTTATAAAGACCAGCAAAAAAGACTTGTAGCGTTTGACACACATCTTGAGGATCTGCCCGATGATGTCGTTGCGGCAGCAACAAGATATACCAAAAATAATCATAGTATTGAGATCAATTATGATATTATGCAGAATGCAATTGCTCCTTATTTATACTTAGGTAGAAGTGAGCGATTTTTAGTGGAGATGGTACTCGCGGCTTCTAAACGTAATGAAAACGATGCCCGCGCCCGCGAAGTGCCAATCGATAAAAGAGCGATCGAACAAGCGTTACAAAACATGGGGCAAGCCATTCATGCACATATGGATATTTTAGGTGAGCCATCCCGTAAAGTAATTGAAAGAACGGTCGCACTTTATGAAACAAGGCTTGAGCATTCAATTCGTAAAAAATATGAAGATAGTTTAAAGCTGTCTATTAAGAGCGCATCTCAAGCTTTTCAACAAAAGAATTTTATGCGTGTTATAAGTTTATTATCACCCTATGAACCGCATTTAAGAAGAACAGAACGAAAAAAACTCGATATCTCACGTAGTAAAATGCGTATATCTTAGAGTGCAGTCAAAAAAACCAATAAGGCAAAAGCGCTTTTCCTCTTTCTAATATGTTTTTATGGCCTTGCAATATTTGCCAACCATGATAAAAAATCCACATTTATAAAATCAAAAAAATAATTTTAGTAAGGGTTTTTTATGGCTTTACCGCAAACGCACTCTCAAACAGATTTGCACTCTTTTGAAAGCATTATAAATGATGGGTGGGAACAACGCGATACCTTAAAGGCTGGTGAAACATCCAAAGTTGCCGAAGCAGTTGATAACATTTTAAACAAGCTTGATCGTGGTGAAGTCCGCATCGCCGAAAAAATTGACGGTGCATGGCATGTGCATCAATGGCTGAAAAAGGCAGTGCTTTTGTCATTTCGATTAAGCCCGATGCGCCGAATCGAAGGCGGCGCGGATAATGGCGGCTGGTATGATAAGGTGGATAGCAAATTTAAAGGTTGGAGTGAAAACGACTTTGCAAATGCCGCGTTTCGCGCCGTACCGGATTGCGTCGTACGTAAATCCGCCTATGTCGCGCCGGGCGTAGTGTTAATGCCAAGCTTTATAAATGTAGGCGCATTTGTGGATGAGGGGACAATGGTAGACACATGGTCAACAATCGGCTCATGCGCGCAAGTAGGTAAAAACTGTCATATTTCCGGCGGCGTTGGCATTGGCGGCGTTTTAGAACCATTACAAGCAGATCCCGTAATTATCGAAGATAACGTGTTCATTGGCGCGCGTTCCGAAGTCGCCGAAGGCGTACGTATAGAGAAGGGCGCAGTCATCTCCATGGGTGTATTCTTGGGCGCTTCAACTAAGATCGTAGATAGAAAAACAGGAGAAATCCATATGGGGCGCGTACCGGCCTACAGCGTCGTAATTCCTGGCACGTTACCGGGGAAACCGATGGGCAACGGTGAAATGGGCCCGGGCTTGGCCTGCGCTGTAATCGTAAAACAGGTGGATGAGCGCACCCGAAGTAAAACATCGATAAATGATTTGTTGCGCGATTAATTATATATATGCTAATTAAGCACACCCTAATGTTTACATAAATTTGTGTTTTATGTGCTTTAATGATATGATCATACGCGTTCAATGGCGGATTTTGGGCTTAAGGCTATGAAGAATGTACCTGTTTTAAATATAGTTGCGACAGATGCTTTTAAAGAAGTATCTCAAATTGGTTTAACAACTGTAAAATCGGCATACGACCTTTTAAACAACAGTCATAAATTAACCCCGTACGAGCAGGAATTTATATCCTTTGTCGATACAGATGCAGCAAAATTTGCGGCTCTTCCTAAATCGGAACAAAACGATCTTTATAAATTCTCTCTGGAAATTTCAGAAGAAGACCGTGAAATAGGGCTGGATATTCTGCGTGCCAAATCTAGATATGAAGCACGTAAAAAAGAGCAAACCCTCCTTAATTTTTTTGAACAACCCTTTGGCGCAGAATCCAAGCCATGGATTGCAGCCTTGATGCATAATGAATGGCTCAAACAAACCAAACCGGAATTTTCTATGCCAGGTAGCAAAACTGAAAAAGCTTACCGCAAAGACAAGGTAACACAAAACCGCCTGCATGAGTATAATCCGGCCTTGCGTTTAAAAAGCTATCTGGATGCCGGTCTTCTACCTAAATATATTACATATGAAGTTAACGATAACGGCAAGTATCAACATATCGATCCTGATTTCCAATCTATGGAGCATGCGTTTTCTATCCTGCTTGGTCATGATCAGTTTGAGGATTATCCGGATTGGTATAGAGAAACATATCTCGAATATATGAACGATAATTTGTCTTCATATGGATTATCGCATGAAGATGAAGAGCAATATCGCAGATCTTTCTCTTATACAGCCAGCGGTATAGAAGCGCTGACGATGAGCGAAAAACGATGGGATAATAAAGAAGAAAATCAAACAAAAGTCATTCCAACGCATAATGGAAGCGGCATTCAATATATTTTAGCAATTGAAAAACACCCGCATGCCGTCATAGTCAAGCCTAAAGATCGTATTGAAGGTATTACAACACGGTACCGCAAACATCTTTTGATTGATGATTTATCTGTAAAAGGGTTTTATGACGTACGTAAAGATCGCGATTATCTTGAAGAAGCGTCAATGTGGTTTCAATTGCCGCAAACTTTAGAGCATTCAATGGCAAGATTCCCGGAATTTGCCCCCGCGCTTGATCTGATCAACACAAAATTAGAAGTCGTATTCTTGCGCCTTAAAGCAATGACATTATTTCATCCCAACATGAAACACTATAAAAACGATGATAAAATCCATCCGGAAGATGGTTTATGTGATTTGAGCCACCTTCTTGTCAAGGCGTATAAAGGCGTAGAATTTATGGCTGAAGATGTGCGTCAACTTCATGAAGATATATTTAGATACCGTATAGAAGCAACACGCTATAAAGATATGGATAATCTGGTTTTGCAAATGGAGCAGCAATCAAAAAAAGCGATGGATATTGTGACAAAACCACAAAACGGTTCACAAATAAAAATCGACTTCCCCAACTTTTAATAAAACAATTTTTTTCGTATATAATTTTTTACGGCGCACCCATTGATTTCTCGGCTTATTACTGACACATAGATATGTATGAGTGCCGATGTAATCAAAATTACCCAAGATCTAATCCGTTGCAAATCTGTTACCCCCGCTGATGAGGGTGCGCAAGATGTATTGATACATGCCCTGCAAGCGGCTGGTTTTACCGTGAATAAACTCCCTTTTGGCAATATTTTAAACTTCTTTGTCCGTATTGGTGATGGCGGCCCACACATTTGTTATGCGGGTCATACCGATGTCGTGCCATCCGGACCGGCCGATCGCTGGACATTTGATCCTTTTGATCCTCAAATTAAAGACGGTATTTTGTACGGGCGCGGCGCCTCTGATATGAAAGGTTCGGTTGCAGCATTCGCGGCTGCGGCTATAAACCATGTAAAAGAGTACGGCGCTCCCAAAAACGGCTCGATCAGCTTGCTAATCACTGGCGACGAAGAAGATTTAGCCGATGACGGCACAATAAAAGTTTTGGAATGGATGGATAAAAACGGGCAGATACCCGATGTTTGCTTAGTGGGTGAGCCGAGCAATCCTGAAACTTTAGGTGAACAAATGAAAATTGGACGGCGCGGGTCATTCTCCGGCAAATTGCGTGTTATTGGTAAACAAGGACATGTGGCCTATCCCATGCGCTCTAAAAATCCCGTTCCGATTATGATCAAGCTGCTACATACTCTTTCTACCCATATTTTTGATGAGGGCACAGATTTTTTCCCGCCAAGCAATCTTGAAGTGACAACAATTGACACAGGCAACATGGCGGATAATGTCATTCCGCGTGAGATCAACGCATCATTTAATATTCGTTTTAACGACATATGGACGGCAAAGAGTTTGGATCAAAAAGTGCGCGCATTATTAAATGAACATGGCGAAGAATATACTTTGGAAACCGACTTAAATGCAGCCAGCTTTATGACTAAACCGGGCGCATGGACGGAAACGGTTGCTGCGGCGGTAAATGATGTGACGGGACTACAGCCTAGGTACGAAACCGATGGCGGAACCAGCGATGCGCGTTTTGTAACAAAATATTGTCCCGTAGTAGAGTTTGGAGGCATCAACGACAGCATTCATCAGATTGACGAAAATGCGCGCGTTGAAGATTTAGAAAATCTGGAAAAAATATATCGCCGTGTAATCGAGCGTTATTTAGGAATACAAAACACCTCGTAGCGACTATAAACTATCACAGCGCTCAACTTTAATTTTGCTTTGCATATTTAATCATGGTATCAGCAAAGCTATCTGAAACCGATACGGATCGATTTGATTGTGAAAGATTGTTGTAATCAAGATTGGAAAACGGTATGGCAAATTCTTTACCGCGCATATTGCCGTATTTCATTGAGACATAAACCGCATCGGCTTTCGTTCTTGTGTCATTGAGCAAAACATTTTTTACCGTACCCAAAATACGATTATTAGATGCTGTTATTCTCGCCCCTTGTAATGTTTGGATACTAACTGTATTACTCGCGCCCGCTGGCTCGGTCTGCGCTAAAAGAGCAGGAAACAAATCCTCTACTTCTTCCTCTTCTAACGCAATTTCATATCCACTCGTTTTTGTACCGCGGATAACATCGCGGTTCATAAAAATCATAGTGTTCAAACGAATATCATTTAACTCAACCCCGATATTTTGTAATGATCCATTACTTTTTAAAACGAGCAAATCTTTAACTTTGCCAATCACATGGCTTCGGCGATCAAGAATATTAAGGCCAAGAACTTCTTCAATCGTTTCAAATTCAGGATTTTGAAGTGGCTTTAGACGGTTAAGCTCTGTAAGCTTGATATAATCCGCATTTATAACGTCAGCCTGCACAGATGGTATGGCAAGTATGAATAGAGCTAAGGCAAAGCTTAATATGCGTATCATAAATATACACTCCGTGTGGGTATAAAGGTTTAAATTTATCTTGCCATCCTTATATACCATATTGAGGTATATATGCAAATTATTTTCATAATTAAAATCTACGCATAATCCACATTCATAAGGCATAAGCCTTGCGGCGGCGCAGTCGGACCTCCGGCGGCACGATCTTTGGCATTCAGAGCGCTTTGAAGATCATCGCAGCTCCATCGCCCTTTGCCTACCAATGTTAATGACCCAACAATATTACGCACCTGATGGTGTAGAAAAGACGGTCCTTCGGCCTCTATGGTAATTGCACTGCCATCATAGGAATCATAGTCTGTTCTTATAATATCCAGACGATCAATCTGCTTGATCGGAGATTTCGCCTGACATTCTGCCGCCCGAAATGATGAAAAATCATGTTGCCCTAATAAAATCGGGGCGGCGGCTTGCATGGCCTTAACATCAAGTTTTTGTCGAATATGCCATACATAATCCCTCTCTAGCGCGATAAACCCCACGCGGTTTATAATCCGGTAACGGTAGAACTTATTTATGGCCGAAAAACGAGCGTGAAAATCGGGAGCTACTTTTTCGGCATGGATAATACTAATCGCTTGCGGCACTAAATGTGCATTTAAGGCTTTGGTTAAAACATAACCATCCAGATCCCGCTCTCCATAATCCAGATCAAAATGCGCAATTTGCGCAATCGCATGTACGCCGGCATCGGTGCGCCCCGCTGCATATAATCGAATACGTTGCTGGCAGAATTCATAAAGCGCATCTTCAACAGCACGTTGAATAGTTGGAAGATCGGGCTGCGTTTGCCACCCATAATAATCCATACCTTTATATTCTATAGTCAGTTTCCAGCGAGTGATAAAAACATTACGTTTCTGTGTAATCTGCTGCATTAACGGCGCGCGCACCAATCTTGATGTATCCGCCATTAAAGGCCGAACCAAAATCCATAACCTTTGCATTATCTGGCTGAACCATATGCAAGCGCAAAGCTGTGTTATTACCGCACATAATATCGCCTTCTTTATTAACAATAGTTCCCGCTGGTGCATCTATGTCCGCGCTGATTTGCGTAGAAAGAGTTGCCGATTTAATACGCAAACGTTGTTCTTCAAAATAGGTATAGGTACCAGGCCAGGGATTTAACGCGCGGATCTGCCGATCAATTGCCTCGGCCGGATGATCCCAATGAATACCACCATCTTCTTTTTTCAAAAGTGGTGCATATGTAGATAACGCGTTGTCTTGCACTATACTTTCAAGCGCGCCATATCTGGCCAGCGTATCAAGCGTACGAAGCATTAAACCAGCGCCCATCTCTGCCAGATCGTCATGAAGGTACGTGGCCGTCGTTTCAAGTGTAATCGGTATCTCATCTTTTAAAATCATCGGGCCTGTATCAAGGCCCTCTTCCATCTGCATAATTGTAACGCCGCTCTTTTGATCACCCTGCCAAATCGCTTGCTGGATTGGCGACGCGCCCCGCCAGCGCGGTAAAAGCGATCCATGAATATTGATACACCCATATTTTGGCGCATCAAGAACGACCTTGGGTAAAATAAGACCATAAGCCGCAACAATGGCAATATCTGCGTCTTGTGCTACATTTAAAAACTCGTCCAACCCCGGCGATTTCTTGAGTGTATTAGGCGTGTAGACAGCAATTTTTTTGTCATCAGCATAAAGATGAACGGGAGATTTTTGCACCTTGTGCCCGCGGCCTTTGGGGCGCGGCGGCTGTGTAAATACCGCAGTAACATTATAAGCGCTTTTATAAATTGCCCTTAATGCAGGAAGCGCAAAATCAGGCGTGCCCATATAGATAATGCGAAGTGGTTTTAATGTCATGATATTTCAATTTTATTCTTTAAAAACGTTATATTATAACAATCATAACAAGCTTTTTTTGTATTTTTGCATTTTACGAATAATCATATTGCGTTTCAAAGTAGAAAGATAATCCAAAAATAAAACACCCTCCAGATGGTCAAGCTCATGTTGAACGCAATGAGATTCTAATCCTTGGGCTTCCCATTCATGGGCTTTGGCGTGTTCATCCAAATACTTTACACGTATTTTGGATGGGCGCTGCACATCTCCATAATGACCGGGGATAGATAAACACCCCTCTTCAAAAACAGAGTGTTGATCGGAGTGCCAGATAATTTCAGGGTTAATCATAATCCGCAAATGCCCTTCGGCCGTGTCGCTTTCCTCGCCTTCCCCACTACGGTAGGCAGAGCCTATATGCAAAACCCCATCTTTTTCATCTGTATATGCCCAACTTTTAGGATTTAAATCCATTACAAAAATCCGGTTTAAAACCCCGACTTGATTAGCCGCAAGACCTATACCGGCGGCATTTTTCATAGTGGCCGCCATCCTTTTCACCTGATTTTTTATATCAATATTAATATTTTCAACAGGCGAGGCAATTTGTTTCAAGACCGGATCCGGCGCTTTAATAATATCGTAAAGTTCTATATCAAGTTCCATAATCTATCTGCCTAGACTTTTTACAAGAACGCGTCAAGCCAGCTTTTTCAAATTTGCATGTTCTGTCTGATAGTCATGAATAGCATCTTGATCATCACTATTTAAAGTCAATGGCCGAGCGGCTTGGTCTATACTGCCTAAATCCGGGTACTCTTTACCGCCCGCAGCAGGTTGTAATTCCTTAAATTTGCGCGCGGCAGGTAAAACAGACGTCTGAAGCGAGCCAACCGCATCATTATATCCGCGCATTGCCGTATCTATATTTTTACCGATTTTCTCTATATGACCGGTAAAAGTGAGCAAGCGCTTATAAAGATCAAGTCCGCGTTCTGATATCTCCTGCGCATTCTTGGCAAGCTCTACCTGTTTCCAGCTCATGCCCACAACCCTAAGGAGAGACATCAATAACGTCGGCGAGGCGATGATAACCCCGCGCTCGGCCGCATAATCAACCAAAGAGGGATCTGCGCGCAAAGCCACTGAATACATCTGCTCGGACGGCAAAAACATCACAACAAAATCAGGGCTTTCAATATTCTCCCAGTAATTCCTTTGCCCAAGTTTTTTCACATGTTCGCGCACATGTTTAGCCAAATTTTGCATAAGGTTTTTGTAATCCTGCTCATTGGTTTCTTGCCCTAACCGCTGTGCAAATTCATTTAAAGGCGCTTTGGCGTCTACGATAATATTAAATCCATCCTGCATAGAAATAACCGCATCGGGACGCTGCCGGCCTTCGGCAGTATTCATACTGACTTGGGTTTCATAATGCACACCTTTGATAAGTCCGGATTTTTCAAGTAATCCTTCAAGAATATATTCGCCCCAACGGCCTTGCGCAGCCGGATCGCGCAATGCCCCGACAAGCCGCGCCGTTTCCTTATTAAGGCTCTGTAACGTCTGGCGTAAATCTTGATCCGTACCTTTAACTTGCTCTAACGCTTTAGAAAGCATTTCCAAATTTTGATGTACAGGTTTGACCATGTCATCAATCGCTTTGCTACGTTTATCAAAATCATGAACGCCATCGGCTTGATGCTTTTTAAACGTCTCACCTGCCAGTTGTAAAAAAAATTGGTGCGCCTTTTGCACCGCATCTTGCGCGCTCAATTTAAACTGACTGTCCAGCGCCTCCCGCGCATGGTCATGCGCGTCTCTTTGCGCTTTAATATCTGCCTTCAATGTTACGATTTGCGCAAACCAACTTTGCCGCGCGAAAAGAAAAACCAGACCCATAAGTACAAGCCCCGTAATAAATCCAAGACCAAGCAGCCCTGCAGGAGATTGTAAGAATGAAGTCAGCGCTTCCATATTGTGTCCAATGCCTTTACACTTTTATAAAAATATTAGCCCTCATACTGGACATTAAATGAAAACAAATCAAGAACAAAATATCTTTTTTTATCAAAGCGGTAATGCGCTTGTATATGTCTTGATCGCAATTGCGCTCTTCGCTGCGCTTGGGTTTACATTAAGCCGCCAAAATGATGGAAGCGGTGCAAACCAGCTGTCTGATCAAGAGGCAACATTATACGCAACCCAGTTAATTAGCTATTCCGCGCAAGCAAAGTCAGCGATAGATCAAATGTTTTTCACTGGCAGCGAGATAGATGACCTTGACTTTACACTTCCAAATGAGGCTGGCTTTAACGCCCCCCCACACATGCATAAGGTTTTCCATCCATTGGGCGGGGGGCTTAACCCCGGTAATCTGCCACAAAAAGCACAAACAGAGATAGCCACCACCCCACCGGCAAATTGGTATTTGGGACGATTTAACAATATCGAATGGACGGCTACAACGGCGCATGAAGTTATTCTTACAGCGTATCAAATAAAACAGGAAGTATGCGCCAAGATCAACAAGCATTTAACCGGCAACACAACAATCCCTGCACTAAACGGCAGCATGTCAAGATATCTCATAGATACCGTCTCCAATAGCGGCATGACAACCGTAAGCGGGTCTCCTGTCTGCACAGCATGCCATCAAGTGACATCAATGTGTGTATCTAATGCAGGCGAAACAGCCTTTTCATTTTATACAATTATTGCCGATCGTTAAACGGTCTTTAAAAATCTTGAGGCGGAGCGGCAAATTGATAGAGCGCCGCTCTTAATTCTGGTATACCGCCATTTTTATGTGCGCTAGTATGCAAAACATTGGGGATCGCGGCAGGATGCTTTTTAAGCGAGGCTTCTATATCTTGGGTGGTCGCCTCCAAATGTGCAGATTTAACTTTATCGGTTTTGGTTAACACAATGCGGTAAGACACCGCCGCATCATCCAGCATTTTCAAAAGTTCGCGATCAATGGGCTTAATACCATGACGCGAATCAATCAAAACAACCACGCATCGCAAATTCGGGCGTCCTCTTAAATAAGAAAAAATGAGGGCATCCCATTCTGCTTTTTGCGTTTTTGAAACTTTGGCATAGCCATAACCCGGCATATCGACCATATATAAACGCTCACCCAAATTGAAAAAATTGAGTTGCTGTGTTCTGCCTGGCGTATGGGATGTACGAGCCAGTGCTTTGCGACGTGTAAGCGCATTTAAAAGTGAGGATTTGCCAACATTGGATCTGCCTGCAAAGGCAATCTCGTTCATCTCCTCTGCATCGGGAAGCTGCGAAAGACTGGCTACACCCAGCATAAAATCACACGCGCCGACAAACAGCTTTCTAGCTGGTTCTATAGAAGTCTGTATGATGCCATCATTTTCATTATTGGACATGATAAAAAATCATTATTTCTTCTTTTTACTTTTCTTTGGTTTTGGCGGCGAAATTTTCTTTTTCTGCGCTGCATCCTTGGCGTTTTTGGGTTTGTCATCGGCATTATCGTGTGGGCCAAACATCGCATCTTCAAAATCATCTTCAACCATATCAACCAAAGGGTGGGCTGGCGGGCCTTCTTCAACTTGTTCTTCCAGTTTTTTCTCATCCGCCGTCTGTCCAAATAAATGAATGGGAATACCCATTGAGCGCATGATAATAATCTGCTGAATCAAACCGATAAGCGCGCTGAACGTCCAGTAAATGACAAGGCCGGCCGCAAACTTACCCATAATATATACCATCATAAAGGGAAATATTCGCGTCATATCGCGCTGGATTGGATCTTGTGGCGGCGGGTTCAATTGCTTTTGAATAACAAGTGCAATCAGCATAAAACAAGGCCATGCGCCAATATGAAGGAAGGATGGCGCGTCCCATGGCGCTAACCCAAACAATTCAAATACATTGGTCGGATCTTTGGCAGATAAGTCCTCAATCCAGCCAAAAAACGGTGCATGACGCACTTCAATAGTGACAAACAAAACTTTATAAAGTGCAAAAAATATCGGAATTTGCAAGATCATGGGCAAACAACCTGCCATCGGGTTTACACCCTCTTTTTGGTAGAGCTTGACCAGTTCTTCCTGTAGTTTTTGCTTATCATCCTTATATTGGTCACGCAGTTCAACGATTTGCGGTGTAACTTTCTTCATTTTACCAAAGGAACGGTATGATGCATTGGTCAAAGGAAATACCATCGAACGAATAATGATTGTGATAATGATAATACCAAGCCCAAAATTACCTAAAAACCCGCCAATATAATGTAAAGCGTAGAAAAATGGTTTACTAAAAAACCAGAACCATCCAAAATTCACGGCCAGATTCAAATTGGGTGCGGATAAACTGTCTTCATACTTATTTAAAAGCATAAGCTTTTTCGCGCCAACATACATGTACGAAACTGAGTCCACACTCTGACCGGAAGCGATTGTAATGGGGGCGGCCAGATAATCCGTTTGATAAACGTGCCGTGGCTTTTCACCTTTAGCGCCGGTCGCTTTTGGGTCTGGCTTGATATTAAAGGCATATTTTATAGTTTGTCCTTGCGGTGGTATGAGTGCAGATAGCCAGTATTTATCAGTAATACCGATCCAGCCCTGATCCGCATTTTCGGAGACCGCGCCTTTTTTAGAAAGGGCACTATAGCTAATCTCCATTAATTTTTTACCGACATAACCGATAGGCCCTTCATGAACAAGCCAATTTTTCTGATAATCCGCCGGTATCGCGGTTTGTGCAATTAGACCATAAGGGAAAAGCTTTACAGGCGCGCCGGAATTATTTTCCACTGATTGCGTAATTTGAAAAACATAATGCTCATCAAGCGCGATTGTTCGCGTAAAAGTAAGCCCTTGTCCGTTTGTCCACTTAAGAGTTAAAGGCGAATCTGGGGTTAATTTTTCTGCGCCTTCAACACGCCATATAGTATCGGCATTTGGCACCTTTGTTGCCTTATTTTCGGCAACCCACCCATAATCGGCATAACGCGGGTGATCCGTACCTTTTGGTGAGAAGAGCTTGACGTTTTCCTCTTGCTTCAAAGTATCAAAATATTCATCAAGCGCGATATCGTCAATGCGCCCGCCTGTTGTTGTAAGCGAACCTGTGATCTTGTCATTATCAATTTTGATACGGCGCGAAACATTGAGCGCCTCATCACGCCCCAGAATTTCATCTGGTTTCTCGGTTGTTTGCGAAATATCTAAAGATTGCGCCTGCGGTTGCTCCATTTTAGCGGATTGCATGGCGCGCAAAGCTTCTTGTTGAGGCTGAAGAATAAAATACTCATAAGACAAATATAAAACCAACGCGACAATCATAAATATAAAAAGATTGCGTGTGTCTTGCGGACTCATCTGATCTTTTTTGCCGGTCTTTTTCATAGAGGTATAATCCTTGGTTTTGTGCGCGCCGCCCCTATGTTATTTTATAAAAGAGCGTATATTTTATTTTTATTTATTCCATTAAAGCGCTTTTATAGCCGATCCCACTATCGCAATCAACTGATCTGGTATTTTTAATCCGGAACAGGATCATAATGCGGCTTTTTAGACCAACCATGACAAGAAGATACGCGCTTTGCCGCGAGCCAGCTACCTTTAAAAACGCCATGCTTATCCAGCGCTTCCAATGTATAAACCGAACATGTTGGAGTATAGCGGCAACTGGATTTAAGCCACGGTGATAGAAAAATGCGGTACAGGCAAATTGGGTTTTTTAAAATAAAAACAACTATGCGCGAAAATATATTCACGGCGTATCATTTTCGTTGTCAGCGTTTCTATTGGCTTTGCTTGCAATCAGATCAAGACGCTTTAATGACCATAGCAAATCTTTTTTAAGATCCTTATAATCGCGTGTAGCTGTTTCTGCACGACCAATAAAAACGTAATCATATCCGGCGGCGGCATGGCTTGGTAAAATATCGCACGCCAAAGCACGTAAGCGGCGCTTGATACGGTTTCTTACAACGGCCCGTTTGTTCACTTTTTTGCTAACCGTATATCCGATCCGCTGTGTATCATCATCATTGGGAACAGATTGCACAATAACGCTTTTTGAAACCCAGCGTTTTCCATGCTTTTGAGCGCGCAGGAAATCCGCGCGGCTCTTTATTGTTTTGAGGGGCTTAATATGCGCTTTGCGTGCCTGCATGTTAAAAGGCTCGCTTTATTAAAACTACGCGCTTAAACGCTTGCGGCCTTTGGCGCGACGACGTGCCAAAATATGGCGTCCAGCTTTAGTAGCCATACGCGCGCGAAAACCATGGCGACGGGCGCGAACAATACGAGAAGGTTGAAATGTACGTTTCATCGGTTTTATCCTTTATGCATAAATCTTTATTCTGTTTCTTAAGAACTGGTTTTATAGCGATAACGGTGACGTATGTCAATTTTTCTTATGTAGATTTGAGATAATCTTTTTCGATACTAACAGTTTCCTTTTTATTGATATGCTCAAAATTCAAGGACAACCAATCATGCGCGGCCTTTCGCCCCATATCTTTCAAATAAATAAGAAACTCCCAATTTGTATCATATTTGGATGCAATACTTAGCTCATCCATTATATCATCCGCACGGATCGCATGGAGCAGAACATCGGTATATTGATCCTTGTACTCATCTTTTAACATATCTTTTCGTATCAATTTTTGTACAAAGCTAATCGCGCGCAATTCTTTCAAAAGCGAGGCATTAAAAGTGATTTCATTAATCCGGTTTTCGATTTCATGAGCTTCCTTGGGAATTTTATTCCGGCGGATCGGATTCACATGCGCAATCAAAATATCACGGCACTCGGCTTTGTAAAATAAGGGCCATAAAGACGGATTACCCATATATCCGCCATCCCAATAATAATGATGTTCTATTTCAACACTTTGAAATAAAAACGGCAGAGCGGCGCTAGCAAGTAATACTTCCGTTGTTATCTCTTTTGTCTCGAATACTTTGGGCGTGCCGGTCTGCACATCTGTCGCATTGATAAAAAGCTTGAAGCAATCACAATCATGAAGCGCTTTAAAGTCAATGGTTTGCTCTATCACATCACGCAAAGGATTGTAATTCATGGGGTTGAATGTATAAGGCGAAATATTAAAGGCCAGCGTATCAAAAAAGCGGTTATAGGCGGGTGGCTTGTATTCTGTCTTGGGGATAAAGGGGTTAAACTGCGTAAGAGCGGCCATCGGATTTTTAAACGCGCTATGATTAGCGGGTGTATATAAGCGCCCTTGCTCGGCAAGCGCTGACCAGAAATTATCGAGTGTTTCACGCGCTTTTTCAGGCCCGCCTTGCGTATAACCGGCGGCAAACGCGGCCGCATTCATCGCACCGGCAGACGTCGCCGTAATACCTTCAAAATCAATGCGTCCATCTTCAAGCAGGTAATCTAAAATACCCCATGTAAATGCACCATGCGCGCCGCCCCCTTGCAAGGCAAGATTGATGGTTTTCTGCATTTTGGTTTTATCTGTCATCTGTAGAGGTCGCGCTTTTCCGGTCGCCCATGGCTTGCGACATAAAAAAGCGTTTGGCCATAGGAATTTTTGAAACCGCGCGCAGACCGATTTTACGGATAAATCGTACAGGCGGAATATTATTTGAAAATAATCGGTTAAGCCCATCAGTCATGGCCACCATCGCCATATTATCAGGACGACGCTTGCGTTGATAACGCTCTAAAATTTTTACCGCGCCAATATCTTGATTATTTTTATACGCGTCAATAACAAGCGCAGACAACGTATCAATATCTCTCAAACCCAGATTCAAACCTTGCCCCGCAATCGGATGGATACCATGCGCCGCATCGGCAACAACCGCAATCCGCGGTGCGATATAAGCCGACGCATGCACAAGCCCCAGCGGGTAACTTAAACGGCGTGCTCCCAATGATAATGCGCCATAACGCGCGGGGAATTTATTGGCAACGGCTATTAAAAATACGTCATCGTTTAACATCATAAGGGAAGCATCTTCGCGCCCGTGTTCGGTAAATACAAGGGCAGAGCGGTGACGCCCTTTATTGTCATCATTCATTGGTAAAATTGCAAATGGGCCGGACGGAAAAAAATGCTCGACGGCTATATATTCATGCGGATGTTCGTGAAAAATTTGTGCAACAATCGCCCTTTGTTTATATCGCCATTGGCGCGTGGTCAAATATTTATGATCTTCCATCCAATGCCGTACGGCAGATCCGCGTCCGTCCGCGCCAATAAGTAAGGCCGCTTTTAAAACCTGCCCATTTTCAAGGGTAATCGTGATAGAATCCCCATCTGGATCAGGTTCTGTGATACCTTGCAATCCGTGACCTTCCAGTAAATATACAGATTTCAGCTTTTTAATATTTTTGAGCAAAGCGCCAAAAATATCGACGTTCTCCGCAATATGCCCAAAGTCTTTGCCATCGGCCTCTGCACTCGAAAAATCAAGCAGTACACCAGACGATCCATCAAGAATATCGATATGCCGGATAGGGCAGGCGGCTGCAATAATTTTATCCGCCACACCCGCTTTTTTCAGAACCTGCATCGAGCCATAGGAAATAGCCGTTGTCCGCAAATCACTTTTTATTCTGGCGTTTATATGCCCACGCTCAATACACGCAACACGCATATTTGACCGCCCCAAAATACTGGCAAACGTTAGACCGGCTAGTCCGCCGCCAATGATAATAACGTCATAGTGGTTTATTTTATCGTTTTCTGCATTCATATCACCAATAGATATGAGGGATTTTAGCCAAAATATCCAGTACAGATATTTAAAAGACGCTTATCGTATGGGGAAATCGTATTCCAAGCCAATACGAAACTCATGCGAAGAAAAATCAATATCGTACGTATCAAACGCCAGATCCATACTATCCAGATAACGGTACCCACCTGTAAACGCAAAAGAAGGACTCACACGGTACTTTACGCCAGTTCCCAATTGCCACGTTAGCGCCATCGCATCATCAGATGCATCAATCGCACTGGCATTCTGCGCATTGATCTCGCCTTCAAACCACCCAATGCCAAGGCCGGCGCCAATATAGGGCTGTAATTTCCATGGGACATCAAAATCATAATATGCATTCACCATCGCATTATGAAGGGTTAATTCACCGCCCAAATTAACTTCGTTACCGCCATAGTGGATAGAGCTGATATCGGATTTTGCGCGCGATAATTCGCCTTCAAATCGAATATGTTTCGTAAGGCGCACGCCCAGCGCGCCACCGAAATTATAGCCATTTTTAATCTCGATATCACCGTTGGCAGGTATCGTCAGATTCCTCAAAGGCCTGATCGTTAAAAGAGGTTAACCCCATATAGCCGGCAAAATAAAACCTGCTGGTCTGTGCGTAAGATGGACTCGCGCTGATTAAAGTTATAACTGCTAAAACAGAGATATAGGCGTATTTAAGAAGCGATCCGGTCATAAATTTTGCCGTTCTTTTTATGTCTTTATGAAACAGTCCATCGCGAATACAATGGATTTTGATAGCTATAAATATAACAAAAAAAAACGCCGATGGAAATCGGCACTTCTATTTTTTTTAAATAACCGTCGTAAGGATGGTTAATATGCTAAATTGATCCCGGTAAAACAATACTATGAAATCGGCACTTCTATTTTGGCGGGCAGTTCCCCGGCAATAGGCTCATCGTCCAGCATTTCAATCATCCCGCCAGGCTGAATCTCGAAATTCGCAATAAATAGCGCATTGGAATAAAAAACAACGGCATCACAAAGATAATATCCCTTTTCATTTTTTCCCTCATATGTGGCTGGACGTATTGTACCGCCAACAACTGAACGTGTGGCCTGATCTTCCGGCATGTTCGGGTCATCCATAGTTTCCGCAATATAAAACGGACCTTCTTCCCCGCGCACAAAAAAACAGAAAAACCGTAAATATTCGAGAACATTATCGTCAGTAATCGTAATAGGCACTTTACTATTCAAGTCATGAATTGGCGGTGATGTTCCGTTCAAACGGTACGGCATACCATTGTGAACCATATAATAAATAACAAGTTTTTGATTAATCCAGTTAGGGTCACGAACACGTATAAGCGCGGCCGAATCATCTTGATAAAACGGTAATTTACGCCAATGCACCTGCGTACTATCTGCAGAAACGCGGTATTTACCTTCAATCGGGCTTATTTGATCCAAGAAACCGACAAGCTCATCGCCTTCAACGATATTCCAATTGTCATCTTGATACATTCTTTGTCAGTCCTTTTTTTACTTCTACCGTTTAAATATTATATTTTTTTAAAATTTCTTTTACACGAAACAACATCTTGACACAAAAATCAAGCAACAAGAAGAGTTTTTCAGTTCTGTTATATTTAAAAACCCGTCTAGTTTTTAAATATAACAAGGCCGTGCCCGTGTCTTACAAAATACTTTTAAGAGCCTTATATGAAAAAAGTCCCCTCTTATTATAAAAGGGACTTTTAAAACATTATAAATAATCGCTATTAAAGACCCGCAGTACTACAGCTAGCTGCATCGGCCAGGCTTTCTTCAAACGATCCACCAAATGTGTAACTTGTTATGCCGCCGCCTTGCGCGCCACTAACCGCATCTGTCCAACAAGCAGAATCATCATCACCAGCATCAGGCTCTATCTCAGCTAAATTTTGTGCATTTTGCGCGCCTTCACCGCCGGCTGCAGGATTGATAGCATTCAGGTCACCAGGATCTGTTCCTTGAGGCAAGTCAGTAGAAGGTGGATCTACAATAATAACACTAAGGCCATTGGGTGAATCTAAGAAGCTGAACTCATTAAAGAAATCTTCAATATTATCTAACCCGTTTATTCCTATTCCTAGGCCAAGGGGAGCTGGCGCTTCTAGTCCCACAAAAATCTGGCCACGGCCGTTTACTACTGCATCATCGGCATCATATAAACGGTTTTCAATAAAGGCCAGATCACCACTTGATAGAGTACCAAAAAATGGCGCTGCAGATGGGACAAGCCCGTCAAAGCTTACATTCTGTGCATCAATAACAATTGGCGTGTTGGCAATAGGATCCAATATCGCGCCATCTTCAAAGCGGACATAAAAACTGCCTTCATTTGTAAAGCCATCAAATTCGGTTGCACCCAAGGTTTCTCCAACAATGGTCAAATTATCCGGATCGCCATCAAATTGCAGGCCAACCGGCGTACCATCATTGTTATCAGTAAATGTATTTGGGTTACCGAGATTGCTCACATCCACTGCGCCACTTTCAAAGCGCGCACCAGTTGTAAAGTTGGTCACATCATTACCTGCCAATACAACGCTATTGTTGTTCTGACCGCCAATCAAGATACCAATATCGCCAGTATCTGTAACAGTATTATCTGTAACAATAATATTGGATGCTGTAACAGCAACGAGAGCCTCCGGAGAAACTAGCGCTACGCCCGCCGTTTCAAACCCAAATCCGCCTTCGCTATCACCTTCAAATTGGAATTGACCTTCACCTTCAAAATCAGGTTCCTCAAATCCGCTATCACCTTCAAAAGTAGGCTCTTCGAAATCGGATATATCGGCTACAATACCTTCGTTGATTACAATACCATCATCGCTTGAGTCTAAAACAATATTCTGATCAATAAGTATAGACGCAACATTTTGAACTTGAATGCCATCATCTCCTGAAACGCTGACAGAGTTGGATACAATATTGGTCACATCGCCATTTTCAACATAAATACCATCGACATCGGAGTTTGTAACAACATTGCCAAGTACATCAATATTAGGCGTGTCGACACTATGAATACCATTATTGGAATTATCAACAACATTGGCTTCAACCGTCACATTATCACTGTTACGGCTGCGAATACCAAAATTGAAATCGGAAACAAAGTTGCTTTGCTCGCTTTGGCCTATAACAATATTGTTGGAATTGTCATCGGCAAAAATACCGACACCAGGCGATTTGTCTGACCCTTCACCAACGACACCATCAATGTCATTGTTTACAACAAGTGCTGTATCAACTTGATGCATCCAGATACCAAACAGATCAACATCTTCTATATCGTTATTATCAATAGTGACATTATCGGATTGCTGGACCTGTATCCCTTTTCTGACATCATTAATTTCGTTATCAAGAATATCTGCGTTATCAGACGTCCGTATTTTAATACCATCGGCAACAAAAGACATGTCGTTGTTTTGGATCAAGATATCATCACTGTTCGCTGCAAAAATTGCAACCTCGTCAATATCTACACCTTCAATACCATTGACCGTATTATTGGTAATCTCGGTGCGATCGGCATTACCAATGCCGATACCATCATCTACAAAATGAAGGATATTGTTGTTATCAATAATATTATCATTACCATTTAAAACTTCGATGCCATTTTCACCAATGCTATCTATCGCGCCGTCCTGACCAATTTCGTTATTGGTTATGATCAGGCGATTGCTTCTATCGGTGTAAATAGCATCCGTGCCAATATTATCTATATTTACGCCTGTAATCTCGACATCATCGCTTCTAAAGACATTGATGCCGCGGTTAAAGTCATCAATCGTACCGCCGGAAACAAAGCTGTCCTGAGATCGCACGATATCAATACCAACAGATTTGGCGGATGCAGAGCCGTTCAAAATATTATCAATAACATCAGTATTGGCGCTATCCTCAACAAACACGGCTTTCGTCGCGCCGCTTATGTTATTGTCTGAAATCGTTCCATTTGGCGATTTATTTACCCAAACACCAAACAAATCTATATCTGTCATCGTGTTGCCTGAAATATTTGCGCTATCAGAACCAAGAACCTGAATACCTTTTCGAGCTTCGGTAATAGTGTTGCTAGAAATATTCGCGTTGTCCGACGTACGAATTTTTACGCCATCCGATGTAAAAGATAAATCATTGTTTGAAATGACGATATTATCACTATCGGCAGAAAAGATAGCGACTTCGTTCATATCGATGCCTTCAATACCATTAACTGTATTTTCGCTGATTAGGGTATTATCAGAAAAGTTAATACCAATACCATCATCAACAAAGTGACGAATATCGTTACCCGTAATAATTGAATCAGTGCCGCCATTAACTTCGATACCGTTTTCACCAATACTATCGATACCACCATCCTGACCAATTTCGTTGTTAGTGATAGTCAAACGCTTGCTTTGATCTGTGAAAATCGCGTCGGTCCCGATATTATCAATATTTGTGCCGGTTATCGTTACATCATCACTTTTAAAGACGTTAATACCAATATCATAATTATCAATTGTATCACCGGATACGACCGTGCCATCAGAACTTACAATATCAATTCCGATAGTCGTGTTACCGAAGAAAACATTATCGTTGAGCATTGTATTAGCGCTTTGGTCGATAAAGGCACCATTACGCGTGTCGAAAACAGTGTTGTTTGCAAAAGTATTACCGCTCGCTTGGTGCATCCATAAACCAAGGTCGGAGCTTTCAATTGTATTATTTTGAACATTTGCATTCGCACCCCATCCAACAAGGATACCGGATTGTTCGGTAATCACGCCTTCTTTATTACCTATAATATTGTTACCGCTAATTTCACCGGAAAGATTCGGGTCAACAAACCCGATGCCGAATTTCTGGAAATCTGTAATCAAATTATCCGTAATATCCAGTGTCGTCGCCGGGCCTTCTTTATTAGTAGCTAGAACGGCAAATCCGGAGCGCTCTTCCGTTGTGCTTGAGATAACGTTATCAACCCAGTTATTTGCGAACGATCCGCCCGCGCGCTGATAAATTACCCCTTGAAAGCGGTCAGTGTCATCAAAAAAGGCATCTTGTGTATTTGTGCTTCCGTCAAATTTAATGCCGGAAATATTTACATCATCTGTATCATGCACCCATGCAATACCGTAATTTCTTCCGCCATTCGGGCTAACACCTGTTTGCGCAAGGGTTTCAGGGGATTGAATGATGGTATCATTCGTATCATCACCATCATCACTCGCGCCTGCGCCGATAAGATCAATATTTTTATCAATAATAATCTGTTCTTGATATGTATCAGCGGCAAGATTGATATCCGCATTACCTACAAAATCGCCATCCGCAAAATATATAGCTTGCTGAATTTGGGCATCGCTTGAGAAAACATTCACGGTATGCGCGATACCGCTAATTTGTGTTTTATCCGCTTGTGTCAAAGCACCGCCAACCGTTTCACGGCGGAATACGGTGCCATCCAGATTTACAGTATCGACATCAATATCTGTTGTTGGAGAAGGTAAACCTATATTTGTAGATGAACCGGATGAAATATCCGTAAGCGCAAATTTTCCTGTTCCAAGGATAAAATCATGAAGAATGTTAATCTCTGGCGCGCTTAAAGATAAATCATTTGTTGTAATACCGCTGCTCAACCCGTCTATCCATGTTGATACGTCAATCTCTTCTGTGGTTGAAATACTCTCCGTTGCCCATAGCGCTACATCAGATGTACGTAGAGTATTGGCAAGGGCTTGTTCATCAATTGTTACGTCTGATGTTCCGCCCGAAACATTATCGGCAAGGATAGATGCATCATGCGCTGCCTGACCATATGTGCCCAATTCAATTGTTTTAGGATCAATAAGAAACGTACCTTTTGTACCTTTTGGCGCGCTTGTATCAACACTACCGGCAAAACCAACTTTATTAGTTGCTGAAATTTCAACAAAACCGCCATCGCCGCCCTCATCGCCGCCTTTTGCTTCGATAGTGGCAAGGGATGATGTTAAATTATCCGCATACGCAATAACCGTCCCGCCATCGCCATTTGCGATCGCATTGGCTTCGATTTTGGCTGTTTTTTCAAGTGAAATATTTTCGCCTTTAATATCAATATCGCCGCCACCGGTTTTACCAGAAGCTTTAAGCGTGCCTCCAACTTTAACAACACCTTGGTCGCCGCCTGACAGGATGATTTTACCACCATGTTGCTCGATCGATGACACGTCAATCACGCCATCGACATTAATAATATTATCTACGGCGCTTTTTGCTGCTTTTGCTGTGATTTCTACCCGGCCACCTTGAGCATTAATTTGACCACTATTTTCAATGAGCGCGTCTGCAAGTTCGCCATTTACTTCTAATTCTACAAGACCATCACCATACAAATCCAACGTTGCTTTTTGGCCAGCGCCAAATCCAACAGTACCCATTCTGGCATTAATAATTCCTTTATTTGAAACATGCGGCGCAACAAATGCCGCAAGGCCGCCTTCCGCAACCGTAATTTGCGCACCTTTGCGAATATCAATTTTTGCATCCGCTACGATATCAAATTCCATTTTATCTTTCGTATAAAAATCAATACCCTCTTGAGCCGCTTTGCCGGCAATAGCTGCAAAGCTTGCCGTATCTACAACCAAGTCTTCACCAAAGATAAAGCCGTTTACATCTAGGATATAAATTTCACCATTAGAATTAAGCGTACCGTATATTTCAGTGGGGCTATCTTCTATATCGGTTAACACATATTTGGAACCGGAACTGTCTAACGTTACATTAACCGTATGACCGCCTTTAATATCACCATCCCCTTGCACGGCAATAACCGCGCCATTACCGCGAATATTTGTAACATTAGATGTCGGTGTTTGAATGTCTATTGAACCGCCACTTGTAACCGTATGATCCGTCCAGTCATCCGCCGCGTGTGCGCTACCTAACCCGCCAACACCATAAAGCCCAATCGCCAGCATGGCAGTCGTGGACAGCAATTTTGCATTTTTGAATACGGTGTTCTTTTTTGAAATGATCTTGTCGGTCATAGTGGTCGTCCCCTTAAAAATAAATAATTACGCTCTTTTATGTTTTCTGTTAAAAAATAAAAATTCATACATTAAACGACCCGCGCACGACTAAGTTCACAGCGCAATGTAAAGACCGTTTATAATTTTTTTTAAACATCTAATCTTTTGTAAAAATTTGCATTACGCCAGATACAGTTGTGTCATTAAAAATTTGTTTCCTGTTACTAATAAGTTTTTTCAATAATTACAAGAAAAATATTGAAGTATGATTTTTTATTTTTCCGTTATTTTATAGCGTTTTGCCCTAAAAACTTGATGTAGGGCGACTTAGAAGGAAAATCTAATATGAAAAACTGTATTATTTTTGCAACACTTGATATTTTTATGTGTTTTAAAATTCTATAATCCCTTGAATCGTAGCAATAAATAACATAAGAACTTATATATGAATGCAGAGTATGCATTTTTTCATAATTTTTTAAGTGATTATCACTTCAATTCTTAGGGGCTTAACATGACTGAAAGACAGAATGTTCTTCTGCGAAATCGCGCATATTTATTTGGCGTTAGCCTATTTGCAATAACATTTGCTCTACCTGCTTTGGCGCAATTACCGGCAAGCGCGGATCGTGCGGCAACAACATCTGCTAATCCGTCTCGTGTGGATGATCAGTTTGATGAAGAAAATATACTTCCAGAAGTGAGCGCCCCGGTTTCTGTAAATAGAGTAGCGGCGCAACAAGCCCCCGATGGCGCGGAAGAGATATTTTTCACGCTGGATACGTTAGCCCTCGAGGGTGTAAGCGCATATAATCAGTCTGAATTGGAAGCCATTTATCAATCAAAATTAGGACAACGCATTTCTTTGGCCGAGTTATATGGCATTGCAGGCTCCTTAACGAACAAATATCGTAATGATGGATATGTGCTTACGCAAGTAGTTGTGCCGCCGCAAACCATCGAAGATGGAAATGTCAGCCTTCGTGTAGTTGAGGGATATATTGATACTGTTCGCGTTGAAGGCCAGGATGATCCAAATGCTCTTGGGCTTATTAAACGTTACGCTGGTCAGATTTCAACAGGTCAGGCACTCAATGTACGCGATCTTGAGCGTCAGTTACTTTTAATCAATGATTTGCCAGGTGTGGAGGCGCGTAGCGTAATAAGTGCATCCCCTACCAAAACAGGCGCGGCGGATTTACGCATTATTATAGAGCGCGATCCATATGATGCGCTTTTAGCTATTGATAACCACGGTAGCCGGTATTTGGGTCCAATTCAGGCAACAGCCGCAGGCTCGCTCAATTCATTCTTTGGCAATAATGAAACGATTACGGCACAGCTTGTGGTGGCTCCAGATTTTGGCGATGGAATTGAGCTAGGGTATTTTGCATTATCATACGAACAACCTGTTTGGGATCATGGAACAACTTTAACATTCTCTGCCAGCCATACAGATACCGAGCCAGGCTACAACCTTGATGATTTTGATGTTGAAGGGCGGTCTCAACTTTTTAGTGTTACGGCAGAACACCCCTTTATTCGCTCTCGTGCACAAAATTTTTATGGACGCATAACATTTGATTGGCGTGATCTTGAGAGCAGCAACAATTTAGAAGCAACCCGCGAAGACAATATCAGAAGCATTCGTGCAGGCGCGCGCTATGAACTTTTAGATACACTATTTGGCGTGGGTATCAACTCTGCCGATGTTGTCGTATCCCAAGGTTTAGATGTTTTCGGCGCAAGCGATGAAGGCGACGCAAATTTAACCCGCGCACAAGGTGACCCACAATATTTCAAAGTCGAAGCCGATGTTCAGCGCTTGCAGCGTATTACTTCCAATGTGAATTTACTGGTTGGCGCGCGTGGACAATGGTCAAATGACGCGTTGCTTTCTTCTGAAGAATTCGGTGTAGGCGGTATTAATTTAGGCCGCGCTTACGACCCTTCTGAGATTGTAGGCGACCGCGGCGTTGCCGGTAAAGTCGAAGTGCAATGGAACGAGCCAACCGAATGGAGATTGGTTCAGGATTATCAGGTTTACGGTTTTTATGATGTCGGTAAGGTTTGGAATGAAGACGCAACGGCCAACAATCAAAAGGTTAATTCACTTGCATCTGCCGGTGTTGGCCTGCGCATGGACTTTATGGAACAAACCGCCGTTGGCATGGCGGTGGCATTCCCGCTGAGCCGCGATGTAGAAACGCAGCAAGATGATGACCCTCGCGTTTATTTCAGCCTAAGCCGCAGGTTCTAATTTTGAATAAAAATACAGCTCTTAAAAGCCTGCTTCTTTTTGTAAGCGGGCTTTCTTATATTAAAATGGCTATGGGTTTTATTAAACTTATGAATAGATTATGATGACAAAAAGATTAATTTATAAACTCGTTTTTATAAGGATGGCCACTTTTTGATAAATATAAAAAACCGCCTCGACGCTCTACTACAAAGAAATAGTACGGGCGAGCCGACATGGAAACGCTTTATCATGCGATGCTTGCAAATTATGTATGCAACCTTCCGCGATTTAGCAGATGGCCAGTTATCACTGCGCGCGATGAGCCTTGTTTATACAACACTTATTACCCTCGTACCTTTGCTTGCAATTTCATTTTCGGTTCTAAAGGGCTTTGGCGTTCATAACCAGATGGAGAACACACTAATACGCCTTTTAGAAGGGCTAGGCCCTGAAAAAAGCGCAGAGATCGTCGAAAAAGTTATCGGCTTTGTTGATAATATTCAAGTCGGAGTATTGGGCGCGGTCGGTCTCGGCCTTTTAATATATGCCGTCATCGCGCTCATGCAAAAAATCGAAGCCGCCTTCAACTATATTTGGCGTGTCGGTCAAGACCGCACAATTGCGCAACGGTTCAGCGATTATTTGAGCGTACTCTTAATGGGGCCGTTGATGATATTTATATCTGTGGGTGCATCAACCAAAGCACGCAACACAGAATGGGTTTTGTATCTTTCAGAAAATTTTTATCTTGTGCCCGTATTTGATTTTATGGCGCTATTCCTCCCATGGCTGATTTTAAGCATCGGGTTTACATTTATCTATGTCTACATGCCCAACATGAAAGTGAAAGTTCCAGCAGCCTTTGCAGGCGCAATTGTAGCAGCGGCTTTATGGAAAGTGATGGGTTTTGTCTTCGCAACATTTATAGTCAGCTCAAGCAATTATGTTGCAATCTACGCCGCATTTGCAACGCTTATTTTGCTAATGATATGGCTATATGCCATATGGTTGGTGGTTTTGATCGGCGCAAATGTTGCCTTTTATACGCAATACCCGCGCTATCTTCCGGTCAGCCGCGAAACGCTCTTCTTAACGCCGCATTTACGCATGGTTTTGGGCTTAAATATCCTAACCATGATTACCAAAGCCTATTATAAAGATTCTAAAAATTACACACTTGATGAAATCGCTAAGGCGCTTTATATCCCCGTATTGTCCGTACAAAGTGTTGTTGGAATTTTTATTGATGGCGGTATTTTAATGGCATCACAAGATGATATTCCGCAATATTATCCGGCCGTACCTTTTGATCAAACACCGATCGAGCAAGCGATTAACGTGTTGGAAAAAAATGGCGGGCAGGGGTGGTTACATCATGAACGTTTGAATATCCTGCCTGAAACGCAGCAAATAATGCGCAATATTTATGAAGCACGGCAAGATAGAATCACAAGCCAAAGTATTAAAAATACACTTTGTCCAGATGGCGCATAAAGCAAAGCATTGATATGAACTAAGAGCGCTTAATGCTATCAACTTTATCTGCCGCAATCACATACGCGATAACGCAAATAAGCATACCAATCCACCAGCCTTGCCAAAGACCATAACTCACCATACCTGCCGCCATAAGCGATAAGAAAATTGCCATCGCTAATTTACCATTAACAAGATTTTGCTGCGCATGATCACGAATTGTAACCAAAATTAAAATGGTAAATGCATTGGCATATAAAGCACCCAGCAATCCAAACTCGATCCAAAGCTGCAACAAAATATTATGAGGATGCAAAACCGTATTACTATCTCGGAACAGCATAGCTGAATCAAATTCAATCGCACGCGCGCTCTCGGCTCCGAAACCATAAAGCGGATTTTCGGCAATTTTCCGTCCAACAAAATCCCATATCTCAATACGCGGGCCCGCGTAGGCATGTTTTAAAAGGCCGGCTTGTAAATCTGCATCGGCAAACACAGCAAAAATATATTGCGAAAGCCAAGGCAGCACCCATGTAAAAATAATTATTACAGCACTTAAACCGTAAAAAACCAGCTTCCATCGCGGCGGTATTATAATTGCGCTCAATATACCGATCAAAATCATAAGCTGCGCTGTCTGACTATCCGTAGCAAAAAAAACAAGTGCGGAAGGCGCGTATAAAATCAGCAGAGGCCATAAATTGCGATGAGGATTTTTAAAGTTTTGTACAAAGTTTTTAGGCATCAACATTTTATGAACGACAAAGCTGCAAATCACAAACATAAATACACTTCGGTTAAGCCAGGATAAATTAACGCGGCCTTCTAAATCTGCGTGGTAAAGTTGGTAAATTCCACCATGGCTCAAAAGATCAATAGCAAGGATCGCGCCCGCTACTATAACGGCAACCGGAAACACTTTTTCAAATATTGAAAAATATCGCGGCGGCAAAAATATCAATGTCTGCAGCAAGATCATGCCACTTAATAAAAGCGGCACGGTTTTTATGGTACGGTTTAAAGCAATCTCCATATCAACTGCCCATAAAATGCTGGCACACATCAAAATGCATATTGGTAGAATTAATATAAAAACCCGCGGCACTATACTTGGCCAAACACCAGTTTCTACTTTATATAAAAAAAATAAAGGTAGTCCGCAAATAAGCGGTACAACACTTATCGCACGTGGAGAGAATACAGCAATAATAGGAGCAACTGATAATAATGCAAGCAGTCCGCCGATAGCATAAGTATAAAATTTTTGATTGGGGTTGGGCATAAAATAGGCCAATTAGAACATTACGAGAAAATATAAATTTGAATTTTATCTGAGAAAAATAAAATATAAAAAAACACCATAGGTTTTTTCCATGGTGTTTATCAAGGGTGTATTTTGTTTCTTAAAGGCTTAAAAATAATAAACTTGTTTAAGGGCTTACTTATCTAAGGGCCGACTTCAATATCATAGAGATTGGATTTATCCATGGATTTTTCCTTTGAATATCGCGCTCCGACATCTTCAAAACTCTCTTCATTGGATTCATCGATCAAATCAGATGATGGCAGAGTATCTTCAAAACGCTCTCGCGCATTATAATCATATGAAGGCGCTCCGGTTGCTGGCTCAATATCCCAAGGTTGCGTGGGAGAGGCAGGATCTGAAAACCCGGGCGCGCCGTTATTATCAAATCGTTTTCCAAAATCATCAGACTGCGCATGTGCAATGGCCGCTGAAAAAGCAAACCCGCTTATAAAACACAAAGCAAAAAACTTAATATTTCTCATTTTAATCCCCATCACTACGAACATCTCAAATGTTTTTCATATTTATTAAACATAGTTGTAACAAAAATCTGATTATTTTACAAAATAAATATTTGGATTTATCTTAAAGTACTAAAATAACAATCAATTTTTTTGTGTAATTACTATGCAGGTCAATAAAAAAATGCGTATGCCGTCTTTTTAAAAAACAAAATACTAACGTTGACCTTCCAGTAAACGAATACGTTCTTCATACCGCATACGCTGCTCTTCTATCTCGCGCTCTGCCTGCTCAATCGCCCGGCGTAACTCCGCCACCTGCGCCAATTGTTTGTCACTGGTGACTTGCGGATCAAATAGCATCGCTTCCAGCTCTTGCGTATCCAGATCGCACTTTGCCCGTTCTTGTTGTAATTGCAAGCCTAAACGTTGAATTTGACGCTCTGCTTCATTAAACCGCATAGTTGCGCGCTCCAAATTCCAATTTTCTGACGATACCATTAAACGCTCTTCTTCTGACGCTTTTAAAGCGGATTTGAGCTCTTCATTAAGCGCAAGGTTCTCACGCTCAAGCATAACCACATTACGTTCCAGCGCGGAAATAGTGCGTGCAGAATTTGCATCCATACCGCCCACCAACGCGACATTTTTAGGGGCTTGAACATCAACAAACGTATCCCCGCCCATAGGCATTAAATCACCGCGAGGCGCATCTCGTGATCCTTCTTCCATAAGATCTTCTTTAAGCCCTGCTTTAGATAAATCCGCCTCCATCTTTTGGGTATGCTTATTAACCTTGATGTCACTGGAAATAACGCGTTTTGTCTCATTCTTGAGTTCGATTTTTTCAAGTACGTCTTCGGATGGTTCTTCAAGAACAACAGGATCCGGCTCGTCTAAGGCCGTCTCGTCAGGTGTAGCATCTGTAAAGTCTACAACTATCGGCTCGCTCACTATATTTTGAGGTGTTTCTGTGATAGCGGATTCTTTATCCGTGTTCAAATCCAGATCAATAACTTTCACAGGCTCGATTTTACGCTCGACCAGTGTTTTTTTAACGGCATCTTTTGCCTTGCTTTCTTCATCAAGTTGCGCCTGAAGTGCGGCTTCGGCATCAATTGTTTCTTTTTCTAAAGTCTCGCGCATTTCAGTAAGGCGTGCAGCTTCTTTTGATTCATAATCCATTGCGGAAGCGTTGGGCTTAATAGTGATGCTTTCTTCAGCAATTAAGTCTGGCGCAGATTGAGCATTAATCAAAGATGATGATTGCGCCCGTAATTTATTTGTTGCTGTTCTTGGCATAGCATCACTACCCGCCATGCAGGTTTCAAACGTGGTCGCGGGGGCAGCAAATCCAGTCAGATAAAAGCGGAAGCTATTTCCATCTAATTCCAGGTCAAAAACACCGGCATCACGCATAGCCTTGTAAAGCTGTTTCTTGCCGGCTAAAGGCAGTAACAAAGTACTATCCGCCTGTGCCTCAGCATTTAAGTTTTGTGAGTTTTGTCCTGGCACGCTTAAAACGGCATCATAAGCCTGACCTTTTTTAAAAACATCTTGACGAAAATCTACAGTAACAGCCTGCACCCATTTACGGTTGCCTTCAACACCGATTATAAATCCATTGTTAAACTCATTCTCGATCCGGCATGTTTTACCATTCGTGCTGATCTGATCGGTTTTTTGCTCTGCCATTTCCCATGTTTTTGCTGGATAGAAAGACAGCTCGGGGCTGGCCGCATTGGATGCACTAACATGAACAAATGCGGCGCTGCCCGATAAAGCAACTATAAGTAAGAGCTTCCGCGTCGTGTGAGATAAAGAAAATTTGCGTTGAGCCATTTTAAAATCCGTTTTTACAAAATTTGAATATACTAATCTGATTAGTATAAAACTATCATTCGATATTCAAGGATACAATGGCTTTAATAAAGTCATATGTATAAGTTTTTTATATAATTTATTAAGGTTGCATATATAATTATGTGCTAAAATAAAATCATGTCTATTGAAAAAATAAAATCAAGAATTAAAGAAAAAATGACACGCGCACCTGATCTAAAGGCTAAAGTCAAATTTGACTTCGGTGATGACGGCGCAATTTATGCCGACACATCTAAAGCGCCCGCGGAACTTACAACTGAAAATGAGGGAGCCCCCGATAATTTTGAGCCGGATTTAACGCTTGTCACTTCACAAGAAACATTCACCAAAATTTTGGACGGCACGCAAGATCCCAACATCGCCTTTATGATGGGCAAACTTAAAGTCAAAGGCTCTATGGGCTTGGCAATGAAGCTAAATGCTGCTTTGGAAGATTAATAAATTCCGTAAATCAAGTTCTTTTAAATAGACATCCATAAATGAATCTTTATATCCGTTTGTTTATTTTATTTATCCGTCTTTGGTTTGAAAAACCGATAAAGGATATTTTGCAGTCATGCCACGATGATTTTACAGTTCTGCCCACTGATCTTGATTTAAACGGGCATATGAACAACGGCCGGTATCTAACCATCATGGATTTGGGTCGTATGGATTTTCTACTGCGTACAGGGTTATTTAAACTGATGCGTAAACAAAAATGCTTCCCCGTTTTAGGCACGGTCAAAATCCGCTATCGGATACAGCTAAAATTATGGCAAAAATACAGACTTCAAACCCGCGTTGTGTGTTGGGATGATAAATGGATTTTTATGGAACAGCGTTTTATAATAAAAAGCGGTATAAAATCCGGCGCTATTGCGGCTATCGCGCTGATAAAAGGTGGGTTTTATGATGCAAAAACAAAAACCACCGTACCAACTGCCGATTTGCTTGCTTCTTTAAATATGCAAACTGATAGCCCCGATTTTCCGGATTATATTATCAAATGGATAAACGCTGAAGACGCCTTGCGCGCGCTAACGCCTCGTCGATCAAAAAACGAAAAGCTTTAGAATTTATACTTCAAGCCAAGCGCAACAATCCCTACATCACCTTCGCTTGTTGCATCCACCGTATAAGATGGCCCTGTAATCGCTGTTTCTTCCAGATATATACTTGTTTTATCAACGTCAACATATGCCGCAGATAAGTCAATCGTGATCCGCTCACTATACTCATAGCTTGCGCCTGCTGTAATCCATTTGCGATCTCCATCAGGAATACGGGTTGAACGAAAACCATCCCGCGTTGGGCTCTCATCATATTGATATCCTGCCTTAAATGTTAAATCCGCACGCGGCATGTAGTCAATACCGATACTATAACCGAGTGTGTTTGTGTAACGGTTGGTGGTAGAGCTAAATCCAAAAACAGGTGCATTCACCGGAATATCATCAAAATTGGCCCACCCGTACCACATAACCCGCCCATGTACTTTGAATTGAGACCCGATACTTTGGGTTATACCGACACTCGCAATATCAGGCAAATCAAGCTCGGCCGTCGCGCCGCCTTGCCGCAAAGTTGTACCGGCGCGCGCCGCCAAAGGGCCGCCTACATTATCCGGAAATTCGGTAATAATCCGCCCTTCCAATGTATGGCTTACACCGCTTCGGTAATGCGCGCCAATTGTGGTAGAAGGGGTAGGATCAACCATAACGCCAACATTCAACCCAACCGAGACATCATCACCCGATAAATCATTCAGCCCGTCAGTCGCGCGCGTATTGGGGGTCGCGGCATCCGGCAAGGCATTCTCCAACTTTGCATCTGCATACTGAATATCAACACCACCACCAACTGAGAGCCAGTCATTCACTTTGTAAGCCATCGTTGGCGATATATTTAGCGTCATCAATTCATTTTGCGTGGAATCAAATCGGCCAATAAAATTATCATCATACTTATTGGTAAGTCCGAAAGGAGCGGTAATACCAAGCCCGATCCAAAGATCGCTATTGTGAGGCAGGGGCATTGCCGCATAAAAATTAGGAACCATCGCCGGATCAAAAGGATTTCCCCCATCATTGCCAAAATTGGTGAAAGGGCCAGGGAAAGGCGCGCCGCCGACATTAGAGCCACGATCTTTAAAATCTGCATTCAGGATTAAAAAATTACTTCCTGCATAAACTTGTCTCCCGCTGAGCTTTGTCATGCCCGCCGGATTATAATAAATGGTTGAGGCATCTTGCGGATCGCTAACCGCGCTGGAAAACGCATTGCCAAGACCGCTTACAGATTGCTCTTGAATATAAAACGCCGCCGCATTTGCAGGCGATTGTAAAGATAATGGGGAAACCGAAACCAACGCAGCAAGGAGCAGTGCTTTTTTAGACATTATAATGCCTCCCTCAATAAAAATGTGTAATTTTATTATAACGTAAAAAAATATCCCGTATAGGCTTTTTATATAACGGCGCGAATATCATCGGCCATAAAGGTCGCACTATCTTCTATACGGTAAAGCCCAATAAGTTTATCTTGTGTATCAACCAAATAAATAAAAGACGAATGATCCATGGTGTAGTCATTATTAGCCTTATCTAAAACCTTATTGGCAAAAACACGGTAATTCTTCATTACCGCTGCAATCTCGTCCGGCGTACCGGTCAACCCAACTAACTTTGGATGAAACAGATCAACATATTGCCCCATAACTTCTGGCGTATCACGCTCCGGATCAATCGTAATAAAAATCGGTTGAATAATCTCTGCTTGATCCCCTAGCAGCCCCATCGCCTTGGAAATTTTCTGCAATTCTGTTGGACAGATTGCCGGACAATACGTGAATCCAAAATAAATAAGCTTATATTGTCCTTTAAAATTGGAGTAAGAAACCCGCGCCCCATCACCGTCAGTCAAAACAAAGGCGGGATCAATCTCAATCCCCGGTACATATCGATTCTCACTCGCGCTTTGCGTGCGTTTTACATCTTGCGATACTTCAAATAGTCCAAGTCCTGCGCCAACAAACAAAGCCACCGCAGATAAAACCGCAATGCGTAACAATCTCTTTTTTATTTTTGAATCCATACTTGAAAATCCTGTATCATCTTAAAATATATATATAGAATAGCGCGTATTAAAAGGCCACACCATTCAAACCATAATAATAAAGAGATTAAGAACATGCCCCACATTATTGTCGAACATACCGAGGATACAATCCAGGATCCGCGCGCAATCCTGACCGACTTGCATGAAACATTGGGTAAAGAGGAATCAGTCGATATCGGGCGCATAAAAACCCGCGCACATTTGGTCTCGCCGTGCATCGTGGGCGAAGGCGACCGGCCCGATCAAATGATCCATATCACATTAAAACTTATGCCAGGCAGGGATGATGAAACGCGGTCACGCATGGCTAAAAACCTGCACGCCGCAATCCGCAAACACATCATAAACCTAAGCATTCCTATTACTGCCGAAGTCATGGAGATAGATAAGGGCAGCTATACTACGGATTAAGCTTATCTTTTTTCAGCTTTACATTTTATAAAAATACGCTTATACCTTTCTTGCAAATTCATAGACAAACGCATGACCAAATAATAGCGGAAGGATTTGCAAAAATGCCAATCAAAAAATCAAAAAAAATAACAGATCCTTCCAAAATCAGAGAGGCGCTCACTTTTGATGATGTCCTGCTCGTACCTGGGCATTCCGAAGTGCAGCCTGATGAGGTCAACACGGCAACCCAGCTTACAAAATCGATAAAATTAAATATCCCGCTGCTCTCCGCGGCTATGGATACGGTAACTGAAAGCGCAATGGCGATTGCTATGGCGCAAAATGGCGGTCTTGGTATTATCCACCGCAACATGGAAATCGATGAACAAGCCGCCGAAGTCAAAAAGGTAAAACGCTTCGAATCAAGCATGGTAGTAGACCCGATCACTATTCATCCTGATGCAACATTGGCCGATGCATTTGCACTTATGCGCGAAAACCGCATTTCCGGCATCCCTGTAACTGGCAATGGCGGTAAGTTAGAGGGCATACTCACAAATCGCGATGTACGCTTTGCCGAAAACATGAGCCAACCCATTCGCGAGCTAATGACCTCTGAAAACTTGGTCAAAGTATACAATACAGTTGATAAAGAAGAAGCCAAAAAATTACTGCACAAACACCGCATTGAAAAATTGCTTGTCGTGGATGATAATGACCGCTGTATCGGTCTTGTAACTGTAAAAGACATGGAAAAATCTCAAATTCACCCGCTTGCTACAAAAGATGAAGAAGACCGGCTTCGTGTTGGCGCGGCCGTGGGAACGGGTGAAATTAACGGTATAGAGCGCGCCATCGCGCTTGCCGATGCAGGGCTGGATGTGGTGGTGGTGGATACTGCGCACGGACATTCGCAAAAGGTTTTGGATACAGTTGCCCGCGTTCGAAAACAGGCACGCAGCAATTTACAAATTATTGCGGGTAATGTTGCAACTGGCGATGCGGCAAAGGCTTTAATAGATGCAGGCGCAGATGCGATTAAGGTCGGTATCGGCCCTGGTTCGATCTGCACAACCCGCGTTGTTGCAGGTGTCGGTGTTCCGCAACTTACCGCTATTATGGATGTGGTTGAAGCTTGCGTAAAAAAAGGAATTCCTGTTATTGCGGATGGTGGCATCAAATACTCCGGCGATTTTGCAAAAGCAATTGCTGCGGGCGCGGACGTTGCCATGGTTGGCTCAATGCTTGCCGGAACCGACGAAGCGCCGGGTGAGGTAATCTTGTACCAAGGGCGCTCATACAAATCCTACCGCGGTATGGGCAGTGTCGGCGCAATGGTGCGCGGCTCGGCAGACCGCTATTTTCAGGCCGGCGTTACTAAATCCAACAAACTCGTTCCAGAAGGCATCGAAGGGCGCGTACCTTATAAAGGCGCGGTTTCACAGATCATCCACCAAATGGTCGGCGGCCTGAAAGCCTCTATGGGATATACGGGCAGCGAAACAATTCAAGACATGAAAGACTATGCCGAATTCGTCCGCATGACAGGCGCCGGCTACCGCGAAAGCCACGTCCACGATGTGACCATCACGCAAGAAGCCCCAAACTATAGGGCGAAGGATTAGAGATAAAAATTTGTCATTCTGAGCGTAGCGAAGAATCTTCTACATTAACAAACGCATTTTGAATTTGTTTATGTATCTAAATAAACTAACCGGCCTAACAAAATGTTATTTAGCAAAAGCTGTAATCCACAAGAATGTTACAGAATAAAAGTTTCTCACAATTAAAAAAACATGAAAATCACCCACCGCCCCGCTACCGAACAAGACAAAGTATTCGCGCAAAATTGCCACCACCGCGGCTATCACGATACGGTTATAAAACAATTCGGCGCGTGGGATATCGACCAGCAAAACGGTTTTTTCGAAAACACATGGCGCGAAACATTTCCCGATCTTAAAATACTTATATTTGACGAGAAAGATGCCGGAATTTTTTGCATACAAAACAAAGAAGATTACATCTTCTTAAAGGAAATTATTATTCTTCCAAAATTTCAAGGAAACGGCCTCGGCACATTTGTTTTGAACAAAGCCCTCTCTCAGGCTAAAGCACGAGACGTTCCCGCTAGACTCCAAACCCTACACAAAAACCCCGCCGCCGCCCTTTATAAAAAACACGGCTTCACCGAATATGCCCACACCGATACGCATATATTGATGCAATCAGATAAAGCATGACTTTTATCGATACTTGCTATAAACAAAAGTCATGAAACCTCAAGCACGCATACAAGCTACCGTCGATATCCTCCAAAACGCGATCGGATCGCGCGTCCCCCTCGACACCGTCGTCGGCGATTATATGCGCCATCGCCGTTATATCGGCTCAAAGGATCGCGCAAATGTTGCCGAGCGTGTTTACGAAATGGCGCGACATCATGCGCGCATTGGCTGGCATTTGGAGAAAATCGGCGCGCAAGATACGCCGCGTAACCGTATTATCGCCTGGGTGATGATGGGTGAGCAGGCGGATCAAAAACGAATCACTTCGCTTTTTGATGGTTCAAAATATTCACCTGAAGAATTGACGATAGACGAGCTAAAATACTGTATGAATTTAGAAAATCAGCCACTTACGCATCACGATATGCCATTACCTGTAAAAATTGAATGCCCCCCGCAATACGAACAAAGCTTGCGCGATTATTTCGGCGATGAATTTGAAAATGAAATGAATGCGCTTATACCGGGCGCAACACTTGATATGCGGGTCAACACCGCCCGCGCAACGCGTGAAAAGGCGCACGATTATCTGGAGGCCGACGGCGTCAAAACCGATTTCACCCCATATTCGCAAACAGGTCTACGCGCGCGCGGAAAGGCGTATTTGGCAAAAACCAAGGCGTTTGGTAAGGGCTGGGTTGTTATTCAAGACGAAGGCTCCCAAATGATTGCCCATGTTTGCGGCGCAAAGCCTGGCATGCAAGTGCTCGATTATTGCGCAGGGGCAGGGGGCAAAACTCTGGCTCTTGCGGCCAGCATGAGTGATGAAGAGGGCAACCCGAAAGGGCGCATCGTCGCAATGGATTTAGACGAGCGCCGATTGAACCGCGGCAAAGACCGTTTTAAAAAGGCGCGGATCTCCGACATTGTAGAGATGCGCCCACTCTCCGATCAACGCCACCGCAAATGGCTCCGCCGCCAAAAAGAAACTTTTGATATTGTGCTCTGCGATGTGCCGTGTACGGGAACGGGTACATGGCGCCGAAACCCCGATATGCGCTGGAACACGTATGGCCCTGAACTGGCGGAATTGGTTGAAATCCAATCCGAGATTATTGAAAAAGTCGCAAATGTTGTAAAGCCGGGCGGCAAGTTAGTGTACGCAACATGCTCGCTCCTGCCTGAAGAAAATGAGCAGCAAATCGAAAAATTCTTAAGCGCCCATCCCGAATTTGAAATTCTACCTATGCCAGTCATCCTGAGCGACAGCGAAGGATCTAGTGCGGCGAATAAAGAGTCTTTGGCCACGGCTCAGAATGACACAATTAAAAATACTGAGATTTTAGGCAACCCCTTCATGCGCCTCACCCCGCGCCGCCACCAAACCGATGGCTTCTTCGCCGCGGTGTTGAATCGTCTCTAACGAGATCAAGTATTTTTCAAATTTAAATCTTTATTGAAAAAAGAAACTAATTATTCGATCATTCGTTTGGAAGTAAATTACAATAAAAACTTCTCAATAAGGCCATATTTATAATGTCAAAACCAAGGCCTAAAGCACAACCCTTTAATATCCTTATTAATGCCAGTTCCGGAACGGCGTCGGCAAAAGGGGAGCAGGCCATAAAAGATGCAATAAGTAAGAGCGGGTTAAAAATCCAAACTTTTAATTTTCTAGAAATGCCGCTTTTTGAGTCCAAACTGAAAGAATTAAAAGATAGTGACATACCGCTTTTGATAGGTGGTGGCGATGGAACAGTTAATATGGCGGCATCATTTTACAAAGACAGTGATAAAGCGTTTGGCATTCTGCCTTTTGGTACAATGAATATGTTGGCGCACGATGTTAATGTTCCAACCGAGCTGGAAAAAATGTTTGAGGCCTATAATACATATGATTTTCAAAAAATAGATATGGCAACCTTAAATGATAAGGCTTTTCTGTGTGCCGCAGCGTTGGGGGTTATGCCCGATGCATCCGTTTTTAGGGAAGAGAATCGGAATACCCCTGATATAGTGGCCATGCCAAAATTGGGATGGTTTGTCTTTGAAGCATTTGAACCCGAAAACCACCGTAGAGTTCAAGTGAATATTGATGATAAAAATATATATACGAAAGCTGCGGCTTTCGTATGTTCAAACAATTTATATGCATTCCCCGAAGAGACAAAATCGCCTAAAGACAGCTTTAAAAAACACTCTTTGAATGGGGGTATATTAGGGCTTTATATGGCATCGCCACAAAATTTTTGGGAGAAATTAAGTTTTCTTATAAGCTTGAGATCGGGAAGGTGGAAGAATAACCCGGTTCTAAAAAAGTATAGCGGCCAGAAAATTTGTTTGAAAACAAAAAATAAAGAAGAGCTGATCTCTCTGGACGGAGAGCCTATGCATATGAAAACACCTTTAAAGTTTGAAGTTCATAAAAAGGCGCTTACGTTAATAGTACCCTCAAATCAACACGAATAAAAACAATATCATGAAAATCATACATTTATCTGATTTACATTTTGGTACACACACATCTGAAATAGAAAAAAAATTACGCAATGTTATAGATATTGTTAAGCCGGAAATAATAGTTGTAAGCGGAGATTTTACGCAAGTAGGAAGTGAGCAAGAGTTCAAAGCCGCACAAAATTTTTTGGCGTCATTACCGCAAAAATCTTTTTGTGTGCCCGGTAATCATGATATTTCAAGGTTTAATCTTTGGGAGAGATTACTTAACCCTTACAAAAATTATAAAAAATATATAGATGATAATCTGTGTCCACTCCTCGAAACCGATGAAGTTATAATTGCAGGCATAAATTCTGCGCGGCGGATATTACCACATTGGAATTGGGCCAATGGTGCAATTTCCGATGCACAGCTTGATTATCTAGAGAAAACATTCTCGGGGAAAAACGATAAAAAGAAAATATGCGTATTTCACCATCCAATCCATAAAGCGCAAAACGCGCCTTTAGATACAAAAGTATATGGCGCAGACAAAGCAATGAATAAAATGGCCGCGTTGGAAATAGATTTGGTTCTGACGGGTCATGTCCATCACGCCTCAATAACACCGATAGGGAGTAAGAATAACAAAACTTTATATGTAAGCGCGTCTACAGCGCTCTCCACACGTATCAGAACGCAGGAAAACGGCTTCAACGTTATTGATATCACACAAAAAGACATACGCATTGACACTTACATCCATGACGGTAAGACATTCTCATTACACGAAGAATACCGGCATATCTTTTAGCCACCTTGACTTTGACCTTAACTTTCGCCGTCCAGGACGACCTGCGTAAACTTGGTGCCGAAGAAGGTGATTAAGAGTTTGGAGGGTAAGTAATTTACTTTACAAAAGGCGTACTTATTTTTGACACGCACCTATACTAGATCCGTGTACAACTTCGTATATTGAATTATTTTTTATTTTGTAATCAAGAAGTATACCGATACTTCCATAAGTTTCAGATTGCATGCATTGACCTATAATTTGCAAATTACTTTTTGGATATAACTGATCTGCTCTTGTTTTTGAAATCAGCATCACTATGCGAATACCACCTAGATATGATGTTATTTATCATCATCTTGTTTATATCTAATCCTATTCCCGTATCCTTCATGCAATCGGGGTCATCAAATTTTATAATCCCTATATCTTGCATGTGTTTTTGGGTAAAATAAATCACTTGATTTTCAAAAACTTGTTGATATGAGCATTTCTCTCCGCCTTTGTTATGAATAAACCCACTACTCAAGGCCTTCTTTGAGCCTGCGATAGCGTTATTTAAAAACGCAGTCGTTAATAAGGCGGTCAATGTTAGTAAAATGATTTTGTGCATTATATCTACACCTTTATATTATAACCTAATCTAAGCCGCTTTCGCCTTCGCCTTTTCGCGCATCTGCTTCGCCGCATCGACCATATGTTTAAGTGCGGTCTCAACCTCCGGCCAGCCGCGAGTTTTTAGACCGCAATCGGGGTTCACCCAAATCTGACGCTCATCCAAAACATCATTGGCCTTTTCCAAAAGCGCGGTCATTTCATCAACGCTCGGCACGCGGGGGGAGTGAATATCATAAACCCCCGGCCCGATCTCGTTCGGATAATCAAAATCACGGAACGCCTCGAGTAGCTCCATCTGCGAACGGCTGGTCTCAATCGAAATCACATCCGCGTCCATATCTGCAATGGATTGAATAATATCGTTAAACTCTGAATAACACATATGCGTGTGGATTTGCGTTTTATCCGAAACGCAGCATGAAGCAAGGCGGAAGTTTTCAACCGCACTCTTCAAATACGCATCCCAATCGGCGCGGCGTAGGGGGAGGCCCTCTCTAAACGCTGCCTCATCAATTTGAATCATTCGGATACCGGCCGCTTCCAAATCGCTAACTTCATCGCGGATAGCGAGCGCAATTTGCTGCGCCGTTTGACTGCGCGGTTGATCATTACGCACAAATGACCACTGCAATATTGTAACGGGGCCAGTCAGCATTCCCTTCATAATTTTACTCGTCTGTGCCTGCGCATATTCCGACCATTCAACCGTCATGGGCGTGGGGCGGGAGACATCACCATAAATAATAGGTGGCTTAACACAGCGCGACCCATACGATTGCACCCAACCAAATTTGGTAAAGGTAAACCCGTCCATTTGCTCGCCAAAATATTCAACCATATCGTTACGCTCAGGCTCGCCGTGGACAAGCACATCAATATCGACAGTATGCTGATAATCGACAACTGCGCGGATTTCCTTTTTCATGGCTTCAGTATAGGCGGATTGATCAATCTCGCCCTTTTTAAAGGCCGCTCGCGCCTTGCGAATATCGGGCGTCTGCGGGAAGGAGCCGATCGAGGTCGTCGGATAAAGCGGTAAATTTAATTCCGCATGCTGCACCTTTTGACGCGCAGCAAATTCCGAATCGCGGCGTTTCATATCATCGCTAATATTGCTCGCACGATCTTTAACGGTTTTATTGTGAATACGCTTTGACGACTTACGATCCTTTTGTACCGCGTCACTCGCTTTTAAAACCCCGCTAATACTCTCGCGTCCTTCATTTGCGCCTTTGGATAGCGTCACAATCTCGTCCAGCTTTTGCGTTGCAAAGGCCATCCATGATTTAAGTTGATCATCAAGTGTGGTTTCGTTATCCAAATCAACCGGCGTATGTAATAAAGAACAACTTGGCGCAACAAAAACCTTATCACTGCCAAGTTTATCTGTAGCCTTGTTCAGCATATGAAGCGAACTGCTCAAATCATTTTTCCATATGTTGCGCCCGTCTATAAGCCCGAGCGATAGTGTTTTATCACCTATATGCGAAAGCGCCTCATTAAGTAACGCGCCATCATCATTGGCCGCCGTATTAGCTTGCCCCGACCCGCGGCAAAGATCAATGTGTATCGCATCAACGGGCAAATCAAACGTGAATGCTGCATTATCGCGCAGCGAGTCAAAATATGTAGCAAGCAAGATATTAAGGCCTGATGCTTTGTCCAAACGCTCGTAAGTAGTTTTATATGTTTCTTCTGCAGTATCCCATAAGTCAGTTGCAAGACACGGCTCGTCAATCTGCACCCAATCCGCACCCATCTCTTCCAATTGTTGCAAAATTTGTTCGTAAACAACCATCATCGGTTCCCACAAGGCTGTCCAGTCCATGTCATCGTTTTCGCGTTTACCGATTGTCAAAAACGTGAGGGGTCCGATAATAACGGGGCGCGTATGAATGCCCAGATCACGGCTTTCCGCAAATTCATCAAAAATCTTGGTAGAGGAGAGTTCTGAATGTCATACCCTCTTCGAATTCCGGCACAATATAGTGATAATTTGTATCAAACCACTTGGTCATTTCCATGGCCGTAACATCAAGGCCATCGCGCTGTGCGCCGCGTGCCATTGCAAAATACGTATCCAGGTCAACCTGATCGCCGCTAAAACCATAACGCTTTGGCACCGCGCCAAGCGTTGCAATCATATCCAAAACCTGATCATAAAATGAGAAATCATTAGAAGGAATGTGGTCAAGCCCCGCATCTTTTTGCAAATTCCAATGCCGCACGCGTAAATCTTTTCCCGCTTGCATCAATGTATCTTGATCGCTCTCGCCCTTCCAATAGGCCTCAACAGCTTTTTTAAGCTCACGTTTTGCGCCGATGCGCGGAAATCCAAGATTGGTGGCTAAAACCATAAATACAACTCCAATTAAATAAATATTGAAGAAACAGGATGAATCGACTGTTAATAAAGATCAAGCTTTTTTTAAAAAAATGCATACGTTACAGGCGTTATATGAGTTTATTTTAAAGGTAAAACGCCGTGTTTGAAAGCCAGCCTTGCTACAATATTACCCTATTTCATATTTTCGCTCATGTTTTTAAGAATAGTCGTTATACAAGCTGTCAGCCATTGCTTCTCTTATTAATCTATGAGCTTTGACATTTTAAAAATCCTTTTGTATATAAAGAAAGCATTATATAAAAATTAGAAAGAATAACCATGTCTGATTACAATCCAAACGAGTTAAGAAAAAAGTACAACACAAGTACAACCGTGACTAAAGCTGATATAAATGAGATTAAAGATCATTATAAAAAACAGATCGAACAATTAAAAGCAAATAACTCTTCAACAAAAGCGCCACAAACCCCATCTAACGGGTAATCATTCAACCACGCTTTAACGATTCACACGCCGCTTTTGTTAGCGGCGTTTTATTCATTGAGTAATAGTGAATATGTTCAACACCATTTTTCGCTAAATCAACGGACTGCTTTATGAGGAGCTCCTCCGCAATTTTTATTGCGTCCTCATCGCTAATACCATCAAATTTTTCATGCATCCAGTGCGGCACATTTGCATCACATTTGCCCGCAAACCGCACCATGGATTTAAAATCATAAACCGGAAGCAAGCCTGGGCAAATCGGTGTATGTATACCTGCGGCTGCAACCTTGTCCAAAAATCTATAATATACTTCATTATCAAAGAAAAACTGAGTGATCGCGCGCGTTGCCCCAGCATCACATTTCAGGCGCAGCGCTTCAATATCGGCAATTAGGCTTGGTGCGTCTGGGTGCTTCTCTGGATAGGCACCAACAGATATTTCAAAATCGTGTTTTTGTTTGAGCGCAATAACAAAATTACTCGTATAATCATAATATTGATCGCCGGTAAAATCTTGATAAGTTGTGCCCTTTGGTAAATCCCCGCGTAACGCGACAATGTGACGAACATTATTATCCCACAGCGCCTCAATATAAGTATCAAGATCATCCTTTGTCGTGGATAAAAAAGTTAAATGCGATGCGATAGGTACGGCATACTTACGAGCCAGCGCAGACGCAATCTCGAGCGTTTTATCTTTGGTTGACCCGCCTGCGCCATATGTCACCGTCATATATTTTGGATCAAGCGCATTTAAATCGTCGACGACCGTCATAAGGTCAGCTTCGCTTTTATCGGATTTAGGTGGAAAAAACTCGAAACTAAAAGAGGGTGTATTCATAAACAAAGCTTTTGTAAAAAGGAAAAAAACAAACTATAGATTCCGATCCTGAACAAAATTCAGATCAAAAGCAATAACCACTTGCAATTGTAATTTTATTACAAATAAATGTAATTTTATATTATATTTAGTATGATATCATATTTTTATTGAACTATTCCTGCGCTCATGCATATATAAATTATAAAAACCGATATTTAAGTCGGCTGAAAAATAAACAAAATAAAACGGCATTTTAGGGTTTATAATTATGGCACCGCCTCTCCATACAAAGTGGCTTCCGATCAACCGCGAAGATAGCGTAACGCCCGCCGCGGCGCAGCTTGCACATAATTTCTCGGTTGGTGGTTATAAGGCTCTTGTGAATCTGGGTCAGGGAAATGAAAGAGAGCTGCCCAAAGGCCGTCTTGGTAAAATGCTAAGCGGCTCAGTCGAGCTTAACCCATATTATAATACCGAGGCTGGCGGCCCTATGGATGTGCGCACTGCCACTGCCCGTTACTTTAAATCGCTTTATAATATTGACGCGCAAGGGCAAAACGTATTTGTAACCCAGACTTTAGGACGCACATTATTAAAACTAGCATTCGAAGTTGCTAAAAACTTTCATCAACCCTTTTCGTATAAAAATGGTCATCCGCCAATCGCCCTTGTACCTAATTTACGCTGGCCAACAATTGATGCGCTTTTGCAAAAAACGGGCATGCAGATTGAAACCTACGATGTTATGCAGCCTAATATTACGGACGCCATTATTAAAACAATGGATCGTGTCGGTTCCAAAAATATTGCCTTGATAACAACCAATTTTCCGCATAACCCGACATCTCGCCGCATGACACCTGATGATGCCATCGCACTTAAAGATTTGCTCAATACACTCAATCATAAACCGGATCATAAAATTACGCTTGTTGATGATGCGCCATATAGCTATAGCGCCAAACCCGAAACAAAAAATGGCAAGACATATCTCTCAACCGGATTCTCCTCTATTTATGAAGCGGATTCCCCCACACCTATGTTTCATATTCAAAGCTTTTCCAAAAGCTTCGGCACGGCAAATATAGGTTTAAGTGCAATGGTTGTGACAGATAATTTGCGTATTCCGGTAAAGCGCGACATGACAAATGAAGGCCATGGCCTTGCTCGTGTTGGGGGTTTCATTGACAATATAGGAACGGTTCTGGGTGGCAATTATAATATTGAGATCATGAACCATTTCCAAAACCTTCGCGATAAATACGAAACCAACCGAAAAACAGTAAGGCGAATTTTTACACGCCCACAAGATGGTATAGAGGTAGTAGAAGGGCGCGCCGGCATGCTTTCCCTCATAAAGGTGCCGCGTGAAATATTGGGTCGTGATGTATCTTGCCATGATCTCGGTCATCGTCAAATCCGCACCGGATATGATTTGATGGAATATTTTGCAAATCAGCACGGCGTAGTCATGGTTTACAATGGCGAATATGAGGGCAGCGCACTCATACGCGTTGCACAGGCCGCCCAACCCGATATGTTTGAAGAAGGCGTTGAGCGTTTGAATGACGGGATCAACACGCTCTTATATGCACACCCTCGGCTTCGCGATTAAAACGTTCGTACTAAAATAAAACGTTGCATTCCGCGCCTTTAATAGCGTAAATATTGCCATGGAAAATACACAAAAATTTGAAAACTCTGGTTCTCCCGCAAATCTAGATACGGCCGCTGATCATGATCACATCTTGATCATAGACTTCGGTTCGCAAGTCACACAGTTTATCGCCCGCCGCGTCCGCGAAAATGGCGTTTACAGCGAAATCTGGCCATTTAATCATGCCACGCCAGAGAAAATAAAGGCCTATGATCCAAAGGGCATTATCCTCTCCGGCGGCCCATGCAGCGTCACGGAGAAGACTCCCCCCGCGCGCCGCAAATTGTATTTGAAATGGGCGTGCCCGTTCTCGGCATTTGCTATGGCCAGCAAACCATGGTCGAGCAACTGGGCGGAAAGGTCGAAGGCTCCGACCATCAAGAATTTGGCCGCGCCTATGTTGATGTGACCAAGCATTGTGATATTACCGAAGGTATATGGGATGAAGGCGCGCGTGAACAAGTCTGGATGACCCACGGCGACCGCGTGACCAGCCTGCCCGACGGCTTCGAAGTTGTGGGCACATCTGACGGCGCGCCGTTTGCCGTTATAGCCGATGATAAGCGAAAATTTTACGGCGTCCAATTCCACCCCGAAGTCGTACACACGCCGCACGGCGCGCAGCTGATCAAAAATTTTACGCACCATGTCGCCGGATGTAAGGGCGACTGGACAATGGCGGCGTTCCGCGCAGAAGCGATTCAAAAAATCCGTGATCAGGTCGGCGACGGCAAGGTTATTTGCGGCCTATCCGGCGGTGTTGATAGCTCGGTCACAGCGTTCTTTTGCACGAGGCCATCGGCGATCAATTAACGTGTATTTATGTCGATACCGGCACTAATGCGTGCGGGCGAGAGCGAGCAAGTCGTTGCACCATGTTCCGTGATCATTATAACATTCCCCTCATTCATGAAGATGCGCGGACTGTTCTTGGACGGGCTTGAGGGTGTAGCGACCCCGAAATGAAACGCAAAATTATCGGCGGAACAATTTATCGATGTGTTTGAAACGTGCGAAACGGATTGCCGCCGGTGGAAAACGGCTGAATTCCTGCACAAGGGACGCTCTATCCCGATGTTATTGAATCCGTAGCTTTACCGGCGGGCCAAGCGTCACAATTAAATCGCACCATAATGTCGGCGGATTACCGGAGCATATGAATCTGAAACTGGTCGAGCCGTTGCGTGAATTATTTAAGGACGAAGTCCGCGATTTAGGGCGCGCACTTGGCTATGCATGATGATTTTATTCGCCGCCACCCGTTTCCTGGCCCGGGTCTGGCCATCCGCATGCCGGGCGAGATCACCAGGAAAAACTCGAAATTTTGCGCAAGGCCGATGCAGTTTATCTGGATGAAATCCGCACCGCGGGGCTTATATGATGACAATTTGGCAGGCCTTTGCGGTTCTGCTCCCCGTCCGCACCGTCGGTGTGATGGGCGATGCGCGTACGTATGATTATCGTCTGCGCGCTGCGTGCCGTTACATCCACCGATGGCATGACGGCGGATTATTACCCTTCGACCATGAATTTCTCAGCCCGCGTCAGCACGCGCATCATCAACGAAGTCCGCGGCATCAACCGCGTCACTTACGACATCACCTCAAAACCCCCCGGGACGATTGAGTGGGAGTAGAAACGTGAACTTCAAAAATTTGTTACTAATAATTTTGTGCTTTCTTATTTCTGCTTGCCAAACAATATGTGACGAAGATTGTAGATTAAATACGAAAAAAGATGCTTTTTTATTAGATTATAAAAAGACAAATTGCCCTGATTATCAGAATAATGTTATTTTCGAGCTGCCTATTGAATACTGCACAAGTTGTCATTCTTGTAAAACAGGGCATGACATATCAGAGCGAGCATCGCTCAAGGTGTCGTATCCAGATTTTAGACCAGCAAAAAGTTTTTGGAGTAACGATCATAAATTGAAGGATAAGCAAATTATCATCCAGATACATTCAAAATGTTTTGATAATAAGTCAGGTATTATTCCTATAGATCAAGCAAAGGAATTGAAAAATTTGCTAAGTACATAAATAAAAATTCAACCTATAAAGATAAAAATGGAGACCCGCAATTCGCACCCGTAAAAGATCTAGGTAGTGGTATTTTTGTTCAAAAAAATATTAGAAAACCATATATGTCAGGAAATTCAAGTATTTACTTTTATAAAGAAAATAATGCTGTACAGACAATGTTTCTATGTAATGGAGAAAACGTATGTTCTTCGTTTACGCATCATCTAGCTACAAGTGATAATACTTTTAGTTTTAGGTACAGATTTAAAGACATACCATACCAAAACTTTCCGACATTAGATTTTGAAGTTAAAGAATTTGTGGAATATTTGTATCTTCAATCAAAGCATAATTAAAACCCAAAATCCCAAACACCCTAACATAAGTTAAAATTACAGTCCTTGCATTCTTGCGCCGCTTTAAGCTATTGTGAAACCAGCACTATTTCACAAACTAAAGCGAGTTTGACAATGAATACGCTACACATGATCGCATATATAAGCGACTTCAAATCCCCCGATCAAACGGATGAAAAGGCCATTTATAAAGCCATCGAAGATGTGGTCAATCACGCAAAGGAGGAAAACCCCAAACACGGCATCACGGGCGTGCTGTTCTGCCTCAACAATCAATTCATGCAAGTGATCGAGGGGCGGCAGGAAAAGCTTGACCAGCTCATGAAAACTTGAGCAACGACAACCGACACGAAAATATAGAAACCCTTATCAACGCGCCCGTTGAAAACCGCGGTTTTAGTGCTTAGAACATGGATAGCTTTCATTTAACTAACGGGACACGGTTTACCCGCGAAAACCTCCGCTGCCTTACGCAGAGCTTTGAGAAAAACCTGCTTCCAAAAACGGATTCCCTTATATATTTCTATAAAACGCTCCTGAATCAGCCCGGTCAATAACCCATTAAGAAACATGAAACTTCCCCTGAAAATACCCTTACAATCTACCAAACGGCGAACAAACCGACTATGGTAAACATCTGGCCACATTATCTGATGAAGAGTTTGATAAATTCCGGCAGGCTTCGGTAAATCATTGCGCGCGCCTTATCTTGCGCCATTTTGCGGCATTACGGTTATGCTCTGCCAAAGTTTTGGAAAACACATGCCCGCCCGTCCCATCGGCAACAAAATAAAAATAATCATGATCTTCTGGGTTAAGCGCCGCCTCAATCGAGGCGCTGCCCGGATTTGCAATCGGCCCCGGCGGTAATCCCGCATATTTATAAGTGTTATAAGGAGAATCATAGTTCAAATCCTTGCGCAAAAGTCTGCGCCCCAATGGCCCTTGCCCCTCATTTTCATGTCGCCCTTTTGTAAGTGCATAAATCACGGTCGGGTCGGTCTGAAGCGGCATTCCCTTACGCAAGCGGTTGACAAACACCCCCGCTACCCGCGCACGTTCCTCGCCTTTGCCTGTTTCCTTTTCAATGATAGAGGCAAGTGTAACGGCCTCTTCAGGCGTGTTAAAGGGCAAATTATCGGCGCGCTCTGCCCACGCCTCTTGCAAAACATCATCATGCGCCGTCTTCATCCGCGCAAGCACTGCGTTTCTATCTTCCCCGCGCTGATAATCGTACGTTTCAGGTAATAATGCGCCTTCTGCAGGAATGTCCTTTATCTCGCCGGTCAAATTCTCGGTCTCATGTAAAACACGCACAATTTCATAACTGGTAAGCCCCTCGCGAATCGTAACCATCCGCGGAACCACTTTCCCTTGTAATAATTTTTGCAGTATATCTGCCTGCGCTGCACCTGCACTAATCTCGTATTCTCCGGCCTTTAATGCGCCTTGCGCGCCGCGAATTATTGCATTCGTCTTAAAAACATCTGCGTTATAAACCATCCCCTCGCGTGCAAGCATATCGGCAATATGATAAAGACCTTGCCCGCGAATAATTTCAATCGTTTGGGTCTGCTCCAACGGCCCGTCCTCGGCATATTTATGTGCCAGCCAAAACGCAGAAAGAGTCACAAAAATAATGCCAATTGTAAAAAATGATACACATATACCCAAAACCCACGCCCACGCACTTTTTGTTTTCTGTGCTTTTACGTCGGTTTTGGTCATAAAATACCCTTTAAATCTTAGACTTTCTTGAAAATAAGGGAGGCATTGGTGCCGCCAAACCCGAACGAATTAGAAAGCACCGTATCAACTGGCTTTTCTTTGGCTTCTAAGGGCACTAAATCCATGCCCTGGCATGTTTCTGAGGGGTTGTGAAGGTTAAGCGTAGGCGGTAAAACGCCCGTCTCCATCGCCTTGAGCCCGTAAATCGCCTCAACCGCCCCTGCCGCACCAAGCAAATGCCCGATAGCCGATTTGGTAGAGGACATGGATACAGTATCAAGCGCATCTGCAAATAAGCGCTTCACCGCACCAAATTCAATCCCGTCCCCAACGGGGGTCGATGTGCCATGCGCGTTGATATAATCAACATCTGTAGGGTTGAGCTTCGCACGTTTAAGTGCCGCTTCCATCGCGCGATACCCGCCATTACCATCTGCCGCTGGCGCGGTAATATGATGCGCATCACCGGATAACCCGTATCCTACAATTTCGCCATATATGGTCGCGCCGCGTTTCTTGGCATGTTCATATTCTTCTAAAACCACAACCCCCGCACCTTCGCCTATAACAAAACCATCGCGATCTTGATCCCATGGGCGAGAAGCCTCGGTCGGGCGGTCATTATATCCGGTAGAGAGCGCGCGCGCCGCCGCAAACCCGGCAACCCCCAAACGGCAAACGGCACCTTCCGCGCCGCCTGCAACCATAACATCGGCATCATCCAGTGCAATAAGACGCGCCGCATCCCCAATGGCATGCGTACCGGTCGCACATGCCGTCACAACCGAGTGGTTTGGCCCGCGGTACCCGTGTTTAATAGAGACATGTCCGGAAATCAAATTAATGAGCGCGGCGGGCACAAAGAAAGGCGACAAGCGCCGTGGCCCTTTTTCATTCATGAGCGTAGAAGATTTATAAATCTCGTCTAACCCGCCAATACCAGAACCAATTAAAACGCCCGTCCGGTTTAAAGAGTCCTCATCTTTTGGCGTCCAGCCAGAATGCTCAATGGCTTCTTGCGCCGCTGCCAAACCATATGTAATAAAAATGTCAATCTTGCGCTGGTCTTTTGGCGCAACATATAAATCCGCATTGAACGCGCCATTTTTAGGGGTATCACTGTCGGTTGTCGGAATAATACCCGCTATTTTTGAAGTAATATCAGAAACATCAAAATGCTCAATCGGTCTGATGCCGCTTTTACCGGCTGTAATTTCGCTCCAATTGTGGTCAACACCCATACCCAAAGGCGATACCATACCCATACCAGTAACAACAACTCGTCTCATAATCTAAAACTCTAAATCTGTTTCACCATAAAAAAAGCCTTTGAAAACCCTACATAAGCTTGTATTAAAAAGCGAGGACATCAAAGGCTTTTATAATTTTATTTATTCAGCAACATTTGCTTTGATAAAATTCACAGCATCGCCAACAGTTTGAATGTTTTCTGCGGCATCGTCAGGAATTTCAACATTGAATTCTTCTTCAAAAGCCATGACGAGTTCTACGGTATCGAGAAAGTCGGCACCTAAATCATCAATAAAGCTGGCCTCTTGGGTGACTTTATCACCTTCGACTCCCAAATGGTCAACAACAATTTTTTTCACACGTTCTGCAATATCACTCATCGTGCTTCCTTTATTTTAGTTAATAGGAACGTTACTTTAGTTTTTTATGTCGGCTCATCCAACAATGGCGGACTTTACCAACTCTGCATATAAATGCAAACAATTTCTATCAGGTAACATATATAAGGTTAAAATCTAAACTTTTTTACCCAAACAAAGCCTCGCGTATGTGGATAAGCGAGTCAAAGACTTTGGTAGCGCCGGCCTTTTTTAAGGCTTTTGTATGCAGTTCCGTATTCGGGTGCGCCCCTGTAAACCCCCAAGTTTCAATACCGCTTGCCGCCCCAGCTGTAACACCAACAATACTGTCCTCAATCACAAGGCTGAGAGATTCCGGCGTTCCCATCTTTTTGCATGCATAATGAAAAAGATCTGGCGCTGGCTTCGGTTCCTCAACCTCAATGGCGGTAAAAATATGATCTTCGCCAAAATAATCATAAAGCTCCGCCAGTTTAATTGAATGCACAACATTACTACGCTCGCCATTCGATCCAACACATATTTTCATGCGCTCATGTGCCTGACTGACCAGATCCTTTGCCCCATCCAGTGTTTTTAAATGCTCCTCGGCAAGATTTTTTACACGCGCCGTACATTGCTCCGTAAAATCATCGGGGAAAACATGGCCTGTCTCCGCGCTAATCTCAGACAAAATAAGATTAAGCCGCACGCCGACAAAATGATTCATCGAATATTCAACCGTGTATTGCCCAAGTCCACGCTCTTTTAAAAGCTGAACAATTGCAAGATTGTTTAAATATTCGCTATCAACAAGCGTGCCATCACAATCAAAAATAATCAGATCAAACATAGAATTTCGTATACCTAAACCCAAAGTGTAAATGCGGATATGCCAAAGCATACTGCCACAATTACGCTTAAAGATAAACGGAAAGAAAGATAATCTTTGGGCAAAATCGTTCGGTCAAGATATTTGAGATCAAGCCAGTAAAGAACAATAAACCCTGCGCCCATAAGCAAAAGCGGCAATCCTAAAATACCTGTCAAAAAACTAAGCCCGGCTATAAAGAAACTGGCGATGGTCGGAACCATTGAAACAATCATGGGATAGGCCATTTTGTTTTTGATCGCATGCGCCCACTGCACCCCCGCCAAAAATGATAAAATCATCCCGCCATAAAACATCATCAACATGGTCAACGTGGATTGTATAGATGAATCTTCGGTAAAGAAAAACCCAAGCGCCGCTAAAATAAAGGGAATAGCGCCCATATACCCAAGATATTTGTATGAAATGTTCATAATTGCATTGTTGACATAATTTATATTTTTGACTATTTAAAATATTAAAATAAAGGATATATTATGAGACCCAATTATTCCATGCTGAATGCGCATGATGCGCAGTATTTTTTTGAAAATCCTGAACGTTTGATTGAGGCAGTTTCAAAGGCCGCACCTAGCGAGGAGCATATTGATAAAGAAAATCTGGGTATTGGCGCTGGGTTTGATCGCAAAATTACAAATGCCCTTCACGACATTTCCGAATATGCAACAACACAATCTTTACAAGATTATATTGATTTTGAAATACTTATCCATGAAGCTTACTTTGTAAGAATAAATAATGCTAATAGTGCTCTGCCAAAGGCAGAAACCAATCGGAAAGATTTTGTGGCTGAGCTTTTGCCAGTTGTAACGTCTCTTTTTAATTTAATTAAAGATATAAAAAATGAGGACGATGTAAATACGGCTGAAAGTTTAGAAAAAAGCACAGTTTTGAGGCCGCTACGTAAGTTATTTCTATCGTCTGCAAATGTTGAAATGAGAATTATTCAAGCTTTAAGAAACGGTATAGTCTTTTTAAATCCTGAAATTGAGGAAGTATTAAGCGAGAAAAAGAAAAACGATGTTAAAAATATCATTGATAATGATTTACTTGAAAAACTCGATAGAGATAAAACCGAACGTCTTATAAAAAATGATCCTGGATTATCTGATGAAGAAATGGAAAAAATATTTAATATAACTATGAATTTATCTTTTGAAAAAGGGATGGAATTGGACGTTTCCAACAAAAATTTCTTTGATGTAGTAAACTCAGCGAACATTTTTTCAAAAGGGGTATCTTTTAGAAATATCCCTTTTACAAAATTACCTAACTATATCGGAAGGTCTCGATATGATGAAAGGAAAGACAATTTTGGTTATGATAGCCCTGCAATAGACCCGCAAGGCCCTAATCTTAACTAACTGCCGCCTATATCATCGCCATGCCGCCATTTACATGCACGGTCTGTCCGGTAACATAGTTCGCTTCATCACTCGCCAAATACACCGCCGCCGCCGCTATATCATCGGCTCCGCCCATGCGCCCCGCCGGAATATTCGCGTTAATTTTGCCCTTTTGATCATCATTGAGCGCATCCGTCATCGCCGTGGCAATAAAGCCTGGCGCGATACAGTTAATGGTAATCCCGCGGCTCGCTACTTCCTGCGCCATCGCCTTGCTCCACCCGATAACACCGGCCTTGGAGGCCACATAATTCGCCTGCCCCGGGTTACCCGTAACACCGACAACAGATGAGATATTGATAATCCGCCCATTGCGGCGCTTCATCATCCCGCGTTGTACTGCGCGCGCCAGCTTAAAAGTCGCGCTCAAATTCACATCCAGAACTTGCTGCCATTCCTCATCTTTCATCCGCATGGATAAATTATCGCGCGTCAGGCCTGCATTATTAACCAGAATATCAATCTGCCCCATTTGCTCCTCTGCGCGTTTGATCAGCTCTTTAATCGCTTCACTATCCGATAAATCCGCCGTTAAAACGCTTACACGATCACCGAGTTCTTTTGCCAAAGCCTCCAGCTTTTCCGTGCGCCGCCCCGATATCCCGACATGCGCCCCTTGTGCATGCATCGCGCGTGCAATCGCCTCCCCAATGCCGCCCGTCGCCCCAGTAATCAGTGCTGCCTTACCTGTTAAATCAAACATAATTATTCTCCTTTTCTTTTACTATAAACATCCATTCTCATGTTGAACACCTTCTGCTTTTACAAGCTCGTTAAAATTATTATATTCAACAAAAACACGTAAATTAATTTTACAAAACCAAGTGTCGGCTTCTCTTATGTAGATGTACTTGCCATCCGTTGCTTTATCCGCGTATTTCGCCCGTACATTTTGAGGTTTCACAAGCGCGAAACCTGCTTTTTCTAATTTTTCGCGAACAAATTCCTCTGATTGTCCGACATTAAATACATCTGGCACAAGGTTGATCACATGCCCAAATTTTGCCCCATCACTTAAAATCTTGTGGCTAACTTTATTCAGGCGAACATCAAAACGATATGTTGAATGAATGGCGACTATTGGTATAGCTGCTAAAATAACGATAAAAGCTATAAATTTTTTAATTGTTAAAGCCATATTATAATTTAGGCCGCAATTTGGAGAAGCTTATTTCAATTTTCCAATCAACGCCTCAACCCCCTCCGGCGTGCCCACGCTCTCACATTTAATTTCTTTATCAATCCGCCGCGCAAGCCCGCTCAAAACTTTCCCCGCACCCAGCTCAATCATTTCTGTCACACCCTGATCTTTCATATATATAACAGATTCGCGCCACCGCACCATGTCTGTGACCTGATCCACTAGCAATCGCCTTAGGTTGGCGGGCTCGCTTTCCGCTCGCGCCGTAACATTACAAACAATGGGCAGGGCAGGGGGGCGAATATTCACATCTGCCAAGGCCGACGCCATTTTCTGCGCCGCCGGTGCCATTAACGCGCAATGAAAAGGCGCGCTTACGGGTAACATAACCGCTTTTTTTGCGCCGCGCTCGCTCGCCATAGCCACGGCCTTTTCAACCGCCCCCTTATGTCCGCTAATGACGACTTGGCCGACCGAGTTATCGTTTGCCGTTTGGCAAACCGTATCGCTCATCGCCGCGTTTTTGTTCTCGCTTTTGCTGATTTCTTTTGTAATTGCGCGCACATCTTCAAGGGTCATACCTAAAATTGCCGCCATAGAACCTGCGCCGACCGGCACCGCCTTTTGCATTGCCCGTCCGCGTATTTGCAGCAATCGCGCCGTATCGGCCAAATCAATCGCCTTTACCGCCGTAAGGGCTGAATACTCACCCAAAGAATGCCCCGCTACAAAATCCGCATGATCTTTCAAGTAAATACCACCCTGTTTCTCCAAAATTTTAACAATCGCCATCGATACGGCCATAAGTGCTGGTTGGGTATATTCGGTCAAATTAAGCGAATCATCCGATCCTTCAAACATAATTTTAGTCAAATTTTCACCAAGCGCATCATCGATTCGCTCAAAAACATGTCGTGCCTCGGCAAAGGAATCGGCCAAATCCTTACCCATACCAACATATTGAGACCCTTGACCCGGAAAAACAAAAGCGCGCATTATAAACCTCTAACTCTTTGATATTCAGTCTGTAGCTGTATATTATAATTTCATGATCAACAAACTTTAAGTATGAATATTACGTTTCCACACTATAAACTTTTCAAAAATTGTTTGAAATCGTTTTAAATTTGTGTCATCCTCGTTGTCAATTAACAAAAAAGCGTGTTGTGGGAAAGAGACAATTTAATTTCTTTTTATTAAATTTTATCAAACCTACAAATAAAATTATTCGTGTAATTTTTATTTTTAAAACTGTTTTATAAAAAAATAAGTAATTTGTGTGTCGGTTTTAGGTTGTGAACCTCTTGTCATGGGGAACTTGAGATCAAAAGGGAGATTTTAAAATGAGTCATTTAAAAAGTCAGAGTATTCATAAAAGGATCAAAATTCTGCTTCAGGAAACAAATGATGCGTTTACAAACTATCATACGGTGAATGCCGATTATGCAGAGTTTGCAAGCTTGTCTTTATCTGAATTCCGTTCAATTCTAAAGCAGCCTAACCTTGATACATCCGAACTTATTAAGGTGTTACGCCATAGTACAATTCAACACCGTAAAAACAATCCGGAAGGTTGCTGGGCGACATTTGTTGCAAAAAGTATAACAGAGGCAACAAATTCAAACCTGCGAACGGCTGTTCAGTCTATGAAAGTCAAAAAGCTTAAGCAAAAAATCAAGCAGAAAGCAAAAATGCAAATTGGCGATGTTTTGCCGCGCATAAGCCTTTTAAAGCTTGAAAAGCAGGAAACACGGTCTATTCCGGCACAAATGATTCCGGATCAAACCGAATTAGCAGAAAAAGCTTGATTTTATATTGCAAATAGGCATAATCCACCTCAATTCTTAACCTCGCTGACCGAATTGAAAAGGTCAGCTTTGTTTTAATAAAGGCGGCGCAACTAAAGATACAAATTCATGTATCGCGCAAACAACACGCTTTTTTAAAACGTTAACCGTGAGGAGCATATTATGCCTATTTACGAAACCGTGTTTATCGCACGGCAGGACTTGTCCGAAGCACATGTCAAAGACCTAAGTAAAAAATACCAAGATGTTTTAACCGCCAATAAGGGGAAAATCCTTAAAGAAGAAAATTGGGGTTTGCGTACACTCGCTTACCGCATGAATAAAAACCGCAAGGGGTATTACGTTTTAATTGAGGCCGACACAACAAGCGAAGCTGTGATTGAAATGAAACGTTTGATGGGCATTGATGAAGATATCATTCGCTCTCAAATTCTAAAACTGGAAGAGCCTTCAAAGGAGCCGTCCCCGACCATCAATTCAAGAGATGATAGTTCTAGAGACTCCTCTTCAAGAGATCGTCCATCCAGAGATGATAATTCAGATAATAATACAAAAGATAGCAAGGAGGCCGCGTAATCATGGCTGCAAGTATCCCAACCGTAAAACGTCCGTTTTTCCGTCGTAAAAAAACCTGCCCTTTCAGTGGTCCTGACGCGCAACCTATTGATTGGAAAGACACACGTACATTAAGCCGATATATCTCTGAGCGCGGTAAAATTGTACCTAGCCGTATCACGGCTGTTTCTCAGAAAAAACAAAGAGAGCTGTCTAAGGCAATCAAGCGCGCCCGCTATATGGGCCTATTGCCATATGTCAACAATGAAACCGATGGGCCAGGCCGCTAAGCGCTGCCCCATTAGAATAAGGAATTTATAAACATGTCTACGCAAATTATCCTTTTGGAGCGTGTTGAAAAACTTGGCAATCTCGGCGACGTTGTTTCCGTAAAGCCCGGTTATGCACGCAACTACCTTTTGCCTCAGAAAAAAGCATTGCGCGCAAGCAAAGAAAATATGGCTTATTTCGAAGCGCAGAAAAAGCAAATTGAAGCCGAAAACGAAAAACAAAAAGATGCCGCAAAGACGCGCGCGAAAAAGATCGAGGGCAAAGTTATTGCCTTGATTCGTCAAGCGTCCGAAACCGGACAACTTTACGGTTCTGTAGCTGCTCGCGATATTTCCGAAGCTGTTCGTGAAGAAACCGGTGAGAATGTTACACGCGGTATGATTAATATTAACCAGAACTTTAAGACACTGGGTCTTTTCCCGCTTGATATCACACTTCATCCTGAAGTAAAGGTTGATGTCACTGTGAATATTGCTCGTTCTATGGATGAGGCAAAAATTCAGGAAAAAAGCGGTGAAGCCGTTGTATCTGATGACAGCCAGCAAGCCGCGCCCATTACGGACGCTCCTGCTGAAGAAACCGAAGAAACAAGTGAAGCTGAAGTGACCTCAGCAGAAGAAACTGCCTCGGAGTCTGATACAAATGATAAAACTGAGGCCGCATAAACAAAACGGTATCACATATATAATTGTAAAAGCCCGCGGCATATAGCCGGGGGTTTTTTTATTCGCAAACAAGGCCACGGACTTATCCTCACTATCCCCGTAATCCACAACAACGCTTTTGCAAATACATAGCATAAATGCTTAAATCAGATTATGGTGAAGCCATGAGTAATACAGCCCCATACGATCCAATACCATACGGCAATATTGCCAACACTGATAATGCGGCCAACCCTGATGATACGCCGCGCTACCGTATGCTGCCCCATAATCTGGAGGCGGAGCAAGGCTTGCTCGGCGCGCTATTGGTGGACAACCGCGCTCTTGAAAGGGTAATGGATTTCTTAAAACCTGATCATTTTTTCCAGCCCGCACATCAAAGAATTTACGAAGCCATATCCAAAATGCAGGATCGCGGGCAGTCCGCCTCACCTGTAACGCTTAAAAATTACTTTGAAACCGACGAGGATTTAAAGCATGTCGGCGGCGCGGAATATTTGGCAGATTTGGCCGCAAGCGTGATAAGCGTAGTAAACGCCGAGGATTATGGCCGCGCCATCTACGACCTATATATGCGCCGCGAATTGATTGCACTTGGTGAGGATATAGTCAACCGCTCTTATACACATACGCTGGATGAGAACGCCGACCAGACCATCGAATCGGCAGAGAGCCAGCTTTTTGCACTTGCCGAAACAGGCGTAACGCGCGGGGCATTTGTAACCTTGCGCGATTCGGTCATAACCGCGATTGAAATCGCTGAAAAGGCCTACAAAACCAAGGGCAGCGTAACGGGATGCACCACAGGCTTAACGGATATCGATAAAAAACTCGGCGGTCTGCACCCTTCTGATTTACTTATTCTGGCGGGGCGCCCGTCTATGGGGAAAACCGCGCTTGCTGTAAATATTGGCTTTAATGCCGCTAAACGCTTTGCCGAAACCGGCGGAAAGGAAGGGGGGCGCGTTGGATTTTTCTCTCTTGAAATGTCATCCGATCAACTGGCCGCCCGAATTCTATCCGATCAATCGGGGATATCGGGCGATTCTATCCGTAAAGGAAATATCCAGCAAAACGATTTTCAAAAATTCGTCGCCGCCAGCCAGGTTTTATCAAAAGTACCGCTTTTTATAGATGACCAGCCATCTCTTTCCATCGGAGCAGTCAGAACACGCGCCCGCCGTTTAAAGCGCCAGCATGGTCTGGAGCTTCTTATTGTTGACTATCTACAGCTTTTGCGCGGTAATGGCTCACGTCAATCAACCGAAAACCGTGTTTTAGAAGTCGCCGAAATTACGCGCGGGCTGAAGGCCATCGCCAAGGAATTGCAAATCCCTGTATTGGCTTTATCGCAGTTATCAAGAGCCGTAGAGCAACGCGAAGATAAGCGCCCAATGCTCTCCGATTTACGGGAATCAGGCTCCATCGAACAAGACGCCGACGTCGTTATGTTTGTCTATCGTGAGGAATATTATCTATCCCGATCCGAACCCGAAGCCGGTACGGAAAAACACATGAAATGGCAAGAACGATGCGCGATGGCACATAATATAGGCGAATGTATTGTCGCAAAACAGCGGCACGGGCCAATTGGAAATGTGCGTATGTTCTTTGACCCCAATTTGACACGGTTCAGCGACCTTGACCCACACCATTCCGGCATGGGCGGCACAGATGAGTATTAAAACATATTGTCAAATAGTATAATTTTTATAAAATAACAATGTATGCATAAATATGCATAAAAAAGAGCGCTCATATTAAACAAGCGCTCTTTTAAAATTATAATTATGTAGTAAGGCAATCTACCCGTTCGTAGGCAATGTAAAGCCAGAGACGCCGGTTTGCGTTCTCAAACTGTCCTCAATCGGCGCATCAATGATCGTGGGCACTGTGTTATTGATCTCTTTTGCTTCTGCAAAAACATCGGACGTAAGTTTACCCGCATCTTTTGTGCCAATTTCAAAATCATTCATATCGGCCTTTGCAAAGGCTGCCGGTGTTTGCTCTTGCGCTTGTTTTAAAACAAACGCTGTTTCCGGATTATTGCGCATGCTCTCAGTGACAAGCTGCGCTTCAACTTCGCCTGCCTCATTACGGCGTACGGAAACATCAAAATCATCCGTTTTTAAAATAATACCATTTTCAGAGGTCTGCATAATTCCGCTCTGCTCAGCAATTTCTAAGGCATTGCCAAAGGCAACCATATTATCATCGGAAAAATTCATCGCGCCAAGCTGGGCATCATTGAAATCACCGGTATCTAAACGCGATACGCTCACATCCAAATCATCTGCCGGGTTAACTTCAACCAAAGAAATTTTTCCGTTATTTTTAATGTCCAAAGTTGCTAAGCCGGCACCAATAGCGTCATTAGCGCGATCAAGTGTTACATTCGCAAGTTTGGGCATCGGTGCTTGCGCTAATTCAACATTTTGTGATTGTACGTTATCTATGCTCAAATCAACGGTATTGCCGGCATGCAGATTAAATTGGTTACTGATTTTATTGACCGAAACGACTTCTGCGCCACCAAGAGATGAGTCTTGATCAAGAGCCGCAACTGTAAGTGTATCATCCGCAACGGCGGCCATCGAAATCTCTTTATCACCAACCTTGAAACCCTTAATTTCGCTAAGGTCGAGGTTCTGTTCCGCCGCAACGCGGTTCAACCCATCACGCATTTCTGCAACATATGCGGGATCCTTCATGTTATTTGTAATATCCTGATCAATAACCTTAAGCGCATCTTTCAAACCATCTTGAGTATTAAGGTCAAATTCAGATAAATCTACGCTCTCATTATCAGTATCATAAGCCATGACATCGGTTTTAGTACGGTCTGCAACCAGACCGTCTGCACCTGTGGCACCATAACCTCTAGCATTCATTTTTAATTGGGTTGATTTCGCATCCGCACTAAAGACAAGCGGAGCATTTTCGGCACTGGTAACGACAGGGGTATCAATGGGCGCTCCGTCTGCAACTTGAGGGATATCATTACCTGTAGCTAACGGAAGCTCTTGTGTATTGGTATTTTCAGTATCAACATTTGGTTCTACAGCATAGCCCTTGCCTTCGGCATTCAGCGCGATAGCATCCTTTATTATGGCTGCATCTGTTGCCCTCTGACCTGTTGTATTAACTTGATAAGACCTTAATTCTGAGTCTGTAAGGCCATCTTTAAGTGTAACTAAACCTAAAAGCGTGGATTCTTCTAATTTTTCCAAAACCTGACCATTTGCAAATTCATCGGCCAGTTCTGTTGCAAGGCGTTGTGTTGCTGGGTTATCGGAATTTGAGAGAATATTTTCTCTAAGGGTTTCGCGAACATCAATTAAATCTTGCATGGTAACATCTGTATCACCATTAATACCCCGAATTGCATCCACTAAAAGGGGTGTTGCATAAGGTTCAAGACCATCTACACCACGATTAACAAGGTCTAAAACTTGCGTTTCTGTAAGGTTTTGATTATTTTCGATATTAAACGAAAGCGTATTTTCGTCAAATTTCAAAAGAATGGACGATCTATTCTCATCTTCTCCTGAATATATTTGAATACCTTGAGTTTCGCCATCTCTAACAACACGTGTTACTGAAACATCTCCAGCCATAATATACACCCTTTATATAAATCTTATACTTATTTTTTACTATTACCAAATGACCGTATTTATTTAGATCGGTCATCAACACCATTACTTTTTATAAAGTATTTTTATTATTGATCTTATTTTAGTATCTTATTTTGAGAAATACAAACTTTTTATGACTCTTTTTCAAATATTTAACTTGCAAACCAAGGTTCAGGCTCCCTCATGTTGACAATAAAGCTTGGCTCAATATCAAAAAATGTAGATATTATGCGTCAAAATACGTCCGGAAAGTGCAATGTCACTGCCGTTATTAAGGCTAACGCATATGGTTTAGGCATGAAAAAGGTCGCGCCCGCTTTATATAAAAACGGAATACGTGAATTTTTTGTCGCTACTTTATCAGAAGGTATAAATTTGCGCGGACATATCCCGAACGACACCTATATATACGTTCTAAACGGTTTGGAATATAATAGTATTAAAGAATATATCGCAAATAATGTGACGCCTGTTTTAAATGATCCCAAAAGTATTGAGGTATATTCTAATCACGCCAAAGAAAAAGGGGAAAAATATGCTGCAATTTTGCACTTTGATACAGGCATGAACCGCTTAGGCTTGAATAAAAACGAAACGCAATGGCTTCTAAAAAATAAAGTGATATTAGAGCCTTTAAAAATCCAATATATTATGAGTCATTTTGCCTGCGCGGATATACCTGATCATCCATTTACGGATGTGCAAGCCAAGCGTTTCAAAAAAATTCGAGCGCACTTTCCTGATATACCAGCATCCTTATCCAGTTCTTCAGGAATTTTTAGAAGCCCAAAATATCACTTCGATATGGTGCGTCCCGGTATGGGGCTCTATGGTTTAAACCCTACACTGGAAACAACAAATCCGATGCGACCCGTTGTGGAAATATATTTGCCCATTTTGAAAATGCAAACTGTTAAAAAAAATGAAACAATCGGCTACGGCGCTACGCACCGTTTTGAAAAAGATTCAGGTATTGCTACGCTCTCTGGCGGCTACGCGGATGGTATTTTTCGCGCCTTGTCTAATAAAGGGCATCTTTATTGGAAGGGCCAACCATGCCCGATCATCGGACGTGTTTCAATGGATTTAATAACCGTAGATATAACGAACATCCCTGAAGCTCAAAGACCGGCGGCGGGCGATATGATGGAATTGATCGGCAAACACCAAAGCGTTGATAATTTGGCCAAAGCAGCAGATACAATCGGGTACGAAATTCTGACCGCACTCGGACAAAGATATGAACGCATATATGAAGCGTAATCCATAATGTAGAAACTACACATACGGCGCAATATCGGCTTCAATCCGCTGTTTTAAATCCTCAAAATGCGCCTCATCAAAATCAGGCACAGTACTTTTTTCGGTCTGATCACACATTTGCATCTGCGGCGGTAAGTCCTTATCGGATAAGGGCGCATAGTTGTTATAAACCTCCGGCTGCACTCTAAAATCCCACCATTCCTGAGGTAAAGGCCATAATGGATAATTAAATCGCGCCGCCGCCTCAACCATGGCATGGTTTAATAAATCCCGATTTTCTGACATTTCTTTGGGTAAATGCGGATATTGCCGATGCGCCGGATTTTTATCGGCACTTGCATAAGCGCTCAAATAATCAAAATCTGTTCCCATATCCACAAATCGTCCGCTTTGCGTTGTCAAACTGACGTCAACCGCCATGCCGCGCGGATGTCCGCCTCCTCCCGGCGGTGACAAAAGCCGCGGCTCTTCATCTACCCAATGCCGGTTGGCACGTACAATATCAGAGTTCAGCATAAGTGCTTGCGCTTCAACCGTGCGTAAACCGTCATACACTATCATCTTGTACCCGCGCTCTCTATATATAAGACGCGCCGCTAAAACAGTAACGCGCGCCAAATCATAATAAAGCCACAGCCGCGTACCCTCACGATAAATCACTCCAAAAATATTCGGGTCTTGATCGTATTTATAGGCAATCTGAACACCAAGAGAAGGGTGATCGTTAAACAGGTCAAGCGGTACGAGCATATCATGTGGAATATGTTTCATAAAATACAGTTTTACATGAATTCATTCTGGACGAAAGCCACCTTTTGTTTTAGGGTCAGAAGCACAAATAATACAAAATAAACATTAAGTTTTAAAACGCTGGGATATCGCAAAAACGCATGACGTCAATGGCAAAGAATTCATTAAAACCTGATCAAAAAACGGATAAGGGCGGCGCGGGCATTTTTACTTTGCCCCGGATGATTGGCGGCGCGCTACTTGCATTTTTTGAAAAAACCGGAAAACTGACAAGCTTTGTTTTAAAGGGCGTTCTCAACTGTTTTGTACCCCCATTTTATCCAAAGCAAATTTTTAGACAGCTCATAGATATTGGTTATTACTCCCTACCTGTTGTGGGCCTGACCGCGCTTTTTACCGGTATGGTGCTTGCACTGCAGAGCTATACAGGTTTTGCCCGTTTTAATGCCGAGGGCGCAATCGCCGGCGTTGTTGTTCTGTCTGTTACGCGTGAACTTGCCCCTGTGCTGGCAGGTTTAATGGTTGCTGGGCGCGTTGGCGCGGCTATTGCCGCCGAAATTGGCACAATGCGTGTAACCGAACAAATTGACGCGCTCGGCACATTATCGGTTAGCCCCTATAAATACCTGATCGCCCCGCGCATTATTGCAGGCACCCTTATGCTACCTATTCTCGTGCTGATAGGGGATGTTATCGGCGTATTCGGCGGCTATATCGTTGCGATTTATAATCTTGATTTCTCCCCCTATGGCTATTTAGGTCAAACTTGGGACATATTACAGCCAATTGACGTGATCTCTGGTTTGGTAAAGGCGGGCGTATTTGGTTTTATCGTATCTGTATTCGGGTGTTATAATGGCTTTTATTCGCAGCGCGGTGCGCAGGGTGTAGGCGCGGCGACGACAAACGCTGTGGTGTCCTCTTCCATTATGATCTTGATTTTCAATTATATCCTTACGCAGATGTTATTTTCATGAACACCCTCGATCAAGCCACCGCAAATAAAGTACAATCTCCTGAACCCCGAATGTCAGATTTTAAACTGCGCATGTCTGGCGTACATAAGGCGTTCGGCCACAAAAAAGTTTTAAATGGCATAGACCTTAGTGTAAATACCGGTAAATCTTTGGTTGTAATTGGCGGCTCTGGTACGGGTAAATCCGTTATGCTCAAATGCGTACTTGGTCTCCTCACGCCGGATACGGGCGATGTGACGGTAGACGGGCAAAGTATTCTTGGTCTTGATTCCCGTGCCCACAACGATCTGATGCAAAAATTTGGTATGTTGTTTCAGGGCGGCGCGCTTTTTGATTCGATGAAAGTATGGGAAAATATCGCATTTGGCTTGATACAAGGTCGCGGTATGGAACGCGGTGCGGCGCGCGAGATTGCCGACGAAAAACTTCAGGCGGTTGGCCTTCTTAAAGATGTGGGAGAGCTATACCCCGCTGAAATCTCTGGTGGTATGCAAAAACGCGTTGGCCTGGCGCGCGCAATCGCAACCAGTCCGGAAATATTATTCTTTGATGAGCCAACCACGGGTCTGGACCCTATTATGGCTGATGTAATTAACGAACTGATCGTGAAATCCGTAAAGGGCTTGGGGGCAACCGCACTGTCCATTACGCATGATATGGCATCTGCCCGCAAAATTGCGGACGAGGTCGCTATGATTTTCGAAGGCCGCATTATTTGGCAAGGACCTATTGATGATCTTGACCATTCGGGCAATGAATTTGTGGATCAATTTATCCATGGCCGCGCCGAGGGGCCAATTACTAAACGCGTGGCATAAAAATTGCTATTCCATTCTGACTGCTTTTTGATGTATGAAGGCAGGGACAGAACCTAAGAAAAACACTAAAATATGAAATATTTAAAATACGCATTTCTGGGATTATTCTCTCTTGGCTTTTTGGGGCTGATCGGCGTGATAGCGCTTGTTGTATATGTATTCAACGCATACGGCAGCGATCTACCGGATTATGAACAGCTAAAAGTATATGAACCGCCAATTGTCTCGCGCCTATATGCCGGGGATGGCCGCCTTATGGCTGAGTTTGCGCAGGAAAAACGTGTTTTTATGCCAAGCGAGGAAATGCCCGATATAGTCAAAAATGCTTTTATTGCTGCTGAAGATCAAAATTTTTACACCCATGAAGGCGTAGATCCATTCGCCATCGCACGCGCATCTGTTGTCTATGTTAAACACCTCATTGGAAAAGATGTAGATATTATCGGTGGGTCAACCATCACACAGCAAGTGGTCAAAAACATGCTTTTGACCAATGAACGTAAATTTGAACGTAAGATTCGCGAAGCTATTTTATCAACCCGCATGGAAAAGGCGCTTTCAAAAGACCGGATTTTAGAGCTTTATTTAAACGAGATTTTTTTGGGTGCGCGTTCATATGGCGTAGCTGCTGCAAGCTTACAATATTTTGATAAATCATTGGACGAATTAACCATTGCCGAGGCTGCATATCTTGCCGCTTTGCCAAAGGCGCCAAATAACTATCATCCTGTAAGAAATCAAGAGCGCGCACTAAGCCGCCGCAACTGGGTTCTCGGCCGTATGCTGGCTGAGGGGTATATTTCTCAAGAAGAAGCTGAAACCGCCGTTGCACAACCTTTGGAAACCACATCTCGTAATGGAGAAGATATTGTAAATGCGCCTTATTTTACCGAAGAGGTGCGCCGTATTCTCGCCGAAACATATGGTCAGGAAAGTCTTTATGGCGGCGGCTTGGCGGTTAGAAGTACAATCGATCCGGCTTTACAGGAAATCGCCGAAACATCCTTACGTAATGGTCTTAAGGCCTATGATCGCCGGCACGGATGGCGCGGCGCAATAAAAAACTTTGAAAGTGCCTCGGACTGGAAAACAAAACTGTCCGACTTTGTAAAACCTGAAGGCATACTGCCAAGCTGGAAATTGGCATTTGTATTGGAAGCAACACCCGCCCGCGCAAAAATAGGGTTTGTCGATGGCACGAGTGCAGAGCTACCTTTAAAAGGGGTAAAATGGGCACGTAAATGTATTCACGAATGTTATGGCCTTGGCCCCCTTGTCACGGCTGTTTCACAAGTTGTATCCGTCGGTGATATAATCATGGTAGAACAGATCGAAGAAACTGCAGACGCAGAAAATAAAGAAACCACAAAATTCTACGAACTCCAGCAAGTGCCGGATATTCAGGGCGCGCTTATTGCCCTCGACCCGCATACCGGACGTATCCTTGCCATGCAAGGCGGCTGGGAATTTGATACAAGCGTTTTTAATCGCGCCACCCAAGCCCAGCGTCAACCCGGATCGGCCTTCAAACCCTTTATATACCTTGCAGCCCTAGAAAGCGATCTTACCCCCGCAACCCTTATTTTAGACGCCCCCTTCACAATTGAGGATCGCCCCGGACATTACTGGAGTCCCAGTAACTATAGCGGTAAATTCTATGGTCCAACCCCTTTGCGCGTCGGTGTAGAAAAATCTAAAAATCTCATGACTGTGCGTTTAGCGGAATATCTTGGCATGGAAAAAATCGCCGATTACGCCCGCCGCTTTGGTATTATGAATGACATGCCACCACATTTGGCAAATTCCTTGGGCGCTGGCGAAACAACCCTTCTTAAAATGACTTCGGCATATGGGGTTTTGGTGAATGGCGGTAAAAAAATCACACCAACCCTGATTGACCGGATTCAGGATCGTCATGGTAAAACCATTTTCCGCCACGATACAAGATCATGTATAAATTGCGGCGACCTTATGAAATGGAAGGGGCAGGACGCACCGGCGCTCCCTGATAACCGTGAACAACTTGCCGATCCACGCGCCGCCTATCAGATGACATCTATCATGCAAGGTGTGGTAGAGCGCGGAACGGCCTTACGGGCAAAAAAACTGGGGCGTCCATTGGCTGGAAAAACCGGCACAACAAATAAATCCAAAGATACATGGTTCATAGGCTTCTCGCCCGATCTGGTTGTCGGCGTTTTTGCCGGTTTTGATAATCCACGCTCTCTTGGCAAACGCGAAACCGGATCATCAGTAGCTCTGCCAATTTTTATCGACTTTATGAAAGATGCTTTGAAAGATGAGCCGATTTTGCCTTTTCGTATCCCATCAGGTATCAAAAACGTGCAGATCAATGCCAAAACCGGCGCACGCGCATCTTTTGATGATCAAAATGTTATTTGGGAGTCCTTTACCGCAGGAACCGAGCCTACGCGTGATATCTATATTCTAGATGGAAATGGCATCAATCTTCTACCCTCTTATGCGGTGAACGAGCCTTCCGCATATTATGATGCGTATTCAAATACATACGATAATAATTTATATAATTCCGGGCAACCTGCAGACAGCTATGGTTACGATAACGCAGGCAATAATTATTTGGATACAATTGATAATCCGCAAAATAACAATCCAAATAATTATGGTTATAATCCAAATAATAACCCGCGGACCGCGCCGGTCGGTGAGAATAGCCGCTATAAAAACCGGCCACCATACCGACCATCGCAAGAAACGCGTCCGCCTACACCCCCCGCACCAGCAGATGTGAGCGGTACAGGCGGTCTTTATTAATATTGCAATGTTGCTTTGCGTTATTCAGATCCAAAACAAAATCTTGACAAACATGACACATATATGTTAGGAATATAATCATAAACACCAGACCTATGTCTTTTTTAACGATATATGTCACAACATTTTATAAATGCGCTCCCGAAAAACTGATGCTTTTTAAAATGTAAAAAACTTGCTTCATCATATATTATATAAAGGAAATATTCATGCTTATCCGCCCCGGCCGCGGCCTTTCGCCTATGCAAAATTCTAAGACACCTGTATCTTTGCCCAATCCATTAAAAAGTCGATCAAAGCCTGTTTTAATAGGCGACAGCATTACAATTGCAAACGCCATAATAGCAACAGATGTAAAGGCACATACCGCGGATGGCTGGTTCACGCATTATAACGCTATAATGGGTGGGCGCTTTAATTTTAATGTTGTAAACATCATCGCAATTGCCGGCAATACAACCAGTAACCAGCTAAGCCGTATTAACGGGGGTGCCTTGGATTCCCTTGATTTTGATGTGGCGTTTATATTATGTGGCACAAATGATTTAGGCTCAAGATCACCCGCTGATACGGCAACGACGCTGGGTTTAATAATTGATAAAATGATCAACGATTTCAACGTCCCTGTAGTTGTAATGACTATTATGCATCGCGATGATGGTGGCGCGATACTGGATCAAAAAATCAATGATTTGAATGCACTGATCCTGAATTTTGATACCCGCGGCGGCATGCTTAAGATTGCAAATCTTAACCCGTCATGGAATAACGGAAACGATAATCCGAAAACGGGTGCAACAGTAGATGGCCTCCATCCGGCCGCTTATGGTGCATATTTAATGGCAAAGGATATAAAGGCGGCAACCCTTGGTTCATTTGGGGCTGCACCGGCAATAAATTACGCATCACCACAAAACATATTACAAAATGGGACGCTCGCTGGAACGGGCGGAAATTTGTCTTTAAATGCGACCGGCACTTTGGCTGATAATTTTACTTTAAGTGGCGGCGGCGGCTCTGGTGGCCGCGTGGCCTCCAAAAACACAGATGGATCGCAGCGTATTGATTTCGCGCTTATTACAACCAGCTCCGGTGTGAATATGAAGCTCAATCAAACACTAAACTCCGGCTTCGCGCTTGGCGATACAGTATATGCCGCCATAGATGTCGAAATAGACGGCTTAGCCCAGCATATATACCAGCATTATCTACAACTCAGCATCCACGGTACAAATCGCCCTGCATACTGGATTTCACGAAACATGTTTCGTACATTTTTAATACCGCAAGCTTTTGAGAATAATGGTGAACGCTATACGCTCATCACGCCTGATCTGCCTATTTCTTCGGGTACAGGGCTTTCTTTGCAACTGAACTACTATATCTATGGGAATGGTTCACATGGTAATCCGGCTATCGGTATTAATATAAAAGGCGCAGGTATTTTCAAACGTTAAGCCTAGTGCCCAATATTTATACAATGAACTAAAAGTTTAAAAGAAACATATGTACGAAGAAAAAATTAACGCAAATGTAATCAATTATTGTTAAAAAAGAGCAAGCCTTACTCCAATCCTGCCAAGCTATTTTTTAACAAATGCGATCATGACAAATTTACAAATTTTAATAATTGATGACAACGAAGCCGACCGTTTTTTGATAAGAACATTCTTGGAGCAAGATGCTGAATATGCTCAGGCCACAATAGATGAAGAATCAAGTGGCTTGGAAGGAATCAAAAAAATAAAAGGTAAAACATATGATTGTGTATTCTTGGATTATATGCTGCCTGATTTAAAGGGCATCGATATATTAAAGAAAATATATGATAACGATAGCAACCTCACCCCGTGTCCGATTGTAATGTTAACCGGTCTAAGCGATATGTCGGCCATTATAGAAACGCTCAAACACGGCGCGCAAGACTATATTGTCAAAGATAACCTTTCAACGGAAACGCTCAAAATTGCCATGACCAAGGCACGCCAATCTTTTGATCTGAAAAAACAAAGCAATGAAAATAAAGCCAAGCTTTTACACTCCCAGAAAATGGAAGCAGTGGGTAGGTTATCTGGCGGCATTGCGCATGATTTTAATAATCTTCTAACAATTATGTTTGGCAATCTTCAACTTTTGGAGGACATGGTTAACTTTGACAATATTAATAAAAGTGAGCTCCAGAACCGCATCGAAAACATGAAAAAATCGACCGAACGCGGCGCTGATCTTATCCGGCGGTTAATGCTTTTTTCACGCAAGGATATAATTAGAAAATCTGTAATAGATATGAATAGCTTAATTGATGAAATAGAGGAATTGCTGAACCGCACACTTGGTAAGCATATCAAGATCATAATAGAAAAGGGGGCTGATCTACCTTTAATCGAAACAGATCCGGGGCAGTTACACCATGCAATTATAAATATGGGCATTAATGCACGCGATGCCATGCCAGATGGCGGCGATCTTCTTATAAAGACTTCGATAATTCAAATAGATCAGGATCAAGCAAAAGTTTTAAATATTGCAAAAGGGTCATTTGTAAGTATAGCGATCAAAGATACAGGAACAGGCATAAAAGAAGAGATCCGAGAAAAGATTTTCAGCCCCTTTTTTACAACAAAACAAGCCGGGCACGGCACGGGTCTGGGTCTAAGTATGGTGTATGATTTTATAAAAGAATGCGGCGGTACAATAGAACTTGAAAGCAAAGAAAACCACGGCACGCTTTTTACTCTGCTTATTCCCGCAAGCAATAAAAAAACGGAAGAAAGCGTAACAGTCGATGCACCAAAATTAACCCGCACTGAACAAAAAACAATTTTACTGGTAGAAGACGAAGATGAAATCCGCAATATGGCTTCTACAATTTTGATGGAAAGCGGCTATCATGTTCTACAAGCTGAAAATGGAGATCTGGGCTTGGCCCTGTTCAAAGATAATTTCGATAAAATCGACTTGATAGTAACAGATATCATGATGCCAGGCGTATTAGATGGTCAGAACATGGTCAATCAAATCAATGATATAAACCCAAACGTGAAAGCATTATTTGTCAGCGGGTACGCCAGTGAAAAGGTTGAACAAAAAATAAAAAATAATAATTTTAAAATTTTGAGAAAGCCTTTTAAGGCGGAAGATTTACTTGAAAACGTTTCGAACGTATTAAAGGAATAATGTTAAAAAGAGAACGAACCTATTGTACATTTACAGATGTTTTTATAAAAGCCTTACCATTTCGCGGATCAACGCCAAAAATCTCGCAAACGGCAATGTATAAATCTTCAGGTTTGAAAGGCTTTTGCAAAACTTTGATGTCGTTTTTTTTCAAACTATCAATGCCGTGGTTAAAATCAAAAGTCTCACCACCGCCTGTAATAACAATAATTGGTGTTGTAGCCGTGACCATAGACTGATGACGCGTTTTAAAAATAAAACTAAAGCCATCTTCAACAGGCATTCTGAGATCGGTAATAATAAGGTCGTATTTTTTATGCTTTAAACGCGCACCGGCATCTCTACCATTATTGCATGCATCCACACGCAAACCGCGATTGCGTAAATAATGAACAATCAAAGATTGAATTTCAACTTCATCGTCGACTAAAAGTATATCTTTCATTCCTTCCCCCCTTGAAAGGCTACAAGACATAAATCTTAAAGAATAATGTTATTTCAAAAAAGTTAATAAAGATCTTATTTTAATTAAATTATACAAAAATTATAACACAAATCAGAGTATTCAATGACACAAAATTTCAATACTAAACATAAGTTAATGAGTTAATATGCGTTAGTTTTGAAAATTGAAACATAATTAATCCGCTTGTTTTACGCGGATTTTATTTTTCCCCAACTTTGCTGCCATGAAGGGCTTTAATAACAGCCTCTCCCTCATGGGCAAGCGCCATTTCAACAAATCCAAAACCTTTTGATTTTTTCGTACGTTCGTCTATGACAAGCGTGCAATCACGAATATTCCCATGCGCTTTAAAAAGCTCGGCAAGCTCTTGCTCGCTAAAATCACGGGGAAGATTTAAAGCAATAAGTTTCATATTTAAAAAACTCCTTTACAGATAATTGGTTTTAAAGGGGAATATATAACACATATTTTTAAAAAAGTTTTTTTGATTGCTTGTTAACTATGACGCAAATAAAGCGCCTGCTCTTGATAAAGAACTTTAAGCAATGCAATCGCTTTATCTGCATCACCAAAATCTTTCAAAGTATTCAGCGCGATATCCTGACCATTGTTAAGCCGCTCGATAAGCTTTGATTGGGCGGCAGATACAGTTATAACATTTCCAAAAACGGCCAAATTAAAACAATCTTCAGAAGATGGCGTGATAGCCATTTTAACATGTTCTGGCCTATATAAAATATCATCATTTTGAAGCGGGGCGTGTGGCGCGATCACTGGATCAATATCTTCATGTGAAGGTGTAGAAAAATACGCCGCCATCCACCTTTTAAAATCTTCGGATTGAATGGATGCAATAAGACTATCCTTAATCGTTTCTACTGATGCCGCACCAACTGAAAAACCTGCGCTATTCACATCAAGATGATCGCCATAATAACGCGCATTAATAGCATCATGTTCTTCAAGATAATATGCATATTCCCCTAAAATCTCGGAAAGACGCGGCCCTAAAAACCCGACAGAAAAAGTCATCGCTGTTTCTGTAGTTTTACCCTCATGCCCAAAAAAAGGCGGCATATAAATAACATCACCGGTCTCGACGTCAAAAAAATCGCCCTCAAACCCGTGTTTTAAAACTTTCACATCCGGATTATCGACATATCGATCATCATGCACTGGCTCCGCACTGATTTTCCAACGCCGCTTGCCCATCCCTTGTACTAAAAAAGTATGATAGCTATCCGTGTGTGGGCCAACACTGCCGCCAGGTGCGGAATAGCTCACCATAACATCATCTAAAAGCCATCGCGGAGAAAACTGGAAATACGGAAGAAGATTTGCAGTATCCGTATGATATTGCTCTACATTTTGAACAAGCAAGCTCCAGTTTTTCTCACCGGTTGAATGAAAACGCGCCTCTTCAAACGGGCCATGCTCACAAACCCAGTCATTACCCGCCGCGCTATTAGTGATGATACGGGATTTAATGCCATGCTCAAGCGCCATGCCCGCCAAGGTCTCACCATCGACTAGTGTTTCAATCAACGAGGCAGGAACATGCCCGCGCACAATGAAAGGTTTTTTACACCAATAATGTTTATAAAATGCGTCTGCATTCGGAAATTTATCTAATATCATGCCCGTTTCTAACACTAGCCGGCACAACAGGGCAAGAATAACAGCACATATAGAAGAATCCTTTCTTTGCGGTGATATATATGCGATAAGCGCACTTTAAAAAGGCAAGTTGGAAAAAGCTAAATGTTAACCGTATCGGATTTAACCTACAAAATCGGCACACGCACCATATTGGATGAATGCAACGTTACAATCACGGATAATTGGAAAGTCGGTGTTGTAGGCTTGAACGGTGCAGGCAAGTCCACACTTTTCAAACTCATTTCCGGTGATTTGACTCCTGATGGAGGTACAGTTTCAAGAAACCCGAAACAGCGCATGGGCATGGTACGTCAGGATATTCCCGAAGTCGAAACCCCCCTTATTGATCTTGTACTAGAGGCAGATGAAGAAATGGCCGCACTCTGGAAGGCCACAGAAACAGAAGAAGACCCCAATAAAATCGCCGAAATTTTTGAAAAACTTGCCGATATGGATGCCTATGCCGCACCTGCAAAGGCGTCACGCTTGTTAACCGGCCTTGGTTTTACCGATGACCAGTTAAGCGAGCCATTCTCCTCATTCAGTGGAGGCTGGCGTATGCGTGTAGCTTTGGCTGCCGCGCTCTTTGTTGAACCTGAAATATTGCTTTTGGATGAGCCGACAAACCACTTGGATTTGGAGGCCATTATGTGGCTCGAGGGGTATCTGGCCACCTATCCGCATACACTTTTAGTTATATCCCACGACCGCGAAGTACTGAATAAATGTATAGATCACGTCATTCATGTCGATCGGCAACAGCTAAAATTATATACAGGAAATTATGATACGTTCGAGCGTGAGCGTGCCGAAGCGCTGGGGTTACAGCAAAAAATGCATGAGAAACAGCAAGCAGAACGCGCCCATATGCAAAAATTTGTCGATCGTTTCAAGGCAAAAGCATCCAAGGCCGCCCAGGCACAAAGCCGGATTAAGGCATTGGAAAGAATGGACATTGTGGATGCGGTCATTGCCGATCGCGCCGTGCATTTTACCTTCCCTAACCCGAAAGAAGAAATTACGCCTCTTGTCTCCATCAACCATGCCGATATCGGTTATGGCGCTAATGATCCGGTTCTACGCGGCGTCTACGAACGCATAGATAATGATGACCGCATCGCGCTATTAGGGGCGAATGGTAACGGTAAATCCACGCTTATGAAATTAATCGCCGGCAAACTGGATACGATGAAGGGAGAAATAAAGCACGCAAATAAACTGCGTATAGGTTATTTCTCCCAGCACCAGACAGAAGAGCTGGACGTTAAATCTACGCCGTATTACGAAATGATGACCCTTATGCGCGCCACGAACCCCGATGTAACCGAACCAAAGGTGCGCGCAAAACTGGGCGCGTTCGGTTTTTCAAAGGATCTGGCCGACAACAAAATCAAATCATTAAGCGGCGGAGAAAAAGCGCGCCTCCTTTTTGCAATCATGAGCTTTGATGCCCCGCATTTGCTTTTACTGGATGAGCCGACAAACCACCTTGATATTGACGCGCGCGAGGCACTGGTTCAGGCGCTCAACAATTATGAAGGCGCAATCGTAATTGTCTCACACGACCCGAATATGGTGGAGCGTGTGGCCGATCGCCTGTGGGTTGTGCGCGACGGGAAATGCGAACATTTTGATGGCGATCTCGAAGATTACCGCAAATACACGATCCAGGCACGCCGTGATCAACGAAAAAAAGATAAAAAGAAAAAAGAAAAGGCCGCGAGCGCCGCAACGTTTGAGGACAAGACACAGACAAAATCCGCAAATACTATAAACCCGCAAGCGCTCGCAAAACTCGAAAAGAAAATAGAGAAACTGGAATCACAAAAAACCGAGCTCGAAACCATAATGAGCGCCGAAGGATTTTACAAAAAACCCCATGAGGAAATGGCCAAGGTGCAAAATAAACACGCAAAACTAACCGGCGATTTGGAAAAAATAGAAGCAGAATGGTTAGAAGCGTCGGGTGGTTGAGTTTTTAAAAATTTGAAAGATAATTCAACCCAACTCATGAAAAAACACGCAAAAGCCAAAAGCCTTGCGTGTTTTTTAATCTCGGATAAAAAGCGCTTTAAATTAAGCGGCTTTCAAGTTACAAGCAGACTGCTTGCCTCTTTCTTCTTGGATATCATACTCAACTTTTTGGCCTTCGTCCAAACCGTTAAGACCAGAAGCCTGAACAGCACTGATGTGAACAAACACATCGCCGCCGCCATTTGAAGGCTCTATGAAACCAAAACCCTTAGTTGGGTTAAACCATTTTACTGTACCTGTTGCCATTGTAATTTCTCCTATGCAAGTATCGGTATATTTCTAACTGCAACCTCGCGGTTAGATTATGTAGGTCTGATAATGAGTTGCCTCATTCACTTTAGTTAAACCAGACGAAATCGCAAGGTAACAGAGTATTTATATATATAATAATCAAACATATTCGCACTTAACCTATTTTTAGGCTCCACGTCAACAAAAATCAGCGTTTATTAGAAAAAAATATATACTATTTAAAGCAATAATGCTTTATATAATATTTACATATAATCAAAAGTATACAAGCAATACTTTTATATTTTGCGGTAGAAATCCGTCTATGATACTTAAATATTTGAAACTTTAATGCATTCAAACTGGTGTAATATAAGATGAAAATATGGGTAGACGGCGATGCATGCCCCAAAGGTGTAAAGGAAATTTTATTCCGCGTGGCGGAGCGCACGAAGATTAAGATAGTTTTTGTAGCAAATGCTTATTTACACCTGCCTTATATAGAAACTTTGGAATTGATGCAGGTTAGCGCAGGTGCGGACATCGCGGATGATGAGATTGTTGCGCATTGCGAGGCCAAAGACTTGGTGATTACTGCGGACATACCTTTGGCGGCTCGTATTGTTAAAAAAGGCGCACTGGCGCTTGATCCGCGCGGCATGCTTTATGACTCTAACAATATAGGACAGATTTTCGGTATGCGTAACTTTATGGATGAGCTACGCGGCACTGGAATAGAAACGGGCGGACCAAACGCTTTTGGTGCAAAGGAACGCCAGAAATTTGCAAATGAATTGGATAAGCTTCTCACAAAACGCCTTTAAGCCATTTTTTGCTCTACCTACTATATTTACAACGGGATGGATTTTTTTAAAGTAAAGTACCGCCCTACAGATAAGGAACAAAAAAATATAAAGAGAGATAATCAAAAACAAAATGGTGGTGAATTCGAATCCACTTCTCTAACCTCTCAAATATAGTGCAACATATTGATTTAGAATAGAGAAAAATCACAGTCTAAAAATATCGGAGTTTTTACGTATACGCCAGTTCGAATCCTGATAATCATTAAAAATAACCCCGCCTCAATGGGGAGAGTAATTAAACCCAAAAGAGATTTAAGCTATAAAATTGTAACTAATGCTTTTTTTAAGCGAATAATGTATTATGGTAGAGTTATGAGAAAATCTGTTGCGGCACTGATGGCGTTTATGGTTTTCACGCTTTCATTGGCGTGTACTATGCCTGTGTGCCCTGCGATGGCTCAAAACGCCAGCGCTTCGCAAGATAACCCCATGCCACCATGTCACGGCGAACAGTCATCCGAGGAAGATGGTGGCTCTATGCTGCTATCTGATTGTATGGGGCTTGATCTTTTTCATGCAGATTCAAGCATAGATGTTACACCGGATTTAACACTCGATCATATTGATATCGCTTGGGCAGACTTAAGTATAATATCTGATATTCGCCCTAAAAATGACTCTGTTATTAGGGGGCCGCCCTTTGGGGATTTTCCTCATTATAACGCGTCCACTCTTTATCTGACAACGCAGCGCCTGCGCATCTAAACACGCTCTTTTCTAACGGTTTTTACGCCTACAGATAAGGAGCCATTATGCGTGTTTACATCATTATTTCATTTCTATTGATCATTTTTTCTGTGCCCACATGGGCGGCAGACGAAATTTATATCTGCCCTATGCACCCCCATATCGAAGGTAAAGCGGGAGAAAATTGCCCGATTTGCGGAATGAGCCTTGTTCCTAAAGTTCAGGATATGCCTGAGAGTAATATGGCGGATCCCATGGCGATGCCTGAAGGAGCCGTTAACATTAGCCCTGCGTATGTTCAAGCTTTGGGCGTAAAAACCGATGCTGCGTCGTCTCATAGCTTTGGTAAATCCATTAAAGCCTATGGTCAAATTGCGTCCAGTAGCAGGCTAGAGCAAGCTGTCACAGTCCGCGAAGATGGCTGGATCATTGATCTATCCGCCAGTGCGATTGGCGATCAAATCCAAAAAGGCGATTTGCTGTTCACGTATTACAGCCCTGATTTGATGTCGGCGCAATCGGATTATCTGATCGGCAGACGTACGAGCAATGCTGAACAACGGCTCCGTCTTTACGGCATGGATGATAAGGCGATTACCGAATTCAAAAAAGGCGGCAAAATGATGGAAGCAACACCGTTTTATGCCCCCGCTGATGGAACGGTTACAATGCTGGATGCACGCCCTGGTATGTATATGGGTGAAGGCAGCCGTGTTTTAACATTGCAGGATTTATCCAAAGTCTGGGTCAATGCCGAGGTGCCGCTCCGCGATATTGCTTTTCTTGACAAGGGACAGAATGCAACCATCACACAGCCTGAAACTGGAGAAACATATAGCGGCGTCATAGATTTTATTCACCCCGTCGCCAATCCTATGAGCCGAACTGTGATGGTAAGGATTATCGTTGATAATGTCGAAGGCAACCTCAAGCCTGAAACCTATGCCGATATTGTCTTTGAGGGGGCGCCGAAAACACGTCTGGCTGTGCCGCAGGATGCCGTCTTATTTGGCGGGCAAGGACGATATGTCATGGAGGTCATAGCGGACGGGCAATTCAAGCCAGCTATGGTTGAAATAGGAATTACTTCGAACGGTTTGACTGAAATCACAAGCGGCCTTGAGCAAGGGCAGCGCATTGTAACTTCCGGTCAGTTTATGATTGACGCAGAGAGTAACCTACGCGGAGGTATGGCCTCTATGGGCATGGGTGATGTGGAGATGAAAAGCATGGACAATGCTCCCGCCATGAAGATGGAGGGCGGTCATGTCCATTAATCACGAACGAGATTTCGCGCACGATCCGACGAAGAGCTTTGTTGCGCGGATCATTGACTGGTCGATTGCCAACAGCTTTTTTGTCATGCTGGGGGCGCTTGTGTTGCTGGTGGCGGGGGTTATTTCGATCAATCGCATTCCGCTGGATGCCATTCCTGATTTATCCGATACGCAAGTCATCATCCGCACGGATGTTCCCGGCCAGGCACCGCAGGTGATTGAAGATCAGGTTACCTTTCCACTCTCCACGCAAATGCTGGGCTTGCCGAACACAAAGGTTGTGCGTGGATACTCGATGTTTGGCACGTCTTTTGTTTATATTGTGTTTGAAGATAACGTTGATATGTATTGGGCACGTAGCCGTGTGCTCGAATCTCTTTCACAAGTGCGCGGTAATTTGCCAGATGGGGCCGAGCCGCAATTGGGGCCGGATGCCACAGGTGTGGGCTGGGTGTTTCAATACGCGCTGTTTGACCGCACAGGCCAGCATGATCTTGCGGAATTGCGAAGCTTGCAAGACTGGTTCGTGCGCTATGAATTGGCAACCGTTGACGGTGTAGCCGAAGTTGCCAGTGTTGGTGGTTTTGTCAAAGAATTTCAGGTTCTGGTTGACCCAAACAAGCTGCGCGCTTTTGACGTGCCGCTATCTATGGTGATAGAGGCCGTACGCGGCGCAAATAAAGAAACAGGCGGGCGCACCATGGAAATGGCGGAATCCGAATATCTGATCCGTTCCTTTGGCTATGTCACCAAACCTGAAGATTTGCAAAGCGTTGTTCTCAAAAGCGCAGACGGAACGCCAGTCACTGTGGGCGATGTGGCGCGTGTGATTGAAGGCCCGTCCATTCGTCGCGGTATTACAGAGCTGAACGGTATTGGCGAGGCAGTGGGCGGCATTGTCGTCATGCGCCCTGGCGCTAATGCCCTTACGGTGATTGACGATATTAAAGAACGCTTAGAATCCGTCAAGCAGGGCTTGCCTGCTGGCGTTGAAATGAAAATCGTTTATGACCGCAGCACTTTGATTAACGGGTCGGTGACATTCTTAAAGCATAAGCTGATTGAAGAAAGCCTGATGGTGGCGCTGATCACGTTTTTATTCCTGCTCCATGCCAGAAGCGCACTCGTTGCAATTATCACTTTGCCGCTTGGCATCCTTGCGGCGTTTATGATCATGGCGGGGCAAGGTATTACAGCGAATATTATGTCGCTCGGCGGGATTGCGATTGCGATTGGCGCGATGGTCGATGCTTCGATTGTCATGGTTGAAAATGCGCATCGAAAATTATCATCCATGCCAGAAGACGCTAGTAAAGAAGACAAACGCGCAGCGCTTATTTTAGCGGCTAAAGAAGTTGGGCCAGGCTTGTTTTTCTCGCTCCTGATTATCACCGTTTCATTCTTACCCGTCTTCGCCCTGACCGGACAATCACACCGTTTATTTACACCGCTGGCCTTCACGAAAACCTATGCAATGGCGGCGGCAGCGTTTTTATCGGTCACGCTAGTGCCTGTTCTTATGCTTTGGCTGATACGCGGCAAAATCCGCCGCGAAGATGAAAACCCGATCAACCGCTTTTTCATTGCGCTGTACCGTCCGTTTTTAAATCTGGCTTTAACATGGCGTAAGACAACAGTTGTGATTGCAGTGCTTGCACTGCTCAGTACCGCAATCCCCATCACAAAAATCGGTTCTGAATTCATGCCGCCGCTTTATGAAGGTGGGCTTTTATATATGCCGATGACGCTACCTGGTGTTTCTCCTGCGAAAGTGCGAGAGATTTTGCAAACCACCAATCGTCAGCTGATGACCGTGCCGGAAATCAAGCATGTCTTTGCCAAGGCTGGCCGCGCCGATACTGCTACCGATCCTGCGCCTTTGGCAATGATTGAAACATGGGTAGAGCTGAATCCACGTGACCAATGGCGGGATGGCATGACACCGGAAAAATTGATCGCAGATCTTAACAAGCGCGTTAGCTTGCCGGGTATGATGAATAGCTGGGGGTATCCGATTAAAATTCGTCTCGATATGCTGACTACAGGAATTAGAACGCCTGTGGGGATTAAAGTCATCGGGCCAGATCTCAATGAAATTGATAAAATAGCTAAAGAAGTTGAAGAATTGGCGCGGGAGGTTCCCAATACGCGCAGCGCTATTGCCGACCGCGTTGTCGGCGGGAAATATATCGAGATTGAACCAAACCGCCGTGAAATCGCGCGTTACGGTATTTCATTATCAACCGTACAAATGGTCATTCAGACCGCGCTCGGCGGGATGATGCTGGATGAAGCCGTGATCGGGCGGGAACGCTATCCTATTATGGTGCGCTATGACCGCCCCTACCGCGAGCATGTCTCCGATCTGGATAATATTCTTGTTCCGGCTCCAAATGGTGCGCATATTCCGCTTGCTGATTTGGCCGATATTCGTTTAGCCGAAGGCCCCTCGATGATCAAGTCCGAGGATGCGCGGCTGAATGGCTGGGTGTTTGTCGATATCGACGGCGTGGATATCGGGACGTATGTTGCCAATTTGCAGGACAAACTTAAAACGCTTGATCTGCCTGCAGGATACACCTTGAAACTTTCCGGCCAGTTTGAACAGATGCAGGCTGCGAATGAGCGTTTGAAAATAGCCATTCCCGCAACATTGCTGATTATTTTTACGCTGCTTTACCTGCATTTTGGTAAATGGGATCGCACACTTTTAATCATGCTTTCCGTGCCATTTGGCATTATCGGCGGGATATGGTGGACATGGTTGGCAGGATATAATCTGTCTGTTGCGGTGGCTGTTGGTTTTATTGCGCTATCCGGTATTGCCGTGGAAACCGCCATTGTCATGCTGATTTATATTGACCACGAAATGCGCGATCATTGGCCCGTTTATTTTGAAGATATAATAGAGAATGTCCGGCACGGCGCACTGCAACGCCTGCGCCCTAAACTCATGACCGTTGGGACAATTATATTAGGGCTGGTGCCTATTTTCCTGACCGACGGTCCCGGCGCAGATGTCATGCGCCGTATTGCTTTGCCGATGGTCGGCGGGATGGTTTCAACCACCGTTCTTACGCTTATTTTGATCCCTGTTATCTATGCAATTTACATGCAGTGGCAACTGAAATTACCAACCCAACCCCAAACTGAAAGGAAACTCTCATGAAAACCCTTATATTTACCTCTTTGTTAGCGCTTACGGCCATGCCCGCTTTGGCGGCAGACCCAATGGCCAAAGATACTCACCATATGGAAGGCATGGCAATGTCATCCGAGGATATGAAGTCCATGCATCATGATATGAATTCATCCGATCAAGTGGAGAAACAAATTCAAGGCACTGGCACACTTCATAAAATTATGACTGATCAAAACAAAGTGAATATGACTCATGGCGCAATTCCCGCCATACAATGGCCTGAAATGACGATGGATTTTACAGTCGCCGATACCGTTGATCTTTCATCCTTCAAGCCGGAAGATAATGTTATGTTTTCTTTGAAGCTTGAGAATAAAGCCTATGTCATTACGAATATGCACATTATTCAAAATGAAGAAAACCATGGTCATGATGCACATAGTCATACAACGCCAGATATGGAGAAATAATCATGATAGAAATTATCCCAAATTGGCATCCGTTAATGGTGCATTTTACCCTTGGATTACTCAGTATATCGGCGCTTTTGTATTTGGCTGGAAGCGTGCTTAAAAAGCCTCATCTTCTCATTGCTGCGCGTTGGAATTTGTGGATTGGCGCGACTTTAACAGTTGGTACTGTTCTGGCTGGGCTTCAGGCTTATAACAGTGTGGCGCACGATGCGGCGTCCCACGCAGCCATGACCAATCACAAGAACTGGGCTTTACCCACAGCTGGTATTTTCATTGTGCTTGCATTGTGGGCTTTGTGGAAGCAGCGCGGCGCAAAAACGGTTAGTCCGATTTTTGTTGGCGCTATTCTCTTGGCATCCGGATTACTGGCGATTACAGGGTATAAAGGCGCGGAAGTGGTTTATCGTCATGGGACAGGTGTGATGAGAATGCCTGAAATCCAAGGAGATGGCGGGCATGGAAGCCACTCTCATGGCGGAGAGGCTGCCGCTGGTCATCATGGTGGTGCTGAGATGGGGGGCATGGAAATGGAGGATCACCATTCAGCGCCTGAAAGTGATGACCATCATAGCATGATGGAAGGGATGGATATGCCGCCTGAAAACAATGATGACCAAAATGCACCATCTGAATCAGACCATGACCATTCTGCGCATGAACATTAGGAGAGCATGATGAAGTCGTTATTTGCAATTGTTACATCCATTTTACTCTTAGCAGGATGTTCATTAACGCCTGATTATTCCAGACCGGATGTCTCTACTCCGGCTTGGAGGGGTGCTGAACGCTCCCCCACCATTCAAATTGCTGCGGATTGGTGGGAAGATTTTGGCAGCGCGGAACTTGATACGCTCATGGAGCAAGCTTTGGCGCATAATAATAATTTGCAAGCCTCATTACACCGCGTGGAACAGGCGCGCGCGGACTTACAGATGGCAGGCGCTTCGTTATTGCCGTCCGCAAGTATAGCCGCAAAAACCATGAACGGCCCGATACAAGCGTTTAATATTACGGATAGACGCAATAAAGGCGTGCCAGAGGCTACGCTTGATGGTGGCATTTCATACGAACTTGATTTATTCGGGGCGAACCGCGCCCGCGCTGATGCGGCGCAAGCCAGTTTGCTGGGAACGCAATATGCCTATGATGCCTTAGCGCTTGTCGTTATGGGTGATGTGGCGCAAGGCTATTTCAATGTTGTGAATTTGCATGAGCGAGAACGGATCGCGCAAAACAACCTCAAAAGCGTGCGCGATACTTTAGAAGTCACCGAAGCTCGTTTTCAAGTCGGCGCGCGCACCAGCCTGGATATAGCCCAGCAGGAAGCCGTATTATCCAATACCGAAGCTGAGCTGGCTTCTATCGAACAACAACTGGCGTTAGCACAAAATGCGCTTGCTGTGCTGGTTGGTGAGCCGCCGCAAACATTTACGGTATCTGCACGGAGTTTAAAAGATATTACCATCCCGCCAATGGCTGTTCTGCAGCCTTCCGAATTATTGCAACGCAGACCCGACATTCGAAAAGCGGAAGCCGATCTTATCGCTGCCAATGCTGATCTCGGCGCGGCGCGCGCTGCCTTTTATCCTTCTATCAATTTGGGAGCCAATCTTCTTGGCGGCCTTTAATCCAGCCGCAACGACCTGGCCTTAACCTCCTCGCTATATGCACCCATTTTTCAGGGTGGTCGGTTGGAAGGCAATTTAAACCGCGCTCAAGCGCGTCAAGCCGAACTCGCCGAAAACTATCAGCAAACAGTGCTGGTTTCTTTCCGTGAAGCCGAAGATGCGCTGGCCACAGTAAAAACAACTAAAAAACGTGAGGATGCTTTACGCCGCAGCGCTGCCAAAGCACGAGATGCCTATAACATTGCACAAAAACAATATGACCTAAGCGTCCTTGATTTTCAGCAATCTCTGGATGCGCAACGTTTGATGCTGCAAGCCGATGATACTTACGCCCGCGCTCGTTTTGAAACAATAGCAGCCCGCATAGATGTCTTTAAAGCAATGGGCGGCGGCTGGAATGAAGATAACCAAGGAGAATAATTATGAAACATGATCATCACAAAGAATGTTGCGGATCGCATTCAAAAACAAGCGCGGTAAAAGATCCTGTTTGCGGCATGGACGTTGATCCGGCTACGGCGCAATACCAAACCGATTATAAAGAGCAGACATATTATTTCTGCGCTGAAAATTGTTTGAAAAAATTCGAAGCAGAGCCGGAGCAATATCTACAGCCGCAAGAGGAAAAACCTGTCATTGCCGGAGCAATTTATATATGTCCGATGCATCCTGAAATCCGTCAGGAAGGCCCAGGCACATGCCCGATCTGCGGCATGGCTTTGGAGCCTGAAACCGCGACAGGCGAAGAAGGCGAAAACCCCGAACTCACCGATTTTCGAAAGAGGTTCTGGATTGGCTTATTGCTAACCCTTCCTGTTTTTATATTGGAAATGGGGGCGCATGTTTTTGATTTGCATTTGGTCAGCCCCCAAGTCTCAAACTGGTTGCAGTTGGTCTTTGGCACACCTGTTGTTTTATGGGCGGGCTGGCCGTTTTTCGAGCGGGCTTGGGTGTCTCTCAAAACTCGCAATCTCAATATGTTTACCCTTATTGCGATGGGTACGGGCGTTGCGTGGCTGTATAGTATTATAGCCACCATCGCGCCTGATCTTTTTCCAGAAGCTTTCAGAAATGCGGATGGCTCTGTTCCGGTTTATTTCGAAGCCGCCGCCGTGATTGTCGTGCTTGTTCTGTTGGGACAAATGCTGGAGCTAAAAGCACGCGAGCAAACAGGTGGCGCAATCCGCGCTCTCCTTGACCTTGCTCCTAAAACAGCGCGGCGCATTGATGACAACGGCAATGAAGAAGATGTCCCCTTGGATCAAATCAGGGCCGGAGATCACCTGCGCGTCCGCCCCGGTGAAAAAATACCGCTCGATGGCGTTGTCACCGAAGGTGGAAGCGCGGTTGATGAATCCATGATTACGGGCGAGTCTATGGCTGTTAAAAAGGAGCCAGACAGTAAAGTGATTGGCGGCACGATGAACCAGACTGGAAGTTTTGTTATGAAAGCCGAGCGCGTTGGAAAAGACACAATGCTGTCCCAGATCGTCAAAATGGTGTCCGAAGCGCAGCGCAGCCGCGCGCCTATTCAGCGCATGGCTGATCTGGTGGCGGGATGGTTTGTGCCGACTGTTATTCTCATTGCCGTGATTGCCTTTGGTGTGTGGGCAGTCTTTGGCCCTGCACCTGCGCTTAGCTATGCTTTGATTGCGGCAGTCAGTGTTCTTATTATCGCTTGCCCGTGTGCTCTTGGTTTGGCCACACCGATGTCGATTATGGTTGGTGTGGGCAAAGGCGCAAAAGCAGGTGTTCTCATTAAAAATGCAGAAGCTTTGGAGCGTATGGAAAAAATTGATACGTTGGTCGTTGATAAAACTGGAACCCTGACCAAAGGCAAACCCACAGTCACAAAAATTGTTGCTGAGGATGGTTTTACCGAGGACGCGCTTTTATCATTGGCAGCATCATTGGAGCAAGGCAGCGAGCATCCTTTGGCGCATGCTATTGTCGAAGCTGCGAAAGAAAAAAATCTGGATTTAAGTGCTGCGGAAGACTTTGACTCGCCCACAGGCAAAGGTGTGATCGGCAAAATCCAAGGCAAAAATGTCGCTCTTGGCAATGTCATGTTGATGGAGGAGCAATCCATTGACGTTTCTCATCTGTCGGCCAAAGCCGATGAATTACGCGGAGATGGCGCAACGGTGATATTTATAGCGGTAGACGGGAAACCTGCCGGACTTTTGGCGATTGCTGACCCGATTAAAGAAACCACACAAGAAGCGATAAAGGCGCTGCATGAGCAAGGGTTGCGTATTGTCATGCTGACGGGTGACAATCGCCGCACGGCAGAGGCGGTGGCAAAAATGCTCGGCATTGAAGAAGTTGAGGCCGAAATTCTGCCCGAAGATAAAGGCAAAATTGTTCAAAAACTGCAAGCCGAAGGACGTATTGTTGCGATGGCAGGAGACGGCACAAATGATGCCCCTGCGTTGGCCGCAGCCGATGTTGGTATCGCTATGGGAACAGGCACAGATGTCGCGATGGAAAGCGCTGGGATTACGCTTTTAGGGGGTGATCTGATCGGGATTGTGCGCGCACGCAAACTTTCGGTCGCGACCATGGGTAACATTCGGCAAAATCTATTTTTTGCCTTTATCTACAATGCGGCGGGTGTGCCGATTGCGGCAGGCATTTTGTATCCGTTTTTCGGTATCCTGCTGTCACCGATTATTGCAGCGGCTGCAATGTCCCTAAGCTCAGTGAGTGTAGTGCTGAATGCTCTGCGCTTAAATCTGAAGAAAATATGAACTTTATCCCATTGAAAGCGTTATCAAAAAGAGGAATTTTTCCATGATTAAAAAGCCAAGATTACAATCAATATCAAGAAGACAATTCATAGGCGGCGCAGCGGGTGCGGCCTTTGTCACTGGTTTGAACATGAGCTTGCCACTTCCGGCATGGGCAAAAACGAACACCGCCCCCGGCGCGGTTGATGAACATGGCATCGGGCATATTGAAGCGAAGTCTCTTTATAATTTTGATATTGGCTACGCACCTTTCACATTGAACGGACGCACGGGAAGGGCAACGGCGGTTAACGGCACTGTGCCCGCCCCTCTGGTACGCTGGCGCGAAGGGGATCATATCAAAATGAATGTCACCAACTCGCTGATGGATACGAAACATTCTTCTCTCCACTGGCATGGGCTTTTAGTGCCGATGCGCATGGATGGTGTGCCAGGTGTGACATTTAATGGTATTCAGCCCGGAGAAACTTATGAATATGAATTCGAAGTCAAGCAAGCTGGAACATATTGGTATCACTCCCATTCACGCTTTCAGGAACAAACGGGCGCATATGGGCCGATTGTGATTGATCCCAAAGATGGTGAACCGTTTGCCTATGACCGCGACTATGTCGTACTGCTTTCGGACTGGTCATTTGAAAATCCCGAAACAATTTTTGCCAATATCCATCGCAGCGGCGATTACTACAATTATCAAAAACGAACCATCTGGGATTTTTTTGATGATGTCTCTGAAAAGGGATTTAAGAACGCGACAAAGCAACGCCAGATGTGGAACAAGATGCGGATGTCGCCGGTCGATCTGTCTGATGTGACGGGATCAACCTACACCTATCTGATGAACGGCAATTCGCCGCACATGAACTGGACGGGCATTTTTAACCCCGGTGAAACCGTGCGCCTGCGGTTTATCAATGGGTCGGCGATGAGTAATTTTGATGTACGCATACCTGGGCTGGATATGGATGTGGTGATGGCAGACGGAAAAGCGATCAAGCCCGTTAAAGTCCATGAATTTCGTATCGGAACAGCAGAAACATTCGATGTGCTGGTCAGACCAGTACAAGATAAACCTTTTACGATTATGGCTGAAAGTCTGGACCGCAGTGGTTATGCGCGCGGAACACTGTCGCCACAAGCCGGATTATCTGCCCCAGTACCGCCGTTGCGCCCACGTCCTGTAAGAAAAATGGCAGATATGGGCATGATGGCCGGTATGAACATGGATAGCGGCATGATGATGGATATGGGAGATATGAGCGAGTTTGACATGGCGAGTATGGCCGGTATGGGTCACGGAATGATGAAACATGACACAATGAAGCAAGATCCTAATATCCCTGGCCCGAACGGAGAAAAGCCATTCCAGCCCGATCAAAGTAAATCCAATGTTGTGATGGTCATGACGGATCCAAAAGAGCGCCTGAGCGAACCGGGGATAGGCCTTGGTCAGGATGGTTGGAAAGTATTAACCTATAAGGATTTAAAATCAAACGAACCGCAGCAATACAGTCCGCACGTTGAAAGAGAGATGAACATTAACCTGACCGCTAATATGGAGCGTTATATGTTCTCATTTGATGGTAAGAAATTTACTGAGCAAGACGGGCCGTATCTGTTTCGTCATAACGAGCGTTTAAGGCTATACATGGTCAATCACACCATGATGGAACATCCCATTCATCTGCATGGCATGTGGATGCAACTGGAAAACGGAAACAGTCATGAAAACCTGCCCTACAAACACACGATCTTAATCAAGCCAGGAGAAAAGCTTTCTGTGCTTATAACGCCGATTGAAAAAGGCGACTGGGCGTTTCACTGCCATCTGCTTTATCATATGGAGGCCGGAATGTTTCAGGTTGTACGGGTCGCATAGGAAAAGGATGAGAGAGATGAAAAAAATAGTTTTTACAGCTGCATTATTATCTTTTAGCGCTCCGGCGTTGGCGCAAATGGATCATAGCGCGATGGGGCATAAAGCAAATGAAGTTCAATATCCGGCAGATTATCAAGACGTAGACACTCATCCTAAAGTGGGTGAGTCTATCCAGAAATATGCCGTGGATGGACAAAATGGTCCGCAGGAAAATTTTGGTATAATTCCCATGCACGATAACGCAATTTTTTATCAAATCATGGGGGATCGGTTGGAGCAGCGTTTTCAGCAAGGTGACAATGTCGTTTTGCATGATATTCAGGCGTGGGTCGGCGGGGACTACAATAAGCTCTGGCTGAAAAGCGAGGGCGAATACAATACGAGCGAAGATGAGCACGAACAAACGTCAGTGGAAGCGCTCTATAGCCGGAATGTGGCCTCTTTTTGGGACATGCAGGCCGGATATCGCCATGATTTCATCAATGATGCCGATGATCGTGATTTTGCCGCTTTTGGCTTTCAGGGACTGGCACCATACTGGTTTGAAGTCGAGGCCACTTCTTATATTAGTGATGAAGGAGATGTGTCTGCCGTATTGGAAGCCGAATATGACTTGCTGCTCTCGCAACGTTTGATTTTGCAACCACGCTTTGAAACCGAACTCGCTGTGCAGGATGTCGAGGAATACAATATCGGCTCCGGTATTACTGGCTTTGAAACGGGTTTGCGCCTACGCTACGAATTCAGCCGTAAATTCGCGCCTTATGTCGGGGTAAGCTGGGAGCAAAGTATTGGTGAAACGCACAATATGCGTAAAGCTGACGGCGAGCAGACCAATAATACAGCTCTGCTCACTGGGCTTAAATTCTGGTTTTAAATATGCAGAATGCCATTTTTTCGATCAATGAAAAGAAGAAGGAGAAAGACTATGAACCACAAGAACGATCATGAGCACAATAATCAATCAGGCGGCTGTTGCGGCGGCAATAAGAACGATGCACAAGAACAGCCCAAAAAAGAAAAAGACGGCTGCTGTGACAGCGATAAAGAGGAAAAGCCAAAAGCAGACAAAACAGAAAAACAAGGAGGGTGCTGCGGCGGCAAGAAATAAATGGATCATTCAAAACATGGCCAATCGGGGCAATACAAGAAAAATAGCCTATCGCTGATCGGGGCCGTCTCCATGGGGACAGGCGTGATGATCGGCGCAGGCATTTTTGCGTTGACTGGACAGGTTGCAGAGCTTGCGCGGGAGTGGTTTCCACTGGCCTTTTTGGTCGCCGCAATCGTATCTGGCTTTAGTGCTTATTCTTACGTCAAAATGTCCAATGCTTATCCATCGGCGGGCGGCATTGCTAAGTTTTTGGAGAAAGCCTACGGCAAAGGAACGATAACGGCGGCGTGCGCTTTGCTCATGTACTTCTCAATGGTCATTAATGAAAGTCTTGTTGCCCGAACTTTTGGTGCTTATACACTCCAACTTTTTGACGTATCCAAGGATAGCTGGATGATTCCGGCACTGGGCGTTGGGCTTTTGCTCTTCGCCTTTATGGTCAATATTCTCGGTAATAAATTCATCCAAACGTTTTCATTTTTTATGGCTTTTATCAAGATCGGCGGCTTGGCACTGCTGGCTATTGGCGGGTTATGGGCATCCGGCTTTGATTTTGAGAGTATTTCCGTAGTGCCGGAAAACACAACGGCCACAGGGTTTTTTGGAGCCGTTGCGCTGGGTATTCTGGCCTACAAAGGCTTCACCACCATCACAAATAGCGGCGGCGAAATCAAGGAGCCGCATAAAAATGTGGGTCGCGCGATTATCATATCACTTGCGATTTGCGTGGTGGTCTATTTGCTGGTGGCGCTGGCCGTTGGCGGCAATTTGACGATAGACGAAATCGTCAAGGCTAAGGATTACGCATTGGCTGAGGCCGCGCGTCCGGCCTTCGGGCAATATGGCCTCTGGATCACCGTCGGCTTTGCTATTGTCGCTACCGTGTCCGGTGTGATCGCCAGTGTATTTGCCGTCTCTCGGATGTTGGCCATGCTGACAGATATGAAATTAGTGCCACACAGCCATTTTGGTATGCCGGGAAGCATACAAAAACACACACTGGTTTATACGATTGTCATAGCCATATTGTTGACAGTTTTCTTTGACTTAGGTCGGATCGCTTCACTTGGGGCGATTTTCTACATCATCATGGATATTGCCATTCAATGGGGCGTGTTCCGGTATTTGCGTAAAGAGATCGGCGCGCATGGCGCAATTTTGATCGCGGCTATCGTTCTTGACGTGGTCGTTCTGGGGGCTTTCCTCTGGGTAAAAGCGCAGAGTGATATGCTGGTTATCTGGGCGTCCATTGTTGGCCTAATCTTTGTATTCGCCGGAGAGCGTATCTTCCTCAAACATTATAGGGAAGAGCATGGATAAACCATTGCTAGTTTATCATCCAAAACAAAAGTCATAACAACACGTTAAATAATAAGGAGATTTAAAATGAAATATTCAAGATTTTTTGCGATGATTGCCACATCAACCGCTGTGATGCTCGGTTTGATGTATTTAAATACCTACGCGCTTGATCACGTATATTTTAGTGAAACGCGCACTTATATGGCAATCTATATGGGCGCGACGATGGCGGTTATTATGCTGTCCTTTATGCTTGGTATGTATAAAGACAAGAAAACCAACATATTGATTTACGCAGGAAGCATTGTAATTTTTGCAGGCGCATTATTTCTTGTTCGCTCTCAAGCCACCGTGCAAGATGAATCTTGGATGAGCGCAATGATTCCACATCACTCGATTGCTATTCTTACCAGTGAACGTGCCAGCATTGATGATGTGCGTGTGAAAGAACTGGCCAATTCCATTATCAAAGCGCAACGTCGCGAAATTAAAGAAATGCAGTGGCTTTTGGATGATATTGGGGAAAATGGTAAAGTGGCAACCGAACAAGAAGCACAAGAACGTCCTGTTCCTGAATTTGAGGTAAAATTATAAGAGACTGCACCATCAATCCATTATTGAATTCGTAACACTTTGATGTTAGCTTAAAAAATATGAGCAAGTTTTTCTTGATACTTTCTGCCTTTGCCTTGATCGTCTCCGTGACGGTCTGCGCTTCGCATGTTGCTCATGCCAGTGTTGATACTGCATCCGAAATCTCCGCAAATATTGATGCTGACAGCTCTGACGATAATTCTCTGGGCAGCAATGGCTGTGATATGACATGTGGTGGATGCTGTGTTCATCATGCGATGGACACGTCATACGGTATTAAGGATCTTGTCTCCGTTGGTAAAGACCAAATGTTATTGCCGGATACGACTCTATTTGTATCGGATTTCATGTACGGCCTCAAACGCCCCCCCAAATCATAATTTAATAAGGCGTAGTGTGTCTGTTTTTTGGCTAAAGCCATAGGCAGACGGATTTTTGCGACCTTATCTCTTGGACACAAATGCGTTGTTTGTCTAACGCGCTGTGTTGTCCTCCCCCTGATTTAATCACATTTAAGGAAACTATGATGAAAAAACTACTCTATACATCCGCGTTGGTCTTGCTGGTTTTGGCAGCCGACATAACGCCGAAGCAGAAACACTGGACAAACAGACCGCCTTCAAAGAGCGTTGCAAAACAACCCAACTTATATGGCAGCATTAGCAGAGATTGATGCGGCGGTGGATCGTCGCTTACAGGCCTCTTTAATGCCTAATCCGAATGCAGTTTTAGAAGTTGAAAACTTCGCCGGAGAAGACGATCAGGAAGGCTTTGACGGAGCGGAGATCACAGTAGGCATTGAACAGACCATTGAGATGGGCGGTAAACGGCAAAACCGAACGGACGTTGCTGATTTCACTTACAAAATTACAAAAGAACAAGCCAATGCCAGAGCATTAAGCCTTTTGGCTGAAACGGATTATGCGTTTGTTCGCGTTGCTATCGCGCAGGAGCGTATGGGATTGGCAGATAAACGTCTCGCGTTGGCCGACAAGACCCATACGATTGTCAAAAAACGTGTTGGCGCGGCAAAATCGGCAGATATTCAGCACACCAAGGCTGACATTGAACAGGCAGCAGCAGAAGTTGAAAAACGTAAAGCCGAAAAAGAGTTGGTGACCGCGCAAAACGATTTAGCACGTTTACTCGGTGTTATGGACGCGTCCGACCTTGATGTGGAAACTGATTTAAGCATGTTGCCGGAATTAATCGACAGAGAAGCGTTGCTGGGATCTTTGAAAAACACAGCTCAATATAAAGCACAGGAGCTGGCCAAATTACAATCGCGCTCGGCTTTAGATTTGGCACGGTCACAAGCTGTTCCCAATCCGACCTTTGGTTTGGGTGTAAGGCGTTTTAATGACAATGACAGCACCGCTTTGGTGGCGGGACTTTCTTTTCCACTCCCTGTTTTTAACCGCAATCAAGGCGGCATTCAGGAAGCCAAGGCCAATATGATTAAAACTGATGCTGAAAGTTATGCCGCCGGATTATCCCTGCGCCAATCGGCAATTCAGGCGTGGGAAAGCCTCGCCTCATCACTAGAAGAAACCAGTCGTTATCAGGATGAAATTATCCCAAGTGCGCGTAAAGCCTATTCACAAGCCGATGATGGATATGGACGCGGCGCGTTTACATTTCTCGACTTACTGGATTCACAGCGCACTTTATACGAGGTGCAGGAAGCGCGTCTGGACAGCCTGTTAAGCGTATATGAAGCCAAGGCACAAACCGATTTTTTGATGGGAACGCATAGCGATCTCATCGGCCAATTTTCTCAAGCAAAGACAAAAGGACAAAACGATGAATAAAAAATTCTTATTGATAGCAGTGCTGGGCGCTGCAGTTTTCGCATGGCAATTAACGCCTTCAATGGTCAGTTATGCCAACGCCCAAGAACACGCAGATCACGGTCATGATGAAAGTGATGGGGACGAACACGGTGATGACCATTCCGAAGACGGCGATAGCCATGATGAACACGGCCATGAAAGCCATGAAAAAGAAGACAGCCACGATGACCACGGTCACGGCGGCGTATCTCATGGTGATGAACACGGTGATGAGCATGAAGAAGGCACAACCGAGATCGCACCGGATGCGGCAAAACAGGCAGGTGTTGTTATTGAAAAAATAACCTCTGCCATGATTGGCAATACGGTTGCGTTAACGGGACGGATTACAATCGATCAGAATGCCAAAGCAGATGTTCGAGCGCGTTTTCCAGGGCTGGTAAAAAGCGTAAAGGTGAATTTAGGAGAAGACGTTAAAAAAGGTCAGGTGTTGGCCGTTGTTGAAAGCAACGAAAGCCTGAACAACTACAATATCGTGGCTCCGATAAATGGCACGATTTTAAGCCGCAACACAAATCTGGGTGATGTAGCAAATGGCGAGCCTCTCTTTACGATTGCTGATTTATCCAGTGTTTGGGCAAAATTTCATATATTCCCCAAAGACGCCGATCTGGTGGCACTGGAGCAAGATGTCCGCGTTCATACGCTGGATGAAAAGAAAGAAGATAAAGCCACGATTACGATGCTTTTCCCCACGGCAGATGCGTTAAGCCAAACTCTGGTGGCGGTTGCTCCCTTAAATAATGAAAAGAATATGTGGCGGCCCGGTATGACGGTCGAGGGTGATGTAATCGTTTCACAGAAAAAAGTGCCTTTGGCTGTGCGTGAATCTGCTTTGCAAACCATGGAAGATCAAACGGTGGTCTTTGTCCAAAGCGGTAACAGCTATGAAATGAAGCCCGTTAAAACAGGCGTTTCGGATGGGCAATATATTGAAATCATAAGCGGCCTTTCAGCAGGGCAGTCCTATGTCAGTGAAGGTAGTTTTACTATCAAAGCCGATATTTTGAAGTCCGGCGCGGCGCATGAACATTAAGAATATTGAAAAGAATAATTAAAGGAAAAACCCATGTTAGAGAAAATTGTTGAATCCTCCATACGCCATCGCTGGCTTGTTTTAGTTGCGGTTCTGGCTGTTTGTGTTTTAGGCATTTATAATTTTAAACGGCTGTCTATTGATGCCGTGCCAGACATTACCAATGTTCAAATCCAAATCAATACGGAAGCGGCTGGCTATACGCCTTTAGAGGTTGAACAGCGCATTACATTCCCCGTTGAAACATCCATTGCCGGTATTCCAAAGCTGGATTATACGCGCTCGATCTCGCGCTATGGTCTCTCACAAGTCACGGTGGTGTTTGAAGAAGGAACAGATATTTATTTTGCGCGGCAGTTATTGGCCGAACGCTTATCAGGTGTCAAAAGTGAAATTCCCGAAGGCATAGAGCCGATGATGGGGCCGATTGCCACAGGTCTGGGTGAGATTTATATGTACACCGTTGAAGCCGAAGACGGCGCGGTTAAAGAAGACGGCACGGCCTATACCCCGATGGATTTACTCACATTGCAGGAATGGGTGATTGTACCACAGCTTCGCAATCTCAAAGGCGTGATCGAGATCAACACGATTGGTGGCTATGAACAACAATATCATGTGATGCCGTATCCCGAACAATTGCTCTCCTATGATCTAACCATTGCCGATTTGATTGAAGCGTTGGAGCGTAACAACAATAATGTCGGCGCGGGATATATCGAAAAATATGGTGAACAGTATTTAATTCGCGTGCCTGGTCAGGTGAAGGACATAGACGATATAGGACGCATTATTGTTGCCAAACGTGATGAAGTAACGATCCGCGTGGGCGATGTTGCCGATGTTGCGCTTGGCTCACCCTTGCGTACGGGCGCGGCCACGCAAAACGGTAAAGAGGTCGTCCTTGGTACAGCCATGATGCTGATGGGTGAAAACACCCAAGAGGTCGCCGAGCGTGTGGCGGCGAAACTGGAGATCGTCAATGATTCTCTGCCCGACGGTGTTCATGCGACTGCTGTCTACGACCGGACGTCTCTTGTTGAGCGTACGATTAAAACGGTTGAGAAAAATCTTGTTGAAGGCGCGATACTGGTCATTGTGATCTTGTTTTTGCTTTTGGGGAATTTAAGAGCAGCTTTGATTACAGCGTTTGTAATTCCTGTCGCCATGCTCATGACAATAACAGGCATGGTTGAAAACAAAGTCTCCGGTAATCTCATGAGCCTTGGTGCATTGGATTTTGGTCTAATTGTTGATGGCGCGGTGATCATCATTGAAAATTGTCTCCGACGTTTTGGTATGGAGCAACACAAATTAGGCACGGTTACTGACGAAAGAAGAGCGTTTTTCTTTAGCGGCGAAAGCAACGACAGAAGTGATTCAGCCCAGCATCTTTGGAATTTTAATTATCACGATTGTGTATATTCCAATCTTCTCACTGACAGGTGTTGAAGGCAAAATGTTCCATCCGATGGCCTTTACGGTTGTTGTGGCGTTGCTGAGTGCGCTTGTTCTCTCCCTTACATTTGTTCCTGCGGCAGTTGCCACCTTCATTACGGGCAAAGTGCATGAGGAAGAAAATGCAGTTATTCGCGGTGCAAAAAAAGTCTACGAGCCATTATTAAAATGGAGCGTTGGCAATCCGATGCCTGTCATTATTGCTGCGCTTGTTTTGGTTGCGATTAGTCTGTTTGGAGCATCTCGCATGGGCGCGGAATTTATTCCAAGTCTTGATGAGGGCGATATTGCCCTTCACGCCATGCGTATTCCCGGCACCAGTATGACTCAGTCGACTGAAATGCAACATGAGGTTGAAAAAACGGTACTGACCTTCGATGAGGTGAAAACTGTATTCAGCAAGATTGGAACGCCGGAGGTGGCGACCGATCCTATGCCGCCGAATGTGGCTGATACATTCGTGATTTTAAAGCCGCGTGAAGAGTGGCCTGATCCCTCTTTATCCAAAGCCGAATTAGTTGAACGTATGGAACAGGCTCTAGAAAAATTGCCGGGGAATAATTACGAATTTACCCAGCCGATCCAAATGCGCTTTAACGAGTTAATCTCCGGTGTGCGAAGCGATCTGGCAGTAAAACTTTATGGCGATGATCTCGGCCAGCTTCTTAAAACCGCGCAGGACATTGAAACAGCGCTCAAAAAAGTTGAAGGGGCAGCCGATGTTAAAGTCGAACAAACCTCTGGCTTGCCGACGCTCAGCATCATCCCTGACCGTAAACGCCTTGATTTGTACGGTTTAAACATCGCCGATGTGCAAGATGTTGTGCAAATTGCAATGGGCGGACGTGAAGCTGGACAGATATTTGAAGGTGATAGACGTTTTGATCTGGTCGTGCGTTTGCCGGAAAAACTCCGTACAGACATTAAGGCATTGGAAATGCTGCCCATCCCTTTGCCAAATGCGGAACAGGAAGGCGCAGACGAAACACCGGATTATGTGCCTTTGAAAGAAGTTGCTGATCTCGATATCGCTTATGGTCACGCGCAAATCAGCCGTGAAAACGGCAAACGGCGCATTTTCGTAACTGCTAACGTGCGGGGACGTGATCTGGGCAGTTTTGTTAAAGATGTGCAAACAGCCGTGCGTGAAAACGTCAATGTGCCTGCCGGATATTGGGTGGATTATGGCGGCACGTTTGAGCAGCTTATCTCTGCAAAACAGCGTTTGATGATTGTTGTTCCAATCTCGCTCTTGCTGATTTTTGGTTTGCTATTCATGGCCTTTAATTCTGTTAGAGCCGCATTGCTGGTGTTTTCTGGCGTTCCTTTGGCTTTGACAGGCGGCATTGCGGCCTTAATGATCCGTGATATTCCGCTCTCGATATCTGCAGGGGTTGGCTTTATCGCGCTATCCGGTGTGGCGGTATTAAACGGTGTGGTGATGCTATCCTTTATTCGTGATTTGGAGAAACAAGGAAAACCATTACAAGAGGCCATTATCGAAGGGGCATTAACGCGTCTGCGGCCAGTCCTCATGACTGCTCTTGTGGCCAGCCTCGGCTTTGTACCAATGGCCTTTAATGTTGGCGCAGGATCGGAAGTACAAAGACCGCTGGCGACCGTTGTGATCGGTGGGATTATATCCTCAACCATCCTGACATTGCTGGTGTTGCCAGCCCTGTATAAATGGTTTCCAAGCCGGATAAGCATCCGCCGAAACAAAAAAACCTCAACCCAACCTAAACCAACCATCATAGAAGGAGAAAAACTATGAAAATATTAATGCTTTTAACTGCTGCTGCACTGACTATTGGTCTTGGATCAGCCCAAGCCGGAGTAGAAGATTACACACCGGAGCAAATCAAAGAGATGCCGCGCTTTAGCAGTATTGAACAGGTGCGCTGTCCATCTGCGCGTTACCCATCGGTCAAAAAAAGATTGGAATGCAAAAAGGAAGTGCGCGTTGAAATATATGAGAAGCGTCAAGCTATAGAAAGTAAGATCAACGGGTGAGTTTGAAAAACATTTTCGCTAAAATCAAGCTGCAGTTATTGACGCTTTGGTATGCTATAAAGCATCCTAAAACGCCTGCTGCAGCCAAATATCTGGCAATGTTTGTTTGTGCGTATGCTTTCAGCCCGATTGATTTAATACCAGATTTTATTCCTGTTCTTGGGTATTTGGATGACCTTATATTGATACCATGTGGTGTGTATTTGGTATTCAAACTTTTGCCCGAAAATGTTTTGCTAGAGTGCCAGCAGAAAGCATTTCTGCATTTGGAGCAAAAACGAGCAAAACCTAAAAGCTACGCAGGATTAATTATTATTATAACTTTATGGTTACTTATTTTATACGGAATTTTTTACTTAACAACTCCAACAGGAAGCTAATATGGGACAAGGACACAATCACGCAGGTATTTTCGGCAATAATACAGAGTTGATTTTCGCCGTCCTTAGCGGTGCTTCATTGACAATGGGATGGGTATTGGAAACCTTCGTGGAAATCAATAGCTGGATACCGTTATGTTTTTTTCTGGCATCTTATTTCTTTGGTGGATGGTTCACTATAGCTGAAGCAATAGAGAAAATACGAGCGGGTAAATTTGAAATCGATTTTTTAATGATTGTTGCCGCAGCGGGTGCTGCTTCACTTGGCGCTTGGGCTGAGGGGGCGTTTTTGCTGTTTCTATTTAGTATAGGACACGCTTTGGAAGGATATGCGATGGGTCGTGCAAAGCGTGCCATTGAGTCTTTATCTGAACTTGCCCCGCGAACAGCACGCATTCGGCGCGACGGTTCTGAGAAAGAAGTGCCTGTCGAAGAGTTGGTTATTGGTGATATTGTTATCATAAAGCCGGATGAGCGAGTACCCGCAGATGGATTTGTAATTGAGGGTGAAACAAGTATCAATCAAGCACCTATCACGGGTGAAAGTATCCCAGTGGACAAAAGACCCGTGAGCAATGTTAAAATAGCCGCAGAAGAGCCTGAATCTTTGCAACCCGAGCATCGGGTGTTCGCAGGGAGCATTAATCAGTCCGGCTCTATAGAAGTACAGGTTACTAAATTGGCTTCTGAAAATACGTTAGCACGCGTTGTTAAAATGGTCAGCGAAGCGGAAACCCGTGTTTCTCCAACTCAAAAATTAACTGAAAAGTTTGAGCGATATTTTGTTCCCTCAGTCATTATTGGTGTTATTTTGCTATTGGTCGTCTCGTTTTTTCTAGATGAACCTTTCAGTGAATCCTTTTATCGTGCAATGGCTGTATTGGTTGCCGCTAGTCCCTGTGCTCTGGCAATTGCGACACCCAGTGCTGTTCTTAGCGGTATCGCGAGAGCAGCACGCGGCGGTGTGTTGGTAAAAGGCGGCGGACCACTTGAAAGCCTTGGTAGTCTTGATGCTATCGCTTTTGATAAAACGGGCACGCTTACAGAAGGCGAGCCAAAAGTGACCGATATTCGCACTGCTGATGATGTTAGCGAAACTGAATTATTGCAGACTGCTATTGCCGTAGAAAACCTTAGTAAACATCCACTTGCTAGAGCAGTTGTGCGCGATGGGATGGCGAAATTGGAATTAAACGAAACGGGAAGCGCGATTACATACCCAAAAGCTACTGATTTGCAAAGCATCACAGGCAGAGGTATTCAGGCAATCGTTGAAGGTGAGTTAGTCCATGTTGGTAAAGATGATTTGTTTACAGAGGTCAGCGGTTCAGCTCTTCCAGATAGTATAAGAAAGGTTGTTGAATCTTTGGAAGAAAATGGCAGAACAACGATGATTATCCGGCGAGGTGATCGCTTCCTCGGGGTTATTGGCTTAATGGATACACCGCGCGAGGCTGCCAAACGAACTATCGAAACTCTTCGCCAGCTTGGTATTAAGCGTATGATTATGATTTCAGGCGACAATCAAAAGGTTGCCAATGCGGTGGCGAAAGAGGTTGGGCTTGATGAGGCACGCGGCGACCTCATGCCTGCCGATAAAGTTTCTGAGATCAAAAAATTACAAAGCGAAGGCGGCGTTGCGATGGTAGGCGACGGAGTCAATGATGCGCCAGCAATGGCTTCCGCTTCGGTTGGGATCGCTATGGGTGCTGCTGGTAGTGACGTAGCACTTGAAACGGCTGACGTGGCTTTAATGGCCGATAATCTAGATCATTTGCCTTTGGCTATCGGTCTTAGCCGCTCTGCAAAAAACATTATTCGTCAAAATTTATGGGTTAGTCTTGGAATGGTTGCATTTCTAGTTCCTGCTACACTTTTTGGGCTAAATATCGGCCCTGCAGTTGCTCTGCACGAAGGAAGTACTCTCATTGTCGTTTTCAACGCGCTTCGCCTTCTGGCATATAAGCCTAAGCAAGTTTAAAACTATCATTAGAATAAAAAAGTAATAAATATGGGACAAGCCCACAATCACGGGGATCCCTCTGAAATATGGATTTGGTTAAAACCAGCTTAAAAACTATGTTGCATAACAAATTCGAAATTGAACATTCGACATTGGAGTTTGAGAATACAAAGTGTGAAAACCACTAAATACTATTCTCCCCTCCCATTTTCCTGAAAAACCGTTACTATAGGTGTGCTGTGTCAAAAAGAGGCATGGTCGGGCAGTAGTATGCCCGCTAATACCGTCCGACAAAACGATATTTGTCGCTCTCTGGATTTATGCGGCCGGGGGGCGGCAGCGTATGTCCAGAGCCTCGGCTTAAAGGCTGTCGCGGCTGTGTATTAGCGGTCTACTAACCTCCGGCCACCATGCCCCATAAACGGCATGGTGGTTTTTTATTACTATTTACGGAGACAGATCATGTTCAGCAAAAAAACAAAGGGAAAACCGAGTATAATCGACCGCTACATTGGCAAACGCATACGAATAAGACGAAGCCTAATGGGACTATCGCAAGCGGCTTTGGGTGAGCGCCTTAATATCACCTTTCAACAAATTCAAAAATACGAGAAAGGTAAAAATCGTGTGGCAGCAAGCAGGCTGTATGAGATTTCGCGGATTTTAGAGGTGCCGTTTGAGTATTTTTTCATCGATGTTGAGAAAGGCGGGTCACTATGAGGGTTGCAATCGTATGTATTTTATTGTTGGTCGGTTGCAGCAATTATTCGGATTTTGAGAAAACCGTTTTTGATCGCGCGCTATCCGATCCCATAGCGGCAGAAGCCTATTTTTTAGAGAAAATAGAAAACGATGCCACCGTAGATGAGCAAGCGATTTATTTATACGGTATGGGATTAGCGCATGAGAAATTAGGGAATGATATGGAGGCGCGCAATAATTACTTAAGCGCAGAGGCATTAGGATACGAAGAGGCTCGCCGCCACATCATCGGCAATTAAATCGCCAACAGTTTCATTCGCTGTAAGACTATAATGCTGTTCATCTCCTGAAATTCCGCCTCCTTCTACATCGGTTCCCGATACAAAAAAAACATTACTATCTACGTCTGAGGCGGCAATTTGTGCGTCAATAATGGCTTCATATTTGGCAAACGTGGATGAAATATCATTGGTGTATTCCGGCATCCCCACATTAAACCAAGGAAGTCCTTTGTTGCCTGCGGCATATCGTACGGCCTGAATAAGCTCTTGAAGCTCTGAGGTATATGTGGCTTGAGAAACAGCGCGGTTTGCATCGGTTTCGCCCTGACCCCATATCACCCCTTGGATTGTTCCAAATTGTTGCGCCATACAAATTTGATTCATAGCGCCCATGCATGTGCCTAAAATGCCAGTTATTTTCGTGCCGCCTGTCCTGTAATTTGCATTGCCTTTGGCGTTCCACGTTGAAGAAGTATCAGCGGCTAAACCTTGACCAGAAAGGTTTGCAGGACATACGGCGACATCTTCATCAATCAAAGAACTTAAACTGTCTGCAAAATATCCGGCATATCCAATACCAAAAGACGCATCATCCATACCCGCCACCAAAGCTCCGGCAGGGTCTGCGTATGGGTCGGAATATGCGCCCATCACCATATCATTCCCAAGCAGGAACATTTGCCCTGTATTGGTATATGTTGGTGAACCGGTCGCCTGTCCGACACTGTTTGATTGCCCCATGAACATGAAAATATTTTTGTCCGCATCAAACGTAACCCCTGAGAGCATTTCATTATTGAATGTCACTTGTGCGGCCTGTGCATCGGTCAAAAGCACATTATAGATCTCGATTTTATCAATCGTTCCACTCGAATAAGTGCTGCCCCCGCCTGCTAAACGACCAACACCAAACACATCAAGGCCGACTGGTCTATCGTAGTTTCCGGTGATTTCACAAAATAAAACCCCGTTAAACCAAATTTTCAAGTTATTCTCATCCCAACCGATAGCAACTTTATGTTTCCCGTTTGGAAAGAATGGCAAAAAATGGTCGTAAACTTCATTGGGAGTACCGTTGCCAGTGGAAACCACACGCATTCTGCCGCCATTGGCACTACGTTTTTGCAAGAAAATTCTTTCTGTTGCAATCGCGCCACTATTGACGATTGAGAATATAACGGGACTTCCTGACACGCCGCCCGTTACATTGCTATCTGTAAATTCAAAAAACACTGTTCCCCGTAGAGGATTCAATTCAGACGGAGAAAGGTCTAATTGTTGTGTGGGACTTTCATTGATGTAAACAGGAATCGGAAACAGCACCCGTTTTCGAGACGATATGAGTTGTCCTGGTTGAATAAGCATTATTGATCCTCCGTTTTTTGCTGTAAGGCACTATTCACGGCCTGTAATTTGGATTTACAGTCTTTGTGGGCGTACCAGAGGTTGGTGTAGTTTTCGGCGATATCGCGCTGGGTCATATCCTCGCCTGGGTAATCCGGCGCATCCTTACAATCTCGAAGCGATTGCGGGATGTCTGGCTCAATCACCTTAATCTGTGTTTGTGGTGCGCCCGTACAGGCGGTCAATAGTGCCGCGCAGCACAGGAGCAGCAGGTGCATCTTGCTCATCACTGGCTCCTTTTATCCGGCCTAAAAGCCGTTCTTGGTTTTTCGCGCGGGTGATTTCCCGCATGGACTCTTCCTCCAAGGCTTTGATCTTTGCGGCAGCATCACTTTGAAGCGTGGCAAGGCTGGATTCATAGGAGGCAATGGTGGCTTCAGAGGTGCGGAGTTTTTGGGTGAGCGTATCAATGCGGTGGCTTTGATACGTGATCCAACCCAAAAACACTGCCATCGCTAAAAAACTGGCGATGGGCCGCCAATATTTAATCGCGAGATTGATCAAGACGCTCATTTTGGCCTCCTTTGGTTCTGATATGTGCGGAATATAAATACGCGCCAATCGGCCCCGACGCTAAAATGCCGATATAGGTCAGCACGGCTTTAAGCAGACCGATATCCGCACCGCCATAGAGCTGATAAAAAATCAGCACATGAGGTAAAATGACAAAGGCATATATGGCCGTCCAAATCGCAAGCGTTCGGCGCACCTTTATAGGATCGTTAGTATCGGGTGTGATCATACGGAGCCTCCTTCATAAAGCTGGATGATAGGTTTGGATTTTAGTAAAAAACCATCGACAGTCCCTGCGCCCAGATGCGTGTTGTAATAACGCTTCCAGTATTTGGCCATACCGTGCCAATCGCCTGCTTGCGGGAGCGGTTGTTTGAAGCGCAGATAAAAAATCCGGCACATGGCGGCGGCATAAAACAAATTGCCGCGCAGTTGATCGAGCAAATCCATATCGCGCATGGTCAGCCCCTTTAAATCGGCAACCAGGTGTGGCTTCGTGCTTAAATACCGCGCCCAAATATCGTCATGCGTGGCGGGTTCCATTTGAAACAAGCCGCGCGCGGGGCCGCGTCCAACCTGCTGTATGTATTGGGCTTTGCCCTCTGCCATGGCTGTTGCCATGACCAATTGCTCGGCCTCCAGCGAATAGGCATTAATCCAGTCGAGCGACGGCACCACGACATAGTCGCGGAGTTGTGTGATATTCATGATGATCTCCTGATTGTGGGGGTGGGGTTTATTCTTTGTTTTCGCAAGGCGCATTAACGCCGGAGAGCTGAAGCTTAATCGTGTCCAATTCGGTTTCTATGGAGCGGATCCAGGTGCGGCTTTCCGTGTTTTGCTGACGGCGTTGAAGGCGTTCTTCCTCCAGCTTTTCAGACAAATTCGTGCGGAGCGTGGTGCCATCGCGCTCTGTAAACCGATCTGTATTCACCGCATTGATTTTGTCGGTGTTGCGCTCGATCTGTTTGGCGATCTGAATTTGTGCTTCTTGCATCCGCAGGAGAATATCGTTTTGTGAATCCTGTTTCTTTTGCAGATTTTCAAGAAAGATAGTGGTCGCTTCTAATTGCCTGTCTTGAGAATTTTGATCGTTTTGATAGACGTAAATCGCAAGACCAATCAAAGCCATTGCGAATAAAAGTGAGTTATTGAGCGCCTCAAAAATGGGCGCAGGTTTTCTGCGTTGTGCCATGGTTTTTCTTTCTTTTGAGGAAGTTAATATTTCGAGAGCACGATCCACTGACCGCCGTCGGAATAGATGGTCATGGCGGCGAAGTGAGATGTGAGTGACCAGATTTGCGCGTCTGGGCCGCCGGACGCCTCTGCCATTTGGATTTTGACGTGATTGCTGGAGGGATCGATTTTCTTGATCGTACACGTCCGGCCGCTGCAGATGGGGGCAGGAATTTCAAAGATGATCTGCCCGCCAAAGGCCGAGACCAGATAAACGCGGTTGAGCATATCGGCCTGAAATGTGCCAGAGGGTGCGGTCGCATTATCAATGAAACGGCTGGGGCGTGGCATGCGATTGTCCTGACACACCCACCATGTTGCGCCGTTGGAAACCAGCGTGACAGTGTCATATTGCTGCAGCAAAGTGAGGGTTCGGTTATCCGGCCCGGCACCATTATTCTCTTTTATATGGATCGGATTATCGCGCAGATCGGATTTTTTAAGCGTAACCCAGCGACCGGTCGCATCTCCGGCATTGGGCAGGATCAAATCATAGGATTTGTTAAACGAGCTGAGCAGATAAAATGTATGCTCTAGATCAATTGAAATATCACCGACATGATCAACGGCCGGATCAATATAGGTGGTGCCGCGCGTCATGCCGTCCACATGTGCAGATCTGTAATATAGACATCCTTCATAAAGTTTTTCTTTGGGAAAGCCCGCATCATAGGCTTGATACTCACCCTGCAAGCGTCGGATCCCAAATGGCCGCGCCGCCTGTTGCCGAAAACAGCCGCACAATCGTGTTATCGCACGAGCCGTTATCAATGCGGATGCCTGGCGCGAATCCCAAGCACTCTGCATAGAAATTGTTAATGATATTGCTGCGCGCCAGAAACCCAAGCCGGAAACAGGCTTCGGCATCCTCATGAACATTGGCCTCACAATCCACGAAGGAGTTGTTGAATTGCCCGGTTGAGACAAAAAAGCCGGAACCGGACATCGGCGCTGAAAGCGAATAAACCCGCACATCATGGAATTTATTGGCATTCGGACTATCGCCAAAAGTTTCGGGATCTTCCCAATCTGTGGGCGTGGTGGTCAGCAGCACGCCATTGATTTTGGGGCGGGCGACCAGAACACGGCTGATATTATTCCAGTAACATGGCTTGTTGGTGTCATTCCAGACCATCAAGCGTCACCCCGATCTGCGCATCCCAGATGGTGACATTTTCGATCACGTTTTTAACGCAGGGGCTGACCTTGCCCGCCATAAAGAAGGCCGATGCCCCGCCGACAATCGGAATGTTCTCAACGCTGCAGTAGCCTTCAACAATCTCTATGCATTAAAGTCTGCCGTATAGGGCGGCACTTCATTTTCATTGAGCGGGGCGTCCTGCGCCTGAATAACGACATCATCACCCATGCCAATAAGGGCGTTGCCGTAATGCAAAGTGATCGGCCCGGTGATCCGGTAAGACCGCGCGGCAGATAAATGAGCTTGTTTCAGCCGCTAGAGCATTGATTGATGGCCTGCGTGTCATCATTGACGCCATCACCGACCGCGCCATAATCCTGCGGTCTGGCGCTCTCCCGCGCAGCCAGATACTGCCGCAGATTTTGCTTGTTAACGCTCTGACCAGGGATCAGAATTTATCAATCTCTGCCATGGATTAAAGCTCCGCGAGGCCAGGATCAGAACCGCCTGCGCCGCGCTGAATGTGAAACCGTCCGGATGTCAGGCCGGAAAAATAGGCAATATCCACGCGGCCATGATGCGGCTTGTTTTCATGGATTGCTGTGATGCTGGCCTGGATTGAGTAAAATCCGCCGTATAACCATCCGTCATGGCAATGGGGGCATCCACTTCATAAGCTGGCGCGGCGCGCATGCCGGGATGGGAAAACACCGCCTGCATATTAGCTGCCGGAATTGGCAACGCCTAAAATGGCGCCGAATGAGGCTGTAAATAGCGATGCACCAGCTTTTCTTCCAATGCCGGAGGCCGGGCGAATGAAATGGACGTTTTGCCGTTCCGATGGAAAATTGCTCTTGCCCAAAGAACGTATCTTTGGTGGTGATTGCGCCGCAATCCACTTTGACCTCAATCTCAATGCCGTTGCGGCAATCCCCCATGTCGGCAATCGCCAGATCAATATCGGCATTGGCATCATTGGCGATGCTGATCGTATCCGTTGCAATGTCTGTGGTGCTGGCAAAATCATCTGCCGTATCGGCTTTACGAACCGTGATGATGAAATCCACATTCGCGCCGTGATCGTGATAAACCCGCGCCGAATAATGGGCAGGCTGGTTATAAAACTTCCAGCGCATCTTTGGCCTCAATACGGCGGCGGAATAAAATAGCACCTGATCCAGTCAGCGTGACATTCTCCACAAAAGTGGCATGGCCGGTTTCGGTCAGAGATAATGCAGATGTCACGCGCTTAATTGTGCCCGCCGATACAGTGCCTTCGGCTTTGACGGTCAGCAGATCCACCGGAGCTTTGCCCCAGCTTGTCGTCAGGATCCTGATCACCGCGATGCGAAATACGCCCGCAGCCATTAATAATGGCATTGGCCAGCCCAGCCAGCGGGATATCGTTCAAATCACCATAATCACCGCTGGTGGCCACAGCAAGCCAGATCACCGGGCTGTACGGCAGTATCTGCCAGCGCCCCTTGCGCGGCAGTGGCAAAGTCAGCGGTTTCATTAAAGGCTGCCGACTCCCACATCATCCGGCTGCAAGGCCGTATCTGCCAGTGCGCCTTGGGCAGCCGTGGCAAAATCACCCGTATCTGCCCCGGCGGCGGTTCCGGCATCGGCAATATCCGATAATGTATGCGTGTGGACTTCATCGGCTAGCCCAGCGACGAATTTCATCACGGCGATGGCGCGCCGCGTGGCATCATCCTGCACAATCGGCATGATTTCATCGCCCGCAAGCGGCGTTACCGCCGAGGGCAACTCGGAGATTTTCTTAGTCGTGGTCATGTGTAGGCTCCTTTAAGATTTATTCAAGGACGAGGACAACAGTCTTGATCCCCGGTTGTTGTGGCTTCGACTGGCCCTGCAAAGTCGGATTTATTGCCGTAGCGATCCACGGCGCGCAGCCAGTAGTAACGCGTCTTGGATCCGGCCAGCAGATTGCGGGTGAATGAGTTATCGTAGACTTCCAAAATGCGGGCGGCATCGGTTTCCGGGTCACTGGTATTACTGGTGCTTTCCCAGACTTCCACGTACCGGAAATCGCTCTCTGTAATCCGATCCCAGCTCATGGTGATGTAATTCTTCACCAGCGGTGGCCGTGACATTGTTTGGTTCTGCGGCGGCACAGACTGGTTATTTGGCACCACCACCTGCGGCGCATCGCCAATGGTTTTCAAATCAGACTGCGTAAAGGCATAAATATTCTCTCCATCCTCATCGAGGGTGAGATCCACGCCCATTTCCTCGGTCATTTGCCAATTCACTAACGCGGCACGGCAGGCCGTTAATGCCAAAGCGCGGTAGATCAACGGCAACTGTGTTTCCGGCCATCACCTGAAACCCTGCCAGATTGGCTGGATACTGAATCTGCCGCTGCCTGCGGATTTGCTCCAGCGCGATTTTGGCAATGCGCTGCGCCATGGTGTGAGACGTGGTGAACGATAAATCCAGCGTTGAGATAATCTCTTCACCACTATCCTCCGTGATATACAGATCGGAGGCCACAGCCGGGTAATCCGTGGCCTGCCAGTTATGATCCGGCGAGACAAACGCGCCTTTGATCGTATTGAACAACTGACGGCGTGAGCGATGCGGACGCATAACAACGGCATCACGCAGAAAGCTCTCATCAAAGGTTTTGAGCGGCGGGTTATAGGCACCGACTTGCAGTCGCCATTTCCCGCCGGTATAGATCAGATACCCAGCGCAGCTGCCCAGCATGGATTCCAAAATGTCACGCGGATTATCATTGAGATCGACAACGCCATTGCATGTGTAGCGTTTTTCGGTGGCATCCAGCGTGGCAACGGTTTCATCGCAGATATTGGCAGCAGGCGATAAACGAATTCATATCGATCTCTTCGTGCTGGCACCCAAGACCAAAATCCGAGAGCAAATAATCCAGAACACACAGCGCGGCATTATCCGACCAAACGATAGTCATCAAGTGCGCGGATCATAGACCTTCCGTCCTTTAACGATGGCAGAGATGTTCGGCGTGCCGCTGGCATAGGCTTTATCGTCATAGCGCAGTTCCGCGTGGATATAAGCCAGACCGCGCAGACGGTGCGCATTCGTCCACTCACCGCCAGAATTATCAATGAGCACCTGATCGGCCGTCTGATCACTTGCGCCCAGATGCTTATAAATACTGGCATAGACGGTGCCATCACGTTTGTAAGGCTCGGATGTGGCCTCGCCGTTGCCATCCAGCGGCACTGTTTCATCATTGAAGAGAATATCCTCAATGGATTCTCGACCTCATGGGCGGCCAGGACAATCACCCAATGCAGAATATCCAGCTTGTTATCGCCGCCGCTCGACCGGGCGGCTATGCGTAAAGACCAGCGGGCCGGACACACGCACGTCGGCCATAAACAATCCGGTGCGCCGTAATTGGCTGGTTCACCATCTCTGTGCGGCCACGGCTGCCTGTTGAAATGGATGTGACAGACGGCGCAGAAAACTTTGCCTGCTTGGGCTTCGGCGCGAAGATAGGCGCGGTAAAGGAAACAACCGCAGATCCGACAACCCCGCCAACAATGGCACCAATAATGCCGCCGCCGACAACGCCACTGACAAAATTGGAAGCCACAGCCCCCAGAACAACCGGAATGACCTGTGGCATTATCCAATCCTCCAGGCGCGAACCGCTTGCAAAGCCGGAAAGCCAATCAAGCCTTTATAGCCAGGCGCAAAGATATGCTCCCCAGCGCGAATGCCCAGCGTATCGCCCCGACCAATATCAAACAGGCAGACATCGCCGCGCTGAGCTGTTAAGTGGCTGTATTTCTGGAATGTCATAATTTGGCAGCGACCGTATCGGCAATGCCCGATACACCGCCGGAGCGATTTAAGCAGCGCAAAGCCTGCGTTTGTGGTGTATACCCCCGGTATGGCCGCGCCAGATCCTGTCCCGTAATGGCCTGCACACAATCCATGGCAAAGAGACAGCAATCATTCTCTCCCCATACAAAGGGCTTCGTGCGGGCAGCATCGATGTATCCTGGCCAGACGTTCTGGCCAGTCGGGATATCGTTTAATTTTTGACATGATTACTCCGGCGCTCGTGCCCCAGACGATTTGTTTGTCCTGAAGGCACGGCACGTATTCCAGCCCCTTATCGCCGGGGAAGCGTGATTGTTGATCGGCATCGGTGTAGCGACGGGTGCGTACTGCGCTCCAGATCCCGCAAGCGGCTCTCCGCTGTTAATGTGATGGTGGCCGTATCACCGCCATCGGCAATTTCGGCTGTATCCATGCGCCCATCAAAAATCAGGAACGGGATCGGCAGATCAGCGTGGTAAAATCCTCATTGATAAAGCCCAGATACATTCGCGCTTTATGCCCTTGAATTGGAGCAGGTGCTGACCTTTGTGATCAGATCGGCGGGAATGCCGCTTAGCTGAAAGCTCGCTCCCGTGGCCTTTAATTCTGTGGTTTCCTCAACCGTACTGACCTTGCCGAGATTGCCTGCGCCGTACCAAATTTCACTATCCCATGTCAGCTGACCGATACCGCTCCATGCCCGGTCAATCGTTTCACCAAAATCAAACTCAGCGAGGAGAATTGGGCGCACGACTTGCTTCTCCGTCTCGGCAGACAGAGTGTCATCAAGGCGTTTTTCAGACATTTAATTCAGGATTTGTTCAAAGCTCAGGGTGTAAGAAGATCGGTTCGGCGGGACGGTGCGGTTATCTCCGGCATCGTCCTGGGTTAGGCGCATCAAAACTTTAATGCCGCCCAGCACAAGCGGTTGTTCGGTAACGATGGTTCGTAGTTTTGGCGCAATCGGACAAAGGCCAGACCTTCAATATCTGTGACCACATCTTCCAAAATCAGATGCGCATGACCGAGGCGCGGCAAATGCTTTCTCCGGCAGGAATGACGGTGCAAACGGACGCAAGACCATTAATTTGCAACTACCGGTCACAGCCCTTTAATCAACGTTGGCTGACCTTCACCTTCAAAGAAAGCACCGCCAACCTGAACAGGCAGATCATCATGTTTTGCGTTTGCAGGCCATAAAGCCTTCTTCGATCGCAATCTCCAGCGCATCGCCATGCTCAAGCGTCAGGATAAAGCCTCTGATCTGTTTCAAAGGGGATGCCGACATTATCAGCCAGCAGCGTAAATCCGGCTTCGGTCAGCAAAATAACGCTCATCGTCAAAAACATCTGACGGCATCAAAACGCACTGCCAAAGAGCGCATTATCTTCGGTGCCAAGCGGCGGGCTTTCCTCTGATGGTTAGAAAGCCGTCATCATTGGTCTCATCGTCAAAATCATAATGATCATCAAAAAACGTCAGGCCGATTTCATCGGCATAAGCATCCATACTATCGTGACCGGCTCCGATACATTACGCCTGAAAATCCGGCACAGATATTTGACCAACTGCGCCTCTCAACTCTGCAATCAAAGCATCAAGTCGGCGCGCACGAGCATTCTCCAGCTCAAACGTAAACTCCGCCACCCAGCGCACGCCTTCACGTTCCAGCACATCAAACTGGCCGGTGAGCGTGGAGACAAACCGTGTCGATCTGGGTGCCTGATATAAAAGTTCTGGCTGTTCGGATATATGCCTTCCGGCCAGATCAAGTCATTGCGGCAACACCTCAATCAATTCCAATTCAAAACTGCTTAGGCGGCGGTTGTCGGTCGCATTTTCTGCCGCATCATCATCCACCAGGCGCATGCGAACACGGCAGTTATCCGTAATTAGCGGCCCGACCGTCACCGCCTCACGCAAGCGCGGTGCAATCGCCACCAATGCCTCTCCGGTTTCGTCTGCATCTACATCCTGCAAGGTAATATGAGCTGCGCCCTGGTGAGGTCTGGATTAGATCTCCAGCCTTTAAAACGCCAACCGCATCCGGCGTGAAGCCGTTAATCGTAATTGTGTTTGCCAGTGCCGCTGACCAATTGCGGACTTCCGGCCAGAGATCCTTTTGCCGATGGTCTGCGAAAATCCGGCACAAACACATGCCCGACCGATCCACGCAAGGCCGCCAGCAAAGCATCAAGCCTGCGCGAGTCCAATTCCGCCCGCACCAGAGAGAGCTTTGTCACCCAGCGCGCCGCATCACGCTCCAGAACTTGGACTTGCCCTGTGAGCGGGTTTTCAAACTTGGTCGAGAGGGTGCGGATGTAAAAACTCTGCTCCCCTGGACGCAAATCCAAAGGCCAGTTGAGTTCGATATCTGCCATGGGTGTTTCCTATTCAAACCTTGATCCGCGCCGTTGCCATGTGTCCACGGTGTTGCGGTGGGCGATTTGCGCTGATGTTTGGATGATGCCAGGGATCCGCGCGCTCAAAGCCTCATCAACGGCCTTTTTAACCATCTCAGATGTGGCGGATGGATTGCAGAATTTCTGGCATCAACCGTTACTGAGAAATAGTTGCCGCCGCATGTTACCAATGCAGATTCCACACCCAGACGACCAGACGACATGTGCGGTCAGCGGCAATACGGCTTCCGGCCCGGCTTCGCCCATCAACCCCATGCCATTGGCCATAGGAAAGATGGTGGGTTTGCCGACAATGCCGCCTTTGGCATAGGCCGTGATCTGCTGACCATTTCGAAAAGCGCCGCCATCAGCAAACAGACCGCCAAATAAAACTGCCGCCACCACTGACCGCCGCTTGACCACCACCAAAAATATTACTGATCAGCGCCGCTTAAACCTTGCGCGAGTGGCCCTGTGATCTGGGTACGAACAAGCAGCCGCGCGACATCCTCTAAAATGCTGTCGACCAGCTCTTTAAATTCAAACTTTCCGGTGGTGGTGGCTTTAACCAGCGCATCCTCCAAGCCCTTGCATGGCATTGGTCACCACGCGCTCGACATTTGCCGCCATGTCGGTGGCTTCTTCGGCATATTTATCCAGCGCACGAATCGCGCCATCGAACCATTTATCACTGGCTGTCAACCAGCTCGTCATAAGCCTTCTTCCCGGCCGCTTCGAATTCTTCAAGACTGATGGCGCCTTCTTTCAGAAGCTCGTTTAGCTCCTCCATCCGCTCATTGTATTTATCCTGCGCGGAGATATTCTCTTCGGTGATTTTCTTGATCTCTTCGATCAATTCCTTTTTGCGGCTGTTCGACCTCGTTCTTCTTCCTCTTTGGCATCGCGTCAGGCGGTAATACTCTTCGACCAGCCGCTGTATTTCCTCGCCCTCGCGCGTTTTCAGATCAACGCCTGCGGATTGCAGTTGGTTATAAAGCTCCTGCGTTTTTTCATCGCGGAGCAGTTGTTCGTTGCGGAATTTAAGCGCCTGTGTGACTTGCTCAATTTTCTGCGCTCTTTTTCCAGCTGTTTGATGATCTGCTTTTTCAGCCTTTGGTGGGGCCGCTTTTGGCATCCCGTTCCTGGCGGACGCGTTCTTGCGTTCTGCGCGCTTTGACCGGGCAATCTCTGCATCCCGCTGCAGTTTTTGGATCCGCTCTTCTTGCGCCCGCAGATGGCCTTATGGATTTCTCTGACGGGCCGAAATCAAGATGTGGCGACCAACTGCCGCGCATTATCGGCAATCGCCGCATCAACGGCATCGGCAAGGCGGGTAATGCCTTGTTGGGCCTTTCAACTCAACACCAGGCAGCAAGATTGATAATGCCGTAACCGCGCCATCATAAATGGTTTCCAGTGATCGCAAAACGCCGCGCGCCAAACCAAGAATAGAGGTTTGCACAACCAGATAAGCAGCCTTGATAGCCACGCCCGGCAAAAAAGGCGGTTTTCTCGACAATGCCTGTGGCCTCGGCAAAGGCCATTTGTCCGGTGACGGCTTTGGACTGGCCACACCGATGCTGGTGGCCATGCCGGATGTCAGCTCAGCCAGAAAATCAATAATGCCGCTTTCGCCAATCGTGCGCGCCAGCTCGACCCAGGCATTATTCGAGCTTCGCCAAAGAACCGCTGATAGTACCGTCGAGTTTTGTAGCAGCGCCGTCATAGGATTCCAGAGCTTTCACTAGCGTGGTGGCAGAACATTTCTGCTGTGACTTCGCCGGAATTCACCATACGGCGGAAACCGCCCGCATGATAATCCAGCGGCTTTATCCAGCTCCTGCAACAGACCAGGCAGCGGTTCGACCACCTGATTAAGCTCCTCAGCGCGCAGCGTGCCGGAGCTTAAACCCTGTGACAGACCAAACAGAACGCGGTCAATATCGGCGCCGCCTGCGCCCAAGCTGCGGCGGCAGCATTCACCAGACCTTCGGAAAGCTGGTTGACCTGTTCACGGTTCAAAATACCGCTGTTTTGCAAAACCAAAAGCCGCGCATAACCATCGCTCAGTGTTTCGATGCCGACATTCAGACTCATCGGCTTTGGTCTTTCAAATAGTCCTGCGTGTTCGCGTAATCTTCGGCGCTGTCCGGTTAAGAGAGCGCAGCCGGATATCCAGCTTTTCAAAGGTCTGAATATTGCGAAAGATTGAGCTGGCCGATGCCGCCGCCGCAAAGGCCGGAACAAGCGTTGAGGTAATATTGCGCGCCATCCCGGCAAGCGCCTTATTGGTACGGCCAGCAGATTTGCGGATCTTCTTGAAATGCTTTCTCGCCCTTGTCACCGACCTTATCAAACTCGCGGCTGACTTTGACGCTGCCATCGACCTTAAGCCGTATGACGTAATTGGACTGCCGATTAGCCATGATTTACATGATCCTGTCAGTGTTTCGCTGGCTATAGCCTCCAGAATTCCGGCTTCACCTTCTTTCAAAAGCTCAGTTACAATTTCGAGATCAAAGTCTCGTGCTTTGGCAATTTCTAAGGCGCGCGCTCATATCAATGCCCACGACTCTGCCGGATCGGCGCAAGACGGAGCTGGGATGTGCAGCTTTCCAAAATCTCCCAGGCTTGTTGTTCCTGTACGAGCGCGGTGCATATTTCTGATACGGGCATAGATTTTCAAAGGCGCAGGCAGATTCCTGCTCTTTGCAGTTTGCGCAATAAGACGGGCCGCCGCTTTTTTTAAAATGCCATTCGGTTAAATTGACGGATCCGCTCCTTGGCTTCGCCCAGCAAAAACACATAGCGCGTGAAAAGCTGGAAAAAGCTTTCCGCAATATTCCGACACATCCATGACTTTGCGAATATTCTCTGGCGTAGGATCTGCAGGCGGCATTCTTCTCTTCATCCAAAACACCGCTCCCAGCCAACAATATGCGTGACGGCCAGATCCTTGATCAGATAATCAAGAAACAAGGCATTGCGCTCTTGCGGGTTACGCAGATCAACCGGATGTTCGATCATAAATCCGGACTCCTCGACATCACGCAATCCTTTCTCCAGATCGGCTATTTTCTTCTGCGCCGTCATCGTGGCAACGGAATAGCCAAGCGTGGTTGAGCGGCTTGACGGTAACAGTAAAGCCCGTTGACGACCTCAATGCTGTAGGGCTCTGTGGGGCTGTTTTAAGGTGATCATGATAATCGCTCCCATCCAAATCATTGAGGAGCTTGACCGTGAGCATTTTGCCTTCCGTCGCGTTATAATGCGCCTTGAAAATCAAAGCTGGCTTGCACACCGCCTGGGCCATCGACCGAGAGCTTGGGTTTTGGCAGATACACTTCATGCGCCAATAATTTGCAGATTAGTCCGGCGTTCAGCGTATAGGAAAATTCCAAATCCACAGGCGTTCCGCTAGAGGCCTTATCGACCAGCGTTGTATCGGCAAACCGCACTTCAATCGTCCCGCTTAAGCGCGGCAATCGTCGGATCCGCGCCATCAATCAAACCGTCATCACGGATGGTTTCGATTTTCTCCAGATTGTTGGTGTAGGTGACCGATCCGGCAGTGAGGTTGCCGATATTTTGGCACACCGCCGCTTTTAATGCTGCCCTGAAATTGGCTAATCCGCTGAAAATGTCAGGGCTTGCGGTGTGCCGCCTTGGGTGGCGCTATAACGGTTTTCAGCCTGGGCAATGGCGTTAATCGTTGCCGCCGCCGCACCGGAGCGCTGAAAATCCAAAGCCAGTGGAATTCATCACCACGCCTGTATGCATAAAATAGGCAGGGACTTTCGGCATACCAACTTGAACCGAATAGCTGGGCAGCGTATCTTTGCCGGAAACAAATTCATGCTCCGTGCCACCGCCCTGCAATGTCTCCGATCCGACTTAGCGTGGCACGTCAGAGTCTTCAGCCAGAGTAAACGTATTTCCAGCTGTACCAGCGGTGTCGTGGGTAATCAGCAAACGCTGGGTTCCGGTCGGACGGCTGTATGTGGCATCATCCACATCATTATCAGAAGAAGCATTGAGCTGAGCTGACGGCATTATTGACGGTTTCAATAACAGTGCCGCCGATTTCAATTTCATCACCTGCAGGCGATCCGGCCACAAATGTAAATTCCACGCCGTTGATCGTGATGCGTATCATTAGCGGTGGGCTGGGTTGTGAAATCAATATATCCCGTTGCCGCAACATCGCCGGAGGTCGGATCACCAAAGAGGCCGGTCAGCCAAAACCCTAAATAACGCGGATCAACCGGAACCGAAATATCGCCTTCATCATTGATCACATCCCGAAGCGGTTGCAGAGGATCACGGCCATAACCAAGGACAGCATCCTCAATCAAGCCTTGTTCACTGCTCAAATCCGAGCTGTTAAAGGGCATCTGATAATAGTTGCCGCTGGGTTGCTCTCCATAGGTGGTTTCACGCTTTAAGAGCAAAGAGGCGTTTGAGCCATATGCGCGTGCCATGGTTTTTCTCCTTTGTTGGTGGGGTTAAAAAAGGGACCGCAAAAATGCGGCCCCAAGGTAGGTTGCAGGGAAACTAATAATCTTATGAAAGCGGTGTCGGTGCTTCGTAATCCATAACAATGCTCATCACGCCGGATTTAACGGCGTGAGAGCCTGGAATAATTTCAATGCTGACATCGGGGCGCGAATAAGTCATACCAAAAATCAGGCCACTTAACGTGGGATTGGCAATCAACACCGCACCAATTTCAGCAACCAGATCGTCAAATTTTTCATCGCGGGTATTTTGCCGCCCTTCGGCCACATAAATCTCAATTTCAACTTCATGCTCGTAATAGGCATTACCAAAACCGCCCAGCGCTTCATCCGGAAGGCCAGGATTGCCGTCACGTAAAACCAGCAACCCATCGGCAGGGATTTTCTCAGGCACGGAGGCATTGCGCTCAAACTTTGCCGTGGTGCCCGCATCCAACAATGCCGCAAGGCTCTGCAGGATCGTTTCAGATTTGCTGGTCATTTGTACTGTTCTCACCATCAAATCGATATGATTAATGCCCCAACGATCGGCGATTTTTTGCACATCCAGTTTTTTCGGCATTTTGGCTGTAGGGAATGAGAATAAACATCACCACGGTGGTCAGGCCGCGTGCCGGTTTTAAGGACGCTGGCTGGCTTTCCGAAACCCTCTGAAATTCACCTGTTTTGCGGCTATAAGAAGCGCGGCGATCATCGGCCACCAAAAAGGCAGTGCCGCTCTGTTGCTGCGGACAAACCGCAGATCCCTTTTGTTCAATCATACAAATCCGGTGTTGGCTTTCGCCGATTGATACGCTTGGGCGCATTCTGTGTAGGAATGGCCAGATAGCGTACCCTTCGGCGCGTTTATCGCAACGCCTTGGTCAAAGGACTCAATAATCTCCGGCGCGCGCGAATAAACAAAGCCTATTATATCGACACCGTTATCATCATAAAATTTTGGATCGCCATGTGCGCGACAAACGCACACCCAAACCGCATCCAGTTACATCTTGCGCAGATCATCCTTTAAGCCCGTTAGTCGCATCCTTGGTGCTTTTGTGGCAATCGTCCTGATAAACTCTGTCTCTGTTTTTAAGCGTAAGCGCATATCGCCAATTGTTTTTGCATCAAGTCTCATATTTTACGTGTATCCAAAATCCAGACCAAGGAATCTGACATCTTCAATGCGTGGCTCAGTCTGAATGAGATATGTTACGCCGTTAATTTCGAGCCGATCATTTTCCAGCGGCGTGAATATTTCAGAGCGACGCAGCTCAAAGAATAAGCTGTCCATGACAATTTGCGTTTCCCCAAGATCGAGGAGAGAATCTCCCCGTCTTGGAAGAACGCGCACAGAATACCGGATAGCCTACTTGCGGCACATAGGATGCATCAAGGCCGAACTCCGCAAAGACCGTATCTATGGTCTCTGCAAAGTTGCTCATGCTTCGGCCTCATTGGATAGCTTCTGCGGCCAGAGCTTCGGCTTCTTCTTTGGGAAGCGGCTCTTCCGTCAAAACTGCTGCCATCAGGATCAATCACATCGTACTTGCCAAAATGGCGATGCTTGATGCTGTATTCACCAGCGGCAGGAGGATCAGGATTTGGATCCGGCTCTTTTGTTTTGGCTTTTTTTGCATCAACTTCCTCCAGCGTATCCCACCATGATTTAGGTATATCGCCTTCAGCAGATTCCGATGGTCTCGCCCTGCTTGAACTCCACCGTATCGAGCACGGCATAAAGACTTGCCCTTTCTCGTGGTGAAGAACGTGAGCGCGGGCATCGCTTGCGTCTTGTTCAGCTCCAAAACAAAACCGGGACCAAATCTTACCTTGGCTCCGGTCACCATATATTGTTTCGTCATGTTTTATCCTCCTCTATACCAGCTGTGCCATGCAGGCTTGTTGCCAGAAGCCATAACCCACGTTGCGCCATGTATCGACACCGTAGCGGTGTTTGTCTTCCTCAAACTCCAGCTCGGAGCCTTCGGCGATGGCTTTCAGCATGACGGCTTCTTCCTCCTGACGGATCAGCGGTTTTACCGATCCATCAGTGCGGAAGACAGCAAACTTGTCCGTCCATGGCAAGCGCGGGTTTTGCGCAACCGAGAGCGTGACCTCATCCATGACCTGAACGATGTTGGTCTGGCCATGCGTGATGACCGGAGCCGCCGTTGCCGCCTTAGCCACATGCCACATTGTTGTTGGCACCATGACAAGGAAGGAACGCGCGTTTTCGTTCATCGGCTCGCCCTGATCATCCTTCAGCGAGTAAAGCTGCTGAATCACTTGCAGGATGGAAAGCTGCAGCTCTTCCACCGATGGAACGGTGGTGGAGCCATGGACTTCCGTTGGCAGAGCCAGAGATATCGATTGAGAGTTTATTGCTCTGCGCACCGCTATCGCCTTCGGTGTGATCAGTATCAAAGAAATACTGGCCATCGTAACAGATCTGGATTTCTGCATTGATGATCAGCTCAGAGAGCAGCTTTGCCCAGTGCGCATTGGTGCGATCGGCCAGCTCATCAACACGAACCATGACCTGCCCCGTTTTGTCGCGGCGCAACTCGCGCACGAGCAATTCCAGCGTGGCTTCAAAATGCTTGTTTTCGATGGTGATGCCGTTTTCACGGAATCCTTTGGCTTGGCGACCACCAATCCATTCCCGCATAACAGGAACCTGACCGAGCCATTTATAGGTCTCGGATTCCTGATCTGATGAAAAGTAATTGGACAGCGCATTCACCCATTCAAGACCGGGGTTTTGCTCCAGCCGTTGATAAAAGCGCCCGATAATGGCGCGTGAAGATAATCCTTTTGCGGACATGATAGTTTCCTTTTCTGTTTGAGGGATTTAACGAGAGTAATTACGCGGCTGCCGTAATCAGAGTGTTGAAGAACTGACAACACCCACACCCGATTTCACAAAGCGGGAAAGCGACCAATGTAGGTGTTAGACGTGGCGGTGAGGGTGAACGTGTCATCATCGGAGGCATACACAGCAGCGCCAATATCGGTGATCGCAAGACCAGCGATAGGCAGCTCGAACGCACCTTGCGTGCGAACACGCACTTTCACATCTCCAGCGGCACCAGCCACGTTATCAGCATTTTGTTCTGCAAAGCCGTAGAAATAATCGCCAGCCTGCAGATGGTCGTGCATAGCCGCTGGCATTATCGCCAACCGCTGCGCCTTCATAGATGATGTCTCCGGCAATAACCGGAACTTCGTTAATTGTGCCCAGCTCAAAGGGACGCTGGACATCACTTGCCAGTGTGGTCATAGGTTTTCTCCTGATTTTAAGGGTGGTTAAGTGGAGATTACTTGGCTTTGGGCGCGTAGCGTTTAACGCGACCTTGCTCTTCGGCTTTGCGGAAGGCGATGTAGGCATCCTTATCCGAAAATTCTGTGCGAATATCTGCAGAAGCCTGCCACTCAGATTCTGCACGTTCTTCAATCGGTGCATTCACATCGATTTGCGGTGCATTCGGCATATCGTTTGCGTGGCTGGCGTAACCACAGGCTCGGCTGCTGTTTCCTCTTCGATGGTTTTCAGAGCATTGCCGCCACGCTGCTTTTCAGCGGCTACGATTTTAACAGCCAGATCGGCAGCTTTGGTTTTGCCATCTTTCTTGGCTGTGTTCCAGCAAATCCTCATGGCCGGACATGGCGACTTCTTCCAGCCCAAGATGCGCTCACGCTCAGTTTCTGATCCAGCTTTGTAGCCTTCGTTGAAACTATCTCTTGGTCAAGCCGATGCAATTTCAGGATGATTTTTGGCAATATAGTCCGCCGTGATCGAGAAATTGCGACCATATCACCTGTGTTTCCGGAGGTGTTTCCGGCGTTTCAGTTTGTTTCGTCATGACGACTCCTTTTGGTTTGGGTTGAGGTGGTGAAATAAGTGCGAGCGCATCTTTCATCCCTCCCACAAGGTCGGCCATGCCTGCACGCACAGCCTCACGGGCAGGCAAAACATCGCCTTGCCCGAATTCCGATAGGACATTGTCATTGAGAAACATCGCGGTTAACGCGCCACCGCACCGATAAATTCAGCCTCCATGGCATCAAGCCGCGATTGAATAGAATTGCGGCCTTGCTCGCTTTCCGGATCCAGCCGTTTGCCCGGCGCGTTCGAAGATACAAATTCGACCCAGCCGCATATCGCGGTTTTTGGGAACCGCCATCGCCACGCCAATTGATCCCAGCATTGTTGTCGGCCCAGCCACGATTTTATCCGCGGCAGAAGCAATCCAGTACGCCGCCGAGGCCGCATTACCGTAGGCATAAGCCACAATGGGTTTTTTACCGCGCGCTGCCAAATATGGTGCTGGCCAGCTCTTCAACACCTGTGATCAATGCCACCGGGACTATCAATGCGCAGCATAATGCCGTTAATTTCCGGATCATTCAGCGCTTGCTCAAATTGCTGCTTCAATGCTGGCAATATTGGTGCCGCCAAACAGCATGGAGAGAATATTGGAATACGGTGTGATAATCCCGCCAACATCGATGACGGCCACTTGTCATGTTGTGGACATGATGTCAGCGGCCAAAGGCATATCTTGCTTTTGAAACGCCGTTGGCGCTTCCATGGGAAGGTATCGGGCATAGATCGCCAGAATGGTTGAAGATGGAATATCCCACATCACGCACGCCTTCTGTTTTGGCGGGAATGATAAACAAATCCCCATCGACACCATTGGAGATGACGGAAATTTTCTGCCCCGGTCGTAATGGTCTCTGCCCAGTTTTGCATCTGTGGCAACGGAGCGCTCCCAGCAGCATTGGCGGCAGTCGGATTATCACCCACCGTGTAAAAGCAATCCTGAGTAGGCAATCAGCCGCACCAGCGGGCTATTGATAACGGCAGAGGCGGCGGCGAGTAGCGGTAAAAGCAACTTTCTGTGCGTTGGCATAATCCCAATTCGGGGCTTGCACAGGCACATGAGCTGATCACCGCTGACCGCACTGATAATGCGTTCAGTCATTTCGTAATCTCCTTGTTTTCACGGGGTTAATCTTGCTCGTTTTCTTCGTCTCTTCAGGATCGTCGTTTGATCTTAGGGGCAGGCATAGGTTCGGCTGGTGCTTGGACTTCTTCCAACCCAGCTTCTAAGACGCAGGCGTTTTTCTTTGGTGCGTTGACGATGCTTGCGCTCCCAATCGCCGCCAGTCAGCGCCGCTGTTTCTTCGGCCAGTGTTGAGATGCCCATATCCACACGCTCGCGCGCGGCTTTGCCTTCTTTGAGCTGGTCGATCTGACCGCGCGGCGGGCCGATCCATTCGCTGCCCAGATAGGCCGCGCGAAGCATGGGGTCAGAGAAAAAACCCGGAGCGTTTAAATGGCCGCGTGCAACGGCTTCCGTAATCACGGCCTCGTAAACAGGCTGGCAGAACATGCAGGCCAGCCATTCACGGCGAGAGCGAAAAAACTTCCATGCCTCCAGCAACGCCGCCTGCGCAGCCGAATAACTGGCTGTGAAATGCTTCACCAGCATCTCGAACGGAATTTCCAGCGCAACGCCAACTTGCCGCAGGATCGCCAGCACAAACTGATCAAAGGCCGCGTTCGGGACGTTTGGGATCGGCAATCTCTACGCTTTCATAGGGTAGCAAATCCAGTATCGCGCCGGGGCCAAGCTGAAAATCTTTATCATCACGGCCAGCGCCAGCACCATCTTCCATCGGCGCAAGGCCGTCAGGATCTTCGGATTTTATGAAGACGCTGAACATGGCCGATACGACTGCCGCCATAAGCTCAGCTTCGGAGTATTTATCCAGCTGTTTGAGGCTCTCAATCACCGGCGCCAGATACGGCACTGGTCGCGTCATGCCCACGCGGTCGGGCGCGCTAGATGATCCACCAGCCAGTTACCCTCTCGGTCATAAGCACGCAGCCGCACCCATTGCCGTGATCCGGGATTTGTTAACATCACCGGGATGCGCTTGCAAAACATGATAGGCCAGCAGGTGCGCCGAACGCATTTTTCTCCACACCGCCCGCCAGCATCGGTGTGTCCATTTTCCAGTCAGGATTGCTGATGCGGTCTGCTTCAACGAGCTGCAAACATGTGCCGTAACGTGCGCCGGGACTTTGCGCAAATTGGCGCAGAACAAACACATCGCCAGCCTCCAGTACAGAGCGCAACGCCAGATCCTGCAGTCCCGGCAAAATCCTGCATGTGAGAAGCATCGCAATGTTTGGATGCCGGCCCAATAGCGAAACTCACGCTCGGCAGCCCGTTCAAAGGCTTCGAAATCTTCCTCTGAATCGCCCAGAACGCCTTTCAGCACATCACGATCCATGCGCGATTGCACTTTAAGGCCAGTGCCGACAACATTGGTGACCACCGTATTAATCGCACCTGTTGCCAGCGGGGCGTTACGGATCAGATCGCGAGAACGCTCCCGCAATGCCGGAAGATCCGGCAAGGTTACCTGATCGGCGCTGCCATCAATCGTCTGCCATGCTTTGGTTTGACGGCGATCTTTGCGCGCGCCTGTGTAACCGCCATACAGCGCCATCACGGTTTTGGCTTTCAGACGGCGCACGCCCGCTTCAGGTGAAATCCAGCCTATAAACTTATCAAGCGTGGTTGGTTCTGGCAGTGAAATACGTTTTCGGCTCATAAGGGACACTCCCGCGCGCGTGCGGATTCCACCACGGCTTTTGCGGTCAATCCGCTTTTCCAGATAGGTTTCCCGATCATAGAGCGTTTTGAGATCACCCTTTGTCACCGCGCGGCCTTCATAGGACACGCTTTGACCTCCGCCTTCAATGGCGGCAATGGCTTTTTGCACGCGGTCTAGATTTTCTTCCAATGTGTCACTCATAATTTCATGCCTTTGCTTCGCGCACGCCGTCCTTCAGGCTTTGACGCGCTGGTGGTTTGGGTTGATCGTTCTTCTGATGGTCGTGGTTTAACGGGTTCGTCCAGACCGAGCGATCGTTCCATTTCACGCCAGTGGCGATCACCAAAACGATCCAGCCCTTCAACAGCCGCAGCCGCGCGCGCGTAAACGTAGCAATCCAGCGCTTCATTGCGCTCTCTGGTTTTTTGCCATTCACGCACCGCATAGCCACGGCGGTTTTTCGATGTAATCAGTTGCTCAGAACAGAGCTGCTTTAAATATTCTTCATCCACTTGCGGCAGGTGAACATATCCAGCCGGATACGGACTCACCGCTTTCCTTCGTCGGCGGGTTTTTCCGCAAATTATTAAACAGCTCCAGCTTGGCAATGCCGCCAGCAACAGGGCGCACGCGAAGCCCGCGTTTGAACTTTTTACCGTCCGCCGTAATCTCAACCGCACTTGGCAATCCCACGAGAGCCGCACCGCGCTGCGACACCTTTAATCGACCATCACCAGCGATGGGCTTTGTTTTCGCGCCCAGTCATAAACTTCCTGCGTGGCGTAACCGCTATCCACCGCCAAACGGCGCTTTAAGGCCAGATCAAAACCGTTTTCATGCTCCCATGTCTCGCCAAGGAAAATCCGTCAGTTTATTCCAAACGGCGTCGCGGCCTGTGTCACCTTCCAAAATCCGGTGATCAATCAGCCAGCTTTCTTTATCGCGCCCCCATGCCCAGATGGAAACTCTCGATTCGGTCTTTTTGAACATCCGCACCAGCGGTAATAAACAATCCCGCCTTGCCGGAACATGCCAATTTTGTAAGGCTCACGGCGTTCATAAAGCCTCTGCCAGTCGGGTGCTTCGCCAGTTTCCACGTAGGTTTCGCCAAGTTCTGTGTTCTTAAATGATTTTATCGCCGCGTCCGAGCCTTGGGCATTCACCCAGGCACGAGCAATTTGCGCCCATGACCGCCAGCCATAAGGCGAATAAAGCGAGGACAGATGAAACCCTGCTGTGCTTGCCGTTCACATTCCGCCTGCGCCTCCCAATAACCGTTCTGCCAGCATCCATGTTTTATGGTGCTCCTCAATCTTGTGTTCACAATGTTCGCATTCATACAGCGCTTCTTCCGGTTTGCCCTTTGGCCATTTGAGCTGCTCGAATTTCAGCCATTGAAGCGCCACCGCATTCCGGACATGGCACCATGTATTTACGCTGATCGCTTAGCTCATATTCCCTCTCAATCCGTGAGATGCCACGAATGGTCGGTGTGCTGACAATCAGGATTTTACGGCGGGCAAATGTCCGCGTTCGCGCTTCAGCCAGCGCAACCGGATCGCCTTCACCCTCGACATCACCGGGATAAGCATCCACCTCGTCCAGAAAAAGGAATACCGAACCGGCATGGATCGCAAACCTGCGGCACTGTTTGCGCCAGTTAGCACGAGAACGCCGCCCTGAAAATCCTTTCTGCAAAATCGTATTGCCACTGTCGCGTGACGCGGGCGGGTTCGCACGAGCTTGCGAATAACCTCGACTTTCCTCAATCAGCGGATCAAGCCGTTGTTTGGAGTTGCGCTTGGCCATTTCTACCGTGGGCAGAATCGCCAGCATCGGCCCCGGCGCATGATGGATCACATATCCAATCCAGTTGTTGCCGCATTCAGTCCCGCCAATCTGCGCACCCTTCATAAAGACCATCCGCTGAACTGGAGAGCTGGAGGACAGGCAGTCCATTATCTCTCGCAAATACGGCGTTCGGTCGGTGCGCCATGGCCCCGGCTCGGACGCTGCCTTGCCGGAAAGCCGTCTGTGCTCGTCCGCCCATTGGGATACCCTCAAAATCGGATCGGGACGCAGCGCGCGTAATCGCTCCTCGCCACGCTTTTCTCTGTTATGTCTTGCATTCATCTGCAACCCACGATTTCCTTGAAAAAACAATTTAATGATCGTTGAAATGACTGGATTATTCTCCAAATCTACGCATTCATGGAGATGTAAGCAATTGATTAAAAAGGAAATCATAAATGACCAAGAAAACCGAAAAACAAACCCAAAAGCCACTTTCCAAACGCATGACTAAAACGCTCCAAGTGATGGAGGCTTTGGGCCGCGATGAAGGCGTAACCATTGACGAACTCATCAAAATGACCGGATGGCAACCTCACTCCGCGCGCGGATTTTTGTCGAACATGCGCAAAAAACTCAAAGAAAAAGGCGAGGATAGCCAGATCGTCAAATACACGCGCGACGGCAAAACCATGTACAAACTCGAAGCCCTCGAAAAACCAGAAGGTCAAGATCGATGAGTAAGGATTTGGTTCTTTATCACGTCTATGGCCGCTTAGAGAACGAAACGCTTCAACGCGAACAACATAAGCCGTGATGAAATTCCCGACATCATCCGCGCCTATATTGCCGAGGAAAGTGTGACCTACCACATGATCCTCGGCATTAACGGCGATGGCGTGATTTGTTCGCCCATCAAAGATTGGACACCAGAACATCCGGATGCATTTTCAAGCCTTGAAGTTGTGCCATGGAAGATCATTCAAAAATTTCGTGCAAAATCAGACTGATTTTTCAAAAAATTCTTTTTTATAGGCTTTTCCAAATTTCCCTTTGAAGTTACTGCCATCAGAGGAAATGACTTTTAGAGAAATCAACCTTTTCATGATTTGTGGAACTTTGTTTTTCTTACACAAGTCTTTTAATGTCTCTTTATGTTTTTCTATATCGTTAGTAAGAAAAATTGAGGCGCTTTGACCGGGCTCTAACTTTATTCCCTCTGACTTAAAGTTTGGGAGATAAGGATTTTGCATAGCACTTATTGTCCAAGGTTTTGGCAACTGCCATATAAATGCCCAGTATGTAATATATATTGTTACATTCCCTCTATTTTGCATCGTAACGCTAATAGCGTCTTCACAAAGAGAATTATCTACAAAATCTCCAGTTTGAGCCTTGGAAGGTATGTGAACACTTTTATCAACAAAAACTCTTAATTTTGGTTTTGTTGTCCGGTAAGAAAGCCATAAAGCAACTATAACAGCTGCCCATGTCCCTAATGCAGAAATAGCTGATATAATGTTAGTGTAGTTTTTAGCTATTAACTCAATCGAATCCAAAATCAGCCCTCTTTTTTTGTTTGTTTCGCTAGCATACCAAACTCTTCACCAGTTTCAGCATGAATCGCTTTCTTCTTCGTAGCCTCTTGCCAGCGCCGCACAATCACATCGACATATTTGGGATCCAACTCACTTGTCCGGCATTGCCGCCCCAGCCGCTCACAGGCAATGAGCGTGGAGCCAGAGCCGCCGAAGGGATCGAGCACAATATCCTTGGTTTTGCTCGAATTCTTGATCGCACGTTCCACCAATTCCACAGGCTTCATGGTGGGGTGCAGATCATTAACGCGCGGCTTGTTCACAAACCAGACATCGCCCTGATCGCGCGCACCGCACCAATAACGGTCATTGCCTTCTTTCCAGCCATAGAGGATCGGCTCGTACTGACGCTGATAATCCGCGCGCCCCAGCGTGAATGTATTTTTCGCCCAGACAATAAAAGTCGACCATTTTCCGCCCGCCGTGACAAACGCTCTTTGCAGCGTGTGCAGCTCGGACGAGGACATGCAGATATAAAGGCTACCTTTGGCAACCATCAACATATTGGTAATGGCATCGTACAAGAATTGCTCGAATGCCTCACCGAGATTATCATTCATAATCGTACGACCACCGCTTTTGCCCTTGGCCTTGCGCTGTTTGTCCTTGGCGGTGTTGCCGTAATCAACATTGTAAGGTGGATCGGTAAACACCATATCGGCCAGCTGCCCATCCATGAGTTTTTCTGTATCCGTGACCACCGTCGCATCACCGCATAGCACACGATGATCTGCCGCAGATCCATACATCACCGGGCTTGCTGATTGGCTCCTCCGGCACTTCGGGAATATCTTCGTCCTGCTTCCTCGGCTTCATCTTCGCCAAAGAGCAAGATCGTCAATTTCCGCTGGATCAAAACCGAGGATATCCAGATCAAAATCATCCGATCTGCAAAGCTTCCAACTCCAGCTTTAACAGATCTTCATCCCAGCCGGCATTAAGCGCAATCCGGTTATCCGCAATTATGAGTGCCTTACGCTGCGCCTCACTCAAATGCGCAAGCTGGATCGTCGGCACCTGCTTCATGCCGAGTTTCGCGCCGCCAACAAACGTCCATGTCCGGCAATGAAGCACGCCGTCTTCGTCCACCAGCACCGGATTCACAAATCCAAACTCCGCAATGCTGGCTGCAATCTCGGCAATCTGTTCATCCGAATGCGTGCGCGCATTATTGGCATACGGGATCAACTCGTCCAGCGGGCGGTATTCAATTTTCAGATTGTTCATGATTTCTATCAATAGGGTAAAGAGTTCGAAATGCATATGCCGCCACCAATGGCACCACGCCGTTTCCACAGGCGCGAAGTCTGTCCACCCGATAGGCCATCCCATCAGCCATTCTGTGAACAGCGGGTTTAAGCGCATCTGGGACGATGTCCCCATGATGCTTTGTCACCAGGTGCTGGTGGCCACAGTGGAAAGCCTGTCTCTGAAAGAGATGTCTGCCCCGTCTTTCTGGGTTTCATGTCGGAGCTGTCTTTCCAGTCCCGGCTGAGCGGTGTTGGCCATGCTTTGATCTGCGCCGTGAGAGAGCTGTGCGCTTTGTCTGTTCTGTCGTTCATGCGCTTCAGGAAGCTTTTTTGTTTTTCGCCGCTTTCTTTTGCGCGGGGCGTTAGCCAATGTCGCGCTGTCTCCGCCAAGGCCGCATCCGTGCGTTGCACTGGTCGATCCCGGTTCCTGCGCTCTTGGTGTTGGCCAGTGCACTTTTGCCGTTTTGTAATCCTTGCCAGCTTTTCGGGCTTGAAGATCCTGCTTCGTGTAAGGAAAGTCGTTCGGCTGCATGACTGTTTCCGCTAATGACGGCGTTCGCAGAACATTGCGACCGTCTTTGCGGATCATCTTTTCTGGCGGGCGGGCACTGCTCACCGCAGAATCGGTCGCAGTAATTGTTGGCCACATTATCGCTGAGTTTTCCAAACGTTTCTTGGGATTGCCTTGACGGATTTCGTTTTTCGAAGCTCCGTTCGCTGAGGACGCTCTCACGGTAGGCCAGGATGAAAAGCCGTTCGCGCTTATGCGGCGCACCGACTTCTTCCGCTGTAAACAAACCCGCCGCAACGCTGATAACCCATTGATCGTAAGTCATCGTGGACTTGTTCGAACCCCAATCGTAAATGGTGGGAGACGTTTTCGAAAAAGCAAATTCCAGGTTCGATGGTGCGGACGATTTCTCGTATGATATGGCCAGAGGTGGCGCGGGTCTTTTTCTGCACGCTTGGCTCCGGCGATGGAGAATGGCTGACACGGATATCCCGCAGTGATGATATCCACGCATCCACGCCACGGTTTTGGATCGAAGGTTTTAACGTTAGACCAGACAGGTGCGCCATCCATGGTTTTGTCTTCCATGCGCGCTGCAAGGATTGCGGCGACATAGGCTTCCCCCTCGACATAACAAACGGATCTTGCTCCAGGCATTGCGAGTTTAAGGCCAAGCTCAAGTCCGCCCGTCCCAGAACACAGGGACAGCACTGCTGGGGAATGACAATCCACACTTAATTTCCCTTCTTTAAAACAGGTTTTGTGGCATCGTCCAGAATGCGGACGATTTCGTTGTAGAGAATTTTGTGCGTGTTATGACGGTCTTGTGATGCCGTAAGCTCTGCAGACAGACGATCAGGGATGGTAAGCAGATTATCCCTAATTGGGCGTAGGCGTTTGAAGATAATTGCTTCGGCTTCATGACGGTCAATGTATTTTCCACCTTCGACCTTGGCTTTGATCTCTAACAATTTGGCTTTTTCTGTTTCGCTCTTGATGCGAGTTTTCAGCAGCAATGTTGGTAGCTCGGCAACACTGATACCTCTACGCGTTGGGGCATATGTTTCTTGCGGAACAGGCGGCTGTTTTTCAGAAACCGTTTTCTTTGCTGGTTCGCGGTAGGCATCCATAATTGGATCCGCAATGGCCGGGTCAAGTAAGCCATCTTTTGTTTTGGACAAAATTCCTTTTTTAACAAGCTGCCCAATATATTGCTTTGTAACGCCCCTGTGCTTTGCATAGGCGGCATTGGACATGTGGTTTTTTGACAATTGTTATTTCCTAGGAAGGGGGTAAACTAAGGCGCAGGGGTAAACAAGATTTTTTCCCTGACGCTAAAAAAGTCCCGCGCGTTCCTCGCCCCTATAGGTTTTGCGCCTCACAGTACCTTTTTTATTCTGTAGTCAAGTTGATTAGGCGATGAAGCGCTGGTTTTCAGCGTGTAATTCCCCAGCCTAGAAAAATCATACCCCAAAATAGCGAAAAGTGTTTCAAGCAATGTGTTGATACATCGTTGCAACGGTGTTTCAAATGCTCTGCACACCTTAGAAACGCTGGAGCTTTTCTTGGTAAGTGCCATCGGGATCATTGTTGTTGAGAATGCCTGCGAGCCGTCCTGTGCCAATGCTCATGTGCCGCCAGAGCGTTGACTTGCTGCTCTTGAAGTCATGCTCAATCACTTTCCACGGGATGTTGTTAGCCCTCGCCCAGATCACCCGCTGCTCGATCACGTTGAGCCACCGGAGCCAGCGCATGACTTCCTCCATAAAATCAACCTGCTTGGGCAAGGCGTAGTGACGGCGGCGGCGGGCATGCAGCATGTCGTAGTAGCGCTCCCAATCATCTTTGAGCGTGTCCGGCCACACGGAATGATAGCCCGGCACTCTGACCTCGGGGATACAGCGGTGGATCTCGGCGGCTTCTTCCATGTAGGCCATCACGATTCTGTCTGTCCAATATGGCTCTGGCGGTGGGGTGATTATTCGCATGCGCATTCCTTTTTCTGGCCGTAGAGTTTCTCGGCGATTTGTTTGATGAGTTCTTTCTCCGGCCATGTGAGGCGGCTGTCCGAGGGCGAGACATTGAGCACGCCTTGCTTAGCCCATGCAGCGCGGCGCATCAGCTCCATTTCTTCTTCGTTTTTGGGTGATTGCCCGGCAGCAGTGCCGAGAGGACAGCGGTAATTATCCATTGTGATTTCCTTTTTTTCGAGATGGTTTTTTTGGGAGATGGTCGAGGTGCTGAGCTTTCCACCCCTGATGGGTGAAGCTCAGCATTACTCCGTAGGAGTAAGGGGAATCTTGCCCACTGCCCACTGGCTGTAACCATTGGTGGGTTTGAGTTTTAAACAGTGGGCAGTGGGCAAGAGCAGTGGGCGGTTGCCCACTAGAATTATTACCGTGAAGCCTTGTGTTCTGCTGTTTTCGATCCAATCCAGTGGGCAAACTGATGGTGAGCAGTGGGCAGAGGGCAATAAAATCAGGGCCAGTGGGCAGCATTATAAATCCTCCCCATCGGCAATATTGTTATGCGCGGTAATCCATTTTTGCGGATCATCGACGGGGGTGACATCGCCTGTTTTGGGATGCTTGAAATGGGTGGGATAAATGCGTGTGCCATTGCCCAGCGCCATATCCTCGACACAGAGGTAACCTTGGCGGCTGCGTTGTGGGGCTGGCAGGTCATAAGTATCGGCGTTTTTGAAAAACTTCACATGGCCTTTAGCACTTAGGATATTGACCCTGTCCCGCAGCGAGCGAGAGCTACCAAGGCCTGATTTGTTTTGAAAAGCATCGGAAAATTGCCGCGCAGTATAAACATGGCCCTGTAAACCTTCCGTATAAATGATCTGCAGGATGGCTTCTTTTTTGCGCAAAGCTTCCGCATCAATTTTACTGGTGGGTTGGTGCAGGGCAAGACGTTCGTGAGTGCTTGTTTCCGCCCAGCCAGCGCTCCCGCGAATAATCGTCTTCGGCTTGATCTCTGGCCCATTGCGCAACTCGAAAATCAAAGATCGCTCCGGGCGGGTTTCATCCGGGCGATGCAATATAATGCCGGAGGTATAATAAGAGCGCAGAGACCCTGCGCCGCTTAAAGCTTGGAACGGGTCTTCCTCCACATGCTTTTTGGAAACTTTCTTTGTATGGTGTGCAAGAATAAGTCCGGCGTTGGGATTGATTTGTTCCCGCAGATTCTCAACCCGCCGCGAGAGAAAAAACATCATCGCGTCATTATCATTCTCGCCGCCAATCCCGCCGCCATCAAAAACATTGCGAATGGGATCAACGGCGATGATATCGGGCGGCCTGTCACCAAAATACTCTTTAACAGATCGAACAATTTGGTTGATGCCATCCTCATTTAGGATCAGACGGACCTGCGGGGTCATCACAAAGTTTTTCTGCAGACAATCCAGTACATGATCTGGTAAGTGCAGGTTCTGGATGCGTTCACGCAAATAATGATATTGCACCTCGGCTTGCAGATAAAATACGCGCAGTGGTCGCTTGGCTGATAGCCCTAAAAACTCCTCCCCAGCAGCCATATTGGCGAGCAGCGCAATCAGGAAATCACTCTTTCCAACTTTGGGTGCACCACCAAAAACCAACATACCGCCGGGAGTTAAAAGACGCGGGGCAATCAAATCCTCTGGCATAGGGCTGGTGTCAGCGCGTAAATCAGCCACGCTATAAAGCGGGATCATATCAGGGCGGCGGGGTTTGTTTTTGGCCACAACCCGATCCCAGTTTTTTAAGATATCATGTACATGAAGCCCCTCGGCAACCGCATCGGCGGCGTCCCATTTGGGCGGTTTATCAGGGGGAACTTTGAGTATTTCGACATGGGCAGCCCCAGCGCGGGCGGCGGCGCTGGCAGCTTTGCGTGCATAACTCAAACCCGGCTCGTCATGATCTGGCCAAATAATCACTGTCTTGCCCGCCAGCGGTGCCCAGTCGGTTTTATCAATGGGGGCCTTCGCGCCATTCATGGCGGTCGTAGCGCAAATATCCAGCGCTATTAAAGCCTCAGCACATTTCTCGCCCTCGACCAGCACAATCGTCTCAGCCGCCGCCATGCCCATCTGGTTATAAAGCGGCCTGATTTCCGGAGCTTTCATCACGCCTTTAAGCGCATCCCAAGGGCGGAATTGTTTGCGCCCACCGTTGGGATCATAGCGATACACACTGGCGAGTAATTTGCCTTGTGCATCGGTATAATCCCACTTGGCGGTGGGTTCACCGAGTTTCTGTGTATGTTTATGTGGCCTGTGTGCACATGATGAGGGTTGTGTTACAGGAACCCCAGCGCCCAACCAGCTTTGAATATCGATAATCAGCTGCTTAAACTGAGCTTTACGGTCAAAACCTTTGACCTCCGCCCATAAATCCAAAATATCGCCACCGTCACCTGTCGCAAAATCATGCCACAACCCGGCCTTTGCGCCGTGAAGCTCAACAACCAAGCTCTCACCTTTGCCTCCACTGACATCACCGACGATAAATTTACCAGCGCGCACAAAGCCATTCGGCAGTAGCGCGTGCAACGTGGCTGGCAGATTCTGCACGAGCTGCGCTTTCAGCGCCTGTGCATCCGGCGGTTTCAACGCAATGACATTTGGAGGGGTGCTTTTACTCACGGACGTGCACCTCAAACTTTATCGCTGCTTTTATCGCGCTCAATGGCTTTGAGCTTGATAATTCCATCAATCCATTGCAGGGCACGCCCCACCTCGCGGACTTCCTTAATCAGCATCTCGCGCAGCTCTGTAAGCTGACTGTCTTCAAGCTTTTTTAACTGCCCAACCGGCTTATGCTGCACCCACTTAAAAACCGCGCCACCAGCGGCGATATGATCTTCTATTGATTTCTTCATCTTTAAGTCCTTTATAAAAATTTCTCCTATAAAGGCTGGTATGTACGCGCGCGCAAAAACGACGAGATAAAATGAATTATTTTTAATTTTCTTCTTTCAAGCGGAATTCCTGCAAATATTGACGCAGGCGTTTTGCCTTGCTGGATAAGGTTGTACGAGCAATTCCTGTGGTTTTAGCGGCCTCGGTGATGCTTTGATCTTTCAGCAATTCGTAGGTCATACGCATATCTTCAGGCATATCGGCCAGCAGCTTTTGAATATCCATATTTTGCTCAACTGCCAGATGAGAGCTGGAATGCAAACGGATCACCCCAAATGGAATGCTCGCCAGAAATGATATCCATCATTTCCGTGGTGCTATCATCGCCGCCAATAATTGTGGACAGAGATATCTCCGTTTGCCCCGTCCAGCGCATCTGGCTTTCGGCTTCACGAATAATCATACCGGCGCAATTATTGACAACAGCCTTAATGAAGCTTTTGGGATTTCCCTTGCTCTCGTCAAAATTCGGCCATGCATGAAGATACGCCAGCATCAGTTCCTGCTGCAGATCTTCAAAATCATCTGCGTGTAAAAAAGGGAGATCGGGTTAAGGTTTTTGCCTTATAGGCAATAAAAAAAGCGGCGTAGGAATCTACGCCGCCGTAACGATTTTTCGACATTTTGTTTTCCTCTGTTTAGTCGCGGAGAAAGCCTCCGCTCAGAGAAAAAAGTGCAAAATTTTGACCGTCTTAAAGATCCTTTAAATGCGTTTTTCAGGCGTAAAAAGCGACCACTTTCAAAACCCTTATTTTTAAAGGGTCACAACCTTGCTAGAGAAAAATAGTTTTCCACAGGGCGCATACAGCAGAATGCAAAAGGATATTATTGTTCTCGGAAGACGCTAAAAGGCACGGCTAGTTGCTTATTTAAAGCCGAATGTTTTTTCTTGTTCCGACCACAAAGGGGGAAATGATTTTTCAACGGATGACAGACCAAAACCGTCGGGTTGATTTCCATCTAAAACTGATTGGATGATTTTGGGAGAAAGGCGCATCAGGCGCAGTATGCGCAAAACATAGGATCGGTTTATATTTTCAACATCACTGACTTCTTGGGCATTTTTACAGTGACCAGTTTCAATCAACTTTCTGCCACTTATAAGCACGCCCCAGCGCCTTGAGTAATTTATCATCTTTGCGAATATACCGATCCAGCCTCCGTAAATCTTGACCAACGGGACCGACTACAACTTTTTTACCGCCCCATTTTCTTAAATTTATGGGGACATGAACAATAATTTTCTGATCTTCTATATTCACCTTAGCATCCAATTTATACGGCTCTTTCTTTCACGTTATTATTGATAGCTTGCTGAAGCTCATGCACGATATTTTCAAGACCACTGGCGCGGTATTCAATATCAACACCGTGTGATTTTATGACCACACGCTCTATCAGCAATTGTGTGATGCGCTTTTGCTCTGCAGGGAAAAGGTGATCCCAAAATGAGCCTAGCTTCAGCAACGCTTCATGCATGTCATGCTCTTGAAAACTCTTATTTCCTTTACGCATTTTGCGCCAAATTTCGACCAGTATCTGGGGGATGCAAAAATCGCTTTAAGTTGCCCCTTGACGACTTCTTCTATTTCACCGGCGGGGATGCGGCTAACAGGACATTCTCCACAGGTGTGCTGGCGGTATGAGTTCGTAATGTAATAACGGTATTGTTTGTTTTTCTTTCGAGTGTAAGTGGGCGACATCGCACCTTCGCAACCGCCGCAAACAATAACGCCTTTCAGAAGTGCGTCGGATTTTGCGGCATAAGTGCGTTTGCGTTTAACACCGGCATTTTCTGCAAAAATGGCCTGCTGCCTTATCAAATAAATCTTGTTCGATTAAAGCCTGATGCTGACCGGGATAATATTTGCCTTTGTGATGAACCTCCGCCAGATACAGACGGTTCTTTAAAATAGTGCGCAGAGCTTGCAAACTAAAAGGCTTTCCCGCCTTGGCTGGTTGCCTGTACGGCTTGTGTAAGATTTTGTCGTGTGTCCTTGGTGTTTAGCTCACTGGCCAGACAGTGACAAGGACCCCAGCGCAACAAAACGCTCAAAAATATGTTTTACCTGCGGAGCTTCTTGAGCGTTTGTGAGGAGTTTGCGTTCTACCACATCATACCCCAGAGGCGGCGGCCCACCCATCCACATGCCTTTTTTCTTAGAGGCCGCAAATTTATCGCGGATCCGCTCGCCTGTGACTTCACGTTCAAATTGAGCAAAGCTAAGCAGGATGTTAAGCGTTAAACGCCCCATGGAATCTTTGGTGTTAAAATGCTGCGTCACAGACACAAAGCTGGTGTCATGCTTATCAAATACCTCTACCATTTTCGCAAAATCAGCCAGCGAGCGTGACAAACGGTCAATTTTGTAAACCACCACAATATCAACGCGACCAGCCTCAATATCAGCCATGAGTTTTTGTAGACCGGGACGATCCATGTTTCCGCCTGAATATCCGCCATCATCATATTGTTCCGGTATAATCCGCCAGCCCTCGTGCCGCATGGCTTCGATATATTTCTCTCCCGCCTCACGCTGGGCATCCAACGTGTTATATGCCATATCCAGACCTTCCTCGGTGGATTTGCGAGTATAAACCGCGCAACGTAAAATCTTTTTCTCTGCCATTATTTAGGCCTCCTTGATTTATGATACGACCGGGGACTGGCTGTTTTGCCCAGACCAAAGAAAGCGTTTCCATTCCAGCGTGTTCCTGTAATGGCAAAAGCAGCACCAGAGAGACTTTTATATTTTACGCCTTGATACTCATAGCCATCCTCAACAACGGTGACATGGTGCTCTACGCCTTTGACCTCACGCACAAGGCGCGTGCCAGTGGCAAGACGTGTGTTATCATCTTTTCGCTCATTAACAGTTTTGCTTTCTGCCAATGCCTCCAGCCGATCAATTGTCTTTTTGGTCAGTCCGCCATAGGCCAGTTCCTGTATGCGGTAAATCAACTCACTGACAAGATATTTTTTGTTCGATTTGTTCTTGGGAGGGCTATCAAAATAGCGCGGCCATTCCTGAAGAAGGGCTTTGACATCCATTTCTTCGAAGGCTGCATATTCTTTCAGCATATTAATTTCCATCTTATGTCTTCACTTTCTCTGGCTGTTTTCTTAAGAGCTTTTGCTCATCGCATGAACGCTTCGAAGCACTCCGAAGTCCAGTCGAACTTCTCTCTAAAGCTTGGTTTTGCTTATTATTTTGAGATCGTGAAAGCCCCCTAGCTAGAATGGTTGCAATTTCTGCAATGCGTTCTTCGCCGGTCATATCAGCAGGGTTTTTTGTGCTGGTTCGCATGAGTTTTTCTCCTTATGAATGTTCCTCATAAGACTGGTATGCAAACGCCTTCAAAAACGACGACGAGAGGAGAAAAAAACTTAAGAAGTTCGAAAAGCGGTATGGAACGAACCATTTATAGGATGCGAAATGGTGTTTTTGAAAATTGTTCTAAAACAAGATGTTAGCCTGAGCACTAAAAACTCGTTTAGTGCTCAAAGCCGTGAGAGAATGTGAGAAGTGAGAGAGAATTTTGCATGAATTATGCACTCTAACAGTGCTCAAAGAATATCTGTAAAAAGCGGGAAAGCTGGGGATTTAAGGCACAAAAAACCCGCCCATTACGGCGGGTTTGTATTTTAAATGGTGGAGGGGGTAGGATTTGAACCTACGTAGACTTACGTCGTCGGAGTTACAGTCCGATGCCTTTAACCACTCGACCACCCCACCACGGGATAAAAATATCGATAACAAAACGATTAAAAGCTGACATGCATAAAAAAAGACTTTCGCCCTAATTGTCAAGTGTGTAAATGTCTTAATCATGAAAAATAGCAAAAAAAATCTATCCAGAGGTGCGCGGCGCAATGAAAACACCCGCAAATCCCAAAAACCTACACATAATAAAAAGCACGAATATAAAGACCCAACTCATGCCGCGCAAAAATTCAAACCGGCCGCGCTTTATGGCTTTCATGCAGTGCATCACGCATATTTAAACAAAGCGCGCGATATAAACGCGCTTTATCTGACTGACCAGGCCGAGGCCGGATTTCAAGAGATTATAAAAAAAGCGCGTAAAATCGGGTTGGATCGTCCTACGGCAACACTTATTACAAAACCTGAGATGGATAATCTATGCGGCCGCGATGCCGTCCATCAAGGCGTGGCATTGGCGTGCAGCCCTTTGCCGGAAATGTTTCTATCCGACATTCTTATAAAAACTGCGCAAAAATCCGAAAGCCTGATTCTGATGCTCGATCAAGTAACAGACCCCCACAATATTGGCGCCATCATCCGTAGCGCTACCGCTTTTGGTGCAGATGCCATCATCATGCAGCGCCGCAACGCCCCAGATTTAACAGGCGCAGCGGGTGCAATCATCGCAAAAACGGCCTGTGGCGGGGTTGAGCATTTACCCGTTATATACGAAACCAATCTCAGCCGCGCACTCGAATCTCTAAAGGAGGAGCATTATTTCGCCTATGGACTTGATGAAACGGGCGAGCGCACGGTATCGCAAATCAAATCCGGCAATACAAAAACGCCGGAAAAAAATGTACTTGTCTTGGGCGCCGAAGGACCGGGTTTAAGACGCCTCGTCAAAGAGCACTGCGACGAACTCATAAAGCTGCCCACCCATGGCGAAATCAGCTCTCTTAACGTCTCTAACGCCGCCGCTGTTGCACTATATGCTTTAACGACTTAATTAAATTCAATTTTATTAAAATTTTAGACGTATTTTTGACACCTATAAACGCAAAATGATATATTAAAACTATAGAGAAAAAGCTGCACAAAAATAAAAGTGGCTTTTAAAAAAATAAAAAAGGGTGAAGGCATGCAAAAAAATATTAATATTTTTATTCAAACACTATTATCCAAATTTACGCTTCAAACACCCTTCACCTTTACGGTGTCCCCCATACCCGTAAAGGTAAACCCGCGAGAGCGTTTCGGCCATAAAAACCGCCCTCATACTTTTTAAATACTTTGTGTGTTTAAGAAAAGTAAACGTATACCCCATATTATGTTTTGCTTTTGTGTATAAGGCTTACGTGTTATAAAAAATCGAAACGGTTTCAAGCAAACTGATACCCCCGCTTTTTCTCCCCCATAAAGAAGAGCGGGGGTTTTTCTTTAACTTTTTTAAATATAGCGGTTTATGATCTGGACTCTTGCGCCATGATACGCCACTTTATTGACCATGACAAACACAGCCAAAAAATCCAAAATGGCCGCGCGCGACGCAAATCCTGATGCTGACAAAAACGAGATATACCTTGTCGACGGCTCCGGCTTTATCTTTCGTGCCTATTACGCCATGGCCTACGGCGGCAAACCGTCAATGACAAATGCTGATGGCGTGCCCGTTGGCGCGGTCTACATTTTTGTCAATATGCTCATAAAGCTGCTGGAGGATTATAACGCCCCCTATATGGCCGTTATTTTTGACGCCGCCCGCGAGAATTTCCGCAACGATATCTACCCCGAATACAAGGCAAATCGTGATGATACGCCCGAAGATTTAATTCCTCAATTCCCCCTAATCCGTGAGGCGGTCGCCGCCTTCGATATTCCGTGTGTAGAATTGGAGGGGTATGAGGCCGATGATTTAATCGCCGCCTACACAAAAAAGGCGCTGGAAATGGGTAAGAAAGTCGTGGTCGTGTCTAGCGATAAAGACTTGATGCAATTGATCAAGCCAGGCGTTCGAATGCTGGAACCGATGAAGGGCGAATTCATGGGCCTGCCAGAAGTTGAGAAAAAATTCGGCGTCACGCCCGATAAGGTCGTCGACGTGCAAGCGCTGATCGGCGACAAAATTGATAACGTGCCAGGCGTACCGGGCATCGGTGTAAAAACCGCTGCGCAACTTTTGGAGGAATTCGGCACGCTTGAAAACTTGCTTGATCAGGCCGAAACAATTAAGCAAAACAAACGCCGCGAACTTTTAATTGAACATGCCGATGCCGCTCGTATGTCAAAAAAACTCGTAACGCTGGATGAAAATGCTCCAATGCCCATGGCAATTGAGGATATGAAAACCCATGATCCCGAAAAACCGGAACTGGTTGCATTCTTGCAAAAACAAGGCTTTAAATCCACACTCCGCAGACTCGGCCAAAACATAAAGCCAAACCCTAAAAACAGCGTTGACAAAGGCGAGCATACAAATGAAGACACCTTCATCGCGCCTGATCTCCCGACTGTGTCCAAAAATGAATATACGCTGATTAATGATGCGGAAACCCTGCAAACATGGATCAACGAAGCCTATGAGGAGGGCACGCTCTGCGTAGATACCGAAACTACGGGCATTACGCCGGCAAAGGCCGATCTGGTCGGTATTGCCCTCACCTCTAAAATTGGCAAGGCGGCTTACATTCCGCTTGCTCATGTGCAGGATACGGGCGATTTGCTCGGCGGCGGTGCAGATACAATTCCGCAAATGGATAAGAGCAAAGCCATCGCGCTTTTAAAACCTATATTGGAAGACCCGTCCGTTTTAAAAGTCGCGCACAATATGAAATATGATTGGCAAATTTTTGCCGCCCAAGGCATTAAAATCACGCCCTGCGATGATACGATGCTGATCTCCTACGTATTGGATGGCGGCGAGCATTCGCATTCTATGGATAATCTTTCTAAAATGTACTGCGATCATACACCCATTACCTATAAGGAGGTCGCTGGCACAGGCAAAAACCAAGTTACCTTTGATAAGGTTGCTATTGATACCGCCCTCAATTATGCCGCCGAAGATGCCGAAATCACCCTGCGCCTGCATAAAATTTTAAAGCCCCGCTTGGCACAGGAAAAAATGACTTCTGTTTATGAGCTGATAGAGCGCCCGCTGATCCAGACTATAGCCCGTATGGAGATGGAGGGGATAAAAATTGACCCCGTTGTGCTCAACAATATGTCCACTGAATTCGCCAAAAAACTGGCCGTTTTAGAAGCCGAGATTTTTACAATCGCCGGTACAGAATTTAACGTGGCCTCACCCAAACAAATCGGGCAGGTCATTTTTGACCAAATGGGATTGCAAGGCGGTAAAAAAACCAAGACCGGCGACTGGTCAACGTCCGCCGATATCTTGGAGAAACTAGCTGCCGAAGGGCATGAGATTGTTCAAAAAATTCTGGATCATCGGCAGCTTTCAAAACTAAAATCTACCTACACTGACGCGCTACAGGCACAAGTAAATCCCAAAACCGGCCGCGTCCACACTTCATTTGCTATGGCACATACCTCGACTGGAAGGCTGTCCTCAAGCGATCCAAACTTGCAAAATATTCCTATTAGAACTGAAGAAGGGCGCAAAATCCGCGAAGCCTTTATCGCCGAAAAAGGAAACGTATTGGTTAGTGTCGATTACTCTCAAGTCGAATTAAGGCTGGCCGCCGAAATCGCAGGCGTCGAAGCTTTAAAACAAGCCTTCCGCGATGGTATCGACATTCACACTTTAACAGCCAGTCAAGTTTTCGGCGTCCCTTTTGATGATGTCACCCCCGAAATCCGCCGCCAGGCCAAGGCCGTAAATTTTGGCATCATTTACGGCATCTCCGGCTGGGGACTTGCGAAACAGCTTGGCTGCCCGCCAGGGGAGGCATCCGAATTTATTCGCCTCTATCTTATAAAATTCCATGAGATTCAAACCTTTATGGAGGCGCGCAAGGATGAAGCCAAGAAAAAGGGCTACGTTGAAACGCTATATGGTCGAAAATGTTTTACAAGCGGCATCAAAGATAAAAACGGCGCCCGCCGCGCTTTCGCAGAACGCCAAGCCATTAACGCCCCCTTGCAAGGCACAGCCGCCGACATCATGAAAATCGCCATGAGCCGCATGAATGCCGCCATAGATGACGCCGGCCTAAACGCCAAAATGCTGCTACAGGTGCATGATGAACTCATTTTCGAAACCCCCGAAGCCGAAGCCGAAGCCTTGCTCAAAACTGTACAAGATACAATGGAAGCCGCGCATTTAGCGCTTGGTCAATCTGTCACCGTACCCCTAAAGGCCGAAGGCGGCATCGGTACATCTTGGGGACAGGCACATTAAAGTAAGCGAAAAAAAGCCGGATAAAATGCCGGCTTTTTATCAATATTTTAAGACAAAAATAATTATGAATGCTCTAAACCCGGCTTATCATTATTATTACCAGCTTGCATAATACTCGGTTTTTCATCTGCGCCGGATTTCGTACCAGCTTTCAGATCTTTCACATATTCTTCTGCAAATTTTTGGGACAGACCTATTTTAATTTGATCAATTTTTTTATCATAACTCATAGTATCACCACTCTTTTTAAAAGGTTTTAAATATTGCCTATTCCTTATATATCCCCGCCGCCTTTATATGCAAAGTTTTTCTATCATAATATAAAATCGCCGCTGCATCTTCATCATCCTTCAATTCTACATTAAGCCGGGCGCCAATCCGCGTGCCCTCCCAATCCGGCAGACCCAAACTACGCACAACGATAAAGGGCATAACCTCCGGCTGGCTTTTCCGTAAAACTGCACGCTTTAAATATAAAACCACACCGCCAAGCGCATCATCACCATCGTAAACCTGCGCGAGAGCCGGAAAGACAAGCCCGTATCCCGCCGGTGCATCGTTTTCAATCATAATCGTTTCCGGCGCGCTTGGTTTGGCATTTCCAAACGCCGTACGGATCGCATCCAGATCATGTCCCAAAACATTAAACTGCCCATTCACAACAAGTTGCGGCGTATAATTCGGCCCGCTTTTTGTTACCGCATTATAAGTGCTCTGCCGCTGGCTACAAAATGGCAGGGCGTATGGGTTATCATTCATTTTAAAATAATCAACCGGACACACAAATCCAATAACATCTGTCTTGTTTATAATGCGCTCCAATATCATTTCTGCCTTCGGACAAAACACACAACTCTCAGCGCTATAAAGCTCCATTACCAGTGCCGGATCAAACGCGCGCGCCGGCGCGGCAATGGGCACGGCCTCCACCGACATCACCGGTACCGCCGCCCGCGTTTCCGCCATAGCATCCGTTGCGATCGTGCCAACCGCAAAAACAAGACTTAATAAACAAACATAAACAAATTTCATAATAACCAAATATAACAATAGACGTGTATAATGTCCAAACGCTTATATCCTATAGCGCTCTGAACAAAACAAAAAGCCTTCTTTAAACAAAAAAGCTTGATTTCCCGCATCCATTTTGTTTATAAAGCTAGTTCTATGAAAAGATGATCTGGCTATAAGTATATCGGCTGCCTCGATCATCGCACACATATTTAACCCTTTTTATGAAGGAGAAAAAAATGCCGAAGATGAAAACCAAGAGCAGCGCGAAGAAGCGATTCAAAGTGACTGCCAAGGGCAAGGTGAAGGCGAAACAGTCTCACATGCGCCACATGCAAATGAACAAACCAAAATCCATGAAACGTAAGGCAAAGGGGCTGACTGTATTGTCTGACCCGGATGCGCGTATCGTGTTGAGAAATTTCTTGCCCTATGCAAGAAAGCAAAAGAACAAAAAAACAAAAGAAGGGAGCGCTGACTAATGGCTAGAGTAAAAGGCGGTTCGCGCGCCAGTAAGCGTCATAAAAAAATCATAAAACAAGCCAAGGGCTATTACGGTCGCCGGAAAAATTGTTTCCGTACCGCTGTTCAGGCTGTTGAGAAGGCAGGTCAATACGCATATCGTGACCGCCGTAACAAAAAGCGCGATTTCCGCAAATTATGGATACAGCGTATTAATGCGGGTGCACGGCTACACGGGCTTACATATTCAACATTTATGCATGGTATGAAATTGGCCGGTATCGAGCTGGATCGCAAAATCCTTTCCGAAATCGCGATCAGCGACCCTAAGGGGTTCGAGGCTCTTGCCAAGCAGGCGCAAGACTGTATGCAGCAGACCGAAAAGAAGGCTGCATAGAGCGTACTCAATAAGATTTTTAGAGATACAAAAGCAGACCTTCTTTTTGGTCTGCTTTTTTCTTATACAGACTAAAACGATATGAAAATACAAAACACAAAACAAATAGTTTAAAAGGAGTAAATAAAATGAGACGTCCAAAAATAGGTGAAGAAACATTATTATCAATTCGGGAAACAGCAATATCTATATTTGATAATATAGAAAAACAAGATCCCCAAGACTTTGTAAATAATGCAGAAATGTGGTTTGCAAATATAAATCAGCTTATCGATGAAGCAGATAGAAATATGATTGTTAATCTTGAAGACATGCGTAGCAGTAAAACATGGCCGGAAACATTTGAATTTGAAAAACCGGAAGAGCTAAAGAAAAAATTCAAACAAGTGGCAAGTCACGTAAGACGTTTCGCAGAGAATATATACAATGAAAATCCTACAAAAAGATATGGGCCATCAACCGGTGGATGGGTTCAGGCAAAACTAGACCCTATTTTAAAATAAAAATAAATAGCCCCGCCTTAAAAAGCGGGGTTATTTTTACATTCAATATAGCTATACTGCTACGCTATGAATCGTAACAAAAAACTGCTCGTCTTCGACTGGAACGGCACACTGCTTGCCGACACCATCCAAAGCTTGAAAGCCGGCAACAAATGCCTCGAATTTTACGGCGCTAACGCCATTGATTTAAAAGTATATCGTGACACTTTCACCTTCCCCATAATCCATTTTTATAAAAAACTGGGGCTTGATATCGATCGCGTGCTCGAGAAAAAAGACGAGGCGAATCGTATCTTCCAAACCGAATACGAACGTCTGGTTACAAATGCTAGAACACGCAGCGGCGCACGCCAAATCCTCAAATGGGCAAATGAAAACGATATGGGCTGTATTATATTAAGTAATTACATTACGCCGCGAATCGAAGAACAGCTCGCCCGCCTCAAAATTCGCCATTATTTTGAGCATGTTTGCGGCAATACGTGCGAGGGCACAACCGTTCTGGAACATATGACCAAAGCGGGTCGCCTGCAAAAATATATGACTGCCGCGGGGTATGCGCCCAAAAATACTTATATCATCGGTGACAGCGCCGAAGAACCCATGATCGCCCGCCAACTTGGCCTCACCTCAATCGCAATTACGGATGGCTATATCTCGCGCGCACGCCTGAATAAAGCAAATCCTGATCATATAATACATTCGCTTTCAAAATTGAAAACGCTTTTTGAAACAAAAACTCTTTGAAACCCTAAGGTAAGCCTGCTAAAACGCTATTATGACTGATATAAATGCTTTAAAAACCGAACTTACAAATGAAATCACCGCCGCCAATGATCTAAAATCGCTGGACGATGTGCGTGTAACGGTGCTTGGTAAAAAGGGGCGCATCACCGCGCTGATGAAAACTCTGGGTAAAATGACACCGGAGGAGCGCAAAACAACGGGCCAAGCGCTCAATCATTTAAAAGACGAGATCGCCGCCCTGATCGCAAGTCAGGAATCCGCTCTAAAAAAACAGGAAATGGAAGCGCGCCTTGCCAATGAAACACTCGATATCACCCTCTCGCCAAGGCCTGAGAAACGGGGGCATATCCACCCCATATCCCGCACCATGGAAGAGCTGGAAGGTATCTTTGGGCGTATGGGGTTTGCCGTTGCCGAAGGCCCGGATATCGAAGATGACTGGCATAATTTTACCGCACTTAATTTTCCGCCCGGTCACCCCGCGCGAGAGATGCAGGACACGTTTTTCCTGCCTGAAACTGATGATGAGGAGGGCGAACACGCCAAAAAACTCCTCCGCACGCATACCTCATCGGTGCAAATTCGCCATATGAAAGAAAACCAGCCGCCCTATAAAATCATCTGTATGGGGCGCACATACCGCTCTGACTATGACATGACGCACACGCCTATGTTTCATCAGATGGAAGGGCTGCTGATTGATAAAGACATTAATATGGGGCATTTAAAGGGCTGCCTGACTGATTTTGTCCGCGCCTTTTTTGAGGTTGAAGACTTGCCCGTTCGCTTCCGCCCATCATTTTTCCCTTTTGTTGAGCCGGGCGCAGAAGTTGATATTGGGCATTATAAAACAGGTGAAGCCATCACATTAGGAAGCGCGCCAGAAGGCACCGAACAAAAGTGGATGGAAATTTTAGGCTCCGGCATGGTGCACCCAAATGTCCTTAAAAACTGCGGCGTTGACCCCGATGAATATCAGGGCTTTGCCTTCGGTATGGGGATTGAGCGCATCACAATGCTTAAATACGGCATCCCCGATCTTCGCACCTTCTTCGATAGCGATGTCCGCTGGCTCGGCCATTACGGTTTTTAACATCAACAAAAGGATAAAAAATGAAAAAAATTAACCCTAAAAATGTATATTACATTAAACTTGGAAGCGGAAATAGCTGGGCTGATGAATGTATTGATAAAGGCATTATTAGGCTCGGGTTTGGTTCTGATAGGTATTTTGACACCTATCAGGAAAAAAATTGGGATGAGTTGCCAGAATTCTTAAAAGAGAATGTATATAAAAACATTAATTATGACACCAAAGCCAAAGGAAATATCCAAAAATTCTTTGAAGCTGATGAAAATACACTTTGGATTACTTTTCACAACGGTAGTTTATATTGGGCCATCAGCAAAAGCGGCGTAGAAGGTGATAGTTCTGGTGCGTATCTTGAAACAGTTGAAGGTTGGAAAAACACTGACATTGAAGGGGAAAGCGTATTTCAAAAAAATAGACTATCTGGAGTTCTAACTAAAACAGAAGGGTACAGGGGGACAATATGTGGTGTTGGCGCTCAAAAATATTTAATAAAAAAAATTAATGCTGAAGAAAATGAAGATGTAAAAAAAGCTGAGGAAGATAAAGCATCTCTAATAGAGTCAATCGGAAAATTGATACAACATTTGCAGCCCAAAGATTTCGAAGAGTTAGTTGATTTAATTTTAAGTAGAAAAGGTGCCCATAGAATTACGAAAGTAGGAGGCACCCAAAAAGATATAGATATGGGTTACCTTATACCTATTTTAAAAGAAAATGTCTTTGTCCAAGTGAAAAATAGAGCAAATCAAAATGATTTTGACGAATGTGTGAATACTTTTGAAGATAATGATTTCTATAGAATAATGTACTTTATACACCATTCAGGCAAAATAAAACAAAATGATAATGATGAGAATATAAACATTATCGGCCGTGATGAAATTGCAGAATGGTGCATAGATACAGGTTACATGTCTTGGCTAATTGAAAAAACTGCATAGCTGTTTCGTGATAAAAGTCCGCCCCTTCACCAACAACGACTTCCCGCAATGGCTACCGCTATGGAATGCCAATAATCAGGGGCATGAGGATGCACTTGTCACAACCGAAACGTGGGGCCGTATCGTTGACCCAAACGCCCAAGTCCACGGCCTCGGCGCATTTGATGGCGATACGCTTAAAGGGCTGGTGCATTATATAACACACCCGACAACGGGCCACGTGAAACCTGTGTGCTACATGCAAGATTTATTTGTTGCCCCCGCGCACCGTAAAAAGGGTATAGCCCGCAAATTGGTAAAGGCGCTGGAAGCCAAAGGTCGCCAAGAAAAATGGGCGCGGCTTTACTGGCTCGCCGAAGGCAAAAACGAGGCTGCCCAAAATTTATACAAAACCCTTGGCACACAGCTCGATTTCACGCTACATGTAATAGCATTACCCTAAAAGTGATTGTAACTATGAACGATATAAAACTCTATAGCCCCAATCAATTAGCGCTCGGCTCATTCACATTAGGCAAATTGGAGGGTGCTTGCTGTTGGCTTAATTTCTAGCATTTTTGGCACGATAGCTGCCTATGGATTTAATAAGTATTGCGACTATATCAGACATGAAAATTTTGCTCTAAGAGAAATAAAAATAAATGAAATTCACACTGAACTGGCTCAAAAAATACCTCGACACAAACGCATCGCTTGACGAGATAAGCGATAAACTGACCGCGATCGGGCTTGAGGTTGAAGGCATAGAGGATAAGGCCGCAACGTTCGCGCCGTTCAAGGTTGCCTATGTCGAGGCCGCGGAAAGACACCCTGATGCCGATAAGCTTCAAGTCTGCACCGTCAAAACCGAGTCTGGCACGTTTCAAGTTGTTTGTGGCGCGCCGAACGCGCGGACGGGTATGAAGGGCATATTTGCGCCCGAAGGTACGTATATTCCGGGTCTTGATGTCACACTTAAAAAAGCCAAAATCCGCGGCGTAGAGAGCAGCGGCATGCTGGTCTCTGAAAAGGAAATGTGTTTATCGGACGAGCATAACGGCATTATCGAAGTCGATGACAGCCATGAAATCGGCACCCCCATGGTGCAAATTTTTGGCCTTGATGATCCGGTCGTAGAAATTAACGTCACCCCGAACCGCGCCGATTGTACGGGCATTTATGGAATCGCGCGGGATCTGGCCGCCGCCGGACTTGGCACGTTAAAGCCGCTGGAAGAAACATCCATTAAAGGATCATTCAAATCCCCAATAAACGTCAAAATCGAGGATAATCAAGGCTGTCCTCAATTTTTAGGCCGCACTATTAAAGGCGTTAAAAATGGCGTATCACCACAATGGCTGCAAGAGTATTTAAAATCCATCGGCCTCCGCCCCATTTCCGCGCTGGTTGATATCACCAATTATTTTACCATCGGTCACGCCCGCCCGCTTCATGTTTATGATGCCGACAAAATCAAGGGCGATATTATCGTGCGCAAAACCAAGGCGGGCGAAGAATTAGAAGCATTAAACGATAAATCATACGAAGCCATCGAAAACATGGTCGGCATTACCGATAACAGCGGCCTGATCGGGATTGGCGGCATTGTCGGCGGCACATCGACCGGCAGTGATGAGAGCACGACAAATGTCTTTTTAGAGGCCGCATATTTTGACCCTATGCGGATCGCCAGAGCAGGGCGCGACATGGGCATTATCACAGACGCACGTTACCGTTTTGAGCGCGGCGTTGACCCTGAATTCACCGCAAATGCCATGGAGCTGGCAACGCAAATGATCCTTGATATCTGCGGCGGTGAGGCAAGCGAAGTGGTTGAGGCAGGAGATGTTCCGGACTGGAGCCGTGAAATCGAATATGATCCTGCCTATGTTCAAAAATTAATTGGTGTTGATGTTTCTAAAAAAAAACAAAAAGCCATCTTTGAAAATCTCGGCTTTAAAGTTTCTGGCAGCAATCCTATGAGCGTCACGCCCCCATCATGGCGCGGTGATATTGATGGGCGCGCTGCCCTGACCGAGGAAGTCATCCGCATTTACGGCTTTAATCATATACCCGTGACGAGCATAAAGGCGGAACATCCGCTTGCCAAAGTGCCGCAAACACCGCGCCTTAAAAATTCAAAACATGCGCGGAACGCTCTAACGGCGCGCGGTCTTGATGAGTGCGTCACATGGTCATTTATGAATAAGGATTTAGCCGCGCATTTCGGCAGTAATGATAACCCCGCGCTCACGCTTTCAAACCCGATCAGTGAAGAGCTAAACCAAATACGTCCTTCAATTTTGGGTAACTTGATTGAGGCCGCAGGTCGCAATGCTGCCCAAGGGTTTGCCAATGTGGCACTGTGTGAGATTGGCCCCGTATTCTACACATCTAAATCCGAAGGGCAGGCCTATATCGCCGCCGGTATTCGCGCGGGACAAAACGCAGACCGCCACTGGAGCGATGCAAACGCCGCGCGCGATGTAGATGTGTACGATGTAAAGGTAGACGTGCTTGCCGCGCTTGACGCATGCGGCGCGCCATCATCAAACGCGCCAATATCCCGTGATGCACCGGAATATTATCATCCCGGCAGATCTGGTACAGTGCGCTTAGGTAAAAATGTGCTGGCGTATTTTGGCGAAATACACCCCGCTATTTTAGATGAGATGGGCATAAAAACCTCCGTCAGCGGCTTTGAAGTGTTTTTGGAAAATATACCCGAGCCACGCGTCAAAAAAGGTAAATCTAAAACGGCCAAACCCTATTTGCATCTTGAACCGCTTCAACCTGTCAGCCGCGATTTCGCCTTTATCGTTGATAAGGATGTTGAGGCCAATAATATCCTGCGCGCAGTCACATCCGCCGATAAAAAACTGATCGTGGACGCCTCCATTTTCGACATCTACGCCGGAAAAGGGATCGAGGATGGTAAAAAATCCGTCGCGCTAAGCATCACACTCCAGCCAACTGAAAAAACCCTTACCGATAAAGATATCGAAACACTTTCAAACGCCGTCATAAATGCGGTTGAAATCAAAGTCGGCGGTGTTTTGAGGGGGTAATTAAATTGTCATTCTGAGCGGAGCGAAGAATCTTTGCATATCTGCACTAGATCTTTCGTCGCTATTGCTCCTCAAGATGACATAAAAATATTCGGGGTTTGTCGGGTTCACGGGAAAATAAAGAAAGAATAAAACACGGGGGCCCACATGCTAGCAGGGTATGCGCGTATATCAATTTACGTCGCGCAAAGATGCGCTTTCTATAAAGCCGGTTTTCGTATCTTATATGCCCGCGGCCTATGCCTTTGTAAACGGGCGGGGCGTCAAAAGACCCCAACGATCCGGCGGCAGTCTTATAACGACGGCCAGTTAACTTGCATAATGACCCTATCAAAACCACATACGAAAGTCAAGGAAAATATTCCTATAAGGTTTTTTTATTAAGATTATACCCGGCTAACCGGGTATAATCTTAATTATATTTAAGCTACTTTACTAAGCTTATTAGTCAAAGCTGCTTTTAACCATTTATTTTGTTCACTATTATAGCCGAACCATGCAGCTTCGCCTGACAGTCTTGCAATAAAGAGCTCATCATTTTCATCCAGACATTTTTTTAAGTCATCTCTAATTGCTGAAGCTGAAAGGCCTGTAGATATTATCCAAGCTGACCCTTGCATATGCCAACATTGAGGGTAAGAGTTCAACTTTTCATGAATGCAATCATAGTTTTGACCGCGGTAGTTTAAATCGTAAGTTATAATATATGTCGGCATAATAGCCTCCTTTTGTTGTTATTAACAAGAAGACACTGCCTTGACTTGGTAAACCGTAAGAAATAAGGTTGTATAACTAACTACCTGATCCACGGCAGCGTCAAACTGATTTTGTGGATCAAAACTTTTAAGGTCGGGTCTGCAAACCCGGCCTTTTTAGTTTAGACGCTATAAAATAGCACATATTAATAAATTAGCAGAGTCTTAATTAGAGTGCTATTTATGTGCTTGTGGAAAAGTTGGCTTTTAGCTAATTTGCACTAAGCAACCTACAAAATAAACTCTATGCCGCCGCCTTTACATCTGCGCCATTGGCCTGCAAGCTCACTTCAACATTCCCGCGGGTCGCCTTTGAATACGGGCAAATCTGATGCGCGGCTTCAACGATTTTCTCCGCCTTATCCTGATCCACACCATCCAGCTCAACATTCAAATCTGCACTAATAAAAAATCCGCCATCTTCACCCTTATGAAGCTCAACGGTCGAATTTACAACGACATCGCTGGCATCGACATCGTGGTCTTTAGCCATGGCCTTAACCGCTTGCCCAAAACATGCGGCATACCCTGCGGCAAATAACTGCTCCGGGTTTGTGCCCTCGCCGTTACTACCCGGCGCATGAACTTTGGTATCAATGCGTTTGTCATCGGTGTGCACATGCCCCTCTCGTCCGGCGGTTGAACTGGCATGGGCGGTATATAATACGGTCATTTTATAAAATCCTTTTGTAACGAATGAAACTCTGTGTTCGAATAAATATATAGATACATAAGTGGCAGAAGCAAATGAAACAGGTTTTATATTTTAGTTTTTTAACTCTGATCTTATCCATTTCCTCTGTTGGAATTGCAAACGCGCGCCCCGTGTCATACCCGGGGGGCTGGACGGTGATGGTGATGAATAATAAGGATATGAATTCCTCCCATATTCATTGCACACCAAGCTTTAAAAGATCGTTCGGCTGGCGTCACGAATATCAAAGGGGCGAAAGCTACCATGCTGATACGCTGCAACATAATGAGCTTTTAAAACGCTGGAATGCGCCTGCATCGCAAGCCAATATTTATCTAAAATCCGGCGTTGGCGTGGCCTATGACAGCCATGATCAAGCTCCCGCCGCCTTTACCGGTTTGGCCGCGGATTGGGAAGATAGGCGCTATTTCATCTCCTACGAAAATCGGTTTTTCTGGGCCGATGATCTGGATAAATTCGTGCGTCACAATGCGAGAATAGGAATTGCACCATATATCGGAGATACGGGGGACTTGCACACATGGCTAATGCTTCAAGCCGATTATGATGCAGGCGCGGATGATAGCTTTGCACTCACGCCCCTCGTCCGGTTATTCAAAGGCCCGACCATGGTGGAAGCAGGGTACAATCTGGATGATGGTATACTATTTAATTTGATACAGCGGTTTTAAAAGGAGAGACGAAAAATGAGAAAATTTCTGGCAATAATAACGGTGGCGATATGTCTAAGCAGCCCCGCTTTGGCCGCCGAAAATATTTTGATCAAGGTCAACGGCATGGTTTGCGACTTCTGCGCGCAATCTATATGGAAGGTGTTTCAGGATTATGACGCCGTTGATGATATTGATGTCAATCTTGATACGGGCATCGTAACCGTCAACTTAAAGGAAGGCCAAGACCTGACTGACGAGCAACTCGATAAAGCCATCACATACGCCGGATATGATCTGGTCGAAGTGACGCGTGAGGAAGATACGGAATAATTGAGCATTAGATTTTTGAAAAATTTTATGCTCAATAACGTGCATAACCGCATCCGCTAATGTTTTGAGGATCATAAATAAGACCAGCGCGCCACCAAAAAAGCCGCCAAACAAGATAGTAAAATGCATCGGAAAAATACGCATATAGGGATAAAACATCATCATCCCCAAATCGGGTTTGCGATCTTTAAAATCCAGTAACATATTTCGTAGGAGCGAAAAGCCATGGCTGGCAATAAACCCGATCACACAGAGTATAATAAGCCGCAAATCTTCCGCGGCAATCTCATGAAGCGGAAGTTCTTGCCACAAAAACAGGAAGTACCCCGCATGAAACGCGCCATAATGGAGCGCAAAAAATACAGCCACCTGCCGTTTTGTTTTTGGCGTTTCCGGTGAAGGCTTATGATTCATCAAAAGGTTTTTAGTTGTAAACTCTTTCAGCGATGCAATGCGGATCACATTCATCGCGCCGATAATCACCGACTGCGCCCAGTAAATCCACATGACTTCATGCAAATCCCAGCCTTGCTGAGCGGCGAGAATAATCGACAAAACATTCCCTGCCACCACACCCCAAAAGGTAGTGTCCAGATAAAAGGCAGATGGTTTTGAAGGCGGAAGTGTCATAGCAAAGGGTTTGTCATTCTGAGTGTACGCGAAGAATCCGCATATTTAAATTTTAAATCTCCAATATCCTTCGCTATTCACCTCGAGGATGACAATGATTTTAAAGTACGCCCAGCATATCTGCAACCAAAGGATGGCGCACGATATCCTTGGCATCCAAACGGATAACACCGATTTTCTCTATCGCATCAAGCTTGTCTGAGACTTGCGCCAGACCGCTCATCCCTTCCAGCAAATCACTCTGCGCGGGATCACCCGTAACCACCATCGTTGAATGCCACCCCAAACGCGAGAGCAACATTTTAAGCTGTCCGTAGGTGCAGTTCTGCGCCTCATCTACAACAACAAAGGCATTATTAAGTGTCCGGCCGCGCATAAAGCCGATAGGGGCGATTTCAATTGTGCCGTCCTCAATATATCCGCGCACTTTACGCCCGCCCATGCGATCACCAAGCGCATCGTATAAAGGCCGCAAATAAGGCGCCATTTTCTCGTGCATATCACCGGGGAGATACCCCAAAGACTCGCCTGCCTCCATCGCCGGACGGGATAAAATAATGCGCTCTACCTTGCCGTCTTCAAGCGCGCGGACAGCAGAAGATATCGCAATGTATGTTTTCCCCGTTCCGGCCGGACCAATGGCAAAGGTTAAACTTCTCTCCGCAATAGAAGCCATCAACGCGGCCTGCCCTTCAGATCGCGGCTTAATATTCTTCACATATTTCTTATCCCTGCGCCCGTCAATATCGCGGTCTAGTGGATGCCAATCGCTTCCTTTGGACGCTTTGTGATCTGAAAACTGATCAAGCTGGTGAAGTTCAAAATTGCGATTTTTTTTAATCTTTTTAGAATATGATTTAGCCATGCGAACGCACTCCTTTGCGATAGTAAAGGTGAAGGGGGGTAAGAGATATAATCAGGAAAAAGAAAGGGAAGCGCCCGTTTGGACGATAAAAAGAAATGATCAAAATATGAAGATACGATCAAATGAAACCCCTGACGTATAAGATAATAACAGAATATCACAAAAGACTGCGCAAACGCATAAAATTTAAAAACTTCGATAAAAGTTTTACACAACTGCAAAGATCAGGGTAAAATATATAAATGATAAAAAACGCGGGAGCTAACATAGTATGAATACATCAAATTTTTTTAAAAAAGGCAGGTTTATAACAATCTGCGTGGCCTTGGTTATTATGGTCGCCGCCGGTTCTGCATGGGCACAAGCCGAGGCAGAAACAGAAAGATATTTAACCCCCGAGGATGTAATGAACATTTATTATCAGGAAAGAGGGAATATTTACGGAGAATGTACAGCAGCAGACCGCGCCGAGTTGGCAAAACACGAAAGGGAATTCAAGCTTTATAGCGACCGAGATAAAATTAAATCCGATGAAGATTTGGAACGAGCAGAAGACCTTATTACGAGCAGCGATGTAGAGCGTATGACCGCATTAAAAATAAAATGTAGCATACGTTAAATGCACTAAAATATTTTAAATACTGAAATCCCTGCCATAATCTGCGCAGGGATTTTTCTTTTGCGTTAAGCTTTGATTCTGGTTAGGCTACGGCATTCATAAACTTGAGAAATCCAAAAGAAATGCCCGTACAATTTAACGATATAAAAGCCGCACATGACGCAATTAAAGACTCCATCATCCGTACGCCAACAGTACGGGCGGCGCGGTTATCAGTACACCTTGGTATTGATCTTTATCTAAAGCTTGAAAATTTACAGCATACCAATGCGTTCAAAGCGCGCGGCGCACTTAATAAGCTGCTTACTTTAGATGATGAGCAACGTAAGAATGGTGTGATCGCATGTTCAGCCGGAAATCATGCTCAAGGCGTCGCCTATCATGCGCAAAGGTTGGGTATCCCCGCTATTATTGTTATGCCAAACGGCACGCCTTTCAACAAAATCAAAAAAACCGAAGATTTTGGCGCAAAGGTTGTTTTGCATGGATCAAATTTTGATGAGTTTGTGCAATTCACAATGGATAAAGCACAAGCCGAAAACCTGACTTTTATCCACCCATTTGATGATCGCGCGGTCGTTGCAGGGCAGGGTACGCTTGGTTTGGAGATTATGGAGCAGCAACCCGATATTGATGCGATTATTGTGCCAATTGGCGGTGGTGGCTTGATTGCGGGCGTTGCTACGGCCGTTAAGGGCGTGAACGCACAGGTTGAAATCATAGGCGCCCAGGTTGAGGCGTACGCCGCCGTAAAAAATCATCTAGGGCCTTATGAGTATGATTTGGGCGGGTCAACATTAGCCGAAGGCATTGCCGTGAAAGCCCCCTCTCAGACTAATATGGATGTAATAGATAAACTGGTTGACCGTATTGATGTCGCCAGCGAGGCCGAAGTCGAAGAAGCCATTTTTGATTTAATCAGCGATGAAAAATTGGTTGCCGAGGGCGCGGCCGGCGCCGGATTGGCTGTCATTAAAAAACATCTCGATCATTATAAAGGTAAAAAAGTTTGCCTTGTATTATGTGGCGGAAATATAGACTCGAGGCTTCTTTCTACGCTTATCTTGCGTGGCCTTGTGCGTGACGGGCGCATCACACGTCTTCGTTTCGAAATCGATGATACGCCGGGACAGCTATCTGACATCGCCCGCATCATAGGGGAGAGCGGCGCCAACGTAGTTGAGGTCATTCACCAGCGCATGATGCAAACCGTATCCCTCAAGCGCGCAGAATTGGACGTGGTGATCGAAGCACGCGATAAAATGCATGTTGGCGAAATAGTTGAACATTTGCGTGGTAAGGGATTTAAAGTAACAGCCATGAATGACATATCTTAAAACGATCTTATAAATCAAACTGTTAAAAGAAAGTATAAAAAACGGCGGAACTCTTATGCTTTCGAAGTGTTAGTGTATATGTAAGACAAAAATAAACTAACATGAGGAGAGAAATTTAAATGTCATTTAATAAACCATTATTATCATCATCATCACTTACAGGCGATAGCGTTAAAAACGCACAAGGCGAAGATTTAGGTGATATCAAGGATATTATGATCGATACTGAAACCGGGCAAGTTGTATATTACGTATTGTCATTTGGTGGTTTCATGGGCATGGGCGATGATTATTTTGCCATCCCGCCGCAAGCATTAACCGTGGATACCGAAAAAGAGCAAATGATCTTGAATGTAAACAAAGAACAGCTCGAAAAAGCCGAAGGTTTCAACAAAGACAATTGGCCAAATATGGCGGACGAAAGTTTCCGTACATCAACATATTCAAATTACGGGTATGAGTATAAAAGAGCTGCATAAGGATAGCTTAGAAGCAAAAACAAAAAGCCGCTCATTTAGGGCGGCTTTTTTCTTAATCCATACAATATTCTCTATATTTCCAAATTGAGATAATAATTAGAGGCGGTATATAAAAGATCGGCGGCAGTATGAGCATCAGAGGACGTATACTTATTTTCTTTTAATGTAGATTTGAGCGCTTTTATTGGCGTTATTTTGTACATTTCCATATGGTTAATCATAGATTCTCTAACTTCTAGATATGCTTTTTTAACTTCCTCAACGTTTGGAAAAAAGCCCTTAGTTCTATAAGTATAAATTGAAAGGGCAGTCGCATGAGAAAGGTCAATTCTAAAATTAGAATATTTTTCAGCTTTTTGATCACCTTTAGAAAAAATTTTATTTGTAATAGGGAGCTTACCGTTTGCAAGAAAAGTAAATAAATTTGGGAACGTATCTAAAGAGCGTTGCAAAATTACTTTGTCCGCATAATTATCTTTAGGAAAAAGCGTTTCAACACTTTGAACACCATGAATATCGCATTCAACCTCCCTTTCAAGCTCTTCTTTGTCATCAAAACGATTGTGATCCGTATGCTTTAATTCATGTGCAGTTAGAAAAGTGAAAAAAATACGAGCATTGCGTTCGGGGGTTTTGCTAAAGCGTTCATATCCTTTATTGAAAATTAGATATGCAGGTTCTATTGAATTAAATGGAAAGTAACATGTGGGCGCAGCACCTTTTTCTAATATTCTTTTAATTTCTGGAATAGATGATACTGCTGGTCCAAGATACATATGAAAAGCATTATGAAATTTTTCTGAAAGCGTATCTTTTTTCGTAAAAAAATCATAAAGTCTTGATTTAGAAACACTATGCGCCGCAAGAACACCTAAAGAAAAAAAACTATCGTTCTTAATCACACGAATGTTCTGTCGTTTAATACCATCTAACACACTTTTATCTATACTGTGTTTTTCAAGGTGTTCTGCAATGTCAATGCTGTATATTTCAGGAAAGGCTCTCAAAAAACCTCCTCCAACTGCAATCGCAGAATTTGTAACAATTAAATTGCTTATAACATCTGAAATATCTATATCCATAACGTTTTTATATAGATGTAAATATTATTACTCAAATAAAAACCCTTTTAAATAAATTAATATATCGATTTTTATTTTTTTTAATTGTTATCAGGAGCATATTAACGTTGTCGCCGCCTCTTTTCTCCTGGTGCAGGCTTAGTCGGGCTAGGCGTACCAGGAACATTCTTGGGTAGACCCGCCTCATATTCAGCCATAGTCTCGCCATGATGCGCAAGGTCAAGCCCCCAATATTCAACAAAGGGGCTGACCCGCAAACCGATCGTGGCACGTATAATCATAAGCAATATGAACGTCACACCGCCGGAATATATAATAGTCACAATAACGGATAAAATCTGTGCAATCACGCGCTCCGGTTCACCGTATAAAAGCCCAGCCGCCCCGCCAATATCAGGATTGGCAAAAACACCAACCAATATCGCGCCGACAATGCCGCCCACACCATGAAGCCCGAAAACATCCAAAGCATCATCATATTTGAGCCATTCTTTTAAGTATGTGACAGCAGGATAACAGACAAGCGCGGCAACAATCGCAATCATAATCGCGCCGCCAAAATCAACAAATCCTGCGGCTGGTGTAATCGCGACAAGCCCCGCAACCACGCCGGAAATCGTGCCCTGAACACTGATTTTACCTTTATGAATGTGTTCTATCAACATCCATACAACGGCTGCCATGCCCGCCGCCGTATTCGTCACAAGCATGGCAAACCCCGCACCGCCGCCCGCAGAAAGGGCAGAGCCGGCATTAAACCCGAACCAGCCAACCCAAAGCATGCCGGTACCAATGACGGATAAAATAAGGTTATTTGAAGTGGACGGATCACGGCGCGTTTTCATGCCGCGTCCGATAACCACCGCCGCAACAAGACCCGCAATACCCGAATTGATATGAACAACCGTGCCGCCCGCAAAATCCAGCGCTTCTCCAAAACCAAGAAACCCCTCATATCCTTCTAAATCAATGCCGCCAATAAAACCGCCCGATCCCCAGACCCAGTGGCATATCGGCGCATAAACAAGGATAACCCAGAGCGGAGTAAAAACCAAAAGCGATGTGAACTTGATCCGGTCCGCAACCGCGCCAACCAAAAGCGCAGCCGTAATAATTGCAAAGGTAAGCTGAAAAATAATAAAAACGGATTCAGGAATAGTGCCAACCGCGCTCTCCGGCGTAACACCGGATAACATAAATTTACCCAAACCGCCGATAAACATATTGCCTTCGCTGAATGCTAACGAATATCCGATAATCGGCCAGACAACGCTCACCACTACGGCGACCGCGACACTTTGAATAAGGGTGGATAGCACATTATCGCGTTTGACAAGCCCGCCATAAAACAGCGCAAGCCCTGGTACGGTCATCATCAAAACAAGTAATGATGACACTAGCAGCCATGCCGTATCCCCGGAATCAAAAGCGGCCTCTTGCGCAAGAGCAGGTGAGGCCAAAAAAAACAATAAAAATGGTGTGGTGAGAAGCAAAGTCCTTATCATCAATCATCCTTTTGATATAACAGGTTATAATACAAATTTAATTAGGAATGATTCGATATTGCGATGCAAGAGGATTTTTTAATAAGCGCGACATATTCATATGTAAAAAATAGACAAAAAAATGCGACTTCATAATTGAGCCGCATTTTTTAAATCTAATGCTTCGGGAATTTATGCCGCCGCTTGATCTTCATCATCGGGGTTGATCTTCTTCCCGTATGTACCGGCAAATATTTCACCCGAAAACACTTCTTCCCATGTCCCTTGTGTAGACGCCTTGGAATATTCGGTCGCGCGGTTTTCGAAGAAATTCGTATGCTCCGCACCATTCAGCATTTCATCCATCCACGGTAATGGGTTTTTGGTAATCCCGTAAACCGGCTCCAGATTCAGCTGTTGTAAACGACGGTCACCAATATAGCGGATATATTGTTTGACTTCCTCACCCTTAAGACCTTCGATATCGCCCATTTCAAAACAAAGATCGATAAAGTTATCTTCAAAATTAATAATCGTTTTACAAGATTCGGTAATTTCATCCTGAAGCTCCTTGTCCCAAATATCCGGATTCTCATCAACAAAGGTGTTGAATAAACGGATCATGGAAAGACAATGAAGCGTTTCATCACGCACCGACCAAGTCACGATTTGCCCCATACCCTTCATTTTGTTAAAGCGCGGGAAGTTCATCAAAATCGCGAATGATGCAAAAAGCTGTAACCCTTCGGTAAACGCGCCAAACATCGCCATGGTTTTGGCAATATCGCGGCGGGATTTCATAGACGCATTCTGCATATAATCGAATTTATCTTTCATTTCCTTATATTTAAGGAAGGCTTCATACTCGACCTCTGGCATACCGATTGTATCCAAAAGATGCGAATATGCCGCAATATGAACCGTTTCAATATTGGAGAAAGCGGCCAGCATCATCTGCACCTCAACCGGTCCAAACACTTGTGAATAGTGCTTCATATAGCAATTATTTACTTCCACGTCACTTTGCGTAAAGAAACGAAAAATTTGTGTCACAAGGTTCTTCTCAGAAGGCGTTAAAGATTTTTTCCAATCCCGCACATCTTCGGCCAATGGCACCTCCTCGGGAAGCCAGTGAATACGCTGCTGCGTGTGCCATGCCTCGTAACACCATGGATATAAAAAAGGTTTATAAACGTGACGCTCAACTAAAAGCGGTGATTTGACTTCGGCAATATCATTGGAAACTGCGGGGCTACCCATGGATCGTACTCCTTATTAGATTAAAATTTAGTATAGATATTCTTTTCTTACATTTATTATCCAATGTAGACGAGTCGTTTTATATTCCGAGTCATTTTCAAAAAAAGATTTTTGAATAACGGGGATAAGTAGGATAACTAAAAATAATCAAAGAATTAGCACATATTGTGCTTGTGTGTGTATATTAACACTACATGTTGTGTGGTTCAAGAGGGGCGCTATGAAATTATTTATTCTAACAAAGATGTAATCTAATTTATAAATAACAGATCAGGATGCGCGCTTTTGCAAAAATGCGTTCATGATATCGGGTTGTGAGATATCAGCTATTATAAAATCAGCTTTTCGATCTGCGGCTTTTTGCAAGCGTGCCATATATTCAAGATGTGAAACCTCCTCAATACCGAATTGAATGAGATGATCATTGACAAATTGCGTATCAAAAAGCGTAAAACCGCCCCTCCAAAGTCGTGCCACTAAATGGGTAAGTGCGATTTTACTGCCATTGCTCGCCCGTGAGAACATACTCTCACCAAAAAATGCGCTGCCGATTTTAAGGCCATACACCCCACCAATCAATACACCATCACGCCAGCATTCTGCGCTATGCGCATGGCCGTGTGCGTGAAGGTCACAATAAACATTAATAATATTATCATTTATCCATGTTTCCGGACGGCGCGTGGTTTCGGCGCCGCATGCACGTATCACATCTTCAAACGCCGTATCAAAGCGGATATCATAATCATAAGCCTTTATAGAGCGGCGTAAGGATTTGGAAACATGAAATCCTGCAATGGGCAAAATACCGCGTTCCTCCGGACAAACCCAATGTATATATGGGCTATCCCCCGCATACGCCATGGGGAAAAGCCCATGACGATAGGCTTCTAGAATGAGATCAGGTGTAAGAATAATTTGCATGATATTCATTATACACGGTTATAATGTAAATAGAATTGACATATTTATATAATATCTGATAGATTTTGCCATATTTTTTAAAAGTTACAATATATAGATAGAATTGAAATGAGCAATTATCGATCCCAAAACAAAGATGATCTGATTGAAGATATTAGGGCATTTGTTTCTTCAGAACATACAGATGGCATGAGGTTTTTGCTTGAAAAAGCAGTGGATCAAAATATAGACACAACCAAAGACTGGCTGATTTCAATATATAAACATGAGCTAAATAATTACGCTAAACCTATACAAAGAATCAATGAATCCATAATTGCGACAAAAGATGCTAAGTTGGAACTCGCTGTACCATATAAAAGAGGACTTTTTTCTAAGCCCGAGATGGTAGCGCCAAATCATACAAAAAAGATTTCAAAAAGATACGCAGATAAAGCACGAGAATATAAACGTTTATCTGAAAATGAAATCTATCTAATGCGTTCAAAAGAAGAATTAATAAAAAAGAGTGCTACGTTTTTAGGCGAACATTCAACTTATTTCAACCTGTCAGAAAGTATCATTAAAGATGCAGAACAACGTATAAATCAAGACGCCTCAGCATATGCACATGCGACAGAAATTCTGTTTATGAGCAACTTCAAAATCGAAGATATAAACGCTATTAAAGATAAGTTTTTAACAGAAAACATTCAGGATGCGAGTGACCTCGAAATGTTTGAAGACATCTACAGGAAACAAAAACCCCAAGAGGTCGCCCTTACATTAAATTCTGATGAACACATGAGTAAATTGGGTAAAATTGGAGAGTTCTTATCTGAAAATTACCGGGAAAACTATAAATTAACATCGCTTTACGAGGCTAATAAAAAACTTCAAGAATATGTTGTGCAAATAGACTATATCGAAAATGATCTATTAGGTAAAACAAGTAACTTAGACATTGCTGACCTCCAAGGCATATATGATGAGCTTACATCTGATTTTAACAGCTTAATGCATCAGATGTTAAAACAGGATGTAAATCGAACCAATAATTCTCTCAAACATGATATTACATATATTTTTTGGGGGTCTAATGCGATATCAAATGAGCAATTATTTTATAAGCTAAAGGATACGTTTAACGATAAAACAGTGCAACATAGTATTGCAAAGCCGCTCACATCGATTGATAAAGATGCAAAACTTGAAAAATCTTTTAATTCGGAGGGGATAATCAATCTTGTTTTCTCAGAAAAATCTGGAGTAGACACGCGCAATCTAGCAGAACAAATACGTAAAACGAATGCTTATAAAGACAATCATAAGATTGTTGGGAATACAAAACTATATGCAAGTCAATATACTATTACTTTGAGATTTGAAAATGCTGTGAGAAAAAGCCTTCCCAACGTTTTAGCAAAAGCTTTGACTCAAATTTCAAACGAAAGCCAGGGTAACTTTAGCAAGCCTGAAGAACCATGAAGAATATAATTGTCGTTACCTCTTACGCTTCTCAAGCTGGTCTTCCAGCCAATGAATAGTAAAATCGCCTGAAATAAAGTCCTCTTGCTCTGTAATCCAGTAATGTAATGGCAGCGTGGTTTTAACGCCTTCAATAACAGTTTCCCGAATTGCGCGGCGCAAACGCCGGATGCATTCATCGCGGTTTCGTCCATGAACAATCAGTTTTCCAATCATGGAATCATAGTATGGCGGAATGGAATATCCTGTGTAAATTGCGCTATCAAAACGCACACCAAGTCCGCCAGGTGCATGAAATTGTTTGATTTTCCCGGGGGATGGCATGAAAGTGTCCGGGTCTTCGGCATTTATCCGGATTTCAATTGCATGACCGCGCAGGCGTAAATGCTCTTTATTGACTGATAATGGTTCACCGGCCGCAACGCGAATTTGCTCTGCAATTAAATCAATGCCTGTAATCATTTCTGTAACGGGATGCTCTACCTGAATACGGGTATTCATCTCCATAAAATAGAATTCACCATCTTCAAATAAAAACTCGATCGTTCCCGCGCCCACATAACCAAGCTTTTTAACAGTTTCGGCGGCGAGCGTCCCAATTTTGCGGCGCTGCTCTTCTGTCAAAACAGGAGAGGGGCCTTCTTCGATCAATTTTTGGTGACGCCGCTGAATAGAGCAATCGCGCTCCCCCAGATGTATGCCATTGCCGTGTTTATCGCCAAAAACCTGAATTTCGATGTGGCGCGGATTGCCCAAAAACTTCTCGATATAAACGGTATCATCACCAAAATTGGCCTTAGCTTCACTACGTGCGCGGGAAAATTGTTCCGCAAAATCTTCGGCTTTGCGTACAACTTGCATACCTTTACCGCCGCCGCCGGACGAGGCTTTGATAAGGACAGGAAAGCCCATATCTTCGGCAATTTTCTGACCGTCTTCTATGGTATCCACCGCACCTTTAGAACCCGGTACAACGGGAAGTCCAAACGATTTAACGGTTTTCTTGGCTGTAACCTTATCACCCATCATCTCAATAACATCGGCAGAAGGCCCGATAAAAGTAAAGCCATGCTCCTCGACCATACGGGCAAATTGCGCGTTTTCAGATAAAAATCCATAGCCGGGATGAATGGCATCCGCGCCGGTCAACGAGGCCGCGCTCAATATAGAAGGAATATTTAAATAACTGTCACGGCTTGGATTGGGACCAATACAAACTGACTCATCCGCCAGACGCACTGCCATAGAGCTGGCATCTGCTGTAGAGTGAACCGCAACTGTTTGTATATCCATTTCTTTACAGGCGCGAATAATTCGAAGGGCAATTTCGCCGCGATTGGCTATAAGAATTTTTTTAATCATCGGGCTACTCGATAACCATCAAAACGTCGCCAAATTCAACTGGCTGACCGTCTTCGACCATAACATGTGTTATGGTACCGCCGGTTTCGGCCTTGATCGGGTTCATAACCTTCATAGCTTCGATAATTAAAAGCGTATCACCAGCCTCCACCGTATCGCCTTTTTTCGCAAAAGCAGGAGAGTCCGGTTCAGGCGCAAGATAAGCTGTTCCAACCATAGGCGAACTGACAGCGCCCGGATGAGAAACGGCAACGGTATCCGGTGCATCCATATTGGCAATTTGCGGTAAGGTTGGATCGGAGCTCATTTGAACCGGAGCATGAGCGCCTTGTCCTGCGCTGTAAACAGCTTGCGCACCTTTACTTACACGGATAGAGGCGTCACCTTCAGCGACTTCAATCTCGGTCAATCCAGTTTCATTCAAAAGGTCTGCCAATTCTTTGATGGCGTCTTTATCAATTTTCATGCTTTTTTACTAAACTTGTTATCGACATATTTTAAAACCACCTTGTGAATACAGGTTTTAAAGTCATAAGTCAAAATGATAGGCACCAATTTACGAAAAAAACAGTGCAACGATTGATATTGAAGCTTAAAGAATACCTGCAATATATGTAATGGCGTCTATATAACTTTGTGCGCCAAGACCCTTAAAAACCTTGTTTGCAAGAGGTTCTATAAAAGAGTGGTGTCTAAAATCTTCTCTTTGCGCCGGATCGGATAAATGAACTTCTATAATCGGCACGTCAAGCGCCTTCAAAGCATCATGTATAGCAATCGATGTATGGGTATAGGCGGCGGCATTTATAATAAGGCCTCGATAAACGCGCCTAGGTTGACGGTGCTCTGAATGTTCTGGTATTGCCTTTTGTATCCAGTCTACAAGCGCGCCTTCATGATTGGATTGCCGAAAATCAATATCTATATCCAATGCACGCCCTGTTTTCACGCAGAGCGTTTCAATATCATCAAGCGTTTGATGCCCGTAGATTTCGGGCTCTCGTCGGCCGAGTAGATTAAGATTAGGCCCATTTAAAATTAAAATTTTTGGCATTATAAAAAGTATTTTTTAATAGAATGAATTTTTCATCTACAATGTAAACGGTCTGATTTGAACAATAGTATCAAGCGTTTCCCCATTTTCAAAGGTTAAAGTGACTGGAAAAGATTCACCGGCCTGAAGCGGCGCATTTAAATCTATAAGCATAATATGATGTCCTTTTGGCTCTAAAACGGTTTGCGCGCCGGCGGCAATATCATAGCCCTCAACTTCGCGCATCATCATAATATCACCATCCATAATATGCGTATGCAGCTCGATACGGTTGGAGACATCGGCGTGCGCGCTAACAACACGGCGCGATATATCAGAATTATTTTGTAAGGTTAAAAATATAGCGCCATTTTTACTAACCGGCGCACTTTCAAAGGCATATGGCTCGATAATAGACATAGATGAGGCCTGATCTTGAGAGGTATTATTTGCAGCTTTATTGGCTTTAGCATCTTGATCCACATAATATTCATCAGATATAAAATCGCTACGATCACCGTGAAAAATGCCAGTGCCGGACAAACCAAGGCCAATAGCAACGACAGCAAAAACAATAACAAATATCTTACTTTTCATGAGGCGCTCTATCTTTTCTTAAAATGATTTTTCTAAAAGATTTATAAATTATGGCATTAATTGTTTTTTTGCGCGTGCATTTTGGAAGATTTTTAAAAACCCATCCGCATCAGGTAATGATCCTTCAGGAACAAAAACCTCCCCATTAATAATAAAAGTTGGTGTGCGTTTAAGATTAAGATCATTAAAAAGGGTAATGTTATCTTCAAGATGAACCCCAATTGTAGGGTCATACATATCTTCGGCGAGCTTTTGATAATCAAGACCCGCAATTTGCGCGATATTTTTAAGATACGACTCATCATAAACAACTTGAAAATTATTCATTTGCGCATTGTGTGTTTCAAAGAACTTACCTTGCGCGCCGCCCGCATATGTAAGAATAGACATCGGAACAGACGTCATACCATCCGAGGGAACAGGGCGCGGAATATAACGGACGCGGCCATCTCGGCGCACGGCTTCCATAATGGCTGGATGCACTTCACGGCAATACGGGCATGTATAGTTGAGAAACTCAACAACAGTTACATCCGCATTTTTAGGTGAAATTGTGTATTGCGGAAACGCTTGATCTATACGCGGTGTCCCCATAACGGCGAGAATGATTTGCGCGCTAACATAAACGATAGCGCCAGCCAAAAAAACATAAGCCAGTATTTTTGCAAATTTCAAAACGCCGTTCCTTTTTTATGAAATACGTTAAAAACAAACCTGATTAAAGGCGCATGTATTAACCGGCTTCGGCTTCTGCAATCGCGCGTTTTAAGCCGTCTTCACCAAGGTATCCAGGGTAGAGTTTGCCATTAATAATAAAGGCCGGCGTACCGCTGATCCCGATATCACGGGCAGTCGAAATCATAGTATTAAGCTGGGTTTCAATGTCCTTAGAATTGGCGTCTGCTTCCAATTGTTTGATATCAAGTCCAAGCTCGCTACCGACTTTTTTATAACCGGACGCATTTTTGCTGAACCCTTGCTTCATCAGTGCGGAATGATATTCAAAATATTTATCTTGCTTATGCGCAGCCAAAGCCCATTTTGCCATCTCTGCCGATTGCGGGCTTAGGATTGGAAGCTCTTTGAATACAAAGCGTACATTTTCATTTTCAAGCAACGTTGTCTGAATATCAGGTAACGCGCGGCGGCAATATCCGCAATTATAATCAAAAAACTCAACCACTGTGACTTTAGCATCCGCCGGACCAATAGACGGCACATCTGGGCCGGTCAGCTTACCCATATTTTGCTCAATCTTGCTCTGCATGTTTTGCTCGCGCTCTTGCTCTTGTTGAACGCGGTAATTTTCGAGCGAATCAAGAATTTTTTGCGGATTATCCTGAATATATTTTTCAATCAATGTTTTTACGGCTTTTTGTTGATCGGCGTTGAAAGCGTCCTGCGCTATAGCAGGAGCAGAAAGCCCAAAAGTAAAAACGGCAGAGGTAAGAAGAATCTTTTTCAAATGTGGCACAGGCAATAACTCCCAAAAAGTTTAAAGAGGATAAAAATCCGTATCTATTATATAGATCATATATGTGTTCGCAACACCATAAACAATGGTTACATCTCTGCTGATTTATTTAATTTTCATTATTCATGCCCGTCTATAACGCTTTTTGTATAAACAATATGCCAACATCTAATAGGAGGAGCTGAAAAATTTTAAATACTATGAAATATAATCATCCTTTTTTATCGTCAAGCTGATCCACTTGCCGCAAAACATCTTTAGCTTGTATCCATTCACGTGACCCGTTTTTGAAATCGCGAAGCGCTGTTTCAGCTTGGCGGCGGGCGTAATCAAAGCGGCGCTGCAACACGGCTTCTTCTGCAAGATGAAGTTTGGCCATACCGTCTCGCCCTGTTCGCCCATAAGCAGTGGCCAGCAAACGATGCGCACGGGCGGAGCGCGGCTCATGACGCAGCGCGCGGTCCAGATGATCTATCACGGCATTATAATCGGGATCGCTTGCGCTTTCCATTAACGCATGTGCATAGGCAATGCGGATTAAACCCGCATCTGGCAAGGCCGCAACCGCCGTTTTATAATAGGGAAGCGCTTGATCAATACGGCCAAAATCCACTAACATCTGCCCTTTAAGCTCTTGGAAATATGGGTTGGATGGTTCGGCCGATATAAGGGCGTCTATACCGCGCACTGCGATATCGGGCTTATTTTGTCGATACGCGGCAATGGTGCGGGCGTATTGCGCGGGGATGCTGACATCACGGTCATTATATACCCATGGCACGCGTCCCGGTTCAATAAATCCGATTAATTTGGCGCGCATGCGTTCATGATCTCTGATCCATTGAGCCGGCGTAGCGGAAGCAGTATATGACGCGCGCTCGATACTGCTTTTTAATGTCTCGATCCGGTTTTGGGTCAGGGGGTGCGTGCGGATATATTCGCTTTGCTGATCCAAAGGCAAAAGCTCTTCATTCTCCAGTTTTTGCATAAATGTTTTTAAACCTACCGGATTGATATTTCCCTGCGTCATAAAGCGAAGCGCCGCTTGATCCGCGCTGGATTCCTGCACCCGGCTATGAGAAAGAAACCGCCGCTGCGCCATACTGCTTGACCCCGCAATCACAGCATTCGCCGCGCCGCCATCACCAGTGGCCAGCGCCGCCGCCGCCCCTAAAACCATACCCAAAATACTTTCATATGACGCGCGCGTGGCCGCATCCTTGGTGCGGATCAAATGCCCCCCTGCAATATGACCCAATTCGTGCGCCATAACACCGATCAGCTCTTCCGGCGTTTCGGTTTTGTTAATAAGGCCGGTATATAAAAACATATTCGCCCCGCCGGCAACAAAGGCATTCATATCACTGCTTTGCACTAACACCAGGTTGACACTATTTTGACCCATCCCCGCAGATTTGAGCAAAGGAATCATCCAGCTTTCTAATGTTTGTTCAATCTCGCTATCACGGATAATAATCGGGTTGCCGCCGCGCTGCGCGTACGAACTTCCAAGTGGCAGGCAAAGAACCGCGCCCATGACAAAAGCTATAATGTTCAGCGATAAGCGGGAATGTCTCATAATGTTTTATACGATCTCAAAAAGGATATCATGCAGGTAAAATTAACGTGTGATAAATATAAGCGCGTATGGCGCAATACTCTACCCTTATGATAGAAATAATTTATGGAAGTGATTTTAAATTGGCTTGACGCTATTTGGATTTTTGTGGCGATAGTGGTGGTATCAAAAGCGCAACGAGTGCTAGCGGTTGGCTTTATCATCGCCTGCATGATGATGATGCGGATGCAGGTCGAATTGATGGAGGTAATAAAATACCCCTACGGCCTCCTCGGTCTATGGCCTTGGCATGTGTTTAATCGCGGGCTGTTAATTTACAGCATTTTTTACGCCGGCTTTTTCGTGCTCGCCCATTATTCACCCAATACAAAAGGCGCACTTTTTATCGCGGGCAGTATCTCTATTTTCTTTATGGCATTTGTAAGTTCAATGCTTCTTTTTTTGCTATAATGCGGCGCACCTGCTATAAGCTTTCTTTATGTCCAAGAACAAAAGCAAAACCCGCGTTAAAACCGCAAAAGGCCGCAAGCCATCCTCAACCCGCTGGCTTGAGCGGCAGTTGAACGACCCCTATGTCGCACAGGCGCAAAAGGACGGATACCGTAGCCGCGCGGCCTATAAAATCATAGAAATTGATGAAAAGCTTAAAATCCTAAAACCCGGTTTGAAAATCGTTGATTTAGGCGCCGCACCCGGCGGTTGGTCGCAAATTGCGGTCGATAAAAAATGCACCGTAGTCGGCATTGATTTGCTACCCGTTGACCCGCTTCCGGATATGCAATTTGTGCAAATGGATTTTATGGATGACGAAGCGCCGGATAAACTGAAAGAAATGCTTGGCGGGCAGGCCGATATTGTGATGAGCGATATGGCGCCCAACACCATCGGTAATAAACAGATCGATCATTTAAGGATCATGGCGGTGGTCGAGGCCGCATACTATTTTGCCATTGAAGTCCTAAAACCGGACGGTATTTTTATCGCCAAGGTGCGGCAGGGCGGCGCGCAAAACACGTTATTGGCGGAAATGAAAAAAACCTTCACCACCATCCGCCACATGAAACCCAAAGCCAGCCGCAAAGAAAGCTCAGAACAATATTTGATTGCGAGTGGATTTAGAGGATAAAATTGAATTGAAATAATGGAAAATTATATGAAAATGAAAAAAATCGATCCCATAAAGTAATTCACCGCTATTGGCAGTACTTCTTCTGGCACTGTAATACTCCTTTTCTTAAATATATATAATTAGCGAGAGAATTTTTGAATTATGTTGTAGGGCACGAAAAGCGTTAAGTATCCTGTAGCCGCACATATCACATATGTCATGAGTTTAGCACATATATATATCTGGATAATAATCAATCCCCATGCGCCATTTAGTCCCATAATCTTAAATATTTTAATGCCAAGTATATATCCTCCTAAATATAATAGGAAGATTATAAAAGGCGTAAAAAGTATACTTAAAGCAGTTCCTAAAAAAGTGTTTTTATATCTATGTCTGAATAAGTCTGCCCTACTGGTTTTTTTTGCAAGTTTTGCTAGAAAGTATATAAAATATATTGGGGGCAGCCAAACAAGAAAGCGTAATGAAGAGGTGTAATATATACTTACAAAATCTTTGAGTTGGTTTTCTTGATTGTATATTGAAACAGCAAAATATTCTTTGATTAAATCAGCATTACTATTGACTAAATCAAAATATACAAACCCACTAAACGCTAGCAGTATTATAAACGTAATATTATGAATAGAGAACAGAAATTCATCTAGGCGAAAACTCAAATCAAAATCGGGCAATAACTTAAATTCTATAGCTATTAAATCTGTTATTTTATTTATTCGCATGTAGTTAACATAGCAAACGAAGTTTTTTTGTAAACATCAGATAATTAAGGAATTCAAAGTCGGATAATCTTCATTACTAAATTATTTAAAATCTTCGGAAGTATTTATTTAAAATTATGCAAATAACAATACTGTAGCATCCCAATGCTGCAAGTCAACTGTGCCTTAGTCACAATATATATACTTTCAGCTGAAGTAAAAAAAGCACTCCATCAAACACTCTCCTCCGCCAAAACATCCTTGCGGCTCAGCTTTCCGATCATGGTCTTTGGTAAAGGCGCATCCCGAAACTCGCATTTTCTTGGTATTTCCATCGGCGATAAATGATCCTTTAAAAACGCCCGCAAATCTGCCTCTGATAGTTCACGCCCGTCTTTCAATTTAATCCACGCCTTTACAATCTCGCCGCGTTTATCATCCGGCAATCCTGCAACAATGCACTCCTCCACACTGGGGTGCTGGTAAATGGCTTCCTCAACATTGCGCGGATACACATTATACCCATTTGTGATAATCAAATCCTTGATCCGGTCGACAATATAAAAATAGCCGCGATCATCCATAATTGCGATATCGCCGGTGTAAAGCCGTCCGTTTTTCAAAACGCTCTCACTGGCTTCTTGTCTATTCCAATATCCCTTCATAACTTGCGGGCCAGTAATACAAAGCTCCCCGCGTTCCCCCAATGACTTAGGTGTTTTCTTATCTTCGGGGTCAATAATCTCAACAACCGTGCCGGGGAGCGGCAAACCAATGGAGCCGGCTATATTCTCGCCCTTTGCCGGATTAACGCAAACAACCGGTGAGGCCTCGGTCAAACCATACCCTTCCACCACAACGCATCCGGTCTTTTCTTCAAATTTACGTTTGACTTGAGCGGGCAAAGGCGCGCCGCCAGAAACGCAATATTGCAGGGATGATAAATCATACGCCGCGACATTTTTATGATTATTTATAGCACTAAAAATTGCGGGGACAGCCGGAAAAATATGCGGCTTTTTCTTTTGGATTAAATCGAGTGTATCATCCAGATCAAACCGGGGCAGGGCTACAATCTCAAGCGCCGCCATCACCGAAAAATTCATGACCGCCGTCATCGCAAACACATGAAAAAAGGGTAATACACCAAGCATACGCTGCTCCCCGCGCTCAACCTCGGGCAGCCACGTAACACATTGCAACGTATTGGCATAGATATTACGGTGGGTCAGCATCGCGCCTTTTGGCACACCGGTTGTCCCGCCCGTATATTGCAAAACGGCAATATCATGCGCCGGATCAATATGGGGCGCGGAAAAAGCACAATTGTTTTTACACACATCATGAAACCATTGCACCCGTTCCGACGTCTCGATTTTTGCAATGTCTTTGCCTTTAAACAGCGAAAATAAAATATTCTTGGGAAAGGGCAAAATATCGGTAAATTGGCAAACAATAAGATTTTTAAGCCGCGTATCGGTCAGCATTTCCGTCATTTTATCATACAGCATAGCAAGATCCGCCGTAATAATGAGATCAGTCTCGCTATCTTCAATCAAATGGCTAAGCTCCCGCGCGGGGTATAGTGGGTTTAAATTCACAACGGTCGCGCCGCATTTTAAGATGGCATAATAAGAAATAAGAAAATAAGGCGAATTCGGTAAAAAAAGGCCGACTTTATCTCCCTTTTCAATACCGCTTTGCTGCATCCCTGCGGCAAATTTGTCTACAAACGCGCCAATTTCATTCCAATTATATTTTTTACCCAAAAAATCAAACGCCGGCGAGGAACCATAATTCTTTATAGTCTCATCTAGCATATAAGAAACAGGAATATCGGGTATATCAATATCCGCGCTTACATTATAATCGTATGAGGGAGTCCAAAGATATTCTGGCGGTTTTTTTATCATAAAATACCAAAAAGTTAAGCCTAAATTAGAAAAGATAGAAATATTTATAAAACCTTATAATACCTTTTATTTTATCTGAAATCGGGGTCTTTTACCAACTCTATCCTTTATATAGGTAACGAACCCTTTGTATGTTTTGCAAAAATACGCTGGAACTTTGGGTTATTTTAAGTCATTATAGAATAATAGATATGTATATATCTGTCTCGTATCTCGCTTTTCTGCGTAATTCTAAGTAAAATTTGTATGATAACTTTTTGTTAAAATACAAACCAATCTATTTTGTGTTAAGGAACGTATTCCCCTTGTCTGCTCACCAAGACCTACAATCTCAATCCCTGCCGGAAGAAGATCAAAAACCGGTAAAATTATTTCTTAAATGGTTTAATGGCGCTAAGGGCTTTGGCTTTGTTGTGCCAGAAGATGAAAGCTATGATGCTTTCTTACACGTAACAACCTTGCAAAAGGCCGGTTTTCACGCGATCGGCGAAGGCGCGGAGCTAATGTGCACCATCTTTGATGGCCCAAAAGGCAAGCAAGTAAAAGATGTGTATGAAGTTTTAAAACCTGGCGAGGTCAACTTAATGCCGCAGGAAGTCGCCGAGGATGGCACGGTCAGCATGGGCGGCATCGTCAAATGGTTTAAATCCGAAAAGGGTTTTGGTTTTGTTATACCCGACGATGGCATGAAGGATATTTTTATTCATCAAAGCTTGCTGGATAAACTTGAACTGGAAACACTAGAGGCAGGAACGCGCGTACGCGTAACATTAAAAGCGGTTGAAAAAGGTCGCGAAGCCGTCGATATAAAACTTATCCGTTAATCTGGCGCTTCCGGACTAATATTATTTTCCAGCATTTTTACCCTGCGAATGACACATTTCCTTGAGGCTTTTCAAAGAGGGGCAAGTATCTGGCTCAGGTTCCTTGGATAATTTGGCACGCTGCAAAAACTTATCCAATAAAGACGGTTTATATTCTATATTTTCACTTCCCGTACACACCTGCACCCGAAATAAAAGTCCTTTGTAAATTAAAATTTACGTAATTTGTGTGAAAATGCCAAAAGGCAAAGTCAATAAAAAACCGGCTTATATAACGCCGGATTTTTAAAATTATATTATAAAATCAAAACAGCGCTTTTAATTAAGATGCCGCCTTTTTCTTGGTCGGCACTTTATCTGCCCTTGTTTTCACATGAGCGTGCGCCAATGTTGCGTGATCTTCACCCGCATAATCATCTTTGAGGATTTTATTCCGTGTTGACGCTTGGTATGCAAGCAAAGCATGCTCTTTACAATAAGGCAAACCGCCCAGAACGCTGCATCCGCAAAATCCGAAATCTTTTTCCTGCGGATCACCACTGGGCCAGCGGCACATATTATGTGTCAAATCGGCGAGATCAATAAGATCACCTGAAGAGACGGGCGGTACGGATTTGAGTGCGGCCGGTCTCGGCTTAACAATAGGCTGCACTTTTATAGGCGTAACAGCTTTTACATCGGTATTGATGTTTGCAGGCTTAGGTGCGGCTTTTTTATTTTGTTGTATAGGGGAAAGACGGCTTGCCAATTTCAAACGGTGCGCCTTTCCAATAACGGCATTTCGGGTCACGCCACCAAGCTCTTTTGCAATTTCTGCGGCAGTTTTACCATCTGACCAAAGCTTTTTTAGCAAAGTTACACGATCATCAGTCCAGCTCATACAAAAATACTCCCACGAAAAAGGCGCAGGCTAAACACCTGACATGAAACAAAAAACAATTATCTGCGAAATCAAGAATACAATATCAGCCTTGAATCCGGCGAACAAGGATTGCTTTTAAAAAAAAATCTTTAATCCACATGCGTGAATAAAAAATGCATGCTGTATTTAAAATTCAAGACCGATAAAGCGATAATTTTCCGGACGCTCGCTCCAGTTTTCTTGCACTTTAACAAAGAGTTTTAAATGAACCCTTGCCTCTAAAATCTCTTCAAGATCACGACGCGCGGCCTCCCCAATGGCCTTGATTTGTGATCCTTGCCGCCCTAGAACGATCCCTTTTTGACTATCCTTTTGAACATAAACAATTTGATCGATTTTTATACTACCATTGTCAAAATTCTCCCAATTCTCTGTGGCAACCATAATAGAGTATGGGAGCTCCTGGTGCAGGCGTTCGAATATTTTTTCGCGTGTAATTTCTGAAGCAAGTAAGCCCGCAGGCATATCCGTGATTTGATCCTCATCGTAATGCCACGGGCCATGGGGCAGATGTGGTATGCAAAAATCAAGCACATCTTCCAATCCCCGTTTTTTCAAGGCAGAAATCATAAAAACGGCCGTATAATCATATGCGTTTGTAAAAGCCGCCGTTAATGCCAAAAGTTTTTCTTTTGCAACTTTATCAACTTTGTTTAAAACCAGAACGCAAGGCCGCCCATGTTTGGGAAGCTTTTCAATCAAAGGTTCGTTGTAATCAAACGGGTCAGGCGTTGCCGCATCAACCAGATGTAAAACAACATCTGCGTCCAGAGTATCAAGCGCGGCCTTGACCATGGCACGCTCCAATGTTTTCTTCGGCGTAAAGATTCCCGGCGTATCCAGTAAAACAATCTGCGTTTCACCTCTATTTACAATGCCTGTTATTCGGCTGCGGGTGGTTTGCACTTTACGGGAAACGATGGAAACTTTGTCCCCCACCAGCGCATTAACCAGTGTAGATTTTCCCGCATTCGGTAATCCAATTACAGCAACAAAGCCGCACCGTTTTTGATCATTATTACTCATAATTAAACATCACCTTGGGTAAAAATATATTTTAAAAATGTGCGGGCGGCATCTTTCTCCGCGAGTTGGCGTGACCGCCCTTGCACTGTAATATCAGCATGCCCCTGCACCCGAAGGCGCACATTAAAAATGGGCGCGTGATCAGGGCCTTCTTGCCCAACAATCGCGTATTCAGGTAAGGGCAAAGATTGACCTTGCACCCATTCTTGTAAGGCGGTTTTAGGATGTTGCGGCGGCGCTTTCATTTTAAAAAAATCATCTACCCATAAGCGGTCAACCAGATTTTGGCACGCCTCAAACCCACTATCCAGATAAAGCGCGCCAAGCATCGCTTCAAAAACATCGGCCAAAATATTCTCATTATCCGCCCCGCCGGAGGCACGCTCGGCATCCGAGAATTGAATATAGTCACCTAAATTGATTTTTGTCGCAATTTTGGCAATGGTTGATCCTTGGACAAGCGCGGCCAGACGCTTTGCCATGTCACCTTCGGATTCATCGGGAAAGCGCGCGTAGAGTTGCTCGGCAATAATAAGACCCAGCACACGGTCGCCCAGAAATTCTAGCCGCTCATAATTTTTACCTTGAGAGCGGCTCGAATGTGTAATAGCGATTTTAAGTAAAGACACATCTTTAAAATGATGACCGAGCAAATCCTGCAAATCATTTATTAAATCAGTTTGTGTATCAGTATCGCTCATCAAATATAACCGGATATCATTGATTGATGCCTGCGGTCGCGTCCTGCGCTAGATTATCTTGGCTAAAATCATTTTGTTTTGGATTAATCAAATCAAACAACCGCGAATAACGTATGCCTGTAAACCATGTCCAAGGCTTGGCCAATACGGCGTCGCTACCTACAGAAAAGAACAAAATATCGGCGCGCCCCACAATATTTTCAAACGGAACAGATCCAACCATTTCGGTCACGCGGCTATCTTGGGAGTTATCACGATTATCCCCCATCACAAAGTAATGCCCCTCTGGTACATTATATACGCGCGTATTATCAAGTGGGCCATAATCATTTTCTTCATAAATAAAATGTTCAATCCCGCCGGGCAAGGTCTCTACATACCGCTCCATCGTCACGTCGCCCAAAAATTCATCATCAAGCTTAATCATACCTTCTGAAGTGCGCGGTACAATATCACCATTAATATAAAGCCGGCCATTTCTGACCTGCACAGTTTCACCGGGCATGGCAACAACGCGCTTTATATAATCAACCTTAGTATTAGATGGTAATTTAAATACAATCACATCACCGCGCTTTGGCTCACCGCTCCAAATACGCCCTTCAATCGGCGCAAAACTAAACGGGAAAGAATGACGGCTATAGCCATAAACCGGTTTGGATACAAACAAATAATCCCCGACCAGCAATGTCGGTTTCATAGAGCCTGATGGAATATTAAAAGGCTCATAAAGAAATGTACGAATAAGAACGGCAATAAGAACAGCAACCAAAGCCGTTTTTGCAAAATCTGCAATCTCTTCCTTGCGCGTCATAGGGGGCTCTGCATTTGGATCTTTGTTTTTATGAGTTCTTTTTTTATACATGGTATCCTTAACGGCCTCATTATTCTGAACAATAGGATCAGGGTCAATCTCATCAGTATGCGCGCGATTATCATTCATCGTTATAAATTTCCAAAAGATATAGATGGACGTTTTTAAAACATTCTAACCCCAAGTGCCAGAACTGTTTTTTAAAAAAAATACAGGGGCCTTCTTCAAGGAGAGGCAGGGATCGCATCTATGACAACATAAGCAAGCGCATAAGGCGGCTCATCACTTAAGGATAGATGTAGGATAGCGCGCATATCATCCGGCGTAATGTTTTGTAATTGCGTAAGCGCCCCTCCATGCAATTTTAATATGGGCGCGCCATGACTATTATTTTGAACTTCAATATCTTTTAAATATACACCTGCATCTATGCCAAGGCCAAGCGCTTTGCTGCATGCCTCTTTTGCGGCATATCGTTTTGCATACGTTGCAATGCCCTGCCCTATATCGGATCTTTTTTCGGCAAGCACGCGCTCCTCATCACTGAAAACACGCGTAATGAACTGTTCGCCTTTATTTTTTAAAATCTTCTCGATCCGGCGGATATCGCATATATCTGTACCAATACCTATAATCATCGGTTCAATGTTTTGCCGTTATTTGCGCGGCATTCTTTTTCAATTTGCGCGCTTTGGCTCTGACTTTTGCGGCCTTTGCGGCGGAAACCAGACGATAAAATATCAGATAGCAAAACGGCCACATCAAAAGCGCCATTAGATACCCGCCCAGTAACCATGGCAGGAAAATACGTAAAGGATCACTTGTCGCAATATCCCACATAACCGAAAGCGTAACTTCATCTGGTAAAGCCGTACTCGCAGGCAAGCCAATTATACCGAACAAGTAAGATCCAAATGAAATGGCCGCCCACCACATAAACGGAAACGTCCATGGGTTACCTACAAATGTACCGATAAGCGCGGACAGAATATTTACCCGCGCAAAATACGCAATCATACCGGCCTGCACAAAATGCGTACCAACAATAGGGGTAAATGAAACCGCCATCCCGATGGCAAGCCCTGCCGCAATGCTTTTAGAGGTATCGGATAAACGTAAAACACGATGTTTGGCATAATGAAACGCCCGTATCCAACCCATTGAAGGCCAAAGCAACTCACGAATTTGCTGCAAAAATGTAAGAGGGGCGCGCCGTTTAAACATTATAACTTTTTAAAAATAATTTATGGTTTTCCGTATATGTATATTGGTTATATCATATGCGCGTTTTGGGCAAATAAAAACGGAGTTTATATATATATTATAACTTGCGGATCTAAGATGATATCTGCAAATATCAAAATCAGTTAAATCGTAAAAAACGGATAATAAATGAACATTCTAGAACATATAAGAACTGTGCCGGATTTCCCGAAAGAAGGTATAAATTTTTACGATATTTCAACATTGTTGGCCGATGCGCAAGCATGGAAATTTACGGTAGATGCATTGGCAGATATGATTGAACCCTATAAACCTGATATGATATTAGGCATTGAAAGTCGGGGGTTTCTGGTTGCCGCACCTCTGGCTTACAAAATGGGCATCGGCTTTGGCATGATCCGTAAGAAAGGCAAACTACCTGGAAAAACAATAGAGCATAGTTACGATCTGGAATATGGACAAGACACAGTTGAAGTGCAGCCGGATTTAATACCGAATGGTGCAACCATCGTATTAGTGGATGATTTGCTGGCAACTGGCGGCACGATGGCGGCGGCACATATATTGGTTGAAAATGCGGGCGCAAAGGTCAGCGCAGGTATTTGCATCATTGAACTAGACGGACTCGGCGGGCGCGATAAGCTGGATTTCCCGTTTAAGGCATTTTTAAACGCGCCAGCTTAAAATACAAAATCAGCGCCCGCGCGTCCGATCAACCGAAGAAATAAGTGGCGTTGCGCGTAAGGCCGCAATAATGTTATTCAAGTGCTTCGTATCATTGACATAGATATCTACAGTCAAATCCCAGAAATCAACAGAGCGATTGACGATTTTCAAATTAACAATATTCCCGCCATTTTTCGCAATCACTGTGGACATGGTCGCAAGCGCGCCTTGCTCGTTCTGAAAAGTAACGCTAAGCCGCCCGACATGGGCTTCAGGTGAATCTGGCCCATCGCCCCAACTTACATCAAGCCATCGTTCCGGCGTATCCGCAAATGTCTCAAGCGTATCACAATCAATTGTATGAATGGTAACGCCCTTTCCCGTAGTAACAATTCCGACAATCCTATCACCCGGCAAAGGGTGGCAACACCGTGCAAAATGAACCGCCATACCGGGGATAAGTCCCTTTATCGGCATAGGTGCATCACGCCCGGAGAGCGCTTTGACCATAACCGCCTGATCCATATCGGCTGATGGTCGTTTAACAATTTCGGTTTGATGTCCGGGGAAAATCGCCTTAAAAACATCACGCGCTACAATAATACCAGAGCCAATCTTGGCGTAAATATCATCATTTTCATCGGCATGGTACTGATCTAAAATGCCGCCAACAGCCTTTTCAGTAAAATCATATCCCTCTTGCCTGAATATCTTCTGAAGCATAGCCTTACCCAGCGTTATATATTCGCCGCGCTGTTGATTACGGATAAATTTTCGTATGTGGGATCGCGCCTTACCTGTAACAACAAATCGCTCCCAAGTGGGGGAAGGGCTTTGAGTTTTTGCCGTTATAACCTCAACTTGGTCACCATTGCCAAGCTTGCTATTCAGGGGCGCAATACGGCTATTTATTTTTGCGCCAACACACCTATCGCCAATATCCGAATGAATAGCATAAGCAAAATCAATTGGCGTTGCCCCGTTAGGAAGCTCAATCAAATCCCCTTTGGGCGTAAAAACATAAACTTGATCCTGAAAAAGCTCAAGCTTGGTATTCTCCCAAAAATCCTCCGGATGCTGCTCTTGCTCTAAAATTTCCAGCAATTCCCTAAGCCAGCGATATTTCTTTGCATCCTGCATTGCCGGCTTGTCGCCTTGTTTATAGGCCCAGTGTGCGGCCACACCAAGTTCTGCACGTGCATTCATTTCATAGGTTCGGATCTGCACTTCAATCCGTTGCTTCGAGGGTCCAATAACAGTTGTATGAACCGAGCGATATCCATTTGGTTTTGGTGTCGAAATATAATCTTTAAATCGTCCGGGCACACTTGAATATGCGCTATGAATTAGTCCTAAAACAGAGTAGCAATCCTCCATTTTATCAACCAGAACGCGGAATGCCATAATATCCGAAAGCTGTTCAAAGGCGACATTTTTGCGCTGCATTTTTTTCCAGATCGAATATTTTGTCTTCTCTCGCCCTGTAATATCGGCCTCGATGTCATGCTCCTTAAACAAGGCTTGCATATCTTCGATAATTTCATCGACAACATCGCTACCTTCTGTTCGCAAAAAAGAAAGGCGTTTTAAAATACTCTCTCGTGCTTCGGGATTAAGCTGGGCAAAGGCTAAATCCTGTAATTCTTCTTTAATATTATGAAGCCCGACCCGTTCGGCCAATGGCGCATAGATTTCCAAAGTTTCAAGCGCGATCCTCTGTCGGCTGGCCTCTTTTTTAATCCCCTCGATCGTACGCATATTGTGCAAACGGTCGGCAAGCTTGACCAGAAGCACACGGATATCCTCGGACATAGCAAGCAAAAGTTTCCGAAAATTTTCGGCTTGCTTACCCTCGACCGTCTGGCTTTCAATACGAGTAAGCTTACTGACCCCGTTAATAAGATCGGCTACATCCTCGCCAAATTTTTTTGCTAAATCTTCATATGTGGCTTCGGTATCCTCTAACGTATCATGTAAAATAGCAGTAACCAGAGTGGTCGTATCCATTTTCATATCCGCCAATAAACCCGCCACTTCCATAGGGTGCGTGTAATAGGGTTCACCAGAAGACCGGAATTGCCCGTCATGCTTTTCTTTCGCGTATTCATACGCATCCTGCAGCGGCGTCATATCCGCATCGGCGTTATAAAGCTGGACTTTGTCTATAAGGGGCTGGCAATCAAGCATGAAATTCAAACAGGCATTTTACACATAAAGTTAATAGTATCAATTTTTATATATTCAACATTAACATGTTCTTAAAAGAAAGCGATAAAAAACGGCCTCAACCATAATGTGAGACCGTATTTAAAATGTTATCTATATAAATTTTGGCTTTTATGCGCCTGCAAGACCGGCAAGGCCATTATCATCCTGCGATGCGGCATCTTCTGGATCTTCTAAAATCTCTTCAGATGCATATTTACCTTCCGGCTTATTGATAGATGCGGCGGATTGATCAGCAATGCTTGCCCATTCTTCTTCACCGTCCATCAGGTCAATCTGCTCACCATCATCGTCTTCATAGGCGGCCATACGCTGGTGAGAACGCGTCAATTCTTCCTTCAGATCTGCAACATCAACCGTTTCGCCTGCAATCTCACGTAGGCTGATGACAGGGTTTTTATCATTATCACGCTCAACTGTAAGCGGTGCCCCTGAACCAATACGGCGCGCGCGTTGCGCGGCAACCATAACCAGTTCAAAGCGGTTTTCAACTTTTTCAATACAATCTTCAACGGTAACGCGTGCCATGGTCGATATGCTCTTTCTTAACTAGACTTAATATTCAGGAAATACTGACGCTTTATAACATATGACAAAATATGTGCAAGCTATTTTGAAAAACGCATATTTATCAATAAAATTAGATAATAAATTTTTAAAATTTGTAACAAATATTGTATTTTGCTAATTAGTACTATATTAAACCTCACTAATAAAAGTGGAGGACTGAATTTGATGCCTCCTATAAAAAAAGAAAGATATATAAAATGAAAAAGTCCCAAAATTTTAAAGTTGGAATCCCAAGATATAAAGATGAAAAATTAGCTGTTTTTATTGATGGGGCAAATCTATACGCCGCATCTAAAGCGCTTGATTTTGATATAGATTATAAACTTCTTTTAAATTATATGGCTGAAACGGGGCGTTTGGTAAGGGCATTTTATTATACCGCACTTATTGATGATCAGGAATATTCCCCGATTAAACCGCTGGTCGATTGGTTGGATTATAACGGCTATTCAATGGTTACAAAGACCGCGCGCGAATTTGTCGACGCACAAGGCCGTAAAAAACTTAAAGGCTCCATGGATATAGAGCTTGCAGTAGACATGATGGAAATTGCAGATCATGTGGATCATATCATGCTTTTCTCTGGAGATGGAACATATCGCAGATTGATCGAAGCGGTGCAGCGACGCGGCGTACGTGTAACCGTTGTAAGCACAATCAAAAGCACACCGCCTATGGTCTCCGATGAACTCCGCCGACAGGCCGATCATTTCATGGATCTTGATCGTTTGGCTTCAGAAATTATGCGTGAACATTCAGGTGGTCCGGCTTATACCCATGATAATGACGACGATATAGAAGATGATTTTGAAGAAATCTATGCCCATGAAGGCCGGATTTAAAGAAAATCAAAAAAACAGACGTGAAGTCATGCTTGTATTTGTGTAAAGATACAAGGCATGGCTTTTATATCTCCTCCTAAAAACTGTCCTTTATGTCCCCGTTTACTCGATTTTCGTAAAACGAATGCAATAAAGTTTCCCGATAAATGGAACGCGCCGGTACCATCATTTGGCAATCTGGACGCCGCATTACTGATCACTGGTTTAGCGCCAGGATTAAAAGGGGCAAATTTCACCGCGCGTCCTTTTACCGGCGATTATGCCGGGGACTTGCTTTACGAAACGCTCTTAAGATTCGGTCTTGCAAAAGGGAATTATGAGGCGCGTTCCGATGATGGGCTGGAGTTGGTTAATACACGCATCACAAATGCGGTACGTTGCGTTCCGCCTCAAAACAAACCGACCGGTGACGAAATGAACACCTGCCGCCCGTTTTTAGTCGATGAAATCAATACGATGAAAAATTTAAAAGTGATCCTAAGCCTCGGACTTATATCGCATAATGCGGTTTTAAAAACCTTTGGTTTAAAACTCTCCGGCAATAAATTCGGACATGGGGCAATTCATAAAATAGATAACAAACTAATTCTGATCGATTCGTATCACTGCTCCCGCTACAACACCCAAACAAAGCGACTAACAACGGAGATGTTCGAGGCGGTTTTTAAGAAAATTGATGAATATATTTCAAAATCATAGAAATATGATTTCAATTAATTTGTTAAATAGTTTGGAAAATCCCGAGCATAAAAGCACTAACTTATAATTATATTGTTCGTAGTTTCACGCTGTCCTGTAACTGTCAAAACAGCATTTCGACACGTTTTGAAAAATATACCTTTTTCTTCTGTAGAGATCTGCTCTAACCCTTCAAAATCGATACGCCCCCCACAATTTTGGCTGATAAGCCGGAGTAGGGCAATCGCGCGGTTTCAAACGCATCGCCAAGGCTTGAAACAATTTGCTAGGCTTGATCCTTGTTTATCCGCTCGCATATTTTTGCGGGTTAATTTTTGAACGCATCGAAGAAAGACGGTTCAGCGCATGCACATAAGCGCGCGCGGATGCCACCAGCGTATCAGTATCTGCACCATGCCCGTTAATAAGGCGTCCATTTTCCTCTAATCGTACGGTGACTTCTGCCTGCGCGTCCGTACCACCTGTAATGGCATGCACTTTATAAAGTTTGAGATGAACATTTTCATGGGGCATTATCTTGCGAATGGCTTTAAAGATAGCATCAACAGGGCCATTCCCCTCCACTTTTTCAAAACACTCCTGACCGTCCACATTTAATGTCAACTCGGCCACTTGCGGGCCCTTTGATCCGGCCTGAACCTGAAGTGAAACAAACCGAATCGTATCATGCGCCGCCCCGATCTCATCTTCGGCCAGTGCAATAAGGTCATCTTCATAAATATCTTTTTTCTTATCGGCCAAAATCTTAAATCGCGCAAATGCATCTTGAAAGGCATTATCACCCAATTCAAACCCAAGCTCTTGTAATTTCGTTTTAAACGCATGGCGACCGGAATGCTTACCCATCACTAATTTGGATTCAGTCAAGCCAACCGATTCAGGAGTCATAATTTCATAGGTCTGCACATTCTTTAGAACGCCGTCCTGATGAATACCGCTTTCATGTGCAAATGCATTCGCGCCGACAATCGCCTTGTTTGGTTGCACACTAAAGCCCGTAATCGCCGAAAGCGTACGCGATGTCTTGGTGATTTTGGTCGTATCGATGTTGTTTTTAAAAGGCAACATCTCCGCCCGCGTGCGGATTGCCATAACAATTTCTTCCAATGCCGCATTACCTGCGCGCTCACCAATGCCGTTAATTGTGCATTCAATCTGCCGGGCGCCGGCCTGTACTCCTGCTAAAGAATTCGCCACTGCCAAACCCAGATCATTGTGACAATGAACAGAAATGATCGCTTTATCAATATTTGGGACACGATTAAAAAGCATGGCAATCTTGGCGGCATATTCTTCGGGCACGGCATATCCGACTGTATCGGGAATATTGATAGTTGTTGCACCGGCGTTAATAGCGGCCTCGACAGTTTTGCAAAGAAAATCGTCTTGCGTTCGGCTTGCATCTTCTGCTGACCATTCGACATCATCGGTAAATGACCGTGCATATGTAACGCTATCCTTAACGGCCTGTAAAACCTCTTCTTCGCTTTTTTGAAGTTTGTACTTCATATGCAGCGGCGAGGTTGAAATGAATGTATGAATTCGGCGCTTGCTTGCTGGTTTAATTGCGTTTCCCGCGGCCTCTATATCGGCTTTAACCGCTCGTGCCAAGCCGCAAACAGTTGCATTTTTAACAGTGCTTGCAATTTTTTCTACGGATTTAAAATCCCCTGGTGAGGCAATTGGAAAACCGGCTTCAATAACATCAACACCCAAATCATCCAGCATAATAGCCATGCGTAGCTTTTCATCCAGATTCATGGAACATCCAGGCGATTGTTCGCCATCGCGTAAGGTTGTGTCAAAAATTATAATACGGTCATGTTCTGGCATAGCTTCAAATCCTTATACGAATAACGCACGTGAAAAACACTATGCGAAAAAATTCAAAATTTTTAATGTGATTGTTTTAAATGATCCCTTAAACGTGGATGTCTTTTGACATCCCATATTCGCCTAAGGGCGTATAAGGAAGAAAAGCGGCAAAAGCGATATATCGTATTTTGCAAAAGTCATAAAACATATAAAAGGAAATTTGGCAGATAAGGCAAGTAAAATATTTAATTTTCTATTTAATCAATCTTCCGGGCTTCATCGACCAACATAACCGGAATACCGTCGCGTATAGGGTAGGCGAGCTTGGCTTGGCGAGAAATCAGTTCACTTTTTTCGGTATCGTAGTCAAGAGGCCCTTTAGTAAGGGGGCATACAAGGATCTCTAAAAGTTTTGGGTCAACAACATGGGTCATATAAAATATGTACGCGTTTTAAAAAACAAAATCAATGATGACTTGTGGGTGCATCATGACCATATAATGACATTTCCAGCACAGTTAAAAAGCGCTCTGCGCGGGTGTTGCAACATGCCGCCTCTAAAAGACTTTGTTTTTCCGATGCACTAAAAGGGCAAATCATACTCAAACATGTGATAAGCCGACCGTCTGAGACATTATCAAATTTCTCCCAATCACAATCCATACCGTGTTGATCGAAATATTGTTTAAGCAAATTTTTCATTTTCGGGCGATTAACATCCAGACATGTATTTTCGCCCAGATCCGCTTCATACATCCCCCAATCGGGTCGAACGCGTCGATATCCGCGCTCTATTTTTAGCTCTTCTTTTGCAACAAACCTGCAAATGCCGGTGAGCGTAATTTGATATCGTCCATCGGGGGTCTCTATAAATTCTGTAATTTTCCCCATACATCCAGTCTTATAAATTGGTGGTGTAGGACCGGTTATAGCATTTTGATCCGGCTCTATAGTTTGCACCATACCAATCATACGCGTACCACGCATGGCATCTTCGATCATCGCCTTGTAACGCGGCTCAAAAATATTGAGCGGCAAGTTACCGCACGGCAAAAGCAATACGCCGCCCAACGGAAAAATCGGCAGTACATCCGGCAAGTCTTCAAATTTTGGTGCGTAATCATTTTTCATCTTAAAAAATGATGTAGGGCAAAACCAAAATTTGAAAAGCTTTGGCTAAACTATAAAGATTTTTTTTGAGACCTACTTGCAGAATTTCAAGAAAAAATAAAGGAGGAAAGTTTCCTGCGTCCTTTAATACTTAATGGGTCTGCCGGACCAAGCGCTTCAAAATATTCCAAAAGCCGTGCTTTTGCCAAACCGTCATTCCATTCTTTGTCATGCTCAATAATATATAACAAATGCTCTATCGAGGCCTCACTCTGCCGTGATGAAAACAAGGCATCGGCTAAATCATATCGCGCATTCATATCCTTCGGGTTATCTTCAATCGCCTTTTGAAGCGCGCCTAAATCTGCATCGGTGCTATGTAGGGTAAGCTTAAACGCAGTCACGGCTTGTTTGAAAATATCCTTATCCGCAATTTCTTCTGGCACATTATCAATAAGCCCCTTTGCTTGCTCTGTTTGCTCGGCAAGTATAAATGCGCGGATTAAACCGGCATATGCCTGCGCGTTGACCGGCTCCTGCTGCAAAACGAGGCTATAAATAGAATGCGCTTGCGCGGCATCTTTTTCCGCCAAAGCGTCCGCCGCCGCTTTTAAAGAAGATGGAATGTCAATCGCATCCGGCTGCGCGTTGATAGCAATTTGAAGCGCCTTATCAATAAAAGCCTTTATCTGGCTTTCTGGTAAAACCCCTTGAAACGCGTCTATGGGCTGACCTTGGAAAAATGCGAATACTGAAGGTACAGACTGCACCCGCATGGCTGCCGCTAATTCTTGATGATCGTCAATATTGATCTTGGCAAGACGAACTTGGCCATCATACGCAGTAATAACTTTTTCGAGTATTGGCATTAATTGCTTACATGGCCCGCACCAAGGCGCCCAGAAATCAACAATAATTGGCCGCTCCATAGAGGCCATCATTACATCTTGCTCAAAATTCTGTGTGGTCGCATCAAAAATATGCGCGGCATACGCTGGCGCGACTGGATTCTGATCATTAGGTTCTAAAATCATATATGTCTCATTCTGTTATATAAATAACCGTATGAATGATTTAGCCCGCATATGGAATAAAAGCAAACCACAAAAAATTTTAGACATGCGTATATCTAATCATTGAGCTGCATAATGGTTGGCTTGTGACCGGTATGATCAAAAAACAGCAATAAATCAGAAGGGCTAAGCGAAATAGTCATCGTGTTATCCAAAGGATGATAACAAACAAGATCAGCCTCTATCATTGTTTTATCTAAAACAATTTTCACATTATGCTTTGTGTCATTCACTACGGCAAAAGGGCAGACAGAACCGGGCTTATCTTTCTTAAAGTTTCGAAACTGTTCTGACGAAGCGTAGCCTAATGTAAATGGACCGAACGGATTATTAGTTGGGGTTATTGATACGAGGTCTAAATGTTTTGCAATACCGAAATCTAGAAGCCAAAATTTCCCTTTGTTATCTAAAATTATATTTAAAGGTTTAATGTCACGGTGTACCAAGCTCAACTGTTCTGATTTAATGCAAATATCTAGGAAAGTATCAATCATTACCGATGAAAATGGAGAGATTCTCGGCTATTTTATTGACGCTGGTGGTGTTTATCATGTCTATGACGCCAACGGAAATTATATTACTATTCTTGAACTAGGATTAGAAGAAGCTATCAGTCCCTTCGATCTATTAGGTGGAATAGCAACGATAGCAAGGAGTATACTGAAAGCAGGAGTGAAAGGTGCATATAAGGTAGCAAAAAGTGGAGATAGACATTCAGGTTTTTATAAAGATTATCTTAGCAGGAGCGTAAAGGAGATACAGAAGGGTATAAGAAGTTTTCAAAAACGTATTCAGGAACACAAAGAATATATTAAAAATCCGAGAGAGGCATTCAAAAAGTATAATAAAGGAGATTGGGATAAATTAGATCCAAGACAACAAGAAGATTTGATAAAAAACAAATGGCCTAAAGATATTAAAAGGCTAAAAGAACAATTGGAAATTTTAAAAGGAATACTTAATGAAAAATAAACATGAAAACTTTATAAAAGACTTAGTTTTTATTCATCTAGATAGCATTAATAAAATAAAAAGAGAGTTAATAGAAGCCTCTGCAAATGATAAAGATTATATCAAAGGAAAACTGATGGCATATTATGAGGTGCTGACTATTATAAAGTCTCAAGCTGAATTGTTTGACATAGATGTGCATGCTTTAAGTAATATTAACCTAGAGACCTATTTGTATACAGACTGAAAATTAGGTAGTTAGCTTATGAGATTGAGACATGTTATTACCCTGCTATTACTTCTTACATCATGCATAGGATAACCCCCAAATACATCCACAGGCGATTTGATGAGCCAAAGGAAAGTCTTCCTGATGGGAGCGATTTTTCCAAATATTTCAAATCAACCGGTGTAGTATTAGCCGCAACCACTAAAAACATTCGCTTTTTCTTATCACTTAAAAATAAATTCCGGCAGCCTTCACCGATTATTTTTTCTTTGATCTTATCGCTTCCCTCAACACTAAACACGGCCTTGTGGCGGTATAATGTGTAAGAAATATTTAGTTCATCCAAAAGCGCTAGCAATACACCTGGTGTCGTAGGCTGAACATCCGGAGCGTGTTCTTCTGCAATATTAGAGTAAGAAGTCAATGAAGCAAGTTCCTTTAAAAGACAAAAATATACAAATAATATATGAAAAATATACCCGTAAATAAGGGTTTGTTAATATTTTCAACGTATCATTAGCCAAAATAACACAATAAAGACTACAATATTAAGTAATAATAAAAAAGAAAATGGTGTGGCGATGTCCGGTACGACATTTCATTATATGATCGATAAACTGAATGAACTTGGCACCGAGATGTTGTCAAACGCAAACACAGGAGCGCGATTAAACGCGGGTGCGGTTAATACATCCGCGCTTCATCCGGCTGAATATGTTGTGGATTTCACAAATACCATGACTATGAAATTTGCGCAAGATATTGCAAAAGCACCAACATTCGCATTTAACAACGCCTCAAAGGCACCTTCATTTGAAAACACACCAGATACAATACCTGCACCTGAATTCAAGCCCAATGAACCGGGAATAGGATAATGGCGGTTGAACTGAGCATTTTAAGTGATGGCGGCGTCATGATGCTTATGAACGAGCCATTGCCTGATATCGTGAAACGTGTTGAATATTACCGTGAGCAACGCTTATTTATGCTGATCTATCACACACAAAATAGTGATAGTGACTTAATGGAACATGAAATACCGGAACATATGACCGGCGGCTTAGAAAAAAGCCCTGATGTTATGATCTATACTATATTCGAAGAGCATGAACCGCTTGGTTATAAAGTGCCGCTCATCAAGGTCGGCGCGCTTTATTAAATATATCATCCGCCGCCTTGAAAAAATCCGCAATTTTCCCCTTGCATAATATTCTCAAATGATTATAGTCCGTTCTTATCTTTACCCATTCAAGCGAGTGTAGCTCAGGGGTAGAGCATCTCGTTGCCAACGAGAAGGTCGAGGGTTCGAATCCCTTCACTCGCTCCATTTATCAATCCGATGTAGTCTTATAAAGCCCGAAAACCATTGCGTTTAAGGGCTTTTTTATTTATCATTTGTCCAATACAGAAAAACTTGATACCCCCAAATCCAAGATTTTTAAGGGTACTTTTGGGGGTATAAGATCAAGTGGATAGGATTGATACCCCCAATGGCCTTAACAAATCTGCAATGTAAAAATGCCAAGCCAAAGGAAAAGGCTTATAAGCTGGCGGCTGGGCGAGGCATGTACCTTCACGTTATGCCGAATGGTAGTAAATATTGGCGTATGAAGTACCGTTTCGCAGGCAAAGAAAAACTGATGGCCTTTGGGGTATATCCTGAAATATCCCTTAAAGAAGCCGATGAACGCTGTACAGAGGCCAGAAGATTACTACATCAGAACATTGACCCCCTGCAAACCAAACATGTTGAAAAGCGCAGTGCAGAAGAAAAGGCTGAAAACACCTTTGAATCTATGGCGCGGCAGTGGCATGAAAATTTTAAGCACAAATGGACAAATAGACATTCAACAACGGTTTTGCGGCGTTTGGAGCGTGACATTTTTCCTGAAATTGGTTCATTGCCTATTACAGATATTAAACCAGCGCATATTATACGAGCGTTGAAGAAGGTGCAGGGACGTGGCGCTTATGAACCTGCACACCGTGTACGCCAATATTGTTCTCAAATTTTCAAATACGCCATTATCAATGAAAACGCGCTGGTAAACCCCGCATCCGAAATTGGCATGGTTTTGAAACCCGTGGTGAAAAGGCATTATGCCTGCATTGAAATAAAAGAAATTCCTGAACTTTTGGATGCGATAGACCATAATGATGCGCGGCTTCATCATGACACTCGCAATGCAATCCGGTTGCTCATGCTAACCTTTGTACGAACCAAAGAATTGATAGAGGCCACGTGGGATGAGTTTGATCTGGATAATGCTCAATGGGTTATTCCTGCCGAACGCATGAAAATGCGGAATGAACATGTCGTGCCATTATCAAAACAGGCTGTTGAGATTTTACGTGGCTTAAAAGAACACAATGAAAAATGGAATTGGATATTCCCCGGCCACCATTCCCCGCGAAAACACATTAGCAACAATACAATTTTACAGGGGTTAGGGCGCATGGGCTTCAAAGGTCGCATGACCGGCCACGGTTTTCGTGCATTGGCCATGTCCACAATCAAAGAACAGCTTGGCTATCGCCATGAGGTTATTGACCGCCAACTCGCTCACGCCCCAAAAAGCATGGTGCAACGTGCCTATGATCGGGCCCAATTTTTGGATGAACGAAAGAAGATGATGCAGGAATGGGCGGATTATCTGGATAACATTGCACGGAATGGGACTGTAATAGTTGGAAAATTTTGTAAAAAAGCCTAATAATGGCTTATGCCTACGATTCCTAAACCTGACTATATTGGCTTTCTGATTGGCAGAAAGTATCCCGAAACGATTGAACCGCCCCACCCCATGGCAAAGGCGCTTGCAAGCAATGGTATAATTTACGATGACGAAGAAGAATGGAAGCCGCCTAGCGAGGCCACAGTTAAAAAAGCCGCGCAATACAGAGAAAAACTGAAAAAGCTTTCTAAGCCTGAAATTAAGAGCCTTTACAAGAATGAATTGAGCAAAAAGCATCACGAAGATGATGAAAGGCGCTTTTTTAATCAGCAGGATGCAGAAGCTGATTTTGACTATTGGGCAAAGATACCTGGCTGGAAAGTAGATGAGGCGGTCGCTCTCACGCTTGGCAAAAATCCAAAAATTGTGAACAAAGAGCGCCTTGAAAAATTATACGCATCGCCGTTTGCAGAAAACTACGACAAAATAAGAGAAATGGTTTCTAGGTCAAGAAGTGCGGGCTTGTTTACAGACAATCCCATTGTGATGGCCACCGATCATATTATTCCGCATAAATATGTCCAGTGGGCGCAAAATGCTGATATTGGTTTCCCCCAAAAGCTGGCCGAGAAAGTTTTGAGTTTTTACGAAGCAAATAAACCGCCTAAAACACAGCTTGAAAAAGCCATGGAGCGGCTTGAAAGAAGCGCACACCAAAATCCTATTGATATTGGGAAAGAACAACTTGAAAAATTACACACCCCTGTAAAAGGGCCACTTGTTCAAAGAGCTGAAAAACTGCTTGAAAATAAAAAAATGCAGGACGTTGAAAAGCCGAAACCAAAGTCAGCTCATACCAAAGAGCAGGAAACCCTACTTAAATTGTTGCTTGGTTTGGCTTTAACAAACTACACATATAATCCTCTTGCCAATCGTAATTTTACGGCAAAAGAAATTGCGGATGACCTTCTTTTGCATGGCTTATCGGTAGATGAAGATACTGTAAGGAAGTGGCTTAATCGGGCCAAAGACTGTTTACCCGATGACTGGAAGCCAAATGAATAAACCGAATACGGTTTAGCCTTAACCGAATACGGCCTCAAATTATTTTAATCCGCATAAGCTTTCCTTGGTTTTAACAAAACGAAGGAGAACCAAAATGTACAATAAAATATTACCCGAAACTGGTTTCGTCAGGCTTCCAGAAGTCTTGAAAGTTTTTCCCGTATCAAAATCCACCTGGTGGGCAGGCGTTAAAGAGGGGCGCTTTCCGCAACCCGTCAAACTTGGCCCGAAAATCACCGCGTGGCGCGTTGAAGATATTAAAGAGCTGATTGCTTCAAAACAGGATTAGGCTGTGTCCAGACGTTTGTACCCCCATAAGCGGGTGCGATATTGGTATGCCTATGACATAGACGATATTTGCGCCCTGTTTTCTGATTTGGGATTACACCCACAAACGGTCAGAAAATGGATCAGAAAGGGCCTGAAAGCCATGGACTCAGGAAAGCCTGCGCTTGTGTATGGGCATGACCTGATCGCTTATCTCAAAAAGAACAATACTGCCAACAAGTGCAAAACCGCATTTGATGAGATGTATTGCATGGGGTGTCAGGATGCACGGCCTATTTTTAGGAACAGAATAGCGGTGGAGCAAAAATCACAGTTTTTGAAAGTAAAAGGCGTTTGTCGTGAGTGCAAAAAACTAATGTTTCAGAACTACAAACTGTTTGATTTTCCAGCATTGAGAAATAAATTCACGCTGGTTGGTGTTTTGGAATTATACGATTTTGTACCCCCCACCGATAAGACTCACATTCACGCACAAGAACAAAACATCGCAAGTGAGTCCAAGCAGGGGGAATTATTTTGATAAAAAAAGGCAAAAACCCCGACCAATACAATCCCGTGAATGAACGCATGAAATACAAGTATCGGCAGCATTTACGACGCATTGGCCAGAGAGATGAAAAAACGGTTCTGGCAGCTTTGAAGCATATTCGTGAGTTTGAAATATTCATGGGTTTTGCAGGCTTTGAAAAATTCAATGACCACATTGCCGATAAATATATTCAATACATGTTTAGCGCCGATCTTTCGCTTTCCTATATCACCGACAATATCCGCGCAGTGAAAGATTTTCTAAACTGGCTGGAACGCCAACGCGGTTATCGCAGCAAGATTAATTACAATCACATTGATTATCTCAATATTTCCCGCAACCAGCGCAAAACAGCGAAGGCCAAGGAATACCAAAAAGCCTACAAATACGATCAAATCATTCATGTCATCCGGCAAATGCCGGACAAGACAGATAAGGAAAAGCGGGACAAGGCCATTGTTTCACTACAAGCCCTTTGCACATTGCGTATATCGGAATTGCGTACCGTCAAAATAAAAAATCTGGTGGAAGAAGATGGGCAATATTTTATCTATGTTTGCCCCAAAAGCATGAGCGTTAAATTCGCCAAAACACGCCATGCGGTATTCATTCCACTGCCGGATGATATTATTACCAATGTGATTCAGTGGGGTGGTTATTTACGCTCTTTAGGCTTCAAGGATGCAGACCCGTTATTTCCTAAAATTAATAACCATTTTGGACGGACAAACATGCTTGAACAAAAAATAAGGAAAGAAGAAATAAAGTCTAACACTACTATGAGAGATATTTTCAAAAAGGCATTTGAGGCCGCCGGATATGAATATATTAAACCTCATTCATTCCGCAAAACGCTGGCGCGGTATGCCGAAACGCAAAGTCCCGCCTTTTTGAACGCTGTACGGCAAAACCTTGGGCATTCATCCATAGATACCACATTGACCAGCTATGGACAGTTGTCAGTCGCGGAACAGCGTAAACTTATCGCCAAAACTCCGATATATCGGTCATAGCTTCCCCTCCGACACGGTTATGCTATGATATTGCATCCGTTAGTGTTGAAGCCGGACAGGTCATAGCTTCCCCTCCGACACGGTTATGCTATGATATAAAATTACACGCCGCAACCGGATCTCCTGTCATAGCTTCCCCTCCGACACGGTTATGCTATGATAACAGTCGCGAATCCTGCAAACTCGAATACGTCATAGCTTCCCCTCCGACACGGTTATGCTATGATGTGCCGAATGTGATTGGCATAAGCTCATTGGTCATAGCTTCCCCTCCGACACGGTTATGCTATGATACTTAATGCGAACATTAGGATATGTACTCGGTCATAGCTTCCCCTCCGACACGGTTATGCTATGATTACCGTTGATAATTTCTATATTATTTTGAAGTCATAGCTTCCCCTCCGACACGGTTATGCTATGATTCAAGATATAGGTATAATCCGAATAACGGAGTCATAGCTTCCCCTCCGACACGGTTATGCTATGATTGGCTTCCCACGGTGTACGCGATAAAGCTTGTCATAGCTTCCCCTCCGACACGGTTATGCTATGATTATATCCAGTCAATCGCGTATATTGATCAAGTCATAGCTTCCCCTCCGACACGGTTATGCTATGATATTCTCTTACTATTCCAAGAAGTGAATGCAGTCATAGCTTCCCCTCCGACACGGTTATGCTATGATGATATTATAATGTATAAACTTCTATCTATAGTCATAGCTTCCCCTCCGACACGGTTATGCTATGATCGATGAAGTAATAAAGCACTGAATAAGCTTGTTAAATTAAGTTTTGCATCATTTGAAAAATCCCCCGAATCCTGAAAAGGACGGGGGGTTTTTGTTGTTTTTGATTCGATATTTGATTCGTTTTTAAAACAAAACAAGCTGTTCTGATTTCGTTGTTTCGTTATTTTTCTTTGTTCCGACAAGAATTTTCATCCGTTCATATTGTTTATCTGTGATTTGTATTACACGCACACTGCCCTTTTCAGGAATCGTTGCATTCAACCGCTGTAAATGTTTATCGACACGGTCTTTGCCATTACAGATTCGTGCATATACGGAAAACTGTATCATCATATAGCCATCCTTGAGAAGGAAATTACGAAAACGCGTTGCCGTCCGGCGCTCCGGTTTTGTTTTGACGGGAAGATCAAAAAATACGAAAAGCCACATGAATTTATCCTTTGTTGCTGTCATTCTTCTTTGCCCTTAATTTCAAACTCCGGCAAAAACAAGAGCGACGGGCTTTTGCCTTCAATCGCGTTTATAAGGCTGGCGGATATTTTGTCGCAGGTATTTGCGATTGTATGGGTATTTCCATCAATCCTGCAGTCGCCATTGCCTATATTGGCCAGCGTTGCTCTTGCTTCTTTTGATAATTGATCGGCACCGCCTTCAAAAACACCGTCCTGCTTCATTGTCCAAACCAGATGATCCACAAAGGGGCGAAAAACCTCCATCATGTCATCGGTGAGATTAAAGGCATTCAAGGCGCTGGCGTGATGAATACCAAATGTAGGAAGAAGGCCATAAGCCACTTGTGAACGCGCGACAAAGGCACGCACAACGGCGTAACCGTAATTTAAGGACGCATTGGTCAAGTCACTTCCGCTACGCCTGAAATCTTTTCCCATCAACCGCGGCCAGTATTCACGCGCGGCCTGTGCCTCAATATTCTTAGGGTCACCTGATTTCACCCTTCCTGCCAGTGCATAAAGACGTTTAGCTTCTTCCTTGCTGTGTGTCTTTTCAAGACAAGCTGCCTGATTTGTAATTTTGGATTGCACCACGCGCTGCCATAAACGCCCCTTTAAGCTGTCCGTCCACGAAATCTGGACATGTGCCACGCGGCTTTGTCGTGAATGCGGTTGAAAGGGTAAGAGAACGCCGTTCGGGATATGTGTGGTATCGCAGGTAATGACGGCCACGCCCCGTTCTTGACATGCGGACAGTAAGGTCGATGAAAGCGTAATTTGCGGCGATTCCAGAATAAGGGCGGTAATATCCTCTATGGGGAGGGTAAATTCACCATCATCATTCTGCAGCTTCAACTGCCCCCTCGATAGGGACAGTTTTGCCGGATTTTAAATCATCACACTGCGCCACGCCACATCGTTTTTCCTGTGTTATACGGGATTTATTCCCAAAGTAATCCACAGTATATTTTTCAAAGGCTAATAAAGCTTTAACACCTGTGCGTGTAGTACCATCTTTGCCAAAAGACGGATCAGAATCGTGCGCACGTATGCTGATCGCGCCTGTTGCACGGTCAACAGTCCCCATATAGTATGCAAGAAAATCTTTTTTCTTACTTTTAATCCTGACCAGATCATTTTTATAAAGAGAAAAGATAAAGTCCTTATCATCCATTTCTTCCCAGTCTTTTTCATCTTTTGCCGCGACAATTGCTTTATTGGGGAGTTCATCTTGAACGAAGTGATGCACGTAAATCGGTACAACGAAGAATTTTCCGTTTTTTTGGAACACATCAATTCTTATCTGATCACCATTACTGGCCAACCCTTCATTGATGATAATCCCGCTTTTCTCACTTGTTTCAATCCGGACGGAATTCACGCGCGGCGCCGTTTTTGACGGATCATTCACGGGCATATAAACGGGTGTTGCAAACGCCTTATCAGCCTTGCCGCCATGCTCTTCCAGACGTTCTTTTAAAAGAGTGTAGAGTTTGATATTGCGATTTTTATCCACCATGTTTTCAAGCATTGGCAGTGTTAAAGAACGTAATTTTACACGCTGAATAACTTTTCCGTCTGATTTTCGGATACTACGAACAGTGTCTTCATGTGCTGATCCCGTAATCTTCCGAACGGGCATACGAGAAACGAAAATGTTATTAACCGCGACAATCGCATCATCACGGAATGTATCCCAAGGCTTAGGCGGTAACGGGCGCTCGGATAGATTTTTTTTTCGGGCTTCAAATTTATTCCATTGTGATAATTTTTGCACCATGCTTTGCGTCGAGCAAGCCAGAACTATTGCATCTTGTGCATGATGACGGTCATTATCGCGGTTCTTTTTACCTAATCCCCAAGCGTGACGTAAATTAGAAGTAAGCGCTCCATTACGGGTTTGCACACGATTTCCTTTGCCCAAATCCAGATTATCCGCCAAATGATTCCGCAATAGTTTTGCAATATAGCGAGTATCATTTAGTGCACGGTCTTTCCACGCCTGTTCACGGTCAACAAAATTCTCAATCAACAGGTTTTCCGCCTTTTTGGGGGGGAGTATATTTGCAAGAGCCTGCATTTGTGCAAAGCGCGGTGTGCCTCCCAAATATTCATAGGGAGTTTGGTTTCCTTTACGCTGGTTTTCATCGGATAGGCACAAAACCTTGTTCATATAAGAGTTATTCCATGAACGGCCATAGGGGATGATGTGATCAATTTGTGTTGTTGTACTATCTCTAAGCATTTCAGGGGTAATATATTGACCTGAATAAACGCAACAGCCATCCTGTTCTTTCCATAGGCGGTATTTAATAATGTCCCCCCCAGTCACATTGTCTTCAATAGTGCCCAGAATTTCTGCAACATGCTGTCTGGCTTCATTGCGATAGGATTCGTTTTTCTTTTGATTACGCTCTATTTCTTTGCGATCTTTAAAATGCTTTCCAACCTCACGCGCCAATTCGACAATAATTGTATCTGGTTTACCGTATTTGCGAATGCAGGCGTTTATAACTTTGCGCGTTTGCGCAAGTGCGCGATTGACGACAGGATTACGGATATCATCGAATGGCGGAACGAGAGCATGTCCTTTGTTTTCTATTAAGCCATGATGCCCCCAAATTTCTTTGCAGGCCTCATCATATCGTTTTCCTGATTGCATAAGAGGTAAGATTTTACGAATAGCTTTCAGAGATAGATCAACTGATTTACTAAAGTTGTTAATTTCACAAAGGCGCTTTTTTTCTTCATCGGTTAGATTATGAACTGATAGTAATTCATCTACTTGTTTTCTGTCTTCGTAAAAAGATAAAACGCGAGCAATGTCATCTAAATCTTCACGGCGCTTGTGAATCCAATACTGCCAATCAGTATCGCTGCTGGTGTCTAACGCTTCTTTTAAGGCATGGTATCCACTCAATTTAAGAAATACCGATTTTTCGGTATTATCACGGATTTTTTCCCAACTATTATCTTCATCCTTGATCTGGCGATAACCGATGTTAAAGCGTTCGTTATTTGAAAGCGCTAGTTTTTTACGGGCTTGTTTGTATGTAACCCCGCTTTTGTTTTTATGGGCAAGTTCGACAAGCTGATTTTTTTCGTTTTGCAATAAGGCACGTTCATTGCTTTTTGTGTCCTTGATGCGCGTATTATTCAGTTTCGACCAAAGAACAAATAGCTCCGCTGTGTAAGAAAATTTCGGGGCGCGCTTTTCCTCTTCCTCAAAGGTACAAAATCCGACAAGACCTTCTGATGATTGCAATGGGCGCTGGTAAAAAGCAATTCCATCGCCTTCACGCGTATTACGCTCTTCTTTTTTTCCGCTTCCTGCATATTCAAGGTACAGTTTTTCAGTGGATTTTTCATTGCCGAATTTGCGTTGCGCTTCAAAAATCAATTTTATTTCGCGGCGTAATTCATCGCGCTTTACCGAGTTGGTATAATCCCCATCACCGTTTCTTTTCTTGGGCTGTGTTGCCAAGTAGGCCGCTATGGTTGGAGCCTCAGCATCCCTTGCTTTTTCTTCCAACTCTGTGGCACCAGATAAAACCTTTTTGCCTTCGGTATCATTTTCTTCTATTCCACCTTTTTTATTAGACTGAAACCCGCGCCATTTGGCAATGTGAAAAAGAACACGGGCAAACTCACCATCCTCAAGCTTTCGCTCTAAGGCTGCCTTACGTAACTCCCAAGGGGACAAGGCAACGGCCTTTTCTTTTGATTGATCTATTGATTCAATATCCTTCAAGTCATGCTTTGCCAGAAGGGCTCGGATTTGTTTTTTACGCCGGGCGCGGCGGCCAACAACACGGCGCATGCCACGTTTTTCACGGCGCGGCGTAGCCAAGGATGCGCCATCTTTTGGATTTTCAGCGGCCTCAAAAATATGTGTGCCACAGAATAGTATTTTTTTCTGCTCTACGTTAACCCCTGCGAAACCAACGGATGCAATTCCAATATCAATGCCTAATGTATAATTCATCTAAGATAATCCCATATTGTCGAGCTTGACTTATTAAATAGAAACCTGCACAATTTTACAACTACATAGCATAACCGTGTCGGAAGCGTTGTTATGATAAGGCATCTTAAAAAGCTCTGCCGCAAAGTTTCTGCCCCCGTATGGTTTGCCCTGCGGGGGCATCTTATTTTGATAGTATTTTTTACAGTTGGGGGTATAAATAGGGGTACATTGATAGTTTAAATTAAGAATCTATTTGCAATATCAATTCGCTATTTCATTTATATGAATCCCTTCACTTCCAATACTTCATTTCTCAGCATTTATAATCATTGTTTAAGTATTGATACAATTGAACAATTGATCGATACGCGCTCTTATACCATACTAAGATTGTTCAAAACGGTACACAAAGTGACACACAAAACGGCACACGGGTTAATTCGAGAATGTCTTCTAATTACATCCTCAAGATCGGAAATTGTTATAGATATCGGAGAAGGGTACCATCCGAGGTCGCTCATCTAGATCCTCGTAAAGAGATCAAAATTTCATTAAAAACTAAAGACCTCAAAACTGCAAAAATTAGAGCTGACATCTATAATGACCAATTTGAGAGTTTTCGGAAATCACTCATTCATTCAGTCGGAAATCACTGATTCATTCAGAGGGTGTAGGCAGCATCGATCAAAAGTATCTGCTCGTAAGCTGCCCGTCACGATTTCTTTTGGCCTTCCATGACGTGATATCAGCTTTTTCAACACTTTTAGCGCGGCTTTTTTATTTCCTTAGAGAATAAAAATTCGAATTTATTCCTCCAATAGCACACAGTTTCGTGACAAATAAGGTATACCGACTGGTGGCGCGGTTATAATGTGCTTGATGTTTCAGAGTTCAAACATTATTATATCGATCTTTCAAAACTGTTTGCGGCCAAGCATAACCCACATCAACGGGATCGAGCATTTCTGGAACCAGGCCAAGCGGCATATGCGAAAATATAACGCCATTCCTGCCAAACATTTCCCATTGTTTTTGAAGGAATGCGAGTGGTGATTTAGCAACCTTGATCCAAGGCGCAATTAAAGCAGTTAATCAATGGGTTAAGAAGCATATGGGCTAGTTATATAGGTTAGCTCCAAACCTTTTTAATATACTAACCCTCTTTTCAAATAGCCTCGACTTCCGCACCTCATTTTGTGCATTTATAGCTATAAACTTTAGCTGTCTGCGCGGTTTTTATTATTCAATCTCTGCTTTTTTTGTCATCAATACATAACATCAAATTTTTCAATATTTACAGCGCGGTTTTTTAAAAAACTATTCGTAGTTTTTAAAAAATGCCTCGGGCATAAATTCTGTTCTGAACTCGTGACTAAAAGCATAATCCAACGCTTCTTGGCTTCCGGGTTCTAAAATTGATTCATACCCTGTACCTTTCAAAATATTTTGCTTCTTTAATTCTTCCTGAATTTCATATTTTTCTACGTTGTTCGCATCAAATAGCGCGTATTGAAGATTTTTTTGATACGATTGCAAAAACTTGTCGTAGTTTTCATCAGAAAGAGCGTCATCCTTAATTTTTCTCTGATAAGTCGTATAGCGAGATGCATATAAATTATCTTTAAACGTTTGTTTCAGATTTTCTCGTTCTTTTCTCATGTCTGTATTATGTTCCGCGCCTAACATACTGAAATAATCAAAGAACGTGTCAACCATAATTGACTCAAGGTGCTCAAACTTATTATTTTTAAAATCTGCGACTGATTGATTAGTAGATTTTTGTATAAAAGTATCAATAACTTCCCGAATGACCGCGTAAAAAGGCGGCACTTCTGGACTTTTCTTGAAAGAAGACTCCACAGTCGTAGCATTAACATTTTGTTTTTGAAAATACTCATGCGCACACAAATCATAGAACAGGTCGTTCATTTTTATTAGGTCATTATCCAAATGCGTGTATTTATTTTTAACTGCTTCATCGAATTTTTGGAAATATTTTTTAGTAAGGTTTGGTATTTCCTTATCTGAACTTTCTTTAAAATTGACATGAATGCCTTCATCTTGAAGCTCGCCGCCATTTAATGAAAAGTTTCCGTGACGTCCATATTTGTATTTGAATGTTCTTCTGTGATCATAGACACCCGAACGCGCACTATCGAACTCGCTTGTTAACGCACCTTTCAGAATAGCAATTATAAATCCTTTTCTTGCCATTTCTTTCTCATTTTCCACAATCCCGCTAATTTCAGATTTAATTGAGGCATTAACAATATTATCAAGAGATCGGTTATTTTCGTCAATAATACCAAAATCCAAAGCTGTATCTATCAGTGAGGCACGAAAATGATATCTATTTATGTTTTCTTTAATCTGTTTGTCAACAAGCTGTACCAAGACACGCTCATGTTCTTGTAACGAAAATGAAACTGGATCATTCTTCCAGTTTTTTAAAAAGAAGTCATGTGCCGATGTAATCATCATAAGATCATTGCTATCCGCAAGACCATGACATAGATTTTTAATCGCACTACTTAATTTTTGTGCTTTTTCAGAATTGAGTTTGGCATTTTTATTACTCGCTTCCTTTTCAAAGGCATCAAACCATTCATCTATCGTATTAAATTCGGTTGTAGCAAGAAGATCCTCTACTTCACTACCCACAAATTCTCCGGAACGAATAATGCGCTGATGAAAAATTCCTTTTTCAAGACGTTGTAAACTTTTAACAACAAAAGCATTCTTTTTAATATCTTGTGCAAGTTCAATATTCATTAACTCCTGAATTATTTCTTCTTTCTTTTCATCGAAAATAGCAGGATCAATAATACTGCCCCTTAAGTTTTCTATGGCCATTTGCTCAAAATTTCTTTTTGTAATTTGTGCGGTTTTATAAGAAATTGTGCGCGGCAATCCATCAAAAAAACTTTCTCCGGCAGCCCTTATAATTTCACTCATTCCAATAGTTTTAATTGCAATAAATGCTCTAACTGCGCCAAGGGCTGTGTTCGCAACACCATATGCGGTAAATTCATTGTTAAAGCGCGCTTCATCAAATGCAATTGCTTTTTGATGCTGTTTTATCTGATGTTCGGTTTTTTCATTTTGTAAGGTCGTTCTCTCTTTTTCATGATCAAGTCCATCTTTAGTTTTAAGAGAGCTGTTATATTTATTTACCAGCTTTTCCAAATCAAAAATTATTTCCTGAATAGCGGAATCATAGCTTTTTATCGTCATGTCCGAATACATTAATGCTTCTGTTATCCGGTCCTTATAGGGTTTTTCACCATCAGGACGCAGCGCAACTGTACTTTTTTGCTGTATAATTTCTATCAGCTGCTCTTGATACTTTTTTGGAATTTCGTACGAGAGGCCGTATTGATCAAAACCGGGCACGTAAAGTGCTAAATTTTTTAAGAATTCTGTTGGTGATGTATGACACTCAAGCGTTTTTGCAGGATGAAAGTCTAATGCTTCTAAGCTCTCAATAATATCTGTTTCATCAGCTGTATCAAGTCTTTTAAATAATACTGGTAGTACTTCGTTTAACTTGGACAGAAAGTTTTCATCATCCGAATAGGCATTAGAATAAATACCGGACTCTATATCTTCCAATACATTTTGATTTTGTTTAATTGTATTTTTAATTTGATCCATGGCCAATATAACATCAGAGCTTAGTTCCACATCTTCATGAGGCCTAAATAGCTCGATATGCTCTATCGAATAATTATTACGTAACAAATTGGCCACGTCTTTTAAAACATCGGCATTATTATTTTCGTTTACATATAAATATGTCTGTATCAAGTTTTTATGATGTATAGCTTTATCAAAAAAATCTTTAATATCCTTATTGCTTAGATAAAGTTGCTTTTTTTCGTTAACTGCACTTATTACACATCTTCTCAAATTTTCGTTATCCAATAAATCTGTAACTTTGTAGGGTAAGGTATGATCTACATAAATAATATTCTCTATATTGCTTTCTTTTAGCATAGTAAAAATGTAGGGCTTCTTACTGTTACCAAAAAAATTTAAAAATTTTAGATGTTCATTTTCTTTAATGCTATTTACAAAGTTTCTGTAATTGATGTCAGGTTGCCAATCATATTCAGGTTCTGGATCTGATGTATATGTATGACCTCTTAAATCATGTTTCTGATTTATTCTTTTTGCTTTTTTTTGAACATATTCTTTTGGTTCAAACCCTAAAATATTTAAAGCTTTCAGGTTTTTTTGATTGGCTATTGTATTAATAACTCGCTGTAGTTGATCATTAGAACTTTTGTAATTATTACGATCCTTATGAACGTCTCGGATGCAAAGACTTTCAACGTAAAGCAAATTCTTGACAGTCAGTTTTTCTATTTGCTCTTTATCAAGTTTTTCTAAAATACGCCCTAGTAATAGATTTTCTCTAAACGCTGTGTTTATACCCCATAGCCAACCTTTACCTAAATATTCATAGTTAGGCGAATAATTCCAATCAAGCTTACCATTATCATCCATTTTTAATAATTCAATTTCAACATGCTCTTTTTTGGAGCCATCTTCATTATAGAATAGATCACTAACGGTACTCATAAAATTCACCTTTTTTACAGAATGAATATAATATAACAAAAAGTTCCCAAAATGGGAAGGTTTTTTTTAAGTTGTTAATAAAAGAGGGTGGAGGCACTAGTTATTAAATAAAATTAATGTAAATCGTTAAATACAAAATACCTTTAAGATCGACTTCTGTAATAAAATCCGCTTGTTAACCGAGCTGTTTTGAGAGTGAATAAAGCTTAAGCTGTTCCAACTTACGTCAGCATTTGCCACTGCAAACCTTATTATCGCCTTATTACAGCTTTGCAAATTCTTTAAAAATGGCAGTGATTATAGTCTGTCGTTAACTTTTTCTTTAGAAGCGTTTACTATCGTTGTTCCATCACAATATCAGCGGCTTCAATATTGTGTTTGCGTAGAAATGCCATGACACTCAGAAGCTTTTGCATGGACACATCTTTATCGCCAATAATGATGATCTGCTTGTTATCCTGCACTTGCGCTTTTAAAGCCTTTTTAAACGCTTGCTCTTCATTGTAAAATGTTTCATTGATCTTCCATCCATCTTCACCTGGCAGCAAGGTCACAGACAGCATATCGGGGTCTTCGACCGCTTGACTGACGGCTTCCGCATCCTCTGGTAAATTTACATCCAGCGCATAAGGCACGGCGTTTGCGGTTAACAGAAAAAATACGATCAGCATGAACATCACATCTAAAAGCGGTGTGAGATCGGGTAGGAGGTCCGTAATAATGTCGCCACGTTTGCTGGCTGGGATTTCAATCATGAAGCTTCACACCCTCAATTTTAAAACTCTGGGCGTTTAAACGTTTTTGAAATACTGATAATCGTTTTTCGGCGATACGTGCAAAGATAAAAGCTGCAAAGAGACAGGGCAGCGCGATGGATAGGCCATAAGCTGTTGTGAGCATCGCGCTCCACAAACCATCCGCAATCATGCCTGGGACTACGGGGCCGGTCTGCTCTGAAATATCACGGAAAGCCTTGATCATCCCAATAACCGTGCCCAGCAAACCCAACATAGGGCTAAGAACGGCTACGATCCGCAAAAGATGAATACCGTGTTCTAGTTTTGATTTGAGGTCGGCTAAACGAAAGGAGAGTAACTCATCACGTACGGGTTTAGGCAGGCCAGCATTATCTTGCAGCTCCGCTGTAAGCGCTTTGAAGCTCTCAGCCTCTTCTAGTTTTGGCAATCGCGCAAAGAACATCAAACGGTCAATAATAAGCGCCGCGCCTAAAAGCGAGAATGCCAAAAGCGGATAGAATAGCAGACCAATATGTGTGATGATTTCCGGCATAACTTTCTTTCATTACTGGATTTTAAATTCAATCGGTATTTCAACCCAGCTTTGAACGGCTCTACCATTTTCGATATTGGGGTCGAATGTCCATTTTTTAACGGCTTTAATTGCCGCTTGGTTAAGAAGCGCATATTGTGACGGCTCATGAAGTTTGATATCCTGACGCATTCCATTTTCCGAAATTAAAACATGTAACCATACAACACCTTCCTGACGCATCCTTAATGAGCGTTTAGGATATACAGGCTGGACACGCCGCCCTTTAACACTCGCCTCACTAATCACAGGAATAACATCCTGCACAGGTTTTGAAACTTCAATTGCCTTGTCTTGCACTGGCTGTGGTTCAGATTGATAAATTGGAGGCTGTGCCGCAGCAGGCTCAATTTTATTCAACATCTCTGGTAAAGGTTTTTGAATAACGGCCTTAGCCATTTTTTGAACAGTAGGCTTTTTTTGTACAGGTTCCATTTTTACCACTTCAGTAAAAACTTTCGGCGGTTCTTTTATAGGATTAACAAAGCGAATGCTGACATTAGTTGGCGTACTTAACATCTCTGCAGATATCGTCTTTTGCGACACTGATAGAGAAAACCACAATAAAATCAAGGTATGAGCCAGCAAAGCGCCCGCCACTCCAACACCGAGCCGCTTTCCCTTCCCCTCATCATAAAAACTGTTATCCACAAACATCATAAAAAATTCTAATTGAGAATGATTTTCATTATTGACTCAGTAAAAACCATCGCGTAAACATGGCCTAATTCTTATTGATATTCATTCTCATTTACAAGTAGAAAATTGGAAATACCACAAATGACCTCTCGTATAAAGAAAGCTCTTGCGCTTACGACCATCCTTGCCGCTGTCCCTTTTTATAATGCAATAGCCCAAGAACAGGCGAACTCGAAAGATCACGCCAAAACAGTCATGGAGCGGGTGATGGTCATTGGAAATGCGGAAAGGGCGCAGGACTTAACAGGCTCGGCCACATTTATTGGTAAAGAGGAATTAGATCAAAATAATTATACGGATATAAACCGTGTCCTACGCCAAGTTCCAGGCGTAAATATTCAGGAAGAGGAGGGCTACGGAAACCGCCCCAACATTGGATTGCGCGGCGGACGTTCTGAACGCAGCGCCGATATTACACTCATGGAAGACGGTATCTTAATTGCCCCGGCCCCTTATGCCGCGCCATCGGCCTATTACTTTCCGCGTGTCAGCCGGATGGAAGCTGTCGAAGTTCGCAAAGGCTCCAGCACGATTAAATTTGGCCCGCGCACAACCAGCGGCGCAGTCAATTTGATTTCCAGCTCTGTACCTTCTACAAAAGAAATAGAAGCTTTAGCTGGATACGGAAGCGATAACACACACCGCCTTCAAGGGCACTATGGTGATAGTGTTGTGTTTGGCTCTGGTAACTTTGGCTTTGTCATTGATGCCAGCCATGACGCGACAGACGGTTTCAAAAGCATCGATATTGTCGGCGGAGACACCGGCTATTCAATTCAGGATATCATGGGTAAAGTTCAATTCAGCACCGACCCCACGGTCGATATATTCCAATCACTCGAAATTAAAATCGGCGCAACAGAAGAGGATTCAGACGAAACCTATTTAGGGCTAGCGCAGGCAGATTTTGATGCCAACCCTTATCGCCGTTATGCTGCATCACAAGTTGACAATATGGATGCAAGCCACCGCCAATATCACATCCGCCATTTTGTTGACTTTGGAAATTTTGATGCGACGACTACGCTTTACCACAATCAATTCTCGCGTAACTGGTACAAGCTCGATGACATTACAATTGGCGGTGTGCGCCAAAGCCTAAGCTCTGCATTGAACAATCCTGTCTATCTTTCTGCCCTGAAGGGATCAACCAATCTGGATGGAAGCGCCGCCAATAATCTAACCGTGCGGGCGAATAACCGCGATTACTATTCAACAGGTGTGCAAACTGATTTGGCTTCACAGTTCGGCATCGGCGAGACGGATCATCAGTTCGAATTCGGCGTCCGTTATCACTACGACAAAGAAGACCGCTTTCAGCAAGAGGATTTATACGCCATTAATAGTGGCATCATGACACTGGCCAGCGAGGGAGCCCCGGGGTCTAATGCCAATCGTCATGCAACAGCAAAAGCCACAGCGCTCTATGTTCTGGATGAAATAAACTATAACAACTGGACGATCGTTCCAGGCGTGCGATACGAATATATCGATTTGAAACGTGAGGACTTCAATAGCAATCAAGTCCGTGAAAACACGGTTGATGCTTTTGTTCCGGGTATTGGCCTTGGCTACGCCTTCACCGATGAATATAGCGTGTTTGGGGGTATCCACAAAGGGTTTGCCCCGCCATCGCCCGGCAGTACAAATGATGATGTTGAGGAAAGCATCAATTATGAGCTTGGCGGACGTTACAACGGGAACGCTTTCAATGCCGAGCTAGTCGGATTCTTCAATGATTACTCGAACCTACTGGGCGAATGTACCCTCTCATCCGGCTGCACGGGCGGTGCTGATGGTGATCAGTTCAATGCAGGTGAAGTTGATGCTTATGGTGTTGAGTTTTCTCTTGGCTATGACGCTGCGCCAGCTTTGAATATCTCCGAGGTTAGTTTGCCGATTAATTTCAATTACACATACACAAAAGCCGAATTCCAAAATAGCTTTGTCAGCGGGTTCGATGAGTGGGGTAATGTTAGCGCAGGCGATGAATTGCCTTATGTCCCTGAACATCAATTTTATGTTTCTGCTGGCGTTGTTGCCCCCAAATGGGAAATTCATGTTGCCGGTAAATATGTTGATGAAATGCGCACACAAGCCGGAAGCGGTTCTACTCCCGCTGGGCAAGGTACGGATGAGCATTTCATTGTTGATCTCGCGGGCGAGTATGAAATATTTGAAGGCACGCGCTTTTTTGCTACGGCAGATAATCTCTTTGACACTCAATATGTTGCTGCCCGCAGACCAGCGGGCGCAAGACCGGGGAAGCCATTGACAGCATTGGCAGGTATTAAATTCGAGTTTTGATAGTAGGAGAGTGGTGTCATACAAACACTAACTTTTCTCCAAAAGCGCTCTTTGCTAAAATTACGAGGCACAAATTCGGTGCCATTGATCAACTGAATTTTGACGTAAATTTTTTCAGTTTTGTAGATTTTCTAAGGCGTTGATGGTTAAAATGATTGAGGAAAGAGTATTGAATGGCTGTAAACTTTTGTAATGATTGCATCAGCTTGAACTTATTTATTCCCCGCACTCGCCGCCGAAAATGAAGATGTGAATTCTCGGCCTGATTATTTTTATAACGCCCTGCTTCTTGTAAGTGCTGCATGTTCAATTCTTTCAAAACGGCCCCATAAGACGGAAGCTTGTCTGTCACGATTTCTTTTGGTTTTCCGTGCCGTGATATCAGCTTTTTCAACACTTTTAGCGCCGCTTTTTTATTTCTTTTGAAAACAAAGCGCCGAATTTATTCCACCAATAGCGCACAGTTTCGTGACAAATATCAATACCGCGTTCATGAAGAATATCTTCGGCTTGGCGCAAACTGAGCGGATAACGGATGTAATACATCACCGCTAATTTTATGATTTGGGGGCTGGTTTTAAAATATTTGAAGGGGTCTATTTTTGCTCATAAGATACAAAATATCAGAAATTGTTTAAAACGGCATTTTAATCTGACAAGACCCTCCACAGTCCATCGGAATGAGGGCGTATGCGAAGTGCCGCAGAACGCGGGGCTCACGGCTGAAAATTCTCTAATGTCGTTGAATTACGGACTGAATGGCAGGGGCATGGAGACTTGAACTCCAGACCTACGGTTTTGGAGACCGTCGCTCTACCAACTGAGCTATACCCCTTCGCGTTCTATGAAGATATATTTAAAAGGTTGTTATAAAAAAAGCAAGGCCGTAATGCGTGCTCTACCCTGCTATAGGTTGAAATATCTGCCTACGTATAGATGAAGCATTGTCTTGGGTGTGTAAATCAAATTCGACGTGATCCTTTTTTATACTTTCATTTTGCAAGAATTCCTGCTGCCAGCTTTGCGCCTTTTCCATACCTTCATGTGTTCTTAGAAACCCTTTTGTGCTATCATAACTTTTCTTGGATTTAGATTGATTAACAATATTCATATCAAAGCGTTCTATAAACTCTGCAGCTTTTTTATCCAGAATAACGCTCGCATGTTGTATCATTGCGCCTTGAGTGAGACCTATTTTCATAGGTTTTTTAAGAGCGCTTTTGCCGGACTTTGGTTTGATAATATCTTTGATTTCAAGCTCTATTTGATCTAACCGGTATATATCACCTTTGATTGTTTCGGCATAACCGCGGTCACTAGCCAATTCAAAAACAATCTCAACATCATGTTTATTTATTGTCGCAGTATCAGAAAACAATATTTTATCCCGTTCAGTAAGTGTCTTTGCAACAGGATATATTGGTTCCTCAAAGGCTTTCCCTTCAAACAAACCGGTTAAACTATCGGGCAATTTTGAAAATTTTTTATCAAAGCGTTCAATGTCACCAAGTGTTTTAAGATTAAGTGTATCCAATTTGAATTTTGTTTCTGCTCTACACATAGCATTTTTAGGATGCGTATCATCGCCTGCATCAACAGATCTCAATGCTTCTTTAAGCATCAACCTATGAGAGCGATTATGGCGCTCTTCCAAGCGGATTTCTATATTTTTATCCGGTAATACACTACCCGCATCAGCAAAATAAAAACGAAGACCTTTTGGTCTTGATTTTATAGGCTTTGAGGCTTTGTCACCTTTATGCGTTTTTAATTCTTGTTCTGAAGCTATAATATCTACAATAGCCTTATATGCCGTTGCAATGTTCTGATCATGCCTCAGTACAAAAAGGTTTATAGCAGGAGTATCGAACTCGAGTTTTACCTCAAGCTCAAGATGAGCTTTGTTCCCAGCCATTTTATATTCCGTTTCTTCGTTGTCGTTCCGTGTATATTTATAAAAGCAAATATGGCTTTTAACTGTCAAACTTTTTTCTATAAATTCTAAAGTTTCGGAATAACTACTTTGATGCCAAGACGCTCATTCTGGTAATCTATTTGTCGCATAGGAATAGAGATATCAATAAAAACGGTTTCAAGTTTTCCCGTATTCCGGTTTATAACATCATGCATATTGTAATAAACGAATCCTTCTTTCACCGTTTTGCTCTCTAAAATATTAATGTTTTTATAACGCAACAACATTGTCTCTTCATCTGGTGAAATAACACGGTAAGCATTGGCCAAACTGTACCCAGTACCGGATTTTTTAACCTCTTCAAAAAGGGCGTTACGGATACTGCGCAGGTGAAATGCGCCGCCTAAAATCTTATGTTCTTCGGCTAAGTTTATGGCAACATTTAAGACGCCAATATTTGCAATATGCCGCGCGATTATTTTATTATATTCGGCTAGCGCGCTTTCTGCCTGTTCTATCGTTAAGTTTGTCTCTACAATCATTTCTGAGAGTTCTAGCAAACGGTCAGATGGCCTTAAAGATACGGGATCATAATATTTTGTTTGGGTATAACTTGCGCGGAAAATGCCAAAATCAAAATTATAGGGAATTTCATATTTCAGCTGTTCGGCTAAAACATCATAATGCGCTTGAAGCTCTGCACTACCGCGAGAAGTAGGGGTGTCTTTGTATGGCCGATAAAGGTTCGCGCGCGTTTGATTATCATAGGCTTGTGCAGATGTTTGTTTTAAAGGCACAGTTGATAAAGTAATAACGCCCAAAGCAGCTAATGATAATCTATATTTTGAAACCCTCATATGCATAAATTTTATTTTAACATGAGTTTGATATAACAGAATACTGATTTTCAAAAAATAAAAAAACCCGCTGCACTAAAGAGCGGGCTTTTTTTAAGATTTATAGAACTTTTAAAAAGCCTATTACTCTACGATTTTGGTGACGACGCCTGCGCCGACTGTTCTGCCGCCTTCGCGGATGGCAAAGCGGAGGCCTTCGTCCATTGCAACCGGTGCAATCAACTCTACTTCCATGCCGTTTATGTTATCACCAGGCATCACCATTTCCGTGCCGCTTGGCAAACTCACTTCACCCGTTACATCCGTTGTACGGAAATAAAACTGCGGACGGTATTTTGTGAAAAATGGTGTGTGACGACCGCCTTCATCCTTACTCAGGATATAGGCTTCGGCTGTAAACTTCTTGTGCGGTGTGATGGAACCAGGCTTACATAAAACCTGACCACGCTCCACATCCTCACGCTTGGTTCCGCGAAGAAGAACGCCCACATTATCGCCAGCCTGACCGGAATCAAGCAACTTACGGAACATTTCAACACCGGTACAAATTGTCTTTTGTGTATCACGGATACCGACAATCTCGATTTCCTCGCCAACTTTTACAACACCTTGCTCGATACGGCCTGTTACAACAGTTCCGCGACCAGAGATAGAGAATACATCTTCCACAGGCATCAAGAACGGCTTGTCCACTTCGCGCTCTGGCTGAGGAATAGCCTCATCAACAGCTTTCATCAATTCGGCAATCGCTTCTTTACCAATATTGTCATCACGACCTTCAACAGCGGCCAAAGCAGAGCCTTTAATAATAGGAATATCATCCCCAGGGAAATCATAGCTGGACAAAAGCTCGCGTACTTCCATTTCTACCAATTCAAGCAATTCTTCGTCATCAACCTGATCAACCTTGTTCAAGAACACAACTAATGCAGGCACACCAACCTGACGGGCAAGCAAAATGTGCTCACGCGTTTGTGGCATGGGGCCATCGGCCGCGTTGACCACAAGAATAGCACCATCCATTTGTGCCGCGCCTGTAATCATGTTCTTAACGTAATCAGCGTGACCCGGGCAATCCACGTGCGCATAGTGACGGTTCTCTGTCTCGTATTCAACATGTGCCGTTGAAATTGTGATACCGCGTGCCTTTTCTTCAGGCGCCTTGTCAATCTTGTCAACGCTCTCACCATTGCCGTATAACAACGCAATCGCCGCCGTCAACGTCGTCTTACCATGATCCACGTGACCAATCGTTCCAATATTACAATGCGGCTTATTACGCTCAAACTTTTCCTTAGACATGTCTTGTCCTGCCCTTCAATAAAAAATAAAATTAAAAACCTATGAGATGACATAGAAAACCCACAGCAAATTGTCAATGTGTTTTTGCGATATGGTTTATAAAATCATCTGCGAATAGAATCACTTGCGCTTGTTTGTTTGAAAACTTATAAAACATGCATGTTTTTAAATCATGATCATGATCATTCGCCCGAAGCGATTGCGGAGCGTCTGAATGCGGGCCCCCAAGTTTATTACCTAAAAGAATGGGTTTATGGGGGCATTGATGGCGTTGTAACAACCTTTGCAATTGTTGCAGCTGTAATTGGCGCAGATCTAAGTTATTTTATCGTCCTAATCATGGGACTGGCTAGCGTAGTGGGCGACGGGTTTTCTATGGCGGCCGGATCATATAGCGCGACGAAGGCCGAGCGCGATAATTATAAACGTTTGCATGCAATTGAATCTTCGCATATCAAAAAACACCCCGAAGGTGAGATCGAAGAAACGCGTCAGATTTTTGCCTCTAAAGGCTTTAAAGGTGAGGAAATCAATCAGATGACCGATATGATATCCCGCGATCATGATTTATGGATTGAATTCATGTTATCCGAGGAATATGGCGTTTCCAAACCTTCGCATACGCCTATAAAGTCCGCGCTTCATACGTTTTTATCGTTTCTTGTCTGCGGCTTTATGCCGCTTATTCCGTACTTATTAAGCTTGCCCTATTCGGCACATATTGCTTTGGCTTTATCCGCAATAACATTTTTTATTATCGGGTCAGGAAAGAGTATCTGGTCGGTTAAGAAATGGTGGCACGAGGGGATCGAGACGACGTTGATAGGTTTAAGTGCCGCCGCATTGGCATATGGTATCGGATACGGGCTTAAAATTTTCTTTAATATATAAAGACTTATACATAAAGTGAATATAAAAGTGGACAGGCAGCGAACACACCGTTATAAAACGACTTTTCAACAATATTATAGTAATAAAACATATTAAATATATAAGGAGCGGCAAACTTCCTATACTGTCTCGGTGATAACCCGAAAATAAATAAGGATTTAAAATGCCGTATGATGCCATGGGAAATACTATTAGAATACTTGCCGATATTGGCGGAACATTTGCACGATTCGCGCAGACTGACGGGAAAGATATCTGGAGCTTTAAAAAATTAAAGGCCTCCGAGTACTTATCGCTTGAAACGGCGCTCGCCAAATATTGCGAAATGGAATCGATACCCGATACCGGTACGCTTTCTATTGCAACGGCTGCTTATCCTGATGGTGATGTATGGCGTTTTGTTAATAAAAACAAATGGGTTATAGCCCCAAAATGTCTTAAAGAAGATGGATGGGATTTACATTATATTTTGAATGATTTTGAAGCCTCGACATGGGCACTTATGGGTATGAAAGACGAGAGCCTGACCATTCTTAAAGAGGGAGGATTAAAAGACCGCTATTCAAAGTGTCTCATAGGGCCGGGGACAGGCCTTGGTCTTGGGTTTTTAACCGCTGAAGAAAATAACCGTTGGGGCGTTCAAAAAACGCATGGCGGACACTTGCCAATTTCTGCCGTCACGGATGAGCAATGGAAAATTATAAACATTGTCAAAGATAAGTATAATGATGGCAAAGCGCCGGTTTTTGAAAATTTTGTTAGCGGCCCAGGCCTTTACAATACATATCTTGCCGTTTGTGAGATGAAAGGCGTGGAGCCAAAAATCGATAGTCATGTGAATTTCTTCTATCACAAGGATACGGATGAAGCCATCGATGCGGTGCGTTTGCTACATGAATTTTATGGTATGTTTGCCCATGCGGTAACTGTGGCCGGCCATTCTTATGGCGGCCTATATTTGACGGGCGGTGTTTTGGACCGTCTGGTTGAATATAATATGTTTGATTTTGATCATTTTTATAAGTATTTCGCGATCAAGGCGGTTAAATCGATTGAGGAAAGCCTAGCCGCAACGCCGATTTATCACGTACTTGAGCCGCATATGGCGATGAGCGGTTTGATGTACCTAGAGAGCCGCGACATGGCAAAGGCCGCTTAAATCTCCTAGAAAGAAACCACCCATGACGCATAAAGCCGGCGGCCTATATCTTACAATAGATGACGGGCCATCAACACGCTTTACTGATTTTGTGGATTTTTTAAAAGTGCGGAATATTCCGGCCGTTTTTTTTAATCGCGGTGATATGATGGCCATGCGCCCCGATCATGTCATGTACGGGATTAAGCAAGGCTATATAATGGCCAACCATCTATATAGTCATAGCCGTGCCTCGGCCTTATCTTTTGGCCAGATCAAAGATGAAATTTTAAAAACAGAAAATATTCTTGATGATCTTTACGCACAGGCCAATGTTAAACGCCAGGGGAAATATATTCGTTTCCCTTATATGGATCGCGGGATGGGGCCCAATTTAATAGAGCCGGATTCGCTTGCGCCTGACCTTAAAGTGATGCATAGCAATATGATTGTAAAAGGTTTGGGACATAAGGAGCGCGCGCCTAGCGTTGAAGAAATTGAAAAAAAACGTGGCTTGCAAGATTTTTTAAAATCTGAAGGGTTTCAAGCCCTGCCTTGTGAAGATATTACACAGCCGCTATTTGCAGATACCGAATTAGCGCGAGCAATGGATAGCCAATTTACATTTTCAACCAGTGACTGGGCTTTATCCCAACGCCATGCCGGAAAACACGGGTTCAATACTATTAATGATCTCAAAACCCTTATTGATGCGCACAATAATCTTATGGCGCATGACACAAATAACATCGTATTGGTGCATGATCAGGCGGATATCTTTGAAGTGACCACAACACTCATTGATTATTTTTTACAAAAAAGCTTCAAATTCCTTGATTTTGATCCGTAAACCGGATAACTACTTTAGATATTCAAACCACGCCCAAGCGGGTGTAGCTTAGTGGTAAAGCTCCAGCCTTCCAAGCTGGCTACGAGGGTTCGATTCCCTTCACCCGCTCCAATTACATTCTTACTATTGAGAATTTTATTGAAGGCGATTAAGCTCATTTAATCATGAGTACGCACCTCCAAGCCAGCGACACGCCCGAAACATTTTTTCAAACCGGTCTTACGCTTTTTCAAAAAGGGCAAAGAGCGGACGCATATTCATTTTTTGCACGTGCGGTCGTGGGCGCGCCGGATCATCATCCATATAAGGTTACTTTTATTCAAGCCTTGGCGGGTCAATCGCTGAACCAATTTGAGGAGCATTTAAAACAAGCGATTTTGATTTGTCTCAAAACTGATACTTTGCGACACACGCCTTTGTTTTTCGCATGGTACTCTATGCTTATTCATGGGGATCACAATCATATTGTAAAAAATGCACTTGGCGGTGATGAAACATATTTGCATGATGTTATTCGTAATCTAGACTTAGAGCCCGTTTTGAATGCGCCGTTTTTTTGTTTGGGTTTGGAAAAACTTCTTATTAAAAATTATCCACTTGAAAAACTGCTCACACGTCTGCGCCTTTACTTCTGCTTACATACAAAAAAATCCGAGAGAGAAACGTATCTGCCTTTTTTAAAATCTTTGGCGATCCAGTGCTTTTTCAATGAATACGTATTTTATCAAACCGAAAACGAAGAAGCTGAAATTTTGAAATTTGAAAAATCGTTGGAACTCTTACCTACTCAGGCTCTTATTCTTGGATGTTACAAGCCTTTACACATGTACGATGAAAATTCTGATTTGGGCCTGAAACTAGAGAATATTGGCGCAAAGGCGGTGCGCATTTTTCAGATAGATGAGCCGCGCGCAGAATATGAAAATAAATCTACGATCAAAAGCTTTGCCCCTATTCAAAATAAAATTTCCAATGTGGTTAAATTGCAATATGAAGATCATCCTTTCCCAAGATGGAGGGATTTTGGCGCCGCAGCTATACCGCCAGAACAACAGCAACAAAGTGCAGGCAAAAAAATATTGATTGCCGGATGCGGTACGGGTCAGCAAGCGATGATGGTCGCGCATCGTTATCCGTTAGCGGATATCACGGCAATTGACCTGAGCATAGCCAGCCTTGCCTATGCCAAACGAAAAGCTACTGAGCGCAGTATTCAAAATATAGAGTTTTCACATGGTGACATTTTAAACGTCGGCCAATTAAGGCAAACCTATGATTATATTGCATGCGGGGGTGTTTTGCATCATATGGAAGAACCGGATGCAGGTTTGAGAGCGCTCAAATCGGTTTTAAAAGAAAATGGTGTAATGCGTATCGCGCTTTATAGCGAGATTGCACGGCGCAATATCGTGCGAATCCAGAATTGGATCAAGGAACAAAATTTAGCATCACACGATGACGATATACGTGATTTCAGAAAACTGTTTTTTGAAACTTTGCGTACAGAATTTTTTGGTAATCCTCCGCCTTATTTTGAATTATTTTCTATATCCGAAGTACGAGATTTGTTTTTCCATGTGCAAGAGCATCGCTTTACATGCCCGCAATTAAAATTGCTGTTTCAAGATACCGGTATGAGTTTGATTAGCTTTGCACCTGGTATGCCTGTGGTTTTACAAAAATATGCGTTGATGTTTCCCGATGACTTACATAGCGTTGATTTGGATAACTGGCATATTTTTGAACAACAATTTCCAAATGTTTTCATCGGTATGTACAAATTTTATATCTCGCATGATGGCGAATATGAGGCGGGGAGTTTACCGCAATGGTTGCGATAAGGGCATTTAGTTATGCAATACGAATACCTTAAGTGCAGTAGAAAAAAGAAATTCTTTTTTTTTAAAATTTGCTTATGAAGGCAACAAACTCAATAGCGAGCATCCCAAAAGGCTCGACGGGTTAGATTGAACAGACTTTATCAATCCCTTGCTAGAGCATAAAACGAAGAGAAAACTCAACACCAAACACAGGTACTACCATCATCCGGACAACCTAGTATTTTTCTATTCAAGTCACAACCTGTAAACAAATTATTCAAAATTTCCCCAGCCACCACCAAGAGCGGTATATAAAGCGATTAGTTTTGAAATGGAATTTGTTTCTGAGACAATCAGATCATCTTCGCTATCGATTAATTGTCTCTCGGCATCAACGACAGCCAGATAATCTTGTTCGCCCGCGTTAAATAACTCTCTGGCTAATGATACAGATTTACGGCGGCTTTGGACGCCTTGCGCAAGGCGTTTACGTGTTTCTAGCTCCTGGCCATAGCGCGTCAGTGCGGTTTCGGCATCGCGCAAAGCTTCAAGTACGGTTTTCTCATATTGCGCCAGCGCAGCCTGATTTTCGGCTTCCTCAATATCAATACGCGCGCGGATAGCGCCGCCTTCAAATACCGACCATTGAAGTATGGACGCTATCGACCAAAGACCAGATCCGGCAGAAAACACATCACCAAATGTGCGGGCGCTAGAGCCGATATCACCGGTCAGGAAGAATTTCGGAAAAAGATCCGCACGCGCCGTCCCAATATCAGCCACCGATGCAGCCAATTCGCGCTCTGCTATGCGAACATCTGGTCGGCGGCGCAAAATTTCTGAGCGCAAGCCCACAGGTACGATATCAGGCGGCGTGGGCAACGGCTTCACAGCTTCCATCTGCACCAATAACGCCTCTGGCGGCTGGCCGAGCAGTACAGAGAGGCTATAAATCGAAGCGCGTAATTCGGCCCGTAAATTGGGTATCCGCGCGCGCGTCAACTCATATTCGCCCTGCGCGCGGGTAAGATCAAAGGTGCTAGCCTCACCGGCGTGGACACGATCGTCAATAACATCAAACGTCTCTTTCAAAAGCTGGGTGTTTTGCTCGGTAATCATAATACGCTTTTGCAAACCCCGTGCTTCATAGTATATTCGTGCAACATCGGAAAGTGTGGAGAGCATAACATCTTGATAGCTGGCTTTGGCCGCTCCAATGCGAGCCTCGGCGGCTTCAACACTGCGGCGATTACCACCAAAAATATCAAGTTCCCATGAAGCATCAAACCCCGCATCATAGGTGTTGCGGATGTCTCCGCTGTTAAATGATGAAATGGCTCCGCTAGATTTTGCGCGTTCTGCGTTTGTATTACCGCCGATTGATGGCCAGAATGCACCCGCATTTTCCCGCCGCGCCGCCCGTGCAACACGCACATTGGCTAGCGCGACTTTGAGGTCTTTATTATTTTCGGCTGCGCGCGCGATATATCCCTCAAGAAGCGGATCCTTAAAAACACCCCACCATGCCGTATTTATAGGCTCCGGGGCAGTAGCTTTAGTGCTCGAAGAAAACCAATTATCAAAAAAGTTCTGTGATGGCACATTATAGTCTGGCCCAATTGTGCAGCCTGCTAAACATAAAATTGCGCTCGTTAATAATAACTTTTGTTTCATCGCGCCAAATCCTTTTTACGGCCTACTTGCTGTGCTTCTAGCGTACGACGTACATCACCCGGTGATCCTGTTTTTCGCGCTAAAATATCATACGCCACGGGTACAATAAACAATGTAAAAACCGTGGCCGCCGCAACGCCGAACAATATAACTACGCCAATGGCCACCCGCGTTTCCGCCCCTGCACCTGTGGAGAAAATGAGCGGCAATGACCCCGCCACCGTTGTAATCCCCGTCATTACAATCGGGCGCAGACGGATTTGTGCGGCTTCCATAAGAGCTTTGGAAAATTCTTCCCCCTGATCTCGAAGCTGGTTTACAAACTCCACGATCAAAATACCGTTCTTAGCTGATAGTCCGATCAGCATGATCAATCCGATTTGTGTATAAACATTCAGTGAATTGCCTGTAAGATACAATCCCGCCAATGCGCCCATAATCGCTAATGGTACGGTCAGAATAATCACCAACGGATGAACAAAGCTTTCAAATTGCGCGGCCAAAACCAAGAACACAATCACAAAGCCAAGCAGGAAAATAAATATTAAGGATGACCCGCTGGAATTAAAATCAAGCGATTCGCCCTTATAATCGATCGCGGCTGTATCGGGCAGATGTTCACGGGTTAAATCGCGGAGATACGCAAGCGCCTCGCCCAGCGAATACCCCTCATCTAGACCCGCTTCAATCGTAATGGCGCGAACACGGTTATAGCGATTTAATTCGCCCGAATCTGCATATTCCTCAATACTCACAAGATTAGAGAGCGGAATTAGGGCGCCAGATGATGCCCGCACATAAATATTGCTCATATTGGTCGGAGTACGCTGTGTATCACGCTCACCTTCCAAAATCACATCATATTCCTCACCATCATCAATATAAGTCGTCACACGGCGCGACCCAAGCATCGACTCTAACGTAGCTCCAATAATAGCGCTGCTTACACCCAAATCGCCGGCGCGGTCTTTATTGATTCTCACCTTTAGCTGCGGCTTGGTTTCTTTGTAATCACTATCGATATCGGTGAGGCCAGGGTTATTTTCATTTATCTTTTCAATCAAAATATCGCGCCATTGCGCCAGTTCCTCATACGTACCACCACCCAGCACAAATTGCACAGGCTTAGATGTACCGCCACCAAAGCCTTGGCGCATAATCGGGAAAGCGCGCACACCGGGCAGATCAGACATTTTGTTTGCAATCTCGCCCATCACTTCATCAGCGGGCCGGCGGTTGGCCCAGTCATTCATAACATTAATAACAATCCCGTCATTAAAACTGGCGAGCGTGCCAAAAGAGCGCGGCGCGCGTACAAGCAAACGGTTGATTTCGTCGTTCTCAACATAGGGCATAAGGCGGCGTTCAATCTCTTCCATATACTCTTTGGTATATTCGTATGATGCGCCTTCTGGCCCGTTAACCAGTAAGAAAAATGCGCCACGATCTTCCTTAGGGGCATATTCCGAAGGCAGTGCATTGAACACAAAATATGACAGTCCCGCCAAACCTGCAAAGATAATAAAAACAATAAATCTAAATTGCAGCATAAACCCTAAAACCCGCCCATACCCGGCGGCAAAGCGGTCAAAAATATGATCAACCTTTTGATGAAACTTGCTCTTTTCGCTTTTCTTTAAAAGTTTTGAGGCAATCATAGGACATAGTGTAACCGCCACAAAAGTTGAAAAACACACCGCCGCCGCCATCGTAATCGCAAATTCCGAAAATAGCCGCCCAAGATCCCCTTCTAAAAACGTGATCGGCGCAAACACAGCCACCAAAACAACGGTTGTCGCAATCACCGCAAAGCTAACCTGCCGCGTTCCATAGTAAGCGGCCGAAAGCGGCGGCTCCCCCTTTTCAATGCGTCGATAAATGTTTTCCAGCACCACAATCGCATCATCAACCACCAAACCAATCGCCAGCACCAACGCAAGCAGCGTCAGAAGATTGATTGAAAACCCAAATACATTCAGCACAATGAATGTTGCAATTAGCGATACCGGCACTGTAACGGCTGGTATAAGCATCGCGCGCCAACTGCCCAAAAACACCCAAATCACACTAATCACCAAAAGCATTGCAATGCCGAGTGTTTTATAAACCTCCGCAATCGCGCCGCGGATAAAGACGGACGTATCGTAAGAATTTATAATCTCCATCCCCGGCGGTAAATTGGGTTGCAAACGTTGCGCTAAATCAATTGCGCCCTGTGCTACATCAATCGTATTACCCTTGGATTGCTTAATAATACCCAGCCCCACCATCGGCACGCCATTGCCACGGAAAAATGTACGGTTCTCAATGGCCGATTTTTCAACCCGCGCTACATCACCAAGGCGCACGAGATAATTATCAGTCCGCGCAATAACAAGCTTTTGAAAATCTTCCGCCGTCTGGTATCCTCGCTCAATTCGTGCTGTAAATTGCACCTCTTCAGATTCAATGCTCCCCGCGGGAAGCTCCACATTCTCTGCCCGTAAGGCGCCTTCGATATCTTGAACTGTTAACCCGCGCGCGGCCAGTTTATTACGATCCAGCCACACCCGCATCGAATATTCCAAGCCCCCGCCAATGCGCACCCGCGCCACGCCTGACAATACCGAAAAACGATCCTGCAAATAGCGTTTGGCATAGTCGGTCAGCTCCAACACATCCATATTATCACTAACCAGATTGAGCCAGATAATAACATCATCGCTAGAATCGGCCTTTTGAATATCGGGCGGGTCAGCCTCTTCAGGTAGATCATCGGCAATACCTGACACGCGATCGCGAACATCATTTGCGGCTGCTTCAATATCACGGCCTACATCAAATTCAATATTAATTCGCGATTGCCCATCCGAAGAGGTAGAAGATATAAACTTAATGCCTTCAACACCGGAGATGCGATCCTCAATAACTTCGGTAATGCGCGTTTCTACAACATTCGCCGCCGCGCCGGGATAGTTGGTATCAATTGAGACAACCGGAGGGTCAATATCCGGATATTCTCGCAAAGACAGCTTTGTAAAAGACACAATACCAAACGCAATCAGAAGCAATGATAGCACAGAAGCAAAAACAGGTCGTGTTACAGATATATCCGAGAGGATCATTCTTGCGCATCCCCCGCAATTGGTGCTTGCTTAAGCAATTCATTCAGCGGGGTATTTTCATTTTCTTCTGCAAGAACACTGACCTCCGCGCCATCGCGCATCTTTACCGTGCCATGAACAACAATTTTATCACCCTCACGTACACCTGATAAAACTTCAATCGTACCAGGCTCTCGCGCACCTAATATAACTTCCGTCTGCGTCGCAATCAGCTTGTTATCCTCGCCACTGGCCACCACATACACAAAATTCTTATCACCGCGCTTAACCAATGCCTCTTCCGGGATCAACAATACGCGACGTGGATTTTTGGACAATTTTATACTCATCAAAAGACCCGGTTTCAAAACACCATCTTCATTGGGCAGAATACCGCGCACTTTCACCGTACGGGTCACCGGATCAATTTGGGTATTTACTGTGCGCACCGCACCTTTAAATTCGCGCGCACCAAAGGCTTCAATCGTGCCTGTGATAGGCAAGCCCGGCTTAAGCGTGCTTAAAAACACCGACGGCACATCAAAATCCACCTTGATCTGGCGCAGATCATCTATAGTCGTAATCATATCACCAGGTTGCACCAATGTGCCTACGCTCATCTCTCGTAGACCCAATATACCGTCAAAGGGCGCAGTAATTTTATAGCTTTCAAGGCTGGCCTTAATCGCCTCGGTTTCCGCTTGCGCCTGCTTTAACTCCGCCAAACGTTCTTGCAAAGTCGCCTTGGGCAGGGCGCTATTACCGCTCAAACCCCGCGCGCGGTTATAAGATGTCTGGCGCTCCGCCGTAAATGCTTGAGAGGCGCGTAACTCTGCCTCCTCTTGCGTTTTATCAAGCGTGACCAACAGATCTCCTTGCTTAACCTCTTGCCCATCTTCAAAATGAATACCGGTAATCTTTTCCGACCGATCCGCCGTAATCACAACGCTTTCATCAGCCTTCGTCGTGCCCAGCGCTTCAACCTGATCGGCAAATTCACCCATAATAACAGGCGCAACGATCACCGCCGTCGGTCCTTGCGGTTTATTTTTTTGTGCAAACGCGCCTGTCGAAAAGCTTATAAAAGCAATTATAAAAAGGCTAAAGCTAATTCTATACATAGGCGGTTCTCCGTATCTGATGCGCACGATATAACATATATTTTTATTTTCACATTAAATAAGGTCCCGTTTTATAAAATCAACGTTTGCCAAAATTCCTTTACACAATGTACTGATGGTCTGGTTACAAAATGAATTATTAGGTGCATTTGTTTTCTGTGCGTAATTTGCCTTTTCGCATACAATACCATTCACTTTCATCAGTTGACTGGCACACCCTTAAAATATATAGAAAAAAAATTATGAAGATGAATAGTTTGCAAAACTACAAGACCAAGCTTTTAGAAACAATAAAGAACCTGCCACCGCCGGCTGTTTTGTTCAGAGCGCATCGCCGATGGAGAAATGCGGAGTTTATCAGCAAAGTTGATCACGAAAATGTAGTTGAACATGTAATAGAAGACGGACGCATGACCTCGCGCTATTCCTTTATGGTGCTTATGTCTTGCGCTATCGCCATTCTTGGGCTGCTTCTTTCTTCCCCGGCTGTCATCATCGGAGCTATGTTGATTTCTCCTTTGATGGGCCCGATCATGTCGCTTGGATTCTCGCTTTGTATTCTGGATTATAAACAAATGAAAAAAGCTTTAGAGGCCATCATTATCGGCTTTTTTCTTTCTGTTCTCATTTCATATCTCATAGTAAAAATATCTCCTCTAACTGATCCCACGCCAGAGATTATGGCACGTACCCAGCCCAATTTATTTGACCTAATGGTAGCAATTTTCTCCGGCCTTGCTGGCGGCTACGCCACGATCAAACAAAAAGGTGCCACAATCGTAGGTGTAGCTATTGCAACTGCGCTCATGCCACCTCTCGCGGTATTAGGATATGGTATTGCGACTGACACATGGAATATTGCCCAAGGCGCATTTTTTCTATTCATGACCAACTTGCTAGCTATTTCATTAAGCGTTACAGCATTGGCAAAATGGTATGGATTTGGATCGCATAATGGGCGAGCGCACACATTCTTTCAAACACTCATGATATTCGGAGCTTTTATATTATTGTCTATACCGCTTGGCATCTCTCTCATGAATATCGCGCAACAAGCATATATAACAGAAGCAACAAAAAGCGAGATTAGCAAACATTTTGAAAGTGCGCATTCGAGAATTTCAAACTTTTCGATTACGTTTTCCAAGGAAGGCGATATTGGCGTTGATTGCCTTGTCGTGACTGATGCATATTCCCCTCATGCAGCAGCAGCGATCAAAACGCAGATCGAACAAAGCATCGGGCGTCCTGTTAACCTTGCCCTTGATCAAATTGTTATTGCGAAAGAAGATCAAAAGAAAATCAAAAAAGCGGAGCAAAAGATCCCTGAAAGCGCGCTAACCAATCCTATTCAGAGCAATTTAACTTTGCTAACAGAGCAAGAGGAGATAACGCAAGCCGTTACAAACACCGTGTTTTTCCCTCTCAAATTTGTAAAAGTAGATGTGGATAATGACGCGGTCGCAATATATCCACGCGCAACCAAGGGTGTAAATTTAACTGTATTCAAAAGCGTCGAAGACAAATTGTCACAACGTTTTCCTGACTGGACAGTGTCGGTCGTTCCGCCCGTGCAAGCCTTGCCTTTTATTTACTTTGAAATAGGTAAAAATGCCCCCACGGCCTTGGAAGCCGAAAAAGTAGACAGTATTATTTGGGCACTTCAGCGATGGGACGTGTCGCAAGTCGCGGTTGTAGGCTTTGCAAGCAGTGTGGGTGAATATGAGCGTTTTAATAATACGTCGCTTGCCTATCGACGGGCGCGTACTGTCGCAGATATAATTGAAGCTGGTGGGCTGACCGCACAAATCCGCAGTGAATATACGAGCTTTGACCAAAAGCGCGATGAGCGCAATTTTGGGGTAAACAGCTTTCACCGTGTAGAAGTAAGATTTTCAAGAAATACTGATTTGCCAGACCCTGCAGAATCAACAGATACAGACGCAATAGAGGCCGATGGGCAAATCAATCCGCCATTGCCAGCGTCCCCGAAAGATACTTTAAAAAGCGCGCCGTAATAATGCAGATTTTTGCCTGTGAGGAAACTTATAAGAATAATTAGCGGAAATCTGAAGTCATAATTTTTTGTCTTTTATCCAATTTTTTGAAAATATAATCTTTTCCGGTCACGCATATTAAAGGTATTTGATGATCAAGCCTTTGCAAAAAAATACGAGGTGAATAGTTTTTGATTTGAGGTTGGCTTCCTGATGTGGTGTGCCGTATGCTTGAGCCTATGCATAAATCTCTCGCTATAGATCAACACTCTACCACACCACGTGATATTTTATCTGCCGTATTTGGGTACGATACATTTCGCGGGAAGCAGGAACAAATTATAGATGATGTCATGGCGGGTAAAAGCTGCGGTGTTTTAATGCCAACGGGCAGTGGTAAATCGCTTTGCTATCAAATTCCCTCCATTTGCCGCCCTGGTACAGGTATAATTGTGTCACCACTGATTGCGTTAATGCAAGATCAAGTGGCCGCTCTCCGTGAAGCGGGCGTAAAAGCTGCGGCTATTCATTCTGGTTTGGACTATCCAAAGCTACAAGCCGCCATTGATGATTTGAATAATGGCCGCCTAGATCTGGTATATGTCGCGCCGGAACGGCTTGTAAACGATGCTTTTTTAGATATCTTAGATAATATAGAAATCGCGCTTTTCGCAATTGATGAGGCGCACTGCATCTCGCAATGGGGGCATGATTTTAGGCCAGAATATCGTCAAGTCTCTCTGCTGCGTACGCGCTATCCGAATGTGCCATGTATTGCTGTGACAGCAACAGCCGACACGCCCACACGTAAAGATATAGTTGAGCGATTGGCGCTGCCCAAACTCTATATTGCCGGATTTGATCGCCCTAATATTTCTTATCAAGTCGCTATCAAAAATAACCCGCGTGCCCAACTTTTACAATTTTTAAAAAGGCGCGAGACTCAAGATAACAAAGCTGAGAGCGGGATTGTCTATTGCCTCTCTCGTAAAAAAGTTGAAGATACAGCTAAATGGTTGGCCGGTCAGGGGTATGATGCTTTGCCATATCATGCGCGCCTTGATAAAAATATTAAAGCGCGTAATCAGGAACGTTTCTTAAAAGAAGAGGGCGTTATCATGGTCGCTACAATCGCCTTTGGCATGGGGATCAACAAACCCGATGTGCGCTTCGTTGCACATATGGATTTACCCAAAAATATCGAGGCATACTATCAGGAAACAGGTCGCGCGGGTCGTGATGGATTACCAGCCGAGGCATGGATGGTGTATGGTCTTAAAGATCTAGCCCTGCAACGTCAAATGATTGAAAGCTCTGATGCACCTAAAGAACAAAAGCGTATTTCGCGGCAAAAGCTAATGGCATTTTTAGGATATTGTGAGAGCGCAACCTGCCGACGCCAAGTGTTGCTTCATTATTTTGATGATCGCGGCGATCCTTGCGGTAACTGTGATACATGTCTTCACCCGCCTAAAACATTTGATGGCTCAATTGCAGCACAAAAATTACTTTCGTGTATTTTACGCACCGGCCAAATGTTTGGCGGCAAATATGTAATCGATGTCTTGCTTGGTAAAACCAATGAGCGCGTTGAAAAACTTGGACACGCCTCTTTAAGTACATTTGGTATTGGCATTGAGTATTCTTCGAAACAGTGGCAAAGCCTAATCCGTCAAATTGTAGCACGCGGCTTTTTATTTGTGGATATGGATGCTTATGGCGGTTTAAAAGTCACTCAAGAGGGCGTTGATTTCCTGCGGGCTAAACATGCCTTGCAACTAAGGCTTGACCCAAAGAAGATATCTGGCAGTTCAGGTAATGGTAATGGTAAAGGTGGCAACAACAACGATCCGGCTCTTAGCCTTGAAAGTGAAGCCGATCAAGCGTTGTTTCACAAATTAAAAGCCTTGCGGATGAGCATCGCGAAAGAAAATAATATTCCGCCTTATGTGGTTTTTCATGACAAAACGCTTCTTGATATAGTTCTACGAAAACCGCTAAGCCTAATGGCGATGGGCAGCGTGCATGGCGTTGGTCAATCCAAGTTAGAGAAGTACGGACAACTTTTTCTGGATGCTCTAAATAGTAGCGTTGAAAGTATTATAGTCTAACAAAATGCCTTGTTGCTACGACATGTCTCAAGGTTTTTTTCACAGATACAACCATGATACGCTTAGCCCATTTCCCACCTTACCATTTAATGCCGGAATCCTTGCTGGAAATGATAGTAACCACATTGCCCTTTTCATTATATTGGACGTCATCAAAGCTTATTTTATTGGCCTGTGCAATGCCTCGCCCATGGCTGTCCAATGCGCGGGCGGGGTCTATTTCAAGATAGTTTTGCCAATTAAACCCTTTGCCTTCATCGGTAATGGTAACGCGTGTTTCCTGATCATTGATAATCAAATCAACTTTAACTGATTTATGTTCAAAATCTGGATGATTTTGACGTTCTTCTATTTCCGCCCGCCAACGCCCCTCTTTAAGAAGGGTTGTCTTCATTTCATATCCAATACCAAGATTGCCGTGTTCAATAGCATTGACAAGCATACCGGCCAGTCCAGGTAGGGCGGTATGAGGGTTTGAAAAACAATTGGCAATAAAACAGGCAAGATCTTCTGCTTCATCTAATTTGTGTATAGAAAACGCGGCCTTATCTATAAAACCAAAGCTGGTCTGATGCTTTTTAAGCTCGGACTTTAAATTTAGATGACGACGCGCCTCTCGCAAGGCAGAGGTCAGCACAGATTCAAACACATCATGTTCGTATGGTTTGATAAGATAATAAAATACGCCTGCATCTATCCCTTGTTTAACTTCTTCCGGTTTATCTGATCCTGTAAGCATAATAATCGGAATATGCCGTGCTTTGGGATCATCTTTAAGAGCTGCTATGGCTTGTAGTCCATCCATTTCCGGCATCATTCTATCAAGAAGGATAATATCAAGTGTTTCAGCCTCACGTGCTACAATATCAAGAGCTTCGCGCCCGTTTTCCGCCTTTAGAACCTCATAATTAAGACTTTCTAATATTGTCACAAGCACCATCATGGATGATCGATCATCTTCGGCGGCTAAAACACGGCCTATTGTATTTGTGGCTGGTTGAAGAGAGACGTTGCTCATTGTAATATTTTCCTTATCGTTCGCGTAGGGCAGAATTGAGAGAGGTATGAATAGGTTTGAGAAGGTATGCAAGAACCGTTTTTTCTCCGGTTACAATATCGGCCTCGACAGTCATACCAGGCAGGATAAGATTAAGGTTAGGGTTTGGCCCAACATGATCTTGGCTAAGTGAAATGCGGCCTTTATAAAAACTACGGTCATTTTCGTCAACAAATGTTGTAGCAGACAAAAATTCAAGCGTGCCTTCTATAACGCCGTAACGGGAGAAATCGAACGCACTAACCTTAACGCGTGCGGGCTGTCCAACTTTAAGGCTGCCAATTTCACGCGGCGGTATATGCGCTTCAACAATAAGAGTGCTATCAAGCGGAACAATTTCCAATATAGGTTCGCCCGCGCCGATAACCCCGCCAATGGTATTAACTTTAAGGCCTTTAACCAGCCCGCGTACAGGTGCGCGTACGGCCATTCTATCAACGCGTCCTTCCAGCTTTCCAAGCGTTTCCTTGTTTTGTGCAATTTGCGCTTCTATATCTTCTAAATTTTGTAAAGCTTTATCACGAGTTTGTATATCAAGCGTTTGCAAGCGATTTTGATACTCGCTGATCGCCTGTGTGGCTTCGGCTATTTGTGCATTTATACTGCGCACATCGCCTTCAATGCGGGTAACATCCCGTTCGCTATCAATAACATCTTTACGCGAGACAGACCCTTTTTTCTCCAAATTTTGTTTCATAGATAAAAGCTCCTGACCGCCGTTCAGTTCTTTTTCCGCAGTTTCTTTTTGTACATTCAGGCGGTCAACTGTATTCTTTTTCTGCGCAAGCTGGTTTTCTAAAACACTCTTTTCACTTTGATAGGATTGGCGCGCAGAATCTAAAATACGCTGCTGATAAGCAATAGCTTTTTCATCACTTTCGCTAATACTGGCAAAATCAGGATCTTTATCATAGGCTAAAGCGCGCAGGCGTTCGGCTTGCAGCATCAATGTAACCTGACGATTATCCAGTCCGGCAAAATCCTCTTCTGCGCCAATACCGCCCATACGAATAAGGGTCTGGCCCTTTTCAACGAGATCTCCTTCTTCAATCAAGATTTCAGATACAATACCCCCTTCAAGATGCTGCACAATCTGCGCGTAACCGCTCGGAATAATCTCGCCTTGCGCCCGCGCCATTTCATTAACATTGGTAAAAGCAGACCACCCTATAAAAAGCAAACAAGCAAAACCAATTGTTACAATCGTAAGACGCATTAGATTTTGATTCGGCACTTCTTCGTATAAAACACTACGCGTAAGATCATTCAAGTCTCTATTCGATTTGTCGGATTTAGCGTTGCGCATTTATGTTTCTCCTTTAACGTATGGGCGTTCGTCCTGATAAAGTTGAATAACAATATCGGCGAGGTCAATGTAATCCTGACGGTATGAAATATATAAAATCGTACGTCCGCCTTTCTTGGAATCTTTTTGTGATTTAAGGAATTTATAAAAATTATCACCGGCCTCACTATTCAAAAACTCATAAGGCATTTCATCAATCAACATGATGGGCGCATCTTGTAAGTAGGATCTGGCAAGGGCAAGCTGGGGAAGAAGGCTGCTGGGTATATTTATACCATCACTCGACCCTATTATGGTCTGAAGCCCTTCAGGTAAACCTCTGATCCAAGTGCCAAGACCGGCTTTTTTAACGGCATGACCAATGTCTTGATATGATGCATCAGGTTTCACAAGCCGAAAGTTTTCTTCCAATGTGCCGGTAAAAAACTCTGGCTCTTGACCAACATAGGCGATATTTTGTCGTAACTTTAACGGGTCAATCTGGCGAATATCAATGCCATCTATACGGATAGATCCGGCTTGCGGATGATATAACCCGCTAACAAGTTTAAGTGTTGTGGATTTACCCGTACTATTACCACCGACAATCGCAACCAACTGCCCTGGTTCCACTTTAAAAGCAAGGCCGGCGTAAACAGGATCGGCATCTTTGGCGTAACGAAGACCAACATTTTTAAATTCAATCTGTCCTGTTATATCTGGCATGTTTTGAGATGCATCATAAGGCTTTCGCTCTGGCGTGATATCCATCAAGCGATTAATTTGGTGTATATTGCGTTTAACCTGATCCATACGTGGCAAGGCAGTGCACGCCATTTGCAAGGGTGCCAATGTGCGCCATGTCAGAATTAAAATCGCAATCATCGCACCCATGGACATATTCCCAGCCCAGATACGTTCCACACCAAAATAAATCATGGCAATACCGCCCAAGACGACAAGCCCTTGCGAGAGTGTGTCAATAAAAGAGATAGCTTGATTATATTGATATCCCGCAAAGGAAGCCTCGGCACTACTTTTTTCGTACCGCGTTAACCACGCATCATAACCCCCCGCATAGCGCAGGGTTTCTTGTTTGCCCATGGTTTCAATATTAAAATTCTGGCGGGCAACATTTGCACTCGCCATTCGCCCTGTCAAAGCTTTAAGCTTCGGGCGCATAATAAGCAAAAGCAAACCGTATAACCCGGCAATAATAATCGGTACAATCGCCAGTGGCCCCGCAATAAAAGCGATAGCGGCAATGAGTATAAGTGTAAAGGGAAGCTCGATAAAAGAAAGAAACAAAGGCCCCGTAAAGAATTCACGCACTGATTCAAAGGCCTTCAAACGCCCTAATTGCGCGGCAACCGAGGCGCGCTCGGTAAAAGAAGCGGGCAGGGCAAGTAAATGCTCTAAAATTGCATTGCTGACAATATGGTCAATACGCGCCCCAAACCACGACAAACTGCGCGCCCGCAAAAAACGTAAGGTAAACTCAACACCAACCGCAAGCACTACACCGGCCAGCAAAAATTTTAATGTAGCAGCAGAATGCGCCCCAATAACTTTATCATAAACGCTCATCATAAAAAGCGGCGTAACAAGCGTAAGAATATTGATGACAAGACTAGCTGTCAAAACTTGACGGAATACGTCTTTGAAGCGCAAAAGTAATTTTGAAAACCATTTTAAATCAGAGGCCGCAATGGTCTTATCAGGAATGACGCTTCCGCTATCACTATCTGGCTTAAAAACGTATGCAGTACCTGACAGCGGTTTATTAGGCGTTTCTGTAAACAAAATGCCTTTAATTCTATGCGTATCATCTTTTGGTATATACAGGCAGGGCAGCATCTCTTCATTAATAATGCTTCGGCGCAATTGCACTATCTTTGGTGGATACCCAAGATTAGAAATAGTATTCAAAAAATCTGTAAATCCCATATGATCCGCTTCATGGGGTAGGGAATCACGCAAGGTCATCACATCGCCGCGCCATTTTAAAACTTTTAAAGTTTCTAAAAACATTGCAGCATAATTCTTGCCGGAAGCTTTCTGATCTTTTTTTATATCAAAACGCGAATTGAAATATTTCTCCGCTAACGGCATGGCGTTTGTATTACTCATACCCGTAACTCCTGTAATGGTTGTAAAACCTCTTCGGATTTACTATATCGGCTATCATCCTTGGCAATAAGCTTACCATCTTCTATTAGATATTCCTCGCGGGCAAGATGCAAAATATTGCGATCATTAGAAACTAAAATCATCGAAGCTTGGCCTTTAAGCTGTCCTAACAATCGAAATACATGATTATAGCCCTCTTTATCTAAAGATTTATCGGCAAAATCAAAAAGCAATATACGTGGTCTATTGACCAAAACGCGGCATATCGTGATACGTTGTTTCATACCGGGGGTAAGGGGATCTGCAGGACCATCAAACAACAAAGTTTGATACCCTTGCGAGAGTTTGGAAACAACTTTATCAATCCCTAAATGAGATGCCATTTCAAGAGCCGCCTCATTAAGATCAGGCCTGAAACTGGTTATATTTTCAAGGATTGTACCTTGAAAGATATCAGCATCCGCAGGCAAATAGCCTACATACTTTGGAATGTCACCACATGGTATGCGGCATGTTTCTACACCATCAATAGAAACAATCCCGCTACCGGGTTCATACAATCCGGCGATAAGCTTAAGAAGGCTGGTTTTTCCATCACCCGGCGGGCCGCCGAGCGCGATGACTTCACCAGGTTTAAGGGTAAGGTTCATATTATCAAAAAGAAGTGGCCGCGTGTTTTCTGAATCTGGTGCATCTTTTTTATGCGTATCATGTTCAAAGCAAAGATTTTTAATTTCTAGCTTGCCCTTTGGTGTTTTAAGAACATTTTTCGAAAGTTTTTCTTGTGTCGGCAAGTCAAACAACGCGTCAATTTTGTGCCGCGCTAAACGATATTCCTGAAATGAAATCCAGAAAGAAAGCGCCTTTTGAACCGGTTGCATAACGCGTCCTGATAGTAAAACACAAGCAATCAAAACACCCATAGTGATAGAGCCTTGCAAAACCATCAACGCCCCGATAGAGATCATCGCAACCATCATTATTTGCGTGAATAAGGCCGCAGCATTATAACCTTGTGCATTGCGCGCGCTCAAATCATGGGAGTCATGAACATTTTGTCCTTGTAAGAATTCATGGCGACGCACGAGGGCGGTTTCAAGTCCAAGCATTTTGACTGTATGAATGTTTTCTAAAATCTCGGAAACAAGATTAATACGCTTGTCATCATGATGATCACGCATTTCGAGCGCCTTTTTAATATTGGCGGCTAACACCCCCGCATACATTATAAATATGCCAAGCAAAATAACTGGTACCAAAACCAGCCAACCAGATAAATACCATATAAAACCAAGAAAAATTGCAACAAATGGCATATCAATCAGACTGATCATAGATTGACCACTGTAAAAACTTTTGAGCTTTGCAATTGCGCCAAGCTTATGTAGATGTTCGCTAGGTGTAAAGGCTTTTACAGATTTAAGCTTTGCATTCATAAGATGCGCCAGTGCGCTACTATAGGCAGTATGTTCGAATCGCGCGCTGGTCCAGCCAATAAGGGAAGATCGGCTTAACTTTAAAAAAATATCAAGCACCACCACTACCACAACACCAGCGCATAAAACTTGCAAAGTGCCGGCGCTTTGAAAGGCCAGAATACGGTCGTATACTTGAAGCGTAACCAAAGGCACAACAAGGGAAAATAAATTTATAATCAGTGTTGAAAAAACAAGAATACCAACATCAAAAGGTTTTAAAAAAAGCCTTTGTTTCAATCCGTTTTTCTGAAGTGTAGTCGACTGATGTTTGTCTGTTTGTAATTCAGGCATTTATATAAATTTCCCCCTACAAATCAGGATATATGATTTCAATTATAAAGTGTAGGGCAGGGATCATATATAAAAAAAGTTATAATCATAAAATACCGCCTGAAACATCTGTTGTATTTTGTGCAACCATATCAGGCATAATATCGCCAATATCAACAATTTGGCCGTCGTCTATGTCCAAATGTCTGTCTTCCGTATCATTTTTTCCATTGGCTTTTGCTTTACCGTTATTGCCGTTTTTATCGCCTTGAGTATTCTCCACATCATCAATCCAGTTATTGCTTTGGGTGTTTTGGTCAAAGCTAAAGACAGTATTATCGGTTGCGGTTTCAATTTCAGCCAGCCAGCTTTGCCCTCCGTCATCTTGATCCTCATTGTTGAGAGCAAAAAACTCAATATCACCATCGTCATTTTTACCTGCGTTTGGCCCACCTTTACCTTGACCGGGGTTACTATTATCCACACCGTCTACATCATTACCATGTCCATTATTACCATCTTCGCCTTTATCCTTTGATTTATTATCTTTGGTACTTTTATCTTTGCCGTTGCCGTTATTGCTTTTAGTATCATAAACATCCACTACAACATTTGCGTCAGCACCCAATTCGGCACCAATATCTCCGGCAGTGTCTTCTACCGGATCTACGGTGATATTAACATCCGTATCTACAATATCCTGATCAGCAACATTGATATCAGTATCAAGTGTTAAATCTTGATCCTCTGCGCTATTCGGCCCGCCTTTTCCTTGGCCGGGGTTACTATTATCAACACCATCCGCATCATTGCCATGGCCATTGTTACCATCATTAGTATTGCTATAATCTTGCATCTCTTCAGGTTGATCTTGATCCTCGTTTTGATCCAACGTGTCACTTGTTTCATTCTGATCATCAACAACTTCATTATTCTCATTTCCTGTATCACCATTGTTTTCTTCAACAATAACGTCGTCATATGTACTGCTTTCAACCGTTGCAGCAGGCAAAATGAGGGCTTCGGGAGTGGCTTCAATAACCCCGTCTCGAAACTCAACAAACTCTACCGTTGTGAGTGTGTCCGTACCATCGCGTCCTGAAACTGTATCTGTAATTGTGATCGAGCCATCATTATTAAAGGTGATATCGTATTCTTCCCGAAAACCGGTAAAAACGGCTGTATCATCTCCTGCACCACCTTCTAAACGGTCATTACCCCCTTGGCCGATAAGGCGGTCATCACCCTCGCCACCAACAAGGCGGTCATCGCCGCCCTGCTTTTGCGGCAATTCATAAATTGTTTCATTGGCAACAGAGACATCCAAAACCACATCATTAAAATCCGCATCGCCCAGATTTTTGAGGTCTTCAAAACCCAAACGTGTTGAGCCATTTGTATTGCTTGCAAAAGTTACGTGATCTTTTCCATCTGTATTAAGCCCCGCATTAGAGTGATAAACATCGCCTTTTAAGGTAATAATTTGGGTTCCTGTATCAAAAACAAGAGATATATCATTCGGATCATCGGCAATATTGGCTGGCCGCTCATCCCCTGTGCCTGCTTTATATAGAAACGAGTATGTGCCATCGGCAAAATCATATGCGTCAAAAAAACTTTTGTTTTTGCTGTAACCGTTTGAGATAATGAAATACCCTACACCCGATGCTTCCGGACCACTGACCTCTAACTGGAATGTGTCACCTGATGATGCCGCCTTTGCATTTTCAACACCTACATCAATACCAAGGATATTTCCGTCTTTGTCAACCGCATATGCGCCTATAGAGTTTTTATAACCTGCATTGCTTGAAACAAAACTAACATTAATTGTGGTCGTAACATATGAACTACCAACATCGTTCGGGTCATCCCCATAAAGGGTATCATTGCCAGCTTGCCCGCGAAGCACATCGTTGCCCGTCCCGCCAGAGATAGTATCATTACCTTCCATAGCATTTATAACATCATTTGACCCGTCTTTACCTTTTACAATGTTGTCCGCTTCATTTAAATGCGTAACACTATTTTTATTCCAGATTCCATCCATACTGGAGCCATGATCGTTAAAAACATCATAAGCATCTGTGCCTTCGCTTTGCCCATCAAAAATTATATTCCATCCTTCAATACCGGAAAGATTATCCAGATCGGTAAAATCAAAATTCTCTAAAGAGATTTGAAAATTTTCTACACCCTCGAATGTAACAATCGTATTTTGACCGTCATATTCAAGCAACATGTTTTCGGCTGTTAATCCATCTCCATCGAGCTTTATGGTGTCATGTTTAGGCATAAGTGCCGCTTCGCCGCGTCCGCCACCTCCTACACCTCCAAAATCAGCAATTATAACTGTGCCATCGCCAGCTTTAATAACAAATGTGTCCTTACCGCCGCCGCCATTCAAAACATCATTACCGCCGCCACTGGTAATTGTGTCATTGCCATCGCCCCCAAAAACAATATCATTTCCATCACCGCCGGTAAAAATGTCATCGCCGCCGCCAAGGTTTATTGTCGTCCCATCGTAAACACCGCCGACCGTAACAATATCATTGTCATCCCCCGCATCAATATTAAACCCTGTAGCGCCTTGATCGCCGATGACATCAATAACATCCGCGCCTGCACCAGTATTGATATTAAAATCGTTACCCCAACCTGTACCATTGGTATCGGCATTGACTTCGATACGGTCATCGCCATCACCGGTATTAATATTACCGCGTTTGGCGCCATTGATAATCACAGCCGAATTGCCGCCATCCCCCAAATTTACGTCTGTATGAACAAAGTTATTAAAAGTTACATTTCCTGCCGTGTCGGACGATACCTCGATATTTTTTACACTATTCCAAGCCGTATCGAGCGTGACTTCAACGGTATTTTCATCATGAAATATATAAGTGACCTGAGCATTTTCGCGCACACCCGAAATATCCATATCCTTACCGGTAATAGTATAAGGAACGCCATATTCAAAAATGACAAGGTCGTGCCCGTCTATACTATTAATCGTATCTTGACCATCAGTCGCGTTACTCAGTCGTACTTTTACATTAGGCGTTAAAGGTTGTGGCTCGGTTTCAGGATCTGGCTGTAAATCTAAATCAGTTTCTGTATCTGGTTCGAACTCAAGATCAGGCAGAGCATCATCAAGTCCTTCATTATCATCGCCTGCACCTTTGTTTGAAGTTCTCTGAGTATCATTAATTTGTATAATAGGCTGTGCAGAAGGCTGTGTTATAATCTCTGCTTCAATAGTTAAATCTTCTTGTAATGCCTCAGCGCCGCTTCCATTTAGAGTATCAAGAGCATCATTTTGAATATTTTGTCCGCGCACCCCGTCGGTTTGAATATCCGTATTGGATATGGCGCCATTTGATGTCTCGATAATACCGGAAGAAAGCGTATCAAGCGGCTCTCCGGCCGCAGCGCTGCTCGCACCACTTTGATCGATTTGGTTATCAGATACTATAATATTTTTAGATAAATCAGTTGGTTCATTTTGAAGGGCATCATCCGAAAAGTCCTGATTTCTTATACCCATCAGTGGATTGGCGGCTACGGCTTCTTCTTCACCAGTTGAAACATTATCAATCTCATAGGCTTTATTATCAAGGTTACCGCCTTCAACATCTTGTAAAACGGTAAATGCATCAAGTTCTGCCTGTGCATCATGTTTTTTACCATCGCTAAAACTTTGACTTGAATTTACATTTTTTTCATTACTTTGATCTGACATCAAACACCTGCCTTTTTGTTCACCTGCTTTATTTTACATCCTATTTATTAATTTAAGGTTGCAAACATACGGATTAATGCAGCAATGTGCGTTTTCAATATGCATATTAAAAATTAAAAGATGGCTTTTGCAAAAATAGAGCAAGAGAATCGTACTATTTGAGAGAAACTTGATTACCGTTAAAAATTCAAAAATATTGTAATAATTACTGCGCTTTATATATATTCTTTTAGCTTTTCATAAAGTGCTTTTTCTTTAACCGGTTTAGACAAATAATCATCCATGCCAATCGCAAGGCATTTATCTTTTTCTCCGGCCATAGCATTGGCCGTCATCGCAATAATAATTTGATGTGTTCCATCATTCAAATCTTTTTCGTTTTCCCGAATAAGTTGTGTGGCTTCAAACCCATCCATAATAGGCATCATACAATCCATGAGAATGGCATCGTATTTACGCTTGTTATCAGCAAGAATATCCAAGGCTTCTTGCCCGTTTTCGGCAAGATCAACGGTACAGCCAATGCTTTGTAACATATCTGTCGCGACCATTTGATTGACCATTTCATTTTCAACCAGCAAAATATGCCCTGATAGAGACATATTATCCTGCGAAGTGTCCCGCTCATCTTTGATTGCAACGTAATTATCGCCAATAATAGCGACTTCATATAATTTTTGTCTTAAATCATGAGCATCAATAGGCTTAAGTATATAATCATTAAATAGATTATCTTGAATAAGGTCTTCTGCGCGCTTACTGGCTTTTTCAAGCTTGCCGAGATCAGAAATAAGAATAAGCTTTGTATTTTTCAAAACGTCATATTTTCGTATGGCTTGGGCTAATTCAACGCCATTCATAACGGGCATATGATAATCAATCAGTGCGACATCAAAAGGTTTACCATGCGTAGCGGCATCTTCTAATGCCTGCAAACCTTCTTTTGCGCTTTGTACAGAAACACATTCAATACGCATACTTTCCAATGCGTAGGATAAAAATTCGCTACTTACAGGCAGGTCATCAACAATAAGAACCCTTAAATCCTCAATCTGTGTAATCGTTTCCTCGGCTTTTTCGATATCTCTATCTTCGATAATAGGGGTAGTCATTTCAAACCAAAATTTTGTGCTAACCCCAACTTCGCTTTCTACCCCGATTTTGCCTTTCATTAATTCTACAAGACGTTGTGTAATCGCAAGACCTAGCCCCGTACCGCCGTATTTTTTAGTCGTTGTAGAATCTGCTTGGGCGAATTTCTCAAAAATGGTTTCCAGCTTGTTTTTTGGGATGCCTATACCGCTATCTTCAATGGTAATACGTAGTTTAATTTTATCTTTTTTAACTCTTTTTTCTTCTACATGAACGGCAATATAACCTTCTTCAACAAATTTTGCCGCATTACCTAAAAGATTAATCATTATTTGATTAAACCGCACTGGGTCTAACATTACGAGTTGCGGAATATTGCCCTTATAATGAACAACAACTTCAATATCTTTGTCGTTTATTTTGGGGGAAATAGAGTGCATAGCCCCATTTACAAGAGCCCTTATATTTGTAGGTTCAGGGTTAATCTCAAGTTCACCCGCCTCGATCTTCGAAAGATCAAGAATATCATTTATAAGGGCTAAAAGAGTTTCCCCCGCGCCTGTTATGATATTGAGATATTTATCCTGGTTTGCGGATATATTGGTTCTTTTTAAAAGATCCGCAGCACCGATAACACCATTAAGCGGTGTTCGAATCTCATAACTCATATTGGCTAAAAATTCTGATTTCATGATGTTTGCGCGTGAGGCCTGATCTTTGGCTTTTTCAAGATTTTTGGTATAACGAATACGTTCTTTTTCAATTTCACCACGTTCAATCACACGGCTTAATTGCATACCTGCGGTTTCCCACAAATCTAATAACTCTTCATCTTTTTCAATAATATCGGGAGAGTAAAATTCCAGAACAACAGGAACGTTTCCATTCAAAAAGACCGGCAAACCAAAACCGGATCGCAAATTCATATCGGGGAGAAGAGTATTACGATAAAAACTTTGATGTATGGTAACATCCTCAATCCATTCAGGGCTTTTCATATTGTAAATTCGCCCAGGCAAGCCTTGTCCATCTTCAAAATTTGTTTGCTCTGTAATACGCTTAAACTCTGAGAAGTCATGAGTGCTTTCATCAAGGTACCAAACACACGAAGGCTTTAAGATCTTCTTCTTTTCATCCCAAAGATAAGCATGACCGACAGGCCAGCCGATATAGCGGCAAACAGTATCGAGTACGATTTTTAAAAATTCTTCCTGTGACGTTGCTTCACTCGCATAAATGATGAGATTTTTTAGAAAATCAATGCGCTCTTGTTGTTCTAGGCGTTCGGAAATATCACGGAACATAAGAACAGCGCCAGTAATCTCGCCGTTACTTTGGATTGGCGTGCTTGTATATTCAACCGGCACAGAGCTGCCATCTTTGTGCCAAAAGTTTTCTGTATCTTCTGTTTGTGTAATACCGTTTTTGAAGGCAGCATAAACCTTTGAGTTTGCCTGCAGATAAGGCTGGCCATTTGTATGATTCTTGTGAATAAAATCATCTTCTGATGTGCCGAGCATATCTTCTAAACTATATCCTAAAATATTTTCGGCGGCCTTATTTATAAAAGTGGTATGCCCATCAAGATCAAGGCCATAAAGACCTTCTCCTGCCGAATTTAACAAAAGCTCTAATTGGCTACGCGTTTTATTAAGCTCGGTTGTCTGGCGCTCGACTTCATCTGCAATAATGGCTTTTCTACGTACAAGCTGTTGCAGCATAAAATATAAGAACCCTGCAAAAAACAAACCGAACACAAGAACAATTGTTGAAAGACTGGAATGGGCTGGTGGTTTAAATCGATCTGTATCATGCCACTCAATCGTCCATATGCGTCCGGATATATCAACAGCTGTTTGCTTTGAAAAATGACCATCTTCATGCGCCTCATGTTCAATATGGTCGTCATAAATAAGCGCATCTGATTTAGTTGTGGTACCATCATAAACGCTAAAACTAATTTGGTTGTCGCTTATATCTGTTAGCCCATTTAAAAAAGCAGAGCCAACAAACGGCGCATAAATCCATCCTTTAAAATACTTGCGTTTATCTTGTAATGTTACAGGTGTGTCTTTGGTTTCGTATAGGGGAAGAAGCAATAAAAACCCCGGTTGTTTTTGATTATCTTGCACCAATTCAATTTTTTTGGTTAAAGCCGGAACGCCAAGATCACGCGCTCTCTCCGCAGCTTCACGGCGATTTTCTTCAAACCCGATATCTAGCCCTAACGCTTTGATATTGTCTACAATAGGTTCAATATATGTAATTGGAAATTTGTCAGGATATGTGGTTTCTGGAAAATTGGTAAAATCCGGTGCGCCGTCTGCACGAATTTTTTCAAGCATATTTGGAAGATCCTCTTCTAATATGTATGGAATATATCCAATACCTTTGATACCGGGAAGGTTTTTACTTATATCAAGGGCAGTGACATAAGCTTTCCATTCGTCTCGCTCTACAGATGTGGAGGCTTGAAACAAACCTAAGCCGCCCCATAAACTTTGTTCATATAAACCATAGCGAGATAATAAAGCGTCCTTTGTATCCATAACCAAAGTGTTAAAGTATCTCTCATTTCGTTTTTGGGCGGTTTCTTTTATGCTATACCAAGATAGTAACGTTATGACGCAAACGATAATAGCCAAAGAAAATGGCGCTAAATCCCACACATCAAATTTTTTACGGCTTTGTTTTAAAATACCATAAAGCATCATTCCGATACTAAGTACAAAAAACCCGCTAGCTGTGTGTATAGCCATACGTGTAAGATGACCCCATCCGTAAATGCTTTCTTCTCCTATTCCATATCCAACAAAAGCAGTTACAGAAAGCACAAGAACAGCAGCAGCCAAGCTAACCATAGCCGCGCGACGATATAAACCAAATAACAAAGCAAAGCCACATAAAGAAAAACAAAGGGCTGTGCTAGGCGCCATTCGCCCCGGATGAGACGTTTTTGTCATGATATCTTGGCGCATTAATGCCTGATCTATGCCAAGGTCAATTTGAAAGACATACTCAAGTAAAGTTATAATACCAATTAAGCCAACGGCCAAACCAAGTATACGTGACAAAAAATGCTTTTTTATAACGAGACAAACAACGCTAATACCCGCGAGTAAAAAAGAAAGAGCTGTATTATACTGCATAGGGGCAAATTCTGGATTAACTTGAACCAGAGCAATATTATTTGTATGCCAACCGAAAATAACGCTCGCCCCTAGGAGAACGACTAATCCTCCACAAAAAAGAACAGAAAAATTAATACTTTTGATTTTCTCTACCATTTTAATACACGTATAGATTGCTAAAGAGTTCAACATGAAAACTTAAGAGTGAAAATTTTATCACAAGATTGGCCTTACAAAAATGAGCGATGTGCTATAATTCAGCAAAGAGCTTTATTTCTTATATAGGAATGCTCTTAATAAATATTTAAAATCAAAGGCTAAGAATAAGCAGATGGTAATATTATTTTTTATCAGCAATTGCGTGTTCTCTATAGGAAATTAGAGGACGATCACACGTATAATAACAAGATTACATATCTTTTTTTAATGCGGCAATTTTTGACCAGTCTTTTTCGCTTTGAATATTGGATGTGAGCAAAGCAGACGTTCCAATCGAAACAACATTGGGTAACAAAAGATAATCTCTTGCATTATGCGCTTTAACCCCGCCAGTTGCACAGAATTGTATATCAGGAAAAACAGATATATAGGATTTTAATGTTTCAATACCGCCCATGGCTTCGGCAGGAAAAAATTTTAAATATGAAAATCCGCGATCTATCGCCTTTTGTATTTCAGTTGGCGTAACAGCACCGGGCAAATAAGGAATATGCGCTAATGTACAGACTTCATAAACAGCCGCACTAAAGCCTGGGCTTACAATATAATGCACGCCTGCATCTATAGCATGTTTTGCTTGTTCTACGTTTAAAACTGTGCCTGCGCCAAGGATTATATCTTTAAACTGAACAGATATATTTCTTATAGATTGAAGCGCGGCAGGTGTTCTCAAAACAATTTCTATATTGTGTATATTTGCTTTTATAAAGCCTTCGGCAATGGCGCATGCATCTTGTGCATCATCAATCGCAATAACTGGAATGATAGGAGAGCTTTCCAATATTGTTTTTAACATTTCAGTTTGGCTCAAAATCTTTACTCTCATCCCAAATTATGTACATTGTCTTTTATGAACAAAATATCGCATAAACTGATGTCCCTCTCAACATATAAGATTTTATGTATTGGTGAATGCATGATTGAAATGGTGCAAACGGATGAAGGTTTATACAAGGCCTTATACGCTGGGGACACGTTCAACACCTCCCAATATCTTGCATGGCTGGGTGAGGAAGACAATATTGATGTAAGCTATATGACTGTCTTAGGTCGCGATCGCTTTGGCTCTTCTATGCTTGAAAACTGGTCAAGAAATGGTGTTGATACATCACTGGTCATGACTACGGATCAGAAAAATACGGGTCTTTATTTTGCTGATTTGGATGATCAGGGTAACAGGGATTACACATTTTTCAGATCAGATTCCGCAGCCAGGCTTCTGTTTAAAATGAAAAACAGTAACGCTTTTTTTGAAAAAGCACTGGATTACAGTATTATTTATATTTCGGCGATAACACTGATGATTTTAGATGATAAAGACCGTCAGAAACTTGTCGATTTTTATAAAAAAGCTTTTGAAAAAGGGATCATTACTGTATTTGATACAAATTATCGCCCATCTGGATGGATTTCGAAAGATGAAGCGCGCTTATGGATAAATGCCATTATGCCCTATACGACAATCGCGCTGCCTACATTTGATGAAAATAAAGAGCTTTTTGGCGATAAAACACCGCATGAAACGCTAAACCGTTTTTTAGAAAACCAAATCTCTGAAATTGTTGTTAAATGCGGCGGGGAGGGGTGCAAAATCAGGCATAATAATGAAGAATACGATATCGGAGCCGAAAAAAACATATCGGTCTTTGATACAACCGCAGCCGGAGACTCTTTTAATGCCGGATATTTATACGCCCGCTTAAAGGGGTGCCCCCCCGATCTTTCAGCATCCTTCGCACATAAAGTTGCTGCGAAAGTTATCGGCCATCGGGGCGCAATCATTGATAAAACGCATATTACAGAATTAATTAATAATCTATAATATGTTTGAAAAAGATAAAAACTTATTAATCTATCTTCTTGTTAAAAAGATTTTTTGGGTTTACTGCGCATCATCGTCCGGTATAACAATATCCGCCTCATCTTCGACTTCGCCTTCCCCTTGACGTTTTTCATCTGAAGAATCCATGCTAGGGGTGAGCTGATCAGGCTCTTGCAAACAATCAATCACCCAAACATCATAAATTGTATGATCCATGGAAGATAATCCGGGGGAGGATGCAAACATCCAGCCGCTAAAAATCCATTCTGCTTTATTGCTAACCGATACTTCCCAAATTTGTAGAAAAGCCGCAGATTCTGGGCTTTCTACAGGGGAAGTTTTACGGCAAGTTTGCGGTTTTACATACATATCGCCAAATTTGATAGTTTTGCCAACGGTAGCATCAAAAGTCACAGTACGCGCTGTAATTTTATCAAGCGCGCGAAGACGAACAACTGGATGCTCTATGGTTGGTGTTTGTGCGAACGCGCTATGTGTACACCATAAAATAATGACCCCGCAAAGTAAAACCAAAGCTTTCGTCGTAGAAAAATGAATAAAGCGTTTGGTCTGCATTATTCGCTATCTTTATCATTGCTTTGCATGCTGAAAATAAATTTACCCAAAAGCTGTTCAAGATTTTGCGGTGCTTGGGTGTATTCTATACGCTCACCATCTTGCAAATAAGTTTCGTCTGCACCAGGCTGAAGCTCTAAATAACGCCCCCCAAGCAGGCTCTGCGAACTAATAGTGGCCGCCGTATCTACCGGTATATTGTGTTCGGCACCAATGGTTATAAAAACACGGGCAAGATACGAATCTTTTGTAAGTTCAATCGCGCTCACACTACCGACTTTTACACCGCTAATTTGCACTTCGTCTCCAGGTTTGAGGCCGCCAATACCTGAAAAATCAGCTTGAATTGTATATCCTTCGGTTGTACCAACATTTCCGATCTTATACCCATATAGGAAAAAGAGCGCGGCTATCAAAATAACGCCTGCTCCTAAAATAGTTTCAACAACACTTCGTTTCATAAATCTCTTTTCCGTCTTTTATCTAAATCTACTTTTAATCTATTCGGGTGGTGTCCATGCCTCATAATCACCATAGGCCTTATCCCGTTTGCCGCCCTTCAAAATATGGCCAGGCGGGCGATACGCTAAATTTGTACCGGTTCTATTCGGTTGATGCGGCGTCTGCCAATCACGGCGAAACGTATGCTTTTGATCTGTCGGCACTATATCTGTCTGATGATGTAACCACCCATGCCATTCAGGTGGAACCATCGTTGCCTCTGGTATGTCTTTATATCGCACCCATCTGCGGTTGCGTTTATACCCTTTTCTTGGCTTACCGCTAAAATAGACATTACCAAACTGATCTGTACCCATTTTCTTGCTACTATTCAACAAAGAGAAAACACCCATGTAAACAGGGGAGTGTACGCTAAAAATTCTAAAAAGCTTTTTCATAGCCTTTTTATACCAGTTTTTTGTTTCAAATATTATTCTTGAACATACATTTACAATGCGCGCTGAGTATGGCAGATCATAAACATAGACTAAAGGATTTTTTAATAAAAAGGTAATTTTTATGCTTTCAAAAAAATTGAATACGCTAGGTTTTGATTTGCCAAACGTCGCTGCGCCCGCCGCCAATTATGTTCCCTATGTGATAAGCGGCGATATGGTTTTTGTATCTGGCCAAATCCCATTTTTAAATGGGGAGAAAATGCATATGGGGCGCGTGGGCGAGAATCTAACATTGGAAGAGGGTATTGAGGCAGCGCAAGCATGCGCTCTTAATATTTTGGCGCAGGTCAATAACGCTGTAAACGGGAAATGGGAAAACGTTATGCAATGCATAAAACTGGGTGGTTTCGTTAATTGCACCTCAGATTTTTACGACCATCCAAAGGTCATAAACGGCGCATCCAATTTAATAGGGGATGTAATGGGTAGGGCGGGGCATCACGCCCGTTTCGCCGTTGGCGCGCCCTCATTACCATTAGGCGTGGCCGTTGAAATAGATGCAATATTTAGGATTAAAGTTTAAAATACAAAAAAGTTCAATCGACGCGTTTTATCGCCTTAGAGTTTGTAAACATGGCAAAAGCTTCGTCATGTGATTTTTGAGAATACTCGGTTGCGTTTTCACTCAAATTTGCAAGCTCCGCACGCACAAGATTCTCACTCTCTCTTAAATCACGAATTTCATTATGGCTAAGCCCGTAATAAACATGCTTGATCCCTACACTGATAATAAGGGCGCGCCCCATCATAGTTGGTTCACTCGAACAATAAAGCGAACATTCGGATAAATCTGCACGACCCAACTTTTCTGCCGCATTGCGTATAGCCATAACTTCAGCGTGTGCTGTCGGGTCAATACGTGAGGAAATACCATTCACACCTTCACCAACAACTTGCCCATCCTTATCCGCGACAACGGCACCAAAAGGGCCGCCTTTACCGCTACTTGCATTTTTACCTGCTAACTCAATTGCACGGGTCATCAATTGATCCGGTGATTTGGGGGTGGAAAAAGTATCTATTTGTCTTGATCCAAGAGATACGCCGCCTTTTTGAATACGTTTTAAAACACGCTCAACCGTTTGTACTAAACGCTCCGGTTGAATCGGCTTTTGTATAAGGCGCATAATACCAAGCGCATTGGCTTGAGAAAGCATGTCAGAGGACTCATCGCCCGTAATAACAACAACCGGGATTTTGATGTTTTTAGAATTGAGATATTTCACAAACTCGAAGCCGCCCATAGGGGTCATATTTAAATCGACCAACGCCATGTCTATATCAGTGGTTTCGATAATACGAATAGCTTGCCCGCCATCCGTTGCGCCATGCACTTCGCACCCATGGTTTTGAAGCACACCGGTCATCATATCTCGGCTAACATCATTATCTTCTGCAATGAGTATTTGAGGCGCGGTTTTATTCATAGTTTTATTGTATAATTATATATGGTCTTTATAAAACCATAAAAGTTTTTAAGGAGGAGTAAACAAAACAAAGATTCTCCTATATAATTATCACATGAATTTTATAAAACGCTTACTAGAAAAATCGGCGTGCTACCCACTATACGAAGCACAGCGCGGTAATGTTATATTTTTTATTTTAATCGCAATTGCTTTATTCGCAGCGCTAAATTTCGCGGTAAGTAACATGTTGAGAGGAGGGGATACACAAATAATCTCCGAATATCAACTTGATTTAATCAGCGATGAAATATTGGATTATACCCGAACAGTAAGACAAGCGGTACAAAGCGTTAAAATTTCCAATGGCTGCGAAACAAATACAATTGCGTTTAGTCGCACACCTGGTGATTCTTATGAGTACAGCGGTCAAACCGAGTTATGCCGAATATTTGGCGGGACTGGCGGTGAAATCACATCGTTAAATCCGCATAGTGATGCCGGAGACAGTGCAAGCTGGATATTCAGTGGCGCAAATACTATTTTTGATGGCACGGATCACCTTGTTACGGATGACCCAGATTTGCTGATATTTTTTGCAGACATTAATAAATCTTTATGCATGGCTCTTAACGCAAAACTATCTCAGGCCAACCCATCTGATGCACCGCCTGTTGATACAAATGGCTTTGATACTACAACACTATACAAAGGAAGTTTCAGTACGGGCGGCGCGATCGCTATGCCTGGCGCGCCTTCTTCTGGATGTATACAAAACGGCACAAATGGCCCTTATGTTTTTTACCAATCACTTATATCCCGATAAAACCTGTTATTTAACGTTCCGGCGCATCATCCCAATCTTCTCTTCCAACATCTTTAATTGGCGCGGGTACAGGCACGTCATGATCTTTGGCGGGTTTTTTAACGGGTGTTTTCGCGGTTTGATAATCAAAACTATAGCTATCGTCTTTATATTCAATCGTTACAAGGCCGCCATCGGAAAGTTTCCCAAAAAGGATTTCTTCGGCCAATGGTCGTTTGATTTTCTCTTGTATAATACGCGATAAAGGACGCGCGCCCATAGCGGGGTCATACCCTTGCTTCGCCAGCTGTTTACGGGCATCTGGACTAAGTTCTATAGTGATGTTTCTATCCGCCAGTTGCCCTTCAAGCTGGATAACAAATTTATCAACGACTTTTTCTACCGTTTCCGGCTTCAGATTACCAAATGGCACAATCGCATCCAGGCGATTTCTAAATTCCGGCGCAAAAGCCTTTGTAATGGCATCATTATCGGCATACGTATCTATATTATCGCCAACCTCCCGGCCAAAACCAATGGGTGTACGCGCAATTTCTGCCGCGCCCGCATTGGTCGTCATGATCAAGATAACGTTACGAAAATCAATGCTTTTACCGTTATTATCTGTAAGTTTCCCGTAATCCATAACTTGAAGCAAAATATTAAAAAGATCAGGATGCGCCTTTTCAATCTCATCCAAAAGCAAAACACAATGCGGATGCTGGTCAATTTTATCAGTCATCAGACCGCCTTGTTCAAACCCGACATATCCGGGAGGCGAGCCGATTAAACGAGAAACAGAATGACGTTCCATATATTCAGACATATCAAAACGGATCAATTCAATCCCCATGGTATTGGCAAGCTGCTTCGCAACTTCGGTTTTACCAACGCCCGTAGGACCGGAGAAAAGGTATGACCCAATCGGCTTTTCAGGGTCGCGCAAACCTGCCCGCGCCATTTTTATAGCATCGGTGAGCGTATCAATCGCCTTATCCTGATCATAAACCATTGTTTTCAAATCACGCTCAAGACTTTGTAAAGCTTCACGGTCATTTTTATTCATCGTTTGCGCCGGTATGCGGGCGATCGCTGCCACAACTCCTTCGATATCTTTTTCTTCGATAATCTTTTTACGTTGCTCAATCGGCACAAGCATTTGCGCCGCGCCAACCTCATCAATAATATCAATCGCCTTATCCGGCAATTTGCGGTCACCAATATACTTGGCCGAAAGTTTCACCGCCGCGCGTATCGCTTCCGGCGTGTATTCAACCGCATGATGGTCCTCATAATATGGTTTCAGCCCCATTAAAATGGCCGTGGCATCATCAATGCTCGGCTCATTCACATCAATTTTTTGAAAGCGCCTTACAAGCGCACGATCTTTTTCGAAATGATTTCGATATTCCTTATAGGTAGTCGATCCAATGCATTTTAGCGTACCATTAGAAAGCGCAGGCTTAAGCAGGTTAGAGGCATCCATCGCCCCGCCACTGGTCGCGCCCGCACCTATAATTGTATGGATTTCGTCAATAAACATAACCGCGCCATCTATTTTCTCAAGCTCGGCAATAACAGCCTTCAAACGTTCTTCAAAGTCGCCGCGATACCGCGTTCCGGCTAACAAATTCCCCATATCAAGCGAAAAAATAACACTTTCTTGCAAAACTTCTGGAACATCTTTTTCAACGATGCGCCGCGCCAACCCTTCCGCAATTGCTGTCTTCCCTACACCAGGGTCTCCTACATAAAGCGGGTTGTTTTTAGAGCGGCGACAAAGAATTTGAATAGTGCGTTGCACTTCTTTCTCACGGCCAATAAGTGGATCAATTTTACCCTCTTTGGCCTTTTCATTTAGGTTTACACAATAAGCATCAAGCGCTTCTTGACCCGTTTTAAGCTCTTTTTCTTGAGTGCCATCCGCGCCTTTGGGCGTGCGTGGCCCATTTTCCTGATTGGGAACTTTAGCAATACCGTGTGAGATGTAATTGACCGCGTCAAAACGGGTCATATCTTGTTCTTGAAGAAAATAAACAGCATGGCTTTCTCGCTCGGAAAATAGTGCCACCAAGACATTTGCACCGGTCACTTCTTCCCTTCCTGATGATTGCACGTGTATCGCCGCCCGTTGAAGCACACGCTGAAACGCTGTAGTGGGTTGAGCTTCTTCTGACTCATAGTTGATAAGATAAGAAAGCTCGCTCTGAATATACTGAATCAACTGCGCCCGCAGATCTGCCATTTCAATACCGCAAGACCGTAGCACCGCCATCGCATCCTGATCTTCGGTGAGTGAGAGCAGTAAATGCTCTAACGTAGCATATTCATGATTGTGTTCATTTGCACTAGCAAGCGCCTTATGAAGCGTGTGCTCCAAATTTCTTGATAACATGTCAATCTAACCTTTCTTGCTCTTTAATTTGGAAATACCAGAGCAGTTCGTTTTTATTTTTATCGTTGTCATTTTCGCTTTCGCTCTCGCGCTATTCTTTTTCCATTGTACATTGAAGCGGGTGCTCATTTGCACGGGCAAAATCCATAACTTGTGCAACTTTTGTCTCTGCAATCTCATAGGTGAAGACACCACACAGCCCGACGCCGCGACGATGTACATGAAGCATAACTTCTGTGGCCTCTTGGTGCGTTTTGTTAAAAAAAGTTTCTATAACGTGAACAACAAACTCCATAGGCGTAAAATCATCATTTAAAAGCAGGACTTTATACATGGAAGGTTTTTTGGTCTTAGGCCGCGTTTTTAATAAAATATTTGTATCTACATCATCACGTCGCTCTGACCCGTTATCTCCGGTGCCATCACCGCTGTTATCCGGTAAATGCGGCTCCTCCGCATCATCATTATTCATGGATGGTACAAATAAATTATGAAGAAAGGGCAGACTGATATCTTTGATACATGCTTTTAGCAAAAGTTTCCGAATAGGGTCATTAAATAGCAACAAGGTCTCGCTCCATACAATTCTCCTGCCGCTTTAGTGCAGATTTTAAACTTCAAAATATATTCTTAAATTAAAAATACATTATATCTTACATTTTTCAATGATATCAGAATAAAGCTTTAAAATTAGAATTTAACTTATGTCTCCGATAAGGCTTTATACGAATGAATATCCGCATGAGATGTGTAAACTGTAAATTTAAAAGATTAATAAAAGTTGAAAACAAAATCATAAAAATTTGAGTTTTATAAACAAAACCCCGCTTCATATAGGATGAGCGGGGTTTAATAAATATAGAAAAGTTGAAATGATTTAAGCAGCCATCGCATTGGTTGCTTTTTTCATGCTTTTACTCATCTGGTCATTAAAGGGTTCAACACTATCAGAAAGAATTTTAACGCTCATTTCTGAAATTTTAGTGGCTGTGCTCATAAATTCATCAAAATTTGCTTGCGCCATTCTGCTTTGAACATCAGTCCACTCATTGAGGGTCTTACTGCTCATCGCATCTTTAAAAAACTGTGCTTGTTTTTCGGCAGCGCCTTGAGCAAGCGACATAGACGTACGCATAATATCTTCACAGCCTTTGGCAAATATTGTGCCTGATTTTACAAAGGCGTCAATACCTTCGCGGCTGAGTTCATTAGCATCATTGGCAATTTTGTCATATTGGGTTTTGCTTTTATTCATAATTTTCTCCATTGATTTAGGTGTTGGAATAATCGGTGCAAGTTCATTAAAAGAAAAAGGCGTTGCGCCTTTTATACTGGCGGACATTTTACTCATCATAGGCTGAATAGTATCTGCAATCATATTCTCGACGACAGATGACGGTTGAAACATTTGTTGTCCGGCATTAGAAAGCGCAGCACTGACGTAAGCAGTTTTCTTCGGTTGTGCTTTTTTAATAACAGCTTTAATCACTGGTTTTTTATGAGCAGTCGCGGCTTTTTTAATAGTAGTACGAGACGCCGATGATTTAGCCGCAACCTTTTTAGAGACAGTTTTTTTGGCGGGCGCTTTAGCTTTGCGAACAACCTTTTTAGTTGTTGCTTTGGCTTTGGTCGCCGCGGCTTTTTTAGGTTTTGCTGAAGTTTTTTTCTTAACTGCTGACACGGCCTTTTTCTTAGACGTTGTCTTTAATTTTTTTGCTTGCGTTTTCTTCGCTGTCGCCATTTTCTATATGCCTTGATTAATTATAATTTTAACAGTACTCAGCCATATTAATATAAATACAGTACGTTTTGCACTGCACCATTGCAAGCCTTTTTATCAAATGTTTGAGTTTTACACAAGAGTTTATTTTGCACTGCACCATTTATTTAGCGGTATTTATAAACGCATTTTATTTTTTAAAGTCACAAAAAATAAAAAAACATTACAAGAAAATGCGCGGATTAATAGACAGGTTCCTTTTTTTTTAATAGACTACAATCTTGAACAAAATATGTTTATATAAATTTATCCGGCCGGAGACATTTTCTTTTTCATTATGTTTGATTTTAAATCTATTAGTATTAAATCTGGGTCTCTGTCTGGCATACGCTGGAAAAGCGTTTTGTTATTCTGTTTTTTCTTGTTTGCTTCATTCTTTATTGTGCCAAATATTGCGCGTGCCAATCCGAAATATGCATCTTTTGTCATAGATGCCGATACAGGCGCAATATTGCATGAGCGTTATGCCGACAAACGTTTGCATCCTGCTTCTTTAACTAAAGTCATGACACTTTTACTAACATTCGAAGCAATTGAAAGTGGCCGTTTATCTTTAAAATCCCGAATCCGTATGAGCAATCATGCCGCTGGTATGGTGCCAAGCAAACTATACATTCCTGCTGGGGCATCTATTAAAGTTGAAGATGCCATTTATGCACTTGTAACAAAATCGGCTAACGATGTCGCCGTGGCTCTTGCTGAACATCTGGGAGGTACGGAAGGCAACTTTGCCCGTCTCATGACTAGAAAGGCACGTAATATTGGGATGCGTCAGACAACATTTAAAAATGCCTCCGGCTTGCATGATAAACAACAGATTACAACCGCCCGTGATATGGCAAAAATGGCCGCATACGTTATTGAGCGTTACCCGCGACAGTATCGGTATTTTTCAACAACCAATTTTAGTTATAAAGGTAAATCATACCATAACCATAATCGCTTGCTTGGAAAGTACAGGGGTATGGATGGCATGAAAACCGGATACATAAATGCTTCTGGTTTTAACCTGGTTGCATCTGCAAAACGAGATGGCCGCCGTATTATTGGTGTTGTTTTTGGTGGGCGTACAGCTGTCACGCGAAACAATCATATGGCACGCTTGCTGGATGAAGGGTTTAACAAGATAAAAAACCTGCATGTCGCTCGCGTAGAGGCTCCATTGCCAAAACGAAAGCCTGTTATTCTAAATGCAATTGCAAGTCTGGAGCGTGGCAAAATGGCCGCGCCCAAAAATGTTTTAACACATCCAAATGATAGTCAGGATTATCAAGCTCAAAAATGGGCATCTTTAAATGCCGCCCTTGAAAGCGGGCAGTTTGGCGCTCTTGTAGGGGAAGGGGACGTAGATCCGGCCTTGGCCAACCGCGTTCGCACAGGTCTTTTGGCTATCGCTGCGCATGAGGGGGATCGTGAAAAAATTAAAGCGCTCAACTCAAAAATAAAGCAAGCTGCAGATAATCAGGCTAAAGACAAGAATGTGAATGTATCTAACTTAAATACAAATAGCTGGTCTATCCAACTGGGCGCGTTTAAAAGCCGTGCAGCTACAGACCGCGTAATTTCTAAGGCACAATCCAGCTTACCGCCAAACCTTTCCAAGGCTAGCCCGACAATTGCACCTTTAAAAACATCGGATGGATGGCTTTTCCGGGCGCGCTTGACCGGATTAAACGAAGCCGAAGCCAATCAGGCATGTAAATTCCTAAAACAATGCATGCCAGTTGCCCCTTATAACTAGTTCAATTTTATATATGGATAAAGTCGAGCTAAAAACATAATATTTATATAGTCATATTTTAAAAGGCGTGTCCGATAAATGCTTCATCAAAGCCAAACTTCAAAATATAAAGAAGAAGGCGGCAATATCCTGATCATGATTTTGGTTGCCATTGCCTTGATCGCCGCCCTGACTATGGTTATACAGTCGAGCAGCCGGCCAGAAGGATCTAACATAGATAAAGAAGCAATCATCATCCGCGCTAGTGAAGTGCAGCGTTATGCAGGCGAATTAGAGCGTGGCGTAAGATATATATTGCAGCAAGGGGCAAGCGAAAGCGACATCCGGTTCGCCCATCCAAATGCGCCTTCTGCTTATGGAACAATACCCGCCTCAACAAATTCTGATATCGACCATTATATATTTGATCGGCGCGGTGGGGGGGCAACATATCGCAACCCGCCAAAAGGCATACAAAGTGCCGCAGGCGGCTCTTGGGAGTTTTACGGCGGCACACATGCGCCCGCGGCGGGGTCGGATCGTGCTGATTTAATTGCAGTGCTCCCTAACGTTACATTACAATTTTGCGAAAAAATAAATGATCTAAACGATCAGCCTTTAACCCCGCCCATAGATTCAGGCAGCGGAAGCGCCTCGCCCTCAAACCCCGGTGATTGTGTTTTTCAAGGCAATGCCGGACGTTTTGGAAGTGGTGTAACATTTTATAGCACCGCAAATACAATGGACGAAACCTCTTTTGATCAGGATTCTGTTATATCTGCCGCACGCCCTGCCATGCAGGCATGCGTGCAATGCTCAAGCGATAGCTCATATCACTTTTACCATGTGCTACTGGTGCGTTAGAAATATATATAAAGATGTAATCCTTTAATAATCTAGGCGATCAAAAGGATTACTTTTTAGTCATAAGCGGTTTGAATTTATTAGAGCCAGAGGCCACCCCATTCACACCCGTTTCTGGAACGATTTTTGGTGTGTCCTGCTCTACCGCAATAACCGGAACATTCGGCATACGTTGTCCTTTACTGATCCGAAAAATCTGCGTTTGCGGCATAGACAGCTCGCCAATTTGATATGTCATTGGGATTTTATAATTAAATGCGCTTACAATCTGCCCATTGCTAACTTTCACAATACGCAAATTAACATCCAGATGTTCATTACCGCGCAAATAATTTCCGGTTAGAATAAAATCTGGGTTCTCCCCCTTTTTTATTGCCGGACGCATATAATTGGGATCATCAATGGTTTTAACCGCCTCTATATCCGTACGATATCCAAGCTGCGCCAGTCTTATGCCAATCTCTTCCGGAATTATTTTACCCAATTCGGATGACATGCGCGGTTCCAGCTGATCGGTCAGTGGCTCAACAACAATCAAATCACGGTCATATTTTTTTATATAATGCCGCCCCTGTTGAATAAGGTAATCGGCGGCGGCATAATTGCTTTCGGTTAGATTAATCTCATCGCGCTGAAAAATATTACGGTTAACGGTATTAAGAGCACTAGCCGCAACACAGCCGGAAAGAAAAGGGACGCTCGATACAGTTGCAAGAACTAAAAATGCGGTTTTTGTTTTTTTAATCATCATTCTTGCGGTCTTTTATATATAAGCGTTTGCTCCTGTGCATATTCATACCCATATCCGGGCAACGTATAAACGCCGCTACCGCGCCCGATAGGCACATTGTTTTCGTATGCGGTTAAACCTAAAATATATCCTTTATATTTCATCTTTTCCTGATATTGCGGGTCTCTTGTTCGCTCCATATCATCATTAAATACCATCTGTTTGCGTGGTTCGGGCTTTTCAGGGTCAATAGCCTCTAATTCAATAACGGTCACATTCTCTGCACTGGCTACCGGTCTATAGCCGCGCGCTACAAGTTCTTCACGCAGTGTATAATCAAACGTAGAGGTAAAGGCCGTACGCTCGGTTGTAGGCATAATATAAACGGCGCGCGGGGTTAGGCCGCTTTGCATTTCAAGTGATTGAACCAATGCGGCAACGGCATCTTGCCAGCGCGCTAGAACGTCTTTGTTTTTTACATCCGAGTAATCATATCCCAAAGAATTGGCATCAGGACCGGGCGGCGCTTTGTATTCGTCATTATGATAAAGATATCCATAAGGCATAAAGCTAGGATCATTAATAGTTCTGCACCCGCTCAATGCCGCGATACCCGTAACACCCATAATCATAAGAGAGAATGTTTTTTTTACGCCTATCATATTAAATATCCTACTGAAAATTCTTTAAACAATATTGTCATTACAAAATTTATTCAGTAAATCTTAGCAAGTCTTTGAGAGGAGGTATAGGGGAGAGTGAAAAATTTTAAATTTTGATCTAATCAAATGACAGGGTGGTAAAAGCTACGCCGCGACCTTTATCTGTTAATTCTACAAATACTGGTGATTGATCCGCAAAGGGGTACTGCCTAAGGGAGATATATCCTTTTTCAACCGCTTGATTTATGGCTGACTCATTATATTGTTTAGCGAGATCCGTAATACAAATCGCATGTTCTGTCTTTGAAGGAAAATATGTTTCCAGATCTCTAAAATCATCGAGTAGTTGAGATAGGGTCATATTGATAGTTTCCTTATTTTTAGAGCACAGATAAAAGGGGGTATTGAGAAATTTAAATAACGAAAAATAAATACTCAACACTGATATTGATAATCATTCTCAATTAAGGCGTGTAGGTCAAGCCTATAAATAATAATTTTTAAAAATTAATTCGAGGTTTTGCTTTTACGAATCGTTTCGGTTGTACTAAATCCTTCATAAATCGGCATAATCTCAACAGTGCCGCCATGTTTTTTAACTGTGGGCGCTTCTGGAATTTGATCCTCGCTGTAATCGCCCCCCTTAAAATACAGATCCGGTTTGATTGTCTCAATTAAGTTGATAGCATCGTTGGCTTGACTTGATTCTTCTGCGCCAAATAAAGCTACCGCATCTACAGAGGCAAGCGCGCCAAGCACGGTCGCCCGCGAAGTCTCATCATTAATCGGGCGCTCTGGCCCTTTTAAAATTTTAACGGATTGGTCAGTATTAAGGCCAACAATCAAACGGTCGCACCGCTCTCGTGCTTTATTAAGATATGAAACATGACCGGTATGCAAGATATCAAAGCACCCGTTAGTAAACCCGATTCTAAAACCACGCGCCCGCCATCTACGTACCTGTTCGGTTAAATTCTGCCAATCCAGTGTAGGCGCTTGGCGTGTGCGATCCAAGGGCGAGGGCGTACCTCGCGTCACATTAAAATCTACCCCATGTGCTTTTACGGCTATAATCAAATCTTGCTTTCTAATCGGCGCAGTACCAACTTTGCTCACAACAACACTCCCCGCAATGTTGGCAAGAATGGCCGCTTGATGTATATCCCCCCCCGCTGCCATAACCGCCGCAATGGTAGCGATAACGCTGTCACCTGCACCGGATACATCAAACACTTCAATATCTTCGCTTCTAAAGTGCGCAGGCTCATGATTTTTGGAAACAACGCTCATCCCCTCGGCAGAGCGTGTAGCAAAAACAGTATCAATATCATGATCATTTATAATTCGCTCGGCCGTATCAATAACGTCTTGATCCGTTTTTAATGGTGCACCTCCCGCACTTTCAGAGAGCTCTTTTTTATTGGGAGTAATACCGCGCGCGCCTTTATAAATTGAAAAGTCCTTATGTTTGGGATCAACCAGCACCGGAATGCCGTAATCCTTAGCAGCTTTAATGACAGCGCTTATAATATCTTGTGTAAGCAACCCCTTACCATAGTCAGATAATATAACCGCGCTGGCCTTCGGTATCGCTGTTTCAATGGCTTTTTTGATCTGATCTGCGCTTTGTTTTAAGATAGGGGTCTTATCTTCCCAATCCGTCCTAAGTAATTGTTGATGCCCCGCTAAAAATCTGGTCTTTACGATGGTCGGCCTGCTTCTATCTCTAATAAGGCCGTGATCGCCTATATCCATATCATTCATTTTTCGTGCAATATCTTGCGCTGGCTCATCATCACCAACAACACTAATAATCTCGCATGACGCCCCTAAGCCCTTTAAATTCGCAAGCGCATTCCCTGCACCGCCAAGCATACTGTCTTCACGCTTGATAGATAAAACAGGCACAGGGCTTTCTGGTGATATCCTATCAACATGACCGTAAATAAAACGATCAAGCATAATATCCCCAATAACCAAAATATTTGTTTCTTTAATGGCCTCTATGATTCTTAAAAGAGGCTCCAAAGCAAGGGTATCAGTCATTTAAGTTGTTTCAACCTTTATGAAGGGGTTTTAAAATAAATCAAATTTAAGGCGCCAATATTTTTTCATAATAAAAACATATAGTTATACATCTTTGTGGAATTTATGCCTGTTTGTTAGGAATTCGTCAATCTTTCTCGTGTTTAATGGATATACATAAAAAGAAAAGTCGGTAAACGGCATTCAAAAAATTATACAGGCGCAAATACTATGAGTAACACCATTGAAAAAGACAAAACTATTCATCAAAGAGGAGTTTTCTCATTTTTAAAGTCATTTATTGAAAGAAACAGACTGGGCGAGCTTTTGATTATGAAAGGGGCGATCACACCCCATGATTTAAAATATGCCCTTAATATCCAAAAACAGACAAATCGGCCACTCGGTCAGGTTTTTATTGATCAGCAATATATCACAAAAAGTCAATTAAGACGGCTTCTTATACGGCAAAACGTTTTAAGGTGCGCCGCTACAAGTATGTTTTTCTTTGCCTCAATCAGCGCAGCACCTAAAAAATCACGCGCAGATATGATTAAGGATATTCCGGCACAGATCAGCTTAACGCAAAATGCAGGTTTCACAAATATTGCGTCATATCCCGCGCTCTTTGGTACGGATGAAAAACGCTCTGTTAATATTAAACCCTTTACAAAATGGACAGGGATGTTCGCCAAATTTGAACGCGAACTTTCAAATGACAGCTCTAGAAAAATCATCAATGAGTGGCAAAAAGAAATAAGCGCTTATAAATCCCTACCGATGAAATCTATGGTGGACAAAGTAAACCGTCTAGTAAATAAACAGCGTTATATTGTCGATCAGGCCAATTGGGGCAAAAGCGATTATTGGGCAACACCTGTAGAGTTTCTACAGCGTGGTGGTGATTGTGAAGACTTTGCCATTGCTAAATATACCGCTCTGCGCACATTAGGTGTTCCAGAAAGCCGGATGCGATTGGCCATTGTCCATGATAATGAAAAGAATATCCCGCACGCTGTATTAATCGTTTACACAGACCAAGGATCATATATCCTGGATAACCAGGAGGAGCGTTTGGTAAGCGCTGAACGTTCTACACGGTATCGCGCCATTTTCTCCATCAACCGTACGGCTTGGTGGCTACACACCGCTCCAGCCACAACTTTGGTTGCCAGCGTTCGATAAACCTTCGATGAAAAAATATAACAAATGAAAAATGCGCCTATAAAATCATTGGGGCATTTTTTTTTCAAGTTGATTAGGTGTCATTGCAAGAATGCAAAACTGACAAAGCAATCTATAATTATGGGTATCGATCAAAAGTTGAAAACGTTAATCCACATCTGAAATACGCAAAATATTTGTCGATCCCGTTTGGCCAAATGGTACACCCGCAGTCATAACAAATTTATCACCCGATGCGGCAAAGCCTTCTGATTTTACAATTTCGGTGGCATGCGGCGCCGGTCCTGAAAAATCATCATTGGTACGCGGGTCATAAACCGCATGTACACCATATGAGAGCGCCATACGGCGGGCAATGCTAAGCTCTGGCGTGAGACATAAAATCGGTACATCTGGGCGCTGCCGTGACATACGCTGGGCGGTTGAACCGGATTGCGTATATGTAACAATACATTTTGCCTCGATATCATGCGCGACAAAATAGGCCGCCATCGTAATCGCATCTGATGCACTGCCCAAAGTATCCGGGTGGTTGGCCTCAATCATTTGCTCATAAGTTTCATCGGCCTCGGTACGTTTACAAATACGGTTCATAATCTCTACCGCCTCAATGGGGTGCGCGCCAGCCGCAGTTTCTGCTGATAACATCACGGCATCGGTTCCATCATAAACAGCCGTAGCCACATCAGAGGCCTCCGCACGGGTGGGGCGTGCATTTTCAATCATGGATTCAAGCATTTGTGTCGCGACAACAACGGGCTTTCCAAGATCGCGCACTTTTCTGATAATTCGTTTTTGTACCGCCGGCACATCTTCGGGCGGAATTTCAACACCCAGATCGCCGCGCGCAATCATAATCCCATCGGCAAGCGCAATAATATCGTCAAGCTTTTCAATCGCTGATGGCTTCTCAAGCTTTACCATTAGGGACGCTCGCCCTTTAATCAGGTCAAGCGCCTCTTGCACATCTTCGGGCGTTTGCACAAAGCTTTGCGCGATCCAGTCCACACCCATATCAAGCGCGGCCTTTAAATCCACCCGATCCTTTTTCGTTAGGGCAGGCACTGGAATAATCGCGTTTGGCACATTCAGGCCTTTACGGTCAGAAAGCTTGGAACCAGATTCTATAATCGCAGTGACATAATCATCGCCGCGCTCTTTAATGCGCGCCCGCACTTTTCCATCATCAAGAAAAATAAAATCACCAGGGTTCAAAACGCCCAAAACTTCAGGATGAGGCAGGCAAACACGCTGCTCATTACCGGGCGTTTTATCCATATCAAAACGGAATTCCATGCCTTCGGTTAACTTGATACTGCCGTTCTCGAATTCACCAAGTCTCAATTTAGGGCCTTGCATATCTGCAAGAACACAAATAGGGCGACCACATTCTTTTTCGACATCTCTTATAAAGCCAAGGTTTTTAGCATGCGTTTCATGGCTACCATGCGAAAAATTAAGGCGGAACGCATCAACACCGGTTTCAAAAAGTTTTTTGATGATCTCTTTCGTGTTGGATGCAGGGCCAAGTGTGGCAAGAATTTTAGTCTGGCGTTGACGTCTCATGAATATCTCTATCTCGTTTCTATGTCGTTTTGCTATAATATTGATTGAGTGCGCTTGATATTGAATAATTCACGCGCAAACTGCAAGGGTTAGAATGCATTCTTTAAATATTTTTTTTCATCAAAACATGTAAACACGGACTTAATTTTAAAAAATAGTATGCGGATCAATTCTATAAAATTAGGGAATCGCGGGATTTTCGGCATTTTTAGTTTCAAATTCATCAAATACCCATATTGAAAAAACGTTTAAAGCCAGTATTTTATGGCAAAATCGATGCCTATTTTCGGGTAATAATATTACTTTTTCAAAATGTATAAGATTTTGGATATCCGTTTTTTTATTTGGTTTTTCATGTATTTATAAGCCGGATACATACCTCATAAGAATAAAAGCCTATTGGTGCCACCCACGAGATGTAGTATGTTGTTTGTGATTAGACGCTATGGATAGTATGTTTCATACTTATTCATCTCCCTAGACATTATCCTTAACCGGATCACATATATATAGTTTTAAAAGATAAACTTTGAAAGGATATCTCATGTTTGACGTTGCGCAAATGGAGCGCGGTAACCGTGTTCAAATCAATCGGGACCGTGATGAAAATTTAACAACTTTTGGTAAGGCAACGCTAACCGATCGTTATTTAATGCCCGAAGAATCATATCAGGATTTATTTGCGCGCCCGTCTATGTATTATGGTGATGATAGTGCGCATGCGCAACGTTTGTACGACTATATGTCCAAACTATGGTTTATGCCGTCTACGCCCGTTCTATCTAATGGCGGAACGAGCCGTGGCCTGCCAATTTCATGTTTTTTGAATGAAACAAATGATTCCCTCGGCGATATTGTAGAGCTATGGAATGAAAATGTATGGCTGGCCTCACTCGGCGGCGGCATTGGCTCTTATTGGGGCAATGTACGCTCTATCGGTGAAAAAGTTGGCCGCAATGGTAAAACATCTGGTATCGTACCGTTTATTCGCGTTATGGATTCTCTCACACTTGCAATCTCTCAAGGCAGCCTGCGTCGCGGATCGGCGGCAATCTATCTTCCTATCTGGCATCCTGAAATCGAAGAATTTATCGAAATTCGTCGCCCGACTGGTGGCGATCCAAACCGTAAAGCCTTAAACCTTCATCACGGCGTTTTAGTGACAAACAAATTCATGCAAGCTGTCGAAAATGATGACGAATGGGCGCTTAAATCCCCAAAAGATAACAGCATCGTTGATAAGGTTAGCGCGCGAGACCTATGGATTAGGCTTTTAACAGCGCGCGTTGAAACGGGTGAGCCATACATCATCTATATTGATCACGTAAACAACAGTATTCCCGATCATCACAAAATGGCGGGTCTAAATGTTAAAATGTCCAATCTTTGTTCAGAGATCACTTTACCAACTGGCCGTGATCATTTAGGTAACGACCGAACGGCGGTATGCTGCCTTTCTTCGGTTAATCTGGAGAAGTTTGACGAATGGCATGATCATCCGACCTTTATCGAAGATATTATGCGTTTCCTTGATAACGTGTTGACCGATTTTATCGCTAAAGCGCCGGATTCTATGAAGCGCGCCAAATACGCCGCGATGCGGGAACGTTCAGTTGGTCTGGGCGTAATGGGATGGCACTCATTCCTGCAATCAAAAATGATCCCGATGGAAGGCGTCATGGCCAAAGTCTGGAACAGAAAAATATTCCAACACATCAAACGTCAAGCCGACGACGCATCTGTAAAACTCGCGCATGAGCGCGGCGCATGTCCCGATGCGGCAGATTATGGCGTAATGGAGCGTTTTTCAAACAAAATGGCAGTCGCCCCAACGGCATCCATATCTATTATTTGCGGTGGCACATCACCCGGTATCGAACCGATTGCGGCAAACGCCTTTACACATAAAACGCTATCTGGATCTTTCCCGGTTAAAAACAAGCATCTGATGAATTTGCTGGAAGAAAAAGGGCAAAATACAGATGATATCTGGAGCTCGATTTTCACCAATGAAGGCTCGGTCCAGCACCTTGATTTTTTAAGCGATGATGAAAAAGATGTATTTAAAACCGCATTTGAAATTGACCAGCGCTGGCTAATTGAACACGCGGGCGACCGCACACCTTTTATATGTCAAGCCCAAAGCTTGAACATCTTCCTGCCCGGTAATGTGCATAAGGCAGACTTACACAAGGTGCATATGGATGCATGGAAAAAAGGTGTAAAATCTCTTTATTACTGCCGCTCTAAATCGATCCAACGTGCGGAAAGTGATGCAAGCTGGAAGCGCGCACAAGCTGGGGAGCCACCTCAAGATGGACGCGAGCCGGAATTGGTGGAACAGCCAAATATGTATGAGGAATGCCTTTCCTGTCAGTAGGTATAGCCATACACCAATAATAATAACTGTATTTTTTAAAAAGCCACCTTTTAAAAAGGAGGCTTTTTGATCAAATAAGGCCAATTTTTTTGAAAATTCTAAGCGGTGCGTTTTTGATCTTCTGGATCAAGCCACTTCGTTATTATATTTTTTACGGCATCAGGCGTTAATATTTTCTCTTCCAAAGTATCAAACGCTTATGAACGCTCCCGACTAACAGCATTAACATCCGCTGTAAATCCGATAATTTTGGCTTCTGGGCAAAGTGCCCTGATTTTCGGAGCAAGAATATCTCCTAAAATATCGGGTAAATTCACATCTATAAAAGCCAAATCATAGGATTTCTCACAAGCCATTTTAACCGCATCCGCCCCATTTGAGGCATGCCCAAAATCATACCCAAAATGATCCATTAAATATTCCATTGCTGTTGCAGACGGAATGTAATCATCAATAAATAAAATGGAATATGTCATTTAAAAAACTATAGAGAAAAAAAACAGAAGATATAGAATTAAATTTTTAACCTATGATAGTTTTACAAATGTTAAGTTTAAAAGTATTTAAAAAAATGAGGAACTTATAAGACGCTTATCGCTTAGTGTTGTAAATAAACGGAGAGAATTTATGGGAAGCTGTATGGTTGAAAAGTTCAAATTCTATATAGATTTGAATGAAGAAGAAATAGAATTGTTGTTAAGTTTGGAGGAAACAAAGGAAAATTATCGCGCTGGTCAAATTATTGCGAAACAGGGCGATGAGATAGAAAAAATTTATATCGTTAGCAAGGGCTGGGCGTATATTTCCACGCAACTTGATCAGAATATCCGCAGTATTTTTGACGTAAAAATGAACGGTGATTTTTCGGGTATTAGCGAGGTTTCTTTTGACAAACATTTGTATAATTTTATTGCGCTCACCGATATGGTAGTTTGTCCGTTTCCAAAGGAGCATCTAGATAAACTTTTTCAAAGTAAACCTAAGCTAGGGCACGCATTCTATGCCGTTTTAAGCCGAGAGCAAGCTATTCTCTACGAACGTATCGCTTCTTTGGGACGACGGACAGCTTTAGAGAAAATTGCACATTTTATTATAGAGCTATCAGTTCGTAAAAACATTATCGGCAATAGTGTCAAAAACGAATTTTCATTTCCAATCACTCAAGAAAGCATTGCTGATTTATTGGGGATGAGCACAATCCATGTTAATAGATCTATGAATGAATTAAAGCGTCATAATTATATTAGATATGACCGTACTAAAATTAGGATACTAGATTACGATCGCCTTTTGAATTTGGCAAATTTTAATCGTAATTTCCTTCAACAACCGCGCAGAATATTTGAAGAATACGCCTCATAATCTACATATTTTAAAAATAGCCATTCTGTATAAAATGAATGCAGTGCGCCCTGACGCGCCTGCTCCAGCACATCATACCGTGCAGAACCGGTAGGGTTAAGTGATCTTTCAATCCTTTTATCTGCGTGCTTTCAACACTAACGCATCCATCATGCGGCTTGTTAAAAATTACGCGTCCTAAAGGATAAAACCAGTTTTTATTGCCTGCAATAACACCTAAATCATAAAACGGTTCGATTTGTTCCGATGATCGACATGTTGTTGTAAGTTCTTGGCCGGCGGGGCCGAAGATCATTTGATAAGGCTTGAAATTTTGAAGCTTATCTGCAATTTCACTACCGCCATGGGGCGTTCCAAGCATTACAACGCGTCCTAATTGATCTTGCCTGTCACAAAGATCTTGTAAATAAAATCCGCACACAAGCCCGCCCATAGAATGCGTGACAAAATGAACGCGTTTATATTGTGACCATATTTTATGTTGCTTGAGCATGTGCCCTAAATAAGAAGCAAGAGATTTTATATCCCGCTGCGTAGAAGGGTAATCAATATTAAGCGTATTATACCCCTGTTTCTCAAAACCACGCTTAAGGTAAAGCATGTAAAATTTTGAATGCCCGATACCGTGTAAAAATATAACTACATCATCTTTCATATTAAAATGTAGACCTCTTTAAAAAAATACAACAAATAAAACCATGATGAGTATGCTGCTCTAATACGATGGTGTGTCAATACATGAAAAAACAAAGCAGCTTAGTAATAAAGTAACCTATAGTTGTAAGTATGGCTTTACAGATTTGGTCTCTTAGAAAAAAGATATACTAAAATGAATAACAAAGAGCACGAACTTTTTAAAATACTTTTGATCGAGGATAATGAAGGAGACGTTATTCAAAGCGAAGGGCATATATCGGACCTTTCCAACCAAATAACGATCCGCCGGCGGATTTAACAATTATGAACGAGTACACAGATAATGATCTGGAAACACAAATAGAATTAATAGGTATTTTTCATCAAAAATCGCTCAATGATCTGAAAATACTGAAAAAGAATATAAAAGATGGCGAAAACAAGCAGTGGTCTGAAACATCCCATGCATTGAAGGGAAGCACAGCATATATCGGCGCGAATTATCTGAAAAAATTATGTGCCGAGGCACATAATATGATGGTCGATACAAAAGCCAATCGCGAATTAAAATATAATGAAATCGAGAAAGAACATCTCATTGTATGTGAATTTTTAAGAGATAAGAATTTACTGAATTTTTAAGCTATAATATTCAATCATAAGTTTAAATTTAAAGGCGTAAAAAATGATTATAGGAGAGAGGAAGAATAAAGACGAACTAGGGCATTTCGTGCGCTCAATCAAAAGCAATTTGAAGGAATGGCAAGCGATTACAGTAAAAATACTGGATAAAAACAGCGGTGGTAATGAAGGCGGTACAAAGATTTCGGCAGTAATAAACAAACTTTTAAAACTCTACGAAAATTACGAGGGTATAATTTTCACAACCGAGGCCGGTAAGGCGGTTATGATAGCGCGGTTAGGCGTAATTAATAATTATTCGATTTTAAAAACAGATATTGAAAATAGCATGCCCGAACATAATTGCCGCGTTATCGCTCGCAACTTGAACAAGAAGGGCATACAGCAAATCCAGATTGATCTGGTAGAGCATGATAAATCTGCGTCATCCTTATCTTTATATGAAGAGCGGGAACGTAGAAGCGCAAATACATTTCTTATCGCAGATGATGACGTTTTCATCCGAAAAACAATGCAAAAAATACTTTCTAAAATGGGGCAAGTCGTAGAAGTTGAAAACGGCGAAAAAGTCGTAAGCGCCTATGTAAATCATAACCCTGATATTGTAGTGCTGGATATACATATGCCAGGCCAGAATGGCCTGATATTGGTGCAAAAAATAATGGATATTGATCCGAACGCATTTATCGTTGTTTTCTCTTCTGATTCAGTAAAAGAGAACGTGGTCGAGGCTTTATCTTCTGGCGCGGCTGGATTTCTGGCCAAACCTGTAAAGCGGGAAAAGCTCCTTGAGTATGCGCGCCAATGTATTACATTAAATGCCTGAATACAGCTTATAAATACCTTCTTAAAAAAACAGCCATGGAATGGCTGCTTTGCTAAAGTAAGAGCCATCTTTTTATAAAATAAGATTGCCTTGCGAAATCAAATCCGTAATCAAAAGATCACTATGATTAACAATCGTGATAATATCTGTAAAACCATCGGTATCTCCGGTGCCTTTGACATTAACAGATATAACGGCATGACCGGCATCGTTTTGCGTGATATCTATAAAGTTGGCTATGGCATCCGTATCCGCATCATAATGACTTAGAAGAGAAGACAAGTCTATTGTATCTCCGGCCTCCCCAATTTCAAGATCATAGATTTTATCATGCCCATGGCTTAAAAATCCGTAGATAAATACATCTTCACCCTCACCGCCATAAAGCCGGTCATCGCCAATGCCTCCATGTATGATATCATCACCATGAGACCCGAGCAGCTTGTCATTGCCCGCGCGCCCATAAATAAGGTCATCACCATCAAGGCCATTAATATAATTATGCGTATCGTCTCCATAAAAAATATCATTAAATTTGGAGCCATCAATGGCTTCAATAGAAACAATCCGGTCGCCTTCTGCATGACCGCCGCGGCTATAACCTGTTTGAAGATCAACATGGACGGCTGCATCTGATCGCACATAGCTGGAATAATCCCAGCCCTCTCCGCCATCTAAAACATCGGCCCCCTCTAATCCTTCAAGTTTATCATTGCCATCAAGGGCACGTAAAACATTGCTGCCGGAATCGCCCCAGATATGATCCCATTTAAAATTTGTGCCAATAACATTTTCAATATTTACAAACTGGTCACCATCGGACGCGCCATCATTTCCCATACCATAGTTAAGCCAGATAGAAACGGCCTCGGTACGAAGCGAATAATCAACGGTATCTATACCTGCGTCCCCTTCATATATACTGCCGTTTTCGGCTGAAATAAAGGTATCTCCGTCTTGATCAAAGAATGGGTCATCGTGCCCATCACCATCTGGATTATCTGCATCAATATCATCCGGTATATTTCCGCTATCAATTGCACTCATGTAATCCAGAAAATCTTGAACATATTCTTTGGCAACGGGTACGCCATCAGCATAATCAGGATTAATATTAAAATGATAATCACCCGGCCACCAAGGGCCTGCGCCCCATAATGCATAGCCGAGCCACTGATCCGAATGCGCATTCATAAATTCCATAAGCGCTTCCATTTCACTGACGCTTAATTCTTGGCCGGGAACATCAGGATTGGCTAATCCTATTTCACCAAGAAAAAGCTCATGTCCAAAGGCCTCCGCCCATGCCGTGATACTTTTCAGCGCGCTCTCGCCCATGCCCTCAAATGCTTGTCCGGTTGTTCCGGTTGACCACTCATCCAAATATTGATGCACATCAAATGCATAATTACCCAACGGATCGGTAAAATCAGAAAGCGCAGCGCCGTTACCGGTATTAATCCATGAAAACGCACCCGACCACATGGATCCTGAAACCAGTAATTTGTGCTCTATGCCCTCTGCACGCAAATTATTGACCGTTTCTTGTGTAAGCGCGGCCCAATCATCTATTGAAATACCGTTCGGTTCATTCATAAGGTTCAGCCAGACATCGGATTGCCCTGCAAACTCATTCCCCAATTTTGTCCAAACATCTGTTAACGCGCCCGCACCATCGACCATATCATCAAGTTTCTGACCTGAATAAGAGCCGTAATTATGAAGATCCAAAATAGCCACCATATCGTTGGCCTGCGCATGCGAAACGGATTCTTTCAAAAAATCCAGATACTCTTGGTTAATATCTCCGCCGGCCTCTGCTTGCAGGCGCTCCCATTTAAAGGGAATACGCACAATGTTCATGCCAACATCTTGCGCCCAATAATCATAATGCGATTGCTGTGGAATTGCATAATCAAACCATGGACGATCACCGCGTCCAAATTCTAAACCGGAAAGATTTACACCTTGAAATTCTATAGCCATGCTTTTGTACCTTCTTTATTTTTATCTTAGAAAACAGAAGTTGAATGAATTGATATATTAATGTTCTCTTATATGAGTTAAGGTTCATATAAATTTACATAACAATTAATTTAATTTTAAAAAGTATTAACCAGACATTCTAAAAAGATTTGAAAAAAATAAACATTTCAGGTGCTTAAAATGCTCGCCTCAAAATTTCGAGACGGTCTTAGAAAAATCAAAAATTGGAAAATGAATTATTTGTAGCGATCAATAACACTTTGAAGCTCTTCAAGAAGTGGATCCACTTCTGCGCGAAAAGCATTTTTTTGAGAGGTATCAATTTTAAACTGGCATCGGTCAATAATGTCTGTCACACGATCTTGAAAATCAGCTAGATTTTTAAACATTTGTATTTGACCGGTGTTAGACTGTTCAAGTCGCTCGACCAGAACATGGATAATTGCCTGTAAAGCAGCATCTTTGATATGGCTAATTTTTTTCTCGATTTCATCACGGGAAATAATGGTTACCGAAGTTGTTGCGGCGGCGCGCACTGTGGCCGATCGCATTGTTTTGTTAATGAGCGACATTTCTCCAAAAACATCACCATCTTTAAGCTCTGCGATTTTAAGGGCATGACCATCTTTTTCAACGAGCACTTCAACATGTCCTGCATCTATATAATAGGCCCGATATCCATCATCACCTTGCCGCACAATTATATCGCCTGCATAATAAACCTCACGATTTAAAAGTCGAGGGCTTTGCTTATTCAGTTTATTGCGTGGGTCAAGGTCATTAGTCATTTAAAAATTATCCTATATAACGCTGAAGAAAACACTAATTTATAGTAAAATTATACAAACAAAAATTTTCTTCTAGCTTTTGGACTGTTTATATCGTATGACTTTTGTTAAATTTCCTTACATTATCGGTTCTTATAAATATAACGAGCAACCCGCACGGATGTAAGAACCCTTAAGGGAAATAAAGTTAAAGGATTGATTTAAAATGGCAAAAACAGGATTGATACAATTTCTTCGTCAAGTGCGAAGTGAAACAAAAAAAGTAACCTGGCCATCCCGTCAAGAAACAACGGTCAGTACAATTTTTGTATTCATAATGGTTTTTATCGCATCAATCTTCTTGTATCTTTCTGACCAAGTGATTGCATATGTGGTTCAAATTATTATGGGTCTTGGACTGGCATAAAAAAATTTAAAAATAAGCTCTATAAAACAAGGAAAAATTATAATGGCTATGCGTTGGTATGTTTTACATGTGTATTCCGGCTTTGAAAGCAAGGTGGCAGATGCCATCAAGGAAAAGGCGCGTAAACTAAAATTGTCCGATAAAGTGGAGGAAATTCTTGTTCCTACTGAAGAAGTTGTTGAAGTAAAGCGCGGACAGCGTGTCAATTCGGAACGTAAATTCTTTCCTGGTTATGTGCTGGCTAAACTTGATATGGACGATAATGTCTGGCATATGATTAAAGACACCCCAAAGGTCAGCGGCTTTTTAGGGGCAGGTGGTAACAAGCCTGTGCCGATTAGTGACTCAGAAGCCAAACGCATATTGCAACAGGTTCAAGAAGGAATCGAGCGCCCGCGTCCATCTGTTATCTACGATATCGGCGAAGAAGTTAAGGTAATCGACGGCCCATTTGCATCTTTCAATGGAATGGTTGAAGAGGTCGATGAGGATAAAGCCAAGCTTAAAGTCTCTGTTTCCATCTTTGGACGTGCCACACCGGTCGAACTTGAATACGCACAAGTTGAGAAGATTTAAGCATTAGCATTGATTTTTCCAATACTAACTATTGGTAAAACCAATATTAAAAGCTTCAAACGGTGCTCATTTAGCAAAGCGCCGTTTTTTATTGCTTGCTATTTGCATCTCATATCCCTATAAACCCACTAATATAAAATCTGTGGAAAGTTGTTCGAGAAATCAAAGTCCATCTCAAAGCTGCACCACGGATGGCTCTTTAACTGTCTCGCGCAAATAAAAGTGAGAATAACACAAATAGATTTTTCGGCTCGACGGAGCGTTAGCAACGGTTGTAGACGAAAAACAAAGGAGAAAACATGGCAAAGAAAAAAGTATCAGGTTTTATCAACCTGACCATTACCGGCGGCGCGGCTAATCCGTCCCCGCCAGTCGGCCCGGCCTTGGGTCAGCATGGTGTAAATATCATGGAATTCTGTAAGGCGTTCAACGCAAAAACTGAAGATCAAAAAGGAATTCCTATTCCTGTTGTCATTACGGTTTTTGCAGATCGCTCTTTTGATTTCATTACAAAGACACCACCTGCGAGCTACTATATAAAAAAAGCCGCCAAGATTCAAAAGGGATCAGGTGAGCCAAATACAAACAAAGTCGGCAATATTCGCAAATCCCAAATCAAGGAGATTGCCGAAGCCAAGATGGTTGACTTAAACGCAAAAGATATGGATGGCGCGATGAAAATCATCGAAGGATCCGCACGCTCAATGGGCGTAGAAGTGGTGGAGGGATAAAATGGCCGATACTAAAAAAATGAAAGCAGCATTGGAAAAAGTAGACCGCGAGGCGTTCTATACTGTCGAAGATGCAGTTAAAGCACTCAAAGGCTTAGCAGCCGAGCGTAAATTCGATCAAACATTCGAAATCGCAATGAACCTCAACATCGATCCAAAGCACGCCGATCAACTTGTGCGCGGCATGGTAACATTGCCGCATGGTACGGGAACGACTGTAAAGGTGGCCGTATTTGCAAGGGATGCTAAAGCCGAAGAAGCTAGAAAAGCAGGCGCGGATATAGTTGGCGCAGAGGATTTGGCAGATAAAATTAAAGCTGGTGAAATCGATTTTGACCGCTGTATCGCAACACCGGACATGATGCCTTTAGTAGGGCAGCTTGGTAAAGTGCTTGGCCCCAAAGGTTTAATGCCAAACCCGAAACTGGGCACGGTTACACCTAATGTTGCCAAGGCCGTTGAAGATGCCAAGGGCGGAGCAATTGAATTCCGTGCGGAAAAAGCCGGAATTATCCATGCCGGCGTTGGTAAAGCCTCTTTTGATGAGAAAAAGCTTGTTGAAAATATTCGCGGCTTTGTTGATGCAATTGTCAAGGCGCGCCCACCCGGTGCAAAGGGGCAATACATCAGGAAAATCAGCCTGACTACAACTATGGGCCCGGGGATCAAGCTTGATGAATCTTCCGCACGCGGAGATGATCAAAAAGCAGCCTGATAAGAATTGTTTAAAAAATAGACTATTTAAAAAAGCCTGTAACGTTGCGGGCTTTTTTTATAGAAAAATTTTATAAAATAAAAGGTTGACGGAAATATATTTACCGCATATAAAGCAGTCATATATAGCCAAGTCCGAGACCGCAGGGATCAAGAGATTTAAAAAACCTGCATAGACTAGGGAAAGCGCCCGAACAGTGGAGGGCGGTTTTTGTTTCGGACTGGATGGGCTTTTTTTAAAGCTCATCTTTTTTTCGGTCTTGGTTTTAAAAAAAGAATTCGATCATTTTTTAGGAGATAGCGCTATGGGTATGAGCCGCGCACAAAAAGAAACCGAGATTAAGGAGTTAAACGAAATCTTCGCCAATGACGAAGTCGTTGTAGTAACGCATTATTCAGGCTTGACTGTTAAGCAATTAACACAGCTTCGAAATGATTTACGCGCCGAGGATGCACGCTTTAAGGTGACAAAAAACTCGCTTGCAAAATTGGCTGTTAAAGGCACACAGTATGAAAACATTGCAGATATGTTTACTGGTCCTACGGCAGTTGCAAGCTCTAAAGATCCCGTTGCAGCGGCAAAAATTGCAAGCAGTTTTGCAAAGCAAAACGACAAGCTTATTATTCTTGGCGGTGCATTAGGGGAAAAGCGTCTGGACATTAAGGATGTGGATGCGCTCTCCAAGATGCCAAGTCTTGATGAGTTGCGCGCAACCATTGCAACAATGATTATGGCGCCAGCGAGTAATATCGCAACATATATACAAACACCTGGTTCTAAAGTCGCAGGCTCTATTGAGGCTGCTGGCATAAAGGCCGGATAATACAAACATTACTTCATTTTTAAAAAACGAAAGGGAAAAAAATGGCAAATGTAGCAAAATTAGCAGAAGAGATCGTTGGTCTAACCTTGATGGAAGCATCTGAGTTAACTAAGGTTTTAAAAGAAGAGTACGGCATTGAGCCAGCAGCGGCAGCACCTGTTGCTATGGCAGCGGCGGGCGGAGACGCAGGCGGTGCAGAAGAAAAAGACGAGTTTGATGTTATCTTAACATCTGCTGGTGGAAATAAAATTGCCGTGATTAAAGAAGTACGCGCGATTACAGGCCTTGGCTTGAAAGAAGCAAAAGATTTGGTTGAAGCGGGCGGTAAGGCTGTTAAAGAAGCTGCGTCTAAGGACGAAGCAGAAGAGCTTAAGAAAAAGCTTGAAGCTGCAGGCGCAAGCGTCGAGCTTAAGTAATCTAAAATATTTAAATACGCATATATCCGTGTAGAGAGTTTGAAACTTTCTGCACGGAAAGTGCAATTTATCGCATTTAAGGGTTGACAAAAATCCTTGCCTGCGCCATATAGCAGACTAAGTTTTCTAGAGATAAACGTGATACCCAAAGCAGGTAAAACATATAAAAGCGATGCAATAGTCGCGTAATCGAAACCACTTATGGTTTCTTCGTCAAGGCGAGGAATTGTAAGTGGTATTTGCGTCTTGGCATTATAGATTTTTTTTAAAGCGCGATCATAGTTTTTAGATCATAGTTTTTTAAAAAATCGTAGCAATGCCAAAGACTTATAAACGTCTGGTTTTATAATTTTTTTGTAAGAGCCGGACATTGTTAAATAACAAAATTAAGATAGGGCAAACCATGAGCGCAGCGAAAAAAAACCAGATCAAAAGCAAAAGTTCAGCTAATCACATCGCAAATGATGTAGATAGTTATACAGGTCGTAAGCGTGTGCGCCGTAACTTTGGCCGAATTCGCGAAGTCGCTGAAATGCCCAATCTTATTGAGGTGCAACGACAGTCTTATGAATTATTTTTACAAGCTGGCATTCCTGCATCTGAGCGTAAAATGCAAGGGTTGCAAGAGGTTTTATCTTCCGTTTTTCCAATCAAGGATTTCTCAGATCGCGCCGAAATAGATTTTGTTTCCTACGAGCTTGAACAGCCTAAATATGACGTTGAAGAATGTCAGCAGCGCGGCATAACATTTGCGGCGCCCTTGCGCACAACACTTCGTTTGTCCGTATTTGATGTGGACGAGGACACAGGTTTGCGCTCCATCCGCGATATTAAAGAGCAAGACGTCTACATGGTGGACATGCCTTTAATGACTAATAACGGTACATTTGTCGTCAATGGAACCGAGCGTGTAATTGTGTCGCAAATGCATCGTTCACCTGGTGTGTTCTTTGATCATGATGGCGGTAAAACACACACAAGCGGTAAGTATTTATTCTCATGTCGCGTTATTCCGTATCGCGGCTCTTGGCTCGATTTCGAATTTGATGCAAAAGACTTGCTTTATGTGCGTATTGACCGTCGCCGTAAATTGCCGGTAACAACTTTTATGCGCGCGCTCGATTCTGATGCCACTATTGCCGCTCGCAAAGATGCCGATGAGAACGATAAAGAGCTTGATCCATTACTTGTTCAGGGTATGGATAATGAGGAAATTCTCTCAACCTTTTATGATGTTATATCTTATAAAAAAGATAAAAAGGGCTGGAAAACGGCTTTTAATGGGGAATCCTTTCGCGGTGTCAAGCTGGCATACGATTTGATCAATGCGAAAACCGGTGATGTTGCCGCCGAAGAGGGTACTAAAATAACCCCGCGTAAGGCAAAAAAATTAGCCGAGGATGGTTTAAAAGAAATTCTTGTATCTGATGAGCAAATAATCGGTCAATATCTTGGTGCTGACATTATTAATGAAACCACAGGTGAGGTCTTGTTCGAAGCTGGCCATGAAATTGTGGCCGAAGATATCGAAGCCTTGCAAGAGGCAAAGGTTTCAGAGTTGCCTGTGCTTGCAATTGACCACCTAAATGTAGGGCCTTATGTACGTAACACCCTTGAGGTTGATAAATGTGACACACGCGAAGAAGCGTTGATTGATATTTACCGTGTTATGCGTCCGGGTGAGCCGCCAACGGTTGACTCCGCGCAAGCGCTTTTCAACTCCCTTTTCTTTGATGCTGAGCGTTACGACCTTTCCGCAGTTGGTCGTGTGAAAATGAATGCACGGTTGGACTTGACAGCGGATGATCAATTCCGTGTTTTATCAAAAGATGATATTTTGGCAATTCTAAAATATCTCCATGGCCTTAAAGACGGTAAAGGCGAGGTCGATGACATTGACAACCTTGGTAATCGCCGTGTCCGTTCCGTGGGCGAATTGATGGAAAATCAGGTGCGTATCGGTCTTCTACGCATGGAACGCGCCATTCGTGAGCGTATGAGCTCTGTCGAGATTGACACATTCATGCCGCATGATCTGATTAACTCAAAGCCTGCACAAGCCGCTGTACGTGAATTTTTTGGTTCATCACAGCTATCGCAGTTTATGGATCAGACAAACCCGCTATCAGAGATTACGCATAAGCGCCGTTTATCTGCACTCGGGCCGGGTGGTTTGACGCGTGAGCGTGCCGGATTTGAGGTGCGCGATGTGCACCCGACCCATTACGGCCGGATTTGTCCCATTGAAACACCTGAAGGCCCCAATATTGGGCTAATCAACTCTCTTGCAACCTTTGCCCGCGTAAACCAGTACGGCTTTATCGAAAGCCCGTATCGCAAAGTAGAAAATGGAAAGGTAACAGACGAAGTTGTTTATATGTCCGCGATGGAAGAGTATAAATACACAATCGCACAAGCCAACTCTGAATTAAACGCAAAGGGCGCATTCGAAAATGATCTTGTGTCCTGTCGTCAGGGCGGTGAAAACTTGATGTCAAACCCAGAGAATATCGAATATATCGATGTTTCACCAAAGCAGATCGTATCGGTTGCCGCCTCTCTTATTCCGTTTTTGGAAAACGATGATGCAAACCGCGCACTTATGGGCTCTAACATGCAGCGTCAAGCTGTGCCGCTTTTATGCGCTGATGCACCGCTTGTCGGAACGGGTATGGAGGCCACTGTTGCCCGTGACTCTGGCGCGGCTGTGTCTGCACGTCGTTCCGGTACAGTAACAAAGGTTGATGCAACACGTATTGTTATCCAAACCGATGAAGAGCTTAAGGCCGGAGACCCTGTTGTAGATATCTATAAGCTGTCCAAGTTTCAGCGCTCAAACCAAAGTACATGTATCAATCAGCGTCCCCTTGTTAAGGTCGGCGATGATATCAGCAAAGGCGACATAATTGCCGATGGCCCGTCCACCGAATTGGGTGAGTTGGCACTTGGCCGTAACGTGCTTGTGGCCTTCATGCCTTGGAATGGCTATAACTTTGAGGATTCAATCCTTATTTCCGAGCGTATCGTACGTGACGATGTTTACACATCTGTGCATCTTGAAGAATTCGAAGTGATGGCGCGTGATACCAAACTTGGTACCGAAGAAATCACCCGCGACATTCCAAATGTAGGTGAAGAGGCACTCAAGCATCTTGATGAAGCCGGTATTGTCCATATTGGCGCCGAAGTTGGCCCGGGCGATATTCTTGTAGGTAAGGTCACGCCAAAAGGTGAAAGCCCAATGACACCGGAGGAAAAACTTCTCCGCGCGATCTTTGGTGAAAAAGCCGCCGATGTAAAGGATACGTCGCTAAAATTGCCCCCGGGTGCAGTAGGGACAGTGGTTGAGGTGCGCGTGTTTAATCGCCGCGGCGTTGATAAAGATGCTCGTGCGCTCTCAATTGAGGCACAGGAAATCGAACGTCTTGCAAAAGACCGTGATGACGAGCGCAAAATTCTTGAAGATGGCTTTTATGGCCTGCTCGAAACATATCTTGTCGGCGAAATCGTGGTATCCTCGCATAAAGATGGCAAGCTGAAAAAAGGCTCTAAAATCACAAAAGCCGATCTTCATGCCATCGAAAAACGTGGCCTGTGGCGTCAAATTGCGGTCGAAAGTCAAGGCCGTATGGACGAGATCGAAAATATGTCCAAAACCTTTGATGAGGCAGTGGATGATCTTAAAGACCGTTTTGAAAACAAGGTTGAAAAGCTCCAGCGCGGTGACGAATTACCGCCAGGCGTAATGAAAATGGTCAAGGTTTTTGTGGCTGTAAAACGTAAAATGGCACCGGGTGATAAAATGGCCGGCCGTCACGGTAACAAAGGGGTTGTCTCTAAGGTAATTCCTGCCGAGGATATGCCATATCTTGAAGATGGAACACCTGTTGACCTCGTGCTGAACCCGCTTGGGGTGCCTTCACGAATGAATGTGGGGCAGATTTTGGAAACCCATTTAGGGTGGGCTGCGGCTTCACTTGGGCGTCAAATTGGCGAGATGATCGACACATTCCAAGATAAGAAAACTATGCAAGCCGATGAAAAGAAAAATCTGCAAGCAAAACTTAAAGATGTATACGGCGACCGCGATTATGAAGAGCGGGTAGCACAGCTTGACGATGACATGATGCTGGAAATGGCGGGCAACCTACGTAAAGGTGTGCCAATGGCAACGCCTGTCTTTGATGGCGCGGATGAGAACGACATTTCTGAACTTCTGGCTCATGCAGGTCTTCATGAATCTGGTCAGATGCGTTTGATTGATGGCCGTACGGGTGAATATTTCCACCGCATGGTAACGGTCGGCTATATGTATATGCTTAAATTGCACCACTTGGTGGATGACAAAATTCACGCACGGAGCATTGGGCCATACTCCCTTGTCACGCAACAACCACTCGGCGGTAAAGCGCAGTTTGGTGGACAACGTTTCGGAGAGATGGAAGTCTGGGCATTACAAGCCTACGGTGCGGCGCACACGCTTCAGGAAATGCTTACGGTCAAATCTGATGACGTTGCCGGACGCTCCAAAGTGTACGAAGCCATCGTCCGCGGCGAAGACAATTTTGAAATCGGTATCCCCGAATCCTTCAACGTTCTAACCAAGGAACTTAAAGCGCTTGGCTTGAATGTAGATATGAAGCAAAAGAGCAATAATAATAACTAATACATAAATGAGGAGCGGCAAACACGCAGCTCCTCATCAAAAGCGCAGACAAAATTATATATATAAAGAGGACGCACAAAATGAATGAACTAATGAACCTATTCGGTCAGCCAACTGGCCCCCAGAGTTTCGATAGCATCCGTATCTCAATCGCCAGTCCGGAGCAAATACGCTCATGGTCATTTGGCGAAGTTAAAAAGCCGGAAACCATTAACTACCGGACATTCAAACCCGAAAAAGACGGCCTGTTTTGTGCACGTATCTTTGGCCCCGTAAAAGATTACGAATGTCTATGCGGTAAATATAAACGCATGAAATATAAAGGCATTATTTGCGAAAAATGTGGCGTTGAAGTTACCCTTACAAAAGTTCGCCGCGAGCGCATGGGTCACATTGATCTGGCCTCTCCGGTTGCGCATATCTGGTTCTTGAAATCCTTCCCGTCCCGCATGGGCTTAATGATGGATATGACGTTAAAAGAGCTTGAGCGCGTTCTTTACTTCGAAAACTTTATCGTGATCGAACCGGGCATGACACCGCTTGCACGAGCGTCAACTTCTAACCGAAGAAGAATATTATGCCGCGCAAGACGAGTACGGCGAAGAAGCATTCCGCGCCGGCATTGGTGCAGAGGCGATCAAAGAAATTCTATCCTCGCTCGACCTTGAAGTGATTAAAGAGCAAGTCGAAGAAGACTTGCGCGAAACCGGATCAGAAGCCAAGCGCAAAAAATACGTAAAGCGCTTGAAGCTTTTGGAAGCGTTTATTGAATCCGGCACACGCCCCGAATGGATGATTTTAGATATCGTGCCTGTGCTTCCGCCAGAACTTCGCCCGCTTGTCCCGTTGGATGGTGGCCGTTTTGCGACATCTGATCTGAACGATCTATATCGCCGCGTGATCAACCGTAACAATCGTTTGAAGCGTCTGATTGAACTTCGCGCACCTGACATTATTGTGCGTAACGAAAAGCGTATGTTGCAGGAAGCAGTCGACGCGTCTCTTTGATAACGGTCGCCGTGGCCGGGTGATTACCGGCGCAAACAAGCGCCCACTAAAATCACTCTCTGACATGTTGAAAGGTAAGCAGGGACGTTTCCGTCAAAACTTGCTCGGTAAACGTGTTGATTATTCTGGACGTTCGGTGATTGTGGTTGGACCAGAGCTAAAACTGCATCAATGTGGTATTGCCGAAGAAAATGGCATTGGAACTGTTTAAACCGTTTATTTATCACAAACTAGAGCTTTACGGCATGGCCAACACGGTTAAGGCCGCCAAGCACATGGTTGAAAAGGAACGCCCCGAAGTATGGGATATCTTGGAGGAGGTAATCCGCGAGCATCCAGTTATGTTAAACCGCGCGCCAACGCTTCACCGCTTGGTATTCAAGCATTCGAACCTGTTTTGATTGAAGGAAAAGCGATCCAGCTTCACCCTCTCGTTTGTACAGCCTTTAACGCTGACTTTGATGGGGATCAGATGGCTGTTCACGTGCCGCTTTCTATCGAAGCACAGCTTGAGAGGCGCGTTGCTTCATGATGTCGACAAACAACATTCTCTCCCCCGCAAACGGGAAGCCGATTATTGTACCGTCACAGGATATCATTTTGGGTCTATATTATTTGACCATTGCGCTTGATGGACAAAAGGGCGAAGGCATGATTTTCCGCGGAGCGGGCGAAATCACGCATGCGCTTGACATGAAGGTGTGGTGTCTCTACATGCCAAAATCAAATGCCGTTACCACGGGGTTGATGAAGAAGGCAATGAAAAAACCGCAAATAGTGGAATCAACACCGGGTCGTATGTTGCTTTCCGAATTGTTGCCGCGTCATAAGGAAGTGCCTTTTGCAGATTATCAATCAGGTGCTGACCAAAAAAGAAATCACGAACGTGATTGATGCGGTATACCGTCATTGTGGCCAGAAAGATACGGTCATTTTCTGTGACCGCATGATGAAGCTTGGATTTAAACACGCATGTATTGCCGGTATTTCCTTTGGTAAGGATGATCTGGTTATTCCGGAAGAAAAACACACGCTTGTCGAAGCCGCCAATGAAAAAGTGGCCGAATTTGAACAGCAATATCAGGATGGTCTGATCACCAAAGGTGAGAAATACAACAAGGTTGTCGATATCTGGTCAAATGTACCGAAGATGTTGCGGACGCGATGATGGATAAAATTTCCGATCTCAGCGCCAGACAATATGAACTGCGGTTTACATGATGGCGCATTCCGGTGCACGTGGCTCTGCCGCTCAAATTCGTCAGTTGGCGGGTATGCGCGGTCTTATGGCCAAACCATCAGGCGAGATTATTGAAACACCGATTATCTCGAACTTTAAAGAAGGTCTGTCTGTTCTTGGAATACTTTAACTCCACACACGGCGCACGTAAGGGCTTGGCCGATACGGCACTTAAAACAGCCAACTCGGGTTACTTGACCCGTCGTCTGGTTGATGTTGCACAAGATGCGATTATTAGCGAAGACGATTGTGGCACTGAAGATGGTATTACGATGCGTCCCGTTATGAATGGAGCGGATATTGTTGTCCCTTGTCAGAGCGTATTCTTGGCCGATGCGCAGGCCTGTAATTAAAGATCCGCTTTCTGGTAAAACGATTGTAAAAGCCGGAGAATTGATTGATGAAGTTTTGGCCGAAAAGGTTGAAACTGCAGGCGTTAACGAGGTTATTGTACGCTCCGTTCTAACCTGTGAGGGTGAAAGCAATGGCATTTGTGCGAACCTGTTACGGACGTGACCTTGCGCGCGGAACCGAAGGTGAACATGGGTGAAGCGATCGGTGTTATGGCCGCTCAATCCATTGGTGAGCCTGGTACACAGCTTACGATGCGTACATTCCACATTGGCGGCGCGGCGCAAAAAGGCGCGGAACGCTCTCACGTGGATGCCAATATAGATGGTAAGATCGAGCTTCGTAATGAAAACATCGTTAAAAACTCAGAAGGTGTTGAAATCGTAATGGGCCGTAACACCGAGATTGTTATCTTGGATGCATCCGGTAACGGAAAAAGCATCATCACCGCGTGCCTTATGGCTCTCGTCTATTGGTTGAAAATGGCAAAGCCGTTAAGGCCGGTGATAAAATGGCCGAATGGGACCCATATACACTCCCTGTTATCACCGAAAAGGATGGTGTCGCGCATTACTTTGATCTGGTTGAAGGTGTATCGGTTATCGAAGATATAGATGAAGCCACAGGTATAGCATCGAAAAAGATCATCGACTGGCGCTCTCAACCTAAAGGCGGCTGATCTTAAGCCTCGTATATCTCTATTGGATAAAAAAGGCGAGATTATCAAACTGCCCAATGGGTTGCCTGCAAACTACTATCTTTCTGTGGATACTGTTCTCTCTATTGAAAACGAACAGGAAGTTAAGGCGGGTGATATCATCGCCCGTATCCCGCGCGAAACATCTAAAACACGTGATATTACTGGTGGTCTGCCACGTGTGGCTGAACTTTTCGAAGCCCGCCGCCCGAAGGACTTTGCCGTGATCTCGGAAATTGATGGATATGTAGAGTTTGGTAAGGATTATAAAACCAAGCGCCGTATTATCGTTAAACCAGCCAATGCGGAAGAGGAAAACTCCGAGTACATGGTACCAAAGGGTCGTCACTTGGCCGTTCATGAAGGTGACTTCGTACGTAAAGGTGACCCGCTTATTGGATGGCTGCACTTGTGCCGCACGATATTCTGGATGTTATGGGTGTTGAGGCTTTGGCCGATTACCTGACGAACGAAGTGCAAGATGTTTACCGTCTTGCAAGGGGTGAAAATCAACGACAAGCACATCGAAGTGATTGTACGCCAGATGATGCAAAAAGTTGAAATCACAGCCGTCGGCGACTCAACATACCTTATGCGGGAAAATGTGGATCGCGAAGAGTTTGATGCCATGGTTCATAAATACAAGGCCGATGGCAAACGCCCGCCGGAAGGAAAACCTGTCTTACAAGGTATTACAAAGGCATCTTTGCAAACGCGCTCCTTTATCTCTGCAGCCTCGTTCCAGGAGACAACACGCGTCCTGACCGAAGCCGCCGTACAAGGCAAGGTCGATCATTTGAACGGCTTGAAAGAAAACGTGATTGTTGGCCGCTTGATTCCTGCGGGAACGGGCGCATACATGAACGAAGTCAAGCGCGTAGCGGCAGAACGTGATGCCGTCATTTTGGAAGCACAGCGTAAAGAGCAAGAACGACTCGCCGCCGAACAAGAGGCAGCTTTAGCCGCAGAAGCAGCAGCAAATGAAGCATCCTCTGATGAAGGTGGGGAAGCCCAGGAAGTAGCGGCGGGTTAAAAATACCAGTATAAATAATTAAAAGCAGGTCTTTTGAAGGCCTGCTTTTTTTTAAACTTCTAAATTTTAAAATATACTCCAAACAAATACTTGACGCTCCAACTTGTAAACGCTATAGTCCGGCACATCTATTGGATGGATCGAACGCAAAACAAAGTTGACCGTACGATCTAACGGCTTTACCGAACGAATTGTTTTTAAATGTTTTTAGTAGGAGAAGTGCATCATCTTTAAAATCTCTTTTGGTGTCATAAAAAGACGCGGATCAAAAGAAAGAAGATGCTCTGCGGAAAAATCTTGCGATTTTATTTGACATCGCAGGTCAAACCGCGCTAAATGCCTCATCCTTAATATTAAGAATAAAAGACACGCTATTGGAGCGGATCATTTTTAGAATTTAAACGTGGACGAAAAAGGGCTTATACCTATGCCAACAATTCAACAGTTAATCCGGAACCCTCGGAAAAAAGTTGTAAAAACAAAGAAAAACCGGGCGCTGAAAAGTAACCCGCAACGACGTGGTGTTTGTACGCGCGTTTATACAACAACACCGAAAAAGCCAAACTCTGCTTTGCGTAAAGTAGCTAAGGTTCGTTTGACAACCGGATTTGAAGTGATTTGTTACATTCCTGGTGAAGGCCACAATTTGCAAGAGCACTCCGTTGTGCTTGTGCGCGGCGGCCGTGTTAAAGATTTACCGGGTGTTCGTTATACAATTATTCGTGGCACGCTTGATACACAAGGTGTTGGTGACCGTAGGCAATCCCGTTCACGCTATGGCGCAAAGCGCCCGAAATAAGATTTTTGCAAAGAAGGAATACAATATATGTCACGTCGTCATAGAGCAGAAAAAAGAGAAATTCTACCAGATCCAAAATTTGGTGATTTGGTATTGTCTAAGTTTATGAACAACATTATGCAGCATGGAAAAAAATCCACGGCTGAAGGTATTGTATATGGCGCGTTGGATATACTTGAGAAAAATGCCTCAAATCAGAATATCCAAGTAAAAAGCGAAGATGGCGAAGATGGTGAGATCGATTCGGTCAGCATGGCGGCAATGCAAAAAAGCAAAGGTTTGGGCGTGTTTCATACAGCGCTGAAAAATGTAAAGCCTCGTTTGGAGGTGCGTTCACGCCGTGTTGGTGGTGCAACTTATCAGGTGCCGGTTGAGGTGCGGAGCGAACGTGCGATGGCTTTGGCAATGCGTTGGTTAATCGACTCTGCGCGTAAGCGTAACGAAAACACAATGGTTGAGCGCGTCGCAAACGAATTGCTTGATGCGGCGAATGAGCGCGGCAATGCTATTAAAAAGCGTGATGATACGCACAAAATGGCCGAAGCCAACAAGGCGTTCGCGCACTTTAGATGGTAATTTAAAACCCACGGTTTAATACGAGAACGTAAGAATAAGGAATAAAAACATGGCACGCGAATACGCAATTACCCATTATCGAAATTTTGGAATTATGGCGCATATTGATGCGGGTAAAACCACAACGACCGAGCGTATTTTGTTTTATTCTGGTAAAAGCCACAAAATTGGTGAGGTCCACGACGGCGCCGCCACAATGGATTGGATGGAGCAGGAGCAGGAGCGCGGTATTACGATTACTTCTGCTGCGACTACAACATTTTGGGATGCTCCAAAAAGATGGCCAGTATGATGGCGATCGCTTTCGTTTGAATATTATCGACACGCCCGGTCACGTTGATTTCACAATTGAGGTTGAGCGCTCATTGCGCGTGCTTGATGGTGCGATCGCTGTTTTTGATGCAAATGCTGGCGTTGAGCCACAAACCGAAACTGTATGGCGTCAGGCGGATAAGTATTCTGTGCCGCGCATGTGTTTCGTGAACAAAATGGATAAAATAGGCGCGGACTTCTATAACACCGTAGATATGATCGTGGATCGTTTGGGTGCTTCACCTTGTGTGATCCAGTTGCCAATTGGCGCAGAAAACAATTTTGCAGGCGTTATTGATCTTGTGAAAATGAAGGCTGTTGTCTGGGATGGTGAGGCACTTGGCGCAACATTCTCTTATGAGGATATTCCCGCTGATTTGGCAGATAAGGCCGCCGAATATCGCGAGAAGCTTATTGAACTAGCTGTTGAGCACGATGACGCCGCCATGGAAGCGTATTTGGAAGGAAACGAGCCGGATGAAAAAACGCTGAAGGCATGTATTCGTAAGGGTACAATCTCAAATAGCTTCGTTCCTGTTCTTTGTGGAACGGCGTTCAAAAACAAAGGTGTTCAGCCAATGTTGGATGCTGTTGTCGAGTATTTGCCGTCACCTGTAGATATCGGCGAAACCAAAGGTGTTAAGGTTGATTCTGACGAGCCTGAGAACCGCAAGCCCGATGATGACGAGCCATTTGCCGCGCTTGCTTTTAAAATTATGAATGACCCGTTTGTCGGCTCTTTAACATTTGCACGTATTTATTCCGGTACAATTGAGTCCGGTTCATATGTGCACAACTCGGTAAAAGACAAGCGCGAGCGCGTTGGTCGTATGCTTTTGATGCATTCAAACAACCGTGAAGAAATCAAGCATCGCACATGCGGGTGATATTGTTGCTTTTGTTGGTATGAAAGATACAACAACAGGTGACACACTATGTGACAAAACAAACCCGGTCGTGCTTGAGCGTATGGAGTTCCCTGAGCCTGTTATCGAGATCGCGGTTGAGCCAAAAACCAAAGCTGACCAAGAAAAAATGTCACAAGCGCTTCAGCGTTTGGCTGCTGAAGATCCATCATTCCGCGTATCTGTTGACCATGAATCTGGTCAGACTATTATTAAAGGTATGGGTGAGCTTCACCTGGATATCTTGGTTGACCGTATGAAGCGTGAGTTTAAAGTAGAGGCCAACATCGGCGCGCCGCAGGTTGCGTACCGTGAAACAATCACAAAAGAATATGAAGTTGACTACACGCACAAAAAACAAACAGGTGGTTCTGGCCAGTTCGCTAAATTAACGGCTATCTTCGAGCCATCTGAAGCTGGGTGCAGGTTTCACATTCGAAAGTGAAATCGTTGGTGGTATCTATTCCGCGTGAATATATTCCGGGCGTTCAAAAAGGTATCGAGATGGCCAAGGAAACAGGTATTATTGCCGGCTTCCCTGTAGTCGACTTTAAGCGTCCGTTTGATTGATGGCGCATATCACGATGTTGACTCCTCTGTCATGGCGTTCGAAATCGCGGCAAAGGCTGCGTTCCGCGAAGCGATGCAAAAGGCAGGTCCTCAATTGCTTGAGCCGGTGATGAAGGTTGAAGTGGTTACGCCTGAAGACTATATGGGCGATATCATTGGTGATTTGAACTCTCGTCGTGGGCAGGTTAACGCCATGGAAGATCGTGGAAATGCAAAAGTTATAACCGCAATGGTGCCTTTGGCAAATATGTTTGGATACATCAATAATCTGCGCTCTATGTCACAAGGTCGCGCGCAATATACGATGCAATTTGATCACTATGATCCTGTACCACAAAGCGTGGCCGACGAAGTAAAGGCAAGTATGGGTGGTTAGTAAAAATCACTTTAACAAAAAAAATATAAATACTAAAAAATACATAAGTTTTAAATAAAAGGAGAAGACGACATGTCTAAGGAAAAGTTTGAGCGAAATAAGCCGCATTGTAACATTGGAACGATTGGTCATGTTGACCATGGTAAGACGACGTTGACAGCGGCGATTGCGATGTTATACGGTAATGGTGAGAGCGTTGACAAGATTGACAAGGCGCCAGAAGAAAAGGCGCGCGGTATTACAATTTCAACAGCACATGTTGAATACGAGACAGAGAACCGTCACTACGCGCACGTTGATTGCCCGGGTCACGCTGATTACGTTAAGAACATGATTACAGGCGCGGCGCAGATGGATGGCGCTATTCTTGGTGGTGAACGCGGCGGATGGCCCAATGCCACAAACACGTGAGCACATCTTGCTTGCGCGTCAGGTTGGTGTTCCTGCGCTTGGTTGTGTTCTTGAACAAAGTTGATCAGGTTGATGACGAAGAATTGCTTGAATTGGTTGAAATGGAAGTACGTGAGCTTTTGTCCAGCTATGATTTCCCTGGGCGATGATATTCCAATCATTAAAGGCTCTGCTTTGGCCGCTGTTGAAGGCCGTGATCACAAGATTGGTAAAGAAGCGATTGCCGAGCTGATGACTGCTGTTGATGAGGCTATTCCACAGCCGGAGCGCGAAGTTGACAAGCCATTCTTGATGCCTGTTGAAGATGTGTTCTCAATCTCTGGTCGCGGAACTGTTGTAACAGGCCGTATCGAGCAAGGCGTTGTAAAAGTTGGCGAGGAGATCGAGATTGTTGGTATCCGGGATACACAAAAGACAATCTGTACAGGTGTTGAAATGTTCCGCAAGTTGCTTGATCGCGGTCAGGCTGGCGATAACGTTGGTGTTCTTCTACGTGGAACAAAGCGTGAGGATGTGGAGCGTGGTCAGGTTCTTTGTAAGCCTGGTTCAATCACACCGCACACGAAGTTTACAGCCGAAGCGTATATCTTGTCTAAGGATGAAGGTGGCCGTCACACGCCGTTTTTCACGAACTACCGTCCGCAGTTTTACTTCCGTACAACGGATGTAACAGGTGAAGTGACATTGCCAAGCGGCACGGAGATGGTGATGCCCGGTGATAACATCAACGCATGGAAGTGAGTTGATTGCACCGATTGCGATGACCGAAGGCCTACGCTTTGCGATCCGCGAAGGCGGCCGTACAGTCGGCGCCGGTGTTGTCACCAAAATTGTTGAGTAGATTAATCAAGGAACAAGGACTAAAAAAATGGATACTCAAAGCATACGCATTACGCTCAAAGCCTTTGATCACCGTATCTTGGATACAGCGATCGGCAGAGATTGTAAATACAGCAAAGCGTACAGGCGCAAGCGTTCGTGGACCTGTTCCATTGCCAAACCGTATTAAAAAATTCTCTGTTATCCGTTCACCACACGTCAACAAGGGAAGCCAGGAACAATTTGAAATGCGGACACATAAAAGATTGTTGGATATCGAAGAGCCAACACCGCAAACAATTGATGCATTGATGAAGCTGGATCTTCCAGCTGGTGTGGATGTTCAAATTAAAATTGGTCAGATGGCCGCATAATTTTTTAAGTTTTAATAATCCGGTAAAACGGATCTATGTCGCAACATGCGACCTCTAGAAAGGAAAAAACATGAGTGCAAAAGCAAAAAGAACAGGATTAATTGCACGAAAAGAAGGTATGACACGTATCTTTGATGAAGATGGTCGCCATATTGGTGTGACTGTTTTAAAAATTGACAAGTGTCAGGTTGTGGCAGTTCGTAGTGAGGAAACAGACGGTTATGTGGCTGTTCAGCTGGGCGCGGGTAAGGCTAAGATTAAACGTACTTCGAAAGCCAACCGTGGTCACTTTGCAAAAGCAAAGGTTGAGCCAAAGAAAAAAGTGGCAGAATTTCGTGTGTCTAACGAAAACATTGTTGAGATAGGCGCAGAGATAGGCGCGAATCATTTTGTCACTGGACAATTTGTTGACGTAACAGGCACATCTATTGGTAAAGGTTTTGCCGGTGCGATGAAGCGTCATAATTTTGGTGGTATGCGCGCATCTCATGGTGTTTCGATTTCTCACCGCGCACTAGGGTCAACAGGACAATGTCAGGATCCTGGTAAAGTTTTCAAAGGTAAGAAAATGGCCGGTCAAATGGGTAATAAGCGCATGACAACTCAAAATCTGGAAGTGGTTGCTATTGATGAAGAAGAAAACCTTATTTTGGTAAGGGGCGCAGTACCTGGTTCAAAAAGCGGTTGGGTTCTTGTTAAGGATGCGGTTAAAAAACCCACACCTGAGGGGTTACCAAATCCAGCAGGCTTAAGAGCAGTGCCAAAAGCCGAAGAGCAAAATGACGCACCATCTGAGGACGTTGAAAAAGACGCTAACGAAGGTGCAGTACAAAATAAAGTAGAAGCTAAAGACACACCGGTTGCTAATCAGGCTGTAGAAGTAGATACATCGGCATCTGAAGCAAAAACTGAAGATAAAAAAGCCGAAGATAAGAAAAAAGGATAGAACGTCATGAAACTGGCCGTTAAAACATTAGAAAATAAAGATGCAGGCGAAATCACGCTTGATAAAGAAATGTTTGGTGTAAAGGAAATCCGCAGCGATATTATTCACCGCATGGTTAATTATCAGCTTGACAAACGCCGCGGCGGAAACGCACAAAACAAAACAACGTCATGAAATTGCGGTACAGGTAAAAAGCCTTGGGCGCAAAAAGGAACAGGCCGCGCGCGTGCAGGTGATTTAAAGCGTAACATTGACCGCGGCGGTGCAGTTGTTTTGGACCGGTTGTTCGTGCTCACGCGACAAGCTTACCTAAGAAAATTCGTCAATTGGCACTGAAAATTGTTTTGTCTGCCAAGGCAAAAGAGGCAAGTTTATTATCTTGATGACGCGAAGCCAAAGACCACAAAACAAAACCTATGGTTGCTGTCCTTGCAGAAATTTGACTCAATTCGGCGTTAATTATCGGTGGCAGCGAGATTGATGCAAACTTTTCACGCGCAACGGCAAACATCCCGCTCATTGATGTTCTGACCACTCCAGGGCGCAAACGTGTATGATATGTTGCGTCGTGATACATTAATTCTGACAAAAGATGCTGTGAATGATCTTACGAGCGTTTGAAAGACTAAAGCAAACAAAAAAGTTTAAAAAGGACAAAGACAATGGCTGCAAAAGCAAAGAAAAAAGAAGCAGCAGAATGGATGTATGAGATTATTTCTCATCCGCACGTAACGGAAAAATCAACACTTGGGCTCAGAGCATGGCCAGGTCACGTTTCGTGTACCTAAAACAGCAACCAAGCCCATATTAAAGCAGGCCGTAGAAACGTTGTTTGACGTGAAGGTGAAAGGTGTAAATACACTGATCCAAAAGGGTAAAACTAAGCGCTTTAAAGGTATTATCGGTCGCCGTAGCGACTTCAAAAAAGCAATTATTACTTTGGAAGAAGGTCAGACAATTGATGTTGGTACAGGCGTTTAAAACCACAAATTTTAAATTATGGTGATCCGCCGATAAAGGATGTGAAAGAGGAAACGAAAATGGCATTAAAGAAATTTAATCCACATCACCCGGTCAGCGTCAATTGGTACAGATTGATCGTCACAGCTTATGGAAAGGCAAGCCGGAAAAATCTTGACTGAAGGTTTAACCAAAACAGGTGGACGTAATAATCATGGGCCGTATTACAACACGTCATATTGGTGGTGGTCATAAGCGTAGATACCGTATTATTGACTGGAAGCGTAAAAAATTTGATGTTGTAGCGACAATCGAGCGTCTTGAATATGATCCGAACCGTACGGCATTTATTGCGTTGATAAAATATGACGATGGTGAAAAAGCTTACATTCTTGCACCACAACGTGTAAAAGCTGGTGATAAAGTGATTGCTGGCGAAAAAACAGATGTGAAGCCAGGAAATGCGATGCCGTTTGAAAAATATGCCTGTTGGTACAATCATTCATAATATCGAGATGAAGCCAGGCAAAGGCGCTCAAATGGTACGCTCGGCCGGTACATATGGTCAGCTTGTTGGTCGTGACCAGGGCTATGCGCAGATTAAGTTGGCATCTGGTGAACTTCGTTTGGTACGCGGTGAATGCATGGCGACAGTTGGTGCGGTCTCAAACCCGGATCACATGAACACGAATATGGGTAAAGCCGGACGTAACCGTTGGAAAGGCAGCCGCCCGACTGTTCGCGGTGTGGCTATGAACCCGGTTGATCACCCGCATGGTGGTGGTGAAGGTAAATCCGCCGGTGGTCGTCACCCGTGTACACCATGGGGTAAGCCGACTAAAGGTTATAAAACACGTAAAAAGGCAAGGCTAGTGATAAGTATATTATCCGTCGCCGTAAGAAAAAATAGAATTTAAAAGGATAAAGAGATTTAAGGAGAATTAAATGGCACGTAGTGTATGGAAAGGCCCGTTTATCGAGAAAAATCTTCTTGAAAAAGATTGATGTGCACGTAACAGCGGGTAAAAACATGGTTATTAAAACATGGTCTCGCCGCTCAACAATTTTGCCGAACATGGTCGGTTTAACATTTGGCGTGCATAACGGAAAAAAATTCATTCCTGTTCTTGTTACAGACCAGATGATCGGTCACAAATTGGGTGAATTTGCACCAACACGCAAATATAACGGTCATGGCGCAGACAAAAAAACTAAATAGAACATAACGTACAAGGTTATTTAAAAAGTAGGACTAAAGAAAATGGGAAAACAAGCAAACCCAAAGAGTAGCGAAAGACAACGAAGCACGAGCTATGGCAAAATATTTTGCGCACAAGCCCGCAAAAGCTGAACCTTGTTGCGCAAACAATTCGCGGTAAAAATGCAGGGCGTGCATTGATTGATCTTGAGTTTTCAAAGCGCCGTGTTGCTGCAAGATGTGCGCAAGGCGTTGCAATCTGCAATTGCAAATGCCGAAAACAATCACGGTCTGGATGTTGATCGTTTGGTCGTTTCAGAAGCCACAGTCGGCAAAACTTAACAATGAAACGTTTCAGGCCCGTGCCCGTGGCCGCGCCGCACGAATTGAAAAGAAATTTTCAAACCTGACGATCGTTGTCAAAGAAGCAGAATGAATTTAAGGGAGCATTAAACACTATGGGTCAGAAAATCAATCCAATTGGACTACGCGTAGGTATCAACCGCACATGGGATTCTCGCTGGTTTGCCGGTAAAGACTATGCTGATAAACTTGCTGAAGATTTAAAGCTGCGTGAATTTATTCAAGAGCGCTTAAAGCCAGCCGGTATTAGTAAAGTTATTATTGAGCGCGCAGCAAAAAATACACGTGTAACTGTTCATACGGCACGTCCTGGTGTTATCATTGGTAAAAAAGGCGCGGACATTGAAAAGTTACGCTCTAAACTTTCTAGCGCTAGCAGGTGGCGATGTTTCTCTAAACATTATTGAAGTGCGTAAGCCTGAAGTGGACGCCCAATTGGCTGCAGAAGGTGTAGCACAACAATTGGAGCGCCGCGTATCTTTCCGCCGCGCCATGAAACGTGCTGTTCAAAATGCACAACGTTTTGGCGCAGAAGGTATTCGTATTAATGTATCTGGTCGTTTAGGCGGCGCAGACATCGCGCGGACAGAATGGTATCGTGAAGGGCGTGTGCCACTACACACTTTGCGTGCAGATATGGATTACGGATTTTCCGAAGCTTTAACAACTTATGGTATTATCGGTGTTAAGGTTTGGCTTTACAAAGGCGATATTATGGAACATGATCCAATGGCACGGGATAGGCGTTAGAAGCCGCCGCGGTGGGCCTCGTCAGTGGTTCCGGCCCGCGAAAGAGCTAAAGGTAAATAAAAGACGGTGCAGATGAAAAAAGTTCTGGTAATTGAAAGAGTTTTCCAGTAAAGTCCGCGCCAGGGTTCATAAAACTGTTAATACGGTTTAGCCATATGGGAACTATGATTTTAAAATCAAAAGTCCATGTGTTAATTTTTTTGTATGAAAGCGCCTTAGGGCACTACAAATGGATAAGCAAGGTTTTTAAGCCTAAAAATAAAGAGAGAAAAAGATGTTATCGCCAAAGAAGTTTAAATTTAGAAAGCAGCACAAAGGTCGTATTCATGGTAATGGCAAAGGGTGGCACAACATTGGCATTTGGCGCTTATGGTTTAAAGGCATTATCGCCGAACCGTTTACCTCTCGTCAGATTGAGGCAGCACGCCGTGCGATTACCCGCCACCTACGACGTCAAGGTAAGGTATGGATTCGTATATTTCCTGATGTACCTGTAACAAAAAAGCCTTTAGAAGTGCGTCAGGGTAAAGGTAAAGGGTCTGTTGAATTTTGGGCCGCGCGCGTTAAGCCAGGCCGTATTATGTTCGAGCTGGACGGTGTATCACCGGAAATGGCACGTGAAGCGTTTGATTTGGCCGCGATGAAGTTGCCAGTTAAAACCAAATTTATCAGCGCGTTGGATCATAACGTAAGCAAGAGATTGAAAAGATTATGAAAGCTGAAGATTTAAAAACTAAGACCGAAGATGAGCTAAAAAAGCTTTTGCTTGAAAAGCGTAAAGAGCAACTCAATTTGCGTTTCCAGAAAACTGGTGGCACATTGGAAAAAACGTCTGATAGTTCGTAACGTGCGCCGAACAATTGCACGTATTAAAACATATCTGAATAAAAAGACATACGGCGAAACGCCAAAATCAGAATCAAAAAAGAAGGCCGGCAAGAAAAAAGCCGCTTAATAATTATTAAGGAATAAGAGAACCATGCCAAAGCGAATATTAGAAGGCGAAATTGTTAGCGATAAAACAGATAAAACTGTAACAGTCTTGGTTGAGCGTCGTTACAGTCACCCGTTTATAAAAAATACATTAAGCGTACGGATAAATATGCCGCGCATGACGAGCAAAACCAGTTTAAAACCGGTGATCGCGTTCAGATTATTGAGTGTCGTCCGATATCCAAAACGAAAACTTGGACTGTTATGGTGGATGGTAAGGAAGTGCCAATAAGTACACCAAAGGAAAAAAAGGAAGCGGCAAAATCAAAGCATGCGGCAAAAAAAGAAGCAGCTAAAACAGATGCAGCTAAAACAGCGCCTGCTAAAAAGACGGCGCCAAAAAAAGACAAGAAGGATAAATAAGCCATGATACAAATGCAAAGTAGAATGGATGTAGCAGACAACAGTGGCGCAAAACAAGTTCAGTGCATTAAGGTGTTGGGCGGGTCAAAACGCCGTACCGCCAATGTCGGTGATATCGTTGTTGTGTCTGTAAAAGAAGCGATACCTCGCGGACGCGTAAAAAAGGGAACGGTACACCGTGCCGTTATCGTGAGATCAAAATTTGGTTTGAAGCGTCAGTATGGCGAAAAAATCCGGTTTGATACAAACGCATGTGTTCTTTTAAACAATAATAACGAGCCTATTGGAACACGTATTTTTGGCCCCGTGACCAGAGATTTGCGCAAAAAGGCTTCATGAAGATTATATCACTCGCATCGGAGGTGCTATAAAAATGACACGAGCAAACAAGAAATTTAAAATCAAAAAAGGTGATCAAGTTATTGTTTTAACAGGTAAAGACAAGGGAGCCAAAGGCAAAGTATTGAAGGTTCTAACATCGGTTGATAAGGTTTTGGTACAAGGTGTAAATGTTGTTAAAAAACATAAGAAGCCTTCTCAAGTTTCCGCCGGTGGTATCGAGCAAAAAGAATTGCCGTTGCATATTTCTAACGTGGCTTTGGCTGATCCGAAATCTGGAGAGGCGACACGCGTTGGCTATAAAACATTAAAAGACGGTAAAAAGGTTCGCGTTGCAAAAAAATCCGGTGAGACAATTGGCTAAACCCGAAAAGTGAGAGCAAAGAAAATGGCACAAGCACGTTATAAAGAATTATACAGTAAAGAACTGATACCAGCGCTTAATAAAAAGTTTGAATATAAAAATCCGCATGAAATCCCAAAGCTTCAGAAAATTGTTATAAACATGGGTGTAGGTGAAGCAACACAGGATCGTAAGCATATTGAAAATGCAACGAATGATATGAGCGCATTGTTGGCCAAAAGCCCGTAATAACAAAAGCACGCCAGTCAAATGCATCCTTTAAAATTCGTGAAGGACAGGCAATTGGTGTGAAAGTTACATTACGTGGCGAGCAAATGTATGAATTTTTGGATCGTCTGGTAACGATTGCACTGCCTCGTGTTCGTGACTTTCGTGGCATTAATGGTAAAAGTTTTGATGGTCGTGGTAATTATGCAATGGGCATTAAAGAACATATCATTTTTCCTGAAATTGAGTACGACAAGGTGGATAAAATTCGCGGGATGGACATTGTTATTTGTACATCTGCAAAAAACAATGAAGAAGCAAAAGAGCTATTGCGCGGTTTAAATTGCCGTTTAGCAACTGATAAAGATTTATAAAAGAAGTGAGGAAATATAATGGCTAAAGTCTGTATGATAGAGCGAGATAAAAAACGCAAACGCTTGGTAAAAAAATATGCCGATAAGCGTGCCAAACTTAAAGCAATTATTAAAGATAAAGACGTGCCTGCAGAAGAGCGTTTTCAAGCAACACTGCAATTGGCAGAATTACCGCGTAATTCAAGCAAAACCCGAATGCGTAACCGTTGTACCCTAACTGGCCGTCCGCGCGGATATTTCCGCAAAGTTAACCTATCCCGGATTGCTTTGCGTGACCTTGCCTCACGTGGTGAATTACCCGGTGTTGTAAAATCAAGTTGGTAAGAGGAGAATAAAACAATGTCAATGAGCGATCCTCTCGGTGATATGCTAGCCCGAATCCGTAATGGACAAATGGCTGGTAAAGACCAGATAGTCGTACTGTTTTCTAAGCTTCACGTGAATGTATGTCAGGTTTTGAAAGATGAAGGCTTTATTCGTGATTTTCATTCCGAAGATCTTGAGAATAATAAAAAACAACTTATTGTCGAGCTAAAATATGATGAAGGTCGCGGCGTTATCCAAAAAATTGACCGCGTGTCAAAGCCTGGTCGCCGTATCTACAGCAATATTAAAACAATGCCACGTTTTTATAATGGTCTTGGTATCTTAGTGATTTCTACACCAAAAGGTGTTATGCCTGACCACAAAGCACGGGCGGCTAATGTTGGTGGCGAAGTTCTTTGTCAGGTCTTTTAACGGCACAAAGCAAAAGGACGAATAACACATGTCACGTATTGGAAAAAACCCGGTAACAATTCCTGAAGGCGTTGAACTCAATGTCAATGGTCAGGATGTAACGGCCAAAGGCAAAAAAGGCGAGCTTTCAATGCGCATACACTCAGAAGTGTCTATGAAAATTGAAGATGTTGCGAATGATGATGGAAAATCCGAGAAAATTGTCACACTCGGCCCAAAATCGAACAGCCGTTTTGCTAAACAAATCTGGCCAACCATGCGCACGCTTGTAAATAATATTGTTATCGGTGTGAGTGAAGGCTACACCAAAAAGCTTTAGATCCAAGGGGTTGGTTACAGAGCAAATCTGCAAGGCAAAACACTTGTTTTATCACTTGGTTTCTCTCATGAAGTTCGCTTTGATGTGCCAGAAGGTATCGAACTCAAAGTTGAAAATCAGACAGAGATTGAGGTAATCGGGATCGATAAACAAAAAGTTGGACAAATAGCGGCAAAGATTCGCGAGTTTAAACCGCCTGAGCCTTATAAAGGTAAGGGTATTCGTTATGCAGATGAATATGTCTTGCGTAAAGAAGGTAAGAAGAAGTAAATAAAGAAAGCAAAAGGGTAAAACCATGGCGAAATTAACATCGGCAAAAAAACGCGCATTCCGCACACGGAATAAAATCCGTCGTGTAAACATTGATCGCGTATCAAATCGTGAAACACGCCCGCGTCTCTCTGTATTCCGTTCAGGCAAGCAAATTTACGCGCAAGTTATTGATGATATAAAAGGTGTAACATTGGCGTCTGCATCATCAATTGAGCCGGAAATGAAGGAAAAGTTGAAATCTGGTGCAAATGTTGAGGCAGCATCAGAAATTGGTAAACTTGTAGCGGAACGTGCGAAGAAAAATGGCGTTGAAAAAGTCGTTTTTGACCGTGGCCGCTTTTTATATCATGGCCGTATTAAAGCATTGGCCGAAGGCGCGCGCGAAGGCGGCCTTGTATTTTAATATTTTGATCGTAAAACGAAAAAGGATCTAAAGATATGGCTCGAAGAGCAGAAGACAGACAGCAAAACGATGAAAACGAATTGGTTGAACGCCTGGTTGGAATAAACCGTGTGGCAAAGGTTGTAAAAGGTGGTCGTCGTTTTGGTTTTGCCGCATTGATGATTGTTGGCGATGGTAAAGGACGTGTTGGTCATGGTCATGCAAAGGCAAAAGAAGTGCCCGAAGCGATTCGTAAGGCAACCGAGCAAGCCAAACGCAACTTGATCCGTGTACCTCTGCGCGAAGGGCGGACGTTACACCATGATGTGCATGGTCGTCACGGCGCAGGCCGCGTATTCCTCCGCTCCGCCCCACAAGGTACAGGTATCATTGCTGGCGGTCCAATGCGCGCAGTATTCGAAGCCGTAGGTGTTCAGGATGTAGTGGCTAAAGCAATTGGTTCAAACAACCCGTATTCAATGGTAAATGCAACATTTGAAGCGCTCAAAGCAATGCAAAGCCCGCGTAATGTGGCAAGTCGCCGCAATAAAAAGGTAAGCGATATTGTTTCAAATCGTGAGACTACAGTGGCCTCAGGCTCTAATGAGGCTGCAAAAGCCCCCAAGGCAACATCTGAAACAAAAGCGCCCGAAGCAAAAGCTTCAGAAACCAAAAAAACGGATGCCAAAGAAACAAAATCTAAAGCTAAAGATACAAAAAAAGACGATAAAAAAGATTAAGTTCAGTTTTAAAAACAATTAAAACTGGCCTTTAAAATTTGAGGAATAAAACTATGGCCGATAAAAAAGACACAGAGAAAAAGCCAGCAGCATCAAAAAAGGGTGTTGCAAAAGAGCAGGCAACACCAAAAAAGACAGCCGCAAAAAAAGAGGCTCCTAAAAAAAGTGCCCCCAAGAAAACTGATGCGGGAAAATCCACCCCCAAAAAAGCGGCAGTCAAAAAAGACAGTAAAAGCAAAGAAACAAAAAAAACTGCATCTAAGAAAGCAGGTCAAACCATACGCATTACACAAACTGGCTCCCCAATTGGTCGCCAGGCGTATCAGCGTAAAACACTTATCGGTTTGGGATTAAACAAATTGCATAAAACGCGCGAATTAGAAGATACACCATCTGTGCGTGGCATGATACGTAAGGTCAGCCATTTGGTGAAAATTGAAGACGCGGCATAAATTAAAAAAATACGTACCAATTACATAGATTACGTTTAAGGAATAAAATAATGAAACTGAACGAATTACAGCCCAAAGAAGGATCAAATAAATCCCGCACACGCGTTGGTCGCGGTATTGGTTCTGGCAAAGGGAAAACATCTGGGCATGGTCAAAAAGGCCAAAAATCCAGATCTGGTGTTGCTATAAAAGGTTTTGAAGGCGGGCAAATGCCCCTAGATCGCCGTCTACCCAAGATGGGCTTCCGCAATACGGCTTTTGCAACCAATTTGGTCGAAATCAATGTGGGCAAAATTCAAGAAGCCATAGATTCCAAAAAACTGGATGTAAAAAAGACAATCGACGAAGACGCGCTTGTTTCATCGGGTATTATTCGCCGTAAACGTGACGGTGTAAAAATTCTGGGCGAAGGCGAATTAAAGACCAAAGCCAATTTTTCGGTTACTAAAGTCTCAAAATCTGCTCAGGAAGCCATTGAAAAGGCTGGCGGTAAAGTGGAGTTAATTGTCGTTGATATCGCACCTATAATGAAGAACAAAGACAAGCCTGCAGGCGCAAAAAAAGATAAAAAATCGCAAACACGCGTAGAGAAAAAAGCAGAAAAGAAAAAGACGGATAAAAAATAGAATTTATCTTATTAACGCTTTTCTTTGAAATATAAAAAATCCCTAAAACGGCACAATCGTTTTGAAGGGATTTTTTACTTTCTATAAACGTGTATTAACGATAAAGTCTAAAAGAACAGATATTAAGTATAAAATATAAGAGCGTAATCGTGCTACTCACAAAATTGATCACTATTCCCGCAACCGCTATGACGTTGGCATCCTTTGGCCATCCAGGCGCCGGAAAATGCTATGCGCCTGATATTGTTATGGGGTTTGAACCAACAATATCCAAAACAAAATACAACATTACAAACAGTGCTTGGAACTTGACCGGCGCGCATAATCCGCAAGGTGGCGGCACCGTATTTGGGTTGGCTTATAGCCCGCTCTATTACACATATGAGGGCCAATTCAGTATATCGCAACAAGAAGAAGGCTATTGCGTTAGTCTCGATAAAATTAAAGTTGCATACCGCGCCCGTCCAATCGTTTTTATTAGCCGTGAATTCCCGAGGGGGAGTTGTGAGTTTAAAGAAGTAGTTGTTCATGAAAATAAGCATGTAAATACCCTGAAAAAATTCCACGCGGACTATGCCAAACCGTTTAAAGAAAAAACCATAAACACGTTGCAACGGGTTGAGCCGATACTCATTGAAAACAAAAGCGAAATTGACCGCGCGCAGAGAATCAATTGAAGATTTCATAACTCAGCAGCTCGATGAATACATGGCCGAGCTATATCCTTTGATGGCCAAAGAGCAAAATAAGGTTGATAGCCCAAGCGAATATGAGCGTGTGATCGAACAATGTGATGATTGGGATAAACATTTCCGTATACGTTAATTCTTTGATCGGCTATTTCAAAAAAAATCATAAAAAAAAGCGCGTAGAATAAATATTTTAACGTGGCATTCACTCTTGTATCTATCCGCTCTTTTCTTTATGTATGATATGTTTCAAAATAAATAAAAAATACAGAATCTATAAGGACATTACCTATGGCATCGGCCGTCGAACAACTCGCCAAAAACGCAAACTGGGGTGCTTTGGCAAAAGCTACAGATTTAAAAAGACGGCTCATCTTTGTTATGGGCGCGCTACTTGTGTATCGTTTGGGTACATATATTCCAGTGCCGGGCATTGACCCGCTAATATGGCAAGAGATTTTTAATCAAAAAGGCGGCGGTATTTTGGACATGTTTAACATGTTTTCCGGCGGCGCGCTTTCTCGTATGACTATTTTCGCGCTCAATATTATGCCTTATATTTCGGCTTCTATTATTATGCAGCTTGCAACATCAATGTCCCCGCAATTGGAAGCCATGAAAAAAGAAGGCGAATCTGGTCGTCAAAAAATAAACCAATATACGCGGTATTTTACGGTGCTTTTGGCTACTGTTCAGGCATATGGCCTTGCTGTAGGGCTAGAAGCAATGCAAGGGTCAGGCGGCTCTGCGGTTTTGGATCCGGGTCTGTTTTTCCGTTTTTCAACTGTGATAACCATCGTTGGTGGTACAGTTTTCCTGATGTGGCTTGGTGAGCAAATAACCGCGCGCGGTGTTGGAAACGGTATTTCGCTTATAATATTTGCCGGTATTGTAGCTGAACTACCGCGTGCTATTGCAAATACATTAGAGCTTGGACGACAAGGTCAGTTTGAATTTTTTCAGCTTCTCTTTCTCTTTGTTATGGTCATCGGCGTGATCGCCTTTATCGTGTTTATAGAACGTGCGCAGCGCCGTGTGGTCGTACAGTATCCAAAACGGCAGCAGGGCAATGCTATGTCAGCCGGACAAACAAACCATATTCCGCTAAAACTTAACACTTCTGGAGTAATTCCGCCTATTTTCGCATCCTCGCTGTTGCTTTTGCCATTAACAATTGTCGGATTTACCGGCGCAGAGGGCAGTGATTTTACGGCCAATCTTTCGCAATATTTGGCGCATGGCGAACCGCTTTATATGATTTTGTACGGCGCATTGATCGCGTTTTTCTGCTTCTTTTATACGGCAATCGTGTTTAACCCCGAAGAAAACGCGGATATGTTGCGTAAATATGGCGGGTTTATCCCGGGCATTCGTCCAGGCAAAAATACAGCTGATCATCTAGATTATATCTTGACGCGTATCACAACTATTGGCGCGGCATATCTGGTATTTATTTGTTTGTTACCTGAGTTTTTAATCGCAAAATATAATATGCCATTTTATTTTGGCGGAACCAGTTTGTTGATTGTTGTAACGGTTACGATGGACACGGTAGCACAGATACACTCTCATCTTATCGCCCATCAATATGAGGGGCTGATAAAGAAAACTAAGCTACGCGGACGTGGTGGTCGCCGAAGAAAAACATAAGAGTTTTTAATAGATATCTTTATAAAAAGCAGGAGCGTAATTTCTTATGAATATAATTATTTTCGGCCCCCCCGGTGCAGGTAAAGGTACCCAAGCCAAACGCATGCAAGAGAAATACAAAATCAAACAACTTGCTACAGGTGACATGCTGCGCGCGGAAATTGCAAGCGGTACAGAGCGTGGCCGCAAATTAAAACTTATTATCGATGCAGGGGAATTAGTACCGGACTCAGCTATGATAGAGACTATTCAAAACTGCATTGACCAGCCCGAATGTCAAAAAGGATTTATTTTAGACGGTTTCCCGCGCACATTACGACAAGCCGAAGCTTTGGATGAAATGCTCGCTGCGCAAGGCAAATCCATTGATTATGTTATTAGGTTGAAGGTAGATGAACATGCGCTCATTGACCGCATTACAAAACGTGCTAAGGAAAATGACGGCGCGCGCGGTGATGACAATGCCGAAACTCTAAAGAACCGCCTTAGTGTGTATCATGCACAAACAGCGCCTGTTTTACCATATTACAAACAAAAAAACCTGTTGCGTGAAATTGATGGCATGCAATCTATTGATGAAGTCACCACACGGATAGATTCAATTTTGCAATCATAATTTTTTGTTTGACAAATTCCTTAAAATGCTTATATCTAGCGCTATCTCTATATTTGTGTATCGAGGTATCTATTTAGCTTTGGTTTTATACAAAGTATAAGGCGCGAAACGTATTTATATACGGCAGCAACAAATAACAAAGTATAAAGTTGAATAGAGATAGATAATGTTTACAAACCGGACAGCGCAAGCTTAACGCGCAGAGCTGAAAACGGTTTGGCTTGAAACTAAAAAAGGAAGAAAATATGGCTCGTATCGCTGGGATTAACGTACCCGATAAAAAACGTATACCAATTGCACTTACATATATTCATGGCATCGGTACAACCACCGCTTATAAAATTTGTGAAATCCTAAATATTGATCTAACCCAACGTATGGGCGATGCAAACGAGGACACCCTTAACCGCATCCGCGCAGAAGTCGATAAACCCGAATATAAAATTGAAGGGGATCTTCGTCGCGAAGTATCGATGAACATTAAACGTTTAATGGATATGAAATGTTATAAAGGGCTACGCCATCGTAGCGGCCTTCCTGTGAATGGGCAAAAAACACGTACAAATGCCCGTACACGTAAAGGTCCGGCAAGAGCAATCGCCGGTAAGAAAAAGTAAGGAAGGATAAAAAATGGCTAAGCCACGTACAAAAAGAAAAGAAAAAAAGAATATCGCCGCTGGTGTTGTGGTTGTTAATTCAACATTTAACAACACAATCGTTACAATCAGTGACGTGCAAGGCAATGTTGTCTCATGGTCATCATCGGGCATGATGGGCTTTAAAGGTTCACGAAAGTCAACGCCATATGCCGCCCAGATGGCCGCCGAAGACGCGGGCCGTAAGGCACAAGATCATGGTATGAAAGAACTGGATGTTAAGGTTAAGGGCCCTGGGTCTGGGCGTGAATCTGCGCTACGCGCACTTTCTAATATTGGTTTCAACATTAAATCGATCAAGGATGTGACACCGATACCGCATAATGGTACGCGCCCGTCCAAACGCCGCCGCGTGTAGTAAAATAAAACATCCTTCCCCATCCAAAACTACGGATAGGGAGGGTGATTTTTAAAAATTCCTGACCAAAAAAGTCTTTATAAGGAGAAATAAATTGATACAGAAAAACTGGCAAGAACTCATCAAACCTTCAAAACTTGAAATCGCACCGGGTGCCATGCCGCACACTGGAAAAGTGGTCGCGGAACCTTTAGAGCGTGGCTTTGGTCTTACGCTTGGAAACGCGCTGCGCCGTATCCTGCTTTCATCACTACAAGGCGCGGCTGTAACCGCCGTTCAAATTGATGGTGTATTGCACGAATTCTCATCGATCGAAGGTGTACGCGAAGATGTAACCGACATCATTTTGAATATTAAGGCTTTGGCCGTACGTATGCACGCCGAAGGGCCAAAGAAAATGCGTCTTTCTGCTGAAGGGCCATGTGAAGTCACCGCCGCACAAATCGAAGCCGGCGCGGATATCGAGATTATGAATCCTGACCTCATTATTTGTACGCTTGATAAAGGTGCAAAATTGAACATGGAATTGACCGTAAACACAGGCAAAGGTTATCAGCCGGCCTCTCAAAATCGCCCGGAAGAAGCGCCTGTCGGCTTAATCCCCGTAGACAGTGTATTCTCACCAATCCGTAAAGTCTCTTACGAAGTGGAAGATACGCGCGTTGGTCAAATAACAGATTACGATAAACTAACCTTCAACATCGAAACAAACGGTGTAATTTCGCCAGAAGATTCTGTAGCTTTTGCGTCGCGCATTTTGCAAGATCAGCTTCAAGTCTTCGTAAACTTTGATGAGCCGGAAGTTAAAGAAGAAAAAGACGAAGCGGATGAATTGCCGTTCAATAAAAATCTTCTCCGTAAGGTCGAAGAGCTTGAGCTATCTGTCCGCTCCGCCAATTGCCTGAAAAACGACAATATCGTTTATATTGGTGACTTGGTACAAAAGAGCGAGAGCGATATGCTTCGCACACCAAACTTTGGTCGTAAGTCATTGAACGAGATCAAGGAAGTATTGACTATCATGGGCTTACACCTTGGCATGCATGTTGAGGGCTGGCCGCCTGAAAACATCGAAGAAATCGCCAAAAAAATTGACGAGCCATTTTAAATAAAAATTAAAAGTGGTTAAATTCAAAAAATCGAACCACTTTTTTCAAAACGGACATAATGTCCGCCCCGTTTATAAACCGGTTTAATAAAAGCAAGTGTGATAAACGGAAAACACCATGGCTTCACACGATTGAAGCCGCAGCCATAGCCCCAAAAGGGATGTAAAGAAAAGGAAGAAACGACATGAAACACCGTATCAAACAACGTAAATTAAACCGCACAACATCCCACCGTAAGGCGATGCTTGCAAACATGGCGGCCTCATTGGTCAAGCATGAGCAAATCGTAACTACCCTGCCAAAAGCAAAAGAACTACGCCCATATGTTGAGAAGTTAATCACATTGGGCAAGCAAGCAGCGGCAAAGCCGGAAACGGCATTGGCAAAACGCCGTAAAGCCATCGCGACAATGCGTGACCAGACTCAAGTCAAAAAGATTTTTGATGTTTTGGCAGAGCGTTATGAAAGTCGTCCGGGCGGATATACTCGTATACTAAAAGCTGGATTCCGCTACGGCGACGCCGCACCAATGGCCGTGATTGAGCTGATCGACCGCGATGTAGAAGCCAAAGGCAAAGACTCAGGCCCCGTTCAATTTGATGAAGATTACACCGAAGACGAGCAAGAACAAAAAGTTGCCGCCGGGTAAATATTTTTCGTAGATTCAGAAGTAAAAACAAAAGCGGCTCACTCAGCCGCTTTTGTTTAAAATATTTTGTCCATTATAAAATAAGGTTTTCCTAACTTCATTTTATATCCGCAAACTTCAAATCCGAATTTAGAATTAAGTGCAATCATATGCCTGTTATTTTGTGCCACTATGGTGACTATACTGCTATAATTTAAAAGGTGAACTCTATCATGTTGAGATTGCATAAGTTTTGTAGCGTAATTTTGTCTTCTATATAAAGGTATAATACCTCCAAGCCAACTGCAAAAACGATATTTTGAAACAGCATAACCTGCTTTAAATGCAACAATTTTTCCTTGATTGCAAATGTAGTCTACTTGTGCGTCTGGCATATTTTTTAATTTCCACTCTAGCGAGGATAACCATTGCTCATCTAAATCATCACCAAAAATTTCTTCTGCAGCTTGTGAAAAAGATTTTAGAAAACTATCTGAAAAATCATTGCGTTTTAATTTGATCATTCAAACACCAACATTATCAATAAGCCGTGCTTTACCGAGCCACGCTGCCGCTAAAATCCGCCCCCATCTTGCGGACACATAATCTACATGGTCAAATCCGACATCTATAATTTTTTGCTCGGCCTGTCTTAAGACCAGTTTGTCATTCTCCCCAATGTCATGCCGACCATGCGAAGCATATGGAAGAACCTTATTTTTATTACCGAATTCAAAATCTTTTGGCTGCGCCCGAGAAGACAATTCTGCTGCCGTTTCGCGCAAAATCGTATTCAACTTTCGCGCAATCTGCAATTCGTCATCGTTCAAATACGCATTTCGCGAGGAAAGCGCCAACCCGCGATCATCCCGCACAATCTCCGCGCCAATAATCTCAATCCCCATATCGCGCATCTCGACCATCTCTTTAATCACCTGCAACTGCTGGAAATCCTTCTTACCAAATATAGCAACATCCGGCCGCACATGATCAAACAGGCGTGATACCACATTGACAACCCCATTAAAAAAGCTCGGCCGAAAATCAGTCTCCAAACCCTGCGCGGCCTGACCGGCTTTAATGGCACTTTCTTCACCGTCGGGATAGATCTCTGCACGGCTCGGCAAGTAAACCAGATGCGCGCCTGCCGCCTCTAATTTGCTCGTATCCGCCGCTTCATCACGCGGATAGCTCTCAAAATCTTCGCCCGGCGCAAACTGTGTGGGATTAACAAAAATACTGACCACAACACGGTCTGCATGCGCCAAAGCCAGCTTAACCAAAGACATGTGACCATCATGAAGCGCGCCCATCGTTGGCACATAGCCGACCCGGTATCCCGCCGCTTTCCAGTTATCAATTTGGGAGCAAAGTGCCGCGCGTGCTTTTACTGTTTGGATCATGGGCTACGATTTCTTTTTCGGTTTATTATAAAGCTGTGCGGGAGTAGGGAAGGCGCGCGCCCGAACTTCATCAGTATAGCGACCAAATGCACAGTCTATATCGCCGTTCAAATCCGCGTATTGCTTTACAAACTTAGGAACATGCCCGCCAGATAATCCGCCAGTTAAACCCAATAAATCCTCACTCACCAATATTTGCCCATCACATGCGGGCGATGCGCCGATCCCTATACAAGGTATAGAAACACTTGTACTTACCATGGCTGCCGTTTCATGTACTGTGCCTTCCAATACAAAGGAGAAAACACCAGCTGCTTCAATCGCGCGCGCATCATCTATCAACCGCATACGCCCTTCATCTGTCTTGCCTTTTATTTTAAAACCACCCTCCAAAATGGCAGATTGCGGTTGCAAACCAATATGCCCCATAACTGGCACGCCATTTTGAACAAGATGCGCAATGATATGCGCCATATCCATACCGCCTTCAAGCTTCACTGCATCGCAACCCGTCTCATCTATAACGCGCCGCGCATTTAAAAGCGCTGTATCTTTATTATCCTCATAAGTGCCATAAGGCATATCAACAACAATACAGGCATTGTCCGCCCCGCGAACAACGGCCGCCCCATGCGCAATCATGATATCAAGTGTGACATCGTTCGTATTGCCCATACCATACAAAACCATTCCAATTGAATCCCCGACCAATATCAAATCCGCATGTCTATCTGCCATCTTCGCCATGGGCGCGGAATACGCCGTTAAACATACAATTGGTATATTTGCCTTACCGCTCGATTTAATAATGTCCGGTGTAATACGCATAAAATTTATCTCTGTATGTTTTGAGGCTTTAAAAGCGTTAAAATATTTTAAGTTTTGCCGCTGCAATTTTTTATTTTTTACGCCTTCAACGGTATCAGTGCAAGTCCAAACCTAAAACCAAACAATACAGTGGTAAAATATGCGCCGCGCAAAAGGTTTTAGGTTCAATCACAAGATAAGAGTTTTTATAAAAATCGAGGCTAAATAAATAAAAGCGCCTCAATTTTGAAGCGCTTCTTAGGTATTATATAGCATGTTTAAAACAAAACTTAGTCATTATGATATTCTGGTTTATCATAAGATTTTTTCTTCTTATGTTGCAAACATTCCGTATGACCAGTCTGAAAATGGCTATTCACAATATGCGTGTACGAAACAGGATTGGGATCTGCAGCTTGCTTAAAATTTAAGGTCATATCTAAAATTCCTTTTTTCTATATCTTTATAATATTCCCAAAACGGGAACAAAGTCAAATTAATTCGTATCTATATTCCGATCAACCTTGAATTTGTTTAATAAAAACGCCATGATGCGGCCTTAATCCTTAAACATATAAAGATATTAAAATGAATAAAGACATGAAAGATATTGTGGCTCTGTGTAAGCGCAGAGGGTTTATATTTCAAGCATCCGACATTTATGGCGGCCTGAACGGCTTTTGGGATTATGGCCCGCTTGGAACCGAGCTCAAAAACAATCTGCGCGATATGTGGTGGCGCGCTATGGTGACATGTCCGCCAATTGGTCCCGATGGTACACCAGTCGAGATTGTGGGGCTGGATAGCGCAATTATCCAAAACCCCAAAACATGGGAAGCATCTGGGCATATAGGCGGCTTTTCAGACCCTATGGTTGATTGCAAAGAAACAAAAAAACGGTATCGCGCGGATCATTTGGTTGTTTTAACTGCTGAAAAAGCGGATCGCTGGCCTGTCTTTCACGAAGAAACAGAAGACTCTGAAATAATCAAAAAGCTAAAAAAGCTTAAGTTACCACCCGACCTTTCTCTCTTTAAAAAGGTTAATCTAACCAATCTGGCTGTTGCAGATTATAACCGTGTGATTGCTCCAGATGTAAATGAACCTGGCACACTCACCGAACCCAAAGAATTCAATTTGATGTTCCACACCTATGTGGGCGCAACGGCGGATGAGGATAATAAGGCCTATCTCCGTCCCGAAACGGCGCAAGGTATATTCTTGAACTTTAAAAATGTTGTAGATTCCACCCGCGTTAAAATGCCTTTTGGAATTGCACAAATCGGAAAAGCATACCGAAACGAAGTGACTCCGCGTAACTTCATTTATCGATCCCGCGAATTTGAACAAATGGAAATGGAATGGTTTTGCCATCCCGATGAGGCCCAAAAATGGCATGATTTTTGGATTAACGAGCGTAAAAACTTTTGGATATCGCTTGGTATTGATGAAGAAAACATTCTTATGCGTGACCACGATAAGGATGAGCTCGCCCATTACGCCAAAGATGGCCTCGGTACGGTCGATGTTGAATATAAATTCCCTTTTACCGCCCCTGGTTTTGGTGAACTCGAAGGCATCGCCCATCGTGGTGATTTTGACCTGACCCAACATCAAGAGCATTCCGGCACAAAACTAGAATATCTGGATCAAGCCAATAACAACGAACGCTATATGCCCCACGTGATCGAACCGGCCGCGGGATTAACGCGCGGTGTATTGGCTCTGATATGTGAGGCTTTCACTATTGATGAAAACCGCCCATCCGGCGTATATCTCAATTTTCACCCTGCCGTGGCACCCAAAAAAGCGGCGATATTACCGCTTACGGCAAAACCGCATCATGTTGAACCGGCAACAAAGCTTTATCTCGAACTGCGCGAGCATTTTCCCGTTGATCTGGATATCAAACAAAACATCGGTAAACGCTACGCTCGTCAAGATGAAATTGGCACGCCGTACTGTTTTACCATCGATAATGATACATTAGAAGATCAAACCGTAACCGTGCGCGACCGCAACACCATGGCACAAGACCGCATTCCCCTTGATAAAGTGTCAGAATACTTGCATCAAAAGATGAAAGCATGACATAAATATTGATCTGAAAACAAAGAAGATTAAATATACATGATCCGCTTTTTTAAAATCGGCACATTTTTAAGCGTATTTTCCGCCTTGATATTTGTAATGACTGCCCCCGTAAAGGCACAGGACTATGCCGCTGGCACAACGGGATATTTGTATCAAAATTGTAAAACCGCGCTTGCAGAATCAAAATCCCTAAACCAGCTTTACAACACCTATTGCGGCGCATTTGTTGAAGGATACGTTCTTGGTATTAATGCTGTATCTGGTATAAAATTCGGAAAGCCACAAGAAAGCGACCCCTGTGCGCTGGACTTTGAAAGAGAATTCCGCCGTATCAATGGTAAGTTTTGCGCAAATTTGCCGGGCTTCAAACAAGGGGAAACGGCACCTGGCCAAATGCTGAAAAACGCGGTTGGCATTGCGGAACAATGGATAAATCATATGGATCAAATTGATCCGTCTCGCCGCTATATGTATCGTCCCGCCACTGAAATGTTATATGAATTGGTAACGCCTGGGGCATTTTGCACAACACTCGGAAATCACGCCGATCGTGGCGGTAATACGCCTGAATTTACTATGAACCCTGCTTTGCGAACAATGGAATGGAAAGAGGCGCTAAATTTACGTGCCCAGGTAACCAAATCGGCCAAACAAAAAGCATGCAGCGCCGCTATTAATCAGGATAACCAAACGCAAGGGTCATTCAACACATCCAGATGCGCCGGCGAAATAACGGGTTTTTTAAGCGGTATCCAGGTTACCAATCGCTTGCAAACGCGCCCGCCAGCGCCGCAAATGTGCGCGAAACGCATCGACCGTTTATATGACGCCATTGATACGCGCAAAACCATGTGTGTAACGTCCACAACACGGCCTAAAATTATCGCTGATGTCTATGTGAAAAATGCAAGGCTCATCCCCGCTTCCCCATTATGGCCGTCCGCCGCGTATGATACAATCTATCCGGGCTGGATGTGCCGCAATCAAAAACCTTTAACGCCCGTGCCATAAACCTCCGCACATATTATACAAAATTTATTGCATCAAACGCATGGTTTATGTGTATTTACCGCTATGGAAAAGAATCAGAATTTATCGCAAGATCAAATTGATCAAATAATGCTCTCCGTGCCGCAAGAAACGGTAGACCGTTATTACGATGCACTTAAAAATGCATGGCGTGCAACCAAAACTTATGATGGGTCGGAGTGTGCGATGGATCGCGTGATTGATGCTTTCGATGGAGCAGAGAAAATTGTGCGAGAGGCGAATAATGGCAAAGTCTCCATCGCGCTTGAAAAAGAATTTTCTTACTATGCCGATTTTGATGGCACGGTCGCCGATGTTATGATGCGCGGCGTTAAAAAATTCTATGAAGGCATGGCGGATAAAACCACACAAGACCAACTGGCGATGCTAAAAAACGCCGGCGCGAATATCACCTACAATGATAAAACGCTAATCTTAAGCGACAGCGGCCAAATCAACAAAAACGGCAGCGGTAATGGAAAAGTAGAACATAAAACACAGCCGCACCTCGCATGGTTGATAGAAACGCTCGCGGAGGAGGGCATCTACGCCGATCAACTCAATATTCATATTGGTAAGGTCGATCCAAAAATGATGCGTAAAGAACCCTACATCGTTGTCGATATCTCGCATTTCAATAAACAAATCGCCGTGTGTAATGAATACGGGCAAACGACTTTTGTTAGCAAATCTATCAAAGACCCTGAAATCTACGAAACCAAAACGAAAAAAGAGCTACTAGGATATGATGACATTGGAACGATAATTTTGAGTACACCAAAATCATGGCAAAATCATATCAAGGATTTTCTTCAAAACCGATCCTTGAAATCTATCTTTGCAAATAAGGTTGATAAAAAACACATCACATTAGATATGATCGAAACCGTCTGCCGCGCTTACGCTGATGATCCTAAAAATGACGGACGCAGCCCGCCTGCAGGTGGAGAAAAAGGAAAAGAAATAATCCCCTATGAGCCGCTTGTAAAATTTAATATGACGTGGGTCGCCTTAAATTTAAGCATGCATAAAAAATCAAATGGCCTCACGGAAGAAAACTGCTCGTATGATAGCATACCTGACTTGTGTAAAGACAAGGGCATCGGGCTTATTCTTAACGTTGATATGATTGAGGAAGTTTGCCGCGCCTATGCCGATGACCCTAAAAATAACGGACGTAGCCCACCCTCAGGTGGTTCAAAAACAAAAGAAATAATCCCCTATGAGCCGCTTGCAAGATTTAATATGACGTGGGCCTCTTTAAATATGAGCATGGTTCAAAAATCAAATGGCCTTACGGATGAAAACTGCCCGTATAAAAGCATACCTGACCTATGTAAAGACAAGGGCATCGGCAAAAAAAACCAAAAAATTACGCTGCAGCCTATCTCTAAAACCGCCGCGCCCGAACCTCAAAGCCCGTAGCGTTGCCACTGCCCCTTCGCTTCCAAGCCTTCAACCAGCTTTTCCCCCACACTCGTATCCGCGCCGAGGAGTCCGGCAATAAACCCGCTACTTGGCTCAAAATCCTTAAATTTGATATCCTCGCCATATTCTTTGCGCATAACGCTATAAACATCCCCAATCCCATCAATCAAGCCGAGGGTTTGCGCGCGTCCGCCCGTCCAAAACCCACCTTCAAACAATGGCTCATTATCTTCATTCAAACGCTCACCGCGGCGTTCCTTCACCCAACTGATAAACCGCTCATGAATATCCTTTTGAATATCTTTAAGCCGCAAAACATCATCGGCCTTCTCGCTTTGAAATGGGTCTAAGAACCCCTTATCTTTGCCCGATGTATGAACGCGTCGCTCAACCCCGTATCGCTCAATAAAATCCTGAAAACCGAACGAAGCGCTAATCACGCCAATCGACCCGACAATAGAAACATCTTGCGCATAAATTTTATCCGCCGCGCAGGCAAGCCAATATCCGCCCGATGCCGCCACATCCTCGGCAAAGGCATAAACGGGGATCTCTTTTTCCTCCGCCAGCCGCCTTATATGCGCGCCGATCAGCGCACTTTGCGCGGGCGACCCGCCGGGGCAGTTTAAAACGAGCGCAACCGCCTTTAAATTATAAACATCAAATGCCTCGTTCAAAATATCGGCATAACGATTGTGACTGATCGTTGGCTTTCGGGTTTGCGCATCCGTTATAACACCGGACATGCGTATAACGGCCACTTTTTCTTTGGGCTTTATAATGCCGCCAATCACGGGCATATCCGCCATTTTGTCGCAAGCTCTGCCTATAATTTTACCAATACCCATATTTTTTAAATCCTTATTTAATTAAACAAGCGCATCACTGCCGCGCAAAATACGCTCCGCTTGCACTGTATATCTACCATCATCATTATGTAGCGTAATCCCCGTATGGATCAAGGCAGGTGACTGCCGATCTTTAATCGCACGAATAATAACCCGTTTTGGCACGCGCCCCGTCTTCGGCCAAAGGGGTATAATCTCCATCGCCCCAAATCGTCGCCCGCGTTTTGGACCATGCAAATGCGCAATTATCTTATCTGCCATATCTGCGCGATGAATTATTGTAAAACTGCCGCCGGACTTTAGCAAGCGATGCCCCGCCACCATCCAATCTTGAAGGGTCAGCTCTGTATCTTGATGCCCATGTGCCTGCGCTTTTTCCGCGTAAGGTGAAACCAGATGATGTCCGGCCTCCATATAAGGCGGGTTACATATAATATGATCAAACCGCGGCGCCTCAAAATTACGGATATCGGCGCAAACAAAATCGGCGCGCGCATCCATTTGATTATGCGATGCATTTTTAATTGCTAGAGCATAATGATGATTTTGAATTTCAACACCTGTCAGGCGCGCATTTTGAATGCGCGATAAAACGCATAATCCCGCACTCCCTACGCCGCATCCCATATCCAAAACATGATCATGAGCGCCGGCCAAACAAGCAGCCGCAAGCATAACGCTATCAAGCGATGTCTTAAAACCGTGCACAGGTTGGAAAAGCTCAAGCTGTTTGCCAAGCACATAAATAGGATCGGTTTGCGTCATATACGCTTAATTTTTAATGAAGCTTTGCGCGGAAGACAACTCAAATCTTTGTTTTTGCAAGCTGGTCAAATCATTGCGCCGCGCCGTTGGCACATCCATTTGGCTCATTAAAATCAGCTCTAACGGGTCGGCAACAAGGTTTTGGAAAGAAGAAAAGACAAAATCTCTGGCAGGCGCTTTATAAAGCGTATGGTGAAAATTCTCTACTTTATTGTTTTTGGGCGCAAGATTGTTTTGAATGTCATGAACGGCGATGACACTATTTGAAAGGGGGCTATTCCCGCTATCTTGAGATGCAATATCCACACTACCTATAGCTATACCATCATCTTTTACACTGAACTTTTTGTCAAAAAACGCGTAAACTTCATCCATAGTTTTGGCGCGTCCCGTAGAGGTATCATAAAAGACATTTTTATTGGCCTTGGCCGCCCGTGGAAATAAAATCGCCGCCTCTTGCATCGGGTTATCGTCCTTGGCCTTTAAAAAGGCTGCTGCCTTAGGCGCGCCTAAGAAATGTGCAAAGTAAAGCTCGGTGGATCCAACCTCGCCGCCCCATCTTGCATTTAAGAATTTTTCATTCTCCCCTGCAAATGCCGCCGCCATCATGGATGCGGCTTCGGGGTCTTTACGCATCTCTAAAATCTGCGCGCGGCTTTTACCATCAGTATCCAGCCCAAATTGATTACCATGGCTTTCCACCATCGACATCCATGTTTTCTCGATAAACTGATAAAGCCCTGTGGCTGAACTGGTTTTGGCTTTGGCCGATGGGTCAAAACTACTCTCTGCTTGCGCTTGCTGCACCAGATAGGCAAAATTAACCCCTGTTTTAACGCTTGCTTCTTTAATTGCGCCCACAACATGCTGCGGCGCACGACTTGTGAGAGCGGCTAAGGCATTGTTTTGTATATTATTTGTTAATCCGTTCATTGTATAATTTTGGTATAGCTTTATTTCAGTTATACTGGAATTTGCAAAGCCTATGCCAAAACAATTTTTAAAAGGATATTATCAGATATGAGTGAATACCAGCCGCCGGTCAAAGATATGTCATTTTTACTACATGATGTTTTAGGCTTCACACATGATGATCTGGATCGCGAAACGGTGGAGGCTGTGCTGGAAGAGGCATCTAAACTTAGCCGCGATGTACTCGCCCCACTCAACTGGACAGGGGACCAGGATGGCGCAACGCTCGAAAACGGAGTAGTCACAACCGCCAAAGGGTTCAAAGAGGCTTACGCACAATATTGTGAAGGCGGATGGAATGCTGTCCCCTTTGATCCTGAGTATGGAGGGCAGGGCTTGCCGTGGGCGCTCGCCTTTCCAATACAGGAGATGTGGCAAGGGGCAAATATGTCTTTTGGATTATGCCCGTTATTAAATCAAGGCGCGGTAGAGGCAATTTTATCTCACGGATCAGATGAACAAAAAAAATATTACCTGCCTAAACTCATCTCTGGCGAATGGACAGGTACAATGAACCTAACCGAAGCGCAAGCGGGCTCTGATCTTGGCCTTATACGTTCTAAAGCAGATAAACAAGAAGATGGCACATATAAAATAAGCGGGCAAAAAATCTACATTACATACGGCGAACACGATTTTACCGATAATATCATCCATCTCGTCCTCGCCAGAACCGCGGACGCGCCAGCAGATGTAAAAGGCATATCATTATTTATCGTTCCAAAATTCATGAAAGATGGTACGCGCAACGATTTAAAATGCACAGGATTAGAGCATAAACTGGGTATTCACGCTTCGCCCACTTGCACCATGCAATTTGGTGATGAAGGCGGCGCAACCGGATATTTAATCGGGAAGGAGCATCACGGCCTCAAATATATGTTTACGATGATGAACAACGCGCGTCTTTCTGTCGGCCTCCAGGGTGTAGCCATAGCAGAGCGCGCATACCAACATGCGCTACGCTATGCGAATGACCGCATACAAGGTAAATCGTTCGAAACCAATGAGCGCATAACGATAAGCCATCATGCAGATATTCGCCGCATGCTGATGAGCATGAAGTCACAAGTCGAAGCGGGTAGGGCCCTGACTTATGATGCTGCTATTGCGTTGGATAAAGCAGCCATTGGCGATGATAATGCAAAAGCAAAGGTTGATCTTTTAACGCCGCTGGTCAAATCGTGGTGTACCGATATGGCATGCGAAGTCGCCTCAACCGGCATACAAATACACGGTGGCATGGGTTTTGTTGAAGAAACCGGCGCGGCGCAATATTACCGCGATGCCCGCATTCTCCCGATTTATGAAGGTACAAACGGCATTCAGGCCGCCGATCTTGTATTCAGAAAAATTCTGCGCGATGGCGGGGAAAGTGCGCTCAAAATTATAAGCCAATATAAAGACCAGATCCCTGAAGGGTACAAGGCAATATTCAAACCATATTTTGAGTTGGTTGAAAGAGTCATAGATAAGATTTTATTATATGGTGAAAATAAAGATTTGGATTCAATTGCCGCAACCTCTGCGCCGTTATTAAAAGGCCTGTCTATAGTTTTGGCCGGTACTCTATTGACGCGTGCCGAAACTATAGCGAAAAATTCAGATAATGCATGTGCGCAAGAAAAACAAAAAATAACTGAATTTTTCGTATATCACATCCTCCCGACAGGCCAATCGGCCTTGATAACAGCGTTAAACGCAACGAGAGGTATATAAAAACCTATCGGAGATTTCTCAAAGTAGCCGGAAATAAACGCCGCGCAACAACCGGATCACGGCACATAATCGTAGCTTGCGTTTTTATACGTACTGTATTTCTTGATGTTGGCTTTAACTGATATGTTTCAAATAATGTTGCATACGTATTGGCAATACATGTGCAATATGCATCCGGATCTTGATCATCCGGCATTCCAAGAACATCCTGAAGGCAATTCTCATACTTCGCGCCGGCGGCTTGAGTCGCTTCAATGCACATACCTTCAACATCCATTTTTAGAACACTAGGATGCTCATCCGGCCCCGCTTCTATACGGCGCTCAAAGAAAGAAGAGGCGAGGCACGCACAGTTATAATGTGTACGCATACGAAAATCTCTTTCACATTCGCGTTTAAAACCTTCCGCTTCTTCATAAAAACGATTGGGAATAAGGGATAAATCAAGACGCTTTGAACGTGTGTCTGTTTCTATAGTCTTTTCTGGCACCGCTTTATCGCGGTTGCTTTCTAAACGCTCAATCATTTCCGGAAAGCTTTCTTGTGCCATGGAAGAGTGCGAACTCATACATACGCAAATCGTAAACAAGCATAAGGCTATAAAAATAGAATACTTCATAATCAGATACAAATCCTGTCTGTCTCTAAAAAAAACGCATATATAAATTTAAATTGCGTACATCATCATAGCATTATTTATAAATAAAAGTGAATTTTTGATAAACAATATGTTGAAATATATGTAAAAGATTTTAAAATAATAAAATTTTTAGAGTACGAATAGGTAAATTTTAAACGCACATAAATTACTTAAAATTGAATCTAATTATAAAACGTTATTAATTATAATAAGGTATCATTCTTGAGGGTAGGTTTTCTAAGGGTTAACGAATTAAGAAATAAAGAAACTGGAAAGTTAAATATAATGCGCATGGTTATAATTGGCGGTATCGTCTTACTATTGCTCGCTGGCGGCGCTGGCGGCTATTTTTATTTCTTCGCCAATACTGCCGAAGCAGCGGCCGGTGAAGAAGCGCACGATAAGAAGGATAAAAGAAATAAAAAGAAAAAAGGTGATGACCATAGCGGCGGCTATGAGTTTATTCAAATGGATGCCTTAATCCTACCAATCGTGGATAATTCAGGCGTTACGCAAACAATCAGCGTCGTGGTTGCTTTAGAGGTAGAAGGCAAGGATAATGCTGGCACAGTAGAAAAAATGACGCCGCGTCTGAAAGATGCTTATATTCAAGATATGTACGGTGTACTCAATGATACCGAAGCTCTAAAGGGCGGCGTAGTACAAGTAACTTACTTAAAAAATAGGCTTAATAAGGTTACAGCTAAGATCTTGGGTGACGACGTCGTAAATGACGTTCTTTTACAAGTCGTACAGCAGAGACCGATTTAATCTGATCCTTGGGCGCTAGCCAGCTTGAAAACCATTTGGCTTGTTTTTGTCGCCCTAACCATCCGGGAAGATCAAACGTATCCTTGCGTTTAGAATTATCATTATCAAATTGATTGTTAAAACTCATAAAAATATCTCTTGGGTCAATAAAAGTTAATGCAAAATAGCAAGCGCGAAAATCGCGTACATGACCATACTCTAGTCAAAGGGGATGTACTTATAATCCAATAATAGGAATTTATAAAGCCCCAATGGTTAAGAAAGGCTTTTAGTTTCAATTTATTTTTGTCTTAAAAATACTATTATTGTGCATATATTATAACATAATTTCCCCCTAGTCATAGAAGTCCATTTATGTCAGTATCTTAAATACGTTTCTTATAAAAGCGTAAATCCCTGCCTTGGAGAAGACCGGATCAACATATCTGAATAAGGGAATATTCCATGACGTCTATACAAATGCTTATCTTCGGGTGCGGTATCCTCGCGCTCATCTATAGTGTGCTAACAGCGCGCAAAATCTTGTCTTTGCCAACTGGAAATGAACGCATGCAAGAAATTGCTGCCGCCATTCAGGAGGGCGCAATGGCTTACCTCGCACGGCAATATAAAACAATTGCAATTGTGGGCGTATTGGCCGCAATCATATTACAGCTTCTTTTGGGTTGGCATGTTTCACTCGGTTTTATTATTGGTGCAGTACTCTCTGGTCTGGCGGGATATAATGGAATGCTTGTTTCGGTCAAGGCAAATGTCAGAACAGCGCAAGCTGCAACCGAAAGCTTGGAAAAAGCGCTCAGTGTGGCCTTTAAATCCGGCGCAGTAACCGGCATGCTGGTGGTCGGCTTGGGGCTGATAGGGGTCGCTGGATATTATGTTTCTTTACAATACGGGTTGGGCTTAGACAAATTAACGGGTGAAGCGCGCCTACCGGTTCTAAGAAAAATTCTGGAAGGCTTGGTTGCGTTGGGTTTTGGCGCATCTCTAATATCTATCTTTGCGCGTCTCGGCGGCGGCATATTTACAAAAGGCGCAGATGTCGGCGCGGATTTGGTAGGCAAAGTCGAGGCCGGTATTCCCGAAGATGACCCCCGTAACGCCGCAGTTATTGCAGATAATGTGGGCGATAACGTAGGCGATTGTGCCGGAATGGCTGCCGATCTATTCGAAACGTACGCTGTAACCGTCGTGGCAACCATGCTGATCGCATTTAGTGTATTTTCACCGGTTGCGGTCGAATCAATGATGGGTTTACCACTTTTGATTGGTGCGCTTTGTATTATTGGCTCAATTGCCGGAACATTTTTTGTTCGCCTCGGCAAAAGCAAAAATATAATGAACGCCCTTTATAAAGGTTTCATCGCCAGCGCGGTATTCTCCGCCATCCTTATTTATATCGGAATGTTTAACACTGGCCTTGCGGAAAACTTGCCGCTATATGGTGGCGGTACATTAGGGCTTATGAATTTATTTTATTGTGCCTTGGCTGGTTTGGCCGTAACAGGATTAATTATCTGGGTTACCGAATATTATACGTCAACCGCCTTTCGCCCCGTTCGTTCGATTGCAAAATCATCGGAAACCGGACACGGCACAAATGTTATTCAGGGATTAGCGATTTCTATGGAAGCCACGGCACTCCCCGTTCTTATTATTTGTGCCGGCATTTGGGTTACATATAGTCTTGGCGGTTTATATGGTATAGCTATCGCCGCAACCTCGATGTTATCGTTGGCCGGCATGGTGGTCGCGCTTGACGCATACGGCCCTGTAACTGATAACGCGGGCGGTATTGCCGAAATGGCCGATCTGCCGGAGGAGATACGCACGATTACGGATGCTTTGGATGCGGTTGGAAACACGACAAAGGCGGTGACAAAGGGCTACGCCATCGGTTCTGCAGGCTTGGCGGCGCTTGTTCTGTTTGCTGGTTACACTGAGGAAATCAAACATTATTTACCCGAATTGGCAGATATTACATTTCCCCTACAAGACCCATACGTTGTTATAGGCCTGTTCATTGGCGGGTTACTGCCATACCTTTTTGGAGCCATGTCAATGACCGCCGTTGGCCGCGCCGCAGGTGCCGTTGTGGTGGAGGTACGTCGCCAGTTCCGCGAAATACCGGGCATAATGGAAGGCACAGCCAAACCTGAATACGGCAAGGCCGTGGACTTGCTTACCAAGGCCGCGATTAAGGAGATGATTGTGCCCTCACTTTTGCCTGTTGCCGCGCCCATTGTTTTATTCTTCTCGGTCTATGGCTTGAGCGGATCTATGATGGCGGCATTTCAATGTTTGGGTGCAATGTTGCTCGGAACAATTGTAACCGGACTTTTTGTGGCGATTTCTATGACGGCCGGTGGCGGCGCATGGGATAATGCGAAGAAATATATAGAAGATGGCCATCACGGCGGTAAAGGATCAGAGGCGCATAAAGCGGCTGTAACTGGTGACACAGTTGGTGACCCATATAAGGATACCGCTGGTCCAGCCGTAAATCCCCTTATTAAAATCACAAATATCGTAGCCATCTTATTGGTGGCTATTGTGGCCAAATATATGACGGGCGTTTAAAGAACGACCAAGAGTTCTTTAAAAAAATACTTAAGAAATGAGGTATATAAATATACCTCATTTTTTTATTTCGTATTCTTAAAAATCATAAAAGTAGCAACAAAAAAAGACCGCATACTAAACATGCGGCCTTTTAGATTGGAAAGGATTGAATATGACGCAGTTACACTTCAGTAAACCCTAAAGCTTCTATAATATTAGAAATTATGCGCGTTTAACCTTTTTCAAAAAACCGCCCATAAAGCCGCCGCTGGTTTCTTCGCCAACTTCTTCTTTCACGGCATCCTGAAAAGACTTCTGATCGGCCAATTTTTTAGAAATCGCTTTTTTGGCATCTTCACCCTTACTACCGGGTGTCTTTGATTCATTCGAGGCACCGGTATTAGACGTGCTACCCGAGGCGATACCTTTACCATCATCTTTTTCTTTCGCCGCACCAGCATTCTGATTTTGTGCCTTCATTTTCTGCATCTGCGCTTCAAGCTTTTGCTGCTCCATGCGCTGCTTCCGGCGCTCTTCAATCTTACGGTCACGTTCTTTAAGCTCTTCACGGAATTCTTCGGCTTGTCTCTGTGAATATTCGCTCGTAAGCAAGACTTGAGAAGCCTGCTGCTGCCACTGATCACGTTGGGTTTTCAAATCATCAATATATTCATTGGCTGTATCAACCTGCTGCTCCAGCATTTTAATCCGCATTTTCATGCGCTCGGCTTCGATCATTGCACTCGCTTTTTCAAGCTCTTGCTCAACCACGCGGTCATCATTTTTCTTCTGTTCTGGTGCAAGACCAAACGCACGGTCTAGCTCTGATACATCAATAACGCGACGTCCGCTTTTATCCTTTTCAAATGAGATCTTACCGTTTTTCATTGCACGCTGAATTGTAGATTTTGACTTGCCTGTCAATTCTGCGGCTCTCTGTGCGCCAACTTTCGCCATAACAAAAAAACCTTCTTCTTTTTATAAATTCTTGAATATATATAAGCCGTAGCATGGCTTTACCCAATTATCAAGCTATTCCATAATTGAATAACGCAAATCTCTTGTATAAAAGAAATTTGCGTTAAAAAAAGTATAAAATGATAAAATTTTAAGCGGCGTCTTTAGCTAAACGTTTATTTAAAAGCGCTGATAAACGTTGCCATTGAACACCGGAAAAAAGATGCGCGTAAATAAATGGTAACCATCCTTTTTCGCGCCATTCTAAAAAGGCCTTGTCATCAAGCTCTGATAATTTCTTTTCATCAATAATCTTGAAGCCGGAAAAATTAATCTGCTTTCCCCCGCCAACATTAATCTGCGCTTCACGTGTGACAAGCAAACCACTATCAGAAAGCGCCTTGCTAAATGCCACAGTCTGTTGCGCGGCTGCATGGTAAGATTTACAGAACTCAAGCGCATTTTTCGCCAGATCACTAGCCTCGCCCTTATCATCAAAAAACTTTTGATCGCCTTTTTCTTCTAAAACATCCGGATTGTCGTCTACACAAAGCGTTAATTGCTCCGTTTTTGGCAATTCGGAAAAAATAAATGGATACCGACGAATATAGGCAGGAATATAGCTTTCTTCCCAAGTGTTATCAGGGCGTAAAAATAAATTCTCGCTATCTCGCAAACCTAAAATAGCCACAGGCACGGCACTATCATCTGGGCTAAAAGCAATTGGATAGAAATGACAAATCTGCGGCATTTCAATTAAATTGATCGGCACAGCATTTATCCCCTTGGTAAAGCCAAATCCAAAATTCTGCCTTAAAGATGTGTTTTTATGCTTTTGCGCATCTAATGGCACAGGCTTTTTATAAAAAAGCGGCATAGGTGTGTCAGATGAGGCTTGACCGTTCTGCTTCGAAGCGGTTTTTTGATCAGACATACGTTTTTAATCCTTTTTAATTTTAATAAATATAAGAAACACTAAGACATAGCGCCTAAGAAAATCAATGGTTTTTTATATTTCAAAGTGAATAAAGCATAAAGATAAATTACACTATAAGCCACGAAGATTAAAAAGACATTACATGATTTATGAACAGATGAATGGCCATCCTCATTTTATTATTGCGTATTTTAATCTTTATGTATAGAAAGCGGTTTATAAAAGACGACTAAAGCATTCAGATAAAGCATTAAAACAAAGGATATTATATTATGCGCATTGGAGTGATCGGTACAGGATATGTTGGCCTTGTTTCAGGCACATGTTTTGCAGAATTTGGCATCGATGTGGTGTGTTGCGATAAAGATGAAAGTAAAATAGAGCGCCTGTTAAAAGGTGAAATACCCATTTATGAGCCCGGTTTGGACTCTTTGGTCGAAAAGCAAGTAAAGTCAGGCCGCCTTTCATTCACAACCGATCTCGGCGAAGCTATGAAGGATGCCGACGCAATTTTTATTGCTGTCGGAACGCCCCCGCGCCCGGATAACGGCCATGCCGATATGAAATATGTTCACGCCGCCGCCCGCGAAGTGGCCTCTCTCATGGATGATTATACGCTAGTTGTGACCAAATCAACTGTGCCCGTTGGTACCGCGCGTGAAGTTGAGACCATTATGAAAGAAGAGCTTGAGAAATTAGGCAAATCTGACATTCCATTTGATGTTTGTTCAAACCCGGAGTTTTTACGCGAAGGCGCGGCGATTAACGACTTTATGCGCCCTGACCGCGTTGTTATTGGTACAAGTTCTGAGCGCGCACGCGAAGTCATGCGCCGCCTCTATCGTCCGCTTTATATTAATGAAACGCCCATGGTGGAAACCTCGCCTGAAACGGCGGAGATCATCAAATATGCGGCCAACGCGTTCTTGGCAACTAAAATTACATTCATAAATGAAATTGCCAATCTATGTGAAGTCACCGATGCAAACGTGCAGGAAGTCGCACGCGGCATGGGCTTGGATGGCCGTATAGGTAAAAAATTCCTGCATGCCGGCCCTGGTTTTGGCGGCTCATGCTTCCCAAAGGATACACTTGCTCTAACACAAATTGGTAACGTCCACGGCGCGCCGCAACGTATCGTTGAAACCGTATATAAGGTCAATGAAGATCGCCAGAAAGAAATGGCCGACCGCGTGATTGCCATGTGTGGCGGTGATATATCCGGCAAAAAAATCGCTGTTCTGGGTGTATCATTTAAACCAAATACAGATGATGTCCGTGCCGCACCCAGCCTTGTCGTGATCCCGCGCTTGCAAGAGCAGGGGGCATTAATCGCCGCATATGATCCGGTCGCAATGGAAGAAGCCAAAAAAGAGCTTGATAATGTAGAATGGGGTAAAGATTCCTACGATACTATCAAAGATGCAGACGCGCTCGTGATCCTGACTGAGTGGAATGAATTCCGCGCCCTCAACCTTGACCGCATCAAGGAGCTTATGAAAGCCCCGCGCATTGCCGACTTCCGCAACATCTACAAACGCGACGAAATGCGCGGAAAAGGTATTCACTATATCTGTATCGGTAAATCTCCTGTTGAGCCAGAATAGTAAAACGCCAGAAGAATAGTTTTAATAACTAAAAAATGGTGTTTTAAAAGCAGGGCATATCCTTTATCAATAAGGGTATGACCCAATTAAACGACCTCGAATCAAAAAGTATTTATATCATCCGCGAAGCCTTTAATAAGGTGCAACCACTTGGCATGCTATGGTCGATCGGTAAGGATTCAACCGCGCTCCTCTGGCTTGTGCGCAAGGCATTTTTCGGCAAGGTGCCGTTCCCCGTTATTTTACTTGATACCGGCATGGAAATGCCCGAAGTCTATGATTTCCGAGATCGTCTGATTAAGGAATGGAATCTGGAGTGTATAAATCACCAATGCCCGCCAGAAGAGGATATGGACAAAACGCTTCCCCCCAATACGCGCGCCGCAATGCGAAAAACCGAAGGGCTAAAATCTTTGCTCGCAAATTATAAATATAAAGGTGTTATCGCGGGGATAAGACGAGATGAGCAAGGCTTACGCGCCAAAGAGCGCGTGTTTTCACCGCGCAACAGCGACGGCAGCTGGGATTTTAAGGATCAGCCGCCAGAATTTTGGGATCAATATAAAACCGAATTCCCTTTTGAGGATGGCGACGGCGCGCATCTACGCATTCACCCAATATTGCAATGGACGGAGCTGGATATCTGGCGCTACACCAAGGAACAAAACATCCCCTGCTGTGACCTCTATTTTGCACGTGAAGATAAAGATACCAGCAAAATGATGCGCTACCGCTCGCTCGGCGAAAAAAATATAACCTTTCCGGTTGAAAGCACAGCCTCTAATATTGATGAAATCATCACCGAACTCGAAACCACCAACACCTCCGAACGCGCCGGCCGCACCATGGACAAAGAAACCGAAGACAGCTTTGAAAAACTAAGAGCGCGGGGGTATATGTGAACGATATTTATGATTTGCGCTCTAGCAAAACAATAGATGAGTTATTTTCGCGTATGAATGGATCTTTTAAAAGTAAAATGCTCGATTGAGAGAAAAAAATGATAGTTCAAAAAAAAATAACAATAGCTTTAGTTTTTATAGCATCTATGTTTTTGATAGCATTTTTTGTTATCTATAATGCTGTAAGTGCGAATGGGGTTTTATATTATAGCATGCTTTATGATTTGAAAAATAACCCAATTTACTATGTTCTTTTAAAAAAATATCCTTCTGCAAAAGAAGAGCTAGATGCAATTTTAAAAAAATATTCTGGTGACTTTATAGAACATGAGTTTCTTTCTGAAGTGGAAGTTTGGTCAGAGAAGTATTTAAATAAATCAGTACTACAAGCAACAGATGACAGTATATACAATTTACTTAGAGTTAATGTGGAAAATTTGGAGAAATTGAGATATACCCCAGAATTGTGTGTTACTTACTATCTCAAGAATGACAAAAACGTATATTATTCATTACCATCACATATTTTGCAAAGCGAAGAAAACAGAAAAATAGAAATTATAAAAAGCGCTTCTTCAAAAATCATTTTTAAAAAAGATAAAAGTAGGCTTCTAGAGTTACTAAATGCAAAATATGCCAATAATCAATATAATAGAGAAAACATATCAAAGTTAGATGTTTTAGATAAAATACCTGAGGACGAAGCTTGTGAAATTGCAATAGAGTTTAGTAAAATGCTAGCTTCATTCAATAAAGAAAATGGAGCATTTATTTTTAAAAGTTTTAACGTAAACTAAAATGACAGAAAACCAAACATCAGCACAACTCCTCCGCACCGTCATAGTCGGCCATGTTGATCATGGCAAATCCACGCTTATCGGGCGCTTGCTTTATGATACGGACAGCCTACCCGACGGCAAATATGAGGAGCTGCAGGAGATATGCAAACGCCGCGGCACTGACGCGCTAGAATGGTCATTTGTACTGGACGCGTTTCAAGCCGAGCGCGATCAGGCCGTAACCATTGATACAACGCAAATCTGGTTCTCAACCGATAAACGAAATTACGTTATTATCGATGCGCCGGGTCACCGCGAATTTTTAAAAAATATGATTTCCGGCGCCGCCGCCGCCGATGCCGCTATTCTTGTTGTCGATGCAAAAGAAGGGGTGCAGGAACAAACCAAACGCCACGCTTATTTGCTCTCGCTGCTTGGCCTGCGCCAGGTTGCGGTTGTCATCAACAAAATGGATATGGTGGATCATGATCCTGAAATATTCCAAAACGTGGCCAAGCAGATCACTCAATATTTAAAATCTATCGGCCTCACCCCACGCCATATCGTACCTATTTCCGCTCGCAATGGCGATATGATCTCAAATCGCGGCGAACACATGGGCTGGTACAACGGAAAAACGCTGACCGAAGTTATGGATTCATTCGATGTCGCGCAAGCCCAAACGGCGCGCGCGCTCCGCTTTCCCATTCAAGATGTATATCGTCAGGGCGATTGCCGCATTCTGGTCGGGCGCATTGAAACGGGCATTTTGCGCACCGGCGATATGATTTTATTCTCCCCCACCAATGAAACCGCGCGCGTAACATCCATCGAAACATGGCCAAAGGATGAGGAAAAGGTGCAGGCCAGCGCGGGCGAGAGCATAGGCATCACCCTTGATAAAAAGCTTTTTGTCGAACGCGGCCACATCGCAAGCCATGAAGAAAATCCGCCTATGATGACCAATGTTTTCCGCGCCAATATGTTCTGGCTGGGGCATAAACCCCTGAAAGTAGGGAACAGCTATAAACTCCGCTATGCTGCACACGAGGCCGCCGTCATCGTGCAATCGATCGATCGCGTCATTGACACTAATGATCTAGAGCAAGTTGAAAAGGCGGGCGAAGTCAAACGCAACGCTGTTGCCGAAATCACGCTACGCTCCCGCGATCTTCTTCCTATCGACCCCTATATTGATAATTTCCGTATGGGACGCGTTGTTTTGTATGATGATTACAACATTGCCGGCGGAGGCACCACTTCTATGGATGGCTACCCCGATCAGCGCCGTGCCGCCAAACCAAAATCGGACAATATCTATAAAGTAGATCATCTGATGGATGATGCCCTGCGCGCGCAAAATAAAGGCCATGATAGCGGCGTATTCTGGTTTACCGGCTTGTCCGGCGCAGGAAAATCCACAATCGCCATGGCCGTAGAAAACGCGCTCTTTAAAAAGGGATATCATACATATGTTTTGGACGGAGATAATATTCGTCACGGCTTAAACACTGATCTGGGATTTTCGCCTGAAGACCGCACCGAAAATATCCGCCGTATCGGGGAGGTTGCCTCTCTCATGACCAAGGCGGGTTTGATTGTTATCACCGCCTTTATTTCCCCCTACCGCGAAGACCGCAAACGCGCCCGTGATTGTACAGGTCATATTTTCCATGAAATCCACGTGGATGCCGACCTCGCCACATGCGAAAGCCGTGATCCAAAAGGCCTGTATAAAAAAGCAAGGGCAGGGGAGATCGCCGAGTTCACAGGCATCGATTCCCCCTACGAACCACCCGAAAATCCAGAAATGGTGATCGATACGCAGAATAACAGCATAGAGGAATGCGTCGCGCAGGTTGTGCGCTATATCGAAAATGAAGTCGCGCTGAATAAAAATGAAAAGCAGAAAAACACGCTTTAATCATCTTATAACATTATAAAACCGATAAAATTTTTGATTTTATCATTTAAAACAGGATTACTTTTAATGGCAACTTTCGAAAAACTCATCGCAAACCCCGCCGCGCTCTCTAATATTATTCGCCGCATCGCGATTGAGGCGGGCGACATCACGCTCGATTATTTTGAAGGCGGCAAAGATGCGGGCGTGGAAGAAAAGGGCGATGGTTCGCCGGTTTCCCTTGCAGATAAAGAGGCAGAGTTACACATTCAAAAAGCACTTAATGATTTAACGCCGACCATTCCGATGATAGGGGAGGAGGCCGCTGAAGCTGCCCGTTTGCCGGATTTAAAAGGCGAAGATTATTTTTGGCTGGTCGATCCGTTGGATGGCACCCGTGAATTCATCGCTGGCGGCGATGATTTTACCGTGAATATAGCACTGATCCATAAGGGGGAGCCGATTATGGGCGTTGTATTTGCCCCCGCAACGGGCGATCTATATGCGGGATACGGGCAAACGGCAATAAAATATAATCAGGATACCGGGAAGGAAAAACCAATCCATGTGCGCCCTGAACCAAAGGCAGGCGTAACGGTTGTTGCATCGCGCCGGCATGGCAGTGATGAAAAGCTGGAGCGTTTTCTTTCCGAATTTAAAGTTAATAAAGTCGTTAAAAAAGGCAGCTCCCTTAAAATCTGTGCCATTGCCGAAGGAAAGGCTGATCTATATCCCCGCTTTGGCCCGACATGTGAATGGGACATCGGCGCTGGGCATGCAGTGCTACGTGCGGCAGGCGGATATGTAACAAAAGAGGATGGCACGCCGCTGACCTATGGCGGACACAATCCAAAATTCTTAAATCCCGAATTTATTGCCAGCTCATTTTCATGGTTTCAAGATACGCAATAGTAAATATAAGAAAAATATAATATTCTTATTGACAAAATTATGTATATTTTGCAATAAAACAACCATGGATACAGAAAAAAATCTATCAAAAATACATACCGAAGCAACAAACATGGTGGTCAAGCAAAACCAGATGAAAATAGCATTCCAAACGGACACGCGGTATCATCAGCCAAATCAGGTAAAGAAAACAACGACAACCAGTTTCCGCCCGCGACAATCAATGAAATAACTACGGCCTTTTTTTCAAAAGTGCCTTAAATCACACCAAGTGATTTATAAAGACGAACAATAGATTTCGCCTGTGCTGCGTTGGCGTTTACCAAAGACGCATCGGCCTGATTAACTGTACGTTGCGCATCCAGAACGTCCAAAAACGAAACTTCACCTTCTGTAAAAAGTTGCTTGGAAAGATTTAACGCACTCTCTGCATTAGCCAGAGCCGATTTTAAGGAAATGCGTTGACGGTTTATGTGAGAATAATCGATCAAAGCGGTTTCAACCTCGCTTACTGCATTCAAAAGTGTACGTCTGTAGACCTCATATGCTTGCACTTCACGGGCGCGTGCGGCATCAATTTGTCCTATACGCCCAAAATCAAGCAAAGCCACGGCCGCTCCTGCCGCTACATTCCATATGGTTGCAGAATTTACAAGCGCAGAATCCGCCACACCAAAAAATCCGCCAATTGAAAATGTAGGAAGCAGATTACGCGTTGCCGCCTCTGCCAATTTGGTGTTCTGCCGTAAATTGGCCTCTGCCGCTAAAATATCGGGGCGTGTCATCAATACCGCCGTTGGCGCAGTTAAAACTGGTCTAACAGATACGCCCGGAATAGGCACATTTTTTTCTGACAGTAAGGGTTTTATATCTTCTGGTAATGCACCAACAAGAACACTGAGACGAAGCCTGGTATTATGAGCTTGCCGTTCAAATTCCGGGATAGAGGCACGCGTTGTGTTAACAAGGCTCTTTGCCCGCTCTACATCTAATTGCGGCGCTTCGCCAACATCAACCTGCGCGCCAATCAACTCTAATGTCTGCTCTTGTGTTTCCAAATTTTCCAAGGCAATTGTAACTTGACGCTCAAACTGTCTATATTCAATGTAATTTCGCGTAACATCGGCAATAAGGGTCAGCGTCACATCTTGAAAACGGTTTTCAAGCGCTTCAATCGCTGCATTGGCCGCGCTGGTACGTTTTAAATTGCGACCAAAAATATCAATCTCCCAAGACGCATCAAAACCGGCCTCGTAAAAATCATCCACGCCATTCAAGCCGGTGTCTTGCAGTCCGGCTTCACCCACACCAGAGATTTGCGGGAAGAGGGCTGAACGCGTTGTGCGTTTTAATCCGCGGGCTTCTTCAATCCGCGCTCTTGCAATGTTACGATCCGGACTTTGTGCCAATGTTAAATCCACAAGCGCATTGAGTGCTGGATCGTCAAATTGTATCCACCAATTTTGTAGAGCCTGATTTTGCACAATTTCAACCCGTGCCTCATCCGGTACAGACCATACAGCAGGAAATTGTAGCGCGCCAAAATCAGGCGCACCGGCAAAACATCCTGATAATAAGGCAGCCGAAGAAAATAAAAGGGGAGACAGCCAATAAGATGTGATTTTCATGTTTAAATCCGTTTTCATATTTATATATTTTTTCCCGCATCTTTAGGTAATTCGCCAGCCTCAACCCGCGCCCGTCTACGCTCGACAAACTTTAATTCCAAATTGCGGAACATCATGTAAAATACAGGTGTAAAAATAAGCCCGAAAAATGTCACTCCAATCATTCCAGAGAATACAGCAATACCAATAACTTGACGCATCTCCGCCCCTGCCCCCTCGGCCAAAACCAATGGCAATACACCCATAATAAACGCAAAAGACGTCATCAAAATCGGGCGCAATCTCAACCGTGAGGCTTCAACGGCCGCATCAAAAACAGTGTAACCCTGCCGCTCAAGATCTCGTGCAAATTCAACAATCAAAATCGCATTCTTACATGCAAGCCCCGCCAAAACAAACAAGCTGATCTGTGTAAAGATATTCATATCTCCACTGGTTATATAAACGCCGATAATCGCGGAAAGAACGCTCATCGGGACAATCATGATTACCGCTAAGGGCAGGGTCAGGCTTTCATATTGCGCCGCCAAAACTAAAAACACCAATAAAATACATAATGGGAAAACCAATACGGCCGTATTGCCCGCTTGCACTTGTTGGTAAGTTAGCTCTGTCCATTCAAAACCCATCCCTTGCGGCATGGTTTCTTCTAGTATTTTTACAATGGCGTCTTGTGCTTCGCCGCTAGAAAATCCGGGCGCTGTATTCCCATTAATATCGGCCGATCGAAACGCGTTATATCGCATGGCCACTTCGGGCCCGAACGTTTCTTTAATGTTCATAACAGCGCCAAGCGGCACCATATCGCCATCCAGATTGCGCGTTTTTAGGCGTAAAATATCAGATGGCTCAGACCTAAATTCCGTATCTGCCTGCACCACAACTTGGTATGTACGCCCAAAGCGGTTAAAATCATTCACGTAAAGCGATCCAAGATAAATCTGCATTGTACGGAAAATTTCATCAACCGATACGCCCAGCTGCAACGCCTTTGTACGATCTAAATCGGCATAAAGCTGCGGCACATTCACATTATAGTTTGAAAAAACGCGGCTCATCGCAGGGTTTTGATTGGCTTTACCTAAAACCTCTTGCACAACATTGTAAAAAGCTTCATATCCCAAATCACCGCGATCTTGCATCTGTAACTTGAATCCGCCAATACTGCCCATACCGCGAACAGGCGGTGCGGGGAAAATCGCAATAAACGCATCTGGAATTTGCTGCATGAATTTCTGTTGCAAGGAATCCGCAATAGCTAAACCGTCAAGTTCGGGGGCTGTTCGCTTTTTAAATTCATCAAGCGTCACAAACACAATACCCGCACTGGATGAATTGATAAAGCCGTTTATAGATAGACCCGGAAACTGAACCGCGCCAACAACACCGTCTTGCTCAAGGGCGATTTGCCCCATTTGGCGTATAACCTCTTGAGTGCGCTCTAATGTGGCACCCGTTGGTAACTGTGCAAAACTAACAAGATACTTTTTATCCTGTGTAGGCACAAACCCGTTTGGCAGCATATTGAAAATGATGCCCGTTGCAACCACCAGAAGCCCAAAAATCACAACCATGATCCAGCGGCCTTTTAAAAGCCAGCCAATCAGCCATGCATACCCGCTCATTAACTTATCAAAGCCTTTGTTGAAACCATTGAAAAGCCAGCCAAAAGCTTTATTCATAACACGCTGAATAAAATCAGGCTTATGGCGCGGGGATTTTAACAAAAGCGCCGCCATAGCAGGGCTGAGCGTAAGGGAATTGAAAGTAGAGATAAATGTCGAAATGGCAATCGTTAACGCAAACTGGCGATAGAATTGACCCGTTAACCCAGTGATAAAAGAGATAGGAATAAAAACAGAAGCCAAAACAAGAGAAGTCGCAATGATAGGGCCTGTAACCTCTTTCATCGCTTGGATAGTCGCTTCGCGCGGCGGTTTACCATCGGCAATATTACGTTCTACATTCTCAACGACAACAATGGCATCATCCACCACAATCCCGATAGCTAAAATAAGCCCGAAAAGTGATAACACATTAATTGAAAAACCGAGCAGAAGCATAAAAGCAAATGTCCCTACAATAGAAACAGGCACGGCCAAAAGCGGAATAATAGATGCGCGCCAGCTTTGTAAGAATATAATTACGACCAAAACAACCAGTGCGACCGCTTCGAACAACGTTTTAACAACGGATTTGATAGAATCGCTTACAAAAATTGTTGGATCATAAACAATGCTATAATCTACATCTTCTGGGAAATTTTCTTTCAAACGCTCCATTGTTAAGCGTACATTTTTTGAAATATCAAGGGCGTTTGCACCCGGGGATGCAAAGATCGGAATTGCCACCGCCGGCTTATTATCCAAAAGCGAACGAAGCGAATAGCTTTGTGAATCCAGCTCGATACGCGAAACATCCCCAAGCCTTGTCACAACACCATTGGCGTCACGCTTTATAATAATGTCCTTAAATTGATCCGGATCCTCTAGCCGCCCTTGCGCGTTGATCGGCAATTGTAGCTGACCTGTATCATTGTATGGAGGCCCGCCGATAACGCCCGCGGCCACTTGGACATTCTGGGATCGTATTGCGTTTACAACATCATTGGCGCTCATGTTGCGTTCTGCAACTTTCTCTGGATTAAGCCATATACGCATGGCATATTCTCCTGATCCAAACAGGCTAACCTGTCCCACGCCTTTAATTCGCGCCAGCTCATCTTTTACATTCAAATTCGCATAATTACGAAGGTACAAAATGTCATAACGCTCGTTTGGTGAGCGTAAGTGAACCACCATAGTCAAATCAGGTGAGCTTTTTGTAACCGTAACGCCCAATTGCCGCGTAATATCTGGCAATCGCGGCACAGCCTGCGTCACACGATTTTGCACAAGCTGTTGCGCCAAATCTGGGTCAGATCCGATTTCAAATGTAACCGTCAGGGTCACCCTTCCATCCGCAGAAGCGAGCGAGTTCATATAAATCATGTTCTCAACACCATTGATTTCCTGTTCCAAAGGCGTAGAAACGGTTTGAGCCAAAACTTTCGGGTTTGCACCGGGAAAAGAGGCTGTTACGACAACAGATGGCGGGGAGACTTCCGGATATTCCGAAATTGGCAGGTTAAACATCGCAACCGTGCCGGCGATGAAAACAAGAATAGAAAGAACAGATGCAAAGATCGGGCGATCAATAAAATAACCTGAAATATTCATAAAATCAAAAAGCCTTGAAATGTAAAACGATTATTTAAGAAAAACACCGTCTTTATAAAAAGCAGTGTTTATAATAAAGTTATTCTGAAATGTTATCATGCGCAGCGTTTTCACCATTCTCGCCACTGCTATCATTCTTCAGATTTTCTAAATCTTCCTGCATACTTGCATCTGAAGAATTCACCTTACGCATAACAGAAGAAGCAGAAGCCCTTTCTTCTTGTATCTGCGGAGAAACCGGCATATCGGGGCGAAGTCTTATAATACCATCTGTCACGACAAGATCGCCTTCTGTTAAACCATTTAAAATAATGCGTTGACCAGAAAAAGAGTCACCCAGTTCTACTTCACGATATTCAATTATATTTTTATCATTAACCACATAAATAAATTTACGATCCTGATCCGTTCCAACGGCGCGCTCGGGTATCGCAAGTTGGCGGTCATTACCAAGGCTGCCAATGCGTACCTTTGCAAACATACCGGGAAGAAGCATTCCGTCTTTATTAGGGAACAGCGCGCGTGCGCGAATTGTACCGGACAAAGGATCAATTTTATTATCAAAGGTAAAAATATGCCCCTCATGAGAAAAACTTTCATCACCTATCGAGACTCAAGCGGACAGGTATATTTTGTTCGGTTTCACGGCTATTGGCTTCATTGCGTATTTGACTTACATATGTCTGTTCATCCACTTCAAAATCTGCATAAATACCATCATTAGAGACAATCGTTGTGATAAGTGGCGAACTAACTGCCGCCTCAACCAGATTGCCTTCTGTGATTTCAACACGCCCAGTGCGCCCTGATATCGGCGCTTTAATATAAGCACGATCCAAATCTACTTGTGCGCGTTTAAGGCGCGCTTTCGCTCCTAAAATAGAAGCATTTGCGACACGTACGGCGTTTTGACGTTCTTCTAAAATCCGCTGTGATAAAGCCTTGGTTTTTATAAGCTCTTCCGCCCGCGTAAGCTCTTTTTTTGAAAAAGCATAATCGTTACGCGCAGCTTGCAAATCGGCCTTGGCTTGTTCAACGGCGGCCTCATATGGCTCCGGATCAATTACAACCAGAACATCACCTTTTTCAACCATCTGTCCGTCTTCAAAACGAATATCCCTAATCGTGCCGCTAACTTGCGGACGTAAATTGACAATATTTACCGCTGTCATGGTGCCTGAAAAATCTTTCCACACTTGAATATCCTTCAAGTTAACTTCAAGAACTTCAACGGGCATAGCTTGCTGCTGCTCGGCCTGATCTGGTTTGCTCTCTGCGGCATCTGCATCATTAGGACTTAAATACCCATCGTAGATATAACCCGAAATTGCCATAGCCACGACTAGTATAATAAGTAGAAAAATGAATTTATTTTTAGAGGATTTTGATGTGACCTGTGAGGTCATAATATTGCTCCATTCATGGAAATGCATAATAAAGAGCAACCAAGATGCCCTATCCTATGTTAATTTATATTATTAACATTTAAAGCAGTGATGTTTTAAGTCAATCACCTATGCCGCTTTTTTTAATAGGATAACAAAAGACTTTCTTTGTTCCTAAAAGGTAAGCGTTTATATCAAAAGTGTTATCTCGGCTTAAAATACTTTGTATAGCAGGGTCAAATATATCAAGCCCTCCAGTATATGCGCCAAAAGCAGGCATTATGATTTTACTGTGGTTATTAACATAGCAGGCGCGTCGTATTTTTTGACCTTTATGTTTAAAACGGATACACGGGTGGTAATGTCCGCTAATCTCCGGCATTTCATCATCAGGATTCGCAATATGCCGAAATATTATTCCATCCAGCATATATTCTTCATGAACCTCTGTTCCCGGTATAATAAACCCGCGCTCGTGATTGCCCTCAACCCAAATCGTTGTTTTGCAGTTAAGAAACCCATTCAACATATCACGGTCGCTTTTCATCATACGATTATAGGCACGCTCATCATGAAAGACGTCACCTAAAAAAAGGATCGCATCTATTTGATCCATATCGCAAAAAGTTTTTAATTTCAAAAGAGTTTCTCGTGTATCATAAGGCGGTAAAAACATTTTTTTATGTGTGAAGGCTGTACCTTTTTCAAAATGCAGGTCGGATACAATCGCCATCTTATGTTTTGGCCATAAAAGCACACCATCATGATGAAGCGTAAATGTATGATCTGCAAAAGTAATATCCATATCCTAAAGTAACCCTGCCTTATTTAAAATTTCGGCCTCTAAATCTTCTAGGGCATAATCCTCTTCTTGATTACGTGATAAACTTTCTTTGGTAATTTTAAGGAGCATGGGCACGGCTAATGGGGAAACTTTATCGAGCGCTTTATGAATTACATGCCCTTGAACATTTTGTAAAAACTTAGCAAGACGATCCGCATCGATAAGGCCGCCTAGCGCATCATTTCTGGCCGCTTTAATTAAAATATGATCCGGATCGTATTTCATTAAAACATCAAAAATAAGGTCTGTACTCATTAAAACTTGCTTGCCTGTTTTAGTCGCCCCCGGATGGCGTCTTTCAACCAATCCGGATATAACGGCGGCGTCTCTGAACATGCGCCGGATTAACGGCGTTTCCGAAAGCCAGTCTTCAAATTCTTCATAAAAGATATTGGGATCAAACAGGTTTTCAACATCCTTTAAAGGTTTAAGAGACCATGCGGTTAATGCATAATCCGATTGAACAAAACCAAGCGGGCGCGCTCCCATCCTACGCATGCGCCGTAAAATTAAAAATCCTAAAGTCTGGTTCGCATGCCACCCTGCAAATGTGTATGCAACCATATAATGTTTTTTTTCATGCGGGAACGTTTCAACCAATAATGATTTCTCATCCGGCATAATCGACTTTTCTTTATGCAAGCTTAGCCAATCCTTGATTTGTGCAGGCATTTGCGCCCATTGCCTGCTGTGTCCTAACATGTAACGAATGCTATCAGATAAATTGGTCGACATCGGCATCCGCCCGCCCGCGTAATTCGCAATCTGCGGATTGCCATCTTTGGTCTTACTTACCATGACCGCACCATCTCTAAAGCTTTGATATGCCAAAACCATCCCGGCAAAATAAAATGTATCTCCAGGGGCGAGATTTTGAACAAATCGCTCTTCAATTGTGCCAAGGGTTCGGTTTTTAAGCTGTACTTTTAATAAAGGCGCCTCCACAATTGTGCCAATATTCATGCGGTAACGGCGCGTGTCTCGCTTATCACGAAGTTGATAAAGCCCCTTATCATTTATAACTAAACGGCTAAACCTTTCATAACTTTGAAGCGCGTATCCGCCATCTTTTACAAAGGAAAGCACGGCATCAAAATCCGCGCGGCTTAAACTGCGGTATGGCCAAGCTTTTAAAACCTCTTTGTAAAATTGATCCGCATCGAATGGCCTTGCACATGCGCGCGCAAATATATGTTGCGCCAAAACATCAAGACCGCCATCCTTTGGCTCAATGCCATCAAGCTTATTTTTCTCCGCGCCTTTAACGGCTGCCAAACATTCCAGATATTCAAAACGGTTTGTCGGTACTAAAACAGCGCGCGATGGTTCATTCAAACGATGATTGGAACGCCCGATCCGTTGCAGCAGGCGGCTCACCCCTTTCGGCGCGCCAATTTGCATGACAAGATCAACATCCGCCCAATCCAGTCCCAAATCAAGTGAACTGGTAGCGACCACACAATCAAGTGTGCCAGCCGCCATTTGCGCCTCTACTTTGCGGCGTAATTCACGCTCTAGCGATCCGTGATGAACGGCAATTTTTAAATCATTCTCATTAATTGCCCATAGCCGCTGAAATATAAATTCGGATTGTGCCCGAGTGTTAACAAACACAACGGTCATTTTTGCATCAAGCAATTTTTTATAAATTTCCTCAATAGCATACCCCGCCATATGCCCCGCCCATGGCATACGGTGCTCATCAGTATATAAAATATCAATCTCTGGTTTTGTAACATTAGGCGCGGTAACAATTTTCCCTTTCCGCGTACGACAGAGCCAATCTTTCGCCGTTTTCTTATCCGCCAGAGTTGCGGACAATCCAATGCGGCGTGCTTTTGGCGCAAGCTTCGAAAGGCGCTCAATATTAAGGGATAACAGATCTCCCCGTTTTGTATGTAAAAGCGCGTGCAGTTCATCAAAAATAAAATATTTCAAGTGCTTGAAGTATTTGTCTGAGTCCTCATACGATAATAAAAGCGCAAGGCTTTCTGGCGTCGTCATCAAAATATCCGGCGGCTTATTTCTCTGTCTTTGCCTGCGGGATTGCGGTGTATCGCCAGTACGCGTTTCATAAGTAATAGGCAGCTTTAAATCTTCGACCGGCTTGCCAATATTCCGGTGAACATCCACCGCAAGCGCTTTAAGCGGTGATATATATAGCGTATGCAAATGCCCGTTTGAACCATATTCATGCAAGTCGACCAGTGATGGTAAAAACCCCGAAAGCGTTTTTCCCGCTCCCGTTGGCGCGAAAACAATTACATCTTTGCCATCGCGCGCCGCCTTTAATGTTTCAATTTGATGAGGAAACCAACACCAGCCTTTATTGGCAATCCATCCTGTAAGAGGGTGGTTTTGCAAATAATCTGGAACCTCTATGCCTTGCGAACTATATGAATTATCATGAGTTTTCTCGATCATCAATTATATATAGAGCGCATCGACACGCATATCGACCCACGCGACGCACAAAAAAATGCGATCATCACCCATGGTCACGCCGATCATGCGCGGTTCGGGCATACAAATGTTTGGGCAACGCCGGATACAATCGCCATCATGAAGGCGCGGTATGGCGAGAATTCGGCGGAAAATTTTTTTCCCCTCGAATATGGCGAACTCATCGAAATTGGAGGCGTCGAAATATCACTGTATCCTGCCGGCCATGTATTGGGCAGCGCGCAAGTCTTGCTCGAATATAAGGGCGAGCGCATTGTAGTTACGGGAGACTATAAACGCTACCCCGATAAAACCTGCGCGCCGTTTGAATTGGTAAAATGCGATATCTTGGTCACTGAAGCCACTTTTGGCTTGCCTGTATTTCAGCACCCTGACCCCATGGATGAAATTGCAAAACTCCTGAAATCCGTGAAGGCACAACCAGATCGCGCCCATGTTATTGGCGCATATTCCCTTGGCAAGGCGCAGCGGGTGATAAGCCTACTCAGACAAAGCGGGTGGGACGCGCCCGTATATTTGCATGGTGCAATCATCAAACTCTATGATCTATACGAAAAACTTGGCGTACCCCTCGGCCCCTACGAAAAGGCCACCATACACGGGCAAGATAAAGCAAGGTTTAAAGGCCAAATTGTAATTGCCCCGCCTTCTGCAATACAAGATAAATGGGCGCGCCGCCTGCCTGACCCGGTTGTTTGTATGGCGTCCGGCTGGATGGCAGTGAAACAACGCGCGCGACAACGGGGGGTTGAACTGCCCCTTATTATATCCGATCATGCGGATTGGAATGAATTAATTGATACCATTACAGAAACCGAATGTAAAAAAGTGCTCGTCACGCATGGCCGAGAAGATGCGCTGGTTTATTACGCACAAAATATTTTAGGCATCGAAGCCCAAGCCCTCTCCCTCTATGGTTTAGGCGAAGAGGAAATGGATTAAATATGATCGAAACAGATCGCCTCACACTTAAAATTTTAAAAGAAGAAGATGCGGACGATGTCTATGGCATTTTAAAAGAGCCTGATATATCAAACTGGATTTATATATTTGATCAGCCGTTTGGTAAAGATCAGGCAAATGCTTGGTGCCAAAGAGCCGCAAATAACTTTAAAATCGATAAAGAATATATATGCGGCGCATACTTAAAAGATACACCCGAAATGATCGGAAATATAGGGTTGCATCTGAATGCAAAGCGCCCCACGCAAGCGGAAATCGGTTATTTCATTAGCCGCCACCATTGGCGAAGGGGATACGCGAGCGAAATGATTGCCGCCATTATTGAATTTTCATTTTCTGATAAGGACTTAAATACACTAACTGCAACTGCATCTTTGGATAATATTGGTTCTGACCGCGTTCTTATTAAAAATGGCTTTATCCGAAAAGGCGATAAAACCGTATCTCGTCATGATGGCACACCCCGCATAAGTGCATATTTTGAAATAAAGCGTGAGGGTTATAATCAATGAAAAAATTCGCCGCACTACTGGATAAGCTCGCCTTAACACCATCCCGAAACCGTAAAATAGACGCCATGGCGGAGTATTTTGCGAATACGCCAGACCCTACACGTGGATATGCATTGGCGGCACTAACCGGCGAATTATCTTTAAAAGAAGTGCGCTCTGCAAAGCTAAAAGAAACCGTTTTGCGCCACGTTGACGAGCGCCTTTTTAAACTCTCTTACGACTATGTCGGCGATCTGGGTGAGACCATCGCAATGATCTGGCCGTTTCATAAAGATGGTGATTTGCCCGAATTAAGCAAAATGATCGAACAGATTAATGACACACCCAAAAAAGACCTGCCTGCCATCTTATCTGACCTGCTCAGCATAGCCGAAGTCCACGAACGCTGGGCGCTGGTAAAACTCGCAAGCGGCGGCCTTCGGATTGGGGTATCCGCCCGTCTTGCCAAAACCGCACTTGCCAAAATGTCGGGACAGAATTTGCAAGAGATTGAAGAAATCTGGCACGGGGTCAAACCGCCTTATAAGGATTTATTTTCGTGGCTGGACGGTAGGGCAGATAAGCCCGATATCAAACATACCGAAATTTTCCATCCCCTTATGCTATCCAATCCAGTCGACGAGGATAAGGATTTTGAAAAATTTGATCCTGCGGATTTCACCGCCGAATGGAAATGGGACGGCATCAGGGTCCAACTTTCTACCAACGGGGAGGAGGGTGCGCGCCTTTTCTCACGAACCGGCGATGATATCTCTGCCGCCTTTCCCGATATCACAGGCAATGTGAATGGCGCGGCCGTTTTGGATGGTGAGCTTTTGGTCGGCGCGCCGGACGATCCGTTACCTTTTAACGATCTTCAACAACGTCTAAACCGCAAAACGGTTGTAAAACGCCATTTGGAAGATTATCCCGCATATATTTGCGTTTATGATATTTTATTTGATGGTGAAAGCGACCTACGCGCTCTTACATTTTTGCAGCGGCGCAAACATCTAGAAAATTGGCTTGTCCAAAACCCCCAACCACGCCTTACCCTATCAGATTTTATCAAGTTTAAAGACTGGGAAGCGCTCGCTGCAATTCGCATAAAGGGCGCGGATGAACGCGGTCATGAGGGCGTCATGATAAAGGAAAAAACATCCCCCTATTTACCCGGCCGGCCAAAGGGATACTGGTATAAATGGAAGCGTGACCCAAACAATCTGGACGCCATTTTAATGTACGCGCAACGCGGCCACGGCAAACGCTCCTCCTTTTATTCCGATTATACGTTTGGAGTGTGGAAGGGCAACGAAATCGTGCCCATCGGTAAAGCATATTTCGGATTTACCGATGAGGAGCTAAAACTCCTAGACAAATGGATACGTAAAAACACCATTGGAAAATTCGGCCCGGTACGTGAAGTCAAGAAGGAGCTTGTATTCGAAGTCGCATTTGACAGCGCACACGAAAGCCCGCGCCATAAATCCGGAATCGCGCTGAGATTTCCACGGATCAGCCGCATCCGTTGGGACAAACCCGCGCAAGAGGCAAACACGTTGGAAGATGCACAAGAACTAATTGTTTGATACGGTTAAAGCTGAAAGGAAAAAAGTTTATGGTTTCACAAGGCCGCAATATATTAATTTATCCAAAAGATATTCCAATATACTATCAGGAAAATCCAATAGAATCTAAAAGCATGGCTCTATATAATTATTTATGGGATAGACTTTTTGAGGTAAAAAGATTTGATAAAGAGATAAAGAATTCCCAGGAGATTATAGAATATATATCTAAAAGCTCATGTGCTTTAATTATTTTAGCAACCGATAAAGTTACAAATAATCATTTAAAATGTGAAGACATCATAAATACTATAAAATCAAATGATAAAACAAAAAATTTACCTTTGATTTTAGTATTGGCAGAGAGTGAAAATGAAGTTCCTATATCTCATTTATTAAATCAGGTTGATAATTATTTTTCATTAGGAGAGCATGAAAATGAAATTCTTTATAAAATTTTGAATACTTTATCGTCTGAAAGTACTCAAAACAAAAAACAAAATCAAAACCTTACAAAATCAGCAATAGATAATCTATTGCTGATTTTTAAAGAAAACATTCAGCATTATTACAAACAAGGTAACTCAATACCCTCTGTTGATCTTAAACTAGATAAAATGATGATAATCTAAAGAAAGCAATTTTTGAATTAGTTGACATTTTGAAAGAATTAAAAGAAATAATATCAAAACCAATCGATAAATATTCAAGAGAAAACAAGCAAACGAGAAAAAGCTTTAAAATTTTTTCTGAAGCATTTTTAAAAAGCGCTGGAGAAGAAACAGGAAAAAGATCGGTACAGATATTAATAAGAATAGTACTTTATAGCTTTAAAACTCATTTCTAACCACCCCAAACATCATCATGCTTGGCGGTGTTATCACTATCGCGGTTAAATTGCTGATCATAGGTCTCTAACGTATTGTTATCGACGTGCATTTTGCGAGTAAACAGAAAAATACCAAACGATATAAGCGCCGCTAGCCCGACAATAACAACAAAGGCTAACCATGATTTTAAAGCATAGCTAATACCAATCGCGGCCACCCAAATGATAATAAGGGAAAATTGAAAAAACGTTTTTGGCGGCGTATTATTGGGCGCGCTGCTATCTTGCGCGTCCTGGCCTTTGGTCATATTTTCGGCATCAAATTCTTTTTTATTCTGGGTCATAATATCTTCTTTTTATTATTTTGGCAGAGTTTTGAACAATATATCACGTTTTCCCAATTTTTCTCCCATTTCTTGCGCCAAGTAAAGGGAAGATTGCAAACAGGGCATGTTTTTGTGGGCAGGTTTTGTTTCTTATGCGACATAGTTTTTATTATCGTAAAGCCGCGAAGGCTCCAAGCTTTTCTTTTCTATGTCGTCATTCTGAGGCAAAGCCGAAGAATCCTTGTTTTTGGGATCCTTTGCGTTCGCTCAGAATGACATTTAAATACAGCTTTTTAAACCATTTCACCATTATCAATTTTCTTAAAAAATCGCGCACTATCATCTTTTATCGCTTGTTTTTTCTCATCGCTCATGCGGCCCAATGTTCCGTACATCATACCCATGCGCGGGTTATTACCGATCTTATCTTCATTACGCATCATAAAATCCCAATAAAGATAGTTAAAGGGGCAGGCCTTTTCGCCGTTTTTCTTGCTGACACTGTAGGAGCAGCTTTTGCAATAATCCGACATCTTGTTGATATAAGATCCGCTGGAGGCATAGGGCTTTGACCCCAATAATCCGCCATCTGCAAATAAAATCATACCGCTCACATTGGGCAGCTCAACCCATTGATACGCATCCGCATAAACAATCAAATACCACTCATTAACATGATCGGGGTGTAGGCCGGCAATAAGTGAGAAATTTCCCGTCACCATTAACCGCTGAATATGATGCGCGTATGCGTTTTCCTTGGTTTCGGTGATGCATTGGCGCATGCAGTTCATTTTGGTGTTGCCCGTCCAGAAAAATTTCGGCAAATCGCGTTTGGCATCTAAAAAATTCTCATTCTCATAATCCGGCATTTTCATCCAGTAAATACCGCGAATATATTCCCGCCATCCCAAAATCTGACGGATAAACCCTTCAACGGCGTTCAACGGCGCATCCCCATTTCGATAAGCATCTTCGGCTTTTTTTATGCATTCAATCGGTGATAAAAGGCCACAATTAATGTAAAAACTCAAATGCGAATGATACATCCACGGCTCGCCCTGAACCATCGCATCCTGATAATCGCCAAAATCATTCAGGCGCTCATCAATAAATTTATTCAAGGCATATAGCGCCTGATCACGCGTAACGGCTAAATAAAAGGGGTAGAGATCACCAAAATGATCGCTAAACCGCTCTTCAACCAAAGCCATAACGTCTTTTGTAATTTCATCTGTTTGAGCCGTATATGTGTCAGGAATGTCCAGCCCCTCTTTCGGTGTTTTGCGGTTTTCGGAATCATAATTCCATTCACCGCCCGCCGGCTTGCCATCCTCATCCATAAGGATATTGTATTTCTTTCGCATCTCGCGGTAGAAATATTCCATGCGCAGCGTTTTACGGTCACGCGCCCAATCTTCAAACTCTTCGGGCGTAGAAAGAAAACGGTCATCTTCGCGGATATCGACATCAATATTAAAATCATCGCCCCAGCTTTCCATATCCTTTAAAACGCGGTATTCGCCGGGGAAGGTAACAACGATTTTATCGGGGTTTATATCCTTGATCGCGCGCTCAACCTCGCCTTTAAATGACCCCGCATTGCCCTCATCATCCAGTTTCACATACCGAACATTAATTCCGTCTTCACGTAATACATGCGCAAAATGGCGCATCGCCGAAAATAAAAACGCGATCTTTTTCTTATGATGCCTGACATAGGTCGCCTCATCCCAAACCTCACAAATTAGAACAACATCATTGTCCTGATCTATATCTGAAAGGGATGTAATATCGCGGCTAAGCTGATCACCGAGAATAAGGCGCAGGGTTTTGGTCATTTAAAGGTACTTGCTACATTGTCATCTTGAGCACAGAGAAAGATCTGATTAATAGCGAAACAGATTTTTCGCCTTTGGCTCAGAATAACGGTTTAGTTAAAATATTACTTAGCAATCGCGCTGCGCCCGCCATCAATATGCATGATTTGTCCGGTGATCCAGCCTGATTGCGCTCCATCTAATAAAAAGTGTGCCATCGCCGCGCTGTCTTCGGGCTGTCCTAAACGCGGAATCGGGTGCATTTTTGCAATCGATTGCGCCATTTGTTCAGAACTTGTAATTTTGGACGCAATACCAGTATCGGTCAAACTCGGCGCGATCGCATTAACGCGAACATTGGGTGACCATTCTGCAGCCAAGGTTCTGGTCAACCCCTCAACTGCGCCCTTGGCCATGCTGATAATGGTGTGACTGGCAAAGCCATGCTGCACTGCAATTGTTGAGAACAAAACCGCACTACCCTTGGCTTTTTTCAATCCGCCTTCTGCCGCTCGTAAAGCTCGCGCCGCGCCCAAAGCATTCAGCTCGAATGTTTTTAAAATATCTTCATCTTTAACGGAGTTTAATGGCTTCAAATCAATCGAGCCAATGCAATACGCAAGCCCTGCAATCTCATCTATACTACCGATCGCGTCTATAATACTTTCCGGTTCAAAAACATCCACATTATGTGTGGATACGGCCGCATCCGCAATCATACTATCTAGCTTTGAAGTGTCGCGCGCTGTTACGGCCACATGGTGTCCCACTTCGATCAACCGCTTGGCAAGGGCTTCGCCAATCCCGCCATGTGCACCCATGATAATATATGTTCCGTTATTCATGCTTTATCTCCTATCTTTCGTGCAAGTGCGAAATACAAAGGCGCCGGTAATAATTTGATCACTTTCATAATGAATGTGAATTTTTTCGGGAAGTGAATTTCGAAGGCGCTTGAAAGTAAGCCGTTCGCGATCGATTCTGCGGCTTCCTCCGGTTTTATTTTCATGGGCATTTCGAATTTGTTTTTATCGGTCATCGGTGTTTCAACAAAGCCCGGATTGATCACTTTTATATCCAATCCTTTATGTCCTTCTTCGGCGTTTAAGCTTTCCGCCAAATTAATAATGGCCGCTTTAGTTGCACTGTAGGGTTGGCTTTTGGGCAATCCCCTATATCCTGCAACACTGCCACATAGCGCAAGCTGTCCATATCCTTGATCTTTTAATATCGGCAGTGTTGTTTGCGCAATGTAAAAGGCACCTTTTAAATTGATATCGATTAACTTGCTAATATTCTCTGGTTCAATCTCGTCCAAACTTCCCGGTCCATATATTGCCGCGAGAAAAACGATAGAATTTATTTTGCCGCACGCCGCCTTTATAGCTTTTGCGGTTGAATCTAAAGCATCCGAGTCACTTACATCAACGGGAAAAACTCTATGGCCTGGGCCTTTTAAATTATCCTTTACTTTTTTCAAGGTATCTTCTGATCTTGCGGAAAGAATAATATTCGCCCCTTTACCCGCTAGATGATTGGCAAGCGCCTTACCTATCCCGCTGCTTGCGCCAATGATCCAGATATTCTTATTAACAAAATCTTCCATGATTGTTTATGGTCCTTCCTTTCTCATAAACAACGTTAATTCGGCCACTTCAATTCCAAACTTTTTCAAATGAGAACGGTTAATTAAAACATCATCATTCATAAGATACATCCAGTCATCAAAAGTAATACGATAAGTTGACCCATCAACATCCAAATCCATTTGGTATTGCCACTGAATAGCATTTCCAGCCTCTCTACCCGTCGCTGTATCAACGATATCATCTGCGCGGCCTGTATATGTGCCGTCCTCATTTTTGGTGATGCGCCAAATCCGTTTTTCCTCGCGTCCGTCATAATAAACAAAATCTTCATCTAAAACGCCTTCATTACCGTCCCATGTGCCGACCATAGAAACATCAAAACGCTGAATAACTTTACCGCTTCGGTCTTGAACTATGCCCCAGCCCTTAATCGAGCCGCTGAAAAATTGGTCGATAGAAACTTTTGGCTGCATATCTTTATAATGATCAAGCTTTGTAGAGCCGCAACCGCTAAGCATTAACACCCCCGCGATTAGAAGATGCAAATTAAGGAAAATTTGTTTCATATAAATGCTCCGTTTAAATAATGTTAGAAGGTTGAAGCGCACTATCATTTTTAATCCATATAAAAATCATGAGAACAGCGCCAAATTTTATAAGACACGGGATCAAGGCATAGGTAAGGCTAAGCATAAAAAGCGCATCCTCTGAATTGATTTGCGCAGGCTCAAATCTACCAAAATCAAGTAATAAAAAGGCAAGGCCGCTACCCAAAGCAAACGCACTTTTGGATATAAATGCCAAAATAGAAAATTGCGAGGATGTGCCGTTATGGCTTTGTTCTTTATCTATCAAATCGGATAAGATCGATGGGGGCAACGCCAACTCCGCACCAAGCGCAAGACCAGAAAGCGTGCAAATAAATCCAAAACTAACCGCATCCCCCGCACCTAACATAAATGCCCATATAAAAACAACCATCGCCAAAATCATCGAAAATGCCCAGCTCCAAAGCTTTCCAAAGCGCTTAGCCAAAAACTGCCAAAGCGGCATACCGATTGCGCCCGATAAAAAATAGAGCAGCAAAAACATGCCTGTTAAACTTTCCAGTTCCAAACGGTCACGTATAAAAAATATTACAAGTACCGCCGGAATGGCAGACGCCAACATACTGAAAAAATATGTTGCAAAAAACAGACGGTTATCACCCCTCAAATATTTAAAAAACGCTTTGAAGCGCTCCAATGGCTGGACACGCTCATCTTTTGAAATACGTAAATTATGCGTATATTCAAGCGCATTTTTATGCGCGCCATACCACCGCAAAAAAATACTGCCCGCAATCGCCGCAATACCGCATAAGATAAGCGCATAATATAAAAACGCATCTTCAATCGGAAACATTTTTTTAAAGATATCTGGTACGGCAGCGGCAAGCAATAATCCAACCAAACCAAACGCTTCACGAAAACCTGTGATTTTGGTTTTTTCATGATGATCACGGCTCCACAAACTGCCCAACGCATTAAGGTTGATCATAATCACGGTAAACGCACTGGATGCTAAAATAACGCTAATGCCAAACCAAATCACAGGCGCATCTTTGTAAGGCATAAACAGCATCAGAAAAGACAGTGCCAAAACCAAAACAGATCCGCCTAAAAAATAACCACGCATATGGGAGTAAGTGTCGCTTAAATATCCGATAAACGGATCCTGTACCGCATCGAAAATCCGTATAAAAACAAGGATCAAGCCAATTGCGGCAAGTGTCGCGCTTGTTTGAGTGACATAAAAATCCGGCGCATGTATAAAAAGCGGTAATCCCGCAAATGCCATGGGTATGGCCAAAAACCCATATTGAAAAAGATTTTTTAAAGAAACGGGTAAGGCGGCTTTATCTGATTTATGATCGGCAATGGCGGCGTGCATTTAACGGCCCACAAGCTTTCGTCTTAAATCCGGCGAGCTTGTATTAGGATCAAGCCATATATCAAAGAAATATTTGGTAAACTCGGCGTCATTAATACGCCCGATCTGTTTGTCATTGCGGTAAAATATTGTTTCGCCGCTATTGGTTTTAATACCTGTTATAATAACGCCCTCGCGTACATCCGGAAAGATATCCTTCATTTGTGAAAACCATCCGGCCAACTTCACCTCATCGGTAACGCCAAGACCGCGCATTTCCTCCGCCGATCGCTTGGCAATTTTCTCGCCTGGAATATCACGCAAATAAGAAATTTTTAAGGCCAGCGGCTCGCCTTCATTTAAATCGCCGCCCGGCGCATAAAGCGCAGCATCATAAACATCCCAAAACATATATTTTAAACGGCCTTCACCAACTTTCTCGGCATCTGAAACATATTTGGTAATGTCCGGATTATTCAAAGCCGCATGCGCAGGAGAGGAAACCAATCCCGCCATACTTATAAAGCTTGCTATCAAAATAATTTTATGCCGCATGCGCCACCTCAATTTGAACAACATCTGTACGTCCACTACGGAAACCCGCCGCACACGCCGCCAGATAAAAACGCCATAGCCTGATAAACGGCACATCAAACCCCTTGTTTAAAACATCGGATTTAACCTCATCAAAATTCGCCAACCATTGTTCCAAAGTCTTGGCATAGTGCTGACCAAAGGCAAAGTTATCATTAACTTTTAAACCGGCGCGTTTAACTTCATCATTTAGTCGTGAAGGCGAGGGCAGCATCCCGCCAGGAAAAATAAAGCTTCTGATAAAATCACCGCCGCGGCGATAATTCTCAAAATCCTGCTCGCGTATCGTGATGGTCTGGATAACGGCTTTCCCGTCTTTTTTCAAAAGCGATCCGATTTTGTTGAAATAGGTTGGCCAATAGCGCTCACCCACGGCTTCAAACATTTCGATTGAAACAATATTATCATATTTGCCGCTCTGGTGGCGGTAATCTTCTAAAACAATATCGGCTTTCTCACCCAATCTTTTTTGCGCGTACGCGTGCTGTTCTTCGGATATGGTCACGCCTTTGATGCCAAAATCTCCGCGCTCCGATGCGCGCTCGGCAAACCCGCCCCATCCGCATCCAACTTCGAGTATAGAGCCGGAATTACGCCCCATCACATCAACGATACGGTCATATTTATTATACTGCGCTTCTTTAAGGCCCGCATTATCATTTGCAATGGGCGCGCTCGACATTTGCTCTTTCCCATCTTCATAAATTGCCGCTGAATACGTCATGCTCGGATCAAGCCACATCTTGTAAAATTCGTTTCCAATATCATAATGCGTGTGAATATTTTGCTTGCTCTGCTTTACTGTATTGGTATTCCATAAATAAGAAAGCCGCGACATGGTGCGCCCGACCCAGCTCCCCAAAACATAGCTTTGAAACGCGCCCTCATTATTAAGGCCAATCATAATCAAATTCTGAAGATTATCGGCTTCCCATTTCCCATCACGATAATCTTCGGCAAAACCGACATCCCCTTTCATCACTAAATTGGAAATAACATTCCAGTCATGAAAAACAAAATGTGCAGATACACCTTCATCGCGGCCTTGAAAAATATAGGTTTTCCCATCCGGTGATGTAATTTTTAATCGTCCATAAATAAGCGAATCAAGTTTACTTAAAAGTTTCTCAAATATAATTTTATTGAACATAAAATAATCAGTCTTTCAAATGTTAGAGTAACAAATTAACAACACATATATAACGCATCGCTTACATTAGGCTTAATTTTTCGTAAGGCTTTGTTTATCTGCTCGGCTTACGCGATCTGCCCGCTGTACTGGCTTTGAGATATACCGAATACCTTTCGCGATCAACTTGACCGCTTGCCAGTGAATAAGGGCAATCGCCTTAAAAGTCACAAGCGGATATTTAAAAAACGCAGCGCGCATATTTGTTTTCGTATAAGGCTTCCATGTCCCGTAAAGCGCTGTAATAAGCTGCTTTCGCGCTTTTTCATTAAAGAAATCAATTTGCACATGCGGCTGTATGCTTTCAAAATCAAAAAGGAATTTGTAACACCCCTCACGTTTTAAAAACGGCGAAACATGAAAAACCTTCTCGCCCTCTATCCACATTTTTTTGCTAATTGCTTTCTCCTTAGGCGGCAGGCATACATAACAATGCGCCTCGCCAAAAGTGTTGTTAACCTCGCAAATAACGGCTTTAATCTCGCCGTCTTTGTTATGGCACAGCCAAAAGCTGACCGGATTGAAAACATACCCGAACACGCGCGGCATACATATAAGGGTTGTTTCACCATCGGCATTCACATCATACTGCGCTAAAATCTCCTGCACCCAATGTTTTAAATCACCGCCATCTTTCGCGCCGTGATCCTTTTCAAAAAAACTCAAAACATTAAAACGGTTAACACCAAAAAACCAGCCGCAGCTTTTTAATTGATCAATCTTGGAAAGCGGTACAGAGATATAATAAATGCCATAATTAAATGCGTTCACCTTAGGAAATAGGCGTTTATGCATGACCCGCCCAAACAAAATTTGCGGCGCATCTTTTAAATCTGGATTCACGTCCACGGAATATCCGCCCCTAAACCCTCGGCAACCCGAACCGCGCTCCATAATCCATCTTCATGAAACCCGTAGCGCTGGTATGCGCCGCAGAACCATATATTATCTTGCCCTTGAATACCTTCAATACGACCCTGTGCTTCTACGGCTGCCTGATCAAAAATCGGATGCGTAAACGAATGCTCATCATAAATAATGCTTTCATCTGGCCTACGCCCTGGATTTAGCGTGACAAGCAACGGCGCTTTAGTCTTTAAATTCTGCAAATTATTCATCCAGTACGAAAGCGATACAGCATCTTTTTCATCACGTTTGCCCTCAGATAAATAAACCCAACTAGCCCAGCACGCCTCCGTCTTGGGCATAAAAGAACGATCCGCATGTAAAATAACGGAGTTTTCTTGATAACGGAACGCGCCGATAACATTACTTTGTGCCGCGCTTGGTGTCATAAGAATTTCCATCGCCTGATCCGCATGGCATGCAAAAACCACATGGTCAAATTTAGCGGCATACCCACTCTTGGTTTGCAAATAATGTTTACCGTTATCGAACTGTACGTGCATAACGGCATCATTAAGCCGCACCCGATCCCCCAAAATATTGGCAAGAACAGCAACATATTGCGCACTGCCACCCGTAACTGTGTACCATTGCGGCTGGTCATTCACACTAAGCAATCCATGGTTTTTGAAAAACCGGATAAAGCTTGCCGCCGGAAATTGCTCGATCGTATCAATCGAATTGCTCCAGATAGCCGCGCCCATCGCCCGTAAATAATAATCTTTAAACCACGCGCCCATATTCAAGTCATCAAGGCATTGCCCCAGTGTAATATCCGGCGCGGCATCTATATAAGAAAGCGCCCGCTTATTAAACTTTAAAATATCGGCTATCATGCCCAGATATTTCGGCCGGATTAGATTCTTGAGTTGCCCCATAGCAGAGCTGGAATATTCCAGCCAGCCATTAGCAATATCAACACCAAACGACATATCGCTTTTCTCATGTGCAATGTTTAAATGATCAAACATACCGCACAAATTCGGGTAATTGCGCTTGTTAAAAACAATAAAACCGGTATCCACCGCAACCGCGTCACCATCTTCGCCAATACCATCAATCGTAATGGTGCGGCTATGTCCGCCCGCGTAGTCATTGGCTTCAAACAGACTTACATCGTATCGTTCGCGTAACAAATACGCCGCGCCTAAACCGGATATGCCGCCGCCTATAATGGCCACTGTTTCTTTTATCGCGCTCACTTTTGTCTCACTCATAAGGGTTTAACGTAAGCTTCATTTATAAAAAATCAAACAATAAAAGCTTTAAAATGATATCTTGATACCCAGCCCCGGGTTGCAATCAAAGACATCTATTTTTGCATAGTGTAAATTCATAATCGCCGCAACTAGACTTAGCCCCAAGCCGTTACCCTGCGAAGTACGGCTTCTTTCTGTACGGTAAAAGCGATCAAATATTTTTGCCCGCTCTTCTTTTAAAACGCCTGTGCCATTATCTTTTATAATAATAACCGGATTCTTTTTTATATGCACAAGCTCAATATTGATTTCGCCCGCCTCTGGCGTGAACTTAATGGCATTATCAAGCAAATTTGCAAACCCTTGAAATAGTAAATCTCTATCACCAAAATAATCGGTACATTTTTGAAGATTAGACGTGATTTTAATCTCTTTTTCATCGGCAATCGGCTCATATAGATCAATAACATCGCCCAAAATATGGCATAGATCAACCGGCGCAAATTGGCTTTTCTGCTTTCCTGTTTCAATACGGCTAATCCGTAAAAGCGCATTAAACGTCGAAAGCAATTGATCCGCTTCCGCGATCAAGGAATCACTTTTCTCTTGCGCATCGGGGCATACCCGCATGGCATCCATCGTTTTTAATGCTTCAAGATTATTACGCATACGCGTCAATGGCGTACGTAAATCATGCGCAATGTTATTGGATACCCGTTGAACGCCGGCCATTAATTCGTGTACACGCGCAAACAACGCGTTTAGAACACTCGCCATATAACTCAAATCATCCCAATCCGAATCAACATCAATCCGTCGCGAGAAATCGCCCGTATCTATAATATCTTTGGCTGTCTGCGCGATCCGGTTTGTATGCGTCACAACAAATTGCGAAATAATATAACTGGTCGCAATCACCATTAGCATAAACACAATGCTTAAGATGCTCAGCTTTCGCATAAAGCCAAAATCTTTTTGCACATCGGATATATCGATACCAATCAAAAGCCTTTGCCCATTATCAAATGTATGGATTTTTGCTGCAAAGATTTTATCACGCTCCTTTATATTAAGAACGACTATCCCCTCATCTAATACCGATACATGATCCGGAAAAATATCAATATTGGACATCGCCTGTGTTCCATCTGAATCGTATAAAACATACACGCGGTTCTCATATGACATGATATTTTCTAATGTCAGGCGCAGGTCAGCTTGACCTATGGATCGTGTTAAATGACGTATCTCGGTATCAATAATCTCCTGAGTGTTATAAACAAAATGCCCACGATAAAAAAAGTATGTGAAATATCCGAACGCCATAACAGCCATCCCGCACAATATTGTAAAAAGCAACGCCATCTTGAAGCTGGAGCTTTTATAATAATGCCGCTGTTCTTTAAAGATACTATGCGGGGTCTTCGATAATATATCCGGCACCGCGAATGGTCCTTATCAAACTATTGTCAAACCCTTTATCGATCTTTGACCGCAATCGGCTGATATGCACGTCAATCACATTGGTTTGCGGATCAAAATGATAATCCCATACATGTTCCAAAAGCATGGTGCGGGTGACAACCTGCCCTTTATGACGCATCAAATATTCAAGCAATTTAAACTCCCGCGCTTGCAGGTCAATAATCATTGATCCGCGCTTAACCTTGCGCGATAAAAGATCAACCTGCATATCGCCGGCTTTTAAAACGGTTTCGGCTTTTTCTGATGGTCTGTTCGCCCGCTTTTCCAAAACTTCTAGCCGCGCAAGCAATTCGGTAAACGCAAACGGCTTGACCAGATAATCATCACCACCAGATCGAAGACCTTCAACACGGTCATTGACATCCGCCATGGCGCTTAAAATAAGGGCAGGGGTCAAATTTCCCGCTCCGCGCAATGTCTTTAAAATGGTCAACCCATCCAATCCCGGTAGCATCCGGTCAACCACCATAACATCGTAGTTTTCCGTTGTGGCCAAAAACAGGCCATCTTTTCCATTATACGCCACATCAACCGTATGCGCGGCTTCATTCAAACCGCCGGCAATATAATCGGCAACCGATTTATCATCTTCAATAACCAATACGCGCATAATTTTAAAAAGCTTTCACAAAACTAAAGAAAAGCCCGATATAAAAACGGGTTATTATGATATGGATATCAATCCTGATCTTTCAATGCCCATTCGGGGCGCACCTGTTTAACAACAGGCTGTAATTGCTTTTCATACCTCCGCCATTTCTCAACGGATGTTTTATAAACAGGTTTGGTCACCTGTCCTTTGCTTGCCGTAAGAACGGCCCTCTTATTTTTATGCGGTTCTAAACAGGCATTATCCCAAGGCAAGTCAACAAATTCGATAAGCTTACGCGCTTGCGTTTCAAAATTATTGACAGTTTCCTCATAGTCAACCTCAAGCATTTTATCCGGCAGAACACTGTTCCAATGAGCGATAAGCTCTTCGTAGTGCTCGAATTCCTTGGCCAACTCATCCATGTCATATGACCAGTTCTGCCCACGCGCAAAGTTCTGCTTATAACATGATAACAACGTATCCATCGGATTACGCCGACAATGTATAATTTTGGCATTTGGCAAAATATGTTGGATCAATCCAACATATGTATAATTTTGCGGCATTTTGTCGGTAATGCGTTTGTAGGTTTGCGCATCAGATACTTCATTTTGAAGCATCTCCAAATATTTACGGCCATAATCTTCGGGACTATTCAGCCCCCAACTTTGGCCATTGCGATAAAGTTCACCCATATGTGCCAACTCACCTGCTCCATAAACATCAGGATGAGACGAGATAATTTGCTCTGTTAATGTTGTGCCGGATCGCGGCATTCCAACTATAAAAACGGGGACATCGGTTTTATAACCGTGCTCTTTTGTGACGTCAAAAAACTCCGGTGTATATTTACTTTTAAGTGCATCTTTAACATTACGGGTATTATACGATCGCGCGATCCATGTCTTTTTTAAATCATTGGCTTTTTTCAGATATTCAAATGCCTTCTCATACGCGCCCATTTGTTCATACACTTCTGAAAGTGTGAAATAATATGCTGTCTCTGCCGTTTTGCCTGTGTTTTTTATAGTGGCTTCAAGGCTTTTCATTTTTACAAAATCAGGATCATCTTCGTTCTTGAATGTTTTAATACTTGATAACGTAGCAAACGCACCAGGGTTTTCCGGATGCATTTTGATGGCTTGATGCGCTAATTCTAAGGCCTCCTCATTTCGGTTGCCGGAAATAAGGATTTCTGCTTTTTGTATAAGGGCACCCGCCCAGTTCGGCGCATGTAAAATGGCCTTATCAACGCATTCAATGGCCTCATCAAGTTTGGTTTGTAACAAGTAAATTGAACTTTTCCTAAGCCACAATGTCGGCATATCCGGGCTGAGTTTAAGTGCGTTATCAATAGCCTCATGCGCATGTTCGCTCGATTTAAGCATTTCATATACTTCGGAAAGCTTTAAAAAGGCGCGCGCCGAATCCGGCTCTAGATTAATTGCCTGCGTAAGCGCCGCATCTGCGTCATTCAGCTGGTTTAATTTTACCAATACTTCGGCAAGATTAAGATAAGATTGCGCACTTTTGGAGTTTAAAGAAACGGCGCGTTGGGCGGCAACATGCGCTTTTTCAAAATCTCCACGTTCTAATAATGCGCCAGACAAGGCTGTAAACGCAGGCGCATAATCTTTGCGAAACGCAATTGCATATTGCGCTGACACAGCTGCGCGGTCATATTGCTGATCATCTGCATACGCAACGGCCTTGTTAAAATGCGCCTCAAAATATTCCGGCCTTATATTAGTGGCATCTTCATAAAGGGCAATGGCGTTACTATATTCCCCTTTGTCGCGTAAAATATTGGCATAATTATTCAGGGCTTCCGGATTATTTGAATCAAGCTCTACCGCTTTCTTGCATTTTTCAGCGGCCTTCTCCAAGTTTCCTTTTTCGCGATATGTGTTGCCCCAATTCGCCCAGACAGAAGCATTTAAAGGATCTATTTCCGATAATCGCTCCCACACGTCAATCGCTTCTTCGAATTTGATTTTTTTTGATAAACAAACGGCGAGATTATTAAGTGCGGCCTTATTATCGGGATCAACACTAAGCGCTCTACGTGCCGTATCCTCGGCATTGTTATATCGCTCTAAAACCCAAAGCGTATAAGATTTATTATTAAGCGCATCTAAAAAATCATCATCTATGGCCAGCGCTTTATTAAATTGTTCTAACGCATTTTCATACTCTTCGGTCTGCAATAAAACACTGCCATAATTATTTAAACAGGCCTTATCATCGGGCGCACTCTCTATCGCCGCTTTTAAATAAGATTTGGCCTCTTCATGATTGCCAAGCTGAAATAATAAGACGCCTAAAAACTGTGTTGTCGGATAATGGTCAGGAACAGAGCGTAAAATATCGCGATAGGTACGTTCGGCAAGAACGGTATTACCTTCTTTGTGATGACCTTGCGCTAAGGAAAGCGCCTCGTCTAATGTTACTTCTTTATGTTCCTTCGCCAATAATGACATATGGTTTAAATCTCCCGTTTATGTTTAACGTTTCATATTTCTTTAAACTATGTAATAATCGTAAACATATCTACTTTAAAGAGTAAACGTCTAATCTTCGATATTTCATAACTGTTAAACACTTTATTAATAAATACGCTGTAATATTAAATATATAAAGACGCAGTAAAGAATATTAGGGACAAATTTTTTCTATGCTTTTCAACAACGTGTTTATGTGATACTTTACGCAAGTGAAATTTTACACAAAACTCCGCACAAAAAGAATCTTTGTGCTTGCCAACTGCGTACTAATTGCCAACTTAGGAAAGGAAGGAATTGGCTATGTCGACGAAAACAATAATCAATAAAAAAATGGCTGCTGGGGCTGCACTTGTTGCACTCTCGGGCTTTGTGCCACAGCCATTAGTGGGTACCGCGGAGGCGGCTTCTGCAAAAATAGATGTATCAGGTAGCTTCATTACCGGTATTAAACTTGCTGCAGGTCAGGATGTTAAATTCGGATCTTTGGCTGCTACAGACGTTAACGGAACGGCAAAGATTGTAACGGCCGGCACTGTAACACTGACTAAAGGTGTTGCGGTTGGTGGTGCGCCTCAGGCGGGCTCCTTCGTTTTCACGGCCGTAAGCACGACCCCAAACGTTGATATAACGGTTGCTGGTCTTGGCGCGGTTGTGTTGGCGGCATCTGTTGGTGGTGGCGGTCCTACTGGGACTGTAACGCTAAACAAGATTATCTTGAAAGGTGCTGGTATTGACGAAACGCTCACCGATGGTGGTGGCGGTACTGCTAAAAAAGCTGGCGAAGCGATTTCAGCCAAAACTGGTCCAATCAAGGTCGGTGCAATTGTCGGATGGGGCGGAACACAGCCTATCGGATCATTCACGCAAGAAATCACATTGACAATTGGTTACTAAAAAAAACCGGTTTATTTTAAAGAATTTTAAAACGCCTCATACATATTATAATGTGTTAGGCGTTTTTTCATGCATATATTTAAATTTACAAATCTCAAAGCGCTAAGCTAAAGACGTTATCCGGCTTTTTTCTCTTGCGTATCTTTAGGCGCATTTTTATTGCGGGCGTGTGATCGAATCTGTTCGCGATACGCTTCTATTTTTTGGAGTTGGGATCGGCTTAAATCAATAATATGATCCGCTTGACTATGGCCTGCTTTTTTACTGAGGTCTTGATAATACTGCACGTTGTAATTAAGAATTTCGTCTTCTGCCATCTCGATCCAGGCATCACGTTTGCTTTGTTCCGGCTTTATATCCGTAAAATGCGCAATTGAAGAATAGGCCATCGCCAAAACACGCCGCATTGCCATAGGCGAGCCATGACTCGGAATAATAATATGCGACATAACCACCTTTTTTTTCTTCGCTTGATACGTAATGCTTGGCATATAACGGTATAAATCCCTAAATTGCGCGGTCAGATCTTTGGTAAAAATAAATCCCGTATTCGAATGTATAATAATTTCAGTATCAAAATCCTCGCACATAATGTTTAGGGGAACGGATCGCACAATGGGCGCGGAAATATCTGCAAAATCATATCGCATGAGAGTATCTAGCGCATCCATAATACCATAAAACGCAAAGCATTCGTAATTCTCGTCCGGCTCCGAATATGGTTGGCGTGCATCAACGCATAAATCTCCGGCACGTACGCCTTTGCCAATTCTAAAAGGCGAGCCGCCCCAATTATGGTTTAGCAAATCAACAATGGGCATAATAATACTGCTTGAAGATGCTTTTTGCACATCGTTATACCCAAGATACCGCGTCTTTAAAAATGTCTCTGAGGTAAAAGTATTTAGGTGTTCATCGCTTGGCTCGCCTTGAACCATTTCTTTCCACTCGCTCATTTTTTTGGGCATAGGGCGCCCTTTTTCAAGATGCGCCATAACCTCAGGATGTTTTTTCATTCCAAGTAAAAAAGACATATCTTTATGCAGGCGCGCTTTATCGGTCAGGTTGTAGAGCGTAAAAACGCTATCGGTCAAACGTTTTTGCAAATCTGTAAATGCACTGTAGGCGGGAATGGTTGTATAAAACTGGTCGTTTTTAATCTCTGCCTTATACTGCGCTTCAGATAAAAGCACATTTTTAGAAAGGCGAATAATTTCACGATCACGCATATCGCGATCTGTTTTTATGGTTATATTATTCTCAAAACATTCAATGACTAGCTCTGAATGAATGCCGCCCCCACCTTCTTCAACAAGCGAAATCATAGTGTTGAGTTCTTTTTCTACAAGCGGGTTATCGGTACGAATAATAGCCATATTTTATATGCATCTTTCCTTTGATCTGGACTGTTTTCACATTTATATTTTAATGTATAGCTTCTATGGTAGAGTAAAACTATCGTAAACAAAAACACAAATTCCTGTTTTAATAATGCAGTCAACAGCAGCACAATAAGTGTAATTATAAAACTGTCCTATATAGCGGCTTAGGGTTGATTACAGGCGAAAATTTGTATAGATTTTTAAATCAAAAGTCATGACAAAAGCACTAGAAGAAGAAAAATCATCCCCAAAAAAAGCTGGCCCAGTGATGGTGGCGCTATCCGCGGCCGTTGCGGCGATAAATCCTTTGCCTGCGATTGCACAAGTTTCAATAACATGTTCGCGTGCATTTTTTGTCGGGGAAAATATTGCATGTAACAGTAGCGGCTTCGGGCAATATACAATTCGCGCAAACGGCGCAACCAATGTGGGTGCAGGATGTCTTTTTAATGAAAGGGCCCCTGTAGTTGGGCAATGCATTGTTTTTACTGGCGGCGTGCCGCCGGTAAATAATGTCGAGGTTAAGGTCGTAACAAACGAGGTTTTTATTAAAGATGGCGGTAACAGTGCGCGCGTTAATAATTTTCGGATAAGCTACACGGGGAACACTGGCCAAAACCAGATTTTAACATTAACACCAACCGAAGTATCAAACACCGCAACAATTAATATTGGCGGCAGTCTCCGTTTTTCATCAACGCAATCGCTTGGGTCTTATACAGGGCAAATATCAGTGAGTGCCACCGAAATTCCATAGCTATAAAATTAAACGCAGGATTAATACAATAGAGTTCGTAAAAAGTATAAAAGGGGTAAAAATGCTATCTAACATTTCAAAATTATATATATCAAGGTCTAGAGTTTTGACTATGGCCGCAATTTTGGTTGCAATCACGTTAGGCCATATCGCGCCGGCATCTGCAACATTCGTTGCACCAAAGCGCGTATATTTTGACGAGGGGAAAAGAACGGCGCGACTTATAATAAATAACCGCAACGACGTGCCAATGATTTATACCTTTAGTTGGCAAAGGCGCGCACAGGATGCGCAGGGTAATACAATTATACTTAAAGATGGTGACCCGTTGCCTGCAAATTATAGGCCTGCCGATCCTTATCTGCAATTCTCGCCGCGCAAGGTTATCGTACCTCCAAAAACATCGCAAAAAATACGTTTACTTTTAAGGCGCCCGGCCGATATGGCACTCGGGGAGTATCTGTCTCACTTTTATATTGAATCAAAACCGGCTATCGAACAAGATGCCGCTCCAATGGCGGGGGTTTCTGGTTTTGTACAGGTTCGCACAAATGTTGCTATGCCAGTTTTTATTCGTCAAGGCGCCACTGATGTTAATTTTGACGTGACCTCTGCGTCTATGGTGCAAAAAGACGGAAGACAATATGTCAGGGTAAATATTGAAAACAACAGTACGCGTAGTTTGTATGCCAAATCTGTTTTGCGGTGTACAATAAACGGCGAGCCAGTAGAGCAGGATGCCGCTACAATACGGTTTTACACTCAAGCTAAATCAATCACACGCGATATAAAGGTGCCAAAAGGATTTAACGTAAACAGCTGCGGTAATGATTTGGTTTATGAATTGTATGGTGTTGATGATTTTGAGCATAAAAAGAAACTATTAAAGTCTATTTCTGTTTCGCGTTAAGCGTCTTGGCTTTGAAGGTACAAAGAAAGTCAGCTACATAAGGCTTTTAAGCAGGCATATTAAATTTTAAAAAAGTGTCCCTATCAAATGATGGGGACACTTTTTTGTGTATTTGGAAGCTCTTGCCATCATATTGCCTATAATACGTATAAAAAACTGGATAAGCATTGGAATATCTGTGGATAACTTGAGTATTCTCTAGTCAGTCTATAGGGACTGTTATATGGCATGCTATGATTCTGGTGGGCTATTCTATTACTACTCTCGCTCTGATTCATGAGCAATTATCATTGCTGGTCTAATTTGGAACGCATCTTGTGCGTTGCGCTCGCTTATGCGTGTTTCGCAGTCACAGGGTACGGACTCCCAGCTTTTGCTGCCGAAGTTAATACGGGTATGGCAGTGCAACAAGTTACCGCTCCGGCGGTGTCTAAGGCGCCATCTATTGGCGGAACGGCTAATTCGTCCGAATTGGCTGATACCATACGCACGGCTAAAACAGGTGATACTGATTCTCCTGATGCCCCCTTGCAACCTGCGACAGGCACAGTGTCGCCCTCAAACTCGGCTATCGCAGCCGGGCAAAACCCACTTGTCAATTCTGCTGATAATTCAACTAATAACGCTATAGATGGCCTTGAGCCAAATTTTCGATCACAGCCTCAGCTACAAATTGAATCTTTAATCAATGCCACGCCCATCATTGCGGACGACGATGAAGATGTTTACGACTTGATCCTCCGGCTTCAGCGCAAAAATGAAGTATTAGATCCTGCTTTCATTGGTCTTCAAAAAGGTCTTAAATATTATATCCCCTTAAACGCACTCCTGCGAGGCATTAAAATTCCGGTCGATATCGACTTTGAAACGGGGCGCGCCGTTGGCTTTTTTGTATCGAACGACCTCCCTTTCATAATAGACTTCAAGGCCAATACATATAAATTCACGGATGAAACCGGCACATTCGAAAGTGGTGATGTCATCATTAAAGATCGTGATCTTGGCTTGGGTGAGGTCTATATTGAACTTGAAACGCTGAATAAAATTCTACCACTCGCGCTTGAAATCAATTTTTCCGAACTGAGTATTGAGATAGGAACACGCCGGAAGCTCCCCGCCGATCTCGAGTTGGAGCGTATAAGGCGCCAGCAAAGATTAATAGAAAAACGCGCTGCCGAAGGTGAAATTGATCCAAATCTCGATATTCCGGACACATATAATGGCTACCGTTTACTGGGGCCGCAAATAATCCGCCTGACCGATACACTCTTTTGGAGCCAGGAAGAAAGCGAAGTAACAAATAATTTTGTCGTATCCGGTCGCGGCGATATGTTGGGGGCATCGGCGGATTATACGTTGAATGTTCAAAATGGCGGTCAAAACGGTAATCTGTTCAACCTTAACGATTTACGCTTCCGTTTAACGCGCGAGGATTTTGGCGGCGGCACATTGCCATATGGCCTCAAAAAAGTGCAAGTGGGGGATATATCCAACCGATCTTCGCGCTTAATCGAAAATGTTGTAACGGGGCGGGGCGTGTATGTCACAAACGATCCACGCCGCCGCCCGTCAAGTTTCGATGAAGTCGTAATCGAAGGTATAGCCTCACCAGATTGGGAGGTTGAGTTATACCGCGGGTTTGAATTATTGGATTATGGCGCGGTAGACTCTGGCGGTATATATCGTTTTGAAAATGTACCGCTAAACTATGGCCAAAACCGTTTTCGCATTGTGCTATATGGTCCGCAAGGACAAGTGGAAGAGCGCTTCGAAGCCTATGACATTGACCGCAACATGCTTGCCCCCGGTGAATCCACATTTGAGGCAAGCGTTATCGATAACCGCAAACGCTTATTCGATGTTGACGACCGGAACAAAACCGCAAGCGATGAAGGCCTAGTCAAAAATTTGCGAATCAACCGCGGTATTCTCCCATGGGCAAGCGGCTTCATGACGGCTACGGATACCATTGTAAGGGATGAGCATTACCGCTACCTGTCATTAGGAACAAATTTGTCATTGGGGCGCGCCAATGGCCAAGTTGAACTTTATAAACAACTTGGCGGCGGCGCGGCAATAGATACGCGGCTCGGAACAAGATTTGCCGGTGTAAACTTAAACATAAGAAATTCTTTATATCGGGATTTTGAAAGCCGTGACGCAGGCGTTTCTGACGACCGGAAAAAACGCTTTGAAAGCGACGTAAGAGCATCAAGATCTTTTGAAACATCATTTGGCGGCTTTGCTTTGGGGTTAGGCGGCCGTCATACTTTAAGTGAAGATGGCTTTGATACATCCAACATTACCACCAATCAATCCGCACTCATTGGTAATAAACAAGTCACAAACGCCACAACAACACAGCTTATAAATGGCGAGCATACGGCAACATCCGGCGTACTCTCCAATAACTTGCCCATTGCTTATAACTGGGATTTAAGAACAAACTTTGATTATGACGTCCACCCTGAAACAGAGGCCGATCGCGCACGCTTTGAATTACGATATAGCGACTATGATAAATTCACCGGCGAACTGCGCTACTATCAAGGTATTAAAGATAGTAATGATACTTTGGTTGGTGCTGGCGCTACATATGATTTTGGGACATTTTTGGGCGGCGCTGATGTTGATTGGCAGAAAAACGCTGGCCTGTCCGTACTTTTACGTGCGGACACAACCTTCGGACCGGAGGGGCCGGATCGGGAATACCTCCTTACAACAGATTACAAGGGCTACACAACAGGCCTACAGGCACGTCTGTTCCATGATGTAAATATGGACGGCATCTTTAATGATCCGCCTGATATTGCCATTAAGGGTACAAAAATCACATTTAACGGCCGAAGCTCAAAACGTTCTGACGAGCAAGGCATTATTGATATTCGCGGTGCAGGGCCAGAAGGCCGCATCCTTATAAAAGTCGATCGTGACTCTCTGCCTGATCCATTCCTGGCGATGGTAACAGATGGGTACACAACAACCCTACGACAAGGGACAAAACCCTTTATCGACATCCCCCTTATTTTAACCGGAAGCATAGACGGTACAGTGCGCCTTCCAGATGGCAGCGCGGCCTCCGGTTTAATCATCCAGCTTATAAACCAATCGGGCGAAGTGGTGCAGGACGCACCCACGCTATTCGATGGTTTCTATGTTTTTGAGTTTGTGAAGCCTGGCACGTACACCGTGCGGGTTTCACCTTCTCATAAAGTTTTTGTCCAACCAAAAACCGTTACGGTGTCTTCCAGTGATCTCTTCGCCTATGGCGTAGATTTCACACTCTCGGCTTCGGCCGAGGCGGAGCAGTCTGAGGAAGCGTCGGTTGCCAATGAAGCAGACGGAGCACGTGGTAGAGTAGCCCATACTAACCACGCTCTGGCGACCGGCGGGACAAAACAGGCGGCTCCAACCTCCTCTGATGGTGGATTCCAAGCCACTGTCAGGTCGGTTCGGTTAGGGGAGTATCCATACAAGACTCGTCTTGTATTGGATCTCTCCGATCCGGCTGATTATCAAATTTCTTCCTTGAATGGAGGGGATATTATCAACATTGACATGCCAAGTACAGCCTGGGATGCACAAAATTTTAAAAATCTTTCAAATCACAAAATATTTGAGAGCATAGAGCCGCTCGCCTTAAATGGCGGAACCGGCACAAGATTGCGCCTTACCGGCCGCACACCAATTGAAGTTTTCTACAACGATGACCTGCCCCCGGCGGCGGGAAAACCAAACCGAATCTATTTCGATTTCATAAAGAAATGACAATAGAAATAATACGATAGCACTCTGGAAACGAGAGGTATTTTGTGCTTAGATAAGGGCATAAATAACAAAACCCTTTTTCTTTAATGCGATTTTTAAATTTACTCACAAGAACAGCTTTATTCGTACCTTTAATTTTAGGTACTGCAGACGTGCGCGCCGATAACGGAACGCTTACGTATAATTCGAGCTATCAATTTCAATTTGGAGTTGGCGGCACAGGTAACGGGCAATTTGACTTGCCCCAAGCTGTGTTTGTCGATAACGATAGAGACATCGTGCTCGTTGGTGATCGTTTCAATAGCCGTGTTCAAATTTTTGATAAATCTGGAAATTATCAGTCTCAAGTGACTGGATTAGATGACCCTTTAGGTATTACGAAAAGCAGCAGCGGAATTTTTTATGTATCCGAATATGGCTCGAGCAGAGTAAGGATAATCGATTCCAATTTTAATAAAATTGGAATTTTCGCAAGCGGACTTACAAACGGTCCTATAGGTATAGATGTAGACAATCAGGATAATGTATATGTTAGCGAATGGCTCGGTCAAGAATTTGAGAAATTTAATAGTGCTGGTGTCTCGCAATTTAAAAAAACGGGCTTTGGCGCGACTAATATGTGGGGAATGGCTATAAAAAATGATAAAGTTTATATTAGTAGGCAGAACACAGATGATATTCGTATCTTCGACACTATCTCTGGAAATTTTATAGGTGTCGTTGCAAATCGTGGGGCTGTTTTAGGAACAGTTGATAGTCCGAGAGGAATTAATTTTGATGCTTTTGGAAATTTATACGTGGCCGAAGGAGTTAACAATCGCGTTCAGATTTTTAATTCATCCGATGTAGCTATTCATACTTTTGGTAATACGGGGGCAGGGAATGGACAGTTTAATAGAGCCCACTCCGTAGACATTGCGGATAACGGTTTTTTATATGTAGCAGATGATATTAACGACCGCATTCAAGTCTTCGAATTCAGTTCTACCGAGACATTTAATACAAGTCCTGCCGGTGGTGATGAGGATGCGACGACACCGCTTTCTAATTTGGTGCTTAATGCGAGCGGTACATTTAATGGTGACTTCCTCCAATACGATAATCTCACCGTGAACGGGACGAGTTGGACGCTTGGCGGGACGAACGCTTTTGATGACACGGTGGATATTAATGCGGGGACGGTAGTGGTCAATGGCACACTTACCGCGACCAATGCGTTTACGGCCGATGCGGGCACAACCCTGATGGGCTCTGGCACGATTGGCGGATCAACCGTCACGGTGAATGGGTCGGTCGCGCCGGGCAATTCAATTGGCACCCTCAATGTGACCGGCAATTATGTGCAAGGCACGGGCTCGACATACACGGCCGAGATTAATGCAGCGGGACAAAGTGATTTAATCGCAGCCACGGGCAATGTAACGATTAATGCGGGCGCAACGCTTACTATAGATGAAGAGGATGTAACGACGTATCCTGCATCAACGGATTACACGCTGATCACGGCAGGCGGCACTTTAAGCGGAACATTTGATACAGTGAACTACGTGAACAATCTGGCGTTTTTAGATCCTACGCTCACCTATAATGCCAGCGCTCTTATTCTTAATATGACGCGCAATGATAATACGTTTGCCGATATTGCCAAGGATAACAAAGACCAAGGCGTGGCAACTGCATTAAACGCGCTTGGTGATAGCGCCGACCCCGATGCCTCCGTGGTAAATACCGCGCTGACCGGTCTGACCAACACACAAGCGCGGCGCGCCTTAAAACAAGTAGCCGGCGAAGAAGCGGCCTCACTCTCTATTGTGCAAGGGCAGAATGCGCAACGTTTTGCCAGCATGACAGGCCAAAGGATTGCAAAAATCAGTAGTCTGAACGCGGCTGTCAATGGTTCAGCTGGTGGAGGTTCTGGTGGTGCATCAACTGGCGGTGATAGGGATACGGGCTTTGCGGCGGGTGATATCCCGCTCGACCGTCTCTCCCTTCAAGGGCAAAGCATAGAGCATAAAATCGCACAAGCGAGCCAGGGCACGCACGCTCTTGGCTATGGCGCGGGCGGCGCAGACTATGTGCCCTATGGCGGCTGGTCTCAAGGGTTTCTATCCCGCGGTTCGGTTGACGGGGATTCAAATGCGGGCGGGTATAATTATAATTCTCGCGGCTTTGCTGGCGGTGTCGATTGGCTTTATAATCGAGATGGTATTATGGGTATATCCCTTGGCTTTGCCGATAGCGATGTTGATTACGATCACCGCGGCGATCAGGCAAATGTGCAGGAATACCGGATCGGGTTTTACGGGCGGCACACACTGTCCGGCGTCCGGTTTGCAGACCTTATGCTGGACACGCAGTTTAATGCCAATTATAGCGATATCGAAAGCACGCGCCGGATTGAAGTGGGCAGCCTTGACCGCACCGCCCAAAGCGATACGGACAGTTATGGTGCAAACGGAAGCATTAATCTCTCCAAGCCTTATACTCTGAATAACGACCTTCAAATTACACCAGAGGCCGGACTATCGGCCGGATACAGCCATACGGACGGCTATACCGAAACCGGTGCGGGAGCGCTCAATTTAAAGATTGACGATATAAAAACCTGGTCACTGCGCCCCGGCATAGGCGCAACGATCGCCAAGGCTTACAATTTGGATATGAATAAAACCCGCACCATAACCCCGTGGATCTATACACGCGCAGATGTAGAACTGGGCGACCGCGCAGCCGATATGACCTCTAATTTTACTGCTACCCCGAACGCGCGCTTTAACAGCCAAAGTCCTGATACCGGCGCACTCTGGCTTAATACCGGCGCCGGCCTCACCTATACTAACGACAATGATCTCGCCCTATCCCTTGGCTATACCAACACCCTCAACACACAGAATACAGGCCACACCATCACTCTCAACGCTAAATGGATGTGGTAGGGGGTATTAATCCTTGTGGATGAGACCGGGCGCGCTCTTATTTTTACATTCTTACTCTGCTAAACTTTTTTTGTAATCTTAAAGAATCATTTTTTTCGCATATTGTAAAAAAGCAGCAGGAAAAAACGCGTGCGCCATATCCAAAAAAGGAAAATAACAAACGTAATATTGATAAGTGCAATCCTAACGCTATCTGCATGCGGCATGAAATGGCCAGAGGTCGAAAGCTGGGAGCGTGATCCATTGCGGTTTATAGCGGATAAAGATGAGAGCAGCGAACAAAAAACTGAGGATGGGCAATTGGCCGAAAACAGTGCAACATTGTCAACCCCGCCATCCATTATCGATCCATTTGAAGGCATTGACCCAATCGCCTTGGAAACCGGCGGCACGCTGGGGTCTTTGGGTTTTAATTTAGAAAGTTATTTGCAGAATATCCCTGGTGAAACCGCGAATCAGCGGATCGAAAAACTCGAAAGCGCTTTGATTGCGGTGCATAAAGACTTAAAAGTCATGGCGCCAGTGTTACAGCGCCTGGCTGATGTTCAGGCGGGCAGGGCGCCGCGCATAAATACCGCCTTTGAAAGCACCGCGCCAATTCCTACATCTTTAAATATTCCGAGCGCTCCTGAAGCATCTTTAAATAAAAACCTTCAGCCTGATTTGCAAGCCGCAACACCATCACCGGATGAAAAAACTCTACTCAAAGGCCCCCGCATCATAAGCGCAGAGGGCGGTGCGGCGACTGTAACCGGTATTCGGGTAGGTGAACATCCTGATAAAATTCGCATTGTTTTCGATGTAACGGCAAAAACACCATATACAATCGATCTGGATAATAATGAAAACCTTATGGTGGTTGAATTGTCTAAGGCGCAATGGACAATCCCGACAACAAAAGAAAACTTTGGCCGCATGCCGCTTTTAAAATCTTACCGTGTAGATGCATTTAATGGCGGACAAGGAAACATATTTGTACTTCAGATGAAGAAAAACACAAATATATTACGTCAAAAAATATATCCTGCTTTATCTGGCAATGGCTCTCGTATCGTTATTGATCTTTCAAAGTAAGTATTATTAACGTATTTAAAGCTCTAATACTGCGACCAGATAAAAAATCTGAAACATATTGACAACAAAAATGTGATAATATAACAATGTTATATTGTAACATAAAAAAGGTTGTCCCATGGCGCACGAACTTACAACAGTATCTGGTCTTTTGAGTGCAGTATTTACATGTTGCGTGGCGCATATCCTGATGGTGCCCTTGGGATTAGACACGTTCACGCACACAATCGGAGACGTTATTCCATCTTTGACAGATATTTTTGGCGACGCATCTGGGGTGGAAGAGGTGGCTCATTCACATAATCATCTGGATGAACATCACGTACATGCACACGATTAAACTCAAAAGCAGAAATAACTCAAACGCTTATTCGAATAATATTTTCAGAATGTCAAATGCTTTTTCTCTTATACTATGGTCTTTCGCCCGCCGCATAAGGTAAATCACTTTAATATCTTCATCATCAAGCCTGCGGCGAAGTTTTGTTTTATCAGGCTCTAACCCTGCAAAAAAAATGTCATAGGGCACATCGTAAAGTGCTCGTAATTTTACGAGTTTGTCCAACGGTAACCGGTTTGTCCCACGCTCATATTTTTGAACCTGCTGATAACTGACTTCGAGTAAATCGGCAATATAATGAAGGTTATACCCGGTTGCTAGCCTTAGAGATTTGATATTGTGACTTATTCTGTAAATATCGCTTTTTGCGTTAAAATCTTTCATAAAAATTTCCAAAATATAAAATCTATAGTTGAATAATATATCAAAATAGAAAGTTGTCAATACAAAATTACCAAAACAGAAATACTAAAAGTTGTAAAGCCATGAGATAGTTAATCTATGGATGATAAATGGCTGAAACAGCAATTCGCACTGCACCCTAAAAAAAGCAAGGCATATCTCGCAAAACTCTTGGGATTAGGAGCACCGGCCATTAGTAAAATTCTGGCTGGAAACCGACAGATTAAAGCGAGGGAATATGCTATCATGTGTGAATATTTTGGCATTGATGACCCGTATGGTATAAAAAGCCGTCAACAAAACGGGTATGTAATGAACACATTGCCGCAATCGCAAAAAAATTTACAAGATCGCGCGAGTAATAATACACAAACAGAGCAAGAGCCATGGATTATCCCTGAACAAATCATTCAAAAACATGTAGAGGCGTCCCCTGATCAAATAAAAATCTATCAAATAAAGGAAAATTTGATGGCACCTGAATACAATAAAGGTGAACATGTTTTGGTCGACAGCACCGATATGGTGCCATCCCCGCCGGGTGTATTTATCGTCTCTGATGGCTTCGGATATTTGATACGGTCTTGTGAAATGGTTGCAGGGTCCAAACCCGCTAAGGTCAAAATCACCGCGCATGCTGATAATTTCACTGCACAAATATTAATGCTTGAAGATTTTGATATTATCGGGCGCGTCGTTGCAAAATTGCAATGGACCTAAAAAAATTAAAGGGTAAAAAAAAATAGTTTAAAATAAAGTCTAACCAGCTTCAGAATTAATTCTTTGCTCTTCAAGTTCTAACCAGCGCGTTTCATAGGTATCTAGCCGGCTTTTAAGGCGTTTATAATCCTTTGTTGCACTATAAAATCCATCCGCATCACGTTTATAAAAATCCGGATCTGCCAGTTGTTTTGTCAAATCGTCCACGCGCACTTGCGTTTTTTCAATTTTTTTAGGCAGCCCTTTTAATTCATGCTGCAACGTAAATGTTAGTTTTTCTGCTGGCTTTTTTGCAGGCTCATTTGTTTTGGTTTTTGTAGATTCTGAAATATTGTTTTTTGTTATATTTGATTTGCTATGGCTATGATCTTGTGAATCTTTTTTTGCAGCTTTTGTCTTTGCGGCCAGATAATCGGAATACCCGCCGACATGCGCCTCAACTTTACCACCGCCTTCAAACGCCAAAATTTTTGTCACCGTCTGATCTAAAAAATCGCGATCATGCGATACCACAAACAGCGTACCCTTATAATTGGACAAAATCTCCTGCAAGCATATCCAGCGTATCCATATCCAGATCATTGGTCGGTTCATCCAAAATCAGACAGGTTTTCGGATTGGCCAGAATTTTCGCCAGCATCAGGCGGTTTTTCTGCCCCCCGGATAATGTTAAACCTTATCCATCACCCGCGCAGGATCGAACAGAAAATCTTTGAAATAGCCGCACACATGGCGTTGTTTGCCCATCACATCAATATAATCCCCACCACCGGGCGATCAGCGTTTTTTTAAGGCTTTCACGCGGGGTCAAGATCGCTTCGCTTTTGATCAAAATAGGAAAATTCCATCTCCTTGCGCACCTTCACACGCCCTTTATCCGGCTCCATCTTTCAGCAGCATTTTTAAAAATGTTGTTTTACCAGATCCGTTTTTGCCCAAAATCCCAATCCGATCCCCGCGTTGATTTTAATATCAAACCCTTCTACATCACTGATCATCTTATTCTCGCGCTTGAAAGATTTATAAACATTATAAAACTCCGCCACGACCTTAGTGGTTTCCTCATTGTTCTTAACGGTGCCAATTTTAATTGCCGTTGCCCGTCTAAACGCACTCTCGTCCGCCTCAATTTTGCGCGCATTTCCCGTACCATCTCCACCCGCCGCACATTACGTTTCACCCGCGCTTTTACGCCGCGACTCGCCCACGCCACTTCAATACCAACAGATCTGCTTACGATTTTTCAGCTCGCGCTCTTCCTGCTCCAGCAACATCGTCGACCATTCTTCAAAATGCTTGAACCCGCTCGGCTGAATTTCAGGCCACCGCGATCCAACCAGAACACCTGATTGGTCACATTCGCCAAAAATGTCCGGTCATGCGAAATCACTACCAATGTCCCGCGATAGGCATTCAGATATTCTTCCAGCCATTCAATCGCTTCCAGATCCAGATGGTTCGTCGGCTCATCCAGCAGTAAAATATCTGGCTCCTCAACCAAACATCGCGCCAGCCCCGCCCGTCGCAATTGCCCACCCGATAAAATTGTCATTTGCGCGTTCACATCCACATGCAGCGTTTCGGCAATAATATCGACTTTATAAGCGTAGGCTTCTTTATAATCATCTTCGCCCACATCTATTTCTTCAAATATGAAATCAAATACCGTTTGCCCTTCTTTGGGAAGAACGCTTTGTTTCAAATACCCAATCGTAAGTCCCGCTTCTTCCCATCGCTCGCCTGCATCCAATTCTCGCGTGCCGGTAATAATTTGCATCAGCGTCGATTTACCCGCGCCATTCTTCCCAACCAGCGCAATCCGCCCTCCTTGATGAATATTGAAAGACAAATCTTCAAATACGGGTTTTTCCGTATATTTGACCATCGCATCTTTAACAGAAAGGAGTAACGGTTGTGCCATTTTTTAAAATGCTTTCAGTTTTTTCTGTGTCGCTTCAGATGCTTTATTATAGGCAATATCGAGCATAAATTTGAAACGATCAAAAGTTTCTAAAGAAGGATTTAGAACGAAAATCCAGGACATCCATCCATAAACCGGATGCGGCATAATTGTATCAAGCGCACTAAAATCATAATCACCTTTTATAACACCGCCTTTAGCCGGGCGCTTTGGCGGGGCGCCAAATAAATCAATATATAATGGTTTAGTAAGACCCGCGTTCAAACGAAAAATATCAGGGCGATCAAGCTTAGAAGCTTTATCATTTTCGCCATCTTTTTTCTTGAGTGTACAAAAATATGTGCCACGTTTTAAACGCTTTTCCGGATTTATAAAATAACTGCATTCACCCCATGCATCAATACGGTGAACATCTTGATATGATTTCATAATATAGCGGTCTAAATCATCAGGGGACATTCTACCCCGCGGCTTGCTTGCTCGCGCGTTTTCGATCATTCGGGTTCAAATGTTTCTTCCGCAACCTTAAATTCAGCGGCGTGACTTCCAGCAATTCATCATCATTGATGTAGGACATCATATCTTCCAAGGCTCATTTTACGCGGTGTGGTTGAGCGTCACCGCATCATCCGTTCCGGACGCGCGCACGTTTGTCAGCTTTTTGCCTTTTAAGACATTGACTTCCAAATCATTCTCACGGCTATGCTCGCCAATAATCATGCCTTCATAAACGGGGGTTTGATGACCGATAAACATCACGCCGCGATCCTGCAAATTGAAAATCGCATAGGCCACGGCGGTGCCTGTATCCTTTGCAATAGCGCGCCATTGCGGCGTCCAGGAATATCACCTTTATACGGCGCATAAGAGTGGAACACACGGTTAAAAACGCCTGTTCCGCGTGTATCGGTCAAAAATTCTGATTGATATCCGATCAAGCCCACGCGACGGCGCCAAGAAATGTCAATGCGTGTCTTGCCTGCGCCGCATGATCGCATATCGGTCATTTCGGACTTTACGGCGGTTCATTTTATCAACAACGGTGCCGCTGAATATTCTTCGTCCACATCAATGGTCACTTCTTCGATCGGCTCCAATTTCTGGCCGTTTTCTTCTTTAATACAAAACGCGCGGGCGCGATACGGTCATTTCAAACCCTTCACGGCGCATGGTTTCAATCAGAACGCCAAGCTGAAGTTCGCCGCGACCACCAATTTCGAACGCATCTTTATCTTCAGCTTTCTGCAAACGTAATCGCAACATTTGTTTCTGCCTCGGCCAATAAACGCTCACGGATCATTGTGGAGGTGACTTTTGAGCCTTCTTGCCCGCAAATGGTGAATCATTTACCGTGATCGTAACAGCCATTGTCGGCGGATCAATCGGCGTTGATTCCATCGGCGTGGTGAGAGCAGGGGCACCAATCGTGTCGGCCACAGATGTCTTTGTAAGGCCCGCGATACAGATAATATCACCGGCTTCAACGTCGTCAACAGGGACGCGATCTGTGCCTTCAAACATCAAAAGTTTTGTCAAGCGGCCGTTTTCAACAATGTCTCCGTCCAAGATTCATGGCCTTTACGGTGTCATTGATTTTTGCTGAGCCTTGCATAAACACGGCCTGTCAGACAGCGACCCAAAAACGGGTCTGAATCAAGCAGCGTCGCAAGCATCGCAAACGGCTTCCCATCATCCACATTCGGCGCGAGGAACATGTTCAAGGATCAGATCAAGCAGCGGGTGCAGGTTTTCGCGTCGGATCATCCAGTTCTTTCGTACACCAGCCATCACGACCAGAGGCATAAAGAATCGGGAAATCAAGCTGTTCATCATTGGCATCAAGCGAAACAAAAAGGTCGAAACACTTCGTCCACGACTTCTTCGGCGCGGCCATCGGGGCGGTCAATCTTGTTGATAATAACAATCGGCTTCAAACCATGCTTAAGCGCCTTACCCAAGAACGAATTTTGTTTGTGGCATCGGGCCTTCGGCGGCATCGGTCAGCAAAATAACGCCGTCCGCCATATGCAACACGCGCTCCACCTCACCGCCGAAATCGGCGTGACCGGGGGTATCAATAATGTTGATCCGCGTATCTTCCCACATGAATCGATGTTGGTTTTGCCAAAATCGTAATGCCGCGCTCTTTTTCCAAGATCACCGGAATCCATCAGGCGTTCATCTACCTGCTGATTGTCACGGAACATACCGCTTTGTTTCATGAGAGAGTCGATCAGTGTTGTTTTTCCGTGGTCAACGTGCGCGATAATCGCAATATTTCTTAATTTCCGTGCCATATCTATTCTTCTTTTAACTCTATATCTCTAATACGTTTCAAACGCTTCTTCTAAAGGGTTTGAGCACAAAATGCAAAAGAATAAAATAAAGACGGATTTTGGGTGTTTGTAAAAACCACTATTTCATAAAATAAACACGATGTCAAGGAAATAATTCCTATAATTTAACGATTGATCTTATGCTTTCGCTATCTATATTCATATTATGTTTAAAAATGTAAAGCTTTACGTGACGATTTTTATAATGGCTATGTCAACCAATGCTTGCGCAGCGCCGGATGTTGAAACATTAATGGAGCAGCATTTATGGCAAGATCGGGTACTTCTTATATTTGCAGCCCACATGGATAATAAAAGCTATGTTCAGCAAAGAAAAATTTTAGATCAAAATAAAACCGGTTTTGAAGCGCGGAATTTGTCAACATGGGCATTTATAGATATGGAATTTGTTAAACAAAACGGAAAAGTTCTGCCCCATATGGCAACCAAGCCGTTTTATAAACATTATAATGTGAGAACTGCCGATTTTACCATCATTTTGATTGGCAAGGATGGCACAGAAAAACTAAGGCAATCTGAGCCCATATCTGCAGAAAAGCTTTTTTCGATTATTGATGCGATGCCGATGCGCCAGCGAGAGATAAACGAAAAATAAAAAAGAAAAAAAAGCAATTTTATACCGTAATCATTATACAAAAATCGCGAATATACATTAAAAATATATAAATTAATTCAAATGCTTATCTAATATATTGCGATGCAGTATCGATTTTTATGGACGCAACTGAAAAATAAGAATATTGGATGCAAATATATTAATTTTTTTACAAGAGTAAACAACATGGAAAATCAAACACTCGGCAATATATTTGCACAACAAAACGAAAAAGATATGTACATGACCTATGCAATTGGGCATTTACAATCAACATGGAATACTAACCAAGACGGCGTTACGGTTGCTACAATTGTAGATCCAAAACAAGGTTTGGTTATGACTGCAACGAGCAACTGGGATGATGGTCACTTCACATCGGCAGAAGAGCAGGTTTTACTATCTTCTCAAAGCGATGGCGTAAACAGGTTTAGCGACGCCGCATACGCTGTTACAATTGTACCCCCGTCTTTAACAGAGAAAAATGAGGATGTAGCGCCATCATACGAACATCTTAAAAACGCAGGGATCGACAAGATTTACACATGGGCACCACAAAGTGAACGTGCGGCCTTAAGTGAAAGCTTTGCATCCAAAAATATAAAAATAGAATTTACTGATGACCCAAAAATAGCCGAAATCGCAAGCGTAATCTATGAAGAGTGCATTAACGACGACCTTCATAAATCTCAGGAGTCGAATTCAGGATTTAAAAGAAAAAGCGGCAGAAAAAATATTTTCAATGGAAATATAAGCTTTAAATAAATATTAAATCGTATAGTAAAACGCGCGTTTATAATAAAACAGACGCGCGTTTTTATAGGCACTTAAAATTACAAGAGAGCCTTCGCTAGTTTATATCCGCTTAAAAAAGCGCCTTCGACGCGACCTTCTACAAACCAGTCGCCAATGGCCGCCAGTTTTAAATCCTCATCAAAAAGATATGGCTTTTTACCATCATATATGCGGGTTGTGGCCGCATAACGCCAGTTGTGCAAAGATGTATGAGCCGCCGCACGCACTTCAATATTACTAATGTCCGTCAAAGCATCCAAAAGCATATGCTCAACATCGCCGTGGTTATCATCAAAATGCTTTTCCGCCCACTCATTGCTGGAATGAACAACAACACATGGTGGTGTTTTACGTTCTGGTTTATCCGAATTTACCGCAATCCAGGAAATAGGCGAATTTTTTACAACCGCTGCGCCCCAATTCGGCGGCGTCCATTTGTCTTTTTCAAACCCGAGCATGAGGGTAAAGCATGCCTCCATTTTAACATCTTCGATATGGCGCTTTCGGAAAAAATCTGATGGGTATAAATCAAGCAATTGCTCAGAAGGGAGCGTTGATACGACAAGGTCAAAAGGCCCGTGATATCCGTCATCTGTATCAAGCAAATACCAGGCTTGACCTTTAAACTCTAGTGTTTTGATGCGGGTTTTAAGATAAAGCTGGTCTTCAAATTCGGAAGACATAGCTTTTGAAAGTGCATTCATACGCGGAATACCGATATAATGCGGTTCAAACCATTCCCGCTTATAAGGTCGTTCATTTGGCATAAGGGTCACGACTTTTGGTTGCCAATCGGCAATAATGCCGCGCTTTATATACGGTAATAAAAATGATTTGAATTCTGATGATCGCGCCGTAAAATATTGCGCGCCATGATCAAATTGATAAGGATCAGCATAGCGCGTAGACATACGCCCGCTTACACCGCGTGCTTTTTCAAAAATACTGATTTTATGGTCATGTCCGGCGATTTTTGCAAAAGTGAGCCCGGACATACCGGCTCCGATAACGGCAATTCTTTTGGACATAGTTTTAAGGTCTTATTATCTGGATTCTGTAAACTCGATGTGTTTGAGCAGATCAAATGTCTGATCTGTTGAAAGTTTTATATTAAAACCTTCTGAGCTTTTTACAACATCGGCCTTATCAAAATTAAAGGACAGAAGCTGACCCCTCAAATCTGGCGCTAAGAAAGGATCCAGACTTATATATACGCGTTCGACCTTATCACGCTCGATAATAACATGCTGAATTTTACCGGTTTTCTCACCTTCAAAATCAAGCAATACGCCATTTTCCAGACTTTTCAAACTAATATAGTCGGCATATTTATCGGCGATTGTGCCAATATCATCATTGGTATCAACCGTATCACTGGCGCTCTCCAAAACAACGTCGCCATCTTTTTGCGTTTCAAAAATTTTATCAAACTGCACGGTTTCAAGATCACGGTCGTCATAGCCGGTGTTTTCATCAAACACCAAAAACTTGATCATGTTGGTTTCGGGATGAATAAGAATATCATGAATATCGCCCACAACATCCCCCTCTAAGCCATAGATGCTTTTGCCAAGACTATATTTGACCGAATTACGGAATTGCGCTTGGTCAGCATTATTATTTTCGACAAATTGATAATAATCATTCAATTGTACAGTGTCTGATACGTCGGCTTCTGTACCGGAAAGATCAATATTATTTGTGAGATGATCACCTTCAAACATATCATCAAAAATATGTCCAAAAAAATCAAAAATACTGTTTCTATTCGACTTCTCAGGATATGGGTTAGAGGGTTGCTCGGTAAAGTCATAGCGCTCAGTAGGGTCTTGCTGTTGCACTATTTGTTGATCTAATGCCGGCGCATCTTGAGGATTAGCGTCTGCCGTTAAAGGCGCGGCATTTTCATTTGAGGCGGCAGTGACAACAGCTATATTCGGATTTCTGTCATTATCTGACCCTAAAAATGGAATACGAATATCGCCTGTCATAAAATAAGACCAGGCTGCAAAAAGAACGAGCGCGCCTATAATCAAGAATGCAATATTCCAGAATGTACGTTTTGCAAAGGGTTGATTATGTTCCATATCCCAGATAGGCGCTTTCTTTTCGTTATAATTAGGGTCGGACATGTTCATCGAAATTTTCCTATAAATATCTTATACATATTATGAACCTTAATAAAGCTGTATTAGTTCCCGATTTTAAAATAGAAAAAACGGCGCTCTATTATTACAAAGCACCGTTTCTTGATTTCTTTAAAGTAAAGCAGATTATTTTTAGCTTAGCTTCTGGTCGTATGCGCCAACCGTTCCAAGCGTTTGTAACGTACCGTCGATTTCCTCAAACATACCTTTCATATTGGCTTCTGATGTCGGGCTTTCAACCACAACAACCAATGATGGCTTGTTTGATGATGCACGCACCAAACCCCAAGTGCCGTCTTCTAAAACAACGCGAACACCGTTTACAGTGATAAGGTCGACAATCTTTTGACCCAAAACGGCCTCGCCATTGGCTTTCTTATCTTCATAAATCTTGGTCACATTTTCAACGGCGACATATTTTTTATCATCTGCGCATTTTGGTGACATAGTAGGGGAGCCCCAAGTCTTCGGCAAAGCTTCACGTAAATCGGCCAAAGATTTATCCGGATTGCTATCCAGAAGCTGACACACGGTGACGGCAGAAAGAATACCATCATCATACCCGCGGCCAATCGGCGCGTTATAAAAGAAGTGGCCTGACTTCTCAAAGCCAACCAATGCGTTAAGCTCATTAACGCGGCGCTTGATATAAGAATGACCGGTTTTCCAGTAGTCAGTGGTCGCGCCAAGCTCCTTTAATACAGGGTCTGTATTATATAGGCCGGTAGATTTAACATCGACTACAAACTGCTTGTTATCATGTTTTGCGGCCAGATCACGCGCCAGCATAACACCGACCTTATCTGCAAAAATTTCCTCGCCCGTATTATCAATAACACCGCAACGGTCGCCATCTCCATCAAAACCAAATCCAACGTCTGCGCCGGTTTCCTTAACCTTGTCACTAATTGCATGAAGCATTTTCAAATCTTCGGGGTTGGGATTGTAAGTCGGGAACGTAAAATCCAGATCACAATCCATTTCGATAACTTCACATCCCAATGCACGTAAGGTTTGCGGTGCGTATGCGCCCGCCGTACCATTTCCGCAGGCTGTCACAACTTTAAGTTTGCGTTTGATCGCTTTGCCATCGGTGAGGTCGGCAATGTATTTGTCTTTAATCCCTTCGACATACGTATATTTACCGCCATCTTTGGGTTTGAACGCTTCGCTTAAAACAATTTCTTTTAAACGGCTCATTTCATCAGGGCCAAAGGTTAGTGGACGGTTTACGCCAATTTTAACACCTGTCCAGCCATTTTCATTATGGGATGCGGTTACCATCGCAACGGCAGGGCAATCTAGCTCGAACTGCGAGAAATAGGCAACCGGCGAAAGCGCCAATCCAATATCACGCACTTCTGCGCCCGTCGCCATCAAGCCAATAGTCAGCGCCTGTTTGATGGATGTGGAATAAGAACGATAATCATGACCAACAACAATCGCGGGCGGCGTAATATTCATTTCTTGCATCATCGTACCAATACCCATGCCGAGCGCCTGTACACCGCGCAAGTTAAGGTCTTCAGGAAAAAGCCAGCGCGCATCATACTCGCGGAAACCTGATGGGGCGATTAAAACCTCGCGTTCAAATTCTTCTGTATTATATTTAATAGTCATAAGTGTGTATCTCCTGTTTAATATATGTATTTAAGTTTTATTCGGCGGACGAACCCGCGCTTCTACGCGGTCGTCCTCTTTAATTTTGGTAACCAGTGCTTTAATCGCATCGCCATTGCGTTTATCGGCAATCAAAATCGCATCACCAACATCCACAACGACAAGGTTATCAAGCCCCGCAACAGCAATCAGGCGATCATGTCCTTGAATAAGATTATTCGCGGCATCATGAACAACAACATCGCCATCCAGAATGTTCCCATCGCTATCCTGTTTACGGATTTCCCATAAGCTTTCCCATGATCCGATATCAGACCATTGCGGGTCACAAGGTACAACCGCGACTTTATCGCTTTTTTCCATAATGGCTTTATCAAACGGCGCCTTATCAATTTTGTCATAAAGATTGGCATCTGGCGCGCCGGCCTCGCCTGCATCCATCGCCTTGATAACTTGATCTAAAATATCAGGCGCATGTGTACGGAACTCTTGCAAAACACTGGATGCTTTGAACAAGAACATGCCTGAATTCCAAACATATCCACCATCTTTCAAATAAGCTTGCGCAGTATGCAAATCGGGTTTCTCAACAAAGCTCTGCACTTTGTAAACATGAACATAGTCACTCTCCATGCCGGTTTTGATGTAGCCATAACCGGTCTCTGGTCGTGTTGGCTCAATCCCGAATGTCATTAAATGGCCATGCTCTGCCGCAGGGATAGCCTGGACAAGCGCTTTTTTAAGGGCGTCTTCATTTTCGATATGGTGATCTGCAGCCAAAATCCAAAGCATCGCATCATCATCAAATTCCGCACGAACATGTAGCGCCGCCAGTGCAATTGCTGCCGCCGTATTGCGCGCAGATGGCTCTGATATTATATGTTTATCCGCATTATGTGTGCCTAAATGTTCTTTGATAAGCCCGCTCATCGCGCCAAGCGTAACCGTCACCACCGACGAGGCATCTCCGCCAGTTATAGAAAGCGCACGATCCGCAGTTTTTTGCAGAAGCGAGCGATCTTCCATCAAAGATAAAAATTGTTTTGGATAGTCTTCACGGCTTGCTGGCCATAACCGCGTACCCGATCCCCCGCATAAAATAACAGGGATGATATTGTCAAAATTATTCATCCATAAAACTTTTTTTAATAAAAAACTAAACCATTTATGAGACGGTGTTTAACAAGAAGAACGTATAATTTCCAGTAAATTATGCAAATTTCTTTAAAAAATCTTGCAAATATTAGAGCACATATATATGAAGCCTCTATTAACAAGCAGAAACAAACAGTTTACACTATTTTATTAAAGGAATTTTATTATGGCATCGGGTCAAAAACAATCGCAAGATTTTAAAGATTATGAAACGGGTGAAACACAAAGCCGTCCGTGGGGTAATTATACGGTAACGGGACTTGGGACATTGGAAAATGGCGAAAGCTATTGCGATAAGGATATTGTTGTAGACCCTGGCCAAATACTGTCCTTGCAATCTCATAAACTACGCCGTGAGGTCTGGACGGTAAAATCCGGTACACTGACTGTTATTTTAGATGATAGAAAAATGGATTTACAAGAAGGGCAAAGCGTTGAAATACCGCAAGGGGCAGTGCATTGCATGGCCAATAAATTCGATACCCCCGTAACAGTTGCTGAGCGTCAAAAGGGGCAATGTTATGAAGAAGACATTCTCCGCTTTGCCGATGCCTATGGCCGCGGATCAGATACGGCGGATAATATTGAGGAAAGTCTAAAGCTTTATAATGAACTGCGCGAAGAGATCAACAACAATGGATAAAAGCCTTTATATCGCGGTGTTTTTATTTATGCTAGCCGCATTTGCGCCATCAATGACGCTGGCCGCCCCGTTTTGCGTAGAAGGGCGAGGCTTTGCTAGAACATGTAATTATTTTGACCCTGCACAATGTATTAAACAAGCCGAAGTTTATAATGGGACATGTACGGTCATGCCAGAGATGATTGTCTCGACTGTTGGAACGGAGCGTCATTGCCGTGTGGACGATTTGTTGCGTGCGTACTGTCAGTTTCCGGATAGAGAATCATGCGACGACAATGCAAGAAATAATAATAGCGTTTGCATATCGCAAATGCTTATGAATACAGATAACTCTATTTTTCAATTTGATCTGGATGAAGCGCCTTAAAATGCCGCAAAAACGAAATGGGTTTTAATGCAAAATATATATTTATGTTGTAAATTTAATGCGATGACTGTAATCAGACCTTGATGATTTTTGTCTGCTATGGTCTGATTATAAACAGGTTTTAAATTTGAAGGGCTTAGCGTTAAAACTAGAAGTGATTTTTTATGTCAGGAAAAGCAAATATGCGACAATTTTTTAGCGTTTTCAAAGTCTTCATTGCTATAGTATTGACCATGGGGATGATGGGATGTTCATCATCGAATAAATTACCTTTGGACGCATCGACATACAAGGAAAATCCTCTGGATTTAGAGCCATATCAAATTCAGATAGGGGATTCCCTCGATATCAAATTTTTGGTAAATCCTGAATTAAACGAACAAGTCACTGTTCGCCCGGATGGCCGTATTTCAACTATTATTGCCTCCGATGTCATTGCTTATGGGCGCTCTCCTGAAGGGCTGCGCTCCGAATTGATTGACATATATGCGGCGCACCTTAAAAACCCTCAACTCTCCGTAATTGTACGTTCATTTGCGCCAACACGCGTTTTCGTATTGGGCGAAGTGGGTCGCACAGGTGAATTTGTAAGTGTGACACCGGATATGACTATCTTAAAGGCGATCTCTCGTGCGGGCGGTTTGTCCAATTCCGCGGATCGGGATGGAATTATTGTCATTCGCCGTATACCAGGCGAAGAGGCACAAGTCTTTAATGTAGATTTTGATGAAGCCGCAAAAGGTAGAGATATAAAACATGATATTACGCTGGCATCATCGGATGTTGTTTTTGTCCCGCGTACCGGTATCGCAGATGCATACGTATATTACGAACAATATGTTAAGCAGTTTATATCGTCATCCTTTATTGGATACACAATACAAGTGGATTAATTAAGGCTATTGGTAGTATCCGCCGTATAAAATATAATAAGAAAAAGCTTTAAACAGCAGGCATAAAATATGAACATAGAACTGAACACCAGAGGTATCGCATCCGTAATATTCCGACAATTCTGGATTTGCGCGGCAATTTTTTTTGTGATTCTGGCACTTGGTATTATGGTCATTTTAAAATCTAATCCGGTGTATCAAGCGCGAGGCTCTATGCTGGCGCGTTTTTCTGCCGATGCAAGGCCAACTTTAAACATGCCTGACAATCGGCAAGCGGCAAGTAGTGGCGCGGATCGTACTGAATTAATCCAGTCAAATATAAAAATCCTCAAAAGCCATAATTTGCTTGGAAGCATCATTCGCGAAATCGGCCCCGACCGCCTTTATCCTGGTATAACAGCAGGCGCTGGCTCTGAAACGCGCGCAGTGCAAAGCGCAATTGACCGCACACTCTCCGGACCGCTTATGATTGGCTCGGATAACAGTAATGTAATTGAAGTTTTTTACAAAAACGGTAACCCTGATATTACTGTCGTATTTGTAAATACTTTAATGGAAAAGTTTATAAAGCTTCAGACCGAAGTATTTAACACCCCTCAAACGTCATTTTTACAGCAGCAGACCAATGACGCAAAAATGAGACTGGAAGAAGCGCAGACTGCATTCCAAACCTTCAAGGAAGAGACGGGTATTTCTGCTATCGATGAAGAAATGACCCAGCTCATCAATGAACGTGGCGAAATATCCAAAATTGCATTCCAAGCCGTAAACGATGCGCAAACACGTCTTGCAGAACTTGAATCCGAAGCGGCAAAATTGCAGTCAACTTATAGATCGGACAGTCCGACAATGAAGCAATTGAATGCAAGCATCTGGACAGCAAAAAAGGAGCTGGATAATAGACAAGAAGCATTACGCGGTTCTAAAAACGACAGTAGTAATAAGAGTGAGGAAGAGCAAAAGGCTGCGCCTACGAATTCGGTTGCAAAACGTATGAGCGTTTTAAATAGCCGCATCGCATATTTGGAGGAGCAACGCGCCCGCTACCGCGAATTAGAACAACAGGTCGAAATCAACGATATGAATTACGTTTATTACAAGCAACGCGGAGAAGAGGCGAGGGTAAACAGTCTTTTGAATTCTCAAAATATCACACGCTTTGCTATTATCGACCGCCCATCAACACCGCGCTATCCTATAAGCCCGAACAAAAAGCTGATTTTACTTATGAGCATTCTCGGCGGCCTTTTTGCAGCGTTAGGCGCAGCGCTGGGTCTAGAAATTATGGATGACCGTTTTACACGTCCCGAACACATAACTTCTGCATTGAAAGTACCTGTTTTTACGACGTTTGATAAACGCGAAAAGGCATCATAAATTTGCCTTAAAAAAGAAGAGCAAAATTAGAGCATAAAAAAATGAACGACACACCAGATGAAATGAATAACCAAAGCGATAGCGAGAATAACGCCAGCCACGAATCCGCAGCACATAATGCCGCAAGTGGCGCAATAAACGCGTTAACCGTTATACCGCCAAGCCTCGGTATGGAGGACTTAAACTTTTTCCATCCCAAGAACAAAACAGCGATGGTATTTAATGCAATTGAAAACGCAATAGGCCACGCAAGAAACAAAACCATTCATTTTGTAAGCGCCAATGATGGAGAAGGCGCAGGATCAATAGCGTTTGAAAGCGCATACGCTGCAGCCACCAACATGGAAATGCGCATTTTATTTATTGATATGTCCGATGAAGATCAGGGCTCTGTCAGAAATCTAAAGCGTATGGTTAAGATCTCGCTGGACGTACTATTAAAGGCGGGGCATGATCGCGCATCCCCTTTTGTTGTATTTGAAGATACAAATTTGTTCTACGCGCCCTTGCATGGATATGGCCAGAATTTGAATATGCAAAACCTAAAAGGATTGCTTGATGGTTTAAAGGCTGAATTTGATTACATCATTACATATTCCGGTTCGGCTTTATCCAATGGTTCCGCTATTCGTTTTGCCGAAATTGCCGATGCAACTGTTCTTGTAATAGAAGCGGAAAAAACACGATTACCAGTGGCAAAAAGACTAAAAGAAACCATTGAGAGTAATGGCGGTTTGGTCATAGGCTCGGTCATGAATAAACGCCGTCTATATATCCCCAAATGGATATATAAATTGCTCTTTAAAGGCGAAGGTTAATGTAAAGCTTCGTTAAAAAGCCTACAAACCGTTTTTATAGGCATTGCGTTTTTTAAAGATATAAAAAGAAATTGAATTTATTTAAGGAGAACCGACATGAAAGTTGTCATGGTTACAACCCACAGCGCGACCGCCGAACGTAAAACCGGATTTCATTTCTGGTCAGAAGCATTGCATGAGCGTGGACATAAGGTCGATTTTCTAACAATCGGTTTTTCGCCTATTTCGCTTTATAAAAAAGACGGCAAGAAGAAGTTCAGTAAACCCTATAACAAGTGGATTGCGACAAAAGAGGGATATCAAACTTATGTTTGGTGCGCGCCTTTTCATCCCTTCACATTATACAATGAGAAGATGGACAAGTTAACAAGTCCGATTTTTGCGCTTTATCCGCATCTACTGCCAGCTTCGGTAAAGGAGCGGATCGCGGATGCCGATATATTTATCGTAGAAAATGGTGCGGGACTAATGTTGGTCGAACCTTTTCACAAACTTTGCCCCAATGCAAAATTCATTTATACGGTAAGCGATAGATTTGAAGTTTTGACCTTCCACCCCGTTATCGTAAATTCATTGGAAAAGGCGATGCCTTACATCGATTTTATTCGCGTTCCATCGCACGCACAACTTGATGATTACAAAGATATTGATACCCCGTCCGCGTTTATCTCACAAGGGTTGGAAAAAGGGCGCTTTGACACTGAATATCCCAATCCATATACGACAGAGAAAAACGCGATTAGTGTTGGAGACATGTTGTTCGATGCGGCATCTTTGGAAACAATGGCGGAAAAATTCCCCGATTGGAATTTCCACATTTTTGGAAAGCAAGCCAAACTGACGCGAAGCTTTGATAATGTAAAAGAATATGGTGAGATGCAGTTTGAAAAGCTTGTACCCTACATTAAACACGCCGATATTGGTCTTGCGCCATACCGCGAGAAAGAGGGCGGCGATTATTTATGTCAGTCGAGCCTGAAAATGCTTCAATACACATACTGTAATCTACCAATTGTAGGACCTGAATTTGCAACTATTGGCCGCGATCACGTTATTGGATACCGTGAAGGTGACGTAGAAAGTATAGAAGCCGCCTTTAAAGCTGCACAAACCTATGACCGCGCCAATATTGACATATCGGCGGTGATGACATGGGGTGAAGTCATGGACGAAATGTTCAAAAATGTTGGTCTACGCGCCGAACCATTAGCCGCGTAATTTTAAAAACATACTTTAAAGAAAAATATAATGAGTAAAAATCTGAAAATACTACATATCGTTCGTCAGTTTGAGCCGGCTGTAGGCGGACTTGAAATATACGTAAAAAACATGTGCAAGCAGCAAATAAAAGAGGGTCACAATTGCACAGTTCTAACCCTTGATCGCGTATTTCATTCTCAAGAACATCAAAATTTGGCGCATGATGCCAATATAGATGGCATCCATATCAAACGCGTCAGCTTTGTCGGGCATAGGCGTTTTTTCCTGCCTTTTTTAAATCCATCGTATCTAAAAAAATTTGATATTATCCATGTCCATAATACGGACTTCTTTTTTGATTTAATGGCAATATATTCATTGGTTGTCAAAACACCGATGTTTGCAACCACCCATGGCGGATTTTTCCATACAAAAGATTTTTCCGGCATCAAGAAAATATATTTTAATTTTATAACGCGCTTAACCGCTAAGGCTTATAAAGGGATATTTGCAATATCTGGCAATGACTTTGACACATTTAAAGGCTTGAACAAAAATCTGATGTTTCAGCCCAATGCAATTAAACCGCTTGGTGATTTTACAAGCACAGGTAAAGATTTCCTTTACATTGGACGTCTTGCAAAGCACAAACATGTAGAGCGCGTCATCCGCGTCTTTGCCAATCTAAAACAAAAGCATAATGTAGAGAGCGATTTGCACATCATTGGCCCAAGCTGGGATGTCACTCTAGAAGAGCTGGATGCCGTAGCCAAAGCGCAAAATATTGAAGACCATGTAAAGCTTCACGGTTTTATCGCCCAAGAGGATTTCCCAAAAGTCTTGAAAAGCTCCGGCTACTTTTTATCTGCCTCCAGCTTCGAAGGGTTTGGCATGTCAATGTTAGAGGCCATGTCTGTTGGTATGATTCCCTTTGTTGAGCCAAACCAGTCTTTCGAGGAACTGGTTGAAAAAGGCGGTATTGGTAAGTGTGTGGATTTTGATAAAACGGATGAAGCCGCCGCACAGATTGCCGAAGCACTTTCCGGCACAACACTAGAAATGAGGGAGGAGGCGCGCAAATATGCCTCTACTTTTTCTTGGGAAGAATTGGTGAACAATACGCATAAAGAATACGAAAAGCACGTTTGAATTTAGGCTGCTTTAAGACTGCGTTTGCGCCAGCCTAATCGGGATACAAAAACCCGCGCCGGATGTTCAAGCATAATTAAACTAAAGACGGCCGCTATAAAAACACATGGCACCAATGCTAAAATCAATATATCTCCCATCATGTTATCAAATTTTAAAATCTTTTGACCGATAACAGAAAAGCCGATCGTAAAGATAAGCGGATGGAGCATATAAGCCCCATAAGTAAGCTGTCCCAACCATGCGAACTTTTGAACTATATGAGGCGCCGGCCTATTCATATCCGACGATACGGCCATAAAAGCCGCGCCATACATAAGCAGCAGCAACACATAAAGAGAGATATCCGGATAAACAAAACGAATAGAAAAGAAAACACCTAGAAATACCCAGCATAAAATCTGCGGTATAGGCACCCACCCAAGTCTATCTTTGATTTTGAACAAATAGATCCCAAGCAAAAATGCAGGAAGGGCGCGCGCCACTGAAAAACCTGTCGACCATTCCAGATACGGATGATCGGGCGTAGAAAACACAAGCGCGAGCAGGGCGGTAATACCTAGGGACATAACCAAAAGTCCATGCGTAAAACGCCGCGCAAAAAAGAAAAGTATAGGTGTTATAATATACATACCCATTTCCGCGCTAATCGACCAGCTGACATAGTTAAAGGCAATCTTGTTACAAAACCCCCACGCATGAATCAGTAAAGCGTGCGGTAAAATACAAGACGCATCATATCGGTCAGGATTACGAACGGGCATATCCAAAAGTATAGAAAACTGCCAAAGGCCAATATAAGCAATTAATAAAAGCCAGTGTAAAGGCACAAGTCGCGCTACGCGTTTTTGCATGAACTTGAAATAACTTACGCGTCCTTTAAGGCGCGAAATATATACAAAAGCAATAATAAAGCCGGAGAGAATAAAGAAAAAATCAACAAATAACTCAGAACGACCAAAGAGCCCATCCAATATCATCCGCAAATGTTCATTTTGTATATCCAGCCTGTAGTGAAAAAATATAACGCTTAAACAGGCAATAAACCGCAGAAAATCAAGCGTCAGAAATTTGTCTGACTCTAGGCTTGAGAGTGCTTTTAACATATGTCAATAAATTCAGCATGGCATTCAATAGTATGCATGAATAAATATTGCAAGATAAAAGATTGAAGAACATCAACAAAAAAAAGCTTTGCATATCAAATGAAAGTCTTTAAGTGTGACTTTTGGTTCATTTAAATAACATTTCAGGAACGCGCGCCATGACCGTAGCGGATAAAGATATTTTGCGATTAACAAACAAGATGCACATCGTTGAAGATGAGGCAACATTGCATATCTTAATAAAAACTTTAAGCAATAATACAGAAACAAGGCGTATCGGATTTGTAAACGCACACGCAGTCAATATGTTCTATAACGATAAGCAATTTTATCAAGACGTGATGGCTTGCGATTATATTTTGCGTGATGGATCAGGCATGAAAATGCTTTTTGATAAAATGGACAAAAACGCGGGCTTGAACTTAAATGGCACAGATTTAATCCCTCAAATTATTAATGCTTTTAAAGGCCAGCCAATTGCGCTACTTGGTACACAGTCACCATTTTTAGATAATGCCGCTACAAAAATTAAAGAAGAAGATGGGGTTATCGCTTTACAAATGGATGGATTCAAAAACAATGAAAATTACGTCGAGGCGGTCAAGCAAGCGAAGCCGGCTCTTATAATTCTGGGCATGGGTATGCCAAAACAAGAGCGCGTAGCAGCGTTGTTAGCGCAAGAAATTGAGCAGCCAGCCACAATTATATGCGGCGGCGCCATTCTGGATTTTATGGGCGGAAAAGTAAAACGCGCGCCAAAATTATTCCGTGATTTAGGCATTGAGTGGGTTTACCGCTTGTTAAGCGAACCAAAGCGTCTATTCAAAAGATATGTAATTGGAAATGGCGTGTTCTTAATAAGAGCCAAGCGAATAGCAAAACTAAAATCGTAACGCTATAGTCTTTGTTTAATACGCGCCCGAACCAGTAAGCAGAACTTTGACCGTTTTAAACAAAATCACAATATCGTGCCAAAGCGTCCAATTCCGGATATACCAGTCATCCCAATAAACACGGCGCTGAAATGTAGTTTCGTTACGTCCGCTCACCTGCCAAAGACCGGTAAGGCCAGGCCGCATCTGATGATAATGCTCGATCATCGGACCATAATCTCCGACTTGATCCGGCAAAATCGGGCGAGGGCCAACGAGACTCATATCGCCAACAAATACATTCCAAAGCTGCGGTAATTCATCAAGACTGGTTTTACGCAAGATTTTAGAAATACTGGAGTCAATGCGCGGATCATTTTTAAGCTTTTGAAATGTATTCCATTCAATACGTGCGTTTTCGTCATCACGCAATAAATTGCGCAAAATCTCGTCACCGTTGGATTTCATTGTGCAGAATTTCCAGCAATTGAACAACTCGCCATTTTTACCAACGCGCTTTCCGCCATAAAATATCGAAGTATTCGCACCTTCTATTTTCTTCATTATAATAACAATAACCGTAATAAGCCCAAGCGGAATAAGCGCGCAGAAGGAAGCCGCTAAATCCATCAGACGCTTCAACAATCTCCCGACCCGCGCCTTAAACTTCTTACGTTTATAAAGCAACATAATGTCATTACCAAAAAAGTAATGAGGATCCATCCCATGCAAGCTAAGACGTGTAATAGGCGGAATAATAGCATACTGAGTCGGTGTATTTTCTAGCGCTACCATTAAACGGTCGCGATACTGCGCGCGGAAATTGTCCAAAGCAATAATATAAAAATACTGCGGATTTTCTCTAATAAAATTATCGTAATCATCGCGCCCTTGGATTAGATCAATATGCGGGTGCGCCTTGGGAATAAAATCAAGCGAAAACGGCTCTTTTGTTTCTTCCCAAAGAAAAATCGCTTTAACCTCATACCCTGTCTGGCCATCGGCATAAAACGCGTACATTGTATCAATGATCATCTGGCGATCCCCCATTAAAACAACAGGAAGCTTCCAGCTCGGCGATAGGCTCACAAGAAATAATGAAATACGTCGCCCAATTAGCAAAAAGAAAAAGCTTATAATCCAGTAAAACGGAACAAGCGCATACGGGTTATTGTAGGAAAGCGCAAAATATAAAAATGTATCAAAAAATACAGCATATAAACATGCATGCAAAATATAGCGTACCTTTCCCCACCATGGAACACGATTTGAATATAATCCTTTGGAATAAAAGGCGATCAGTAAAACAAAACTGAGAATAGCATAACCATAAATGCGTAACTTTTCGCAGATAACAGGATTGTAATCAAAGTATTCGGGGAAAAAAGCATAAAACTGGGCGCTTAAAAGACATGATAGCTTAAAGGCAATGATCAACATTATAATGTCGGTGACAATAATAATGCTTGATAAACGAAAAGGCAGTTTATGATCTGTATGTTTCATAGTTTTATTATTCATAACGTTTAATACTATACTTAAATAAAATATGTCAAATAAATAAAGTTTTGATTAAAAAGCATAAATATAAATTAAAAGCCCTGCGCCTAATATAACGCGATATATTGCAAAAGGCGTAAAGCTGGCCTTTGAAAGCCAAGCCATCATCAATTTTATAGAAACCCAGCCTGTAACAAAAGCAAGGGCTGCACCTATAAGAGCGTCCATGCCAATCGCATCCATATGATGGCGTACAAGGTTAATGCCCTCTAGCGCACCTGCGCCGCTAATAGCTATAATACCAAGTAATAAGGAATAGCGCGCCGCTTCTATACGGTTAAATCCGGTGTAGCGCGCCGCTGTCATAGTAATACCAGAACGGCTAGTTCCTGGAACAAGCGCTAATATCTGGGCAAAACCGATTAAAACCGCATCTTTTATGCCCATATCTTCTACCGCCCGAGTGGCTGGACGTTGATCCGCATGCCAAAGAATAATACCAAAAACAAGCGTCATCCACGCCGTCACTTCAACCATGCAAAGAAAAGACGGCTCTAGAAAATGTAAACCCAAACCAGCAAGAATGACTGGAACAGAGGATATAAAGATATAAAGTAAAAGCTTGCTATCTTCAGCCGTTTTATCTTTGGAAACAAGACTACCGGCTTTCAAAAGCCCGTTAAAAAGCTTTGCAACATCGCTACGAAAATAAACAAGAACAGAAAATAACGTACCAACATGCACGGCAACATCCAAAACCTTGTTTTTTGACCAGCATAAATCCTCAACCCCGTTACCAAGGGCAGCATGGGTCAGAACTAAATGCCCGCTGGAACTAACCGGTAAAAACTCTGTTAAACCCTGTACAACCGACAGGATTAGTAAATGTAAAAATGGCATAATGTAAAAATACTTCTAAAAAATTTCTCTTCGAAAATAGATGATTTCGAATACTTTAAAGTAATGAAATAACAACAGTCTATTTTCAAAGCGAGAAATGACAGAAAAGTAATTATATTTCAAGTAAATTCGACACAAGTGAATCAAGAAAAAACCCGAAAATTAAAAAAACTTTTGACCTTTTTAATAAATACGTTAAAAAGGCGATATTTTATAAAGGCGTAGACTATATTTTATAGAATTATTTCGGTTATATATGATCTTTTTTTAATAAAATAAAACAAATCATTATATCCCCGCATAAGCGCAAATAATGATAGAGAATAAATAAGAAAATCTAAGGAGAATAAATAATGTCTAATCACAATTTTAAACCTGTCCGCAAGGTTGTATTCCCAGTTGCCGGACTTGGAACACGTTTTTTGCCCGCGACCAAAGTTGTGCCAAAGGAAATGTTGCCATTGGCCGATCGCCCGCTGATTCAACATGCCGTTGAAGAGGCACGCGACGCCGGTATCGAAGAATTTATCTTTGTCAGCTCAAGCGGTAAAAATATACTTGAAACGCATTTTGCCGATCATAAGCTTTTAAAGAAAACACTAGAAAATCGCGGTAAAACGGCGCTTCTTGAAAAGGTAAAGCAAAGCGAGATTGCAGATGGCAAACTTTTGACCGTTTATCAAAATAACCCGCTAGGCCTTGGCCATGCAATCTGGTGTGCAAAGAAACTTGTTGGTGATGAACCATTTGCCGTAGTACTGGCCGATGATGTTGTATTGCATGAAAAGGGATGCCTTACACAAATGATCGAAGCCTATAATGAATATGGTGGAAACATCGTATCTGTTATGGATGTACCAAAAGAAGACACAAGCAAATACGGTATCTTGGACGTTGGTGCAGATAAGGGCAACGCGGTTGAAATTAACGGTCTGGTTGAGAAGCCCGACCCTGCAGATGCACCGTCGACACTTTCAATCATTGGCCGGTATATCCTTCAGCCAGAAGTTTTTGGCCACTTGGATGCATTTGAAACCGGCGCTGGCGGTGAAATTCAAATCACTGACGCGATGGCAAAATTAATTGGCAAACAACCATTCCACGGCTTTCGTTTCGAAGGTACGCGCTATGATTGCGGATCAAAGCTTGGCTTTATCGAGGCAACACTTGCATATGGTTTGAATGACGCAGAGCTAGGCCCAATCTTGCAAAAGGCCGTTAAAGATTACGCAAATTCATCCGAAGACAAAAAAGTCTTCAAGGCTGCTTAATTTTAAAAACGAGCATAATAAGATCGGTAGCTAAAGCATGACCATTATCGTAGACCAAAAAAATGTCGCCATTTGCGTAGCAACATATAAAAGACCCGAAGGGATCAAGGCGCTATTAGATAGTATCGCCCTGATGGACTACGATATGGGCAAGCTTCATATATTTATTGCCGATAATGATGCAAAAGGGCAGGCGGGCTTTGATTTTATCAATAAGAATAAAGCCGACTATCCTTTTGATGTATCATGCGAAACCGAGGAAAGCGCGGGGATCAGCTTTGCCCGTAACAAAACATTGGATATGGCAAAAAATAGCGGCAAAACCTTTGATTTTTGTGCCTTCACTGATGACGATATTATCGTCAGTCAGAACTGGATAAAAGATTTGGTTCGTGCCGCCGATTTGCACGATGCTGATATCGTGTTCGGCAAGCGCGAGCCACTATTTGAAAACCGCCCTTCAAAGGAAACGCTGGCCTCTCCGTTTTTCTACGATGATTTTTCTTGCCCTCCAACAGGCACCCGTGTCAATGCTGGCGGCACAAACAATGCATTCTTGCGCGCTGAAATTTTTGAAAAAGAGGGCTGGGAAGCTTTTGATCCAGAACTCGCCCTCACTGGCGGCGAGGACGTAGATTTTTTTACCAAAATACGCTTAAAAGGATATAAATTTATCCGCTGTGCCTCTGCAGTTGTTTACGAAGTTATCCCGGACAGCCGCAACAACGAAAAATGGTTCGTAAACAGATATTTTCGCAGCGGTTCAAGCTATGCCTATGTTGTAAACAAACATTTCGGTGGCAAAAAAACAGCAATAGAACTAATCAAAAAAATGATCAAACTGCCGATCTTGTTTTTAAAATATAAAAAAGAACCGACATTAAAAAACAAATGTCATTTATATAATAATCTTGGTTTTTTCTATTTTTTTAAGAACAAGAAGCCGTTTCAGGAATATAAAGACGCTTAGCCCACCTTTTATCCAAAATAAGGCCAAGCCACAGCGTTAATTTTAGAAAGTTGAGCCCATGAGTGGATCTGAAGAGATACCCCCGCATCACCCCGATGTGGAAAAAAGAAAACTGCAACAACAAGCGCAGAGCGCAGGCGAGAGCGTAGATTTAAACCAAAACGCTCAAAAATCAGGCGCGATCGGTCGCGGCGCGATCTGGTCTTTTTTAGATTCAACCATGCGTCAGGTTTTGGCGCTGCTTGTATTTTTGGTGACGGCTCGTTTTGTTGCCCCCGAAGCGTTTGGTATTCTTGCCGTTAGCTTGCTCGTGGTGGAAGGTTTTCGTCAAATCACAATCGAAAGCGTCGGAGTCGCGATCACATCCAGTAATGATCCAAAAGATGAGGATTATAACGCCAGCTTTATGATTATCGCGGTTATTTCGTTCATCTCCGCCGCGCTGGTGTATATTTTTGCTGATTTTTTCGGGCAATTACTGGATAACCCCGAGATCGCGGACACGTTGCGCATGGTGTGTATTCTGCTTGCAACAATTGGCCTATCCCGCACACATGAAGCGTGGCTTGCACGTAATTTTCATTTTAAGGCGCTCGCGATTCGTTCAATTGGTTCAATTATTTTAGGTGGTACGGTTGGTATCATAATGGCGGTGCAGGGTTTTGGTCTTATGGCACTCGTGACTCAGCAACTGGTGACGGCGATATCTGCCGCTATTTTGCTTTGGGCATATACAGACTGGAAACCCCGCTTCAAAACAAAGCGTGAAAATGTGGTGCGCTTGCTCCATTATTCAAAACATGTGGCAATGACTGGCGTTACAAACTTCACACACGGCCAAAGCGATATTTTCTTTTCATCTTTATATTTGGGGGAGGCCGCAACCGGTATCTATAATGCGGCAAAACGCGTAGCCTTGGCGATGAACATTATCATGTCATCCAGCTTGAACCGCATTGCGCTCCCCGCCTTTGCAAATATCCAAAGCGATAATGACAAGATTTCTGCCGCCTTTTTGCAAGCCGTCCGCTTGACCAGCCTTTGCACTGCCCCGGTATATGCAGGTATCGCAATCGTTGCGCCTGAAATCGTACACATATTGTTAGGCGATAAATGGGCCGCCGCCGCCCCTATTTTGGCTATTCTCATGGTAAATGGCTATCTGACGACCATAGGGCAATATAACCACGCCATTATGCTGACACGTAATAAACCGCACTGGCAGACGGTTTTAACGACGATTTATGCAATTGTGAATGTAGTTTTATTTGTAGTCTTTGGTAAATATGGCTTGATCGCGCTGGCCTTGGCCTTTGTTGGACGTGCGTTATTTCTATATCCGCTATCCGCAGGCGCGGCGCTTAAACTCCTGTCTATTTCGCCCCTAAAATATATTCAGCAAATCATCCCCTCAATTATGGCGGCGCTCATTATGGTTGGCGGGTTGGAAGTTCTGAAAATCTATATATATAATCCGCAAAATGCATTTTTAAGCTTGCTGATGTTTGTGCCTTTGGGCGCGGTCATATACGGGATTTCTATTTTTATTATAAATCGTAAGATGGTTTATGATTTAATCGCCGAGCTAAAAAGCATCAGCAAGAAGTAATACGTTGTGTTGAGCAAAAAAGCGTAATCCCCGCAAGAGCGGGGATCCATGATTGAATAACAACAATATAATATAAGATATGGATTCCAGCCTATCCTGGAATGACGACAAGGAAAGCTACTCCATCGCATCCGCAGTTTTGGCTAGCCGCACAAGATTAATAAACTCGGCGCGGTATCCAAACGGATCATCCCCCTTAGCATTTTGCGCGAGGGCAATAATATTATCGTAAGAAAAATCACCCATATATTTTCCGCCCTTTAACTTTTGCCCAAAAGCGGCAACAGCGCTTGCAAAGCGGGTATCATCATTTGCATTTTTGGTATACATCTGCGTTGTAACAGGCGCCGTGATAAGTTTCGACACATCTGCATCCGGTAACTTGTAGCGCATCTTCAAAAACGCATACTCACCATCAAAATCACCAGGTGGAACAAGCTTAAAATCATCCGCATTTTCCCGACCTACGTTACTATAGCGAAGCGGGTCAACACTGGGTGCGTTACCTGCTGGCGTGAATTCATAAATCGCCGTAACACTATGCCCCGCGCCAATGTCACCTGCATCAACAGTATCATTGTTAAAATCCTCTCGATTAAGCGCGCGCGTTTCATAGCCAATCAAACGATATTCAGAGACCGCCTGCGCGTTAAATTCAATCTGGAATTTAACATCCTTCGCAATTGGGAAGAGGGTGGAGGACGCCTCATCAACAAGTACTTTACGCGCCTCGTTCAGCGTATCAATGTAGGCCGCCGTACCATTACCATTTTGCGCAAGAGTTTGCATCATATGGTCATTGTAATTGCCCTGCCCAAACCCTAAAACAGACAGAAAAAGACCGCTCTCACGTTTGCGCTCGACAAAATCTTGAAGCTCATCGCGGTCGGTAATGCCGACATTAAAATCACCATCGGTGGCCAAAATAACGCGGTTTACCGCCTCATCATCAAAATGAGCCGCCGCCAATTCATAGGCAAGTTTAATACCTTCTGCGCCTGCCGTACCGCCGCCCGCTTGCAAATTGTTAATCGCCTGCATTATTTTGTTTTTATCGGATGCTGGGGTTGGCTCCAGAACGGTGCCGGCTGCACCGGCGTAAACCGCGATCGCAACTGTATCATCCTCATCCAGAGTATCGAGCAGCATCTTCATCGAATTTTTAAGCAAAGGCAGTCTATCTTGCTGGTTCATCGACCCCGACACATCAAGCAAAAATACAATATTGCTTTTTGGCTTTTCGTCTCCGATATCAAAACCTTTAATACCGATATGCATAAGCTTTTTGCCATCCGCCCAAGGGGAATCGGTAATACTAACATTGGCCTTAAAAGGCTGTTCCCGTGTGTCCGGCACAGTATAATCATAATCAAAATAATTGATCAGCTCCTCAATCCGCACTGCATCTTTTTGCGGCAGAACACCATTATTCAGCTGACGGCGGACAAAAGCATAAGACGCCGTATCTACATCGGCAGAGAACGTTGAAACAGGTTCTTCCGCAACCAGTTTGATCTGATTTTCCTCAAAATCCTCAAATTTATCACGGCCAATTTCCTTCGGCGGATGGGGCGCAATAATATCATCTAAAGCAATCGGGACTTGGCCATGAAATGCGCTTTCAGCACTTTCTATAACCGATTTATTTGCCACATTACCAACATTTGCCGCTCTGGATGATACTTCCGGCGCAGGTGCGGCTTCATCCATAACAACATTTGCTTGTGGTTCTTCTTGTAACTTTCTCAATCTTCGTAATGAATCTTTGTCTTGATTTGGAATAGAAAGCTTTGCTTTTGGAGGCGCTTTAGGCGTCGGAATAGCGCTCGCACCGGAACGTTTCGCTTCTGCTAATCGTTCTAGCTGAACCTCTTCAATTGCATCTCTATAAACCGGACTTTCGGCTTCTGTCCCGTGCGGAGCAGTGACATCAAGTTGCGGTTCCACAGATGAAATAATGGCGACTTCTGATTGATTAAATTCCTGCAACTGCGTGAAACTTACGCCCGCAATTAAAACAACCGCCATCGCCGTTGCCATGCCGCCATAAATTAATTTTTTCTTTGGTTTCTGTTTCATTGGTTTTCTCCCGTTTTGGTTGGTATTACCCATTAGACGGGAGAGGATTGAAAATCCTTGGAAAGTTTTTTGATTTTTTTGCGCGCTGTGTTCTCGTGCCTCTTTTTGCGCCATATCAAATTCGGAGACAGCCATATTAAGCGCCCGCTTGCGCGCATTTTCATCAGGCTTTGGAATATCTGCCGCATCCAAAATTGCTTTTAGTTCTTTATCGCTAAATTGATCATCCATGTGCGGCCTCCTTTCCAAATATAGCGTTTAGTTTTTTGCGTGCCTCATGAATACGCCATGAAATTGTACTTTCTTTGACATCCAAAAGCGTAGCCGCCTCTTTATGAGATAGCCCCTGATCAACAACAAGCAAAAGCGCATCTTTTTCACCTTCCGGTAACCCATGCACAGCTTGTAAAACTTGCCGCGCATAAACAGTGTTTTCTGCTTTCGCATCTTGGCTAATGCGCTCCAACCCATCCGAAGAAACGGGCTGACGGTTAGACTTACGGTAAAAGTCCTTACCCGCATTTATAACCAGCATATAAAGCCAGCTTGAAAAGGCAGATTTGAATTGAAAGCTGCCAATGCCGCGTGCCAGCTTTATACAGGCATCTTGACAAATATCCTCTGCATCGCGTTGATTGCCGCACCATGTATATGAAAATTTAAACATCATATGGTAATGCGCGGTAACAAGCGTTTCAAACGCACGCGAATCACCGTCCTGCGCTTGTTTAATAAGCGGGTTATAATCATTATCATCTGTCATAAAAACTCTGTTTACAAAAGATAAGACGCGCTAGCCGCCTTAATCCTTGGTAAGAAATTACAAAAAAAGATCAAACAGCGGATAAAAGTAAGGCAATTGAAATATAAATCACGCCATGCATCGCGCCAATAGCGATATTGCGCTGGTTCAAAACTTCGTCGGCAATATCGGCTTTAAACAAAACAATGCGCGCCGTAATAAACGAAAGAACTTTTATAAGCAAAATCATGATGACAGAGATAATGAGCCACGGGACCAGCAATTTGCCCACGTCATAAACCTCATAAACAACCAGATGCGAAGCAATACCAATCGCAAATGCCGTCCCTATTTTTCGGCCTGCAAAAGATAGTGCAAGCGCAACATTACCATTTGCGAGCTCTTCTTGAATAGAATGCCCTTTATGGATCGCAGAAAAAATCCGGAGCCGTACAAAAGTCGCCGCCGTCATTACCATTTGCGATACGGCGTAAGCCGCAACCAAAACGATTAAGCCTTCAAATGTATTGCCGCCAATCCAGATCATGATAGCGCGCAAAATTACAGCCGCAGCCAAAACATTACCCGTATCCGCAATCGCCACCGCGATATTTTTATCAACAATCTCATCCCTTAGAGATATGTCAGGCAACGCAATCTTATCAAAAACAATACGCGTCACACCCATAAGGATAATGCCAACAATACCGTATGACGCCATTGCCAATCCTGATTGCAGCATACTGATGCCTGGATCACCAAAAATAACACCGCTCAATAAAACACTCACCGCCAACGTCACGCCCGCCATAGAAATACCAAAAGCCGGATTATCCTTTTTAAGCAGCTCTCGTGTGGCGTTGATATGCGAAATTGTGCCTGAAAATAATCTTAAACTTACAAACAAAGCGATTGCAATTGTAAGGTTCAGCAAAATAATTAAATTATAGCTGTGATCCCAATACACCATATTACCCATGGTAAAATCCTTCGTAAAAATAAAAAAATAGCTAGTAAACGTATAAACTTAACAGAACAAAAGGATTCGCATAACCTACAAGTGTAATAAAAGCAAAGTTTTACACATGGCATAAACTGTTAAAAGTAAGCAATCGTTAATCTTTTAGAATACATTTATATGCTATAGTTAAGTGTTATTTTGATTAATATGGGTAAATTGTATGCGCAGAATGTGAATATACATATTTATCTTCTTGAAAATGTAAGGAATTTGGTGACAAAGGAATGGTCGCTAATGCAAACATAAATATCCTGAGCGGCGGGCAAAAAGCACGCCTTTTGGCGATTCAGCAAACAGAACGCTCGATAAATGAGACGCAGCTATCACTTGCAAGCGGTAAAGCCGTAAATAGTGCTATTGATAATCCTCAAAATTTCTTCCTGTCTACATCATTAGATAATCGTGCATCCGATCTATTCCGTGTACTTGAAGGCGTGGGACAGGGGATTCGCACTGTTCAAACTGCCGATGCAGGTATAGAAGCCATCCAGAAATTGCTCGACCAAGCCGAAAGCCTTATTGATATAGCAGAAATAGACCTTTATTCAGGCGGCCCTGAATTCCCTGAGCCAAATGTCCTGCCAGATGATATCGCAGAAGTCATAACTTATAATACAGGACAAAATATTGGCGGTACATTTGAACTGCGGGAAGATGAGAATGGTAAAGGCCTGTTTTTAGATGGTAATTTGTGGAAACGCGTAGCTATAGATTACGAAATTACGCAATTTACAAAATTACGATTCGATTATACAAGCACAAATCAGCCTGAGATTTCGGCCATTGGGTTTGACAATAATACTGCATGGACGGATAACCCTAATCATTTCTTTGTCTATGGAGAGCAAACGAACGGTGTGCCATATGCCGCGCCAACAGGTACTTTTGAATATACAGATATCGGTAACGTCGAGACAATCGTAATACCAGTAGGAGAATATTTTACTGGCGACTTTCCGTTCCTACACTTTATCCATGATGATGACGGGGCAGGTGATGACGGTGATGCATTTTGGCAAAATGTGACTTTATTTGAAGGCAATAACGATTTGTTTGAAGATTCAAGCTTGGCCAAGGCCGCGCGATATGAAGCGCAATATCAGGATATTATGAGCCAGATTGACCGTATCGTTCAAGATGCGAATTATCGTGGCATAAACTTGTTAGCCGAGGATGATTTAACAACAAACTTTAACGAGAAAAGAACCAGTACGCTTGTAACTGATGGGGTAGATGCAAGCGCTTTGGGCCTCGGGTTGGCGGAGCGGGACTTTAAAGCACAATCAAGGGTAATTAGCGCAAGGGGCGAGGTGCGCGATGCACGCTCAAGCTTGCGCGAATATAGTCGTGCATTAAGCTCGAACTTAAACGTGATAAAGACGCGCCGTGATTATACTCATGAAGTGGTCAACATATTAAAAGCCGGAAGTAATGATTTGGTTCTCGCAGACCAAAACAAATTAGGAGCTGAGTTTTTATCTCTGCAAGTGCGTCAGCAAATCCAATTTGAAACTTTAACATTATCAGAAAGATCAATTGCAGACTTTATTTAGGGGTATTGCTAAACGCTACCATTACTCAAAAATAGCCATATCATATATACAAAATAAACGCTTAAAAAAGTAATACCAGTAACCCGACCAATCCGTTTAAATAATAGAATAATAACAGCTACAATAATGGCAAGAACAAGGGCGAATAAAACATCAAATTCAGCCAATCTGCCGGTAACCGGAACAGGTTTTATGATTGAGGTAATGCCCAAAATACTAAGAATATTAAAAAGATTGCTACCCATAACATTACCGATCACAACATCAGTTTGCTTTTTCATAGAGGCCGCAATAACAGTAGCCATTTCAGGTAGAGACGTACCGAGCGCAACAAGCGATAACCCGATAACAGCCTCTGAAACGCCATATCCGCGTGCGATACTGGTTGCGCCGCGTACAAGTAAATCCGCCCCGATAACAAGCATAATAATACCGCCAATCGCAAGCAAAATAGAAATTTTTAAACCAAGGCCGGTATCAAATTCTTCGGCCTCTAATTCATGTATGGTTTCTTGTACATCAACCGTAACGTCTTTTTTATTCCGTTTATCAGCCTTATAGGAGTAAAACAGGTAAAAACACAAAAGCACTAACATAGCAATACCGGCAAGCCGCGGGATAATACCAATAAAGGTAAATGCAAAAAGAATGGTGGCGCTAACTATGCCGGCTGTAGAGTCCCTTAAAATAGCAGGGTCAGTACATTTGATAGGGTATAAAACACCCGCAAGACCTAGAATAAGCAAAATATTTGCAATATTGCTCCCGACAACATTGCCCATCGCAATATCGGATTGCCCTGTTAGTGTAGCTTGTAAGGATACAAGTAATTCGGGCGCAGATGTTCCAAATCCGACGACAACAACACCAATAAGAATTGCGGAAACGCCAAGACGCGCAGAGATAGCAACACTGCCGCGTACAAGGCCTTCCCCGCCTATAAATAAAAGCCCCAATCCTGCCAGTACAAAAATATAATCCATATGACGATTATATATAGGCACAAAGCATCAATGTCACCTGCAAACTAAAAAAAACGATGGAACTCATGAGGATAGGTTAACGTAAAAAATAAATTATAGTATAATAAAGCATCTCTTTTTTTTGAGATGCTTTTTTTATGTGGCAAAGTTAAACATGATACATTAAAAATTAAAGCCAAGACGTTTGATATCAACTCTGTAAAATAAAAGACCGACATATAAACATTATGGACCGCATCTTTGTAAGAAACTTTGTTCTTTTCGTTGTATTCCTCCTGGTATGCGCAAGCTCTCTCTCATATGGATTGATCGAAGGCGACCGGCAAATACAGAAAACCGATGAGCTTTTAACACATACACACGATATTATTAATGAGGCTCAATTATTGGCAACATTGGTTGAGGGAATAATTGCCGCGCAAAGAGGGTATTTGTTAACAAAAAAGGAAATATTCTTACGCGAGTATGAAGAAAAGAAAATAGACGTATCAGAGCGCATAGCGCGTTTAAGCGAATTGACAGCAGATAAACCTTCACAACAAAGCCGTTTAAATGACATTCGCAATTATTTTCATGATTTCGCCAAAAGTCTGGAGGATAGATCCAAATCTTCTATCGATTTCCCAAAAACGGATATTCTTGATGATGTAAGTACAGTAAACAACATAAAAAACGACATACTTCGCATCAATTCTGTTGTTTTAGAGGAAGCATATAGTGCTTTAAACGAAAATGTTGCCGCAGTTGAAAGTACAAAAAGTAAATATTTTAAAACACTTTTATATGGAGTGATTTTAGGAACAGTATTATTACTTATCTTTAATTTTTTCCTACTTAAAGTACAGCGCAAAAGAACTAGAGCAGAAGCCTCATTAAAAAGTAGTGAGGAACGTTTTGCACTCGCTATCGACGGAACACAAGATGGTGTATTTGACTGGAATATTCAGAAAAACGAAGTGTTTTATTCAAAACGTTTTTTTTCAATGCTTGGGTACAAACGTGAAGCTTTTAAAGGGACAACAGAAGATTTTTCGTCACTGCTTCATCCTGACGATAAAGAGAAAGCATGGAAAGTTGTTGATGATTATTTAAAAGGAAAATCAAACGAATATTCACAAACTTTTAGAATGAAGCATAAAAAAGGCCATTGGGTTTGGGTTCAATCGCGGGCAAAAGTTTTGAAAAATCAAGACGGTCAAGCATGGCGTATGGTTGGCGCACACACTGACATTACGGCCATGATGGATGCACAGGAAAAGCTGGAGGCTGAAAAAGAGGCCGCCCAAGCTGCTAATCTTGCTAAGGGTGAGTTTTTAGCCCATATGAGTCATGAAATCAGAACGCCTTTAACTGCCGTAACAGGTATAGCCGAAATACTTGAAAGTAAACAAAATGGCTTTGATGACCGCATTCAAAAATTAATCCGAACACTTGTAAGCTCTACATCATCTTTAAAAGATCTAATTAACGATATTCTCGACTTCTCGCGTATTGAGGGAGGCCGCTTAGAGCTTGATAAACATAATTTTTATCTAGACGAGCTTTTTGAAAGCGTAATTAGCATGATGTCTGTCCGCGCCAATGAAAACGGTATAGATTTTACCTTTGATTATGAGGATGTTCGTGAAGAAAAATTTTATGGTGATAGCGTACGCTTGAGGCAGGTTTTAGTAAACCTAATCGGTAATGCATTAAAGTTTACTGAAAAAGGCAGTGTTACGGTTATTGCGACAGTCTGCGATGACGAGGGCGCCGAAGTGCTGCAAATCGATGTTATTGACACAGGTATTGGTATTGATGTTGAAAATCAAGAAATGATCTTCAAGAGATTTATTCAGGCGGATTCATCTGTATCAAGAAAATATGGAGGTACAGGTCTTGGGCTACCTATATCTCGGAACCTGGCATCGCTTATGGGCGGAAAAATTGATCTAGAAAGTGAGATTGGCAAAGGATCTAAATTCACGCTAAAAATCCCATATACTGTGTTTGAAAAATCCAAAAAACGAAAAAAGAAACCTAAGAAAACCCAAAAATTGGATGATCGTATAAAAAAAGCCGTAAGTGATGAAACGCGTATTCTTGTCGCCGAAGATTACGAAGGGAATATTGTATTGTTAAGCTACATCTTTGATGATTTAGGCCTTGTATATGATATTGCAAAAACTGGAAAAGAGGCCGTCAACAAATGGAAAAATAAGGAATACGATTTAATATTGATGGATATACAAATGCCGGAGATGGACGGTTTCGCGGCCACTGAAACAATTAGGGCTTTAGAAGAGGCACAGAATAGAACCCGCACACCAATCATCAGTATGACGGCGCATGCTTTGATTGAAGATAAGCAAAAATGCATTGATGCCGGTATGGATGCCTACATTCCAAAGCCTATTGTAGAGGCAGACCTTAAAAAAGAGATATTCAAATTTATGAATAAACCTGTCGACTTGGAGGGTCGGACAAAATTGAGCATGGTAAAATAAAATATAATCATACCTAATAACAACAAAACAAAGTGCTATAATGCAAATAAACCAGCCCTTTAATTAAAAGGTGCTGGCTTATTGATAATTTTAGTTTTTATTATCTAGGCTACAAGTTTACAGGCGTTATCTTGCGTATCATTTGCGGCAACATTGAGAGATGTTATATTACTTGTATCCATCATGGATTGTAAAGTTTCACGTGCTCTGAATAAACGTGATCTTACGGTACCAACAGGAATGTTGAGTGTTTTGGCAACTTCTGCATAAGACATACCCTGTACACAAACCATAATTAAAACCTCTCTATGGTCTTTTGATAATGTTTGCATGGCACGCTTTACGTTTTTAAGCTCGATTTTAACATCTTGATTAGCATCTATACTTTGCTTTTTTATATAATCCTCAGGATCATACTGCGTTTCAAACTTTGTTTTGCGGCGATAAGCCGATACAAACAGATTGTACATAATCTTTGATGTCCATGCGAACAAATTGCTATCTTCTTTAAATAAGTGCTTTTTTTCTAAAGCTCTAAGAACAGTTGACTGCACAAGATCATCAGCATCGCTCGCACTTCTGGTCAACTTAAAAGCAAATTTGCGTAGACCGTCCATTTCGTTGACAAGATCAGCTTGATAAAACATGTAGATAACTCCTTTTAATTTATTTTATGTTTTGAACTTAGCGCGATTACGTAACGTTAAGTTGTCATCAATGTTTCATTTTTGAAAAAGTTTGTTTCACTTTTGTAACAAAATATACTAATTTACTGTTTTACTTCTTTTCCACGTAGGCTTTAGATGAATAAAGGTACAATTTTAAGCGTTGATGATGACAAGGATTTGCAATTTGTTATCGAGCAATATTTAGAAGAAAATGGATATAATGTCGTTAAAGCAAACGATACAAAAACCGCTTTGGAGCGTATTAAAGAAATTAATGTAGACGCAATCTTGCTGGATCTTGTTTTACCAGATGGAGAGGGGATGACCCTTATTCCGCAATTTAAAGCTATAAGTGAAGCCGCAATCATTGTTGTATCCGGCAAAAGCGATACAACTGAAAAAATTATCTGTCTTGAGATGGGTGCGGATGATTATATTACAAAACCATTTGAAATGCGTGAACTGACCGCACGCTTAAAAGCGGTACAACGCAGAATGGAAGGCAGCACGCAAAGTAATAATAGGCTACAATCCGGTAACAACCATCAAGGGGGTATATCCAAATCCCCGCAGATATTCTTTGAAAATGGATGGTGTCTGGATAGGGAACAGTACCAGCTTTTAGATCATGATAAAAAGTCACTTGAACTGACAACTGGTGAGTTTCAATTGCTTGAGGCTATGGTTTTATCTTCAAACAGGGCATTAACACGAGAGCGGTTGTTTGAACTAACGCGGGACGGTGATTATGATATATATGATCGCGCCATTGATATTCAAATTGCCCGTCTTAGAAAAAAAATTGCGAATACGAATAAAAACGCAGAACCCCCTGGTGAAATAAAAACAGTGCGCGGTGTTGGATATATGTTCATGGGAAATTTCAAAAAATAAAAAGGAACTTTTATAAAGCTGAGCCTTTTGTATAACGTAATTTTTATAACATAAGTTTATATTAACTGCGTTGTTTGATTATTTCTATTATAATGAGGCAAAAAAACCGGCTATATAGTATGACAACAAAAAACCTTATTTTTTTAATAACAATAATTTTACTTAGCATTTTCACGATCCTTTTTTACGAAGGATTTTTAGTCGGAAATGATACCATTAATATTGATAACCCTACACAGGATGTTGTAAACGAAACCCACGGCGAAGATGGTCATGCTTAAACAAGCATGATTTATGCACGATTTAAAAATACGCTATTTCTCTATAAGCTTTTAAGCAGACACCTATATTTCATCAATCCGCCATTGAAAGCGGATTTTCTTTACAATTAGAAAAATAGTAATCGGTTCATATGAATAAATTCACGAAAAATACAGTTACAAAATTGATACAAAAAATTTCTAAACTGAAACAATAAAGTCATTTTCAAGATACATTTCGCTCGTAAGCTCAAAACTATCAAAACAAGATAAATTGATTTTAGGAGATTATATTATGTTTACTTTACCAGAGCGTATCAAAGGCATTACACATCCACTAATCAAGGAAATGTACGTAAAAAAAGTTCTAGGAAAAAATTTAAGAGAAGAAAATGTACTTGTTATAAACGCTTCAACGAATAAGTCGGGGCTCAAGGAAATTGTATTTCAAAAATTAATAGATGATCTAGATGTGATAAAATCAAAAATCGAAAGAAAAACAGGTCAACTCGATCGTGTGGACATTATTCCATCGTAGTTCAAAAAGCTTTACCTAGCCGTCCCGCAACGGGACACTTGCCCCAAACTTTAAAAAACCGGCTATGTGCCGGTTTCTTTTTTACTTTTTGTTGTGGGAATAAGGGGGCCGTTAAGCAAATGCGCGTCATCTGCTTTATTTTGCTCACGCGATCTGATGCGCGCATCATCATGGCCTTTACCATCTAAAAATGCATGTAAATCTTTCATGTCCGAAGCCAGCTCATTAATGCGCAATCCGATCTCTCGCGCGTGCTGGGAAACCAGATCTTGAAAATTACTGGCTTCGAATATTGCATTCACTTCATTTTGTATTTTTTCTTTCGAGTCCTCGGGCAGTGTCCCCACGGCGGTCATAAGGTTTTCCGCTGCACTCAAAATACTATCGGCGGCTTCTTCGGTTCGAAGGTCTATAGCTTTGATTTGGTCTTTAATGGCCGGTTGAAGCGCATCAAAAAAATGATCTGAAATATCATTAAAACTAGAAAGATTTTTTATAAAAGTGTCTAGAACAACAACATCGGCACCTTCAAGTTTTAGGCTCTGATCACCAGATCCCGCAGCCTTGCCTTGCTCAATGGTTTTTTGAACCGCCATTATCCCTATATTATTATCAAAAGTCATAGTTTTTAAAAATCCCCACATAAATTTAAAATGATTTGGGCAATATAAATAGCCGTAAATCAAAAAATATGTTTATCGATTGGCGCATTTCGCCATTGTAGTTTTAATTTTAGATGATAGCGTTTCTGCGTTAAACGGTTTCACAATATAATTATCAACACCGGCTTTACTCGCAATAACAACGTTTTCCGGCTTCGCTTCGGCTGTAATCATAATAAAAGGTACTTTTGAGTGGCCGTAATTAGTGTCCCCACGAACTTTTTCTAAAAACTGCAGGCCATTCATAGGCTCCATATTCCAATCTGATACAATCAAATCATATTTTTTCTGCTGAAGTTTTTTAAGCGCCTCTTCGCCATCCAACGCTTCATCAACCTGATTGATGTTAATTTGCCCCAATAGGTTACGAATAATTCGCAACATGGTTTTGTGATCGTCTACAATAAGTACATTCATATTGCCATCCATTTTTTTAATCCTCAATTTCTTTGGTCATGCATCTTTTCGTTTATTATTAAACTTTAGAATAAAACTTTTTGTCTAATTCTGATATGATCATAATGTCTTGTGGTCAATAAGTACATATTTGTTGCCAAACATATCCAGACGTTCATAATGATAACAAACATTTAAAAAACAATTAAAAAGCCCGCCTCATGGATGATCTAATTAGCGAATTTATTGACGAAACCGTCGAAAGCCTTTCTGAGCTTGACATGGATCTTGTAAAACTTGAGCAAGATCCTGAGAACGAAGAACTGCTCGGGAAAATTTTCCGGTTGATGCACACGATTAAAGGGACATGTGGATTTTTAGGCCTGCCACGTTTGGAAAAAACTGCGCATGCGGCGGAAAATCTTCTGGATTTATTCAGAAGTGGTGAAATGGATGTTACGCAAACATCAATGACTTTGCTTTTCATGAGCATTGACCGCGTTCGATATCTTGTATCCGAGTTAGAGCAAAATGCCAAAGAGCCGGAAGGGGATGATCAGGATATTATTTCCGAGATTGAAGCCGAAATTGCACAGAACGCAAAGGGTGGAGGTGAAGCATCTGCAGACCTGGCCGCCGAAGCCGAAGCTTTGATGAACGAAGGCGCAGCTTTGGAGGATGAAGCTGCATCCAATACAAAGGCCGAATCTGAGCAAAATAACGCAACGTCAGAGCCTGAGCCGGACGATACAAAAAATGAAGAGGATACTTCAGAAACTAAATCAGAATCTGAAAAAGAAACAAAACCTAAGCCTGATATTGCGAAGAAATCTTTGAAGGCGCCGCCTGAAAAAAGCCCTGAATTCCTGCGCGTTCAAATGACTGTATTGGAAGATTTGATCAACATGGTTTCAGAGCTGGTTCTCACGCGAAATCAGCTATTACAGCTCATTCGTTTGGAAGAAGATTCCCCTGCAAGCGCACCGCTTCAGCGTTTAAATCGCGTTGTCTCTGACTTGCAAGAAGGCGTGATGAAAACACGTATGCAACCCATCGGTAACGCATGGTCAAAATTACCAAGAATTGTCCGCGATTTATCTATGGAGCTGAACAAAAAAATTAATTTGGATATGCAAGGGGAAGATACCGAGCTTGACCGACAAGTGCTTGAGATGATTAAAGATCCGCTCACGCATATGGTTAGAAATTCATGTGATCATGGTATAGAAACACCTGAGGTTAGAACTGCCGCCGGAAAACCGGAAGCTGGAACAATCACATTGAAAGCCTATCACGAAGGCGGATTTATAATAGTTGAAATCGTCGATGATGGAAAAGGGCTGGATGGCCGTAAAATCGGTGAAAAAGCCGTTGAGAAGGGGTTAATTGAGGCAGATAAGTTGGAAAATCTTACAGATAAACAACTTTTGCAAAACATTTTTAAGGCTGGATTCTCTACGGCTGACCAAGTTACAAATGTATCCGGCCGCGGAGTAGGTATGGATGTTGTGCGCTCAAACATTGAAAAAATTGGCGGTACAATTGATATGGAGTCAAAGCCAGGTAAAGGCACGGGCTTTAAAATACAAATTCCGCTGACGCTCGCAATTATATCTGGTCTGATTGTCGAGATTGATGGCCTGCGATATGCTGTACCGCAATTAAATATTCAAGAGCTTGTGCGCATACAATCGGATGATGATAAAGAGAAAATCGAAAAAATTGATAATCGTCCTGTTTTCCGTCTCCGTGATAAAATTCTCCCGCTTATTGATAGCAAAACTCTTTTTGGCACAGCGGCGCATCTCGAAACTTTGATGGATCGTGCGCCTGACGAATTAAAAGACGTTGTGTCTGACATTGTACAAGCCTCACAAGATATTTCTGATGATCAAGAGGCTCATAAAAAAGAAGAAGAAATGACTAACCCATCGTTAGAAAACAATGCCAAAGAAAAACAAACGCCTAAAAAACACATTCAATTTGAAAACAAGTTGATTGCTGTTATGAATTCAGGCTCAAGCTATTTTGGTCTTGTCGTTGATGCCATCCACGACATGGAAGAGATTGTAATTAAATCTATTTCCTCTGTCTTACAAGATACGGGTATTTTTGCCGGGAACACAATTCTGGGCGATGGCCAGGTTATTATGATTCTTGATCCGGCAGGGATCGCAAGGCACTTTGAAGTGGCAAGTAACTTGGGCGCGCCAGAGGCAAATGCAAAAGCGGATGCTGATGGTAATGCTGAAAAGCTGGAAGAGCGTGTCGCCATGCTGGTATTTAAAGCTGGGTCGGAAACACCAAAGGCTATACCGCTTGCTTTAATTTCAAGGCTTCAACAATTCGATATCAAACAAGTTACAGAATCAGGCGACAAAATCGTTGCAAAATATGACGGCGACCTTATGCCTCTTTATTTCACCGACACCGATGGACAAAAGCTGGAAACCGATACCGTTACAACTTTAGTTCTGGCCGACGATGTATCAGACGCCTCCATGGGGCTTATTATTGAAGAAGTAATCGATATCATTGAAGACACGCTCGACCTTACCAATTCAACCGCTAGGCCTGGTGTAATGGGAACGGTCACGCTTGATGATATGGTGGTAGATGTCTTGGATATTGCGCATTATCTGCATGGCTCTAACGAGGATTTCTTTTCTGTACAGGAACACAAAAACGCATCTTTCTTGGATAACGGCAAGCCGGCCGTAAAAGATGACAGAACAAATGTTCTGGTCGTGGATGATAGCCCATTTTTCCGTAACATGTTAAAACCGATACTTGCATCCGCAGGCTTTAACGTTACGGTCAGCGAAGATGCCGTAGCGGCGATAGAGCTTCATGATCAGGGGAGCATGTTTGACATTATTTTAAGTGATATCGAAATGCCACATATGAACGGATATGAATTTGTTGAGAAAATGCGCGGCGACACATCATGGAAAGATTTACCTTTTATTGCAATCACCTCCCATACTACGCCGCAAGATATTGAATACGGTTATTCCAAAGGCTTTACAAAGTATATTGGTAAATTTGATAAAGACGAACTTTTAAGAACTGTGAAAAATGTTTTATCAACCAAGACTACTTAAAAAAACACCTGCGTAAAGTATTTCTTAAACCTAAACACGTATAAAAAATAAACATTAAAATAACAGTGTAAAATATGAATACGACAGAAAATGACCCGATAAGTGCGCAATATTTGATTTTAAATATTGGTGACCATTATTTTGCCGCCAGTGTTGCAAACATTCAAGATGTGATAAAATCACCCAAAAAAACGCCTGTTCCTTTATCAAAGGAGAATATAAGCGGTGTTTTGAATTTGCGTGGACATATAGTTACAGAAATAAATGTAGCTAAAATGCTTGGTATTAAAGACAAGGAAAACATCCAAAACGGATATGCCGTTGTTGTGACGGTAAGAGATGAGTTTTATAGCCTTGCATTCGAAGGTATAGGCAATGTCATAGAGATAAAACCAACTGATATAGATCCGCTCCCCGAAACAGTGCAAAAAAAATGGCATCAAATGGCGCGCGGTGTCCACCAAACACCTGAGCATCTTATTGTTATCTTGGATCCGGCATTAATGATCAATATGATAACAAGCGAAGATGATGCCGCAAAAACTGCAGAAGCCTCTGCATAAAATAAGCTTTTTAAAAGCGCAACAGAGTAAGAGTTTACTATGAATATTCAAAATCCCTCATCAAATAAAATACGTGTTCTATTGGTGGATGATTCTGTTGTTGTACGCGGTATGTTACGTCAAATTATTAACAAATACGAAGAAGTGGAGATTGTAGGCGCCGCACCAAATGGAAGGGCAGGGGTCGACCATTACAAACGCTTGCAGCCCGATGTGGTCATTATGGATATCGAAATGCCAGAAATGAATGGTATAGAAGCATTGGCAGAAATTCTCAAAATAGATGATAAGGCTAAAGTGATTATGTGCTCTAGCCTGACCCAGTCCGGCGCGGCCATGACGGTAAAGGCTTTGGAAACTGGCGCATATGACTGCTTGGCAAAGCCGACCTCTGATAAGATAGAGCAAGGACAAGGTTTTGAGGATCAGCTACTTTTAAAACTAAGAAGCATAAAAAAAATAGACTACTCAAAATTAAATTCTAAACCTTCAGAAGACATAAAAAAAATACATGTAAGACGAACAAGCGATTTTACCCTCCGGCCCTTTCCAACTTTATTTGGTGCCGGATCACCCCGCGCGCTTGTAATTGGCTGTTCAACCGGTGGGCCTAGAGCCTTAACCGACGTAATGCCTAAAATAAATAAAAACATCGACTTGCCAATTTTTATAACCCAACATATGCCAAAAGGATTTACACGTATATTGGCAGAGAATATTGAAAAAACATCCGGTTTTACAACATATGAGGCTGAGGATGGAATGCTGGTTAAGTCTAATCATGTATATGTTGCGCCCGGCGGTAAGCATATGACTGTTGAAAAACAAAGTGCCGGCATGTTTATTGTAATTACAGATACGCCACCTGTGAACCATTGTAAGCCTGCGGTCGATGTAATGGTAGATTCTATTCTAAAAGCGTATCAAACAGGCATTATTTCTGTAATTTTAACAGGAATGGGGGAGGATGGACTGGCCTCCTGCCGCAAAACTGTAGAGGCGAATGAAAAAAACATTTTGATAGCGCAAGATGAAAAAACAAGCGTAGTTTGGGGCATGCCCGGTGCAGTGGCAAGCTCGAACATATGTCATGCAGTTTTACCACTGGATGATATAGGAGATGCAATCAATACACTTGCGCGGGGCGGTAGGGTTTAAAGTTTTCAAGATTCATTCACAAATCCAAGATCAATTCGTATCTGCATCAGCCTTTTTCTTCTCTATAGCGCGTTGGATACTAACCATAAGTCGCTGTTGCTGTATTGGTTTTGTAATATAATCATCAATACCAAACTCCATAGCCTTTTTCACAACTTTAAGATTGCTCTCTCCACTTACAATGATGACAGCTGTATGAGGAGAAAATTTGTGGATATCTTCTATCAATTCTACACCATGAAAATCCGGCAAGTTCAAATCCAATAAAGCGGCATCAGGCTGAATATGCTTGATTTTATGCATGCCCTCTTTACCGGTTTCTGCACTATGAAATTCATAATCAATATTCAAATATTCACGGAATATTTCAATAAAGGCGGGTTCATCATCAATCATTAAAATTTTAGGTTTCATATACGCGACCGTAACATTTTTTTATGCTAAAATAAAAAGCTAATATTAAACGTTATATCTATTTATGGAGTTAAACATAGTTTTATGTACGAGATATCATCTTTTCAAAAATTTTTGGATCGGTTTGCAGAAGATAAACATGAAAAAATGTCACAAGTATATTTGCAAAGTTTTGAAAAACAAAAAGCTGCAATGCAGCAAGCTAAAGAAGAACAAGATGCAGACATATTATTTAGGGCGTGCCATGATGTAAAATCACTAAGTCTAATGATTGAGGCAAATAAACTGGCCGCACTCGCAAAAACAACCGAGCACGATGCGTCGGAAGGGCGGGCAGAAAGTGCATTGAAAAATACTGACGAATTAATGCTTCTTTTAGAGCAGGCAATTGTAGTTATTCGAGGAAAATTAGAAGCTATGGGATCCGCATAGTTTTAAAAGTAAACATCATTTAGAACGCTTACCTTGGATATGAGGTTTTATTTTTTGGTAAAGTATTTCCAGGGTCACAGGCTTGGATAGATAATCATCCATGCCAATCGCAATACATTTTTCCTTCTCATCTGCCATGGCATTTGCTGTCATTGCAATAATAGTCTGGCGTGGCAAGTCTCCGGACTCTTCCATCTTACGAATAGCAACCGTTGCATCAAATCCATCCATGACCGGCATCATACAGTCCATCAAAACTATATCAAAAGCATCAGGCGTAGCTTTTAAAGCATCAATAGCTTCTTTCCCATTTTCTGCAAGTTCTATAGTACATTCAAAATTTTCTAACATATCTGTGGCAACCATTTGATTGACGAGTTCGTTTTCAACCAAAAGAATATGCGCGCCTAAATACTTTTTATTATATTTTTCAGACGTATGGTTATCCTTGCTTTTATCTGTACTTGCAATTTTTTCATGTAACACTGGAAGATCCAAATCAAACCAAAATGTCGTGCCTTCTTTAAAAACGCTTTCAACGTGAATCTGACCACCCATAAGTTCAACAAGCCGTTGTGTAATGGCAAGCCCTAAACCTGTACCGCCATATTTTTTTGTTGTACTAGCATCAGCTTGTGAAAACTTGCCAAAAATATGCTCCAGATTTTCGGTTTTTATACCTATTCCGGTATCTTGCACTTTAAATCGTATGGTCGTCATGTATTCGGCTGTTTTTAAAACATCAACAAAAATATCAATAGAACCCGCTTCGACAAATTTAACTGAATTTCCAATCAAATTCGTAAAAATTTGTCCTAATCGTACTAAATCACCAAGGATAATATTTGGAACATCATCGCCGAAATGCTGTTCAACTGAGACGTTATTTTTCTTTGCCTTATGAATATGCGGTTGAATTGTGTCTGAAATCAGTTCGCGCAGGTCAAGGGGCTCAGCATTAATTTGAAGCTCCCCAACTTCGATTTTAGACAAATCAAGGATATCGTTGATAAGGCTCAATAAAGTCTGACCAGACCCCAGAATAATTTTCAAATATTTGTTCTGTTTTCTATCAATATCTGTTTTGCGTAATAAATCTGCCGCGCCAATCACGCCATTTAAAGGCGTTCTGATTTCATGGCTCATATTCGCTAAAAACTCTGACTTCATGGCATTTGCGAGTATAGCCTCTTCTTTGGCGCGCTCTAATTCGTGATTGCTTCTCTTTAGACTATCTTGAATTTGTTTTTGGTCTGTTACATCCCGTGAAATAGCCAATAGGAATACTTCACCGCTTTCACTTTCAAATCGCACTTTTTTGGTATATAGAGTGCGGGCAATACCATCGGGAAATAATATCGTTTCCTCAACTTCCAAAAATCCATCTTCAAATGCACGGCGGTCATCGGCAAAAAAAGCATCTCTTTCTTCTTGCGAGTATTCTTCCGCTGCCGTTGTGCCAATAATATGTTCACGCTGCTCCTCCGGATAGAGTTCGAGGAAAGAAGCATTGCAATCAATGATACGAAAATCTTTATCCTTAATAAAAACTATATCAGGGATACTGTCTTGTATTAGTTTTTGGAAAGAAAGACTTGTCCTCAGTTGTTGTTCGCTATGTTCAAGATCATATGTTTTTTCCATGAGCAAAAGACTGCTTTCACGCGATACCATCGCCAAAAAGACGGCAAAACCAACTAATAAAGATAAAATAGCGCCACCAATAAGAATAATAGGAGATAAAATGAAGTTTTGAGCGTTTAAAAATTCTTGCGTTGGCCGAATAGAAATATTCCAGGTTCTGTTAAAAATATCGGCATTGATATTATCTATAAAAAGCTGTTTGGCAGCATATTTTTGAGGAGTTTCATATACGACAATACCATTATCTAGAATTGTAAAATGAAACAAATCTTTAAAATTCACATTAATAATCTGATCTGTCATAGCTTTCAAATCAAAAATTCCGACCATAAACCCTTGAAATTGATCATCAAAATAAACTGGAATATACGCAATAACTGCACGGTATCCTTGTCTTAAATCTAAAGGAGGCGTGAGCGTAACCGTATCTTTTTTCTTGGCTTTCTCTAATGTTTTACGGCGCGTCTCATCATAATCTATTTTTAAACCAATTATTTCTTTATTTGAATCAAAGGGATACACGCGCTCTATTTCTAAATCGGCGTTAACCCACTCTATAACTTTAAGGGCTTTAAAATCTTTAATATATTCTCTGGCATCGGCTTTCCATAAATCAGCAGGGGTTTTGTTATGGGCTTCCCAGCGTTTAGCCATTCTTTTAAGGCCTAGGATAGAAAAGCGCGTGTTATCTACGATAGATTGCTTCAATAAAAGTCCTTCTTCGTGCAACGTATGCATAACGACTTTTTTGCTTTGTTTGTCCGTTTCTAGATAAACACTAAAACATAATGCGAAGGTTAGGGCGCTACATAAAAAAGGAATAAGGATAATCTTGGAACGTTGGGTGTTGAAAACACTGTACCGGCTCAATTGAGCATTATGCATGGCATCATTTTGCGCAGTAATAATAAGTAAAAAAGCGCCAAAAACAGAAGAGGCAAGCAGCCCCCCTATCAAAATATACCATAAAGACCAATCATTTAATGCAATCACAGCCGTGTCAGAATAAAAGGTCAGCTGCCATGTATGACTTGCAAAATTGATTTTGGAAACACTTTTTGTTTTATTTTCAAGATTTATAACATCTGCAGGTTCTTTGTGATCTGGCGTGTCAGAGTGATAAAGTAAAATGTTATTTTCTTGATCATTATTCTGCGCCAGATCCTCAACAAAAAAGCTCATCCCTTTGCTTTTTGCTACTTTATGTATAGGGGCCATCATTTTGGGCATTAAGAAAACACCGGCCGTATATCCCATAAGATGCTTTTGACGTTCTGAAACACTATTTTTATTTAAACGTGGATCGTAAACAGGATTATAAACAATAAAGCCATATTGCTGCTCGCTTTGAACGACAGATATACGCCCTGTGTTTTTGGGCTGTCCTTCATCTCTCGCGTTATCTAAAATATTGCGCCGAATATTGTTAATAACAATATCAGGGCCATACGTATCGTATCCATGGGCTTTTTTGTTATTTTCAAAAGGCGCAACATAAATGACAGGAAAATATAAATCTCTTTCATGCGCGCGAACAAAGCTTTTAAGTTGATAACGATCTTTTATTTCAAAGTCATTAAAACCTTGTGACCGAAGATAGTTTTGGTACGCATCTCTATCTGCGCCCAAAACTTTCGGATTCCAGCTAATTGCTTGGATGCTATCATGGGTCTCCAAAAAATCACTGGTAAAATATTCAAATTCATTAAACGAAATTTCGCCCGAAGCGCTAACAAAACGCCCCGTTGCTTTCAAAACGTTAAGATAGGTTTCTATATTTTGTTGCAACTCTAAAACTATTTCATGTACTTCAAGATCAAAGTTTTTTTGAATTTCGATGTCATTATTATTCTTTACATGCATAAAAACCGTGCATGTTAATGTCATGAAGAGCAAAATAGGGATACCAACCAAGGCTTTTCTTAGGTTGGATATACTTTTGTTAAGAATTATAATTAAAACGGGCGCAAATAATATAACCCCGATAAGATCCCCAACCCACCAGGTAAACATACTAACGGGCAAGGCTGATAAATCAATTAAACTTGCTAAATATAAAACGCCCGGCCCTATAAAAGAATTAATCAGACATGCACAAGCGCCACCAAAAAACAGGACAGAAAAAATATCGGCTTCTTTTTCCATACGGGTTGGCAAGATAACCAGTTTACGGATCAAAAATACACCGGCTGCACTTTGTAAAGTAGCGCCAAGGGCAATAAGACAGCTGATAGTGTAGGGGGCAACGCTCAATAATAATGATGCGCCGCCATACCATTGAAGAATAAGATTAGTGATCAACGACCCTATAAATACACCTGGTAGAATGCGGTACCCATAAATTAAAGTGGCCGCCAGTGCAATGCCGGCCGCTGGCCATACTGGGGTGGCAAATCCGGGCGGTATGGCAAGCAGCAAGGAAAGTAAGCCCGCTAAACAGTAAGAAAGAGCAAGGGCCGGAATAAGAACTATATGCATTTTAATAGGAGGTACGGGCGTAATCATATATTCAATCTGGATGATACATAAAAATTATAAATAACAAATGTTATCAAAGGTTACGCGCAATAATATCAGCCTTTATTTAAAATTATATGAACATGTTCCAAAGATACGTCAGCACACTTGAAACGTACTTTATAAAAAATATAAGATAATCATCGAAATATCCTCCAAATCTTCTAAAGCTATGTTTTATATCAACTAATTTTATGAATTCTTGTGAAAAGATGAAATCTATTAAAAAGATGCTTGATTTTTATATTCTAATAAGATTATAAAACATTGTCTTTTTGGCATATCTCTTGCGTCCCGTTCGTCTAGAGGCCTAGGACACCGCCCTTTCACGGCGGCAACACGGGTTCGAATCCCGTACGGGACGCCATTTACATATTTTTTACCATCCAATACAATCCAAAATAACTAGACAAACCAAGGGTTTTGAGCCATAATTCGCACAAAGCTGTCCGATATTGTCCAGCCAAGTCACACAAAAGTGGTGGCTTTATTGGTGGCCTTTCAAAAACGCAAAATCAAAAGGCCACCAAATGAAGCTGAATGATCAAATTTGTAAAAAGGCTAAACCCAAAGAAAAAACCTATAAACTATCCGATGGTGGTGGCCTTTATTTGGAAGTAACGCCAAAGGGTAGCAAGTTATGGCGTTTGAAATATCGGTTTTTAAAGAAGCAAAAGAAGCTTTCCATTGGCGCTTACCCCATAATCACGCTTGCCGAGGCACGTAATCACCGTGAAGAAGCTAAAAAATTACTCACAAACAACCTTGATCCTGCCGCCGTTAAACAAGATATGAAACAGGAGCGCGAACAAGAGGCCGCCAATACGTTTGAGGTGATTGCCCGTGAATGGTATGCACAAAAAGTGCCTGAATGGTCAAAAACCAATGCTGATACAGTGTTGAAGCGTTTGGAAAAAGACGTATTTCCCGTGATAGGAAAATACCCGATTAAAATTCTTACGCATAAAACGTTACTTGATTTGGCCAATGCCGTAAAAGAGCGTGGCGCGAATGAATTGGCAAAGCGGATAATCCAAATGTGCCGCCATATATATCAATATGCGATTATTACAGGACGCGCCGATAAAAACATAGCCGAAGATTTGCGAGGATTGGTCAAGTCAGAGCCTAAAACCCATTATGCCGCGATTGATTCCAAAGATTTACCAAAATTCATTGCCGATTTGCGCGGCCATAAAGCACGCCTGAACAGCCAGACATATTTAGCGGTTAACTTTATAATGCTGACATTTGTGCGAACAGGCGAGATGATACGGGCGGAATGGGATGAATTTGATTTTGACGAAAAGATTTGGATTGTGCCTGCCGCACGCATGAAAATGAAAAAAGAACATATTGTGCCGTTATCAGATCAAGCGATTGAGATATTGCAAGAATTACGAGAATTACACAATCACCCTACATACGTATTTCCAAGCCGCGTAAGTCGCAATAATTGCATGAGCAATAACACAATCTTGATGGCATTAGAGCGCATGGGCTATCGCGGCATAATGACGGGACATGGTTTTCGCGCATTAGCCATGAGTACCATCATGGAAAAACTTAGATATCGCCACGAAATACCCGATGCGCAATTAGCGCACGCAAAACGTGGAGATGTAGCAAGGGCATATGATCGCGCTAAATTCTTGCCCGAACGCATTAAGATGATGCAAGAATGGGCGGATTATTTGGATGACATTGCACGGTGTGGAACAGTAATAGTTAGAAAATTTGGAAAAGCCTAAAGCGACATGAAAAAAATATATAAATTAAAAAGAGTGGTATTCTTTGGAAGACGCTGCAAAACGTTTAACACTTACTCTTTCCGAGGATGTAAATGTCTATGATGTTTTGCAATTAGCGATTGAAGGCCATCTTAAGCTCTCTTGGAATATGAGGCACGTGGCTGCAATACAGGTGAAATATACAAAAAAAATTATTCCGGTTATGCTCGAATTATTTCCTGAACAGAAAGAACCATTTGTATCAATAGGCTTTCATGCAGTTGAAGGGCAAGATTCAGTGGTTATGTTGAGCGGTGCTCATAACGTATTGCTAGAGCATTGTGGCGCCTTATCTGATTATTTATTGGCGCAGATCACCAATACAGGCGGTGAACTTATATCACTTGATGGTTATTATGTACAGGATAGCGAAGGTGTTAAATGGAAGATAATGGAGCGTTTTGAAAATTCTTTGCTGAAAGAGCTTGATTCAGAGAATAAACGTAAACTCTATGATACTGCTAATTACGTTTCGTCAGGAGTATGGCCAGAAATTTCGGAATTAGGTTTTATAAAAAATGATCTTGAAATGCTTGAAAATTCCTTGCTTTCAAAAGAGAGTGAAAAACCTGTGTTGGTCAGAGAACGGACAGGCTATTTAAATATTATAGGCGCACTACTCGGTGTATTGCTTGGAAAATCATCTAGCGGAATAGCATATTCACAATTTGAATCACAGCAAGCTGTCATTGATTGCATCCACGCAACATACGGAGATAGATCAGGGCTTTCCAAGCGAAATTTAGAAGATAAATTCGCCAAAGCGAAAGAAAAATTGTAATAACTTAGATTTTGTATCTAACCGCAAATGCGGTAATGAACGCCGTATTTGCGGCCTAAATTGCTTAACAAATTCAAAATAAACGTCGTAGGCTTTTCTTGGTTCACATCAAACGAAAGGAAACCGTAATGTACGATCAAACAACTTTGCCCGAAACGGGTTTTGTCCGCTTACCACAAATCTTAAAAATCTTTCCCGTATCAAAATCCACTTGGTGGGCAGGGGTTAAAGATGGTAAATATCCACAACCAGTTAAACTGGGGCAAAAAATGACCGCATGGCGCGTTGAGGATATTCGCGCCCTTATTGACTCATTTGACAATTAAATCCAATGTCACGGCGTTTGTATCCCCACAATCGCGTACGATATTGGTATGCCTATGACATAGACGATATTTGCGCATTATTCAAAGATTTGGGATCACATCCCCAAACTGTCCGCGCATGGATAAAGCGCGGCTTGAAAACAATTGATAATGGAAAGCCAGCGTTAGTCTATGGCAATGATTTAATTGTATTTTTGAAAAAACAAAATGCCAGCGGCAAATGTAAAACAGAATTTAATCAAATGTTTTGCATGAAATGTAAAGATGCCCGTCCAATCTATCAAAACAAGGTTGCCATAACCGCAAAAGATAGATTGCTAAAAGTCCAAGGCAAATGTCGTAACTGTAAAACCATGATGTTTAAATCTTACAAATTGAGCGATATTCCAAACATTCGCAAAATATTCAAGGTGGTTGATGTTTTGGAATTAGATGATTGTTTAAATTCCCCCTCTATGACTCACTTAGACGCACATAATAAAATGCCCCCAAATGAGTCATGCCAAGGGGTTTTATTATGAGCATGAACGCACAATATAATGCCGTAAATGAACGCGCAAAATACAAATATCGTTTGCATGTAAGGCGTGCGCTTAAAAAAGATGAAAAGACAATTATCGCAACACTCAAACACATTCGCGATTTTGAAAAATTTATAAAATTCGCTGGATTTGAAATGTTTAATGAGCATATGGCGGATAAATACATTCAAAGCCTATTGAATGAAAATAAATCATTATCTTACATCACGGACAATATCCGTAATTTGAAAGAATTTTTGAAGTGGCTGGAACGCCAACGCGGGTATCGCAGTAAAATTAATTACAATCACATTGATTACTTGAATGTATCCAATAACCAGCGTAAAACCGCCAAAGCCGTTGAATACAAAAAATCGTATACGTTTGAGCAGATTATTCAAACCATCCGCGACATGCCCGATCAAACCAATATATATAAGCGTGATAAAGCCATTTTATCACTACAAGCCCTTTGCACGTTGCGTGTGTCTGAATTACGCACGATTAAAATGAAAAGCCTGATTGATGAAAACGGCTCATATTTTATCTATGTTTGCCCAAAGCATATGAGCGTTAAGTATGCCAAAACTCGCCATGCCCACATTATTCCCTTAGAGGCCTATATCTGCCAATAAAGAAAAGCTTATTTCTGTGAGCCAAGGCACGTCAATTAAAGGTTTTACCAATAATGATTTAAAAATATTAAAAATAAAAATGCCTCTTAAAAAACAACAATAAAAAATTGCCGCATTTTTGGGGGTGGTGGATGAGCGGATTGGGCAGATTCAACAAAAGAAAGATTTATTGGAGCAGTATAAAAAAGGCATGATGCAACGCCTGTTTTCCCAAACCCTCCGCTTCACCGACACAGGCGGCACCCCCTTCCCCGATTGGGAAGAGAAAAGAATTGATGAAATTGGAAAAACTTATAACGGTTTAACAGGGAAATCAGCGAATGACTTTGGCATGGGTGAGCCTTTCATCACATACAAACAAGTTTTTGATTCTTCATTTATTAAAAAATCTAATTATGGTTTTGTACAAATCACCAGCGCAGATAATCAAAATAAAGTCTCTCATGGCGATATATTATTCACAACATCCAGCGAAACAACGCATGAGGTTGGCTTTGCATCTGTCTTTTTAGGGCAAAATGAAAATGTATATTTAAATAGTTTTTGCTTCGGTCTACGTCCTCACAATATAGATAATTTAAACCCTAATTTTTCTAGGTATTTGTTTAGAAGTGCCGAATACCGAGCAAAGGTTTTGCCTTTGGCACAAGGAAGCACACGCTATAACATATCAAAGACCAGCTTTATAAAAATTAAGCTACAAATCCCCCACCCAGACGAACAAAAAAAGATTGCCGATTTCCTGTCTGCCATTGATGATAAAATCGTGCTGGTATCCGATGAACTCACCCACGCCAAAACCTTTAAAAAAGGGCTATTGCAACAGATGTTTGTTTAAAGCTGTTATTCCAAGTAAGGTTTAATCGTTTTACAAGTAAGCTCTTTTTCTAAAAAATTGAATGCGTTGTATTTCAAAGGTTTTTGGACTATATTTTCAAAGTAAGATAAACTCAGTTTTAGGGTAATCCCCATGTTTATACGTATACCAGAACCAACTTGGAACAGTCCCTTAGCAGGGGCAATTCTAGAATTGGAAAAATTAAGGACACAACACCTTTATTCCGAAGTGCCGCCTTATATATTTTTTCAGCTAAAAGATATTTTTCAAATATTGGAAACTCTAGGCTCTGCAAGGATTGAAGGAAATAACACCACTTTATCCGAATACGTTGAAAAAATTATTGAGCGCAATAGTGTTGTCGATGAAAAACGACAAGAGCTTGAAAATATTGAAGCGGCCATTGATTTTATCGAGGCCAATACGGATGAAACAACAAAGATTGACCGTGCCTATATTTCACATCTTCATACACTTGTTGTGCAAAACCTTACATCTCCACCAGATGGTGAAGGATCAAGATATGCAGGGGAATTAAGAAGAGGCAACGTTGAGATTCAAAAATCAAATCATACGCCGCCCTCTGTAGAAGTATTAAAAGATAGATTTGATCAATTCGTGACGTTTGTAGCAAGTCCTGTGCAAGAGCAAAATCAACTTTTAATGGTGGCAATCGCGCATCATCGATTTATGCATATTCACCCTTTTGATAATGGCAATGGCCGCATGGGGCGGCTTTTAAATTATGCATTTCTAATTCAATTAGGATTTAATGTTAAAGCGGGACGAATTATTAATCCATCGTCTGTATTTTATACTGATAGGGATAAATATTATGAAATGCTTGGGACGGCTGATTCATTAGAAAATAAAGACTTATTGACATGGTCTGAATATTTTTTAAATGGGCTTAAAAATCAAATCCAGAAAGTTGATAGTTTAATGCAACTGGAATTTACGCGTGACAAAATATTGTTACCAACCTTAAAAATTGCACTGGATCGAGAGCATATCACAAAACAAGAATTTGAAATATTATCATACCTTGTAAAGACCAAAAAAATGACCATCAAGGCCAGTGAGTTAGATAAATTTGGCATAACAGATTCGCAACAAAAATCTTATGTGATGGCTAAATTAAGAGACAATAAAATGGTTCGACCTATTACAGAAGGTGGACGTATTTACACCATTAGATTTGATAATAACTACTTATTGCGGGGCGTTGTAAGTACACTGAAGGATAATGGCTTTATTGCAGATTTTTTGAATGATAACGCTTTAAAATAAAATATGAATACACAAACAGAACAACAGCTTGAATATGCCTTAATTGACCAATTGCAAACGCTGGGGTGGGATCGTGTGTCTATTCCCGATGAAGATGCGTTGATTGCCAATCTGAAAACACAGCTGGAAATTCACAATAAAACCACACTTTCGGATTATGAATTCAAACAAATTTTGAATAAAATTTCACGCGGCAATATATTTGAAAAAGCCAAAATCTTACGCCATAAAGTAGATTTCACCCGCGATGACGGCAAAACGGGCTATATTGAGCTGATTAATCAAATCCATTGGTGCAAAAATCAATATCAGGTCACGCATCAAATTTCGATGCAGGGCACATATAAAAACCGCTATGACGTGACATTGCTGGTGAATGGCTTGCCGCTTGTTCAAATTGAACTTAAGCGGCGTGGTTTGGAGATGAAGGAGGGGTTTACCCTACCTCGCTTTATGTGGTGATTCCTGAAAGCCTGTTACATGCACAATCTCGGTTTCTACGCCTTATTGTCAACACCATTTTAAACCAAGTAACCGCCGAACAAAAGAAATCACGACAACCGATCTTGCTTATCATGGATGAGTTTTTAGCACTGGGCTAATCAATTCGGGCGGTATGACAAACATTCCTTTGGCGCAAGTTACGGTTTGTTTAATTTCTTACAAATTTGCATTATTTCAAACGGCGTAAATACGAAATACTTTGCCAATACGCCATCGGGCAAACGAGACTTTAAACAAACATTCTATTGGACGGATCGCGACAATAACCGCATTTCACAGTTAAGTGAATTTGCCGAAATCTTTTTAGAGAAATGCCAGCTTTCTAAAATGATAACTAAATACATAGTTTTGAATGAAGGCAATCAGGCGTTAATGGCGTTGCGCCCCTATGGGTAAATTGAGCGCGGCAAACAGTGATCCACCTGTAAAGGGTTGTCACGGCTTCCCGTATGGCCGCAGACGATACACCGCCGACCGTACAGTTTAAAGGCTCGTTCTCGGAGCGGTTTCCACCACGGTAAAAGATGAAGGGGTACGGATTTCATGCCCTACTCTATCCGATTTCTACAAATGGTTTACACCTGAAAAATTGAACTATCCCGCGAAATTACCCCCCGAGTTCGTATAAGTAGCGTTATGTTAATAGTATTATTTCTAGTCAAGGGGTTAACTTTATTCTTGTATATAAAACGAATCCTGCCATGTTGGAATTGGTGTTGCTAGTACCAGAAGAGCAATACCTCCAATCTCAATGAAAGGAGGTATGCTATGAAATTATTAGCGTTAATAGCTATAATTTTGGCACTGCTCGCAGTGCATAAAGTTCTAGCTTAATACTAAGGGAAAGGGCGTTACCGCGCCCTACCCTTGCACGGGGAGCACTGGTACTGCTTCCCGTGTTTTTATTATATATCGTAATTTTGCTTCATGTCCAGAACTTTACGCCCGCTTTTGCGGACATCGCAAATTTTTTAAAAAGCGCTATATTTAAATTGTGGAACAAGGTTTTAAAAGATGATTTTAGTTTAAGCTCAGAACTTTTTATGCCCGCTTTTGCGGACTCGCAAAATCTTTTTGAAAATGTTATATTTGAATTATGGAACAAGAACTAAAAACAGCAATCAAACGACTAGAGAACTTACCGCCCGATCTGCAAAAGGATTATGGCGATAAAATCAATACAAGTTTGAACAGCTTTGAGGATTTACGGGCAGAAATCCAAAAAGGACTTGATAGCGGGAGTAAACCATTTGACCTTGAAGCGTTCAAGGCCGAAGCCCGCAAGCGTACGAAAGCCCGCCAGAATGCCACACGTTGAAATTACGGACGAAGCCGAAGCCGATTTATTTAATATTTGGTTTTGGGGTGTAGATAGCTATGGCGAAACCCAAGCCGAGCAGTTTACAAACGATATATACGAAGCCTTCCAGAGTTTGGCAATTATGCCCTATGCGGCCACTGAGCGGCCAAAGCTTGGCGAGGGTATCCGTTCCCGACCGTTTCGAAAGAAATACACTATCTTTTACAAACCGATAGAAGGCGGCATATCTGTTGTAAGGGTGCTAAGAGGTTCACGCGATATAGAAGCGTATTTTTAATTACATCCCTTTTGTAATTCACTTATGTTTTATAGCACCATTGAGTGTGTTGACACCTAATTTGTTTTAGTAGCATGTTATTAATATGCTCAATTTCTTAGGTAGAACATTCAAAGATGAATATCATGTAATTCAACAGGCACCCTATTCATTCTTTATTTTTACGTGTTTAGGGGCAATTACATGTTTTTTTGTTCTTTCGTGGTATTATGACGGAAGAATAGAGACAGCTAAAGAAAAGTCAGAACTTTATGAGATGCGTTTAGAAGCATCATCTCCTGATAAGGCAGTAGAGAAAATTGCTGCTATACATGATGGCTTAGATGATGCTTTTGAAAAAATTCAAAAATTAAACAGTGAAAAAGGGTTGCTTTTCAATAAAAATCCCACTTCTGTAATACTAAAAGACCCTGAAGATAAATGTTCTCATCCAGAAACGCCAAAAGGGCCAAATAGAATGCAAAGTGATACTGCAATATTTCTGCTAAAACAATGGGCCGCGATAGAATATTGCAGATCGCTAATTGGAAAAAAACCTGATTCTTCTCGTATAAAATAATATACATTTATAGGGGCGACTTACTTTGCTTTGACATCGTTTCTAACAGATAATCCGTATATCATTCCAATCCGTTGTATAACAAGGGCTTACAAAGTCCCTGTTCATAAGCCATTTGCGTTTGATCCCTGCTCCTGCAAAGGCGACTGTGTGCTTTTCTAACGGGTTTTGATAGCAAGCCACTCAATACCCTTTATGTTGACAAAAACCTTAAATTCCATGGCTTATTACAAGCCTTTTCACGCACAAACCGCATATTCGGCGCGAAGAAATCACAAGGCAATATTGTGGTATTCCGCAATCTTAAACCTGAAACGGATCGCGCGATTGAATTGTTCGCCAATAAAAATGCGCAAGAAGACATTATTCTTGAACCTTACGAAGATTATCTTGAAAAATTTGAATATGCCGTTTCAAAGCTATTAAGCATTACACCCGATATTGCCAGTGTTGATGCATTACAAACAGAAGAGGGTGAAGCCAAAGAGGAAGGGTTAGATCGCGTAGGTTTACAAAAAATATTAAGTCATTACCTGTTTACTGAAAAAACCCCTATGCGAGATGAAGTCATAAAAATCATGAATGCAAAACCATCTTTGAGAGAAAGAAGCACCGTTGCCGAGCGCGTTATTAATAAAATAAAGGGCTTCGTTGAAACATTTATTGATGGAGTTGATTAGAAACTACTGTCAATGCAATAGAAAATGAGCTTAATTATGGCCTTATCTATGATCTAGAGTGGTTAGATAAATTAATAAAAAGAGACTTGAGATTTAAATATGGTGGCCTTTTTGGTGGCCTTTATTAAAACACAAAAATAAATTATATTCATAAACAATGGCTTATCAATTGAATGCGTATTCCGTACGGAAGGGTTTTAGAGCATTATACGTTTCAAGGCGTCCAATACCATCGCATAAAATCCCATTTTTTATATATAATATAACCTTAACGCTTTACGCAACGCGATAACCGTTGATAATATTGTTTCTATAAAGCTTCGGAAAACCAGATGTCATATATAAAAGTCCCAGCTTTTATAATAATAACACCATTTACAAAACCATTAGCCTCCATAAACACATAGCTTGATTTTATAGGGGCATTCGGTTCATAAACATATAAAGATTTCCTAAAAATACAGAGAGTTTTTATCATGCAGGTCAACCAATTTGCCCTTTTAAAAGACAGGCGCTTTTTGCCGCTCTTCATAACGCAATTCTTTGGCGCGTTTCATGATAATGTTTTTAAAAATGCGCTTGTTGTTCTTTTGCTGTTCGGGGTTGCAAATAATGCAGGTATAGATACAAAGCTTTTGGTAACAGCGGCGGCCGGACTTTTCATTCTACCCTTCATTTTGTTTTCTGCGCTGGGCGGGCAGTTGGCTGATAAATTCCCAAAACAAAAAGTCATCCGTGCGATTAAATTGGTAGAAATTGGCATTGCTTTTCTGGGCGCGGCTTCATTATTAAGCGGATCAATCTATTTATCTTTTACCGCGCTTTTTGCCTTGGGCGCGCAATCTGCCTTTTTCGGCCCAAGTAAATATGCAATCCTGCCCGACCATTTAAGGCCAGAGGAACTGATCGCTGGAAACGCGCTCCTGAATACAGGCACATTTTTAGCTATTTTAATTGGTACAATAACGGGTACGGTGCTCATCACATTGGGCGCGGGTTTATATATTGTATGTGTCTTGGTCATAGCGGTCAGCGTCCTCGGATACTTTTCCGCCCGCGCCATCCCCGCAACAATTGCCAAAGCGCCAAATTTAAAGCTGGATTTTAACCCGCTTACCGAAACTATAGAGATCTTGCGCTACACATTTGCGCAAAAACGCGGCATTGTGCAATCCATCCTTGGCGTCTCTTGGTTTTATTTTCTCGGCGGCATGTTTATGGCGCAATTTCCTAACTTTACAAAGGATACACTCGGCGCGGATCAAACCGTACTGGCGCTCTTCCTTATGACATTTTCGGTCGGTATCGCTATTGGCGGCCTTTTGAATAATCGCTTACTAAAAGGACGGGTTGAGGCGGTTTATGTCCCCCTTGCCATCCTCGGCATTACCATATTTTCAATCGACCTATATTTTGCAGGCAACATCCAAACGAGTACCAAACTGTTCACTATAAAAGAGTTTCTGGCCGTACCATCACATTGGCGCATATTATTGGACATCTGGATGATTGCCTTTTGCGGCGGTCTTTTTGTTGTTCCCCTGAACGCCATTATTCAGCATTATACAGACCCAAAGCAGCGCGCACGCATAATCGCGGGCAGTGCCATTTTAGATTCGGTTTTCATTTTTACCTCCGCTGCTCTATCCGCATATCTCATATATAAAGGCTGGGAAATTAAACAGCTTTTCCTACTCTTCGCTGTGATGAATGCGTTTGTCGCCCTTTATATATGTACAATTCTGCCTGATTATTTATTTAAAAGTTTTCTTCAGGGTCTGTTTAAACTGCTCTATAAAGTCGAAGTCAAAGGTTTGGAGAATTTTGAAAAAGCCGGCGAGCGCGTTGTCATCGTCTCTAACCACGTTGCGCTTCTTGACCCGCCACTGCTGGCGGCATTTTTACCCGGAAAACCAATGTTCGCGGTGAACAGCTTTGTCGCCGAATGGCCATGGGTAAAACCATTTTTAAAATTGGTGGACGCGTTTCCGCTAGATCCAACCAACCCGTTTTCAATAAAATCCCTTATCAAGGAAGTTGAAAAAGACAAAAAATGTGTAATATTCCCCGAAGGCCGTTTAACCGAAACCGGCGCACTTATGAAGGTCTACGAAGGCCCCGGCATGATCGCCGATAAATCCGGCGCAACTATCCTGCCTGTACGTCTTGACGGGGTTCAGCATACCCCCTTCGCAAGGCTAAAAGGCAAAGTACCCTTAAAAAGTTTCCCCAAAATAACCATCACGATTTTGCCGCCGCGCAAATTCGAGATTGACGACGAATTAAAAGGGCGCGCGCGCCGTGCCGCCGCCGGACGGCAACTCTACGATGTAATGGAAGAAATGATGTTTATTACAACCGACCGCGAGCAAACATTATACGAAGCCTTGCTAAAAGCGCGTCATGTGAACGGCGATAAGGCGGTTATTGTAGAAGACGCGGAATTCAAACCTTTAAAATTCAAAAAACTGCTTCAGGGCTCGGTCTTGCTTGGCCGGAAGCTTTCTAAGATCACAGCAAAATTGGAAAATGTTGGCGTGTTTTTGCCTAACTCTGTAGGAACGGTCGTCACCTTTTTCGGCCTTCAAGCCTTCGGACGCGTACCTGCTATGCTTAATTTTTCCGCCGGCGCAAAAGCGCTCACGTCTGCCTGTCAAACGGCAAAAATAAAAACCGTGCTTACATCAAGGCGCTTTATAAAACTGGGGCGCTTGGATAGCGTTATAGAAGAAATTGCCAAACATGCCGAGATTGTGTATTTGGAAGATATAAAAGAGACAATTGGCCTCGGCGATAAAATATACGCGCTTATAACGAATCCAGCGCGCTTACATAAAAAACAGAATCTTAAGCCAGACGACCCTGCCATTGTATTATTCACATCCGGTTCCGAAGGCATGCCAAAAGGCGTAGTCCTCAGCCATGGTAATATTATGAGCAATATAGTCCAGCTATCCAGCCGCGTTGATTTCAACCGTCAGGATATCGTATTTAATTGCCTGCCAATGTTCCACTCCTTTGGCTTAACGGGCGGAACATTATTGCCAATCCTATCCGGTGTAAAAACATTTTTATACCCGAGTCCGCTGCACTACCGCATTGTGCCTGAACTGGTATATTCCACCAACGCAACGATAATGTTTGGAACGGATACGTTCCTGAACGGCTACGCCCGTATGGCGCACCCCTATGATTTCTACCGCATGCGTTATATTTTCGCCGGCGCAGAAAAGGTCAAGGAAGAAACGCGTCAAATCTATATGAATAGATACGGAGTCCGTATTTTAGAGGGCTACGGCGCAACGGAAACCGCGCCTGTTCTGGCCGTAAACGCGCCTATGCATATAAAACCGGGAACGGTCGGGCGCTTACTATCCGGCATTGATTATAGGCTGGAGGACGTCCCCGGCGTTGAAGAGGGCGGTCGCCTTTTTGTAAAAGGGCCAAATGTAATGCTCGGCTACTACCGCGCGGACAATCCGGGCATTTTAGAGCCGCCCGCTGACGGCTGGTATGATACCGGCGATATAGTCGATATAGACAATCAGGGCTATGTCAAGATTTTGGGTCGCGCAAAACGCTTCGCCAAAATAGCCGGCGAAATGGTATCCCTCACAACAGTAGAAGCCATGGCCGATAAAGTATATACAGATGCTGATAATGCGGTTGTCGCAATACCTGACGCGCGTAAAGGCGAGCAGTTAATTTTTGTCACAACCCATAAAGATGCCAATAAAAAGGCGCTGTCCGCCTATGCATCAAAAAACGGTATCAGCGAGCTAAGCGTTCCTAAAACAATCCTGCATATTGAGAAAATACCAGCCTTGGGCAGCGGTAAAACCGATTACACAACCCTTCAAACATATGTCGAAGAACAATTGGTAAAGTCGGCATAAAGGCAAGTTTTAGTAAGGTAATCCAACGGAAATACGGCAATCAGAAAGAAAGTGCTTGGATTGATTTTCCAAAACCCTGTATAGTCTGATTCACTTCGAAAGAGAATCGGGATTTAAAAACTATGGGGTTCAAAAGAACAACCGAAGGACGTGTGTTTTTTCAAGGGGGCAATGACTCTGCCAATGATGGCTTTAAAGAGAGTTATGACGATACGGCCGACTCTAAAAAAGGTGCATTATCACCAAAAGCCGAACGCCCAAAGGCATCAAAGCTACAAACCACAAATATAAAACATAGCCCGCGCGCGGCTAATCCTGCCCCGAATGCGCAAAACGCGCAAATGCAAATGCAGATCGTAACGCTTTTACGCTCGTTAAACGATAAGCTAAAAGATACGCAAGAAGAGCGCAAAGTCATGCAAAAACAATTGCAGACCTACCGCGAGCTTATTGAAGACCTTGAAGATAAATCATACAAACATGATAAAGCTTTCGATACGCTTGATAAAAAGCTTGATAAATCTTTATCGGCGCCTGATCCCTCCGCAACCGATAAGGCGCGCGCCTCACAGGCGGAAAAACTGGCGCGTGAAGCCGTGCGCGAACTCGAAGAAACCCGCAAGCTCTTACTGGAACTGGAAGACAAAACTGATCGCGGGTTCAAAGATATTGGCGTTTTGAAAAAAATGCAAAACGAACAGGCGGGCAAACTCGTTAAAAGCGGCACAGGGTATATGCAGCTTGTTAAACGTTTGCAATCCGCCGAGGAGCGTTACGATGATTTACATGGCCGCTTGGAGGAATCAAATACTCAACAAGCACGCCTCATGCGAAAAATCGATAAGGTTATGGACGATCGTGCGCGCTTCATGCGAAAGATCGAGCGTATAGAAGAGACTGTACTGCAAACCCGTGACGCGCTGAATGCAAAGGCAATGGTGCTGTTAACCGATCAGGCCGCCGCCGCTCGTAATGGTGAAGAAATAGAAGACCAGACGCTTGGTCAGGCCTTAATGGCAGAGCGGGCGCGTTTGGAAAAGTACGAACAAAAATTCAGACAGGAAACACCCAAAAGCCAAGATAGCCAATCCGATATGGATATAGATACCGCCCTAATGGCCGCGGGTCATAAAAAATCAGGCGGAATCCGCGCTGGCCATGTTATGGCATTTCTTGTTTTGGCCGGCTTTGCCGCACTTGCGGGATGGTATGCAAGCACAATTGAAAATGAAGCACAATCCATCAGTGGTTTCACATTTGATTCCGCGCGTGAGGATAACGCCGCGGATTTCTCATCTACATCTGAAACAACGCCGCGCTCGAATACTCTATCTGCAAACCGCGAACGCGCACTAGATACTGACGCAGGTTCCGCGCAGGATGACGTAAGCCTTAATACGACCAGCTACCAAGGCATCCCCGAAGATGCCTATGACAAGGATGATATCGGCACCCTAAATCTGGACAACCAAACCGAAATCGAAGGCATTTTGAATGGCAACCCCGATACACTCGCTGCGCGTTTGAACGAGATTGAGCCAGGCAGTCCTCAAAATGCAGAAACCCCCGTTTATAATATCGAGCCAGCCGCCGGCACAGAGGATAACAACTCGCAAGCCGCCGCCGAACCAACGCAACAAACTGCGCCAGCAGAGACGCCTTCAGACATATCATCTGAGGCTGCAACCTCTCAAAATATCGAAACGGCATCTGTTGATACGGGCGCTGATCCGCAATCAAATGCCTCACAATCAAATAGCGCACAGGCAAATAACACGCAATCGCCGGAGATGTTAACAAACACTGTGCCACCTGTAACAAGCGATATTACACAAATAACGGTTCCCGATAGCGGATTACCGGAAATTATAAAAGATATTGAAGCCCAAGCTATAGATGGCTCGCCCGAAGCTCAACACGACCTCGCGGCTATATATACCGCCGGACATGCGGGTGTTACACAAAGTTATGAAAAGGCGGCGTACTGGTTTGCAAAGGCGGCAGAGCAGGGGATCGCAAATGCCCGCTATAACCTCGGCGTATTATATCATCAGGGCTTGGGCGTAAAACCAGATCTTGAACGCGCAATACAATGGTATGAAAATGCAGCCGTGCTCGGGCACCCCGAAGCGCAATATAATCTCGGTATCGCTTATATAGAAGGTATAGGCGCGCCATATAACCCTGAACGCGCCGCAATATTTTTTGAAAACGCCGCCCGCGCGGACATTACCGAGGCCGCCTATAATTTGGGTTTGATATATGAAAATGGCTTGCTGGGGCAGCCTAAACCCGATCAAGCAATCATGTGGTATAAAGCCGCGGCCGATCAGGGAAGCCCCGAAGCCGAAGCCGCGCTTAATCAACTGGCTGAAACGCTCCAAATATCCCGCGAGGAAATCAACCGGCTTGCCGAGGATATGAGACAAGGCAGCCTATCAAAAGAGGCAGGGCAGGGGAGAGTAAAACCCACAACGCTAAAAAAAACTGAAAATTCTCTAACACCTGATTCTAGAATGCCCAAATCAGGGCAAACCAAAACCGCATCTCTTGCCTCAACTACATCAGCGCCAGCAGAAACACCAACCACTACAAAAAAATCTAAAAACGGTTTAAATGATGCAGATTTTGAAAACCCTAATAGCGATGGATTTAGTGATAACGCTGATAGCACAAATGATAACAACCAATCGCAAAATATAAAAATTTCCAGCCGTGAAAATACGCAAATTCTCACCGTTCAAATTCAAGAATATCTTATGCGGGCCGGCATGTATCCCGGCCCCGCCGATGGCCGCGCATCTATGATTATGGGTGATGCAATACGGTCATACCAATCTGCAAATAATTTACCTGTAACGGGTAAGCCAAGCGATAATCTCCTCACGCATATGTTGGGTAAATCACCCGATGCCACCGATGTCGGATCTCGCGATTAAACTAAATCAGACACTAGAAGCCTTCAAAAAACCAGCTTGAACCCACCAGTCGGGGTTATCATCTTGTATATCTTTCGCCGCCAAACGCGCATCACGTGCGGTATCAAATATCCCGAAACATGTCGCCCCCGAACCACTCATACGCGCAAGCCTACATCCATTATGTGCATTTAGAGCATTCAAGACATTATCGACATCCGGCACTACTTTGCGCGCTCCAAAATAAAGCATATTATCCTGTTTTTTTAAAAAAGAAATAAGCGCGTTCGCACAATCAAAATGCTGTGACATATGAATACGATCTTGAAAAGGCCGGTGATAAAAATTAAAAACCGAAGCAGTAGAGCAAGACACCATAGGATTAATCAAAACCACGGGGATATTGGCGGCAATATGAATAGGGCTCAAAATCTCGCCAATCCCGCGCATTAAAACCGGCTCGCCATAAAAACAAACCGGCACATCCGCACCAACGGAAAGCATGAAATCCCTTATGACAGGCGCATCAAAATCCACATCCCATATATCACAAACTGCTCGTATCACCGCCGCCGCATTCGCCGACCCCCCGCCAATGCCCGCCGCCACAGGCAGATTTTTGGTAAGTTTCACATTAAAATGTGGCGCGCGCCCCGCAATATCGGCAAGCCCGATAATGGCTCTATAGACAATATTATGATCCTGTTTCTGACCCTTCAGCATATGCTTCATCGGCCCATCAATTTCAATCGAGAGTTTATCAGACGCGCAGATAAGGATTTCATCTGCAATATCGCTAAACATAACCAGACTATCTATTAAATGATAACCATCATCGCGACGACCGTTTAAATGTAAATATAAATTAATTTTGGCTGGCGCATTAAAAGCCAGACCATCACTATGCTTAAAAATTTTTTGCATGTAATAACATCGCCGCTTTATAAAAATAAACGCCCTAAACTAAAACGCTTTTAAAAGATCACTTTGTATAAAAAGCCTATTTAACGATAATATTGTGCGGTCCATCTGCCCCATTAATTACGTCATTACTTTTTTCTGTATGCGGTAGATCTGTATCCCGCGCATCACTATAAGAAATCGGAACGGAATCCGGCGATTGATCAGTAAGCCCTGACAAAAGCTTATTATCAATCGCGGCCATCACACTTTCATCGTCGGTAAAATTCTTCGCTCGTGTCCATTGAAACTTGGCCTCTCTTATCCGCCCAACTTTCCAATATACGTCGCCAAGATGATCATTCACGATCGGATCATAGGGCAATAACTCGACCGCCTCTTCCAGATATGGCAACGCTTCTTCATATCGTCCCATACGATACAAGACCCAGCCAAGCGAGTCGGTAATATATCCATCATCCGGCCGCGCCGCCAAGGCCGTCCGGATAAGGTTTAATGATTTATCCAAATGGATACCCTGATCGGCCCATGCATACCCCAAGTAATTCAAGATCAAAGGATGATCTGGCTGATATTCCAGCGCGGCCATCAAATCGGCCTCCGCCTGATCCCATTTATCCATCTGTTCATAGGCAATCCCGCGAACGTATAAAACCTGCCAATGCGCGCCTGCAAATTCGCTCCCAAGCATTTTTTCGGCCTGATTATAATATCGAACAGCATCACGATAAAGCTCTTGACGACGATATAAATCGCCAAGCTGAATAAAGATATCAACGTTATCTGGATGATCACGTTTGAGCGCATTCAAAATTTGTGCAGAATCCTCATATCGTTCTTGCTCTTCATAAAGATGTGCGGCAAATTGCTGCGCCTTTTGATAAGCTGGATCATCAGGTTCAACCATACTGTAATATGAAATAGCTGTATCATATTGTTCGCTACGCCCGTTAATCTTGCCGATAAGTAATATGGTGTCTGTATGATCCGGCTGTAAATATCGGGCCATATGTGCAAAAACGCGGGCGCTATCATCGCTGTCTTCACTTACAAGTAACGTCGCCATATCATAAAGCGCGCGCGCAACACCTTCAACGGGATATTCAACACGCTCTAAAATATCCGCGCCGTTCCCTTTCGCAATCTGCTCAATTTTCTCCGGTACGCCGCGATGCGTTGGCCATTCCGACCTAAGCCGCTCATAAAGTTCAAGCGCTTGCTCATCTTTCCCGATAAAAGCAAAAGTATCTGCAATCCGCTCAACATCTTGTAAGGATAGACCATTGCCATTAATGGATACATTTACAAGCTCTTCAATATGTTCTGGCTTTTTAAGATAATCACCAATCAATATCGAGTGAAAAAGGTGGATAGTATTATTATCAAGATTTTCGGTAACATGCTCCCCTTGTGCCGCATAAGCCCAGCTTTTGATAACCGGAACTATAAAATCAGACAATCCGCCTTCGGGCATTTTGTCCAAAATTTCCAGAGTTTCTGTGTAATTTTCACGCTTGAAGCCATCAAGAGCCAAAAACAAGGCGGGTAAAGCTTGCTTGGGATCATCTTCATAAATTTGCTCGGAAAGCGTGAGCGCCTCATCATATCGGCCAGCACCTAGAGATAAAACCATCGCACGGCTGGTAAGCTCACTAGATTCAGGAACAAATTCCAAAACATTTTGCAAATTCTCGGCCGCCTTATCCCAATCATTTTGTTTCTGTGCAAAATGAGAGATCAAATAATGGCTTGCCATATGTTCCGGCGTATAGGCTTTGGCAACACTATCTGAAAAATCAACCTCGTCCGTTATTTGACTGGCCGCGGTTGTAAAGGCATCTGCCGGTAAAGTATCAAGCGCCTGCCGTTTGCCGATATATTCTCCCCCGTAATAGGCAATACCGCCAACCACAAAAAACGAAATCCCGCATAAAAGTTTGAATAAATCGCAATTCATAAAATCTGAAAAAGCTCCAAAAAATTGGCTTTAAAAAACAGTAGGTAATAAATTTTACTATACTAAAACAATATAGGGCATGAAACGCTATTTGTCCGGTGCAAAATAAATATACGCAAATTCGATACTCCTATTTGAACTTGCATATTCAAACCGACCTACATATTCGGATAATTCGGCCCATCCCCGCCGCGCGGCACAACCCAGTCAATATTTTGCGATGGGTCTTTTATATCACACGTTTTACAATGCACACAATTCTGTGAATTAATCTGAAATACCGGCGCGCCATCTGCGCTCTCCACAACTTCATACACGGCGGCGGGGCAATATCGCTGCGCTGGCTCCGCATAAAGAGGCAGATTACGATCAATCGGAATGCTCGGGTCTTTTAAAACCAGGTGCACCGGTTGGTTTTCCTGATGGTTGGTATTGGAAAGTTGCACTGATGTGAGGCGGTCAAATGTAATCACCCCGTCCGGCTTCGGGTATTCGATTTTCTCCGCCTCATCTGCTTTATGTATTTGTAAATGATCCGCATGGTTTTTAAATGTCCAAGGCATTGATCCCTTGGTCAATGTTTCCCACGCCGCATTAATAAGGCCAAACCATAACCCTTTATGAAATCCGGGGCGAATATTCCGTACCGCTTTAAGCTCTGACCAAAGCCATGTATTTTTGAGCGCTTCTGCATATCCAGTACACTCATGCCCAAACTCCGCCCCCGCCGTTAAATCTTTAAATATCGCCTCTGCCGCAACCATGCCCGATTTCATCGCCGTATGATTACCTTTGATCTTCGGGACATTTAAAAATCCGGCTGTATCCCCGATCAATACGCCGCCCGGAAAACTCAACTTTGGCAGCGATTGAAACCCGCCTTCAACCAATGCGCGCGCGCCATATGCAACACGTCGCGCTCCTTCAAATAATGGCTTGATATCCGGATGAAGCTTAAACCGCTGCATTTCCTCAAACGGTGACAGGTAAGGATTTTTATAATCAAGCCCAACCACAAATCCAACCGAGACCAGATTATCCTCCATATGATAAATCCACGACCCGCCATATGTATTTTTATCCATAGGCCACCCAATTGAATGTACAGTTTTTCCTTCGCTATGCTTCGCCGGATCAACCTCCCAAATCTCTTTAATGCCCAGGCCATATGTTTGAGGGTCTGAATTCTTACGTAGATCATAATGGGCAATTAACCGCTTTGTTAACGACCCATGGCACCCTTCGGCAAAAATAACCTGTCGTGCATGAATTTCCATCCCCGGCTCAAACGCTTCGGTTTTATGGCCGTCCTTATCAATGCCCATATCACCCGTGGCAACACCAATAACCTGATTTTGGTCATTCATCAAAACTTCAGCCGCCGCAAATCCGGGGAATATCTCAACGCCAAGCGCCTCGGCCTGCTCGGCAAGCCATCGCCCCAAATTTCCAAGCGATATAATATAATTACCTTTGTTATGCATCTGCGGCGGCGTAGGCAGGGTAAATGATTTCTTTTTGGTCAAAAACAAAAACGTATCGCTAGTCGTCTCTACCGTTATAGGCGCGCCGAGTTCCTTCCAATCCGGAATCAATTCATCCAGCGCGCGCGTTTCAAACACTGCCCCCGATAATAGATGAGCGCCAACTTCTGACCCTTTTTCCAGAATGCAAACATTCAGCTCCGTTCCCGCATCACTCGCAAGCTGCTTTAAACGGATTGCCGCCGACAACCCCGCCGGCCCCGCGCCTATAATAACAACGTCGTAGTCCATAGAATCGCGGTCAGAACGAATAGGGTCGGGCATAAAAAGAGATACTTTCTTGGTTATATTATTTTCCCTTATTTTACCTCATTTTAAAACATATTGGAAAAATAACTTGACAAACAGCACAAAATAGGAATATATTCTAATTCATAAACGCCAGAGATGTGTCCTCATCTTAGGCGTTTTTTTTTACTATTTTTCAAATTCTGAAAAAACGGCCAAATCCCTATGAATTTAAAGATTGCAGGGGATCAGTTCATTCCAGTATTGAGTCAGCTTGAAGCTACCTCAAAAGAATTTGAAGATATAGAAAAAGTAATTAAGTAATGCAAAGATAATGAAAGTCATATCTAATAGAATTCTCAAACAGTATTTACGTAAAATAATAAAATGGTTTTATTTGTATTCTTGTAATTTGTCTTTTTATTTTTCTATACCTTTTCGTAGCTTCCGATCGGTGGTTTAAAGACCAAATAATATATCTAGAAGATTGGTGTCTAATCTTCTTAAAGAAAACCCTAGACAAAAATAATAATATTAAAAATGACTTGCGCACGGACTTATTGACCACCTCTACAAGGCAATGCTAATCTTCATACATCATGAATAATTCCAACATGCAAATCGCGCTAAAAAGCGCTCTTCAATGGTATCTTGATCACGGCGTGGATGAGGCGCTGGACGATACGCCAATCAATCGTTTTAATATGCCAGAACAAAGTAAGCGCTCATCTTCGACGACCTCTACACAAATGCAATCTCCGCAAAAAAAATATGACCCCAACACCGGATTTGTGGCGCAAACAACTGCAAACCCTTCGCCTGAAACTGCCGCACCTCTAGGTTCGGCAGAGGCTCGTGCCAAAGCCATAAAAATGGCCGCAGCCGCTAATACGCTGGACGATCTAAAACAGGCCATAGAGGATTTTGACGGTCTGGCGGTAAAAAAAACCGCTACAAACATGGTATTCGCAGATGGAAACAAAAATGCCCCCATTATGCTGATTGGTGAAGCACCTGGCGCCGATGAAGATAGGCAGGGTAAGCCTTTCGTAGGAGTAAGCGGCCAACTTTTGGACAAAATATTAAAAGCCATAGATATAGAACGCGTAGAAAACGATCCACAGAAAAGCGTCTATATCTCGAATATCTTGAACTGGCGACCACCAGGCAACCGGACACCCACACCCGCGGAAATAGAAATAAGCCTGCCTTTTATCGAAAAACACATCGCGCTCATAAATCCCAAAATGCTCATTTTATGCGGCGGTGTATCGGCAAAAGCCTTACTTGGCCGGAACGACAGCCTGTCTCGTATGCGTAAAACGTGGCATGATTACACACCTCGAACGCCCGAATTAAACACTGGCCAACTCTCAATTCCCGCAGTCGTTACCTATCATCCGGCCTATTTATTGCGCACCCCAGCACAAAAAAAGGCTACATGGGCAGATATGATTTCAATCATGGAAAAGCGCGCTGAGATTGGCTTTTAGGCTATAAAGCCACCCAAAGTAGACACGGTTTTAATTTTACTGTATAAACCAGTCCATCATGTTTAGAGATTTGGAACCCCGCAAGCGGCGCTTTATAGCGTCGGCAATATTTGCAACAGGCCTTTCTGCCTTTATCTTGGCGAGTGCATCCGTGCATGCCGAATCGCTTGCGCCCCTGCCTCAAATAAAACCGATCAACATCGGTCAGGATCAAGATCAGGATCGGCCTAAAATTGTCCATATTAAAGAAAACGACCAGACCCGTACACGCGGCGTGGTTGTAAAATACTCATTTAAAAATATTTTAAAGGCCATCATACCGGGCCGCCGCGATAAAACGGATTACAATGACAGAGTGATCGCGTCAGTCTATAATACATCCTTAAATGGCATGGCGCCGATCCCGCAAATAAAACCGCAAATCCTGAAAAAATTTGCCAAAAATATCAAGCCTGCAAACACATTTTCAACAGTGTTAACCAAAACACCAGTCATAAAACCGCAAATAATAAAAACTGGGGCATTAAATAAAAATGATGCGGCGCTTTATAAAGACATCTTTGCCTCAATCGAAAAGGGCGAGATCACAAAAGCGAAACAACAGCTTTCCAATGTAAAAGATGGCCGCGTCATCGGCACCGCGCTTTATAAAATTTATATGCATAAAGATTACAAAGCTAATTTTTATGAACTCAAAAACTGGATGGATCACCATGCAGATCATGCCAGCGCATCCAAGGTTTACAAACTCGCGCAAAATCGTCGCCCGTTGGATTTTAAAGGTAAAATTAGCAAACCAAATGATAAAATTGCTATCCGCCGGCAGCGCGAGCCAACCATGCAAAGCGCGCAGACATACAAAGCATCGGTAAAAAGAAACGCGAACCAGCGTGCTGCAATCAAATCAACCTTAAACACAATGGCGAATTACGCAAAAAACGGCAAATACGCGGACGCAAATACACATATTAAAACGGCGCATAAAAACGGCACAATCGATAAAACCGAATACAACATTGCCAAAGCTAAAATCGCCTCATACGCTTTATATAGCGGTGATACAAAAACGGCTCTTACGCTCGCCAGCCAAAGTGCAAAAGGCGCAGGATACCACGCGCCATTATCTGGCTGGGTTTCAGGACTTGTGCATTGGAAAAACGGGCATTTTAAATCTGCCGCCAAAGCATTTGAAATCCCCGCCCGTTCGCCCTACGCATCCGGATGGATGCAATCTGCCGGCGCATATTGGACGGCACGGGCAAACCTGCGCGCTGGAAATATACAACAGGTCAGCCCGTGGCTGGAACGCGCCCAAGCCCATCCACGCACATTTTATGGAATGATGGCAACCCGCGCATTGGGACGCGATTTTGATTTTAACTGGAATATGCCAAAATATGATAAAACCGCGCAAAAAACGCTGGCTTCTATTCCGGCCGGAAACCGCGCCATCGCACTTGCCGAAATTGGCGAAATCAGCGCCGCGCAAAATGAACTCTTACGGATATCTGCAAAAGATAAGCAAACACGGCGCGCAATTCTGGCCTTTGCCGGACACGCTGGCCTGCCATCAGTGGCCATGCGTTTGGGTAGCGCAGATCTTATTGATAAAAAAACATATCATGACGGCGCGCTCTATCCGGTCGCCGCTTGGCAGCCCAAAGATGGCTTCAAAGTTGATCCGGCGTTGGTACACGCGGTCATCCGTCAAGAATCGCGCTTCGACCCCTACGCCAAAAGCTATAGCGGCGCGCGCGGCCTGATGCAAATTATGCCTGTAACGGCCAGCTATGTTTCAGGGGACAGCACCCTAAAAACCGAAGCCGGCGTGAAAAAGCTTGCCCGCCCAGATCTAAACCTTAAGATCGGGCAGCAATATATCGGCGATCTTTTAAACAAACATTATATTGATGGTGACTTGACAAAATTGCTAATCGCTTACAATGCGGGGCCGGGCAACCTCCTGAAATGGAAAAAGCGCTGGGATACTGTCGAAGACCCGCTTTTGTTTATTGAATTGATCCCGGTTGCCGAAACCCGTCAATATGTTGAAAAAGTATTATCTAATTACTGGATTTACCGTATGCGCGCAGGGCAAAACACACCAACCCTAAATGCAATATCTTCGGGACAGCCTGCCATATATGCCGGTTTGAACGCCACTGATAACAGCTTCGAAATCGCATCTCGTTAAGAATAACAGCTATAATCAAAGCTAAATAAACACAAGTTAAACTATTTGTAATCCCAAATTGTTTGACAGATTTATAATAACACCCATATCATTATTCTATCGTTAACAATGAAAGGAGGTGGTCAAATGAATGATCCAGTACATATGTTGAAGGCCGTAGACGGCAAAACATCTTTAGGAATGGTGAATATTTGGCAAGTCTCCCGGAAAAGCGAAGGCTAAAACGGGCGCTTAAATAATTTTACTATTTTGAATAACGATCTTAAAGATGGTGTAAAGCTGGCTTCGGCCTAATAATACATATTAAAGAGATCAAGTATCTACGAAACCCCTTGGCTGCCAAACCGCACCAAGGGGTTTTTGGTTTATTCAGATTCTTTGTATTACATTTATAATTTTTTCGCCGCTTTCTTTATCTACACTAAAACGGGTTCGACCAAAAAAGTAATTTATACCTGTAATTTCTTTAATTGTTGAAGCACTTAATGGCTTCGTAAGTCTTTTGAATTGGTTGAGGTTTCGATAGTACTCTTCTTCTCCATCATGCTGTATTTTTTGCATTTTTTTGTTTGCTTTACCAAATGCAATTATACCAACACCAGACTGATATAAAAATATAAAGTCATTTGGTTCGACTCTCTCAACATTATATATCCAAGGATCCGAATAAGCAGAAAATTTCTTGTTTTCTAGCATATCATTATGAGCTTTTAGGCTGTTGTTAATATTTGTATTCCAAATATGGTATCCTTCTGAAATATCCTCGAAAGGGTTGTCTTCTGCTGAAAAAGAAGATATTTCGACATGCATAGCCTCATTTATATCGTACACCCTATAAACCCATGGCCTAATGTCTAAACCTGTTTTGCGCCAATATTTAATAGCTTCTCTCGTTTTAAAATCAATTCCATTTGTCATGACAACAAAAACTTGTTCTGAATTAAAATCATCTTCTTCGATGTTAATACTAAAAAAAGCCTCAAAATCTGTTCTTAGGTTTTTTTTACTTCTCTTATGTTTTTTATACAGCTCATCTAAAAATTCATAATTCGAATTTCCAAAAAGCTGAGCGTAACCGAATACCTGTAGAATATTACTTTCATGGGAAGTTGTAGCTTTTAATTCAAAAATATATAGTCTTCCAAATTTGTCTAAAGCCATTAAATCAGGCTCTGAAGGCCCTCTTCTTGATTGCATTATTGGGAAAAGCTCATCATCAGAAATAAGGCGATCTAGTGATTGAAACAAGATATTTTGAAAATCTCGTTATGCGTTATTTGACGCTAAAAAATCTTGAATATTTACTCCTTTTATTCGTTTAGCTGTATGATTTGTTGTGTTAACTTTTAAAAGCATCTATTTTTTCTTTAATATTTTTAAATGTGTGGTTTAATTACAGAACTTATAATTTCAAACTAATATTTTTTAATCCCACACCAAAGCCGCGCATCCCCCATCGCAACAACATCACCGCCAGATTTAAGCGTAAGCGGCGCGCCGCACCAATCGCATATTGTGCCTCCCGCACCTTCGACAACTGGCACAAGCGCGGCAAAATCATATACCGATAAGCTATCTTCAATCACAATATCGATAAATCCGCTGGCGAGCAGCCCATAGGCATAACAATCTGCACCCCAGGTCATCATTTTTGTGTTTGCCTCAATATCTTTATAGACGCGCTCATCTTTAAACATCGCCGGCGTGGTACTACTCGCGCATGCAAGATCAAACGATGCACAAGCGCGCGTAGAAACAGGCACGCCATTAAATGTGGTTTGCGTGCCGGTAACGCCGACCCACCGCTCGCCCAAAATCGCCTGATCAATCACTCCAAGAACAGGAACGTCTCCCTTGCAAAGCGCAATCAGTGTGCCAAAGGTTGGGCGGCCAATTACAAAAGACTTTGTCCCGTCAATCGGATCAATAACCCATGTATAGCCGCTCTTGGATGGCTTTTCCCCGAACTCCTCACCTATAATGCCGTCATCGGGGCGCTCCGCATCCAATACATCGCGCAAAGCTGTTTCAATCCCGCGATCCGCGAGCGTCACAGGGCTATCATCATCTTTGGACACAATCTCGAACGGCGTGCGGTAATGTGTCCGCACAATCTCGCCTGCAATATCGGCTAAACGGTTGGCAAGCGCTATAAAATCCTGCATAAATATCTCCTCAAACAAAACAAATATAAGATGAGTGATGAAATGAAGACGGTCAATGACATTCGTAGCGAGTTTATAAATTACTTCGAAAATCAAGGGCACGAACATGTGCAATCTGCCCCGCTAGTCCCGCAAAATGACCCCACGCTAATGTTTGTAAATTCGGGCATGGTGCCGTTTAAAAATCTGTTCACAGGCGCGGAAAAGCGGGATTACACCCGCGCAACCTCATCTCAAAAATCGGTAAGGGCAGGGGGCAAGCACAACGATTTGGAAAATGTCGGCTACACCGCCCGCCACCATACATTTTTTGAAATGCTGGGTAACTTCTCCTTTGGCGATTATTTTAAGGAAGAAGCCATCAGCTACGCATGGGAACTGGTCTCCAAAAACTTTGCCCTGCCGCAAGATAAGTTGCTCGTGACCGTCCACGCCACCGATGAAGAGGCCGCCGATTTATGGAATAAAATCGCAGGCTTCACCGATGATAAAATTATCCGTATCGACAGCGATGATAACTTCTGGCGTATGGGTGATACCGGCCCTTGCGGCCCATGTACGGAAATTTTCTACGACCACGGAGACCATATCTGGGGCGGACCGCCGGGCAGCGCGGATGAAGATGGCGACCGCTTTATCGAAATCTGGAACCTCGTTTTTATGCAGTACGAACAAATTGACGCTGACACCCGCATAAACCTCCCAAAACCAAGTATCGATACCGGCATGGGGCTAGAGCGTATGGCCGCCACTATGATGGGGTCAAATAACAACTACGATATCGACATCTTCCAAGCGCTCATGCAACACAGCGCCGATTTAACAAGTGTAGATTATAAAGGCGATATGGCCCCAAGCCATAAAGTCATCGCCGATCACCTGCGCGCCGCCTCCTTCTTGATTGCCGATGGCGTAATGCCCTCGAACGAGGGGCGCGGCTATGTCTTGCGCCGGATTATGCGCCGCGGTATGCGTCACGCGCACTTGCTGGGCGCGCAAGACCCGCTAATGTATAAACTTTTCCCCACGCTTCAAGGCAAAATGGCTGAAGCCTATCCTGAGCTAAACCGCGCCGAAAGCCTGATTACAGAAACACTAAAACTGGAAGAAGAACGCTTTAAGGTGACGCTGGAGCGCGGCTTGAAATTGCTTGAGGAAGAAACCAAGAATTTGAGCGAAGGCGATAAATTTTCTGGCAAAACAGCATTCAAGCTCTATGACACCTTTGGCTTCCCGCTAGACCTAACCCAAGATGCCCTTAAAAATCAGGGGATCACGGTCGATTTGAATACCTTCGACAAAGCCATGAAAGAACAAAAAGCTCTCGCCCGCGCCGCATGGTCGGGCAGCGGCGAAACCGCAACGGAAAAAGTTTGGTTCGAAATCCTCGACGACGTTGGCCCAACCGAATTTCTCGGCTACGAAACCGAAGAAGCCGAAGGGCAAGTGGTTGCAATATTAAAAGAAGGAAAAAGAGTAGAAAGTTTAAAATGGCCTGAACATGGTTTTGTGGTCACAAATCAAACACCTTTTTATGCTGAATGTGGAGGTCAAGTTGGCGACACCGGGGAGTTTTTAGTTCTTAATACAGATGAGAAGCGCATCGGTAAGCTCAATGTAAAAACTACTGTAAAGAGGTGTGGTCAACTTTTTGTGCATCATATTGCGGTTGATGATGGGTATCCAGATGGAGGAGTGGTCCTAAAAGAGGGCGATGTAGTAGCTATGAAAGTCGATCATAGCCGCCGCACTGCCATTCGCGCCAACCATTCGGTCACACATTTACTCCACGAAGCCCTGCGTCAAACGCTGGGTGATCACGTCTCGCAAAAAGGCTCACTGCAGGACGCTGATCGCACACGGTTTGATATCTCGCACCCCAAAGGAGTGAGCGATGAAGAAATCGCAGCAGTCGAGGAGATCGTGCAAAAAGAAATCGCCGCCAACACCCCCGTCGAAACGCGGGTTATGCCTATCGAAGACGCGCGCAAAACCGGCGCCATGGCTCTCTTCGGTGAGAAGTATGACGACGAAGTACGCGTCGTATCCATGGGCACAAAGCCACAGAGCGCAGACAAACAATTCTCTGTCGAGCTTTGCGGCGGAACGCATGTAAAGCAAACAGGCGAGATCGGCAAATTTAAGATTATATCAGAAGGCGCTCTATCCTCCGGCGTCCGCCGCGTTGAAGCCCTCACAGGTGAGCGCGTGGATGAATATGAGAAAAAGAAATATGCCGAACAAAATGAACTGCTGGAAAAAGCTAAATCAGACTATAACGCGCTGGTTGAAGAAATTGAGGCACTCGGCGGTAAGGCTGAAGCGTTGGCCGAAAATTCTATCAAGGTGATCAAACAGACGAACAAATCCCTGCAAAAACAAATCGATAGCCTGCGCCTACAGCAAGCAACCAAAAATGTGACAAGCGCCGATGATAACATCAAAGATATAAACGGTATAAAATTTACAGGACAAGTTCTCGCGGGCGTCCCGCCAAAGGATTTAAAACCAATGGCAGACGAAATGAAGAAAAAACTCGGCTCCGGGGTGATCGTTTTAATCGCAACGGATGAGGGCAAGGCCTCAATCGTGGTCGGCGTGACCGATGATCTAACCGATAAGATTAGCGCGGTTGATCTGGTGCGCATCGGCTCCGAAGCTTTGGGTGGTAAAGGCGGCGGCGGCCGCCCCGATATGGCACAGGCCGGCGGCCCGAACCCAGATGCGGCAAACGATGCCATCGCTAAAATTGAGGAAAAACTCGGCTAGAAAAAGCTAATATAAAAGACGCTTTAAAAAAAGCGCCATAGCTTTAATGGTCTACGTGATATTTATAGAATGAATATACTTTAAAAGTCATGTTCACAATCTACCGATGGCGGTTCGTCTCTTATGCATTTAAACCGTGCGGTATATTTATCAAATTCAGATTTACTGACCTCATCGCTGTTACGCATCATATCAACAGCAAGACCTCGATCGCTGCGCCAACCCCATTGCCCATCTTGCTCTCGTGAAAGCCGCAAAATATCTGTAGGCAAATCATGATCATCGTATGTTACAATAATGGGAATAGCTTTATCGATAATCATATATTTTTCCGAGACGGAGTGTTCCATCGCGCGTTTAAAGTCTTTTGTAATACGTTCTATCTGCATAATGTGCCATATGTCCTTCAAAGACTTTTATAATATTATTTCAAGAATAATAAAAGAAAATTTATCCAAGTACAAGTTCCGGCTGCTGTTGACGTTCATATTGTTCCATTGTCTTTGTTGCGCTATTCAAACGTAAGCGCTCAAACGGCTTGAATTGGATATCATCTAGTCGTGTCGCTTTTCGCGCCTTTTCATGAATAGCTTTACAAACCGCATTGGCTTGTTGAAAACGCTTAAAGGTCTTTGGCGTAAGTGAGGCATTAGGATCACGCGCAAAGTCTTGAAATGTACGCTCTAACGCATAGCTATCATGTGAATTGGTATGAAAACGGTTTTTGGTATCTGATGAGATACGGTCTTCAAACTCGCCGTGTACAAGCTGATATTCAACTGTATGATGGCGATCAAAAACAGGAATAGTAACGTTGATTTTAAAAGAGCTGTAGCCGGTATCGGTTGGCTTTTTAAATCGGTTGCTTGCGACTGTCACGCGAGCATCATGCGGCAAATCGACATCATAGTCTTTAGACCACTGCATAACAGACGCAAGAGCGGCAATCTGGTTCAAATCTTCTAGCCGCACCTGACCGCGTGCAATATCACGAATATCTCGAAAGTCGCCTTCGTATTCACCACCTGCTTTTTCAATAATACGGTCACGTCTTTTAGTATCCGCAAGCTTATAGCTTTTATAATCAATCGTTGGGATGCCGTTCCCTTTTGGATCAAGGCCAAGTTTCTCAAGGGTTTCTGGCGTTTTATTGATAGTATTAATATCTATATTGGCTTTTTTTATAAGCGCGCGCATGATGTTGTCCATCATGGGTTCTGCCAGTTTGGCATACTTGATCAATTCATCAACATTCGCACCCGCTGGCTGAAGTGAAGAGGGTGATTTCTCGCCAAAGTAAGATGTTTTTCCAAATTCAATATGAAGAACAGGAATATGCTTTTTACTCACCGTATCACCCTTATAAGCAAATTTTATTATATAATTATTCTAATATTGACAATTTTGCATCAAAAAATCAAACATTATTTGTACTATATCATCACAAAAAGACCTTAAAATATAATAAATAAGACCGCGTGAGGCATTTACACATTGTCTCTTGCGCATTTGGTTTGTTCCTTCTATAAAACAAGTCCAATTTTAACGAAGATAAAACAAGGATCAAACCCCATGGCTGAACGCACTTTTTCTATTATCAAACCTGATGCGACCGAGCGTAATTTAACCGGCGCTATCAATAAAAAATTTGAAGATGGCGGATTGCGCATTGTCGCACAAAAACGCATCCACATGACCAAAGAACAAGCCGAAGGCTTCTACGCCGTTCATAAAGAACGCCCCTTCTTTGGCGAATTAACAGAATTTATGGCATCTGCTCCTGTTGTTGTTCAGGTGCTTGAAGGCGCAAACGCTGTTGCGAAAAATCGTGAAATTATGGGCGCGACAAATCCTGAAGAAGCGGACGAAGGCACAGTTCGTAAAGATTTCGCGCTATCCATCGGCGAAAACTCTGTCCACGGATCGGACAGCCTTGAGAATGCAAAAACCGAGATCGAATATTTCTTTACACCTGAAGAAATCGTAGGGTAAAAGATGAAAAATGAATTTCAGAAAAAAAACTGGAAAAGTTTTTGGATAAACTATGCGAAAAGCATCCAGAGATTGATAGGGATAGGATAAAGGTTGTCGATCCCGAAGATAGCAATATAGCATCGGATCTGAAAGATAGAACAAGGCAGGATCTGATGAAAGAATATAGTCTTGATATATAATAAAAAAACAGTGCTTTATAAAGAAGCGCTGTTTTTTTTAATAGTTATTATTTATAAGAACCAAAGTTCGTTTTTTAAATGCCATTCTCTTTGATCCAAACCTTCAAGGCCGATTCTGAATCCTCGTGCGCTTGTAAAAGGCCGGCTTTATCCGCGGTATAATCATGACTTTCGCGCCTATCTTTGGCGGCGCGCTCTAATCTTGCGGCATGTTCACTAACCATAAGCATACCAAAATTTCCTGCCATACCCTTTAATTCATGTGCCCGATCTTTCAATGTGGCGCGGTCGTTTTCGGTTGCAATAGCGGCACACAGCTCTTCCGCTTTTTCTGTATAGCTCTCTAAAAGCCCGCGCATTGCATCTGCGCCCAGATTTTCAAGCAACCCTTTAAGCATAGTATAATCAAATTTCTCATTTTGCGCTTTATGTTCAAAATGATCGGCGGCTTCAGCAAAAGAATCAAAATCATCTTCATCGGTTTCGCCAAAATGTTCAAAGGTAGAGGCTTTTAAGGTTCTATCAGCCTTATCTTTGGTGATCATATCTTGACCCGTCGTATCTTCGGAAAAAGATTTGGCAAACATGGCAAGCGGTGCAATCTCATTTTCAAATGAAGCTGGCAAACTGGCTGGTGCATTCGGTTCTGTTTCGATGGTATTGGAAGGGGGCGCTTCTAATGGGGTATCTCTTGCAACAGAATCTTTTTCGGCTTCTGAATAATCAGATGGCATTAAGTTTTCCTCCGAAACGGCGCGCGCCTTAAAGGTTAGCGGTGATTGGGCACTATGATTTTGATCGCGGTTAAAATGCGCCACATTAACAGGTCTTCGTCCATTCATAACTGCGTTCAAAACAGTATCAAGACTTTCCGGATTGATAGGCTTTGCAAGGAATTCATTTATACCTGACTCTTCATAAGTCGCCAAATCATCCGGCATCACATTACCGGTTAACGCAACAACCGGAAGCGCAGAAAGTTTTGAATTTGGCGAAGCGCGAAGAATTTTAACTGCATCAACGCCGCTCATACCGTTTAGATTAATATCCATTAAAACCACATCAAACGCGCCCTCACGATTTTCAATAATTTGAAGACCATCTTCGGCACTATCACAAACAGTAAGAATATGGCCATTTTTTGCCAAAAATCCTTCGAGCACACGTTGGTTCATCTCGTTATCTTCGACGATTAAAATGTTAAGCCCGCGCATTTTGGACGTGCTCTCCGCGCTATGTCCCTGTTCGTAGGATTGCGCGCTATCACTGTCTCCTTCAAACATCAAAAGACTAAAGAAAAATGTGCTACCCTCACCGTCTTCACTGCTAACATGAATGGCATTCCCCATGGCCTCTACCAACCGCTTACAAATGGCAAGCCCTAAACCCGTCCCACCATAATGCCGTGATACTGTTTTATCGGCCTGCGCAAATGGACTGAACAAATTATCCTGCGTTTTTTCAGGAATACCGATACCCGTGTCTTCGACACCGAAGTAAATCTCGTAATCTTGCTGGATAGCGTCATTTTTCTCTAGGATAGGCGTAGATTTCAGGCGGATTGTTACATGGCCTTCATGTGTAAATTTGATGGCATTACTTACAAGATTGAGCAAAATCTGACGCAAGCGTGTCGGGTCACCAATTAAAAATCGCGGAAAATCGTTCGGAATGTCATCTTTTAAAACGATATTTTTAGCCGCCGCATGGCCAGACATTAAAGTTACAACCCCTTGCACAAGCTTGACCAGATCAAAATCAATTTCTTCAAGCTCCATATTACCGTGCTCGATTTTCTCAAAATCAAGAATATCATTTAAAAGCGCCATCATCGTGTCACCTGATTTTTGCACGGCTAAAACATAATCATATTGTTTTTTATTCAGCTTTGTATCCATAAGCAGACGAACCATGCCTAAGATGCCGGTCATAGGCGTCCTGATTTCGTGACTGACTACCGCTAAAAACGCGGATTTGGCTTGGTTGGCATCATCGGCAGATATTTTGGCCTTACGCATATCTTCGGTGCGCTGAATTTCTCGTTCGCGCAACTCTGCCATAAGCTCGCGCTCGCGCTCTATAACACGTAATAACCGCGCTTGATCTGCCGAACTCTTTTGAATGTTTTAATCTCACTAAAGATTGCGCTGCACGTGCTTGCCGTGATTGCATCTGCCGTTCTTCTTGAAACTTCATTTCAATTTTTTGACTCGTCCCAAGTACAAAGAAAATAGCTTGCGGTAACAACGAAATCCAGTACGCATTTAAAAGCAAGGCATTTGCAGGCAGAACACCGGCATTGCAAAGTGCAGTTAACAGTGACCCAATAATCACAAATATCCACGATAACGAATAATAAACCCCGCCATATTTACCGGCCTGCCCTTGCGAAAAAGACAAAATGGCAATTACAGAAAACATAAAAAAGCTGGGTCCAAACGAAACAAGATGATCCCAAACTCCGCGTTGCCCCATGGAAAAGATGCTAAAAACCATCGTGATTATAATAAACGCGCCACATGCGGTTAAAATTGAATGCTCGGCATAGTTGGTTTTACTAATATCCAAAAATGATCTGGTCATAAATAAGGCAATCACTGCCGCGCCAATATATAAACTATAGATAGCTGCCGCGCCTAAAAAGCTATGGATAAGAAAGTTCTGATCAATCGAGAAAAACAGAAAAGCATTAATAAGGTAATACCCGCAAAAATATATATACCCAGGATTTTTACGTATAAAGGCAAAGGTCGCAAAAACACCAATGAGAATAAAAAGCGTAAACAGCGGCAAAAGATATATGAAATTAGAACTGAGTGTTCCAGCATAATATGTATTCGCCTTGGTAAAATATGGCGAAAATGTATGAGGCATAGCGCCTTTTGGCTCAATATAGATAGCATATAGCGCCGTTTTATTGCGTTCTAAAGTAATGGGGAACGCTATCCCGCCAATATCAGAATGTTTGGATGCGCGGGCTCTGTGCTCATCCTCATTCACAGTTTCTTCAAAGCTTTGAACGTCCTTCTCTCTATCATGTTGATACACAATATTACCATTCGTATGGTCATAAATGATAACATCGTTAACAATGGCATAGCGCCCTTGCGCCAAATGCCCAAAATGTAGCATCCATTTATCCGTATCAGAGCGGTTCGTAACCGAAAAAACCATCCAGAAAGGCGGCGATTTCAAACCCATATTGATGATAGAACCAGAAGTCGGCATGCCTTGAATATTATTTAAATGGCGAACAGCCAAAATCTGCGGCGTTAACTTCTTATCGGGGTCAGGTGTTGTAAAAATATGCGGTCCAAGCATAAAACGCGTTTTAATATCATTCAGCTCAAGCCGCGCCGTGCGCATCATTTGCGCCTGCGCAGTTTGAAACGCAATCACCGTAACGCCTAATAAGATAGAAAAAACAATAAGATAGCGATAGGCCAATGGCAGTCTTGATACACGTATATCTGAAGTTAAGAATCGCATAGATTTTAATGTTCGCCTATATATAAATCGCTAAACCAAAAAACTACTCAGTATATAAAAAGAGAAAGAAATATCTATAACATCTTAAAACAATAGCATAATTGCACAATAGCCGCGACAATAAGAATACAAGGCTTTCAACAGATGTTTTATAAAACTCGTATTGTTTGGGTTTATTAAAAAAAATATAGCAGGCTATATGAGGTTTTATGTTGCAGTTTTTTGCCGCATATCGGCAACGATGCGTACGCCCTCAACATAAGCCTTATGTTCAACGTTCAAAAGGCGCGCAGCTAATGTTTCCGGCGTATCATCGGGCTTTATATCTATTGACCGTTGCAAAATGATTTCCCCGCTATCTACATCCGGCACAACATAATGAACAGTGCAACCCGTTTGACTATCACCGTTATCTAGGGCACGTTTATGCGTATTCAAACCTTTGTATTTTGGCAATAATGACGGGTGAATATTAATCATTCGTCCATCCCATTGTGACACAAAATCCGCGCCAAGTACGCGCATAAAACCGGCCAGGCAAATAAGATCGATAGGGTAGTGGGCAAGCGCTTTTGATATGGCGTCTTCAAAACCTGCACGCGTGTCATAATCTTTATGCGGAACAATTTCAGTAGGAATACCATGATCTCGCGCAATTGCGAGGCCGCCCGCATTGACTTTATTAGATAGAACAACGGCAATTTCGGCCGGATACGAATCGTTCCGGCACGCCTCTATCAGCGCGCTCATATTGCTGCCACGCCCTGATATGAATACGGCAAGTTTCATTTTACCTAGATCCATGAAGCGCCTGTATTAATTATATTTATTGGGTCATCCGAACCGTTTCGTATTTTAACAGTTCCAATATCAAATACGCGTTCCCCTGCTTTTTCCAAATTGTCTTTTATCGCGTCCAAATCATCCGGCGCAACCACAATGATCATGCCGATGCCGCAATTAAGCGTCAGCGCCAAATCATCATCACTTAAATGGCCATGTGTCTTTAACCATTTGAAAAGCAGCGGTAAATCCCAGTTGCTCGCATCAATTTCTGCTTTGAGCCCTTCTGGTAAAACGCGCGGAATATTTTCGGTAAGTCCGCCGCCTGTAATATGCGCCATGCCTTTGATGGCTGTCTCTTCCTGCGCGTTTTTGAGTGTTAGTGCCTCCAGTAATGGCTTCACATAAATCCGCGTTGGTATAAGCGTCTCCTCAGCCAAAGTTTTGCCACCTGTAAAATCTAAAACGCTTTCATAATCAAAGCCTTGCGTGCTTTGTATAATTTTTCGCACGAGTGAAAACCCGTTAGAGTGCAAACCATTAGAGGCCAAGCCTAAAATAACATCACCCTCTGCTATGCGCGCGCCGGTCACCATCTGATCGCGTTCAACCGCGCCTACGCTAAATCCGGCAATATCATAATCACCGGCTGCATACATACCGGGCATTTCGGCTGTTTCCCCGCCTATCAAGGCGCATCCCGCCTGTGCGCACCCATCAGCAATACCTTTGATAACAGCTTCCGCTACAATATTATCCAGCTTTCCGCACGCAAAATAATCGAGAAAAAATAGCGGCTCCGCGCCCTGAACAATAATATCATTTACGCACATCGCAACCGCATCAATACCAATTTGATCATGGCGCCCTGTATTAATGGCGATTTTAAGCTTTGTGCCAACGCCATCTGTTCCAGATACCAATATCGGGTCGCGATATCCGGTATCTTTTAAATCAAATAAAGCGCCAAACCCGCCAATACCGCTCATCACGCCGCTACGTTTGGTTTTTGCAATATGCGGTTTGATCGCCTTAACAAGCGCATTTCCGGCTTCAATATCAACACCGGCATCTTTATAAGCATTTTCAGTCATTTGTGAGCTTTTTTAAAAAATTAAAGTCTTTCGTTTTGCATTGTTTCTAAAGGCAGGGTATAAAATTTCACACCCGAACTTTTTAACTAAAATGTAAAGCGCAAATTTATGGCCTTCACAAGACAAAACATCCAAATCTGTCCTACAATATTTAACTGGATTTTACCAGCGCTGTTTATAGGGTTGATTTCAATAACGCCCGCGCGCGCGCAGGGTGATGTATTCACGGTTAGTGATGTAAAAGTCGATGTAACGGCCAAAAACGCTTTGGCCGCCCGCGAGCAAGCCTTCGATCAAGCGCAGCAAGATGCCTTTGGAATTATGGCTGGCCGAATGCTATCCGAAAGCAGCGCCGCCAATTTCACTCCCCCATCCAGTGATATAATCTCCCGCATGATCCAAGATTACGAAGTCACAAATGAAAAAATTTCCGCCGTGCGCTATATCGGTACGTACACAATCCGGTTTAATGACCACGAAGTCAGCCGATATTTTGGCGGGCGCAATGTACAGCGCAATGGACAATACGTATCTATGAAACAAAAGCCGCTATTGATTTTACCATTTTACGAATATAACGGTAAAAACGTAATCTGGTCGCCTCATAATGCGTGGATGAGCGCATGGACAGGCACAAAAAATATCGGCGGTATCGCGCCCCTCTCCGTGCCTATGGGCGATATCGAAGATGTTAGAGATATCGATGATAATGAGGCCTTGAATTACAATCAAAACGCCCTGCGTTCGATGTTATCAAGATATCAGGCGGGGGAAGCCGTGATTGTAATTGCTGTGCCGGATCATAATTTGAAAAACGCGGATTTGAATGCCCCTGCAAATGGCGGTTTAACCGTACAGCTCTACCGTACAGACCGTACGTCCCCTGAATTTGTAGCGGCGCTTCAGATCGAGCCATCGGGCAATATGACCAAAGCGCAGCTTTTAAATAAGGCGGTCGCCGATGTCAAAGTCGCCCTGCAAAAAGACTGGAAAAACCCTGCCATGCAAAAACCACAAGTACCGCAAGGCTCGCGTGTAACCTATAGGGTGGAAGCGCCCTTACGTAACCTCAATCACTGGTCTTCTATTCAAAAGGCAATGCAAAATGTAAGACCGCTTGAAAACCTGACTATTTTATCGATCAGTCCGCGAATAGCGAGTATGCAGTTCGATTTTGCCGGCGATGCCAAACAACTGGCTCTTATTTTCGCGCAATCGGGGTTATCCCTCACACAAAACGCAAATATTGGATCAAACCAACAAATCCCAAGCTATCAAATATCATTAAGCGCAAACATAAATGGTGCATACACTGGTACACCAACAAGTGTGAAGCGTTTTTAAAAAACTAAAACATATATTTTAAAACTTTAAAACTTCTAAAAAATGGCATTATCAATATGAGCCTCAAAAATCATCTTCTCTTTTGGTCTATGGCATCATTGATGCTTATTATTATTTTATTCGTTTTTAATAATGTGCTGGTTCCCTTTGTCCTGGGCATGGTGATCGCATATTTGCTAAACCCTGCCGTGAACGCATTGGGACGCATAAAGCTCTCGCGCAAATCTGCCGCGATGATTATTCTGGCGGATTTCTTTCTCGTACTTGGCTTGCTGGGTATTGTTATAGTGCCGCCATTACTGCGCGAAATCATGGAATTATCAGACAGCCTGCCTGGATATATCGACAATTTTATAGAGCTCGTAAAACCTTATGTTATAAAAGTGCAACGCATTTTGAGCGGTCAAAATATTGATATAAAGGAAATCGCTGGAGATAATTCCGGCACAGGCTTAAATTTGGCAGCCAATATTGCCAAAGGCGTGCTCGCGGGCGGTACGGCCATCCTTGATATCATCACATTATTTATTATTGTCCCTGTTGTGGCTTATTTCATGATGGAATCATGGCCACGCATAACCGAATGGGTAAAAAACCTTATGCCAAGAGATCACAAAGACACAATCATGGACTTGATAAGCCAGATTGATAAAAAAATCGCAGGGTTCATCCGCGGCCAAATTACAGTCGCCTTTGTTTTAGGGGTCGCCTATGCATTGGCATTATCCTTGGCTGGATTAAAATATGGCTTTATAATCGGCCTGATGGCGGGTGTTTTATCCATCATTCCTCTGGTGGGTTCAACCGTAGGATTACTCGTCAGCGTAGGCGTAGCCTGGTTTCAAACCGGAGAGCTAACCTTTATGGCCGTGATTGCCGGTATTTTTCTGGCTGGTCAAGTAATAGAAGGCAATTTTCTAACCCCTAAATTGGTCGGAGATAGCGTCGGCCTCCACCCGCTATGGATATTCTTCGCACTGCTTGCAGGGGGCAGTTTATTTGGCATTCTCGGCATGCTAATCGCCGTACCGGTCGCCGCAGTCGTAAGCGTTCTAGTCGCCTTCGGCCTGTCGTTATACAAACAAAGCCTATTCTACAAAAGCTCTCATCCACAAATAGATCATGATGAAGAAAATACAGCAGATACCCCTTGATTTCGCGCTTCGCCCTGCATTAGGGCGGGAGGATTTCTTAATCGGTAACAGTAATAAAGACGCTGTTGGTTGGATTGATAAATGGCCCGACTGGCCCGCCCCTGTGCTGATTTTAAATGGCGCAGCAGCAAGCGGTAAATCCCATCTTTCCGCCGTATGGAAGGAAAAAACAAAAGCGGCTGTGATCCCGCCCGAAGCCCTGCTTCTCAAAACAGCAGAAGACCTTTCAAAAACCGGAAGTACTGTCGTGATCGACGGCATCGATCCATGGCTCGGCGATCATGATGCAGAAACACGCCTGTTCCATCTATATAATATCTTTAAAGAAGAAAAACGCACAATGCTGCTTACCTTGCGCATGTGCCCGACCGAAACCGCGTTCGCAATCCCCGATCTGGCGTCCCGCTTGCGCGCTGCGCCATTGGCTGTGATCCATCCACCGGATGATATGCTCCTCGGCTCGCTTCTGATAAAGCAATTTGCGGATCGTCAATTAAAGGTAAGCGAAGATGTGATCCTATATCTGGTGCCGCGTATGGAACGCTCTTTCGCCGCCGCTCGTGATATTGTGGAAACGGCAGATAAGCTCGCACTTGCCCGAAAACGAAACATTTCTATACCTTTCATGCGCGATGTTCTGGCTGCATTGCAAAATATATAAAAAAAGCGCGGCATTTTACCCCGCTTTTTTTATGCTGAAATGTGATTACCAAACATAGATTTTATTTGTACCCAGATTTTTGTATGCATTTATAAAATAAAGATATTCTTGACCTCGGAACATACGCCATTGTTCACATCTCATGTGGCGCATAATATTCTAAAAGATTGCTTTGCGAAGACAAATCTCTCCACCGCTCAATCGGACATTCAAAACCGGTAAGCGAGCAGGGCGAATATCCCATAGAAAGTCTGCCCAAATGTTCCATATTTTGTGAAGACGCAAGGTATATAGCAAATTCAAAAATCCCCGGATTATGCCCGATCATCAAAACACTATTAAATTTGTCATCCAGAGCGTTTGCCTCGGTAAGATACTGTTCTCGCGGCGCATTATAAAGGGCTTCCAAATATCGTATCTCGCAATCTGCCAAATGCATACGACCGGATAGCGCTTTAAAAGTTTGGCGTGTGCGTATAGCTGCCGAACATAAAACCAGATCAAACGAAATATGATCATCTGAAAGCCTTGACCCTAGCGCCGCCGCATCCGCCAACCCTTGATCGGTAAGCATTCGCGTTTTATCGGTATGACCTGAAAAACTGGCCTCGGCATGACGCAAAAGATAAAGCGTTTTCATAGGGCAGCGGATACTCCAAAAATTATTTAATCTCGATTTTTGCAATATCGCCTTTTTTAAGGCCAATCGCAATCTCGCCATTTTTAAGACGCTGTGCTTCTTTTCCAAAAACTTTATACCGCCAGCCTTTAAGTGCGGATATATCAGGTGCATCTTCAATCGCAAGCCGTTCAATATCATCTTTGCATGCAATAAGCTTGGCGGCAACATCATGTTCGGCGGCCTGCACCTTCAAAAGCATTTTTAGAACATCAATGGTCGCGCTGGCTGAATGCGGCTTGTGCTTTTTCTGCGGAATGGAAGGCCAGCCAGATTTATCAGTTTTAAGCGTATCTTTTATAAGATCGATGAGCATACCGCCCGTATCATTATTTGGGATTTCCTTAGGGATATTGCGGATGCGTTTTAAATCTTCCGGTGTCTTTGGTAATTGCCCCGAAATATCAGCCAGCGTTTCATCCCGAATAATCCAAGTACGGGGCAAGTTTTTATCCTGTGCCTTTTCTTCCCGCCAAGCCGCTAGCGCTCGTAAAACAGCCAGATTTTTTGGCTTGGTCGCCCGTGTTTTAATGCGCCGCCATGCTTCCATGGGCGGATTTTCATATGTAGCTGTATCTGTAAGTATTTCGACCTCTTGAAAGACCTACTATGTCCGTCCTCTTTTTTCTAATTCTTCGGAGAGTTTTTGATACACATCCACCAAATGCGTCACATCGCCAAGCGCATAATCAATCTGCCGCTGGGTTAATGGGCGCACAGACCAGTTTGTGTATTGCTGAAGCCTTATCCAATTCACCGTCTGTCAAATGACGGACAAGCGCTTCATACCCGATCGATTCTCATACCCGCACACCATCGCCGCAACCTGCGTATCAAAAAACGGCTTTGGCACTTGATGGGTCAAATTGTGAAAAATCTCCAAATCCTGCCGCGCCGCATGAAAAATCTTAAGTGTGCTTTCATCTTGCAAAAGCGTGAATAGCGGCTCTAAATCTGTAATATCTTTGGATAACACATCAATTGCCGCGGCCGCCTTATCCGGCTCGCCGATTTGCACCAAGCAAAGCTTAGGATAATAGGTTTTCTCCCGCAAAAACTCGGTATCGACCGTAATAAAAGGTTCGTTTTTAAGGGAGGTGCAAAATGTTCGCGGATTGTTTTGTAATTAGCATATTTATTTATAACCACATATACACATCGATGAACACTTGATAGATTTTTTCAGATCTACGCCAATCAGTACCCCATCTGCGGTTTTTCGAAAAAACCTTTGCCTATTGCGCGTTACACGTTAAAAAAGTCCTCCTAACAAAGGACATAAGAAATGCATAAATATCGCTCTCATAAATGTAACGAACTTGGCAAAGACCATGTTGGTGAAACCGTACGCCTATCCGGCTGGATCAGCCGCGTACGCGACCATGGCGGAGTGCTGTTTATTGATCTGCGCGATACGTACGGCATAACACAATGCGTTGTTGATGAAGGCTCGCCTTTGCTTGAGACCGTCAATAAATTGCGCGTTGAATCGGTCATCACGGTTGAGGGCGAAGTCAAAGCCAGAACCGCTGAAACCACAAACGCCAAAATGAAAACAGGCGAGATCGAAGTTTACATCGGTAAAATCGATGTGCAATCCGCCGCTGATATTATTCCGTTCCAAGTTGCCGAAGATGATGGCGCGGGCGAAGATATCCGCCTGAAATACCGCTATCTTGATCTGCGCCGTGAAAAGATGCAGAAAAATATCCGCCTACGGAACAACGTCATTCGTTACATGCGAGAGCGTATGTATGCGCAGGATTTCCAGGAATTTCAAACACCTATTTTAGCCGCCAGCAGCCCCGAAGGCGCGCGTGATTACCTTGTGCCAAGCCGTCTGCACCCGGGTAAGTTTTACGCTCTGCCACAAGCGCCACAGCAATTTAAACAGCTGTTGATGATGTCCGGCTTTGATAAATATTTCCAAATCGCGCCATGCTTTCGCGATGAAGATGGTCGCGCCGATCGCCTTGCCGAATTTTACCAGCTTGATGTCGAGATGAGCTTTGTTACACAGGACGAAGTGTTCGATACAATTCAGCCTGTGATCAAAGGCATCTTCGAAGATTTCTCTGACTTTACAGGCGAAAAGCGCAAAGTCGAATGGTTGCCGCATTTGTCTTATGATGATGCGATGCTGAAATATGGTTCGGACAAGCCCGATCTACGCAACCCGCTCGAAATCGTTGATGTGACCGATGTGTTTAACCGCGACGATGTGACATTCAACGCCTTTAAGGGTGTAATCGCAAAGGGCGGCGTTGTCCGCGCCATCCGCGCCCCCAATGTTGCCGACCAACCGCGTAGCTTTTTCGATAAGCTCAATAGCTGGGCACAAAAGAGGGCGCGCCGGGCTTGGGCTATATATCACATGCTGAAACTGCATCCATGGCTGGAGGCAAGCATGATAGTAATGGAAATTGGGATAAAAATATCATACCTGCAGCTGCT